>JABTTV010000001.1:0-2400000 GCA_015075725.1 Anaerolineales bacterium | reverse complement strand
GGGAACTGCGAAGCAGATCAGGAAACTGGCGAACGACATCGGATTGATGCGGTTGTATCTGGTCGGGAACAAAGTTCGGAACGGGGAGGAAGCGGATTTCCTCGAGTCTGAGGCAAACGAAATCCCATTGATCGGATATCTGCCTGCCGACTTGAAAGTGCAGGAAGCGGACCGCTTGGGCATTCCGGTCTACGATCATGTCGAAAGCCTGAAACTGTCGGCTCAAACCATCATTCAAAAACTCACCGAGTTGACCAGTGGCGAGGTGTATGAATGACCACTACCATTGCGCTCGCAGGCAAAGGCGGAGTCGGTAAAACAACTGTTTCCGCCATGATCATCAAGTATCTCGCCCAGAATCAAACCGGCAGCATCCTCGCCATCGACGCAGATCCATCCTCGAATCTCAACATGGTGCTCGGGCTCGACCTCGAATGGACGGTCGGCGACATCCGCGAAGATATGCTGGAACAGGTTAAAACTTCGTTGACCAACGGCGGCGCCGCAATGGGCACCATGCCGGGCGGTACGAGCAAACGCGAATACCTTGATTACCACATCCGTTCATCGCTTGCAGAAGGATCTCGCTTCGACCTGATCGCGATGGGGCGCGGCGAAGGACCGGGTTGTTATTGCGCGGTAAACCATAACCTGCGCGAAGTGATCGACGGATTAAGCCGTCATTACGCGTATGTGATCATCGATAACGAAGCGGGCATGGAACATCTTTCGCGCCGCACCACGCGCGACGTACAGCATCTTTTCATCGTCAGCGACCCCACCCAGCGCGGTTTGGTCGCGGCACAACGTATCGCAGATATGCGCAGGGAATTGGATATTAACATCGAGAATGCGTATCTCATCATCAACCGACTGCGCGGAGATATGCCAGCCGAACTAAAAACATTCATCGAAAAATCCGATATTCCTCTCCTTGGCACGATCCCTGCCGATGACGACCTTTCAGCATTCGAGTTTTCCGGCAAACCTCTTGTGGATTTGGGAGACGACTCCCAAGTTTTTCGATCCGTTGCACAGATGTTGAAAAATATCCTCTAATTCACACCTCGCTCTTTTTAAATCCACGACTTTTCCCATTGACCCAATACCCATCATCCCGTAAAATCCTTCTAAAATTATATATAATTTAAGAAGGATACACGCAATGGCAAAATACCAAGTCATGTACTGGCGGGACATTCCCCAATCATTTACCGTGGAAGCCGACGGGCGCAAGATAAAGAAGGAACTATCGCAAAAGGTGCAGAACAAGATCGACGCATATGCGATGGCGATCGGTGCTACATCCACTTCAGATTATGCCAAAGAATACAAACGCGGCGAATGGATCGAGCGCGATGGCACACCCGAGGAAGTTGCCGAAACGCTTCTTTCTGAACTGGAAGCTGCCGCCGCGATGATAATGATTCCACGCCGTGAAGCTGATCTGGCGTAATCATTGTCCCATATGCCAACACCCGATGGTGACCGAGCGCTTTGCATAGAATATGACTAAAAAACACAACATCATCCTTCAGCCCTCCGGTCGGCGTGGCCAGATCGACGAAGGCATGTCGGTTCGTTCAGCGGCGAGGGAATTGGGCGTGGAGATCGAATCCATTTGCGCAGAGAACGCCACCTGCGGAAAGTGCATGGTCCTGGTGGAAGAGGGCCGCTTCGAGAAGTACAACATCGAGTCGAAGCGCGAGAACCTCTCCCCTGTTGGAACCGAGGAACGGGCTTATCTTGAGCGCAGACCAAAGTTATTAAAGGAAAAAGGCTGGGAAATAGGCCAGGTCCGGCTATCCTGTCAGTGCAGGATTTTGGGCGATGTTTTGATCAATGTCCCAGAGGAAAGCCGCGGAAACAAGCAGATCGTCCGCAAGAGCGCGAGGGACCGCGAGATCGAAATCAAGCCTGCCATACGAAAATATCTCGTCTCGATGGCGCCGCCCAATTTGGAGCGTCCCATCGCGGATTGGGAACGCCTTGCCAAGGGATTGGAAACATCCATGGCGCTGGTGCGCGGCACGGAGGAAAAACTTCCGCGCTGGCATGACTTCGACATTGATTATGCCTGCCTGCGCACGCTCGCCAGGACCCTTCGGGAAGCAAAATGGAGCGTGACCGTTACCGTGCGCAACGACAGGGAAGTGATCGCTGTGCAGGCGGGCTATCACGAAGACAGCTACGGGGCGGCGGTGGATATCGGTTCGACGACGGTGGCGCTGTACTTATGCAATCTGCGCACCGGCGAAGTGCTTGCCTCTGAATCCGAGATGAATCCGCAGATCGTGTACGGCGAGGATGTCATGTCCCGCATTCAGTACGCGATCGATCAGCCCGACGGTTTGGAGAAATTATACAAAGCCATCATCGCCACTTTGAACAAATTGCTCAGTCAAGCCGCGCATACGGCTAATATCCGTCTGGATGATATTCATGAGATGGTCCTGGTGGGCAACTCCACCATGCACCATGTGGTGTTGAATTTGCATCCAAAAGATTTGGGGCTTGCTCCCTTCGTGCCGACCATTCACAAGTCGATGGATATCAAAGCAAGAGAGTTGGGATTGCACATCAACCCGTCCGGAAACATCCATGTCCTGCCGACCATTGCTTCATTTGTTGGCGCGGATACAAGCGCGGTCATCCTTGCCGAAGAACCGCACAAGCAGGACGAGAATTGGTTATTGATCGACGTCGGCACCAACGCAGAGTTGGTCTTGGGAAACCGTAAACGCCTAGTGTGTACGTCCACGCCCACGGGACCAGCATTGGAAGGTGCGCATGTCGAGTATGGAATGCGTGCCGCGCCCGGCGCGATGGAACGGGTCCATATTGATGAGACAACGCTCGAACCGAAGTACAAGGTCATCGGCGTGGAAGGTTGGAATACCGATCATGCGGAGTTTGTTGGTCAAGTCAAAGGGATCTGCGGATCCGCCATCATCGACTCTGTGGCAGAATTGTTCCGGGCAGGCATCGTGGACTCTCGGGGCAAGTTCAAGAAAGACTTGGACTCGAAGCGCGTTCGGGAGGGAGAATCCGGTTGGGAGTATGTCATTGCCTGGAAGGAAGAAACATCCATCGGACGAGACATCCCGATCACCCAGCAGGATGTTAGGCAGATCCAGTTGGCGAAAGCCGCATTGTTCACGGCGGCTCGCACGCTCTTGAAACGCAGTAATCTGGAAAGCCCTGATAAAATCATCCTCGCTGGCGGCTTTGGAAGTTTCATCGACAAAGAGAAAGCGATGCTGATCGGGCTGATTCCCGATTGCGAATTGGATAAAGTATATGCGGTTGGAAATGCCGCGGGCGACGGCGCGCGTATTGCGCTGTTGAACGTCGAGAAACGCAACGAGATCGATTCAGTGACACGCAAAGTGGAACGGTTCGAACTGCCCACCGATCCCGAATTTCAAAACCAATTCATGCTGGCGACGAGTTTCCCGCACATGAGCGAGCCGTTTCCGCACATCGCGCATCTGATTCCGAATCGCAAGGCGGATCCGCTGGCGAAGAACTTCATGAAGTAAAAAATCGGTGGTCGAGTAGGGCGGATGCTCTCCCCGCCCGTATCGAGACCACCATGTTAGAAAGTGTTTTTCATTAACGGGTGGTCTCGATACGCCTTCGGCTACTCGACCACCGATATCACCGATAAGGAAATACAATGAACAAATTTCTAGAACGACTGAGCGGCGGGGAAATTCTAGTTGCGGATGGGGCAACGGGATCGAACTTGCAAAAAATGGGATTGAAGCCGGGCAAGCCACCCGAGGACCTCATCATCGATGACCCGGATACGATTTTGAACCTCGCCTCCTCCTTCGCCCGGGCTGGGTCAGATATCATCCTGACCTGCACCTTCGGCGGGACTCGCATGCGAATGAAAGACTCGAAATATCAGGATCGAACCCCCGAGGTCAATATACGCGCAGCGGAGATCGCCCGCAAAGCCGCTTCGTTGAACAATGGACTTGTCGCCGGTTCGATGGGACCCGTCGGCGGAATCATCAAACCGTATGGTCCGCTCGAGTTTGAGGATGTGAAAGCGACCTTCGCCGAGCAAGCCAAAGCCCTCGCCGACGGCGGCGTGGACTTTTTGCTGATCGAAACGATGTTCGCCATCGAAGAGACCAATGCTGCGTTTGAAGGCGCACGGTCCGTGACAGATCTGCCCATCGTGGTGTCGTTCAGTTATGACCGCGGCACGCGCTCGATGATGGGCGTCAAGCCGAAGGATGTGATGAAGCGTTACTCCGAGATGGGCGCTGTGCTCGTCGGTGCGAATTGTGGAACCACCCTCGATAATATGGAAGCGGTGGTAAAGGAATATCAAGCCACCAAACTCGATATGCCGCTGTGGGTCAAGCCGAACGCGGGCGTTCCGCATATGGATATCGAGACCGAGCAGGGCGTGTATGACATGGGTCCCGAAGACATGGCAACCTATGCCAGGAAATATGTAGCGCTGGGCGCGAAGGTCGTGGGCGGATGCTGTGGAAATACAGCAGAACATATTGCGGCAATCGTGAAGGCGGTTAAGAGCTAGTTGCAGGTTACAGGTTGAAAGTTGAAGGTTACGGATTACGAATTACGGAACACGTAAAGCGTAATCCGTAATTTATAAGTGGAGGTCCTGATGCGTGCTGAGATTATTAAGTTGTTGTACGGGGAAAAGATTTCTTCGGTTCCCGCGTTCAGCGGGTTGATCCATGTCACGATCGAGGGATTGGCAAGTGAGGGATTGGCATTGCATGAAGTCCATCACGATGCGGAGAAGATGGCGCGGGCGGCGGCAAGTACGTTCAAGTTGACAGGGATGCCTTCGGCAACGCTCCCATTGGATTTCTGTTCCCCAGCGGAAGCGCTTGGCGCGGAACTTCTTTTTTACAGCAAGGAGGAAGTGCAATTCCCGCAGGTGCGCAAGCTGTTGTTTCAGAGTACAAAAGAGATCGGAGATTTGGAGATTGAAGATCGGAAGAGGGGAAGGATCGGGTTAATTTGCGATGCAATTGGATTGGCGAAGAAGGATATTGGAAAGCATGTTGTGATCTCAGGCATTATCCCCGGTCCGTATACGTTGATGATCTACATTTGCAAGGCTCAATATCTTTTTCGCGAAATGAAGGACGACCCAGAGACCGTGCTCAAAGCATTGGATGTCCTCGCTAATTTTCTGGCAAGCATTGGGAAAGCCTATTTGGACGCGGGCGCGGACTTCATCACCATTCACGAGATGGGCGGCTCACCTGGATTTATCGGACCCAAACCATTCGAGGCTTTCGTATTGCCTGCGCTTCAACAACTGACGAGGAAACTACCCCGCCCCACCGTGCTTTCGGTGTGCGGGAAAACGGACTCTGCCATGAGTCTGTTGGCGCAGTCTGGCGCGGATGCGATCTCGGTTGACCAATTGAATGATCTGAATGCGTCTCGCGCCGTACTAAAAGACATGTTGCTGTTTGGCAACGTAGACCCGGTGGCAACCTTGTGGCAGGGAAATGAAGGCTCGGTTGCAGAGGCAGTTCAAAAGGCGAAAGAAGCGGGCGTGGATGCGGTCTGGCCAGGCTGCGACCTGGTCCCCCAAACGCCGATCCAAAACATCAGGAAACTGGCGGAATAAGTCAACCTTTTTAGGGGATACGGGTTACTAAGGGTATATAATTGCGCAATTATCAGAGACGAGGAGAAACGGAATGACCGGGAAGTTGTCGTCCGTCAGCAAGGCTGTTAAGAGGACGGGGAAACAAAAAAACAAGGCTGCAACCAGGCAGTCCGCGCCGGTGCGCGCACCGAGGCAATCGGTTGAAAAAGACGATCTAAAAAAACAGATAAAAATCCAAAAGGCGTTGTTCGAGATCGCGGATGCGGCGAGCGCGGTCAAGGATATGGGGTCGTTCTATAAAAAACTGCACAAGATCGTGGGGAAACTGATGAACGCAGAAAACTTCATCATTCAACTGTATGACGAGAAAGCCAAAACCGTCACTTATCCTTACGTGCAGGATGCGACCGGGACTTTGTCGCCTGTCTTGAAACCGATTCCGGTGGAAAAAATCCGCAAGGGATTGGCGATGTGGGTGCTGGAAAACAAGAAGACCCTGCATGTGGATAATGCCGGGGTAAAGAAGATGCTGGAGGAGAAAACAATCGTCGGCATCGGGAACACAGGCAGTGAAGATTGGTTGGGAACTCCCCTGCTTGCGGAGGGAAAGCCGCTGGGAGTGATCGCGCTTCAAACCTATGAAGAGGGGGAACGCTACACGGACGATGATGTTCGCGTCCTCGAATTCGTCGCCCAGCACATCGCCGCTGCATTAACGCGCACCCGCGCCCTCGAAGCGGAACGCCAGCGCGTTGCCGAGTTGCAGATCATCAACTCCATCCAGCAGGGACTTGCTTCAAAATTGGATTTTCAATCTATTGTTGACTTGGTTGGGGCAAAGGTACGTGAGATCACTAATGCCGAAAGTGTTTTCATTGCGCTTTATGATAAATCATCAAACATCGTTGCCTGGCCCTATTGGGTCATCAATAATCAACGGGTTGAAGTTCCCCCCGAAGTATTGGGAAAAACCATCACCCGCAGTGTACTATTCGCAACTGAACCATTAAACCTTGGAACTACGCAGGAACTTCTCGATTATGATGCAATTCCTCCAGAAGGATATCAACTAGGCAAGTCGTTCCTCGGTGTGCCGTTTTACATCGGCACCACCATGATAGGCGCGTTAAGTATTCATTCCATTGAACAAGAGCATGCATTTCGAGATTCGGATGTGCGCCTCCTGCAAACTCTCGCCAACTCGATGGGCGTCGCGCTCGAAAACGCGCGCCTCTTCGACGAGACCCAGCGTTTGCTCAAAGAGACGGAGGAACGTAATGCGGAGCTGGCAATCATCAATTCCGTTCAGGCAGGGTTGGCATCCAAGCTGCATATGCAGTCCATTTATGAACTTGTCGGCGAAAAGATCCGTGAAATTTTTAATGCCGACTCAAACTATATCGGACTATACGATCAGAAAAGTGAACTTGTCCACGCGCAATATGCTGTGGACCGCGGCGTACGTCTGGAGTTTGACAAGCCCTTCCAAATGGGTCAGGGATTCTATACCCATGTGATCCGCTCACGTAAACCGCTCATTGTCAATACACTGGATCACGGCGCCCAATTGGGGGGCATCCCCACTCCCCGCCCCGATACAGGCGAAGATCTCAACGAATCTTACCTTGGGGTTCCGCTCTTGCTTGGCAATGAAATAAAGGGTGTGGTGGCTGTTCAAAGCTACAAACAATTTGCCTTCAATGAAGCCGACGCCCGCTTGTTGACCACCCTCGCCAACAGCATGAGTGTCGCTCTCGAAAACGCGCGCCTCTTTGATGAAACCCAACGCCTCTTCAAAGCCGAGCAGGAGCGCGTTGCCGAGTTGCAGATCATCAACTCCATCCAGCAGGGACTCGCCGCCGAGTTGGACTTCCAAGCCATTGTGGATCTGGTTGGCGATAAGTTGAGCGAAGTGATGAACACTGGTGATTTAGGTATCAACTGGTATGATGAAAAAAACAATCTTGTTCACTACCTATATGTATACGAACATGGGGAGAGACTTTCGATTTCACCAAGACCCCCACACCCAGGCGGGCAACTTGAAACTATTCTGAAGACTCGCAAACCTATTGTTTGGAATACGCCTGAAGATTACAACACCGTATTGCTGCCAGGGACCGATCAAAGCAAGTCACTCGTCGCTATTCCTATTATTAGCAGTGACCGCGTCCTTGGTACGATCTCTATTGAAAACTTCGAGCGCGAGAATGCCTTTGGCGAAAGCGAGCTGCGCCTGCTGACCACCATCGCCGCCTCGCTGGGAACCGCGCTCGAAAATGCCCGTCTCTTTGACGAAACTCAGCGCCTGCTCAAGATCACCGAAGAACGCAACGCCGAACTTGCCATCATCAACAGCGTGCAAGCGGCCCTGGCGGCAGAACTCAACATTCAGGGAATCTATGACGCGGTTGGAGATAAGATCCGCGAGATCTTCAACGGCAAGGATGTGGGCATCCGCATTTACGATCCCAAGACCGGCATGGTCCATTACCCATATACGTACGAGAATAACGAGCGCATCCAAATCGAATCCAGCCCGTTAGGGGAGAATGGCTTTGAGTCGTATGTAATTCGCGAACGTGAAACGCTGGTCATTAACGAAAACATATTCCAAGAAGCGGAAAAATACGGTAGTTACCTGATCCCCGGCACCGATGCGCCTGTGTCCATGGTCTTGGTTCCGCTGATCGTGGGTGATCAGGGACGCGGTTTAATTGATTTGAGCGACATGGAGCGAGAACACGCCTTCAGCGAGTCGGATGTGCGCCTGCTAACCACCCTCGCCAACTCGATGAGCGTGGCACTCGAGAATGCCCGTCTGTTTGATGAGACTCAACGCCTGCTCAAAGAGACCGAAGAACGCGCCAAAGAACTTGCCATCATCAACAGCGTCCAGCAAGGGCTGGCGTCCAAGCTGGATATGCAAGCCATCTTCGAGTTGGTTGGTGACAAGATCCAGAGCATGTTCAATGCACAATCGGTCTTGATCAGTTCCTTCGACCATGAGAAACAAGTCTCGCGATTGGATTATGCTTTTGAAAACGGTGAACGCTTCTTTGACGATGAGTTATTGCCCTTCAGCGTGGCAAACCGATACATGATCGACACCCGCCAACCGATCATCATTCATCAAAATTCCACTGAAGAGGCTGCTAAATATGGGCTGAAACAAATGGAAGGCACTGCCATAGTGAAGTCGTTGATCTTCGTCCCCTTTGGCACGGGCGATAAGGTTAATGGATATTTCAGCCTGCAAAACTTTGAGCGTGAGAACGCTTTCTCCGAATCCGATATCCGCCTGCTGCAAACCCTGGCGGGCAGCATGGGCATCGCGCTCGAGAGCGCCCGTCTCTTCGACGAGACCCAGCACCTGCTCAAAGTGACCGAAGACCGCGCCGCCGAACTTGCCATCATCAATAGTGTCAGCGAAGGCTTGGTGCGTGAACTTGATTTCCAAGCCATCATCGACCTGGTGGGCGAAAAGATCCGCAAGGAATTTAATGTGGAGGATATGTATGTCGGTCTGTATGACTCACAGAGCAATGTTATAACCACGCCCTATTACATTGAACATGGTGACCGCTTCCCCATCGAACCATTTACGCTGGGACCCGGGTACGCGAACTGGGTGATCAAGAACCGCGCCACACTCGTGATCAACGAAGATATTGACCAGCGAAAAATTGAACTGGGTATGGCTGGGGGCGTATTGATCGGTGATGAAACAGAAGACGATCTGACTCAGAGCGTTGTCTGTGCGCCCATCTGGTCTTCGGGGCAGGTGATCGGGGTTATTACCCTGTATTCGAATCAAACACACGCCTTTTCGGAATCCAGTGTCAGCTTATTGACCACGCTCTCCGCCAACCTTGGCGTGGCGTTGCAGAACGCCCGTCTTTTCGACGAGACCCAGCGCCTGCTCAAAGAGACCGAGGAACGCAATGCCGAACTGGCGGTCATCAACAGCGTCCAGCAGGGCTTGGCATCCAAACTCGAGTTCCAGTCCATCATCGATCTGATCGGCGACAAATTTGAGGAGATCTTCAACGCACAAGCCACGCTGATCTCATTGTATGATCCTGCCGCGAATGAAGTCAATCATCGTTACCTGATCGAGCGCGGTGAACGAATCCATTTTGATCGACCCGTTCCCATCGACAAGTTCCGCCAGCGTGTGGTGGAAACACAACAACCCTGGTTGATCAATCAGAATTACCGCCAGATCACGCTCGAACTTGGGGAGGAACCGGTGCTGGAAAGGGAGGAGCCGAAATCCCTGCTCTTTGTGCCGATGATCGTCAGCGGGAACGTGACCGGCATCATCAGCCTGCAAAACCTGGATGTTGAGAACGCGTTCAGTGACTCGGACGTCCGCCTGCTCTCGACGATTGCCAACGCAATGAGCGTTGCCCTCGAGAATGCACGCCTCTTCGATGAGACCCAGCAGCGCAACGCTGAGTTGACCATGATCAACACGGTCCAGCAGGCGCTGGTCTCGAATCTGGACATCAAATCCATCTACCAGTCGGTGGGCAGGAAGATCACCGAAATCTTCAACGTCCAATCGGCCGCCATCTACACCATCGATCTCAAGACCAGGATGATGACCTACGAATTCGCCTACGAACAGGGCAAGGAATGGGAGATTCCCGCGAAGCCCGCCACCAGCATGCATAATCATATCGTCGACCAGGTGCTTAGAACGAAGAAAAGTTTTCTCGTGAACAGCGGGTTCGACGAGTTCGCGGCCGATTTCCCCGATTTCAAATCCTCCCGCGGGCGGCTCCCGAAATCGCTTTGCGCCGTGCCGATCCTGATCCGCAAGAACATGCTCACGGGCATATCCCTTCAAAACCTCGATGTCGAAAATTATTTTACCGACTCGGACATGCGCCTGCTGGAAACCATTTCGAATGCGACCGGGATCGCTCTCGAGAATGCACGCCTCTTCGACGAAACCCAGCGCCTGCTCAAAGAGACCGAAGAACGCGCCGCCGAACTGGCTGCGATCAGCACCGTCACCCAGGCTTTGGTGGCGGAAACGGACCTGGATAACATGATCCAGCTCATCGGGAGTCAGATGCGCGACACGTTCAATGCCGATATCGCCTACCTGGCATTGTTCGATCCACAAACAAACATGATCCAGTTCCCCTATCAATACGGCGATGAGATGGAACCGATCCCGTTCGGGGAAGGGATGACTAGCCGCATCATCCGCGACGGTCAGCCGCTGATCTTCAACCGCAACATCGACGAGGAAAGTTTGGCGCTCGGTATTCGCCGCCGCGGCCGGAAGGCGCGTTCGTATCTCGGGGTGCCGATCAAAGCCGGGCGCGAGACCATCGGTGTGTTGAGCGTGCAGAGCACACAAAAAGAGAATGTCTTCGATGAAGACTCCCTGCGCCTTCTTTCGACCGTTGCCGCCAATGCGGGGTCCGCGATCAAAACCGCCAGGCTGCACGCCGAAACCCAGCGCCGCGCGAGAGAGATGGCAACCCTCACGGAAGTCGGGCGCGATATTAGCTCCAGCCTCGAAGCCAGGACCGTATTGGAAAGTATTGCAAAACATGCCAAGGACCTGCTCGATGGCGATTTGAGCGCGCTATTCCTTCCGGAACAGGACGGAAGGATATTCCGCGCCATTGCCGCAGTCGGCAAAGAAGCCGAAGAATTGCGCAACGACACCATCACATTGGGTGAAGGTCTTTTGGGAAACATCGCCCGGGCGAAGGCCGGCGAGATCGTCAACGATACCAATTCGGACCCGCGCGCCTTGACCATTACGGGAACCGAGCCCACTCCCGATGAGCACCTGCTGGCAGTTCCCCTGCTTGCCAACAGAGAGTTGAAAGGCTTAATGGCGGTTTGGAGGCACGGCAGCAACAACCAGTTCGTCGAAGCCGAACTTGAGTTTTTGAACAATCTTTCACGGCAGGCCGTCATCGCGATTCAGAATACCCAGTTATTCGAAGAATCCCAAAACCTGCTCAAACAGACCGAGCAACGCGCCGCCGAGCTCGCCATCCTCAATAGCATCAGCGAATCGATGACCCGCACACTGGATGTGCGCGCAGTGACCCACAATGTGGGCAACAAGGTGCATGAGATATTCAATGCCGAGGTCGTGGACATCCTGCTCTACGATCCTGCGACGAATATTGTGCAGTTGGCATACAGTTTCAGCGACAATCGTTTTTACGAAAACGAACCTCCCTGGGAATTGGGCGAAGGGCTGACCTCGAGGATCATCATCACCAAGCAGCCGCTCCTATTGAATACCGCCGGGGAAATAAATGAAAATGGCGCGGCGGCATACGTCACTGCTCCGGAAGACGAAGAAGAGATCAAATCCTATCTGGGCGTGCCGATCATGGTCGGCGACCGGGTGCTGGGTGTGGTGGATGTGCAAAGCTACAAATCTTATGCGTTCAATGAAGGCAACCTGCGCCTCCTGCAAACCCTTTCCGCGAATATGGGCGTCGCCATCGAGAACGCCCGCCTCTTTAACGAGACCCAGCGTCTCTTCGATGAAGCAAAGGAAGCCCGCGAAGCCGCCGAACATGCCAACCAGGCGAAGAGCGCCTTCCTTGCCAACATGAGTCATGAACTGCGTACGCCGCTCAATGCCATCATCGGCTTCACACGCATTGTGAGAAGAAAAGGCGAGGAGTCGCTTCCCGCAAAACAACTCGAGAATCTCGACAAGGTTCTAGGCAGTTCGGAGCATTTGCTCAACCTGATCAATACCGTGCTCGACATCGCCAAGATCGAAGCCGGGCGCATGGATGTGCAAGCCGCAAACTTCAACATCAACGCGCTCATCGATCTATGCGCCAACACCGCCACACCCCTCGTCAAGCCCACGGTGCGGCTTGTCAAACAGGCCGAAGACCTTGGCGCAATGCATTCCGATCAGGACAAGATCAAACAGATCATCCTAAACCTGTTGAGCAACGCCGCCAAATTTACATCCGCCGGAAAGATCACCCTGAATGCGCGCCGCGACGATGAAATGCTCGTCGTGAATGTCAGCGATACGGGCATCGGCATCACCGAAGAAGCCCTCGGCAGAATCTTCGAAGAATTCCAGCAAGCCGATACCAGCACCACGCGCCAATACGGAGGCACCGGTCTGGGACTGACCATCAGCCGCAACCTGGCGCGCCTGCTCGGCGGCGACCTGACGGTGGCAAGCGAATTCGGCAAAGGCTCGACGTTCACGCTCACCGTTCCCGTTCAATATGGGACAAAACCCGCTTCAACCCCGGACCTTGAAACTGATTCGCGCCGCCCAGCCGCATCTCCATCCAAAACGCAGCCCGGCAGGAAACTCATCCTCGTCATCGACGATGACCCCGATGCGGTTTACCTTTTGCAGGAAAGTCTCTCGCGTGAAGAATTCGAGATCGTCGGCGTGCGCAGCGGCGCGGAAGGACAAGCCCGGGCTCGCGCGTTGAAACCGCACGCCATCCTGCTCGACATCCTCATGCCGGATAAGGACGGCTGGCAGGTTTTGCACGACCTGAAAACCGACCCGGCGACGACTAATATTCCAATCATCCTGCTAACCATTGTGGATAAGAAAGCGCTCGGGTTCCGCTTGGGCGCAGCGGCATATCTGTTGAAACCGCTCAACCCCTTTGAAGTAATATCCACATTAAGGCAGGTCATCAAGCAGAAGCATCGCGACCGGGTTCACGTCCTGGCAGTGGATGACGACCCCCACATCGCAGATATGCTGCGTCAACTGCTTCCGGAATCAGAATTCAGATTGGAATCCGCTTTGGATGGCGTGGCAGGCTTGCAGGCGATCGAGGCGGAGCGTCCCGATGTGATCCTGCTCGACATCATGATGCCGCGGCTCGACGGGTTCGGGGTCATCGAAGAACTGCGGAGGAATCCCGCCACGCAGGACCTGCCGATCATCGTCATCAGTGTCAAGGAACTGACGGATGAAGAGACAGCCCGCCTGCGCGAAAGCGTGACGCTTGTCATGCGCAAGCAGGGGTTCGACGGCGAGAAACTGGTGCATGAAATCAGGAAAGCCGCGCACACTGAAGAGTGAAGAGACAGGAACCTTATATGAAAACCATTCTGATCGTGGAAGATACCGACCTGAACATCGACCTGCTCACACAATTACTGGAGGATGATTACAACCTGCTGATCGCGAACGACGGCGGGAAGGGCGTTGCCATGGCTGTCGAAGAAAAACCGGATCTTATCCTGATGGACATTTCCCTGCCGGTTTTGGACGGGTATGAAGCCACACGCAGGATCCGCCAGACGCTTCCCGCAACGCCGATCATCGGTCTTTCCGCGCACGCCATGGACAGCCAGATCGTGAAGGCGCGCGAAGCCGGCTGCAGCGATTACCTCACCAAGCCAGTGGACGAAATGCAGCTCTATGGTCTATTAAAAAAATATCTCGGATAAACGCGATGAACAATCCTCCCCGCATTTTGCTTGTGGATGATGAACCTCTCAATCTTGATTATCTTCAACAGGAGTTGGAAGACAAGGAATACGAACTGCTGACCGCCACGAATGGAAAGGAAGCGCTCGACGCGATCAAAGAATCCCTGCCGGACCTCGTCCTGCTCGACATCATGATGCCGATCATGGACGGGTTTATCGTGCTCGAGAAAGTTAAATCCGATCCCGCTACACGGCATATCCCCATCATCATCATTTCCGCCAACAACGACCTGCAAAGCGTGGTAAAGGGAATCCAACGCGGCGCGGAAGATTACCTCCCCAAACCTTTCGAGCCGGTCATACTTAATGCCCGCATCTCATCCAGCCTCGACCGGAAACGACTCCGCGACCAGGAGCAGCTATACCTGCAAAGCCTTGAGAAGGAGTTGAACATCGCGCGTAATATTCAAAAAGAGTTCCTGCCGCGCGAATTGCCGCAGGTGCAGGGCTGGGAGATCGCCGCCTACTTCAAAGCGGCGAAGTTCGTAGCGGGGGATTATTACGACGCTTTCACGCTTTCGGATGGGAATCTTGTACTGGTGGTGGGCGATGTTTGCGGAAAAGGAGTAGGCGCGGCATTGTTCATGACGCTGTTCCGAAGTTTGATCCGCGCCGCATCCTCCAGCCTCGTCCTTGACGGTTCCCCCACTCCCGCCGCACGAATTGGAGGAGCCGTTCACACCACCAACCGATATATCTCCGAAACTCACGAAGACGCGCTTATATTTTCCACGCTCTTCGTCGGCTTGCTGGATTCATCCAGCGGGACCCTCACGTATATCAATGCAGGGAACGAATCGCCTTATCTCATGCGGGCTTCGGGCGATATGGAAGAATTGCGTCCCACCGGACCCGTGATCGGTTTCAACAGGAAAGCCAAATTCGCATCAGCCGAAACCCATCTCGAGCCCGGCGACAGCCTGCTCGCTTTCACAGACGGCATTCCGGACAGCAAAAACCCCGAGGATGAATTCTACGGCCGCGAGCGGCTTGTGGATTTTTTGAAGCAGGGTATCTCCTCCCCGGCCGAATGCGTGAACCGACTCGGCCGCGACCTCGATACCTTCATCGGCGAAGCGGAGCAGTTCGACGATATCACCATGTTCGCCCTGCGCAGGCTGTAAAACCAGCGATGAAAACATGACAAATGGATAACAGACAGGCGCACGCTGCCTGTTTTTTTCATTCCGCTATTGACGATTCTCCACGCCGTATGTAAACTGAATCACCACTCAGAGGAAATGATGCCTACCGCCGGGCAGAAGAAAAAACCGTCCCAGAAAGCCGTCCAAAAGAAAATGTCCGCGCGCGCCGATGGCTCCGTCCAACTCCGCAAGGAATTGGAGCAGCGCGAGGCGGAGCTTGCCATCATCAAAAGCGTGCAGGACGGCCTCGCCTCCAAACTGGAGATGCAGGCGATCTACGATCTCGTTGGGGATAAGATCCGTAACCTGTTCGGCGCGCAAACCACCATCATCGCCACCTTCGATCACGAGGAAGGCAAACAAAATTTCAATTACTATGTAGACCGTCACGGGCGCGAGTATCTCGAAGCGCGGCCCATGAGCGGGCTGGTCAAATCGCTGATCCGCACCAAAAAGACGATCCTCCTCAACGACAGGGTCGAAGGACGCATGAAGGAACACGGCGCGGAATTGGTACTGGGTTCTCTCGTCCCGAAATCGGCGCTGTTCGTCCCGCTCATCGCAGGGGATGACGTACGGGGGGTCATCTCCCTGCAGAACATGGATAAAGAGAACTCTTTCGAGCCGTTCGATGTGCGCCTGCTGGAAACGCTCGCCGGGTCGTTGAGCGCCGCCCTCGAAAACGCCCGCCTGCTGGACGAAACCCAACGCCTGCTTAAAGAGACCGAACATCGCAACGCGGAATTGGAAGCCATCCGCAAAGCCTCGATCGACCTTTCCTCGAATCTCGATTACACCACCGTCCTCGACTCGCTGTTGGTCAACACCTCGGCGTTGATGCCGAGCATCGAGAATATCAACCTGTTCATCTACGAGAACGACGAGCTGAAGTTCGGCACAGCCATCTCGCACGGCGAGATCAAGAATGTGCCGGTTGCCAGTCCGCGCCCCGGCGGGATCACCGATACGGTCGCCAGAACCGGCGAGGTCGTACTGGTCGAGGATATGCAGACCCACTCGCTTTACACCAACACATCCCCGGGATGGAAAGGCGCGCTGATCGGCCTTCCGCTCAAATACCGCAAGAAGGTCGTTGGCGTGATGAACATCCACTTTGCCGAGCCGCGCACCTTCTCGGAATCGGAATTGCGCCTGCTGAAATTATTCGCTGACCAGGCTTCGGTCGCCATCGAGAACTCGCGCCTCTTCAACGAGACCGAGCGGCTGCTCAAGGAAACCGCCGCGCGTAACGCGGAACTCGGCGTCATCAACAGCCTGCAATTGGTGCTGGTCTCGAATCTCGACCACCAATCGATCATCGACCTGATCGGCGACAAGGTCTCGGAAATATTCGATGCGCAAGTGACGCTGATCTCGCTTTACTATCCCGCGGCGGGCGAGGTCCAGCACCGCTACATCAAGGAACGCGGCGATCGAATGCGCTTCAACCAACCCTCCCCCATCGACGGGTTCCGCAAACAAGTGGTCGAGAGTAAAAAGCCGCTGTTGATCAACTCGGATTTCCTGAAACTCGCCGATGAGATGGGTGAAGCGCCGGCTTTCGCGGGCGAAGCGCCCAGGTCGCTTCTCTTCGCGCCGATGATCGTTGGAGGCCAGGTGACCGGCATCATGAGCCTGCAAAACCTGGACCGCGAAAACGCGTTCACATCCGCCGATATCAACCTGCTTTCCACCATTGCCTCGAGCCTGAGCGCCGCGCTCGATAAAGCCCGCCTGTTCGAAGAGACCCTGCGCCACGCGCGCGAATCGGAAGTGCTGAACGAAGTCGGGCGCGACATCTCCGCCACGTTGAACCTGTCCGCGGTATTGGATAAGATCGCCTCGCACGCCCGGGAACTGCTGAACGCCACCTCCAGCGCGATCTACCTGCCCCAGCCGGATGGTAAGACCATGCGCGCCATCGTCGCGAGCGGCGATATTGCCGATGAAATCCTTGCGGATACCATCCGGGTAGGAGAAGGCATCATCGGCTCGCTGGCAAAAGAGGGCAAAGCGGAATACATCAACGACACGAATCTCGATCCGCGCACACTGCAGATCCCAGGCACGGCAGCGGTACGGAACGAGCGCTTGATGGTGACTCCGCTCCTTTCCGGAAAAAAGGTCAACGGCATGATGGCGGTTTGGCGCGAAGGCGGCGAGCCGTTCTCCAAGATCGACCTGCGCTTTCAGGAAGAGCTATCGCTTCAGGCGGTGATCGCCATCCAGAACGCCAACTTCGTCAACGAGGTCCAGCAAAGAGCCGCCGAATTGGAGATCATCACCAGCGTGCAGGACGGGTTATCCTCCAAATTGGACGTTCAATCCATCTATGAGTTGGTGGGCGAAAAGGTGCGCGGCATTTTCAACACCCAGGCGGTCGTCATCTCGTATTACGATCAAAAGACAGACAGCGCCTCCTTCCCATATATGTATTGGAAGGGCGAGAGGATTTATCCCGAAAAACAGCCGCTTTCCGGGTTTTCTGGTTACGTCATCCGCAATCGCGAAACCCTGTTCATCAATGAGAATGTCGCGCAGGTTGCGCAACAATACGGCTCCACCCTGCTGGCCGGAGATACCTTCCCCAAATCCCTGATCGCGATCCCCATCCTTGCGGGCGACCAGGTGCATGGCTCGCTCTCGATCCAAAACTTCGAGCAGGAAGGCGCCTTCCACGAAAACGACGTGCGCCTGTTGACCACGCTTGCGGGAAGCATGGGCATTTCGATTCAAAATGCAAGGCTATTCGACGAGTCGCAGAGCCTTCTCGCAGAGACCCGTCAACGCGCGGAGGAGCTGACGCTCATCAACAATATCCTGAGCGGATTGGACACAAAGATGGACATCCAATCCGTTTACGACAGGACGGGTGAAAGGATACGCGAGATCTTCGACGCGCAGATCGTGGTCTTGAGCATCTACGACCACAAGGAAAAACTGACCTACTATCCATACATCATCGAAAATGGAGAAAGGCTGTATCAAGATCCCCTGCCGTTGAGGGAAGATGGCGGCGGATTCGGCGGATATGTCATACGCACGCGCCAGCCGATCCTGGTCAACCGGGATTTCGATGAACATTCCAGAAAGTACCAGTCCAACAACCTGGGCGCGAACGCGGACGATACGGTCGTCGTCCGTTCGGGGCTGTGGGTGCCGATGCTGGTCGGGGACGAAGTAAGAGGCGTGATCTCGCTTCAAAACCTCGAAAAAGAGGATGCCTTCTCCGAATCCGATGTGCGGCTGTTGACGACCATCGCCAACTCGATCGGGGTCGCCATCGAGAATGCCCGCCTCTTCGACGAAACTCAAAGGTTGTTGAAGGAGACCGAACAGCAGAACGTGGAATTGGGCGCGTTGAATTCGGTTCAACAGTCGCTTGTCTCCAACCTCGACATCCGATCCATCTATCAGGAGATCGGGCGCAAACTCGCCGAGATCTTCTCCGTCCATTACGCGGTCATCTACACCGTTGAGTTGGATACCCAGATGATGACCTATGAATACGCCTATGAAAACGGCAAGGAGTGGGAAATTCCCCCCAAGAAGGCGACCAGCCTTCACACGTATATCGTGAATCACGTCCGGGAGACCCGAAAGACCTTTGTTGTCAACCGCGATTTCGATTCCTTCGCGGCAAATCACCCTGATTTCAGGGGCTCGCGCTCACAACTTCCAAAATCGCTGTGCGCCGTGCCGATCCTCATCCGCGATCGATTCGTCACCGGCATCTCCCTGCAACACCTCGAGCAGGAGGATTTCTTCACCGAGTCCACCCTGCGGTTGTTGGAGACCATTGCCAGCGCGGCCGTGGTTGCGCTCGAAAACGCGCGCCTCTTCGATGAGACGAAACGCCGCGCCGCCGAACTGGAGATCCTCAACAACATCGGGCAGGTGCTCACCCGGCAATTGGACGTCAATTCCATCATAGAGAAGGTCGGCGACATGGTGCGCGAACTCGTGCGCGAGGATAACATCGGCATCGGCTTGTACGATCCGGAGACGAACACCGTCACGGCGCATTACGTCACCAAAGGCAACGAACGTGTGCAATTCCCGCCCTTCCCGATCAACGAGTTCACGAACAAAGCCGCGATGCAAGGCAAGACCCTGGTCATCAACCGGCGTTCGCCCATTCTGTGGAAGAAACTCGGCTCGAACATGACTGCCGCGGAGGACATCCCAAAATCGGTCGTGATGGTCCCGATGATCGTCGGCAGGGATTTGATCGGCGGAATCACGATCCAGAACTTCGAACGCGAGAACGCCTACGACGACGCCATGATCAAAATGATGGAATCCATCGCCTCGGGCATGGCGACGGCGATACAAAATGCGCGGCTGTTCGAGGAAGCCCGTTCGGCGCGCGCCGCCGCCGAGCAAGCCAACGAAGCCAAGAGCGCCTTCCTCGCGACGATGAGTCACGAGATCCGCACGCCGATGAACGCCGTGATCGGCATGACCGGACTTTTGCTCGATACAAATCTCAACGACGAACAGCGCGATTACGTCGAGACCATCCGCAGTTCGAGCGACGCCTTGCTCGCCATCATCAACGACATCCTCGACTTTTCCAAGATCGAAGCCGGGCGCATGGATATCGAGCATCAGGTCTTCGACCTGCGCGAATGCGTGGAAGCCTCACTCGATCTCGTCAGTGCCCGCGCCGTGGAAAAAGGCATCGACCTTGCCTACATTTTCGAAGGCGACATCCCGCCCGCCATTGTCGGCGATGTGACCCGCGTGCGGCAGATCATCACGAACCTGCTCAGCAACGCGGTCAAATTCACAGAAAAGGGCGAGGTCGTTCTAACCGTATCCAGCCAGAGGTACAGGAACGGAGGCGCGAAGGAAAAAGCCCTGCTCACCTTCGCCGTCCGCGATACGGGGATCGGGTTGACTCCCGAAGGCATGAGCAGGCTCTTCCAATCCTTCACGCAAGCCGATTCATCCACCACGCGCAAATACGGCGGGACCGGGCTGGGACTCGCCATCAGCAGGCGGCTTGCGGAGATGATGGGCGGTTCGATGTGGGCTTTGAGCGACGGGATCGGGAAAGGCTCCACATTTATGTTCACCATCAAAGCCGAGACCGCCGAGATCGCCCCTGCAAAGAAACACCTGCATCTCGGCATCCAGCCAGCCCTGCAGAACAAACGCGTGTTGATCGTCGATGACAACTCCACGAACCGTTACATCCTCAACATGCAGACCGCCAAATGGGGCATGATTCCCCGCGACACCGAATCACCGGATGCCGCTTTGAGATGGATTGAGAACGGCGAGACCTTCGACGTCGCCATCCTCGATATGCACATGCCGGAGATGGACGGCATCGAACTGGCGAAAAAATTACGCGGCAAACAGGCCAGCTTCCCGCTCGTGCTGTTCAGTTCGCTCGGCAGGCGCGAAGCGGGCGACGAAGCCGGGGTCTTTTCAGCCTATCTGACCAAGCCGATCAAGCAGTCGCAGTTGTTCGATACGCTGGTGGGACTCTTCGTCCAGACTCCCGAAGACGAAAAGAAGATGACAACGGAACGCTTCAAACCGGACCCGCAGATGGCTGCGCGGCACCCGCTGAAGATTCTCCTCGCTGAAGACAATACCGTGAACCAGAAACTCGCCTTGAGACTGCTCGAGCAGATGGGCTACAAAGCGGACGTGGCTGTGAACGGCGTCGAGACTCTCCATAAAGTGGAGCATGATTCCTATGATGTGATCCTGATGGATGTGCAGATGCCAGAAATGGACGGATTGGAAGCGACGCGTAAAATCCGAGACCTGACAGGTTTCGAAAACCTGTCAGGTCTGAAGCAGCCTTACATCATCGGCTTGACCGCGAACGCCATGCAGGGCGACCGTGAGATGTGCCTGAGCGCGGGCATGGACCATTACATCCCCAAGCCCATCCGCGTGGTGGAATTGGTGGATGCGTTGTTCAAGGCGAAGAAGTAAATGCCGCGCTGAGCGGAGCGTCGAAGCAATCTCCAGATAACAAGGAGATTCCTCGCCGTCTGGTCTCGATATGCGACGCTTTACGCCGCTACTCGACCAGCGGCTCATGCGTGACCCATCTTTTGGAGAAGAATGTCCGTTTTGAATCTGAACACATTCGATAATCTCAAACAAAGCGCAGGGGCGGAGTTCGTGAATGAATTGATGGACGCGTTCTTCAAGGATTTTGAAGAGCAGGTGGGGCACATGCGGAACGCGATCCATAGCAATGACGCTGACTCCTTCCGGCGGGCGGCGCACAGCATCAAGTCCAATGCGCTGACCTTCGGCGCGGAAGAGTTGGCGGCTTTGGCGCGTGAGTTGGAGATGATGGGGCGTGAGAAAAACCTCGAAGCGGGGAACAGGCTCGAAGTCCTGAAAGAGGCGTTCGAATCCGTCAAGATGAAGTTGAACGAGTTAAGGTAATCCGATGCCCCCATCCGCTCCCGAACCCGCCCGTCTGCTCGTCGTGGACGACAATAAGATCAACCGCATGATGCTCACGCGCAGTCTCGAGCAGGAGGGGCATCTGGTCGAAACCGCCGAGAACGGGAAAGAGGGTTTGGAGAAGTTCCGCACAGGGGCGTTCGACCTGATGCTGCTGGACATCGAAATGCCGGTGATGAATGGTTTCGAAGTGCTGGAAGCCTGCCTGAACGATTTCGACCTGCGGCAGATCCCCATCATCATGACATCTGCAATGGAGGAACTGGATGCGGTGGTCAAATGCGTGGAGTTGGGCGCGGAGGATTACCTGACCAAGCCGGTGAACCCGATCTTGCTGAGGGCGCGCGTAAATGCAAGCCTGGAAAAGAAACGGCTGCGCGACGAACAGCGGAAATTGTTCCGGACGTTCGCGACAAAGGAAGTGGCGGAGGAGCTTTTGCGTGAGGGCTTTTCGCTCGGCGGACAGATGGTGACCGCCAGCGTGATGGTCACGGACATCCGCTCGTTCACGACGATCGCGGAAAGCCAAAGCCCGTCCGATTCGATCGAACTGCTCAACCAATATTTCAGCATGATGTTCGACGCCATCACCCACAACGGGGGAATCGTGAACCAGATCGTCGGCGACGGGGTGCTGGCTGTATTCGGCGCGCCGATCTTCTACAATGACCATCGCGAGCGCGCCGTAAAGGCGGGACTGCAAATGCTGGAACGGCTCAAGGTCTTCAACGAGAATCAATTGGCGCAGAACAAGACCGCCATCCGCATCGGGATCGGGATCACCTCGGGCAAAATGGTGGCCGGATACACCGGGACGCAGAACCGCGCCATCTATACCTGCATCGGCGATACGGTCAACCTCGCGGACCGAATCCAGGAATATACCAAGGAGGCGCTGCGTCCGCTGTTGATAGACGAAGACACGCGCAAGGGACTCCCGGCGAATTACAAAGTGGAGGATTTGGGAAAGATCGTTTTCAAGGGGAAGAACCAGGCGGTGAATGTGTTTGCGGTGGTGGGATAAGCCTTTTCTTGTCAGGGGTATAATTAGTCAATGTCTGAGCGCGAATTCCTGATTGGGAGTGTCCAAAGGAATGGGCTAAAATAGAGACATGAGAAGATGCCCATACTGCCAAGAAACAACCCGCCAAAACAAAGCAGGAAGAACAAACGCCGGGTCGCAAAGGTATCGCTGTATGCACTGCCACCGCAAATACACGCCGGAACCGAAAAAGCAGGGGTATCCGGACAGTCTCCGCAAGCGAGCCATGGAAATGTACGTGGATGGAGGTAATCTGCGGCGGATAGCTCGTCATTTGAAAGTTGCGCCACAAACGGTGGCGTATTGGGTGACCGATGTAGCTGAGGCTTTACCGAACGCACCCGTGCCCGAAGAGGTCAAAGAAGCCGAAATGGATGAAATCTTCACCTTTATCGGCGATAAAAAAACAGAATCTACATTATCACTGTGGTAGATCGCAAGACTCGTTGCATTTTGGGCTGGGCGGTGGTCTGGATCCGCACTCAGGAAGCCATCCAGCAAGTCGTGGATCAAGCGCCGAAAGCCAAGTGGTACTACAGTGATGGGTTTGATGCTTGCAAATGGCTTTGGTATCATTTCGGCAGGTACGAAGTTTCGCAAGGCAAGACGGACACATATTCAGTGGAAGCTGACAATGCCGAGCTGCGTCACTATCTGGCTCGTCTGGCTCGCAAATCCCGTTGTTTCTCACGCTGTCCATATGCGCTGGAGTGTGCTTTGCGCTTATTTGTCTATTGTTTCAACAGCAGGCAACTGCACAAGCAACGCTTTCCAAACTACGTCTCTCATGTGATGGACTTCGTTAGCCCACTGTTTTAGACACTCTCTTCCTGATTTATCTCGACCCTGAAACCCGGTTCTGCCGTTATCGGCATTATCATCTTTCCGACGGCAAAGAAATCATCGAATTTCGGTTACAACTCGAAGTTTTTGTGGATGAAGAATGGTATCCTGTGGTGAGATACGACACAGCACACGGAAAGCCACACCGCGATATCATTCTCCCCAACGGAGAACAAACCAAGGATTGGTTCGAAGGTTACTCCATTGCGGAAGTGCTTACCATAGGTCAAAAAGATATCATGGACAACTGGACTGTTTACCGTGACCAGTTTTTGAAGGAGATGAAAAAATGAACGAATTTTATCGCGCGAAATTCAATGACCTGTTCGTGGAATTCACGCGTTACCTTATCACCCACCCCGACTTCGGCGAAGGCATTCCCAGAGGCGCGGAAGTTATCCTGCTGGACCGCCTCGACCCGGGATATACAAACTACATGCTCGAAAAAGCGCCCAAAGAAAATGTGGTATTTATTGATGTTGGCAAACTTGCCCCGATTCGCTCGCGGATGAAGAGGCCGAAGATCGTGTCACGTCCGCCCGAGATAATGGCAGGGTAATAGGGGGTAGGGGAAAGAACCAGGCGGTGAATGTGTTTGCAGTGGTGGGAAGGTAGGAAATGGTGAATTTTTTGGCTTAACTTCTTGCTTACTCGACGCAAAATTCGTATAATGAATGTAAGATATTAGATGTAATCCCTCAGGGACTTTATGACACGCTATATTAAACATAGTTGGGTGGCAGGCTTCACAACATCTCGAATCGGTAAGAGGAAAAAAAGAATGGATAATCCGACACTTCAAGCCCTAATCATTTCTGCTACAACTTTACTTCAACCATACTTACCAACCATCGCCACAAAAGTCGCGGAGAAAATTGGCGAGGAGGTACCTTCAAGTATTAGTAAACTATGGAAAGTTATCAATGAGCGTTTTTCGAAAAAACCATCGGCCCAAGAAACGCTTAGTGATTTAATAAAAGATCCGAATAACCCTGATCTTCAAGCAGCATTTCGAGTTCAGTTCAAGAAATTAATAGAAGAAGATGACGAATTCGCAAAAAATATTAAGAGTTTAGTAGAAAATCAAGAAGGGGATGCAAGACACATTTCAAGGCAAAGTGGCAGAGAAAATATTTCAGTACAAGGGAATGGCAATGTATTTTCACAAAACCAATCAGGCGGCATCACAGCCAATAATCTAATTGTGAATAATATTTCCACCAACCCAACACCTGTACTTGATATCAAAGAAATACTCATCAACCAGCCTCATGAAGGAAAATTTCAGAGTAGATTTGAACTATCGCTTCACACTCCGCATCCTGTTGGTAACCTTTATATTGGTGTTAGAGCTTCACAAATTGAAAAAATGGATATAATGCCGATGCGTTTAGGTATGTTCATGAGTGGTCATGCAGGTATCCGAGACGGTTATGCTTTTGATAATTTGCAGAACGCATACGGAAAATACGAATTAAGAATTATTACTAACAAGCCAGAAAGATTTGCTATAGAATACAACATTGAATAAAAGCCGCCTACCGATGAGCATTAGTATCAAGGTGCTGAATGTGGGAAATTAATTGCAGAAAAGGCAACACTTCGTCGTTCACGCCCCAGCGCAGGTATCCCACTCGCGGAGTTTATCCTGACTGGCGAAGCCGTGTCGAAGGGCTCGGGGACAAGACGCAATACCCCTTCGGGGCACGAGTCTGTTGGGTGACTTTTGTGAATGATAGTGCTTGGAAAGGAAACGCGTGCTGCTACAGATCAGCAAACTAAAGACCGTTGGTCGGATCGCACCGCTGGTATTGCTGCTGGTGACAATGACAGGACCCTGGTTTATCGACAGCCACCCGGCAACAGAAGATACGTGCTCTCCTCCTCTCGTCTGGCAGGGTAACGGTTACTGCGCGTGCCTGGTGTCTTTCATTTCTGCGATTAGGCAAGCTGTCAAACCGGGCCACAGCGCGTTATGGTTGGCGAGTCTACCGCTAGCGCTACCTTATCTTACAACACCCTTTCTCATCCTTGGCGGAGAGCGCCGATGGCTGCGAGTCTCTCACTTGGCAGCATGGGGGTTGGTTGCTATTTACTCGCTTTTTCTCTTTGTTGCCTACTGGTATCGGCACCCAGCGTTGATATTATGGGGCGCCGGGCTTTGTGGCGTGGTAGCCGTTGCAACATTGGCAGGAGAAATTTTGGTTGGTAACTCCCCAACTAGAAACGAATCACTATGAAGTATTTTATAGGAAGGGAAAACCCGGTCCGGCTCTGGCGGGCACCATCTGCCTGAAGGGGACTTAATCCCAGCCCTCGCTCTCGATCTCGTATAATTAGGGGATGCAACTTCGCCTCTCCCTTACAACGCGCCAAACGTTATCGATCGCCGTTATCACCCTCATCGCCTACGGACTGCTCCTCCCTCTCACCGGCTTCTATTGGGACGACTGGCCCTTCGCATGGATCGCAAAATTTCTCGGTCCCGCCGAGTTTGTTCCGGCGTTCATGCCGTTCCGCCCATTTCTGGGTCCCATCTTTTATTTCACCACCAGCATCATTCCCCTGCATCCGCTCGCGTGGCAAATTTTCGCGCTCGTCATCCGCTTTCTCATCGGCATTGCGGCATGGTGGACCTTCACGCAAATCTTCCATCAACGCAAACCTGCCCTGCCTGCGCCAGTGCCGCAGGCACAGGTGACCGGGACCGAAGGGACGCTCGCCTTCGTCGCCGCTTTGCTGATGCTCGTCTTCCCCGGTTACAGCCAGCATTGGGTGGCGCTCACGCACATCAACCAGGAACTCATCCCTTTCATTTTCTATCTGCTTTCGTTCGGCTTCACGTTCAAAGCCTTGCGCACCCAAAAGAAGACCGACACTGTCATTGCACTACTTCTTCAGATCTGCGGCATCTTCCCCACCGAATATTTCTTCGGCATCGAAGGCATCCGCGCCCTTCTCCTTTTCGCCTTCTTTCAAGGCAATTTCCGCGAACGCTTCACGCAAACCGCCAAAGCCTGGTTTCCCTATCTGCTGGTCTGGATTCTCAACGCCGCCTGGCTTGCCTATTACTACAACTTCGGTCCCTATGCCTCCTACGCCGTCTCCGCCGAATCGCCGACCGCGATTTACTATTTGACCCAGGCGCTGGATTCCCTGTGGAAAAGCGGATTCTACATCTGGGTCCAGGTCCTCGCCCTGACATTCACCTCCCTTCCCGCGCCCGCCTCACTCCTGACGTTGGGCTTGATCGCGCTTTCATTCATTACCCTCGTCCGAATCTTTCTCCGCTCCGCGCAGGAAGAAACAAGTGACAAGACTCGCGCCATTTCATTATTACTCACCGGCATCTTGGGCATCCTGCTCGGGCGTCTCCCCTCGCTCGCAGCGAATCTTCCGCTCACCCTGCAATCTTCCTATGACCGTTTCATGATCTCGATCATGCCCGGCGCGACCTTGTTCATCGTCGGACTCATCGAATTGCTCTTCAGGAATCATCGTTTGCGGATCACCATCTTCTCCGCCCTCATCGCTCTCGGCATCGGGCAGCAATTCTTCAACGCCAATATCTTCCGCAGGGATTGGCAAAGACAGGGCGAGATCTACTGGCAGATGGCATGGCGCATGCCCGCGCTCGAACCCAATACCCTCCTGCTCACCTACCAGATGCCGATCGACTACGAAACCGACCTCTCCTTCACCGCTCCCATCAACTGGATGTACGCGCCGAATTACACTCGCGCTGATCTTCCCTACATGCTGCTCTACACCGAAAAACGTCTTGGCGGTTCCACATTACCCTCGCTGCAAAAAGATGTCGAGATCTTCTATCCCTACCGCACAGTCAATTTCGACGGAAATACGTCCAATGCAGTGGTCATCTACAAGCCGCAAAACAGCTGCCTGCGCGCCCTGGATTCCAATTCGAGCCCGGAACTCTACTCCGATTTTCCAAATGAACTTGTCGAAGCCATTCCATTATCCGATTCATCCCGCATCATCCCCAATCCTGCAAATCCCGCCGCGCCGAAGTTCTTCCCCGAGCCGAATCATGGCTGGTGCTATTATCTTGCCAAGGTCGAACTCGCCATTCAACAAGCAGATTTCAAGTCTGCAGCCGGTCTTGCCGGTGAAGCAACGCGCCTTCGCTTAACTCCCGAAGACCCGCGCGAGTGGCTGGCGTTCGTCAATGCCTATGCAATGGACGGTCAACTCGATAAAGCACTCGAGCTATCGCACAAGGTCCTCGAATCGGGGAAAACGCTCAAGGCGGTGTGCGCGGCTTGGGAGCAGGTTCAAACTCAAGGTCCGGGGGGAGGCGCGGAAGTAATCGAATCCGCAAAATTATCGCTTGGTTGCAATCCATGACGCAGTGCTTGACGCTTTAAACTTCATGTGCTACCATCTTTTTTAATTTAGGAACGAGGAGAATATATGATTCAAAATCATCGCAAGGCATTGACGATCTCGATGCTTACGATCGCGTCGCTGGTCGTCTCTGCCTGTGAACGCTCCATCTCAGAGGCGCCAGTGGAAACAGCCACGCCGATCCCGACGGGGTTGTTCGTCTCGCCGAATGCGCCCATCGAGAACCCGATGGAGATGATCGAACAATTTGCAAAACAGACCGAAGCCGCGCAGACAGCCGCCGCCGGGGGCGGGAGTACTCCCGAAACGACTGGCACGCCCGCAACCGCAACAGCCGACTCTGCGGGCTTGACTGCCACAGTGACACCGACAGCGACATTGAGCGCGGGGACACCCACCAACGCAAATGCAGTCGCTGTGACGACATCCGCGCCGCCGGTTGGAACTCCCATCCCGCCCGGTTCGCGTCCGTCCTCTTACACGCTGCAAAAGGGTGAATGGCCCTGGTGCATCGCGCGGCGTTTCGATGTGGATCCGTATGCCATGCTTCAAGCCAGCGGTTTGACGGTCTCTCAGGGTGAAAGCCTTTCCACCGGTACGCAATTGATCATCCCTGCCAGCGCTGGCGCTTTCCCCGGACCTCGAAACTTGAAAGCGCATCCTGCTTCTTATACGGTCGCATCGGGAGATGAAACCGTGGGGAGCATTGCATGTGCGTTCGGCGACGTGGACCCGAACGCCATCATTAGCGCAAACAGTCTCGGCTCGTCCCCCAGGTTGACGGTCGGGCAGGTTCTGCAGATTCCGTAAGAAAAACTTCAACAAGCCCGGGTCATGATGCCTGGGCTTTTTTGTTTTGCTCATTGACTTATTTCACCGCAAAGAACGCAAAGATCACAAGAGTTAAAAGATGTTTCTTGGCGAACTTGGCGCCTTGGCGGTTCAAAGATCGGATAGATAATGCCATCCTTTGAATTCCTGCGCTCCGAAATCCTCATGAAGGGACGCGCCTTCACCATCCGCCGCGATTATTTGAAAACGCCCGACGGGCGCGAGACGAAATTCGAGATCGTCGAGCACGGCGGCTCTGTGGTCCTCGTTCCCGTGGATCCCGAAGGCAACCTTCTCTTCGTCCGGCAATACCGCCACGCCGCAGGCATGGACATGCTCGAACTGCCCGCCGGAACCCGGGATGGCGACGAACCCTTTGAAGAATGCGCCGCGCGCGAGATCCGCGAAGAGACCGGCATGGAAGCGGGAACGCTGAAACATGTCGGCTCGTTCTACCTCGCGCCGGGTTATTCCACTGAATACATGAGCGTTTTTTTGGCGACGGACTTAAAACACAATCCGCTCGAAGCGGACGACGATGAATTTTTAACCGTGGAAAAGATACCCGTCCTGGAAGCACTGCGCATGGCGGAACGCGGCGATGTGCCGGATGCCAAGTCTCTGGCGGCGTTATTGATGGCTAGACCGTATCTGGGATGATCCATCAACTCAAATGTCTTTTATCAATAACGATAGATCTCACCTTGCCGCTGTATCGCAAGCATTACTGGTAACTTTTTTATGGTCAACTTCCTGGGTTTTGATCAAGTTTGGTCTGAAAGCGGACCTGCCCCCGGTCACATTTGCCGGGCTGCGCTACACGCTTGCGGCGTTCTGCCTCATACCGCTCGCCCTTCTTAATCCCATTCACCGCCAATCCCTGCGTGGATTTTCCACCCGAACCTGGTGGGAACTTATCGCCCTTGGCGTTGTATTCTATACGCTGACACAGGGCGCGCAATTCGTAAGTTTGTCGTTTTTGCCTTCCGCCACGCTTTCGCTCCTATTGAACTTCTCCCCCATCTTCATCGCATTTTATGGGATGGCCTCCCGCAGTGAAAGTACCTCGATCACGCAATGGGGCGGGATTCTCGTAACGGTCATCGGGGCGTCGATCTACTTCCTGCCGCTTTCGATCGCCAAGAACCAAATCCCCGGTTTGATCGCCGCCCTGGTCGCCTTGTCTGCAAATGCGACCTCGTCCATTTTGGGGCGCCATATCAACACGCAGGAGAAATTGAATCCGCTCGTGGTTACGAGCGTCAGCATGGGCATCGGCGGATTTTTGATGCTGTTCATCGGCATCGTCACCCAGGGCATGGGAAACTTAGACCTCACCCAATGGGCGATCATCGGCTGGCTGGCAGTGGTCAACACCGCGCTGGCTTTTACGCTTTGGAACAAATCCCTGCAAACGCTCTCCGCCGTGGAATCAAGCATCATCAACGGCATCATGCTTCCACAGATCGCCATCCTTGCATGGATATTCCTCGGTGAACCGCTCGGCGGAAAGGAAATGCTCGGGCTTGGGTTGGTGCTTGCAGGGACAATGATCGTCCAGTTGTGGAGATATTTACCCGGTAAATCCAAATGAAGTTTCCCAAATGCCAAAACGCGTTACTTTGTAAAAGCGTTTTTTATTTCCACCAATTCTGTCCAAAATATGACATCAGGCAGGGGGATTTAAGTCATATATAACTAACGTAATTCATCCCGCAGGAATACACTTGTTCATTGGAATACACGAGGCATATGCGCCTTTTTACAGGAGCCAAAGAATGAACAAGAACATCATCATGATCGACGGCAACGAAGCGACTGCCAGTGTCGCCCACCGTCTCAACGAAGTGATCGCCATCTATCCGATCACACCTTCCTCAGGCATGGGTGAATTCTCAGATGAATGGTCCGCCAAGGGTCAGAAAAATATCTGGGGAACCGTCCCACTCGTGGTAGAGATGCAATCCGAAGGCGGCGCAGCCGGGACCGTACACGGTGCGCTCCAAACCGGAGCGCTTACCACCACCTTCACCGCCTCCCAGGGCCTGCTGTTGATGATCCCGAACATGTACAAGATCGCGGGCGAACTCACCAGCACCGTCTTTCACGTCGCCGCGCGCGCCATCGCCGCACACGCCCTTTCCATTTACGGTGACCACCAGGATGCGATGGCGGTCCGCCAGACCGGCTGGGCAATGATCTCCTCCGGCTCCGTGCAGGAGACCCAGGATTTTGCAGCCATTGCCCAAGCCGCCACACTCAAGGCTCGCGTTCCCTTCCTACATTTCTTCGACGGATTCCGGACCTCCCACGAAGTAAACAAGATCGTCCAATTATCGGATGAAGAACTGCGCCTCATCATAGACGATGAACTGATCCATGCCCATCGAGCCCGCGGACTCAGCCCGGAACACCCGGTCCTACGCGGAAGCGCCCAGAACCCGGATGTCTACTTCCAGATGCGCGAAGCGGTAAATCCGTACTACATCGCCGTCCCCGCCATCGCGCAGGAAATGATGGATAAGTTCGCCAGGATCACCGGGCGCCGCTACAATTTGTTCGATTACTCCGGCGCGCCCGATGCTGAACGCGTGCTTATCATCATGGGCTCCGGCGGCGAAGTTGCCGAAGAGACCGCCAACTACCTCGCCAAGAAGGGCGAAAAGGTCGGCGTGATGCGTGTCCGTTTGTATCGCCCCTTTTCGGTGGAACATTTCATCAAAGCGCTGCCCAAGAGCGTGAAATCCATTGCCGTGCTGGACCGCACAAAGGAACCCGGCGCAACCGGTGAACCTCTCTACATGGACGTGATCAGCGCTTTGGTCGAAGGCGATCGACAGAGTATCAAAGTCATCGGCGGTCGTTATGGGCTTTCCTCGAAGGAATTTACTCCGGCGATGGCAAAGGCGGTCTTTGATGAACTGACCAAACCCGAACCCAAGAATCATTTCACCGTCGGCATCAACGATGATGTATCCAAAACCTCTCTTGCAGTGGATAACTCCTTCTCCATCGAATCCGAAGGCATGGTGAGCTGTGTCTTCTTTGGTCTCGGCTCGGACGGAACCGTGGGCGCGAACAAGAACTCGATCAAGATCATCGGCGAAGAGACCGACAACTTCGCGCAGGGTTATTTCTATTACGACTCGAAGAAATCCGGCACGGTAACCATGTCGCACCTGCGCTTTGGTCCCAAAGCCATCCGCGCGCCGTATCTGATCGAAACCAATCAGGCGAATTTCGTCGCCTGCCATCAATATTCCTTCCTCGAACGCGTGGATATGCTCAAATACGCCAGGGAGGGCGGCATCTTCCTGCTCAACAGCCTGTATGGTCCAGAAGAGATTTGGGATCACCTGCAGAAGGAAGTCCAGCAGGACATCATCAAGAAGAAACTAAAGTTCTACGTCATCAACGGGTACGACGTGGCTGAAAAGACCGGCATGGGCGGACGCATGAACACCATCATGCAGACCGCTTTCTTTGCCATCAGCGGCATCCTGCCGAAGGAAGCGGCAATAGCCGAGATCAAGAAAGCCATCGAGAAGACCTATGGAAAGCGGGGCGAGGCTGTCGTCAAGAAGAACTTCGAAGCTGTGGATGCAACGGTGGCGAACATTTATGAGGTCAAGGTCCCGGCGGGGATAACGTCGAAGACGACACGCCGGCTCCCGGTCCCGAATGAAGCGCCGGAATTCGTCAGGAATGTGCTCGGTCAGATCATCAACTCCGATGGCGATAACATCCCGGTATCCGCCTTCCCCGTCGACGGCACCTTCCCCACCGGCACAACCCAATGGGAGAAACGCAACCTTGCCTTGGATATTCCGGTCTGGAATGAAGATATCTGTATCCAATGCGGGAAATGCGTGATGGTCTGCCCGCACGCGGTCATTCGGCATAAAGTTTATGAGGACAAGTATCTTGCTGGCGCACCTGAAACCTTCAAGCATACGGTCTCGAAGTTCAAAGAGTTTTCGCCCGGTTATTCATACACGTTGCAGGTCGCACCGGAGGATTGCACGGGTTGCACTTTATGCGTGGAGGTCTGCCCGGTGAAAGACAAGACTGCTGTGGGGCGAAGGGCGATCAACATGGAGTCGCAACCGCCGCTGCGGGAAGCCGAAGCCAGGAACTGGGACTTCTTCATGAAAATCCCGGATCTGGATAGAAAACTTATTAATCCTTCGACGATCAAGAACTCGCAACTGCTGCGCCCGCTGTTCGAATTCAGCGGCGCATGCTCAGGTTGCGGCGAGACGCCGTATGTGAAACTTGTTTCGCAGTTGTTCGGTGACCGCGCTGTCATCGCCAATGCGACGGGTTGTTCATCCATCTACGGCGGAAACCTGCCCACCACCCCGTGGGCGATGGATGCCAACGGCCGCGGACCTGCCTGGTCGAACTCGCTGTTCGAAGACAACGCCGAGTTCGGTTTGGGCATGCGCCTCACCATCGATAAACAAAACGAATATGCCCGTGAACTGCTCTCCATTCTGGCGGATGAGATTGGCAAGGAGCTTATGCATGACCTGCTGATCGCCGAGCAGAGTTCAGAAACCGCCATCGAAGAACAACGCGGTCGCGTGGCGCAAATGAAAAAGAAACTTGAAAAATCGAAACACCCCCGCGCAAAGGACCTGATCAGCGTGGCAGACAGCCTTGTAAAGAAATCCATCTGGATCATCGGCGGCGATGGTTGGGCGTACGACATCGGCTACGGCGGCCTGGACCACGTGATCGCAAGCGGACGCAATGTGAATATCCTCGTGCTCGATACCGAAGTGTATTCGAACACAGGCGGTCAATCCAGCAAATCCACGCCGCGCGCCGCGGTTGCCAAGTTCGCCATGGGCGGCAAGGGCATGCCGAAGAAAGACCTTGGTCTCATCGCCATGTCCTACGGTTATGTCTACGTCGCCAAAATCGCGATGGGGGCGAACGACCAACAGACCCTGAAAGCCCTGCTCGAAGCAGAATCCTACGATGGACCCTCGCTCGTGATCGCCTACAGCCCTTGCATTGCCCACGGCTTTGACATGGCGCGCAGTCTCGACCAGGCGAAACTCGCTGTACAATCCGGGCACTGGCCCATCTTCCGCTACGATCCGCGGCTGGCGCTGGAGGGCAAAAATCCGCTCCAGATCGAATCCAAGGAGCCGAGCATTCCGTTCTCGCAATATGCCTACAATGAGACCCGCTACAAGATGCTGACCCAGATGAACGAAGAGCGCGCCGAAGAACTGATGAAGGAAGCCCAGCACGACGCGAAAGCCCGTTGGGCGCTCTATCAGCAGATGGCGGCAATGCACTATGGCAACGGCGGAGACGAAAACAAATAAAAACTGACCAAAGACGGCAGACGACCATCCGCGGACAAGAGTCTGCCGTCAAGGATCGGAAAACAGGAAAATCTTATGAGTGACCTCACCACCACCTACCTCGGTCTGAACCTCAAGAATCCGCTCGTGGCTTCGGCGTCGCCCCTTTCGAAGAAAATAGACAAAGCCAAAAAGTTGGAAGAGGCGGGCATCTCCGCCATTGTGATGTATTCTCTCTTTGAAGAACAGATCATCCATGAAAGCCTCGAGCTTGACCATTTCCTTTCCCGCGGCGCCGAGTCATTTGCCGAAGCGCTTACCTACCTCCCTGATGGCGGCATGTATGGCGTCAGCCCGGAGAAATATCTCAATCAAGTTGCCGGGCTGAAGAAGACGGTCAAGATCCCGGTCATTGGGAGTTTGAACGGCGTATCCAAAGGCGGCTGGACCGGCTACGCAAAAAAGGTTGAGGAAGCCGGAGCGGATGCGCTCGAACTAAACCTCTACTTCCTTTCCACCGACCCGAATATGACCGCCGCCGAAATCGAGGACGCCCAGGTGGAGCTTGTTGCAGAAGTGAGATCCACGATCAAGATCCCACTTGCGGTGAAGCTCAGCCCCTTCGTCACATCCCTGCCCAATTTTGCCAAACGCATCGTGGACGCGGGCGCGAACGGGCTCGTCCTCTTCAACCGCTTTTATCAGCCAGATTTTGACCTCGACGAGCTGGATATCATCCACAGCCTCGATCTCAGTACATCCGCCGACCTGCGCCTCCCGCTTCGCTGGATTTCGATCTTGTACGGCAAGGTTAATGCCGACTACGCCCTGACCAGCGGCGTCCATACCGCGAATGATGTGATCAAGTCGATGATGGCCGGGGCAAAAGTCGCAATGATGGCGTCCAACCTGTTGCACAAGGGCGAGACGGTCATTCCCGCCATGTTGAACGATTTGCAAACCTGGATGAAGGAACGCGAGTACGAATCCGTTCGGCAAATGCAGGGCAGCATGAGCCAGAAGAACGTCAAGGAACCCGCCGCATTCGAACGCGCGAACTACATGAAAGTCCTCGGCTCGTGGCGCGATTTGCCGTAATTTATGCTGCCCAGAGCGGCGACTAAGGTAAAATAAAAAAAGCTCTCCAACAGAGAGCTTTTATATACAAATCGCAAGGACGATTATTCAACAGGAGCGGCGGGGGCTTGCTTGCGCTGGCGGAACGTGATGCGCCCGCGCGACATATCATAAGGGGACATCTCGAGGGCAACGCGGTCACCCAGCAAAATGCGGATGTAGTGTTTGCGCATCTTGCCTGAAAGGTACGCCAGAACCTCGTGGCCATTATCGAGCTTCACGCGGAACTGGGTGCCGGGCAGCGCCTCGATCACCACACCGTCCACTTTGATCTTGCCTTCTTCTTTAGTCATACATGCCTCTTCCTATTCATTGTCCTTGAAGGAACGTCGCTTGATGCGGCGGATCGCCTTCTTTTTCTCCATCCGGCGGGTTTCGCTCTTGGAAACGAACCAGCGTTTGCGGCGAACGGTGCTCAAAACACCGCTCTTCACGACCTTTTTGCGAAAGCGTTTGAGCAGGGAATCCTGAGATTCGCCATTACGTAAATTGACACTTGCCACTGGTTGTCACCTCCTTTCCGTCATGGAAATAAAAAAATCGGCTGTCATACAGACTCAGCCGAGGCGTCCATCAAAAAACCTGAAACGAACTCAATGATCCTGCGATCAAAAATTGCGCTTCACACTCCTTTGAAGTTGACCAGCCGACCGAGCCTTGCAATCCTGCGACCGGGATTATACACGATTCGTTCCCGGGTGAGAAGATGATTAACCACCCGTTTTCGACTTCAGGTACTTTCGAAGACAGGTCGTCCATGAAAAAGCCGCATCCAATTCTGAATGCGGCAAATAATAAAAGAAAAGCCCCTTGGCAATGACCTACTCTCCCAGGAGGTCGCCCTCCAAGTACCATCAGCGCTGATATGCTTAACTGCCGGGTTCGGGATGGGACCGGGTGTACCCATATCGCTCAAATCACCAAGGGACAATTTCACAAATGAATTGTCCTGAATAGCAAATTACATGATGTAGGATGTATCCATGAGATTGCTTCGGGTTTGCGCCCTAGCAATGACATGGGGAAAAGTACCAAGTTCCCCGTATCACGGAATGAAGCCCTCGACCATTAGTACAGGTTAGCTTAACACATTACTGTGCTTACACATCCTGCCTATATACCAGGTAGTCTACCTGGGGTCTTACTCCCTTGCGGGAAAACAGGGATCTAATCTTAGGGCGAGTTTCCCACTTAGATGCTTTCAGCGGTTATCTCTGCCAGACATGGCTACCCAGCGATGCTCCTGGCGGAACAACTGGCACACTAGAGGTCTGTCCACTCCGGTCCTCTCGTACTAGGAGCAGCTCCCTTCAAATCCCTTACGCCCACAGCGGATAGAGACCGACCTGTCTCACGACGGTCTGAACCCAGCTCGCGTACCGCTTTAACGGGCGAACAGCCCGACCCTTGGGACCTTGTCCAGCCCCAGGATGCGATGAGCCGACATCGAGGTGCCGAGCGAGATCGTCGATGTGAACTCTTGGATCTCACCAGCCTGTTATCCCCGGGGTAGCTTTTATCCGGTAAGCCACGGCCCTTCCACTCGGTACCGTGGGATCACTAAGCCCGTCTTTCGACTCTGTTCGGCGCGTTGGCCTTACAGTCAAGCTCCCTTATGCCTTTACACTCTATGGTGGGTTTCCATTCCACCTGAGGGAACCTTTGGGCGCCTCCGTTACCTTTTGGGAGGCGACCGCCCCAGTCAAACTGCCCACCTGGCACGGTCCCCCATCCGGATGACGGAATGGGGTTAGGATCTAAACATAATCAGGGTGGTATTTCACTGGCGGCTCCACCGACGCTGACGCGCCAGCTTCAAAGCCTCCCACCTATGCTACACAGATCATGTCCAAATACAATGCCAAGTTGCAGTAAAGCTCCACGGGGTCTTTTTGTCCTGCTGCGGGTAGGCCGCATCTTCACAGCCATTTCAATTTCACCGGGTCCCTCGTCGAGACAGTGCTCTAATTGTTACGCGGTTCGTGCGGGTCGGAACTTACCCGACAAGGAATTTCGCTACCTTAGGACCGTTATAGTTACGGCCGCCGTTCACCGGGGCTTCGGTTCAAAGCTTCGCTTGCGCTAACCTCTCTCCTTAACCTTCCGGCACTGGGCACGCGTCAGCCCCTATACATCGCCTTACGGCTTAGCAGAGACCTGTGGTTTTGTTAACCAGTCACCAGAGCCATTTCACTGCGACCCTCCGGGGCTTTGACACCCCAGGGGGTACCCCTTCTCCCGAAGTTACGGGGTCATGTTGCCTAGTTCCTTAACGAGGGTTCTCCCGATCGCCTTGGTATATTCTACCCATCTACCAGTGTCGGTTTGCGGTACGAGCACTAAAGAGTTATGCTTAGAGACTTTTCTGGGCAACAAGGCTCAGCCACTTCGCTTATTACAGCCCGCTCCCACCTCAGCTCAACCGGCGGATTTCCCTGCCGGTCTTAACGCCTAAATGGTTCGAACCCAAATCCAATAATGGGCTGGCCTACCTCGTTGCGTCCTCCCATCGCACTCTCTAGCGGTTCCGGAATATTAACCGGATGTCCATCACCTACGCCTCCCGGCCTCGGCTAAGGACTCGACTAACCCGACGCGGAATGACCTGGCGTCGGAAACCTTAGATTTACGGCGAATACGGTTCTCACGTATTTGTACGCTACTCATGCCTGCATTCTCACTTCTGTCCGCTCCAGTCGCCCTTACGATCGACCTTCACCGCTGACAGAACGCTCCCCTACTGCCCCAGCTTGCGCTGAGACCCATGGCTTCGGTACTATGCTTAGCCCCGTTAAGTTTTCCGCGCAAAGTCACTAGACCAGTAAGCTGTTACGCACTTTTTAAAGGGTGGCTGCTTCTAAGCCAACCTCCTGGTTGTTCAAGTAACCTCACCTCGTTCACCACTTAGCATAGATTTGAGGACCTTAGCCGATGATCTGGGCTGTTTCCCTTTCGACACCGAAACTCATCTCCCGGCGTCCGACTGCCATGCTTTGGAGTACTGGCATTCCGAGTTTGATTGGGTTCAGTAAGCTGTAAGCCCCTTAGCCCATTCAGTGCTGTACCTCCAGTACTAAACGCATGACGCTAGCCCTAAAGCTATTTCGGGGAGAACCAGCTATCTCCGTGTTCGATTGGCATATCACCTCTACCCACAGGTCATCCCCTAACTTTGCAACGTTAGTGGGTTCGGGCCTCCACGAGTGATTAGACTCGCTTCACCCTGCCCATGGGTAGCTCACACGGTTTCGGGCCTAATCCCAGCGACTATGCGCCCTATTCAGACTCGCTTTCGCTACGGCTTCGGGTGTCACTCCCTTAACCTTGCCACTGAGATTAACTCGCAGGCTCATTCTCCAAGAGGCACGCTGTCAGGCATAGCAAGGAACATCCGTATTTCTACGGCGCTCAACCTGCTGTTAGCCCTCCAACTGCTTGTAAGCTTACGGTTTCAGGTTCTATTTCACTCCCCTAACGGGGGGACTTTTCACCTTTCCCTCACGGTACTAGTTCACTATCGGTCGTCAAGTGTATTTAGCCTTAGAGAGTGGACTCCCTAGCTTCCTGCCGGATTAGCGTGCCCGGCAGTACTCAGGAACACGGCGGAAGACGATCAGTTTTCGCATACGGGGCTGTTACCCTCTTTGGCAGGCTTTCCCACACCTTTCCGCTAACTGATTGTTTTGTAACTTCCATATGCCGGTCCTACAACCCCGTCCATGCAAGCATGGGCGGTTTGGGCTCTTCCCCGTTCGCTCGCCACTACTGGGGGAATCATTTCTTTTCCTCTGGGTACTTAGATGTTTCAGTTCCCCAGGTTCCCATCCTCAAACCTATGTGTTCGGTAAGAGGACGCTGTTGGTTCGCAACAGCAGGTTTCCCTATTCGGACATCCTCGGATCGACGCCTGTACACGGCTCCCCGGAGGCTTTTCGCAGTGTCCCACGTCCTTCATCGGCACTTGACGCCAAGGCATTCACCATAAGCTCTTAGTAGCTTCTCCACGTGATACGGAGAAATTGATACTTTTCTTTCATTATGACAAATTGCTTTGTCGGCCTACATCAATTGCTATTCAGTTTTTAAGGTGCAGTCACCGTTGACCGGTGACCGACGCCCTCGACGCTTCAAGGGCATCGGTCAACTTTCAAATTTCGGTTATTAGACACAAATCGACCCGGCAGGCACCGCCGGGTCGCAAAATACCCAATTTACGGTGCGGAGCTTTCGATTTACGTGCCGTTTTCCTTCAACAAACTTCGTTTATTCTCCAATACTTGCCAGTTACAAACTCAGTGGAGATGGCGGGATTTGAACCCGCGACCTTCGCCTTGCAAAGGCGCTGCTCTCCCGCTGAGCTACATCCCCAGGGATCAGCCTGGTTAGTGGGCTTGACAGGATTCGAACCTGTGACCCCTGCGTTATCAGCACAGTGCTCTAACCAACTGAGCTACAAGCCCGGGGGAAACCCTCAACAACTGAACAGTGACAGGAAACTTCATTTTGAGAACCAGTTTGCCCATTCACCGTGTGGGCACTTTGGAGCAGCTTCCCCATAGGGAGCGCTCCCTTACTCTAGAAAGGAGGTGATCCAGGCGCACCTTCCGGTACACCTACCTTGTTACGACTTCGTCCCAGTCACCAGCACCACCTTCGACGGCGCCCTCCTTGCGGTTAAGCTACCGGCTTCAGGTGTTACCAGCTCCCATGACGTGACGGGCGGTGTGTACAAGGCCCGAGAACGTATTCAACGCACTATAGCTGACGCGCGTTTACTAGCAACTCCGGCTTCATGCAGGCGAGTTGCAGCCTGCAATCTGAACTGAGGACAGTTTTGGGGGATTGGCTCCACCTCGCGGCTTAGCAACCCATTGTACTGCCCATTGTAGCGTGTGTGTAGCCCCGGACATAAAGGCCATGCGGACTTGACGTCATCCCCACCTTCCTCCGGCTTGATACCGGCGGTCCCGTATGACACATGTAACATACGGCGAGGGTTGCGCTCGTTAGCGGACTTAACCGAACATCTCACGACACGAGCTGACGACAGCCATGCAACACCTGTGCAAGCTCCCTTGCGGGTCGTTCACCTTTCGGATCACTACCACTTGCATGTCAAACCCGGGTAAGGTTCTTCGTGTAGCATCGAATTAAACCACACGCTCCGCTGCTTGTGCGGGCCCCCGTCAATTCCTTTGAGTTTTAATCTTGCGATCGTAGTCCCCAGGCGGTAAACTTATCGCGTTTGCTGCGGCACTGATGGAGTTTAAGCCACCAACGCCAAGTTTACATCGTTTACAGCTAGGATTACCGGGGTCTCTAATCCCGTTTACTACCCTAGCTTTCGCGTCTGAGCGTCAGAAATGGTCCAGAAGATCGCTTTCGCCACTGGTGTTCCTCCAGATATCTACGCATTTCACCACTACACCTGGAATTCCATCTTCCTCTACCACTCTCAAGCCCGGTAGTATTGGACGACCTCTCCTAGTTAAGCCAGGAGATTTCACGCCCAACTTACCGAACCGCCTGCACGCGCTTTACGCCCAGTGAATCCGGATAACGCTCGCCTCCTACGTTTTACCGCGGCTGCTGGCACGTAGTTAGCCGAGACTTATTCCTAAGATACTGTCCTTTCTCATCTCTTAGAAAAGTGCTTTACGACCCGAAGGCCTTCATCGCACACGCGGCGTTGCTGCTTCAGGCTTTCGCCCATTGAGCAATATTCCCTACTGCTGCCACCCGTAGGTGTATGGACCGTGTTTCAGTTCCATTGTGGGGGGCCACCCTCTCAGGTCCCCTACCCGTCGTCGCCTTGGTGAGCCGTTACCTCACCAACTAGCTGATGGGACGCAGGTCCCTCCCAAAGCGCATTGCTGCTTTAGTTATCGCTTTCTAAAACCGATAACCACATGCGGTATTAGCAATCCTTTCGGACTGTTATCCCACACTTTGGGGCAGGTCACCCACGCGTTACTCACCCGTTCGCCACTAGGATACTCTCGTATTGCTACAAAAGCACCTCGTTCGACTTGCATGTATTAGGCACGCCGCCAGCGTTCATCCTGAGCCAGGATCAAACTCTCCGCAAAAAATCAACACTCTTGCGAGTGTAAAAGTCACGGAATTGACTGGTTCGTCATCATTACTGTTTCCTATCACTGTTCAGTTGTTAAGGTGCCTGCCATTTGAGCGGGCTGTATTCTACCCGCAGGGTAAACCGTCGTCAAGGTTCTTACAGACTAAAATACCGATGCTTCCTTCTCTATCGCATCGGTTCATCAGGCTGCAAAACCGTTTCGCTTTGTGTCTCTGATGGGGGACGGTTACTCAGTTGTCAATGATCTGTCTGGGAGACGAAATCGTATGTTGTACTGGCGAATAAAGATTATACGCATTAGGTGAAAAATGTCAATAGTTGTAGGACATTTAAACCTTAAAAAATCGGGTCGATTTTTGAATACTCAGCCGCATACGACTCAGCCAAACGGACAGCCTCCCCCACCCCGTTCTCGCCTCGTATTCTTTGACCTATAGCCTGCGCCCGCTCAAGAACAACCTTTGACTCCGCCTCAGCCATGGCTCTGACGATCTTCTCGACCGAAAGTCGACGCACCCGAATCGGCTTTGGCGCTGCCCCAATCGCATGGACTCTCCTCCCCCAAAACGGCTGGTCGGCAGTAAACGGAATCACCACTTGAGGTATGCCAGCCCGCAAGCTTGCAGATGTTGTCCCGGCCCCGCCGTGATGAATCAACATCTTGCATTTAGGCAGCAGCCAATCATGCGGCGCGGACTCGAGATATAACACATCGCTCGTCGACTCACGTTTCATACTTCCCCACCCCGATAAGATAACCCCGCGATTGTTTGTTTGCTTCAAGGAAGCATGAATGAATTCGTCAACTTTTTCAGGGTTCTTGTGGACCATACTTCCAAACGAAATACAAACTGGTGGTTTTCCTGCCTCTAGAAATTCTCTTAATTCATTAGGCGGAGAATATGAATTGTTATACGGAAAGAAATAATATCCAGTGACATGCACGCGTGGACTCCAGTCACTTGAGGATGGAATCAGGCTCGGGGACCAGGCACACAGGATCGGGGTCCGGAGGTGAGGCGGGGTATCTTTGAAGGGAGAATATAGTTTTCGCTTGGGTAAGCCCGCTCGGCGGCGGACTTGTTCAAATCCCAAAGATGAAGTGAGTTCGGTGATTTTCAAGGAGGCGATGTGAGATAGGCGATTCAAGAAACGAATTCGTAAATTTGGCAAAGAGATGTTGGGATAATCGCCGGTGGGCGTGAACATGGGAAAAGTTTGGATGTGGATATCGGGGATTTTTTTCTCGCGCGCGAGCGTGTTCGCTCCAACAGCATGAGCGAAGGTATGGATGATGAGGTCTGCGTCATGGCAGGCTTCATCGGTTTGACGCATCATCTCTGCGCCGATATCCACAGCATGAGACATTAACTCTTTGACGAGTTTGACGAAGTTATAACCCGCATCATTGAGGCGGCGACTGAGCTCTTCAGGGTCGCCAGCAAGCGGAAAGAATGTGATGCCATGTTCTTCAACCAGAGACTTAAATCGTGCTGGCGCGGCAAGAATGACATTATGTCCGCGAGACATCAAGCCGAGAGATAAAGGGAGAAAGGGTTGGACGTCGCCGCGAGAGCCGAAGGTAAGAATAGTGATGTTCATTTTTAAAATCGTAGGGGCGCGGTTCTCGCGCCCCATCAGGGATTAGTTCATTTCATGCCTGCCTGCAAGCGCACGCAGTAAGGTGTTTTGATCGGCATATTCCAGGTCACCGCCCACGGGCAGACCGCGCGCGAGGCGGGTGACTTTGACGCCCATCGGCTCAAGTTGTTGACGGAGATAGAGCGCGGTCGCGTCGCCTTCCATGCTGGGATTGGTGGCGATGATGACCTCCTCCACTCCCCCACGTGCAACACGTTCAGCAAGTTGCTTGATCTTGAGATCGTCGGGACCGATGCCTTCGATGGGAGATAAAACTCCCTGCAAGACGTGATACCTGCCTTGAAAGCCGCCCGTGCGTTCGAGCGCGAGGACGTCCAAGGCTTCTTCGACGACACAGATGAGGGATGAATCGCGTTTTTGGGATTCGCAAATCTCACAGCGCTTGCGCCCTGCATCGGTGATGTTGAAACATTCGGAGCAGAAGGCGGTATTGGCTTTGAGATTCGCCAGCGCAGTGGACAAATCTTGCGCGACATCTTCGGGCGCGCGAAGAAGATAGAACGCCAACCGTGAAGCAGACTTGGGTCCGATGCCGGGCAGGCGTTCGAGGGCGGTGACTAGAGATTGAATGGATTCGGGTAAGAGCATGGGGTATCAGGTTCCAGGTATCAGGTATCAGGTGGTTTATAAACCTGACACCTGATACCTGACACCGAAGCACTTAGAACGGAAGCCCACCCGCGAGCGGACCCATCAACTTTTGCTGGAGTTCGCGACTTTGGTCGAGCGCCATGTTGACAGCGGATAAGACCATGTCTTGCAGCAATTCGGCATCGGCGTCTTTGAGGAACTCGGGGGAGATCTCAACCGATTTACATTTCTGGTCACCGGTCATGGTGACTTTGATCGCGCCGCCGCCCGCCGTGGCGGAGACTGTCTCTTCCGCGAGTTTCGCCTGCGCCTCTTCCATTTGTTTTTGCATTCGCTGCAATTGCTGCATCATCCCACCCTGTCCGCCCATGGCGGGTCCTTTGTTGAATCCTTTTGCCATAAATTCATCTCCTGGTTGAGTAGTTACATAGTTAAGTAGTTAGTGGTTATTCATCCATATCCACGATTTCGCCACCATGTTGGATTGCAGCAGCAACCATGCCGTCTTGCGCAACGTGGGCGGGGAGTTTGCCTTTGGCATTGGTGACCACACAGCGCACGGACAAATCCACATGGAAGTGGTCTTTGATGAGGCGCTGTATGATTTCGATCTGATCGGGTTTGTTGAGTTTTTCCACGAGCACGTCGCTTGCCATACCGAGGATAAGGGTCTTGCCTTGCACGTCGATCATCTTGACCGAGTTCATCAACGCGCCGAGATTCGCCTGCGCTTTGGGAAGGGCATTGATGAGCGGCTTCCAGGCTTTGACGATGTCGTTGGAGTTGATGGCGGGCGCTTCGGCTTCGGGTCTCGATACGTCCCTCGGCTCCGGTCCGCTCCGCTCAGGACTACTCGACCCTCCGCTCAGCACGGCATCCGGCTTGGAAACTGCTTGGGAAATAGAAGCAGGCTTCGGCTTGGGTTGAGGCGAGGCGGCGATAGAGGCAACTTCGGCTGGAGCGTCGATCACTTCCGCGAGGGCGAGTTCCAGACTCAAAGAGGGCTGCCAGCCGCCGCGCAAATCCGTTGCCGCGTTGTTGAAAATTTTCATCATGCGCAAAACATCGGATGTGTTGAAGGCTTGAGCGTGCGCTTCCATTTGGGTTTTGACTTCGCGCGTGGCTTCGACCTGCTCGGCGTTGCCCATTTGAATGAGCATCAGCCCGCGAGTGTATTCCACGAGTTGACGCGCCAACGAACGCGGATCGGCGCCTGAGTCGAGGGCTTTGTGAATGGTTTCGAGTCCGCGCGCGGGTTGATGGTCGAGGACGGAGTTGATGACATCGAGCACGGTCTGACTGGTTGCCGTGCCGAGGACTTGCTGCGCAATGTGGAGCGTGATCTTCGCGCCTGTAGAAGAAAGCTGATCGAGCAACGATTGCGCGTCGCGCATACCACCTGCCGACTGACGGGCAATGAGAGTGAGCGCCTCTTCATCGGCTTGGATGTTTTCGGATTCAATGATGGTTTTGAGATTTTTGACGATCTCATCAATCGGCACGCGGCGGAACTCATGACGCTGACAGCGCGATAAAACCGTGGCGGGGATTTTGTGAATTTCAGTAGTGGCTAAGACGAAGATGGCATGCGGCGGCGGCTCTTCAAGTGTTTTGAGCAGTGCATTGAACGCCGCGGTCGAGAGCATGTGAACTTCGTCGATGATGTAGATTTTATATTTGCCCTGCGTAGGCGCGAAGTTGATCTTGTCGCGCAAATCACGGACATCATCCACCGATGTGTTGGACGCCGCGTCGATCTCGATCAGGTCGAGGAAGCGATTTTCATTGACTGCCTTGCAGTGGTCGCAGGTATTGTCGGGGCGTTGGGTGGGGTCTTCGTTGAGACAGTTCACCGCTTTCGCCAGCAAACGCGCGACGGTGGTCTTGCCCGTTCCGCGTGGACCCGCGAAAAGATAGGCATGACCGACTCTGTCTGCTTTGATGGAGTTGGTCAGGGTTTGGATGACGTGGTCTTGTCCAATCACGGTATCCCATTGTTTCGGGCGGTACTTGCGGTAGAGGGCTTGGGTCATGGTTTAGTTGGTAGTTATCAGTTGATAGTTGGTAGTTTCTCAAATGGTTGGAGCAGCAAAACCGCCAACTACCAACCATCCACCACCAACTTAAGGCACTTTATAAACGGCTCTCAAATTACCTTGCGAATCAAAAAGCCGCGCTTCCTCGCCGGAATTCCAAACTCCTTCACCAATGCCCCAATAGAGGTCAATGACGGTATCAGTACCGACAGCGGTGTGAACTTGGACTGCGCCATTGGGATAGAGAGTAATGTTGGGAAAGGTGTAGGTGTTGCCGTCCTCATCCTTGAGTTGCCAGGCGGTCAAGTCGAGTTCACCTTCGCCCTCGAACTTGATGATGGCAATTTCAGAAGATAGCACCCCCGCCCCAACCACGCTGCTGATTTTCACGGGAATATCCGTTTGCAGTTCGGTGTTGGATGCTGGCGCGGAGTCGTTGCCACTGATAGGAGCCGCCTGCTGAATTACGGCGGGCGGGCTGACGGCACGATAATTGCGGTCGTACCAGAACAGGATTCCGCCTGTCACACTCGCCGAGACGAAGACGTTCAACAGCAGGTATTGGATGAGTTTACGGCGATCCATCGTGCTCGAATCATAGCACAGATTTTCTCTGTACCACTATTTTTTCATGGAAATCGCAACCCAATCTTTGATTTGACGAACTTCGCCTCGCTTCAACCCCTTGGCTTGACCAGCCTCTATGACACTTTCTTCCTGATGGTCGAGAATTCCACTTAGAATAATCTCTCCATTGGGCTCGATCAAGTCTGCCAGCCCCGCGTCGAAGAGACGGATGAGCACCGGCGCGAGGATATTCGCCACCACCAGCGGCGCAGACTTGAACGCAAAATGCCCCGCCAGCACCTCGGTCACAGAACCCTGCCCGAGCAGAAGTTCCTCCCCCACCCCGTTGACATCTGCATTCTCGCGCGAGTTCTTAACGGACTCAATGTCAATGTCCACGCCGAGGACCGTCTTTGCGCCAAGTTTGATGGCAGCAATTGATAAGATTCCTGAACCACAACCAACGTCAATCACGGAAAGAGGAAAGCCTGCCCTGAGCTTAGCCGAAGGGATGAAAGAATCGCCTTCTTTCGTCTTTCTTCTCTCATCAAATGAAATTTCCATCAACTCCAAACACAACTGCGTCGTCGGATGCGTCCCCGTGCCGAACGCCATACCGGGGTCGATCTTGATCGGGATTCGTTTGGGGTCGGGGTTCTCTAGCCAGGCAGGCAGGATCAGGAGTCCCTCACCGATGAGAATCGGCTTGTAATGCTGCTTCCAGGCTTCCATCCAGTTTTGATCCGCGATCTGCTTGTAGGTGGGAGTCGGTACCGGCGTGATCATCCCCAAATAGAATAGCGACTCTTCGAGTTTCTGTCGCGTCTCTTCGAGTTGATCGTTGACTTCCAAGTAAGCACGGATGGTGATGGGACCTGTGGCAGTGCCTTCATCCTCTTCGTCATTGAATTTGACACCCTGTTCGGTCATCACACCGTTGGGCGCAAAACGCGCCAGCACATCGGCAACCGATTCGGCGAGTTCGCCGTTGACGGTCAAAGAAACTTCAAGCCAGTTCATGCCTTAATTCCCTGGTCGCCCATCGGATCAAGTCCTTCTCAGCGAACAACATCATGGGTAAGCCATTAACATCAAAGTATTTCATTTCCGAGATTTCATGCGACGGCTGGAACTTGCCGCCCATTACTCTGCAAAGATATACAACCGTCAGATGATGATCTTCCTTCGCGCTGACCACCGTTAGCAGCCGTTCAATCCCTGCCTGCATTCCAGTCTCTTCGAAAAATTCGCGGATGATCGCATCTGCGGGCTGTTCGTGGTATTCCAAACTTCCCGCAGGGATACCCCATTCAAATTTGCGATACGTATGCCGAAAGAGAAGCACCCGCCCCTGCTCATCGAATACCAAAGCCGCCACTGCAGCGCGAAATCTCGTCCGGACCAATTTCGCAGCCAGGATATGCACCCACATCGGAAGTAAACGCCATAGCCGCAACAAAGGTTTTATCATAGTTGAAGCATTATACAAGACGATGGAGGCCCACCATAGGCCATTGTTCGACAATCAAAAACGAGCGGGCTCCCATCCACTCGTTTCTCATCACTCTTTACTGCTCACTTTCCACTACCCGCCCAACGCCTCATTCAACCAATCCAAAAATCCCTTTTCCTGCGGCTTGACCGTCGTGCCGAGGCTCTCTGCCAGTTTCTCGAACAACTCGCGCTGTTCCTTTGTCAGTTTATTCGGAATTGCCACATTGACGATCACCAACTGGTTGCCGCGATCCTTGCGGCGTAAATATGGAACGCCCTTACCCTTCATTGTAAAAACCTTACCAGGTTGTGTGCCTGCGGGGATCTTCAACTTCTCATCGCCATCGAGAGTTGGAACTTCGATCTCCGCACCGAGCACCGCTTGAGCCACGTTGATATCCAGGTTCAACAGGATATCGTTTTCACGCCGTTTGAAAAATTTATGGGGTTGAACGTCGAGCACCAGGAACAAGCTTCCATTCGGACCGCCAAATTCTCCGGGTGCGCCTTCGCCTGCCAAACGGATTTGCGTGCCATGATCCACCCCGGCAGGAATGGATACCTTCTTCTTTACCTTTCTACGTTCCAGTCCGGTGCCGCGGCAGGTCGTACAGAGAGAAGCGATCGTTTCGCCGCGCCCGTTACAAGTGGGACATGGAGCCGTCTGCACCATCTGACCCAGGAATGTCTGACGCACCTGACGCACCTCGCCTTGCCCGCCGCACGTTCCACACTTTATCGGAGTCGTTCCCGGCTCGGCGCCGTTGCCGTTACAACGTGAACAAGTCTCGTCGCGCGAGAACTCGATGTCCTTCTCAACACCAAAGACCGCTTCCTCGAAGGTAAGCGAAACCTGCATTTGCAGGTCCCGCCCACGGCGCGGAGAGCGGCGCGAACGTCGTCCGGTGGAGAATCCAAATCCGCTGAACAAGTCCTCGAATATATCGTTGAAGTCAGCGGTGTAATCGTGATATCCGCCCCCCATTCCGCCCAACCCCGCTTTGCCAAAACGGTCGTAACGCGCGCGTTTCTCTTGATCGGAAAGCACGCCATATGCCTCGTTGATCTCTTTGAACTTCTCCTCGGCATGAGGTTCTTTGTTCACATCGGGGTGATATTGGCGCGCGAGTTTACGGAAAGCGGCTTTGATCTCGTCATCGCTCGCGTTCCTGCTCACGCCAAGGGTTTCGTAATAATCGTTGGTCATATTTACCAGAAAGTGGAAAGCAGAAAGTGGTCACCCGCCACTTTCCATTTTCTATTCTTTGACTTCACCCTCGACCACATCGGGATTCTCGCCAGATGCCGAACCCGCCTCTCCCCCGCCCGCGGTTGGATTCTGCTCATAGACGCTGGCGCCAATCTTTTGGATGGTCTGCCCGAGGGACTCAACCGCAGCTTTGATCTTCTCTACATCCTCGCCCTTCGCCGCTTCCCTGACCTCGGCGCTCTTCGCCTCGACCTCAGCTTTGATCTCCGCCGGAACCTTATCGCCCAGATCACGCAATGCCTTCTCTCCCGCATAGACGGTGTTATCGGCATTGTTGCGCGCTTCGATCAAATCCTTGCGCCTGCGGTCTTCCTCGACGTGAGCCTCGGCATCCTTGCGCATCTTTTCGATTTCGGTTTCGTTCAAACCGGATGAAGCGGTAATCGTAATGTGCTGACTCTTACCCGTCGCCTTATCCTGCGCGCTGACTTTGAGAATGCCGTTAGCATCCACATCGAAGGTCACCTCGATCTGCGGAACGCCGCGCGGCGCGGGCGGGATGCCATCGAGGATAAATTTGCCAAGAGATTTATTATCCGCCGCCATCGGGCGCTCACCCTGCAGGACGTGGATCTCGACTTGAGTCTGGCTATCTGCCGCTGTGGAGAAGACCTGCGACCGGCGGGTCGGGATGGTGGTATTGCGTTCGATCTGCGGAGTTGCCACCCCGCCAAGTGTTTCGATCGCCAGCGTGAGCGGAGTCACATCGAGCAGAAGGATATCCTTCACTTCCCCGCCGAGCACGCCCGCCTGGATCGCTGCGCCGATCGCAACGACCTCATCAGGATTCACACCTTTATGCGGATCTTTATTGAAAAACGCACGCACACGGTCCTGAATGGCAGGCATGCGAGTCATGCCGCCCACCAAAACAATCTCATTGATGTCGCCCGCGTTCAAGCTGGCATCTGCCAAAGCCTGCTTGACCGGCGCAATCGTTCGATCGACAAGATCCGCCACCAATTGCTCGAGCTTGGCGCGGGTAAGCGTCATCACCAAATGTTTGGGACCGTTCGCATCCGCTGTAAGATACGGCAGGTTGATTTCGGTCTGCATGACAGTCGAAAGCTCGATCTTCGCCTTTTCAGACGCCTCCTTCAAACGCTGAAGCGCCTGACGGTCGTTGTGCAGGTCGATGCCGTTATCCTTCTTGAACTCGGCAATCAGGTAATCCATAATGCGCAGGTCAAAGTCATCGCCGCCGAGGAAGGTATCGCCGCTTGTGGAGCGGACTTGGAACACGCCGTCGCCCACATCCAAAATGGAAACATCGAACGTACCGCCGCCCAGGTCATACACGCAGATGACTTCGTTCTTCTTTTTGTCCAACCCATACGCCAGCGAAGAAGCCGTCGGTTCGTTGATGATGCGCAACACTTCCAAGCCTGCGATCTTGCCCGCATCCTTGGTCGCATTGCGCTGGGCATCGTTGAAGTAAGCCGGTACAGTGATCACCGCCTGCGTAATCGTCTCGCCCAAATAGGCTTCGGCATCTGCCTTCATCTTTGCGAGAATCATCGCAGAGACCTCCGGCGGGGAATAATCCTTGCCTCCGAGTTCCACGCGGACATCGCCGTTTGGCGCTTCTTTCACCGCATACGGCACGCGTTTCTTCGTGCGCTCCACTTCGGGGTCGTCGGATTTTCGCCCCATAAAACGTTTCACAGAAAAGATCGTGTTCTGCGGGTTGGTGATCGCCTGATTTCGCGCCACGCGCCCCACCAGGCGTTCACTATTTTTGTTCACCGCCACGACCGAAGGCACAAGCCGTTCGCCTTCAGCCGATGGGATCACGATCGGTTCGCCGCCCTGCATTACCGCCGCCACCGAGTTCGTCGTACCCAGGTCAATACCAATGATTTTTGCCATGATTTCTCCTAAGTTTCAAGTTGAAGGTTGAATGGTAAAGGATTAATAACGCATAACCTGTAACTTTCAACCTTGAACCGAATTTACTGCGCCACCCTCACAAGGGCAGGTCGAAGAACACGTTCACCGATCACATATCCACTCTGGATCACTTCGATGACGTGGCCGCTCTCCACTTCCTCCGAAGGTTCATGGGAAATCGCTTCATGGAAGTTCGGGTCGAATGCCGCACCTTTCGCCTCGATCTTTGTCACGCCTTCCATATCCAGAATATTTTGGAACTTTCGCATCACAAGTTCGATGCCGTTTGCCCAGGCGTCGTCTGCGGGGCGGTTCAACATGGCTCGTTCCAAATCGTCGAGCACGGGCAATACTTTTTTTATGATGTCGCCCTTTGTCGAAACTTTAAATGACTCATTATCGCGCTCCACGCGTTTGCGGAAATTCTGGAACTCCGCCTGAGACCGCGCCCAACCATCCTTATATTCGATCATCTTGGATTCGGCCTCTTTCAATTGCTGGATCAACGCCTCACGCTCCGCGTCGACGGGAGCCTCTTGGGTCGTGTCAGCCTTCGATTCCGCTGCGGCTTGTGTCTCTTCGTTTTCCTCGTGCTTGTTCATTTCTTCTGCCATAAATATCACTTCCGTTTGACGTTTTATGTCATCCCTTCGGGATTTATATGTATTTTATGTTATCAAACAACCCCGAAGGGCGACTTGGTTTTATTCGCCTGAGATGTTATCGCTGACCAAATCGCTTAACAACCCGGCGACGAACCTGACCGTGGGGATGGTCCGCGAGTAGGCCATGCGCATGGGACCGAGCACACCAAGCGCGCCTGTCGCCATTCCGGGGACCCCGTAGCGTGCAATGACCATACTGCATTGACGCAGATCGTCGTATTCGCCTTCGCCGCCGATGAGCACCTGCAATGCGCCTACGTCACTGTTGCTGGTGGTGCGGGCAAGCAAGTCTTGAAGAGTGGAGCGTTCTTCAAAAATTTTCAACGCCCGCCGCGCTTCGTCGGATTCTGAGAATTCCGGTTCGGCAAGGACGTTGGTCAAGCCATCGGTGTAGATCTCGCCGGAGGCTTTTTCGATCATGCGGCGCATGTCCTGTGCGATGAGCAGGAGGATGTCCTGATCGAGCGGGTCGGGGCGAGCTGTCAGCAAGGAAATGGCTTGGGCGGTCTGACCAGCCAAAAGCCCGTTAAGACGCGTAGCTGTTCCGCTGAGTCGCTCCTGGGGGACAGGTTCCGCCAAAGTCAGAATCTGCTGGGATACTTCCCCTCCCAGCATCACCAAAACCATGAGCACTTGCCTGCCCTGGGTGGAGATGAGCTCGACGTGCTTGAATTTGGTTGTCTCCACATGTGGCGCTGCGACAACCGAAACACCCTGCGATTGGCTCGCGAGGATGGATGCCGCAAGGGTCATCCACTGGTCAAGTTCGGGACGGGACTGATAGAACTGGTGCGAGATGGTATGTTGAACGGTTTCCGGCAGTTCTGCGCTGTTCATCATCTCGCTGACAAAGTAGCGATAGCCTTCTTCTGTGGGCACGCGCCCGGCGGAAGTGTGGGGCTGTCGCAGGTAGCCCATTTCGGTAAGAGATGCCATTTCATTCCGAATGGTCGCCGAGGACAAGTTTATATGGTAATGCTCTGCCAACCGCTTCGAGCCGACCGGTTGGGCGGAGTCGATGTAATCACGGATGATCAACATCAGGAGGGTTTTCTGTCTTTCGGTGAGGTTTGTCATATCATAATTTAGCACTCTCATTCTGAGAGTGCTACCCGGTGCAGGATAATCATAACAGTGGGAAAAGGCATCGTCAATAAGAGCGACGTAAGAAAAACTCCCGCGGCGGAGCGGGAGTTGCTGTCCTAGGGTTCTTGAATGGCGGGCCGCCAGACAGGGTCGAAATCCTGTTCGGGACCGGAGGTGAGCCGGACCCGATCCCCGCCTGACAGAGTCATGTAATACACGTCAATGTTCCCTGATTCCTCCGCGCCTTCATATGCAATATAGAAGCCGTCCGGGGAATAGTCGATGTTTTCAATATAAGTGAGCGTGAACGGCAATCGCAATCCCTGCTCGGTTGAGCGGTCGGTTGCAGATGTACTCAAGAGGTATGGGTTACAAAATGTCTTCGCGCATCGCTGGTTGAAAATGATCAGGTCGTTTTTCGGCGACCAGACCGGCAGGTAGTCTGTGTAAGCCACGCCGGAACGGATGATTTGGGTCTGGTCAGATCCGTCCGCGTTCATCATCCAGATTTGATAGACGTTGAGCCGTTTGACGACATACACCAATTGAGAGCCGTCGGGCGACCAAGCCGGCATGCGCGACTCGACAAGGGACTGACTCTGTGTAAGCTGAACAATCTGTGTGGGGTCTGTCACATCGATCAGGAATATCTCCATTTGGCCGGTTCGCAGGGATGTGTATGCAATTGTCGTGCCGTCCGGCGACCAGGCAGGGTCGAAGTTCCCGCCCGGCGATGCATCGAGAGTGGTTAAACCTGTCCCGTCTCCATTGATGATATACAGGCTGGCGTTCGAATAGCTGTCCGTGTTCCTGAGGCATGGAGAGATGAAAACGATTCTCAATCCATCCGGCGACCAGGAAGGTTGACAGGCACCATTGGGCATATTGGTCACCTGAAAGGCATTTTCACCACTGAGATCGACTAGGAAAATTTGTGGAGCGCCAACCCGTTCGGAAACGATGGCAACCTGCCCTGCTCCTCCGCCTACGATGAGCGAAGCCGGGGCAGTGGCGGTTTCACCCACCACAGATTCTGTCACAATCGAGCGGGGTGTAGGTGTAAACGTAAACGTAGCTGTCGGTGTAGGTCTGGGTGTGTTCGTTGATGTGGTCGTGATAGTCGCTGTAGGCTCGAGCGTCGGTGTGGATGAGGGAATTGAAGTGGGAGTGGCGGTTGCAGTTGGCGCAAGAAAGGGAACCATGGCTCGTACATCAGCCGGCAATATCCCGGGAGAAAAATAAAGAACCGCACCAACTGTCAATAAAAGCAATCCGGCGATGAACGCAAATCGGATCAACGATACGCGGCGTTTACGTTCGCGTTCCTTCTGCCGTTTCAGTGGAGATACAAACGGTTGATCTTCGTGCGAAGCGGCTGACTTGGGCGGAACGGGACCCGGCGCCTTCCTGGCTTCGCCGACAGGTTTTTCTTCATCAACGACCGTTGCCTGGATGGGGCGCGCGGGGTGAGAAACCGCTTCAGGCGGAGGCGGGATCACCTTGTAGGAGCCTGGCACCTGCTGGGTCATCGATCCGGAGGCGAGCAGGGCCGCCTTGAATTCCTCGGCAGTCTGGAAGCGGTCACTGGGGTCAACAGCCATTGCTTTCTCGATGGCAGCGGAAAGTTTGCGCGAGACCTTTGGATTGCGTTTACGCAGGGGCGTCAACTGGGCGTTATCCATCGCCCGCGCAAGGCCGTCTTCTGGAATGATACCGGTCAACGCAGCATATAATGTAGCGCCAAGCGAATAGATGTCGGTGCGTGGATCGGTCCGTGCTGTGCCGTATTGCTCCGGGGGGGAATACCCGGGGGTCATGGCGCGCGCACCGGTGGTCGTTGCCTGGCTTGCATTTTGATAGACTTTTGCCAAACCAAAATCCACGAGATAGATATGGCCGTCCGGCGATATCTTGACATTGCCCGGTTTCAAGTCGCGGTGCAAGATCGGCGGTTTCCGACTATGCAGGTATGCCAGCGCATCGCACATGGAGGCGCCGATATGCACTGCGTCCTCCTCTTCGAGCATGCCGAGGCGCTCCATGCGGTAACGCAGATCCTCGCCTTCGATGAAATCCATGACGAGGTACTGACCCAAATCCCCAAGCACGAAGTGATCCGATACCCGGGGCAGGTTCGGATGGCGAAGATTGGCAAGAATGACCGCTTCGAGCCGGAATTGACGGGCATATTCATCGGTGGTGAACAAATTCTCCTTAAGCGCCACAGATACGCCCAGGTTTTCATCTATCGCGCGGTAGACCGATCCCATCCCCCCCTGCCCGAGGATGTCGATAATTCGATACCGATTATGAATGAGGGTGCCTTTTTCCAACGTCATTGAAGATCATTTACCTGCATATATTTGATTTATTTAATCAGAACCGCCGTCAATAAAACTATTTCTGATACCTTCCATTCGATGGGGCGCATTATATCAGATGGAGTAAAACCTACAACCGAACGCCTTAAGATGTAGTTAAATTGAAATGTTTAAAAACCCAGGGCGCTCCGCCTGAAATCCAACAGCCTACCAAGGCGTAACGCAAATATCGCAGGGAATAGGCCACCAGGTCATCGCTGCGAGGAAAAACTGCACCCAAGCCCTGCCAGAGGATCAAGACCCCGATAAATCCCAGGATAAACCGAAGTACCCGCTTCCACCCCGGACCGGCAGCCTGATACCCGCCCCTTTGGTGAGTCCACGCTACACCCAATGCGAGCCCGAAAAAAGTCCCGGCTGTGGAGAAGACCGCAGTCGGATTGGTGGGATCCGGCCTGAGACCGGAGCGAAGCGCGTTCGTCAGCCAATCCTGAGGTAATTGGTAATCGGTTAACGAGTTGTAAACAACCATCCCCAGTATCACGAAGGTCATTGATACAAGGAAAGCAATCCTAACTTGCACCACAAAAGTTTTCCCAGCGAGCCAATTCTCAGCCGTCTCCCAATAACGGAAAAACGCCCACAGCAATGCGCCTCCGATCAGCCAGCCGACAACCACATCGTGCGGAAAATGCGCGCCGAGCACGAGCCGCGAAAAACTGATCATCAAAATGAGAAAAACGCAAAGGACCGTCACCCAGATACGTCTTCGGTGTGACGCGATCGTGCCCCAGATGCTCAGGGCATTTTGGGCGTGACCCGAAGGAACACCAAAGCCCGTCTCCGCCCATAATGGCCGGACATGTGAACTCACCCAATACGGGCGCGGACCGGCGAAGGCCGCCTTGCTGATGGTATTCAGATAAATGCTGGTTACCAAAATAAAACCGACCCGAAGACCAAGCGCGGAATCGATGCACCAGTAGATCAAAGGCATGGCCAGGAAGAAGAATTCTTCGGATCCGAGCTCGCTGAAGAATGTCATGATGGGATACACCCATTCCCCCATGCGTTGCAATACGATGACCAGGGATATGCCGAAGTCGATAAGGGGCTGCATATAGTCCTCCAGTGGGGTTTTTACATGAATTCGATTGACGGAACTTTTCCATTCATTGTACACTCGAAGAATGGAAAAATCGCCTCCAAGAACGTGGGATCTACCCGCCAGTATGATCATGCTGATGGCTGTCCTTTTCTCGGTGTGGAGGATGGAAAGCGCCGGCTGGACGGAAGGCCTCGGGCTGATACGGAACGTGGCGGTGATCGGTTTTCTGGTCGGGCTTGCACTCGGTCACAGCCAATTTCGGAAATACAGTGTGTATTTTCTTGCAGTTGCATATATGGTCGTCATGATCACCTGGCAATTATTGGGGGCAATCGAATACGAAGAGACTCAGACCTGGCTTTTGGATAAACTGACCATCCTCCTCGGAAGATTGATGACCGATATTCAGGAACTGCTGGCAGGCAGGGCGGTGGAAGATCAATTTTTCGTCGTCGCGCTGTTGTGTCTTCCTTACTGGTTTACCAGTCTGTATAGCGGATATCATCTTTCGCGCGAAGCAAATTATCTAAAGACGATCCTGCCGAACGGCATTCTAATGATCATCGTGCATGCCTACCACTACACCAGCCGGGATTACACCTGGATGTTCGGCATCTATCTGTTTCTGGCGCTCATCCTACTCAGCCGTCTAAAATACATTGCCGACCGTAGAAAATGGGCTGAGTCGCGGGTCCAGGTTTCCAGCGAAAGCGGGTTGGACCTGACAAATACAACGATCATGGCTGCGGCCGTACTAATTCTACTGGCATGGGGAACTCCATATATCCTGCCTGCCACAGCCGGGGGCCGCGAATTCTGGCGCAACACTTATGGAAAGCTCTTCCCTCCCGATCGCTTCGAAAATATTTTCGCATCCGTAAACAAGGAAAACCAACCCAAACCGCGCAACTTTCTGACCGAACTCTCGCTTGGCACGCGTACCCCTCAAAGCGACCTGGTGGTCTTTCGCGTCTTTACGCCCCAAAGCGCTGCAGACATTCCACGACTATATTGGCGCGGACAAGTCTATGATCGATACGATGAAGGGAGATGGCAAACCACCGGTGATAAAGAATCGCGACGCGAACCTTCAAGCGGCGACATCAATATCCCGGATCGTTCCCACAGCCGGAGGCTTGGATTCACATTCGATGTCCTCGTAGATGGGCAAACCATCCTTTACACTCCAGCACAACCGGTATGGGTCAATCACAATGCCATCATGTTGTATTCGGAGATTCCCGGTGTAATCGATGGGGAAGATCTGCTCCTCGATGTGATGGCGCTGCGGGCTTCACCCACAATCAAAGCGGGTGATCTTTACCGAACAAGCGCAAGAATCGGCAACCCGACCGTGGGTGAACTGCGAGAAACGGACGCCGATTATCCATTATGGGTACGGGAAAAATACCTGCAACTGCCAGGAGATTTTTCGCCGCGCATCGTTGAACTTGCCAAACAGATCACGGTGCCGTACGATAACTCATTCGACAAGGCGCTTGCGATCACAAATTTCCTTCGAAACGAGATCGAATACAGCGGGATCGTCGAACTGCCGGATGAAGATGTTGACCCGCTGGAATACTTTTTATTCGAAAGCAAGAGAGGTTTTTGTAATTATTACGCCACTGCCGAGGTGTTAATGCTGCGCTCGGTGGGCATCCCGGCGCGGATGGCGGTGGGATACGCCCAAGGCGAGCCAAACCAACAAAACAGCATTTATATCGTGCGTGAGCGCGACCTGCACGCCTGGCCTGAAGTGTACTTTTCCGATTATGGCTGGGTGGAATTCGAACCGACGACAAGCCAGGATCCGCTAGAACGGCCGCTGACGCGCGAAGAGAACGGTCCGGCTATCGCTCCATTCATTAATCCTGTGGATCAAACACCTTTTGAAGAAGAGGATGAGCCGCCGGCTCCCGACCTCCAAGAAGAGGATAATGCCCAGGAGAATCCCTGGCTCAAAAGGTTGACATCCATTTTCCCGTGGCTGGGAGGCGTGTTCTTCATCCTGCTGGCTCTTTCGATAAGAAATCGATATGCACCACGCTTCACCGCCACTAATTTGCTGAGGCGCGCCATCGAACGAAGCGGATTGACCCCACCGCGCTGGCTAAGCAGATGGCTGGTCTTTATCAATCGTACCGCCATCGAAAGGCACTTCCACAGCATCAACATCAGCCTGCGATGGATGAAATACCCCCAGCCCGCCCACGTCACGGCTTATGAACGCGCACAACTGTTGAAGCGACTCCTGCCAGACGCCTCTGACTCTATCGAGACGCTTCTGCATGAACTCCAATTGCAGATGTTCACACCGCACAATGGAGACGAAGCGCGCGCGCGCCAGGCTGCCCAAGCTCTTCTCTACAGAACCATTCGAAAGCGGCTAAAAATCGCAATCTTGGGATACAATTACACGGAGGTTCAAGACATCCCGCCGTATCCCTTATGACAGACAATTCCACACGCCCACGCACCGTTCACGACCAGTTGACCGCGCTTGCCATTCTTTCTGCAAAGATCCGCGCTCAACTAAACAGCGACAAGATCAAAGCCCCGAAGGACCTGCTGGAGCAGATGCAGTACCTGCAATCCACGCTGGAGACTTTGAGTGGAAAGCTCGAAACTTTCCAACGAGAACACGGCAACATGCTGGCGCTTGTCGAGACCGGGCAGGTCATCAATTCATCGCTCGAACTCGATGAGGTCCTGCGCATCGTAATGGACAATATTGTTCGCCTCACCAAAGCCGAGCGCGGCTTTTTGATGTTGAGGAATGAAAACGGAGAAATGACGGCGCGCATCGCCCGTAATTGGGAGATGGAATCCATCAACTCGGCGGAGAAAAACGTCAGCCGGAGCGTTGTCCAACGCGTGATCGATACCGGCGAATCGGTCGTCACCACCAATGCCCAGGAAGACAAGCGCTTTGTCGGGCAGGAAAGCATCGTCGCCTTCAACCTGCGATCCATCTTGTGCGTGCCCCTCAAAGTGAAGAACGAACTGATCGGCGTACTTTACGCCGACAACCGAATTCGCACAGGTATCTTTGCAGAAACAGAAAAGGAATTGCTGGAAGCCTTCGCAAACCAGGCCGCCATCGCCATCGATAATGCGCGCCTGTTTTCATCGCTCAAACAAACCCTTGAAGAAGTAACCGCGCTCAAGAACCTGATGGATAACGTTTTTGCTTCCATCGCCAGCGGGGTCATCACGGCGGATATTCAGGACAAGATCACACTTGCCAATCGCGCCGCGGAAAATATCCTCGGCTCGCCTACCCAGGACATCATCGGTCATTACCTGAACGAAGCGCTGGCTTCGGTCTCCAGTGAACTGGGTCCGCATCTGACGGAGGTCCGCAAGACGGAAAAACCGATCGTGGACCTGGAGATCAGCCATAGCATGCCCAAACGAGGAATCGTGGACTGGCGTCTAAACCTCTCCCCTCTCAAGGACGCGAGTCAAAAAACCCAGGGTGTGGCAATCGTTTTGGATGACCTGACAGAACGAAAGAAATTGGAGGCGCAAAGGCGCCTGTTCGAAAGGATGGTTTCGCCCGCCGTCATCGACCAACTCGACCCGAACAGTTTGCAGCTGGGAGGCAAACGCGCGGAGATCACCGCCCTCTTTGCCGATATTCGTGGATTCACCACTTACAGTGAAAAACTTCCGCCGGAGAGATTGGTGAGCATTCTCAACCTTTATCTTGCCGCGATGGCAGATGCCGTCCTGGCGCAGGAAGGCACTGTGGATAAATTCATGGGCGACGCGATCATGGCCTGGTTCAACGCGCCTGTGCCTCAACCGGATCACACCCTGCGCGCCGTAAAGACTGCGCTTGCCATCCGCGATTCTGTGGAAAACCTATACAAGGAACTATCGCCTGATGCGCATCTTGCTTTTGGCGTTGGCATCCATTTCGGCGACGCTGTGCTCGGTTTGATCGGCACCGAGAAGCGGCTCGAATATACTGCCATCAGCGACTCTGTCAACACCGCGAAACGACTCCAGGAAAACTCGGCGAAGAACCAGATCGTCATCAGCAAGGAAGCATACGAGCGTGTGAAGAAACAGGTGGAAGTGAAACCTCTTGAGGCAATGATGGTGAAGGGCAAATCGAAACCGGTGGATGTCTTCGAGGTGCTGAGTTTGAAATAAATTTGATAAATTGAGGAATAGCAACCTGGAAAAAGCCCCCGGCAGCGGAGGCTTTTTGTATTCTTACTTTTCAATCCGATGTTCACAACGTACTATTCATCCCCGACCGAACTAATAAACCGCGCCAAACTCTTCATCCCTTTTTGAATTGGTTCAGTATCGATATATTCATTCAACGTATGTGCCCCCCCGCCGATCGTGACCCCCATGACGACAGCGGGTATTCCTTTGCTGAGCGGTATATTTGCATCTGTCGAACCGGAAGTGAGGACCGCTTCGATCCCCTGATCTTGAACACAGTTCATAGCAAGTTTCACCAGCGGATGATCGGACGGTATCTCTCCCGCCGGGCGTTCGCCGATGATTTCAGCCTGGATCCTCACACCTTCATGATTCCAGTCGAGGATGATTTTCTCGACCTGGGAGATGATTTTCGCAAGAGCGGCAGGGTCTTCAGAACGCAAGTCCAATTCGCATTTGGCTTCCGCGGCGATCACATTCACACCTGTTCCCCCTTGAAGGGTGCCAACGTTCATCGTCGTGCGCGGTTCACGAGGCAAACGAATCCTTGTCAACTGCGTGATCATCGAGGCAAGTTCATGCACTGCCGAAGGCTGTCCATAATCCGACCAGGAATGTCCGCCGCGAGTCTTTGCCGTGATGCGATACCGCCTTACCCCGATGGCGCGATGATAAATATGCCCCAAAGCCAGGCCTTCCAGGACGAGATAGCCAAGAACCTCCGATCCAAAACGCTCCACCACGGCGCGCATCCCGCGCAGATCGCCCAAACCTTCTTCTCCCACATTTGCAACGAACCAGACATCATGCTTTAATTCAATATTCCGTTCGCGGATCGTCCAAAGGATTCCAAACAATGCCGCAACACCGATGGAGTTATCCCCGATTCCGGGACCGAAGACCTTCCCCGCTTCCTCCCGGACTTGTAGCCGGGTCCCCGCCAGAAACACCGTGTCGGTGTGGGCGGATACGATCAATGCCTTGGCTTTCTTCTGTTTCCCCGGTAAGCGCGCGAACACATTCCCAAGCGAATCCATTGAGACGTCTTCAAGTTTTTCCTTTATGAATAAATCACGGATGACCTCCGCGCGAGGTCCTTCCGCAAAGGTAGGCGCAGGAATTTGCTGGATCTGAATAGCAAGGTCAAGAAGGCGTTTGATCATGAGATCTGGCGGATAAATAATTTGGTCTTTGGGAAAGAACAGGGCAATATTAAATCTCTCTTGCCATTTCCTTCAAGGAGTGAATTCGCGCTTCAGCCAACCCGGACAATGCATCCAATGGAGAGAAGGGTCCCGTTCCTTCGATTTTCAGAGAAGCAGAGACATTGCCATACAGTGCGGCAGTAAGCGGGTCGTTCGTACGCTGGTAACCGGCGAGGAATCCGCCGCAGAAAGCGGACCCGGCTCCTGTCGGGTCAACGAGCCGCGCAGGGTAGGCGGGAATCTCATATCGCCGTTTTGCTGCGGCGTCATAGACGTACTGTCCATGTGCGCCGCGTTTAATAACGATGATACTTGGACCGTATTCGCCGACCTTCTGCGCCATTTCCCAAAGGTCATTGGTTTCGCCCCAGAACAAGGCGCGCATTTCCTCCTCCGAAGGCAGAAATGCTTTCACACCGAGAAGCACTATGCGAAGGTCACGCCGAAGGGAGGGATTCATATAGAACGGATCGGGATCGAGGCACAGGATCTGGATTGAGCCGCCTTTGAATAGATTTACCATTTGACCCTGACTGGTGAAATCGAAGGGGCAGAGATGCACGGCACGAATGTCACGATACTCCTTCGGCACGCGCAAGGCATCCGGCGAAAGCGGATCGGTATCGCGCAAGGGATTGGGTAATTCCTCCGGCGGCTGATAACCCAGCAAAGATTTTGGAAATGTCATTTCGCGACGCGCAAAATGCGAGACGGCATTGGAATGGCTGCGCTCGTTCGTCTCCGTATAGGCAATGAAATCACGCAGGTCGGCGTTTTCCAAATCCCTGTCAACATAGATCCCGCGCGTATCCAAACCACGAGATTTCAGGTCATCCAGCCATTCATCCGGATAAGCCGGGGTTATTTTCGAGATCAATGCTATGGAACTGTCCCAAACCGCCAGACCGCCAGCCGCATACAACGAGCACCCGCCGGGGGCATCCAGCCGGGGAGAACCGTTTGGTGGCAGGAGGTATTCGCGGGTCAGCCTGCCTGCAATGGCAAAGGTCGGTGTCATTGCATCAAGTATACAAGGTGAATGTCGGTTTTAGAAGCGTTCGTAAAATAAAGAAATCACGCCCTCACCCATGCCGGTTTTTTCGCGGCGATTTTTTTGAAGATGGGGCAATCCTTTTGGTGCGCGCCGGGGAGGTAGCCTGTGGACATCAGGAATTCGTTTACGATCTCGCCGCCGGTAAAGACAAAGGTCTTTTTGAATAACCTGGTCCATTCTTCCTTCGATTGCGGATGGTTCTTATCGAGCCATTTTTTGAACGAGCCATGTTCCTTTTGCAATTCGAGGATCCGCTGCGCATTTTCGATGGCGGCATCGATCTTCAGTCGATTACGGATGATGCCTGCATCCTTGAGCAGGCGTGCGCGATCCTTCGCCTTGTACTTCGCCACTTTGGCGACCCTGAAGCCGTGATAGGCCTTGCGGAAATTATCGGCTTTCTTAAGGATGGTGATCCAAGACAATCCTGCCTGATTAATCTCGAGGATGAGCCGCTCGAAGAGTTCGTCGTCGCTTTTCAGCGGATAACCATACTGGGTATCGTGATAGTTCCTATTGAAGGTATCTTCGGGATGGGTGTTGCAATAATCGCAATAGGTGGTCATGATGCCTCGACCTCACGCCTGAGTTGATCACGGATGTCCTGAGGCAATTCCTGGAACGGGATATCCAGCAGGGCTGCTTGCAGACCGTAGAGCATGTTCAGGGATACTCTCTCTGGGTAGGCTGCTTTTACCATTTTATACGTCTCGACCACGCCAAGACGGGCAACATCCTCAAGGGATTGAATGCCGATCGAGGCGAGCCATTCACTGCTTTTTGGTCCAATATTTTTCATAGTGTCATTTCCATTACCGGTAATAACCGTGGTTGACCGTCCACTTTACTGTGATGTTCGCCAGTCCGCCGCGCGCCCATGCGGATATAAAAGTTTTCTGCGTTGGGGTCGGCTTCGATCTTCAATACAGATGCGCCGCGTATACGACTTCTTTCCAACGCATGCGAAAACAATTTCCTCCCTATTCCTTTTCCCATACAAGCGGGCAGCACCCAGAGATTATCCAGCCAGAGATGTTCGGCAACCTGCTTCAATGAATACCAGGCGACAGGCTTGAATTGCACGGCGGCGATCCATGATTCGTTTGCGCGTAAGTACTCGGCAGAGACGGAGAGAGCAGGCAGCCAGTATTGAATCCATCGTTCGGGGTAATTCCAGTGCCGTTTGGCGGTTAAGGCAATCTCGGTCAACGCATCGGTGTCGGAGGGCTGGGCGGGATGAATGAGAAATTCCATTGGTTAAAAGCAAACTCACCCGCGGAAATCCGGGGTGAGTCATTATGCGGATCACTCAGTTTTGGTTTCTTCTGCCTGTTCTTCTTTCTTCGCAGCATCCTTGGCAGGTTTTGACGTTTCTTCAGGCTGGGCGCCGGTCACAGTATCCGGGCTTTCGCCTTCGCGATGGACGATCACTTTGATCTCGGGCACAAGGTCCATCGTCAGGCGGATGCGGGCGGTGAATTCGCCGAGGGCGCGGATCGGCTGGGTATCCACCTGCTGGCGTTTGATCTCGAAGCGGGCTTTTTCGGTCAACGCAGCGGCGATATCCCCGGTTGTGATCGAGCCATAGAGTTTTCCAGTCTCACCTGCTTTGACGGGAAAGATCAGGGTCACATCCTTGATCTGGTCGGCAATGCCTTTGAGTTCATTATTTTGAGCGTTGCGGCGAATCTCCGCCTGGGATTTGATCTTCTCCACCTGTTTGAGCGCGCCTGCAGTGGCGAGTACGGCAAGCCCTTGCGGAAGGAGGAAGTTGCGCCCGAAACCGTCGGCCACCTTCTTGATGTCGCCTGCGCGTCCGAGTTTATATACGTCCTTGATGAGCAATACTTTCATGGTTTAAGCCCTTTCGTAAAAAATTGATGTCGGGTCGAAGGGTACAACGACTCGCGAGGCGGGATTTTACCACAAACGGGGGATTTGCCAACTGTAGCGATAACGGTTAAGATACGGTCATGAACCAGTTCCCCATTCGGTTCAGGCGTGTGGCTGTCTTTGCAGGAATCTTCATCCTTATCCTTTTCGTCATCGAATTCAATACGCGACTTGAGGAATTGAACCGCCTGAACGAACAGCGCGATGAAATGCGCGCGATTGCCACTCAGGCAGTACAGACCCAGATCGCCCTGCAAACCCAGGTGGCTTATGCCGCTTCGACCGATGCCGTGGAAGAATGGGCGCGCGCTGACGGGCATTACCTTCAGGAGGGAGACCAGCCTGTCATTCCGGTGGAATTACCGGGTAGCGCGCCGGTCATCGTGAATACGCCTGTGCCGGTTCCCACCCCGATGCAAAACTGGGAAATCTGGTGGACTTTGTTCTTCGACCGGTAATGTGACCGAATGGAAACATATCTATCGGCATATCTGATCTGTCTTGCCCTCCTTGTCGTGATCATTACGGGGATAGCCATTCGAGCTTTCATCAATTGGCAAACTCCCGGCGCACGCACGCTTGGCGCACTGATGCTCTCCATGGCGGTGTGGGCCGGATTTTACTTTCTGGAAATTGTCCACCCGTCGATCCAGGCAAAAATTTTTGCGAGAAGGATGCTTTATCTCGGCATGACTCTCTCCCCGCCGCTCTGGCTCGCATTTGCGCTCAGATATACCGGCATCGGCGCATGGTGGTTAATGAACGGCCGCATTTTTTTACTTGCCATACCCGGGGCAGTCGCATTTCTCCTTGGAAGCACGAACGATCTCCATCACCTGGTCTGGACATCGCTCACTTCTACGGGGGTATATTTCGCACCATTGGATGCCGAATACGGAATCGGTTTTTGGATCTACTTTACACTTGCCTATACGATGGTTGCAACAGGGATCATTGTATATTTTATTGGTTATCTCAAAGCCGAGAAGGCGCTCCGTGTAAGAACGGGCATTGTCCTTGCCGGTGTGATCTTGACCACTATCGTAAATGCCGTTTTCATCTATTTTGAAAATGGCATATCCCTTGATCCGACGCCTCTTTTCCTGGGGTTTTCTGCGCCGCTCATCGCGCTTGGTTTTTTCCGTTTCGGAGTGCCAAGCCTGTTCCCCCTTGCCGCAGCCATCGTCATTGAGAATCTTCAAGATGCGATCATCGTCGTCAACCGCGAAGGCGAGGTTGTCAATCTAAACCCTGCGGCAGGCAGGCTGCTTGGTATGAATACATTTTGGTTTGGGAAGACCGCTCTCTCGATCCTGCCGCAGGCAGAAAAATTTAATAAAATTTGGGATTCCCCGGAGTCGAATATCAATGTCGAACTGAAAAGCGGCGGTACTACGAAATGGTACGATGCCCGTGTCATACCAATACAAAAAAAAGGCGCCGGCCTGCTTGGTCGGGTGGTTGTTCTTCATGACATCACCAACGAACAGGCTCACCTGCGTGCGGAAGAGCGCCGTTCACGTCAACTTGCCCTCCTGGAAGAAGCCGGAAGACGGATCGCAGATAGCTTCGATGAAAGGGAAATCCTTCAGCGCGCGGTGGAAACGGTCACCCGTCAGTTTGGATATGCCGAAACCGCCATTTCGCTCCTGACTGCCGATAACATGCTGGAAATCGTCGCAATCTCTGGCGCGGAAGATTTCGGTTACAGGCCGGGCTACCGGCAAAAGCTGGGTGAGGGAATTATCGGCTATACCGCCGGCCTCCAAAAGACATATGTCTCGGGGAACGTTTCGGAAGACAGTCATTATTATTCAACCAGCACGAAGTCCGGTTCAGCCATCTGTACACCCATCTTCCAAAAGGGCGCACTATATGGCGTGTTCTACGCCGAGAGCCTGGAACTCAACGCGTTCGGCGAGTTGGATATCCTCACCCTCGAAACCCTCGCAAGCCAGATATCCGAGTCGCTTCACCGCGCGGCGTTATATGCCCAGACCCAATCTGACCTGCGGACACTCACTGCCATCCAGGAAATCTCGAAGCTTGTCGCCAGTTCGCTCGACCTCGAAACCATCAGCCGCACCGTCGTCAAAAGCCTGAAGGAGGCATTTGGGTACACCCATGTCAGCATTTATTTTTTGAACGACGATTATCTGAATCTTTCAGCGCAGGTGGGATACCCTGAAAACATGGTTATAAAAAAGATTCATATCAGCCAGGGAGTGGCGGGCCGGACGATTCGCACCAAGTCCGTTCAATTCATTGAGGATGCTGAAAAAGAAGATACTTTCCTGAAAGCGGACACCAACATAACAAGCGAAATTTGTGTTCCCCTGATAAAAGATGACAATGTGTTGGGTGTGCTGAATGTTGAGTCCGGTGAAGAGGCCCGGCTGAAAGAAGCCGACGTAAAACTGCTGGCCACCATAGCCGGTCCGATTGCCGTCTCCGTGGACAATGCCCGGCTTCACGCTGAAATCAAGAAAATGGCCACCACCGATGCTGTGACCGGGCTCGCGAACCGTCATATCTTCGAACAGGCGATCAACGCCGAAGTCGAACGCGCGGAAAGGAAGGGAACCCAGTTATCCCTGATCGTCTTCGACATCGACTTCTTCAAGGAATACAACGACAAATGGGGACATCCTGCCGGGGATGCCCGCTTGAGAGCCGTGGCAAATCTCATCAAACTCAATCTGCGGAAGTACGATATCGCCGCGCGGTATGGGGGCGACGAATTCGCCATTATTCTTTCGGAGTGCGACCAGCCTAGCGCCGTGCAATTTGCCCAGCGGTTGCGCAATGGAATTCAAGAAGGCGCGCCACACCCCCCGACAGACGGCGAGGGCGTATCCGGGTACACCCTGAGCATGGGTATCGCAACATTCCCGCTGGATGCCATCCTGCCTGCCGAACTCCTGATCGCGGCGGATCATGCTGCCATGCGGGCAAAACAACAGGGACGGAATCGCGTTAAACTCGCCAGCGACTATGAATCGGCTTGACCTTTTCCCCGTCACGACTCGAATCGAAAACGAAACGCTGACCATCGCCGGACAGAATCTCGCCTCTCTCGCGGACCGATATCAGACTCCCCTCTATGTGTACGACTCTGCGACCCTGAATATTCTTGCCCAAACCTACGCTCGAGCCTTATCTGCCCATTACCCCGGCCTTTCCAACATCACTTATGCTGGAAAGGCGTTTTTATGCAAAGCGATTGCGCAGTGGACTCAGGCGCACGCATTGACGGTCGATTGCACCGGCGAGGGTGAGATCGGGATTGCCATCGCTGCAGGCCTGCCGCGCGAAAAGATTCTCGTGCATGGGGTTAATAAATCAATCTCAGACTTGAAAGCCGCCATTCAACATGCCGGGACCATCGTTGCAGATAACCTCAGTGAATTACATCGAATTATCAATTTACCAGCTGCCAATCTACCGACTCTCTGGCTTCGCCTGCTTCCCGGCGTTTCCGTCACAACCCATCATGTCCACACGCAGACTGGTCATCACGAAAGCAAGTTTGGGATGACGCGCGAAGAGATTCTCGAAGCGGCGGCGTTTTGTAAAGAACACGGCTTGCCAATTAACGGTATTCACTTCCATCAAGGCTCGAACTTCCGCGACCCGGAGCCGTTGATTCCTGCGGTTGAGATGGCGCTCGACCTTGCAAAAGAAATCGGATTCAAAAACGAATGGCATTTTTGTCCCGGCGGAGGCTGGGGCGTGGCATATCATGAAGATGAATTGCCGCATCCATCCATCGAAAGTTATGTGCGTGGAATCTCTGAAGCGGTAATCGAGGGATGCAACTCTCGCGGCATCGATCTCCCCCATCTACACCTTGAGCCGGGGCGTAGTCTCGTGGCGCAGGCGGGTGTGGCGATTTATCGCGTGGGTGCGGTTAAGAAACGCGGCCACAAAACATGGCTGCTGGCCGACGGCGGGATGGCGGACAATCCGCGTTATGCGCTGTACGGGGCGAGATACTCCTGTTTGCCGGTAACAGGCGTCGGGTTGGAAAGAAGCGAGAGCGTCTCCATCGCCGGGCCGTATTGCGAGTCCGGGGATATCGTCATCGAAGACCTGCCCATGCCGAGAATCCAGGAAGGGGATTTGATCGCCATCCCCATGAGCGGGGCGTATCAGTTGAGCATGTCGTCCAATTACAACGGCGCGCGCAAACCGGCGGTGGTTTGGCTGGAAGAGGGAAATGTGAAATTAATTCAAGACCGGGAAAGAGTCGAAGATTTACTGCGGCGCGACCTGGCGCTCGGTTAACTGCGTTCGACCATGCGCGCCAAGCCTTCGCGGTCAGTTAGCACAAATTCGGTGCGGGTTACTTCAATTAATTTTTTGTCCGAAAAACTATAAAGAGCCCGGCAGACCATCTCACGAGTGGTGCCAATGTGCGCAGCAATATCGTCGAGCGTGAGATCGCGGGAGATGGCGGAATCACTGGCAGTATCGAAGTTTTCCAGCAGGAAGCGTGCCAACCTACCCGCAACCGGCTGAAATGCCAGCCCTTCCAAAATTTCGCTGGCGTGCTGCATCCGTTCCGCCATTAGACGGCTGAGTTCCCATGAAGCTTGTCCGTTGCGCAACAGGAGAGGCAAGATGGCGTCCCGCGCCCACAGATAGATTTGACTGTCCTCGCGCGCGCCAAGCGTGACGGGCATGGGGGCATTTTCGTGAAAAAAAGCCAGTCCCCAAAATAGTTCGCCCGCAAGAAAAGAAACCACACGCAGGATACGCCCCTCGCTAGATTCCTTTATTGCTTCGATCTCCCCGCTTTTCACCATGAAAAGATGGGGCCACACGTCGCCGTAGAGAATTATTTTTTCGCCTTTCAGATAGGAACGGACGCGAGCAAGTCGAACGGTTTCCTGTTGGTCAGAGGGGGATAATCCAGCAAGGACGGGATTCTTAACCAGGATTTCGGGAAGTTGTCTCATCAGGGAATGCCTCAGTGAAATTATATCAACTGTGGTTTGCGTTAAGGCAAAGACATTGTCACTTATTTGTTATAAATTTCACATATACGTGACACAGAATTGAGCCACAAGTCAGACACATTCACATAAAGGAGAAGCAATGAAAAGTATATGTTTTACCTTCGCGGTGGCGATCATCGCCGCGCTTGTACTGGCGGCCTGCGCCCCTGCTCCCGCTCCAGCCACGGAAGCGGTCAGTGAGCCCGCGCCCGCCACCGAAGTCCTGACCCAACCAGATGTGGTGGAAGAGCCCTCGCCCACTGAAATTGCGGAACCTGTCCTGTGGACGCAGGATTACATCACGCAGGTGGAACCGATCTGGATGATCGATCCGTATTTCCAAATCTTCGGGCAGTCGCAAGTGGCAGTTCCTTATTACTACGAAGAAGCTGCAAAACTGGCGGGACATTCCTGCGGTGCGACTGCTGGCGCCTGGACGATCACCCGCAAGGCGCTCGAAGTGTTGTACCCCGATGGGGAAATCCCGGTGCGCGGTCAAATCACAGTGGAAGCCCCGGGCGCCGAGGATGAGTGGTTCGTCGGCGTCTTTGGAGAGATCATCACCTATTTGACTGGCGCCGCCCCCAAAACAGGCTTTATTGGCGCGGAATTCGGGGAGACAAATGACATCTTTGTGCGCCAGAACAAAATGGTTTACTTGGATGCGCCCAGCGGGAAGCAACCCCCTCAGTTGGAATGGATCTTTACCCGCCTGGATAACGGCGCAAAAGTGGGAGTTAATTTCAACCTGGCAGTCATCACCCCGATTGCGACGCCTGAACGGCAGGAAATGGGCAAGAAGATGGCAGCTGGAACAGCCACGCCTGAAGAAGCTGCGGAGTATTACGAATACTGGAATGCCCGCGCCAAATTTGTCTTTGAAAATGCGGATACCCTAGATGGTTTCTTCAATGTAAAGGTCTACCAGGAAGGCGCCGCCCCGTCTGCCAACACAGAACAACCCGCATCCACCTCAGCCGAGACGTTTGCCTGGGATCAGGCCTACATCACCGAGGTGCCGCCGATCATGATGACCGAACCGTACTTCGGAATTTTCGGCCAGACAACTGGTCCTGTTCCCTATACGTACGAAGAAGCGGTCAAACTGTCTGGCCATTCCTGCGGTGCGGTCACTGGTGCGTGGATCATCACCAAGAAGGCTCTTGAGGTTCTGTATCCCGACGGGGAAATCCCCGTGCGCGGACAGATCGCAGTGGAAGCCCCCGGCGCGGAAAATGAATGGTTTGTCGGCGTGTTTGGCGAGGTGATCACATTTATCACCGGAGCTTCTCCTCACACCGGCTTCAACGGCTCGGAGTTTGGGACAGTGAATGACCTCTTCGTGCGCCAAAACAAAATGGTGTACAAGGACGAGCCAACAGGTCAACTTCCCCCGATGCGGGAATGGGTCTTCACCCGCCTTGATACGGGCGCTAAAGTTGGCGTCAAGTTCAATCTCGTGATCATCCTGCCAATCCCGACACCTGCACGTTTGGAAATGGGCAAGAAGATGGCAGCTGGCACAGCCACTGCGGAAGAAGCAGCTGATTACCAAAAGTACTGGAACGATCGCGCGACCTTTGTCCTGGAGAACGCCGATATGGATGGGTTCTTCACTGTGACCCTTTACGAAAAGTAAGGTGGATAAACGCCAATACAAGATAATAAGACAGGCAACTCCGAGAAAGTTGCCTGTCTTATTTTTCTCCTGCCTGCGTTTGCCTTAACGCAAAGAAGTCAGATATATATTGTGATACATTTCACATGCAAATCGAGCTATCCACAAGGAGGCTGCCATGAAGAACACATCTCAAAACAACCGTCTGATACTTGCAATATTGGCGGTCGTCGTCGGCTTGTTCATGGTCGCAGTTGCACCCTTCCTGATCCAAACATCATTGGAGCGGGTCGTAGCGGCATTGCAGGTTGTTTCGGCGGAAAAGCCAGCCTATGCCAGCGGAATTCTGATCTTTTCCTACGCTTTTCCGCTCTATCGGGGATTGATCTTCATCGGAGGGATCGCCCTACTCTGGCTGGCGGGTCCGATCTATCGTGGGGAGGACTGGGCTTTTCCAACCGGATTATTGGCGTCGGCCTTCCCATCCGCAGGTGGGATGTTCATGTTCATGCCCTACGTTTCGTTCGTGGATGGATTCCCAATTCCCATGGCAGTCTCGGCGGTGGGACTGGTCTTCTTTTGGTCGCTGATCCTGATGCGCAACGTGGACAAATGGCTGAAATGGGGACAATTCCTGGCGTTGACCTTTACAGGGATGCTGACCACGCATGCGTTCATTGTTGGGACCGGCAATCTGCGCACGCTGTTGACGCGCCCCGGAAAGCCCATGTACGACGGATTGGGAACCTGGGTGCTGGCATGGTCGCAGCCAATCCAATGGATCTGCGTGATATTACTGTTCGTTGCCATCTACCAAATCGCTGCCCGCAAATTCTCCGGCTGGTGGCTGGCATTGATCTCGGTGACATCTCTCGTGGCAATTGACGTTCCAATGCAGATTATCCGCCTCACCATGACAGACTCCACCGCTTGGGATTACACCTATGGCATGCCGGTCATCATCGGGTTGTTATTTGTCCTGCTCTTCCCAAAATTCAAGCAGGTGTTGATCGCCGAAGAGTAGTTCGGCACATTCTCCTTACGCCCTCGCCCCTAATAAAATTGGGGCGAGGGTCAAACGCAATGAAAATTTATCCTCGCTATTACCCCGCCATCATCATCACCGCGTATGTGGTTTTCCTATTGATTGGCATCCTGCTTGGCTTTGGACCTGAGCGCGGCGGCGCTGGGCATGGAAGAAGCATGTTGATGCAATTCACCGCGGCGTTGGAGGGGCTGATATGACCGCTGTCAAGCCCTTCTCGCTCGCCAAAAGCCGCCGCACAATTCAATGGATGGTGGTCATTGGCACGCTGGCCATCGGACTGCGACATATCATGCCCGGCGAAGCCTCACGCGGCGGCTCGTTCGATTCGCTCTGCGCCTTTGGTGGGATCGAAACCATCTTGCCTTTTCTTTTCACCGGGCACACGCTCAAATCCACCAACCTGCTCAATTTTTCGGTTCTGCTCGGGACGTTGGGTGTCTCTCTTGTCGCAGGACGCGCCTTCTGTGGCTGGCTGTGCGGATTGGGCGCAATCCAGGACTTCATCACAGAATGGACACGGAAATTTTTTGGCGAAAAGCGACACATCCGCGGCAGGCAAAGCACAGCCATTTATCCCATGCGCCTGCCCTCCATCCTAGATCATCCGCTGCGCCATGCTAAATATCTGGTGCTGGCAGGAGTTTTGATCTCCAGTCTCTTTATGGCATTCCCGCCAATGCGCGATTTTTGCCCTGTGCGTGCCGTGTTCGGTCTCCATATGACAGCGATGCTGTGGGTAACACTCGCAGTCTTTCTGGCAGGTTCGGTTTTAGTGGAACGCTTCTGGTGCAAATATCTCTGTCCGCTTGGTGCGACGCTTGCCATCTTCAACAAACTATCTCCTGTGCGTCTCGTCTTGGACAATCATCACTGCAATGGCTGCGGACGTTGCGACATCGAATGTTCGATGGGCATCGTCGACGTGCCGCATCACCTCGACCATCCCGAATGTGTACGGTGTATGGAATGTCTCAACACCTGCGCGGTGAATGGTTCACTTATCTTTATATCTGAAAAGGAGAAAAAATGAAAAACAACCATAAGCTCGGAGCCGCGCTTGCCGTCCTCGGCATCGTCGCGGGCATACTGGCTTTCTATTTGATCGCCAGCCAATACAACCAGGTGATCGGCGTCAAGCTTGCCACCGACCGCATGGACGAAGCCTGGTCGGTGCGGATCACCTACGCCGTCCTCGGCTGGATCGGAACCACATCCACGGCAATTTGGGCGGCGGTGCTTTACGGCTTTCTGCAAAAAAAGGAGTGGGCTTGGTTCTGGGGTGCGGTCGCGGCGACCATTCAATTGCTGGTGGGTTTCTTCCCAGCCATCCCTGCCATGGACAGCCACCTGCCCACCCCCACCTTGATCGTCTTTGCGCTGGGTGGCATCCTGTGGTTTGGGATGCTCTTCATCGGCGGCGTGGAAAAAAGAATCATCACACTCACGTTCATCGCAGGCCTGGCTTACGTGCTGACGTTCATTGACGGCGTCGCGCCAATCGCCAAATTCACCACCTCGCGCGATAATCCCTTTTGGAACGGGATGTACGTGATGACCCAGCAGGTCAGTTGGTGGGGCGCGGCGGCGTGGGCGATCTTCATCTTTGCGGTTTTGAGGAAGAGAGCGTGGGCGATTCCCGTCGGTATTTTCGCGGGGACGATGTCCATGTTGGCGGGATATCCATTGGGCTTGTACAACGCACTGGTGGAAGTACATCGCTTCTCGATGTTCCTGCCTGCGCCTCTCTTTAGCACGGGGCTGTTGATCTACCTATTACTGCCATCCACCCGGAAGATGCTCGAGGAGTGGAATGCCACTGCGTAGCCGGTTCGAGCGTGGAATCAGATCGAGGGATCAGCGAACAGGTATGGTCGTGTCTGGAAGCGATTTGTCTCAGGGCAGAATGAAGGAATTGCACACACCAAGTATTTGTGACATAAGTCACAGTATTTTAGATAGCATTTGTGCAATAATTCACAAGAAGGACAATTTCATAAAAGGAGAATGCCATGAAAGACATCATCTTCCTTCTGCTCACCGGCGTGATCGCCGCGTACCTGTGCTGGTATTTTTATCAGCGCTACCAGTTGCACAAAGCACTGCATAACCTGTACTACTTGATGGGTTTTGCGGTGCTTTTGGTTTCTGGATTGCTGCTCATCTTTCTCGGGATGGGAATCCTCGCCTCGCCCTACGTCCTGACAGTTGCCAGTCTGATCCCGTTGGGTATTTCCATGGGGCTGGCTGAGGAATACTTTCCCGCCTGGAAGAGGGCATTCAAATGGTTTGCCGCACTCGGATTCCTTGCGATCGCTGTGACAAGCATCGGCGGAATGGATAATCTTCGGAAGATCGCGGTTCCGCTTTTTCACGGTATCGCTGGTCTTGTGATCTTCATCGGTCCATTCATTGCAAAGGGCGCGCCAAAGGGGTTTTGGTGGGTCGGCATCGGCGGATTGTTGATCGGGCTTGGCGGCATCGCGCTCGCTTTCATAACAATGGGCAGGCAATTGCTATTCTTCAGCCCCGAATTCGTCATGCTCATCCTCACTCCCCTGCTATTCCTGATGTCAGGAGCGTATGCGCTGGGCTTCGCCAAGAAAGGATAAAAGTCCCCCATTCCCGGAGCCCCTCTCCCAACATGGGAGAGGGGTGGGGTGAGGGCGTTTGGAGGTTTTTCATGCAGTTTATGAAAACGCGTTTCATCTATCTCTTCGGTTCCACCAAGGGGCTGATCCTCGTGGCGATTGCAATGATCGCTATGATCACCGCTGTATGGGGCATGTTGTCCGGTCCAATGGCTGAGATGGGCGTGCGCGAGGTGGTGATCAAACTGCTCGGCATGGACATCGTGCAAGCCGAGCGCGAGGGGCGAATCGTCATTCTGTATCACTCGATTGCCATGGCGGTTGTCGCCATCGAGACGTACATGGTCACAGGCTTGTTGAAGATGAAGGAATTCTTCAAGATGTCGGTGCGCGTGCTGATCACGGTCGGTTATATTCTGACAATGGTCTTCGGCATGGGCTTTGCGTACTTCGGTCACAACTGGGCGTTCCACGGGTTGTATATCACGGGTCTCTCGCTCATATTCTTCGCGGGTGTATTGTTGTGTATCGCGCTCTGGCCCTGGAATAAAGAATACTACATCACCGACACGGATTACGCCCGCACGAAAAAAGGCGTTGACCTCGAACGCGTCGCCTTCTTCACCACCGCTGTGACGACGGTCATTTCCGCACTATTTGGCGCGGTGCCTGGTTCATTTTTCGGCAACGGCTTCGAAGTCTTTCTCGCTGAGAATATCATCCGCCTGCCGCATAAAACAACGATGGAGTATTCCGTCATCGGTCATCTTCACATCATGCTGGCGCTGATCGCCATCATGATCACGCTCATCATCGGCCGCTGGCTCAATTTCAAGGGCATCTGGCACAAGATCGCCATGCCACTGATGATCCTCGGCTGTATCGTGCTCAACCTCGGCGTGTGGGGCGTGGTCACGCCGCTCGAACCGATCGCGCACATGATCATCTATGTCGGTGCGACCCCGTCCATGCTGGCGGCGCTCTTCCTGCTCATCTGGAGTTGGGGCAAATTAATCAAAGATGGCACGGCGCATCTAGCCAAACCAACCTTCCTGCAAAAACTTGGCGCTATGGTCAGCGACCCGCTTAAGTTTGGTCCCACCTGGCAGATGCTTTTCATGAACTTTACAACCAGCGGCGTCGGCATCTTCATGGCGATCCGTCTCGACGAGATCTTCCGCATGTGGCCCGCGCGCGAGGAACGCATCGAACTGACCGGTCACTGGCACGCGCTCTCAGCCATCATTGCCACCATCATCCTGATGTACTACGGCGACATGCTCGGGCTGAAAGGCAGGGTCCGCCAGATTTACGGCTGGGGCATCATCTTCCTTTCCGATATTGCCCTCGGCGCGATGACGGTTTTCGCAATGAAGCGACTCTTCATCAGCGAAGCCGAACAGCAGCCGCTTGTCAACATACTCATGTACATGATCGACTTCGGACTTGGTATGTTATTGGTTCTACTGGCAGTCGTCATGGTCTGGCGCCTCACTGACCTCTTCAAACCGAAGGGACGCTGGAGAGAAGAAGCGACTCACGAACTCGCTGAAGAGGTGGCGAAATGAAACGCATCTTCCTGACCTCCATCCTGTTCGCGGTGTTGCTGGCATCCTGTGCCCCCGTGGATCTGAACGCTCCGATCCCCGCTTTCGATACAGGCATTGATCCCAACACATGGGCGCAAATCCCTGCAGGCGAGTTCCTCTTCGGACAGCACGAAAAACCCGAAACCACAGGCGCCTACGAGATCATGGTCACTGATGTGACCACAGCCCAATATGCTGATTTTCTAAACGCGGCTCTCGCGGCAGGCTACATAAAATTGGATGGCGACAGCATCGCCGGCTATTATCCCGGTGACCCCTTCAATGGCGTGAATCACGAGATAGAAATCAAAGCTGGCGACTGGGTGTTCATCCCGCTGAATGATCCTTCGCAGAGAATCAATTTCGATGGAAGCCGCTTCACCCCACAGGAAGGATACGAAAACCATCCAATGACGATGGTCACCTGGTTCGGCGCATGGGGTTACTGCGAATTCTACGACTACAAACTTCCTTCCGAGATCCAATGGGAAAAAGCCGGGCGCGGTACGGATGCCCGTCCCTTCCCCTGGGGCTGGGAGATTCACCGTGAGAATGCCAACTTCTACGCCAGCCGCGATCCATTCGAAGATATGAAAACCTTCGGCTCGCGCACGAGCCCGGTCGGCTTCTACAATGGAAAAACGTACGACGGATACGAAACCCTTGATTCCGCCTCGCCATACGGGCTTTATGACATGGCGGGCAACGTCTGGCAATGGATCGGCGATGTGCAGCCGCAGGAAGGTTTCAGCGACCGCTTCATGCGCGGCGGATCCAAGGATACCTACGACATGGACTTGCGTGCCTGGGTACGAAACAGCGCCCCGCCCATGTACTTCAGCCCGGGGGTGGGGTTCCGATGCGTAAGGTGACAGTATTTGTTCATTGAGATTCGATATTCGGTTAAAATGTCACTTCATCGAACGTCGATAATCGGGCATCGTAGACAGGTATCGAATCTCGAATACCGTTTTAGGAGTACAGTATGACCACCCTCACCGCTCATTCCTCGATCATGGATATAAAATCGAAGATCGGAATCTACTGGAGCCTCACCAAACCCTTGCAATCGGGTTTACTCCTTGCCACCGGTTTGGCGGGTTACATGAGCGCTCGTTGCCCCGTGTTTAACATGGGATCCATCCTGCAGCTCTCTGCAAGTTTGTTTCTCGCCATCGCGGGAAGTACCGTCCTCAACATGTGGTGGGACCGCGACATCGATGCAAAAATGGGTCGCACAAACAAACGCGCCACCTCATCAGGCGTGGTGGGCGAAAACGAAGTCCTGCGCATCGGCTTGATCCTCTCGGTCATCGGCGTCGGCTGGGCGGCAGCAATGGATGCTTTATACGGTCTCATCGTCTTCGCGGGACTCTTCTTTGACGTCGTTGTTTACAGCATGTGGCTCAAACGCCGCACAGCATGGAGCATCGTCTGGGGTGGCATTTCGGGCGCGATGCCCATCCTCGCCGGACGTGCCCTTGGTCTTGGCTTCGTCGATTGGATCGGCTTCATACTCGCGGTCGGCATTCTCTTCTGGATCCCGACCCACACGCTTACATTCAGCATGAAATTCGCCAAAGATTATGAAGCCGCTTGCGTGCCGACCTTCCCATCCACATATGGTCTTGCCATCACCCGCGCCACCATTGCAATCTCATCCATACTGGCCGCGGCTTCCATGATCATCGCAGGGTATGGCATCGGCATGACCTGGGGTTTCCTGCGACTGCTCGGCGTGTTATCTGCGGGTTTGCTCATGCTGGCGGTCGCCATCACCTTCAAACCATCCGAACGCGTCAACTTCGGTTTGTTCAAGTATGCATCCATTTACATGCTCGCCGCGATGATCCTGGTTGTGCTGGAAGTCATCTAAATGAGGTTTTCTTCCCTTGACCGCGTACTTCTGTTGCTCACAGTCCTGCTGGCATCCTATCAGGTTTCGGCAGGTATAGATGGGTTTGGGACCCTCCCCATCGTCGCCTATACCATCGCCTTCGGCGTGCTTCTCGTCGCTGCGCTGCTTATTTTTATTTTGGGGATGGAGGTGCTGGACTCTCCCGTGGTCGTCATCGTCTCTACGATCATTCCGCTGAGCCTTGCTGTCGGTCTCGTCTGGCAGCACCTCGCCTCCCTGCGGACCTCGTACCTGGTCTTCGCCATTATCGGTTTCCTTGCAGTGACTTTAACCCGCACAATTCAGACATCCGGAAAGTCCCCCACCTTTGTCCTTGCCATCACCCACGGCATCGCAGGTATGACGATATTTTTACTGCCCATCATTCTTTCCATCCAGGGAGCGGTGAAGCCGCTCTTCTCTCTTGTGGGAGTCGGCGGCGCGTTGATCGGTATTGGCGGCTTGTTTCTTTCGTTTTTGAAGACCGGCAAACCCATTCTCTCGAGAGGGATGATCATGAGGTTGTTTCCAATGTTGCTCCTGCTGACAACAGCCCTTTTTGTAGCAGGTTTCAAATTCGGCTAATCCGTAGCGCAGGTCCGAGACTTGCGCTACTTTTTTCTACAAAAGGAGAATACAATGTCCACAAATAGTTTCTTTGCCAGGTTCCTGCGCTTCATCGGCATCGTGCTGATGGGCTTGACGGGTGGCTTCACCCTGCTGGGTGGAATAGGCACTTCCTGCGCTGCATTCAATCCCATTGGATTCGGCGACAGCATGGCTTTGCTCGCACCGTTCCAATGGCTCTACATTCTGTTCGTTTTGGTCGGGGTGGTTCTCGGCATCATGGGCATCCGTGCCACAATCATGCTCGTGAGAGGCGCGGACAAGTCCTACCGTTATGCGCTCATCGTGTTGATCGCAGGCGTTGTCATCGGCTTCATCCACATTTTCGCCTCGCGTGCTTTGCGCGGCAAGTCCATGCCGGTGGATGCAGTGGTGTACACCACGCTTCTAACTCTGGTGATCTTCCTGATCTTCAAGGTACCGACGATCTGGCAGGGTGTCGATTTTGCGAAAGCCAAAACCAGCCAGAACAAACCGGCGGGCGGCGCGGCGGCGATCCTGCTGGGAATCATGACCCTCACCATCCAATTCACAATGGGAACGACGCACACCTGGGGCGGGGTCAATTATGCGGACGCTTTCAATGCGTCCATGACGGTGATCGGGGTCGGATTACTATTGCTGGGGACGGGAATCTTCGTCAGCATGTCGAAGGCTTGGGAGAAAGGATACAGGCTTGAGCTAAAGAACCGAGCCGCGTAAAGTCGGGTGCATGTCCCTCGAAAAAACATCCCCGTCTCCATGGCGGGGATGTCGTTTCTATTTTTCCACTTTATCCGGCATACTTACGGATGGAGATGCGGCTGACTTTCGCAACTGATCCTCCTGCACCATGCGGATGCCGTTATTGACCTGATTGCTGAGTTTGGCGATCTGATCCTGCAATTGCATGAGCATATCGAGAACGTAATTATCAGCGTCGGCGCGGATGGCTTCGGCTTCGGCACGCGCCTGCGAAACGATCTGGTCCGCGCGGCGCTGGGCTTCCTGCGTGACGATATCCTTTTGGACCAGCTGGTCCGCTTTGTCACGCGCGATCTGCAGGGTGCGGTTGGATTCCTCCTGGGCTTGCGCCATGACGCGTTCGCGCTGGGCTACGATCTGTTGGGCTTTCTTCACCTCTTCGGGGATCGTAATCCGCATCTGGTCGATGAGCTCGAGCATCTTATCTTCATCGACAACAACGTTATGCGTGAAAGGCACAGCCTTCGCATCGTTGAAGAGTTCTTCGAGACGGTCGATTAATTGAAGAATGTCCATATATTCGCTCCTCAGGCTCAACTTTTAAGTGCCTGAAGCATTTCCTTATTATGACGCAGGATTTCATTTACCGCAGTCTGAACATCCGAGTTCTTCTCCCTCGCATATTCTTCTATGAACGCAAAAATATCATCGTCCAGGTAAATGGGGATTTTCAAAATCGCATCCGAACGATAAAATTTACCTTGCTCACCTTTTGAGAAATCATATTTATCTTTCATGTCACGAGCGCCTTTCATGATATTGCTGCGCCTCATCTTTATCAGCGATCCTGGCAAATATGATTCTTATGATCGTGTTGTCCGCGTCCACATTTCGGAAAGTATGGACAACTACCAGTAATATCTCGTTACTCTCTGCCCCGATTGTAACCCAGCGATCTTCGTTTTCACTATGGTCTTCATCGTAAATGGATATCGCAAAAGGATCTAGAAAGACCCTGGCAGCCCGTAAAAAACTGACGCCGTGTTTCTTGAGATTCCGTCTTGCTTTTACAGGATCCCAATCGAAATTATATTGCATATCCAATCCTTCCCATCAGGATTAAATCAATTCTAGCACATTAATCCCGCAGCGCATTCGGCAGGGATTGCTCCCCCATTTGGGCGACCTTCCCCTTCAAAGCCCGGTCGACATGCGGCGGCACCATGCTGGAAACATTGCCGTCGAGCATGGCGATCTCGCGTACGGTGGATGATGAAAGGAAGGTGTGCTGTTCAGCAGTGATAAGCGCGACCGTTTCGACCGCATCCCCCGCCAGGCGCTGGTTCGCCAATGCCATGCGGAATTCGAACTCGAAATCGGAAAAAACCCGCAGCCCGCGTACGATGACATGCGCTTCGATCTTCCGGGCAAATTCGATGGTCAACCCGCTGTAGCCTGTGACTTTGATCTTGGCGTTATCCTTGAACGCCTCTTTCACCAGTGCAATGCGTTCCTCAGGTGAAAACATCAGCGACTTTAACGGCTTGTCGTAAACCGCCATCACCACTTCATCGAACAACTTCGAGGCGCGGTTGGCAATGTCCATGTGTCCGTAATGGATCGGGTCGAACGTTCCGGGAAATAAGGCTCTGACCATGTTTCTCCAAAATTCCTTTATTCTTGGGGACGCGATAAATCGCGTCCCCAAGAATTATTTATGACAAGTCGCTTGTCGTACCTTTCCAGAATCTTTCGAAGGATTCGGCGAGGAGTGCGTGTTCCGGCTGGGAAAGGTATGGGTCGCGCTCGAACAACGCTTTTGCGTGCTCGCGTGCTTTTTCGATCAATGCCACGTCAGTGATGCTTGCCATCTTCAACGACGAGGCAAAGCCTGCCTGGCGGGTGCCGAGGAATTCGCCCGGTCCGCGCAGTTTCAGATCGAGGTCGGCGAGTTCGAAGCCGTTATTGGTGGTCGCCATTGCCTGTAGACGTTCATTCTCCGCCTCGTCTTCGTGTGTGGGAATCAACAGACAGGTGGACGCCACCGAGCCGCGCCCGACACGTCCGCGAAGTTGATGCAGTTGCGCCAGGCCGAATCGGTCCGCACCTTCGATGAGCATCAGTGTTGAATTGGGTACGTCCACACCCACTTCGATGACCGTCGTCGAGACAAGGATGTCGAATTCCTTATCGCGGAATTTCAGCATTACATCGTCTTTTTCGCCCGGTTTCATTCGTCCGTGGAGCAGGGCAAGTTTCAGGTCGGGGAAAACCTGGTTGGATAGGGTCTCAAAATCGTCGACGGCCGCGCGGACGTTGATCTTTTCGCTCTCGTCGATCAAAGGATAGACGATGAATGCCTGGTTGCCGTTCTTCACCTGCGCGCGGATCATCGTATAGGCGCGTTCGCGTTCCTGCGGACGAAGGACATGCGTCGCGATGGGTTGTCTCCCGACGGGCATTTCATCCATGACGGAAATATCGAGGTCACCGAACATCGTCAGCGCCAGCGAACGCGGAATGGGAGTGGCGGTCATGACCAGAAGATGCGGGTTCGTGCCTTTGCTCCTCAACTCGGCGCGCTGTTCCACGCCAAAGCGATGCTGCTCGTCGATGACAACAAATTGCAATTCCTTGAACTGAACATCCGGTTCGATGACCGCATGGGTGCCGATGACGATCTTGATCGAGCCGTCCGCAAGACCCGCGCGGATCGCCTCCTTCTCGGACCCGGTCGTGCTCCCCACCAGCAGGCGGATCTCATCCTGCCGTAAAAATCCATTTTCTCCAGCGAGCAAACTGCTGATCGTGCGGAAATGTTGCTCCACCAAAATGGAGGTCGGCGCCATGACCGCGGCTTGCGCTCCATTTGTAATGACCATGCTCGCGCCGAGCGCAGCAATGACCGTCTTGCCGGAACCCACATCGCCTTGGATGAGCCGATTCATCGGTTTGCCCGAATCCAGATCGCGCCGGATATCGCTCAACGACTTTTGCTGGGCAGAGGTCAGGGTGAAGGGCAAAGCCGCCAAACGCGCACCCAGCCACTCGTCCGGGACGGCGAAGCGTTTGCCTTCCACAGCCTGCCAATCGCGTTTTTGTCGCAATACGCCCATTTGCAAATAAAAGATCTCATCGAAGGCGAGTCGTTCGCGCGCCAGTTTGAGCCGCGCCTGCGAATCGGGAAAATGCGCCTGCGTCAACGCTTCGCCTAGCGAAACCAATTGCGCCTCGCGTTTTATCGTATCGGGCAGGGCATCCACCACGGCGGGCGCCCAATATGAAACGACCTGCTTCATCTGGTTGCGAAGCCATTTTTGTGTGATGCGTTCCGTCAACGAATAGATCGGCACAATGCGATTGGTGTGCAGATTTTCCATCTCCACGCTTTCCCAATCGGGGCTGTTCATCACTATGCGCCCAAGATATTGATCGATCTTTCCGGAAACGGAGATGGCGTCGCCCTGTTTGAGCCGGTTCATCAACCACGGCTGGTTGAAGAAAGTGATTCGCATCGATCCCGTGCCGTCGCTGATAATGACCTCGATGATATTCATCTTGCCGCCGCGCACCGGCCGGTTGTGAACGCTTTGGATCGTACCCAGCACGGTCACCACATCGCCGTACATCAACGATTGAATCGGCTTGAGCAATGTGTAATCTTCGTAGCGGCGCGGGAAGTAATACAGCATATCCCCCAAGGTCTTCATCCCAAGTTTTTCCAAAGACTCGGCGTTGCGCGGTCCCACTCCCTGCAAAACCGTCAACTGCGCGTTCAACGCGGCGGGAGTCTGACTGTGCCTTGCGCTCGTTGCAGAATCGAATCTCTGCCCCGGCGCATGTTTTTGTTTTTGAGGATGCTGACGCTGCTGGTTTTGATTCCTCGACGGGGCGGGTGCGGCTTCTGGAGCATTTGCCGTCCCTTCGGCATCGCTTCGCGGCGGACGGGGAGGCTGGTTCTGCGTCTTTGGTTTTTGTCCCGCCTCGGGGTAGGTCTCACCGATCCGCTTCCAAAGCCCCTTCAAAGAATCCGCCCGCCCGGCGGGAGGTAACTTTTCATATCCCCGAAGCCGCGAAACAACCGCTTGGATCACCTCTTCGGTGATGCCGTCGGCGCGCGCCTCCCCTTCCCAGTAATCGAGCATTTTGGCAAGTCCGCCGATGATGGCGGTGTTTTCGTATTTGTTTTCGTGTTCGAGCCGGAAGAATTTTCTCAGTTTTTCCAGTGAAGGTTGCATATGGACAATTTTATCATGGGCGATTGTTTACTTCTTTATCGCCGCAAAACCCAGACCGTTCGGTCCAAGATGTGTGCCGATCACGGCGGTGATATTGACGAGCAAAATTTCCCTCGGTACTGACTTTCTCGCCCGCTCCATCAACTCATCCAATAATTTCCGGGCGCGGGCTTCGGCATTGGTGTGCAAAATGGCGAGACGTTCCATCTCGCCGACTTCAAGGGCAAAGTTCAAAATCTTCTCGTCCACCAGCGCTGTCGTGCGGACCGCGCCGATGGCTTTAACCTCACCATCGCGCAATTCGATCATCGGCTTGATGGAAAGCAATCCGCCCAAATTGGCGACCACACCCGGTACGCGTCCGCTTCGTTTGAGGTATTCCAGCGTGTCGAGCGCGGCTTTGACTTGTAATCGTTTCCGCGCGGATTCTGCGGCTTCGAGAGCGGCCTTCAAACCCAGGTCGCCCGTTTCGGCGGCGGCAAGGACTTGAAAGCCCAGCCCCATCGAAAGCGAGCCGCTATCCACTACAGTGACTTTGCCGGGGAAATTTCCCGCCGCCTGTTTTGCGATGTTGACGATGGCCGTCAATTGCGAAGCGGCATGGATGGAGAGGATATGGTCACAGCCTGAATCGAGCAGGGTCCGATACGGCGAAAGAAAATCTCCAATCGACGGCGCGGCAGTCGTCGGATGAGTTTGAAGCGAGGGAAGGCGCGCGTAGAACTCCTCGCGTGAGATTCCGATCCCGTCCTTGTATTCCCTTCCTTCCAAAACAAGCACAGTGGGAACAACCTGGATCTCGTGTTGTTCGATCAGGTAGCCTGGCAGGTCGGAGGTCGAGTCGGTGACAATTCCCAGTTTCATGAAGGAAGTGTAGCATAAAAGAACGATGTCATTGCGAGAAGGAGCGAAACGACGACGAAGCAATCTCCCCATCATTTTGGAGATTGCTCCGGGCGCTGTGCGCCGTAGCAATGACATTCCTAACCTTATATTTTACCCTTGACATATCGTATATCACACAGTATAATGCGGCAAAGGTTGAAATATGGCAAACACAGAATCGCTCGAAAATGTCGTATTGGAGTTGCGGCGCGGGGTGATCGTGCTCGCGGCACTCAGCCAACTGGGCGCGGCGGAATACGGTTACTCCCTGCTGAAGAAACTCGCCGACCTCGGCTTGGAGGTGGATCAGGGCACGTTGTATCCCCTCCTCCGCCGGTTGGAGGCGCAAGGGCTGCTCGAATCAGATTGGAAGATCGAAGAGTCGCGCCCGCGTCGGTATTATGTCATCAGCACGGAAGGAAAAAAACTCCTGCCGAAACTGAAAAAGGAATGGACGGGCATCGTGTCCGTGATGGATAGGATGCTCTCGTAATGAAAGGAAAGGAATAACCATGAACCTCATAGATCGTTATGTCGCCGAAGTCGGCAGGCGCCTTTTGCTCGTCAAGGGGCGGAAGGATATCGAAAATGAATTACGCTCCACGCTCGAGGATATGCTGGAGGAACGCGCGCAGAAAGCGGGCAAACCCGCCGATGAAGCCATGCAGATGGAATTGCTGAAGGAATACGGCTCGCCGCACCAGGTTGCTCAGACTTACAATCCGCATCCGTATCTGATCGGTCCGCGCATCTATCCCTTCTTCACCTTCATTTTGAAGATCGTGCTTGCGGCAGTGGCATTTGGATTAAGTATCGCCCTGGTGATGCAGATCATTTCACAGTCGCCCATGTCTGCCGCGGAGTTTTTATCGACGGTCGGCAAAGGCATCCTGAACATCATCTCGGTGGGAATCGCCGTATTCGGGAATATGGCGCTGGTCTTCGCATTGATCGAACGCTTCGCGCCCGCCGCCGATTTCAAAATGGACGAAGACAAGGAATGGGATCCTGCCGCGCTCAAGAGGGAGCCGGAACCGGACGAGGTCAAGATTTGGGAGCCGATCCTCGCGATTGTCTTCACCTTCATCGCGCTGAGCATCTTCAACTTTAACCCTCAGTTGATCGGCATCTACTACTTGAACGGCGATGGCTGGCAGGTCATGCCGCTGCTCTCCGAAGCCTTCTTCCGCTGGCTGCCTCTGCTGAATGTCGTATGGGTTGCCGAAATCGTTCTGAACGGCATGTTGTTACGCTCAGGCAAGTGGACGAACGGTGCCAGACTCTTTTCCATCGGCATCAAGCTGGTTCAGATCTTCATCATCGTCATGCTGTTGATGGGACCGTCCATCCTGGCTCTGACGCCCGAATCTATGGCGTCAGGCGGCATCACCGACCCCGACGCCGCCGGGAAGATTAACCAATTGGCTCACACCGCAATCAAGTTCGCGCTCGGATTTGCCGTTTTAGGAACGTTGGTGGAGGCCATCAAGTCCGTGTACAAGATGGTGACACAAAAATAATGAGAGCCGCCACGGAAAAAAAAGTGACTGTCACCTTGAAGGTGACAGTCACTTTTCATTCCAAAAATCATTCAATCGAAAGTATAAATTGATAATGCGGCTGCCCCCCCTCCTGGACCTCGACCTCGAGATTGGAGTATTTTTCATGGACGTGATCCGCGACCCGGTTGGCGTCGGCATGAGATAGATCCGCTCCAAAAAAAAGGGTGACGATCTCGCATTGACCCGCTTCCGCTTTTTCGAGCAGTTCGAACACCCCTTTTTCGATGGAATCGGCGGAAGCGACGAGTTTGCCATCCAGAAGAGAGATCACCTGTCCCTCTTTCACCGTTACCCCGTCGATCTCCACCGAACGTGTGGCGACGGTGATCTCGCCAGTCTTCGCATTGTTCATCGCGCGGTTCATCTTAGCGGCGACCGCTTCCACATCGCCAGCCGGGTCGAACGAAAGCATGGCGGCAAGTCCCTGCGGAACGGTGCGGGTTGGAACCACCTGCACGTTCTTCACAGTGACTTCCTTCGCCTGGTTCGCCGCCATGATGATATTTTTATTATTCGGCAGAATGATCACTTTATCCGTCGGCATATTCTCGAACGAACCCAAAATATCCTGCGTGGAGGGATTCATCGTCTGTCCGCCCTCCACAACGGCGGCAACCCCGAGGCTGGCAAAGATGCGGCTGATTCCCGTTCCCGGCGAGACGACCACCACGGCAATATTTCCAGGTTCCACCGTGCTGAACTGAATCTGCGAAGACTTGCCTTTCTGAATATCATCCATCTGCGCCATCAAATTTTCGATGGCGACCTTCGTCACGGTGCCGATTCCCATGATGTAATCGATGGGCGTATAACGGTTCTCGGTCGGGACGTGGATATGCATGCGATACATCCCATCCCCTTCGCCCACCTGGATCGACGTGCCCATCTCTTCAAGTTTTCCATAAAATCCATGCAGGTCTAGCTCGCCGGTCGGGACAAAATCAACGACCACTTCATAATCCTGTCCCTCCTCCACTTCCTCCATCGCGCCTTCCAAACTCATCGCCGAGAGCGATTGGACCTGCATCGTCGGCGTTTCAAGCGACTCGCCGTAAACATGCCGCAGCATTCCCTCCATGAAAAAGAACAAGCCTTTTCCGCCCGAATCCACCACGCCTGCCTGTTTCAGGATCGGAAGTTGTTCGGGAGTTTTCCTGACCGCTTCATCCGCCGCGCGGACCGCCGCCTCGAGCAATTCCAACGCATCCTTCACGGACCCGGAAGCTGATTCGGCCGCATTGGCAGTTTCTTTAATGACGGTTAGGATCGTCCCCTCGACAGGTTTGACGACGCCTTTATACGCCGTATCGCGCGCTTCGCCCAGCGCTTTGACGAATGTTTGGATATCCAATGATTCGCTTTCATGCACGGCGCGTGAAAAACCGCGTAGGATCTGGCTGGTGATCACCCCCGAATTGCCGCGCGCGCCCATCAACGCACCCTTGGAAAAAGCCCCCGCCATCTCGCCAAGATGACGCGTACCTTTATCTTTGATCTCGTTCCATGCCGCCTGCAGGGTCAAACTCATATTCGTGCCGGTATCCCCATCCGGGACCGGAAACACGTTCAACGCATTGACCACCTGCTGGTTTGTCCGGAGCCAGGTCAACCCGGCTTCGACAAGGCGTTTGAATGCCTGCCCGTCAACGGTACGCTTACGCAATTTCTCCACTCGCGCGGTATCGATCGCCATGAATCGCTTCTCCTAATCCGTATTGCTGATTCGCAATCCCGCCACATGCACATTGACCGTGCTGACTTTCAATCCCAAAGCTTTTTCCACATGGAAGCGGACCGTATTCGCCACACTCTCTGCCACGGCGTTGATGCGCGTCCCGAATTCGACAATGACATGCACGTCGATATGGATCTCATCCTCCAGGTATCGGACGGAGATTCCCCGTGAAGGTTCGCGGGTGATGCTGGAGACGATGCCGTCTGCCAGGTTCTTGGGAGCCAGCCCCACCACCCCGTAAGATTGAAGCGTGGCATGATATGCGATCGTCGCCACCGCATTCGGCGAGACGTGAATCCCGCCCAGTGAAGTCGTTTCTTCGCCCATAGGTTCCTCAGTCGTTTTCAACTCAAACCGCCGTCCCCGGCGGCGTGAACGATTCGATCTTGCGCTGTCACGGCGCAAGAGACAAAATTATAGTATGTCCCTATTTTAACATCTCTTCTTGAAGTTGGTTACGTTCTATGGTAAAATGCCGTGCCTTCGAAAAGGGCAAATGGAATTATTGCAAGGAAAGACGAAGAAAGGATTCTCAGACATGGCAAAGTGCAACCACTGCGGCAAAACGACCACCTTCGGACACAACCGCTCCTTCTCACAACGCGCCACCAACCGCACCTTCAAACCCAATCTCCAAAAGGTTTCGGTGATGGAAAAAGGCCGCCTCGTGAAGAAGACCCTGTGCGCCAAGTGCATCAAGACGCTCGGTAAAGTAGCGGCGTAAGGACGGATTCTTTGCGAAGGGATCGCGGCGAACAACGCCGCGATTTTTTGTTTAATCGAAATTGTAGGGGCGGGGTTACCCCTTCCCTACCACACCATTAATATTTCTTTCAACGCCTCTGCCCCCGCCCCGCTCCCCTTCGGATGTTTGAAAACTGCGTTCCCCGCCACGAAGACATTTGCGCCAGCTTTCTTCATCAAGGGAAGGGTATCGGCATTGATGCCGCCGTCCACTTCGAGATGGGCGTTGGAACGGAGTGCGTTCAATTTCGCGCGAATCTCCTCGACCTTGGAGATCGTCTCTGGCATGAATTTTTGACCGGAAAAACCGGGGACGACGCTCATGACGAGAACCAGGTCTACCAATGGCAGGGCGGAGTCGATGGAAGAGGCTGGCGTTGCGGGATTCAATGCCACTCCGGCGGTACAGCCCAAAGACTTAATTTTTTTTATTACATACGGCAGATCGGGGCAGGTCTCGACATGGACAGTGAGGTTGCTCGCACCGGCTTTCGCAAACGCTTCGATATGCTTCTCCGGTTCGAGAATCATCATATGCACATCGAGAGGGAGCTTGCTCGTCCCTTTAAGAGATTCGACAAATAAAGGACCAAGTGTAATTGCAGGCACGAAATGGCCGTCCATCACATCCACGTGAATCCAATCGGCTCCAGCAGATTCGATGGCAGCGACTTCGTCGGCGATATGTGCGAGGTTTGCGGCGATGATGGAGGGGGCGAGAATATTCTTTTGCATATTAAACTTCGACGCCGGGGACGGCGTCGATAGCTAAGATTAACTCGGCGGAAAATAACTGAAATAGATAATCAACCCGAATGGGATCAATCCGCCCCAAGCCAGGACAGCGAGCAAGCCAAGGCCGACTGCCACCCAGTCGATGGGTTCAGCGGAAGATTCGGCTCGATAGGCGGGAACAGGTTCCGGCTGAATCGTCTGAGGCGGGTATGGGGGTTGATAATATTCCGGTTCAGGTTCCGGCTGCAGACGCGGTTGACTCGGAGGGGAGAGTCGATCCGCAATATCCTGCTTGATGGTGATGACCGGCGGAGCAGAAATCGGTTCTTTTGCGGCTTTGAGCGGCGCAGGAGCCGTGCCGAATTTTTGCAGGACGCGGCCAAGTTGATCGGCGGTGCGATAACGGGCGGAAGGCTCTTTGGAGAGAATCTTCATCACGATCTCTTCGAGCGCGGGCGGAATATCAGGGACATATTCGCTTACGGGAAGCGGCCGGGCAGAGATATGCAGGCGCGCAAGTTCATCGGCGGAATGGGCAGTGAAAGGCGGCGTGCCGGTGAGTATTTCGTAAAGCACGACGCCAAGTGAATACACATCAGAAGCGGGAGTGGGTGTTTCGCCCGCCGCCTGTTCAGGCGCGAAATAAAGCGGAGAGCCCCACACGACATCGTTGCGTTCGCCCGGTTTGATGGTGGCAAGGGCGCGCGCGATGCCGAAGTCGGTGACCTTGAGCCGGTTATCCTTCGTGACGATCATGTTGTGCGGTTTGATGTCGCAATGCACCAGCCCGGCGCGATGAGCATACCCCACGCCCGCGCAGGCTTGAATGATGAGCGGAATGCCCTGTTCGAACGGATACCGTCCGCGCTCGCGGACAAGCGCCTTGAGGTCCTTGCCGGGGACGTGTTCCATGACGATGTAGATCAGGTTGTCCGCGATGCCGAAATCATGCACGGTGACGATATTGGGATGCGAAAGGTTCGCCGCGGACCGCGCCTCGAGCAGGAACTGTTTCTGGAAGTTCTCGTTACCCGAGTATTCCTTGCGCAGGACTTTGATGGCGACGGGACGGTCCAGCACGACATCGCGGCCAAGATACACGTTTGCCATGCCGCCCGAGCCGAGCGTCTCCTGGAGTTGGTATCGGTCGTTGAGTAATGCGCCTTCGGTCATTGTGAGGGAGATTATACCGTGAGATGGAAGGTAAATCTCGAAGCCGTTCAATTAATAAAAGCTGAGTCGAAGTATCTCGTTAAACATTATAACCATTCGAGATATCCGTACGCCTTAACGCAGCCCCGTCTCAGATACAAATCTTGTAGGCTACTCTTTAAACCAGCCTCTCTTAATAGCAAACCACACTATTGCTGACGGCGCAATACAATCGAAGAAGATTGCGGCACTTCCAGCGTCAGGGTGGTGTTTTCGAGGGACAATATCAAACGAATATCGAGATGGATGCTTGCTCCATCGGAACGGGTGAGATCAAAAGACATTTTTGCTTCCGTGGAAGTAATCACATTGCCGGAACCCTGCCCCCAGTATCCCGGTCTAATAAGCGCGCCATCAGCTTGTTTCGAGAAAGTGTCGCTGAATGTACCCTCCACATGATCTCCTGTTTGTGTCAGGATTAGACTTATTGTACTGTTGTCATCAGGGTCGTTGCCCTGCCAGGTTCCTGAAAATGATGTTTCAGGGACATTATCTGGCAGGGTAGTTTCAATGCTTTCAGGCGTTGGCGTGGGCAAATTCAAAACAAATACGCCACCACCTATTACAGCGAGAATCAAAATTATCATGGTGAAAACCAAACCGCCCGACGATCCCTTATTTACCAGATCGCCAAGTAATTTTATGAGAGCGCCGATTATGACGGCAATGGCTCCAATGATGGCGATTTTCAAAGTTATTTCCATGGCAAAGCTCCTGGTCACAAATTATGTAAACTTCGATGATAGGCTTCTTTACCCCATCCGGGAAAATTTTTGAGCCTCACTCCCCGGTATATTCACCCCATGCAAGGTCGTCATACTGGGATACGAACTCCTCCGAAAAGTACTGAGCCAAATCCTCCTGTCCCTGCAAGTGATAACCGAAGAAGGCGGTCGCAAAATGCGCCATGCGGGCGACCATCTCTTCATCGTAGATCATCATGTGGTTCTGACCGATGAACGAGATCAAACTCTTATCGGCGACGCCGAGATGATTGAAGATCAAAATATTTTCCCGATACAGTTCATCTTCGGTCGAGACAATAATTAGAGTGGGGCGATTCACGGCCGCCAATCCCCTTTCGCCGAACAGCCACCAGCCTTCGCCCGCCATTGGCATCACAGCACGGATGCGCGGATCAGTCAACGGCTGCCAGAGCCCATCATCGCTGGCAGTGATGGATTCGCTCAATTGGGCGGCAAATTCGTCCCATTTGCCCGCCGGTGTGCAACTGAAAGCGGATAGACCTCCCAAAACCGATTCGGTAATCGCGTCCGGGGTCGGGCATTGGGCAAGGTAATAATCCGGATCAATCCGCGCCCCGCTCATCGCCAGTGAGTTGAATCCGTCAAAGGAGTAACCAATCGCACCGGCGTTATCCGCGTCGATCAGCCCTTCCAAGCCTTCGGGTGGATTGTCTCCCATCTGGTTCAGGGCAAACAGGATATCCAAGGGCTGGTCAAGAGCGCCTTTATAGAAAGCCATGTAAGAATCGATTCCATCGACGCTCGCCCAGGTAAACCCATGGCTCACCAGGTAGGGCGCAAAAATTTCCGCCACCTTCGTCGAAGAAAGGATCAGCGGATAAGGCGCCTCTTTCATATTTGGTTCGGCGTCTCGAATGACTTTCCCGCTTTCCGAACCAAAAGGCAGCTTTGCAGGGTACCAAAGAGTGATTGGCACCCTCCAGCCGTCGCGTGCAGGATCCTTAAATTTGAATTTCTGTTGTCCTACATCAAAAGGACCGGTTTCCGCAAGTGGAAACGTTGTTGGTTCGATGGCTTCCATCGTCTCACTTTGTGGTGCGGGAGAACCAACCTCTGTAGTCTGGGGAATTTCTGTTACAGCGGGACTGCAAGCAGTCAATGAGGCGACAAGGGCCAGACAAAGGATAAGCGCCAGTCTTTTCATACGGAGCCTCCATTGTTACATTTCTCACAAAGTCATTGTATAACGAAATGGGAAAATTACAACCGATTTAATTAATTCACCCACGCTCCATCAGATATAATCCCCGAATGCGCAAGGGACTTTTGCTTTACAACCCAGCCGCTGGGAGATTTCCCGTCCGGCGTTTTGTGCGTGGAATCATCAAACCACTGAGCGAGGCAGGCTGGAGCATCGACATCGCCGAGACGATAAGCGGCACACACGCCGTCCAGACGGCACACCAAGCCGCAAGGGAAAAATACGACGCAGTCTTCGCCATCGGCGGCGACGGGACGGTGGGACAGGTCGCGAGCGGATTGGCTCACACAGAAACCGCATTGGGCGTGCTGCCCGCCGGAACGACCAACGTCTGGGCAATCGAACAGGGACAAAAACCGTTCAGTTGGTGGCATCCCGGCAACCTGCGCGAAAACGCAAGGCTGCTGGCGGATGTCGAGCCGCAATATGTGGATGTCGGCGATTGCAACGACCAGCCGTTCTTGTTGTGGGCGGGCATCGGGCTCGACGCGCAAGCCATCAGCAAGATCGAGCCGCGCCCGCGCATCTTCAAACACATGGCGTTCCCGCATTACTTCGTCACAACAGTATTGGAAGCCACGTTCTGGCACGGGCTGAATCTAAGAGTCTTTGCAGAAGGCAGCCTTTTGGAGGGACATTATCTGGTTGCAGTCGCCACGAACATCCGTCACTACGCAGGCGGGCAGGCGGTCATTTCGCCGAACGCACTGCTCGATGACGGCGAGATGGATCTCTGGCTTCTAAGCGGCAACAGTCTTGCCGATACCTTTCGTCATTATTTCGATCTTGTCGCCGGGCGTCATCTCACCTCCGACGAAGCGCGCCGCATCCCGTTTCAAAACGTGCGCATCGAATCGGATGCGAACTTTTCCATTCACGTCGATGGCGACCCGATGCTCGGCGGCCATAAGGCAGAGATTCGAGTCAAACACCGCGCGCTCAAAGTGTTGATTCCCGAAAACGCTTTATACTTGTTGAAAAACCCGAAAAGATAAAATGGATTTACGCCCTTATTTGAATCGCCCGGTCATCTTTGGCGCATTGATCGTCGCCGGGATCATGATCCTGATCACACTCATTCTCATCGGTTGGACAACTCCCCGCTTCTCTCCCGAAGTCGGGTTTGCCCCGGCCGACCTGACCATGATCCCCGCCCCGACCCACACCCCCGCCGCATCTGCGACTCCCACCATCGACCCGCTCGCCTCGCCCACCGTGGACCCAACCACGATCCACATCGACGGGTATGTTCAGATCATCGAAGTGGGCACAGACGGCCTGCGCATCCGCTCGGCGCCGGGCTTGAATACTGAAACCGTTTTCCTCGGTGAAGAAGCGGAAGTATTTCTCGTCAAAGACGGACCCCAGGATGCAGACGGATATATATGGTGGTATCTTGTCGCGCCGTATGACGATAAACGCGCAGGCTGGGCCGCCGCGGATTTTCTGGCGGTCGTGCCTGCGCCGTAAATAGTCCCTCACCCCTCACCCCTCTCCCTCAGGGAGAGGGGATTCAATCAGGAATCAAAATGACCGAGAAACCCACCGGAGTTACAGCAAATAAAAGCAAGAAGGAATTCACGATCACATGGGACAGCGGACATGTCAGTGTTTATCCGTTTTGGCTGTTGCGCGCAGCATGTCCATGCGCATCATGCCGCGGCGGACACGAGAACATGAAATCCGATCCGGATGAGGATGTGTTTACGAAAGTGATGGAGGATAACGCATCCACCCGGTTATCGAATGTGGTCGCAGTCGGCTCGTACGCGTTGACCATCGTCTGGGAGGACGGGCATGATTACGGCATCTATAACTGGCACTACTTGCGGAAATTATGTCCGTGCGCGGAGTGCAGGAAGTAGATTGTAAATCGGCAGTTGTCTGGTTTAAAAAACAGGTAGCCAAATGATACGGCTACCTGTTTTACATATTTACTTTCCACTTTCTATTATGGCGTCGGAGTCACACTGGGGGATGGCGTCCTTGTCGGTGTGCGGGAAGGTGTCGGCGTGGCTCCAGGCTTCTGAGTTGCCGTGGCAGGTGTCGGCGTGGACGATGAGGCGCCCCCGCGGGGTGTCCGGCTCGGCTCGGGAGTATCCGACGGCGGGACGAGTTCCTTCAACCGCGCTTCGGCTTCCTCGCGCATATCAGCAGACATCACATCTTCATCCAATTTGAGCAGGTCGTTCCAGGATTTGATCGCGTCCCGAATGTCATTGCGCTGTTCCTGAATTTTTGCGCGCCAATACAACTCGAGCGCTTTTTCCTCGTCTGTTTCCACCAGCGAACGCGCCGCTTCGATTTGCAGGAAGGCGCTGCCAAATTTATTGTCCGCGTAAAGAGCCTGGGCGTAACCCAGCCGCGCAGGGAAGGACCGGGGCTCTTCATCGACGGCGACATTAAGGTCGTCCACAGCTTCTGCGCCGCGGCCGAGAGCGACAAGCGACAATCCGCGATAAACGAGGTAGGGTTTCATTCCCCTTTCGTTGGCCTGTGTACCATTGCTGACGGCGAGCACGGCGTTCTCATACTCGCCAAGGAAGTAATATGCCATTCCAAGTTTGCCGTGCCCGGTGGCGTCTTCCGGCTGATAGGCGGTATAGAAGCGCAGGGCATCGGCGGCGTTTACATAATCTTCGCGAGCAAGATAAAGATCGCCAAGCATTTTATAAGTGGATAGATTGAGAATATCGGCGGCATATGCTTTCTGGGCATATTCCAGGGCTTTCTCATCGTCACCCTGTTCTTCGTAGGCGCGCGCATAAGCCAGATAGACTTCGGGCGAACCGGGCAGGATTCTTTCAGCGAGTTCCAGGTCTTCGAATGCGTCTTCGATATCGCCGCGCCCGATCAGCCAGCGCGCCCGTTCCAGGTAAGCCTCGCCCATATTCGGGTCGAGATCGATTGCTTGCTCGAACAATTTCGCCGCGTTGAAATCGGGGTTCGCCATCAGGCGCACCCGCGCAAGGCCGAGATACGCCGGGGCGAAATCCGCTTCCATATCGATGGCTTCGTTATAGTATCTGGCTGCGACGGACGTCTCCCGTTTGAAGCGATAGGCTTCGCCAATGTAATAGGGAATATCCGGCGCGTCCGGTTCCATGCGCTGAAGCAAAAGCATATTCTCGATGAAGGCATCCCATTCGCCTTTCTTGTAATGGTCGAAGGCAATTCGGTATTGTTCCGATGTACCCGAGGAGCGCCTGGTCACAACGTAGAGCGCAGTCGGGGTGTAGGTGGCGTCTAAAAAGTATTCGATGGGCGTTGGCCCGCTGAATACCCTGGTGGGTTCAGCCGTCGCTCCGAAGAATGTGGGGGTTGCCGTAAACGTGGGAGAGGGACCGGGCGTGTTCGTGGGCGGACGATCGGCAGGACCGAAACGAGGCAGGAGGACCCCAAAATAAATTCCAATGCACATACCAATGCCGATCACCGCGAGGCTTGCCAGCCGAAGAATCGGATTTCTCAACACAACGCGCAATCCGCGTTCCTTCGGTCTTTCGTGCGCAAGGAGCAATTTCTCCTCCCACGCGCGCGGATGGTTCATTGGGAATGGCGTGATGGTTTCGTCAGGCGCAAGCGCGCCGAGCAGGATCAATCCCCGTTTTGCCGTGGAATTTTCCGGGTCGAGTTTGAGCGCGGTTTGCAGGCAATAGATCCGCTCTTTTTGAGTCTCGACCGCTGCGCTGAGCCAGATCCAATAGGTGGCGTTGTTTTGGTTGGTCTTGAGCAGACGGGTCAGCAATTCCTTGGCGCGCGGCTTGTCCCCGCGGCGCAGGGCGGCAATTGCATCCTGAAAAATCGTTTCGTTGTTCTGCTCTCTGAGTTCGCCGGTCATGCGCCCATTCTAATTCAATTCATGGAATTCTTCGACCTGATAGGTATATACCTGCAATCTTGTATTTCGCCAGAGGTTCGAGCGCTCGCCCATCTTGTAACAGAGTTGATCGAGAAACTCCGCCGGGTCGGGAATCTTTTCCCAAACCTGCGGAAGAAAGGTCGCCTTGTGAAAGCCGTGCTTGAGGATGACGCCGTCGATATGCGGACGTAATTTGCGCATCAAATCTTCGCCTGTGGAGTATTCCAATTCCTGCGGCGCGGTCAGCCGCGAGACCTCAATGTGAATGCCACTCAATTCGGATTCGCTTACCGGTGGAAAGCGTGGATCATCCATCGCAGCCGAGATGGCATGTTCGCGCACATCCTCCGCCAGCGGCTGATAGGCTTCGAGCGCGCCGATGCAACCCCGCAGGTCGCCGCGGATGGTGAGTGTTACAAAGGATGCGCCATTTTCCCGCAAGGGTTGGGGGAAAGAGCGCAAATCGAGCGGAGCGGGCATCCTCCCTTTGACCGCATTTTCAATCGCCTCGCGGGCAATTTGTAACAGGGTTTGCCTCTCCCCATCCGTCAGCGGAGTTGACATGGTGCCCTCCAATTCAAGCAGGAAAATTTTACGGGTTGCCGCCAGCGTTCAGCCTATTTCAGATTTGCCAGGGTCCAATATTCGCGGTTGTGATAGATCAATGGCTCGCCGCTTCCCGTGCCGCGCGCCGCGAGGACTTCCGCGATAAAAAGGGTGTTCATCCCCGCATCATGGGTGTGGACGATGCGGCAATCCATCCAGGAAAGTCCGCCCACGATCAGGGGTGAACCTGTCACAAGGGTCTCCGTCTTCACATGCGAAAAACGGTCTTCCGATTCCGGCAGGCGGCCGGCAAACAGGTCGGAAATCCGTTTCTGCTCCGCAGAAAGGATGGTCAACCCGAAAACGCGGGATTTCATCACAAGGTCATGCGTGCGTGTGTTCCGTTGCAGCGCAATCGTGATCAGCGCAGGGTCGAGCGAAATGGATGTGAATGAATTTACGGTCATGCCGTGCTTTTCGTTTTCGTATGCGGCGGCGACCACGGTCACGCCTGCCGACCACGCGCGCATGGCGGACCGCAGGGCTTCAGGGTCGAGAGTCATAATCGGAAGAGTCTCCATTTGATTTCATGATAATTGCGTGGAGATTCGAAGTCAAGTCAAAAAAGTCATCATCCAAGTTAAACAGCGGGGATAATCTCCAATTTCCCATCTTAATTGCCATTCATCCATGCATGGTAAACTCACGCGCATGTCCCAAAAAGTCAGAAACATGGTTATCGGGGGCGCAGGCCTGCTCCTGCTGGTTGTATTGATCTATCAAATCCCCGCCGTCAAGTCGCGCCTCGACTGGCGGTTGGACGTTCTTCAAGTTTACGTAAAGAACGTGATCGATCCCATTGGTCCCGTGCCAACGGCCCTGCCCGTTACGCCACAGCCTGTCACGCCGACTATCGCAATTACAAACACCGTCGCTGTGCAAACCCTGCCAGCGGTCACCCCAACTTCCACCTTCCCCCCGCTGCCGACGCAGGCATCAATCAAATCGCCGGAATACGAAAAACAAACGGCGAATAATTGCGGTCCCGCCACGCTTTCGATGGCGCTGCAATTATATGGCTGGGAGGGGAATCAAACCGACATCTCGAATCTCATCAAACCTATTAGTGGCGACCGCAACGTAAACCCGGAGGAACTTCGCTACTACGTCCGCACGCAGGCCGGGTGGCTCAACCTTGAATATCGCGTGGGCGGAAGCATCGAAATTCTCAAGCGCCTGCTGTCGGCGAATTACCCGGTCATTGTCGAATCGGTCACCTCGCTCGATCCCGGCGATGCGCTCGGTCCAACCGACGATCTTTGGGCGGCGCATTACCTGCTTATCACCGCATACGACGACTCGGCTCAGGAATTCACCGTGCAGGATTCCTATCACGGACCAGATCTCACGATCACCTATTCCCAACTCGAGAAGGAATGGAAACCGTTCAATAACATCTATCTTTTGATCTATTTCCCACAATTCGAGGAGGAAGTAAAAACCCTTCTCGGCTCAGACTGGGACCCGAACTTGAATCGGCAACGAGTCCTTTCATACACCGAATCCCTGATCTCCGACCCCAACGCCGACGCCTTCGACTGGTTCAACTATGGGAGCAACCTTACCTATTTCGAACGCTATGACGAAGCCGGGCGCGCGTACGATAAAGCTCGCGAGTTGGGATTGCCCTTAAGGATGTTCCGTTATCAATTCGGTCCATTCCTTGCCTACTTCCATTCGGGCCGTAACGACGACCTGCTCGCGCTTACGAATTACGCCCGCGGTGTGACGGAAATGTCTGAAGAAGCATGGTTGTGGTATGGTTTCGGTCTATACCGCGCGGGCGATTACGACGGGGCGCTTAAAGCCTGGCAGAAAGCGGATTCGATCAACCCGAACTTCTTCGAAGATCAGGCAAACAAGGCAATGCAACTGGTGCAATAAGTTTATAAATTGGTAAATTCGTATCCATGATAAAGAAAATACTACCGTTCATCATTCTCTTCATTTCGGCATGCCAGCCCGCATCGACTCCGACGCCCGAAGCAACCCTGCCCCCTTCCTCCACACCCCTTCCGCCAACAGAAACGGCGATTCCTTCTCCAACGGGGACATCTCTACCCACCATTACACCCACGCCGGATACGATTCGCATCTCGCCAAAAGACGGCATGACGCAGATTCAAATTCCCAGCGGGACGTTCTTCATGGGCGGCATGGACGTATACCGCGAAAACGACGAGCAACCCGCGCGCGAAGTCTTCATCGATTCGTTTTGGATGGACCAGGTGGAAGTGACGAACGGCATGTTCGAACTCTGCGTACGCGCGGGAGTATGCCGCCTCCCAAAGGAATTCCGTTCAGATAACCGCGAGGATTATTTCGGCAACCCGGAATTCCGCGATTATCCCGTGGTCAATATCGCCTGGTACGATGCGAATGCCTACTGTCAATGGGCGGGGCGACGCCTGCCTACCGAAGCGGAATGGGAACGGGCTGCGCGCGGAGACGATAAACGCAACTTTCCCTGGGGCGACGAGCTTCCCAATGAATACAACTCCAACTCGTTGAACATCGTGGGCGATACGATGCGCGTCGGTTCGTATGCCGAGGGAGCGAGTCCGTACGGGATATTGGATATGGCGGGGAACGTTTGGGAGTGGGTGGCGGACTATTACAAGCCAAACTACTATGCAGTTTCCACGCTCGACAACCCGCAGGGACCCACAAGGGAGGAGGCGCGCAGTGACCTGCGTGTGATCCGCGGCGGGTCATTTCAGGAGGACGGCATTTTTCTGAGGCTGGCGAATCGCAGTTTTCTCGAGGGTCCAGACCCATCTGTGCTTCCGGACGATATTGCTTATTACGGCAAGAGTTCGAATCGAATCGGGTTTCGCTGCGCGGAGGATGACAGATAACGCTCAGGGGGAGATAAAGCTTGATAAACCCGAAACAGGCTCCGGCTTCGTTCGAGCCGTGGCTTTCGTCCTGAAAATTTATTGACGCTCATTTTTTGCTATGGTATTATCAGCGCGCAACAATATAGTCCCGTAAAGACGCTCTTATCCAGAGAGGCGGAGGGAACGGCCCGATGATGCCTCGACAACCAGTGAGCGATTCAAAACCGCGCACCAGGTGCCAATTCCGACAGACGGATGTTCTGGGAGATGAGAGGGTAAATATAGCAACGCTTGTATTGCCCTTTCTGCTCGTCTGAAAGGGCAATTTTCATTTACAAGGAGAAACAAAATGAGCAATACTTTTATGACCTCCCCCAAGCTGATGTTCACATCGGAATCAGTGACGGAAGGACATCCCGACAAGATCTGCGACCAGGTCTCGGATGCCGTGCTGGATGCCTGCCTCGAACAGGACCCGCGTTCGCGCGTGGCCTGCGAAACCGCCGTCAAGACCGGTTACGTGATGCTGCTCGGCGAGATCACCACCAACGCCCAGTTCAATTACGATGAATTGGTACGCAAGACCGTCAATGAGATCGGCTACGACTCGAGCGAAAAAGGTTTCGACGGCACGTCATGCGGCGTGTTGGTCGCCATCGCAAAACAGTCCGGCGATATCGCCATGGGCGTTGACAAGGCGCTCGAAGCCAAATCCGGCGAAATGACCGAAGCTGAGGTGGAGGCGATCGGCGCGGGCGACCAGGGCATGATGTTCGGTTATGCCTGCAACGAAACCCCGACCCTGATGCCGATGCCGATCTATCTGGCTCACAAACTTACCCGCAAGCAGAGCGAACTTCGCAAAAGCGGCGCGATCAAGTGGCTGAGGCCCGATGCCAAGAGCCAGGTGACCATCGAATACTCCAAGGGCAAACCCGTTCGTGTGGATACGGTTTTGATCTCCACCCAGCACGCGCCGGATGTCTCGCAGAACGAGATCACCGAATCTATCACTGAAGAACTCATCATGAAGACCCTGCCCAAGGAATTTGTAGACAAGAATCTGAAGGTGTACGTAAACCCGACGGGACGTTTCGTGGTCGGCGGTCCGATGGGCGATGCCGGTGTGACCGGGCGCAAGATCATCGTCGACACTTACGGCGGCATGGGCCGTCACGGCGGCGGGGCATTTTCAGGCAAAGACCCCACGAAAGTGGACCGCTCCGCGGCGTATGCGGCTCGTTACGTGGCGAAGAACGTCGTTGCGGCTGGTTTGGCTGACCGCGTGGAAGTTCAGGTCGCCTACGCCATCGGCGTTGCCCGCCCACTCTCCGTCAACGTGGAGACCTTCGGCACAGCCAAAATCGCAGACGAAAAGATCGCCAAACTGATCGACGAGCACTTCGATCTGCGACCCGGCGCGATCATCCGCGACTTGGGGTTGCGCAAGCCGATCTACCGCAAGACGGCGGCGTATGGTCACTTCGGCCGCGACGACATTGAATTCCCCTGGGAGCGCACGGACAAGGCGGATGCTTTGAAGAAAGCGGCCGGGGTGTAGTTTGTAGCGAGTAGAAAGTGGAAAGTAAAAGCGCCTCTGAGAAATCAGGGGCGCTTTTGCGTTTTAAGTTTCATTTTTATTTATAATATTCACTTCACGGCTTCTCCAGCCCGTGCGCCGTAAGCAATCCTTCGTTATCCAAGATATCCGCTGTTGCGCCGTCCGCGACCACCCGCCCCTCATCCATCACTACCGTGCGAGGAAAGAGTTCCTGCACCATTTTCATATCGTGGGTTGAGACGAGCATGGTAATCGGCAGTTCACGCAGGAGATTGATCAAAGTCCGCCGAGCACGTGGGTCGAGGCCCGCCGAAGGTTCGTCCAAGACCAGCAATCTCGGCTGCATCGAAAGCACGGTCGCAATCGCAATGCGTTTCTTCTCACCCACGCTCAAATGATGGGATAAACGATCCCGGTACGAATTCATTCGCACAGCTTCGAGCGCCGCATCCACCCGAGAGCGGACCTCCACCTCAGGCAAGCCCATGTGCAGCGGACCAAACGCCACATCCTCGAAGACGGTCGGTGAGAAAAGCTGGTCGTCCGGATTTTGAAAAACGAGTCCAACCATGGAGCGGATCAACGGCAGATTGTCCCGGGTGAGGCGTTTGCCGACGATCTCCACATCGCCGCGCCCTGTCAGGATCCCGTTCAAATGCAGCATCAATGTCGATTTGCCGGCGCCGTTTGGCCCCACCAGCGCGACCTTATCGCTTTCGCAAAGTTTCAATGAAACCCCGTTCAAGGCGGCATGCCCATCGGGGTACGAAAAATAAAGATCGTTTACGGCAAGGATGTCACCGTCGCATTCAGGCGCAATAAAACGACTCGTAAGATGTGTAACCGGCATTAAAACCTTCCAATCACCTGCATGAGAAAAATGACCGCAATCGAAAAGGCGGTCGCATAATAATCTGCGGATTTCATCTCGTGCGGATTCAACGTATAGAGATGACCGGCATATCCGCGCGCCAGCATGGCATTATAGATGCGGTCACTGCGTTCGTAACTTCTCAGGAATAATTGACCTGCCATATTCCCGGCGATTTTTGCCCGCCACATCACGGCTCCCCCGGATCTCGAACCTGGCGCGGCCGCCGAGCGGCTCTCCCTCGCCCGAAGCAGACGGAAGACTTCATCCGTCAGCACGAAAAGATATCGATAGAGAAATGCAATGATGGTCGTGAGGATCGCGGGCACGCGCAAGTGCTCGAGGGCGTGAACCAGATCCGGGAAGCGGGTGACAGCGACGAGCAGGATTGCCATCTGCACCGAAAGCCACGAGCGGATAAGGATACTGATAAAACGAAGCAGTCCGGCGTCGGTGATGGTGAAATCCCACATGAGAAAGCGGATAGTGGAAATCGGGTTGCCAGGGATCGAGAATAAAACGGTGATGGCGATCAAGGCAAAGGGTAAAGCAATGATGGAGCGTTTCAGTGTGTAGGTATATCCCAATTTCGAGAACAGATTGCAAAATAGCAGAAACAACCAGGCAAACCCAAACGCGAACCACGCGCCGTCGGGGAGCAGCGCATTGGAGACGATAAAGACGACCGTCACCACGACCTTCACGCGCGGGTCGAGGCGGTGGATGAAACTATCATGATCGTGGTAACGGTCAAAAGCGTCGAAGTGCATGAAATATTACGACTTCGCCTTCATTCCGCGTCCGACAAGGACGATGAGTATGCCGACAACGACAATCCCCACCACTCCGGCAAGAACGGTTGAAAGCGCCGTTTCTCCAAGGAAGGGCAGTGTGTAATCGGGAATGATCTCATATGGCGCGGACCGACCGGTGTCGATGAAGCCCATGTTGATTGCAACGCGCTCCAACCCGTCTGGGTCGGCAGAGGCGAATGGTGAAAGCAGGACGACGAGAAGTGAGATCAAGCCCCCGGCGTAGATCCATCCGCGCCCGGCTTTGGAGGATTCTGAACCTTCGCCCAACAGGTCGGGCCGGGTCTGCATGATGAACGCCAGGGCAAATACTGTGATGAGCGCTTCGCCGACACCGATAAGAGCATGGACGCCAAGCATTGCCGGGATGACAATGCCGAGCTGGGAAGTTCCGCTCAACCATAATTGCAGGGAGGTAAGCAGCGCGCCAGCCATCACTGAAAGCCAGGCGGCGACACCAGCCACACCTAATCTGGCGGTTTTAGTACCGCCGCTCACCGAGCGATACAATCCATAACCGATGGCGGCGGTGACGAGACCCATGTTGAGGATGTTCGCGCCCATCACGAGCAAGCCGCCGTCCTGGAAGAGAAGCGCCTGCACGGCAATGACCGCGGTCATCACCAACATCCCCGCCCAGGGACCGAGAACGATTGCCGCCAACGCGCCGCCGAGCAAATGCCCGGAGGTGCCGCCCGCCACAGGGAAGTTGATCATCTGCGCTGCGAAGATAAACGCTGCCATTACGCCCATGAGCGGGATTTGCCTCTCGCCAAGGGATTTATTCGTGCGGGAGATCGCCGCGCCAAGCGTGAGGGCGGTGATGACCCAGCAAATGATGGAGACAATCAGGCTTAGGAAGCCATCCGGGATATGAAGAGGGGCAGGTGAATACAACATGTTATAACTCTCCTTTTTGACAATCGGGACAAAGACCAAAAAAAGTCAGATGGCTGTCGGTGAGCCGATAGCCGCTTTCCAATTCCAAACGTGCATACATGGATTTCAAAATATTATGATCGACCTCCAATTCACTCCCGCACCGGCGGCAGACCAGATGATGATGCTCATGCCGCGCGATCTCATACGAAAGATGCCCGTTGCCTGTCAACCCAGGGCGTGCCAACCCATTCTCCGCAAGGAATTCGAGTGTGCGGTACACGGTTGGCTCGGTCAATCGGGGCAATTGCCGCCGCGCCTGTTCATAGACCTCGGCCGGTAAAAGATGTCCTCCGTCGTGATGAAGCACATGCAAAATCGCCAGCCGCTGAGGCGTCATTCGGTAGCCGCGGGCGCGGAGTGGGGGGGTGTACTCTTCGGCGCAGGTCATACATTCTCTCCTTATTGCAACTTTTTGCAATTGCCTATTTCATAGATTATCACACACGAGTATTTCTTACAAACAAAAATTCCCCTCGCCAGTTGATGAAGGGAATCGGGGTCAAACAGGATCTCTATGCGAACTCGGACGGTTTTACGGTTCCCACGCAAAATGGATGAGCGCGGCGAGCATGGGCTTTCCCGACTGCCAGACCATCCCCACTGCCCAGGTCTCCCAATTCAATCCATCAAATTCAATTGTGCCGGGAAAATGCACGGAGTAAAAATCCATGCCTTGATAGGGCCAATCGGGAAGATACGTCGCACCGCCGGTTCTCAACTCATTGCAAGCAAGGACCGGGTTGGATGAAAAAACCAGTTCAAGCGAAGGCAGGACGATCTCCTGGAACGATCCTTTCACAGGAAGTCCGCTCCCCGCGCCAAGACCCCAATCCGCTTCATAGGTGGTCTCGAAGACGAATTTGATATTGTCGAAATATGTCACGACCTTTCCTTCGCGGATGAAGCGCACGCCCACTCCTGTGCTCGGACTCACGAGCGAGGCAAGCAATTTCCCGTCCTTATTTTGGATCGCAGATTGCAGGTCGTGGAGCAATTGAAGGGCGCGGGTGTCCTGACAAAAATCGGGATTGAAATTCTCAGGAACGGAAGTGAGATATGCCGGGATATCGTTAAGCGAAAGAGGCGTCTGGGGATCTGGAGTGGATGTGGGAATCATCAAAGGTGGAGTAATCGCAGGAAGGATTTGCGGCTCAGTCGGCTGCGCTGGCGCGGATGTGAAGATGGACGTTGGCGGAAGCGGCGCATCCACAGGCGGGGTGCAGGCAGAAACAATCAGGACCATCGAGATGAAAAGCAGGCGGCTCATCCTTCATCCTTTCAAAAACAAAACTGGCATTTCAGCCAGTTCATTGTACTATTTTGCATTCGCTTTTGGATCGATTCTTTTCGAATTCTTCCCGACCATCTTCATGATAAATGCCGTTTTCCAACTTGTCTCAATCTTCCTTCGGTTCGCCAAAAACAACGACCACGATGTGTTGATTAAGGAACTTTGGTTTGGATTCCTCATCCGGAGTTACCACCTGCCCCAGCGTATATCCCCCGGCAACCGGAACGGACTCACCGAGGATCTCCTGCACCGCGGCAATCTCCGCGCCGGGATGGGCTTTGAGCAGCATTTGCCAGGCAACATCCACCAGCACGAGGGCGAGGCGGGGTTTTGCATCCCCAAGTTTAAGCAAGGCTTGCTGGGCGGCCGTCTTGGCGGCACGTTCGCAAGAGGCGGGACTTCCCACAAGCAGGAACGCGTCCACGCCATCGCGAATGGCGGCGTTCATGCGGAAACTCCCGTCCGCCTCCACGCGGATCGGCGCACGCACAACCAATCCATCCTGCTGTTCCATGCCGAGCGGGTACAAACGCGCAAGATAGCTGAGCGGCGGGAATGCCCAATCGCGGGGGGGATAACCGAATAAACTTGCGTACGCCTCCGAGGCGGGACGTCCATCCAGAGTGCGAAGCCAAAATCCGCGGGAACGCGTTACGCGAAATTGATTCCCGACCGGGTCCCATCCATGAGCGGCTCCGATACCGGTGTTGATTCCTCCGCGAATAAATGCCGCCGTCATACCGCCCATGCCAGACTGGCTGCCTATGATTTGATAAGTGGAACCCGTGTGCAGGTCGCCGCTTGAAAGCGCTCCGGTCACATCCAAAGCTGGGGACAGCGAGTTACAAAACTGTTCCGCGTCTCCGTTAAATCCATCTGCAAAAAAGAGAATCGATTGACGTTCGGTTCGTGCCGAAGCATGATTTTCGACTTTCGATGCGGTCTCGCGTCCGGATTGGGCGTAGCCCGGCAGCCAAAGTGTCTCAGCCTGAAAATCACCGCTCAGAAGTGCAACCACAACAGAGTGCGGGTGCTGGCCATCGCGGGTCAATCCCGCCGGGGAACTGAAACCGATTAGGGGCGTATCGCCCAACAAACTGGATGCGCCGTTTAGCACTTCTCCCGCCTGGTATTGATGAGATGCGATCACCACCGCCAGGCCGGGAGCATTTGCGCCAAGTCGGTTCAAAGCCTGATGCGTCGCCTGCAAACCCGCCTCGCGCCCATCCAATGCCTGAGCAGTTCCAACCGATCCGGTAACTGTCATCTTGACCCTATTCCTCTGCCACAGGAACCGTGAAATGGAAAACGGTACCTTTGCGGTATTCGCTTTCGAACCAGATTTTCCCGCCCTGCATTTCGACGAGGCTCTTGGTGATGTTCAAGCCAAGCCCCGTTCCCGGTGATTCGCGCGCTTTGGGATCCTCCGAGCGGAAGAATTTCTGGAATATCTTTTGCTGATCCTCGGGAGCCATGCCGATCCCGCTGTCCTTCACCCAGAGATGAAGAACGCGCGGCGCTCCATCGGGATCCCATTGGTTTGGGCTTTCCGCGACCCCAACGTGAATACGTCCGCCCTCCGGAGTGTATTTATATGCATTGCTGACGAGATTCGTCAACACCTGCCCGACACGGACGCGGTCCGCCCACATATCGGGAAGGTTCGACGGCACGCTCAATTCGAGTTTCTGTTTCTTTTCCTCCAATTGACGGGTGAATGTGCGAACCACCTCGTCCACGATATCAGCCGCGGTAATGGCTTTGAATTCGAGGCGCAGACGTCCCGCTTCGATCTTGGAATTGTCGTTGAGGTCGGAAACCAGGGTGGACATGCGCTCGACGTTGGATTTGATCGTCGTAAGGAAGTTCGTCTGCATCTCGGTGATCTGGCCCACAGCTCCGCTTGCAAGCAGGTCGGTATACCCTTTAATGGAAGTCATTGGGTTCTTAAGTTCGTGCGCGACCAAGGAAACAAAATCGCTTTTTGCCAGGTTGGCTCGCTGAACCTCGCTATAAAGCTGGGCGTTTGAAATGGCGATGGCGGCGTGGTCGGTGAGACGCGTGAGGAAGTCGATATCCACCTGCGTATCGCCGATGCTTTCCAGGTAAAGCAGACCGATCACGGTGATCTCGCGGCGGATGGGGATCACCATCTGGTTTCGAGATGCCAGGAGGAGTTTGTTCTTCGAGGCTTCAACCGCCACTTCCACGTTTTGGGGAAGGCCCGTCTCGACAGCGGCGATCATGGACGGCAGTTCGATCTTCATCACCAATTGATCGCCGAGGTTGGCCATTTGCTCATCCAACCCCTGGTGTGCCATCACGCGCAATCGTTCTTCTTCGAGGATGCCGATCAAACCCGCTTCCGCACCGGACTGGCGAAGCGCCCAGTCGAGCGTGATGCGCATGGCGCGGTCGATCTCCAGGCTGGCATTCAACTCGCGGTCGATCCTCTGCATGACCGAAAGTTCCTCGACGCGGTTGGCGAGTTCCTGATCGGTCAGAGTGTATAAGCGGGCGTTTTCTATGGCGACCGCCGCCTGACCTGCAAAGGCAGTCAGCAGGGTTTCGTCATTCGTGATAAAGGGCAGTCCATCGCGCCGGTTGATGACCTCGATCACACCAATGACGCGGTCCTTTGCCTGAAGCGGCACTGCCAGAAGCGAACGGCTGACGAATCCTGTCTGCTGATCCACCCCTTTGAATCGTGAAGGCGAATTTTGGTCTTCGTTTTCGATGACGGGTCTGCGTGTTTGCACGGCACGTCCCACAATTCCAGTTCCGGGCGCAAGGCGTTTACCGACCAGGTTGCCCGCCACGGGTCCCACCGTTACGCGGAAGACCAGTTCATCGGTCTGGTCGTCCACCATGAACAGGCTGCCCGCTTCGCAGTTCAAAATTCCGACGGCGTTCTCGAGGATGTTTTGAAGCAACGGATTCAATTCCAGGGTCGAAGTCAATTGGCGGGTGATGTCATTCAGTGTTGTCAGTTGATGGGCGCGTTCCTGGGTTTCCTTCAACAAACGCGCCTTCACAATGGCGCCGGCCGTTTGATCTGCAATGGCTTGCAGGAGTTCCAATTGCGCGCGGGTGTAGACCGTTGAGCCATCGCGGCTGCCGACACTGAGCGCGCCGATGGTTTCAGCGCCGGCGTTGAGGGGCACCCCCATCCAGGCGAAGACATTTTCGATGGTCGGGATAAGGTTGCGCGCCTGACACTCCCGGATGTAATCCTGTGTCATGATCGGGCGGCTCTTGCGGATCACTTCCGGCGAAAGCCCGATATTCGCCGCAAACGGCTGGTTTTCACGCTCGCCGATGCGTTCGTTATTCTCGAGACAGAAACCGTAATAGTAATAATCGCTGTCCTTGTTATAAAGAGTGATGTGGAAATGCGAAGTCGGCAGGATCTGCGCCGTCTGGGCATAAATCAATTCCAACACATCGTCGAAGGTCAGGGTCACATTCACGCCCTGCGATACGCGGGTCAAGGCGTTCATTTCCTGGATCCGCCGTTCGAGATGCGCCACTGTTTGTACGCGTTCAATGGCAACCGAAGCCTGATCGCAGATATTTTCAAGAAAGCGCAGATCCTGTGGGGAATAGGGTTGAGCGGTCAGGCGCGGACCCAACGCCATCCAGCCGTTGGGTTTGTCCTTGCCGGGAAATGCGATGAACAGCCGCGCTCCCAATAATGCAATGCGGGATTGCTCTGGGCGCAGAGAATCCGGAAGGTCCGTGCCGCTATCCAAATAAAGCGGCAGGCTTTCACGTTTGAAGTAAGACACCAACGGACTCCCCGAAGTAAAACGGATATCGGTCGTCGCGCGGCGCCCCTCGCCGGGCGAGGCGTTGTAAAAATCATTCAGTGAATCGTAGGTGAAAATGTGAATCTGCTCAGGAGCCAGGGTCGAGGCGATCTGGTCCCGAAGAAGCGAACTGATGGCGTTCAAATCAAGAGCGGTGGTCAGCCTGTGGGAAAAATCCTCCAATTGCTCCGCAGCCACGCGCGATCCGCGGAAGAATATCGCATCGGTCAGGTTTTGAAGGCGGGACCGGAGCGGTTCGAGGACAAGGGCAAGGACAAGGATAAAAATTCCCGCAAGATAATTTTGGGGCAAGGCATTCCCGAACAACAAACCCGCGCCGGAAGAAACCAATGCATACCCAAGCGTAACAACGACCGTGAGGATGGCATACATGACTCCGCGCCGGGCGAAATCGTCGGTGCGAAGGAAACGGAAGCGCATGATGTTATACCCCATCACAGCCGGGAAAATGACAACCGGCAGGAACAGCAGGGGAGAGAATGCGATAGAGAAAACCGCGCCAAGCGAAAGGAAGAACGCCAGAGGACCCAGGGCGAAGAACGCGCCCAACAGTGTGCTGCGCGCCTGTGACTTCACCACAGGCGACGGCGAGGAGAATGCATAATAGAAATTAAACCCAAGCAGGATCAAAATACAGAGCGCATCGAAATAATAAATGTTCCGCCACAAGGGAATATAAGCCGTAGGCTGTTCCCGGTTGAAGATATAGGGAGTGACCGCCAATGCAAGCACAAGGCTGAATAGAAAACCCACCCATCGCATATACGGACGGTTGACAAGGAGGCGTGGAGAAGATGGAAAAGACAAGGTCAGGGCAAGGGTCGAGCCGCCAGCAATGGCGATGGCAAACGTCCAGAGCAGGGTCAATTCGTGGCTCGTCCAGATGTTGAAGATGGTGCCGGTCACGATTGCAAAAGAAGAGGCGAACATGGTGAACGCGCGACCGGCTGGTTCGTTCCGCCGCAAACCGAACGTCCAAATACTGAGCGCGATAAAAATTATGGAAATGATGAAAGGCAGGAGCAGGTAAACGTTGACGCCGTCTTCCGGAAAGCGCTGCAACTCGACACTCAAGTCGCGCGTTTCGCCTTCTGCAAATTGAACGGTGAGGTTGACGTTTTCACCGGGCACGAATTTCCCGACGATGATGGAACGCACATCGCGGCTGGTTTCCACCTCCCGCCCATTGACCGCCAAAAGGCGATCGCCGCTCTTCACCGCTTCGTTGAATGCCCAGGCATCGCCATCCCCGCCGGTGTCGGTGAAGACAAGCGTGTGTTCGTAGAAGGTGCCGAGAAACGGTTCCCGAATCCACTGGACGGCAAGGACAAGCGACCAAATCAGCGCAACGATTGCCAGCGCTTGATAAAGAAAAACGATCCCCGTCAGGATGCGGTCCACCAATTTACCGGAAAGACGAGTGTTCGACGAGTTGTATCCCATGGCGAAATTCGATGGAAATTTTACTCCACAAAACCACCGCCCGACTATGGTACTTTCATGACAAAGGTGAAAGGAATCCCGCCTCACCCCGGACTTCAGGTTGATACCCCCCTCGAGCGGATTCTCCCCCTTAAGGTTTATGTTTTGCGAGCAGGGCCTCGTACACCGATTCGGGAATATCCGTCACTTTATAGATCTGGATGTACTCCAGCCCGTCGATGTAGATAACCTTCTCCGGTTCCACCACGCCTTCGAATTCAGAAAGCATCTTTTCAGTCTCAGGATGTTTGGCGCGGGTGATCGGATACAACACGAGATAATCCGACTTCCGCATTTCGTCCGTGATGGTAACAAAGTCATCGTTCAACACATTGATGCGTTTCAAAACGATGGTCTCGCCGGGGAAATACCACGAGAACGTCCCCATGCCGTTGTAGACATAGGCTTTGATATCTTTTGCATCCGGTTTTTGGGAGAGATAATCTGAAGCTTCCGCCAAACCTTCACCGTAACCCAAAGTCGCCGCCTCTTTCGCCAGCGGATTGCGGTAGGTGAAATAATAAGGCGCATACGGTAATCCGAAACCGATCTGCGCGAGGATCAAAACGAGGGATGCCATGAGCGGCGCGACCGGTTTCGAAAAGCCCTTCCCGCTTGAAGCCGGCCATGCAATAATGCCCCCCCACCCGACTCCTGCAATGACATCGAACCCGACGAAGGCGTTCATGATGTAGTGCGCGTGGTTGCGTCCCTGCGCGATGCCGAACATCAATATGAACAGAACGCCGAGCAGGGCAAGATAACCGATCATCGAGCGGACCTGGTCGGACAGGCGTTCTTTCCCTTTGGCAAATAACAATACGAGTGCGAAAATCAATCCCAGCCAGGTGATGAAGGTTGTGCCGGAAAAATAATAACGAAGGTAGAGCAGGATTCCGTCCCAGCGCGTGACAACACTGAATGAAGCGGGATCCAGTTCCTCGGTTACGTCGAGGCGGGCTCCCTGAAAAGCATAACTAAAGGCGTTGCCATACACTTCGCGCAGCATCCGAGCCGGATCCACCCACATGCCAGGCCAGAGGATGAAGTAAACGAGAGCCGCCGCCCCGAACCAAATCCCGAAGGTTTTTAGCGCAGTGAGAATTTTTGTTTTGAGCGACTTATCTCTTTCAAATAGACTGATGATTAACATCATCCCGACCACCCCAAGCAATGCAATCGAAGTGGACTTGTTCAACTGCGCCAAGCCGAATGCCGCGCCGGAGATCAGCAGGTAGATAAATCGGTTTTGATAACGATATAGATGGAAACCGAGGAACGAAACCAAAACGAACATCGCTCCCATTGTCTCCATGTTGAGCAGGCGCGAGTGACCGAGAAAAAACGGCGAGAGGGTTGCCAGCGTTATCGAGAGGAAGGCAAGATTCTCACCGACAATGAGACTCAAAAGAAGGAAGGCGATGATTGCGAAGATCGCCAGCACGCCTGCCTGAATGTAACGAGCATAGCGGACGAGATCGATGGTCTCCTTCCCGTTCTCGCGCAGGAATTCTTCATAGAACGGTTTGCGCTGATCGAAGAATCCCTGACCGAAGCCGCGGTAATCAGGAAAGTATGCCAGCATCGCCGTCGAGATGACCCACATATTCGTCACACCGGGGTGATACTCGAAGTAGGTGTCTTCGAAATCCCTGTGTGTGACAGCGTAATAGAAATTGGAACTGGAGATCACCCACCACGGCTCGTCGATGTTGACAGCGGCATCGATGCGCGTGAGGCGCGATGGCAATGTCAATGCAAGAAGGAGCAGGGCATAAATTATTTTTATTCGATGCTGACTAAATAATCCAGTCATTGTTTGCTTTCATGATCTTCCAAAATTCTTAACGCCAAGGCGCAAAGTTTTCTTTTTTCTTTGCGGCTTTGGGTCCTTGCGTTAAAGATCGGAGGGTTAGTCGGTCCTCTCATTTCAAATGCGCCAACGCCTCATAGATTTCGGGACCGAGGTCATCCACTTTGTAAATGCGGACATATTCATATCCGTTCAGCCAGACCACGTGGAAGGGCTCCGCCTGCGCCATGGCATTGACAAAATTCAGGTGATGCGCCAGTTGTCCCTGGTTGGCATAATAGACGATGAGATATTCCGAGGCGTTCAAATTATTGAGCAGGTCTTCGGTATGTTCGCCATCCGAATAATACGGGCGATAGCTGATGGTGGGACCGGGATAATAATACGAAACGCACCCACGGCTGTAATAGGAGAAGACGGTCGCGTTCTCGGCATCGGGCAAGTCAGCGAGAAAATGCGCGGCGGTCTCCAAGCCTTCGCAATATGGGAAGTGAGGAAATTCGTTGTACCAACCGGCGGCGTAAAGGATGGGATTGCGGTAGGTGAAGTAGTACGGATAATTCGCCAACGCGCTCCCGGCTTGATAAAGCATCACAACGGCAAGCAAGCCGTATTGCCAGAGGTTGCGCGAAGAATGAATTCGCGTTGAAAGCCATTCCGCAAAATGAAACCAGCCAAGTCCCGCCAGCAGATTGAAAGAGAGATAACTCGAAAGGATGTAATGCGGAGAGTTGCGTCCCTGCGCAACGCCGATCAGGAGGATAAACGTAATTCCATTGACAAGCCACAGCGTAAAGAAAAGCCGATTCCGCTGAGCCCGCTCCGGGTCGCGCGTGAACGGGAGGGCGAATCCCAAAATCACACCGAGCCAGGTCACGGGAGTCGTCCGGTAAAGAAAAATCTTCGCCACCTCCCACACATCCGTAAAGCGTGTGTTGAGCGTAAATTGAGAAACATCCAATTCCTCGGTGATCTTGAGCCGCGCGCCCTGAAAGGCGTAACTGAAGGCGTTGCCGTACACTTCGTAAAGCATCTTACCGGGGGCAACCCACATGCCGGGCCAGAAAACAAAGTAAGTAATCGCCAAGAACAAAAACCACAACCCGAAAGTTTTCAGCGCGGATAATAATCCCTTCCCCCATCCCTGCCCGCGTTCTTGAAGTAACTTCCACAAAAGCAAAACGCCCACCGCCGCCAGCGTCGCAATGGACGACGACTTCGACAACGACATAAATCCCGCCGCGACGCCGGACAGGAGCACATACCAAAACTTGTTTTCCTTGAAAAGATAGATCGCAAGCGAGACCAGCGAGATCATTCCGAAGAGCGATACCATGCCTTCGTGGTCCATCAACCGATGTTGACTCAGGTAGAACGGGTCGAACATCGCGAACAATAGAGCGAATATCGCAACCGGCTTCGGGAAGAATTTTTGTAACAAGAAGTACAGAACAAGGAATAAAACAAGCAGGACAAAAACCTGAATGACGCGCGAATAGATCAAGAGCGTCAACGGGTCTTTGCCGTGCGAAACCATGAACGGATCGAGCCGCCCCTTTTCATAGTCGAGATAGCCCTGACCAAATCCGCGATACTCAGGGAAGTACATCAGCATCGCCGCTGAGATGATCGTCATCGTCGTCACAGCAGGCTGGTATTCGTAGACCGTTTTATCGAATTCCCTCTGCCCCAACGCGTAATAATAATTCGCGCCCTGACTCAGCCACGAAGGTTCGTCAAGCGTGACAAAATCGCCGATGCCCGCCAGCCGCGGCGCGAGAAAGACGGCGATCAGGGTGAGGTAAATAACAACGTCAACTAACTTATTTCGATTCATGACTGGAATTATACCGCCCCATCCCAAATGGTAAAATCAACCCGTGAAAGAAAAAATCCGCATACTCCTACAAAAACCTTTCGCAATTCCAGCTGCATTTCTTCTGCTCATTCTCCTCGCCTACGGCATCCTCGCGCCGCGCATGGGCTTCTACTGGGACGACCTGCCCTTTGCGTGGTTCCTGAAATTTTTCGGTCCTGCCGAATTCATCCCCGCCTTCAAGCCCTTCCGCCCCTTGTTGGGATATGTCTTCCTCGTAACGACCGCCATTGTTGGGGGGAATCCAATTCTCTGGCAGATTCTTGGTCTCATAGCCCGCCTCATTCTCTCGCTCCAGGTCTGGTCTCTGCTTCGGAAAGTTTTTCCCACCCGTCAGCGTTCCGCCCTGTGGGTTGCTTTGCTCTTCACTGTCTATCCCGCCTTCGGTCAACAATGGGTTGCGCTGACCCATGTAAATCAAGAATTCATCCCCCTCATCTTTCTTCTTTCTTCTTTCATCGTCACCGTAAATCTTTTACGCAATGACAGCAACTCCAAAACTCCAATCGCCTTCGCCATCTTATTACAAATCTTTGGTCTGTTCTCCACCGAATACTTCTTCGGTCTCGAAATCTTGCGCCTGTTCTTCATCCTTGCCATCCTCTCCGAATCCATCGCGGACAAAAAAGGCCTGCTCAAAAAATCGGCGGTTCAATGGCTGCCCTATCTCATCGTCTGGATCGTCAACGCCGTCTGGACATACTCCTACCACCGCTCGCAAGCATACAACTCGTATCAGATAAGCCTTCCATCCCTGCTTTCGCCACTCGCTCTCATCAACGAATTCATCAACACCCTGTCCCTCTCGGGCTTTGTATCGTGGCTGAACATCTTCAACATCTTCGCCGCCATAGATACTTCCACCACCCAGATCATTGCGTTTTGCGTTTTTCTCCTTGCGTTTGTAATTACCTTTGCAGTAACGGGTTACGAGCAACAAGTAACGAGTAAAGAATCTCCATCCACTTTCCAGTCCCCGCTTTCCACTCACCACTGGTTCCTATTCATCGGACTCATCGCCATCTTCGCAGGACGTCTCCCCTCCTGGGCGGCGGGACTTCCGCTAAAGATCGAGTTCGACTACGACCGCTTTTTCCTCTCCATCATGCTGGGAGCGAGTCTCTTCATCGTCGGTCTCGCGGATTTGATCCTGAAAGAAGGGCGCGTCAAACTTATTATTTTGAGTCTCATCATCAGCATGTCAGCGGCGTATCAATTCACGGTTGCAAACACCTACCGGCGTGACTGGGCGAATACGCAAGACCTATTCTGGCAAATGGCTTGGCGGATGCCCTCATTAAAGGAAGGCACAGCCGTCCTGACTTATGAGTTACCCATCCAATACCTGTCCGATTATCAGTTGATGTCAGCGGTAAATTGGATGTACGCGCCAAACTTCGAGGAGCGAAAACTGCCTTTTGCCTTGCAATATCTCAAAACAAGGTATGAAGCATTCGAGATCAAGCCAGACCAGCTCATTGAGATTACGTATCGCACCACAACCTTCAGCGGAAATACATCAAATGTTGTGGTTATCTACAAAGAAGCGGACGGATGCCTGCGCGTCCTCGACCCGGTGTATAACAACGCCGAAACCGTCCCCGGCGCGAGTTTTTATCTGCTCGAAGCCATCCCGCTCTCCAACCCGGATTTGATCCTTGCCGATGCTCCCGCTCCTGTTATGGAAAAGACTTTGTTTGGCGACGAACCTCCGCATCACTGGTGTTACACCTACGCCAAAGCGGAGATCGCTAGGCAAAACGACGACTGGGAAGAGGTTGTCAAGTTATACAAGCAAGCGCAGGAAAATGAGTTATCCCCCGCCCTGCCTGTTGAATATCTCCCCTTCATCGAAGCCTTCGCCCTGACCGGCGACATGGATACCGCCTTCAAACTAACCGAGCGGACGATCAAAGGTCAGCCCACGTTATGCCCGGCACTGAATACAATATTGAATCGAGTTTCGGGGGAAGTGGATGCTTCGCAAGCAAAAAGCCTGCTGCAAAAAGAATGTCAGCCGTAATGTAGGACGGGCTTTCACCCCGCCAAATCAAGAATTTCATCGAAGTGTCGGGCTGCCAGCCTGACCTACAGCCCGTGCTGTATGGCAATCACCGCTGCCTGCGTTCTATCGGATACGCTCAATTTCTCCAAAATCGCGCTGACGTGGTTCCGCACCGTACCTTCGGAGAGATGAAGAGTCCCGGCGATGTCGGTGTTGGTCATGCCCTTGGCGAGCAACCGTAACACGTCGAGTTCGCGCTCGGTAAGTTTGTCGGTCAAAATCGAGGCGGGCTGGGTTTGGTTATTTGCCACTTGATTCAATAATTTTCCCGCCACAGCCGGGTCGACAAAGGACTTCCCTTCCACAGTGCCGCGGATGGCTTCGATGATCTTTTGGCGCGGCGTATCTTTGAGCAGGTAGCCCAACGCCCCAGCGCGGATCGCGTCGAAGACCCATTCGTCTTCGTCGTAGGTGGTCAGCACAAGGATTTTTATATCCGGATATTTTTTACGGATTTCGCGCGTGGCCTCGATTCCGTTCATACCCGGCATTTTCAAATCCATAAGGATGAGATCGGGGGATTTTTTTGCGACGAGTTCAAGCGCCTCCTGCCCGTCCTGGGCAGAGCCGACAACCTGGAAATCCTTCTCCAACGTGAGAAGCATTTCCAATCCATCGCGTATCACAGCCTGGTCGTCACAAAGCAGAATTTTCATAATCAAGTTCCTGACCGTGGACGATGGGCTGTTGACCGTTTTTCCATCCACAGTCCGTCGTCCATCGTCGTGTGTTTAGATCGTCAACACGACCCTCGTCCCCTTCCCTTTATCGCTTTCCACTTTCAAGATTCCGCCTGCCAGCTCCGCGCGTTCGCGCATCCCGACCAGCCCGAAATGACCGCTGGATTCTCTCGATTTCATATCGAAGCCGACACCGTCATCCTCCACCATCAGTGTAGTCCGTCCGTTATTGAAAAGACGAATGCCAAACTTTTTGGCGCGCGAATGCTTGGTCAGGTTTTCGATGGCTTCCTGCGTGACACGCAGGATGGTCTGCTCCACATCTGGGCTGAGGGAAGGCATGGGGTCCTGCAGATCCAGTTCGAGGTCCAGGCTGAAGCGGGAGGCGGCTGATTCAGCCGCTTTTTTGACGGCGAGTCTCAAGCCCATATCAACCAAATCCGATGAACGTAAAGCCTTCAATGCGCGGCGGGTTTCATCCACTCCCTTGCGGGTCGCTTCGAGGGATTTATCGATCAATTCGCGGGTCTCTTTGACATCGATATCGAAATACGCTTTTGCGGTTTCGAGCGAGACGGAGATTGCAGTGAGCGAATGCGCGAGGGTATCGTGAAGTTCGCGCGCGAGGCGGTTACGCTCGCGACTCACGGTCAACTGTTCAAGGGTGGAGGCGTAATGCGTCAGGTTGGCGTTCGCTTTGCGCAGGGATTCGCGCTGTTCGCGCAGGCGCGAGACAAGGGCGCTGATGAAGTAACCGACAGCGATAAAACTGATGGTGCGGATGATGGCAATGAATAAGAAAACTGAAATATTGCGATTCTCGAAAGGGTTTGCCGCGATCAAGCCGAGTTCGAACGTAGTGGCGGTTAGGCTGAAGATGACGACATGCACAAATTGATATTTCCAGGCCGTCAGGGCAAGCGCGACGAAAAGCACAGGCAGTTGACGCAATGCCATTCCCTCCGCATTTGCGAGCGGACCCGGCGGAAAGCGAGGGACGATCAAGGCGCTGATCAGGATGGGCGCGGCAGAGATCACCACAAGCATGACGGGATAAAAAGTCTCGCCCAATTGTTCCTGTATCCAATCCCAATACGTGATCGCAAGGAACAGGAGAGCCGTCATTCCGTTCAATGAATAGAAAAGAAAGACAGGAAAAAGGTTGATGCGCAAAGGCAGGCCGGGGTTGGGCGCGTTCGATCCCTGGAGTTGTGGCTGGATGCGCGCGGTATCGCCAAGAACTTGCTGGACTTGCGGCGTGTACAGCGCAAGGTCCATCAACGCCATTCCCAGCAGGAAGCCGAGCCAGATCCAGGCGGCGATGCGAAGGACGCGAGAGGAGTCTTCGGATGCGCGCATGTCCACATCTTATCACGAAGGGAAAGGCGGAGGGCATGACGAGGGTCATGTCCTCCGCAATCGTGTCATGACTCCAGTCATGGGTCGGCGTGGTAAGTCGTGACAGGGCGCACTCCGGTGTTTTTTGGGAGATATGTAGACTTGGGAATGTAAGCCGTGATGCATGAAACTTAAAGAGAATTTCGGAAGGCGTAAATAATTTGGAATTACTTTGCAAACCGGATGTGGACGGTCAATAACAATTGACCGCAAAGAGCGCAATGAAAGAATCGTCTTTCTTGGCGAACTCGGCGGTTCGAATAGGAGTCTTTCAATGACAATAGAAACTTTACCCCCACAGGTTCAATCATCCCTGCTTGGCAAAAGGATATTCCCCGGTGCCAGCCTTGGTGCGCTTATCGTCGCGCTGATCATGACTGCGGCGTTCGCTCTGCACATGTATAACATCGACGCCATCGGCAATGCGAATGAATATTACACTGCGGCAGTCGAGTCGATGCTCAAATCGTGGAGCAACTTCTTCTTCGTGGCGGCGGAACCCGGCGGCTCGGTCACTGTCGATAAGCCCCCGCTGGGTCTATGGATCGAAGCGGTCTTCGCCTACTTCCTCGGCGTGAGCGGATTCAGCGTTTCATTGCCGAACATTCTCGCGGGCGTCTTCGGCATTCCCCTGCTGTACAGCATGGTCAAAAAATACATGGGCGAACTGGCAGGCATCGTTGCCGCATTCGTCATGGCGATCACACCGGTCTTTGTCGCCACCAACCGCAACAACACCATGGACGGGATGTTGGTCTTCACGCTTTTACTCGCGGCATGGGCGTTCATTAAAGCCACCGAAAGCGGCAAAACACGCTGGCTGATGTTGGGCGCAATCATCGTTGGTCTGGGTTTCAACATCAAAATGCTTCAAGCCTTTTTACCCCTGCCCGCATTCTACGCGCTGTATTTCTTCGGCTCGAAGGAAGGCTGGTTCAACAAGATTCTCAACCTCGTCATCGCCACCATCCTGCTCGTCGTTGTGTCACTTTCTTGGGCGGTCATTGTGGATTTGGTCCCCGCCGAGAATCGCCCCTACATCGGCTCCAGCGATGACAACACGGTGATGGGATTGATCTTCGGACATAACGGAATATCGCGGCTGGATAACCAACGCGACAACAACGCGCCTCCTACTGGAACGGATGCTGGTCAGCCTTTCAATCAGGGGACTCCGCCCCAGCCGTATCCAAGTCAAGGACAGCCACATCTGGGACAGTTCCAGGGACCACCTCCCGCTGCGCTTGAAGCGTGTTCAGGGCAAACTCGGGGTTCATTTTGTTCTTTTACCCAACCTAACGGAATGACCATCAACGGCTCGTGTATCACGCCGCCAAATCAACCCACGTTAGCCTGCGCCCCGCAGGGAACGATCCCCGGTCAGGCGCCAAATGCCCAGCCAACCGGCGCTCCTTATGGCAGACTCGACGGCCAAAACGGAGGCACACCCTTCAGCAACGAAACGGGTTCCCCCGGCGTGCTCCGCTTCTTCACTGCTCCGCTTTCCAAGCAGATGTCATGGTTGCTGCCCTTCGCGCTGATCAGTGTCCTGCTGGCGGTATTTGCCTCCAAAATACGATTGCCTGTCGAGTCCGGCGCTCACAAAGCGTCGATTCTCTGGGGAGGCTGGCTGTTGACCTGTGTAGTCTTCTTTAGCATGGTCTCCGGCATCTTCCACGCCTACTATGCCATCATGCTCGCCCCGGCATTGGGAGCGATGGTGGGCATCGGATTCGGTCAAATCTATCAATGGGGCAAATCCAAAAGTTGGGTTGTCGTTGGCTTGATCCTTGCCGTGTTGGTCACGCTTGGCTTCCAACTCTTTGCCAGCACGCAATACAACGAGTTCGCGCCGTGGATGCTTGGATCAGGAATCCTGCTCGGGCTTGGAATCCTGCTCCTGTCCGTTTCGAGGCGGGCGGCGTATGCCGTCATCCTGAGCGCGGCAATGATCATCCCCTCATACTGGAGCATCATGACCGTCACCAACGGTTCAAACAACAACCTTCCCACCGCGTACAACGGGCGGAACGATGGGCAGGGTAACTTCCTCACTTCGCCTGCTCAAGATGGAGGGAATCGCGGCGACATACCCGTTAACTCTGAGTTGGTGGAATTCCTGCAAGCCAACACGCAGGAGGTCGAATATCTAGTTGCGGTGCCTTCCTCCCAACAGGGTTCGAATTTAGTGCTTGCGACAGGACTGCCTGTTCTTTACATGGGCGGCTTCGCCGGGCAGGACGAAGTGGTAACTGTCGATGATCTGAAAGAAATGGTTGCCAGCGGTGAACTGCGCTACATCCTTTACGGCGGCGATCGGGGCAATAAACAAGACATTGCCAATTGGATTGGTTCATCATGTACAGCAGTGGAAGGGATTTCCCTCGCCCAAACCGGACCCGCAGGACCAGGCGGGCAGCAGATGAAATTGTACGATTGCAAATAGGAAAAAGGCTTCCGAAGCGCACTAACTTCGGAAGCCTTTTACGCCAATATCTGTTCAGGAACGCTTAGCATATCTGGAAACATCAATATGATGGCGGCATCTCAATCTGTTCCTAAATACGCTTTTAATAACAAAGTTTCAATCCGCGCTCACCGGCGATGGGGATTCCTCAGAAGAAACCTTCTCGTCCAATTCAACTTTGGGAGCGAAGAAGACGCTCACCAATGCAAGCGCGGCGGTGACGAATGCGATCACAAAGACTGCTGAAATCGCATCTGCCAGCGCAAGACGCGCACTTTCATTAACGACCAATCCTGCGGCAGGCGTTGGTTCCAATAATTGTGAGACCAATTCCGGGTCCAGGTTGGAAGCGGCAAGATTCGCCGACAGGCGGGCGGTCAGCACAGCACCCATCACGCTCACTCCCAACGTCCCGCCCATCGAACGGCTGAACTGCATTGTGGATGTTGCTGTTCCGAGATAACGCCGATATACCATTGTCTGTACGGCTATCAAAAACGATGGGATCGAAAATCCCATACCGATGCCCATCAACATCACAAAGACCATCATGGCAATTTGATCCGTCCCGGCATCGATTTGCGACATAAAAAACGACCCAACCACAAGGAGAAAAGTCCCAATGATCGCAAGCCTGCGATACCCGACTTTCAACAGAATGCGCGTGCCAATGATGCTGGATGCCACCCAGCCAAGCAGCATGGGCGAGATGGTGATCCCCGCTTGTGTGGCGCTGGTACCCAACACAGATTGCACGAACAACGGAATGAAGGAGATGCTCCCGAACAAAGCCCAACCGGAAAATATTCCATGGACAATGGCTGTAGAGAATAATTTTCCCCGAAATAATTCCAATGGGAGAATCGGGTCTGCTGCGTGAGATTCAACCCAAAACAATGCGATGAACAAAATTACCGATACGCCGATCATCGCCCATTTATCGAACAGGCCGGAGTCGTCCAATAACGCGAGCAATAAGGTGACGATGGCGGTCATCAGCAGGACCGCGCCTGCATAATCGACCGACGGTTTTTCAGCGCCGATGATCACATCGCGCCAGGCATAGGCGACCAATCCCGCCGCCATTAATCCGGGGATGATGTTAATGTAAAAAACCCAGCGCCAGGAAAGTGAATCGACGAGAAAGCCGCCCAACAAAGGACCCAGGATCGACGAGACGCCCCACACGCCGGAAAAGAATCCCTGCATTTTGGTGCGCTGCTGGAGAGAGAACATCTCGCCGATCAAAATGAACGCGAGGGGCATGATTCCGCCCGCACCGACGCCTTGAAGTCCGCGTGCCAAAATAAGCTGTGTCATCGAGTTGGCTTGTCCGCACAGGACCGAGCCAATGAGGAACAAAACCATTGCGAAGATATATAACCTGCGGCGGCCGTAAAGGTCGGAAAGTTTTCCGTATAAGGGGACGGTGGTCGTGGAGGCGAGCATGTACGCTGAAAACACCCACGAAAAATGGCTCAATCCGCCCAACTCGCCAACGATGGTTGGTGTGGCGGTTGCTACAACCGTCGATTCCATCGAAGCAAGGAAGAGGCTGAGCATGATTCCGATCGTTACTAAAATGATCCGGTTGCGAGACATGATTACCTTTCAGAAATGGTGATGACCTATCGGGCGGAAATCATACTTCAAATCAAAAAGACCGGCGCTGACACCGGTCATCTTAAGATTAATATCCATTCAACGCGGTTCCGGTAATGGACACTGCAAGGGTGCGCTTGGAGAGCGGGTATAAACATATCCTTCTCCCGATAAAACGAACACTGCCACAGAATCGATATAAGGCGCGTAATAATTAGTATTCCAACATCCAATCGCAATCACATCTTCTGCGTGAAAGGAGAATGGTGGCGGGTCGCCGGGAATGACCACTCCTTCCGCCATTGGGTTGTCCGGTCCGATCAGCGTAAGGACGAGGCGTTGATAATCCAGGAAGCGGTAATAGGTGCTCCGATCCGGTTCGCCCTCTCCCGTGCGATAGTAACGCGGATAAAGTGCGCGCCCTTCGCTAATCATCGCATTGGGCTGGGCAAGGAACGCCGTCAGTTCCTGACGTGAAAAACCCGTTTGCTGCAAAAGTCCGGACTCTTCCAATATAACTAAAATCTCCCCAGGCTCCCTGGCTTGATAGCGCGGTTTGGCGAACGCCTCGGAAAGAGGCAAAAGCGAACCGACTACAAGAATGAATAAAAAGGTTGGAAGGAGCTTGATATAGGCTGTCTTTGAAATTATCGGGAAGAGTGTTCCCTGCAAACGACTTTGTTCGGAAAATTTCAGGAATCCCGCCGCTCTCAACACCCAAGTCACCAATTGCAATCCGCCCGCGGAATAAAAAAGGCAGACGATCCAGTCCACAGGGGCGATGTAACGACCGCCGGAAGTGAAACCAGCGGAATTGGCAAATAGATATGCGATAAAGAAAAATACAGGTAAAAGTGAAAGGATTCTCACCCGTCCCCAGATCGATCCCAAACCCAGTGCGATCATTGCGAGATTGAAAACGATCATCAACGCTCCCCCCGCTCCAATCTGTCCTTCGCTCCAACTTTTCTTCCAGTATGGCGTATCGGCTTTGATGGTGTTCCATAAGTCATCAAAGGTCAATGAGGATGGAAGAGAGACGAGGGAGGTGACCACGTTGTGAACCAGGTGATTTGCAATCGAACAGGGCGCTGAATCACAAAAAGGTTCTGTCGAAGAATGCAACATGAGTTGGTGGGAAAATCCGCGCCTGGATTCGGAAGCGCGCGAGGATATATGAGAAGGGATGTACGCATCCGCATCCAACCCGTATCGATGGCGGAGGATGACCATAAAACGGGAATAGTACGACGAATACATCGGAATCCCCTTCGATTGGTTCCGAATTTCCCATGGCAGCGTGACCGCAAACAACCCAAGCGCGATCAGAAGCCCTGTCAGCACAAATCCCTTCCAGCGAATTTTCATGGCGAAGGGAAGAAAGATCAGCGCGGCAGGCAACAAGGAAATGGCGTGCGTGCGCACCATGAGCGCAAACCCAAAGACGGCACCCATCCATCCGAGCAATCCCAGCCGCGACGGATCTCTGATCCATTTCAAAAGAAGAAGGAGGAAGAGCGAAATCAGGATCGCTGCAGGAAAATCCGTCAACATCATTTTCGGGCTGGCGGTATCGATCCATTTTGCGGCGATGACAGCGTTCATTCCCCGCAGGGCGATCAACGCGCCAGCGGTAATTCCAAACGGCCGGCTGTGCAATTCCACCCCGATCAAATAGACAACCGCCGGCAACACCGCGAACAACGCCGCCTGGGCGGTCATCAAGTTTTCAAAATCCTGCCCGAGAGCCATGTGAAGGTATGCAAGGAAAATGCTGTATAAAGATCGTTCGAAGAACTGCCCATTGAACAATCCCTGCCCGATCAGCAGGTACTGCGCGCCCTGGTCGAATGTCGCGCCGTCTGAATAGGGATAAATCACGTTATCCGCCGTATCAGGCATGAAATAATTCGGGTGGAGAGGTTCCCGCGACCATAGCCACGCAGCCATCAGCCAAAGGATAATAAAGATGACCACATCGATTCCCCTTTTATCGAGGAACCGGGTATTACCTTCGATCCATAAAAATACCGCCCCAATCAGCAGGCAGAACAATACCTGCAATCCGAGCACGGGCACCCCTGCGCCATACCAATAATCTGCCGGGTAATCGATGCCGATGCCGGTGAAGGCAACGAGTCCGCCCATCAAAACAAAAACTCCAAAAAAGATGAGTGCGACTCGCAAAATGATCCGCGTTGAGTCTTTGGGATTTGCGGATTCATTTCTCCTTTCGATAAGGAGAATCGCGCTCGTGACTGCGCCGCTCACTGCCAGCCAGCCGATGATGGGAGCCAACCTTTGAACGTATCCCGCCAAAGCGCCAAGCCGGTAGGAGGGCATGAATAGGAGAATCCAGCCTGTAAAGAAGGCGGCAAGCGAAAGGAAAAATATCGAATCGCTGATCCATCCACGGGCAGAAACATCCAACCATAGGCGTTGAGAATGTTCAGGTTGGCGAAACAGGCGCAAAGTCAGGTAAAGAAGCGCGGCTCCGGGAATTAGAATCCCAGCCGCAAGAAGAATCCGCTCAAGGGAGTATCCAAGAAAGAACGCGTTCTTCGGATCCGACGGGGATGCGAGCATCACAACGAGAGTGATGAATGCACCAAGGGAAAGGAAAAGCCCGTAGGCAGGGAGTCTTTTTTGAGGGTGAAGCATGGAGAAACCTAATCGCTGTCCAGTGCGGGCTTGCGCTCGAGCCAAAGGAGGAATGCAAGGCCGCCAGTAATTGCAAGGAAAAATAGAATCAATGCGACCCAGGGTTTGAGATAAAAGGTAAGGAAGGCAAAACCACTAACGGTAAGAGCCATAAGATGAACGCCAAGCACAGCATAACGCGGTTGGACGCCAAGCACGATGAAACGATGGTAGGTATGGTCGCGCCTGCCTGTCCCGACGGGCTGTTGCCTGCGCAAACGGGAAAGCACCACAAGCGTTGTATCGAAGATGGGAACTCCCAACAACATGATCGGGACGATCCAGGACGATTCGGGGTTTCTGTCCAATGGATTATAAAGGATGCCGAAGGAGGCGAGAAGAAACCCGATCGATTGCGCCCCGGAATCGCCGAGGAAGAACCTCACCTCAATGGCATTCCAGAAATACAAACCAATGCAAATACCCAGCAAACCCGCCGCCATCAGCGCGAGAGCCGGTTGTTCTGCAAGACTCGCCGCCCCCATGAAAAATCCCGATGCAATGACCCCAAGACCGGCAACAATGCCGTCCATGCTGTCGATCAGGTTCATGGCATTGGTGATGCCGACCAGCCAAAAGAGCGTGATCAAGATGTTAAGTACTTGAGAGGTTACCGGGGAAACAACGATCGGGTCAGACAGCACAGTCACAAAACGGACCTGAACACCGAAGGAGATCAATATCCCCGAGGCGATCAATTGTCCAATCAGTTTGGGACCTGCGGATAAACCTTTGTAATCGTCCCAAAGCCCGAACACAAACACCGCGAACGCCCCGATGGATACCGCCAGCATCTCACGGCTGAGAGAATCGCGAAAATTTACGGTCAATATCAAAAGGACGATGATCAGCAAAATCCCACCTGCAAGAGGCATGGAGCGGGCGTGTTGCTTATGGGGCGCGGAACCGGGAACGTCCATGATGCCCAGGCGTCTGGCAAGAATCGAGGCGGGAATACCCAGCACGAGAGTCAACGCCAGACTGATGATTCCAAAAAGGAGGGGAATGCCCATATCGTCGTGAAATTCCAGGTGAGCTTGCGGCTTGTAGTTTATCAGAGTTTTCCCAACCTTCGGCAGGATACCCAGCCTTAAGTTTCCAACTTCCGCGAAAAGCGTCGAATTTGCCGGTACACCGGAGAAAAAAAGAATCGCAGGGCACTGCGGGAATGCAGATAGAGGTAATACAACTTACGACGGCTGGTCCGCTGCGCATCATGCCGGACCTGGATGTTGGGTTCCACCATAATCTTCTTCCCTCGCAGCCGCGCGCGGGAACAAAAATCCACGTCCTCGAGATAAAGGAAGAATTTTTCATCCATGCCGCCCAATTGGCGATAAGTATCGGAACGCACCAGCCAGAACATACCCGCGATCCAATCGGGGCGGATGATGCCGTCGAGGTCTGGCAGATAAGGTTTGAAGGTATAACCCGGTAAACGGCGTTGAATCAACTCGAAGGGCGTCGGAAGCGGGCGGTAGGAGTCCTGAATGACTCCGGTCTCGTCCACGATCTGGGGGGCGATCAAATCCGCCTTATGTGTCAACATGCTTTTCAGCAAATCGGCGAAGATGGGTTTTTGAAAGACAAGGTCGGGATTGAGGATGACAAAATATTCGCCCTGTGCTTGTTCGAAGGCGTGATTGTGGTTTTCGGCAAATCCCAATCGACGCTCATTTCGTAATACAGTGAGGGACACCCAGGGAATGGGATCGAAATCTGGCAGGTCGTTTTTCAAGTTATCAGTAACGAGCACTTGAAAGCGCGTTTGCGTATCCGGTTCGTTCGTGCGAATACTTTCTAGCAGGCGGAAGGTTTTGCCGGAATCCCCATGGCTGACAATGGAGAGGGTGAAAATTGGAGCGTGGTTCATGGTTTGCGATTCCGCTTGATGAATTCCCGATAGGGTGTGAACAAGCCAGTCGACATTACACGAAGCAATTCAACTGGTTTAACTTTTCCATTCTTTTGAATTTTCTTTCGTTTCACGAACATTTTAGGCGCGCCGCGAATCGCGTCGAAGATCGCGCTCCAGATCGCCCTGCCCTGCCCGCGCAGGGTGATGTAAATTGCAAAAAATAATATGGTCGCTCCATGAAGCGGTAATAAAATCCAAAACCATGGATCGGGCATGTCTTTGATGAAGGTCCACATAAGATTGCGATAGCCGTAATAGACGGAAAAATCGCTGCGCCTGCCGGTACTTGCACTTCCTACGTGACGGACAACTGCATCCGGCACATACAGGCATTTCCCTCCATTCAGGCGAAGACGGAAACCAAGGTCGATATCTTCGAAATAGGAAAAATAATCCTCATCGAATCCACCCGCATTTAGAAACTCCTCGCGCAAATACATTGCGGCGGCGGCGCAAGGGCTGAAAATCTCTTTGGCTTCAAGTCCGTATTGATCGGCGGGGAGGTTGTAATGATTCCTCCAAGCCAATCCGCTGATGTGATAAGCATCCCCTGCCCCATCCAGGAAGTTCGGCGAATCATATTGAAGTTGGCGGGAGGAAAAAGCAATATACCCCGGGTTCTCCTCCGCGGCGCGAATGAGACTTGCCAACCAACCCGGTTCCGGGTAGGCATCGGCATTGAGGAGGACGATCCATTTTCCGCGAGCGAGCTTCATGCCAATATTGTTTCCTACGGTAAATCCTTTATTCCCGCCCAGACGTTCAACGACGAGGGGAAAATCTTTCCAGCGGTCTTCAATCCCGTCAAGCGACCCGTCCGTGGAGCCGTTATCCACAAGGACGATTTCAAAGTCCCGCCGGGTTTGCTTCAAGAGAGCGGAACGGCACTGTTCCAGGTGACCACCGCTGTTCCAGACGACAATGATGATGGTTGCGGACGGGATGGGCGGCATGATCATATTATAAATGGACAGACGAAACCGGGGCGGCAAGTCCGCCGCCCCGGTAAGGGATCATTCAGTGGGATAACAATGTATTTAGTCCAATGCTAAACCCAGAAGTATTCCCGCCTGTCTTCTTCTTGAATATTGAAAAACATCCGGGTCTTCTTGAAGCGCGTTAAGCGGTCGGGCTGGAACCAAACCACTTTTTTGGGTTCTCATCAATGCGACGATATTTTGAGCAATCAAGTCAACTCGAATACCGAATGATTCTCCCCGTCCGGTCTCCTTCAACACTACACCTACGGAGTCGTCCACTCCACTCCCTACAGACAAAATCGGCGGACCTGCGAACAAATACTCGAACAACTTGCCGGTTAGGATGCCGCGCAGATTTTTAGACTCGAATTCCAAAAATAAAAGCGCATCCGCATCCCTTTGGAAATGCAATGATTGCTGGCGTGGGAGGAAGCCGCCATACTGGACATATTCAGAAATATTGAATTTATTTGCCAGCGGAGTCATATCCGCATTGTTCCCATAAAAAATGACTTGTAGATGCTCTGGTGTGATTTGCTCTTGGCTCTTTAAACGGACGATGGCTTCGAAAAGCGGAGAGGGGTCCTGCCAGCCAGCGTAGATAGAGCCAGTATATACGATGCGGAAGACGCCATCATCGGGGTAGGCTTTTTCCGGCGGAAGACCTTCATTATCTTCGGGGTCGAATCCGTTATAAATGACCGAGACTTTGTCACCGTATCGTTTTCGCAGAATCCCAGCGAGCGGCTCGGAGACGGTGGTGATGAAATCTGCTTTTTTCATCCAGAGGCGTTCGTAATACCTTTCTATAAGCGTGAAAGGAAAAAGCCCAGCATATAAATGATTGCCGATCCAGATGTCGCGCCAGTCTGCGATCCATTTTTTTGCCAGTCCCTTTTTGCGCAGGCGATATGCGATCTGGTGAACTGTATAAGGCCAGGCAGTGCTTACAACCAAATCCCATTGCTCGGACGAAACGCTTTGATAGGCACGCGCCGCCCATAAATCCGTTAGATCGGGCATCCGGCAATAATTGAGAACGCCGAACCTTCGCTGTAGAAACTGGATCGATTTATTCGCCCGGGCGAGAAGCGATGAGAGTACAGTTGCTTTCACACCGTTATTGGATCCGACAACCTTCGCTGTATTTTCCCTGCCCAGAGCTCCGCGTAAACGGTTGAAGAGGGGCATTTCAACTTCACGGGCTTCGAAGCCGGTGAAGGGATAGGGAGAGTCGGTGGGGTGTTCGTGTTTCTTTGTGGTCAGAACGGTGACGTCGTGTCCGGCCCGCGACCAGTATTTTGCCCAGGAGTACGGGCGAAATGAAGCTACTGAGTTTAGGGGGGGAAAAAAGATGGTAACTATCAGAATTTTCATTAATCACAAACTCATTAACACTCAGGCTGGTTAAATGAAAGATTTTATCGCCAACTTTGACAATGTAATGTTCACCTATTAAACATAACCGATAAGGTTCTTGCTAGAATTGTTTGGTAATCAGTAAATGGAGTTCATTTTTAATTGTTTTAAAATTTATTACCTTGAATATATTCAATGCAAATATGAATAATCCAATCCCAAGGAGTTTTATCACAAGAGCCATCAAATACACGGCCGGTAGTAAATTAGGAATAGTGACAATTATAATGCTGGCAGTTGCCACCATTACGATAACCGAACGCCATTCATAGGGTATTCGATAATACTTCTGACCTAAGCTCATGAGGGCTATAAATATGAAAAAATTGCTCAGAAGAGTTGCGATAGCTGCGCCCTTAACACCGAAATAAGGGATTAGGAAAAGGTTTAATCCAAGGTTGATTATTGCACCACCTAAGTTAATATAGCCAATCATATTTGTCTTTTTAGAAATTACTAAGCCAGGGGAAAAAATATACATTTGTCCCAAAAAAGCGGCAGGGACAAGATAAATTATCAAATCTGCAGCACCATAGAACGGTTTAGTTGTCATTAATCGCAAGATGTCATTAATAAAAAGAGCCAGGATCATAAATATAGTTAAAGCAAAAGCAAGATATACATTCAGGATTTTCGAGATATGCCTAGGTGTCTCCTCGGCTTGATAATGATTGTAAATAAGTGGTGGTAGAGCAAGCTGAAAACCGATCATCGCTGTGGATGCCAAATTGGAAAAACGATTTCCGATGCCGTAAATACCAACCTCTTTTATAGTAAGAATAGCATTAATCATCAAACGGTCTATATAGAGATTAGCCCAGACAGAAATTCCAGCTATTACTAATGGCAAAGAGAAGACAAGTAATTCTTGAAGGATCTTGATGTCAATTTGAAAAAGATAACTCTCACGCAACCAATATATTGAAAACCCAATACCAACCAAGTTCCCTATAAACTTACCTATAATCACACCTTCTAACCCCATTTCGCATCCAAATGCCAACCACAATGAAGCTCCTGTAGTCACTATGTTCATTATCAGGTTCACCACTACATATTGTCTGCTCCGCAATTCCCAACGGAATTGATTTTGCACAAGAAAATATATACCATTACTCCAAATGTAGAGAATCCCTAATTGGGCAGAGGTCTGCCAAGCCCGGCTTCCCATTATTATTATGGAAATTTGATCTGCTTGAAAAACAAACAACAAAACAAAACAACTATAGGAGGCAATCGTGAACCACAAAGCAGAAGATGAATATTTCTTTTTACGTTCTAGAACATTTTCTTTTCCATAAAAATAAGCCAGGCCTTGAGAAATCTGGAGGGGGATAGTGAGGTTCACCAATGTAGCAAAAACGATCACGAGATCGAGAAAACCGTAATCTGAGGGACTTAGAATTCTGGTGTATATGGGTATTAATAGAAACGAGAGTCCCTGAGATATAAATGATGGAATTGAATACACCGAACTGGACTTGATAAATTCTCTTATCATTTTTTTCTGCCATTATCGTTGTCCCTCGAAAGTTGGCGATCACATCAAGGAACCTGAAGATTGTAATACATTGGGAAAAAAGTTCCAAATTACCATCCAATGTCAAACGTCAGAGCATGAAACACTCCTAATCATATTCTTGACCCAATTCAAGCAGGAAGAATAATCAAACTCGCCATTACCATTGCAGATATATTAATCCCGCCGACTGCCAAAAGATAAAATGACTAAATTTTTGATTTTATTATTCGAAAAACAAGCCAACGAATATATAACCCCTGTAACGCAAATGTTAATCCAGTTGCTATTGCCGATCCTATTAAACCATATAATGGCACTAAAAGAATATTCAAAATTAAATTTGTTAGAAAAATTACAAAAATTAATATAGTTTGACTTGCGGGATGGCCAGTTTGATTAAAAATTGTGAGCAAAGGTAAGTATCCGACGCTCATTAGAACACCGACCATGATAATAACCAATGGTTTCCAGGAAGCTATGAGGTCTGGGTCGGACCATATTAGAAATAGCAAAGGAAAAGCCAATGCAATAATTATCCCAACAGGGCTAAGAACAAGGAAGGATAAATTTCTAATCTTTATTAATAATTTTTGAAAGTCCTGTCTATTTTTATTGTAGAAACCCTGAGTAATTAACGGATTAACATTAGCCCTTAATACAACCGGCAGCTGGCAGAACCCTTCAACGACTAAAGCTGCAATACTATAAATACCCACTATTCGGTCGGAGGCAAAATAACCCAAAACTATGACGTCAACTCGCGTGTTGATGTCCAAAAGCAAATTTCCGCCAGCAGCTTTCAGACCAAATAAAGCATGAGAATAATACAAGTCTTTGTATAACCAAGAACCATTAATATCGAGATGTTTATAGGTTTTTATCAAAAGCAATAAGAACAAAGCACCCTCTGACAATGAAAATATTACAGGAAGCACATTTCCTGGGAAAGACAATGCAACCAGACAGGAAATACTAAGCAGGAAAAAGATATATCGCAGGGCTTGAAAGATCGCGTAATCTTTCATTTGGTTCAACCCATTAATAAGTGCAAGCATCGTCTTATTCAAAGAGAAAAATAACAACCCCGGAACAATATATCCTACTCCGACACTTACGTCCTGACTCCTTAATATTTCTCCTAAAAATTCTTTTAACAAATAAGTGATCAATGAAACAAATAGAGAAGTTAATAATGTAAGTATCATGCCAGAGGTAAAAAGTTTAATTACCCGATCTTCATCATTGTGAGATTGAGCAACTGCCTTCAACATTGACAGATGAACCCCTCCTACAGCTAATTGCGAAAGGAAAATATAATATGCAAAGACTTGATTAAAAACCCCCAAGACTGCTGTATCATAGTAAAACGCTATAACGAAGTTTAATAGCAGTCCAATCACTGCTATAATCCCATAACTGGCAATGTTCCACATAACATTTGTTGAAATTTTTTCTGAGACGCCAGAGCGAGCAAGAATGGATGATAAGTAATTCATATAAAATCCAATATCAATTATCTTCTATGTACGTACCGCAAAATAATTACGTACTCGAGCCGTCATAGCATATATTATCAACCAAAATATATTATGCATAAAGTAGCCATCTCATAATAAGGGATGGCTACTTTTCATCTACGCCCAGGATTTCCGCACTTTATCAAAGATAAATCTGATAAAGCTTGGGGGCAAGGTTTATCTTTTGTAATGTTGTATCGAAGTCAATCCCTATGATATCGCAGTACCATTGGATGGACTCATATCTCGGTTGATTATCCGTTTCTATTTTTCCTAGCGCCTCTTCCCGAGTCAACATACCTTCACGAATTTGGTTGCTTCTAAATGTATCGTTTTCTGTAAAACCAGCCATTGTGAAATAAATATAGTTATAAAAAGATGCTGTTCCATCCCCAATCCGCCATGTCGTTTTTGTATCCTTAGCCGTTTCCCAGTCATAAACTTCAATAAGGGTACGATCAATTTCCCGTTCATCCCACTTAATATACTGATATATATTCAGATAATTATGTGGAATAAAATAATAGGATATATATGCACCAATCGTGTCAATAAGCGAAGAATTAATATAGGCGGGATTTATAGAATACTGTCTAGCATAATACATAGCTAATTTAAATTTGTTTGCAAAGGAAAGTGTATAAGTATGACTTTCCTCAAATTGAGGTTCGATTCCACAAAAGCCTGATTTAAACCGAGTGGTTTCTAGCAGGTTCTCACCAAGAACAATAAGTTTGCTATTCGTTTGCTCTCCAACCTTGTTGGCGTAATAAAAATATTGTTTATCTCCCGCCATAAATAGTGGGATTGTTCCAAGATCCGGGGTTTTTAACCATGCCAATATATTTTTTTTAATATTTTCCCTTTTGCGCCCAATATCTGCAGAGACTAGTATATTTTCAAGCCCAAGTTTCCCACATATGCGCATTTGATTTCGACGCCCAAGATCTGTGATCATTCCCCAATCATAAGTATAAGTAACCGGGCGCATTCCCAGCAAATTCTTTAGAATGTGAACAGCATAACTGGAATCGCGTCCGCCACTAAAAGTGACCAAACAATCGGGGTCACCATTCGTTTTTCTATATGGCACTAATTTTTCTTGCAATGCTTCCAATCCTAAATAGGTGATAGGTTGATAGCTGCGACAATAATTACAAACCCCATCATTATCGAACTCAATGAAAGGCATTGTTTCAGGCAAAATACATTTTGAACAGCGGCGGAGAGAATTTATCGCATTTATATTCTTTGGAAATTCATCAATAAAATTAGGCGGCAGGATATATGGACCTTCTCCCGGCATTTTTAATTCATTGGTGCCTAAATGCTCAGGAAGAGAGAGATCCACGATTTTCCTTGGAGTTTCCAATGGAGCCAAGGAGATTTCTATGGGTCGATTTTGATCGAACCGAAAACTCTCTAAACTCAGGGTATCCAAGGAGATGACTATTCCCTGACCGGGTTCAACCTGGCGAACAATCAGATTCTGCATTGAGACTGGAATCCCCCTAGATTTCGCAAAGCTAGTCAAAATATATTTTTCAGAAGCAAAAACGTAAATTCCTTTCTCTCGGTTCGTTCCAAAATACAACGATCCGTTATTTGTCGATAGAAGTACACAATTTATATCCTCAAAATAGGCAATTATGGATGCAACTCCTTCTACATCCATGTAGGTCGAACTGACGGCTTCCGTCAGACTTTCAGTTTGTCTTAACTTATCACGAAGCATCGCCAAAAATACTTCTGTATCCAATTGGGTAGATTTTTCCAGGTGAGGGTATCGAAGCCATAAATCATTGGAGTTGGTAATGATCCCATTATGAATCGCCACTATTCCGCATGCAATGGCTGGCTGGTTATTAGCATGAAATTGCTGTCCGCCATTGGTCACAAGGCGAGAATGGCCCATCATACAAATAGGAAATCCTCCCTTAATACTTCCATGGATACTTTCGGCGGATGTGTTGCGATCAAAAATATCTTTGTAGGTCTTTCGTTTTATCACTTGGGAAGCTGTTTCTGCATATTTCGCAACATAAATAGAATCAGGATTTATATAAGCTATACCTGCTGCTTCTTTTCCTCGAGACTCGGAAAGCAAAAACAGTTTATCCATTACCATTTTAACGTTTGAAACTGAAAGCTCAGGATCGGGTCGAGCAATTACGCCAAATATTCCGCACATTTTTAACTCCTTAATGCAAGTATTTTTATATAAAGCGCGTTTGGATTATCTCTGTACACTAAATATATAATATCTAACCAAACAATCAGGCTGTTTTACGCAAGATGCGACGATTATAAGTCCTGATTTTAGCATGCCATACAGTGAGTAATTAGGGTATAGTACTTCCCCTCCTCCATAAATAACAAAATGAAGTTGTCCATCGGGCTCAAGTTTATCTTTTTCAAATAACTCCGCGCTCATAAGTAGATATTCTGCACCCAAGCTGACTAAGTAGTCAGCAGAAATCGATTCTGGAGCAGGATATTGAGGCAACAAGCGACGCGTGTAATTTTGACCAAATAAAGGCGAGACGGGATACTTCCCGGGATAAACAATCACCATGGAAGCGTCTTCGGGCACATAACGATCTACATCCCGAATCATCCGTTCGTATTCAGGAAGCCTGTATAACTGAAAATCTGTACGATCTTTACCAATTATATATCCGCTGGAATATGGATAGATCATCAAATACAACATAGTTATAGCGGGAAATAAAATAAATACTCTCGGTATTAATTTTCTTATTTCTTGGAAGAACACATAAATTAAAAGAGATAAAATGATCGCGAATGAAATAATATCTAACAACAAACAGAAAATACTAAAGTATGTGTGTGGTAACAACACACCATAACTTTTCGTTGGATTATTAGAATATTGAACATAAAACGTTTCTTGTGTCGTCATCCCTGCATCAGAACGAAAAACCGTCTCGACCACCCTCCCCTCGTTTTGTGGTTTTAAGAAAATAAATATAATAGCGTCACGCACATTCCCCCGAAAGGAGCATCGCAATTTGCCTTCAGAAGAACCTAACTCAAAATAATATGCATTCCTTTTAGCCTCAAGAAAATCACCATCACATGATATTGTCGAAAGAGAAATAGCTCTGTTGCTTTTTGCTTCCAGCATCCTTATTCCGATTATAGGTTTTGAATAACTTGTGGCATCTGTATTTTCACCACTTATAGTTAAAATCATGTTGTACATTGTTGGCGGCAACAGGGGCAAAGGAATTCTTGATCTAAACACCAAGCCAAATCCCAAAATCATACAAAGCAAGATAAGAAATATCACCAGTTCATTATTAGTCAGTTTTGGCCTTGTCCTCAAAGATTTATTAAGAAGTAAACCAATCAATACTCCTGACAAAATTAACAATCCGAAAAAGATAAGATATTTAACTACATCACTACGCGACCAAAAAAATAGGAAATGACCAGAAAAACTTAACACAATCGGAAATCCAAGAAGGATCCCTATGAGGAGGGATTTTAGGTCTTTTTTCTCCATAGTATCCCTTGCTAGTTTACGCACCTTTTGTAACACGAGCTACTCCTCAGTCTTAAATTTTTCTTCAGCAAAAACTGAGAGACCCGAAAATGCCAGCGGTATTAAAAGCACATACGAGATAATAAGATATCGCAACAAAGCAGTTGTATATTCACGCACAACTAACAGGGTCAAACCGTAAAAAACAGAAATAATAAATAAGGAAAAAGCAGGTACATTTTTTTGCCTTGTCCTAATAATTGATCCCATGTAAATAAATGTGAATAATATCAATAATCCAAACACAGGTCCCGGACTCGGATTTACCACTGAATAATTCCAACTGAACAGGTCAAGGTGAAATATTGCCGCCAACAGACTTTTCGCATTCAATAAAAACCTTATTAAAGTATCAAATACGGATAGAGTTGTTTCTCTATTTGTAAATCCTTGAAAGGTCGCTGGAGGACCGAAAGGGCTTCCCCACCAATAATAATTGGCTATATAAATATATGCACCAGTTATAGAAATCGAAGCAAAGGATGCTCCTGCCCATTGTAATAAATACTTAATCACAGCTTTCTTCTTTATTATCACAATATATATTAGAACAATTATCAGACCCGGAATAGCAAAGATGATGGTCTGCTTGGTTCCAATGGAAAGCCCCAAAGCCAATCCTGACAATCCCAAGATTTCCAATCGCCTGCTCTCCAACCCTGATAACAATAAATAAAGCATACTAACAAACAACACAGCACTGATCAGATCTGTCATCGCGCTAAAAGTCTGTAAATATATGCTAGGCAGCGAAAATACAGTCAAAGACGCCATTATCGCCCACTTGCGACCCATCTTCATCATCCGGCAAAAACCATAAATGGTCAATATCATGATCGGCAATGCAATCCATTGCGAAAAGCCCGCCAGTTGATCCGTCCTTAAGAACAATAAACTCCAGTAAATTTGAGCCTGGGCATTAAATGGATATATGACCTGTGCCATTTGATATGTATCAGCCTGCCATGGCTTCAAATTGCCAAATTGCAGCCAGTAACCTATGCGTGAAAGGTGAGCAGTGAGGACATCGTCGATAGATTGTGGAAGGACTAAATTTGAATATCCAATAAAAACAAAACCAAAAGCACATATTACGCCCGCTATCCAAATATCCCAATGTGGCTTGAAAGAAGGCAGCCAAGATGCAGGATTGAGGTTGAGCAACCGTAATGGCATGAATAAATCGGGAGCATCTCTCAATAACCAAATTAATGTAAGGATTACCAAGAACGACCAATGGAATAACAAGAAAAATGCTTTGCTATTTAGAAGCGAAAGCAGACTGCTCAATACTATAGTCAATACGACTATAGCGTAAACAAAAAGGTATAACCCTATCAACCAAGGTATGAGCCTGTCAATCCGCAATATGGCATTAAGCAAAAAAGCACATAATAAAACAAGTGCCACATCCAAGATAAAGGTGCCCACCATTGGAATCTGAGAGTTAGTCTCCGAACTTACTGAATATAGCGGGCTATTAATACTATAAGAAAGATAACGATAAGCCCAGACAGCATTTCGCATATCTGGCTGGCTGGCACTGCGCAAATTCTTAATTGCTAATCCCTGGTCAATATTGGGAATTTTGCCATATTGTTCTAAATATGGAATTATAAACAATTCCAGTTCACCTTTTTCGATCCCGTTTCTAAAATATTCCAAGATGCCAGTTGGTAAAAAATTATTAAAATGTTTACCTGCGATCAAGATAGTGATTGCATCAAAAGTCCTATAAACAGGCAGTGCAATGTTATCACCATCACCGCGCCATGACGGGGTATTTACCGATATGTCATCAGCTTCAGCCCATCCCTCCTTTGCAGGTCCCCACCAATAATACCATTGATAATATCCCGAAGATTTTGCAAACCAATGACTATGTTTTGGAATAACCCTGCGAAACCCCTCTAGATCCAAAACTTGTGAGCTAATATCATAGGTGATCTGTCTCAGGTCGTCATCCGGTAAATCGTTCAAATCTTCACCATATAAAACACCAGCCGCCCACATATTTTGATGATTATAGGGGATACCAACGCCATCTGCCCAAAACGGTGACCCTTTTGGCCACATCAAGTAATATCTACCTTCAGTCAACCAAGGGTTACTAGATTCTGCTTGAGCAAAGACCTCAATGTGCCCATCCAAGTTAATTACTCTCTTACGAAATTCCTCATAACTACTCATTTCAATTGCATTCGGAAGGGTTAAGTACCGTTTCAACAATAATAGAAACTTTCCGGTCTGAACAGCATGCAAGGTTGGCGTACGATCTACCGTAAATGTTTTACAAAGTAATCCAGGACCCTCCAATATCATCCTATCAATTAATGCCATCTCAAAATCCAAGCGTTGTTTAAGTTGTGATCTGATAGGGTTAAAAGGGTCTATCGTATGATAATCTTCATTCGCACTCAATATGTCTATCATCGCATTCAAATAGTAAGATTGAGTCCAGATAACCTCTCCCTCAAAGTTATTTACTCCGGCACTCATCAGACCTGAGGCGGGCATATTTTGTAGGTCTAGCAAAAACAATTTAATTATATCTTCTTGCGATTCAACAAAATGAATTGTTGCTTGTCCATCAATTACTTGCAAATTATAAGGTACACGTCCTTTATAATCATCAAGGAAAATTTTTTTGTTAGCAACATCATATAGTATAAACGGTCTATTATCTCTCGAAATTGGTTTGTCAAAGGAGAATTCGATATCCTTATATAATGCAAAAACACCAATATCGTCAGAGGAAAGTTCAAGTAATTTATATCGATTAGGGAGATCAGTGGAACGTTGTAGAGTAGTTTTTTCGATAGTAGGCGAATAATCATAATCGTAAACGATCGAGTCGGAAGCAATGATTAGGTGTCCCTGAAATTTTGTCATTAATATTTTTGGTTGCTGTCGATAACCCAGCTGCTCGTTGATGAAATACTCCTGTTTATAATTTTCGTCAAATTGGAGTGATTGATCAGATTCATTAGTCGGAATAATCCGGTATATATAATTCGTCTTCGCAATCGGGTCAAAAAGAATAAAGACAATATGCTCATTAAATAAAATCCCCTGCCGGAACATACCTTCATCCAGATAATCTGGCATGGGAATTGATTGAAAATATTTCGATTCAATGTCAAGTTTCCAAACTTGGATTTTATTCGACCAAAGAGCACGTGTAAAAATGACCAAATTCTTCTTATTCCATTCGAGGATCTTAATTGGTAAAACCCGTGCTGGCAGGGCAATTCTTGTATTATTCACTACCAGCTCACCCTTCAACAAACGAACATTGAACAGGAGCTCAATATTGTAGTCTTCCACGTCAAAATAAGAAAAAGGGACAAGGATATTCTCGTTTGTATCAGTTGGTAGCAATGCAACAGGGTCAAGCAACAAATTCCAATCGCTCCTTAGGGATTGTATATTTTCGGGAACAGGACGGTTAATCAACGAACTAAATCCATATAGTAAATAAGACATATATTCATTAACGACCAATTTGTTTTCTGAACCGTCTTCACTTACTGGAAGTTTAGCGTAGGTGCCATCCGGTAAACGGTATGTTGCTGAAAAGGCATATAAGGCATCACCAGTTTCTTTCAGGTCAAATTTCCCCATATAATACATTAACATACCCAATTCATATAAACGAGGCTGTCCAGGAAATGAATAATTCAAAACCTGTGGAAAGCGCTTAAATTGCAGTTCTTCGGGAGAATAAAATAGAAGAATATGCCTGTTTATCGCAACCCAATCAAATTGATTTGCCAATGATCCTTGATATCTTATATACTGGTAAATTCCCTCAATAATATAAATGGAATGTGTCGCATCGTTCGGGACATGTTCATCTATACTATAATTCCAATACCAGCCCCCATTTTGATCTAGTTGTTTATAGACAAGCAAAGATTCCATAATCGTATCTGAAACAAAACGCAATTGATCACGTTTTGCAGAATTGGAATGAACGCTACTGAACCGTTGCATCTGACCAGCCATATAAGCCCCCGGGTTAAATGTACTGTAAGCTTGGTCATTACTTGACAGAGAATACATTAATAGCCCATCTTGTGTTAAAGCTTTTGGATCTATAAATGGCTCAAACGCAGCATCAACTGTCGTAATTATTCGTTCTTCAGGGGCATCAGGATCCATCTCCAGCCAATCTAATAATCCATTGATTGCAATAGCAGTAGTAATGGTGTATATCGTGTTTGGAGGATTTACCGTCCCATCCCCATAAGCATCCCATTCTACAGGAAGCCCCCATCCAACTACGCCATCGCCATCGATATCTGCATTATCAAGTAGCCAATTTCCTGCATTTTCCCCCATATCCGATAAGTGAAATTCCGGCTCTCGCTGCGCCCGTAACAGCTCTGCGCTAAGAAACATTGCATAGGATTTGGCATAATCAGAAGTTTCATTTCCAGGATAATCTAAGACTCCACGTCCAGGATTCTCTTCCGAAAAATGCCGTAAAAGGGCTTTGTAATCCCTCTCTATGGAATATTTATACATCCCATCGTACTGTTCTACTTCGTATTGCAGTTCTTCGATCTGTGGGTCTTTGTAAATCGGTTCTTCGTATTGTGATTCTTCGTATTGGGCGGATAAAATTGATATGGTACCGAGAACCAATATGACACTGAATAAGATGAGGAATATAGGGAGATGTTTCTTATCTATACGTCGCATATTTATCTATCAGACACCATCCACATCATTAATTTCCTAGTGCGATTCCTTCACCAATCTTTTCCCAGTGAGCGATTGTATTCCATGTCAAACAACATTGCAAAAAGGGTGAACAACATGCTGGAAAAAGTGCAAAATACTATTGAAAGTGCTGTTATCTCAGGAATGTTGCCTGAACGCGTCCATAGAATAAAAAAACGAATAAGAAATAATGAATCCAAGATAAAGAAAAGAAATCCGGCAAAATAGAAAAATATCAGCGGGTGAAAATCGCGAATAATATACTTTTGGGTCATACGATACAGAAATAGCTTAAAAAGCAGGGCGGACATCTTGGGGATAATTCGAAATGGTTTAATACCGCTTTTCTCACCAATATTATAAACTGGAGTAACTGCCACATCACATACTCGCAGATTATAAATATTCAACCGAACAAGCAAATCATTCGGTTGCCCATACCGCTTATACATCTTATTCCAATCAATTAACTTCAAAGCTCGTTTATTAATAGCCGTGTAACCGGTTTGCGAATCGGCAACATGCCAATAACCAGATGCAATTTTAGTCAGTAATGATAAAACTGAGTTACCCAAATAGCGAACCTTTGGTATTTTTTCCCATGCATCACCTGTAATAAGTCTATTACCTTTGGAAAAATCGACAATTCCGGCGACTACGGGATCGAGTATTGCGGGTAAGTCTTTAGGGTCCATTTGAGCATCGCCCGCCATCACAACTGCAACATCGAAACCATGATCGCGGCACCATTTATAACCTGTGGCAATCGCACCTCCCACGCCCTGATTTACTTCATGGCGAATAAGCACGATTTTCTTTGGAAGTTTATCCAGATGACTATTTACAATGGAAACAGTATTATCAGAACTAAAGTCATCAACAATCACAATTTTATCAACAAATTCCGGCATCGTTTCAATTACGCGCCCTATCAGCAATTCTTCTTGGTATGCAGGCACAACTACAGCAATTGTTTTGTCTTTATACATAACTTAACTCCTGGTGTTTATTATCGATACCAATAAAGCACATGAAATATACCATAACGAATAAGACAACTCTACTAGCTTAGGAACTACAATAATAATTCCAAATCAAAACAGTGTAAACTCTGAAACGATTACAAAAGGCACAAATTTCCCAAAAGCTCGACGCAATCCGACAAATTGATGGTTGCGGATTGTCTAATCATGCTACAAAAACCATCTTGTAGAAAATATAATAAATGAGCAACTTTCCAAAGTGTTAATTTCAAACTTGAAATTGCTGAAGTCATAGACATCACAGTTATATATCATTACAAAATTACTTCCAAGTCAAAGATAAGTTAATAAATTAGAAAAGGGTAGAGAAAACCATAGCAATATCATTGTTCCTTACTATAAGCGGTAATAATTTTTTCTCTGTACTGTTCCAATGAAATATCAATTCTTGGATCATTATACTTTTGACTAAAATTATTAAGCCAGTAATACTCAAAAACCGGACGATCATCTGTATTGTTTTGATAACCAACTAAGTCTCCAGGCTCCAATAACACGATTGTAATTTTCTGTCGCCTATTATTAGCAGTACTATCATCCCGATGCCCAGGCGTTGTAGCAATAAATTCCGAATAAATATCATCAGTAATTTGCAATTCAAAAGGGCGAAAACTCTCATTGCGTCCTAAATACATATGATAGTCGCCTGTTGGCCAGATCGCGTAATCAAAAACTTTCAAAGCGTCAAACGCATGTCCGACCTTGGGTCGGACAGCTACGTAGCCATTTGGTGTAAGTAAGTCGCGCATGACACCAAAGAATTCGACAGTAAACAAACTCGCAGATCCGCTATGCCATGGTTCATTTACTTTATTCTGAATTAGATCGAATTTTTCTCCCGCAACCAATGCCCGTTGGGCATAACGTCTCCCATCGTCAATTATGATTTTGACACGAGGATCTTCAAACATTCGCTGATAGGATCCGTCTGTATTCTCTTCTACAGCGAGAACAATCTCATCGGAAATATCTACAATTATTATTTCTTCAACAAAATCATAATCTAACAGCGCATTAACAAGATACCCGTGTCCTAATCCGATAATCAAAATCCTCTTAGGGCGGAATTCTGGATCCAATGCCATTATCTGAGACATATTCCACCTCCAAGCCTCATACTGTTCACCCGGTTCCGGGTCTCTAACAATCGCTGAAGCAGAAGCTGTTCTAAACATATCAATAATTGTATAAAACCTGCTTGTGGGCACAACCGAGACAACTCCATTCCGTCCTTCATAGATTTTGGCTGGTTCATAGTTACCCAATCTGAAACGCATATAGTAATCTTTGGGAATCACAAAAAGGCAAAATATCAAGATCATTGCCAAGAAAAAACCCTGTTTCACATAAGCCTTATCGATTTTTTTTATCTGTGAGTACAAAAGGATGGCTACACTTAGAAATATCACAGCCAAAACAACTAACAACGATCCAATGGTGCCGAACCACTCGAAGAAATATAATCCTGTGAGGAAAGACCCAAAAATATTCCCAACTGTATACCAAAAAAGTATGAGCGCAAATCGACTCCCTGCGGATTCTATATTTTTAGTCGAAATACGGGCAATGATTGTAAAAAAACTCGCCAGAGGCAGTATGCCAATCATAAAAAATAGAGAAAATAAAAAAGCAATAATTGGATTTGGATCTCCTATCCGCACATTGGGAATTTCAGATACTAGTTGCCCATTAAAGCTTGTAAAAACGAGAGCGCCTACACCGGCAAAAGCGCTGGGGGATATGATGAAAGGAATTGTGATCAAAATCAAAGCACTGATGCCAATAAAAAAAATCAGCTTTGCTTTGTTGATAAATTGCCTGTCGACTAATATTCCCCCGACATAATTACCTGCCGCAATCAATATCAAAAAGGAAGATATCATTACAGGATAAACCAATGTTGACATAGTCAGATAATTACTTAATACCCTGAAAAGTATCAGTTCCAATGATAAACTGGAAAAACCAAAGAGAAATGAAGGGAGCATGATATCAAACTCGAGAGCAGCAGAATAATTACGAGCCCCCGCCAGTGTTTCGTAACTTTTCCTCGTTTCTGTTTGATAAATCCTGAAGACGATAACAGATATTAATAAGTACAACAAAGACGCCAAGCTTACGGTGCCAGCAAAACCTATCCATTCAATCAATACAAAATTCGTAATTAATGCCCCAATAGCCGAACCTAATGTATTAATTCCATAAAAAAATCCTTCCGTCTTTCCAAGAGACGCCAGATCTTCCTTCGACAGCTCAATCACCACGGGCGTCGTCATACCCATCAAGAATATGGGTGTGAACAGTATCAAGAAATTAATCAAAAGATCAGAAAGAAATGAATTGGGAACGAAAGGGATTAATAACTCATTGATCTTTCGAATTAATTTCAACGAAAAAAAACCATAAAACCCAATAAAAATATTTATAAAGCTATAATAAAATATAAGGCGTCCTTTAAAACGCTCAATAAAGTATGCAGCGTATAAGGAACCAAAACCTAAACCAGACATAAATATTATTACTATGATTGCAACCGAAACCGAATCAACTCCGACTACTTGGGCAAGAACTTTCTGCCAGATTACCTGGAAGGCTATCGCGGCAGACCCTGAGAAAAAGAATAATATTGAGAAAATTGATTGAACACCAATCTTTGTCTTCACTAGTTTTACTCCTTTAATTACAAAAATAGTTTCTTATATTGTAACAGGATACAGGATTTTAGAAAAATTGGCTCATATTCCTTCCGTTGAATCCTTGCAATAAAATCTATTTTGTCAACCCTTCTTGAGAAGGCCAAATAAGAGGCATAATAGATGAAGAAACTAGCGGTTAAGGCACCCTGAATTTGGTATTAAGAGAATAATTGGAAAACTATTTCCAAGGCAATCCAAATGAACGCAATAAAGAAGAGCGTCACCAACGGAATGGAAAGTACGAGGTGAATTTAGCTCTTCAGACGGATATTACACCCTGCAACCAAAACGATCAATTCGAAGACCAAAACGAAAACAGCGTGCATGGGAGATCATTTCTCATGCACGCTGTCTGTATCAATAGGACGCTTGGTTATTATCCAAACAGCTTCTTGGCAAGTGCGTTTGGAAAAAAGAGTCCTGGAGCGTTATCATCACTGAATCTGGATGGCGTCGATATCGATGTAAATCCCAGGTCCGCCTGCATTCCTGAACTCCACCGTGTGCGTCCCGGAGGCAAAGGTCGGACTGGTGTAGGTCTTCTGGAATTGCAAAACCCCGTTCGCATTGATCGTCGTCACCAGGTTCCCATCCACGCGCACCTCGATGTTCCCGCGGTTCGTGTTTTGCGTATACTTCAAAATGAATTGCGTCCCATTGAATGTGAACGTCGCCTTATCCCCGGTTGTCCCGGTGTATCTGAACGTGTTGTTGTAGGCTCCCGCCACACCTGTCGAGGCCGTCCACGTCCCTGTGTACGTCCAATTGCTGTCGCTATCGTCATACGTCCCCGCTACCGGCGCGCTCAATATCTGGATGGCGTCGATATCGATGTAAATCCCGGGTCCGCCTGCATTCCTGAACTCCACCGTGTGCGTCCCGGAGGCAAAGGTCGGACTGGTGTAGGTCTTCTGGAATTGCAAAGCCCCGTTCGCATTGATCGTCGTCACCAGGTTCCCATCCACGCGCACCTCGATGTTCCCGCGGTTCGTGTTCTGCGTGTACTTCAAAATGAACTGCGTCCCGCTGAACATGAAGGTCGCCTTATCCCCGCTCGTCCCGGTATATCGGAACGTGTTGTTGTAGGCTCCCGCCACACCTGTCGACGCCGTCCAAGTCCCTGTATATGCCCAATTGCTGTCGCTATCGTCATACGTCCCTGCTCCCGGCGCAACACCGCTTAATATCTGGATGGCGTCGATATCGATGTAAATCCCAGGTCCGCCTGCATTCCTGAACTCCACCGTGTGCGTCCCGGAGGCAAAGGTCGGACTGGTGTAGGTCTTCTGGAATTGCAAAACCCCGTTCGCATTGATCGTCGTCACCAGGTTCCCATCCACGCGCACCTCGATGTTCCCGCGGTTCGTGTTTTGCGTATACTTCAAAATGAATTGCGTCCCATTGAATGTGAACGTCGCCTTATCCCCGGTTGTCCCGGTGTATCTGAACGTGTTGTTGTAGGCTCCCGCCACACCTGTCGAGGCCGTCCACGTCCCTGTGTACGTCCAATTGCTGTCGCTATCGTCATACGTCCCCGCGCCGGGAGCTGCACTGCTCAATATCTGGATGGCGTCGATATCGATGTAAATCCCGGGTCCGCCTGCATTCCTGAACTCCACCGTGTGCGTCCCGGAGGCGAAGGTCGGACTGGTGTACGTCTTCTGGAATTGCAAAGCCCCGTTCGCATTGATCGTCGTCACCAGGTTCCCATCCACGCGCACCTCGATGTTCCCGCGGTTCGTGTTCTGCGTGTACTTCAAAATGAACTGCGTCCCGCTGAACATGAAGGTCGCCTTATCCCCGCTCGTCCCGGTATATCGGAACGTGTTGTTGTAGGCTCCCGCCACACCTGTCGACGCCGTCCAAGTCCCTGTATATGCCCAATTGCTGTCGCTATCGTCATACGTCCCTGCTCCCGGCGCGCTGGAAGTATTTGATACAGTTATATTGATGGGATCAAATGCATTCTCCTCATTACTCTCCATTGCCCCACCGGAACAATTAGGGTCAACATAAAGATAAACGGTATAGGAACCTTCAGGTAAACCTGTCCTATAAGGATCGTATGCCGGATCGGAATATTCAGGTTCGGAATCTGGGTAACCGATATAGACATCCACATTAGCCTGCGCACCGGGATCGAGCGAGCTGTTGAAGCTGGAACGGGTGTAGTTGCCGCGTTCTGTATCAACAGCGGTCGTCAAGGGATTAATGGAATCGGTCGGGTCATAATAATTACAACCTATGCCGGAGACAGAATCCTCATCATTGGGAGTGCGCCGGTAGCCGGTCCAATCCGAAACCCTTCCAAACGGCTCAGTATCCGGTCCGTAATTGGGCTGATCATCCAAAAACACGCCGGGATAGAAGAGACCCGTAGGCGCTGTACCTTGGTTCTTCACCGTCATACGAATATGGAACGCCTCATCAGGAAGCGGCGTCGTGATGACAGCATCATTGGCGGCATTGCGCAATTCGTAACCAAGAATCACAAGGTCCGGTTTCAAGACCGTCACTTCGTCGCTGTCTGTGTTGTTGGCGGTATTTGTTTCTCCGCCGCCGCTCACTGTCACCTCGTTGGTCAGGCTGTTGGCAACGATCGGATTGCCTACATTTACCATCAAAGTGATGTCGGGGTAACTAAGAAAACCGTCCAAAGAATCATTGCGTGTGCAAGTCAACGTACCGAGCGTACAACTCCATCCGCTGCCGCTCATGGCAGTGGCGGTCAGTTTGGCAGGGAGCGAGTCGACAACTGTCACGGTGCCGGTTGTAGGTGCGTCGCCGCTGTTGGTCACGGTAATCGTAAATATCTTACCGGTTTCACCTTGCTCAACTCCGCTTCCTGAGTGGCTTTTGTTCACAGTCAAATCGGGTTCGCCCGTTCCACCCGCATCCAAAACTTGGATGGCGTCGATATCGATATAAATCCCGGGTCCGCCTGCATTCCTGAACTCCACCGTGTGCGTCCCGGATGCATAGGTCGGACTGGTGTACGTCCTCTGGAAGAGCAAGGCGCCGTTCGCATTGATCGTCGTCACCAGGTTCCCATCCACGCGCACCTCTATGTTCCCCCGGTTCGTGTTTTGCGTATATGTCAAAATAAACTGCGTCCCATTGAATGTGAACGTCGCCTTATCCCCGGTTGTCCCGGTGTATCTGAACGTGTTGTTGTAGGCTCCCGCCACACCTGTCGAGGCCGTCCACGTCCCTGTGTACGTCCAATTGCTGTCGCTATCGTCATACGTCCCCACGCCGGGAGTTCCGGGAAGAGCACCGCTCAATATCTGGATGGCGTCGATATCGATGTAAATCCCAGGTCCGCCTGCATTCCTGAACTCCACCGTGTGCGTCCCGGAGGCAAAGGTCGGACTGGTGTACGTCTTCTGGAATTGCAAAGCCCCGTTCGCATTGATCGTCGTCACCAGGTTCCCATCCACGCGCACCTCGATGTTCCCCCGGTTCGTGTTTTGCGTGTACGTAAAGATGAACTGCGTCCCGCTGAACATGAACGTCGCCGTATTCCCGGTCGTCCCTGAATATATGAACGTGTTGTTGTAGGCGCCCGCCACACCTGTCGAGGCCGTCCACGTCCCTGTGTACGTCCAGTTCCCATCCGTATTATCATACGTCCCCGCGCCTGGCGCTGCGCCGTCCAATATCTGGATGGCGTCGATATCGATGTAAATCCCAGGTCCGCCTGCATTCCTGAACTCCACCGTGTGCATCCCAGAGGCAAAGGTCGGACTGGTGTACGTCTTCTGGAATTGCAAAGCCCCGTTCGCATTAATCGTCGTCACCAGGTTCCCATCCACGCGCACCTCGATGTTCCCCCGGTTCGTGTTTTGCGTGTACGTAAAGATGAACTGCGTCCCGCTGAACATGAACGTCGCCGTATTCCCGGTCGTCCCTGAATATATGAACGTGTTGTTGTAGGCGCCCGCCACCCCGGTCGACGCCGTCCACGTCCCTGTGTACGTCCAGTTCCCATCCGTATTATCATACGTCCCCGCGCCCGCCGCCGCTTTGACCGGAATGGTATAAATAAAAGTGACAGCCACCAAAACTGCCACTATACAAACTCGGAACACCGCGGCAAGCCAATGAGAGATATTAATATACTTTTTCATTTTTAAGAACCTTTCCTGCTGATTTGACCGAAAACAATTACATTCATTATATATCAATACCATTTTAACTTGATTAACCCATTGGTAAGGATAACGAATTTAACATCCACTTTGCAAAAATATTAGTTATTTAAGCGTTTTTTAACGCCAGTTGCAGGTTTTCCTCCCAGCCCGGCAGGCGCGTGGCGAAGACCTGCTCAAAACGTGAACAATCCAGCGACGTGATGAGGGGGCGGCGGACTGGGGTGGGAAAATCCGCCGTCAGGGCGGGTTCGAGACGCCGGGTCACCTGCTCCTTTGAACGGGGATCGAGGCGCAGGATCGCCTTCGCAAAATCGAAACGGGAAACAGATCCCTTCCCGCCCAAGTGGTAGATTCCACTGCGCTCACCAAAATACTCCCTCAAGTTAGGGAGACTGCGATCCACCATTTCGGAGATCGCTTCCGCCAGCATCCGCGCCCAAGTGGGGCTGCCGACTTGATCAGAAACCACCCTCAAGGTTTCCTGCTCGCGCGACCAGGCAATGATCTTGGTCACGAAGTTATCACCGCGTAGACTATACACCCAACTCGTGCGAAGGATGACGTGCGCGCCTCCAACCTGAACGATGGCTTGTTCGCCCTCCAGTTTGCTTTGACCGTACACGTTGAGCGGATTCGTTTTATCCTCTTCGATGTAGGGTGAGCCTTTTTCGCCGTCGAAAACATAATCGGTGGAGATGTGAATGAGCGGAATGTCAAGCGTTCGCGCCTCTTCCGCCATGACGCCTGGCGCCCTGGCATTGATCGTCCGCGCAAGCTCCGGCTCGGATTCAGCCTTATCCACAGCGGTATACGCCGCGGCGTTGACAATAACCTGCGGCTTGATCTCGCGAATCATCCGGCGAAGCGCTTCGAGGTTTGCTATATCCAATTCAGCGCGGACGCAAGCGATGATATCGCCCAAGGGCTTTAATGTGTGCTGCGCCTCCCATCCCAGTTGACCGTTCCTGCCGAACAGAAGAATCTTCATAAATTCAAGCGATGGTCGGTTTCAGCCGCAAGCCGAAGAAGATATTCCCCATAACTGGTATTTCCCAATTCTTCGGCAAGACGCCGCAATTGTCCGCGATCAATAAATCCTTTGTAATAAGCGATCTCTTCAGGCGATGAGATCATGAGCCCCTGCCGCTCTTCGACCGTCTGGACAAAATTGGAAGCCTGAAGGAGCGATTCGTGAGTCCCGGCATCCAACCAGGCCACGCCGCGCCCGAGCGGGATGACATTTAACTCCCCCATCTCCATGTAAATGCGATTCAAGTCGGTGATCTCGATCTCGCCGCGAGCCGATGGCTCGAGCGATTTGGCGAACTCCACCACCCGCTCGTCATAGAAATACAAACCAGGCACGGCAAATTTCGAGCGCGGCTTTTGCGGTTTTTCTTCCAGGCTGATCGCTTTGCCTTTTTCATCAAACTCGATCACACCATATCGCTCCGGGTCGTGTACCGGGTAAGCGAACACAAGCGCGCCACTACTTAAAGCTGCGGCTTTTTCAAGTTCCCCGGATAATCCCTGACCAAAGAAAATGTTATCGCCGAGGATCAGGCAGGCGCGTTCCCCCGCGGTAAATTTTTCTCCAACAATGAAGGCATCCGCCAATCCGCGCGGCTCGGCTTGTTCTGCGTAGGAAAATTTCATGCCCCATTTTGCGCCATCGCCAAGCAGGCGTTCGAAGCCGGGCAAATCCTCGGGAGAGCTGATGACTAAAATATCGCGGATTCCCGCCAGCATAAGCATCGACAGGGGATAGTAGATCATCGGTTTATCATAAACGGGCAGGATCTGTTTGCTGATCGCCAACGTCAATGGGTATAAGCGTGTGCCGCGCCCGCCTGCAAGGATGATGCCTTTCATCGAATTATCATTTCTCCTATCGTGATTTGTAATTCGCATCCAGCCAGCCTTCGTATTCATGCTTTTGGCGGATGGAAGCCACCCACTCCGGGTGGGAAAGATACCAACGAACGGTATCCAACAAACCCTGGTCGAGCGTGTGACGCGGCGACCAGCCCAATTCCGCGCGTATCTTGCGGGTGTCCATATCATAACGACGGTCATGACCGGGGCGGTCTTTAACAAATTGGATCAATTTTCGGTGGGGTTTGTGCGCAAGGTTCGAATCTATCTCATCGAGAATATCACAGATGGTTTCCACAATGCTGAGATTGGCGGGTTGGTTTTCGCCGCCGATATTGTAGGTCGAACGAATTTTCCCCTTCGTCAAAACAAGATGAATCGCCTCACAATGGTCTTCCACATGCAGCCAGTCGCGGATCTGTCCCCCGTCGCCATAGACGGGAAGCGGCTTTCCTTCCATTGCGTTGAGAACGATTAACGGTATGAGTTTTTCGGGAAACTGGTAAGGTCCGTAATTATTCGAGCAGTTGGTGATGGTGTAGGGCAATCCATACGTATGCCCATACGAACGGACAAGATGATCACTCGCCGCCTTGGATGCGGCATAGGGCGAATTTGGCGCATAAGGCGTTTCCTCTGTCCATGCTGGTTCGCCGGGTTTGAGCGAGCCGAATACTTCATCTGTGGAAACGTGGTGAAAACGGACCGAATCCAAAGGAAGAACATTTTCTTTCAGCCAGTAATTTCGCGCCGCATCCAGCAGGGTGAAGGTTCCCATAACATTCGTTTCGATGAATTGGCGCGGACCGAGGATGGAGCGATCCACATGCGACTCTGCGGCGAAGTGAACAATGGTATCGATCTGATATTCGCGTATCACGGAGTCAACTTGTGCGGCATCGCAGATATTCCCCTGAACAAAACGATAGCGTAAATCTTCCTCAAGGTCCGCAAGGTTGTCGCGGTTTCCTGCATAGGTCAAGGCATCGAAGTTAAGGATGCGAATATCCGTTTCGGTTCGGAGAAGATAGCGGATGAAGTTAGAGCCGATGAATCCCGCTCCGCCCGTGACCAGAACATTTTTCATAACCGTTTTCTTTCTAATCGAAGATCTCAGCGTTAGTCAAAGGTTTTGCATCCAAGTCCTTTTGAGAGAGGATGGGTGCAGAAGAGCCGTCAAGGGGCCATTCGATCCCCAAACCGGGGTCGTTCCACTGAATACTGCGCTCCCATTGCGGCGCATAATAATCCGTGACCTTGTAGATCACATCGGCGAAATCGCTCAACACATAAAAGCCGTGCGCAAAACCTTCAGGGACCCAGAATTGGCGTCGATTGCTGGCTGAGAGGATTATACCAACCGACTGCTTGAAGGTCGGCGAACTACGCCGGATATCCACCGCCACATCGAAGATCTCCCCGGCGATCACTCGCACCAATTTCCCCTGTGCATTGCGGATCTGGTAATGAAGTCCGCGCAATACTCCCTTTTGCGAACGCGAGTGATTTTCCTGCACAAATTTATCGGGTATGCCGGCCGTCGCAAATCGGTCGTCCCGGTAGGTTTCCATAAGGAAGCCGCGCGGGTCTTCGTACACTTTGGGTTCGATGATCAAGATCTCTGGGATTGTGGTCGGAATGAATTCCATTTGAGCGGGAACTCCATTGTCAAAGTCTTCAAACAGGTTCCCATTATATCTGCAATCGATCCGACGGCAGGCGGTAGCCGTAAGGGCTGTACGCGCGGGATCGTCTGATAAAATTGAAATAAACTCTTCGGGAGAAAAAATTACATGACCACAGTTCGGAAAGATGTTTTTAAACTGGGCGATAATTTCGCCACTTTACTCGGAGACGAAGTCGAGGTCGGGCAGGCTGCGCCGGAATTTACCAGTGTCCTACCCGGATGGGCAACCGTGAACCCGCTTCAGGAATCCAAGGGAAAGGTGATCATCCTTTCTGCAGTCCCTTCGCTGGATACGGATACCTGCGACCGCGAAACCCGCCGTTTCAACGTGGAAGCCGCCAAACTGAGCGATGATATCGTCATCTACACCATCAGCACGGATTTCCCCATGGCGCAGAAGCGCTGGTGCGGAGCCGCAGGCGTGGACAAGGTGAAGGTCGTCTCGGATGTGATCGATGCGGAGTTCGGGATCAAATACGGAATCCTCATCAAGGAGCGGCGTTACCTGCGCCGTTCGGTCTTCATTGTGGGGCGGGATGGCAAGCTGACCTATGTCAATTACCTGCCCACTCTGGGTACCGAGCCGGATTATGATGAGGTGATCGCGGCGGCGAAGAAAGCTCTCGGTTAGGAAATGCCTGGGCGATGGAATCAAGCCCAAGCTGGCACCGAGCCGCATTGAAGTGTCGACGAAAGAAGCGAAAGCCGTCCCAACTACCGGGGCGGCTTTTTAAAACATGAATCATGAACGATAAATCCGTCATCATCATTGGCGCAGGCATGGCAGGACTTGCCGCCGCGCACGAATTGAAAAAAGCCGGTTGGGCTGCAACCGTTCTGGAGGCGCGCTCACGAGTTGGCGGGCGCGTGCATACAGTGCGGGAATTTTCCAACGGGCTTCACGCGGAAGGCGGCGGGGAATACATCAACGAAAGCCAGCATCGTATGATCTCGCTTGCCAAAGAGTTCGATCTGCAACTCGGCAGGGTTGGCACCTGGCAAAACCAAAGCGGAGATTGGGCGGTTCTGGAAGGCAGGGCGGGACGATTGGGGGATGCTTCACTTTGGGGTGTAAACCTGGAGAAGGAGAATAGGCGCGTATGGGTTGCATTGGCTGAACTTGGCAAACAAGTCTCAGATCCATCCAACCCCATAACGGCGCCAAATGCGAAAGAACTCGACGGGCAAGATGCCGGGAGTTGGATTCAAAGCCTAAAGGTTCACCCCCTGGCAAAGGTATTGTTCGAGAACCACATCCGTTCAGAATATACATGCGAGCCCGGGGATTTTTCACTTTTGGACCTGGCGCGCAACGCCTCGTTGTACTACAGCGATCCGGACGCCGAGGACCCGGCGTATCGCATCATCGGCGGCAACGATCAACTTCCGCAGGCGATTGCGAAGCGCCTGCCCGATGTGCGCTTGAACGCCGTCGTGACATCGATCAAAATAAAAGCGGAGGAAGTCCTTGTTACATACAAGCACATCGACTCTTACTACACCGTCCGCGCCCCGTATGCAATTCTCGCAACGCCTCTCACCACCGCGCGGATGATCGATTTCGAAGGGACATTACCCTCCGCCCATCAAGCCATGGTTCACGGGCTTTCTTACGGCTCGGTGACCAAGGTAATGATCGAATATCGAAAACGCTTCTGGCTTGACCACGGCTGGAACGGACGCCTCAATACGGACCTGCCGATTGTCTTCACCTGGGATGCCACCAGCCATCTCGAGGGAGAACACGGCATCCTTACCGCTTACACTGGCGGGGATCCTGGCGCGCAGTTAACACGCTTATCGGATGCCGAACGCATCCAAACCGCCGTCTCTGCCATCGAAAGAAATTTTCCGGGTTCTTCAGATCTTATCGAGAAGGCACAAACCATTGCCTGGGGAAACGAAGCCTTCACGTTGGGGTCTTATATGGCGTATGCCCCCAACGAAATGACCGCTCACTGGCAAACGCTTTTTTTCCCTGCCGGCCGTTTGTATTTTGCCGGGGAGCACGCCACCATTTATCAGGGTTTTATGGAAGGCGCCGTGGAGAGCGGTCATCGCGCGGCAAAACACATTATCGATAAAGGATAGGAAATGAGCGAAGCGAGGAGAAATTTCATCGAAGGTCTGCGCGCCGAATTGCCGATTTTGATCGGCGTATTTCCGTTTGGGATGATCTACGGAGCGCTGGCTGTCAATTCGGGGCTCTCCACCACGGCCGCTCAAATGATGTCGTCCATTGTTTTTGCCGGGTCGGCGCAGTTTGTCACCGCCCAGTTGGTGAGCGAAGGCGCGCCAGCCTTTGTCATGATCCTTACCATCGCAGTTGTGAACTTGCGCCACATGTTGTACAGCGCATCCCTCGCGCCTTACCTTAAAGACTTATCGTTGAAATGGAAGGTGCTCCTCTCCTACCTGCTCACAGATGAGGCGTACGCCCCATCCATCCTGTATTACGAAAAGGAGGGGCTGGCAAAATATAAATATTGGTTCCTGTTCGGGGCGGGTATTTCCCTCTGGTTGAACTGGCAGATCAGCACAGCCATCGGCGTATTCCTGGGCGCATCGATCCCTGACGATCTCTCGCTCGATTTTGCCCTGCCATTGACGTTCATCGCCATGATCGTTCCGGTAATGAAAAAACAGCCGGTGATCGCTGCGGCAGTGAGCGCCGGCCTGACAGCCCTGCTGGCATATTCCCTCCCCTATAAATTGGGGCTGATCCTTGCGGCGCTCGTCGGCATCCTGGTGGGTATGCTTCTTGAACAGCGGGAATCCGCGAAGGAGAAGCAGTGAAGGATATTTGGTTCGTCATGTTCGCCGGAGGGCTGATCACCTTCGGCATGCGCTTCTCGCTGATCTACCTGTTCGGAAAATTCGATATTCCCGATACCATGCGCCGCGCGCTCCACTACGTCCCGCCTGCGATTTTTTCCGCCATCATCATCCCCGAACTTCTTCTATCCAACGATACGCTCGATCTTTCGTTTGCCAACACACGCTTGCTGGCAGGCGTCCTTGCCATCGTCACTGCGTGGTATTCGCGCAACACCCTGATAACCATTCTCGTCGGAATGGCGGCACTATTCCTGCTGCAATGGCTGGGATTATAGAAAAACCAGATAGACTTGATTCCCCCCGGCCTCCTTGGCGCGCGTCACTGCGCGTCTCGCCTCCTGGATGATCGGTTCGATCTCGGTGTTCGTTGTGATTCGCATGATGGATGCGACTCCTGCGCTGATCCTGACATTCAGCGGCGGTTCATTCGGGACCTCGACCCTGGTGCCGCGCACTCCGGCAATGATCCTCTCCGATATCCTTTCCGCATCCGCGCCGATGACGCCCGGAAGCGCAATCAGGAACTCATCCCCCGTCCACCGCCCAACACAATCATAGGGCCGGCTTTTCTCACGGATCGTATTAGCAACCGCCTTGAGCACTTCATCCCCGGTCTCTGCCCCGAAGTTGTCGTTGAAGTCCTTGAAATTGTCGATATCCATCGCGATCAGACTCAGCGGCTGTGAAATGCGGCGTGAGCGTTCCAACTCGCCAGCGGACTGACGCAGGAAAGCCGCGCGGTTCATCACACCTGTCAGCGAGTCGTACGCCGCCTGAGATTCCAACTGCTCCCGCGCTGTGAGCAGGCTGGAGGTCAGGGAAATGATCCGCTCCGCGATGGTGACGCGGTTCTTCAATTCCGCTTTTTGAAAGGGACGGCGCAAGGTATCGTCCACGCCGGGCGCGGGAGATGCTTCGGTATCACGGGATGTGATCAAAAGAATATAGATCGGATCGAGGGACTGTGCATCGCGCACGCGCCGGATCAACTGCGTTTCGCCCGCGTCGGTGGTGTCTTCGTCAACGATCATGAAACGCATCCCGCCAGCCTGAACCGCGCTCCATGCCTGCCCGCTCGAAGCGGCATGATATATCGAATTTCGTTTCTCATCCAATGCCTGTTGGATGATGCCTAGTTCCCTGGGATCTGTTTCCAGCACGAGAATGTTCATGACTGTGCCCTTTTTTTCCATTATAGCAGGAGGTTCTCTTCGAACAACAGGAATTCGATGTATGATAAATTTTCACCTTCCATGTCATCGCGTTGACAATTCCACACCCCCGTAGTAATATTTGCCCCGCTTTGACCACGCCGAGGTAGCTCAGTGGCAGAGCAGGGGACTCATAAGCCCTTGGTCGGGAGTTCAAATCTCCCCCTCGGCACTACATCGGTGATCAGTGAATAGTAATCAGTGATCCAGAAAAGACCTGCCGCATGGCGGGTTTTTCGTTTTATTGCTAAAACCCAAAGAGAAGCATCAGGTCGTTGACATTCGTCCCGGTTGGACCTGGTTTGAGCAAATCTCCCAATCGATCAAAGAATGAATACGAGTCATTATTTCCCCAAATAGATTCGACATCCATGCCAATTTTCCTTGCGCGTTCAAACGTCTCTCCCGTCGCCACCGCCCCAGCCGCGTCGGTGGGACCGTCTTCGCCGTCAGTGGCGAGGCTGACGAGCATGACGTTTTCCAAACCGTTCATTTCGATTGCAGCAGCGAGGGCAAGTTCCTGGTTGCGTCCGCCTTTGCCGTCTCCGCGCAGGGTGACGGTGGTTTCGCCGCCTGCGATGAGACAGAAGGGACGTTCGTAATTGAGTTCGAAATACCCGCACAGTTCCCTGGCAACCCCGCGCGCTTCGCCCTGCCAGGTATCGCCGAGAAAATTCGCATGAAAACCGAGAGACTCCGCCATTTCCAAACCGGCTTGTGCTGCGAGGGAATTACTGCCAATCAAAACATTCTGTACCCGTTCGAATAATGGGTCATTGGGTTTTGAGGTTTCAGGCGAATCTTCCAAAACCTTCAAGATCGTGGCGGGAATTTTTTCTAGCAAATCATATTTCTTCAAAATATTGAACGCATCTTCTTTCGTGGTGGGGTCTGGCGCAGTGGGACCGGATGCTATCGCTTCGAGCGGATTAGCTACAACGTCTGAAAGAATTAAGCTGGCAATTCGCGCTCCGTTTGCTGACTTGGCTATTCCACCGCCTTTCACACGGTCGAGATGACGGCGCAGGGTGTTGATCTCATCCACGCGCGCGCCGCAAGCGAGCAATAATTTCGTCAACGTTTGCAGGTCCGCAAGTTGCAATCCGGATTGTGGAGAAGTCATCAATGCCGAGCCGCCGCCGGAGATAAGGCAGATGAGCAGATCCCGTTCGGTGAGCGAGGAAACAAGATCGAGAGCTTTATCGCCTGCCAGAACACTCGCTTCAGTCGGAACCGGATGCCCGCCCGGGCAGACTTCGAATCCGCTGGCAGGGAAATCAAAGGTTCGTTTTGGAATGAGCAGGCCGCGGCTGGAGCGAGGCGGGAGCAAGTCCAACAACGTGCGCGACATGGCTTCGGTCGCTTTCCCCAGGCCAAGCACGGTCATCCGGTCAAATTCATCCAATAGATAGATTCGATCTTCGATGTACAGGAGATTTTTTTCGCGTTTTACAAAACGTCGGATGGCATTTCCCGGCTCGACGGCTTCGATGCAGGCGTTCATGATCTGGACGACATCCCCTCCGCGCGGATGATTCTGCAAAGTGGCTGAATAAAAATTTTTCACGGGAATCGAATGTAATAGTATGATACCGCACATGGAGATCCGATGACCAAACCCAGAGTGTTTATCACGCGCATCATACGGGACGCAGGCTTGAATCTCATCCGCGAATTTTGCCACGCCGATATCTGGTCCGGCGACATGCCGCCCCCGCGTGAGATCATGCTCGAGCGAGTGCGCGGCGTGGACGGTTTGCTCTGCCTGCTCACCGACTTTGTGGACGGCGAATTATTGGACGCGGCGGGACCGCAGTTGAAAGTGGTCAGCAACCACGCGGTGGGATTCGATAATATCCTCGTGGCGGATGCGACAGCGCGCGGAATCCCCGTGGGAAATACGCCGGGCATTTTGACGGATGCCACAGCCGACATCGCTTTCGCGCTGCTGCTTGCGGCGGCAAGACGTTTACCCGAAGCCGAACGATACTTGAGAAACGGGAAATGGAAGACCTGGGAACCGTCTGCGCTGTTGGGAGCGGACCTCGCCGGGAAAACGCTGGGGCTTGTCGGTTTTGGGCGCATCGGGCAGGCTGTGGCGAAACGCGCCGTCGGTTTTGACCTGCGCGTGATTTATCACGACCCGACCGCCCTGCCGGGATTCGGCGCGATAAAAATGAACAGCCTTAACGAGTTGTTACACGAAGCGGATTTTGTATCAGTGCATACGCCTTTGAATGAGTCCACGCGGCATCTGGTGAATACGGATTTTCTCTCACGGATGAAGCCGAATGCCGTCTTCGTCAACACGTCGCGCGGACCTGTGGTAGACCAAGCTGCTTTGTTTGAAGCTTTGAAATCCCGCCAGATCTTTTCCGCCGCGCTGGATGTGACCGACCCGGAACCCCTTCCGTTGGATTCTCCCCTGCTTACTCTGGATAATTGTTTGATCGTCCCGCATATCGGCAGCGCCAGTGAAAGGACTCGCGATGATATGTCGCGCCTCGCGGCGGAAAACCTGGTCGCGGGAGTAAAGGGCGAAAAACTGCCGCATTGCGTGAACCCGGAAGTATACGGACGATAGACATCTTACGAAGGAGGATGGATGGTTTGGTTAACCATGTTTATTTGAAGGTTTAAACCAAGACCCGCCTTTTTACCGGCAGGCGGGTCTTCGTTCTCATCAACGTTTTCGCATATCCGGGAAGGGTGCGAGTTTCATATAGCCCTGCCCGACTTTATCGAGAATCGTATCAATGCGCTTTGCGGTCATGCGCGTCAACGGTAAAAGCTGCTGGAGGTACAGGTCACCGTAGGGGGTCAGCGCCAACAGGGACTCAACCGCCACAAGACTGTGAATGCTGTCCTCCTTGACATCCTTTTCAAAGGGAATGTAATAATCGTCCTTGTCTTCGTAAACCATCTTGCGCCAGCAGGGTTCAAAGGAAGGGTAGCGTTTGTTGTCGAGAAATTCGTTCAACAGGCTCGCAAAGTACGGCTTGGAGCGCACGCGCAGTGTCCGCCGGCGGAAGTAGCGGGCATTGATCAGAGTGAATTTTTCCCATTCTGCATCGCCCACCAGGCTGCGGAAGTTCGAATCGGCGTGGAACACATACCGCATCTGGTTGAATCCCTCAAGGCTGTCGCCCGCGGTTTGTAGCAGGGACGGAGGCGCATCGTAATACTCCAGCAAACAACGATTGACCAGAAGAATGTCGCAGAACGAATCCGTCACGAGAGCGGGCAGGGTCAGCCGACCGATATGTTCCCCGATCTCGGTAATGAATGCAACGGGGTCGAAGCTCAATTTTGCGTGATCCTTCTCCCTGCGCAGCACCGCATCGTGACCGACCCCGCTCGCGGCGAATAGGAATTCCTGCCGTTCCAAAGTCGTCAACCGAAAGGCATCGGCAAGTTTGATAATAAGGTTGTCCTTCAGCAGGTCACGCCGCGCCCCACGCTCGATGTTGCTGATGGCAGCCGGGTCCACACCCGATTTTTCCGCCAGCTCCACCTGCGTCCAACGCATATCTTCCCTCAATGAAGCCACGAGTACCCCAAACTCAAATCGGTCCATCCTCTCTCTCCTGGGAACTATAATAATTATTAAAGTATATTTTTATCGATTTTACAGGAAAATACAAGGATTTTATATTGTCTTTTCATGAATTAGACGGATAATAAACGTATTCTTGTATTTACTTGACGTTGCAGCCGAGAGCCCTTAGCGCTAAGGGGAACAGCCTCGGAAATCATGAATGGGACAGTCTCAAGACTGTCCCAAAGGGGTTTTTTCATCCGCTATGAACAGCGGATTTTTTATTTCGCTGGGTATAATCTCATCATGCCATACGAGTCCGCCGCAGTTCAGATCGACACCTTCATCCGCGCCAAACGCCGCACCATTGCGCTCATCGTCGAACGGGACGGAAGTCTCACCGTCCGCGCGCCGAAGCGGGCAACCCTGCGAGACATCCACAATTTCATCGAAGAAAAGAAGGACTGGATCCTGCGCTCGCGCGAAAAACTTAAAGCCATCGACGAAATCCCCAAAAAGAATTTTGCGGATGGCGAGCGCTTTCCTTTTCTCGGCCAGGATTACGAACTGCGCCTCGTCCCGCCTCAGCGGCCTGCCCTGAAATTCGGCAGTGGTTTCACGCTGGCAGCTTCTGCGCGCCTGCGCGGCGAACAGGCATTCATCAAATGGTACAAGTCCCAGGCACTGACGATCTTTACCGAGCGGGTCAATCATTTTTCTGCCTTGCATGGATTCTTCCCGCGGCGGGTCAGGGTCAATTCGGCAAAGACTCGCTGGGGATCGTGCGTCGCAGACGGGACGATCAACTTCACCTGGCGGCTGGTCATGGCTCCGCCCGAGGTGATCGATTATGTCGTACTGCATGAACTGGCGCATTTGAAAATCAAAAATCATTCCCCGCGATTTTGGAAATTGGTAGAATCGCTCTGCCCCGATTTCAAACGTCTCCGCAAGTGGCTGAGAGAAAATGGGGAGAAATTAAATTTGTAGAGGCGGGGCGACCCCGCCTCTTCTTTTGGAGAACAACCATGCTTCCCGAAACATTGATCGAAGTCCGCGACCACACCGGACCGGATTACAAACCCCTCATCGATTTCCAAACCTGGCGGGTGGCGTTGATGAATTACACCGATGACCTGACCCCCGACAAGATCAACCGGATGCAAAAGCACACGGAAACCGACGAGGTCTTCGTGCTGATGGCGGGACGCTGCATATTATTCATCGGCGAAGGGGAAGACTCAGTGACGAAAGTCCATGCCGTGGATATGGAGCCGTACAAACTCTACAACGTCAAACGCGGAGTTTGGCATTCGCATACCTTCAGTAGGGATGCGCGGGTGTTGGTTGTGGAGAACCGCGATACGGTGGATGCAAATTCGCCGTTTGTGGGGTTGACGGAGGGTCAGTGTAAAGAGGTGGTGAAGCTAACAGAACTATTGTGGAAACGATGAAAGAGGAAAGAAGAAAGAGGGTTGATCTTCTTTCCTCTTCTTTACCCAAATTCAAAGGTCGGCATCCCCTCGACTTTCGTCTCCACCCTGAACAGCCCACCGGAGAGCGGGTATTTTTGTAAATCGGCTTCGCTCATATTCTTTCTAGCAGATGTGATATATAACTCATTACGATCCCTCCCCCCGAAAACGCATGAGGAAGTATGCAAAGCTGGCACTTGAATCTGCTCGAGCAATTGACCTGTGTTCGGGTTCCAGCGCGAAACCGCCGCCCCACCCCAGAGGGCGATCCATAAATTGCCTTCGGTGTCGGAGGTCATGCCATCGGGCCAGCCCAGGGATTCGGGCACGCGAATCGCCGTGCGTGGATTGGATATTTCGCCTGAAGTTAAATCGTAGTCAAAGGCCTTGACTTGCCGGGTGGGTGTATCGATGTAATAAAACTTCTTGTAGTCCAGACTCCATGCCATGCCATTGGATATGGTTACATCGTGAAGCAATGTGCGCGCGCCCGTGCCGTCGAAGGAATAGACCGAGCCGGTCGGGTCCTTTTCGTTCATGTCCATCGTCCCGGCGATGAAACGACCTCCTGGATCGCATTTGCCGTCGTTGAGCCGGTTGGTGGCAGGTTCGTTCAAAGCGAAGAGAAGAGTCTGCCGGGAGGTAACGGGGTCGAAGTCCACAAAAGAGGCGCGCTTTCCCAAGATCAAATGCCCATTCGTGCATGGGGCAAGACATCCGATGAAGTCATCCAGTTCTGCGAGCACCACTATCCCGGCATAGATTTTTTTCTGAATGATGTCGACCCAATATAAAGTCTGGGTCTTATCATTCCAGGCGGGACCTTCGCCCAGCGTAGCTTTGCCGTCAAACACCAACTCGACGTTCATTAGAACCAATTCCTCCTGTAGAAGATATAGGTTGCAAATGCGGTCAACCCCAAAGACAGCCCAATGACCGTAAGAAATGCCAGCGGATGACCCTCGCCCGGCAGTGCCACGTTCATCCCGTAAAATGATGCGATAATGGTCGGCACATTCAAGACGATGGTCAGCGCGGCAAGCGCTTTCATGACCACGTTCAGGTTGTTCGAGATGATCGATGCAAATGCATCCATCATGCTGGAGAGGATTTCCGTGTTGATGCTGGTCATTTGTATGGCTTGCTGGTTTTCGGTCAGCACATCTTCGAGCAGGTCCTGGTCCTCCTCGTAATAGTTGAAGAGCTGCGTCTTTTGCACGCGCTCCATCATCACCTCGTTCGAGCGGAGCGCGGTCGCGAAGTAGGTCAGACTCTTTTGATACTTGAGCAGTTCGAGCAATTCGCGGTTCTGCGTGGATTTTTGCAGGCGGTCTTCCACGGCTTCGGTGGCGCGGTTGATCTCGCGCAGCAGGTTCAAATAACGCGCCGCCGTTTCAAGGAAGATATACAACGTGAGGCGGTAGCGTTTACCGGTTTTCATGAAGCGGTGTTTGCCGTTGGTCAGCGGCTTGAAAATATCGCTGTCGTAGCGGCAGACCGAAATGATCTTGTTGCCCAGGATCATGATGCCCAACGGCACGGTGTTATAAGGAATATCGCTATCCGGCTGATGAATGGGAATGCGAAGCAGGATGAAGGTGTAATCTTCATCGCGTTCCATGCGCGGCATTTCATCCTGGTCGAGGGAATAATTGATAAAGTCCATCTCCATCCCCCAATTGACGAGCTTCTCCATTTCTTCGGGCGTCGGGTCGACCACGTTGACCCATGCGCCGTTCGCAATGGTATCGAGCGTTTCCAGCCCGCCCTCGGTGGTTTTGTAGATGTTCAGCATGGCTGCCTCCTTGCGTGGGATAGTCACGCAAGGGCGCGCCGCGCACCTACGTGACGGGTTTTACAAATTTAAACACGTGCCATCCGCTTCTACTTGGCGGATTACTATCGGAAGAACCTAAATCGCTCTCGTCGGTGTGATACATGATTCCTGCTTTTAAGCCGCGCCCATTTTACGCCCGTTGATGGAATTGCACAACCGTTTCAGGAAATGAATTTTGGCTTGTGCGCATGGATGACGAACACGCGATGCGGAATTTGCAACATGAGACCTGCCCCCGCTTCCTTCGTGACCTGCGCCTCCTCCAACCCTTCAAGCAGACCTTTAAATTCCAAGTCGAATCGCCCCACTTCTTCGTCCGACAAGCTCGCCCCCACCCCAGAGCTCGCGCGGATCCGTCCACGCCACGCATCGGCCGTGTACGGCACATTCAGATCAAATGAGAAAGATTGGATTTTTTCAAACCCCGCTTCACCCAGATCGCGAAACCAATCGGGATATATCCCGTTCCTGTTCCCAAACCGGTCGTACCAGGTTGGGTTGAATTTCTGAATCAGCTTTTCGGTCATGTCCACCACATTGCCGTCGAGTGGAAGCCAGTCGAAGTGCGCGATCAAGGCCCTGCCATTCGGCTTGAGCAGGCGCTTCACCTCCCGCGCCGTTTGCGGGCGGTCGAACCAGTGCCAGCATTGCCCGGCGGAGACAACATCGAACGACCCTGCGGGTAAGCCCGTCTCTTCGGCCTTGCTCCAGCGAAACTCCACATCTAAGCCTTGTCGAATGCTCAGATCCTTTGCCTGTTCGAGCAGTTGTGCCGCAATATCCACGCCAATGACCTTGCAGCCGCGGGATGCAAATCCGCGGGCGAGGGTGCCGGTACCCGTTCCGAGGTCCAATAATGAAACGCCGGGTGTGACAATCCCTTCGCTGAAAACGCGATCGAAAAATTCATCGGGGAACCCCGCGCGATATTTGGTGTAATCGTGCGCCGTTAATCCAAAGTTATATGCCATGCTTCAAATCCGTTTCAAATGCATCAGCGCCCGAAACAAAACCGCCACATTCAAAGCATGCCGTAACCTTCCCTGTTGCACCATTTCGATCATCTCATCCAATGGAACAAGAGCCACTTCGATCTCTTCGGATTCATCCAAATGCTGCTCACCCACCCATTCAACATCTGTGGCGAGATAGCAATACAAGGTGTTCTGTTGGATCGCCGGGTTGGGGTAGATTCTGCCAACCTCCACGACGGTTCCCCCGCCATATCCCGTTTCCTCCAACAATTCGCGCCTCACCCCCTCCAGCGGATCTTCACCAGCATCCACGACACCGCCGGGAAGTTCCAGAGAGATCTCCTGCACGCCGTGGCGATATTGGCGCACTAAAACGACTTCGTTCTTTTTGGTTATTGCAACCACATTTGCCCATGCATCGAATTCCAATACAAATGCCTTATATGGTTTACCGCTCGGGAGTTCGCATGTATCCATGCGGAACTTCGGGAAGGGATGGCGCGATTCAAGAATTTTCCAGGGGGTAAGGGACACGGCTATGAATCCTCGGTTTCTCTCGCAACTTTATTGATCTCATCCAGGCTTGCCCCGCGCGCTTTTTCGAGCCTTTCAAAGCGTTTGCTGAACTGGCTCATGGCGTAATTGACAAAGTCCTCTTCCACCAAGCCAAAAGGCACCACGTCATACCGCGCAAAGGCATCGCCGATCACGCCGATGGCAGAGGGCAGAAGCATGTTCATTTGCATTTGCAGATTGTCCCACTCGTCCGGGTGTTCCGCCATCAGGCGCGAGAGCAGGTACACTCCGTAGGCAATATGGCGGGACTCATCCTGTTTCAAGAGCGAGATTCCCTTTCGAAGACCAGGGAGAAGGTCATTGCGCTCCAACATGGTAAAGAAGGCTTGGTAGCCTGTTTCTGCAAGCACGCCTTCGACGATCATGTTATAGGTAACCGAAGCTCGAATTTGGCTGGCAGGTGACGGGTCGGTGCGAAGCGCGTTGAGCGCCTCCGGCAGTGAAATGTAGAAAAGCTGGCGATAGTTGTCGCCGTGAAAGCGGGTCAAGTCTGACCCCTCCCCTAAAGGAGAGGGGAACGCGACCTCATCCATGAAGCGGCGGAAGAAATCGGTATGTTTGGCTTCTTCAAAGAGGAAGGTGGTGAGATACATTTCCTCTTCGATGCGCCCTTCTTCGGCAATGGCTTGAATCAGCGGAAGCAGATCGAGCGTGACTGCCTCTTCGCCTGCCACGAACATGGAAAGCAGCAACAGGCACAGGTCTTTTTCTTCCTCGGAGAAACCCGCCCAATCCTGTTTATCTTTCGTCAAGTCAATATCGGATGGATTCCAAATGCCGAGTTTCTTCGCCTTCTCGTACAGACGCATCGGCGGCAGATCGCGATTCAGCCCACGTGTGATGGTGGCAAATGCAGTGTGAGGCATAAGTTCTCCTTGTAGTGCAGTCTACAGACCTATACAACAGAATTATACCCAAGCAGCTACGTTATAATTTTTATATGCCAACCACCACCGATTCCGTCCGCACGTATTACGATGAGAATACCAAACTCTTCCTGAATTTCAGCGGTCATAAACAAGCCCGGAACATCCACCGCTCGTTATGGATGCCTGAGACCAAGTCTCTCGAAGACGCGCTTAACACCTCGAATGCACTTATCTTGAAAGAGATCGAATCGGTTGCGCCCGAAAACGCCCACATTGCAGACCTTGGCTGCGGTGTGGGCGCGAGTCTGTTTTACATCCACCCGCGCCTGCATAGCCCCGCCCCCGCCCTAGGATTGACCCTCAGCCCTGTGCAAGCCCGATTGGCGCAAGATTCTGCAAAACAACTCGGTTTGCAGAATAAAATCCATTTTGCCGAAGGTGATTTCACATCGGTCCCGCTTCCCAGCGAATCGCTTAATGTTGTCTATTCTGTAGAAGCGGTTTGTCATGCCATCAAGCCGGAAAACTATTTCAAAGAAGCGAGTCGACTGCTTTGCAAAGGCGGCAAGCTTATTCTCGTGGATGATTATCAGGCGGCGCGCTCGTTCAGCTCAAACGAACAAAAATGGTTCGACGCTTTCATAAATGGCTGGTACGTCCCCGGTGTGCGCACGGTTGAGCAAAGCAAACAATTCGCGCAAGCCCATCAGCTTCTGCTCATCAAAAACGATGAACTGACACCCTATCTCCGTCTGCGCAATCTGCCCAACGTCATCGCCAGTGCATTGCACTTCCTCGGTGAAAAACTTCCGATCAAACATGTCATCGTGCCATCCATGCTGGGGAGCATGGCATTGCAGCAGTGTTTGCATATGAAAGTGGTGGAGTATCGGATGTTAGTTTTTGAAAAAATCAACCACAGATGAACACAGATAAACGCAGATTTTTCTCAACATATCCTTTTCATCTGTGTGTATCTGTGGTGAATTGATGCCCAAAACCATCACCCTTCTCACCAGTGGCACGCGTGGAGATGTCATCCCTTACATCGCGCTTGGCAAAGGTTTACAAAATGCGGGTTACAACGTCCGCATTTCAGCGCCGCGCGGGTTTGCGCCCCTCATTCAGAGCCATCACGTTCCTTTCGCGCCATTCGACGGCAACCCCACAGACCTGATGATCGAGCAGGGCGACTTTACACCCTTCACGCTCGGCACCGATCCCATTCGTTCGTTTCAATCCACGCGCACCTTTTTGCAAAAAGCCCGCCCGCTTTATCGTCACATGCTGCATACTGCCGCCCAAGCCTGCCGCGGCTCAGACCTGCTCATTCACGGCTTGCCCACCATCTGGGGCGCGCATATCGCCGAAGGCTTGGGCAATCCTGCCGTCCGCGCAAACTTGCAGCCGCTCACCCCCACCCGCGAATTTCCATCCGCGCTGTTGCCTTTTCGTTTTTCTCTCTCAGGGATCGGGAACTGGCTCTCGCATTGGGCAGTGACTCAAGCCACCTGGCTTTCGTGGCGCTCTGAGATCAACCACGCGCGTCACGCGGACTTTGGGCTGGGTCTCGCCCATTGGCTTGACCCTTCCCTCCAAGCGGACTCACACCAACCGCTCACCCTCAACGCCTTCAGTGAACATGTCGTGCCGCGTCCAAAAGATTGGAATAAGAAACAAATCATCACGGGGTACTGGAGATCGAAAGAAGAAACGAGTGAAGGGGTTGACGAGTTCGAAAGTGTGCAAAGATTTATCGACTCAGCAAAGAATCTCATCGCAATAGGATTCGGCAGCCCCGGCACGCAGGGATATTTGCCCATGCTCGAGGAAGCCTTGCATATCGCCAACGCCCAAGCCGTGTTGACTCTCCCAACCAAATGGCACGGCGAGATCAAATCCAAGAACATCTTTCCCATCGAATACGTCCCGCATGGATGGCTGTATCCACGCGTGAAAGCCGCCGTCCATCACGGCGGCGCAGGGACCACTTCCGCCAGCCTTCATGCAGGCATTCCAACCATTGCCCTGCCCCTCGCCATCGACCAGTTCTTCTGGGGCGAGCGGGTTCAAAAATTAGGTGTTGGCATGTCCATTCCACAGAGAAAACTCAACGCAGAAAATCTAGCGCAAGCGATTACCGAAGCATTAAACAACAAGGCTATGAACGCGAAGGCAAAAGAAATCAGCGAGGCGTTGAGCAAAGAAGATGGGGTTATGACAGCAGTGAAAGCAATCCAAAATATCTGACAGCGGACGACCGACAGCGATCAGCGGTCAGCGGTCAGCCGTCTATCGTCCATCGTCGCAATCCCCAAAGCGACCAGCGCAAACAAACTCCCCAGCCAATACGGCGCGGAGATGTCGATGATATCGAACGAAATCCCCGCAATGGTCGGACCAAAAATATTCGTTAACGCCAGCAGGGTTTGATTGCCGCCCATCAACCGTCCCTGCTCACTATCCGAGACGCGCAATGAGACCAACGCAGTGAGAGATGGGATGCTGATACCCGTTCCAAGCGCAACTACAGCCACAGCAGGGAAGATCATCCACGACTGACGAGCAAACGCCATGCCCGCCAAGCCAATCACCATAAATGCGAGTCCCGCCGGGATGAGTCTGCGTTCACCGAAACGTGCTTGCAATTTGGCATATAAAATTCCCTGCACGATCACGCCGCACAAACCGACATACAAATAGAAATAGCTATTCTGGGCGGGCGTCCAACCAAAGCGAGCGTGGGAAAAAAGCGGAAAGTTGGTCTGCAAGCCGGCAAAGGCGAGGTTGAGCAGGAAGAGCACGATCAGAAAACGTTGAATGTTCTTCTGTCGAAAAACACTCGTGAATTGACTAGCCCACGAAAAAGCTTGAGAAAGCGGCTTGGTCTCGCGGCGTTCGGGGGATAAGGACTCGGGGAGGAAAAAGAATCCGAAAACAGTATTGGCAAAGGCTAAGAAAGAAGCGACGAGCGCCGGGACGCTGAGTCCGTATCCGCTGAGTAAACCGCCAAGGATGGGTCCCGCCATGATGCCCAATCCAAAAGCGAGTTGAGAGTGGTTAATTCCTTTAGCGCGATTTTCGGCGTTGGTCGAATCTGCGACATAAGCGTGAGCCAAAGTCAGGTTCGAGCCGGTCAGTCCATCCAGAAAGACCGCAAGGAAAATGACGATGAGCGAGTTCGCCAAGCCCAGTAAAAGATAGGACGTGCCCGTGCCGAAGAGACAGAGCAGCAGAATGGGTTTGCGCCCATAACGGTCGGAGAGCGCGCCAAGGATTGGACCCGAGACGAGCTGAATCGCCGAGTACATCGACATCAAACCGCCCGCGATGGCAGCGCTGCCGTCCTGCGCCCGCACGAAAAACGGCAGCAACGGCAGCATAATGCCATAGCCGAGCATGTCGACAAAGACCGAAACGAGGATGATGAAAAAAGAGGGAGGCAAGGGGGTAAGCAGTAATTGGAGAGTAAAAGGTAAATTTCGATGACTAAAATCGTTCCAGGTGAAATGGGTTCAGATCGAATGATGGTTGTTTGCCATTGAGCAACTCGGCAATGACCTGCCCTGTGCCGGGTCCAAGTGACAACCCAAGCATGGCATGACCGGTCGCAAGGAAAAGATTTTCATGCCTTGGTGATCTGCCGATAATCGGCACGCCATCCGGCGTTGTTGGGCGAAGCCCCGCCCAGGTCTCTTTGATATCCAGTTTTTCATCCAGCCGAATATATTCGCGGGCAAAATTTTCCAGCCGTTGAATCCAAAGCGGATTTGGCGTTGTGCTGAATTCACCTACTTCGAGCCGGCCTGTAACCCGCAGAAGATTCCCGAGCGGCGAAACCGCCACGCGGCGATCTCCCAAAATCAACGCCTGGCGTGGCATGTTTTGAATAGCAGACGCGGTGAGACTATACCCTCGCGCGGGTTGGACGGGGATATTGAGCCGCAGATCGCGCGCAACGATGGGCGACCACGCTCCCGCCGCCAGGATGACCTGCTCCGCCTCAAACTCATCGACGCTTGTTTTTACAACCCGAACTTTCCCCCCCGCTGATTCAAACCCCGTGACAGGTGTGTTCTCAAACACTTCCGCCCCCATCGCGCGGATGCGTTCACCCAGCAGCTGTAAAAATACCGCAGGGTTGAGGTGCGAATCGCCCGTGAAATGTACACCGCCGAGGACATCCTCGCGCGCGGCAGGTTCAATATCGGCAATTTGATCCTTTTCATGCACGCTTACAGGGATACCATGCTTGTGCATGAAATCCGCCTCGTGTTTGCCCTCATCGAAGGCGCGTTGATTTTTATATAAATTCAGAAACCCGGTGCTTTGATAATGGCAATCGAATTTTTCTTCAACGACGATTTTGGCAAAATTCTCCGCGCTCAACTGCCCAAGGGTCTTCAACGGCTCCAGCGCGCGCTGGACGTTGGCTTCATTGCACGCCGATGCAAATTGGATCAGCCACGAAATATATTTCAGGTCAAGGCGTATCTTCAATCCAAAAGGACTGTGAGCCGGGTCGAGCATCCACTTGAGGGCGGAGGTCACCACACCCGGCGCTGCCAGCGGAATGATATGGCTCGGCACGATATGCCCGGCATTTCCCGATCCGCTGCCTTTGCCGATCTCTTTGGCGTCGAGCAGGGTGACTTGCCTTCCAGATTTCAAAAGGTAATACGCGCAGCTTAAGCCTATGGGTCCCCCGCCGATGATGAGTACATCATGCTTTAACTTATCTGATTTTATGTTCATTTTGATCACAACTTTAGTTTGGTGCTTGTTTGTTTTTGACTCTTACTTTTTGAGTCTCGTCCTTTTTCGTACGAGATGACTTCTTCGATACTCGTGCCATAAATCAAAGAACCTTCAAAAATTTGGGTGAAGAACCAAATACGAAACTTAAAACTTTCTGAAGCCAACATCCAACAGGCTAAGAGCTCTGCCAAAGCGATGAGCAAAAAAGTTGCAGTCATGGTCATGAAAAAAGCAATAATATTCGTGACTGCCATCAGTAAAAGCCCAAAGGCAATGTTTCTCAACATAATACTATCCGCCTGAAATCTATCGATGCTTTGTGCAGTTTCATAACTACGCTGTCGCAGAGCAATCAGCAGCGCTTCCCAATCTTTTGGCACGAACTTAATACCGAGTTGGGGATATCGTTCTTTGATCGTATTCAAACTAATGGTTGTAGCTCCTTGCGAGTTTCGAATGCGGAACACAAATTTGAAGAAAAAATTCAGGGAGAGCGGGTCGAAGATATGCCCCACAATATACGCCGCAAATAAACCCAAGGCTACCAATCCAAACGCTGGTTCTTGACCTGATTGCAGTAAATTCGACAGGTTGATATATTTCAAACCCAACACGCGCAAAAGGTCATTGACGGCATAAAGATATACAAACCCCGGCAGCAAATACGAGAAAAAATCATAAAAACCTAAATTGATTGACATTCTATTTTCCTCTCACTATGCAATAAATCAGGGTTGATCAAATGCCCTTCCCAAACGGATCGCGTTCATCCACCAACAACGTGCCTTCGGACATGACCCACGCTTCGCCGGTGATGCTCGGGATGATCTTGTCACCGTCGAGTTGGATGCTGCCCTCGAAGATACTGCCGACGACGCTTTGCTGTTTCCACACTTGACTGACTTGCAATTTGCCGTCGCCGTAGAGACAAGCGAGTTTGGCGCTTGTGCCTGTGCCGCAGGGAGAGCGGTCGTAGGCTTTGCCGGGGCAGAGCACAAAACTTTTGCTGTCCGCTTCGGGAGTGGATGCGAACAACTCAACATGGTCGATCTCTGCGCCGTTCGCGCCGGTGATGCCATTGACGGTCAGTTGTTCACGCACGCGCCACGAGAAATCGGTCAGCGCTTCGAGGTTCTGCATGTTCACGTCCATGCCGTGATCGTGGACGAGGAAGAACCAGTTGCCGCCCCACGCCACGTCGCCGTGGACAGTTTTGCCATCAACGGTGACGGGAACGTGAGTCAGATGGCGGTAGGCGGGGATGTTTTGGACGGAGACTTTATTGGGGTACATGTCGTTGCGAGGGCGTTCTTGCTCTTTGCCCGAAGCAACCCCCTCATTAATTGGGAGATTGCTTCGTCGCTCGCTATCGCTTACTCCTCGCAATGACATGGGATGAAGGGTTGCCTCCACCACCCCAACGGGAGTTTCAACGCGAATTACACCCGGCGTGACCTTGCCCATGTATGCCAGCGACGCAATGAGACCAATTGTGCCGTGTCCGCACATGCCGAGGTAGCCGACGTTGTTGAAGTAGATGACTCCGAATTGACAAGTCGGGTCGGCGGGCGGGACGAGGTACGCGCCGACGAGCACGTCCGAGCCGCGGGGTTCGAGTAGGACGGTGCGGCGCAGGTCGTCGTGATTCTTTTTCAGCGTGGATAATTTGTCAGCAACGGAACCAGTTCCAAGGTCGAAGGGAAGCGAGGTGATCAATCGCGTGGGTTCGCCGCCAGTGTGGGAATCCAGATAGGGGATACGTTTCATTTTTTTTACCACGAAGTGTCACAAAGGGTCACAAAGGTTTATTTGAAGGTTTTCCTTCGTTACCTTTGTGACCCTTTGTGGTTAGATGCTCTTAAAAATTTTCTCGAACTCCGCGCGGTCTTCAGCGGTGAGGGGCAGCAATGGCTGGCGCGGACCGCCGACAGGGATGCCGAGCAGTTCGCAGCCGATCTTTACTTTTTGTAAATAACTGCCGCTTTCAACGCTTCGCAGGAGCGGCATGAGTTTTTCCATGTGTTTACGGGCGGAGACGAAGTCATTGTTGAGCGCGGCTTCGAGCACGTTGTGATGCTGGAGTGGCGCGCAGGAGGCGGCGCCGCCTATCCATGCAGTGGTGCCCCACAGGAAATAATCAAGGGCTTGGTCGTCGCTGCCGCAGATGATCTGATAGCGGTCGCCATAACGCGCTTTCATCGCATACACGCGGGACATATCGCTGGAGGCTTCTTTGATGCCGATGACGTGGTCGTATTTGGTCAGACCGTCCATCACTTCGTAGCTGACTTCGGTGCCTGCGCGCCAGGGGAAGTTGTAGAGCACGATGGGAATTTTGACGGCTTTGGCGACGGCTTCGTAATGCGCGAGCAGTTCGCGCTGGTTGGGACGTGAATACGGCGGGACGGCGACCATGAGCGCGTCGTAGCCCATTTGCTCGGCGATCTGCGAGTAGCGGATCACGTCGCGGGTGGCTCCGCTGTTGGTGCCTGCAATCAGCGTGACCCGTCCGTTGACTTTCTCTTTGGTGAATTTGAAAATGTCCAGCCGTTCGGCTTCGGTGAAGGCGTAGACCTCGCCCGTGGTGCCGCCGGGGACAAGCCCTGCGATCTTGTTTTGTATCAGGTATTCGATCAGTTGTTCAAGAACAGGGTAGTTGATGCTTTCGTATGCGTTGAAGGGGGTGACGATGGGGGCGTATATTCCTTTGAGGTTCATTCAGTGCTCCTGTGAGTTGGTGTCAAGTGTCAGGTTCCAAGTGTCAGGTTCCAAGTGCCAAGTGGTTGCGTCCATAATAAAAGACCTGACAGGTCTGTGCGAAACGATTTTTAATTGTGACCATGTCAGCGCAAAAGTTTTGGTTGGTTACGGCGCGGGTGAGACCTGTCAGGTCTGGGTGGTGGAATTAGATTTCCAAATAGGAGTGTAGTGAGATTGTTGAAGAGTAGTAGATAATTTACTTTTTATGAAGGTATCACAAATAAACACAAAACAGGCAACATAGCAATTAAAATCCAAATAAATCCTGGGATTATATGAGTTGATGGTTCTTCATGAAATTTGGGTCTTGACTCTAAGTCATTATGAAGTGAGGGTGGCAAGTATTTAGTTTTCTTTTCATAGAGAGCTTTGTCATAGAAAACATACCCTTTATTACCTTTCAAGAGCATGAAACCATAATGGATTCGATAAAAACCTAAACCAACCAAACTTGGTAAAAATACTAAAATCGCCGAATAGAATGATAATTCTAATTTCGAGTATCTACCCAACAAATTAAAGACAAAAGCAAAAGACAGTAAGGGGATTATGTTTAAGATAAAGAATGAAAAAATAAACCTGCCCCAAGCCTTAATATATCCTTTAAACATAGAGGGTGTATCGAAGGGCTGGGTTTTTCCAGCAATTGCAATTGCCATAGCTGAATACAAGGTGTAAAAAAGAGAGAAGATAGTATGATGAGTATTTATATCCATTTTTCACCTATGTCATTTAAAGCTTCAGTCAAGGTTCTCTAAAAACTAAGTCAAAGGACATTCAGACTCAAACTACATTATTGCTCTTGCCTCGGTTGCATGTCTCGCAAAGCAACTCGATGTTTCTGGCTGTATTACTACCACCTTTGGAAATTGGTACAATGTGGTCATACTCTAATTTTTCCCTGCTGCCACACCTTGCACACTTTCCACTATCTCTGCGCCAAACCTCTATTCGGACCTTTTCTGGAATTCGAGGGCGTTCATAATTCAAATCTTCTGATATTGCCCCGTCAAATTTGGCTCTTAATTTTTCAAATCTTCTTCTTTCTTTATCAAAGTCTTCAAGAATCAAGAGTCTTATTTCGTCTTCAGAGTAAGGTCCTTGAACTTGGTAAACAAATCCTTTATAAAACCAATGAGAAAACCTAATGAAATCTATAAGTCTTACAGGCTTTTCTTCTGTGTCTTTAAGTAAACCAATATACTCTTCATAAATTTTGTTCAACACAGAAACGTCTTTTTGGGACAGATCTATCTGGTCTAATTTCTTTACCAACAAAGATACGCTATTATTAATTACATCACTGTAATCAATTTTGAATTTCTGGAAAAACTGCGTCTTAAGTCTTGTAAGTTCATCCCCTAGTATATTTCTATGCCCTTGATGCAACCATGCGACTTTATTGTATTCTAGTTCCACGCTATAAACCGCTAATGCACTAATAACCAAGTCGCGCTTAACAATAAAATTTATAGGGTTCAGTTTCTTAACAGCGGGCATTAGCTATTTACCCTCTGCCCACGATATGGTTCGTCCAGCCAAGATTGAATCCACGGCTCGATGCGGAGTTTTTGATATAACTCGTCCGCTTCGCGCGGCGGGTTTGTCCGCGGAGGAATGGCAAAGAAAAACTTTGAGTAAGCGATTTGTGGTCATAAGAGAAGAATATTTTACGAATTATACCCACTTGCAAAATCAAATTCACCAGGGCAAACCATTCAAATCAATTTCACCTTGAACTGGCGCAGTCTCGTTTACATCCAGAACCATCGCGCCGTTGGCAGAAAACTCGATCCTGCCTTGCGGCTGCTCCACAAAGACCTTGCCTCGTAACGGTTTCCACTTCAATCGTTCATAAAATTCCACCAAATGGGGACGGCAAAACAACAGAGCAAATGCGACGTTCAGTTCCCCGTCAAACCGCGCAGCCGCCTCCCGCATTGCCCGACCCGCATGCCCCCTGCCCTGTTTCTCCGGGTGCGTCATCACCCCGCCGATCCCGCCGATCCTTTTTGTCACTCCTTCGTGAACGATCTCGCGCACCAGAAGCCCCACCCGCGAGACCAATTCACCGTCATCCCACAACAAAACAGACCATTGTGGAGGCGCCCACGAAAAGAACCTGCCCGGCAGGCTTGCGATCACTTCAGGCGGATACACCGCCGCGCGCAGCGCATCCAACGCGGAAGTTTGAACGGCGGAAAACTCGTTCCTTGCGACAAATTCAACCTTCATAAAATTCACCGGGTTTTTACTTTATTTCGATCCCAGATTTACTCCGAATCGACTCCACCGCCGCAAATGTGGACTTGGTCACAGCCAGAATCTGCTGATAAGGAATCGGCGGCTCTTTCCCCGCCTTGACCGCCTCAGAAAACGCAGCCATTTCTCCCCGCCAGCCTTTGTCCTGCGCCCCTCTTTCTTCTTTCCTCTTGCCGTCTTTCACCACACTCAACGAAACATAATCGTCGAGAACTGCCACCATCCCCCCACAGAACACCTCCAGCCTTTCCTTCGGCATGGACTTATCGCCATTCGCCAAATAATCCACCACGCCGATGGAACCGTCTGCAAAGGTGAAGGTCATCGAGACATTGTCCTCGCTGTATTTGCCGTTATTCGGCAACGCATGGGCGGATACTAGAACAGGCGGTGCGCCAACAAGGAAGGTCAGCACATCGATGAAGTGACAGGCTTCGCCGATGATTCGTCCGCCGCCGATGGCTGGGTCTTGCGTCCAATGGTTGGCAGGAATAAAGCCTGCAGTGACTCGGTAATGCGCATGGAGAGGTTCACTTCGATTTACGATTTGCGATTTTAGATTTTGGATCAGGGGAGCAAATCTACGGTTGAAGCCGACGGTTAGCAGTGAAACACTGCTTTTCAACTGTTTACTGATTACTGACAACTGGTCACTATTTATCGCCAGCGGCTTTTCGACGAAAACATGTTTACCTGCTTTCAACGCCTTCACCACCAAGTCTGCATGGGTGTCGTGACGTGTCAGAATCGCAACGGTGTTGACTCTTGGGTCGTTGATAATTTCATCTTCACTGGAAGTCGCATATTGAAAGCCGAATTTCTTGCCGGAATGCTGGGCGTGAAGCCCGCCAGAGGAGGCGATGCCGACCAATTCAAAGTCCCTGTTGTTTTTGAGAATGGGAAGCAAGGTAGAGTTGGCGAAAAGTCCAGCGCCGAGGACTCCTAGATTTACGATTTTTGATTGACGATTGACGATTGACGGAAATTCAATTTTCTTTCCTCCTTCTTCTTTCGTCTCATCATATTTCAACAACACCCCAAGGAATGGCTCTTTCTTCTTTCCTGTAATAACTTCATACGCTTTCACGCTTTCTTCAATATCAAAGCGATGCGAGATGAGCGGCGTCACCTTCAACTTTCCACTTGCTATGAGATCAACAACAGCTTGAAAATTCCGTCCCTCCGTCCAACGGACATAACCGATTGGATAGTCTTGTCCATTTTCTTCATAGCTCGCGTCATAGCGACCCGGTCCATACGAGCGGGAGTTGATGAAGGCGATTTCCTTTTCGTAGTAGACCTTGCGCGGGAAGTTGAGTCCAACAGCACCGGTCGCAACCACTTTGGCGCGATCTCTGGCAATGACACCAGCCAATTCAACCGGGTCATTCGAAGAGGTGTCGGCGCAGATGATGATGCTGTCGAAGCCGCGGTTTTGGGTAAAGGCTGTAGCGGCAGATTCTGCCTGGGGGCGTGTAACCGATTCAACGTTAAGGGAAGAGGCGAGCTTGACCCGTTTCGGGTCAATGTCGATGCCGAGGACATTGCATCCAGCCGCAGACGCCAGCTGAACCGTCAATAATCCCAAAAGACCCAAACCGATGACGGCGACGTTCTCGCCAAGCTGAGGCTCTGCCAGGCGGAATCCGTGAAGCGCAATTGCGCCAAGGGTGGTGAAGGCGGCGGATTCAAAATCCACATTTTTAGGCAGCGGGGTCAAAAGGTTTTTTGGCACGACGTTGTATTCGGCATGCATGGCATAGCCGCCGCCCGCACACGCCACGCGTTGACCAACTTTGAAGCCTTGCATGTTCTTCCCAAGTGCGACGATGGTTCCGGCTGATGAATAACCAAGCCCCATCGGCTGATCGAGGCGGTTGAAGACAGCTTGTACCGTCGGCATGATGCCTTCGCGTTTGGCTTTATCGAGCGTTTGTTCGACGAGATCCGGGCGTGAGCGCGCTTTGCCAAGATAACTTTTTTCGGCAAACGCCACCACCATGCGTTCGGTTCCAGCCGAAACCAGGCTGGCTGAAACCTTGACGAGCGCCTGCCCTTCGCGCGGGGTCGGGATGGGAACTTCTTCGACGATGGTCCTGCCGTCTTTGATGTTTTGCAGAAGCTGCTTCATGTGCAAAAGTATAACGCAATCCTACTTTTGACCGGATTTTGAAGATGATATAATTTTTTCATTCTGTTTTCAAGGAGCCCAACATTGGCTGACCCGCGCGTTTCAAAGTATGCAAAAATTCTGGTGGAACACTCCACCCGCGTCAAACCCGGCGACCGGATTCTGCTCGAAGGCACCACTGCCGCCGAGCCGTTATTGAAAGAGCTTTACATTCAAATTTTGGAAAAAGGCGGTCATCCGCATTTGATGATGGCGATCCCCGGCACCATGCCGTTCAGCCAGGATGAGATGTACCTGACCTACGCCTCAGACGCGCAGTTGGATTTTGTGCCCACATTCTATAAATTGGCGTACGAACAATTCGAAGGGCGCATCCGCGTTCATTCCGCGACCAATACCAAAGGGACTTCGAACATCGACCCGTCCAAGATCGCGCGGCGGGCAAAAGCAACCGCGGTCATCACCGATGCGCAATTTCGCCGCGGAGCAACTGACGAATTTAAATGGTGTACGACCCTCTACCCCACCGAAGCCTATGCCCAGGACGCCAATATGAGCCTGAAGGAATATGAAGATTTTGTTTTTGGCGCGGTTCATGCGAATGAAGACGACCCTATCGCGTTCTGGAACCAGGTGAAGGAGAACCAGAAATCCGCCGCTGAATTCATGAAAGGCAAAAGCCAGGTCATCCTGCGCGGACCCAACGTGGATTTAACGCTCTCGGTCAAGGGACGCACGTTCATGAATTCATATGGCGTCCACAATATGCCCGATGGCGAGATCTACACCGGACCCGTGGAAGATTCGGTCAACGGTTGGGTGAAGTTCACCTACCCGGCGAATTACGGTGGCACCAGTGTGGAAGGCGCAGAGTTAACCTTCTCGAACGGCAAGGTCGCTTCTGCCAACGCCGAAAAGAATCTGGACTTTCTGCTGAAAACGCTCGACAGCGACGAGCGTTCACGCTACATTGGCGAGTTTGCCATCGGCACGAACTTCGACATTCAGAAATTTACCGGCAATATTCTGTTCGATGAAAAGATCGGCGGTTCCTTCCACATGGCGCTCGGCAACGGCTACCCCGAAACCGGATCGAAGAACAAGAGCGTCATCCACTGGGATATGATCTGCGACCTGCGCACGGATTCGGAAATTCTTGTAGACGGCGAATTGTTCTACAAGAATGGTCAGTTTGTGTTCGAGAAATAGTCCGTTCCCGGCGGCGGCTTGAGCAAAGGTAGGCTACGGGTTGCATGGAAGCGCAACCCGTTTTTTATTCATCCCCGAACGAAATGCCGATGTTACGCGCGGTAATGACAGCGTCGCCGTTCACGTTCACCCGCTTTGGAAATGCCACGGCCTCTTCCAACGGGAGGTCTGTGATCTCGCCGCTTTCCAATGCCACCATACGGTCGAATCTGCCACTCGCCGCAATGCGGACAGCCGCCGCCCCATAACGCGTCGCCAGCCAGCGGTCAAAGGCCGTTGGCGTCCCGCCGCGCTGGACATGTCCCAAGACAGTCACGCGCGATTCGAATCCCTGCTGGTCGATGTATTCCGCAACGACCTGACCGATCCCTCCCAAACGCGGCACATAGACTTCATCCCCTTTGCGCGAATAGACCTGCGCCGCACCCTCTGCCTTCGCGCCTTCCGAAACCGCAAGCAGGCTGAACTTCCGCCCCTGTTCGCTTCGCGCTTGAATCTTCTTCATGATGCTTTCGTACTTGAAGGGAATTTCAGGGATCAGAATCACATCCGCCCCGCCGGAAACGCCCGCATTCAAGGTGATAAAACCCGCATCGCGCCCCATCAACTCGACGACCATCACGCGGTGATGAGATTCTGCCGTGGTATGCAGACGATCCAAGGCCTCTGTGGCAATGTTCAGGGCTGTGTCGAAACCGAATGTTATTTCCGTGCCGCCGATGTCGTTGTCGATCGTCTTCGGCACCCCGATGATGGGAACCCCTTTCAGGGCAAGCTCATGCGCGATGTGCAGGGTCCCGTCGCCGCCGAGGACGAGAAGCGCATCCAAACCCTGTTCCTTGATCCCCTTGACGATCTCATCCGAAACGTCGATGGTCACTTCTTTTCCATCGCGGATCACTTTGCGGGCGTACGGGTTGCCGCGGTTCGCCGCGCCGAGGATCGTGCCGCCTCGCGGCAAAATCCCGCGCACTTCTTCCATGCCCAACGGGACGATGCCATTCTTTGTGTCCAGAAATCCATCATACCCATCCCGGATGCCGATCACCTCACACTTGTATTCATTGATGGCTGTTTTTACCACCGCACGGATGACCGCATTCAAACCCGGCGCATCGCCGCCGCCGGTCAGGATTCCAATTCGTTTCATTGCAATGCTCCTGTATCCATGGTTATGATAACCCAAAAGCATCCCCGGTGCGCAAAAAGGAAATTTGTCATTCTGATGGGTATAATCTGCCGAATGCAAACAAATCCACAACCATCGAAATTCGAAAGCATCGCCAGCTGGGTCGTTCCAATTGGCGCCCTGGCGGCGGTCATTGCCTGGTTCATCATCGCGCCCGAAGGCGCGCTCGGCAAATTGGACGCCATCGGCTACGCCGTCTGTCACCGCATCGATGCGCGTTCCTTCCAGATCGATGACCGCCAGCTTCCGCTTTGCGCGCGCTGCACCGGCGAATTCTACGCCGCCGGGCTCGCGCTTCTCTTCCAGATATTTGTTAGCGGCAGGCGCAGCAAACTTCCCCAGCGCGGGATCATAGCAGTTTTGTTCGCCTTCTTCGTCGCGTTCGGCGTGGACGGCTCGAACTCATATCTTTACCTGCTCAAACAGACCAGCGGGAACGGAAGCCCTCTCGACCAAATCCCAAACCTTTATATTCCAAATCAAACGTTGCGACTCTTCACCGGGAGCGGCATGGGTATTGCTCTCGCTGCCATGCTTTACCCCGTCATCAACCAGACACTCTGGCGCGAACTCGATGACCGTCCCGCCCTCGAATGGAAAAAGCTTGGGATTCTCGTTGCGGGCATCATCGTCATCAATCTGCTCATCCTTACAGACAGCCCATTCGTACTTTATCCCATCGCATACATCAGCGCGCTTGGCACATTGTCGCTTTTGGTGATCGTCTTTGGGCTATTGTGGACGATCATCATGAAGCAGGATAATACGTTCGAACATCCGCGACAACTTTGGTTGGCATTCGCCTCCGGCCTGACGTTGGCTTTGCTGCTCATCCTGAGCATCGACCTCATCCGACTCCGCTTTACCGGTACATGGAGCGGGTTTCCGGGCCTCTCTGGATGACAACGAAATTGCTTAAAAATCGTATAATAAACATGCACGATACTTGAATAGGAGAAAGAAATGGAACTCTTGCTTGGAATCTTTTCCGCCTTTGGGCTTTCAGCCAGCGCCGGGTTGAATGCCTACATTCCGCTTTTGGTGGTGGGCGTGATCGCGCATTACTTCCCGAACACGCTCAATCTCGCCAAACCCTTCGACCTGCTCGCCAATCCATGGATCCTGATCCTGCTCGGCGTGCTCGTCATCATCGAAATGGTCGCAGATAAGGTCCCCGCCGTCAACCACATCAACGACCTGATCCAAACCGTCGTCCGCCCCGCGGCTGGCGCTGTCGCCTTTGCCGCCAGCGCAAACGTCATCACAGACGTCAACCCTGTTTTGGCGCTTGCCTGCGGTTTGCTGATTGCAGGCAGTGTCCACACGGTAAAATCCGCGGCGGTACGGCCCGCGGTCACAGCCACGACTGGCGGCGCCGGAAACGTCCCGGTTTCGATCGCGGAAGATATCTTTGCCACGATCGCCTCTGTGCTTTCAGTCCTACTCCCCATCATCGCCGTGATTCTTCTCATCGTCCTCCTCTCGCTTCTCCTCTGGTGGTGGATGGGCAGGAATCAAAAATCCCAGGCTGTATAACATCGTTTATAATGCAATAAATTATTCAATAACAAGGAGAGAAATCATGTCTGAAATGCCTGTCACCCCTTCCCCGGAAGAGCCGAAAAAGAATAACACCACCATGATTATCGTGATCGTAGTTGTTGTTCTTCTATGCTGCTGCTGTGCGCTCATCGCGGGCGGCTGGATGTTCGGCGATCAAATCATGGCTGCCATGGGCGGCTGAGCCAAGTTCGAAATCAAAAAATCCTCCGTTAGCGCGGAGGATTTTTTGATTCAAAATATCGTTCGAGTTCCTGCAGGCCTGCAAAGGCTTTCTGCTTCAACGCCTCATCCAATCCCAGCCCTTCCAACTCATCTTCGTCCAAGACCTTGCGCGTACCATTGGCAGAGACCCACAAGTCTAGGGCAAGATCAACATACGCCACATGCCCATCTTCAATGACAGCAGGCTTGGTGATATTGCAGTACCAGCCTTTCAACCTTCCATCATCGCGATCATAAATTTCAAAGATGTTGTACCATTTGTCGGTGAAAAAAGTCTCCACAAAGCGGTCGTTGCGTTTCAAAACGATTTCTTGAAACGGCATATCGTCTCGGTTGAAGAAGGCTTCAACCGTAACAAAATTTTCTCCGCGATTGACAACTTTGCCATCATATTGCCAAGTTGTTTCTTCTGCCAGATTCTTTTTCAGGATTTTCATGACAGGCATTTTACCTGAACCTTCACAGTGACGACGTCTCCAATGCGGGGCGCGTCTTTCATGTGGATGACAAGCCCGCCTCTTGCCTTGACCTGGAACTGGTCCTGCTTAAAAAACACATCCTCCACTGTGAGTTGAATCTCACCTCGGACCTCTCCCCTCCGCCCCTCCCCTAAAGGGGAGGGGAACTCGGTCAGTAGTAATTGAAGTTTTGATCCGATATTTTTTGTGCAGTTCAAATTGAAAGTACCAAATATAGTTTCGACTTTATTTTCGGCGATTACTTCGCCTTCAACCACATTCCCAATCCCAAGCAACCTCGCCACAAAAGCGGACTGTGGGTCTTTCCAAATTTCACTCGGCGTCCCACCGCGGATGATCGTCCCTTCGTGCAAGACGAGGATACGGTCTGCGATGGTGAAGGCTTCTTCCTGATCGTGGGTGACGTAGATGGCGGGGATTTTTGTCTGGTGCAAGATGCTGCGGATTTCATTGAGCAGGTCTTCTTTTAGGGATCGGTCCAATGCGCCGAGGGGTTCATCGAACATCAGCAGGCGCGGACTGGGTGCAAGCGCTCGCGCAAGTGCAACACGTTGCTGTTCGCCGCCGGAGAGGTCGGTCACTTTGCGAGATTCAAAACCGGAGAGGTTGACCTGCTCCAGCAAGGCAGAGACGTGCTGTTTGATTTCGTCCGCAGATGCGTTACGCATTTTCAAGCCGAAAGCGATGTTGTCAAAAACGTTCAGGTGAGGGAAAAGCCCATAGTCTTGGAAGACCAAGCCAAAGTCACGGAGGTGAGGCGGTGTACCGGCGAGGTCAAGGCTGTTTAGCAGAATCGCTCCACGTTCAGGAAACTCCAACCCAGCAATCATCCTCAAAATGGTGCTTTTGCCGCTGCCCGATGCGCCAAGCAGACAGATGGTCTCGCCCTCTGCGACGGTGAAGGAGATATCCGTGAGCAGAGGTTTGCCTTCGTAGGATTTGACGACGTTGCGAAGTTCGAGCATTAGAGTTCTCCGGCGTTGTTGAAACGCAATTTTTCGATGAGCAAAATGCTGAGCGTGGTGAGCAGCATGAGGACGGTTGCCATCGCCATGGCTTGACCGTAGTTGAGACCGCCGGGCTGCGAGAGGAAGCGCGAGATGGCGATGGGGATGGTGGGATATTCGGGGCGGGTGATGAGCAGGGTGGCGCCGAACTCGCCGAGCGAGACGGTGAAGGCGAAGGTGGCGGCGCTGAGTGTGGCGCGTGAAAGGATGGGAAAGTCGACGGTTTGCCAAACGCGCAAAGGTGACGCGCCGAGAGTCGATGCGGCTTGACGCAGTCGTTCAGGGATGGAGGCGAGTGCGGGTTGCAGTGTGCGAATGACGAAAGGCAAAGCAATCAACGTGTGCGCGATGGGGATGAAGAATGGCGAAGCGATGAGGCGACCAAAGGAGAGGATGAAGCCGAGACCCATCATCACGGCAGAGGCGCCGAGAGGCAGCATGAGGAAGGGGTCGAGAAATTTTTCGAGGCGCGTTGGTTTGGCGAGAGCATAGGCGGCAGGATAACCAAGCGCAAGCGAAAGAATGACGGTGATGCCAGCAAAACCCAACGAGTTGAGCGCGGCTTGCACAGGCGGGACGTAGAACAACGAGCCGCGTCGGTTGATGAAGAGTTCTTCGTAGTAGTCGGTGGTGAAACCGTATTGGACTTCGGTGCGTTGTCCGCGGTCGGCTTCGAGGCGAGTTAATGATCGGATTGGTAGAGAGATGAGAGGAAGAAAGAAGAAAGAGGAAAGAAAGAGGGCGAGAGTGGTGACGAAGATTTTTTCTTTGATTGTTTTAGGAGGGCGGGCTTGGGAGAAGCGCGGGGCGGTTTGGGTGCTCACTTGGTTGATGGTTCGTGAGTAGAGGATGGAGAAGATGAGGGTGAAGATGAGTTGAATAACAGATAATAACGCGGCGAGGTTGAGGTTGGGCAATTGCAGGGCGCGGATGTAGATTTCCACTTCGAGAGTGGCGAATTGTGATCCGCCGAGCAAGAGGATGACGCCAAAACTCGTGAAGTCGAACATGAAAACGAGCAAGGCAGCGGCAAGCAGGGATGGACGAAGAATTGGGAGGATGACATCCTTCCAGACGTGGAACGTGTCCGCGCCGAGGGAACGGGCAGAGGCTTCGAGTTTTGGGTCGAGCCGTGAGATGGCGTTGCCGACAATGCGGATGACGATGGAGGTGTTGTAGAAGGTGTGGGCGATGAGGATAAGGATGAAGGGTGAAGGATGGATGATGAAAGAAGGAAAGAAGAAAGAAAAGAGTCCGCGTGGAGAAAAAATTGAGTTGAATGCAGCAGCGACGACGACGGTGGGCAGCATGAAGGGGACGGCGGTCAGCGCACGTAGAAGGGATTTGCCGGGGAAGTTGAATTTGGAGAAGAGGATGGCGGCGGGGAGTCCGAGGGTGAAGGTGAGGAGGGTGGAGAGGGTGGCTTGGTAGAAAGTAAAAAGTAACGAGTTACTAGAAATGAGGAGGTTGTTTGGGTCGGTGAGGGTATTGAGGTTAAAGGTGAGGGTGAGGATTTTGAAGAGGGGGTAGAAAAAAAAGGAAAGGAGAAAGAGAATGGTGGGAAGCCAGAGGTACACACGTAAATTAGTAAACAGGGAAACAGGTACACTCGTCCACTTGTATTTTGAGTGATCAACATTTTCGGATTTCATATACCTGTTTACCTTGTCTACTTGTCTACTCGTTTCTCATTTCTCGTTTCTTGCTTCTCTCCTACTTCATCACTTCATTCCACGCTTCGATCCATGCATCACGGTTGGCGGCGATGTCTTCGTAGGTAATGGCAGCGGGCTGACTGGCAACTTGGGCGTATTGCATAAATACCTCAGGCAGCTGCGCAGACTGATTCACAGGGTAGACGAACATATTGAGCGGCATGTCTTCTTGAAATTGTTTGCCCAGCATGAAGTCCACAAATTTTTCGGCGAGGTCGCGGTTCTGTCCGTTTTTCAAGATGCCCACAAATTCAACCTGACGGAAGCACATGCCCGGCGCAACGATGGAAGCGGTCGGAGACTCGGTCAATGGCTCGGCGGCGAAGACCACTTCCGCAGCGGGGCTGGAGGCATAGGAGACGACCATCGGCTGAGGTCCCTTACCAGAAGATGCCGAGAAATTTGTGTAATAGGCGGTCTCCCAACCATCCACAACCACCACTCCATTGTCTTTGAGGCTCTGCCAATAATCGAGGAAGCCGTCGCCGAAATAAGCGCGAGTGGCAAGCATGAATGCCAAGCCGGGCGAAGACGTGGCGGGGTTTTGCACCACGAGCAAGCCACTGTATTCGGGCTTTGCCAAATCTTCGAACGACTGCGGCACAGCTAAATTATTTTCTGCAAAATATTTTTTATCGTAGTTGATGCAGACATCACCATAGTCCACGGGCAGGGCGCGATTTGAAGAGTCAAGAATGAACTCAGCAGGTACATCACTAAGTGCGGGTGATTGATAGGCATCGAAGATGTCCGCTTCGAGGGCGCGAGAGAGGAAGGTGTTATCCACGCCGAACATAACATCCGCAAGCGGGGCATCTTTGGCGAGGATGGCTTTGTTGAGCATCGTGCCCGTGTCGCCGCTCGCCAGAAAAACAACATCAACGTTGTTGGCTTGTTCAAATGCGGTCACAACATCTTCAGAGATGGCGAATGAGTCGTGGGTCATGATGGTGAGGGTGGCGGGACTGGCGGGGGCGCAAGCGGAGAGCAGTAAACAGTAAACAGTGATCAGTGTGTGTTTTTTCATGGGATTTCCTTTTCAGTTTAATTACGCATTACGAATTACGTATCGCCAATGGTGTGAACAATCAATAACAAACCACTATCAACCGTAACCGTCGCAACATCCGTAGTCATCTCGTTGCTGATGCCGCGAGTTTTATCGGGGTAAAGCGTTTCATGATGAAGATGCCAGCGCAGGTTTTCGGTGAAGACGCCGGTCACTTCGCCGCCCCAGGGGATGAGGGAGACGATGTCTCCGCTTCTTCCTTGGACTTGTGCTTGGTCGCGGCAAAAGAAGAGTTCTTCCACGCCGTCGGTGAGTCGGATGTTGAAAGTTGCAAGTTGAAGGTTGGAAAGTAAAGTGATGTTCGCGAGAGTGTGATCCATGCGGCCACCGAGGGCAGCGAGGATGAGAATTTGGCTTGAATTGAGGGTCAATGCGTGGTTTATGGCGAGTTCGAGGTCAGTCTCATTCTTATCCCTCGAAAATTCCAAAACCTCAACTCCCATTTCTTTCATCTTTCTTCTTTCTTCATACGTAACCGAATCCAAATCTCCGATCACTATATTGGGAGTTAGTCCCAAATCCAGGGCGTGACGCGTGCCGCCGTCTGCGCAAAGGATGAAGTCGTCGGGGCGGAGGAGGGCGCGGGCTTTTTCGAGATTTGGCAGGCTGCCGTTGGCAAAGATGATGATTCTCATAGTTGGACGATGGACGATAGACCGTGGACGGTGGAAAACCACGGTCAGTGGTCTATGGTCCATCGTCCGTTAAACAAAACATCCTCACGGCAGCGGAGGATGTGGGCAGGCGTATTGAGAAATCCCTCCGCTGGTATTAACCAGATCAGGTGATGCGGATCGAGCGCGTTCACGCTCCTCTCAGCCTTTCGTAAAGGCTCTCCGTTCAATTGTGATTCGAGTATAGAACTGTGTAAATGGAATGTCAAGTAAAAAAATACCGTGAGGTGATTTTTCTCACGGTATTCTTAGCGGACCCGCCGTTTCCATTCCTCTTTCATTTGCAATTCTGTGGGGCTTGCCCCCGAGTCCAATGCCAGAAAATCGACCAGAAGCCGGTTGAACTGTGGAGTATTGTCGAGCATGGGGAAATGTCCCGAATTTTCGAGCGTGATCTGGTGCATGTGCATCGGCAGTGCGTTATCCTGAAAGGGTATGCTGGCAAGAGCCGGGTTATTCGCGCCATAAACAAAAAGGCAGGGCACGCCGAAGTTTCGCACCTGGGGAAAAATGCTATAACCTTGTAAACTGCTCATCGAGACTGAGACTGCTTCCGGGTCCACTTTTGAGGCGTCTGAAAGGGCGGTCAGAGCTTCGGGCTGACGATTCGTCAGCCATTCGGCAAGGTCAGTGGCGGGAGCCGTCCGCATCCGGGCGGTGAGGAGATCATATTCCAGAGGGACATTTATCGCCATTATCCGGTCCACGCTTTCAATGTGAGCCTTGAAGTATTGAAAACCGACCAGCGCGCCCAGGTCGTGGCCCACCAATGCCACCTTTCCAATTCCCAGATTATTCAGGAAACGATCGAGAAGCTCTGCCTGTTTTTCGATCGTATAATGGTTTTTGTTTCGATCCGAATCTCCGAAACCGAAGAAATCCAGGGCATAAGCGCGGAACGATGTGGAGGAGGCTTGCATGGCGTTGATCCAATACCGCCATGAGCCAACCCAGCCGTGCAGGAAGATGATGGGACGCCCGCGTCCCAACGCCTCATAATGCACCATCGATCCGTCTAGAATGATCGCGCTCATTTATTTTCCAAATTTCGAAAGGATCGCCTTGACGCGTTCCACCAATTGGTCGGGGGCGAACGGTTTGAGCAGGTATTCCTCCGCGCCTGCCTCGAGCCCGGATTGAATTTCCGCATCCTGTCCTTTTGCGGAGAGGAATACAATGGGAATATCCTTGAGCGAGGGGATTTGCTTCATGGCGCGGCAGGCATCGTAGCCGGTCATACGCGGCATGCGCACATCCATCATGATCAGGTCGGGGATCATTTCCTGCGCCTTGTGAAACGCCTCTTCGCCGTTCATTGTCGTGGTCACTTCATGCCCGGCAAAACGCAGGGTGAATGCCACGAGTTCGCGGATATCTGGTTCGTCTTCAGCGATTAAGATTCTTGCCATTTAGTCTCCGTTTTTGTAGATGGGCAGGGTAAAGGAAAAAGTACTTCCCTCGCCCGGCACACCTGAGCTTTTCATCCAAATTCTTCCATTGTGCATTTCCACCAATTGACGAACGATGGGTAATCCAAGCCCGGTGCCCGGCGTGGAAAGCACCAGGGGATGTTCGCCCCTGTAAAAGCGGTCAAAGATGCGACTCTGATCCTCGGGTTTGATGCCGATGCCGCTATCCTGCACATCCACCTGCACCTCCTCGCTGACAGAGTCGGGGTGAATGTTCACCAGAATGGCGCCGTTCTCGGGCGTGTAATTGTACGCATTGACGACAAGATTGCTGATGATCTGGCGGACCCGGGAACTATCGCCCCTCACGGGGGGCAGTCCTCTCGGTGCATCCAGGGAAAGAGCGATCGGTTTGTCATCGTTTTGCGACCTGCGCAAGACCTCTGCAACCACCTCTTCGGCGATCTCATACAGGTTGACCGATCCCTGCTCCAATTTCACGCGGCCCGATTCGATTCGGGAAATATCCAGCAAGTCGCTCACAAGGATGCTCAGGCGTTCGATGTTGTTCCGCACCACTTCGAGGAAGTGCATTTGATTCTCGTTCAATGAACCGGCAGCGCCCATGGTCAGGATGTCCACGTAGCCTTTGATCGCCGTCATGGGTGTGCGTAATTCGTGACTGACGGTCGCCACGAATTCGGATTTGAGCCGGTCCACTTCCACCTCGCGGGTGATGTCGCGGAAGATGGAAACCGTTCCGAGAAAATCGTTTACAAGGATCACAGGCGCAAGGTGGATGAGAACGATGCGCCCGGTTTCCAACTCCAATTGCTCTGCGTACATCTCACCGGGCTGATAAGTGGACGGATCTTCAGACCAGCGGCGGATGGTCTTGATCCACTCGACGGAAGAACTGCCAAACAAACCGGCAAAGGCTTCCAGGGATTTCCCAAGCAACTGTGTATCGTCAACGCCAAGGACGCGGGTGATGGATGAGTTGACGAATGAGATCCGGTTGTCCGCGCCGGTGACCAGGACTCCATCTGCCACCGCTTCCAGGATTGCTTGAGAACGGCTCGCTTCAACCTGTTCCTTGCGCAGCATCAATCCGAGGCGTTCCGCCTGATCGCGGATCAGTTCGTAGAGGCGAGCATTGTTGATCGCAACCGCCACCTGCCCCGCAATCGCGGTAACGAGGTTGAGCAATTCCGCGCTGAAGTAGTTTTTTGTACGATGGAAGACCATGAGAACGCCGATTGCATCCTCGCCCACAGACATGGGAACGGCAATCGCGCTTCGATGATCCTGACCGCTGGCTGTACTTCGAACCCAGCGCGGATCTTCGAACAAGTCGCCGATCAACACCGATTCGCGGTGTTTGACAACCCATCCTGCCAGACCCTCTCCGATCTTTAGTGTAAATCCCTTGTTCGATGAAGTGGAACGATCCGAGAGATAACCGTAGCCTGCGCGATAATGCAGCAGATTGTCCTCGGCATGGACGAGCAAAATGGTACCCTGCTCCGCGCCGGTGGCATCGTTGAGAAGCGAAAGCGTGCGATTCAGCGCGCGGTCAAGGTCGAGGCTCGAAGACACTTCAGTGAGGATGCGCAAAAGGGTATCGGTGTTCTGTTTCTCGCGCTGCAACTGCCCGGTTCGCTCCAGAACACGAACTTCGAGTTCGGAGGCGAGGGTCTGGGTTTCGTTGAAGAGGCGTCCATTCTGGATGGCGACGATCGCCTGGTTCGCAAGCGTGCCGAGAAGCTGGGCGTCTTCATCCGAATAAACATTTGCCTGATAACTCTGTGCAGAAAGCATTCCCAACGATTTGCCTCCAACCGTCATCGGGACTGCCAGGATGGATCTTGTGATCTCGTCGTCATTGCCTGCCTGCATGAAATCGATCTTCGAGTTCGTGGCATCGGGAATCAGGAATGGTTTGCCCGAGCGAATCACCTCGCTGCTCAATCCTTTTCCAAGAGGAACCCGCTCACCCTGAAGGCGTTTACCGCGGTCATAGAGGTAAACTGCATCGATTTCGTTCGATGTTTCATCAAATAATGAGATCACAAAAGAATCGAGCGGCAAGAGGCGTTCGGCGGCGTGATGAACCGAAATGTACACTTCCTCGGGGTCGAGGCTGGCGCTGACAAGGGAGCTCGTTTCATTGAGCACGGCAAACCGGTCGGCCATGCGCACAGATGATTGATACAGGCGGGCGTTCTCCAATGCGATACTCGCCTGGTTTGTGATGGTCCGTGCCACTTCGAGTTCGTTAATGCCAAAACGCGTATCGCCGGAGAGCTGCACAAAAACGAGAGCAGTGAGGGTCTGCCCGCTGATAAGCGGAAGGATCAACAAGGCTCGCGCGTTCTCACCAAGCATTTCAAGGAGGGAGGCAAGATCCGGCTCGGCGTGGACATCATCGGTATTGAAGATTCCCAGCGATTCGCGCAGCCGGCCGAAGATGGGCGCCTCCGGCAGGACCCGCGGCAGTTTTGCGCGGATGCGGGGCATGGTGTACTTCCAAAGGTTTTGACCCCGTTCGAACGTCACAATCGAAACCCGGCTGGAGCCCAAACCCTGGAGCAATTCATCGGCGGTCGCCGTCATGATCTGATCCGTGTCCAACGAGCGGGTAAGCGTGGACGTGAATCTATTAAGCGCTGTAAGACGTTGCGAACGCTGGTCGAGTTCGGTCGCACGCTTGACACTGTCTTCGAAGAGACGTGAGTTATCCAGAGATACTGCCGCCTGGCTTGCGAATGTCAGCCCAGCCTGGATCTGTTCGCGGGTGTAGTAGTTCGCCTGCCACTTCTCCACCGCCAATACCCCCACCAATTCGTTCTTATAACTGAGCGGTATCCCCAGCCAGGAAAGGCGCGGGGATTCGACCGGCGGAAAACGCGGATCTTCCCGCACATCCTTGACGAAGATGGGCTGGCCTGTTTGCGCAAGTTCCCTGAAGAGCGCGCTGTCGGAAACTGAGATCGACAAACCCTGCCTTTCTTCAACATCAGAGAACCCGCGCGTCGATACAACAGTCAGGCGGTCTTTTTCACGGAGCCAGAGTGCCGCCGTATCAAAGGGCAGGATCGGACTCAACTGGTCCAGGAGCGAATTGATGAGCTGGTCAGTGCTAAGGCTTGTGGTGAGAGAGGCTGAGGCGTCGTTCAGGGCTTGTAGGTGGCCTGCGCGTTCCTGCGAAGTCTGCACGAGCCGCATGTTATCCAGGGAGAGCGCCACCTGCTGGGCAAGCGAGATCAACAGGGTTTCATCCTCCTCCCGGAACGCGCCTGCAGTATTGAAGTTGTCGAGTACCAACAGCCCAAGGTTTTGTTCAGCCGAGACAATGGGAACGATAAGGCAGGAAACCGGGAGGCGCCCGCTGGTCGCCTGACGGTAAAGTGCGAGATTTTCGGTGCTGAGGTTGTAATCACGCGGGAAATTGATCTCATCCACGCGACGCGCCTTGCGGTTCATGAAGGCATTCCCCGGCAGGGCTTCCCCGATGCGATAGTTGATCTTCATCATGCTTTCATTATCGGCGTAACCCGACACAGCGCGTGGGACAAGGGCTTCACTTTTCGCATTCCACACCAGCGCCACGCCTGCATGGGCATGCGGGATGACGCGGCGTGCGCTTTGAAGAAGCGATCTCACCACAGCGTCCGCATCCATGCCGGCCAAACCGCGGCTGAACTCCAGCAGCAGGTTTACCTCGTCCAATCGGCGGCGGGTCTGATTAAGCAGATGGATGTTCTGAAGGATGACGGAGGTTTGCTGCGAGATCTGTGTATACACATGCCGGTCTTCTTCGGTGAAAGATGGCATGGATTCTGGGCTTACTGCCATCATTGCAGCAACAGGCTTGTTCTCGACCAGAATGGGAAGGCAGATCACGCCTTTTGCGCGCAAAGCGGTCAGCAGGGATGCGTCGCGCCACTCATCATCTTCATCAAGGTTGGGAATGAGAATGGGTTGACCGTTTTGCAGACAAGTCCGCAAAGGATTGCGCTGACCGTACAACGCCTCTACATTGGTGGAACGCGGAAGGCCACCCATCACATGCAAGAGGCGGGAACCATCTGGCGTCTTTTCCGCGATGAGGGCGATGGACATTCCCAATTGGGTGAGCGTCTCACGTCCGAGGGCGGATAGCGCCGAGCCTGCGTCCAATTGGCGGCTGACAGATTCAGTGATCGCCAGCCCGGCACGGACACGCTGGGCGCGCCGGTCAAGATTGTGAAGGGCGATGGTCTGCTCCAGGTCTTTGCGAAGCAGGAGAGGCAGATCGTTCTTCGCGATATCGATCAATTTCTGCTGACGTTCAAAGGCGGAATTAAGCGACTCAATGCGCGAACGCAGGTCGTTTTGGCGCAGCATATTGCTGACGATCAGCGCCGCCTGCGCAGAAAACACTTCCACGGCCTCGATGGTTGCCTTATCCGGGCGCAATCCGTTGGATGGATCGTCAAGGCTGATCAACCCGATCATTCGCCCTTCGGTATCTTCAAGCGGAACAAGCAGGAAATCTTCCGGATTCCAGGCATTGGCGCCTTTTGACGTCGGAGCATAGACATCCAGCGTCAGATGATGCACATCCGGCGGGATGATGGGGGTTTGATCGGAGGGAATGAAATAGGAACGACTCACCTTGAATTCGGGGCGCATAAGCTGCTGGATACTGGACACAGGCTGTTTGCGCAATGAGAGCTCATTCCACGCTTCCTGAGTAAGACCGATCGAAGTGACACGGCGGAGCTGCTCCGTCTCCTGGTCGACGATGCTTAACAGAATCACCCGGAATGGAGTGGCGTCACGCAGATTCCGGGCAATCATGTTTAGCGCCTGATCGAGCGGCTGGTCGTGACCGAGATTGTAAGTGACGTCGGTAAGGCGTACGAGGGTTTCGGCGCGGCGTCGCATCAACTCGCTGTGTTGTTTTTCCACCTGATAACGGTTGGCGTTATTGATCGCAATGCCTGCCTGCACGGCCAGCATCTGCAGCAATTCGACCGTTTCAGGGGCGAAGAAACTCGAGTGATTAGAATGGACGCTCATCAATCCCAAAGTGCGCGATTGGTATAGGATCGGCAGGATGATGGCAGAACGGGCATTTTCATGCGGCGGAAGTACAGCCTCCTGAACAAAATCACTTATGAGCAAAGGCTCGCCGCTTCGTATTACGTTCCATTCGGGTGAGGTCACAGCGGAGGCGCGATCGCAGCCGACTCTAAGCAGGATCCCAGGATCGGAAGCAGTCGCCTGGTCTATCAGGATGATCGAACAACAATCCGCGGCTGATATGCGCACCGCTTCCTCACGCAACACATTGAGCAGATGCCTGACATCCAGCGATGAAACCAACTCGCGGTTCACACGGGTGATCACACCCAGCTGATCAACACGCTTGCGCAAAGACGCATCGGTCTGTGAGAGCAATGCCGCCGTTTCGACCGCCGCCGCAAGCTGACCCGCTGCTGTGGTGATCGCCTGGAGGTCGGATGAATTGAAATTATCCGGTTTCCTGCTTCCGAGCATCAATTCACCCACGCTGCGGTCGCGCGCGATCAGCGGCACAACCATGGCAGATTCCATCCCAAGCGCGGTTGCCATCGGGCGATACACAGGGAGGACTCGTCGATCCGCGCTCAGGTCTCCCGAAATGAACGAACGTTTGCTGCCCGACACCGTGTATCGAAATTGGGGGTCATCAAGATAAATTTGTATGAAGGAATCGCTGTTCTCCTGTGGAACTCCGTACATGGAGGATTTATTCAGGATCAGCATCCCGCGCAATTCATCAAGAAGGAAAACTGCGCCTGTATCCGCATTGAAGAGTCGGGCAAGATCACGGACCGAATATTTCATGATCTCGTCGAGCGTGGCAGATGAAGCGGCGAGGCTGGCAATACGCCGCAACGCATCGGCACGCTGGGTGCGGGCTCGTGCCTGCTGAACAAGCAGGACATTTTCGATGATCGAAGCCGCCTGGTTGGCAACGATGCTCATCAGACGGATCTCCTCCGCGCTGAAAGCGACAACTCCCCGGGAGTGATGGCCCACCTGCAGATAGCCGAACATCCGTCCCGAAGAAAGAAGCGGAATCAATGCGACGTCGCGAAGGCTTGCCGCCGTTGCGATATCCCCAAACCCAAGCGCTCCCCAGGATTCATCACCCATCGCATTTGTTGTCATGATCGGTTCCTGACTCTCGATCAATTTTTCCGCGGGTGTGTCGACTCCGATATTGACATGGTAAATTTCGACGAAATGAACGGGAAGACCCCGGAATGGGACCCTGCCCTCAAGAACGCGTTTGTTTTCATCGTAAAGAAGGAAGCCGATGATCTCGACCTGGAAAAGTGGCGCAATGCTTTCGACAAGCCGGGCAATGACATCCTGGCCATCGTGCAATGAGCTCAAAGCCTGATTGAGGTTTGCCAGCCCTGTCAACTCTGCGCGGCGTTTTTGTTCCTCCTCATGCAGCCTTGCGTTGCGAATGGCAACCGCCGCCTGACCCGAGATCAAGTGAAGGAGATTCAAGTCATGCGAACCAAATGCCCCGCTGCTCATTTGTCCCGCTTCCAACGTACCCACCAACTCTCCGCCCGCCATAAGCGGAATGCCCAGGTAGGAATGGATGGGATTCATTTCGCCGCCCGACATATATTCCTGAATCGAGTTCACATCGTTGATGATGAGCGGTTCACGCCGCGCCGATAATTGGTCTGTCAATCTGCCGAAACGGGATAAAGACGCCGTAACGATCTTGCTGGATGCGGGATTTTGATATCGGAAGGGGACGAGCGATTTTCGTTCCTCGCTCCATAATTTCAATTCAAGCACATCGGACGGGACAAGGCGGCTGACATGGTCCAGAATCGAACGCACCGTCGTCTCGAGGTCCAGGCTTGCGGCGATGCCCTGACTGAATTCCGTCGCCACGCGCAGGATCTCAGCGGATGATTCGTCCCCATTCGCCGAGGAAGAAGGAGTGTCCTTGGCGCGCACAGAGATGAGCATTCTTGGATACACCCCGGGGACTTCATAGGAGGCGAGTTCGGCAGGTTTGCCGCCAATCGTGACCCGTTTCAATCCCGGCGTTACGCACAAATCCAGGAAATCATCGGCCGGTCTCACATGCCGGGCAAGACGCTCCAGGTCATGGGCTTCGTCGTCACGCAAATTGAAAAAGGAGCGGGCTGGATGGCTGACATACTCCACCCTCCCACCAGGCTGGAGGACGATAACGGCTTCTTTCGAATGGTTTGCTGTTGCAGTTTGCAGGGAAGGGTTTCTATCGGATGGGGCGGATTGGGATCGCGCCATCAGGCGCAATGCCAGCAGAGCCAGTGTAACGACCACAAGCCCGGCGATGAAAACTCCAACGCCCAAACCAACAGACACTGTACAGCCCGCCTGCCTCAGGCGCCTGAGGTTACTGTCGGATCTTGTCTGCGCGCTTCGGCGGCCAGTTCAGTAATTTCCCGAATATCCGCAAAGGTATGCAAATCCGGCGAGACAAGTCCAGCTGAGAAGGTCATAAAACCGACTTTTTCGAAACCGCCTTCCGCTTTGGGAGCCTGGATAAACCCCTGCTGGCGATCGATGAAGTTGTAGTGGGTCTGCACTTCATCAGCAAACCGTTCCTTGATCTTCTGACGGATGTTTGGAGCAGCTTCGGTGGTGGTGATGATGATGAAGTTATCGCCCCCCGCATGACCGATAAAATCGTTCGGCGTTCCCACTTCATCCACCACTTCGCCGATCAGCATCGCGGAAAATCGCAGCAAGTCATCGCCTGCCACGAATCCATATACATCTTTGAACGCATCGAAGTTGTTGATTCGCAGGTCGAGCAGCGCCCATGATTTTTCACGGATGATGCGCCGCAATTGCTCTTCGATCAACCGCCCGGCCGGCAAACCCGAACGCGGGTCGGTAAGGCTTTCGCGCTCTGCGCGGCGGATGGCGCCTTGCACACGCAGTTTCAATTCCTCGATATCGAACGGCTTCGTAATGTAATCGTCCGCGCCGAGCTCAAGCCCCTGCAGTTTATCGCTGCGCTCATCCTTTTGCGTCAGGAAGATCACAGGGATGTGGCTGGTGCGCGTATTGGTGCGCAGCGTGCGGCAAACTTCATACCCGTCGATATCGGGGAGCATGATGTCAAGCACGATCAAATGAGGAAGTACCTGACGGGTCTTTTCCAGGGCGTCACGACCGCGATTTGCAACATCCACTTCGTATTGCAAACCCGTGAAATAGATTTTGAGCATGTTGGCAATGTCGAGATCGTCTTCCACTACCAATAGGCGAGCAGTTCCCATTTAAGCCTCCAGCCGGTTGTCGAAAATTCATTCGAGGCAATTGCCCGAAGTTTTCAACAAAGGGTATGTTTCTCTTCCATCAAAATTATCGTCATCGCCGCCGGGCATTTTTACGAACGGCTTCGATTTGTTCTTCCGTTACTTCCCGTTCGAACGAACGGAACCCGCTCAAACGAAAACCATGTCTCTCGGCAATCTGCGTGATCTCCTGCACGCGGCTTAACGTAATCTCCTTGCCAACAGTGTAATCTTCAAATCTGCCTTCCAACGCCAGGGCGATCGTCTCTGCCATGCAGGCATATGCCTTGCCTTCAGGAAAACCAAAGTTAAAATGGAAATTAACGGAACCCGGCACATCCACCATGCCGCCGTCAATCACTAATATATCATCTCTCACCGCGGCGACCATTGCAGAAACATCGCGGGGGCGCGCCACATCGCAGACCACACTGCCCGGCTGCAAATGTTCCGGACGTATGACGTCATGGATGGAACTGGTCACCGTCAGGATGAGTTGCGCTTCTTTTAAGACATCCATTTTCGTACTGATACACAACTCGCTTCTCGCCTGGAGCTTGAGCCTGTCTTGCAGAGCCTCGAGCTTTTTCTCGTCCCGGGCGATGAGCACGGTCCGGGCGGCCTCACCAGCGATCAGTTCCGCACAGACGCGCCCGATCGACCCAGTGGCGCCGACAACGGCGACGGTCGCTTCCGACATCCGGATGTCCATGACCTTTGCCGCATCGCGGATGGCTTGCACCGCCATCATCACCGTATATGAGTCGCCGGTGGTCACAGGGATGTCAAGGTTCCTGGCAATGGTCAGACCGGCATCCCCCACCACCGAGGTGAAAGCGCCCAGCCCGAGAATGTCCGCGCCAAGTTTTTCTGCCGCGCGTCCCGTCTGTATAATTTTACGATAGACGGTACGCTCGGGCAACTGCATCATGCGTCTTGGAGTATACGGACATGCAAGGAACCAGCCTTTAACCTGCTTTCCAGTGGCTTTCGAGGTGATTCCTTCGATTTCAGAGATGTAAACCGGCGGGAAAAAGGTGGAAAAAAAGTCGATCTGTTTTTCCGTCAATATCCTCCCCAAAAGCGGAAATTTCCGGCTGACGTCGCGCTTGGGGTCGATGGGATGTATGATGAAAGCGAAACTATCCATGGCTCATCCGGGTCCGACAACCCCTACCACGATTCAACTTCTGCTTTTTGGCTTTCGGGGTGATAGGGGGTTTGGTGGAGTTTCGCCAGCTTCCAGCGATGGTGGTCGCTCTGGGCAAATGTGATATCGCGGTCGATGACTCTTCGTTCAGCTGAAGCAGCCAATACAACATCCGACTCGATCGTGCGAGCCGGGTAGATGATCATGCCTGAACCGATCCGGCAGTTGTGTCCCACGCATCCGCCCAGAACCGGGCGGTTGGAAGGAGCCAACAAGCCATTTCCATCGCGCGCCCTCAGGGGTATGGGAATCAGGTTGTAATCTGTAAATGTGGACCCCGCGCCGATGAAAGTATTCCGGCCGATGACAGACATTTGCAGGCAGGTATTTTGCGCCACCATCGTATTTTCCATAACGGTGGTCATGAAAAGGGCGGATCGAAATGGCAGAAATGCCCCATCGCCGACCACCGAGAGCATCAACTGGACATCCTGCGAAATATTGATATTGCTTCCGATCAGGCAGTTGTCGATCACCGCCCCGGCGTTGATGGTGACATTATCCCCGATGATCGTCGGACCTTTGATGACCGCGCGGGGGTCGATGGTGCAGTTCTTTCCCACAATGACGATTTCAGAACACTCGAAGATCTGGCGTCCTTCAAAAATGGCTTTGCCGAGGATCTTGAGTTTGAAGGAAAGTTCTTCGTTCGCGCGTTTCTCATAACGGGCGCCGCGTGAAAACTGACCGAAGACCATGTCCGCGATGAAGACATGCACCCATGAATCGATCGCGATCAACGAGCGCAGAGGGACTTGAAACACAAGGTCTCCGCTTTGGTCGCCCATATATGTTGGGACGTGGTAATACCCGATCTCGCGCGCCTCCATATCGACCACCAGCGGTTCGGCTCCCGCCACCGGCCCTTTCGGGTAATACCAAAGGTCGGCAAGATGCAAACTTCCGGCGGGAGTGTAAGAGGTGGATAGCGGTAGCGCATGCTCGCGAAAGGCGGGATCGTCCGCCCGGAACGCAGCGCGCACGGGGCGGTTTCGCTTCAGTGCTTCGGTCATGAACGCAGTGATGAATGGCTCGTCGAAAAAAAGATTATCCCGATAAACGATGGATTGTTCCCGTACCTGCGGGATGCGTTCACCCTGGCCGACCTCCATTTCCCGGGTCACATAGGGGGCGAGAAGATTCCGCTGGTGAAGCCAGAGGGGTGAATTTTGTATTCTTAGTTCGCGCGCAGGTTCACAGAACGGCATGATGTGGTTTCGCGCGTTCATGATGATTTTAAGCATGAAGGGAATTATAAATCAAAGGGGGATTGCCGGGCGCGCCGAGCAGGAAACAAAATTGTCATGCCATCGCCCGCCCAAACTTTTCACAGCCAAGAGTCCGATGGGAAGTACTAATCAGGAAAAGGCGGGTTACTACGTCAGGGGCATTTTTTGAATTGTGATCGTACAGCGCTGGTCGCCGCGGGCATGACAGGCGGTCTCCTCCACGCTAAACACTTTGCCGCTGCTCAACCAATAGAGTGCTTCCTGCAGCAAGCCTGCGGCCAGGTGGCAAACCGGCTCGTCTGAAGTTCGCTCCCAACATAAAGGACAGCGCTCGATATGCCAGTAGACCGTCGATTCCGTCTCTTCCACCAGCACCCGTTGATCTGTATGTTTGTTGAACAACTCGGCAAAAGTCCGCGCGCCGGTATGGAGTTTTGTTGAAAGGGGCAATAGGCGAAACGCCATCTCGGTCAGCCCGAGCATGGAACCATATTCCTTGAGCCCATACTTGAAACAGGCCCTTCCCGCCCGCACGGCCAGTCCCCGCCCCCCGCGTGGGCCATAGAGTTGTTCAAGATTCTGCTGGAGTTGACTCACCGTCTCGAACGAAATCGTCCGTTCGCCAGCTTCGGGCGGGTGGTCCTGTAAAAATTCGTCCAATGCACCCAATTGCAGGACCGCATCCACTCCCCCCTTTCCAATCACTTCCTCCAAACCAAGCAGGATGATTTTTCCCATTTTCGGGGGATAATGAAAGTTTGCAGCGCTCATTGGGTTTGTGTATCTTCGTCCAGGAAATTTTTCAACTTCTGATTGAATTCGATGGGCTCGTCCAGCATGATGAAATGACCCGCCTTTTGAAAGCGTTCAATGCGGGCTTTGGCAACGCCGTTCAACAGGGGACGCCATTGTTTGGGATCGACAACGATATCCTTTTCGCCATACATCCCAAAAACCGGCGCCTGGACAAGGTGCAAACTTGGCCGCAAATCGGTTCGGCGCAATGAGCCGATGCTGGAAAAAAACGCTTCAAGGGAAACCTGGGAAACATCGCGGTCCATCATCTTCGCCCAATTTTTATCCTTCGAATAGAGCGGGGAAAGAAGGCGGTAAAAACCCTTGTAGATCCACATGTTATGGTAGGTCAGCCAGCCAAAGGTCTTGTACCCAAACACACGCGGGAAGAAATATAAGGAAGATCCGGTAATCGGCGAGCCGATCACAACCACTTTTTGCACACGATCCGGATGCTGGATCGCCGTCATGAGGCTGACAGTGCCGCCCATGCTGTGTCCCACTAGGGGCGCTCGCACGATCCCCAATTGTTCCATGAACTGGTAAACAAGACTGACAAAATCCTTTACAGCGTAGGTGGAGCGCTTCGTGCCTGATTCACCAAACCCCCAAAAGTCCAGCGCGTATGTGCGATAAAAAGCGCCAAGGAATGCCATCGTTTCCTGCCATAGCCCCCACGAACCCTGATAACCATGCAAAAGGATGACAGGTTTCCCCCGTCCAAAAACCTCGTAATGAACGATACCCTGATCAGTCGTAATGGAAGACACAGTTAAAGATTACCTGTCCGTTATTTTCCTTCCATTTCGCTCAGGATGCTGTAGAGCAATTCGAGCAAAACGGTTTTAACGGAGTCCTTGTCCGTTGCAACGCAGGGCAGCAATTTGGTATGTTTATCGAGGCGCAGGGCATGACCCATATCCTCCAGCTCCCAGGCGTCATCCATATCCTGCTTATTTGCCGCCACCACAAAGGGAGTGGGGGCATAAGCGCGGAATGTTTCAAGGATCGAACGCGCCTCACGGAAGGTCTCCGGGCGGGTGCTGTCCACCATTACGATGAATCCCAACATCCCTTCGGATAGGATCTCCCACATGAAATCGAACCGCTTCTGGCCGGGAGTGCCGAACAGGTAAAGGACCAGGTCCTCATCCACAGTGATGCGGCCGAAATCCATCGCCACAGTCGTGGCGTTTTTGACCGAGCGCTCCTCCTCGGAGGAAATCCTTCGCTCCGTGGCAACCACATCGATCTCGCTGACCGACTGGATGAATTGCGTCTTGCCAGCGCTGAAGGGACCCGTGACTACCATTTTGACCGTTTGCATAATTCCTATCCTTTCGGCCTCGAATAATTATAACGAGCGAATGCGGCCGATCAGTTTGTTCACCAATGTTTTCTTGTCTTCGATCTCCTGCGGCGCAAGCGGCCTGACAGATTGAGGCAAAGGCGCATCGGCGGGGCGTACCAATTCCACAAGCCCGGCCTGCAACAGGCCGTAAACGATTCGGCGGATCTCCACTTCCGAGAGTTTGTTCGTCCTGCCGATCTGACGCATCGTATTCTTCGGGTCGACGAATTTGACCACTTTCCACTCGTCCACGCTCAAGTTGACGTTCGTCAGCGGGCGTTCGGTAAACTTCAACGCCATATCTAGGCTGGGAATCTCATCCTGCAGCTGTTCCAATTCGCGCAACTGGCGCGAGCCTTCGATGATGATGTTCTCAAGGTCGAGTCGCACATTAATGCGGTCATCGGGCGGGAGCATTTCATTCTCGAAACGAAAGATGCCCTCGACCCAGGTAAACAGCCGCCTGAGTTGATCGGTAAAATAAGCCTGCAAATTCAGGAGAATATCTTCGCGCGAGACGTAACCCGCATTGATCAACAAAAGTCCCAATTCCTTGTCCGACATCTGCCCGGTTCGTTCGATGATGGCTTTGTATTGGTTTGCATTGATCTTGTTCGATTTGTAAAGCACCGAGGCAAGGTTGCCGTCCTCCTTACCGATGCGCGCATACGCCAGCTTTCCCTCGCGGAACGAGACATGCGCCTGCTCCGAAACTCCATCGATCACCAACGTTCCCGTCTTGCTGGCAAGGTTGATCAGATTCAAGAGTTGGGTGATCGTAAAATCACGTAAATTTCCGCGCAGAGCCATTTTTCCTCGAATATCCCTTGTTGAAAGGGACGGTGCAAAATTATACTTCTGAAAGTCATTATGCGTCAATTAATCCGCTTTGCACTCTTGTATGGGTAGGCAAATAAATTGACTATGTTCTTAAAATCTTTTCCAACTGATCGACCGCATCCTGCGAATTCATGAACAGGATTCCCTTCATTCCCACCCGTTCGCACGCTTCGATATTTTCAACAACATCATCGACAAAGACCGCCTCCTCCGCCCGGACCTGGGCCTGCTCCAGCGCAATTTGATAAATTCTCGCCTCGGGCTTTGCCGCGCCCACTTCCGCTGAAATAACCAGATGGTCGAAAGACCCGGCAATCCTTTGTCTTTGGATGTACGCGCGCATCCCGGACCATGCATTGCTGATCAGTCCCGTTATGAACCGCGGACGTAACGTGCTCAGGTATTGCAGGAGAGAGTGGTCGATAATATCCCCGGCAAAGAATTCCTTCTCCACCTCTTGGATCTCTTCATCACGGACCTTCAGCCTTTGCGCAATGGCCTGCCAGTGCTCGGATTCAGAAACTGCGCCTATCGTTGCCTGAATGGCACTGGGACTGGAAAAGACAAGTTTGTCGATATCATCGTAATCCATTCCAAAGCGCTGCGCCAACCGCTGGCGCGGAGCTTGGAATTCGGTCCGTTGAATGACCCCGCCGAAATCAAAAAATACTGCGCGAATGTTCATGGCTTTTTTCATAAAAAATCCCGCAGGCAGATTAGGTCGCCTGCGGGCAAGTCATAGGGATTTTAAATTTACTTCTTCCTGGATTTCGATTTCGGCGTTCCCTTCGAGGCTTTGGATGAAACAGGTTTCGGGGACGGTTTGGTCTTTTTCGCAGAGGAAGGTTTTGAGGCGCGCCTGCGCTTCGAATGGGATGGCTTCGCGTTCACTGCGGAGGCCTTCTTCGAGGAAGCAGTCTTGACCACAGCGCTTTTCAGGGGACGCGGCAGTGGTTCCGTCTTGATGGCAACGGCGGCGGATACACCTTCGGCGGCGGGCATGGAAGCCATTTGCTTGGCGGCCTCGCGCCAATTGGGGAAGAAAAGTTCCATCCGTTGGCGGGAGATGGAATTGGCGCGCCGGCAGCGCGGGCAGTGGGCATCGTGATGATTTTGGTTCTTTTCGTTCATGGTTACCAGCGCGGATAGCATCTCCGCCCGCCCGACGGTGAAGGGGGTCTGGCAGTACAGGCAACGCAGGTTCAGCATGGAATCTCTCCTTACGGCGGAAGTCTTATTCTGCCAGTGATTCTACACTGATTTCACGCCCTTCGCGAATCGTTTTTTCGTAGGTGTCGAAAGCCAAATGCACATGCATGCCGGCCTTTTCGTATAAGCGCAGGGCGCCTGTTAGGTTCTCCGCATCCACGCCCAACCCCGCCTTCCGTTTGCCGCGTTTGTAAAATTCAGCAAAACTGTGCTGGAGGAGAGCCAGTCCGAGGCCGTGCTTGCGCCAGGGGCGGCGAACTCCCAGGATGTTGACCCAGCCCATATCCGTCTCGGAATAGCCTTCAGGACGGCAAAGGCTGATTCCCGCAAGTTCATCCCCATCGAAGGCAAGGAACCACATGGACGGGTCGTTCCCATCCGACTTCATGAAATGGGTAAAACGGGCAAGACCTTCTTCGAACGGTTCCTCGATATGACCGAAATGGTCACGGAAAGATTCCCGGAAGGCGGTATAGATCGCGGGAATCTCCTCATGGCTCCCGGTCTCGAGAGTAATCCCCTCGGGCCAGGCTGGGACGAGAGGCGCTTCGTTCATCTCGATGCGCATTTCGAAAGAACTGCGGATTCGGTTGAAGCCGTTGTCTTCGAACAATTTCCTTGATCCTTCAGCAATGCGCAATGATCCGGTGCGCGGCGCAAATCGGAGGTCAGGTTCCAGGTCCGGCAGGACGCGTGAGGCGTGTTCTTCAGCCCAGGTAAGCAGGGCGGTGCCGATTCCCAATCCACCGAAGTCCGGGTGGACGCGCCCCCAGATCCATGGGTGGACCGGCGGTTTGGATGTGGTCCAGACCTCGATGTAGCCGACCAACTGTCCCTTTGGGGAGAAAACGAGGCGGATATCCCGCTCGGGGTCGAATTGAGGCGTTTCCCAATCCTCGCGCAAAATGTTCGCATCGGCGAGGTCATCCTGCCCGGCGATGCGCTGCATCCAGACATTGAACATTTCGGTTGCAGCACCGGCATCGGCCAGGGTCGCGCCGCGGACGGTGAACCCCTCAGGCAATTCGATTTGTGTTGCTAGCTTTTCCTTCATGGTGTCCTCTTAGTCTTCTTCAAAGCTTCGCCCGGGGCGAAGTTCCTTTTCGTAGGTGACAAATTCGCTGGCAATGTGCATGCCAGCCCGTTGATACAAGCGGGTCGCGCCTGTGGCGTTTGAGGCATCCACGCCCAAGCCTACTGTCTTCATATCCCGCCGATAAAAATCGGCAAAGGATGCGTGGAGCAGCGCCAAGCCCAATCCTTTTTGGCGCCATGGCTTGCGGACGCCGAGCGTGCCCACCCAACCGATACCCATCCGAAAGCGATTCTGGGAGAAGCCTGCGATCTGGCCGCCATCCCAGGCAACCAGCCAGAGGGATGGGTCGAATTCGGGCCGTTCCAGTTTTCGAAAAGACCATTCCTCGAAAGTTGAATCGTGGCTTCCCCAATGTTCGCTGAAAGATTCGTTGTCCGCTTCCCAGATCATTCTGGCATGTTTCTCTTTTTCGAAGGGGCGCAATTCGATCCCCTCGGGAAGAGCAAAAGCAGGCGGAGCATCAAGTTTTATCTCCATCCGCCAGAAATGACGGATGGAAGAAAAACCCAGGTTTTCAAGAAGTTCCTGTCCTGTTTGATCGCGCCCGTCGGTGGTGGAATGGAGATAAACACGAAGGTCGGGGTCGGCGAGATTCATCATTTCGCGGGCGCGTTCTTCAGCGCGACCCAGCAACATTGTGCCGATCCCCAATCCTTTGAAATTCGGGTGAATATACCCATCCGCGTTGAAATGGGCGAACGCTTTTTCATTGTAGAGCTCTTCATAACCGACCACGCGTCCGTTTTCATCCTCGACAATAAAGGCGTCGGTCTCGAGGGTGAATCCTTCTTCGCGCCAGGAATGTTCCAACGCCTCTGGCGATGTGGCGACGGTCACATCGCCGTCAGCTTCGCACACCGTGTAGATTAAGTCTGCCACAGCGCTGACATCCGACCAGGTCGGGGCGCGCAGTTTCAGGTTAAGGTTTTGAAGCGTGTTGTTTTTCATCAGATTTCCTCTCGTTCCACTCATCCTGCAATTGATTCGCGCCATTCCGCGTTCAGCAAGCCGAAGCCGATGACATCCCAAAATTCTCCATCAAGGAAAAGGACTTTTCGGCGGCGCGCCTCCTCCATGAATCCGAATTTTTGGAAAAGGTGGGTCGCGCAGTTGTTATAGGCGGGCACCACGGCAGTGACGCGGAACAAATTCAATTCATCGAACGCAAAACGGAGCAGCAAACTCAACGCCTGGCTCCCATAGCCTTTGCAGCGGGATTCTGCTTCGCCGATCCCGAGGCGGATGTATCCGTTGCCGCTCGACCAATCCACATATTCGATCAACGCCTTGCCGATGAGTCGGTTGTCCTCGCGTGCAAGGATGGGGAAGTAGAACAGAGTTTTCTGTTCCAACATTTCCTCTTCGATCGCCTCATATTGTTCCTTCACCAGGGCAGGCGAAAGCGGGCGGGTCGTCGTAAATTCCATCAGGCGCATGAATTCGGCGTCATGCGTCCAGCGGGATTCGATGGCGGGATGCGCGTCGTGATCGATCGGACCTAAAAGCACATCCTGGGCTTCTGTTAACCCGGTTTCAATCGTAAACATGATTTCCTTCCTTACAAAACAAAACGGTCACAAGGATAACTCCCGTGACCGTTTCAGGCACTTAAACAAAAACGACCACGGGCTTCAGACGCGCCGTGGTCGCAGGGTTCGATAAGACCTAACGACGAACAGGCGCACTACGGCCATCTCCAGCAACGCTGGCGGCAAGAGGGATGTAGAACTTGAACATAAACATTCGGCAGTGCGCTCCTTTCCTTCGAATTCCTTTTTCAGGTAGCGTGAGTTTATCATGTGAAATAGAGAGCCGTCAAGCGGGACATTTGAGGGAGACGAACCTTTTTCGACAGTTGGCGCGACACAATAATAAAGAGGTTGATATGGCTGTAGAAAAAACCGCATCCGATCGGAACGAACCCCACCGCATCCTCATCATTTCGCAGGATGCCGAAATGGTGCGGGTATGGGAAGAACTCTTCGCTCAGAGGAACTGCCGCGTGTTCCCGGTAGCTACAGCACGCGAGGGTGTCACTTCTGCCCGCGACCTCTCCCCCGCCTTGATCCTGCTCGATGTGGAGATGCCCGATGGTGAACGTTTGAATCTTTGCCGGGAACTGCGTTCCACGACCGATGGCACACTTCTGATGATCGATTCCAGCGTCAAAAACCCGGACCTGCTCGAGTATCACCGTGCCGGTGTGGATGAAACCCTTTCCGCCTCCATCAGTCCGATGGCTTTGCTTATAAAATCTCTTACGTGGCTGGCACGTCAGGAGTGGCTCGTTCCCCGCAGGCAATCGGCCGAGTCACTTACATAAAAAAGTGACGGGCTGTTCGTCCGTCACTTTTTTTCATGGATTGGACGTACGGATACGCCCCGCGATCAGGGCATCCAGCGTCTCCTGAACGAGGCGGAGTTTGGCTTCGCTGAGAATCCCTGTATCCACATCTTCGATGCCGAGCGGGGATTGAACGCTTTGCCCCCCCTGCCCAGCGATCAATTGGGGCCAGGCGGTTTGAATCGCTTTGATGGTGTCGGGCGTGATGGTCATCACCCACCCGCCGGGTCGCGGCTCGGGGCGCGAGACCCCGATCAGATAAGCACCCTGGGTTCCCACATAAGAGAGGAAATCATCGCTCGCAAGGGATGGATAGATATAAAGCCCATCCACATCCTTGTCGTTGATCAACACATTGGCATAACCGCCGAATTTCCCGGGGTCTTCATTTGGTGGAATCGCCAGCACAGCAGGATAAGTCACCAGATCGATATAGATTCCGTCGCACAAGCCGCAGTAATAACGCATCCCGTTATTAAAAGCGTTGAGCGCCGCCAGCGCATTCTGGTCGCCGTCTGGATACAACATGCCAAGGTGATATTCATCGAGGAGCATCGCCAGCGTGTACCCGGCAAGGAAAGCAGGCAATTCGACTTCGTTGCTCGGCGCAAGCACGCTGATATTGCCGCCTGCATTCAAATTGGGAATGTTCACTGCGAGGAATTGGACGTTCGGCGCGGTCGGCGCATAATTCGCAATACCCGGATCGGGCGGCAATGCAATGACGACTTTTAATGTCGGGTCGACAAGGTCTTGCGGCGTAATTCCATTACGGACCTGGAACCGGAAACCGGAGGCAAGCGCGAGATCGTAAACGGTTTTTTGATACAGGTCTGAAGTTGCCTTATCCATGTCCGCAGGGAGGATGAGAAGGGCAAGCGGCGTGGACAAGGTCGATATAGGTGTGGCAGACGGCGGCGGGGTATGAGACGGGACGACCGTCGGCGGAGCGACTTCCGTTGAACCATTTCCCCGGCATGCGGTCAGTAACGAAAGGATCAGGAATACAAAAAGTAATTGTTTTACACGCACAGAATTCTCCGGAACAAAGAGTCCCGGAATTATAACGGGAAACAGAACAGGTCATGCTTGGCTCTCGGTGAACCAAACATGACCTGAATGGTTTAGCGAACTTCCACCTGAATCTTCTTCGGCTTGGCGGATTCCGCCTTGGGAAGGATCAGCGTCAGGACGCCGTCGGCGATTCGCGCTTCGACCTTGCCTGAATCGATTTCAGACGGCAATCTCAAACTGCGGCGGAAAGCCCCGCGCGGAAGTTCATTCATGAGATAAGATGCTTCCTCATCCTTGAATTCACCTTCTATGGTGACGATGTCTTGAAGCACCTGAATGTTCAAGTCTTCCGCCTTCAAGCCGGGCACGAGGGCGGAGAGAATGTAAGCATCATCCTCTTCGCGGATGTTCACATCCAGCGCGCGGACGGAAGGCTGCCCTGTACGTCGGCGCACCAGGCGGCGTGAAAACGGATAAGCATATTGAAACGGGCGGGTTTGCAAATAAAGTGTCATGGTTGATCTCCATTTTTATTGGTTTATCGAATTGGTCCCAGTTTATTTTTGGAGTGTAAGAAAAAGAATAACGTTGGATAGGATTTCCATAAGAAAATCCCCCGCAGAAAATATGCGGGGGATCATTCGCTTGTTGAATGCGACCTATTACATGACTCCTGTGATATGCCAGATTGTCATAACTTCAGGTCACTGCCTGTCGGCGCATTCCACTCCGTTTACCAGCAGACTGTATGGCTGGTAGAGGGTTGAATCCTCCGAAGCAGGGATGCTCCAAACATTAGACACAACCTTGTCATAACCGCCAAACGCAGATCGATTCCCGCTGGCATTGCGAATTTTGCCTGCATTTCGCGGGGTTTTCCGTTTTCGATATGGTATGTTCGTCGTAGCTAATAATAATCGGAGTCATTTCGTTAAGAGCTAGTTATTGCCTTCCAAGCTTTTTATTTCCCAATACCTTTGTTACAGGTGTAGAAAAGCATTCAGACCCCCCGCTTGGGGAGGCCTGAATGTTGATTGCATGTGACTCTATGGTTATTCAAGTTGACAGGGCGGGGGATCCTCGCAAAGCTATTTCTTCTTGGGCGTCCAAGGAACGAAGGAGAAGTCTGCGGTGATAATCCCTTCTGTGCTTTCCTGAATGTTCTTGACTGTAACACCGGAGTATCCATACTTTGGATCAGAACCGCTCCAGAAGTAGTAATTGCTGCTGTTGGGTTTTGTGTAGCTGCTAAATTCCGTCTTTCCGAGGCGTCCGGGGTACAAATCGCCAGCAAGCGAGGAGAATGGGCTCAGGTAATAAACAGCATGCTCCAAGTCCCACTGATCGTCTGCCTGAATGATCGAAATGCCATAATGTGTCTCATCGGTCCAGGCTTTGCGCCAACCCTCCGAGCGGAACTCCTTCCAGTTCTCAGCCTCGTTCGGACGCCAGTAGTTGCGAGTGAAGACTGTATCGTCTACGTGGTAGATCGCCAAACCATGAGTCCCAAAACGCTGCAGACCTTGATCGAAACCGATGGCCTGGCGGTTCTCGAACAGGAAGTATTCCTTGCCCCCTGAATTTGGTACCACCATCTTGTAGGCAATGGCATTTGTCTCTGCTGGAAGCAGGGTGAGGCTTGATGTTGATGTGATTTCAACAGGCGTCACGAACCCGAGCATATATTTGCTCCAAGCATCCAAATGAGCAGGTGAATTGCCGGAGAAAATCCGATCGCTGGGGTAGCGATTCCAACTGCCGCCCGCCATCAGGCTGTACACATCCGTGCCATCCGACTCGTAGCCGTAATCATATTGATCGGGCAGGCCAAGGACATGTCCATATTCGTGGGCGTACACACCAACAGTGGGCGGGAAAGGACCACTTACCACACCTGTATATCCGGTTACATCGCCACCGACTTCGGGCATCATGGCATAATTATTGATCTTGACGCCGTCAAAGGTCAGGTCACCATCTGTAAGGCCAGTGCCTTCTTTGAGATCCCAACTATGCGACCAGATAAGGCTCGGGTCGGCACTCCATTCGGCTCCTGTGCCTGCATATACAATGAACAGGTTGGGAACTACGCCATCGACTGCATAAACACTGAAATCAACATAGGGATCAACTGCTCTGACAACATCAAGAACGATTCCCTGAACATTCTCTGGATACGGCCCAAAGCCGTTATCATGGATGCCATCGGCCTTGGTATAGTAGTCATACGGATGCCCAACGTTTGTCCAATTCATGTCGCTAGGCATGTTCTGGGTAGTAATCTCAATGTAGCCGTATGAAACCTCCTTATAGTAGTTATAAAGGGTACGATCCTTTGGATAGCCAGAAAAAGCCGCATATTCCGGTGGATCATAGACCGTGCCAAATAACATTGGGTCGAAATAGTCCCCCAAATCTAACCTCGTTGCAGGACCGCCGGGAGGAGGGGTCGTAAATTCTGCAAACAGTACAAGTACATTCTGTTCATCAGCAGTTGGAATAGGTAGAATTACGTCGCCTTCCGGATTGAATTTCTTGCCTTTATTGGCTGTGTTGGGGATTGGATAGGTAATCTTCTTCCCTTGGGCGCGCATTTGCTGTACCACATCGGGTTGAAGTGAGACAATCGAGAAACCCTTGCCATCGGTCCTTGCATTAGAAGTAGCCTGGGATGGGACGGCGGAAACAGCAAGGATCAAAGCCGCAACAACAGTCTTGACGAAAATTTTCAACCACATTTTCTTCATTTTGCATCTCCTCAAGTATTTTGGTTTTATGTTCGATCGGATTGTCATTAGGTATAGCCGATTTTTTCATCTCCTTTCCATCTTTGTCTACCGACACTTGGAATGACATTTATTTTTGTTTCATGAGATAGGAAGAGATTGATTGGAAAAACTTCCCAAACAAAACCGCCGAAGCGGATATGCCTTCGGCGGTCTGGCGGTCCCGCAAGAACGGGATCCATGACTTTGCGCCCTCACCTTACGATGAGTTTGCCTTTTCGGGGCTTCAGAGAATTGTAGAGAAACTTCTCTTGCACAGGGCGCAATAATATTGCTAAAAATTCAAAATACAAAAACTATCATGTTCATTTTAGCAATTTTATAAGGGGTGTTCAAGTAGCTTTTAGATAATATTTATCACCTTTGATATGCTGCAGCCATCGAAACATCGGATTTTCTCATTCCATTTATAATCCTGCGGATGCTCAAAAAAATTATCCCGATCGCAATCCCTGTGGCGGTTGCCGTCGCAGGCATCTATCTCTTCTTCACCTTCGGGCGCGGAAAAGCCGCGGCTCGAACTTCCCAGACCTTTGCCTGGTTCAGGGACCCAGCCTCACGCCCCGAGTTGATGATGACAATCGGTTCCAAATGCGGCAATGCCCCGTTCATTTTCCCTACCAACGGTCTGATCGGTTTCATTTGGGACGATTCTTTCCGCCCCGGTCATCGCCACAGCGGATTGGATATCTTCGGCGGAACGGAAGTCGGGGTGACGCCCATCGTCGCCGCTTACGCCGGTTACCTTTCCCGCATGGAAGATTGGAAATCAACGGTCATTATCCGCGTACCTCAGGACCCGCTCGATCCGTCCCGTCAAATTTGGGTGTACTATACTCACATGGCTGATGCGTCCGGCAATTCATTCGTCTCGGAGCAATTCCCGCAAGGGGCAACGGAGGTTTTCGTCGAGGCTGGGACTTTTCTCGGCTATCAGGGAAATTTTTCCGGCGAGCCTGGAAGTCCGGTCGGTGTGCATCTGCATATCTCCATCGTCAAGGACGATGGTTTTGGGAAGTTCCTGAACGAACTCGAGATAGAGAATACCTATGATCCATCCCCGTATTTTGGCATGGCGTTGAACGCGAACGCAAACCCCGATTCGATACCGATTTGTAATTAGGCACAGGGCCGAGCCGTTGAAGAGGCGCAAGAGCGCCGGAGGAATCATGAAGGAATTGATGGAATATCGAGAAAAATTACTGGCGCGCTTGCGCGAAGCGTCAGCCGAACTTTGCGAAGCATGCCGCACCGCCAAGGATCCATTTTCGAGCACGGAAGGCGAATGGACACCTCATCAAATCGCTTTTCATGTGCGCGGAATCGACCGCGAAGTGTACGGCATGCGCATCCGGCGGACCTTGAAGGAGGAAAATCCGTTATTCAAAAACTTCGATCCCGACGGTTGGATGGCAGCACACTACAATTACGATGAGCCGCTTGGAAAAATCCTGGATGAGTTTTGGGCAGGCATCGTCGAAGTGACCGGACTGCTCAACTCCGTGCCGCAGGAAGTGTGGTCGCGTCAGAGTCAACATGAGGCGCTTGGCAAGGACCTGACCCTGCAACTTTGGGTGGAACGCAGTCTCGCACACACCGAGGAGCACCTGGCAGGGCTGAAAGACGCCTAAAATCAATAATTTTTGCCCGTTTTTCCTATTTCCTAGGGTAAAATAATGCCCATTATGAAAAAACAGAGAATCATCCTGGTGGACGATCATGAGGTGGTCAGGCTCGGGCTGAAGTCGCTCCTTGAACGACATCCCCACTTCGATGTAGTTGGCGAGGCGGGATCAGCGCGCGAAGCGCTCGAACAGACGGCGTCTCTCAAACCCGATGTGGTCGTTATGGATATCCGCCTGCCGGGCACCTCCGGCATCGAAGCCTGCGAGCAGATCGTCAACCAATTTCCCAATACAAAGGTCATCATGCTGACCTCCTATGCGGAGGATGAGATGCTATTCTCGGCAATTCGCGCGGGAGCGTCCGGCTATATCCTCAAGCAGATCGGGAGCGAAGACCTGATCAAGGCGCTCGAATCGGTGGGCAGAGGTGAAGCCCTGCTCGATCCCGCTGTCACCCAGCGCGTTTTTCAGGAAGTGAGGCGCGCTGTCAAAGAAGAAGAGGCGTCGGCATTCGCTCATCTCAGCCAGCAGGAAAAGCACGTCCTGCTTCTCGTCTCGGAAGGAAAGACGAACCGCGAGATCGCCAAGAATCTCTTCCTTGGCGAAGGAACGGTGCGCAACTACGTTTCGAGCATTCTCTCGAAGTTGAATGTGAACAACCGCGCCGAGGCGGCCGCCTACGCGGTGGAACACAACTTGAGGGATTACATATCCTGATCGACCCCATACCGGAAGAAATGGAGACACGGAACACAACTTTGTGACGATGTGTCTCTTTTTCTTTTTGACACTTTTATGTTCCCATTTGTAAAACTCAACGACGGAGTCGTCACCCTGCGGCCTTTCGAATTCGGGGAGGAAGGCGAGCTTTACAACGCTGTGCATGAATCCCTGCCGGAACTCAAGCCCTGGATGTCCTGGGCAACTGAACAATATACCGTCGATGTAGCGCGTGATTACATTGCCGTTTCACGTGCCGAGTGGTCCCGCGGATCCTTGTATGCATTTGCGCTTACGAACGCGGAAACGAATCAAATCATTGGCGGCTGCGGCTTGAGCCACTTCCATCCTATCTATAAATTTTGCAATCTCGGATATTGGGTGCGTACTTCCCGCCATGGAAACGGCTATGCGGGCCGTGCCGCAAAACTTGCGGCAAAATTCGCCTTCGAGAAAGCGGGCGCCATCCGCGCCGAGATCGTCATCGCTGTCGGGAACGAAGCCAGCAGGCGCGTTGCCGAAAAGATCGGAGCGCATGACGAGGGGATTTTGCTTAACCGCATGACCGTGCGGGAACAGATCTACGACGCGTACATGTTCTCGCTTCTCCCTTCCGACTTTGGGCTGACCGCCCGTCTATGAGCCGATCCCACACCCAAACCGGTTTCCGGCATATCGGCTATTGACGATTCCCTATATATTCAATATGATGAAGGTATCCAACTACCAGTAAAGGAGAGAATTTCCATGAATGAATCCAAGGCAATTCATGAACGGAAGCACGTCTGGCGGGACGAGATTCTGCTGATCGTCGGCTTGTGTGCGTTCGTCGCCCTCGTCTATGCCCTGGACGGCGCTCTCAACCCGCAGTTTACGCCGTCCACGCTCTTGCTGACGGGGGTTTTCCTTGCGCTTGTCCCCGCATTTATTTGGCTGACGTTCTTCTATATGCAGGACAGGGCAGAGCCTGAACCGAAAGGCTTTGTGCTGGGGGTGTTCGCACTCGGAGGCTTGTTCGCGGCGGCGGTGGGAATCCCGTTCACCGATAATCTTTTCCGTATCTCGCATTGGCTTTATACCGACACACTGTCCAAGATCGTGGGCGGCATCCTCGTGGTGGGCTTTACCCAGGAATACCTGAAATATGCCGCGGTCCGTTACAGCATCTACAACTCGGAGGAGTTCGACGAACCCACTGACGGCGTGATCTACGCCACAGCCGCGGGGTTGGGATATGCCACAGTGTTGAATATCAACTTCGTCGTCTCGAACGGAGGCGTGGATTTGGGCGCGGGCATCATCCGCATTGCGGTGGTTGCTCTGGCGCAGGCGGCTTTCTCGGGCATCACGGGTTATTTCCTCGGGCGCGCCAAGTTCGAATCCGAGCCGGTCTGGTGGATGCCCCTCGGCATCACGCTGGCGGCGGTCTTCAATGGCATCTTCACCTGGCTGCAAGTCATCGTCACCCAACCGACCATTACCCTGAGCGGCTCCACCACCCCCACATGGATGGGGCTCGTCCTTGCGGCAGTTGTTGCCCTGGCAACTACAGGGGTCATTCTCTGGCTGGTGCGCCGCAGTATCAAATCCCTGCAGGCAGGAAAGTAGGAGAGCAAACATGGCTAATAAACAAGGTTCACTCGGTGATCGCTTTGCGGAGATCACCGTCGTTCTCGTGACCGTGGTCGCGCTTGCGGCAGGGTGGTTTTACAAATCGAGCGTGGAAAATGCATCGGTCCCGTTCGAGACGGAGGGCATCAGCGCTCAAGCCCCAAAAGGTTGGTTGAATTACGATCCATCCGGTGATGTGTTGTTCCGCGCTGTGGATAGAAATTCCGCCGGATTCGGAACAACCTATCTGGTTCGCCAGATCGCAATCACCTCCGAAGCGACCGCCTCCGAAGTTGCGAGTCTTGTGGCGTTGGATCACGCCCAAAGCCTGCTTGGCTTCAACATGCTGGACCAGCAGGAGGTCAGGGATATCAACGGTCGTAACGCTTACATGATCAGTTATGTGTACGTGGAATCGAATCCGGATGTGACCCATGCATCGATTCCCAGCGTGGTGCGCGGGACCGATTTCGTCTATTTGAGCGGGGAGCGCGCCATCGTCGTTTCCTTCCAAGCCGATGAGGATAATTACGACCTCGATCTTGGAAGATTCTATCGCTTCCTGCAGTCCCTGAATTTTTCATAAAATGAGGCAGGCATGAAACCAAAATCCCTCAAACCATTCCTGGTATTCATATCCATCCTTGCCGTTGCCGCGCTGGCATGCCAGGCGGCAACCCCGGCGGTGGAACCGATCACCCCGATTACGCCTTCAGACTCACCGCCCAGCCAAGCAGGCGAATTAACCTCGGGAACCCGCGCGAATCTGATCGCTGCCACAGTGCAGATCTTCGGTTTGTTCAACGAAGGCGGGGAACTTGTCCCCGGTTATGTCGGCTCAGGAACGATCCTTACCCCCTCCGGCATGATCTTGACGAATGCGCATGTCGCCAGCCCTGCCTCGCAGGGTGAGCCGGAGAGCGAGCCGGATGCGCTCGGGGTTGCAATCATCGTATCGGAGGATAAACCGGCTGTACCTTCGTATATCGCCGAGGTCCGCGCCGTAGATGGCTTTCTCGACCTTGCCGTCATCCAGATCACGGCTTCCGTCAACGGCACAGCGGTGGATCCGAACAGCCTGAACCTGCCCTATGTACCCATGGGCAACTCGGATAATATTCACGTCGGCGACGATCTCAATATCTTTGGCTTCCCCTCCATTGGCGGCAATACCATCACCTTCACGAAGGGAACCGTTTCGGGCTTTTCTTCAGAAGACCAGATCGGCGACCGGGCATGGATAAAAACGGATACCACCATCTCCGGTGGAAATTCCGGCGGACTTGCCGCGGATAATAACGGAAACATCATCGGCGTGCCGACAATCGCAGCCGCCAGCCGCGAATCGGAAACCTCCGATTGCCGGCAGGTACAAGATACGAACGGCGACGGAGTCGTGGACCAGAACGATAGCTGCGTTCCAATCGGAGGCTTCCTTAACGGCATCCGCCCTGTCAACCTCGCCCTTCCGCTGATTCAGGCGGCTCAGGGAGGTAAACAATATACGAGTCCATTTTCGCTGCCCGGCACGGTCAGCAACCCGGGAGGCGGCTCAGAATCCGCCTCTGGCTGGGTGTGGTTGGATACCTCTCCCAGCACAGCCCAGCAATGCGACTGGTCGAACGATACACTCAACGCCTATCAGGGTCAGATACTGTGCATCGCCGCCGGGTTCGAATACAGCGGCATGACAAACGGCGAAGCGCTGGTGGAATACTGGTATTTGAACGACCAAAAGGTCGCAGAATACAGTTACGCCTGGGAATGGGGCGAAAGCGGCCTGTTCGGCACCTTCCTGCCCAACGAAGGCAAACCGATGCCCGATGGAACCTACCGCCTCGAGTTGTACGCAGGCGATGCAATGACCCCGATGGGCAATTCCTCGAAGGTGACGGTCAGCGGCAGTGGAGGTGGAGGCGGACAACAACCCTCAACGCCTTCGAGCGGAGATACCGTCACCGTGTACGGTTTGATCTACGACGCTGCGACGAACAACCCGATCTCTGGCGCATATGTCTTTGTGCTCTCGCCCGGCACAACGTACGATGAATGGGCTGCGACGAATTACAACGAAAGCTACGTCGAAGCCTTCCTCGAAACCGGCGCGAACGGGCAGTACAAGATCACCGGCATCCCGCGCGGAGTGGAGTTCACTCTCGTCTTCGCAGCGCAGGGTTACTACGACTCGTTTGCCGATAACCTTGTCGCCGGTCCCAACGACCCGGATCTGAACGAGATCAACGTCGGGTTGAGCAAGTAGAAAGCCTGCCCTGAGCAAAATCGAAGGGCAGCAAGTGGAAAGCATTCACTGAGTTGCGCTAACTGCGCCCTCGAAGTGTGGAAAGCGCCTCCGAGAGATCGGAGGCGCTTTTTCTATTACCTCCAATAACAAATCTTTCTACTTTCCTTAACAAATCTTCCTACTTTCCTTTTTCCCCACTGGTTTTCATCCAAGCCTTCTTCATCGTCAACGCATCCTCCTCCATGATCGGACTCTCACAAAGAATGCGCCCGCCGCAGTTGAACTCCTTCAATGCTTTGAACAGGGCTTTCAGATCCAAATCCGCTTCTTTCAGCGTGAGGTGGTTCTTCTCCCCTTTCGGTCCGTACTCGATGCCCGAGAGATGGATGTGCAGGTTCCTCAATGAATTGTTTCCAAGATTTTTCCCGTATCGTTCCAAAAGGCGCGACCATTCATCGTACGTATTCATCGAGCCGTCGCCGGGGCGGGCGTGGAGATGGGCGAAATCCATGCACGGCTGGACCATATCCATCGCCTTGCTCATCGCAAGCGCGTCTTCGAACGAGCCGAGCATGGCGGACTTGCCCATCGTCTCGGGCCGCAGGGTCACGTTGTCTCCGTTCTTTTGCAGTTCCTTCACGCATCCTTCAAGGCGCGGGATGGCGACCTTCAACACTTCGGCGGGGTCGTTCCCAAAATATGAGCCGGGGTGAAAAATAATATCGGTCGCACCGGCAAGATATCCGTAATGAGCCGCGTCCATCAGACGCTTGCGGGATTTGGGCCACTCATCCTTTTCCGCGTTCAGGTTGATGAAGTACGGCGCGTGGACGCTCAACGCGACGGAATTTTCCTCCCCAGCCGCTTTGATCAGCGCGCAAGTCGCCTCGCTCACGCGGACCGATTGCACCCAGCCCAATTCGAGAGCATCCAAGCCGATGCTTTTGCTGAACGCGATCGCGCCAACTGTCCCGCCAGGTTTCTTGGGCGTGCCAGTGGGCGAACCAACAGTGCCAAAGTTGAAAGATAAGGTCATGGGGGCTCCAAGGGAAGTTTCAAGTTGCAGGTAGCAGATTCCAAGTTAAAGAGGGAATATGTGAAAGGTAGAAAGTGGAAGGGAAGCGTACAATCGTAAACTTGTGCCGAGGCTGCCGAAGCGTCAGAAATCATAAACCGAAATGAGCTTTTGCCACAAAGGCGGCCCGAGGACCAGGAAACCGACGATGATGGCAGCCAGGGCGGCTACCAGAACTGCGGCGGCGCCGACGTCTTTGCCGATCTTGGCGAGGGGATGATGCTCCTCGGTGGCGAGGTCCACGATGGCTTCGATGGATGTATTGATGAATTCGGCAGTGAATACCAACGCGGCGGTGAGCGTAATGATCGCCCACTCCTGCAACGATAATCTCAACCACAAACCCAGAAAAAATACGACCGCGGCGATCAGGCTGTGGATCCACATGTTGCGCTGGGTGCGCAGAACATATCCCCAACCCTGAAACGCATACCTAAACGCCCGAATGCGCGAAAGGAAGAATTCTCTCACACTATTCCTGTATCTGAATTCGTGACAAGCCGAGCTGCTCCAAAACCTTGGCCTGTTCGGCCCACATGACGGATTTTTCCACGTCTGTGCTGTGGTCATAGCCGAGCAAATGCAAGACGCCATGCACAACCAACAGCTGCATTTCCGCTTCCACGTTGTGGCCGGCATTCTGCGCCTGCTGCCTTGCCCGCGGAATGGAGATGGCGATATCGCCAAGGTATAAATCCTCGGTTTCAGGGTCGATTTCGGCGGCAGGGAAGGAGAGCACGTCTGTGGGCGAGTCCACGCCGAGGTAGTCGAGATTCAACTCATGAAGGTGGCGGTCATCGGTCAGGACGATGGAAAGGTCTGCATGGTCAGGGTCAAACTCAAATTCCACGTTGAGAGGCGGGACGAGTTCGAGAGTCAAGGATGCGGCGCGTTCGAGCAGGGCGGCATCCGGAAAATCCAGTTGATTATCGATGTGAATCATTTTTATTTTCTCGGTGTGAGCAGGGTTGTGTCCTGGTCCGGCACAGCGGCTTTGGGATATTGAATACGCGGATGATAGGTTCCGCGCAATGTGGTGACGAATGATTCAGTGATGAGTTTCAGGTCGCGCAATGTGAGCAGGGTGTCGTCGAGCTGGTTGTGTTTTTGCACGGTCTGGATGACGCTGGTGACGAGCGCGCGAAGTTCTTCGTCGGAGGAGGGTCGCTCGGCGCGGGCGCGGGCTTCGGTGGCATCGGCAAGCATTAGCAATGCCGTCTCGCGGGAGGTGGGGCGAGGACCCGGATAACGGAATTTATCGATGTCCACCTTGGTCACATCGCCGCCCACGGCTTCCATGGCTTGATTGTATTGATAATTCGTGATGAGGGTGCCGTGATGTTCCAGAATAAAATCATGCAGGCGGCGCGGAAGGCGGTGTTTCTTCGCCAATTGCACGCCGTCGGTGACGTGACGGATGATGGTGGCAGCAACTTCCTCGGGAACGGATTCTTTATGAGCGTTGATGTTTCCCTGCACCTGGTTTTCGATGAAGAAGTTCGGATTGAGCGCCTTGCCAATATCATGGAACAATGCTCCAACACGGGTAAGCAGCGGATCCGCGCCGATCTTTTCGGCAGCCTGCTCGGCAAGGTTGGCAACCTGCAGACTATGTTGATAGGTGCCGGGGGCGTTGCGTAAAAAGAATTGCAAGAGCTGAAAATCGGGGCGGGAGATGTCGAGCAATTGCAGCGCGGTGGTGAGACCGAGCATTTGTGCCAGCATGAATTGAAGCAGGAGGGCAATACTTGCCGAAGAAAAACCGGCGAAGGCGATCACACCAATGTATTGAACGATGCCCAGCCAATCGAGAGTGATCAGCGGGATGCGAAACGCAAACAATGCCGCCGCGCTCGATAATGAAATGGCGATTCCTGCGCGCAAGAAACCCCAAAAGCGGCGGGCGGGTCCGAGCGCAAGCAGCCCGATTATGGAAGAGAACATGTAATATGGAATCAGGTCGTAGGAATTGGGCAATCCAAAGGCGGCAAGGATGGCAAGGGGAATCGCAAAGACCAGCCCCACCTCGAGGCTGAATAACGCGGTGAACAACAACCCTGCGGCTTGAATGGGATAACCGTACGGGGCGAGGGTCCGCTCCGCGAAGAGGCGGGCACCTGCGAGGAAAAGAATAAAGATAAGGGAGATGACAAGCAGGTTCTTGCGGTCGTTCAAGAATCCGGCGCGCGGTCGGCGATAGAAATAAAGGGGAACGAAAGCGGCGCACAACAAGACGACGGCTCCGGCGGCGGCGACATCCTCCCATCGTTGTCCGGGGCGGATCATGCCCAATTGCTTGAACGCTTCCATATCCGCAGGAGTGATGACCTCACCGGCGGGAACGATGGTCTCGCCCGCCTTGTATGTCTGCACAATCGGCTGGACAGCATCCCTTGCCGATTTTTTAGCGGCGTCCGTCAATTCCTGGCTGAAGAAGCTGTTCGGCACCACAAATGGCGCGACAAGTTCGGTCACCAATTCGGATTGTTGTTCGTTGAAAGTCAGGGAGACGAAGGATGAAATTCCCGTCTGTGCAGACACCACTCTGTCTTCGTAAATCGCGCGGCGCATGACCTGTTCTAGCACACGGACGGCTTCCGCCTGGACCGCATCCCACCGGGACGATGAAATGTTGAGGAGAAAATTCACGGTTTCGGATTTCAAGCGCAGGTCGCTCAACGCCAGCAGGTCCTCCTGCTTTTCCTCCAGAGTCGCTTCAACATTATCCCGGGTGGACGTGATGTTCTGCAGGGAGGTGCGCAGGCGATCGATCTGCTCCCGCGCGATATCGGGGTCGGGAGGACTATAAACTGGCTGAACCGCGCTCTCTGCGGCTTTACGCGCTTCCTCGGTGCGGATCTCGCTGACGTATTCGATGTCGCGGGGCGATTGAATCGTGGTTTGCGCCACATCCCCCTCGCCCACTGTTTCAAGGCTGGGGTTGAGTCCCAGCGGTGAGATGAGAATCCTAAATGAGGCCAGGCTGACGATAGCGATAAGGCTGGCTTGTAAAATGCGGGTCGAACGGGAAACAGGAGCGCGCTGGGTCATAGGTGGACTTCGGAGTCAACGACTCATCGTTGGCAGAATCCAAAATCTTCCGGCTTTGGATTCTGCCGCTTCAGTCCTGTTTTGCAAGCAGCTCCTTCACCATCGCGCTGATGGCGTCATTGGGGGCGCGGCCGGCCACTTTTGGCATGACAGCCTTCATCACTTTGCCCATATCGCTCGGCGCAATTGCGCCTGTTTCCGCGATAGCGGCTTGCACCAGCGCGCGCAGTTCCTCGACGGGCATGGCTTTGGGAAGGAATTCCTCCAGCACTTTGATCTCAGCTTCGTTATCCGCGACCAGGTCATCGCGGTTGGCTTTCTTCGCCTCTTCCAGCGCCTCGCGCCGGTTCTTGACCTCTTTTTGGATCAAGGCTGTGACAGTGATGTCATCCAGTTCGGCGCGTTTATCCACTTCCGCCTGCTTGACGGCTGCGAGCGCCATCCGCACGGTGCGTTTACGGACTTCATCTCCGCTCTTCATGGCAGATTTCATTGCTTCATTGAGTTTTGCTTTTGTATCCATGAGTTCATTATACCTTTCTTGAGTTACGTAAAAAATATTGCGATGATGTTTGGCAAAGTAGACAAACATCATCCTAAAGTTTGTCACCCTGAGTGACATCTTGCGCCACGAGGGGTTCCCAAGATAATCGCAGAAATGCCTCGTTATCTCTCAGCGTGACATTAATAAGATTGATTATTTATCCACAAACCTAGCGAACATTTCGGGGGTGAGCAATTTTCGAAGCAGTTCGAACTCATGGGTTGTGCGCCGGGTCGCGGCAGCAATCGCGTATGGAAATTTCGGTCCCTGCGCGGGCTCGTCGAGATTCATCCAGCCGTGAGAATCTTTCGGCAAAATCTTCAAAACGAATGGACGGAGAAATTTGAAGTAATACAAGGCGTCCAATGGAAAATAGATCTTGCCGGAGCGCAGGCTTGGGCTTTTGACAAGCTCCCGCTTCAGCGGTTCGATCTCGGGCGGGGGCGGAGGCGCAGCATCGAATTGATCCAGCCAGAGAGTCACATAATTGCTGTGGGCGTAGAAATCCTGAGCGGTATGAAGCAATCGCCCAAACGCAATCCATGCGCCGAGGATACCGGGTGACAGTAATGTTGCAAGCACATACCCGCGCTGCTCGTTGATATAGCGGTCACCTTTGTCAAAGGCATTGTTATCGTAATGGATCTCATCGTGAAAGAATTGATTCCGAAGCGCGTCCTGCCTGACATTGGCGGCAATTATGATCTCCAGCGCGCGTTCGCTGAAATGGGAAGCAAGCGCCTCGCGTGTCATTCCGACGTGGTATTCAGCATACATGCGCGCCATTATATCGGACAATGTGTGTATAATGCCTGCATGACTTTTTATACGGCAAAAGGCGACGATGGTACAACAGGATTGCTCGGCGAGGGGCGCGTGCCGAAATATCATGTGCGGATGGAAGCGGTCGGCACGCTGGACGAGGCGTCTGCGGCATTGGGACTTGCCCGCGCGCAATGCTCCGCGCCTCAGACTCCCCGCATCCTGGTCGAAGCCCAGCGGGATTTATACAAGCTGATGGCGGAGGTTGCCGCCACGCCCGAAAATGCGGAGACGTTCCGCCACATTGACGAGGAACGCGTGAGATGGCTAGAGCATGAAACGGATGAATTGAGCAAGGTCGTCGAGATGCCGCGTGAGTTCATCCTGCCGGGAGATTCGCTCGGCGGCGCGGCGCTTTCACTGGCAAGGGCGGTCATCCGCCGGGCGGAACGGCGCGTGGTGGAGTTATACAACTGGGAAAAAGTTATTAATCCCCATTTGCAAAGGTATTTGAATCGCCTTTCTTCGTTGTGTTTCGTGTTGGAATTATTGGAAAACCAACACGCGGGAAAAAAGACTTCATTGGCGAAGTCATAAACGGACGGGGTCTCGACAGCCCCACAGACCATCGGTATCAATTCATCAAAAGGAACTTATGACTGGAACGATCATCAATGTCATTGCCGTGTTGATCGGCGGAGCGATCGGCCTGTTTTTCGGCTCACGCATCCCGGAACGATTCAAATCCACCATCGTTGCCGGTCTTGGTCTGTTTACCGCCGCGATGGGACTGCAAATGTTCCTAAAAAGCGAAAATCCGCTGATCGTGTTAGGCGCATTACTGATCGGAGCATTGCTCGGCGAATGGTGGAAGATCGAAGACGGTATGCAGGCGCTCGGTCAAATTCTCGAAAAACGTTTCTCACGCGATGAGGAGGACGGGTCAGGTTCGCGCTTTGTGCGCGGATTCATGGTTGCGTCTTTGTTATATTGCGTTGGTCCGATGACCATCCTCGGCTCGATCCAGGACGGATTGACTGGCGACTACAATCTACTGGCGGTTAAATCCACGCTAGACGGGTTCGCTTCGATAGCTTTCGCCTCCACATTGGGGATCGGAGTGTTATTTTCTTCGCTTGTCGTATTTGTTTTCCAGGGCGGAATCAGCCTGATGGCGGGACAGTTGAGCGCCATCATCAGCGACCCGATGCTCAATGAGATGACCGCAGCCGGAGGCGTGATCCTGCTTGGGTTGGCGATCAGCAACCTGCTGGAGATGAAAAAGATCCGCGTGGGGAATTTCCTGCCTGCACTCATTGTCGCGCCGCTGATCGTGTGGGCGCTGGAAAAATTCTAATCAGGTCTTCTTCTCTCTATCCAGCCATAACTCGCGATACTTGCGGTTCCAATCGACCAAAAAGCGGAAGGCGATGACCACGCCGACTCCCACCCCCACCCAAAAGGTAACATCTCGGAAATTCAACAACCAAAGGACTGGGGCAATCAAAATCCCGGCAAAGACGCTTGCACGCGCCGAGTGACGGACCACAAGCACAAGAAGAATCAAAAAGCCCAGGCAAATAAGAAAAGCGAGCGGGTTGATCGCCAATATCCCGCCGCCTGCGGTGGCGAGACCCATCCCGCCGCGGAATCCGGCGAAGAGGGGCCAGCAATGCCCGATGACAGCGGCAGTTGCTGTCATCGCAATTATTTGCAACTCGCCTGAAAATTCGACGGCAAGCCAGGTGGGCAAAAATCCTTTTGCGATATCGAGAACGAGCACAAGAGCGCCCCAGCCGAATCCCGCCTGGCGGATGGTATTCGTCGTGGTGGCGTGACCCGAACCGGAATCTCGCACATCCACATTTTTGACGAAGCGCGTGATCCAAATCGAAAACGGAAGCGAGCCTGAAAGATAACCAAGGAGGGGAAACAGGATGTTGATCATGAATCATATAACCCCGTGAAGTGAAAAAGTGAGCAGAAATCAGTCCAAAGTGAACAGTGAGTGGAAATCAGTATGCCCTTGCCAGCACTCGTGCGCGTGAGGCGAGACGCCGCGACAACCCGTCGAAAAGCGGCTTATGAAAGGGCCACATGGCATACCAGTATAAAAACCCAAAGAAGCCATGCGGTGCGAAGTATGCTGTGACGGTGAACAGGGTTTTGTTCCTATCCCCTCCCAACGACTCTGACTCGAACTGAAGCCACGCCTTGCCCGGTATTTTCATCTCCGCCCGCAAACGCATCAGATGATTCTTTTCCACTGTTTCCACGCGCCAGAAATCGAGGGACTCCCCTGTATGTATTTCATCGGGGTGACGGCGTCCGCGCCTCAAGCCGACGCCGCCAATGGCTTTATCCATCCAGCCGCGCATCGCCCACGCCCAATCCATGAAGAGCCAGCCGCGTTCTCCGCCGATACCTGTGTAGGAACGGAACACAGTTTCAGGCGGAAGATCGATCACGGTCTGGCGGCGTTCGATGTACATGCCTTCTTCGACCGTGAAACGATAGGGCTTGATGTCACCCGCCGCAGTGACCAGGGCGTCCGACCAACTCGTTTCCACATTATCCCGCGCGATACGCCCCAGCGCGAGACGCACGGCGGTTTGATAATCAATGGGTTGAATCTGCGGGAATAGTTTCTTCGCCGTCTCGTCGCGGACAATTAACTCCGCGCGCAAGCCTTCGATCAATGGGGCGACCACGCGCCAATGGATCGGCGTGACCATATGTACCCAATAGGCGGATAACCTCGGAGCGTAAAAAGGGGTGCGGATCAACCATCGGCGGAGATTCCGCTCCCTGGCATAACCCAGCAGCATGTCCGCGTAGGTGAGGCGGGTCGATCCGCCCACCTCGATGACCCTGCCGGTTGCTTCCGGTGTCTTGAGCACGTCCACCAAATAGGAAAGCACATCGCGGACAGCAATCGGCTGGGCTTGTGAGAAGAACCATGCGGGGCAGACCAGAACCAACTGACGTTCTGTGATGTAGCGGACCATCTCGAACAATGCCGAGCCGGAGCCGATGACCATGCCCGTGCGTATTTCTGTCACGGGGGTTTTTCCGTGACGGAGGACGAAGCCGGTCTCATGCCGCGAACGGAGATAAGGTGAAAGGTCAGCGGTCGGGTCGACAAGTTCGCCGAGATAAACGATCTGCTCGATGCCTTCCACTTCCGCGGCTCTTGAAAAATTTTCAGCAGCTTGCAGGTCGCGCACTGCGCTTTCGCTCCCGCCTTGTTTACCATGCATCAAATAATAAGCGACCGAGACCCCTTTCATTGCCGGTTTAAGTTCACCCGGATTAAGCGCATCTCCCGCCGCGACTTCGACCCTACCCAGCCACACCCGCCCCTGCAAACGTGAGGGATCACGCACGAGGCAACGCACCCGATATCCGGAGTCGAGAAGTTTTGGAACCAGCCTTCCGCCGACATAGCCGGTCGCGCCGGTGACAAGAATGAGTTTTTCCTTGGTCATGATGACAGATTATATCTTCGAGACTCATGCGGGATGTCATAATTTTGGAGGAGGGTTGTCAGGTTTTATTCCTTGATGCCGGTTTTATAATGAGTCCGCTGGAAAGAATATTTTTGGATGGTCAAGTATGTCTTATGAGTGGTTCGAGGGGTTGAATCCCATCATGCAGGCGCTGCTGGCAACTTGTTTCACCTGGTTCGTCACAGCCTTGGGGGCGGCAGTTGTATTTTTCTTCAGGGATGTCAACAAGCGGGTATTGGATGCAATGCTCGGTTTTGCGGCGGGCGTGATGATCGCCGCCAGTTTCTGGTCTCTGCTAGCGCCTTCGATCGAAATGGCAGAAGAAATGTCCATGGTTGCATGGCTGCCTCCAGCAGTCGGGTTTGCGCTCGGCGGAATCTTTTTATGGAGCGTGGATAAGGTTCTGCCGCACCTGCATGTCGGTTTTCCCATTGAAGAAGCGGAAGGGATCAAAACACACTGGCAAAGGAGTATATTGCTTGTCCTGGCAATCACCCTCCACAATATCCCCGAGGGACTGGCGGTCGGAGTTGCATTCGGCGCAGTCCACGCCGGGCTTCCATCGGCAACATTGACCGGGGCGATCGCGCTCGCAATCGGCATCGGTTTGCAAAACTTTCCCGAGGGCACATCTGTGGCTGCGCCGCTTCACAGGGCGGGCATGAGCCATATGAAAAGTTTCTGGTATGGCCAGCTATCCGGCGTGGTCGAGCCGCTCGCTGGGATGCTTGGCGCGGCTGCTGTGATTCTTGTCAGACCGTTATTACCCTATGCGCTCGCATTCGCGGCGGGCGCAATGATCTACGTGGTGGTGGAGGAACTGATCCCCGAATCACAACTTGAAAAGGACATCCACATTGCGACCGGCGGCGCCATGCTGGGATTCATCATCATGATGATTTTGGATGTGGCACTGGGTTGATCGGAATTCGGCTCGTAATCTAATGTAAAATCCACCACATGCCCCTGCTGTGGATTTCATTATCCTTCCTCGTGGGAATTGTCCTAGCCGCCTCCATCCCACTCCCCGCCTGGGCATGGGTATTGATCGCGGTTCTTTTCCTTCTTCTATTTCCATTTCTGCGTCGTCGCTTTTCACACAACCCGTTCACGGTTTTCCATCTTCCACTCTCTGCATTCCACTTTTACCTCCCCGTCTTCCTCCTTCTCGGTTCCGCCTACTATCAGATTCGCCAGCCGGGCATAGATGCATTTCACATCGCTTTCTACAACGACCGCGAATACGAATTACTGATCACCGGTTCGCTGGCTGAACCTCCCGATCATCGCGACAATTACACCAATCTAAAAATCGACGTCAGCGCTGTGGATACGGGCGACGGCGACCTGCCTGCATCCGGTCAGGTTTTGGTGCGCGTCCTGCCGAACGAAGAGTATCGATATGGCGAACGCATCCGCCTGCGCGGTGAATTGCAGACCCCGCCTGAAAACGAGGAATTTTCCTACCGCGATTATCTCGCGCGCCAGGGAATCCATTCCTACATGACAAAGGCTGAAGTGACGCGACTTCCCGGAAACGATGGCAACTTCATCTACCGATTTATATACAGTTTCAAATCGAGACTGGTCGAAAATGCATATAAAATCTACCCCGACCCCGAAGCCTCTCTTTTTGCAGGCATCCTCTTCGGTGTGGATACGGGTTTGCCGAAAAAACTGCAGGAAGCCTTCAAAAATACCGGCACGGCGCATATTATCGCGATATCGGGATTCAACATTGCCATCATCGCGGGGTTGTTCTTTTCAACCTTTCGGATCATCTTGAGGAACGAAAGAGTCGGAGCTGCGCTTGCCGTCCTCTTTGTTTTCCTTTACGCCTTTCTCGTCGGCGGCGACCCGGCGGTGATGCGCGCCGCTTTCATGGGCAGCCTCTCCTTGTTTGCGCGGCAGATCGGCAGGCGCAACGCGGGACTCAACACGCTTGCCATCGTCGCCGTCATAATGTCCCTCATCAACCCGCTCACATTATGGGATGTGGGCTTTCAATTATCGTTCTTTGCCACGCTTGGATTGATCCTCTATGCCGAACCCTTCTCGAGTTTTACCGCCAGCCTGATCGAAAAAAACTCAAAAACCGATAACACCGCGCTCGTCCGCATCCTCAACGATAATGTCATCCTCACACTCGCCGCGCAGGTCATGACCATTCCGCTTATGATGTATTATTTTCACCGGTTCTCCATCGTGTCCTTCATCGCCAACCCGTTTATCCTGCCCGTCCAACCGGCGGTGATGATCCTCGGCGGACTGGCGGTTTTCGTCAGCCTCATCATCCTCCCGCTCGGTCAACTGCTGGCGTGGGTCGCCTGGCCCTTTGCGGGTTACACCATCCGCACCGTGGAATTCTTCGATGGGATTCCCAACGGCGTGATCGTATTAGGAGACGTGCCGCTTTGGCTCATCTATATGACATACGCTTCGCTTCTTCTCGTGACCTTTAACTGGTCCAGCATCCAATCCTGGTTCAAGTCCTCGGCTGCTTCGCTTCGAGCCGCTGCGTGGACGATCCTCCTCGCTTTCATCTTTATCTGCATGACACTGTTTTGGAGCGCCTCGTCAAAATCCGGCGACGGGCGTTTTCACGTCATCATCCTCGATGCCGGTTCCGCCGACGCTGTGCTCATCCAAACGCCGGAAGGAAGAAATATCCTCATCAATGGCGGGGAAAGCGCTTCTGAACTTTCCGATGAACTCGGCAGGAGACTTCCCTTCTTCACCCGCAACCTGGACTGGCTACTTATCGCTTCGACACAGGAGAATCAACTCGCCGCATTGCCGCGCATCGTCGAGAGATACGAACCCAAAAACGTTTTGTGGGGCGGAAATGTGCAAGCCTCTTTCTCTGCGCGTTTATTGGACGAATATTTTGCGGAAAACGAAATCCCCGTCAGCCGCGCGGAGGCGGGACAAAGGCTCGAGCTGGGTGATGGCGCGTTCATCGAGATTCAAGCTGAAGGTCCGCGGGGATGCGTGCTGCTGGTCGAGTATGGGGGTTTCCGCGCCCTGCTTCCCATCGGCGTGAGCGAAGGGACGTACGAATCCATCGAATTTGGAAATTCGATCGGCAAGGTGGATGTGCTCGTGCTCGCTGATTCGGGATACGCGCCCAGCAACCCATCGGATATGTTCCAGAATATGAATCCGGAATTGGCGATCTTGAGCGTCGCCGCGGGTGACCAGAACGGATTGCCCGATCAGGAGGTATTGGATTCGCTCGAAGGATACTCCCTGCTCCGCACCGACCGTAACGGCTGGATCGATATCAGCACGGATGGAATCGAGATGCGGGTCACGGTGGAACGGGGAGAAAATAACGTGAATAATGAATAGGGAATGGCAAAGGGGGAACATGTATAATGACGATGGATCGGCTCATTGCGCATGTCAAAGGAGATGGATGCATGTCGGAAATGTTGAAAATTATCAAGTCGGCAGACAGGATAACCACCCTGCGCCTGGATGGAAAACTGGACGGCCAGACCGAGGGTGAACTTGTTGACGCCGCCCGCGCCGAATTCGATTCCGGCGCCCGGTTCCTGCTGCTGGATTTCGGCGGATTGCAATTGATCACCAGCGCAGGCTTGCGCGCCCTGCACACCATTTTCAAGATCTACACCCCTGACGCGGAGATCATCGCCTGGAAAAAGGAACATTCAGGGGAGACCTATAAGTCGTCTTATTTCAAGATCGCCCAGCCCGCGCCGGATATCCATTATGTGCTGAGCATCTCCGGATTCGTGAATAGCATTTACATCTTCCCCACTTTGCAGGAAGCGCTCGACTCGTTTTCATCCTAGGCTCAGACTCATGGGTTGCCTCATCCTCGAAGGCGGCGCTGAGTTTGGCGGACGCATGTCCGAGCCGGACTTGCGCGGCATCGATCTGGCTGGCGGCTTCGATGCGCCGATCGCCATCCTCCCAACCGCCGCCGCGCCGGATAACAATCACAAACGGGCGGGGATCAATGGTGTGCGCTGGTTTCAAAGCCTTGGCGCGAAGAATGTTTTTTCGCTGGATGTGATTGATTCAAAGTCTGCAAACGATGCCGTCCTTGCCGCCTCAATTCGGACCTCGAAACTGATCTATTTGCTGGGAGGTTTTCCACGTCATTTGGGCGAGACGTTGAAGGACAGCGTGTGTTGGTCTGCCGCGTTGGAGGTGCATCAAAATGGCGCGGTCATCGCCGGGAGCAGCGCCGGGGCGATGGTGCTGTGCGAGCATTATTACGACCCTTATGAAAGGAAATTATTGCGCGGCTTGAACCTGCTTCCCAATGCCTGCGTCCTGCCGCACCACAATCAATTCGGTAAGGCGTGGGCAAACCAAATGAGACAAATGCTGCCCGAAGCCGTGTTGATCGGAATCGACGAAGCGACGGGCATGGTGAATGACGCGAGCGGCAAATGGCAAGTTTACGGCGGCGGGGAGGTGACGCTTTACCGAACCGGATCAACTGTCGGCTATGGGGGAGGCGAAACATTCTCGCTTTAGAAATAGGATTGAATTAACTCCCAGTTGATGTAGAAATCGTAGGTACCAACTCCCAATAAAAGCATGCCGCTGATGAAGTTGATCAGACGCGCGCGCATGGCGAACTGGCGCGTGATCCAGCGTTGGGCGACACCGGAGAGGAATGATAACAGCAGGAGCGGAATTCCGAATCCCAAGCCGAACCAGAGGAAGACATTCAACTTCCCGAGCGCATCGGCGACAGTGAGCGATAATGCAAAGATGCTCACAACCAAAGGACCGGAACACGGCAACGCGATGGGACCGTAAAGCAAGCCATAAACGAACGCATTCGCAAAGGGATGTGAAAGCAGCGGCACCTGGATTTGGGGAAGTTTCTTGAAGGGGTTGATGTTCAAGAGTAGCAGCACGCCAAACAAAATGATGATGAGATCGGCAACGGGGATGACGAACGCCAACGCCTGTCCGATTGAAATGGACAGCAAGGCAATGACGGCTCCAAGCGCGAGCATCATGGTCAGCACGCCAGCCAGCACGAAGAAGCCGAGTAGATACCGGGCGGTTTTGTTTTGCAGTTTTTCCTGTCCGCCGCTGAGATAGGCGAGGAAGCCCGGATATAACGGCAGCACACACGGGCTGGTGGTGGCTAGCAAGCCGAGCGAAAGGGAGGTGAGGATGGTTTCCATAAGGTCTGACTTGTGTCACCCTAAGCGATAGCAAAGCATGACAATCAAAACATTACATGTTCTCGTCGAGCAAGGGCTGGATGAAATTCAACAAGGCTTCCGCGCTTTTGATGCCAAATGGCAGCGGGTGGACGACGCCGTGCCGGTCAATGACAAGCATCGGTGTGGACGGCGGGTTGAGGAACTGGTCACCGTAGAGTGAAGAGAGATCGCGCGAAACTTCCGCAGGCGAGACGGCATACAACCAGTTAAAGCCCTGCGCATCCACAAAATCCTTGAGTTTGGAGGCATCTTCGTTCGGGTCGATATCCAACCCAATGCTGACGAAATCATCGCGTTCGCCAAGCAGACCATGCAATTCCTTCACTTGTCCCTGCTGGCGCAAACAGTTCGAACACCAAACCGCCATCGTCTCCACCAGAATGACCTTGCCTTTGAGGTCTTGAATAGTGAAGGTCTCACCGGTGCGAACATTCGTCAACGCAACGCTGAACCAGGCAGGGCTTTCCATCATGGCGTCCCCGGCGGGATTATCATCCATCATGGCTTCTTCGGTTGCCATGCTTTCGTCCATCGTTTCTTCGGTCATCATCGTATCGTGCATGGCTTCTTCCGTCGGCTTGTCCATCATCGCATCCTCGGCTGGCACGCCACAGGCAGTGACGAGGATCGTGGTCAACAAGACGATGCTGAAAAAGGTGGTTCGTAGTTTCATGATCAATGGGTCTCCTTGAATTCTCTTGAAACCGTAGGATAGGGGAATCATCTTACGAATTGCCTGTCTATTCATTACGAAAGTATGAACTCGCCCCGGAAAAGTAAGTTCCTGTTAGTGACTTTCGGCTGAGAATCAAGTATGATTTCACGCATGAATGAAACGCGCGTCCTCGTTGTGGAGGATGAACCCAGCCTCGCGGAAGTGGTCAGCCTCTACTTAAAACGCGCCGGGTATCAGGTACAGATCGCGGCGGACGGGAAACAGGCGATGGCGATTCTGGAAAAGCAAATTCCGGAATTCGTCATTTTGGATCTGATGCTCCCCGAAGTTGACGGTCTTTCCCTGACCGGCTGGCTGCGTGACCGTTCAAATGTGCCCATCATCATGGTGACGGCGCGGCGCGAGGAAATCGACCGCATCGCCGGTCTCGAAATGGGCGCGGACGATTACGTGGTCAAGCCGTTCAGTCCGCAGGAGTTGGTCAGCCGTGTTCGGGCGGTGCTAAGGCGCACTGGATGGGAGCAAGCCGGGGCGGAGCCTGAGCGCGATCTATCTTTTCAAGATATTCACATCAGCCCGGTCACCCGCACGGTGACGGTGCATGAGTCGCCCATCGAATTGACCGCGAAAGAATTCGATCTGCTGTATCTTTTGGCACGACATCCCAGACAAGTCTTCACGCGCGAGCAATTGCTGGAGCGTGTGTGGGGCGGCGCGGAGTACATCGATCCCGGCACAGTGACGGTTCACGTGCGCCGCTTGCGCGAGAAAATAGAAAGCGACCCATCGTCGCCGTCACGCCTGCTGACGGTGTGGGGCGTGGGATATAAATTCGAGCCATGAAATCTTCCGCCATTCTTCGTTTTATTGCAGGCGTGCTGCTCATCTTCATCATTTCGCTCGCCATCTTCAACATGATGATGGCGCCGCCGATGTACGAACTCGGCTTGATGGCGCTTTTCCTCGGCATCACGTCACTGGTTTCGGCTCTGGCGGGATATGCCGCCTATCGCTTCGGCTGGTTAACTCTTTCGCCCGCATTGCGTTGGTCGCTGTTGGGCGTGTACGCGCTTTCGAGTTTGCTGACCTTTTTCAACGTCTGGTTCTCGGCGCAGATGATGTTCGCCAGCCAGCACGATTTGCTGCTTGCAATCGTGCTGCTCGTCTTTGCAGGCGGGATGGCAATGGCGCTCGGCTATTTTCTTTCGTCAACCATCACTGACCGCGTCAATCAACTGAAAGGCGCGGCGGGGAAACTGGCGGAAGGCGACCTGAAGACCCGCGTCCCTGTGCATGGGCGGGATGAAGTTGCCATGCTCGCGAAAACCTTCAATCAGATGGCGGAACAACTCGAAGTTGCAGACGCCAAACAACGTGAAATGGAAAAGATGCGTTCCGAGCTGCTCGCCTGGGTTGGGCATGATTTGCAAACTCCGCTCGCGTCCATCCGCGCGATTCTCGAAGCGTTGGAAGACGGCGTGGTGGAAGATCCAGAAACGATCAAGCGGTATCTCAACACGGCACAGCGCGACGTGCGCTCATTGTCGGCGTTGATCGACGACCTATTCCAAATGGCGCAATTGAACGCAGGCGGATTCCAACTGGAACGCGCGAATTCATCGCTGGCTGACCTCATCTCCGACACGCTCGAATCTTTTGCAGAACTCGCGGCGCGGCAAAATATCAGATTGGCGGGAAGTGTTGACCCACAAGTTGACCCGGTGGATATGGATACCCGCCGCATCGGGCGCGTGTTGAATAATCTCATAGGCAACGCCATCCGCCACACACCCGCTGACGGGGAGATAAAAGTCACTGCGCGCCGAACCAACCGCGGCGTGGAAGTAAGCGTCGCAGATTCAGGCGAAGGCATCCGCCCGGAAGACCTTCCGCATATTTTTGACGGCTTCTATCGCGGAGAAAAATCACGCAGCCGCTCCACAGGCGGAGCCGGGTTGGGTCTCGCCATCTCGCGCGGAATCGTGCAGGCGCACGGCGATGATATTCATGTTGAAAGCCAAGCCGGTCAAGGCAGCCGATTCACATTTCATATCCCCTAATAAAACTCTCAGAATTGCGTAAGCCTTTCGTAAGGAAGTTTCCATACAATGACCTCATCCTTGAGGTGAAAGGTGAAACGATTATTCCTTGGACTGCTGTTCGTGCTGACCGCGTGTTCGACTCCAGCGGAGTCACAACCATTGGAGGCTGACATTCCACAATACGCCGCCTCATTGCCCGACCTCGGGCTTGCTCCTGAACTAACGAACGATACCTGGCTGAATGTGGATTCTCCGCTCCGCCTCGCCGACTTACGCGGAAAAGTGGTCGCGCTCGAAATGTGGACGTTTGGCTGTTATAACTGCCAGAACGTGATGCCATCGCTCAAGGAATGGCATTCCAAATATTCCGGCGAAGGTTTGGTCATCATCGGCAATCATTATCCCGAATTTTCCTTTGAAGAGAGTTTGGACAACCTGCAAGCCGCCGTCCTCGAAAACGGAATCGAATACGCCGTGGCGCAGGACAACGACGGCAAAACCTGGCGCGCCTACGATAATCGCTACTGGCCCACCCTATACCTGATTGACAAACAAGGACACATTCGTTATGTTCACATCGGCGAAGGCAGATACAAGGAAACCGAAGCCGTCATTCAAGCCCTGCTCGAAGAGTCCTACCCGTAATAAGATTAGGAGATAACAGCCATGACTCATCCATATAAATCCGTACCGGTTCGCCCATCCGAGATCACGCCCAAAGAGGTCTATCTCTCGCGGCGCGACTTCATCAAAGCCGCAGGTGTCATTGCCGGAAGTGTCGCGCTCGCCGCCTGCGCGCCGGAAGCGGCCGAAAACACCGAAGCCGCCGCGCCCGCACCTGACCGCCCGTCTTTCACCGACGAACTGGGTGACATGGCAAACACCTTCGAAGAGATCACCGGCTACAACAATTATTACGAGTTCAGCACCAATAAAGAAGCTGTAAAACCGCTGGCTGAGAATTTCAACCCCTCTCCTTGGACAGTGGAAGTGACCGGCATGGTCGCAAAACCCAAGACCTTCGGCATCGAAGACCTGCTCTCAATCTTCACGCAGGAGGAACGCATCTACCGTCTGCGATGCGTGGAGGCCTGGAGCATGGTCATTCCGTGGAACGGTTTCCCTCTTGCAAGCCTTTTGAAACAAGTCGAGCCGACATCCGACGCGCAATACGTCCGCTTTGAAACAGTTTACCGTCCCGAAGAGATGAAAGGGCAGGGCAGCGCGTTCTATCCCTGGCCCTACCAGGAAGGGCTGCGCCTCGACGAGGCCATGAACGACCTCGCCATTCTCGCCACCGGCTTGTACGGCGAAATGATGCCCAATCAGAACGGCGCGCCCATCCGCCTCGTCGTGCCTTGGAAATACGGATTCAAATCCATCAAAGCCATCGTCAAGATCGAGTTGACCGACCAGCGTCCCAACACCTTGTGGAATACTGTCGCGCCCAACGAATACGGCTTCTATTCCAACGTCAACCCGAACGTGGATCATCCGCGCTGGTCGCAGGCGTCTGAACGGCGTATCGGAGAACTCACCCGCCGTGAAACGCTCATGTTCAATGGCTACGCCGAGCAGGTCGCCCATCTGTATGACGGCATGAATCTGAGTTTGCACTATTAAAAGGCAGACCTCCGAAGTCTCGAAGACTTCGGAGGTCTCATACATCGATTAATGAAAATCTTCAAACTCTACACTCCCCTACAAATCGCAATTCATCTCTACGCCTGGTCAGCCCTCGCGTGGATCGCCATCGAATTGCTGTCCGGTTCGTTTTCCATAAACCCGATCCAGGAACTCGAGCAACGCACGGGCCGTCATGCGATCACGCTGCTGGTGATGTCCATGCTATGCACGCCGCTAAACACACTGATCAAATATCCCGAACTCCTTAAACGCCGCCGCACGCTCGGCTTATATGCCCTGATGTATGCGACGATCCATGTCCTGATCTTCGTCAACCTGGATTACGGTCTCGCGTGGAGTTTGATAGCCCGCACAATTTTCGAAAAGCCTTACATCCTCGTCGGCGCAACCGCCTTCCTCATGCTTATTCCGCTGGGCATTACTTCATTCGACGTCTGGAAAGTCCGTCTCGGCAGGAATTGGAAACGCCTTCATCAAACCGTATATCTCATCGGGCCGCTCGCCGTACTTCATTTTGCCTGGAGCAAGAAAGGCGATATCTTCACATTATCCGGCGATATCGTCCGCCCGTTGATCTATGGACTCGTCCTCGCGATTTTTCTTATCCTGCGGATTCCCGTTGTGAAGAAGTACATCGCTTCACTCCGGACACGGGGCTTGAGCCTGCGCTTCAAACGGAATCCCGAGCCGAAAGCGGATGCGACTTAAGCTTTAGTTGACTGTCACTTCTGAAGTGACAGTCAACTATTAGAACATCCCGCGCAGGAAGAGCAAAAGACCGATGATCGCCAGCGGAACGCCCACGATCGCGCCGACAATGGTCAGGCTGACGAGGACTCCCGCGAGGATCAGCACAAAGCCGAGCACCATCGCCACGAAGCGTCCTGTCATCTCCACAATGACTGCGAGCAGTTTCCAGATCGCTGCAAAGGGCCACAGATACCAGGGAATGGAATGTTTTTGAGTCGTCATGAGAATGACCTCCATGCCGATATACGTTGGTTTTTCCAAAAAGGTGCAGGTGAAAATAATTTAAGACTCTTTTCCCAAATCCGCCCCGAAAGACTATAATCCGCTTACTATGACCACATCAAAAACCACAAGATCAAAAAAATCCGCGCCAGCCGTGTTCGAGCCCGTCATCGAGGATGTCTCCGAAGACGCGGGGACGAACTCCGAGGAGTTCGTCACGTTCAAGCGCAGTCACTTCTATTCCGTGCTTGTCGTGCTGGCGTTTGCCGTAGGCATCCTGTTGGGGTACGTCATTTGGGGGCGGGATACAGCCGTTGTCGCCCAACAACCTTCAGGTCCGGTGGCTGAAGCGCCGGTTGAAGAACCTCAATATACACGGTACGACATCCCCACTGAAGGTTTTCCCAGCCTCGGTCCCGCCGATGCTCCCATCACCATTGTCGAATTCAGCGACTTCCAATGCCCGTACTGCCGCCGCTTCCACCAAGAGACCTACCGCGCATTGCTCGATGCCTACCCCGGGCAGATCCGCTTCGTGTACCGCAACCTGCCGCTGACGTCCATCCATCCCGATGCGATGCCTTCTGCGGTTGCATCCCTCTGCGCGGACGATCAGGACGCCTATTGGGATTATCACGAAAAATTATTCAGCAGTGAAACCCTCACAAGGGATGCCTTCATCGAGTACGCCACAGACCTGAACCTCGATATTGAAGAATTCACAGCCTGTCTCGACAGTGGCAAACACGACGAATTCATTCAGGATGATATGAATTTTGCGATCAACCTCGGCGTGCAATCCACACCGACATTTTTCATCAATGGGCTGGCGGTCGTGGGCGCCCAGCCGCTCTCATCGTTCACCCAGATCATCGACCAGGAACTGGCGGGAGAAATCCCTTAAAACATTCATAAAGACGCGAGGATAGAGGAGCGCGGCCTTGGAATACCGGAAGGAAAACGGCGGACGATAATGTCTGCCGTTTTCTTAAAACACCACGCATGGATTCAACCCGGTGGTAAGATTCGACCCATCAAACCACCATCCCCTGAGAGAATGCCATGAAACGATTTATAGCCATTGCGGGAAACATCGGAGTTGGAAAATCCACGCTTGTGAAAATGCTGTGCGACCAGATGGGCTGGGACCCGTTCTATGAGCCGGTGACGCAAAATCCCTACCTCGCCGATTTCTACAAGGACATGTCCGCCTGGGCATTCCATTCGCAGGTCTTCTTCCTCACCCACCGCCTGCGTTCGCATTTCAGCCTTGCCCAGCATCCCAACTCTGTGATCCAGGACCGCAGTGTATACGAAGATGCGGAGATTTTCGCCCATAACCTCTACCTGCAAAGCAACATCACCGAACGCGATTACCAGACCTACCGAGATTTGTACGAAACCGCCGTCCAATTCCTGCCCCCGCCGGACCTGGTCATATACCTGCGCGCCTCGGTGGACACCCTCCTTCGACGCATCAGCCAGCGCGGACGCGACTACGAACGAACCATTTCCCCCGATTACCTGCAAAACCTGAACGACCTGTACGAAGGCTGGATCGAAAACTTCACCCTCTGCCCGATCCTCGCCGTCCCTGCCGATGATCTGGATTACGTCGCCCACAACGGGCATTTGAGATTGATCGTCTCCAAGATCGAAGCGAAACTGACCGGAAAAGAAGAGGTCGTTTTTGAACCGGATGAAGTGGCAAGAGCCGCGGAAGATTAATCGTTATCAGGTTGAATTACCTGATACCCCGCACCTGACACTACGCTTTACCAAGCACCATCGCCAATAACGCCATCCTTACATATAAACCGTATTCCATCTGCCTGAAATACGCGGCGCGCGGATCGTCGTCGAAATCCATGCTGATCTCGGTCACCCGCGGAAGCGGATGCATGACGATCATTTCCCTTTTGGCGGCTTTCATCATGGCGGGATCGATCACATAGGCGCCCTTGACCTTTTCATAATCGGCGGGGTCTTCGAAGCGCTCCTTTTGGACCCGGGTCACATACAGCACATCGGTTTCGGGAAGCACCTTTTCGAGGGAGGAATATTCCGTTTGCGGGACGCCCTTCGCACCCACCTCGTCCATTACCTCCTTTGGCATTTTCAAAATCTCCGGCGAGACGTAATTCAGCTTTATATTGTCGAATTGCGAAAGCAATCGCGCGAGTGAATGGACGGTACGCCCATATTTCAGGTCTCCAAGCAATGTGACGGTCAGATCATCGAGCCTGCCCAATTCCTCCATGATGGTGAATGTATCCAACAAAGCCTGGGTGGGATGTTCTCCGACTCCGTCGCCCGCGTTGATGATCGGTTTCCTGGCTGCTTTCGCCGCGATCGCCGCCGAGCCGGTCTCTGGATGGCGCAGGACGATCACGTCCGCATAACATTCCAACGTGCGGACGGTATCGCTCAGGCTCTCCCCTTTCGTCACCGAGGAATACTTCACTTCATTGATCGGGATGACCGAGCCGCCCAGCCGCTCCATGGCGGCAGTGAATGACGACGATGTACGTGTGGATGGTTCATAAAACAGATTGGTAAGAATTTTCCCTTTGAGCAGGTCGAACGTTCCGATCCGCTCGACCATGCCGCGCATTTCATGCGCGACACCGAATATGTATTCCAGGTCGTTGCGGCTGAACTGCTTGACTGAAATGATGTCCTTGCCGTACCAGGCGGCATGTTTGTTTTCGCCAAAGGGAAGGTATGGGTTGGCGGGTGTTGTGGGCATTTGGAACTCCTTGTAACTCGCGGGTTTGGAATTTAGAATTCACCTGAAAAGATGATTCGCCAGCGGAACGATATTGATCAGCGGTTCTTCATATGGATGGACGCTTTTTATCACTTTGACCGCCTCCTCGACCAGTTCGCGCCTGCAATTGACTTCGATTTTGTATTCCGCCACTTCGCTGAGTTTACCTTCCTCGCCATCGAAGGGATTGGAACCAGGCAGGGGGCGGAAAAATCCGCGCACGGGGATCAGCGCGACGCAATGATCGTAATTGCCGATCACACCCACGCCGATCTCCGCAAGTGCGTCGGCGATTTTCATGGCGTGATCCTGCGGCGTGAAGATTTCAAGTTTGACGTCGGTGAAGTTGTTCATGGCTATTTTCCGAATTGTCATGCTGAGCCGCGGAGCGGCGAAGCATCACTACGATTATCTCAGGGACCCTTCGCTCAGGGTGACATGACGAAAGGCACATTAAGAAAAAGCCTGACAATTACTTGTCAGGCTTTTCGAGAAACAAACATAAATGCGTTCAGTCGAAATACGTCCAAAGGGTGAAATGTTTCGATTCTTATTAACATCGGCGCTGATTATACACAGATTCAAAGTCCTGTCGATGGTTCGGCATCCAATCCATGACCGGCAGCGAGTTCGTCGAAGGTGATCTCCAACTCGTCGAGGAACTGGTCGAGCCCGGCGACACGGTCTGGGAAAGCCTCGATCAATCCGAGCGCATTGCAGGCATCCCGCCAGAATTTGAGGTGGTCGCCGCCGAGCAACTGCGTGGATAAGGTCCAGGTATGAAGGAGGGGCCAGAGGGCGGAAAGAGGCGTATCTCCATCCAGCAGGGCTTTGATGGCCTTTTCGTAATAATTCAATCGGGCGGGATGAATCCGCGCGTCCACGCCGGGGGTTTCGGATGCAATGCGAAATGCGGCTTTCCAATCCGAAAGCCAGCTCTTGATCTTCTCCGCATCCACATGGGCGGCGCCAAGCAGGCCGTAAACAGCGGCGACCATGCCGGGCTTTTGCGCGGCTTCGGCGCGGGCGGGGAAATCGAGCAGAAGACGCCGCTCCCAAATGGGGGGACCGTTGAGTTCGGAAATCGCATTGACGGCATGGAATAATGCTTTCATGTATTTTCGAATCTCATTCGGTCCCGGCTCACCGTCGAATTCAGAAATGTCCATCCAGTTTCCGCGCCCATGCGAGAGAAGCGTTCGGCAGCGCTGCAATGTGAGCGGCGGTTGTTCGAATTCGAATCCAGCGCGCAGGCTGGCCTGCACGAAGTCGAAGAATTTTTCGCGTTCATACAGCAGGACGGGATCGTACATTTCATAACCCAGCCACGGGTCGCCGCGCAGTTCGCGAGGATTTTTGAACTCGTCTTTTGCGCGGCGGCTGATGTCGATGTGAAAATCGGGGGTAAGTTTGGCGAACTCGCGCGTCTTTATTGGTGTCGTCGCGTGGACGAAAACGATGTCGATATCCGCCGTGCCGCCCAACATCGGTTCGGCGCGAAGGGAACCTGTGAGATATGCTGCAACAATATCGGAATCGTTATATGCCCGTTCCTGGACGGTTTCCCTGGCGATGCGTAAAAGGGATTCTCGCGTGACTCGCATCGTTATGGCATCGGCAGGGCGGGCTGGTACGGAGTCAGCCCCAAAGTTTCGCGAATGCGGTTTTCGATCAATTTGATGTGCTCCACATTCTGGACAATATTCAGATCATTCGTATCGATCTTCAATACAGGCGCGCGGTCCAACGTCTTCGAGAAGAAATTTTCGTATGCCAGGTTCAATTCGTCTATGTAGGCGCGTTCCATCTGTCGTTCATACGGCCGGTCTCGGAAGGCGATGCGCCCCATGAGCGTGTCGGTCGTCGCCTGCAAATAAACGATCAGGTCCGGCTTTGGGATCTTTTCGCCGAGGGCTTCATGCACCTTGTGATACATCTCGAGCTCATCGCCCTTCAAGTTGATTCCCGCGAACAGCGCATCCTTTGAGAAGGTGTAATCGGAGATCAAGCTTTTCCCGGCGGCGAGGAGATCCGGCACGTTGTTGTTCTGCTGACGGTAACGGCTGAGCAAAAAGAAGATCTGGGTCTGAAAAGCATATCGCGCGCGATCCGCGTAGAAATCGGAGAGAAAGGGATTCTCTTCGAACACTTCCAACAATACTTCAGCTTCGAACGCCGGCTGCAAGAGTCGGGCGAGGGTGGTCTTTCCCACGCCGATCACACCTTCGATGGCGATATACATGAACGAATTCTCCCGAATGATATGGGCAAAGGATACCATAAATCGACAGCCGCGCCGCTACGATATAATTTCACATATGACCCGCATTTGCATCACGCCATTCGTCGAACAAACGGGCGGCATGACATCGTTCCGTTTGAAATTCGAACAGGGATTGAAAACCCGCAGCATCGAAGTGACCTACGATTTGGATGACAAGTTCGACGCCGTGCTTGTCATTGCGGGCACGCGCTTCATCCGTGATTTGAGCCGGATTCGCAAACGGGGCATTCGCGTCGTCCAGAGATTGGATGGGGTCAACTGGGTGCATCGCGTGAAATGGTCCGGGGTGAGATATACCGTCCGCGCAGTGTATGGGAATATGGTGCTTGCCTTGATTCGGAACCGCTTCACAGATCGGGTGATCTATCAGAGTCACTTCATTCGCAAATGGTGGGAGGATTGGTATGAAGTCGCGAAATCGCCTGCAAACGTGATCCACAATGGAATCGACCTAAATGCCTACACGCATAATGGGGACCATGCACGCTCGAATAATACTTTCCAAATGCTGCTCCTCGAAGCGAATCTCACGGATGGATTGAACTCCGGACTCTTCCATGCGGTATCAGTCGCGGAGAAACTGGCTGAGAAATACCCAATGAAAGTCGTCGTGGCAGGGAACGTCGACGAGGCAGCTGGGAAAAAAATACTTTCCATGACCGCATCGAAAAAGGATCTCGAAGTTGAATTCCTCGGCACGATCCCGCACGCGGAGATTCCCAGGCTGGCACGTTCATCCCATTTGATGTTCTGTGCCGAGGTCAACCCGCCCTGCCCCAACTCGGTCATCGAAGCGCTGGCATGCGGATTACCCGTCATCGGTTTCGACACGGGTTCGCTCAAGGAATTGGTCGGCGAGGAAGCAGGCGTCATCGTCCCTTATGGGGCGAATCCCTGGAAATTGGAACTGCCGGATGTAAACTCGCTGGCGGCTTCGGCGGAGTCGGTGCTGGAGAATCAGGATACCTTCCGGGCGGCAGCGCGGAGGCGCGCGGAGGAAAAATTCGGGCTTGATAAGATGGTGGAGGCTTATCTCAGCGTGTTGCTGGGTGGCGGATAGCCGGAGATTGGAGAATCGAATGGACAAAGAAATCCACGAGTTTTTGTTGAAACATTTGAACGGCATCATGACCAACGACATTGCGTCGTATCACGAAACGACATCCGAAGACCTGACGCTTTACGAATGGTGGGTCACGCCGCACAGATTGGACGGGCTTCCCTTCCATGAATTCATGATGAACTCGAACGCCGAGCGCGGCGCCGTCTTCGGCGCGGAACAGATTGGAAAGACCCGGTTTGATCTCTCGAATTTATTGATCCAACGATACGGCGATACGGCAATTGCAAGTTACACATTGCTCATCAGCACGGCAACCGGTTCAGGAGTTCAGGTCGCCGCTCACAACGAAAGCCGTGTGATGATGAAATTGGATGGAAAGTGGAAGGTAGTGCATGTGCATAAGTCTCCGGCTTATTCCGCGCCGCATACGGGGTAAGGCGCAATGAACGGGTTCCCCGGCAAACTGGGTTTGCAACAGCGCGTCCTGCCGTCTTATCGAGTCCCGTTCTTTGACCTGCTCGCAAGTCATTGCAAAAGCGGGTTGAGTCTGTTTGCCGGAAGAGCCCGTCGCGCAGAGATGATCATCGATGGGGAAACGCAAACCGCAAAACGCGTGACGGCGGATAATCTTCACCTGTTCGGCGGTTCGCTGTATCTTTGCTTTCAGCGCGGATTCATTCGCTGGCTCGAAGATTGGAATCCCGATGCGTTGATCATGGAAGCCAATCCGCGCTATCTCGCCTCCCCCTCCGCCGTAAGCTGGATGCACAAACGCGGACGAAAAGTCCTCGGCTGGGGCTTGGGAGCGCCAAAACGTAGTGAACTTTGGAAACGCTTCGTCCGTCAATTCGACGGGATGATCGCGTACAGTCAGCGCGGCGCGGACGAGTATGCGGCGCTTGGCTTTCCGCGTGAGAAGATATTTGTGGCGCACAATTCAGTGTCACCTGCTCCTACATCTCCCATACCAAGCCGACCATCGATCTTTAATCCTTCGACACTGTTTCGCCAGACAGGGCAACGCCTTCGACCAACCCTATTATTTGTCGGCAGACTACAAGCCAGAAAACGCGTTGATTCGTTATTACGCGCCTGTGCGGAAATGGAATCGCAACCGCGTTTGCTCATCGTCGGGGACGGACCCGAACGAGACTCGCTGCAAACCCTGGCAAGCGAAGTCTATCCATCCGCGGAGTTCATCGGCGCGAAACACGGCGTGGAATTGAAACCATATTTCGAGCAGGCTGACCTTTTTGTTCTACCCGGCACGGGCGGGCTCGCCGTCCAAGAGGCGATGAGTTATGGTTTGCCGGTCATTGTCGCAAAAGGGGATGGAACGCAAGATGATCTGGTTCGAGAAAAGAACGGCTGGCAGATCGAACCGGAGAATTACAGCGCGCTGGTTTCGACAATGAAAAACGCGCTGTCGGACACAGCGCGTTTGCGGGAGATGGGGAAGGAATCGTTCCGGATCGTTTCGGAAGAGATCAATATCCAGAAGATGGCTGAGATTTTCATCCGGGCGTTGAATTCGCTCACGTGATCAGGATTCAAGCCGCAGGTTTAGCTTGAGCCGGGGGTCTTTCGCGAAAGTATCCGGTCCATTGTTGGACGAGCAGATAAATAATGGACAAGTGTCCGAAGAGATGGATCAACAGACCAGTGGTTAATGCCCAGCGATCCACCTGGGCGATGAACAAGCCGAACAGCGACCAGGCGACCACATATTTGTTCATTCCGCTCCATGCCATCCATACGAACAGGGGCAGGAGATAGAAAACGTAATGGTGATACCAGATCAGGTTCGGAGCGAGCATGCTCCCGATGCAAAGGATGATGAACAAGGGCTCTTTCTTTTTTGCGAACCACGCCGCGCACGCACTCAACAGGAAGACGCCCCCAAAATAGATACTCAAGCCACGCTGAACAGGCGCGGGGTCGATCTCAAGATAGTCTGGTAGGAGGTCGTTCCGCACCAATTTGGATACGAGGGATTGGGCGTTCGCGCTGGTGGGAAAATTATCGAGGATATCGGCAAACGTGCCCAGATAGGCGGGGAACGGCTCGAACCCGTATCGCAGCCAGGAAAACACCGAGAAAATGATTAGAAAAAGTATTGTGTACCCGATGGCACGGTACTTCTTATCGACGAGCAGGTAAAGGAAAAAAACCGCAGGTGTGACTTTTGTGATGACCGCCACGCTGAGTCCCAACCCGGCAAGGATCGGATAGGACGACGCCGCAAAGAACATCAGAAAGATGCCGAACATGGTGATGACATTGATCTGCCCCATGTGCATCTGTTCGAGAGTGGGACCAAAGAACAAGACGAGTGGAAACCAATACCACATCGAGCGGATGTCGATCTTGTAATACCACGCCACTCCGTATGCGGTGAGCAACAGAAGAAATATATTGACAGCGGTGTAGAAGGAGATCTGCAGATACGGTTCGGGGACGGCATAGAAAAAATTTATGATAAGCAGCGCCGGGGGCGGATAGCGAAATCCGCGCTGGTAGGGGCTTTCGCCTGCCAGCGCTTCCTTCAGGGCCGTCTTGTAGATCTTGTAATCTCCAAGGAGGCTCTCGGGCAGGGGGTGGCTGTCGAAGAAATGGATTTCGGCGCTGATGCCGAACACGATGTAGACGAACAAAAAAACGATCAGAAGCCAGGTTGTCCAGTGAAATTTGGGAAGTGCGATCCTGTCGTTCATGATGAGGTCCCAATTCCGCCCGCGGATTGGTGAAAGCGGAGCAATGTTTCGATGAACTGCTTCTGTCCCGAGGCATAATGCGTCGCCAGCGTGTTCAAACGGAAGACGAAGGACCTGCCGTCTTTGAGTTCGATGGCGATCATCTTTTGGTTGATGAACCCACTCGGTTTAATGGATTTAATCTCCGTATAGGGAATATCGCTCAACCCTTTGTTTTCCATTTTCAGCGAGGCGAATCCCATTTCAGTTGCCATGATGAACATCCGTTTTGGGGTCAGGGCGGCGAAAAAATATCCGTCACCGATCAAGCTCAAACCGCCGGAAAGGACAACGCCTCTCAAGGATTTGGTGAAGAGAAAGCCTGTCAGCTCGATCCCCTCTCCGGCGTCGAGGTGAGGCGCAAGTTCCTTATGAATGAATTCATCGAATTTATGCATCATAACTCCTTCATGATCTCGTCTTTTTTACGTTCGTATTCCACTTGCGATATGAGGTTGTCATCCCGCAATTCCCTGAGTTCAGCCATCCGCTCGAGGGCGGTCTTCCCGCCGGATTTTTTCGTCCGTTGCATATCCTTTACCAACGCGCCGAAGTCTTTGGAATGCAAAAGATGATCCCGGCTTCGGAATGCCAGGATCACAAAGATGACGAGCGTGATGATCAACCCGGTAAGCATCACAGACGGAAATGTGATGTCCTTATCGTCGCAATAGATATTGTTCGACCAGACCGTCTCACCGGGACGGGGCGAATATCGCGTCGTCTCAATGTTGTATTCGCCATCGCACAGCAGGGGACGTGAAATCTGATTGATGGAGGGCAAGAACGCGCCGACCGCGGCCATGAAAAAGATAAAGCTGATGAACAAACTAACGCCGAACAAAATTCCGATCACAATCCAGTTTGGTTTTCGCATGATGGTCTCCTATTTCTCTGCCTTGTCCAGGTCCCTGCCGATGTCACGCTGGAAATCCCATGTCAGGTAATCGAGGTTCACAGGCAGGGACAGCTCCACCGTGTAAAGATATTGCAGTTCCACTTTGACTCTGCGCGGTTTGCATTCGAGCAAATGACCGCCGCTTGCCCTATCTTCAGTAAGGAAATGCAAATGCACACCCGGCACGCTCAGCGAAGCAACGAACGAAGGCGTATAAAATCCGACCATCCTGCCGCTGACATCATGGAACTCGAAGGTCGGCTGTTCCTTCGCCACCTCCACCAGCGGACGGTAATTCTCCTGTTTCGGCACCGAGCGCGTGCGCACATAGGCGAAATCGCCTGTGATACGAAACGCGTAAAAGATATTCGGCGAAGGCATCAACTCCATCATCCATTGCAGGAATTGTTCGTACGCCATTTCCTCTTCGAGCGTCTCTTCACTGGCAGGCTGGAAGAACGTCACACATGCGAAAGGTGTGCATGTATCGTCGTCGGTGATCAGGTTGACCTTTCCGTCCGACCCGACGCGGTAGACCTCGCCATCCACCATCATCATCTCGCCGTCCAGGTCGTTGAACGTGCCCAGACCCATATCGCCGTGTTTCCTGATTTCATGGAATGGGATGTTCTGCTCGTAAATGCCTTCGACCAGTGAATTAACCGGCGCGCATAAATAGATCTTATTCTCCGCCCGCCTCTTTCTGGACCTGCGAATGGTCGTCCGTTCCATTTCGGTTTTCCTCTCGATTTGTCATTGCGAGGGTGTCAGCTCGAAGCAATCTCCAACGCTAACTCATTAGATTGCTTCGTCGGGCTCTGCCTCCCCGCAATGACACAGTCTTTATTCATACCAGGGCGTATCTCCAAGGATTTCCCAGCCGCGTTCTGTTGCAATCGCCTTAAGTTTCGCATCAGGGTAAACCGCCACAGGATGGTCAGCCTTTTCCAGCATGGGCACATCGAGGATCGTATCGCCGTAAGCGACATCCACCTTATCCACGCCGAGGCGGCTCAATACCTGTTCGATCTTTTTCTCGTTCGCCGCCAACCCGTCGACCAATTGTAACTTTCCGTTCACAATTTCAACCGGTGTTCCGATCACCTCCGCGCCGATGCGGCGGGCAAAGGGTTCGATGAACGGTTCCACCACGCTGGAGGCGATGTACACCTTCGCGCCCGCTTCCCGATGCGCGACAAGGCGAGCGATCACATCTTCGCGGCGTTTCATCCACAAGTCCTTCTCGACCAGCCACTCCGCGACCTGAGCAATCACTTCCGGCGTGGCGTTCCGGATGTAACCAAGGCTGTCGATCATCAACCTCTGTCCCCATTCCTGCCAGTCGATGATTCCGCGTTTGGCAAGCAGGTACGAAGGCGTCACCGATAATTTATACCAATTCGCGCGCAGACTGCTTTGATTGTGCTTGACCCAGTCCACCACTCCGAGATAAGGCGAACCGGTGGTGAGGGTTCCCATCATATCTGAAACGACGATCATACGTTCTCCCTATTTATAAAATTCGATCTTCAAATCCATATCCAACTCGCGGCAGGATTTATCTTCGCAATATTTCAACGCTTCCAGCTTGGCATGGAGCGCTTCCAGGGTCTCCGCGCTCAAACGCCCGAAAAGATTCTCCAACTGATACGGGTCTGCGCTCAAATCATAGAACTCGATCTCGCCGTTGGCATATTCCACATAGACGTAATCTTCGCCGCGTATCCCGCGGAAAGCTCCGCCCTTTACGCCGACGAGAGCGTTATCGGTTTCCAAATCGCCCAACGCGTCGGGAGATTCTTCCTCGACAATATAACCGAACTCCAGCAATAAACCATCCCGCCATGGTACTTCTTTGCCAGATAAGAGCGGCAAAAAAGAACGTCCGTCCATGAAGAATGGAGGTTCGACTCCGGCGATGTCCGCGACGGTGTAAGCGATGTCGATGTTGGCGGTCATGCGCGAGACAAGAATCCCCGGTTCGATGCCCGGACCTCGAATCATGAACGGTACCCGGATATCTTCTTCATACGCCGTACCTTTGCCTGAGGAAAGCCCATGTTCGCCGAGGCGAAAGCCGTTGTCGGACGTGAAGATGATGTAGGTATTTTCCAACTCCCCGTTTTGTTCGAGAGTTGTCACCAGCGTTTCCACCAATTCGTCCACCGCCTGCAGGGAGCGGGCACGCGCCCGAAAATAACCGTTCGCGTCGTCCCCATCGAACTCGTCGCCGGAATCCGCCAGGGTTTGAATCAACTGCGGCTTGTCGCTCAGGTCTTCTTCATCGAATGAGGGTTTCTTAGGATAGGTCAGGTCGGGGAATAAATCCCGATGGCGCGGAGCAGGAATCGCCGGTCCATGAGGCGCGTACACCGAAACGAAAAGGAAAAAGGGAGATTCAGCTTCGACGCTGTGTTCGATGAACGTGAGAGATTTTTCCAGAATCACATCGGTGCTGTAATCGCCCGGCGAGTCGCCGTATTCCACCAACGTTCCATTATCGTTCATGATGTAGTTGTAGAAAAAATTTCCTTCATAGCGGTTGCCGAGGAAAGCCGCCCAATCCGTCCAGCCGGGCGGGACGTAATTCCTCCCGGCGTTGACCGGGTAATTATTGAGATATTTTCCGAACAAGGCGGTTCGATATCCCGCCTTCTGAAGCCAGACGTTCAATGTATCTTTTTCCTCATCCAATTTATAGAAGCGCGCAAAGCCGGGCGAGTTTTGCAGGATGTCGGTGTTGTGGGCATATTGCCCGCGCAGGATGGACGCGCGCGACGGGCAGCAAATCGGCGTTGTGACGAAAAAATTATCCAATGTCGCGCCTTGTTCACCGATGAGTTGATTTGTCTTCGGCATGTACGGCATCAACATCAGGTCCATGTCGTCGGTGAGTACGATGATGATATTGGGCGAGTCCTTAAAGAAGCGCGTGTTTGTGGTCATGTAAATCGCACCAGCCAGCAAACCAAGTGCGATAAGCGCTATGATGATTTTCCTTTGCATCGAATCTCCGTAGGGCGAGTCTAAAACCCGCCATTCATCCACATTCAAAAATAGGTCAGGCTAAAAACCTGACCTGCAAAATGATTTTATCACTGCGCCGTATTGCCGCCATCCACCAACAGAAGATGGCCTGTCACGAACGAAGACTCATCCGAAGCTAGAAACAGAACCGCACTTGCGATCTCTTCGGGTTTTCCGAACCGTCCCATTGGGATATAAGCGCTCGACTCTTTGATCGCCTCTTCCAGCGTCACAGGGTCCGATCCTTCGAAATATCCTTTCTCCATCCAACGGTCCACGAACGTATCGCCGGGGCAGACCGCATTTACGCGAATCCCATCCCGCGCAAAATCGAGCGCCATCGCCTTTGTCATCATCCCCACCGCGCCTTTGCTCATGATGTACGGGAACGCATCCCTGCCCGCCACCACCGACCAATCCGAACCGTTATTGACGATCACCCCGCCGCCCTGCTTTTTCATGTGCGGCAGCGCCAATCTGCTCATGCGCCAAACGGCTGTCACATTGACGTCGAAAGTTTCCTTCCATACTTCCTCGCTCGTCGTCTCTGCCGTTCCCTTCGTTACGATGCCCGCATTGTTGAACAAAATATCGATGCGATTGAATTCCTTAAGCGCGGCTTCGACGACTCTCTGGCAGTCTTCCACCTTTGAGTGATCCGCCTCTACAAAAACGCATCGGACTCCCTTCGACCTGCATTCCGCTTCGACAGCTTTCCCCAGTCTGACTCGCCGCCCCGTGACCACCAGGTCCGCGCCTTCCTCGGCGAACCGTAATGCCGTTGCCTTGCCAATGCCGGATGTCGCTCCGGTGATGATGGCAACTTTGTCTTTGAGTCTCATGGAAACCTCTTCGTTTCTAGGATGAATTTTGAAAGCCTTCTGAAATATTCGAGATAAGCATTATGTTGAATTCCAGGCCAATTGGTCGTAGAATAGAAAACTGGACTAGTAATATCATATTTGATTCAAGACCGTTTCGACTCATGGAGAGGCAAAATGGAAAACCTGCTGCCCGGACAAATGCTCGGCTCGTATCGTATCATAAGCCAGATCGGGGAAGGGGGAATGGCGACCGTCTATAAAGCCTATCAAGCATCCATGGATCGTAATGTAGCGATCAAAGTCTTGCCAAATCATCTTGCAAATAATAAAGAATTTGCAGGTCGCTTTCAACAAGAGGCGCGTATCATTGCCAACCTTGAACATCCACATATTTTGCCCATTTTCGACTCAGGGGAAAGCGACGGCATCTCCTATCTCGTTATGCGTTATCTTGAAGCAGGGACTCTCAAGGAGAAGATCGAATCCCACCCTCTCTCGTTGAATGAGATCGACCGTATCTTTACACAATTGGCAGAAGCCCTGAGCTATGCTCACGGTCGTGGGGTGATTCACCGCGACCTGAAACCATCCAATGCCTTGATCGATTCGCAGGGCAATCTTTTTCTCACCGATTTCGGCATTGCAAAACTGCTGGAAGATACCTCTCACTTTACGAAAACAGACACGGTCATGGGTACGCCCGCCTACATCAGCCCGGAGCAGGCGCAAGGTCACCCTGTTGATCGCCGTTCGGATATCTATTCGCTCGGCATCATCCTCTACGAAATGGTGACCGGACGCGTGCCTTTCATGGCAGATACACCATTGGCGGTTATTTATAAACATGTAAATGCCCCCCTGCCTCCACCCTCCACGATCAAAAAAGATATACCACCGGAGATCGAACAGGTTATTCTCAAAGCGCTTGCCAAATCACCTGACGATCGTTTTGGCAGCGCCACTGAATTCATCACCGCATGGAAGCGCGCTCTCAGTGCGGGTGAAACTGTTCAAAATATATCCACTGATGCTGATAAGACGTTGCGGTATGAAGACTATAACAAAAAAGAAAAATCCACACCACCAACCGCGGCAATGCAGAGTAGGGATGCACCCAAAAAACCTGCACGCGGGGTATGGATCGATTTGCTGGCAGGGATCTGTTTGATCGTTGGTATAGGCGGGCTTGCCATATTTGCGTTCAATCTGGGAGCACTCCCATCCCCTAGCAGGAATAACTCTGCAGATTTATTTGAGATCGAAATCGGGGACGAGATATCGAACGGTGAACCAGATGAAGGCGCTGGGAATATCGAGTCGCCCGGCTCACAGGATATCTACACCTTCACCGCAGAACCCGGTGAGATGATCTTTCTAAGGATTGTTCAAAAACCTGAAACCAATAACAATATCAGTCTGTTTCTGACAGACAGTGAAGAAAAAAATATCATTTCAAGTTGTTTGGAATGCGGTGACCCCGGCATGGTGGCTTTAATTCTTGGCGGAACATATACTCTCACAGTTGGAAGTTACAACCCGGAAAATGCAGGGGTTGGTGAATATTGGCTCCAGATCTGGGAAGTGCCACCGCCCGAGGAATTTGGGATCGAATTTGGAGAGAAAATAACAAGGGATCAGCCTGATGTGGGAGCAGGCTTTATTGAAAGCCCCGGCGCACGGGATGTATACACATTCGATGCTGAAGCGGGAGACGACATATATTTCCAGATGAACGAAGCGATCTTGACAAGTGGTCCGATCAATTGGAGTCTCATTGACGAGTCGGGGACGATATTATTCGAGACATGCCTGCAATGTGGTGACCCAGGTGTTATCACCATGGACCGAGGAGGAACATACACGCTCACCGTGGGAGGTGGGACTGAATATGGGACTGGCGCTTATTCCATTGTGATCTGGAATGTCCCCGCAGCTCAAACTTTCGAGATCGAAATCGGAGATACCGTTTCAGGCACAATCGATTCACCAGGCGCACAAAACCTTTACACATTTACCGCAACTGCCGGGCAAACTGTGGCGTTTGCCATACATAGCGCACCCCAAACGAGATACTCGATCCAATGGCGGCTTGAAGATGCGGATGAAAATGAATTTTTCAACACCTGCCTTTCGTGCGACGACCCGGACACAATAACTTTTGAAGAAGATGGAACATACACCATCATCGTCGGAAGCGATACAAGCCCCGGCACAGGAGAGTATGAGTTCCAGATCTATTCTCCCTAATGCAAAACCAATCAGGCGGACTATATGTCCGCCTTTTTATTTATGCCCGCGCGGGTATAATTCCACGTGATGGATGAAAAAAGTTTGCAAGTCCTTGAATATCCCAAAATACGCGAACGGCTGAAGTCGTTCTGCGATTTTTCAGCTTCGATGGAATTGGCGCGCGCGCTCGAGCCAACCGATTCCTACGATCTTGCCCAATCCCGCCTTGCGGAGACGACCGAGGCGCGTAAATTATTTTCCATACAGGATGTGAGCATCGGCGCGGCGCACGACATCCGTCCAGCCGCCGACCTTGCCGCCCGCAGCGGTGTCCTCGACCCGCAAGCCCTGCTGGATGTGAAATCGACGCTGATCTCCTGCCGCGAGTTGAAGAAGACTTTCGAGAAGAAGGAGGGCGAATATCCGCGCCTGTGTTTGATCGCGCAGGGATTGCCCGAGACTCACGGCATCGTGGATGCCATTTCGCGCGTGCTCTCCGAACGCGGCGAGGTGTTGGATTCGGCTTCGGTCAAACTGGCGGACATCCGCCGTAATCTACGAATCGCCCACGACCGATTGATGAGCCGCCTGCAAAAATATGTGACCGACTCGCATACATCGTCCATGCTGCAAGAGTCCATCATCACCCAGCGTGACGGACGGTACGTGATCCCACTGCGCGCTGAGTTCAAAGGACGCATCAAAGCCGTCATCCATGACCAATCCTCCAGCGGCGCAACTCTGTTCGTCGAGCCCTTGCCCATAGTGGAAGCGAATAACGAGATCCGCGAATTGCAGCTTGCGGAACGCGACGAAGAGCACAGAATCCTCGCGGAGGTTTCGTCCATCGTCGGGGAACATGCGGTCGAGTTGAAATATGGCGTGGAGAATCTCGCCGCGCTCGACCTGGCGTTTGCGAAAGCGAAGTATGGGGATACGATAAGAGCAAGCGAACCTCTGTTAAAAGAAAAGAAAGAAGAAAGAAGAAAGAATGACAATGCGCCTCTTTCCTCTCTCGTCTTTCGTCTGATTCAAGCCCGTCACCCACTCCTCGACCCCGAAACAGTCGTGCCCATTGATGTCGATCCGCGCGATGGGACAAGGGCAATCGTCATCACCGGTCCGAACACGGGTGGGAAAACTGTTTCGCTCAAAACTGTCGGCTTGCTGGTGTTGATGGCGCAAAGCGGGCTCCACATCCCGGCACAAAGCGGCTCGGAACTTCCGTTCTTCAAGTCGGTGTATGCCGATATCGGCGATGAGCAATCCATCGAGCAGTCGCTTTCCACGTTCAGCGGACACATTACCAACATCATCCGTATTCTCAAACAGATCGATGATCGTTCGCTGGTCATCTTTGATGAACTCGGCTCGGGGACCGACCCGCAAGAAGGCGCGGCGATCGCGCGCGCGATATTGGGTCATTTGCTCGAAGTCGGTTGTATGACCCTCGTCGCCACCCATTACCCGGAGCTGAAAACCTTCGCACATTCGACGGAAGGCGTGGTCAATGCTTCTTTGGAATTCGACATCAAGACGCTTCGCCCGACCTTCAAGTTGACCATCGGTCTCCCGGGCAGATCCAACGCTCTGGCAATCGCCCAGAAACTGGGACTGCCGCAAACCATCATCGAATCGGCAAAGGCGGAGATCAATCCGTCGGATTTACGCGCCGATAAACTGCTTGATGACATCCGCAAGGAACGCAACCGCACCTCACGCGAGCGCGAGAAGTTAGAGAAACAACGCGCCAAACTCGAATCGCAAAACGCGGACTTGCAAAAACGGCTGGAGAAGATCGAAGACGAACGCCGCGAGACCATTGCCAAAGCGCGAGCCGAAGGCGAACTCGAAGTGGCGGTGTTGAAACGCAACATCGACTCGTTGAAGTCTCAGTTGAAGAAAGCAGGTCAGCCATTGACCGCGATCAAAGCGCTCGAAGAGAAGTTGGGGAAGATGGAAGAGAAGGTCGAAGCGCCCGTAGAACGACGATGGACCACGGACGATGGACCATCGTCTATCGTCCATCGTCCATTGTCGCTCGGAGAGCGGGTCACTGTCGGCACGTTGAATGCCGAAGGCGTGGTGACAGCCCTGGGCGAGTCGGATGCGGAGGTCCAGATCGGGACAGTCCGCGTGAGGGCGAAGATGTCGGATTTAATACGAGTTGGCAAGTTGCAGGTTGAAGGTCAAAAGTTAAAACCTGAGAGTAGAAAGTCTGGCAACGTGCAACCTTCAACCTTAAACGTGAAACCCTCCCCCGGCATGGAAGTGGATTTGCGCGGGTTGATGTCTGAAGATGCATTGGATAAGATGGAACGATATCTCGAGCAGGCGTATCTCTCGGGTTTGCCGTGGGTGCGGGTCATTCACGGAAAGGGAACCGGCAAACTACGCCAGGCGGTGCGCGAAGCATTGAAGGGTCACACGTATGTAAAATCTTTTGAAGAAGGCGGGCATACCGAAGGCGGCGAAGGCGTGACGGTGGTGAAGTTGAATGCGAATTAATGGATTGGTATAATTTGCGCATCAGAGGAGCCGACCATGTCCATTGACGATGCCATCAGGAATATGACCGATCTCATCACAGCCGCATGCGCCAGCGCAGACATAAAAGCCACGAAGATGTCGGATGAAGAGGCGCGTTTGACGGTGCTGGCTCCTGCCGGGGATATGCAAAAGATCAAAGATGCGACCTTCCAGCCCGCGATCGATATGTTGAACAAGGACGGCATGGATGTGCAGGTCTTTGTGTACGACAAGGATGCGCCGCCTTTAAAAGGATGAATGTAGGGACGCGGTCTCCGCGTCCTTTTCGTTTACCAGTCATACGGGCGACGAAATACCGCTTCGTGGCACAGGCGTCGCCCCTATGATTTAATTTCCCGTCGCCGCGCGCCAGACGATATTCAAGGCTTCGAGACCGGTCTCGCGGTGAATGACCTTCGCTTCATCGGTCAGATAAATATCGCCTTGCAGGGGTCGGTCTGGGTGAGTGAAGAGCCCACGGTTTGGCAGGTCGGAGAGCGACGCCCAAAAATTCCAGAGAGGCAGATCGAATTCATCGGCAAGCAGCGCCATGTCGCGGTTGATGCGATGATCCAGTTCGCGGTTATCGGCTTTGGTGGCGAGGATGGGGACAGAGCCGTTCTCGATCAACTGCGCGATGATGCGGCGCAGATATTCCGTGTTGCGCGATTCGAAGTGCGAACCGATCTGAATGATAACGAACGACGGGCGGTGGACCCTCAACTCGCAATCCACGGGCGTTTCGCCGAACTGGCAGCCATACTCGCCGCGATGCCATTGATCCCACAACAACGCGCCGGGCGTGGTGCCGTCCTGCGCGGTGGGACTTTCGCGCTCGAACGAGCCGGAAAAATGTTCGACCGTTTCGCGCAATTCGGGCGGCAGGCTTTGCACCAAAGCCGCATCGATATCGTAGACGCCCAAAAATTCCTGCGGTTCCGCCTGACAATCGCCGAAGATGGAAAAGGCATTGGGATCGTTGCCAAGTTCGATTCCCCTTTCATAGATCGCGCGGACGTTCTCCCCCGCCTCCGGCCTGACTGGGAGACTCATCCACGCGTTGAGATTCGGCGTCGCTGTGAGCGTGGCGGACTCAACCCGCGGCGTGGATGATGCTTGCGGCGTGGAATCAACTTTTGGCGTGGGGGTGAGCCGCGCCTGAGTCGGCGCATCATATCTCGGAGTCGGGACGATCCGTTTGGGAGTCTCGGTGGGGATCGGCGCGGGAGTTTGAGCGGATGCCGAAGCGCAAGCAGTGACGAATAACGATAAGACCAGGGCGCATTTTCTAAAATCCATGCGGGAATCGTAACATGGGACGGGCGAAGTGGATGTAAAATAGGTATCAGGTGTCAGGTATCAGGTGTCAGGCGATACCCTGAGTTTATCGAAGGGTTGACGAGCGACAAGGGCAGGCAGGTATGGCAGATAACGCATTCGTAAAAATTGGAACGGCGCTCCTAAAACACCAAGTTAAGAAACTGGTGGGTGAAGAGGCTTTGGGCGCCATCGGCGAAGAACTCGCGGACATTGGCGGGGACAAACTCGACGCGTGGATTGGCGACCAATCTACAGTTGCAGAAATCGAAAAAGCCGCGGATAGTGCTCGCGACCTGTTTCGGGGAAAAGTGAATGACGATGAAGTCGAACAATGGATGGTAATGCTGCCCATCCATGATTTGCCTGCTGTTCTTTCTGCCATCGAAGAATTACCGTCATCCCCCGACGAAACCAAACTTGAAAATGCCCTGCGGGAATCCATCGCGCTGAATTGGAAGAGACTTTCGGCTGAGCAAGTGAACAATGCCGTCGCCGCGTTCATGTCTTGTTTGCGAAGCGCATTACTGCCCATCGAAAAACAGACATTGACCGTCATCGGTCGCTCGGTCTTGCGAACGGAAGACAAAGTCAACCAACTTTTGAGATTGGTGGAACAGCTACAAGTTTCGTCGTCCGCCACTCGTCCCTCGTCACTCGTCACTCGCCCCGGCTGGTTTTTCGGTCATCGCTACGGTGACTTGGAGAACTTCACAGGTCGCGAAGCAGAAATGCAAATGCTCGATGAATGGCTGGGTAACGATAAAGAGAATTTGCTCGTGCTTCGCGCTCTTGGCGGATTTGGCAAATCGGCGTTGACGTGGCAATGGTTCAACAACCGCGTGGATAAAGCCAAATGGCAGACGGCAATCTGGTGGTCGTTCTATGAAAAGGAATCGGGGTTTGAGAGTTTTCTCGCGGAGACGCTGGCACATCTTGGCGTGGAGGTCAAGGCGTCGGCGCGGTTGCAGGTCAATGACTTGCTGGAGGCGATGCGCGGGACAAATATCCTGATCGTGTTGGACGGCTTCGAGCGGCTGCTGCGTCAATACGGGCGGATGGATGCGGCGCTTCAATCCGACGATGAGGATGCGGACATTGACCCATCCCAGCGCGATTGCTCGTCCCCGCTGACGGAAACCTTCCTGCGCGGGCTGAGCGGCGCGGGGCTGAAGTCCAAAGTCTTGATGACCACGCGCCTGTGTCCGCGTGTTTTGGAGAGCGCCGACGGCAAACTGCTTCAAGCCTGCCGCGAGGCGCCGCTCGCCGCCTTCTCGCCCGAGGACGCAGTGATGTACTTCCACAACGAAGGGATAAAAGCCACGCGCGCGGAGATCCTCACGCTGTGCGCCGCATACGGCTATCACCCGTTGAGTTTGAGCCTGCTGGTCGGTTTGATCAACGCAGACCATGAGAAGCGCGGCGACATCGAGGCGGTAAAGAATCTGGAAATCTTCGAGGATGTGAAAGCCAGACGACATCACGTGTTGGAACGCGCCTACGACAGTTTAGCCCCCGAGCGCAGGGACTTGCTGAGCAAGATGTCCTGCTTTCGCGGTTCGATGGAATACGCCGTGCTGAAAAAGGTATTCCCCAGCCCCGATCTGGACAAGTCCCTGCTCGACCTGCGCCAGCGCGGACTGCTGCAATACGCGGGCGAGACGCAGCGCTACGACATGCACCCGATCGTGCGGCATTATGCCTACGATCGTTTTACTGACTCGGAACGCAAAAAAACTCACAAGGATCTTGCGTTTCACTTTATTGACGTGATGACTGACGTTATGCCCATGCCCAACACAAAGGTGAAAACGCTGGAAGACCTTGCGCCCGTCATCGAACTGTATCACCACATGGTTGGGGCGGGGAATTTGGATGAGGCAAGAGTTTTATTCCGTGACCGTTTGAACCAAGAAACTTATTATCAATTTGGCGCATATCAACTTTGCATTGAACTTTTACGCGCTTTATTTCTTGACGGTGAGGATAAGCCGCCGCGTCTGAAAAAAGAGATTGCCCAAGGATGGACACTTGCTGCTCTCGGCAATGCTTACTCGTTGAACGGACAACCACGCGATGCTCTGCCCATTATGCAAAATTCTGTTGTGTTGGCTGAAAAAGTTGGTGACAAGAAAAATGCAGCCATCGGGCTGGGGAATGTGGCGATAGATCAACTGATCATCGGCGCTCTGAGCGCCGCGGAGCGCAACCTGCGCCGCAGCATTGACTTGTGCCGTGAGATTAACGATTCAAGTAAAGAAGCCCATGACCATATATTACTCATGCAAGTACTTGCATATTGTGGAATGTGGAATGAACTTGAAAACGAATTAAAGCAAGCATTAGAAATGTCCAAAGAACAAAACGATATTCAAGCACAAAGCATTTTATATTCATACAGCACACTGCGTTTCCTGCTTATGGCAAGGGAATCAATTGGCAGTAATCAGTTACCAGCGGACAGTGTAAAGTCGTCAATCGAATCCGCCCAACGCACCCTTGAATTGGCAGATGAAACAGCAAAAACAAAATACCCACATCCCCGTGATTACATTCGCGCTTACTGGCTGCTCGGTGCGGCATATTGCGCCAATTGGGTTTTGACAGGCTCAACCACCGACGAATTGACTCTGGCAGAAGAAAACCTGTCTAAAGCACTCGATCTCTGTCGGCAAATCAATTTGGTTGATAATGAAGCCAACATCCTGCTCGATGTGGCGCGGTTACGCTATGCCCAGGGTGATTTCAAAGACGCGCTGGAAAAAGCGTCCGAGGCGCTGGTGATCACGGAGCGGAGCGGGTATGTCTTGCAGGGGGCGGATGTGAATAATTTCCTGGCTAAATTGGCGTTGGTGTGGGGAGAAAAGGGGATAGGGAATAGTGAATGGGGAGGGAAGGAAATGGCGAGGAAATTTGCAGAAGAGGCGCTAAAGCTGGCGACGTGCGACGGTCCGCCGTATTATTACAAGGTGGCGTATGAGGAGGCGGAGAGGATGTTGGAGAAATTGAAATAATACCCCCTCCGCCTTCGGCACCTCCCCCAAATACGACAATTTATATTTTGCATGAATCCAGAAAGCGCTTCAATGTCGTATTTGGGGGAGGAAGGGTGGGGGTAAAAAAAGACTCAGCCGATTGCCGAGTCCTTTTTGCTATGTCATTGCGAGGGCGCAGCCCGAAGCAATCTACCGAATGGATGAATCTCATCGATTAATTTTCACCGCTTAATTGGAGATTGCTTCGTCGGGCTATCGCCCGCCTCGCAATGACATTATTCGACAGGCACAAAATACACATCCGTCGGCTTCAACTTGGAATTGCGCAAAAACCGCGGACTGACCTCCATCCCGATCCAATCCAGCGACGGGGCATCGGGGTCAACGCCCATCAGGCGCGTGAGCAGTAACGTGTCCACGCCCTCGAACTCGATCAACGCCAGCACGAATGGACATTCCGGCAAAAACTCCTGCGAGCCAAAGTAACAGACGGTAAAGGCATGCACATGCGCCTTGACGTTCGTGATGTCTATCCACTTTGTCTCATTGCCAGAATACATGTCATGTCCGCGCGGGTTGGCGTAGGTGTATCCGGTTGGGTCGCGCGAAGCGAGCAGTCGTTTATTCGTCAACGCCGCGAACCACGGGCTGTCCTGTCCGTAAGAATGCAGGTACGTGATCTTATATTCCTGCTCGATCTGGATCGGCGCCATCTTCTTGAGGAATTCCAAACCATCTTCATCCAAACTCGTCGGGAATGGAATGCCGTGGACAATGAACCCACCTAAGGTTTCTTCTCTTTGGGAAGGTAATTTGCTCATAAGATTCTCCTGTGGTCTCGATACTGCGGCGATGGTCGAGTAGTCCCGAAGGGACGTACCGAGACCCGCCGCCTACTCGACCACCCTATCCTTCTCTCTCCAACACCGACACGGTGACATACGTCCCCGTCCCCGCATGGGAATGGATCGCGCCCCGCTTCGCATTCTTGACCTGTAACTGGTCGTCGCGGAAATGCTTTTGAATCGTCCCTTGCAGTTGCCAGATGGCAAAGACTCCCTGCATGAGTCCCGTCGCGCCGACGGGATGTCCGCAGGCAATTAGTCCGCCAGATGGATTCACAGTGCAGACGGGTTTGTCTTTCAACTTCAAGCCGTAGTCAATATTCGGCATGAACGCCTTGCCCGATTCCGCGAACGGACCTCCCTCCCCATATCGACACAAGCCCAGATCTTCATACGTTTGAATTTCAGATGAGGTATACGCGTCATGCAACTCGATGAAGTCCAATTCATGCAGCGGATCTTTGATGCCCGCGTGCTTCCACGCCATGTTGCCCGCCGCCCGCCCCGCGCGGAACGAATGGACTCCCGGATAGCGCGTGCCATGCTCCCAGAGTTTTTTGTAATATTTCTTGGTCTCGTCCGATGACTTCTCCAACTCGGTGGCGTAATTCTCCATGAAGAAGTCATAATCCACATGCGGACGGTCCGCCATGCGCATCGCGTCCGTGCCGCGACCGATGCCTGTCACTTTCACCAGCGGACGTGCCACCTTCGCTCCCGCAGCTTCGAGTTTTTTCAGCCCTTCCTCCGAGCAGAGAATGGTCGCCGCTGCGCCGTCGGACATCACGCAGATATCGAGCCGCGTCAGGGGCCATGCCACCATCGGCGCGTTGCGCACATCCTGGATGGTGATGCGCTGACTCTTCTGCGCATACGGATTGTGGAAGGCGTTGATGTAGTTCTTCACGCTGACGTGCGCCATCTGCTCGACGGTCGTGCCGAACTCCTTCATGTGCCGCGTCACCATCATGGCGTAGTAGCCTGAATAAAAACCCCCGGCGGGATAATCGAACGACACGTCGGAGGCTAAGGCGATGAACTCGTTGCCCTTCCACGTCTCCACATGAGACATGGTCTCGAAGCCGTACGCCAGGCACACGTCCATGTGACCCGAAGCGACGGACTTCCACGCCTCCTGGAAGCACAGTCCGCCCGTCGCGCCGCCGCCCTCCACGCGATGACCGGGTTTGGGACACAGCCCGAGGTAGTCCTGAGCCATGATGCCAGCCATCAACTGTCGGGTGAAATGATCCGAGAAGTACGAAGCGACCGAGCCGTCCACGATGCGGGTAAAGGTCGGGAAGTCCAATCCGATATCTTGAATCGCGTAATCGTACGCCTCCTTGATGATCGCCTGGAAGGTCTTATCGGGTCTTGACTTTGCAAATTTCGACACCCCGCCTGAAATTGCATACACCGGTCTCATCAGCGAACCTCCTTGGATGAAGATAACCCCATCTTTGCAGAATCCGCACATGATTACAACTGACATTCATCCGCTTTCTGTCATCGCAGGCGGGCATTTCGCAACTTCCCCTTTTATGCTAAACTCACGCCAACTCCAAGCCGATTCCTTATCTCCCATTTCCTATTTACAAACTACTACATGGAAACCCTCCCGACCGCCATCTCCCCAACCGACCCGGAATTCCTCGCCAACACAAACCACAATCGCACTCTCGCGCAGGAATTAAAGAAGCATCTTGCCTTCGTCCGCGAAGGCGGCGGCGAGAAGTATCGCAAACGCCACGAAGAGCAGGGCAAGTTGTTCGTGCGCGAACGCATCGAACGTCTGCTCGACCCGGGCGCGCCCTTCCTTGAACTTTCCGCACTGGCGGCGATCAACCTTTATAACAATGAAGCGCCAAGCGCGGGCATCGTCACCGGCATTGGGCGCATCTCGAATCGTGAAGTGCTCATCATCGCCAACGATGCCACCGTCAAAGGCGGCTCGTACTTCCCGATGACGGTCAAGAAACATTTGCGCGCGCAACAGGTCGCCGAAGAAAATCATTTGCCCTGCCTCTACCTCGTGGATTCTGGCGGGGCAAATTTGCCGTTTCAAGATGAAGTCTTCCCGGATGTCAATCACTTCGGGCGCATTTTTTACAATCAGGCGCGCATGTCTGCCAAGCGCATTCCGCAGATCGCGGCAGTGATGGGAAGTTGCACGGCGGGCGGCGCGTACGTCCCTGCGATGAGTGATGAAGCGGTCATCGTCAAAGGCGCTGGCACCATTTTCCTCGGCGGACCTCCGCTGGTCAAAGCCGCTACAGGCGAAGATGTCACTGCCGAAGAATTGGGCGGCGCGGACGTCCACACGCGCAAATCGGGAGTCGCCGATCACTTCGCAGAGGATGATGACCACGCGATTGAAATTCTTCGTTCGATTGTTGAAACTCTTCCGCGTGGACACATCCACTCGCATCTTTCCGGGCTCGAAGTTGCTCCACCCGAGGAGCCTTTATACTCCGCCGACGAATTGTACGGCGTCCTGCCGCGCACCTTCAAAGAGTCCTTCGACGTCCGCGAGATCATCGCCCGCATCGTGGACGGTTCCAAGTTCCGCGAGTTCAAATCGCGCTACGGCATCACTCTCGTCTGCGGCTTCGCGAGAATCCATGGCTATCCCGTTGGCATCATCGCCAACAACGGAGTCTTGTTCAGCGAATCAGCTTTGAAGGGCACGCATTTCATCGAATTGTGTGATCAGCGCGGAATTCCGCTCATCTTTTTGCAAAACATCACCGGCTTCATGGTCGGCAAGGAATACGAAACCGGCGGCATCGCCAAAGACGGCGCGAAGATGGTCCATGCCGTTGCCACGACCCGTGTCCCCAAACTGACGCTTGTCATCGGCGGCTCGTTCGGCGCTGGCAACTACGCCATGGCGGGCCGCGCCTACGGCTCGCGTTTCCTGTGGATGTGGCCCAACGCGCGCATCGCCGTCATGGGCGGAGAACAAGCCGCGAACGTGATGCTCACCATCAAGCAAGATCAACTCGCGCGAGAGGGCAAACCGCCCCTCAACGCAGAAGAAGCGGAAGAGTTCAAACGTCCGCTGTTGGAAAAATACGAGCGCGAGGGAAGCCCCTACCATTCATCAGCCAGAATTTGGGATGATGGAGTAATCGATCCCGTAGATACCCGTCAGGTTTTGGGGCTTGCATTGTCCATTGTGTTGAACGCTCCGAAGGAAGACGGCGGGTTTGGTGTGTTTAGGATGTAAATGCACAAATGGTAAATAAACAAGGCCTCTCCAGTAAAACGATAAACAAGCTGAGCGACTCATTAGTGTTTTTTATTCTTGTTGTGCTAGGATGGGTGATTGTACAATATGTAGTTCATAATAATGGATTACGGAACCCCAAAGAGCCAATTGCCCTAAACAATTTTCCACAAACAGTTTCTTGGGTATTCAAAGCCGATGAAAAAGTGGTAACGACGCCTATAAAAGATGGCGATTTCATATATGTTCGAACAAGCGGCGCGATTTACAAAATAGATGGCAATAGTGGAAAATTGGTATGGAAAGTAGCAACCGAAGCAAGTGACAAGTCAAGTGTCATTTTTCCAACTCTGAAGCCAAAGATTAACGGCATATATTTGGTAGTTCCTGAGAAAGGATCACGTGTTGCAGTATTTTCTTCTGATACAGGAAAATTCATTTGGCGTTCATTACCACCCGGATATGAACAAGCCAATATCGAGTCGTACACAATCAATCAAGAATTTCTTTACGTTGCCAGGTGGGATTGGTTTCTTACAGCTTACGATCTAAAAACAGGGGATGTTTTATGGGAAAAATCAATCACTGGTCGAAGCAACCCATACATTGTTTCTGGAGGAAATCATATCTACGTTGCGCAGGAGGATCTTCTGCAGGTATTTGAGTCCCAATCAGGTAGATTTCAATGGAAATTCGATATCGGTGGTTACAGCGGTCCAATGTGGTTGGATGATGAAGTTCTTTATCTTACAGATGAAAGGGCTTCTCGAGTTATAGCAATTAACATCAATTCGCAGAAATTATTATGGGATAAGACCTTTCCGCACATAGGGTCATATGAGTTCAATTGTATTTTCATATCAAAGGATATTCTCTATCTTTCAGCCCAACAACTTGTAGCAATCAGTAAATTTGATGGGAAACATAGTTGGACCAGTCAAGAAACTGGAAGTCTAGAATGTCCTGTGGAAGTTTTTGGATCGATATTTGTGAGAAATAGTGATACAAATCTGTTCAGAATAAGCGCACAAACCGGAGAAAAGTTGGGTGAACTTTCGGTTCAGGCAAACGCATCGGCGAAACATCAGCCTGATCGCGGCCCTTTGATCTTTGATGATTTACTGATTGTTCCCTTTGGAGACAATCGGGTATTCGCTTATAAAATTGACGAATAAGGCAGGTTAGAGTATGACCTTCGAAAAATCAACCGGAAGCCCTCATCATTTTCTTGCCCAACTCGCCGGGAATTGGAAAGGTACGAGCAAGTTATGGTTAGAGCCGGGCAAACTCGCTAATGAAGCCCCTATCGTCGGAACCATCCAATTGGTTTTAGACGGACGCTTTGCATTATTTCTCTACCAATCCACCATCGAGGGTGAGCCGCAGCACGGCATGTTCACTTTCGGGTACAACACCACGCTCGAACGCTACGAAGCCTCGTGGGTGGACTCGTTCCATAACAATACCGCCATCATGTTCTGCGAAGGCAATGCAAAAGAGAATGGATTCTTCGTCCTCGGTTCCTACCCTGATCCCACCGGTGGACCGGACTGGGGCTGGCGCACCGAAGTGGAATTGAGGTTGAACGAACTGGTCATCACCGCCTTCAACATCACACCCGAAGGCGAAGAAGCCAAAGCCACCGAAGCCGTTCTTAAAAAGGTGAATGCATGAAAATTCTCATCATCGGCGGGACGCGTTTCGTCGGACGGCATCTTGTCAACTCCGCCCGCGCGCGCGGACATGAAGTGACTCTTTTCAACCGCGGCAAAAGCAATCCCGGGTTGTTTCGAAGAGTCAAAGCCATACAGGGAGACCGGGAAAAAGATCTGGACCAACTCACGGCGGAGTGGGATGCGGTCATTGATACGTGTGGATACCTTCCACGAATTGTCCGCTTATCCGCCGAAGCATTGAAAGAAAAAGTCGGTCGGTATGTTTATATATCCAGTATTTCGGTTTATGCCAGTTTCAAAAAGATCGGCATCAAAGAAAGTGATGCCGTGGGAACGCTTGCCGATGAAAGCCTGGAAGAGATCACCGGCGAAACCTACGGATCCCTGAAAGCTTTGTGTGAAAAAGTCGTGCAGGATGTGTATGGTCCGCGTTCGCTCATCATCCGCCCGGGCCTGATCGTCGGTCCGCATGACCCAACAGACCGCTTCACTTATTGGCCCCTGCGCATTGCCAAAGGCGGCGACGTTCTCGTTCCCGATAATCCCTCCGCCATGACCCAATTCATCGATGCGCGCGACCTTGCTGATTTCATCATCAAACTCATCGATCAAAACGTCTCGGGCACATTCAATGCGACCAGCAACCCGGTCACGCTCAGCACCGTTTTCGAGACGTGCAAACGCATCAGCAAAAGCAATGCAAATTTCAAATGGGCGCCGGTGGATTTTCTCGAAAAGAACAACGTCGCGCCGTGGAGCGACATGCCGATCTGGATTCCCGAAGTCGGGGATGACGCCGGTGTTTCCCAGGTGGATATTTCCAAAGCGGTAAACGCCGGTCTTACCTTTACTCCGCTCGCCCAGACCATCAAGGACATTTACGACTGGGAGTTCGAACGCCCCGAAGGATACGAACTAAAAGCCGGTTTGAAGCGCGATCGCGAAAACGAGTTATTGGAGTTGTTGCGTGTTCAATAAAATCCTCATCGCCAACCGCGGCGAGATCGCCATTCGCATCATGCGCGCCTGCCGCGAACTTGGCATCAAAACTGTCGCCGTCTATTCGGAGGCGGATAAAAATGCGCAGCACGTTCAATTTGCAAACGAAGCCGTTTTCATCGGGAATGCTGCGCCCAATGAATCTTATTTGAATGTGGATGTCTTGATCCAAGCCGCGCGCGACTCCCAAGCCGATGCCATCCACCCGGGCTATGGCTTTCTCTCAGAGAACGCCTCTTTCGCCGCCGCCGTTGAATCAGCGAATCTGACATATATCGGTCCCTCAGCCGATTCGATCCGCGCGATGGGCGATAAAGCCGAATCGAAGACCCTGATGAAGAAGTCAGGGGTGCCCACCGTCCCCGGCAATGAAGGCTTGGATAGTTACGACGATTTCAAGAAAGCCGCAAAGAAAATTGGCTATCCCGTTCTTATTAAAGCCGCGGCGGGCGGAGGCGGCAGGGGAATGCGCGTGGTCAATACTGAAAGCGAGTTGAAAGAAGCCATCGAACTCGCTGAACGCGAAGCGCTCAACGCTTTCGGGGATGAACGCCTGCTCATCGAAAAATATCTCGCCGAAGCGCACCACATCGAAGTTCAAGTCTTCGGCGATAAACACGGCAACTTCGTTCATCTCTTCGAACGTGAATGCTCCGTGCAGAGACGCCACCAAAAAATCATCGAGGAATCTCCTTCTCCCCTGCTCACTCCTGAGCTTCGAGAACAAATGGGACAAGCTGCAGTCAACGCCGCAAGGGCGGTAGGCTATTACAATGCTGGAACCGTAGAATTCATCTTCGACCCAAATCTTTCATCTTTCTTCTTTCTCGAAATGAACACCCGCCTGCAAGTTGAACATCCCGTCACCGAACTTGTGACCGGGCTCGACCTCGTCCACTGGCAGATCCGCATCGCGGCGGGAGAGAAATTCCCCTTCGCCCAAAGCGACCTTCATCAACACGGGCACGCCATCGAATGCCGTGTCTACGCCGAAGACCCATCGACCGGATTTTTACCCAGCACCGGCAGGCTTTTGCAATTCATCCCACCGCATGGTCCCGGCATTCGCGTCGATTCCGGCTTTGCTACTGGCGATGAAGTCACTCACTTCTACGACCCGCTCCTTGCAAAACTCATCGTCCATGCAGGCAGCCGTGAAGATGCCATCAAACGCATGAAGAACGCCCTCAACGATTTCATCGTCCACGGCGTGGTGACGAACATTGATTACATGCGCGCCGTTTTGGAAACAGACGATTTCAAGCAGGGCAAAGTCTCAACGCGCTGGGTCGAATCGAAATTCGGCGGGTGGAGCGTGCCGCAACCTGAACTGCACGTCCTGATCGCCGCCGCACTGGCAGATGTGGTCTTCGTTGGCGGGAAGACACAACCTGCCGTTTCGAATGAGACCGATCCCTTCAACCCGTGGAAGCAAACGGGGAATTATCGTAATTAACCATGAAAACAACCTTCGACTCCCAAACCATCGAACTTAACCCATCCGGCGAAAATTTTGTTGCCATGATCGACGGGAAGACGGTCAATGTGCAAATTCTCCGCGCCGCGAACGGACGCCTGGATTTATTGGTTGATGGTCAGCGTGTGACAGCGCATGTCTCATCGGATATGGCGAAGCGCTGGGTGACGGTCAATGGGCAGACTCTGATGCTCACGAAAACCTCGGGCGCAAAACAGGGCGTCCGCCATGAACATGCCGGGGGACTCATCGCCCCGATGCCGGGTCAGATTCGAAGCGTTTCCGTCAGCGTGGGAGAGACTGTGAAGAAAGGTCAAACCCTGCTCACGATGGAGGCCATGAAAATGGAGATCCGCATCCAGGCTTTAAAGGATGGCGTGGTCAAATCGGTTTCGGTGACGCAGGGGCAGACGGTGGAACGCGAACAGATCTTGGTGGAGGTTGAGTAACATGACCGGAAAATATTTCGATGAACTCGAAGTCGGGATGAAGTTCAAACACGGCGGTCGGACGGTGACCGAGATGGATAACGTGCTCTTCTCTGCGCTGACGATGAACACCCAACCGCTTCATGTCAACGAAGATTTTGCCTCCAGGACCGAGTTCGGTCAACGGCTGGTGAATGGCATCTTCACCTTCGGCTTGGTCGTCGGCTTGACCGTGGCGGAGTTGACCGAAGGAACCATTGTGGCAAACCTGGGCTACGATAAGGTCGTGCATCCCAACCCGGTTTTTCACGGCGATACGATCTACGCAGAAAGCGAAATCATCGAGAAGCGGGAATCAAAATCAAGACCGAGTGCGGGATTAATAAAGATAAAATGCACCGGTAGGAAGCCCGATGGAACAATCGTTGTGGAATTCGAACGAACGGTGATGTTCCTCAAAAAATAAAGCCCGGCTACCTTCTCCCACATGACCGACCCGAACGCATTCATCGACCAGGTACTTGAAAAGCTATGCATCCGCATCGGAGACCGACCGCTCGGCTCGCGCCATAATCAACGCGCTCAGGAGTTCATCGGCAACTCCTTCAGGCAACATGGATGCGAGGTCGAAGATCAAGACTTCACCTGCATGGATTGGCGCGGAGAGAGCGTCTTACTGCATGCTAATGGGCATAATATCCCCGCATCCATTTCTCCTTATTCATTACCCTGCAATATCACCGCCGAACCTGTCACACTGGCAAACATCCACGACCTTGAAACGCGAGACATCCGCGGCAGGATCGCCGTCCTTCACGGCGAACTAACCCGCGAAGCCATCATGCCGAAGAACTTCAGGTTTTGGAATCCGGAAGAGCACCAAAAGATCATCCGCCTGCTCGAAGAGAATAAACCCGCCGCCATCGTTGCAGTCAGTTTCAACGAAGAACAACCCACTCCCATTTTCGAAGATGGCGATTTCGATATCCCCAACGCCGTGGTCGCAAAGAACCATGCCGGGGAGTTGCTGACTGCTGGCAGCAACATCGCGCTGACCATCGTCAGCGAGAGACGCCCGTCGAGGGGAGCGAATGTGATCGCCAGAAAGCCCGGCAGGGTCGGAAAGAATAAGGTTGTTCTCACCGCGCACATGGATACCAAGCCGGGCACGCCCGGCGCATTGGACAATGCCTCCGGCATCGCCTCCCTTCTGACCCTCAGCCTGATTCTACAATCCCAGGCCTTCGGCTTCGGCCTGGAGTTCGTCGCCTTCAACGGAGAGGATCATTATTCCAACGCCGGTGAAATCCACTTCCTCGATAAATACCAGGCGGAATTCCGGAACATTTTGTTGAACATCAATTGTGATGGAGTGGGATTGAAGGACAGCCGCATCGGCATTTCCTGCATGGAATGTCCTGAACCCATCCATTCTGTTTGTGATGAGACTCGCAAAGCATTCAATCTCATCGAATGGATCGAACCCTGGGTGCAAGGCGACCACATGCTCTTTGTGATGAACCGGGTTCCCGCCTTGACGCTGACTTCCAGCGGGATCTTTCCGCTTGTGGATACGATCATTCACACTAAGAACGACACCCCCGCACTGCTTGACCCTGAATCCATCCTGCAGTCCTCACGGTTTCTCGAACGGTTATTGATCAATTTGGATCGCGCAGCCGGAAGTTGAAAGGAAATTTATGCACTCACGACGAGCCCTGCTTTACATGCCCGGTGACAATTGGAAGATGATCACCAAGTCCATTACCCTGGGCGTGGATTCGATCTGCATGGACATGGAAGACGGTACCGCCTTTAACAAGAAAGCCGAGGCGCGCGCCACCATCGCCAGGGCATTGCAAGAACTGGACTTTGGCGCGAGCGAAAAACTGGCGCGCATCAACTCGGTCGGTTCGGGCTGGGAGCAGGATGATATTGAAGCGGTTCTCCCCTACCACCCGGATGGGATCGTGATTCCGAAGGTCGAATCGTTTGAGCAGGTGGAATGGGCAGGCAGGATCATCGAAGATGCCGAGTTGAAGTATGGATGGGCGCTTAATTCGATTCGGATTTTGATCGGGGTGGAAACTGCCAAAGGGATATTGAGTCTGAAAGAGATCGCGGCGCATCCGCGTTTGGATGCAGTCATTTTCGGCGGCGAGGATTTCGCGGCGTCGATTGGCGCAACACGGACCAAAGAGGCGTTGGAGTTGTTATATGCCCGGCAGGCGGTCATCGTCGCTTGCGCGGCGTATGATTTACAGGCGATTGATATCGTCGCGATCGATTACAAGGATCTGGAAGCGCTCAAAGCCGAAGCGGAGTTTGGGGCAGGACTCGGCTTCAGCGGGAAACAGGTTATTCACCCGAATCAGGTTCGGGTCGTGCAAGAGGCGTTTACTCCATCCGCTGAAGCGATTGCGTATGCAAGAAGAATCGTCGAAACGTTCGAAGCCAGTCAAAAAGAAGGCAAGGGCGCGTATTCGCTCGACGGCAAGATGATCGACATGCCGCTGTTGAAGAACGCGCAAAAGGTTTTAGCAAGAGCGAAAGCGGCGGGAAAGTAATAATGCAGACCTCCGAGGTTTTGACTTGTCCCCGAAAGGGGAAAACCTCGGAGTTCTTATTGATTACGCTTTCTTCTTCGTCTTTACTTTCTTTTCCCCCATCACTTCCTTGACACGATACTGCGTGATCTTCCCGATCAACGCATACGGAATCGGCTTATTCAGCGGGAATTTGACCGATCCTTTCGCCCCTTCATACGCGGATAGTTCCTTCTTGAATTTCGCAATCCCAGACGGCGTGGGGTAAAAGCCGATATGCTCCTTGAACGCGGAGAAATGCACGAGGTTCTTGCCATTGAGCTTGAAGGAGGGAATCCCATAACTCATCGCCTCCTCCGCCCCCGGTGCGGACTTGTGTATCACCGACCGAATCCTTTGCAGGATGGTTTGGACTTCGGGCGGGTAGTTGGAGATGAATTCATCCATGGTTTTTATTGGCAAAGAAAGTTCCTCTCGCGCTGGGGCAGAGACTTGAATAGTTTTACTGCTCGAGAACTCTTATGACTTTTGCAGGGTTGCCAGCCACGACTGTATTCGTAGAAACACTCCGCGTAACCACTGCCCCAGCGCCGACTACGGCATTTCTGCCAATCTTCACTCCCGGCAATAGGATGGCGCCGCCTCCTATCCACACATGATCTTCGATAATTATCGGTTTGGCTGTTTCCCAACCCTGATTCCGGGTCTCCGCCAGAAGATCATGCGCGGCTGTGTAGATCTGGACGGCTGGTCCGATCATGACATGGTCCCCGATCCGTACTTCATTGTTATCCAAAATGACACACATGTAATTTAGAAAAACATCATCGCCAAGATAAGTGTTCTTTCCATAAGTACAGTAGAAGGGCGGCCAGATGATCGAGTTCCTGCCAACTGCACCCAACATTTGCCGGAGAATGTTTTGCTGTTCAGTTGAACCTTCACTCACATTGTATAACCGCATTAATTTTTGGGCTTTTTGGCGTTCGGAATCCAATTCGGGATCGAGCATATTGTATCTTTCTCCGGCCAACATCTTCTCTTTTTCAGTCATGGCAGTCATCGAATGACTCCTTTTGGCGCGGGTCAGCCAATGCCTCCACCCCAGGCGCAGGCCTGCACATCAGCATGGTTTGCTCTTTGGGCAGATAGTTGGAGATGAATTGGTCTATGGGGTTGGCGGGCATGGCAATTTCTCTTTAAGGAGGTTTTGCTCTTGACTTTCAAGACAGTTGCTGCATGCTTCGTTAGCTGCGTTTTGTCTCGAATTGAACTTTCTTTCCCTGGTTTGCAAAGTATTCCATTATCAAGCGGTGTGTAAACATAAAGCCTCCACCAACTTTATGTACTAAATTTAATTTCACAGCATTGTTTAATAATTTTATTATACCTGTTGGTAAGGTTTTACCATTTTCAATTGTCAGCCGAAGTGCGTAATGTTTTATTGCGGCATATCCGCCAAATTGCATTGCAACGATCAATCCAAAGAGGCTCCCAAAGCCAAGTGCTATAGGAAATTCAAGCTCTCCCAAGTTGCCGAGAATAATGGCTTCAGACACTGGCATTGTTATCAAACCACCAATCGCACCAATGCTTAATAGAACAAATAACCATACAATAATAGCATTTTTCGTTGAATAGTAGATACCTTGATTCTGGATTATCTTTGTATCCATATCAGAACCTTTTAGACCATGTACAACGGCTCCGACAACTCCTCCTAGTAGACCAAATATAAGACCTTTGATAAAACCTTGCAATAATCCGTTCAATGTTATTATTATTAGAAACGCATCCATAGCATTGTCCATGCCTTCGGGGTCAAAATAACGTAGTATATAGAAGCCTACAAAACCCGCATATATGGTCGTGAAAACTCCCCCCACAATGCCTAATGTTATTCCAGTCAGCATCCACTTATAACTAATTCCACCTGTTATTGCTCCGATAAAGCCTAGAAAAATGGATACCGCGACAGATATAAGGATTGCGAAAATTATTGTTCCCAACAAACTTATAACCTGCGTCTCAAAGGTTTCCTCGCGGGCATTATTTATAAACGCAACGAAGGCGACTAAGCCAATACAGCCAAATAAACCAAGAATAATGCCATTAATCATCCCTTTTCTCGCTGCCTTCCATGACCATCGAAGTTTCCAAACCAACTTTTCAACAGGAATAATTTTGACTCTTAAATTAGTTATAAGCAATATAGCCCCTAAAATTCCGCCAATGAGGATAAATGGTGGTGCAGTTAATACCCAATTAGCCCATCCAGTAATTATGCTCAGTAATGTGCCGAAAAAACTTGCAATTATCCCCGCGCACGCTCCGAAACCGATGGTAATAAAATAATAAATTTTCTTTTGAGACGGGGTATTGAGCCAGTCATCTTGTAACTGCTCTAACAAAAAAATTGATTGGTCGCGCGCTATTAATTGACGCGATAACCATGATAAGAACCTATGGAGTTCTTTTGGACGAATATCAACGTCCGCTCTCTTTTCACCAAGAATCTGTGTAACGTAGAGGTTTATGATTTGCTCGCGCTTCAAATTTCCTTTTACTGATGATGTGTCGGAGATGATTTTGTTTGCTCTCATCGCAATTCTAAGCATTAATGGCGTTGTTATTAGCTCTCTAAGACTAGAATCGTAATAAAGGGATTTGCGTAGTGGTAGGAATTCTTCACTAAATAAAGAAAGATAGGAGTCGATCTCTTTGTAACTTAATTGCTGTATCGCTATTGCTTTTGATAATCCCAGTTTAGTGTTTGATAACTGATATTCATCTGCGCGACTGCAAATAACAATATCAACCATATGATCTTTCTTAAATTCATTTATCGCAACAATGCAATCATTTCGAAACTGGTCTTGAACTTCATCAAGATCATCTAATAATAACAATAATTCGTTCCCGTTCACCCACTGATTGCATATATTGATTGGAATAAGATATTTCTCGCTTAGTTCGTCTGCGATCCAATCCTTTATTGCTTTTCTTGATTTACTCCACGAGGATAGATATAGAACTATTGGTATAGGTTGCTTTTCGTTGGCAAGCGCGAGAGTTATTAGGTCTTTTAGTAGTTTAAGCAAGAAAGTCGTTTTTCCCGTGCCTGGCTTTCCAAGTACTAACAGTTCTCGCCCAGCCTGCTCAAATAATTTGAGGGATGATTCTTCAAGAAAGATATTTTCGTCATTGTATGAAATAGAGTTTTTAATCCATTCTGGACCTGATTTCACTGAGTCGGGTTCGTATTTCAATTGCAACTGCAAAGGATTCGTCCCTTGAAGTGCTTTATCTAAAACCCCTGTTATCCAAATAGCATTTACTTTTTCCAGCATTTTTTGGCGATTATTTTTGGGTGCAAGGATTGGAGAATCACTTGTGGCAAAGGAAGCAATAAAACCTGCTATACCAGTGAATAGAGCAGAAAAAGAATCGAATTTTGGTTCTCTGATTATCCATATAATGGAAATTAAAAATGCTAGAAGCGAAAATAATTGAAGTAGAAAACGCCAAGACAACTTAAGTTTCATCTCTTTCACCTATTATCTTTAGTGCGTAAGCGCTAATTAGGGTTTATACGTTAGCTGTATAAACCTTTTATATCCGGCATTTTTATTACTTCCCATACCTCTTCCGAATCTCCGGCAAAAAATACTCCTCGAAGAAACGGTCCACATCGTAATCGGGCTTCCAGTTCCAATCCTTGCGGGCGCGGGAGTCGTTCACATCCTCGGGCCAGGAATCCACAATGCCCTGCCTGCGCGGATTCGGTTCGTAGGTCACCTTCGTATTCGTGAACGCTTTCAACGCGCGCTGGCGGAAATCTTCGGCGGTAATGGCGAAAGCGGCGACGTTATAAACATTCGTCGTCAACTTCTCGCGCGGCGCGTCCATGATCATCATCAATGACTTGATCGCGTCCGGCATCGCCATGAACGAAATCTTCGTATCGGGGCGCACGAAACAGGCATAGTCCCTGCCTTGAGCTGCCGCGTGAAGCATCTCGGGACCGTAATCGCTTGTGCCGCCGCTTGGTAATGTAAACGCTGAAATCAAACCGGGGAAGCGCAGAGCGCGAAAGTCCAGCATCACCGGCGGGTTTTCATCCAAATGTTTCTGACCGAAATACTTGCCATAATACATCCCCAGTTTTTCGCAGTACAACTTATTACATCCATACATCGTGTGCGGCTCGTCCCATTCCTCCTCCTTGACCGCGCCCACGCTCTTCTTCACGTTCAAGTTCGGCATCCCATACGCTGCGATTGAACTGGGGAATAAGAACTTGACCGCCTTCTTGTATTTCTCCGAACGATACGCCGCCAGCATCAGCAGCTGCATCGTACCTTCCACGTTGATGCGGTGCGCCTCCTCGGTCGCGATCTCCGCCTTCGACGAAAGCGACGCCGCCAGATGGAAGATCACATCGAAATCGTAATCGTAAAATATTTTTACCTTGTAAACCAAATCCCCTTGAACATGTTCCGCCACAAGATCCTTGATCGAATCCGGCAAAGGCGCAATGTCCGATGTCACGATCCGATAGCCGTTCTTCTTCGCAAGTTCCTGCACCAGCGCCTGACCAATCTCTCCACACGCACCCGTTATCAGCACCTGCTTATCGGTCATCTTCATCTCCAGATATGCTAGAATATTTTGGTCATGTCACCCTGAGCGCAGAAGAGGATCTCTTATTGCGGGCATGGAGATTCTTTGCGGCAGCTTGCGCCGCTCAGAATGACATCAATGATATTTTACGACATATTGAAACGAATTACTGTCATAAAAACCCAATGACTTTCAAACGGCTCTTCTTATCCGGCTTCACGGCATTCCTCCTCTCGTCATGTTCATTCATGGACAACTGGCTTGCCGTTTCCACGCCCATTCCCTTGACGGAAACTCCGCATCCCACTTCGACCCGCATCTGGTTCCCGCCATCAGAAACGCCTACACCCCAGAATTTATCCACCAAAGCCCCCACGCCAGAGATGCGCCCGGGCCTCAGCACAGACATCATCACCGACAATTTTTCGAACCCCTCCGATTGGGAGATCGCCGCATCGAACGAAGCCAGTTCGTCCATCAACGATCACCGTCTTACGCTCGCGGTGCAAAGCGGAGTGTACATGACCAGCCTGCGTCAGGATACCCTGCTCACCGACTACTACGCCGAGATCTCCGCCCAACCCAGTCTGTGCAAAGGCGAAGATAGCTACGGCGTGCTCATCCGCGCGAACGGCGGCTCGTATTATCGCTTTGCCCTCGCCTGCAACGGCAGCGTCCGCGGAGAAAGGATAACGAACAGCGTCAGGCTCGCCTTGCAAAAATCGATTCCCAGCGGAGACGTTCCCCCCGGCGCGCCTGGCAATGTGCGCATCGGCGTTTGGGTGGTGGGGAATGAAATGCGTCTCTTTCTGAACGGACGTTATCAATTCAGCATCAGCGATCCATCCTTTCCCATCGGCACGATCGGGGTCTTCGTCCGTTCGGCGGGAGAAACCCCTGTGGTTGTTTCATTCTCCAACCTCGTCATTCGGGAGGTGGAATACGATTTTTCAACCGCAACACCGTAATGATGCTTCGGCACTGCTTCGCCAGTCAGCAAGAGTTGACGATTGGTGACATTTCGACCTTGCTCAATGCAAGTTTCTGATTTACCATTGGAACAATAGTGGGAAACGCTCCAACCTGCCCCAACCCCACAACCTATAGCAAAATCCTGGCCGCCGATTCCTTCATCTTCGTTCCCTATTCACTATTCCTCCCATGCTCTCCCCCGCCGACTTTCTCCGTCTGCCGTACACCCCGGACCTTACCGAAGGCGGGATCGCCTATGCGTTGAGATCGCTGGCGTATACCTACGAACGCGAAGGCAGATCGCCTTATGGGCGATTGCGCAGGCTGGTTGCGAACGTCGCAGTGGAGGTCGCGTTTCGACGGTATCTATCCATGAACAATATTCCCTTCGAGGTCAAGGCATCCACGCCGTTCACAGACAGGGAAAGGTTCGATGTAGTGCTGAACGGACATCGCTGCGATCTGAAATCGTTTCTCATTTCGCGGCGCGATCAGATTACACAGGTCCGCAAAAATATCACTGCGCTGCTGGATGCGCCAGCGCTTGTTCCTTCGGATGCTCATGCCGGGGATGGACATTCTTATAACGATCTATATCTTTTCGCTTTCATGAATGGCCTGGTCGCCGCCTCAAAAGAGGAATTGGGAAAGGTCATTGTGAAGGGACAGCCGCATTATCTCGTACATGTCATGCCGCCGGCGTGGTGCAAGCCCCTGAATTGGATTCCGCTCGGGGCACTGACGTTGAAATCGGAATCAGCGAAGGAACTGATCGTCGAGATCAGCGGGCAGGACGAGGCGCGGGAAATGAAGCGCGCGGAGGTAAGCCTCCCTCCTGGGGTGAAGGTCAGGCTCGACGAGTCCTTCTATTCCATCACATCACTGCACATCAGCCGTCCCCCCGATGCGCGGCTGGGAATCCGCTGCGAGCGGATGAACGATGCGCATATCATTTCGCCGCAGGATTGGGGAAATATCTGGATCTACGGCATGGATATTTTTATGACCGGATACACGACCTATGAAGAGATGGGACAACGTGCAACCCTGCTCCAGCCAAATTCGAAGACCTTCCAATACGAGCGCACCCATGTAAAGAACCTGGCCATGCCGGTGTCGAGGTTGAAACCGATGAGCAGGTTGTTCGATTCCGCGGCAAAACGATCGTAGGTCGCGCTTGAAGCGTGACCTGCTTATTCACATAGATAATTTGAGGTAAGATTATCCCGTCTATGGAAACCTCAAAAGAATCGGCAGTAAAAGAACCGCACATCCACCGAAGGCACAAGCCGCGAGGCGCGAACCCCTTTTTATCCACACTGGGGATCGCGGTACTCATCGCCACGTTATTCACGGCATGGACCCCGAACAGCATTTTCACGAGCAACCTGCGCGAACAATTGCGGACGCTCCTCACGCCGCAGTCCGCCGTCCAAAATGGGCTCACTCCGCAGCCGCAAGTCCGCATTGGGATCGTAGCAGGACACATGGGCAACGATTCAGGCGCGGCCTGCCTCGATGAGAACGGCGACGCCACACTTACCGAAGTGGATGTTAATCTTTCGATCGCAACCCTGGTGCAGCGCAGCCTCACAGAGCGCGGCTATCAGGTGGACCTGCTCAACGAGTTCGACACGCGTTTGAACGGTTATCGCGCTGCAGCTTTGGTATCCATCCATAACGACTCATGCGATTACATCAACGACGAGGCGACAGGATTCAAGGTGGCGGCATCCCTCGAAACGCGCGACACGAACCGCGCCCAGCGATTGACGGCATGTTTGATCGACCGCTACCAGCGAATGACCGGGCTTTATTTTCACGCCAACAGCATCACACCGGATATGACGCAGTATCATGCCTTTTCCGAAATCGACCCGAATACTGTTACCGCCATCATCGAAACTGGATTTTTGTATCTCGACCGCGACATTCTCACGAAACGGACCGACCTTGTGGCTGAGGGCGTAACGCAGGGCATTTTGTGTTTCGTCAACAACGAAAGCGTTCTGCCGACGCCCGTGGTCCTGCCGACCATCCTGCCATGAATCCGTTAAGGGTGGGTTTGTTTTTCGGCTTATTGACAGCTCTGTGCGGCACAGCGGCATGGGCGGCAAGCGCTTCGCAGGCGTTCAGCCCTTCGATATCGACTACATCACCGCGTGGAAATTCCTTCGCAGTCGTAGAGATCGTCAAACCGACTTATACGCCTCCCCCCACAGCGACGGCGACTCTTACCTCGCTTCCAACTTCGATCCCCACCGAGACTCCACAGCCGATGGCGGAGGCGGTGATCGTTGATTCGCCGGAACGGGCATATGCGGCTCAATTGGAGGCTGAAACGCCGGTCAATTACACAGGCGGGAAATATATCCTTGTCGATATATCCGAACAGCACATGTACGTTTACGAAGGCGATTTGCTTGTCTTTAGTTTCGTGGCTTCGACGGGGATGAACAACGCCACCCGCACGGGCAATTTCAGCGTGCTGGATAAGATCCCAAACGCATATGGCGCAACATGGGATATCTGGATGCCCAACTGGCTCGGCATTTACTGGGCGGGAAGTTTGGAGAACGGAATCCATGCCCTGCCGATCCTGCCGAACGGAGCCACACTCTGGGCTGGTTTTCTGGGGACGCCCATCTCGTACGGATGCATCGTGCTGGATACATACGATTCTCAACTATTATTCGATTGGGCTGAGGTGGGCGTCCCTGTGGAAATTCAATGGTGAAAACGGCGGCTTTTTGTTTATAATTTCAATGAACGCGTTACCTGCTTTCTTATCTGTTATCTTCAAAAGGTGACCCATGTATAACCATCCTGCAAACACCCACACCCCGGCTGCTTCGGGTGGAACCATGCCGGGGAACCGCAGACCGGCGAGGGGTCCGAAAAAGAAGCGGAGTCTGATCCTGCCCTTCTTGTTGGTTTTTATGGGGTGCGCCGTCTTCACTTTTGCCGCATGGTCGGCGGTTACATCCCCCGCGCTGGCGGCGATCATCAACCGATCCAATCAGCCGCAATTCGAACAAAGAGCGCCGGGTGAGTCGTTCGCGCAAGTTTATCTTCCAAAGCCAGCATCTTCATCGGTTGCAAGCGAACCTGCCGCGCAGCCTGCGCCAGCCACAGTGACTCAAACGGAAGCCCCGCAGGAAGTTGTGATCGTCCCGCCAACCGATGTCCCTGCAACAGAACCGCCCCCCGATGTTGTTGTCCTGCCGACTGCCACAACTGAAGTGGTTGCAATCGTGGAAACTGGACAGGCGGTGGCAGAAGCGGCGATCGTCCCCGATACGCCCACAGCGGAATATGTCGCCCCGCCAACGGCAGTGGCAAACGTGCCGCTCCCAGGCACGGGAGGAAGCGGAGGCGTTCGCTGGTTCGATGTGGACCTCTCGGACCAGCGCATGTATGCTTATGAGGGCGATACGTTGGTTCGATCTTTCATTGTCTCCACCGGAACATGGCAAACCCCGACATTGACCGGCAGGTTCAAGGTGTGGATCAAACTTCGTTCCGCGCCCATGTCCGGACCCGGTTATTACCTGCCCGATGTACCGTACATCATGTACTATGACGGCGATTACGGAATCCACGGGACGTATTGGCACAATAACTTCGGTGTGCCGATGAGTCACGGATGCGTGAATTTGAGCATCTCCGATGCGGAATGGGCGTATAACTTCGCCTCGGTAGGGACGGTGGTGAACGTGCATGATTGATCGTGAGGTGTGGCTCTCTGCCGTCGCCCTGAGTGACCTGATTTTTTAAAAATGACAGTTCTTTCTCGAAGAGATTTTTTGAAATTGAGCGGAATCGGTCTCGCCGGTTTGATGGCAGCCCCGCTCAATTTTGATTCAAACGATCCTTTCGAGCTTCAGCAGGGGCGCGTCACTGTGCGGACGGTGTGGATGCATGAAAGTCCGTCCCTCGATTCCGCGAAGGTCAAGTTGCTGCAGCGCGATGCGCTATTCAATATATCCAATACAGCCGTCAGCGAAGATGGGGACACACATAACCGCATCTGGTACCAGGCTGGGAATGAAGGGTACATCCATTCCGGGAATATCCAGCCGGTGCGGACGATCATCAGCCAGCCGTATGACGGCGAAATCCCGAAAGAAGGCCTGCTTGCCGAGGTGAGCGTCCCATACACGGATGCATTCACAGAAGCCTCTACTGAATCAGAAGTCGGATATCGCATCTATTATGAAACCGTTCATTGGGTCAAAGCGATGGTCGCGGGGAAGACGGATGGGCGGCCGTGGTATTTAATCCGCGACGATAAGTGGGATGAATCCTATTACGTCCGCGCGGAACACCTGCGCATCCTCACAACCGAAGAACTGGCTCCCATCTCGCCTGAGATATCCAATCACGATAAGAAGATCGTAGTGCGGCTCGACGACCAAATGGTCATCGCCTATGAAATGAACATCCCGGTCTTCGTTGTTTCGGTCTCCACCGGTGCGATCCTGCGAAGCGGAACGTATACCACGCCCGAGGGAAATTTCATCACGTTCTACAAACGCCCATCGCGCCACATGGCGGCTGGCGATATCGCCGCCAGCGGCTTCGACCTGCCCGGCGTGCCGTGGGTGCAGTACATCACCAAGGGCGGCATCTCCTTCCACGGCACTTACTGGCACAACGATTTTGGACGTCCGCGTTCGCACGGTTGCATCAACCTCTCGATCTCCGCTGCGAAATGGTTGTATCTGTGGTCATCGCCCGCCGTCCCCCTGAACAAGGAATTCTCCTATGGTTATGTCGGGACGAAGGTGGAAATCGTTGCATAGTACCAAAGAGATATTTCTTATCCCCCACTCAAACTTTATAGTTACAATCGAACCATGTCGTTGACACAACTCTCCCGCCGCGACTTTCTCAAATTGGCCGCTTCCGGCGCGCTCGGGCTTGCCTTCACCGAATTGGGTTTGGATTCCGCCTCAGCCGCTCCGCCCGCATCCAAAGGGCTTGCCTTGTTCAGCGGAGTTCCCATTTGGGACGCGCCTTCTGTCAAAGCCAATAAGATCGAGTTGATCGGCAAGGATCAGGTGTTCGACCTGCTTGGCGAGGTGCAAGGCGATTACTTCGACAACCCTCACAACACAACCTGGTATGTCGTGGATGGTGGGTATGTGCATGCCGCCCCCGTCCTGCCGGTCGAGACGAATTACCAGAAACCGGTTTACGAAATTCCCGAAGGCGGGCAATTGGCTGAGGTGAGCGTGCCGTATAGTCTCACTCATTTCTCGCCCTTCTACCGTTCCAATAACGCCCATCGCATCTATTACGAATCGACGCACTGGGTCAAAAGCGTCGTGGTTGCGCGCGATGAAAAAAGCATCTGGTATGAGATCTACGATAAGGAATTGAAGAAATCGTTCTACGTCCCTTCGTACAATTTGCGCCTCATACCGAAGGAGGAATTGACTCCGCTTTCCCCCGGGGTTCCCAACGAGAAAAAATTACTGCATGTGGATCTCAAGTCGCAGATCGTCACCGCACTTGAGGGGGATAAAATCGTGCTCTCGGTTCGCTGTTCCAGCGGCCAGCGCCGCACGGATACGCCCAAAGGCGAATGGACGACGTATCACAAAGGTCCTTCCATTCACATGACCAACCGAGGCGATGCGGTGGCGAATATCTACAACCTGCCGGGAGTGCCGTGGTGCAGCTTCTTCACCGGTTCCGGCCACGCCTTCCACGGGACGTACTGGCACAACGATTACGGCCGCCAGCGCAGCAATGGATGCGTCAACCTGCCGTCGAAAATCGCTAAATGGGTGTATCGCTGGACGAATCCAGTCGTGCCTTACGATGTGGATTACCTGAACCAACCCGGCACAGGAACGAAGGTGATCGTGGAGTAGTTCATAATGGCACGCGATCGATAATACGTAATGACAAACCGAAAGGATGAGAGAGATGAATCAAATTTTCCAGTTCAACCAGTATTTGCTCAAACGCCAGGTCTTCGCATTGACCGGCAAATTCCGATTCTACAACCCTGCCGGGGAAATGATCATGTTCAGCGAGCAGAAGATGTTCCGCCTGCGCGAAGATATCCGTGTATACGCCGATGAAGCCAAAATACAGGAAGTGCTCGCGATCAAAGCCCGCCAGATCATCGACTTCTCTGCTGCCTTTGACGTGGTGGACAGCGCGACGGGTCAAAAGGTCGGAGCGCTTCGCCGCAAAGGACTCGCTTCCATGCTGCGCGACGAATGGCAGGTCCTCGATGTCAACGACAACGTACGCGGAACATTGATCGAGGATAGCATGGGGCTTGCGCTCCTGCGCCGCTTTCTGACCGGGCTGGTGCCCCAGAATTACGATCTGTTCTTCGGCGAAAACCGCGTGGCCGATTACAAACAGAATTTCAATCCCTTCTCCTACCAGTTGAACATCGACTTCAGCATGGATACCGCCGGTCAACTCGACCGCCGCCTCGGTGTGGCAGCGGGCATTCTGCTCGCCGCGATCGAAGGCAGGCAGAGCTAAACGACAGTCGCACTTTCCACCTGCCACAAGCATGGAAAGTGGAAAGTATTCGCCCATGCCCCAGCCCCTCTTCGCCGGACTCGTCATTGACGAGAATGGCAACCCGGTCGAAACCGCATCCATCGGAAACGAACCCGCCTACGTGGTGGACGATGACGGGTTCAAACGCCACATCCCTTCCGAGCAGGTGGACCGCGCCGTCCTCAATCAAATGGCGGAGTTAATGAAAGGCAGCGAGGACCTCCTCTCTGAACAGACCGCAAAGATGCTCGGGCAGGAGGATCCCTTCTCGAAAGCGATGATCGAGAATCAATTGAAGAACATCGAAAAGCAATTCGACGCTGTATTGCAGACCGGCTTTCCCGAAGAGATGAAAACCTATTTGGGCATGATGGGTTTCAAGGTTATTATCAACTACCACGGCGAGGTGGTGAGGGTGGAACAGCCCGGTGCGGCAGGGGATGAAGGAGAATGATTAATAAGTGACGGTCACCTTGATGGTGACCGTCACTTCGTTTTACACCTTTTCCACCACCCAAAAATGGGATAAGCCTAATATCTTCAACGGCGTGGCTTCGGCAAATTGCAAAACTGCGCGGATGATTTTCCCAAAGAGCCCTGTGCGCGCAATGATGTTATCGTACGCGCCGAAAATAACGGTTCTTTCTATAAACTTTACAGGCAACCGATTGAATAATTTTTGCAGGTCGCGTTTTGAATAGATGCGCACATGCGGGGCAAGTTTGTCGCGCCACGCGCGCGGCAGGTAATTCACAAAAGGTTTGTTGCCGAAATAATATTTTCCCTTCCAAAAGATGCCGTGAGTCTCGACAGGATAGCCGCGGTTGGGGCAGAAAAGGATCAGGCGCCCGCCAGGTTTAAGAGTGCGGATCATTTCGCGGATGGCGGCGCGGTCGTCCTGGACGTGTTCGATGACTTCATGGCTGAGAATCAGATCAAAGGTTCCGGAAGGAAGCGGCAGAAACTCTCCGGCTGCGTTAACAATTCCTTCTGAGTTGACGTGCGCTTCGCGGGCGCGTTCGAAATCGAATTCCAAACCGGTTACGTCCGCGCTGAGTTCGGTCATCTTTTCGACGTACATCCCCACGCCGCAGCCGTTTTCCAAAACTTTGCCTGATAACCTCTCCCCGGCAAATTTGACGATCATCTCGAGCCGCCGTTGTTGACCCGCCCGCCACACATATGAGGGTTCGCCGCGCAATGCGGCTTTTTGAATATTCCGTTCAGTCATGGCGGCGATTATACCTTGCGCGTAAAAATCATTTATGCTAAAATCCCGCTCGCAAGGGACAACCCAATAACGAACGCAACCGGAAGTGGGCAGCCCCCACTTCTTCGCTTTATATATAAACTGGCGGCCGCGCAAAGAGAGCACTTGCTGCGCGGTCAATAAAGGAGTTTTGGAGCAGGTACGTATGGCAAAGAATGATTTTGCGCTGGCATTCAACGAAGTGCTGGAGGAAAAACAACTCGCAAAAGACGTGGTCGTCTCGGCGATCGAGTCTGCGATGGTTTCGGCCTACCGGCGCGCGGTGGGAGCATCCACCGCCCAGCATGTGGAGGCGAAACTCGACCCTGAAACGGGTTTTGTGACCGTATATGCCGAAAAAGAAGTTGTCGAAGACAGCGTCGTGGACGAACGCACCGAAGTATTGCTCGATGAAGCGCGCAAGGTGAACCCCGAGGCGCAGGCTGGCGATATGGTCGTGGTGGAAAGCACCCCGTCGGATTTCGGACGGGTTGCCGCGCAGACCGCCCGGCAGGTCATCCAGCAGAGAATCCGTGAAGCGGAACGCTCGAACCAGATGGAATATTTCCAGCGTCAGGAGGGCGAGATCGTTTCTGGCCTGGTGCAGGCGATCAACGCGCAGGGCATCACCATAGGACTGGAAATGAAAGCCGAAGGGATGATGCCAAACAACCAACGCATCCCCGGCGAAAGATTGAAACTGCACGACCGCGTCCGCGCGGTGGTGATCGAGGTCAAGGACGGCACGCGCGGTCCGCAGATCATCCTTTCGCGCGCGCACCGCAACTTTTTGCGCCGTTTGATGGAAAATGAAGTGCCCGAGATCTATCACGGCATCGTCGAGATCCGTGCCATCGCCCGCGAACCGGGCGCGCGCGCCAAGGTCGCGGTCTCTGCCACGCAGCAGGGCATCGACCCCGTCGGCGCATGTGTGGGACAGAAAGGCGTTCGCATCCAGGCGATCGTCAAGGAACTTCATGACGAAAAAATCGACATCATCCTGTGGGACGCCGACCCGGTCGTGTATATCTCCAAAGCCATCAGCCCGGCGCGGGTGAGCGGCGTTTATCTTTCTGAAGAAGAACGCACCGCAACCGTCGTTGTCGGCGAGGATCAATTGAGTCTTGCCATTGGGCGCGATGGACAGAACGCGCGTCTCGCCGCCAAACTGACCAGCTGGCGCATCGACATCAAATCCCTCACTGAAGCTGCGGGCGACGCCCTCACAAAACTCAAGAGCGACGAAGAACTGCAAGCCATGCTCAATACCGCGGTCGAAGCCGTTCCGCAGGTGGAGGAAGTCCTCGCCAAGAAAGCCGAAGGCCGCCCAATCACCCCGGAGGAATTCCACGTTCTCGAACAATTCGTGGACCGCGTCGAGCGGCGCATGATTCTCGCCAAAGAGGAAGCCTCCCGCGTCGAAGATGAGCGCCTTGCCGCCATCCGCGCCGACATTCCCGCCGTGGCTTTCTCCATGCCGCTCTCAGACGTGACCGAAATCAAGGAACACGTTTTCAACATCCTTACCGAAGCCGGTTATGAAACCGTCGGTCAATTGATGTTCGATCTGAAGACCGACCAGAACAAGGTACTCGGTCTTGCCGGAATTGGAGCCAAGGCGATTCAGAACATCGAGGAAAGCCTCGCGGCTCTGACCTTCCCCGAGCCTGCTCCCGCGCCCGAGGTGGAGGAATCCACCCCGGCTGCCGAGGTTGTGGCCGAGTCGGCTCCCGTGGAGGAAATGCTCCCGGACGAGAAACCAGCCGAAAAGAAGAAAGAACCGAAGCGCGTCCTCGAAGAACCGGAAGAGGACGGCGAGGTCTCCAAGGATGGCGTCAACCTCGACGAGTTGTTCTCGATCAAGCCTGAGATGTTCCAGTCTGCCGCGGGGACGGAAGAAGACTCCGACGATAAAAAGAAAGGCAAGAAAGGCAAGAAGAAGGGCGTTGCCCTCGAATTCGACGAGGACCTTGGCGAAGTTGTTTCGCGCAAGAAACATAAGCGAGGCGACGAAGCTGGCAGCGGCGAAGAATGGTAGTAATTTACCCTCATCCGTAAGCCCTCGATACGGGACGGATGAGGGAAAGTAAACGGACGTGGCAAAGAAACCTGTAGGACGCGTGAAACACATTCCCCAGCGCACTTGTGTCGGTTGCAGGGAAGTTCTCGCAAAACGGCAAATGCTGAGAATCGTCCGCACTGCGGAAGGCGTGCGGGTGGACCCAACGGGAAAACTGGCAGGACGCGGCGCCTACCTGCATGACAAACGATCATGCTGGGAGCGCGGAATCAAAGGTGCTCTGGCACACGCGTTGAAAACGGAATTATCGAATGAAGCCCGCGCCCGTTTGGAAGAATTCATGAACACTCTGCCCGAAGCGGAGTCAGACGGTTCAGCCATGTGAACGACCAAGCCACTCGCTCACAGGCAGCCCGAGGTAACGAAGCGAACAGACAAGTTTTGAGTTGAAGGAGGTGGCTTATGAGCAGTAACGGAAACAAGATCGAACTCCCCGCCAGCATCGTGGTCCGCGACCTGGCGCAAAAGATCGAAAAAAGCCCGATCGACCTGATCAAAAAACTGATGACCAATGGCGTGATGGCGACCATCAACCAGGCGGTGGATTATGACACCGCTGCGATCGTGGTCGCTGAATACGGGTTTGAAGCCGTGCCTGAGGTTGTCGAAGAAGAAGTAAAGGAAGAAGCCGGGGAAGTTCCGCTCTGGCGGCAAATGATCGCCGGAGAGGACAAGACGCACCTGAAAGCCCGCCCACCCGTTGTAACCATACTTGGGCACGTCGACCACGGCAAGACAAGTTTGCTAGATGCGATCCGCTCGACGGAGGTTGCGGCGGGAGAAGCGGGCGGCATCACCCAGCACATCGGGGCGTATCAGATCGAAATGAAGGGAAGGCTGATCACCTTTCTCGATACGCCCGGTCATGCGGCATTTACACAAATGCGCGCGCGCGGCGCCCAGGGTGCCGACATCGTGGTGCTTGTTGTTGCCGCTGATGACGGTGTGATGCCGCAGACCAGGGAGGCGATTGCGCACGCCAAAGCCGCGCGAGTTCCGATTCTTGTGGCTTTGAACAAAGTCGATAAGCCGAATGCAAACCCGGACCGCGTCAAACAGCAGCTCGCCGAACTCGAACTCGTCCCCGATGACTGGGGCGGCAGCACCATGGTCGTGCCTGTATCCGCGAAACTGAAACAGGGCATCGATGACCTTCTCGAGGGCATCCTGCTCGTGGCAGACAGCAACGATATCAAAGCCAACCCGAACGGCAAAGTCATCGGTACGGTCATCGAGGCGGAACTGGATAAATCGAAAGGCGTGATCGCCACCCTGCTCGTCCAAAACGGGACGCTCGAATCCGGAGATGTGGTCGTGGCGGGAATCGCTCACGGCAAACTTCGCGCCATCACCGATTACAAAGGCAAGCCTGTCAAGAAAGCGGGCCCGTCCACGCCGGTGGCGGTGATGGGCTTGAGCGACGTTCCCTCCGCCGGGGACTTGTTCGAGGTCGTCGAATCGGATAAAGAAGCGCGCGCCATTGTGGGAGAACGCCAGGAGACTTTAAAATCCCAGGCGCAATCGCGCAAGAAACTCTCGCTCGAAGACCTGTTCAGCAAGGTCCAGACCGGCGAGGCAAAGGAACTGAATCTCATCGTCAAAGCCGATGTGCAGGGTTCGCTCGACCCGATCATCACCGAGTTGAACAAGCTCGGGCAGGGTGAGATCGGCTTGAAAGTCCTCCACGCAGAAACAGGCAACATCGGCAACAACGACGTGATGCTCGCTGCCGCGTCGAAAGCGATCATCGTCGGCTTTAACGTTCAGGCTGACGTGGACGCGCGCCGCATGGCTGAAAAAGAAGGCGTGGATATCCGCCTGTATGAGATCATCTACCGAATGACCGAGGATATCGAAAAAGCCTTGAAGGGCATGCTCGAACCCGATTTTGTGGAAAAGACCCTCGGCAAGGCGACCGTCCTGCAAGTATTCACCGCATCCAAGTTCGGACGTGTGGCCGGCTGCCGCGTGACCGAGGGCGAGCTTCGCCGCGGAGCGAAAGTCCGTTTGTACCGCAACTCAGACATTGTTTATGAAGGCGATCTCTCCTCCCTGCGCCACGAAAAGGAAGACGTGAAGGAGATCCGCCAGGGATTCGAATGCGGCGTGGGCTTCAAGAACTTCAGTGATATCCAGCCGGGCGATTCGCTTGTCTGTTACGTTTTGGAATAATCGCCCTTATGCATTGCGTAATATGTTAATCAGCCATGCCATCTGTAATTAGAATCAAACGCATTGAAGACCGCATAACGCAGGAACTTTCAGAAATGCTGATCCATGAGGTCAACGATCCGCGCCTCAAACAGGTATTCATTACAGGTGTCAAAGTGGACCGCGAACTTGCGTACGCCGAAGTATATGTCTCCGCAGTGGAAGGCGCCTCTCGCTCCGCCGAAATTTTGGCAGGACTCGAATCGGCTTCGGGCTTCCTCAGGCGGATGCTTTCCTCGCGGATGGAACTGCGTTCGTTCCCACGATTACGCTTCCACTGGGACCCGACACCTGAAAATGCCGATCACATCGAAAAACTATTGGCAGGTTTAAAAGAAAAGAAATAATCCGCAATTCACGATCCTGCGTAATCAGCGCTCTCTCACGCCGCGTCTGCGCTGGAGAGCGCAGGCTAAGCAGGGCTTATGGAGAAAATAAATTGAACAATCAGGTATCAGGGGAGATTAATGCAAGACTTAAAGATGCAAAAAAGGTGGTGATCGCATCGCACGTACGACCGGACGGGGATGCTGTCGGCTCCCTGCTCGCAATGGGAATGGCATTAATGGATGCCGGGAAGACCGTTGAAATGATCCTTGCGGACGGCGTGCCTTCCTCATTCAAATTCCTCGAAGGCGGAAGTTTGGTGAAGAAGGAACCGGAAGGCGGCCACGACACATTCATCACCGTGGATTGCGCCGACTTCAAACGCACGGGAAAGGTCTTTGAGAATTTCGGTCAGCCCGACATCAACATAGACCATCACGTCACAAATGAAAATTTCGGCAAATTGAATCTGATCGAAGCCGAAGAGGTCGCCACAGCGGCGATCCTCACGAATCACCTGCCCGAGTGGGGATACAGAATCACCAAGCCCATCGCTGCCGCGTTATTGACCGGAATTGTCACCGACACGCTGGGCTTTCGCACATCAAACGTCACGCCGGAGGCATTACGCCAGGCGGCATTATTAATGGAAACAGGCGTGGACCTACCGGAAATCTACATGCAATCGCTTGTGCGCAAATCCTATCCTGCCGCAAGGTATTGGGGTGCAGGGCTCTCGAGCCTTGAAAGCAAAAATGGCATCGTCTGGGGCACGCTTACCCTTGCGGACCGCAAATCTGCGGGCTATGGCGGGAACGACGATGCCGACCTGATCAATTTGATCTCCGCCATAGACGGCAACAAGATCGGCATGGTCTTTGTGGAGCAAACTAACAATCATGTAAAGATCTCCTGGCGCGCCCTTGTGCCGGGAATCGACGTTTCGAAAGTAGCCAAATATTTCAATGGCGGAGGTCACGCCGCCGCCGCAGGAGCAGATATCGAGGGAAGTTTAGCTGATATTCAAAAAGAAGCTCTTTTAAAGACAAGAGACCTAATAGGTTTGTAAAATATTCACTAGTACAAACGAGTGAGGCTTATGCTGGATATTAATATTGCGAATTTCAATAATTGTGTCATAATGTATGGTAGGTAAAGGATAATTCAAGGATAATTTTAGGAGGAATCCATAATATGAACAGTCAGGACATTAAAAACGCCATATCAGGCGCACTTGTGATTGATAAACCCGTGGGTATGACCTCCCACGACGTGGTCCAAGCCATTAGAAACGGAACAGGGCTTCGCCGCGCAGGCCACACCGGCACCCTCGACCCGCGGGCTTCCGGCGTGCTCGTCATTTTGGTGGGACCCGCCGTCCGTTTGAGCGAATACGTTTCCGCATCCGACAAACGCTATCAAGCCATCATCCGCTTGGGCGGCACCACCGATACCTACGACGCAGAAGGCAAATTCACCCCCACCAAGGACCCGGCAAAAGTCACCGAAGCGGAATTCGAAGAAGCGCTCAAAACCTTTGTCGGCGAGATCGAGCAAACCCCGCCCCCCTACTCGGCGGTCAAGGTGCAGGGACGCAAAGCCTATGAAATGGCGCGCAAAGGCGAAGAGGTCGAACTCGAACCGCGCACGATCACCGTACATCACCTTGAAGTGCTCGAATGGACTCCGCCCGAAGTGGTCATCGACGTGCATTGCTCGTCAGGCACATATGTCCGTTCGTTGGCGAACGATCTCGGTAAAAAACTGGGCTGCGGTGCATATCTCGTCGGCTTGCGCAGGACGAAAAGCGGAAAATTCACCCTGCGCGATGCCGTGCCCCTGCGCAAATTGCAGGAGGCATTCACCGCGGGCAATTGGTATCAGTATTTGATCCCAGCCGCCGATGCGCTCGGCGATTGGTACGCCGTCGAACTCAGCCCCGACGAAGTGGAAGCCGTGCGTCACGGCCACCGCGTAAAAGCCAAACCCGCCGACATCAGCCAGGAAAAGGTGCGCGGCGTGAGCACCCAGGGCGAACTCGTCGCACTCATGGTGCAGGCGGAAAACCCCGAAGACGGCTCGAAGGAATGGCAGCCGAAGAAAGTATTCTTCACATCGGACTAGCCCAATGCTCAGCCGCCGTCCCCGGTGGTGGGTGCGCCGAGGACGGGCGCAACCCGCATGAACGGGATGATAAAATAAAGCCGCCGTCAGAGGCGGCTTTTTTCTTATGCAGCATCATCGTTTTCTCGAAGAATTAACTCTCAAAAATTCCTACCTTACCGTCGGCGTGTTCGACGGTGTGCATCGCGGCCACCGTGAGATCATCCACAAACTGGTACGGGATGCGCACATGAACAACGCTCCCGCAGTTGTGTTGACCTTCGAACCGCACCCCGCATCGGTGCTGACAGGCAGGGAGATCCGCTGCCTGACCACCTCCGATGAACGCGCGGATTTACTATTCTCGCTCGGCGTGGATACTGTCATCACCCAGCGCTTCACCCCGGACCTTTCTGCTGTCCCGGCCCATGAGTATATGTCCCGTCTGAAATCGCATCTCGGACTCAGTCATTTGCTCGTCGGTTACGATTTTGCATTGGGCAGGGGGCGCGAAGGCAACGCTCCGCGGCTGACAGAGATCGGCTTGGAATTGGGTTACACCGTCGAGGTGGTGCCAGCCCTGGGCGACGAAAGCGGCGTGATCTCCTCCACCGAGATCCGTAAACTGGTCTCCATCGGGGACATGGCTGAAGCCGCAAAACTTTTGGGTTATCGCTACAGGATGGGCGGAGAGGTCATCCACGGCGAAGGGCGCGGAAAAAAACTCAACTTCCCCACAGCAAATATCGATTATCCAAAACAAAAAGCGATTCCCCCGAATGGAATTTATGCCTGTTGGGCGCGGCTTGGAGACGAGCGTTACATGGCGGCGACCAACATCGGCTTGAACCCTACATTCACCCCTGAAAGAAAGATCCCCAGCCTCGAAGCCTACCTGCTCGATTTCGACCGCGATATTTATGGCGAGATATTAACCCTTGAATTCGTGGCGCGCTTGAGGGATGAGATCCGCTACACCAACGTGGAGGCGTTGATCGAACAGATCCATGAAGACGTGAAGCAAACACACGTATTGTTGAGCGCTGAGATATAAAGCAGGCCCAAATTCGAATAGAAGGGTCGTAATATGCGAAACCGCGCAGGGATCATCCTGATCCACGAGGGGAGACTTGCCTTGATGGAACGTCACAAACAGGGACGGCATTATTTTGCCTTCCCGGGCGGCGGTGTGGATGATGGCGAGACTGACGAACAAGCCGCTGTTCGCGAAGCGCGCGAGGAGTTGGGCATAGAGGTGGTAGTCGAGAAAAAAGCTGCCGAGGTCCTGCGGGATGGCAGGCGCAAGCAGGTTTACTTTCTGGTGAAATGGGTGGATGGTGAATACGGGACCGGCACAGGCGAGGAATTTGACGAAGTGGATGATTTCAACGGAACCTACAATCCAATCTGGATGCCGCTAGGCGAGTTATTGGAAAAAAATGTCGTCCCAATGGGATTGGCGAGGTTGGTTGTACAAGCGCAAGGAGACGGATGGGGAGAGAATGTGGTGATACGGGAGGAGTGAGAAAGTGAAAAGTGAACAGCAGGCAGGAGACATTGACCAGAGGAGCTTATATGCCAAACGTAAAGTTCGACCGGTTCCACCGGTACGATGAAATGACCCGCATCCTTAAGGCGTATGCGAAGGAATACCCAAACCTCATCCGCCTGGAGTCCATTGGGAAGAGTTATGAAGGCAGGGATGTCTGGCTGTTGAGAATCACGAATTTCAAAACCGGGGAGGATCGGGACAAGCCCGCGCTTTGGGTGGATGCGAACCTGCACGCCTCCGAGGTGACGGGATCTACAGCGGCGTTGTATCTCATCGATTCGCTCGTGACACGCCATAAAAAAGATGAATCTGTGACCCGCGCGCTTGATACCCGGGCGTTTTACATCGTGCCCAGGGTCAATCCCGATGGCGCGGAGTGGGCGCTTGCAGACCGCCCGAAGGAGATTCGTTCGAGCACCCGCCCCTACCCGTATGTGGAGAACGCCATCGAAGGCTTGGAAGCCGGGGAAGACGTGGATGGCGATGGGCGTATTTTGCAGATGCGCATCAAAGACCCGAACGGCGCATGGAAGGTACATCCCGATCATCCACGCCTGTTGATACGGCGCGACCCTGCGGAAGTTGGCGGCGAGTATTACCGCGTGTTGACCGAAGGGTTCATGAAAAATTACGATGGCGTTACCATCAAAGTCAACCCGCCCAAAGAAGGGCTGGATTTGAACCGGAACTTCCCGGCGAATTGGCGCAGCGAGTCCGAGCAGCATGGCGCGGGCGACTTCCCCACCAGCGAACCGGAGGCGCTTAACCTCGTCCGCTTCATCCTCGAGAACCGCAACATCACCGGCACCATTTCGTATCACACTTTCAGCGGGGTGCTCCTGCGCGGCATGCCGGAAAAGCCCGATGAGGAGCAAATCCCAGAAGACCTCTGGACGATTCAAAAGATCGGTTCGAAAGGCAAAGAGATTACCGGCTACCCGGATATATCCATGTACCATGAATTCCGTTATCATCCAAAACAGGTCACTACAGGCGCCTTCGACGAATGGACATACGAACACCGCGGCATCTATGCGTGGACGGTGGAATTCTGGAACCCCGTCAAAGAGGCTGGAATCACAGACGCCAAGTACATTGACTGGTATCGCGAACACCCCGTGGAAGATGACATCAAAATCCTGCAATGGAATGACACCATCCTCGAGGGCAAAGGCTACGTGGATTGGTACGAATTCGACCACCCGCAATTGGGCAAACTGGAGCTGGGCGGTTGGGACTTCCTTCACATGTGGTCGAATGTTCCCCTTGAATTTTTAGAGCAAGAGATTCAGCGCTTCCCCGAGTGGATCATCTGGCACGCTCTGATCGCGCCCGAGCTTGGTCTGCGCGACGTGACCGTCACCCCGCTGGGAGCGGATACCTACAATATCCGTCTTGTGGTGGAAAACCGGGGCTGGCTGCCGACCTACGTCTCAAAAAAGGCGCTCGAGCGCAAGGTCTCGCGCGGCGTGATCGCAGAGATTCAAATGCCCAAAGGCGCGAAGGTGATCTCAGGCAAAGAGCGCGAAGAACCCGGCGAACTCCAGGGCAGGGATCAAATTCCCGCTTCCTTTATTTTTGAACCGGGATACGGTTCTTCCGACCGCCTCAAAGTGGAATGGACCATCAAGGCGAAGAAAGGGACAAAGGTCAAACTTTCCGCCCGGCATGAACGTGCGGGAAAAATCCAGACTACAGTGTTATTGAAATAGCCTCCTCAAATCCGTAAGATGAGATGGACATTCGTCCGCGCAGATACGCCGAATCTGTGCGGACTTTTTATATAGGAAGGAGGAATATTATGACGTAGGAACATTTCCACCTCGATGCTCGTCACTTGAATAACGCCGAAAGTCCATATTCAAAACGGAGGATGAAATGAAATCACGAATCACATCGCTGCCGGTATTCCTGTTGCTGGGAATGCTGGTCCTGAACGCCTGCGGCGCGCCAGCCGTACAAGAACAGCCGACCGGTTTTGCGGAGCAAGCAGCAGCCGCCACTGAAGCCGCCGCTGTCGAAGCGGAGCAGCAGCTCGACACGCAGGACGGGGCGGATTCTGAATCCCGATTGAAGGAAGGGTATGTTTACGAAACCGGGACGGAGAACGATGCCGCACTGACCACGCATCTCGTCATCAAGTCCGCGGATATGCGCCTGCTGGTGGAGGATCCAGACAATGCCATCGAGCGTATCACGCAGATCGTGGGCGACACTGGCGGATATATCGTCAGTTCGAGAGTTTGGAACCAACCTTACGCCGACGGTAAGAATTACAAATACGCCACGATTACCTTCGCGGTTCCGGTGACGCAGTTCGAGCGCGCCCTCAACCGCATGCGGAATCTCGCCCTGCAGGTGATGGATGAGAACGCATCCGGCGAGGACGTAACTGATCAATATGTGGATTTGCAGTCCCAGCTCGTCAACCTCGAAGCGACACGCGACCGCATCAAATCCTTCCTCGACCAGGCACAGAACGTGGATGAGGCTCTGCGCATCAACCAACAATTGTCGGAGATCGAACGTCAGATCGAAGAGATCAAAGGGCGCATCAACTACCTTGATGACCGCTCCGCCTTTTCGACCATCACCGTCACACTCGAGCCGCAATTGCCCACGCTGGAGCCCGTGCCGATGCCAAAACCGATCTGGGAGCCCGGTGAGACTCTCAAGGAAGCCATCGAAGTCCTGACTCATGCCTACCAGAACATCGCCGACCTGCTTATCTGGTTCTTCGTCGTCCTTCTGCCGATCTTCGGTCCGCCTGTGTTGATCGTGTGGATTATTCTAAAGTTGATATTTAGAAAGAAACCTGCGTAAGTAAATGAACTCACTCCTGTGTGCTTGGGAGTGAGTTCCTATTTATCCAAAGTAAAAAAACTAAATCCTCACCCGCCACATCTCCTTGGCGGAGTCGATTCCGCGGATCTCGCCTTGAAATCTCGAAACCGAATTGGGCGCAGCGTGCTTTTCGAGGAATTCGAGCACTTCAGGGTCGTTGCGAATCTCTCCGGAGAGGATCAACTCGCCGCCTGCCGAAAAGTGCGGGAGCCTCGCCGCGATGTTGACCGTCGAGCCGAAGTAATCGAGCCGGTCGTTTAGATTCACCACGATGCACGGTCCATGATGGACACCGACCTTGATGGTCAGAGGCGGGATGCCGCGCGCGGTCAACTCCCTTTGCACGTTCCAGATGGCGCGCACAGCCGAAACCGGTTTTCGGAACGCCGCCATGACGGCATCACCCATGGTCTTGACAATGGCGCCGTCTTCCTTTGCGGCTGCCCCCTCGATGATGCTGAAATGCTCGCGCACCTTTCCAAAGGCCGAAGCATCGCCAATGTCGCGATATAACCTGGTGGAATTACGCAGGTCGGTGAACATCAGAGTCATCGAACCGACGGAGATCTCCTCGCCCGCACGCAGGACTTCGTTCGAAAAAAGATCGCGGAAGACCTGCAGCGTGGTCACATCCGCCGCGGTCGCCGCCTGGTCAGACCAGGTCACGCGCTCGAGTTGGAAGGTTTGTGTAAACTCCGTGTCGTTGAACAGGCGGATGTTCGGCGACAACCCAATATCCAAAAACTGGGTTGACCAGCCGAGCTTATCGGCGCGAAAATCCATCCGCGCGGCTCCGTTCACAGAGGCGAGCAGGGTCTGTGAACCTTCGAGACCGGAAGCCGATAAACGATACCGCCCCGGCGCGAGTATGGTATTGAAGGGCAATTCCTCGCGCGGCGGGACGACCAATGAAAAGATAATATGCGGCTGTCGTTGCGGGCTTCCCACACAGAACTCCACATTTGCATCCACCTTGCGGATTGATGAATTCGGGCGGTAGATCACTTCCACGTTCCTGTCGAAGTTCGCATCGAAACTGACCTGGCATGTGTTGCAGTGCGAATGTACTTTCAAGTCGCCCAGTTTGCGATGGTCCTCGGTCACGCCGCGGCATTCGGGACACAGCAGATCCCAGTACATGTCCAGCATCCCTTCGCGTGTGGCGTGCAGGAAAGTCTCCAAAACAGTTCGACGGTTCAAGCCCCAACCATCCGCGAGGGCGTAGGGTCTCATGCGTTGAATCGATATATCGTCTGCACGCTGAAGATACTCGGATAGACGTTCGAGGGTTTGAGAGTCCCCTTGCCCCGATTGCAGCCGCTCGCTGAGGATTCGCAGACGGGAGGAGCCGTTCGGGCTGAGATTTCGCCCGGGGCTGGCGGTCAGACTCAGGTCCGGGTTCGAGGCGATGCGGTCATATTTCGTGAATGCGTCTCCAAATCGTCTCGCGCTGACAAATCCAATCCCCAACGGGATGGCAATATCGCCCAAAAAATTCCGCGAGGTCGCCCACACTTCATAGGCAAGATGGGTGCCTTCGCCGCGACGTTCAAGGCGGCAATCCACGCGCATTTCGAGCAAGGGACCGGTTCGATAGCGGCGCAATATCCCGAAGCGATACGGGTACGTCCATTCGAACGGTTCTTCATCCCAGATGATTTCGATCAGCGGTAAATTGAATTTGACCCGTTTGACGCGGTTTTGAATTCCCAGCAGCTGCATGGGCGGCAAGCCCGTATCGCGGTTGAAGCGGTTCGTATCCGAGACGAGGGGCCAGAGCGCTTCAGGCGAAGAAGCCAGGTCCCACTCCCAAGTGTAGTGATATTCGCGCGGCATGAACTATAGACTCTTGAGTCCCGAAAATTTTACCCGCCCTTTATTCTGGATGCATTACAAACGGATAAGAATTACAACGAGATCAAACCCAGTTCGATCCCCCGTTTCACAGCTTCGGTGCGGCTCGCGACACCCAGCTTGGCATACAACGCCGAAAGATGGAACTTGACCGTATGCTCGCTGATGCCGAGCTCCAAGGCGATCTGTTTATTTGCCAGCCCCTCCGCCATGTTTTGGAGGACTTCCTTCTCGCGGGCGGTAAGCGTCTCTGGAAGCGATTCATCTCCCGAGCCTTCCCTGCCCTTTGGCAGGCGCATCAATCCTTCGACCAGGCCTGGCGCGCCCACCCACAGCCCCTCTGCCACTGCAAGAATCGCCGCCGACATTTCCTCCGCGCCCGCTTCTGCAGATAAGACGCCCCACGCGCGGATTCCTGACGAAAGGGACGCCCGCAACGAATCGATATCCTCGGTGAGGAAGAGCACCCCGACGTTCATATTTTCGATGCCCTGAACGGAAGAAACCGAGGCGAGTATTGCCACCTCGGTTTCCCGTTCGTTCACGTCCGCGATCCGCGCCGCCTCCCCCACCACACGTATGCCAGCACGGTCTGCCAGCATTTCACGCAAACCGACCCGCAGGGCGTGGTTGGGAGAGACGATGGTTACGTGGATCATGAAGCGCTCATTGGAGTGCAACGACTCCTGTCGTTGCAGTGTGCAAAGTCTGGAGACTTCGCACCCCAATTCCTATCTCTCGCCCACAACCACATTGATCGTTTGCAGCTTTCCGCCGCGCAATACGTCCATCGGCGTGGACTTGCCGACCACGTCCCCGCTCAGGCGGGAGAATAATTCATCATGATGCTCAACCGCCGTCCCCGCCACGCCAACGAGAATGTCGCCAATGATCAAGCCGCCTTTCTCCGCTGGGCTGTCCTTTTCGATGCCGACGATGAGCAAGCCTGTTTCCTGTCCGCCGCTCAACTGGCCCCGTGATTCAGCAGGAATATTTACGGTCTGGCTGCGGATGCCGATGTATCCGCGCTTGATCTTGCCGTGTTTGACAAGGGTATCGGCAATCCTCCATGCCACATCGGTAGGGATCGTGAGAGCTTCGCCGCCCATCCCGAAGCCGGAGGTGTTGATGCCAAGCGTCTCGCCTTCGCCGTTTATAAGCGGTCCGCCGGAGAAACCGGGGTAGGAGACAACATCGGTCTTGATGTAACTATCCAACATGCCGCCGCGCCCGGTACGAACGGGTCCGGCAATGCGGTTGATGATGCCAAAACTGGATTCGATGCCGTTCGCAGAGGGACGGCCAATCGCCAGGACAAGTTGTCCCACGCGCGCGGGTGTTTTCGCGACTTCGGCGGGAGAGGCTGAGGCGGAGTCCAATTTCAAGACCGCGAGATCCGTCCCCGGGTCCCGACCGACGAGGCGGGCACTGGTTTCGTTTCCGTCGCCAAATAGAATCTTGATATCCTCTTCACGCTCCACGACATGACCTGCAGTGAGAATCGTATCCTTTGCGATGGCGATTCCGCTTGCGGGTATGCGGCGACGCGCGTCCACCAAGGCTGTATATTTACCCGCTTTTTCTGCGGCGTCTGCCATGGATTGGGAAAGGTCACTAAAGATATTTTTGCTCATGGGTTTACTCCTTGGCGCTCATTCTAGCGGGCGCTTGGTGGGAGTGTATCGGTGAAAGGGATGGGATGGAACTGGAAATTTGGGTAGGTCGAGTGGGATGCAGTGAGCAGGACGTGGAGATCAGAGATTTCTAGCTTTTTTTTCAAGAGGGATAAGCGCGGCGTAAAGTTTTTCGTGGGTTGGGGTCGGAACGCCCAACATCTTTCCCATGCGAATCACAGCGCCGGTCTGTTCATTTAATTCGGAGGGCCTGCCTTCGACGATGTCCTTGTGCATCGAAGCAATGGTGTGCGGCGGAAGATTGTCGATGCGCTGCATGGTGAGCCTCACGAAATCATCCGCAATTGGAACTCCTCGGGCGCGGCCGACAGCTGCCGTTTCCTCCAATGCCCTGTTCAGCATGGCGCGCGATTCAGGATCGCCGCGATATCCGCCCGCAGGCTGGCGGGTGTATGCGCCGACGGCGCTCGTTGCGCAAATGAAGATGAATTTCTCCCACATGGCAGCCTGAATGTCTGCCGGGTTTTCTGCGTTTAATCCGTTTACCGATTTGAACATCCCTTTCAGATTTTGAATTCGTTCGCTTTTAGAATTATCCCACTCGCCAAAAGCGATGTAAGGCGAAACGCCAACATGACGAATGTGTCCCGGTCCTTCGATGAAAGAACTGATGCGGCTCAATCCGCCGAGGACATGCTTTGCGCCGAATTCAGTGAGAAGCCTGTCCATGTGTTCCATGCCATTCATAAGCGGCAGGATCATGGTTTCGTTTCCGATCAACGGTTTCATCTTCGAAAGGGCTTCATCCAACTGCCAGGCTTTGACACAAAGAAGGATCAAATCTGCAACGCCGATCGCATCGGGATCATCGGTTGCCTTTGCAGGGCGGATGATAAAATCACCCTCCACCGAATCGACACGCAAACCCGACTCACGGATGGATGCGAGGTGCGCTCCGCGCGCGATGAACGTGACGTCCTGTCCGCTTTGGGCAAGCTTCCCGCCGAAATATCCGCCCACGCCTCCCGTACCAAGGATCGCAATATTCATTCAGTTCTCCAATTTTGATCGAAAAATAATGCAGTTCGATGAAAGTATATCTTAAGCGATAGGAATGCAAATGGTCACTATCAGCAGCCCAGTTACGCTCAACACCAAACGCTTGATTCTCCGGCAGTTTATCTTGGACGACCGGGAAACCCTCTTCTCCATTACACAGGAGCCGGGCATCCTGCAATACTTTCCCACCAGGACTGCCTGGTCGATGGAAAAGACCGAACGTTACCTGGCACATCAACTCGACCATTGGGCAAAGTTCGGTTACGGGCATTGGGCGGTGACTCTGGCGGATTCGGGGCAACTCATGGGATGGTGCGGTTTGGAATTTTTACCCGATACAAATGAGACAGAAGTCGGTTATTTGTTGAGTGGAAAATTTTGGGGAAGGGGCTACGCCACCGAAGCCGCGCGTGAAACGGTGCTTTTTGGCATCAACCGGATCGGTCTGGACGAAATCATCGGTTTGACCGATCCGCAAAATATCGCCTCTCAACGGGTTCTGGAAAAAAGCGGCCTGACGTTTACGCGGCGGCAGGTCTATTTCGGGTTGGAGATGTTTCGATTCTCCACGAAGGTTTGAGGTCCGGGTCAAGGCGGAAGAACAAAAGAATATTCTTCGAGGAAAATATAAAAGCCGGGCGAAGATTCGTCCGGCTTTCGATTAGTTTTTCATTTACGCCGCTGCGGCTTCCGTTCCGGCTTTCGCCAGTTGATCATGGTCCGGCAAAATCGATTCAGCGTTGTGGATGGCTGGGATGAAATATCCTGCAAGGCCGACGAAGACGCTGAACACACCGCAGAAAAAGATGATCAGTCCCATGCCTGCGCCGGGACCAGTCCCGACCAGATTTCCGAAAGTTTCGGCAAAAACGCTGGCTGTGCGCATTTGCGGCTCGAGCACAAAGTCTGCAAGAGTTCCAGCGATGATGGGCGAAATTGGATTTGTGAACCATGCAATCAAACGACGGGCGGAGAAGACCCGTCCCTGCACATCCGGTGCAACCTTGGATTGCCAGATCGCCTGGTTGGAACCGTTAACAAGCGGAATAACGATGGCGGCAATGATGCTACCTGCGATCCAGACAGGCAATCCCCCCGTCAGGCCGAGAATCGCGATGCCAATCCCGGAGATCATCCAACCGATCAAGACCCCATGCACTCTGCGTTTGAATCCACCCCATGCGCTCATGGCGATGCCGCCGATCAACCCGCCTATCGCTCCCGCCGATTGGGTCGAGCCGAGCAAAAGGCTGTTGTTATCCGTGCGGGAAAGGATCATCGGGGCAACCAGTGTATATGCAATTCCTGCGAAGAGGTTCCCGACAAAGAACGTCAACTGCAAACCAAGCAGGCTGGGCCTGGTGAAAATATATTTGAATCCGTACGCCGCCTCTTTCCAGATACTCCCCTTGCCCTGTTCACCTTCCATGGTGCGTTCCGGCTGTGGAACATGCACGATCATCAATGCCCCAATGGCAAATAGAAAGGTAAAAACATCAAAGAGGAGGATACCGGTCAAACCGATCACGGGCAGGAGAGCTCCAGCCAGCAAAGGAGCCACCACATTTGGACCCGCCTCCACCAGGGACATCATCCCGTTGGCGCGGGCGTATTGTTCCTTCGGCACCATGGTGCTGATCGCGGCGGAATAGGCAGGCCACTGGAACGCCATACCCAAACCATAGATGATCGAGGCAAAATACAGATGCCAGAATGCAAGAATGCCGAGCGACTGGAAGATCAGGATGATGATGGTTGCAATCCCCGCCATCAGGTCGCTGACCATCATCATCATCTTGCGGTTGTGACGATCCACCATCACCCCGGCGATCGGAGAGATCAATAGAAACGGAGTGATGAAGAAGACCTGCATCAACCCCAGCGCAGTGGCGCTTTCGGTCTTTTGGAACATCCAGATGGTAAGACCGAACTGACTCATGGCACTGGCAAGTACGGAAACAATCTGCCCAAGCCAGACGATGGTAAATCCGAACATGCCCGTGGGTCCTTTGGTCGTTGTGGTTTCCATTTAAAGTGTTTTCCTGTTCGATTCTCTTGGCTTAAATAACCACCGTCCGTCGGCATTGGGCTTGTACAATCATGCCCACCCTCCGCTTTCAGGACGGTTGCGGAACCTGCTTACTGCATCAACTTATATAGGCCGTAAGATAACATTTCACACTCGCCTTTCTTCATTCAACGAATATCTCGACGTGCTCACCGTCTTCCTCGTCGGTGACATCGATGATCTTTCCTGTTACGCCCATGCGCAGCGCTTCCATCACATTGCTCATGTCCACGCCCTGGACCTCCGGAGCAAAATGCGCGCCGATCTTGAGTCCGGCATCCACCAAAGCCAGAGGAATTTGAACGGATGCCTTTGACCGCCCGGTGCGGGTATCGGTGACCCGCACGCGCAGCATGCGCGCTCCGCCCGGCGCGGAAGGCGAACGCGGTGGCGCGGGAACGCCACGACGCGAGTCGCTCAGCGCGGAGAGGAGTTTTGCGCCCTCCTCTGCGCTGATCTTGCCTTCCTCGATCAATTTCAATATTTTCATTCTTTCTTCGACATTTGCCATAACCGTTTCTCCTTTCGCCGTTCGAGCCTGGTGTTTTTCCTATCCCGCCGCGATGGCGACTTTATCTTCCACTGGCGTGTCTGTTTCGGATTTTTCCTCCGTCCTGGGAAGTTTGAACTTCAACCAGATCGGAATGACCGAAAGCAGGAGGACGAATGCTGTGATCTTGAAAGGTGCGGTCGGACCGAAGTTATGCCACAATTGCGCACCGATCCATGGTGCCGGGAGCGAGAGGATTCCCAGACTGGTGCTGAACAACCCAAACGCCAACCCGCGCAGGTTTTTCGGCACCGCCTTACTGATCAACGATTGATAGGCGGGACCGGAAATCCCCGCGCCCAACCCGGCAACTGCCCAGCCGACAAAGAACAGCCATTGATATTGCACGCCTTGCGGGATATTGACCAGGATGAACAAAGCCGCAGAAAGCAGCCCCATGCCAAGAGCGATGCAAATCCGTTCCCCTGCCTTGTCCGACAACCAACCGCCGGGGAAGGTGCTCAACATCATAAAGATGCCAAACATCGAGGTCACCCAGCCGATCTGCTGGTAGGTCAAACCGCCGGATTCCTGCATAAAGACCGGGAAGAGATTTCCCGAGAATTGGAAGGAAACGTCGCGCAAGCCGTCAGTGACCAACATCCATGTAATCAAGCCGCCTGAAAAAATCAATCCGACCATCGAACCGAGGTTGCTCTTCAGGCTCGTGAAAGATAATTTCTTGTGCTCGCCGTTCGCCTTTTGAGTCCTTGCCGCTTCGCGCGCCATGCTCAAGCGCATGATCATTGCAATGAAATAAAAGACACCGGCCACGAACAACATGAACTTGAAACCGTATGTGCCGGTCAGCCAACCCCCAAGGGGAGGACCGACAACCGTTACAACCATAAAGATCGCCTGCGAGATGCCGTATACTTTGCCGCGATTCTGCTCACTGGAATGTTCGGCGATAAAAGCATCGAAGCTCGGTCCGACCAGGGAACGTGCAACCGCGCCGAACGCCGTTGCAAGAAGCAGCCACTGCCATGTATCGGCAAGGACCATCGGGATGAACCCAAGCGTGCCAAAGACGCTGCCAATGGCGATGGCGCGCAAGCGACCCAGCGAATCCGACACCCAGCCGCCAAGGATCTGCAAAAACAAAGGCACGATCTGCGCCAGCGTAAAGAACAGACCGATCTGCGTAATATCCGCGCTCAGTTCCTTCAAGTACAACGGCAACAAACCGTCGTACATGTTCCCGCCGATGTTCGCAAAGATCATCGCCGTCAGGAACAGGATCAACAAACCGCTTAGTAAAGGTTGTTTCTTGATGGTTTCCATTTTTATCCTATAAAGACCTGCACATGCTCGCCGCTGTCCGAGTCATCCACATGCACGATCAGCGGGTCTCTAACATTCTTCGCCAGCGAGATCGCCGTCACCACATCGTCCACGTTCGTATTCTTCAAACCTTCGATGCGGCTGCCGAATGTGCGGATGAACCATGCCGCAAAACCCAATGGCAGCGGAAACGCCAGCGAAATTCTACGAGGACCATCCTGGTCTTTCGAGCGGGTCCGGTCCACATTCACATACAGCCACCTTGATGTGCGGCTTCCCGCGCCAAGCGCGATCAACATGATGCCGAGCGTAAGCGGCATGCCCAGGCAATAGAACCAGAAATTCAACCCGGAGTTTTGCTGGACGCTGAACATCCACCAAGCAATGAAGACGGTCATCAAGACGCCGATCCAGAGGAAGGCTCCGGAAAAACGATGCGCTCTCATGCGGACTTCGTCGAACTCAGGAGCATCGCTTCTTTCCCCACCGGTCACGGGTCCGACCTCAATGACCTCCGGTTCTCCCGAATCCGATTCCTCCCCCGATTCGTCGAGCGCGCGCATCAGCGTCGCCGCCTCTTCCGCGCTGATCTTTCCATCCGCAACCATTTGAAGAATTTTCCTGCGCTCTTCAGAAGACATTACGAGCCTCCTTCCAATGCCGCTAAAAGTTTTTCCGCTTCTTCCGCGGTGATCTTCTTATCCTGAAGCATCTTCAGAATCGCAAGGCGCTCTTCATCTGAAACCGGCGCCTTGGGCGGAACGGGAACGCCCTTGGGCGAAAAATCCCAATTCCAACGACCGATGCCAAGAGCAACTTTTCCGCGGCCGCGCTTTTCCGCCGCACGGACTTTCTGTTCTATGCGCCGGTTTGCCGCTTCGATCTTGCGCTGAGCCCGTTCGGTCGCCTGCTCCACGCGGCGGGAGATGCGTTCGCCAAAGCCGGACCAGTCCATGCCCATACCGGCGAAATTGCCGAAATCCTCCGCCGAGTCGCCCGCATCCGACCGGTTCGAGACGCGGATGTCGCCGCCCGCGCTGAGATTGATCTGCGCTGAACCGTCGCCAAGCGTAACGCTTCGATTGGTGGAGTCGTCGACGTTTTCAACGCCTTCCCAATCCATATGGATTTCGTCACCGCTCATCGAAAGTACGGCGTTCGCCCTCGGGGGCATCACAAGCAGGATATCGTCCCCGGCATTGACGTTATACGAATAGCCAGGTCGGGGATTCAGATACATCACGACATCTTCGCCCACATTGGCGGTCACATTGCCGCGCACATCGCGCAGGGCAAGGTCGTCAGAAATTGAGTCGAGGGCTACATTCCCATCCACATCGCGGATGGAAACGTCCGAATCCGCTTTCCGGATGGACAAACTCCCTTTCGCGCCGCGCAGGCTGAAGTCCGCATGAACCGTTTCGATGGTCACGGAATTCACGTCCCGCATCGAAAGGTCGCCGCCGGCACTGATCAATTCGATCCCGCCCATCACGCCGCGGATCGAAGCGTCGCCGCCAATATTGGAGATCTTCACGTTCGCGCCTTTCGGCACACGTATCGAAAGATCGTCATCATAGGATACCTGCACAAAGTCACCGTCCTGGCTGACGCGCATTTCATCGTCATCGGCTTTGAGAAGGATGTCGTCCCCTTCCCAACCTACGAGACTGAGGTCGCCGCCGATTGACTCGATCTCAATCCTGGGCGTTCTTCCCGCATTGATCGTCTTGGACATGACTTATTCCTCCTCGCCGCGCAGGATGCGCATGGCTTGATCGGCTGTGATCTTCCCGGCTTCGAGTTCGGCAATGACATCCCTGCGGGTATCATCGTCCACATCCGGCAGTTCGTCTTTACCGGGTTCGAAGCCGAGTTTACGGATCACTTCATGCAGGCGGTTGCGAATGGTGGGATACGACCCCCAGCGCTCCTCCTGCTCCATGCGGTTGATCTTGCCTTCGCATCGCACGAATGAGATCACGAATTCCACCTGGTCGGGAGACAGATTGGAAAATTGCCCCATCGCGAACTGACCCTCGATCGAGGTGTCGCAACTGGAGCAGTGCAGGCGGACAACTTCCATTTCAGACTGGCAGATCGGGCAACGAGATGGCGCGGGTCGCATAATGGGTCTCTCCGATATATAATTGGCTGGAAAAGGCAAAATTTCAATAAAAAATAAAGATTTTTTAGCCGGATTTGCGAAAAATCAATTTCTATCTCTCAAATCCTAATAAAATTATACCCATTATTTATTATTTGTCAAGTACAAATAAGGAATTTCAATACAACCTTCAAGATTATTGATTTCCTCATCAAAATTCTCAATCCACCCAGAGGTCACCATGATTCGCTCCCTTTACTACAAGCCCGGACATCCCGTCCGAACCGATATCCCGCCATTGGAATTCCCCCGCCTCATCCGAGACCGGAGGGGGATGCTGTGGGTGGACTTTATCGGCGAACCGGAGGAGGAGGCGGAGCCGATCCTGCGCAGTTTCGGCTTCCATCCCCTCGCCATCGACGACGCACTGCAGGAAACCCACACACCTAAAGTGGATGATTGGGACGACTATCTTTACATCGTCCTAAGCATCCTGAACTACCGGCAGGAAAACGGGGTGTTCGACGCTGAGATCGACGAGTTGGATATTTTTCTCGGTCAGAACTATGTCATCACGTTCCATGATCAATTGCTGACAGCCGTCGAAGACACCTGGATCGCCTGCCAGCGCGACATCCGCCACGTGCAAGACGGCGCCGATCATTTACTGTATCGGATTGTAGACGCGCTCGTAATGAGTTACATGCCGCTCATCGAGGATATCGACGCGCAAGTAGATCAAATCGAGGATAGAGTCTTTGATAAGCCTCATCCTGAAATCCTCGAGCAGATCTTCGCCCTCAAACGCATCCTACTCACGATGAGGCGGATCCTGCTCCCCCAGCGCGAAGTGCTGAACAAGCTCGCCCGCGACGATTACCGCGTGATCGACCCGCGCGACCGGGTCTTCTTCCGTGATATCTACGATCACCTCGTCAGACTGCACGACCTGAACGAGAGCCTGCGGGACCTGGTCACAGGCGCGCTGGATACTTATCTCTCCGTGACAAACAACCGCATGAATGAGATCATGAAGGTATTGACCGTGATTACGACGTTCTTCATGCCGATCACCTTCATTACCGGTTTCTTCGGCATGAACTTCTTCGAACCAATTGCCAATCTTATGGGCTGGACGAGCCAGCAGGCATTTACGGCCACCATGATCATTCTCCTTGGCCTGCCGATTGGGATGTACATTTGGATGCGCGGCCGGACCTGGGTGTGATTCTAAATTTCCCCCCAAAAATCCTTGACACAGAACAGGCGTTCGAGTATCATTATAACTAGCACAAATGAGCGAAGAATGCTCGTAACCCGCGCCAGCCCACTGGCAGGAGGCTCGATATGATGATGGTTCGAAAAAGCAAAGGAATCGGGGATCGCCACAGGAAAATTTTGGATTTTATCGCGTCCTACCAACGCGAGCACAAGCACCCCCCTTCCATCCGTGAGATCGGGGAAAATTGCGATATTTCCTCCACTTCAGTGGTAAATTACTACCTCGACCAGCTCGAAAAGGAAGGTTTGCTCGAACGCGACCGTAAGATTTCGAGAGGGATGAGACTCACTGGCGGTAATAATCCTCTCGGTGATATGCTTCGTGTCCCGCTCATGGGCGTCATTCAGGCTGGTGAACCCATCCTTGTACCATCGGAATCCCCTTTTACACCTGAAGATTCGGTTGAGATCGCCATGTCCCTGATGCCCGCGCGGGAAAAAGGAAAAGACCTCTTTGCCCTGCAGGTTCAAGGTGACTCGATGATCGACGCTATGATCAACGACGGCGACATTGTCATCCTGAAGTCTGCGCAGGACGCCCGCAATGGCGAGATGGTGGCGGTCTGGCTTCCCGAACGCAGTGAGACCACGCTCAAATATTATTACAAGGAGAAGGATGGCTTTCGCCTCCAGCCTGCGAACCCCGCTTTCAAACCAATCCTGGTCAAAAAGAACGAAGCGCTGGACATCAAAGGCAAAGTCGTCATGGTCATCCGCAGGATGGAACGACAAAACTAGAGACTTCAAGACTCCAAGCCCAATATCCCTGAGTTTTATTGATCAAAAAGCGGCGCACATTTCTGTGCGCCGCTTTTTCTTATTTAATTTTGATTTGTGGCTTCCTGCTTCCCGTTGCGGTTTGAGACAGCTTGATCCTTCCCTTACGTTTAAATCCTTTAAAACCGCCGAAGAGGTCGCCTCCGCGTGAGATGACGATGGGAATCAACAACAGCAGAAGCAAGCCGCCAAGGATCATGGCGAACAACGTCAACGAGCTTTGAGCCACTTCCGGCAGGACGCCGCCCGGATTGTAGTTCCCTTCGGTGGAGACACCGACAGACGAGATCGACACTGTCAAATCACGATTCACGCCGTCGCGCAAGGTGGACGGGGAACCGTAAGTTAGGGCGTATTCGCTTTGCAACGCGCGGCCGTACTGTTCATATAATGCCGTCAACGCCTGCGGATCGTTGGCGAAACTGTACAGGCCGCCTGATTTTTCCGCCAGGAATTTCATGGCTGGTTCATCCAATCCCGCTTGAGCAGAAGTGCCGGGATCGCCAAAGCCGATGGTGGAGATGGTCAACCCGCTCGGGCCGATCGCCGCGATGACATCGTCGGGCGTGGCAGCGCTGTGATTATCCAGTCCGTCCGCGAGGACGATGATGGCTTTGCGCCCTTCGATGCCTGCGAGGGCGGTTTCCGCTTCGATCAAGGCGTCATACATGCTGGTATCGCCGCCGGTGACCAGTCCATCAATGGCAGCGATCATCGCAGCGTTATCGGTCGTAACCTGCTGGACGTAATAGGTCTTGGTATCGAAGGTGATCAACCCGGCCTGGTCACCTGCGCGCATTTGCGTCACGTAGGCCTTGGCGGCGTCTTTTGCGGCATCGAGTTTGCCGTTTTTATCCATGCTGCCGGAGATGTCGATCACCAACATGGTGGTCAAAGGGTCTGCCTGCCCTTCCCCGCTTTCCCCGCCACCGCGGATATCCACCGACTGCATCGGCTCGCCGTTCTCGGAAATTTGGATGGACGTGGGATCCACGCCCACCGGCTCACCAGCGGAGTTCGTCACCGAAACATAGACGGTCACGTTCGGGAATTTGGAATTATCCACCTGTGTGATGCGGATCTGGAGATCGTCCTGCGCGAAAGCCATCGGCGTAAGGAACATAGCGAGAAATCCGGCCAGGATAAAGTTTAGAATGAGGCGAAGGGGATTCTTTTTCATGCTACCTCTTTTCATGGTAGACCATCTCGGTGTTGCCCATGCGTATCTTTTGCCCATTCGAGAGATGCGTGGCCTGAATCTTTTTTCCGTTTATGTATGTGCCCGCCAAACTCATATCCTTCAGCGTGAAGCTTCTGCCATCCCCCGTCAACATAGCATGTTGCGGGGCGATGTCGGGATCGGGCAGGACAATCTCGGATTTGAGCGGAGAACTCCCAATGGCGACCGCAGGATGACCGGAGCGCATAAATTTATCGAGGATGAACTCGGTGCCTTTGAGTTTGCCAGAAGTGACTTCGAGCCAGGCGCGCGCAAGCAGTACAACGATGAGGGAAATAAATGCCCCGACCGATGCGCCCAGAAATACGAGACCAGCAGCTTTGCCGGTGAGCGGATCGGCAAGCCAATTGTGCGCGCTTTCGAGCAATACACCGCCGAGTGCGCCGCCGATCAGACCGCCCAACATTCCCTTCCACGCCTGACTTTTGCCAGTGATGCCTTCGGCGAGACCAAGCATCAACCCGAAGACCGCCCAGCCGAGTGCGCGGCCCAGGATGCCCGCACCGACTGCCTGAAAGAGAAATTCACCGAGCGGAAGCCCGATGCCCCCGGCAAGAGCGCCAAGAAACGCGCAAAAAAGACCGGACTTTGACGCCTGCACCAGGTTTTGGGTGAGCAAGCCTTCGGTGATGCCGATGAACAAACCGATGACCAGGCCGATCAATCCCCCGACAAGAACTTCGCTCAGGTATAGATTTGCGACGATTGAAAGCCCGAGGTTGTCGCTGACCTGCCAACCGATCAAGCCGCCGATAGCGCCGAGAACTGCATAAAAATAGGTTCGCATTCTTCTACTCATAATCAACTCCTTGCATTTCCTGCTCGTCGCCAAGCAGGTTTCGCCAATTCACCATGCTCCTGCCCAAGTTTCCATTCAGTTCGTAAAACCCGAAGTAACGAGAGGGGTCAAGATGTCCTCCTTCCTGGCGGATGAAAAATCCGGCAACTGAACTATGAGGCTCCACCACCAGTGCCACCTGCCAGGGTTCGGGAAAGAAATTGTTGTGGAGGAATGTATCAAAATGGGAAAGGAAAATTCCCATGCGCGGATGGGTGTGATACCAGCCGACGATCCGCTTTCCGCTGTAATTCCTATCGATCTCATCATGGAAATCTACGATGGTGTCTTGCGTGAAAGTCAGGTAGACGCTACCCTGCCGGGTGTGCCGGGCGGGAAGCATGTGCTGGACCACCACGAACTGCGAGCCGGAATCACGATCCATGCACCACAATCCAACCAGTGCACCGCCTACTTCATCGTCCAATTCGCCGGTCGAATGAATGAGGATGCGGGTATATGCGGGCTGCGATAGAAAGACGTTGACAAGCGGTTGCCTTCCATCGCTTTCGTGGACCGAGACCCAGCGCTTCGACCGAGCCAGTGGCATGCAGGCTCGTATCGGTCTCGCGCTAATGGGGGTGGATAGGCGAATTCCGTTACCAGTCATTCGATGATCCAGTGTTTTAATGAGGCGGGCTGTTCCATGCGAGCTGGAGCAGCCCGCCTTGAAGGTCAACCGGCGGTTACGTCGGCCGTCATCATCAACCGGTCGTTTTGCGGGATTCCCGCCTGGGAGAGCGTTTCGGTCTCCTTCAGTTCGCGACCAAGTGCCTTGCTGTCCAACCGATAGGACATCGGTCTTCCATCGGGTCCGGTGGTGGGCAGTTCCAGGGACGTGGTCAATTCCGGAATAAGATCCTTCACGACTACATCATCGGGAACCTCGGCAGTGCGGGTGCCCCCGGAGGGTAGAACCAGGGTGACAGGTATATCGGACATATTTTTCTCCTTTTCACTAATTCTCAAATACAAAACTTTGTAAGCGCGCAACGATGACTATTTCAATTTGATCACCGGCGATTTCTTCTTCTCCACCGGTTTTATCTTTACTCGTTCCGGGCGGAGGAGTTCACGACGGTCCACAGGGAACTCATTGGGATGTTTCTTGCGATATTCGCGGGACCAGCGCGCCGCATCCGCATCCCACGGGAACGGAGGTTTGGTCGGGTCGTCGTGAAAATTCTTCCACTGGAGCATTTCTCCCAACATGACGACCAGACGGTCCAAAGAACGGCTTGCGGTCCACCAGGCAGCGTCGATACACACGCTCCCGTTCAGGTGATTGATGTTGGGGTGCCATATCGGAGTCATCCACTTCATGCCCGGCCAGCGCTGCGGGTATTGAGTATGCAGGTAGATCTCCACTTGATGATTGTTTCCATATTTTGGTCTGCCCGATGAATCGATGCCGATGATGCTCTTGCAGGCGAAGGTCACGATATAGCGTTCGGGCGGGACTCCCGGGCGGGCATCCACAGCCTTGAAAGTGATCAAGTCGCTGCGGGCGGCGATCTCCTGCATGAGCTCGTAATCGTTTTTCAGGCGTCTCATGCGCGGGCTCCCGGCGACAGAAACGAAGCTTCCGGCTGTGATGTCTGCGGTCAGCATGAGGCGGTCGTTTTCAGGAACTCCCGCTGCGGAAAGAGTCTCGTTCTCTTTCAATTCCCTGCCGAGGGCTTTACTATCGAGACGGTATCCCATCGGGCGTCCATCCGGACCGACGGTGGGAAGTTCCAATAACGAAGCCAACTCAGGCATCAAATCGCGAACCGGCACATCGTCGGGAATCTCCGCTGCGCGCGCGCCGCCGCTTGGAAGAACTATGGTTACATTCAGGTCGGACATGTCGAGTCTCCGTTCACAAGGTATTGAGGTGTGGGACCTGGCATTCGCCTGTAACATCCCAGCAGTCCGCATGATGCACGGTATTGCAAATCTCGCATTTTTTCACGCCGCGCGGATCGGTCAGTTTGACTTCCTCCAGACAATAGGGACAGCGGTGGACTTCGTACAACGAGACCTGCACGTTGGGTTTGCGTCTGGATCGCTGATATCCCAATCGGCTTCCCTTGTTCTTGAAGGATAGCGATACAGGCCTGTCGCGCCTTCCCCAACGGAATCCCGGCAAAGATTTAATGCGGGGAAACAGATTCCCTATGCGGGCAGAAATCGGCGCGTTCGAGGCGCGTCCGCGCAATAAACGAATATTTCCATTGGAACGGGCAGGCACCGGAACCTTCACCGATTCCCTCATATTCACCGATTGATGAGGTACGGATGACTCGCGCCCGATCTTTGGGGGTTTTCTCCTCCAGGCGGCCAGGGAAATTACAGCCACGATCAACGCGCTCCCAAGTTGAGCAATCTGTTCATGATCCAACACCCCGTCGAGCCAGGGTTCGAGCGGACCGATACCAATCTGCCAGTTTGTAAAAAAACCCAGGGCGAGCATACCGATCGGTAGAAGGATCAGCATGACCAGGAACGAAATCCAACCGGGCCGGTCATAGAAACTGGCGCGGGGCGCGGAACCAGACGCAAGTCCGACGGCGAGAACGGCAAAGATAATCATCAGGAACGGAGTAAGGTTTTCCTGATACCTTTGGATCAACGCGATGAAACCCGCGATCATCAGAACGAACATCAGGCATCCCACCAGTCTGCGAAGGAAACCTGGAGAATACGAGGAGGTTGAGGTATCGCTTGTCATGGCGGCATGAACGGACATTCGGGCATTCATATCATTTCTCGTCCCGTAGACGGATTCGTCCCGAGCCCACCCGCAAGACCGGGGATGTCTTTATATCTTTGATATGAAGCGGCGCTTCTTTGATCCGGATGCGCATCTCTTTCTTGTCTTCGAGTCCGATCCGCGTCTCGAAATCATGAAAATGAAGCGCCTGATCGAGATCGCCGGTCAGTTCATAAAAGCGGTATTCCTCGCCGTTGTGAGCGCGGATGATATGCAGGGGCGGCACTCCGACACTCGCCAGTGTGCGATGAAGGAATTTTTCTTCGCCGGTGATGACGTGGGTCAGAAAAGCCTCGCGCAAAATGCCGCAGTTCGGGCAATGCCCGGCTTCCAACGAGACTTCACCGAGCGGGCGCAAGACTTCCTCGACCGTTTTGCAGTTCGGGCATTCGAATTTCGTGACAAGTTCCTGGTCCAGTTCGATTACAGCATTCAGCCCGAGGTCCGCGCAGGCGATGCGGAGCAAATCGTCGAGGGTCGTCCGTTCGGCGCGGGCGGGAAGTTCTGTGATCGTCCCATACGTCCAATGGGACTCGCAATCATCGCGCGGTACATAGGCTGTCGTGTGCATTTCGTTGACCATGCCGTTAAAGTGGGTCACCTTGCCCGGCTCGACGGGCATGCTGTTGATCAGTTTCAACGCCTCCTGCGATTGCATCGCGCCGATGATCGAGGCGATGGTCGGCGTAGTCGGAACTTTACCCAGGAGAACGTTTTGCCGGGCAAGCAATGGGCATGAATAACGAAGTGACAAATCTCGCAGTGCCTGCTCGGTCAGGGTGCATTCATAACATGCGCCCTGACCCGGCACAAAGACGCGCACCAAACCAAGCAGTTCCTGGATTGCGCCATCCACCCAGGGTTTGTTTACCCAGTAACAAAAGCGGTTCACCGCCAGGCGTGCCTCGCGGTTATCAAGACAACCGATGACCGCGTCCATGCGGCGGAAGACCCCCAGCCCGACTTTGGATGTGATATCTCCGTTCACATACTGAACATGCACCTGTGGATTGACGGTTTTCGCGCGCGCAGCGGCGATTTCCGCTTTACTGCGGTTGCTATCCGTTTCACGAAAGAGAACTGAGCGGCTCAAGTTCGCCATTTCGATCTTATCGAAATCCACGATGAAGATATGCCCCACACCCATCAAAGCCAGGTTTTTTATGACCTCGTTGCCAAGCGCGCCTGCGCCGATGACCATGACCCTTGCGTTTTGGACTTTATCACGATCCCACCATGAGATGAAGTCGAACGTCCCGAGGCGGTCCTTATGCAAGTTTGGGATGCGGATCGGCTTATCGGATGCGATCGGTACCCGGATCGGACTCGTGGGCGGCTCGCTTCGAGCCGGACTTTCAGCCTGTCTCCCATTCCTTCCAGCCAGTTCCTTCGCCCGGGTCAGGTTCGATTCGTTGACCTCGCGCGCGAACCAGCCGACGTGTGGGCGCGACTCCAACAGGCTGTGTTTTTCGAGCATCTTGAGCGCTTCGCGCAGGGTGGCCCGGCTGATGCCGAATTTGACGATCAACTCGCGCTCAGGCGGGAGTTGTGTGCCGGGAGCCAGACTCCCGTTCAAGAGAGAAGCGGCAAGCTCACCTGCCACCGTCTCGGCAAGGGGTTTGTGGGAAACTCGTTCGATTTTCATAATTTTTTGGTCTGGTGGTCAGACCACTGGCGAGAATTATAGGAACTTCCCTTTTCACCGCGAATGGGAAATGGGTACTGGTTAAACAAAAAGATGGCTCTTGAAAAGCCATCTTTTGCTTGCATTTTTGAAAGGGTTTACTCGACGACGATCTGGGCGCCGGCTTCTTCGAGTTTCTTCTTGGCGTCCATGGCGGCCTCCTTGCCTACACCAGTGAGGACCTTGGAGCCACCGGCTTCGGCGAGCGCTTTGGCTTCGCCGAGACCGAGGCTGGTCAACTGGCGGATGACCTTGATGACGTCGATCTTTTTGGCGCCTGCATCCTTGATGACCACATCGAACTCGGTCTTCTCTTCCACGGGTTCGGCGGCGGCAGCGCCAGCCCCGGCGACGGCGGCGACAGCCACGGGAGCGGCGGCGGAAACGCCCCACTTTTCTTCGAGCATTTTCACGAGGTCAGCCGCCTCGAGAACGGAAAGGGTGGAAAGTTCATCCACGAGTTTTGCGAGTTTGTCAGACATTGGTTAGCACTCCTAGCTAAGAAACGGTTTGTGTAATTCAAAGTTGCGAGATGGACTCGCTTCGGTAAAATTAGGCAACTGCCGGCGCGCTTTCGGTGCGCGCTTTAATGACGGCAGCCAATCCACGCGCGGGCTCTGCGAGCGTGCGGACGAGTTTGCCAGCCGGAGCCTGCAAAACGCCGAGTAGCGTCGCACGCATGACGGGCAGTGGCGGCAGGTCAGATAATGCCTTGACCTGGGCGGAGTTCATAGCCTTGCCAGCCATGAAACCGCCTTTGACCTTTACGAATTCGTTGCCTTTTGTTGCATCGGTCAGGGCTTTTGCCGTGGAAGCGGGGTCTGCGAACGCGAACGAAACAGCCGTGGATTTGACCAGCAGGTCGCCGGGCACATCCCATCCGTTATCCGCAAAAACGCGGCGGACAAGCGTGTTCTTGACCACATGGAATTCACCGCCGGATTCGCGGATCTTTGCGCGGAGATTATCGAGCGATTTCATGTTCGCGCCAGTATATTCCACGAGAATCACTGCCTGGCTGCGCTTGACCCAGTCGTTGTACTGGGCAATCACCTCTTCCTTGCGTTGTTTTGAAATTGCCAAAGGGTTCACCTCCTTTCAAAAAAGTCTTTGCCACTCTCGCAGGCAAAGACTTTTTCGCACTCCCTCACGGGAGAACAGCGCGGAGGCGCTGGAATATGCTACTGGGTCCTCACCTGAGCAGGATATTAAGTTCCCGCAGCGGTCACATACATCGCACAACCTTCTGCTGAAACGCCCGCCGTCATTGGCGAAGTGGTTTACTCGGAATTAACGGATATCTTGCTATCCGGCTCCTTCAATATGTTCGCCCGGGTCGACCTTTACGCCCGGGCCCATGGTGGAGGCAACCGTAATGCGCTTGATAAAGTTGCCTTTTGCGCCGGAAGGGCGGGACTTGTTGATCGCCTCCATCAGCGCCACGTAATTCTCATACAATTTCTGCGCATCGAAAGATGCCTTGCCGATTGTGACGTGAATATTGTTGCTCTTATCGAGACGATATTCCACGCGGCCCGCTTTTGCTTCCTTGATGGCGCGTTCGATATCCTGCGCAGGGACGACGGTCCCGGCTTTGGGATTCGGCATCAAACCACGCGGACCGAGCACGCGACCGAGGCGGCCGACCTTGCCCATCGCGTCGGGGGTGGCGATGGCCACATCGAAATCCAACAAGCCGCCCTCGATCTTCTTCAGTGACTCATCGTCGTCCGCGACAAAATCCGCGCCGCCAGCTCGTGCCGCCGCAGCGCCTTCTCCCTGGGCAAATACCAATACGCGAACGGTCTTTCCCAATCCGTGCGGAAGCACAACCACATCGCGCAATTGCTGGTCCGACTGGCGTGAATCAAGCGTCGTGCGCATATGGACTTCGATGGTCGAATCGAATTTGGTAATGCTCGTCTCTTTTGCGAGAGCCACCGCTTCTTGTGCGGGATAGATCTTGTCGATATCGACCTTGGCGAGAGCTGCCAGATATTTCTTTCCGTGTCTAGTCATTTTATCCTCCGTGGTAATAACGGACAGCGCAAAGCCGTCCTCCCACAAATTTAGTCAACCACCGTAATACCCATCGAGCGGGCGGTGCCTTCGATCTGCAACATCGCGCCTTCGAGGTTGATCGCATTGAGATCTTTCATCTTCAACTCGGCGATCTCCCTGATCTGGGCGCGGGTCACTTTGCCAACTTTGTCCTTGTTCGGCGTGCCGGAGCCCTTCTCCACTTTGGCAGCCTTGCGTAACAACACCGCAGCGGGCGACGTGCGAAGCACGAAAGTGAAGGAGCCATCGGTATAGATCGTGATCTCCGCCGGGAGAATTTCACCAGGGCGGCTCGATGTGCGCGCGTTGTACTCCTTGCAGAATGCCATGATATTGATGCCATGGCTCGCCAACGCGGGACCCACCGGGGGCGCGGGATTTGCTTTTCCAGCCTCGAGCTGGAGACGTACGACTGCTTTCAGTTTCTTTGCCATTTCAATTTTCTCCTTGCCTGCACCTGCAATGCAGGAACAGGTGTGGTTTTAGCGGGTCATTCTGGGAGACCCTCCCACCGCATCAGACTCGATCCGAGCCTGCTACTGTCCATTTGGTTTTTCTTACACTGCTACGACTTCTCGACCTGCAGAAAGTCCAGTTCCACTGGCGTTTCGCGCCCGAAGAAACTGACCATCACGCGCACCTTGCTGCGCTCCATATCGATCTCGGAGACCACGCCGCGGAAGTCGTTGAATGGTCCATCGATGATGCGGACACGTTCGCCCTGCTTAAACGTGACCTTGACCGTGGGCGAATCGGCTTCGGTGCGCTTGACGATCTGAGCAACCTCCTCGGGACGAAGCGGTGTAGGCGAATTTCCCATGCCCACGAAACCGGTCACGCCCGGCGTATTGCGCACCACATACCAGGACTCTTCCGAGAGGACCATGTTCACAAGAACGTAACCGGGAAAGATATGGCGCTCGACCGTGCGGCGTTTGCCATCCTTCACCTCGATCTCTTCCTGCATGGGGATGAATACATCGAAGATCCTATCCTTCATGCCCATTGTTTCGATGCGCTGTTCGAGGTTGTGACGGACTTTGTTCTCGTAGCCCGAGTAACAATGGATCACAAACCATGCAGGTCCCTCGACAGTGGATTCAACGGGAGGAAGGTTCGAGGGGAGTTTCGTTTCGGGCGCGGAGACAGGCTCAGGTTCCGGATTGGAATCGAAACTTTCCGCCGGAGCATTCTGCTCTGCGGACTGTTCATCCTTCGGTTCCTGTTCGATCTGCTCTTGCGGTTCCGGTAAGTCCATCTCAATTTCTCAATTCGACTAGATCGCGAGGATCAGGTTCAACAATTCTCCGGCGAGGAAATCCACACCGGCGAGGAAGAGCCCGACAGCGACCATCACAAGCAACACGAGTCCGGTCAGGCGGCGCGCTTCGGGCCAGGTGGGCCAGCTTACTTTGCGGAGTTCGCCCGTCGTCTCGCGGAAGTACCGCTGGATGGCGTTCTCTTGTTTCTTGACTTTCTTCGCTTTCTCAGCCAAGGGTTTGCTCCTTCGGGTTTTTACGGCTAAAACGCCGCTGGGCGCGGCGTTGCCTTAGGCAGGCCAGGTAGGACTTGAACCCACAACCGCTCGTTTTGGAGACGAGAGCTCTGCCAATTGAGCCACTGGCCTAGGTTGTAGAGGCGAGGTACCCCTCACCTCTACCGAACTACTTCGTTTCGCGATGGACCGTATGTTTCTTGCAACGGCCGCAATATTTCTTGAATTCCAACCGGTTCGGATCGTTTCGGCGATTCTTCTCGGTAGTGTAGTTACGCTCCTTGCAGTCGTTGCACTGAAGAGTGATCACCGGTCGGACGTCTTTCTTCTTTGAAGCCATTTTACAACCTTGCTTTCTACCGATGTTACCCTGAACGGAGTGAAGGATCCTTCGTTAACTCGGGAATTCTTCGCTACGCCCAAAATGACATCTCAAAATTACGCGATGATCTTGGTGACGACACCGGCGCCGACGGTCAGACCGCCTTCACGGATGGCGAACTTCGAGCCCTGCTCCAACGCCACCGGCACGATCAACTCCACTTCCAGGTTCACGTTGTCGCCCGGCATCACCATCTCCACGCCGTCCGGCAGCTTGATGTCGCCCGTCACATCCATCGTGCGAATGTAGAACTGCGGTCGATACCCAGAGAAGAATGCCTTGTGACGCCCGCCCTCTTCCTTCTTCAACACGTACACCTCCGCCAGGAACTTCTTGTGCGGCGTCACCGAGCCCGGCTTCACCAGCACCTGTCCGCGCTCCACGTCCGTGCGTTCGATGCCGCGCAGCAGGATGCCCGCGTTGTCGCCCGCCACCACTTCGTCCAACTCCTTGTGGAACATCTCGGTGCCCGTGATGACACTGCTCTTCGTCTCGCGCAAACCCACGATCTCAATCGCGTCGCCCTTCTTGGCGACGCCGCGGTCCACCCGTCCGGTCACCACCGTCCCGCGCCCCTTGATCGAGAACACGTCCTCCACCGCCATCATGAACGGCTTGTCCTTGTCGCGCTTCGGTTCCGGGATGTATTCATCCACCACCCGCAGCAACTCCTTGATGCAGGCATATTCCGGCGCGTTCGGGTCGGTCGAGGTGCTGTCCAGCGCGTTCTTGGCGCTGCCGCGCACGATCGGGGTCGTGTCGCCCGGGAAGCCGTAGCTCGAGAGCAGTTCGCGCAGTTCCAACTCGACCAGTTCGAGCAGCTCCGGGTCGTCCATCATGTCGACCTTGTTCAGGAACACGACAATACTCGGCACTTCCACCTGGCGCGCCAAAAGCACGTGTTCGCGGGTCTGCGGCATTGGTCCATCCGGAGCCGCCACCACCAGGATCGCGCCGTCCACCTGCGCCGCGCCCGTGATCATGTTCTTGATGTAGTCGCGGTGTCCCGGCATGTCCACGTGGGCGTAGTGCCGCTTGTCCGTCTGGTATTCGACATGCGCAATGTTGATCGTGATCCCGCGCGCTTTCTCTTCCGGCGCATTGTCGATCTGATCATACGCTTTGAATTCCGCCTGCCCGGCGAAACCCGCCACTTTCGTGATCGCAGCCGTCAGCGTCGTCTTGCCGTGGTCGATGTGCCCCATCGTCCCTACGTTCAGATGCGGCTTGCTCCTGTCAAACTTTCCTTTCGCCATATTTCGCTCTCCTTATTGATATCAAAAATGCTTTTCAGCAACTGAGCCCTCAACGAGATTTGAACCCGTGACCTCACCCTTACCAAGGGTGTGCTCTGCCAGCTGAGCTATGAGGGCATTACGCGCTGTTTTCCCCGATTTGGGGAGCACCAGCACACGCTGATGCAGTGGGCAGTGAAGGATTCGAACCTCCGAAGTCTTCTGACAACTGATTTACAGTCAGTCCCCTTTGGCCACTTGGGTAACTGCCCTCGCTTTATTCTTCATTCAATCACCGACATCTTCTCAATCGGCAACTCAGAGCCGACGACGAGAATCGAACTCGTAACCGCCCGCTTACAAGGCGGGTGCTCTGCCGATTGAGCTACGTCGGCAAGTCGATAAGCGGACAGATTATACCAAAACAACCCCGAGCGTCAAGCGGTTTTACCGGCAACGGATTTGATATGAAAGACAAAAACTGACCCCTTGACAGCGAAATTGGTCTGGTTTATTATTAGAACAAAAGTTCTAATATGAATGATACCGATCAACTCAACCTGATGCTAAATGCATTGGCAGAAATCATGGAAGAAGAAAAGGGAAAAAAGGTTTCGCCTCCGACTCCGCCCGCGCAGGCTTTGCCAAACCTCGGCAGAGTCCTTGCCGGAATCTCCCCCCTCCCACACGAGGCGATCTTCCTTGGCATGGCAAATGACGGGTTGCCGGTCCTGCTCAATTTGTACGACCCGGTTCCGGGTCCGATTTTGATCGCGGGGGATTCGTCCAGCGGTAAGACACGCCTCTTGAAGACCATTGCCCGCGGGACGGACATCCTTCATTCGCCGTCCTCCGTTCAATATGGGATCATATCGAGCAATCCCGACGAGTGGAAAGACCTGTACGGAAGCGAAAACAATGCCGGGATCTATCATTCCAACGAAGAAAACGCGGTTGAACTCCTGCAATCCCTTGTTACTTGGGCACATAACAACAAAGGCGAAGGGCAATGCATTCTCCTGTTCATAGACGATCTGGGTTCGATAACCAGCCTGAATGATCAGGCGAAGCAAAACCTGCGCTGGCTTCTCCTTCGCGGTCCCAGCCGCCACGTTTGGACCTTCGCCACCATTAATGCCAACCGCGTAAAAGACCAATTGGAATGGCTGGAGTTCTTCCGTACGCGACTGTTTGGCGTTGTCGAAGACGCGGAGATGGCAAAAATGCTTACCGGCAATTCTCTGCTCAATCACCTGGCTCCCGGCGAGTTTGCCATGCGCGAAGGCGATCAATTGCTTAAGTTCTGGCTCCCCTCAATCGAATAAAGAAAGGCAAGTTCTATGCACACCGGACTCTTATGGTACGACAATGATCCGCGCACGACCCTGAGCGTGAAGATCCAAAAAGCGATGGATTATTACAACAAAAAATTCGGGCGTAAACCAGACCTGTGTCTTGTGCATCCGAGCATGATGGAAGGCGGCAAGGTCCATTTCGAACTTGGAAAATTGATCATCCGTCCCTATCGCCCAGTAATGCCCGGGCATTTTTGGATCGGCGTCGAAGATCAAAAGTAAGAATCATCCCCCGTCAAGCCGAGATATGGAAATTCCTTTCGCCGCCATATCTCCTTGTGCCCTCCTGCAAACTGGCGTGCAGGAGGGTTTTTATTTTTCGCCGATAGCAACCACAAATGCAATCGCCATTTTTTCCGCATGGCTCAAACTGATCGACCAGGTTACAAGTCCCATTTTCTTTGCCAGCCTCTCTCCCTCCCTGCTCAGGATCAAATAAGGTGCTTTCATCTCATCAGAGCGGACTTCGATATCAAGCCAGCTGACAAGGCCGATGCCGCAGCCAAGCGCTTTTGCCACCGCTTCTTTTGCTGCAAAACGTACAGCAAGAGAAGATATTCGCCCATTACATTCCTTCTGTTCGTTATCGGTATAAACTCGATTCAAAAATCGTTCCCCATGCCGCTCGATTGCCTCGGCTATCCGGTTGATCTCGATCAAGTCAACGCCAGTTCGTAAGTTCATTTTACGCTTCGCTCACCGTTATTGCTTTCACGGTCCTGCTGTCGCGATGACAAGACGTTCCGGATCGATGTATTTCCCTGCCACGTCGACAACATCGGTGCGAGTGACTTTGCGCACCAAACTTTCATAACGCTGATAGTAATCCATCCCCAGGTCGTATCGGTGGATATTGAGAATTGCGCTTACCATGCCGCCGTTCGAATCGAGCGTCAATGGCAGGCGTCCGATGAAATTTGCCTGGCTGTCCGCAAGTTCTTCCTTTGTCACTCCGTTCTTTACAAAGCGCTTAAGTTCCTTCTCGATCAAGTCGAGAGCTTTCTTTAGGTTCTTTGGGTTGACCCCAGCGGCCACCTCCCAACTTCCAGGTCCGATTCCCGAATGCAAACTGGAATAGGCATAATAAGCCAGACCGGCTTTTTCACGCACTGCATCGCCGATGCGCCCCATCATTCCAAACTGACCCAGCACCGAATTCCCAAGCGACGCCGCCATGTGATCGGGGCTTTTACGATTCGGCCCAATCGTTCCAACCACGAGATCAGATTGTGACTTGCCTGGAATTGCATGATGTTTTGTGATGAGTTTTTTCAACGGTTTCAGCGGAGGAAGTGCAGGCGGCTCTTTCTGACCCGGAACCGACCAGCCTCCCATGACCTTCTCCACCGCTTCAACCGCCTTCCTCGGTTGGATCGCGCCGACGATAGCAATGACCAGGCCGCGAGGTCCGAAGTGGAGGCGGTGAAATGATTCCAAATCATCCCGCGTGATCGCCTGAACCGTTTCCACGAACCCATCGGTTGGCTTACCGTAGGGATGATCGGCATAGAGGAATTTCTCGAAGAGAAGGTCCGCCATATCAGAGGTATCCTGCGCGCGCAGGGCAAGGCCTGTGAGCAGCTGCGCGCGCAAGCGTTCGACTTCATCTTTCGGGAAACCCGGAGCGCGCAGGGATTCTGACAATAGATTTAGCAGAAGTGGTAGATCTTCCACGAGCGCCCGTCCGCCGAAGTTGACATTGTGGACACCGGAATCAAAACCGAGGCTCGCTCCGACAGATTCAAGCTCATTGTAAATATCATCGAAGGTTCTCTTTTGCGTGCCGCGCATCAGCATGCTGGTGACAAAATCTGCCAGACCAAGTTTATCGTCTGTCTCGGAGATGGAACCGGCGGGCAAATACCCGCCAATATTGACCGATGGGCTGTTGAAGTTGGAACGCGCCAGAACGGTAATTCCGTTCGGTAAAGTAACCTGATACACATCTTCCGGGCTCGGGAAGGAGGATTTTGTTTTTGCCGCCATCTAGTTTGCCTTCCCTGCCGGGACATAAGCCCCAACCACGCGTTTATTTTGTTGAAAGTACGTCTGAGCCACGCGCTGGACGTCGTCTGGAGTCACCTTTGCGAGTTTATCCAAATACGTAGTGTACCAACTGTAATCGGAGAACATCGAGGTGTACCCCATCCAAAAAGCCTGATGCGTGATGTTCTCGCTGCCGTAGGCAAAAACCGCCCGAGCTTGTTTGACCGCGCGATGGATCTCCGCTTCAGGCGCGGGTTCATCCTGCATTTTTTTGATTTCATCGTCCAGCGCGGCGAGGGCTTTCTCCGGTTTCACATCCGGGCGATGCACGATGGTGAAACGATAAAGGAACGGATCGATCGTCGACTCGGACCAGCCGGAAACATCCACGGCAAGGCTTGTATCCACCAGAGCTCGGTAAAGGCGGCAGGTTTTATAAGAAAGCCCGCTTGCGCCATTGAGCAAACTTTCGAGCACTTGAAGCGGAAAGTAATCCGGATGGGTGGCGTTCGGAAACGGATAGGCGATTTGCGTGAATGCAGTCTCGCCGGGACCTTCCACTGTCAACTGAAGTTCTCCTTTTCGTTCAGGTTCAGGTCGGGCGAGGCGCGGCGGGATGTTCCCTCTGGGAATCGGCTCGAATAATTCCTTGATGCGTTTGAGCATGGATCTGGTGTCGAAATCCCCCGCCACTGAAAGGACGGCGTTGTTCGGAACGTAAAAAGCGCGATAGTGATCGAACAAATCATCGCGTGTGATGGAGCGCAGATCGGCCATGTCGCCGATGATCTCGTGATGATAGGGATGCACGCGGAAGGATGCGTTTTGTACCGCCTCCCCCAGCAGGAACATCGGCTCGTTCTCGGAGCCTTCGCGTTCCGAGATGATGACCGTCCGTTCGGAGGCAACCTCCTTTGGGTCGAAAAGACTCCTGGTCATTCGGTCCGCTTCGAGCCGCAAGGCAAGATCGATCTTGGCCCCGGGCATGGTTTCATAATAACGGGTGGAATCACGTGAAGTGGAGGCGTTCCATCGCCCGCCGTCGCGGGAGATGGCTTTGTCCAGCATGCCGCCGGGAAATTTTTTCGTTCCTTTGAACAGCATATGCTCGGTCCAATGAGAGATGCCGGTCCTGCCAGTCGATTCGTCTCGTGAGCCGACCCTGTACCAGATCCACGACGAGATAATTGGCGCGGTGTGAATCTCCTTGAGCATGACCTTCATGCCGTTCTTCAACTGGACCTGGGTAACGTTTTTCATTTAACTCCAAAGTAAGTTATGAGATTGCTTCGTCGTTCCTCGTATGGACAAGGGAGCCTACGGACAGATCGGCTGACCATCCATATTCACAGCCTCCGGATTGACCACACAGTAAATGGGTTGGATGACTTCCTGCAAGCCGACAAAGGGTTCGTTCAATGAAGTGGCGCTGAGTGGAATATTCACCGGCACGTTCAAGGTAACGGGAACCTGTTTATCGACTGGAACGGTGAGATTCAATGTGATGGGCAGGACGGTCCCCTGTGGCAGGACAATGGTCGTATTCGCCTGGGTGATGTTTAAGCCGCCGGTATTTACTGTGACCAATGCGTTCGTAATCGTGACGTTTTCACTAAGGGTGACATCAGTTGGTTGGTTCAGTTGCAAGTCAAACTTGACAGGGATCATGGCGTCCACGACGACGTTCGTCTGGATGCTGGCACGTTCCATCTTCTCGAAATTGGAATACAGACCGGAAGGTAAACTCATCAATGCAGTGCCCGCGCTCATCACCTTTTGCATGTCGAGTTTAAGGCGATAAACGCTGACGACCAGAATGATCAGGATGATCGTCATTATGATGTTGATGGTCAGCGAGATGGTGCTTGCCGTTGTCCAGAGGCGGGGACCCCAAACGGAGTTCCAAGCCCCGGGGGACGAATCAATTTCCGGGCTGGATTCTGAGGCGGGTGGAAGGGCTTGAGAATCCTGGCCGGGAGATTCAGTCGAACCGTTTTTCATTGTCTTCGGAGCGGCTTCCACCTTTTTGGGGAGAGAACTTATGGCACCGCCTTTCTCCGCATTTTTGCGCGGCAGGGAGGTGAGGGGGTGCTTACCATCGTCCATCTTTACCTCTTTCCTGGGCAGGCGTGAAAGGGGAATAAAACTCGCGATGAGTTTGCGGAATTTTTCCACAGGATCATCATTTTTCGGCTCTTCTGTCATGGCGGCTCCTGTTCGACCCGTTACATTTGTCATGTAATCTTAACATAATTGGACGGTAGCGGCTTGATTCGTTGTAAGATGAAAGAGTGATGGGGCAGACTTGTGAGAGTGTCCGTTTTCAAATATAATGCGATGGTTTGCGTCCAATTTCAAGGAGGAACGACCGTGGAGAATCAATTTTCTGTTGCAGTGATCGGTGCGGGACCGGCTGGGATATTCGGTGCGCGTGAACTTGCGAACAATAATGTGCGCGTCACGCTTCTTAACCGGGACATCAAGGCTGGCGGTCTTGCCGAGTACGGTATTTATCTGGAAAAGCACACCATGAAAGAAGGGTTGAGGAAGCAGTTTCGACAGGCGCTGGACCTGCCAAATCTTGATTATTATGGAAATGTCGTCGTCAGCGAAAAGGGTGACTTTACCCTCGATCAGATCCGGGCACTTGGGTTCGATGCGGTGCTGGTTTCGGCAGGTGCGCAAGGGACCAAGAGCCTCGGGCTGCCCGGCGAGGAACTGGAAGGGGTCTATCACGCCAAGGATGTCGTCTATCATTACAATAAACTGCCGCCATTCAGCCAGCGCAAGTTCCGTTTTGGAAAACGTTGCGCAATCATCGGCGCGGGAAACGTGATGGTCGACATTGCGCGCTTCCTTATCAATCACCAGAAAGCCGAGGAAGTCACTGCCGTGGTGCGGCGCGGACCCGCTGAAGTGAACTTTACCAAAGATGAGATGAAGCATTTGATCACCTACCTCGACCATGCCGAGTTCGAGAACGAAATGAAACGCGTCCTCCCGGTTCTCGAAGCGATCAAACAGGACCCGGAGATCGGACGCCACAAAGTGTTGGATGCGCTTGCCAAGGCGGATCCCAAAACTGAGAATGCAAAATTCCATTTCGACTTCCTTGCTTCGCCCACCGGCATGATCGGTGAAAACGGAAAACTGGTCAAACTAGAAGTGGAAGATAACATCCTCACCGAACGAGATGGAAAGACAAGCGCAAAAGGCACGGGCGTCAAACGCACCATCGAAGTGGACACGGTCATCTTCGCCATTGGCGACCAGGTGGATGCGAACTTCGGCCTGCCGGTCGAGTGGGGCGAATTCGTCAAGAACAAGGAACCGAATTTCCCCGTGGATGGCATTTCCTATGAATCGCCCATCGAAGGCGTATTCGTCGGCGGCTGGTCGCGCAAGGCAAGCGAAGGGCTGGTCGGTTACGCGCGTAAGGACGGCACGAACGCAGCCAAGGCGGTCCTGCAGTATCTCCAGACGAAAACCCCCGCAAAGCTCAACCCGGAGAGTGTTGCCCAAAAGATCAAGGCTATTTCCAAGCCGGTCATCACAAAAGAAGACCTCAAACGACTGGAGGCAGTTGAAGCAGAGGAAGCCAAAAAGCGCGGGCTTGAAGAATTCAAGTTCGCCAGCAATGACGAGATGTTGCAAGCGATGGGTCTGATCGAAACGGTTTGACCATACACCCCTCTCCCGAGCGGAGAGGGGAAAATTTTTATGAAACTATCCACGACCGAATTCCGCGCCATGCAATCCCTGCCCCGCAAATGGGGCCAGCGTTTTTTCGAACTCCCCATGTTCAAACGCATGGGGCTTGACCTGCGGGATAAAGATGTCCTCGAGATCGGCTGTGGCTCTGGTTATGGCGCCTTTCTACTTTCCTCCCTGTCGCCAAAAAGTTATATCGGCCTCGACGTGATGGAGGAACAGATCGACCTGGCGAAGAAGCAGTATCCGCAATTTCAATTCATCGTGCAAGGCGCGGAAGACCTCAGCCGATTCGCCGACGCCAACAATGATGTTGTGATCATCTTCGGCGTCCTGCACCATATCCCCGAATGGCGAAAAGCCATCGATGAGATCGTCCGTGTGCTAAAACCGGGCGGTAGCCTTTTCCTTGAAGAACCCCGCGGTATGGACGTGAAAGCCTTCGATGCGCTGTTCCGCTGGGGACATCCCGACACCGATTTCGGACTCAAAGCCCTTGAATCGCATCTGACTCAGCGGAACCTGGTCATACGATCCAGGCAGTGGACTCCGCTGCTGACGATGTATCACGCAGTAAAGTAAAGCGGGAATCCCTTCTTTAGCAGCCGATCCGCCCGATCAAAGTAATATATCCTGTCGTCTCATACAGACTGGGGTGCTCATTCTCTTCCTTCAAATAATCAGCCAGCAGGGGTTTCAGGGGATAATACGTGAATCGATAACAAGCTTCCGCTTCCATTTTGTTCCACGTATCCTTCGAGAGCCCAAAGACGTAATACTTCTCTCCGTCGGTGGTTTCGACGACATATTCGGTGCAATACGAATCATTGCATTTGACCACTCTTTCCATTTTCTCGATCACGCGGACGCTGATGGTCTTGTCTCCGTTCTGATAGGTATTGAACGTTGCGACCGAAGTCGCAACCCCAAAGATCAGCAATAAGACACTGACGCACCCGAAAGAGTGTCGTTTAAGAAAACTCTCCCTTCGGGTGCGCCTGGGAAGGTAGTTGAGCAGCAACCCCCCAAAACCAAGAACGAAGAAAAAACCGACCATAAACAGGCTGCCCGAAAATGCCTTGAACGACGAAGCGGTATAAATTACATCCATGCTCTCTCTCCAATAAAGTTATTCGATGCACCCATTCTCAGCAAGCCTTGTGAACTTCGCCCCGGGAAAGCGTGGTATTGTCAGCGAAATGCGTTTTCCATGACCGCCCATTAATGACAGCGAGATGGGGTGCCTCACGGGTGCGCTTCCCATCTTAAGCGTCATACCGATTACAGGCAACACCCCAATGGTGGGATGCTCCAATTCGATACCCAAGCCGCCGGGAACCATCGTAAAATATCATCCTGGTTCCTCGCAACGATATGGAATACCTATGAAACGAGACTTGTTTTTTAGCAAACCGCTAATCAACGCGGCGGGATCGCTGGGTTTCGTCCCAGACCTCCGAGGTCTTAAAAACCTCGGAGGTCTCGAACTTGGCGCGTTCGTGACGAATCCCGTCTCCCTTCGCCCCCGTGTAGCGACCCTCCACCCATCTTTGGTCGAGTTCCCTGGAGGATTCCTCCTCCATACAGGTTTACCCAACCCGGGCTTTCACTCAGTACTAAAGAAATTTTCCGCCAAATGGAATCGCGCCGAACTGCCGATCATCGTCCACCTCATGGCGGATCGGCCCGAGGAAACCCAAAACATGGTGCGCGAGTTGGAGACTGTGGAAAATGTAATGGCGGTCCAACTCGGTTTTGCGCCTCTGCTGGCAGATGACATCATTCTATTGAATCTGGAGATGTGTTTGGGAGAAATTCCGCTCATCTTTGCGCTTCCGCACGAACAGGTATTGACCTTGGGGCGTCCACTGATGGACGGCGGGGCTAGCGCGATCAGCATCGCGCCGCCAAGGGGGGCACTTTACGACAGAACTGGAGATTTGATCACTGGAAGGATGTACGGACAATCGCTGTTTCCACGTTCATTGGATATCGTCAGATCGGCAGGGATGATCGGGCTGCCGGTCATCGGGTCGGGCGGCGTGTGGTCGCACGCGGATGTCGAGTCCATGCTCACGGCGGGGGCAATGGCTGTCGAGGTGGATGCCCGGCTTTGGGTCCCGGGTGAAGCGATGCCATAGAGTAGATGAAGGTCTGAGGGGAGAAAAAATAATCGATCAGGAAAAGTCCGGTTTCGAAAAGAAAAAAGAGCCCCGTCTCACGACGAGGCTCTTTCATCAGGTTCGATTAAAGAACCACAACATCCGCGGCTTGCAAGCCTTTGGGACCCTGTTCGATGGTAAATTCCACCTTCTGTCCCTCTTGCAGGTTCTTGAAGCCATCACCGCGAATGGCGGAAAAGTGGACGAAGACGTCGGGACCGCCTTCACGCTCGATGAAACCGTAGCCTTTGGTTCCATTGAACCACTTCACCGTGCCGATGATACGTTCAGCCATATTTGCCTCCTGAGCAAAAGTAAAGAATTGGGTGACGCAGTTGTGTTCATCGGGTGGTAAAAAAATACGGCTCAGGTCTTGCTTTGAGCCGTTGTCTTCTTCCTTCCGCAACGAAAACCTCTTGCATCCTTCAAGGCTTAATTTATCATGAAATTCTAATCTTGGCAATCATTTCACCGGCTCGAGGAGGATGACCGGAATGCGACGAGGCGCGGCTCTTTCCTTGTATTTTTCATACCCGGCATAGTGATCCACGGCCAACTGCCAAAACCTCTCATGCTCCTCGCCTTCCGCTTCACGCGCGACGTAATCCAGATACTCTCCATTGACCCGGACCCTGCACTTGGGCGTATTCAGCAAATTAAAATACCATTTCGGGTGATGCGGGCGCCCAAAGTTCGAAGCGATGAGGGCAAATTTCTCCTCACAGGCGATGGCGATAAGGATAAGATCGATCACCCTGCCCGATTTCGCGCCAACCATGGATACATGGACGATATTCCATCCCGCCAGTTCCGAGAGGGTTTGCCTGCCTCTTGTCAATTTGAGAAAGAATTTATCGATTGCAACGGTATGTGGAGCCAACAGTTCAGTCACAGGGCGGATCATCAAGATGCGGTGAATCTGACGCTGTATAAAGTTGGGCCGCTTCATGGATTATTTCTCGAGCCAGATCGTGACAGGTCCGTCGTTGTGGATCTCGACCTCCATGTGCGCGCCAAACTTCCCAGTTTGAGTTGGAACGTCGTGTGAACGAAGGAGCTCGACGAATCGATTCACCAGCGGTTCGGCAGCAGCGGGCAAAGCGGCGTCGATGAAGGAAGGGCGTCGTCCTTTGCGCGTGTCTGCATAGAGTGTGAACTGCGAAACAACGATAACCTCCCCTTTGACATCCAAAACCGAAAGGTTGGTCTTGCCCTGCTCGTCCTCGAATATCCGTAAATTGGCTGTCTTTTCGGCGAGGAATCGGGCAGAATCTTCCCCATCGCCGTGACCGACGCCCAATAAAATCAACAGACCTTTTCCGATGCTGGAAATGGTCTGTCCTTCGACGATAACGCTGGCTTTGGATACTCGCTGGATAAGAACGCGCATGTGAGGAAAATAGATCGGTAAATTGGCAGGTCGTCGAAAACCAACTTGCCAATTCCCAATGTATCACTTACGGTAGTTTCATCGCCTCGCGGACTTCCGCCATCGTCGCTTGCGCAATGGCACGGGCGCGTTTACCGCCATGGTCAAGAACATCCTGCACTTCGGATGGCTTGGCTTCAAACGCAGCGCGTCTGGCGCGGAAGGGTTCCAGATGTTTATTAAGATTGGCAGCAAAACGCAGTTTGCAATCCACGCAGCCGATGCCCGCTTTGCGGCATTCGATGTTGATCATGTCCACTTCTTCCTGCGGAGAGAATATCCTATGCATCGTGAACACGTTACAGATATCTGGATTGCCGGGATCGGACTTGCGCTGGCGTGCCGGGTCGGTGACCATCTCACGCACACGTTTGACGGTCTCTTCGGGGGCGAGCGCCAGTTCGATATGATTATTAAGACTTTTGCTCATCTTCTCTTTCCCATCGATGCCGAGGACTTTCTTCACTTCTGTGTGCTTGACCTGCGGTTCGATCAACGCCTTAGTATTGAAGCGATAATTGAACGAGCGGACGGTCTCGCGCGCAAACTCGATGTGCGGAGCCTGGTCAATGCCGACGGGGACGATATCGGTTTTATAAAGAACAATATCGGCGGTCATCAATACGGGGTAGCCGAGCAAACCGTAGTTTACATTTTCCGGCTGTTGGCGCACCTTTTCCTTGAAGGTTGGCAGGTCGGTCAGTTTACCGAGCGGGGTGACCATTGAAAGATAGGTGTGCAGTTCCATCACTTCGGGCACATGCGACTGCACGAACAAAATCGAATCTTCCGGGCGAATCCCCGCCGCAAGCCAATCGAGCGCCATTTCAAAGGTGTTTTTGCGAAGCTCCTGCGTGGTTTCCACTGTCGTCAACGCATGGACGTCCACGATGCAATAGACGCAATCGTAGTCGGTCTGCAATTCCACATAGTTTTGGATCGCCCCAAGATAATTCCCCAAATGCTGGCGGCCGGTGGGGCGTGCGCCAGAAAACACTCGTCCTTTTATTGCCATTCGTATTCCTTAGTTTGTATTGTAGGTCAGGATTCTCGCCCGACAAAATTTTGAATTAACCCATGGGGTATGGCAAGCCCGCCCTATGGTTAATCAACCATCTTCGAGATGAGACCGAGAATCTCCCCTGCCTCGGCATGACGCTTGGTCTGCAATTTGGAGTAGATCAACTTCCCGTTCGCGCTGACCTCGAACCTGCCTTCGCCCGAGGGGACAAGAATCAGCGCCTCGATGACATGCTCGTAATTCTTCAGCAACTCGTCTGCCAGGCTCACGGCCCGGCCCGTGTAATGTCAGACTGCGCAGTAGACGATCTCGATCTTCAACATTTTTTACTCCAGAAGACCTGACGGGCATTTGAAACCCGTCAGGTCTGTAATATAAGAAAATTATAACATGCCACTTGTTCAGGCTTGCCACGTCCATCCATGCACGCTATAATGCCTCCAACGTAACCAGGTAATTAAAGAAAGAAGCAAGGAGAGCACGTATGCCCGTCTATACCTATCGATGCGAGAATTGCGGAGTGCAATTCGAACGCCAGCAATCCTTCACCGATGCGCCGTTGAAGACCTGCCCCGAATGCCGCAAGAAAGCACTTAAAAAGATCATCACCCCCACCAAGATCATCTTCAAGGGATCCGGATTCTACGCCACCGACCACAAATCGCGCTCGGGAGAGAGTACTACTTCGAAAAAATCCTCGACGGAAAGTAAACCCGAAACCAAGCCCTCCCCTGAAAAATCGGAAAGCTAGGAAACCACTGGCGCGGCGCCATCGCCGCGCTTTTTTTAACCAAGGAGAAATCGCATGTCAATGGAAGATATCCTCAAGGTGCTCGTCAATTCCCGTCAGCAAGGCGGCATGCCCAGCCAGAGCTCAGACCCAATGACCGACCTGATCGGCGGCTTGCTTGGCGGAGGTCAACCACAAATGCCAGGAGCGGGTCAACAGGGTGGATTGGGTAACATGATGGGCATGCTCGAAATGTTCATGGGAGGGAATCAGCCCGGGTCCATGAGCCAGCCCATGGCGGGGAGCAATCCGCTCATGATGCTGCTGCAGCCTTTCGTCGCGAAACTCGCCAAAAAGATGAACATCCCGCCCGAGATCGCCATGGTTGTCGTCTCCCTCGTGGCGCATAAATTACTGGCGCATCACCCCACATCGGGGCGTGATTCGAATACCTTCGACCTCGACGATATGCTCACTCAGATGGGTTCCGGCAAGGTCGATCCGAACATCCTTTATCAGAGCGGCATGATCAATGAATTGACCAGACGCACAGGCATGAACGAAGCCGATGCGGAAAAAGCGCTCAATACAACTTTGAGTATGTTCGGTAAAAATATCGGGAGCGGCATGAAGCCAGCCAGGACATCCAGGTCAAGCGGCGCGGCTTCGGCTGGCAGGTCTTTAAGGTCAACCGGAATTAAAGGCGGGAAGAAGATCAAACGCTAGCCCGGACGTTATAAAAAGAGTCTGCGTTTTCCGCAGACTCTTTTTTTTCTCAAGCCTGATGCGAAACTCAACGCGCCTCGACCACCTGCCAGACGATATACCGTCTATTGGCATAGATTTCCGCCCAGGCATCGTCCGCCGAGATTTGTTCGTTCAGTTTTTCCTCGATCCGATAGGTAATGATGAAGCGGGGCGCTGCACCAGTTTCATTCAACGCGGAATTTACACATGCCCAGTCCTTCTCCTTGCGGCAGGTCTGAAATAGGGACATCAATCGGGTCTGCTCGTCGTAATCGCCAAGCCATTCACTCCCCCACTGAGATACGAGCGGATCCAGTTCCAAAAGGAAAGGCATCCACTCCGCTTCATCCTGGATCAATAAGGCGAGATACCTTCCATCATCCTGGAACACTTCCGACCGTTTCGCCTGTAAATCAAGCACAGATTCGGTAAGAAGCGGTGTAAAGCGCCCCACAGAGGAAAATCCATCCAGCCAAAGCAAGGCAAGCGCCGGGAACATGACGATCACGATCCAGATAAATCGGGGGACGTTTACGAATCTCGCACCCCAGCCGCGTAATCGATCGGAGATCGACCAGAGCCCATACCCGGCAGTGAAACATCCAAGCCATGATACAAAGCGGGCATTTTCAGGAAAGAAAAGGGTCACTAGTAAAAAGAAAAACACGAATCGAAAATATCCATGCCGCAACAAATAAAAAATCCCTATAACCACCAGCCCCGCTAAGAGAGGATTTGACACTAATGGGGTTAGGTTGAAATACAACAGCCGTATCAAGCCGGAAATGCTCACAGCCTCGACAAAAAAGGCATTGCCCCCATGGGAATTCAAAGCCCCCCAGAAAACATCCCATCCATGCAGGGATGCGACCGGGAGGACCCACACGCTTGCTAAAAGTCCCGCGCCCAGACCTATGCTGACCGTATCGATCAGGGATTTTTTCCAATGCCGGATCGAAAAAGAAGCGGCTGCGAGCCAGAAAAAACAGAACAAGCCATAAGCAAGGTGACTGAGCACCGCAAGCCCGAAGAAAAGGCTCGACACCATCAATCTCCTCGGCGTTCGCAGCTCCGGGTTTGAGGAGTAGGCGATTATGAAAAGGATCGTGAAAATGAAAGCGAGCCCGCGGACGATCCCCGACGACCAGATATGTGCGGTATGCAGATCCAACGATGCGGCCGCCAGGATCGCCGCCGTCATGGACGCGAAAGGAAGCTTGAAAAATTTTTGCGCGAGGAGGTACGTCAGACACACTGAAACCAAACCAAACAAGGGAGGAAGCCAGCGCAGGAAGATGAAGTACTTCCCAGTGATCTTGATGAAGACTGCCAGAAGATACAAACCAAAAGGCGGATAGGCAAATGGAATTCCGCCCGGACCATAATAAGGCGACTCGGCTGGGAGAACAAAATTCGCTTCGGCAACCTGTTTCGCCATTTGGGTAAACAAGCCGGCATACCCCATGGGGAAATCGTGGATGATCGCATTGCGAAAGATCAATGGGATCGAGACCATCACGGCGGCGAGGAATCCAATCCCTTCCGCCGACCTGAAGAAGAGTTGGAGGCGCGATTTCATTTAATCTCGTAAATCCTCATCTTCCCCCGCTGCCCGATGAAGCGCAAACCGAAGGCGTCGAGGTCAATTTGATCGTCATAAATCGGGGGAAAGATCGCGCCGCGGTAATGACTGTTGGGACCGAGGACAAGGAAGCGAATGCCCTGCTCTCTGCATGCGGTCGAAAACGATTCCCATGAATCATTGGGCAGGAGCGGATATTCCTCCCCCATTCCCCAGAACCAGTCGAGCGACCATTTATCGATGCTGCGCGCGCGGTAAGGCATGGTGGCCGGCGTGTAGAAATCATATCGGTCTGCAAAGACCTCGGTTGGGGATGTCATGCCGTTCGAGACCAGGGTTTGCTCGATGACGGATAAGACTCTGCGTTCAGCAATCGCGGCGCGGGTGATGCCGATGTCGTAAAGGAGCCAATTGGAAAAGGTTTGAAACCCGGCGGCAATGAACAACCCGGTTACGACCCATTCAAGAAAATGGAGATTGGGAAGGGGTCTTTTCGCAATTTCTATCAAGACAACCAGCAAAATCGCGGCGGATGGCAGAAAGATCGTCATCAGCACGACAGGCGAACGGGCGCTGTCACTGAGGGAAATGGGGATTGCGTAGAGAAGGATGAAGATGAATGAAAAGAGGGAAAACCTGGCAAAACGCGACCTTGGTGAGAGCGCGAACGCCAGAAACGCCGCCCAGGCATGCGAAAGGAAATAAAAAAGGAAAGGTCGATACAAACCCCAGGCACGGACGGGGTCTTCGGTGATGGTTTTGAAAAGGGAAAACTTTTCGATCTCTTCCGGTCCGGGCGGGTGGGTCCAGTCCACGCCGTGGAAGAATTTATAAAGATTGAATGCCTGCGCCGTCTCGAAAGGTCCGTGACCGGAAATAAGGTTGACGAGAACCTGCAATCCTGCCACGCTGATCGTCGAAACGAGCAGAAGAATCGACGAACGAAGCGGATGCAACTTCGTTAGCAGAAAATATCCGGCAAGGATGGCGAGGATGGAAACCAAAGCATGTGTGCGCCAAAGGAAGGAAAGCCCGAGTGAAATCCCGGCAAGGATAGCGCGGGAATCGGTCAACCTGCTCTGTTCTTCAGAAAACCAATCGTTAAGTAATAGAAAAACGGCAAATGCCGTGAATGCCGCTGCGCCAATGTCGGGACCGAGGGTGATGGCGTTTTGATAAACGAAGGGAGCGGCAACCGCCGAGTAGAACGCAATGATCGTGGCGGGAATTGAACCGGTGTAGGAAACAAGCGTGGAAACAGAAGCAAGAAAAAGACCGAAAAGAAGCGCGTTCAAAATGTACGACAGCGGCAATACATATGTAAAGGGCATCTGTCCGATAAGGAAGGCGTATCCAAATGGGAAGAATCCGTTGTAGAGCGACTCGGGCTGGGAAAGGGTCATGTGCCGCCCATAGTAGAGGATGTTCCAATAGTCGTTGCCAAGCGCGTGGAATTCAGTCAGCCGTCCGATGAAGAGGGTCAGCCCCGCGCCGAACGCGTAGAACAGAAAAAATAATTTATAGCGAGGTCCGAGGAGACGAATCATAAAACGGGTTTGGGCGGGGCGGGTTTTCGAATCATCCAAAAGAGAACGACCGCGAACGGAATCAATGCCACCGCCGCGCTGACGTATGCCATCATGTTGTAACCGAGCGAGGCGAAGATGAATCCGCTTTCCAAACTTCCGAGCGCGGAGGCGAGACCGACCAGAAGATCATTGAATCCTTGTGTGCGCGCGCGTTCCGCGGGGGAAAGTTGATCGGCAAGCAGAGCCGAACCGGCGACGAAACAAAAATTCCAGCCCAAGCCGAGCAGGAACAATGCCACGCCGAGCGGAAGCACATCCGGCGAAATCGTCGCGGCGATGCAGGCAACGATGAGCGTGGATGAGCCGATCAGGATGACTGTGCCGCGACCCCATTTATCCGCAAGGCGGCCCGAGATGATGGAGAACGCGTACATGCCAAAGGTATGCGATGCGATCACCGCGGAAATATCCGTAAGCCCATGATCGTGCTCGCGCATATGCAGAGACGTGATGACCATGACCAGCACCATCACCATCTGCCCGAGCACCATGGCGAGCAATGCCACCAGCGCCGCGGGCTGACGGAAGATCTCGAACAAGCCTCGTTCGTGGGTATGCGTGACCAGGGTTTCAGGGAATTGCTCCGCAATTTGTTTGCCGATCTCGCGCGGGTCGGGCCGTAAACCGGAAAAAACAACCATTGCCCCAATCGCAAAAAGGATCGCCGCCACAAGATAAGCGCCCGCAAGTTCATCGATGCCCCAGGAACCGACGAGCGAACCTGCGGGTCCCGCCACGAAGGGACCAATGACCGAGCCGACCGTCCCGCCGATGACCACGTTGGAGATGGCTTGCCCGCGATGCTCGGGCTTGTTGACCTCCGCAGCGGCGAAACGGCCGAGAGTCACCGCCGAGTTGGCGATGCCCATCAGGACCATCCCGCCTAGAAAGATCGGAAAGGAATGAATGGCAATCGAATAGAAGGTCACGCAAGAGCCGATCACACCTGTAGTGAGACCCGTCGTCAACCCGTTGCGCCTGCCGATGGCGTCATACACATATCCCCACATATAAGCGGAGAACGCGCCCGCCAGGAGATAAACCGCCGTCGGCACGCCCGCCCAATTGGCATGTTGACTCAACTCCTTGCCGACGATGGAATTGAGCGTCGCCGCGGCGATAAACCCGGCGGATGCGAGCGATTGCTGTGCGAAGAGGATGGCGGTAATCTTGCGGGCGATGGATTCTAGTTTGTTGTTCATGGAGGGGAAGTATAACAAAGGTGGGAAGCTTGCGATGAGCGAGTAGAAGGGCGGGGAGTGGAAAGTAAATAGTGAGCACTGATCAGTATTCAGAGGAGAGGTGTGGAAAAATTTACCCCTTTAAATCAAAAAGACCCCAAAGGCTTTCACCTTCAGGGTCTCACCAATTTACCAATCTCCAATTCTCTAATCTCGGCTCTTTCCCTACCTCCCCATCGCATCCATCACCGCCACCGAAGCGATCTGCACAATCGCATTGACATCGTCACCCGTCTGCAGGACGTGAACCGGCGCGCCAACACCCAAAAGGATCGGACCGATCGCTTTAGCGTTGCCGAGTCTCGCAAGCAGTTTATAAGCGATGTTCGCGGATTCGAGAGACGGAAAGACCAGCACATTCGCATCCTTCACCGCGCTGAACGGATAACGTTCTTCGATGATCTCCTGCACAACCGCCGTATCCGCCTGCATCTCACCGTCCACGCGCAAGTCGGGGCGGCGCTTTTTTACCAACTGCACCGCTTTGCGGACTTTATCGGAAAGCGGATGCGGTGTGGAGCCGAAATTCGAGAACGAGAGGAATGCCACGCGCGGGTCGAGTTCCAATTTCACTGCATAGTCCGCAGCGAGACATGCAATCTCCGCCAAATCCTCCGCCGTCGGGTCGATGTTCACCGTCGCATCGGTAAAGAGATATACCCTGTCATCCACGATCATGATGTAGACGCCTGCGGCGCGTGTCACGCCTGGAGCCGTGTGATGAATCCGCAAAGCAGGGCGGATCACATCCGGATAGTCATATGTCAAGCCCGAGACAAAGGCGTCAGCGTCTCCCATTTTGACCATCATTGAACCCAGAATATTCGTCTGTCGCACGCGCTTTCTGGCGACGGCGAGCGTCACTCCTTTTCGGCCGCGCAATTCGAAATACGCCTGCGCATATTCCTCATGCCGCTTGAAATCCGAAGGATCGAATACCTCCGGACTGTAAGGCATGCCCAATTCATCGACAAGTTTTTGGATGACCTGGGGCCTTCCGATCAACACAGGCGTGGCGATCCCCTCTTCCTTGATCTGATACGCCGCACGGATGATCTTCTGCTCTTCTCCCTCGGCAAATGCCACGCGCTTCCTCCCCCCCGAAGATTGCGCCTTGTTCTGGAAGAAATACCGGATGCGCTCACCCCGGCCCTGCCGGAACGCCAATTGTTCGCGGTACTCATCGATATCGATCGTCTTGCGGGCAACGCCGGTCTGCATGCCCATTTCCGCCACGGCGGGAGCTTCCCACAGCAACACGCGAGGATCGAGCGGCTTCGGGATGATGTACTCGCGCCCGAACTTGATCGTCTCGCCTCCATACGCCCTGATGACTGAATCGGGCACATCTTCCTTTGCCAACGCTGCCAGGGCTTTCGACGCCGCAAATTTCATTTCTTCGTTGATCTGCCTTGCGCGAATGTCCAGCGCCCCGCGGAAGATGAACGGGAAACCCAATACATTATTCACCTGGTTAGCATAATCCGAGCGCCCCGTCGCGATGATGACGTCCTTGCGGGCTTCGCGCGCCAGTTCCGGTTTTATCTCCGGATCGGGATTCGCCATTGCAAAGATGATCGGGTCGCTCGCCATGCTCTTCACCATTTCCGGCGAAAGCACATTCGCAACCGAGAGCCCGTAGAACACATCCGCGCCTTTCATTGCATCCGCCAGCGTGCGATGCCCCTTATCTTCTCCTGCAAGCATTTCCTTGTATTTATTCATCCCCTCCTTGCGTCCCTTATAAACGACGCCTTTCGTATCCACCAGCATGATGTTCTCGCGCTTTACACCCCAGCTGATCGCCAGTTCCGCGCACGAGATCGCCGAAGCGCCCGCGCCGGAGATGACGAGCCGGATCTCGCTGTGTTTCTTGCCCACGATCTCGAGCGCGTTCGCAAGTCCCGCCGCCGAAATGATCGCGGTACCATGCTGGTCGTCGTGGAAGACGGGGATGTCCAGCATCTTCTTCAACTCTTCCTCGATGTAAAAACATTCCGGCGCTTTGATGTCCTCGAGGTTGATGCCGCCAAAGGTCGGTGAGATCGCTGCAACCACCTTGATGATCTCATCCGGATCGTGAGAGTTGACTTCGATATCGAACACATCGATATCGGCGAATTTCTTGAACAGCACCCCCTTGCCCTCCATCACGGGTTTGCCCGCCAGCGCGCCGCGATCACCCAAACCCAATATCGCCGTCCCGTTGGAAATGACCGCCACCAGGTTGCCCTTCGAGGTGTATTCGTAGGCGTCATTCGGGTTCTTTTCGATCTCCAGGACCGGTTCCGCCACGCCGGGAGAATACGCCAGGCTCAGGTCCCGCTGGGTATCCATCGGCTTGGTCGGCACGATCGCCACCTTGCCAGGTTTGCCTTTCAAACGATGGTATTCAAGAGCGTCTTCACGCGTAAACTTAGCCATACAGCCTCCGGTTAATTAAGTGTCTACCTGGATGGAATTATCACACTACACGCCGTGCAGGAGTAGTTGCTTTTGTCATGATTTTCAACAGTAGACCTCTTGCGTAAGCGCTCCCGCCGCAGTCCTCGGTAGCAGGGATGCCGCCTGGAGCAAGGTAAGAATATGACAGTCGGGTAAAGTCAGTCCATTATTTTTTACCCCCATTTGAGCAAAAGTTTCGCGAAAACCCTGTCAATTCTCCCGCAGGCTTAGGAAAACGAACAGACGGCATCCGCCACCCGCTGCAACTGATCCTCGGTCAAATCGGGGTACATGGGCAGGGAAAGGACTTCGTCCGCCGCCCGCTCAGACTGGGGCAGGCTCCCGCGACCCAAGCCCAAGTCTGCATACCCAGGCTGAAGATGGACGGGAAGCGGGTAATGGATCAAGGTTTGGATTCCCTGACGGTCAAGAAACTCCCGCAGCGCGTCCCGCCGGGGATGACGAATCACACCGTTGACGGCAGCATCCAGCTCGGGGCGAAGCGCTTCGTATTGCAGGCGAAGATCAACAACAGGGATAAAACTCATCAGAGATAATGCTCTGAATACTTCAGGTAATAATCGAGCATGCGTTTGATCCCCTGACGATGCGAGATGCGCGGCTCCCAGCCGATCTCGCTCCTGACCAGGTTGTAATTTCCGTAATAATCGCCGATATTAATTCGCTTGAGGTTTTCGGGGAAAGGGACGATTTCATACTCCCCGCTTCCATGCACATCGATCATCAACTTTGCCAGGTCCAACAGGCAGATCGGCTCCCCGCCAAGGTTATAGATCTTCCCCCGCGCTTTCGGATGTTGGGCGCAGCACAGAAATGCGTCCACGACATCGTCCACATGATTCAAATCCCGGACCTGACCGCCCCCGCCATACACAAGGATGGGTTTACCTTCCAGCAACCGATGCACCCACCAACCCAGGAAGGTCAACCGGTCATCGCGGATGCGCATCCTTTCGCCATAAGTATTCGTCATCCTCAACACACAGGTTGCCATTCCATGTACGCGGTGATAGACAATATGATACATCTCGCCCGCCCGTTTGCTCACGCCGTTATTATCGAGCGGGGTCAATAAATGCTTCTCATCGACCGGCAGGTACGTTGGGCGGCCATACACCTGACGGGTTCCAGCAAAGACGATGCTGACTTCCGGATTGTGCAATCGGCATGCTTCCAGCAGTGTCAACTGTCCAAACGCGTTGACGGTCAAATCCTTGAAGGGGTCTTTCATGCTGCCAATATGACTCATTTCCCCCGCCAGATTGAATAGATAATGCTGACCTTTCACTGCAATCTGCAATTGGCGTTCATCCCGAATATCCGCTTCGATGACTCTAAGCCGATCCCTGATCCCATCCAGATTGAACGGATTCGCCCCCGACTCCGGGTCGGCGTTATCGTAAATCGTCACCTCCGCGCCGAGATCGAGAAGCTTGCGAGCCAGATTACTGCCGATAAACCCAAGTCCGCCTGTTATCAATGCCTTCCGGCTTTTGTAAATGCCTTCAAAGTTCATTATGTCGTTTATGAAGATGTTCCTTCTTGACCACTAATTTCCAATATAAACCGGTAAGCTGCTTCAATGTTCGAATGATCCGCCAGGGAACAAAGAACTGCGAAACGCCATATCTTCTCGAAAAATGATTGACCGGAACCTCTGCAAAGGTGCAGCCGGAATCTTCGAGCTTCTTGACCAATTCCAGGCAGATGGCTCCGCTGTTGCTGGTCAACTCGATCCGTTGAAGGATGCGGCGCGGAATGAGCCGGAAATCGCAATCCACATCCCGAATGCGGATGTTGAACAGGAATTTCACGAAATAATGATATGCCCGGCCGATGATCATGCGTGCCAACGAATCGTTCCGCGAAAGTTTGTAACCGTTGACCAATTGCGCGCCGTTGAAGACAGCACAGGCAAGGTTTTCAAGTTCGAGCGGGTTATATTGAGAATCGCCATCCGTATAAAAGACCCAATCCTTCGTGGCGGCGGCAAATCCGCTGCGCAACGCGCCGCCATATCCCCGATTCGATGCATGGGTCAGAACGCGCAACTCTGAATATTTTCTTCGCATTTCCTCCAGCATTTCTGCCGTGTAATCCCCGCTGCCGTCGTCGACGACGATGATCTCGAAGTCATCCGTCACTTTACGGCAGGCGATCGATGCGGCTGCGATCATGCTGGCGATGGTCCCGCCGTCGTTGAACGCGGGAAAGACGGCGCTGAGACTTGTCAGTTTTTGATGGATCGGCTCCGGCCTCATAGTCATTTATGGTTTTCTCGCGATCGCATATAGGCTTAAACCATAAGGAAGCCCGGAGCCGGAAACAAGGGGCGCTTCCCATGAAAGGATATGTCTGAATAGATCGTTCATCCCGCCAATTTCGAAGTCGGACACATCGCCCACACGTGGGATGAATCGTTCGCTGATCCTTTTTGCAAAAGCCACCGGAAAAAGAAGAGCGTTGGCATATGAAACATGCTCCACATGAAATCCGCTTTCCTCGAGCAGGGATTTCAAGATTCGCGCATTAAACCGCCGCCGAATGTGAACACGTTCGTCATGGCGGCCGCGCAGCCATTCGTAGGCGGGGAGGCGTATCAAAACCTGACCGCCGGGAATCAGCACGCGAAAAAATTCGCGAAAGGCTTGTACTTCATCCGCTACACCCCGTTCGCATAAAACATCAAAACTGGTGACCAGGTCAAAGGAAGCGGAAGCCAAAGGCAGGTCCAGCACAGAGGCGCGAGCGAGACGGGAAGCGTTTCGTCTGCGGCTCAAAGCAACCGCCTCGATGTAAAGGTCCACGCCGGTTACATCGCCGTAATCCGCAAGATAGGTGGTCATCGCGGCGCCGGTGCCGCAGCCCGCATCCAGGATCTTTATGCGGGAATTGGGTTTCACCCGCCGGTCTAACAGCGCCCGCGTGATGGACTCCATGCCAAGGTACCACCAATGGCGCTCCTCCATCTGAAACATGATGTCGTATTCGCGTGGATCCAAAACACCTCGTCAGGGAACCTGATACATCAAAAGGATCGGATCGGTACAATCATATTTATAGTGCAATTCACCGCCTGGATGTTCGCGCGCCCAGAGTTCCAATTCTTCGATCCGGCTGGGTGGAGCAATGATGACCTCCCCCGAGACGGGATTCAACTGGTCGACAGATTCAGGAAAATTCACGATCGAGCGGCTTTTGCTCAAGAAAAACGAGGAGGGGTGCGTGCCATGTGAGAAGATCTCGTCGCTGAGAAGGTAAACCTGGTTTTCACTTTCGATCCGGGCGACCTCCGAGCCAAGATAGGAGGCGAACCGCCCCGCGGTATTCGTGGCGAAACGGCATTGACCGGCAAAATCCGCATAATAGGTCCAGAGGTTATAGAACATTAGACTTACAAGAATGGCCGATACCGACACAATATACGCGGTATGCGCCCGTTCCAGGGAGACTCCGAATATCTGGAAGATCTCGTTCAAACCGATCGCCGCCATGATCAAGGCGGCAGGGAGCGCCATCAACATACGGTAAGAATCCGCGCCCGGTGGAATGGCAAAAATACCGACGGCAATTGTCGCCGACCAGAAGTAACCATTCAATAACAGATAGGATGGCTGTCTGATCCGCCATAGGGCAATGCCCAATCCTATAAGGAAAAGTGTCGAGGAAATCATACTGAGCATCGGAGCAGGAGAGCCGTAGAAGTCCAACGCGGGGTAATAGGTCAGGGATAGAAACGCATGTGTCACACGACCGAGCAGCAACTCGAATGCGGTTTTGCCCGTATCCTGCATGGTGATTTCAAGCCAGCCGGATTGGAACGTTCCATCCGCCCCCAACCGGGACAAAAATTCCCCGGGCTCCTGAATAAAATAAAATCCCGCTGGCAGTATGGTTGTAAAGAACCCGCCCAAAAATACGGCAACTTGTCCGGTTCGCGGCTTGAACCACTCGCGGTAAAAAAGAAACCCCAGAACAAAGAATACAATCAGCATCGCCGCCACGATCTGCGCAGTAAGGTACACGGAAAAATGAATGGCGAGAAGAATCCCCGCAAGGGCCGCCCGCCAGTATTGGCGTTTCGCCAATCCGGTCAGTAGAAAATACAACTCAAGCGGAGCCAGCCAAACGCCATGAATGTATATCACGGAAGCAATGCGGCTGAAATGAATATGCGAATGGGAGAATGCGACCAGCGTCGCCGCGATCAAAGCGATGCGGCGACCGCCGAACTGACGGGCTAGCAGATAAATGCACGGAACGGCAAGCACCCCGCCGATGGCGGGCAGCAACCGCAAAGCGAAGGCGTTGATGCCAAAGACTTTCAACGAAAAATTGATCAACTGCAAATAGATCGCGCCGACATTCGCCCATAATGCGAATGGGTTGCTGAGTCTGCCTTCCACTGTCAATTGGGCGTTCAAACCGACCGCGCCTTCATCGCCATCCAATACGCGGGGCACCGCACCAAGCTGATAAAAGCGCACCGCAAATGCCGCCGCGGTCAACAGAAGAATCAAACCGATCTCCATCCGATTCTTCACGAACCAATCCCGAATCGATTTGAAATCCAACGGTCCAGCATCCTGGACGAAAGCGTACAGGTAGCATCCGGCCCCCAACAGCCAAACGGTGACCACCGGGATGTAGTTCACTCGCGTATAGGCGGCAAAGAAATACGTCGCAAGCATCCCCAATGCGGAAAGCAGAAAACCCGCGGAAACCCAAAAGTTCTGGTCACTGAACATCCGTGAATTGGATATTTTTTTCAGGGCAACTGTAGGTCGAATCAACTGGCTGACGACGAGGATAAAAACCCCGATAAATGCCAGCCAGGTATAAGGCGGCAGGATCGTCTCCTCCACAGGTTTCGAAAATACAAGGAACTGACTCACCAAAATTATATAAAGTCCTACAAATGCAACGACCCTTCTCAGGTTCCAAATATCACCCCCGTCAACGTGCTGCCGGTCAATCATGACATCTCCTTGTTCGATTTAATATTTTCGGATTATACCTATTGATTCAAAGCAGGGACAGGGAAAATTGATGGCAGAGAATTAATGTTAACGAATGATAAAATTCAGTTATAATTGAACCAATCACCGAACGCTTTCACCGCTTTGTGCGGTCCTGGCTTGAAATTGACTGGAAAATTCGCGCACGATCCTCCCCCGTTTTTGGGAGTTAACTTGTGAAGTCTGAATTAGGATGAGTATCTTGACCAGCCGAATGGCTTCACCGTAATACATGCGTCGAACGTGATGGAACCCCGTCACGGATTTTGACTGATCTCCGTCCGCGCCTCTTTATTGACCCGGAGACTGGTTCACCAACCCAGACCCTTTCACAGCCGAGACCGACCTTTGTCGGGACTCTCGGCTGCATGTGTTTAATGGACAATGCGCGTTCTCTAACGCGCGCGATATCGGCGTTGGAGAACGCCTGCCATACGGATAAATGAGAAAAATCACCGCCCTCGAAGTGCAAAAAAAGAATCCCAACCGGGTGAACGTTCATCTCGATGGGGAATTCGCCTTCGGGCTGGCGCGCATCACAGCCGCATGGCTCAAGATCGGCGATGTTCTCAGCGACGAAAAGATCGCCGGGCTGCAGAATGACGACTCGCGGGAGCGGGCGATGCAGCAAGCCCTGCTCTTCCTGAGTTATCGCGCGCGCTCCGAAAAGGAAATACGGCAGAACCTGAAAAAGCACGAATATCCCGAAGACGTGATCGAGCAGACCCTGATCCGTCTCCGTGAGAACAGGCTCGCCAACGATGGTGAATTTGCAAAGGCGTGGGTCGAAAATCGGAACACTTTCCGCCCGCGCTCCCGCCGCGCATTGACGATGGAACTTCGTCAAAAAGGGCTCGATGAAGAAACGGTCAAACACGCCGTTTCCGATGTGGACGAGGAAGCCCTGGCGTATGAAACCGCCCGGAAATGGGCAACCAGACTCAACAGCGCCGCCCTGAGCCGGTCGAAGGGTCTGGAATGGGGTGAGTTTCGCAGGAAACTCTCAGAATACCTCGCGAGGCGCGGATTCCCCTACTCCGTTGTCGCGTCCGTCGTGACCCGCATCTGGAACGAGACGCACGCGGAGGAAACACACTACGAAGATGAGGAACTGATATGAGTCCGATAATTCTATTGATAGATCTGCTGGCATTGCTCATCGGCTTTGCCGCCGGATATTTCATCCACCGCTACCAGGTAGACCGGGCCGCAAAATCACGCCAGGACCGCGCGGATGACATCGTCAAAGCCGCGCAGACCCAGGCAAACATGATCGTCAAAGGCGCGCAGGATAACGCCACCAAGATCATCCAGGCCGCCGAAAGCGAGATCAAGGAACGTCGCATCGAGTTGAACCGCGACACGGAGCGGCTCGAAAAGCGCCGTTCCGAAGTGGACAGCCGTTACGACAAGATCGAACAGCGCGAGCAGAACCTCAACCGCAGACAATCGCAGATCGACAAACGGTTCAATGAAACCGAAAAACTGTACGAAGATCAATTGAAAAAACTCGAACAGATCGCGCAGATGAATCAAGAGGAAGCCCGCAAGGACCTTTTCGCAGCCGTCGAAAAGGAAGCGCGCGGCGACATGGCGCGCATCATCCGTCAGATCGAAGCCGAAGCGCGCGAAGAAGGCGAGAAGCGCGCCCGCAAACTCATCGCAGACGCCATCCAGCGCGTGGCTTCCGAACATGTGGCTGAGGTTACGCGCGCCGTTGTCACCTTGCCCAGCGAAGAAATGAAGGGACGCATCGTCGGGCGCAACGGCCGCAATATCAAGGCTTTCGAGCAGGCCGCCGGTGTGGATGTGATCGTGGACGACACGCCCGATTCGGTCACCGTTTCGTGCTTCGACTCGGTGCGGCGCGAGATCGCCCGCCGTGCCTTATCCAAATTGATCCTGGATGGGCGCATTCACCCGGCTCATATTGAAAAGGTCATCGAAGACGAGACGAAAGCCGTCGAGAAGATCATCAACGAAGCAGGCGAACAAGCCGCCTACGACGCCAACGTCACCGGTTTGCACCCCGAGGTCTTGCGCATGATGGGGCGGTTGAAGTTCCGCACTTCGTATGGGCAGAACCAGCTCGCTCACGCGGTCGAAGTCTCAAAACTGGCGGGCATTCTCGCTGCAGAGATCGGCGCGAACGTGGAACTTGCCAAACAGGGCGGCTTCCTGCACGACATCGGCAAAGCGATGGACCACAACCAGGAAGGGACTCATGCCGGGCTCGGCGCGGAATTCTGCAAACGCTACGGCGTGAACCCGGTCGTTGTGAACGCCATCGCCTCCCACCACCATGAGGTGGACCAGGAGACCGTGGAAGCGGTCATCGCCGAAGCCGCAGATGCCATTTCCGGCGCGCGTCCCGGCGCACGCCGCGAAGACCTCGAAGCTTACATCAAACGTATCCGCTCCCTCGAGGAAATGTCCATGTCATTCGATGGCGTCCAGCAGGCATTCGCCATCCAGGCAGGACGCGAAGTCCGCATCCTTGTCAAACCTGAGACGATCGACGATCTTGGCTCCACCCGCCTCGCGCGCGACATCGCCAAGAAGATCGAAGAGACCATGCAATATCCCGGTCAGATCCGCGTAACCGTGATCCGCGAGACGCGGGCGACCGAATACGCGAAGTAATGCCCTACCAAAGGACGACAAGCTTTCCAAAACACCGAATCCTACTCCATAAAAAAACAAAACCGCCCGTTGAATGATCGCGGGCGGCTTTGTTTAAGAATATCTCGTTCATCCCTCTGAGATCACGATCAATTTATCGACCGGTTTGAAGCTGACCTTCCCCGACTTCTTCGGGTTGGTGTGGACTCCGTATGCCTTGCCTGCGTCATGGATTTCGCTCATGATTCGGTAGCCGATGGCGGTTTCGCCGCGGCGCTTGGCGGCTTCGACGGCGGTGTAGAAATTGACCGGTTCGCCGATTTTGACGTAGTCGCCGATTGGCTTAAGGTAAATTTCCGCGCCTTCGGGGTCGAAAAGGTCGGCAAAGACGTCCTTGAGTTCGGCATCTTCCGAGAGTTGGGCAAGCATCAGGCTGATGAGATGTTCGCTGACGATGAAATCATCCACATTGGTGGCTTCGGCGAGTTCGCGGTTGCGCAGGTCGAGCATCTCGCTGATAATGGAGAAGGGGGTCGCATCCTTTTCGGCGATGTCGCGCAAGTGCAGTAACGTGACGAGAGTGATGGCATCCGCCTCCTGGACGTCCAAATGGCTGTACGCCAATACGATGACATGATCGTATTCGGTCACGCCGAGTTCATCGAGCAATGCCCGGTCGCGGATATCCCCCTCCATCACTTTGAGCCGCTGGTTTTTGAGTTTGCCCACGTCGCGTAGAATCTGTTTTTCGAGGTTGTCCACGTCCGAGACGATGAGCAATTCCGAGCCTTTGGCGACATAGTTATCCAGCTCGCGGACGATGATGGGTCCGGAACGGTTCCAGCCGAGGATCAGTCCGCGCTCAGGCTTGGGCTTGGATGCGCCCGCAGAACGCTGAATCAGGTTTTCGTCCGGGATGATGCGCGTGTTCGAGAGTTGAATCTTGTCGTCGTCTTCGGCGATCGCAAAAATCGAGTCGCCCGGTTCGATGCGCGTGTCCATCTTTGGGCTCACGAGGATGGCTCCATCAGCGCGGCGAATCCCCATCACTGTGGATGTTTCATATGCAAGCAGCGCATCACCGAAGGTTTTTCCCGACAAACCCGGCTCCTGTTTGAAGTAGATCTCGTCGCCGCCGAAATTCAGGAGTTCAGTGTAAACAACCGACAAGCCGCTCTGGCGTGAGGTCTGCGCGACGACGCGGGCAATGAGATCGGTGGTGAGGATGGGCTGGACGACATCGTTTTCAGAGAGCAGTTTCAAGACATCCATATTTTGCGGGTCGCGGATCTGGGTGACGATGTGATAGGGCTCGCTGCGCCGGTTTGGGTTGTTCGTGATCGCAAGGACGCACTTGATGACGCGGGTATCGGGATCGTCGCCTTCGGAGAGAACGATGATGGAGCGCGCCGTATGCGGGCTGGCGATCTCGAGATCGGTCATGTCCATGGGGCTGCCCGAACGGCAGATGATGCGGGTGTTTTTTGAGTCGGGAACGCGTTCGCGGACCGCATCCTCCATCTCGACCTTGTCCTGGTCGGCCAAAACGACGATGACCGCGCCGCTCTTGCGGCTTTCGTTCGCCGTGACGAGTTCGGAGATGACCGTAAAAATCTGCGGAGTCCAGCCGAGGATGAGGGTGTGATCGTTTTCAAGGACAAGGGAACGCCCTTTGCGAAGTTGTTCGATGCGTTCCTCCAATCCGTTGCTAAGGATGCCGATCAGCGTGGAGACGATGAAAATCCCTCCGATGGTGACCAGTAACATGACGATGCGGAAGCCGGGACCCGTATCCCCGCCCATCGTGCCTGCATCGAGAGTCCGCATCAGACTCATCCAGGCCGCCTCGCCAAAACTTGGGGCGGATTCTCCCGCCATGGCAAGCGCGCCCACGCGGATGACAGCTGCGGCGATGAATATGATGATCAATGAGAGCACGGCAAGCCCGCCGATCAAGGCGATGGTGCCGCGCGACATGTAATTATCGAACCAGTATTGAAACTTCTGTTTGAAAGTGGGCTTCTTCATGCAATCTCCTTGCGCCTGCCGAAATTTCGTTTATTATAAGAGCAATCACTTTTTCGCCCGGAGATTATTTTCATTGCAATTCGTCAGACCCGCGGTTTGAAAATCTTATGAAACTATTAGGTTTTCCGGGTAACAAACCGTGGGAATTGCCTGTCTTTTCATTGGAAATTATTCGTTGTGCAGGCAGCCCGAGGACAAGCCTTGCGCTGCCACACGAGAGCCGAATTTATTCGAGAGAGGTGACTTATGTTTCAGTTCGAAGGTTTGGATCGCCGCAAGGAAGAGGAACGCGTCCGCGCGGAAGGGCGTCTACCGCCCGGTCAGTCGTTGACGCAGAAGTTTCCCGTTTTGCATTACGGACCCGTCCCGCCGTTTAACGCCGCCACATGGGACTTCCGCGTGTGGGGCGAGGTTGAGGAGGAAAAGCGCTGGAGCTGGGACGAATTCAACAAACTGCCGCGCGCAAAACTCCACATGGACATCCACTGCGTGACCCGCTGGAGCAAGTTCGACACCGATTGGGAAGGCGTTTCAGTAAAGACCTTGGTTGAGCAGGGATTCTTCAAGATCAAGCCGAGCGCAAAGTATGTGATGCAGCATGCCGAGTACGGCTTCACGGTCAATTTGCCGCTGGAGGTGGTCTTGCAGGATAACTTCCTGCTGGCGACGCATTTCCAGGGTGAGCCGATCACGCCCGACCATGGCTATCCCCTGCGCGGCGTGGTGGGATTCATCCCCGGGCGCGAAGACATGGAAACGCCGTATTTCTGGAAAGGCGCGAAGTGGCTGCGCTCCATCGAATTCATGCCGCAGGATAAACGCGGATTCTGGGAGCAGGCCGGCTATCACAACCGCGCCGATGTCTGGCGCGAAGAGCGGTTTGGATGAAAAGAACATGACTCACCCCGAAATTAAGGTTTCGCGGGTGAGTTCGTTTTTAAGAACAAATGGGACGCTGATCAACGCTGAATACGCGGATTTTTAATCCCTTTTCCGCGTAAATCTGCGCTCGTCCGCGTCCCAAATTAAATTCGGGGTTAATTATGTCTCGTTATGGACGTTTATCCAGCAATACCGATATATCGATCTTTTCATCGCCTCGCAGGACGGTCAACACAACGGTGTCGCCGGGGCTTTTGTTGGTGATGAGATAGGCAAGCAGGTCATCGAAAACCCGCACTTCACGGCCGTCGATGGCGATGATCAGGTCGCCGCCCGCAAACAGGCCGGGGAAGTTTGTCGGTTTGTCGCCATCCCTGAGGCCCGCCTCATCCGCAGGTCCGCCCGAGACGACCGAGGTCACGTATGCGCCGGTAAATTGTGTGAGACCCAATTCCTCGATCATATCCAAACTCAATGAACTATTGGATGAAACGCCGAGATAGGGATAATCGTAATTCCCGGTTTCGATCAGCACAGGCACGACACGTTTGACGATATTGACCGAGATTGCAAAACCGATTCCCGAATTGACCGGGTCGCCTTCGTCGTTCTGGCTGAAGGTGCGGATGGCGCGGTTGATCCCGACCACTTCGCCGTCGATGTTGAACAACGGTCCGCCCGAATTGCCCGGGTTGATGGCCGCGTCCGTCTGGATGATATCCCCCGCGCTGAAGAACGTCCCATCGGGAGTCGAGTGCTGAGAATCGAGCGTGCGACCCAAAGCGGAAATGACGCCGACGGTCATCGTGCTCTCCAAGCCAAAGGGATTGCCAATGGCAACCACGGTTTGACCAACCCTGAGCGCGGCCGAATCGCCGAGAGGCAGGGGATGAAGTTCCTCAGATGGGACATCCACTTTGATCACAGCAAGGTCCGAGTCGAGGTCTGTGCCGACGACCGTTCCGTACGCCATATAACCCGAAGGAAAACGCACTTCGACGGTTTGAAAACCTTCGATCACGTGATAATTCGTGATGATATGACCCTGCTTGTCATAGATAAACCCCGAGCCCTGCCCGACATCCGTAAATATGGCCACCACGCCGGGGCTCACGTTTTCGAACAAAACGACCAGCGCCTCCTGCGCCGCGGGACCGATGGAATCGATGATGACAGGCTCGACTATCGAGGCGGGCTCCTGCACGCTGGTTTCGTCAACCGCATCCGGCTGGGTTTGGCCGCCGGTTATCGCCGGGGTCTGACATGCGATCATCGCCATTGCAAGGGCAAGGATCGAAATCAATATTTTTTTCATTTGATGGAACTCCTAAAACTTGATGCGGGATGCTTCTTCAATCAACTCCCGCTGTTTCGCTGTTATATATTTGGGAATCTGAACCTTCAACCTGACGTAGAGATCGCCTTTCACTTTTGCATCCCTCACCGAGGGCATTCCGCGCCCGGCAAGGCGAAAGACCTGCTCCGGCTGTGTGCCGGGCGGGATTCCCAACTTGACCTTTCCAGCCGGTGTTTCCACTTCCGCCTCGCCGCCGAGGATCAACGTAAAAACATCCAATGTGGATACGGTGGTCAAATTGCTTCCATCCCGCTCGAAGCGTTCATCCTCTTCGACCTGGATCAACAAATAAAGATCGCTTCCATCCGGACCCGCACCTGCCACGCGGACCCTGGACCCCGTCTTCACCCCGGCCGGGATCCGGACCGTCACCTTGCTGCCATTGGGTTTCTGAAGCTGGCGGGATGTGCCTTCGTAAGACTCGCGAAAACTGATTCCCACTTCCTGTTCGTAACCCGGCGACTCCTGCGCAAAGGGATTGCCGCGGCCTTGTGAACGCATGGCTTCGCCGAAGATCATGCGGAAGAAATCGGAAAATCCGCCCATGCCGCCCGAGTTGCCAAACATGTCATCCACGTTGCCGCGTTGACCCGTTCCCTGCTGGAACCAGTCATCCCAGCGGAAATCTCCCGGCCGCCCCCCTGTCGTGCGGAAGTTGGAATAAGCGCTCCCAAGTCTGTCGTAGTGCGCTCGTTTCTGATCGTCGCTCAGGACCTGGTAGGCTTCGTTTATCTCTTTGAACTTTTCCTCGGCTTTTTTGTCGCCGGGGTTCTTATCCGGGTGGTACGTCATGGCCAGTTTCCGGTATGCCGAGCGGATCTCGTCCGCGCTGGCTTTGCGGTCCACGCCCAGGATTTTGTAATAATCTTTATAGTCCATGCTGCTATTTTCATCCCGTCACGGGGTGGGGTCAAGCGCTCAAGGCTTGTACTTACATAACTCTAACCTGCTCATGAAGTCGCCCGGAAATTTTCTTATCCGGATGTGGTACAGTGGGAAAAACTTACAAGGAAGAAGAGAAACACCCAATATGAAATCGATCTGTGTTTTTTGCGGCTCTTCCGATTCAGTAAACGACAACTACAAGAAGGCGGCTTTCCATATGGGGGTCACTCTGGCCCAAAATGGGATTCGCCTGGTGTATGGCGGCGGGAAGACGGGCCTGATGGGCGAAGTGGCAAACGGAGCCCTGTCTGTCAGCGGGGAAGTGATCGGGGTCATTATTCCATCCATGAACACTTCCGCTCTGGCTCACACCGGACTCTCCCGCATGGAAGTCCGCCCGGGAATGCGCCCGCGCAAGGAACGCATGCATGAACTCGCAGACGGCTTCATTGCCCTGCCCGGCGGTTTCGGCACCTGGGATGAACTTTTCGAGACCATCACAACTTCACAGACAGGCGAGCATGAAAAGCCGGTTGGTTTGCTCAACACGAATAATTACTACGCTCCCCTGATCGCCGCCATCGACCATGCAGTGGCGGAAGGATTCGTTTTCGAAGAACACCGTCGCGCCATTTCTCTCGAAACCGATCCACTCATGCTATTGGAAGCCATGCGAAATTACAACCACCCGCACGAGGCCGTAAAGCGCTGGATGAAGGAGGAATAAGACAGATTTTAGATTTACGGCACTGTCAAAATGATCGGTTCGCCCCTTGTGACGATGACCGTGTGTTCGAACTGGACTGCGATGGTGTTATCCACCGTCTTCAAAGACCAGCCATCCGGTTTTTCGACGACATGTCCCCGCCCGGCGGTAAGAAAAGGCTCGATGGCCAGGACCAGTCCATTGTCCATGATGCGGCGGTCATCGGGTTTGTGAAAGTTATAGATGGAGGCAGGCTTCTCGTGGAGCTGCCGCCCAATCCCATGGCCGGTCAAATCGAAGATTGGATTGTAGCCATGCTTTGCGGCTTCCTCCTGTACCGTCTTGCCGATGAGGTTAAGGGGTTTGCCAGCGCGGACGACCGTCAAGACCTTATCCAATGTGGTTTTGGCGGTCGCCAATAATTGATCGTATTCCGGGTTGGATTTTCCAACCACCATCGAAGCGCCCGTATCGCCGTAGTAACCACCCAACTCAGCGGAAACATCGATGTTGATGAGTTCGCCATCCTGCAAGATGTGATCGCCGGGAATGCCGTGGGCGATGACAGGCGAGATACTGATGCACGTCCCGCCGGGGAAGTTATACATCGCGCGCGGTGCAGATGCGGCGCCTTCTTTTTTCAGGAAGTCTTCGCCGATCTGGTCAAGTTCGAGGGTCATCACGCCGGGTCTGGCGTTGTCCATCATCAACTTCATTGCTTGGGCGCAAACCCTGCCCGCGGCTTTGAGTCCGTTGACATCCCGTTCGTCGTTGGCCGTCATTTATTTCTTGATTCCTTTTTCGATGGTCTCGCGGTGTTCCTGAAAATGTTCGGTGGTGTCGCCCAGGACCCAAATCAGGAGCGGATCTGGATTGTCGGGACGGCGGGGTTTAAGCAAATCCTCGAACGGGGTCTTTTCAAGTTTGGCAATGAGCAGACCATAAACACGGTTCAAATGATCCATCACCTCACCGCGCGGACGGTTTCGATTGCGCTTGAACAAAATCGGATTGACCGCCTCCACACTCCACTCGGGCAGTTCTGTCTGCGATACGCCGACGACCTCATAATATGGGCGATTGTCCATGTGATAGCCCATCAAGATATTCATCCATTCCGTGAGGTGGGCAAGGTTATCTTTGGGAGTCCAGCCGCCTTCATCGGGTGCGGTCATTTGCTCATCTGTTAATGAGTCAGCTAGTGCGTTCAATGCCCCCCACTCTCGTTCAATGGCAGACATTAATTCTTCTTTGGTACCGGGCATCCATTGTTCGGTCATGCTGTTCTCCTATAACGGAATGATTTGACCTTCGACTAATCTTCCTTTTTCTGAATCTTTTCTTAATATATACGCCTCCCCACGGACGAGGCTGGCCTTGCCTTTTTCAGTTTTGACGTACGCCCCATCGCACAGCATGATGACCGGGTTATCGTGAAAGACGTGATAATCGCTCAACCAATCATCATGCTGGGATTCTCCATAATGCGCGAAGAAATTGAATGGGGTGGCATTCAACCCGTCAAAGTGAGGCGTTTGCACTGAATTCATATCGGAAGAGGTCAAAATATTCGGTCCGCACAACACAGCACCCGCGCTAAAACCCACCACTGGCAGCCCGGCTTGCACTTTCTTCTTTAGAAACGGCATGATACCGCTATTGTGCAGGCAATGATTAAGCAAAAATGTATTCCCGCCAGAAATATACGTCACAACGCATTCGCGCAAAATAGCTTCGATCTCTTTGGGTGACATCAACTCGGTGTTGACCGTCTCAATACTGGCAATACCTTTGAATTGCTGTTTGGTGTAATCTAGCCATTTTTCACCGTCAAGAAAAGCAAGAGGCATGAAGGCAATGACCGGGTCATCTTTGCCTTCACAATATGGGCGGCAGGCATCGACGATATAGCGAATGTCTCGCTCGCCGGGGGATGAAAAAAGATGGAGGTTGGATGGCATGATGGGATTGTATCAAACAAGTAGACGCGGGGTGACCCCGCCCCTACACCGTCATTTCCCCAATTTCCCCAAAATCACTTTTCGCAACTCCGCCTGTACGGACTCCCATGCCTGCCCCGCGTCCACCACCACCCAACGCTTCGGTTCGGACTTGACCATCTCCAAATAACCTGCGCGGACACGCTTATGAAATTCCACCGTGTACGCGTCGAGCCGATTCCACTCCATCGCGTTTTGTGTTTTGCGTTTCAGTCCCACTTCCACATCCAAATCGAGTAAGACCGTCAGATCCGGGGTCAAACCGCCAGTCGCATATTTGACCAATGCGCGGATGTCATCCAAATTTTGCTGGTGACCGTAGCCTTGATAGGCGATCGTGGAATCGTAATAACGATCTGAAATGACAACCTCCCCATCGGCGAGGCGCGGCTTGATAACCTGCTCCACGATCTGGGCGCGAGCGGCTTGATAGAGCAGGGTCTCGGTGCGCGGGTGCATCTCCGCGTTCTTCAAATCGTGCAACACGTCGCGGATCTGTTCGCTTATGGACGTCCCGCCGGGTTCGCGGGTGGGGAAGACAACATAACCCTTTTCGCGCAGAAATTCCACGAGATGGGGAATATGGGAAGTTTTGCCCGAGCCTTCGGGTCCTTCAAGGGTGATGAACATAGTGTAGTGAAAAGGGAATAGTGAATAGGTTTGGGAATCGTAACAAAAAATAGGGAGCAGGACGTTCTTGCTCCCTATTCACCATATCCTATTCCCTAAAAATCCTCACATGCCTTCTCGGTTCCTTGCCGTATGAATGAGAAACCAACTCGGCGTCACGCGCCATTTCGTGTTGCAAGCGGCGCACAAGCGAAGGTCCCGGCGGCAGGTCAACGAAGCGCTCGCCGTTCAAGACCGCGCTGATGGCTTGCTTTGCCTGATCGCGGATGTCTTCCATGTTGTCGCGCTGCACATGTTCGGTCAGGTTATACAAATCGCTGATGAACTGCTCGGTCTGCGAAACCGAATTCGCGCGCAGTACATAGATCGGCATGCCGCGTGCTTCGGCATCCATGATGGTGTGCTCGCGGTTGCGGTAGTAAGTCCGCAGCGTCACCAGCACATCGGCTTCGGCAGCATCGGTCACAACCACCGCAGGCACACCGAGTCGCTTCGCGGCTTGTTGGAGTCGATTGCGCGCCACGCCATACGCGAAGATGCGGATGGTCTGCAACTTTGCGCCAACGTTCGGTGCCTGTGCGGGCGCAAGGGGATGTTCGACGGGTTGAGAAGCAGTCTTGCCCTGAGTTCGATCGAAGGGCTGCCTGCGAGTCCGAAGCGGGGTCTTCGTCGGCGCCTCACCTCTGGACTTTGGAGCGGGTGCGGCTTTCTCGATCTTTATCTCACCCAATTCATCGCGCGTGCGAATCTCCGGCGGGATGGGCGTATCGCGCAATAACGCATCCACCGATGTCATGATATCTTGATGAATAGTGAAGCGGTCGCGGGTTTGGATCTCGATGAGCAGGTCGAAGGTGGGAGGCGCGCGGCGTTCGAGCACGGTCTTTTGTGTGCCGCGACGGCGGGCTTCTTCGTCCGAAAGAGTCACAGCTTCGATACCGCCGACAAGGTCGCTGAGCGTGGGGTTAAGCAGAAGGTTATCAAGCGTCTGTCCATGCGCCGTGCCGATCAGTTGCACACCGCGTTCTGCGATGGTGCGCGCGGCAAGCGCTTCGAGTTCGCGCCCGATCTCATCGATGACGATGACTTCGGGGTTGTGATTTTCCACGGCTTCGATCATCACCTCGTGCTGAAGCATCGGCTCGCGTACCTGCATGCGGCGCGCCCTGCCCACGGCAGGATGCGGCACATCGCCATCGCCGCCGATCTCGTTGGATGTATCCACAATGACAACGCGCTTGGTTTCAGCAAGGATTCGGGCGGCTTCGCGAAGGAGGGTCGTCTTCCCCACGCCGGGGCGGCCGAGAATCAATACCGACTTGCCTGATTCGATCAGGTCTTGAATAATGTCCACCGTGCCGTACACGGCGCGACCGACACGGCAGGTTAAACCGACAATGACTCCCAACCGGTTGCGAATGGCCGAGATTCGGTGGAGCGTGCGTTCCATCCCTGCGCGGTTGTCGGCGTCGAACGCCCCGATGCGCTCGGTGATGTGGTCGATCTCGGCGCGGCTGATCTCCGTGTTGAGAAGAGCAATTTCGCCGTCCACAAAACGGGCGGTGGGAATGCGACCGAGGTCGATGACGATCTCCAGCAATTTCTCGCTGTTGTTCGCCTTCTCAACGGCGTGACGGATATTCGTTGGGAGGACTTCCAATAGGGCTTCGAGGTCGTCTGTAATTCTGTGTTGTGTCATGGTTAAAATGCCAGGTTTCAAGTGCCAGGTATCAAGTGGCACGTTAAATCGAAAGAAAGGAATATAAAGGCGCGCGAAACAAAAAAGACCGCGGCTGGGTTTTAGAAGTTGATGGGGGAAAAGTTGGAAATGACCATGATAGTGTACCTGCCTTTCCGGGGTGTCACATGCAGAGTTTCATGTGTCAGGCATCCTGCGCCGTCGTGTAGTGGCATGGGTATTATAGCAGGTTGGCGGTTAACGGACTGTTAGAGATATGTGTCAATTTCGTGACTTGTCTGACGAATTTTCAGGGCAAACCGACTGCCGTCCCCGGTTTTTGCGGATCGAAGAATGGCTCAAAGATGTTCAACCAGGTGAACAGAGTGACACCCGCGGAAAAAGCCGAAGAACTCGATCAGAAGATCAAATACCAATACAAAGCAGTTTCTTTTGTGTTCGGGTTGATGGCTTTGTAAACATTGCGGTCGAAACCGCCCAACACAAATCCGCAGGAGGCATACAATTTGCATGCCGGGACGTTGTTATCCTGCGTTTCGAGCATCACGCCAGGATAATGGTTTTCACGTGACCACTTAATGCCGCGTTCCAACAATATCCGCCCGACACCCAAACCGCGATATTCAGGATCCACAACCAGGTCTTCAACATATCCGAATCGATTCCACCATTTCATCATCTTGATTCGCCCGGCGGGTTTTCCATCGATCTCTGCAATAAAGATCGCGGTATTGTCATCGCCAAAACCATACCCGACATCCTCAGCGGCATAGTCGCGTTCGTAGGGTTCATCCACAGGGACAATGACATAAACCAGTTTTTCATTTTCGAAGTCCAACTTCAAACGCGAATTCACCCTGGATTTCCGCGAGAACGATTTGGTCTGGGGCGATTCTCCCGCGTTCATTTCCCGGATCAATATTTCCATATTTCCTCTTATCCTTTGACCATCATTGGAATACCTGCCACCATCAAGATGACCGCATCCGCTTCCTGCGCGAGCCGTTGGTTGACCCAGCCCAACGTATCGCGGAAGACCCGTCCCATCTGATACGGCGGGACAAGCCCAAAACCAACCTCATTGGAAACGATCAACCATTCCTGTTCCGTCTTGCGAATTGCCGCCATTAAAGACTCGGTTTCTGCCTGCGCCGTCTGCATGAATGGAGACTCGTCCACTAGATCGTCTGCGACGTAGTGCATCATCAGGTTCGTCACCCACAGCGTGATGCAATCGAGAACAACCACTTCCGATTTTATCTGCAAAACGTTCGGCGTGATGTCGAGTGGAAGTTCAAGCGTTTCCCAGCCCGCCGACCGTTCGACTTTATGCTTCTGAATCCGCGCGGACATCTCGTCATCGGTGGCTTGCGCAGTGGCGATGAACGTAACCGACTTGCGCAGCTCTTCGGCAAGTCTCAAGGCCTTGGAAGACTTTCCGCTGCGCGCCCCGCCGAGGATGAGGGTGATGCGGCTCATTCTGTCACTTCCGTAAGATGGGAACAATCGTTGAACAGTTCGATGGCGCCGCCCGCCTCATGAAAGCGGATGACCGTCAAAGAGGCTTGCAGAACGCGGAATTGCCAGTAACGCTTCAAGTCTACACCGAGGACAAGGCACATCAATGTTTGAATCACGCCGCTGTGAGTCACAAGCAGAACGGTTTCATCCTTGTAAGTGGATTTCAGATCTTCCAAAGCTTCTCCCACTCGTTTGGAAAGTTGAGCGAGGCTCTCGCCTCCCGGCGCGGACGAATGGACGATATCCGCATACCAAGCCTTTGCCTCCTCCCGCCATTGGGATTTGATCTCCTCCTGGTTATGCCCCTCCCATACGCCGAAGGAAAGTTCCCGCCAGCGCGGATCCGTTTGAATAACGGGCGGATTCTCCTGCTTGGCGCAAACCGCTTTTGCAGTCTCGATGGTGCGGGATAGGTCGCTCGCAATGATGACGCCGATCTTTTCGGATGCAAGCCGCTCCGCAAGCAATCCTGCCTGACGGATGCCGGTTTTATTCATCGGCACGTCCGTTTGACCTTGATAACGGTGGTTAAGGTTGTTGTCGGTTTCGCCGTGGCGGGTGAGATAGAGTTTCAAGTGTCAGGTTCCAGGTTTCAGGTGAGGTTTGCGGTGAAGGCGACGAGGATTAGCATTTCCACTACCGTAGTGACTGCTCCATAGATGTCGCCGGTTAATCCGGGGATGAGGCGCATAGTATAGGCGGCGGTGAGGAAGGCGATGAATGCAGCGCCCAGCATGAAGACAAATCCCAGCCAGCCAAGGATAACCCATGAAGTAACACCTGCGATCAATGTGGCGATTATGATCTCGCGCAGGGTCACATTGCGTTTCATTTCGATTCCCAGACCATCTTCACGCGCATATGGAAAAAAGTGGATGACCAGCGGAGACGCCCAACGTCCCAGCGTGGTGGCAAGCATGATGGAGGGGAACAGGGCAGAGGTCGAAGAAAGAGCCGCGAACTTCGTCAACAAAACAAGGATGCCGCCAATCGTCCCAAACGCGCCCATGCGCGAATCCTTCATGATCTCGAGTCTGCGTTCGGGAGTCCAGCCGCCGAACAAACCGTCGAGCGAGTCCATGAAACCGTCCAGGTGAAAGAAGCGGGTGAAGGCGATCCATGCGATGAGAGTCAGCGCAGCAGAAACCATCGGCGGGAATATGAGGCTGGCAAGTTGGTTGATGCCATAAAGCGAAAAACCAAGCACAACACCCACAAGCGGAAACCAACCCACGGCGCGTCCCATTTCTTGCGCGGTGAACATGCGCTTGACGACGGTGGGAAAAATGGTGAGGAATTGGAAGGCGGCGAGGATGGGGATCATAAGACCTTTTTACCACGAAGGTACACATAAGAACACAAAGCTTTTCTTTTTGTATCTTCGTGTCCTTTGTGGTTATTCCTTGTTCCTGACACCTGCTTCACCAAAAGTTGCCATCTCACTCAATAGTTTGCATGCAGCCTCCGCCATTGAAATTCCAAGCACCGCACCTGTGCCTTCGCCAAGACGCATATCGAGTTCGAGCAGGGGCTTCAGTCCCAGCCATTGCAACATCAACCCGTGACCTTTTTCCTGCGAACAATGCGCGGAGATAAGATACTGCCTGCACTCAGGGGCAAGTGAAACCGCGATCAACGCCGCCGCCGTCGAAATATATCCATCCACCATCACAGGCGTATTCCTCGACGCCGCGCCAATCATCACACCCGCCAGCCCGCCGATTTCGAAACCGCCCACTTTTGCAAGCACATCGATCCCGTCATTCGTATCAGGTCGATTGACCTTTAAACTTTTTTCGATCACAGCGATCTTTCGCTTCAGCCCTTCATCGCCCACGCCTGTGCCGCGCCCTGCTATCTCTTTAGCCGTTACTTTCAACAACGCGCAGGCGATCGCCGCCGATGGTGTGGTGTTTCCGATGCCCATATCGCCCGTGCCGAGGATATCCGCGCCTTTGGATATTTCGGTCAACGCGACTTCGATTCCACTTTGAATGGATTCTTCCGCCTGTTCACGCCGCATGGCTGGACCTTGAGCCAGGTTCATCGTCCCCGAGCCGACCCTCCGCCGAATCAAATTCGCATTTGCCGATGGGATGTCATTTGCCACGCCCACATCCACCACAACGACTCGCGCCCCGGCATGACGAGCCAGCACATTGATCGCCGCGCCGCCGTTGAGGAAGTTCAATACCATTTGCGGCGTGACTTCCTGCGGATATGCGCTCACGCCTTCAACAACCACGCCATGATCGCCCGCCATCACGATGACGGCTTTTTCTTTGATGGAAGGCAATGGCTTGCGTCGAATCCCTGCCAGTTGAATGGACAGTTCCTCCAGCCGCCCCAGACTGCCAGTCGGCTTGGTGAGTTGGTTCTGTCGCTCACGAGCCGCGTCCATTGCCGCTTGATCGAGCGGTTGGATTTGACCCACAATTTCTTCAAACATCATTGCCACTCCAAGTCATGTCTTTGCAAGGAGGGTGTTCGTCCCGAAGAAACAACCTCCAGATCATGTGATCTCATCAACGGGAGATTGGTTCGGGAAGAACGCCCTCACAATGACATCAAAACTCGATCCCAGCCTGCGCTTGAATTCCCTGCTCATACGGGTGTTTGATGAGAGCCATCTCGGTCACAAGATCGGCCTGGCGAATCAAAGTTTCAGGCGCAGATCTCCCCGTTATGATCAGATGCAGGTTAGATGGACGGTTGAGGCGAAGCCATTCCAGCACGTCGGCGGTATCGAGCCAGTTGTACGCAAGGGTGTAGGTGAATTCATCCAACACAACCAGGTCATAATTTTCGCTGGTAATTTTTTCCTTGGCTATCTCCCAGCCATAACGGGCGCGGGCAATGGTCTCATCCATGTCTTTGGATGTCCAGGTAAAGCCGTCGCCGGTGGTGAGCCATTCGATGCCGAGTTTCTTCGCGGCTTTGATCTCACCCCATTGACCGGTCTCCGCTTTGATGAACTGAATGACGCAGATCCGAAATCCGCGCCCCCAGGCACGCAGCACGGTTCCAAATGCGGCAGTGGATTTTCCCTTGCCGTCGCCAGTGTTGACGATAAGCAATCCTTTTTTCTTTGACGCCATCTCAAATCCCTTTTTCAGCGTGGAGCAAATCAGAATAAACATAGCCATCGCGCGTGATCGTCTCACCCACCTGAACCGGGATCGGATGGACAAAGATCGGAGCATCGAAGCAGAAGGTGTGAAACTCGCCGTTCTCACCGCACGGGTCAACACCTTCGGGCAGGTCTCCGAGCAAACCGGCGGAATACATTCGCCCTGAAAAAGAGAGGTCGAGCCGTTTGGGGTCCACGGTTGTTAGTACAGCACGCAGCTTGTTTTTGAGCATTTCCTGCGCGAGCGCTTTCGTTTCATCGCGCGTGCACCAGATGGGGAAGACGGGTTGAATGCCTGTGCCTGCCATCATGTTTTCGCGGTAGGCGCGGATGTCTTCGAGAAACAGGTCGCCGAATGCAACCTGTGTCACACCCTCATTGCGGGCGCGTTCGATGACAACCCGCATTCGCGCCTCGTATTCTTCATTGGAACAGGGAAAGGGTAATGGTACAGGCCAAAGCGGAATACCCGCCGCTTCCGCCTGTTTTTCAACCAGTTCCATGCGCACGCCGTGCATGGCAACACGGTTGTTCGTTTCGTTGAAGGTGGTGAGCAAGCCCACAATTTCAATATCGGGTTGCTGCCGCAAGGTGTGTAAAGTCCAGGCGCAGTCTTTGCCTGAAGACCAGGATAACAAGACTTTAGTTTTCATGTTGTTCGGGTGAAAGAGCTTCGATCAGACTCTGAAGGGTGATGTGTTCACTCTGTCCTTTGGGCGTGGTGAGATGCCAATGATTCGCATCCAACACAGCTACATGGACGGGATGGCGCGCGCCATTGTTGTGAACTTCGTAACCGATGCGTTCGAGGGCGCGCCATGTCCAAGCCGTAGCGACACCGTCCTTTTCACCGTGCAGGCTGATGGGACCGCAAACGGGTTGGTGGACTTTGAACGCGCCGCTGGCGTGGTCGAACTCGATGCCTTCACTGTGAAAGATGCTCGCGAGCGAGCCGTTGAGCGCGAGTTCTTCGGGCAGGCCGATGTGCAATTCGCCATGCGAGGAAAGCAGCCAGAGTCGGTCGGCGATGCGCAGGGCGAGGTCGAGGTCATGCGTGGAGAGCAGGATGGCGCAGTTTGTTTCGCGCGAGAGGCGTTTAAGCAATTGTAAAAGCTCCACACGACGCGGAAGATCGAGAAAAGCAGTAGGTTCATCGAGCAAAAGTACGCTGGGTTCCTGTGCCAGAGCGCGGGCGATCATCACACGTTGACGTTCACCATCGCTCAATTCATGGATCGGTCGGGAGGCGAGTACGTCAGAACCTGTCAGATGCATGGCATGTCGAACCGCTTCTTCATCGTGTGGTGTCAGACGTCCGCGCCAATCGGTGTAGGGGTGGCGTCCGAGAGTCACCAACGCATACGCCGAGAGATTGCCTGCTTCGACGCGCCCCGTCAACACGACGGCGAGTTGTTTCGCAAGGTCGAGCGCGGGCAGGCTGTGCAAATCCGCTTCGCCGAGTTTGATCACGCCGCTCAAAGGGGATTGCATTCCAGCGAGTGTCCGCAGCAGCGTGGACTTGCCCGCGCCGTTCGGGCCGATGAGGCAAACCATTTCTGCGGGGCGCAGTTGCAGGTCCAACCCGGATGCGATAGGTTGGTGATAGCCGATGGTGAGGGAAGAGGAAGAGAGCATGTTTAGTAAACGGTCATCCGTAGATCAGGAGGCAAAGGATTGGCGGAGTTGTTTTTGACGCAAGATGACCCAGAGGATAATCGGCACGCCAAATAGCGACATGACCACATTGAGCGGCAACACATATTGACTGCCCGGCGATTGAGCGATGACATCGGCAACCAGGGCAAAGGATGCGCCCATCAACATGGAAGCGGGTAACAGGGCGCGATGGTCGGCAGTGTTGAGCAGGGAACGCGCCACATGCGGAACTGCCACACCCACGAACCAGACTGGTCCGCAAAAGGCGGTGGAAACGCCCGCAAGCAAAGAAGCGCTCAGGATGATCCAGAAGCGGGCGCGGCGCACGTTCAAACCCAGAGAACGAGCGTATTCATCGCCCAGCAGCAAAGCATTCAACGGTTTTATCATTACATAACCGATGAATAAACCAAGCGCGATCACAGGGAGAAAGACGCTCATCTGGTTCCACGTCACCCCGCCGAAACTGCCCGCGGCCCACAGGCTGAATGCCTGCACACGTTCCGGCTGGCTGAAATAGATCAAGAGGCTGACGATGGCATTGGTCAGATAGCCGAACATCAAACCGAGGATGAGCAGCGTAAGCGTGTTCTGTACCCGACGGGAAACGATCAGCACCGCGCCGAGAACTGTTCCTGCTCCCAGGCTGGCGGCAACCGCCAGGCTTAAGTCTCCGAATATGCTCAAGCCGGTGATGAAAGCGGACGCTCCGCCTGCGCCCGTTCCAAGAACCACCAGTGCCACGCCCAAACTCGCGCCTGAACTGACTCCCAAAATGAACGGGTCTGCCAGTGGATTACGGAAAAGAGTCTGCATTTGTAAGCCAGCCACTGACAACGCCGCGCCGACTAGCATTGCCGTCACTGCCTTGGGCAGACGGAATTTGAAAATAACATCCGTCCAGGAGGTTTTGTCGGGTTCGCCTCCGGTCAGGATTCGCAGAACCTGCTCCGGCGGGATGCGAACCGATCCCAGCGTGAGGCTGAGGATGAACGCCGCGACAAGGATCACGATCAGCAAGGCAACGATCCAGGTGCGTAGTCCGAGTCTGGGGAAGGATGAAGAAGAATTCATACAATGTGATAAATCCTAAAGGTCTTAAAGGCCTTCAGGATTTAACGTTTTCTATTTCAATTGACGGTAATAGACCAGTTCGTGATCGGGGAGCAACTCGGGGTGGAAGATTTTGATGAGGTCCGCCAGCACCAATTCTGGATGTGCGACAGCGCTTTCGTAGTAATCGTTGCCGCCGTTTGGAGAGATCCTGGCGTCGTTGTTCCAGATATTGCCGCTCTGATAGGCGTTAAAGTCGGCGTAGCGCGCGTCGGCGGCGAGCAGGTCATCGAGGGTGAAGAAGTAGCCGACATTCACCCAGTATTCCGCGCCCTGGGCTTTCTCGAACACGGCTTCGAAGGCAAGCGGCAGACTGCCTGTGGAGGTGTCGTCCGCCCAGAGATAGTCTGCGCCGGCATCTTTGAAGAATGCGGCGGCAAAACTGTTGCCGCCCGGCATCGACCAGATTCCCTGATAGTCGGAAGCGGTAAACACTGTTGGTCTCTCTGTCGCGCTCGCAACAACCGCGGCATATTCGGAGTATCGTTCAACTGTCTTTGCAAAAAGTGTCTGGGCGTCGGCTTCCTTGTTGAAGAAGACTGCGATGAACTTTCCCCACTCTGTGCGACCAAGCGGAGTCGTCTCCAACCATTCGGCGTTGACCACTGTCTTCAAACCCGCCTCGATCAACACAGGATGCGCGTCGTAATCGGGGGCACCAGAGCCGTAGGTGAGAATCAGTTCCGGGCTGAGTTCGAGCGCCTGTTCCACATTCACGCCCGAGCCGTAACCGATCATGGCCAGCTTGCCCTCTTCCGCCATTTTCAAAACGGCGGGATTGCTGACATAGGTGGCATCATCCAAGCCAACGAGACGATCCAACAGGCCAAGTTCATCGAGGAAAGGCAGATAAGAGGTGGACATGATCACAACGGTCTGCACAGGGATATTGATGATCTGTTCGTCGAGAAAGCCCTCAGGCGCAGGTGTGCCGCATTGTACGAGCACATACTGGATGGATTCAGCCGCGCCGGGGTAGGGCGTCTTGACCGTTACCACTTTGTAGTTGTTGAAGTATTCGACGCTGAATCCGTTGGTGTGAGTCAGTGTGGCTTTTTCGGGGAAATAATCAACCGAAGCATCGAATTCGCCTTCAATGACACAACTGTCTGTAAGGTTATGCTCGGGAGAAATGGCAGATGCGGCTTCGTCGGCGGGGATTTCTGTCTGAGCAGAATCAACCATCGGAGCAGCCTGAGGCGAGCAGGCAGCAAGCAGGCCAATCAATAAAGTCAAGATAAGGGTCTTGCGTAACATTGTTTTCTCCTGTGTGTGGTGGTGAAGGTTTAAATCGTCACTACGAAAATAAAATCCCCAGCATGGGCTGGGGAGGTGGGAGAGGCTATCCGCTTGGGGATCCGTTCTCCACCTCCTTTCCGCGAGAAGTGGCTGAACCGAATCAGTGCGGGCGACCTGGCTTCGTTCAATAATCGATGTTCGAGTATTCGATGATCGAACTTCACAGTTGCGCGACAGCGCCGGGTTTACACCGGACTTCGCCGCTGGCTGATTCGTATTATGAAACGATTGTATGCCCCTTATCCCTCCGCGTCAAGATGATGGAAGTCATCGCCAGGGTGCAGAACAGCAAAATCGGATTCCCGGCACGGTTGAATATCAACAGCCCGACCCATGGCAGAAGAATGAAGGACGCGATCCAGAGCCAGTCCAATTTCGATCCTGCGCTCGCAGAAAGGTAAAACAAAGGTACGAGCGCAAACGAAAAATCATAATTCAACAGATACGGGTTGACCAGCAACGGGACGCAGGCAAAGAAAGCCGAAGACGCTTCGCTCCCAAGCCGATGTTTGCTCCCAATAAATAGAGCGATTGCCACCATGAGAACCGCCCCGGCGATTGGAGCAGATTGATCATAACCAAGACCGGCAATCCGCCCGATCACCAGCGGGAGGCTTGTACATATCTCACATTCCGAGATATTCCTGAAATCAGACAAGGAACGGAAATAGTTGAGGAGCCACATCTTATCGACGGTGAAACCAAGGAGGAAGAGAAACACCCCCGCAGCGGACGTCCACCAGAAAGCGCGTCGACCAAAAGCATCACGCCGCTGGATCAAATGTAAAAGAATCGCCAGCAAGACGAATATCCCGATATGCGGTTTGAACGTAACCAGGGCCATGCCCAGCGCAAGGAGTCCCGCATGTTCCCGCTTCACAGAGTAGACGATCAACGCCATGCCGAGGATGGCCGGGAAGACATATTGCCCAACGATCAAAGCGCCCAGAATGGGCAGGAAAGATAACGCCGCCAGAAAAGAAATCAGTCGTTTACGAGGGTGCCATCCATCGGTGAAAAGCCAGACCGACAAAAGCAACATGGAAATGTTTAGAAGAAACCACATCCGGGCGGCGGCGTGTAATGGAAGAAAGGCAATGGGAAGGGTACTCACAGCATACCAGGGCGGGTAGGGAAAAGGCAGGACAAACACTTCGTCCACGGAAACTCCGGAGACCTGGGCAATCCACTCCGTCTGCGCTTCGCGGTCGTATAAGGGAATCCCGTTCAGAATCGCCCTGTTTGCCCGATAAAGGACCTGAAAATCCAAATAAGGCGTGACTGGAATTGGCAGGTAAATTGCAATCGCAAGCAAAATTGAGAGGATGAGAATGATGACAAACACCATAAGAATGACGCGGTTCATGAATCCTCGTTCACCCGCTGATCTTCTGGAATAAATCGAAAAATCCCAGCCGCAGGAACGGCCGAATCAGGTACCAATACAAAAAACCGGGCAGACCCTGAGGATGAAATATTATGGTGCGCGAGAAACCGTCAGCCTGTTCCAGGCGATGTTCGATCCACAATTCACCAAAATAATTCCTGATATGGCTTCGCATAAATTCCTTCGGCTGCTTCCCACCTGGCGCGAAAATTTTATGAATGACAAAGCACCCTTCGTGCTTAAGCGATTTCAGTTCAAGCCCTCCGTCCTCCCAAACACGTTGGATATGATCGGGGTGCGTCAACTCGAGCGCTTTTCGGGTCGCGGTATCAAAATCCACCAGATCGATTCCGGGAAAGGTCGTCTGTGCCCCGGGGTGCTTGACGACACTATCCGCCGATAAGCCGCCGATCAACGCGCTGGCGATGGGAAAGGGGACAGGCGTCATCAAATTCACACCGAACGCCATGAACCAGACCGGGATGCGTGGAGCCAAAAGCATTTTTCGTCTTAACCCGCGCGCGCGGGCATAGCGGAGCATGAGGTCCGCATATGTGGTGATCTCGGGACCTCCGATCTCGAAGACACCGCCCTGCCCGCTTTTATTTTCGAGCGCAGAGATGAGGTAATCGATCACATTTTGAATCGCGATCGGTTGGGATCGATTTCGAATCCACTCCGGCGCAGGGATGATCGGAAAGAGTTCGGTCATAAAGCGGATCATCTCGAAGGAAATACTCCCCGAGCCTGCGATCACACCGGCGCGGAATTCAGTGACGGGAACCTCGCCCTCGCGAAGCGCCCTGCCTGTATCGATGCGCGAACGCAGATGCGGTGCGATATGCTGTTCCGGGTCTGCCAAACCGCCGAGGTAAATGATGTGCCCGATGCCCTTCCGCCCGGCGGCATTCGAAAAATTTCGCGCACCCTGAAGTTCAGCCTCGATGTAACCATGTCCGCGAGACATGTTGTGGATAAGATAATAAGCGGTGTGGATTCCATCCAAGGCGGGCATGAGCGTCGCAAGATCCATGACATCGCCCTGGACCATTTCCACGTTTGCGTACCATTTTCGCCTGCGGAGTCTCTCCGGGTGGCGAGCCAGTGCGCGGACGCGATATCCGCGTTCGAGCAATCGGGGAATTAGCAGGCTGGCTATATATCCCGTCGCCCCGGTGACAAGGATCAGGGGAGGCATGGGTCAATTATCCCACTTAATAAAAAAAGACCTGACTCGTTTTCCAACCCTGTCAGGTCCGAGGATCAATCGAAGAATAATTCGACCAACCTGTTGTTTTCCGCCAAACGTCCCGCCAAAGTCCGGGCGATCCACTCATGCAAAAGGGCCGCAAGAGCCGGATCTTCCTTGTGCATCTTTTGTAAACTTTCTTTCGAAAGGCGGTACACCACGCTGGGCTGTTCCGCCTTGACGGAAGCCGAGCGCACGCCGCCCAGATAAAGCGTGATTTCACCAAGCGTGGCCCCGTTCTTGACACTGCGCAGGCGAACCACTTCGCCTTTGATCGTTTCGAATTCCACTGTCACCAGCCCGGACTCGATGTAATACAGATCGTTCGAATCTTCGCCCTGTCTGATGAAGTATTCGCCCGGCTGGATATCCGCGCGTTCCATGAACTCCTTGATGCGGATAATGCCGGGGAAGGTACGGTTCAAGGTGGAGAGAATGCGTTTGCCAAGGTCGACAGTAGGTTGCTCCTTTTCACCCGCGAGTAATTTGTTTTCACACCATTCGAGGGCATGATCGAGCGTGGGATGAAGGGAGAAGGAATCGCCCTGCCCTTCCAAAAGCCCGCCACGTTCCATTTGCAAGCGGATATCGTCTGAAAGACCCGACCAAGCCATGGCAATATTCCCAGCCTCGACCAGCTGCCTGAGGCGTGTCACTCCAAATACGGCGGAGGAATCGAGCCGCTTTACATGATGGAAATCCAGCACGAGAAATTTCATCTCGTTTTCGTCCTTCAGCGACATGCGTTTGCGGACGTTTCCCAAGATCCGTTGAATGGAGCCGAAGAAGATGAAACCCTGCAACACCAGGATGTGGATCTTATCACCCTGTGCGCCAAGATAATCGCGATGCCGCTGCGGGCGTTCCACACGGCTGTGCAGCGTGCCGCCGTAGAAAACATTCTTTATTGTGCTGACCCTGCCATAACTGATCACGAACAACAGCGCCGAGATCACAATGCCCGCGCCGATGGCTTCGAGGAAACCGATCCGGTCGATGATGAACAGCATGACCCAGATCAGCGCGTAATCCATTCGCGGAAGGAGTTTGTACGAATCCACAAGCCATTCCGAAAGGAAGGTAAGCCCGAGAAAGAATAACATCCCACCCAGCACGAATCTGGGAAAATATGAAATGAACGATGCGCCGAGAAAAAGCACCAGCGCGCAGAACAAACCGGTAAAGACCCCAACCAGGCGACTCTTTACGCCGAAACGGTTCGACAGATCCGAAAAACTGAGCGTTTGATAACCGACCGGGAAACCGAGGAAACCGCCGAACAAATTCGCACTGCCCGCTGCGACCAGTTCGCGGTCAAGGTCGATATCGCGTTTGTAGATCACCTCCAACCCGCTGGCGTTGAGCAGGAGCGAGATGACGCTCAACCCGAACAGCGTGGCGTAGGTTTCGAAATTTCCGAAAATCGCGCCCCATTGAACCATCCTGAAATTTTCAGGCGTGAAGAACTGGAACAGCCCGCCTTCAGGAAAGGGACCCAAAAGCCAGCCGTTTTCGCCTGCCTGCGCAGCGGATATCCCCGATAGGAACAGGTATAGATAAAAGCCGGCTGTCGCAAGGACGATGGCGCCGGGCATGATCAAAAAATGCTGGAAGCGGCGCAGGATCAGCAGCAATGCCAGCCCGAAAAGAACGGCGGGCAGCCAATCCCATAAAATCGAAGGCGAAAAAAACATGGGGAGGTTCGCGAAATTCAGGGGAATGTTCACCATCACGCTAAACCCGCCTTTGGCAATCACATAACCCGTTCCTGCCAGGAAGCCTCCCACGACCGGATAAGGAACGTACCGCGCAAACCCGCTTAATTTGAACCAACCCAGAATGATAAAGATGATCCCGGTCAGGAGGGAACCAAGCATGATCGCCGCCACGACTGTGGAATAAACCGCCTCAGGCGCCTGACCTCGAAGAGTCGCCGCCACCCCGGCCGCCATCAACGCCATGAGCGCGGCGGGCGTATCCTGCGGTACGCCGATCATGTTTACGAGGGATGAGGTCAATGCGATAACGATGGTAACAAGAGCCGTGCCGACAAGGATGTTTCCGATCCCGCGCGGCGCGAATGGGCTTAGATCCCCGGAGAAGATTAGCACAGCGAGGGAAATCTCCATGCTGACGAGGATGACGGCATTGATCAGCCCGGCGGTGAGGCTGGGCAGCAGAACGGATGGCTGGAAGTTCCTTTTGATTTCGGCAGAGTTCATCCTGGCTCGATATTCCTGAAGATATTAAAGCTTAACCCGCTCGATCCTGAATGGTGTCACATCGAGGTCGATGAATTCATCGAACCCGCGCGCCGCCAGGTGCCCGCTGAACACTGCTTGCGCGATGATGCCCGGCGCTTCGGCGTCGCCGATGAGACGCAGGGATTTGAATCGTCTGTCTTCGAGGGCGGGTTTGAGCTCATGATAGAGGCTGTCGTTCGGAAACCTCTCCGTCACAAGGACAATGGAATCGCAGTCGAGGGTCGTTTCAAAGTTGGTAATGACATGAGAAACAGCAGCAGTTCGCGGTGAGTGAGAGGCGAGGACATGATGCGGGAGAAGAGTCACATTCAAATCAAGCAAACGCTTGTAGATGCGATCCTGCTCGAGGGTGAATTCAGTCCATGCGGAGATCGTCGAAGCGGGAGTCAACAATGTGACCTCGCATCCGTTCACAGCAAGTAGTTCAGCCAACACGCCGCCCATGTAGTAATGGTCGTCATCATAAACCAAAACTTTTCCCGCCGGTAATCTGCCGTTCATTAAATCATCGGGGGTGAAAATTTTGCCGCTGCCTTGCAGCGGACGCGAGATATTACGGCCCATGCCGTCACGCCTCCAGGTTGAGCCCGTGGCAAGGATGACATGCGGCGCGCCGGCATCGAGAACATCCTGCGCAGTCATCGGACTGGATGGATAGAAAAAAATGTTATCGAGTTTTTGAATCTGTTTGAGCCGCCAATCGACGACGCGGCGCCATTCGATAAGATTTGGAAGCTGCGACTCAAGCGAGACGCGACCGCCCGCCTCCCGCTTCGCTTCGGTGAGTATGACCCTGTACCCGCGCTGACCCAACGCCCGAGCCGCTTCAAGCCCAGCCGGTCCCGCGCCGACGATGAGAATTTCGTCGTTCGATTTTTTCGGCGCGATGAACTCAGGATGCCAGTCACGCCGCCATTCTTCTCCCATGGTCGGATTCTGCGTGCAGCGGATCGGAACGAAGCGCGTATCGCCCGTGACACAGATATTGCAGCCGATGCACTCGCGGATATCTTCAGGCCTGCCCTCCCTGATCTTGTTCGGCAAAAACGGATCGGCGATCGAAGGCCGCGCCGCGCCGATGAGGTCCATGACGCCGCGCTCGATGGCGGAGACCATGGAATCCGGCGAGGTATAACGTCCCACACCGACAACGGGTTTTGTTGTAAGTTCCTTGACGAAGGAAATGTATTTTTCTTGATGCCCTTCCTTCCCGAAACGGGATGTGATCGAATCGTTCTTCCATGCGCTGATGTTCACGTCCCACAGGTCGGGCAGTTCGGCGAGCATCGAAACGATTTCGCTTGCTTCGCCGTTATGTTGCATGCCGTCTGCGCCGAGAAGTTCATCCACGGCAAAGCGCACAGCAACAGCGCATGTATCGCCGACGGCATCTTTCGTATCCTCGATCAATTCGCGGAAGAACCGCACGCGGTTTTCGAGCGAACCGCCATATTCATCAGCGCGGTCATTGTCTTTGGATAAGAGATGGAACGCCAGCGTCATGTTATGCGCGGCGTAGCAGTAGAGGATGTCGAAACCCGCCTTCTTCGCCCGGATGGCGGCATTACGATGCCACTTGCGAATCTGTTTGAGATCATCCTTCGATGCAATCCGCGTCTGACCCGGCTCATACCCTCCTCCGCCGGTGATGCTCATCGAACGAGGACCGAGGGCGGAAGCCCGGGAATATAAATTTGCCGCATCGTGACTGTTATAGGTCAGTTCGATGCCGGCGAGTGCGCCGTGTTTATGAACCTCCTCGGTCATCAACTGCCAGGTGGAAATATCTTCGTCATCCCAGATGCGCCCTTCGAAATACGGTGAGAGGTCGGTGGAATGGTGAATTTCCGTTTCTTCGGTGCAGACCACACCCCAGCCGCCCTCCGCTTTCATTCCGCGCATGGCGGCCATGCTTTGGGGCATGCGCCAGCCAAATCCGTTGCAATGCGGCACCTGATAGAAACGGTTCGGCGCGGTGACGGGACCAATCCTTATGGGTTGAAAGAGGATGTCGTAGCGGGAAGCCATGTATGATTCCTTTATAAAAGACCTGACGGGATTCGGAACCCGTCAAATTTGCCTATTGTTCGCAACTGGTCAATTGAGGGAAGAGTGCGTAAGCGATCTCGTCCATTTGTGTCCCGGCGTCGATGGGCAGGACGGCCATGAATGAAATGACGCGCGTGGGGGTATCGTTCAACACCCAATATCGGACCTGGTACGCCAAACCCTGGTCCACGGCGATGAAATTATACAAACGCAGTCCCTGGTCGTTCCGGCATTCATCTATAAATTCGTAACTTTGGTAATTGCCGAAAATGATCGCCCACGCATCCACGTTATAGTATGCATCCAGGTCGGGTTCCTCGTAACTGCAGGGAAAAACGAGCGCTTCCAGGTTCACGATGGCCGGAAGGGAAGCGCTATACCAGGAGACCAACACTTTGTCGCTGGAGACGGTGTAACTGCGTTCCCAATCGCCTGCTTCGAAGAATTCATCGGCAAAGGCGAGCGCGCGGTCGATATCGGCCTGCGTGGGAAGAGAGTCGATGCAAACCGGTTGAGTGAGACCCGCAGTTTGATCGGTGGGCAGGACGAGGATCGGCGTCTCCCCAAGCGGAAGGTCGGGAGTCTCTTCTCTCGAAACAGAATCGGAGGGAGGCGTCAGTGAAGGGGGAATCAGGGCGGGCAGCTCCGCCGTCGGTGAGTCTGAGGCGGACGAGCCGCAAGCGGCGAGAAAAAGAATGATAAATCCGGCGAGCAATCGTTTCATTGGCAATCCTCGATCAAGGTTTCGATGGTGCAGATGATCATGGCACAGACTCTTCGATAATTTCCTTCACGCGCCCCACCCGCCCATCCACCAAGCGGACCTTGATCCCATGAGGGTGTGTCGGCGATTTCGTCAGGATATCCTTGACAACGCCTTTCGTAAGCCGGCCAGTCCGCTGGTCCTGTTTGAGGACAATGAACACGATCATGCCGGGTTTGATATGGGAACGGGTTTGATTGTTCAACATAATGTGAACTGATTTTATCGCCAAAATGCGAATGTTATAATCCCCAGTCAGCATCTTTTTTCTTTCAACCTCATGCCCAATTTTTCGTTCTATCTGCCGTTTACCTTCCTGCCCATCCTCCTTGCAGGGCTTTATTTTCTCTTTGAAGACCGGCTCGCAGACCGGCGCATCCGCTGGATGTGGTGGATCGCCTGCATCATCCTTTTGGCGTTCGTCGGGTATTATGTGGTTCAAGACCATGCCCTCTACGATTTTTTCAAAGGGTATTATCACGGCGGGCGGAAGATCGTGCGCAACCCCGATGTGTTGTACGACGAAACCTGTTATGGTTTTACGAATTTCCCGCTCTTTGCCTATCTTTTCGTCCCATTGTCCGATCTCCCAAAGGAATTGGCGGGGCGAATCTTTTTCCTGGTCGGTTATCTTTGTCTTCTTCCTCTCGCGTATTGGCTCGTCAGAGGGACGAACGTCAGAGGCTGGATGCGTTTTCTTGTTTTGGGGTTATTGGCGTTGAACGGCCCGCTCGATTACAGCATCTGGCTTGGGAACACAACACAGATCGTCATGCTCCTTGTTCTGCTGGCGTTCTTCAGTCTAAGCCGCGGATGGGAGTGGCTTACTGGAATCATTCTCGGCGCGGCGGGGCTTGTCAAACTTCCGCTTGTTTTGCCCTCGGGATATTTTTTTGTGCGTGGAAAGTGGAAAGTGGTCGGCGGCGGTTTGCTGATTGCAGGCGCGGTTCTCATTCTTTCTTTGGTTTTGGTCCCGCTTGAGTTGAATTCGATCTGGCTGGAGCGCTGCGTGCTCTTGATGGCGGGCAACCCAACAGCGGCATATAACAACCAATCGTTGAGCGGATTTTTGGCGCGCATCTTCATGCCGGGAAACCTCGGCTGGGATCCGTTGATTCCGACTCCCGCTTACAGCATCGCATCGAACATCGGGAGGGTTTTGCTAGCCCTGCCTGCGCTTTTCGTTTTGTTCCTGGGCAGGGGTCCCGGCAAAAGGACATTCGAGTACGCTCTCGAATTCTTCATCATTTTGACCCTTTCCCTGCTCACCAGCCCCATCGCATGGACCCACTACTTTGTACTTCTTCTGATTCCCGCCGCGATGTATCTTGGAAATGCCGAAGGGATTCCCTATAAAGCCTGGATGCACATCCTGCTGGTTTCGAGCTTGATCCTCCTTTCGGTTCCAAAGGACCTCGCGCTGGCTCTCTTCGAGTGGACAGATTCCACGCTGATGCTTTCCACCCAGTTTCTGGGCAGTCTGTTATTTTATATTCTACTTCTATCCGTTTGGGCGCTGGCGAGAAAAACGGAATACCCACACTCTACGGGATGACAGGCGGAAGCGTCAGAGCGTATTCTTCAAGCGAACGAAGGATGATGCTCATAAAATCCCATTGGTTGTACGCCAGCAGAACAAGGAAGACCAGCATCGCGGCTTGAAAGAGGCGGTTCTTCGCCAAGGGGGATAAACCATAAGCGGCGAAAAGGATCAGCGCGTAGGTCCAATCCGGGGAATATAGAAACAATTCCTGCCCGTAATTGACATGGATGGCGAAGTTGAACAGGAGGCACAAGGCAAAGGCGAGAGGCATTTCAATCTTTTTCTCGCGAAACAGCCGCCAAAGGAAGACCGCTCCCGAGACGGCCAGCAGTATTGCCCATGCGATGGCAAGGATTTGTCCAAGGCCGTCGTAATTCGTTTGATGGAAAACGCCGGGTGAAATTTTGTAAAACCGAAATTCTGGTATCGTGCTTCCCACTTCAGTGGTGAGGATGAAAACTTTGGGCGCGATGACGCTGTATAAGAGAAGCGTCCGCGCCAGGTAGAAAAGGCGCCCTTCGATCATCCAATCCGGCAAGAGGAGAATATCCAGGAAGAATTTCTCCTCGTTCTGCACATCGGGCACAAGGAAGAACAATTTACTTGCGGGATAGAAATATGCATGCAAATAGGTCAGGATCAGGGAGATCGAGACCGCCCAACCCGTAAAACGGATGATCTCCTTCCAACGCGGACGGGAGAAAATAAAACCGAACAGGTTTTGAACAAAGTTCGTCAAAGTAATACCGAAGGTGACGACACCCACCGCGACCAATGCGAAGCTTGATGTGCCCTCCCTCTCGGCAAGCAGGATGAATAATAGCAAAACCAAAGCGGAATATATATAGGTCTCGATGACGCTCCCGAAGCAGAAATGGGAAGCGCTTGCACCGAGGAAGAATGCCATCAAAAACGCGTACGTCTTGCTCCCGAACTTGCGTTTGACCAGCAGCCACATGAGATAGACGCACAATCCGCCAGCCAGGGCGTTGAAGAGAATCGCGGAAAAGGTCGGGTCGTTCGTAAAGAGGTTGAGGGTCAACCCAAAGGGGCGGAAGATGAAATACGTGAAGGGATGCGGACCGCGCATTTCGAAATCCCGAACATCTTCGAAGGAGATACGCCGCATCCACGAAGCGACATCCGCGTCGAAAAGGTTATCCACCTGCCCAACGCCAAAGTTATTCAATGTAACTGCGAAACGGAGGTAGACCAGGCAAAAAAGGATCGCCAGGGCAATGCCGGGAAGGTTATCGAGCAGGGAGTCCGGCGTCAAACGGGGCGGGTTCCACTTCCAACCGGTCTTCAGCCCGTCAATCCAGACCATGAACAGGATGAAAGTCAGCGCACATGCCAGAAAGAAAATCATCAACTTCTGATCGATGGGTGAGCGCGTCATCAAATCGAAAAAATAGGAATTAATGCCATACGATCCGATGATGGAGACGGCGGCGATAACGAAAAATCCGATAATCCTTTTGAGCATGGGTATTTCTTTTGCTATTTCGCTTTTATATATTCGTTGAGGAACAAGGTGAAATCGATGTCGCCGGGAGAGGCATCGTAACTTGTGAGGATGGCGGCGGCTTCGCTGCGATGCTGTGTGCCGTGATTGACGAGGTGATACAGGCAATGCCAGAGGATGCGGTCGCGCTGGATCCCGCCTTCGACCGTATACCTAAGATGACTTTCCATATCCGCATCGGTCAGCCGGTTAAGGTAGGCACGCAAGGCATTTTCCTCGTCTTGGAATTTCATTTCGAGAGATTTAAATGTGGGAAAATCTTCTTCTTTCATATCTTCCACGATCTCGTTCGTCTCGAACAATACGCGCCATAATCTTTCCCCATCCACAATATGGAACAGTGTTCCGCGCAAACCGCCATAAGGGAACGCCGCAGGCGCGAGGAATTGCTCCTGAGTCACCTTTGCCCCGGCGGAAAGGATCTTTCCGCTCGCCCAGTAGTTGTATTCGTACATGAGTTGTATGTTTTGGATGTTCATACCAAGCGGTTTTCAATCATAGAAGGCGCAAAGAACACGAGATCTTATACATTGCAATTTATGCCAGCAAACCCCTCGCAAACGCAAGGAACGCCTGCACATCGTTGAAGTTCGTGACCATACCCACCGAAATGCGCACCGCGCCGGACGACTTGCCATCGATGCACAAACGGAAATCATCGAGAGTCAAACGGTCTTCGTGACCGGGTGATGTGAAACAGACATCCAATTCCACACGGGAGATGCCGAGCGCCACTTCACCTGCTCCGGGATTGCAGAAACAACCCGTCCGCAAGGAAATATTCACTTTATTGGCTTCACTTTCGATGAAACGATGGTCGAAGGCTTGATCGTTCTTATCATAGAAATTGACCGTGACCGCCCCGCCTCTTCCCTCTGTTGATGTCGGTCCAAAGACCCGAACCAAGGGCACGCCGTTGCTGTGTTTCATGGCGGTGAGATTGTCCAACAGCCAACCGGTCAACGACTTGACGCGTTCACCGATGACATCATAGCCAATGGATTCGATGTGCTTCAAGCCGATTTCCAATGCGGGGATGTTCAAATAATCGAGCGTGCCGTCCTCGAAAGCAGGCGCCCCTTCAGCAAGATAGTATCTGTCGCCTTGCACAGATGCGACCGTGATCGTCCCGCCTGCAAACCAGGGACGATGAAGTTTTGCCAAGGCTTTTTTTCTGGCGATCAACGCGCCGAGCCCTGTGGGATAACCGAAGATCTTGTAGAAAGAAATGGGAACGAAATCCGGTTTGACCTTGCTCAGGTCAAGTTTGCTGGTTGGGACGAATGCAGCCGCATCGAGCAGTACGTCCCAGCCATGGGCTTGGGCTTTTTCGATCCACTCGAGCGGGTGCTTGACGGAGGAGAAGTTCGATTGAGCGGGAAAAGCAAACAGGTTATGACCCGCTTTGGAGGGGCGAGCCAACTCTGCTTCGAGTTGGGAGGCGTCGACTCGCATTTCAGGCAGCATGACCGGGATATAGGTCACTTCCGCCCCGCGCACGTGGGCGAATTCGCGAATCCCGTTCACGGAATTGTGGTTGTCGAACGTCAAAAGATAACGCCCGTTCGGGAAGGGATAACTCTCACCGACGAGTTTGAGCGCGCCGCTGGCATTGGACGCGAAGATGGCGAGATATTCACTGGGATCGGCGTTGAAGAATTCGAGGATGTAATCGCGCGCGCCCTCGACAAGGTGCGTGGCGGCAAGGGAGGTCGGGTTGGAAGAGTGCGGGTTACCGAAGACGTTTTCCTTGAGCAATTGGTGATGTTTTTGAACTTGCGACTCGGCATAAATTCCGCCGCCGGTGTAATCGAGATAGACGTGCTCGCCCGCATCGAGCCGGGCGTAATCGCTCTTTCGGAGATCGTCTATGAGTTTGGTGTCCTTGTAGGCGGGATATTTACGAAGGAATGTGTCGAATTCGGCTGCGGACATTCGTTTTCTCCTGGCGGGAATGTTGGGATGATACCAGAAAGGGGCGGAAAATAATTTAATTCCGCGCCCCGACGGCAAATACCCCACGTGGACGGAAACCTTTGAGTAGTGTATGATTTAAACGGTTTTGCGGTGGGAAAGCGCACGCCGCCCTCAGGAGATTGACATGAAAATCGACCTCGGAAAGATCCTCACCCGTTCCTGGCAGATCATCTGGAACCACAAGGTTCTATGGATCTTCGGGATTTTTGCGGGTTTTGCCAACAGCAACGGGGGTGGCAACAACGGAGGTTCGTCAGGCGGCGGCGATGCCCAGCCCTTCCAGGGCGATGTGGAGCGCTTTGGCGGGCAAGCCATTGAGTTCTTCCAGCAATACATGCTGATCATCATCCTGGTATGTGTTGCGATATTAATCATCTCCTTCGCCTTCTATGCATTGGGGATGATGGGGCGCATCGGCATCCTCAAGGGGGTCTACAAGGTGGAAGGCGGCGCGCCGTCGTTGATGTTTGCGGAACTTTGGTCCGAAAGTATGCCGTATTTCTGGCGCTTCTTCGGAATGAATCTCCTCGTGGGGCTTGCCTTCCTGGTCATCTTATTGCCGTTCTTTCTGTTGGGTGTTGCCACTGCAGGAATCGGCTTCGCCTGTTTGCTACCGCTCATCTGTCTCATCATCCCCGTGGCATGGGCGGTGGGCATCATCCTCGAACAGGGACAGGCGGCGATCGTGGCGGAAGATCTCACCCTGATGGACGGCTTCAAACGCGGATGGGAGATCGCAAAATCCGACATCGGCGGCATGATCGTGCTTTCGCTCGTGCTCGGCATCGGCGGAGCCATCATCGGCTTCATCTTTGCCCTGCCAATCGTCGTAGCGGTCATTCCCGGCGCGATTGGGATGATGGACTTCCGCCCAGGCGATGCCTTGCCGCCAACGGCGTGGTTCTCCGTCGCATGCTGCGGCTTGTATCTGCCTGTCTTCATTTTCTTGAACGGCGTCCTCACGGCGTACATGAAAACTTCGTGGGCGCTCTCCTACTTGCAACTTACAAGGCCAACGGAAAACATGCCCGTTCTCACGCAGGCTGATGCGTAGTTTTCTCCTCGCCTTTTTTGCGACAAGCCTGATCCTCGGCGTCACGATTCCCGCCCTCGCGCAGGACCAGTTCACTGCGTCTGCTACTTTATACAATGTGGACACATCGGCCTTCCCGGAAATTTCGGGATTTGTGGATGTGACCGACTCAAGCGGAATCTTCGCCTCGGGACTCAAACCCGAAGCGGTCACTGTTCTCGAAAACGGGCAATCCCTCCCGGCCGTGAGCTTCAACGAAATGGCGATTCCCCTGCAATTGGCGGTCGCCTTCAACCAGGGAGAGGCGCTGGATGCAAGGAATGCGAACGGAATCTCGCGATTCCAACGCGTATCGCAGGTCATCATCCAATGGGCGCAATCGCGTCCTCCCGACCTGCCCGATGATCTGAGTCTCGTCAGCCAGGCGGGACCTGTCATCAACCATGCTTCTCCAACAGATTTCATCGTCGGCTTGCAGGGATTCCAACCGGACCTGCGTGAAGCGAACCCCAACCTGCAATCGCTCGTTTCCGCGCTTGATGTGGTCAGCGCCCAGACCCCGCGCATCGGAGTGAAACGCGCCGTGCTCTTCATCACGCCGCAAATGGAAAACCCGAACCTCGCTGCAGACCTCGAACCCATCATCCAACGCGCGGTCGATAACAAGATCCGTGTCTATGTATGGTACGTGGATGCAAACACGACCTTCACCACCACAAGCGCGGCTGTCTTCAACAATCTAGCCATCCAGACAGGCGGGAGCATGTTCCAATTCTCGGGCGAGGAACGCTTCCCAGACCCCGAAGTTTATTTTGCGCCATTGCGCAGAATCTATCACCTCAAATATGACTCGCAGTTGAATTTTTCCGGCGAACACAACCTTGTCGTTCAGGTGACTCTGCCCTCTGCAGGAACGGTTACTTCGGATGCGCAAAAGTTCGATTTGAACATCCAGCCACCCAACCCGATTCCTGTTTCGCCAGCCATGCAGATTACACGGCAGGCTCCGCCCGACGACCCGTTCAATACGGAAGTTCTGCTGCCTGAATCTCAAAGAATCCAGATCATCGTCGAATTCCCCGACGGGTACAATCGCGCGCTCGCGCGCACAACCCTGTACGTGGACGGAACGGTCATGGATGAAAACACATCAGAGCCGTTCAATGAGTTCACATGGGACCTTACCGCCTATGCAATCAGCGGGGAACATCAGATCATGGTCGAGGCGGTGGATACGCTCGGCCTGAGCAAGACAAGCATGCCTCTGCCTGTGGTGGTCACGGTTATCAAACCGCCCAGCGGACCCGCCGCATTCCTTGCAAAATACCGGTCGCAGCTCACGTTCGGGGCGATCGTTTTTGCCGGGCTTGTGTTGTTCGCCATCCTGCTCGGCGGCAGATTTAGATTCCTCTCATTGCGCGCTGTTCAGGAGGAACGTCGTGCGCAAAACGACCCGCTTACCCAGTCGATTTCCATTATGACAGAATCGGCTCCGGCTGTGAAAGAGAAAAAGCCAAGGCGGCAATCCAGACCCAGAAAAAACAAAACAGATAAAACAGTGGAAGCCGAGGCGGCGGCTTCGCTCGTAAGACTCCAAAACGATGGTCAATATGCCGCCATCCCACCCATTCCTTTGAATGGGAAGGAAATCCTGATCGGCACTGATCCGGCACAATGCACACAAATTCTGGATGATCCTTCCATTTCGCCTGTGCATGCGCGCATCCGCGCCACCGATGACGGCGGTTACCTGCTTCAGGATGTCCAATCCATCGCGGGGACGTGGGTGAACTACGATCTTATCCCCCGAGAGGGCTACCGGTTGGAGCATGGGGATATGGTAAACTTTGGTCAATTAAAGTATCGATTCATGCTGAGGACTCCCCCGCCTCTGCGAACCCCCAAAATTATCCCTGTAAATCCCGAAGAATGATCCGTACCACGCTTGCCCACTTGCACATAGCTGCCCTCAGTCATGCGGGTCTCTCAGGCAAGAACAACGAGGACCGTTATGCTGTTTCATCCTTCCAATTGGGGAAGGACGACCCGCGTCCCTCGATCTTCGCCGTTGTCGCGGACGGAATTGGCGGCCACCGTGCCGGGGAAGTGGCGGCGGAATTGGCGGTCAACTACATCAGTATGCATGTGGCGGAAAGCAATGCGCGCAAACCGATCAAAATCATGGAGAATGCCATTCACGACGCCAGCCAGGCGATTGCATCACACTCCGCGGGCAAGGCTGAAGAACAGGGCATGGGAGCGACCTGCGCCTGTGTGTGGGTGATCGAGAACCGGCTTTACATCGGTTATGTGGGCGATTCGCGCGTATATCTCCTGCGCGGAAAGTTCATTCAGCAATTGACGATAGATCACACCTGGGTGCAGGAAGCGTTCGAAAAGGGCATCATCACCGCGGAACAAATGCGCGACCACCCAAACGTTCACGTCATCCGCCGCCACCTTGGGGGCCTGCGCCTGCCTGAAGTGGATTTTCGTCTGCGCATCGATAACAACGAAACCGATGAGGAATCGATCAATAATCAAGGTTTCCAACTCGAACCAGGCGATACAATCTTGATCTGCACCGATGGCTTAACCGACCTGGTATGGGACGATGAGATCCAGCAGGTCATCCGCGGGAAGCGCGATCTGAAATCCGCAGCCGAGGCATTGGTTGCCCTTGCCAATGAACGCGGCGGGCACGATAACATTTCGGTCGTTCTCCTGGCGATGCCGCGGGTGGAGGAAACTCTGCCAAAGAAGGGTTTGTTCGGCTGGCTGACCGGGGAATGACCTGTTTTGTAAATCTCTGAGTTGCATTTGTCGATAAAAAGTAAAAACATCCCAATCGAGGGATGTTTTTTTCTGTGACTCCGGAGCGGGTCGAACAATCTGCTACCTGGTTCCCCTATACCATTTTCGTTCTTTCATGGTCAACCTTCGGTGGCAGTTGGCGCATAAAACCGTGCATTTATCAATTTCTGCCTGAATTTTGGCAACTGGATATCCGCCTGCAGCCATCACCCCGACGGCTCTTTCCTTTCCACCATTATGATGGAACTCCAGGACAACCGGATCGGTCTCACCGCATTGTGAACAAGGGTGAGTGGAAAGATAATTCCATACATATTCCCGTGCCACCTTACGGGCAGCGTGCTTTCTTTCCTTGACATTTTTTAAATGTCTTTGTCTGGCATCCCCTTCATACCAATTTTTGTTAAAATATTTTCTGCAATCGCGGCAGGTCTTCTGTCTGATTCCGAGGGTTTTCCATCGCCAGGCAAAAGATTCATCCTCTTTATATTGTTTACAATGATCACACTTCTTCATCATTTTCTCCAATTGCGTACCAAAGTGATGATTCTGTGTTTTTAAAACCTAAACACCCAAGTTTTATCCCGGGTGTTTCCTAGGTGGATCTGGAGAGATTCGAACTCTCAACCAATGGTTTAAGAGACCACTGCTCTGGCCGTTGAGCTACAGATCCGAGAATAGCAACTGCTCTGCGATTGAACTATGGAGCCATTTCGTGCGGGCGGTATTATACCGCAAAGGATTACGCTGTCAACAAAATTTATCGCAAGACAGCTGTATAAGCCAGTAGGAAAAGGAATTGTGGGACAAAACTCACTACCACTGTGGCGATTGCGGTCACGGATGTTGTGAGTCCGAGCCAGGGTTCGCGTTCGACATCGGGATCGCCTTCTTTCATGTACATGTTGACCACGACCCGCAGGTAGTAGTATGCGGAGATAAGGGAAGTGATCACACCGATCAAGGCGAGACCGGTGAATCCGCCCGCGATGGCGGAACGGAAGAGATAGAACTTTCCCACCATGCCGAGGGTTGGCGGGAAGCCGATGAGGGAGAGCATGAAAACGGTCATACAAAGGGCGAGAGCGGGATATTTCTTTGCCAGGCCAGCATAGTCATCGATCCCAAGCCCGCGTCCCTCCGATTTTTCAAGGGCGATCACCACAGCCCAAGACCCGAAGTTACTGAGAGCGTACGCCGCAAGATAGAACAAACCTGCGGCAACAGCAGTCGCAGAAACTGTCTCATTCCCATATGGAACAAATGCCATGAGCACATAACCTGCATGCGCAATTGCCGAATATGCCAGCATGCGCTTGATGTTGGTCTGCGAGATGGCGATGAGATTACCGACGATCATCGTCAACGCGGAGAGCGCCCAGAGGATATCGGTCAGGTTGGAAGCAACACTTGGGAAGGCGGTGGCAAATACGCGGAATAACGCCACGAAACCTGCGATCTTCGCGCCGGCTGCCATAAAGGCGGTGACGGAAGTCGGCGCGCCCTGATAGACATCCGGAGTCCACATGTGGAAGGGAACTGCGGCGACCTTGAAGCCGAATCCAACCAGGAGAAGCGCCGCTCCAATGGTCAGGAGCAGGTTCGAGGTCCCGACTGATGCGGCTTGGGAGAAAATCACGGAGAGGTTGGTAGATCCTGTCGCGCCGAAGATCAGAGCCGTTCCATAGACTACAAATCCGCTGGCGAACGCTCCAAGCAGGAAGTATTTCAAGCCGGATTCTTCCGATTGCAGTTTTCGCGAAATGGCGGAGAGGACGTAAAGCGGGATGGAGAGCAATTCGAGGGCGAGGAAGACAATGATGAGGTCGGAGGCCTGCGCCATGAGCATCATGCCGGTAAGGCTGAACAGCAAGAGCGTGTAATACTCACCGCGTTCGATCCCCATGCGTTTGGTGTATCCATAAGAAAGGGCGATGGAGAATAGCCCGCTGGCAAGGAGAAGAACATTGGCAAAGGTCGAGAAGCCATCGAGCGAGATCATATCGGTAAAGCCACTGGCTTCGATGCCGGTTTGTGTGATCGAATATCCAAGCGAGACGGCGATCCCGATCGCTGCAAGAACTGCCGTGATGCCTTTGCGCCCTTTCGGGATGAAGAGGTCAACAAGCAGGATAATGCACGCCCATACCGTGAGGATTATGTAGGGAAGAAGCGAGTAAAAGTCAATGAATGTAGGCGGCGTCATGAACGCTCCATTCCCTCACCCCCGCCTCTCCCTTGGGGAGAGAGGCGGGGGTGAGGGTAAGATTACAAAGGCAAAGCGGATAACAACTTCTCGACCGCGGGGGCGAGGATATCGAAGAAGGGTTTCGGATACAGGCCGATCCAGAACATGAAGACGACCAGTGGAATCGCTGTAATGATCTCGCGCCAGTTGAGGTCTTTGAGTTCGTGGTGATGCGTGATTTCACCCGCAGGACCGAGGAAGACCTTCTGGAACATGTAGAGGATATAAACCGCCGCCATAATGACACCCAGCGCGGAAATGCCCGCATACCAGGGATTGCCGATGGCTTCGGAGCCGAATGCGCCAAGCAAAATGGTGAACTCGCCCACGAAGCCGTTGAGACCGGGCAAGCCCATCGAAGAAAGCGAAGCGATGAGCATGATGGTACCGAAAATCGGGGTGATCTTCCACAAGCCGCCGTATACCTTGATCTCGCGGGTATGAGTCTGTTCGTAGATCATGCCGACGAGAAGGAACAACGCTCCCGTGCTCAGGCCGTGATTGACCATTTGCAAAATCGCGCCAGCGACACCTTCAGGATTGAGCGCGAACAAACCGAGCATGACGAAACCGAGGTGGCTAACCGAGGAATAAGCGACCAGTTTTTTCACGTCTGATTGGGCGTATGAGACCGCCGCGCCGTAAATGATGCCAATGGTCGCGAGAAGCGCGATCCACGGGGCGGCCTGGACGGAGGCATCGGGAAAGAGCGGAAGGTTGAAGCGCAGGAAACCGTATGTTCCCATTTTCAACAAAACACCGGCAAGAATGACGGAACCTGCAGTCGGCGCTTCCACATGCGCATCGGGCAGCCAGGAATGGAGGGGCCACATCGGAACTTTGATGGCGAAAGCGGCGGCAAAAGCGATGAAGAGCAACATCTGTACCGAGGCGGGAATCGTGCCGGTGGCATACAAGTCGGGTAGGCGCACGAGCATCGTCGGCACATTGAAGGTATCCGCCTTGATGCCGAGGAAAATAATCGCAACCAGCATCAGGATGGAACCCGCCATGGTGTAAAGGAAGAACTTGATGGCGGCATAGACGCGGCGCGGTCCGCCCCAAATGCCGATGAGGAAATACATCGGCACGAGGGTGAATTCCCAAAAGATATAGAAGAGGAACAAATCCTGTGCGAGGAAGACGCCGGTCATGCCCACTTCGAGGAGGAGGAAGAAGATCATGAAATCCTTCACGCGGTCTTCGACGGCGGACCATGTGGAGAGAATGGAAATGGGCGTGAGGAAGGCAGTAAGCATCACAAGCAGGATGCTCAAACCATCCACGGCGAGGTAGTAATAGACGTTCCATCCCGCCACCTGGATCCACGGGTATTTGGCTTCCAGTTGCAGGTCGGGATTCGACGAATCGAACATCGAAAAGACCCACAACGAAACAAGGAATGTGACCAGCGATGTAACCAGGGCGATCCAGCGGATGACATTCTTCCGCCCGGGGTCGATGAAAGCAAGGACGAGCACGCCCGCCAGCGGAAGGAAGGTCAGGATCGTAAGAGGTTGCAAAAGAAATTTCATATTCTATCCTCGGTTTCTACGAGTTATTTCAAAATCAGGTAACCCAAAATCAATACAACGCCCAACAGCACCGAAAGCGCATACGAGCGGACGAAGCCATTTTGGATTTTACGAACATTGCCGGAGAGCCATTGCGTAAACGAGCCCCAGCTATTGAAGAAGGTATCGATGCCCTTCTGGTCGGCGTAACGGTTGAGGACGATTTCGCTCAGCCAGTTGTACGTCCCGGCAATCATAGTGTCATGCACAAAGTCGTGCCAGAAACGCCAATCGATCACCTCGGCGAGGAACTGCGAAAGTTTTTTGAAGGGCGTGATGATCAACACGCCATAGCCTTCGTCCACGAACCATTTATTTTCCATGCCGGTGAAGACAAAGCCTAGCGGGCGTTTGAGCGGATCGGATTGGTGATCCTTCAACGGATTGCGGCCGTAGATCAGCCATGAGATAAAAATGGCAAGCAACGCCAGAACCGTGGAAATACCGGCAACTTGTAAATTGAGAGGAAGACCTTCGACTTCGCCCAGCGTATATCCCAGCCAGTGACCTAGGTGATGGAACCCTTCGAATGGAAGATTTAACGCGCCTCCAACTACGCTGAGACCTGCCAGCACCATGAGAGGCACGGTCATTACCTTCGGGCTTTCCTGCGCAGACTTGGCGGCGTCGCTGCGCGCCTCGCCGAAGAAGACCATCCAAATCTGCCTGCCCATGTAGAATGCTGTAAAGAAAGCGGCGATCGTTAATTGCCAATAGACGCTGGTGTAATGCAGGTTCGCATCGAGCAGGATTTCATCCTTCGACCAGAAGCCCGCGAAGGGGAAGATTCCCGCCAACGCAAGTGTGCCGATCATATAAAGCCAGAATGTGACCGGCATGGTCTTGCGGAGTCCGCCCATGTTGCGCATATCGCCGGGATCGAAGACTTCTTTATGTTCCTCATGCTCTCTTTCCTCTTTCCTCTTTCCTCTTACCTTATGTCTCTCCTCATGATGAGCATGATGGGCATGAGCGTGATGCCCGCGTTCCAAGCCGAGGATGACCGAACCCGCAGAAAGGAAGAGCAGAGCCTTGAAGAAAGCGTGGGTAACGAGGTGGAACATTCCCGCCACGAATGCGCCCATCCCCACCGCGGCGACCATGAAACCAAGCTGTGAAATGGTGGAATACGCCAGCACTTTCTTGATATCGTACTGACCGACCGCAATCGTCGCGGCAAAGAGCGCGGTCATCGCACCGACCATCGCCACGATATATTGCGCTTCAGGGACAAGCGTATAAATCGGAGCCGAGCGCGCCACAAGATAAACGCCCGCGGTCACCATCGTCGCGGCATGGATGAGAGCCGAGACAGGAGTTGGACCCGCCATCGCATCTGGCAGCCAGACATAGAGCGGGATCTGAGCCGATTTCCCCGCCACGCCAAGAAGCATGAAGAGTGTTATTGCGATGATCACCCATCGTTGAGTTTCTGCAATCGCGGGCGCGGCGGCGAAGACATCGTCGAACTGGAAACTTCTTCCGAGATACCAAAACATCAAAAAACCGGCGATGAGGAAACCGAAGTCACCCACGCGGTTGGTGATGAAGGCTTTTTTCGCGGCGTCCGAATTCGCCCAGGAGGGACGGGCAAGGGTGTCCATTTCGAACCAGAAACCGATCAGCAGAAAAGAACAGAGACCCACGCCCTCCCAGCCAACGAAGAGCATTAAATAGGAATCGCCCGAGACGAGGATCATCATCGCAGCGATGAACAGGTTCAAGAAAATAAAGAAGCGGGCGAAGCGTCCCTCCTGATGCTTGAAGCGCACATCCTCGTGCATGTATCCGATGGCGTAGATGTGAATGAGAGTCCCGACACCCGAAACAACCAGCATCATCGTCGTCGAAAGCGAGTCGACGCGGAAGTTCCAATCGAGTTTGAGGTCGCCGATGTGAATCCACTCCGCAAAGGGCACACTGACGGCATGACCGTGATTGACCGCCACCGAATATGCCAGCAAGACCGAGACGATGAATGCCGTCCCGGATGCAAGGCTTGCAATTGCGCCGATCCATTTTTCGGATAATTGCCTCCCAAAAACGGCATTGACGAGCAGACCGATCACTGGTGCAAGCACCAGCCATGGGGCAAGGAAGAAAAATCCTGTGTTCATCGTTTCAATTAAGTGCATGACATTCTCCGTAATCCGTGATGCGCGATCTACGAATTACGCATCACGTTTTACTTATTCCTTCATACTGTTCAGCTGATCAATGTCGATCGTGCGCTTGGACTTGAAGATCTCCACGATCAGCGCCAGTCCAACTGCCACCTCCGCCGCGGCAACCGCAATGACGAAGAACACAAAGATCTGTCCCTCAAAGGATTTGAGGACGCTGCTGAAAGCGACGAAGGCAAGGTTCGCCGCATTGAGCATCAACTCGATGGACATGAAGATGACGAGCGGGTTGCGGCGGAAAACCACGCCTGCCACGCCGATGGAGAACAGGATCACAGAAAGGATGATGTAATATTCGATTGGGACCATTATTTCGGCTCCCCTTTCTCTCTCTTTGACAGCACGATGGCGCCGATCATAGCCACCAGCAGGAGGATGGAAGTCACCTCGAACGGGAGGAGGAACCGATTGAACAATTCCATTGCGATTTCGCGCAGGCTTTCCATCGTGTTGAGAGATGCATCCGGGGTAGTGACAACCAAATCCGAACCGGCTTGTGTTAAGAGGAGATAGATCGTCTCCGCTGCGAGGACGGCTGCCAGCCCGTACGCCAGCGGTCTCTGCAAGCGCAGGACCTTTGCGTCGGGAAGCCGTTCCGCGCCCAACAGCATGATCACGAACAGGAACAGCACCATGATGGCACCCGCATAGACCGTGATCTGCGCCATCGCGATGAACGGAGCGCCCAGCAGCAGGTAGAACACAGCCACCGCGATGAAGTTTAGCACGAGGAATAACGCTGAGTAGACTGGGTTGCGGTGCAACAGCATGACTATCGCGGTCACGATGGCGACGAGGGAAAGGACGAGGAAAACGATTAGGTCAGATGACATAGATCTCCATTTGCGATTTGCGATCGACGATTACCTTCCAATCGAAAATCGTAAATCTGAAATCATCAATTGGCAGGGTCTTTCATCTCCGGCACCGAGCGGGTGAACACACCCGCATCCACCTTGCGCGGCGTGAGCATATTCTCCGAAGGGACAGGTTCCAGCAGCATATCCTTGCCATAGATCGCCTGCTCACGGCTGGTGAACGAAAGCTCGTAGTTATCGCCCAGCACAATCGCCTCGGTGGGACAGGCATCTTCGCAGAAACCGCAGTAGATGCACCTCAGCATGTTGATCTCATAGGTCGAGGCGTAGCGTTCGCCGGGCGAGAAGCGTTTTTCGTCGGTGTTCTCGGAGGCTTCCACGAAGATCGCATCCGCGGGGCAGGCGGCGGCGCACAGCGAACAACCGATGCATTTCTCAAGTCCATTGTCGTAACGCTTCAACACGTGGCGACCACGGAAGCGCGGGCGGACGGGTCGTTTCTCTTCAGGGTACTGGTAGGTTACCGTCTTCTCCGTCAGGAAGGAGCGCAGGGTCTCGCCCAAGCCCTTCGACAGTTCGATAATGGGATCAAACACGCCCATGGGATTTTCTCCTCAGATCGCGATAAATGAATGCGACCACCACTAAAATACAAAGAATCGAAAGAACAGGCACTCCCCAGATAAGCATCGGGTTGCCCAACAGATCGACAAGCAGAATCCCAACCGCGGTGATGAACGCCAGCGCAAGGCACAACGGCAAAAGCACCTTCCAGCCGAACGCCATCAACCGGTCGTAGCGGATGCGGGGCCAGGTGGCGCGAATCCATATCATAAAGAAGAGAAGAACGATAACTTTCAACAACATATAGATCGGTCCGAGGAACCAGGCTTTGAACTGCCATGATCCGATAGTCCAGACGGAGTCGACGCTGAAGAAGGTATCCTTCAGGAACCAGAACTCGCGATACCCGCCGAAGAACAGGGTCGCCGCGATCATGCAGATGACGATCATCTTCTGGTATTCCGCCATGAAGAACAGGGCGAACTTCATGCCCGAATATTCCGCGTGATAACCGGCGGTCAATTCCTGCTCGGCTTCCGGCATGTCGAACGGGGCGCGGTTCACCTCGGCGAGAGTCACGACCATGAAGACCAGCGCGCCCGCAGGCTGGATCAATGCGAACCACATTTCCTTTTGGGCGTTCACGATCTCGTTCAGGTTCATCGAATTCCCCAGAATGATGGCGATAACAAAGCACAAACCTAAGGAAAGTTCATACGAGATCATCTGCGCCGAAGAACGGATGCCGCCCAGCATCGCATACTTGTTATTGCTCGACCATCCGGCAAGAACGATGCCGTAGACGGCGATGGAAGCGATGGACATCAAATACAGAACACCCACGTTCAAGTCCGCAACATAGAGCGTGATCTCACGCCCGAACAGCGTAAATTTATCGCCCAACGGAATGACCGCAGCGAGGACCAATGAAGGCACCACCGTCAATACGGGCGCAAGCAAAAACACAACTTTATAGACCTTGCCCGGAGTCAACTCTTCCTTGAAGATCAACTTCACCGCATCCGCAATCGGCTGCAACAATCCCTGCGGTCCCGCGCGGTTCGGTCCCACGCGCACCTGGATGCGCGCAAGCGCGCGGCGTTCGTACAAGGTCAAATAGGCAAATCCAGTCAACAGGATCATGCACAGGATAAAACCCTTCACCACCCATTCAACCCAGATCGTCCAATCTGTCATGATTTCACCCTCCCGCCGATCTTCGCGATCACCGGTTCATGGATCGCAATCCCCATCCCGCGCCGGATCAAAGCCACACCCGATGCAACCGTTTCATCCAGCCGGACGGGCGCCTCAGCGTTCACGCCGTCGAAACTTATTTTCACTTTTCGGCCGTCTTCCACGCCGAATTTTTTCGCCGTTGAAGGATGCATCGAAATCATCATTTCGCCAATGCGCCCGTCGAGGAAGCCCGCAGTCCGGACCGTCACACCGAGATCATATAACTTATTCGCCGGGACAGCCAATAACTCTTTCTCCTTTGGACGAAGAGCCGCCTCTTTACGGACCTTGGGGATGCGCACCGTCCCCCCAGCCTGAGCCATCGGGAGGAGCTGTACGCCCATCCCTTTCGTATTTTCATACGTCGTGCCGCCGTAATACATGTCGCTGCGACCGACGATGGGCCACTGCTCGCGGACCTGCGCCAGCGCATCGTAACTCAATTCATTGAACGCTTCCACCGAATTGGAAAGAATATCGAACACCACCGTCGCGGACGTTCCCTGAAGGATGACGCCCATCTGCTTTGCAAGCATGGCGGTGATCGCATAATCCGGTTTGCTGTCCCCTTTCGGCGCGACCGCCGCATAATAACGTTGGACTCGTCGCTCGCCGGAGACAAACGTCCCTTCGCGTTCGGTAAACGCCTGCGCAGGCAGGACGACATCCGCAATTTCTGTCGTGGCGGTCTCACGCAATTCCTGCACAGCCACGAACTTCGCAGATTCCAAGGCTTTGGCAAGGTTGGGGTCGTCGCCGACGGGATCCGCGCCTGCAATGTAAACGGCTTTTCCCTTCAACGCTTTCTCAAGGTTTGGCACTGGGCGGAAACCGATCTCGAATGCGCCCTGGTCGTTGGCTCTCTGCCACACACCGATCAAACCGTTGTTCGCATTGCCCGCGTGCCCGCTTTCCTTCAACAGCACTGCGCACGCCGAAGCCAGCGCGGATGTCCCATTCACGCCGAGACCTTCGCTTCCATAGAAGATCACCGCGTTCTTCGCTTTGGCAAATTCATCCGAGATCCTGCTTTTCTTTCCAAAATCGTGGATGGTCTTGATCTCATCGCCATAGGCGTAATGGATGCGGTACTTGGCAAAACGGTCGAGTTTCGTCGTGCGCGGGTTGGCCACGATCAATGTCGCGCCGCGATCCGCCGCCTGCTTGACCCGCAGCCACCAGATCGGCGCCTCTTCATATAGATCCGAAGCGATGACCAGAATCGCATCGCCTTTGCCCATCCTGCCGAGGTTCGTTCCCGCGCCGACGCCCACCAACTGGGTCAACTCGCCGCCGCCCATATCGGAATACAGAATTGCTTCGCCGCCCGCCGTATCCGCCAGCGACTTTAAGTTGAAAAGGTCTTCATTGGAAAGCCTGCCCGAAGCGAGCACCACGAAATCCTTTTTGTGCGCGTTGAATTTCTCCGCCGCAAATTTGGTGGCCGCATCCCATGAGGCGCGGGCAAGTTTTCCATCGCGTCGCACCATCGGCTTGGTAAGCCGTTCTTTTCCCTCCGTGTAATGATAGGTGAAGCGTCCCTTGTCGCACAGCCAGATCTCGTTCACTTCTTCGTTCTGGCGCGGCATGACCCGTTTGACGACCACTTCGCCGCCAGCCTTCGCTTCGCGCCGGATGTTGAGCGTGGTATTGCATCCCACCGGGCATTGAGTGCAGATCGAAGCCTGGGCATCCAACTCCCAGGGCCGCGCCCCGAAGCGGAAATCCGTGGTGGTCAATGCGCCGACCGGGCAGATATCCGTTGTATTGCCTGAAAAAACCGAATCGAATCCCGGGTCGGAAACAGAAATGATCTGCGTATATCGCCCGCGGTCGTCGAACCCGAGCACCGCCTCCCCCGCCACTTCATCTTGAAAGCGGATACAGCGCGCGCACTGGATGCAGCGTTCGCGGTCGAGGTAGATCAACTCTCCGAGCGGGATCATCTTATCGAGATGCTGTTTCTCGTTGTAATTGAAACGGCTCTTTCCAGGACCGTGAGCCATCGTCAGGTTCTGAAGCGGACACTCCCCGCCCTTGTCGCAGATCGGGCAGTCGAGCGGATGCGATGTCAGTAAAAATTCCACCGTCCCGCGCTGCCCATCAACTGCCTTTTCGGTCGTTGTTAAGACCACCAGACCCTCTTCAACCCGGTTGGTACATGCGGTTTCCAATTTGGGCATGAATTGTATTTTCGGCTGCCCATTCTCCATGACGAACTGCCCTGTGTTGCGGTCGCGCATCGGACGGCCGATCTCCACGAGGCACATCCGGCACATGCCCACCGGTTCGAGTTTTGGATGGTGGCAAAAGACGGGGATATCGATGCCCGCCAGCTTCGCGGCATCTGCCACAGTCATGCCCTCCGGCGCAGTGACTTGTTTTCCATTGATCGTGAGATTGACTTGTTTACTCATTAAGTCTCCGGGAAACGATATTCATCATTCGAACTTTGAATACCGATTATCGAATATCGTTTTACGCCTTTACCGTTTTCTTGAAATCCTCCGGGAACCTTTCGATGCCCGTCACCACCGCCATGGTGGCGAATTCGCCCAATGCGCACAGGCATTTCCCCTGCATTTGTTTTGCAACATTCAACAGCAGGGATACATCTTCGCCGGAACCTGTTCCCTGATGAATGCGTTCCGTCAGGTTGCGCATCCAGTGATTGCCCTCGCGGCAGGGAGTGCACTTCCCGCAGGATTCGTGCTTGAAGAAGTGGATCGTCTTATTGATGACCCAGTCGATGTCCACGGTGTCGTCCAGCACGATCACCGAGGCGGAGCCGAGATCGGCGCCCAACGTGCGCACGGTGGCGTAATCCATCGGCGTATCCAATACTTTTTCATCCACCACGATCAAAGAAGACGAAGCGCCGGCGGGCATGATGGCTTTGATGGGTCGTCCTTCCTGGATTCCCATGCCGTGTTCGTAGATCAAGTTACGAAAGGTCGATCCGAAGGGAAGTTCGTAATTCCCGGGTTTGCGCACCCGCCCTGAAAGCGAAAAAACTTTTACGCCCGCGCTGTCGGCGGTGCCGATGTTCTTGTACCAGTCCGCGCCGTTGGCGATAATGGGCGGCACGTTTGTAAACGTTTCCACATTATTGATGATCGTCGGCTTGCCGTACAGACCGAACGAAGGCGGGAACGGGGGGCGGACTCGCGGTTGACCGCGTTTGCCCTCGAGCGATTCGAGCAATGCCGTTTCTTCACCGCAAATGTACGCGCCCGCGCCGAGGTGCGTGAAAATCCTCAACGAATAATCTTTCCCGAACAGGTTGTCGCCGAGATAACCCGCCTCTTCCATCTCGGCGATCTTCTGGTCGAGGAAGGCAGCCAGTTCCCAGAACTCGCCGCGTAAATATACGTACGCCACAGTTGCGCCAACGGCATAACAGGCAATTGCCAGACCCTCCAAAAATTGGAAGGGATTGCTTTCCATGATCTCGCGGTCTTTGAATGTGCCCGGCTCGGACTCATCCGCATTTGCCACTACATAGTGAGGCCAGTTATTTTTGTCGATGAACGCCCACTTCATGCCGGTCGGGAAGCCCGCGCCGCCTCTTCCCTTCAAGCCAGAGGCTTTGACCACATCGGTCACTTCGTTCGGCTTCATCCTGGTGACCGCTTTTTTAAACGCGTCGAAACCGCCGTTCTTTTTATAAACGCTGAGCTTGTTGATATCCGGGACGTCGCGGTGGCGCAAAAGGATGTGGGTCATTCCTTCACCCCTTTCAACGCCTCGATCAATTCCATCGTCCTGTCCACGGTCATATACTCGTGATATTTGATGCCGTCCGGTCCCTGGGTCTGGAACATGGGAGCGCGGTCGCAGGCGGCAAGGCACATCACAGATTCGACCGTGACCAATCCATCTTCCGTCGTCTCGCCCACTTTGATTCCAAGGTTCCCGCATAATTTATCGAGGAATTCGTCCGCGCCCCGGAGCGCGCAGGGCAGGTCGGTACAGACCTGCATGCGATACTTCCCGGCTTTCCTATCGTGATACAGCGTGTAGAACCCGACAATGGAAGCGACATCCGTCTCGGTGATGTCGAGCAGATGGGCGATTTCCTTCATCGCTTCCTTGTTGATGTACCCCGCCTCGCGTTGGGCAAGGTAGAGCAAGGGCATGACCGCCGAGCGCTTATGCTCCGGCGGGTATTTGGCAAGGATTTGTTTGATTTCCTTCGCGTATTTTTTTTCAAGGCTCATCGGTCAATATCTCCGAGGACGATATCGATGGAGGCGAGGATGGCGACCAGGTCGGCAACCAGGTGTCCCTTGACAAGTTCCGGGAGGACGGCAAGGTTGTCGAACGATGGCGTGCGCATGTGGATCCGCCGCGGCTTGGGTCCGCCGTCCCCTTCGAGCAGGACCCCCAATTCACCGCGCGGTGATTCCACTGCGCTGTAAACGGATGCATTCGGGGCAAGGAAACCCTCCGTCCATAACTTGAAGTGATGGATGAGAGCTTCCATGCTCAAGCCGATCTCCGAGCGCGGCGGCGGGACGTATTTGCGGTTGTCCGAGCGAACCGGTCCCATTGGCAGTTTATTCAACGCCTGCTCGACGATCCGCAAGGACTGGCGCAATTCCTCGATGCGCACAAGGTAACGCGCGTAGGTATCGCCCTCGGTCAGCACCGGCACATCGAAATCGTACTGCTCATATCCCATGTATGGACGGGTCTTGCGAAGGTCCCAATCGACGCCCGAGGCTCGCAGGGTGGGACCCGTCACCCCGTAGGAAAGAGCCGTCTCTTTGCTCAGGTAGCCGATATCCACCATACGGTCGATGAAAAGCGGATTCTTCGTCAATAATCTTTCGTATTCGTCGATCCGCTTGGGGAAGATCTTGATGAAATCGCGCACGGCCTTTTCGAACTCGACCGGCACATCCCGCCACACGCCGCCGGGGCGGATATAGGTCGTCATCATCCGTTGACCGGAGACAAGTTCGAAGATATCGAGAATTTGTTCGCGCTCGCGGAAGCAATAAAGGAACATGGACATCGCAGCGAGATCGAGGCCCGAAGTGCCGAGCCAGACCAAATGCGAAGCGATGCGCTGAAGTTCCACCAGGATGACGCGCAGGGCTTGGGCGCGCGGCGGCACATCGAGGTCGACCAGTTTTTCCACCGCCATCACGTAAGCGAGGTTGTTGCCCATTGTGTTCATGTAATCGAGGCGGTCGGTCATCACCTCCGCCTTTTGGTAGGTCTTGGCTTCCATGTTCTTCTCGACGCCGGTATGCAAAAAGCCGACATCGGGGATGCAGTTGACGACGACCTCGCCATCCAGTTCCAGCAACAGCCGCAACACGCCGTGCGTGGACGGATGTTGGGGACCCATGTTCAACAACATGGTCTCACCGGTAATGGCGCGTTCTGAAACAAGATGTTTATATAAGTCTACGGTGACTTCTTCGAGCTGTGCCATGGTTATTCCTTTGCGTACGGCTTGCGGAGGTCGATCTCTTCGAAGTTGAACGTGAACTGCGGTTCTTCGTAGCCGAGCGGGAAATCCTTTCGCAGCGGATGTCCTTCCGTCCCCTCCGGCATTAAAATGCGGCGCGGATCGGGATGACCTTCGAACTCGATGCCGAACATATCGATGAGTTCGCGTTCACGCCAGACCGCTGTTTTGTAAACATTCGCCGCAGTCGGGACCTTTGGGTTGTCTGCGCCGACCGGGACTCTCAACTGCACCGACAGGTTTTTCGAGATGGATGTCAACTGATAAATGACATGAAACCTCGGTGCGGTCTGCGGGAAATAATCGACTGCGGTTTGCGCCGACAGCAGTTCGAAGTGGTGCGCGTCCCGCAGGGTCGTCAAGGCTCCGACGATTTGTTCCGCCTTGACGATGCATTGCGCTTCGCCGCGAAATTCTTCGAGGGTCGCGCCAAATTTATCCTGCAAGTTCTTCAGGATGGGTTCGAGGGATTTTTCCATATATCGATTCCAAGAGACCTGGCGGGTTTTCGAAAACCTGTCAGGAATTGTTGATTACTTTTCTTCCACCGTTTTCTCGGCGAGTTTTATACCCTTGACCTTTTCATACAACGTCAACACGCCGTGAATCAACGCCTCGGGGCGCGGAGGGCAGCCCGCCACGTAAACATCCACCGGAACGACTTCGTCCACGCCCTGGTAGATGGCATAGTTATTGAAGACCCCGCCGCAGGAGGCGCAATCGCCCATGGCGATCACCCATTTCGGCTCGGGCATCTGGTCGTACAAACGACGCAGGACGGGTCCCATTTTCTTCGAGACGCGCCCCGCCACGATCATCAAATCCGACTGGCGCGGGCTGGCGCGCATCAGTTCCATGCCAAAGCGGCTCATGTCGTAATGCGCCGCCTGCGCCGACATCATCTCGATGGCGCAGCACGCCAGGCCGAACAGCATGGGCCACATCGCATTGGTGCGCGACCAGTTGATAACATTTTCAAGCGTGGTGGTGACCACGCCCATGTTGCCGAGTTTTTGCTCTACTCCCATTCCAGGGCTCCTTTTTTCCACGCATACACGTAACCGATAAGAAGGATGACGATAAAGACGACCATCTCGATCAAGCCGAACAGGCCGAGCTGGCGGAAGGCGATCGCCCAGGGCAGGAAGAACACAACTTCGATGTCGAACAAAATGAACAGGACCGCGATCAAATAGAAACGGACCGGCATGCGCCGCGTCCCTTCTCCGTACGGATTCATGCCCGATTCATAAGGCATATCCTTTCCTGCTGATTTCTTCTTCGGTCCGAACAATTCCCCCAGGCCGATCGCGATAAAGGCGATCAGGGTGGCAACAGCGATCATCACCCCGATGGCAATGTATTCCAACAACATAAACACCTCGGTGGATGTGTGAAATCTTGCACAGTTCGCGAAAGTATATCACAAAGGGTTTTTAACGCCTAGAAAAAGTGCCCCTTTTCACAAAATTGATGATATTTGTCATGTTGGGAAAATCTCTTTGGGTTCACTTGCATTCCCCATTACTGACCTATCTTCAGATGCTTCTTCAATCCCCCAAATAATCCCTCAACTCCCTGCTCTTGCTCGGATGCCTTAACTTCCGAAGCGCCTTCGCCTCGATCTGGCGGACCCGCTCGCGCGTCACATCGAAATAGCGGCTGACCTCTTCGAGCGTGTGTTCGCGCCCGTCCTTGAGACCGAAGCGCAGTTCGAGCACATCGCGCTCTCGCTCAGATAATGAAGCAAGCGCGTGTGTGATCTGCTCCCTCAACATCTCGCGCGCGGCGGCATCCATTGGAGAGAGCGCATCTTCATCTTCGATGAAATCGCCCAGGGCGCTGGATTCGTCGTCTCCCACCGGGCCCTCGAGCGAGATGGTCTCCTCGGCAGAGCGCAAGGCGCGGGTCACTTTTTGCGAGGCGGTATCAAGCTTGCGCTGCAATTCCGGAGGGACGGTTTTGTTCTCGGCATGCGCGCGCAAAATGGATTGAACATCCACCGCGGAAAGATAACCGGCTTCGAGCGCAATATCTTCATTGGTCGGCTCGCGCCCCAAGACCTGAGTAAGATGACGCTGTGCGCGCAAAATCCTTGAGATCGACTCGAACAAATGCACCGGGATGCGGATCGTCCGCGCCTGTTCGGCGATGGAGCGGTTGATGGATTGGCGGATCCACCAGGTGGCGTAGGTGCTGAATTTGAATCCGCGCCGGGGATCGAACTTGCCGATGGCGCGCAAGAGTCCCATATTGCCTTCCTGGATCAGATCGAGCAATGGAATGCCGCGTCCCAAATATCGTTTGGCGACGCTCACCACCAGCCGCAAGTTCGCGCGGACGAGAGATTGCTGCGCCTCCGAGGCGCGCGCGCGGACTGCGTTTATTTCTGCGGTCAATTCTCCGTCTGGAGGCAGGTTGCGGAATAATGTGCGCTGGGATGGGAAACCGTGATGGGCGCGGACGTGTTCCACAAGCCAGGCGGCGTATTTATATGGAAGGAGATATAAACACAGATAAACACTGTAGGCGTGGCGCGCGAGGTTATCCCAAAGGTGATTGCCCCCCCACTGACCGTTGTCGAGGTAGGCGCGAAGATAGGACGGCGAATCAAACTCCCACCCGGCGTGAAGCGACTGGGCTTCCGCAAGCAGCAAAGCCATGCTGGGAAGGTCGTGCTCGAGGCGTTCGGTATCTTCGATCAGGCGGTCCCAGGAGGTCAACATCTCTGAAAGGATCGAATGATAGATCGAAACCTCCTGCGAAACCCCCTTGCGTTTTATTAGTCTGTGCAATGTGGCGATCATGCGGTCGCCTTCGATCAGGGTCGCCAGCCGGAACTCGCTGTCCGCGTCGAGCAGTTTCACCTGTCCGATCTCGCGCAGATACAGACGCACCGGGTCTTCGCCGGGCTCGGATGATAAATGTGCATGCAGGTCGAGTTGTTCTTCGAGGTCTTCTTCCTGCTGGGTCAGAATCGATTCGTCCGGTTCGATGAAATCGTCCCCGACAAAATCCGGCGTGGGTGCCCGCTGATCGAGCGATCCCAGCACGGCATGAACGATCGGCGCGCTTTGTTGCTTCTTTTTTTGTTTTTTCCCCTTTGCGCTTTTTCTGGATGTTTTTTTCGGAGTTGATTTCTTTCCCGGTTTTTTGGGAGACATTCGTCTTCCTTTCCCAAAAGTGTCGTCGCGACCCGAACGTTGAAATCTCATGCCTGTCGTTTCGACATCTTCAACTTCGCCTGGTCCAGCCCGCGTAGCAGCCGCGTGAACTGGATCGTCTGTTCCTGGTACATTTTTAAATGCTCGCCGCCGATCTGCTGTTCATCCTCCTGCATATATCGCAACTGGTTCACGTTCGTCATCGCATGGGTGCGGCGCAGATCCAAAAACCGCGCCAGCAGGTCATCGAGCAATTTATCCTCCGATGGGTCGAGTTTCTCGGTCTGCGCAAGCAATTCGGTCGTCAATGCGGTCAGCGCTTCGGGGATCTTCGAGAGGACAAAATGCCCATGGTCCTTCTCATCCTGACTCATAGCCTGCCTCAAGACCTCGAACAACAACTGATGGTCAGTATACTCGAAATCCTCCACCGCCAAGGGGCTCAAGCCGAACTCTTCCAGTCTGCGGTCCAGGCGATACAACAATTCCGGTTTACGTAAAAGAACAGCCAGACAATAATGCTCGATGTTCTTTCTTGGATGAGCCGCCACGCCCTTTGATTCGACTCTCGCGCCGGATTCAGCCCCGCGTGGTTTGCGCCTCATCACCGGACCCTTTGGCTGGGCGCCCATCAACGCACTTTCGTTTACCCGCAGCATTCTCGCCAGCGCCTGACGATACGTATCGCGCTCGAGCGGGCTTCCCAGATCATCTATCAAAGGGAGCACCTGCGCCGCGATCTGATTCTTCACCTTTGGGTCGTTCAGGTTCTGCCCGGCAGTAAGGGTCTCCATCACATGCGTGACGATGGGCTTCGCATTCTCAATGATCCCCGCCCATTCGTTTTTATCGCGCGCCACGATCTCATCCGGGTCGAGGTCGTCCGGCATTGTTGCAACGCGCAAATCCGCCTGCAGGCGCGATTCATTCCGAAGCAAGCCCCGCGCATCGAAAGCCAGTTCGCCCTCCTTATCCATCGCGGAACGCGCCGCGTCGAGTCCGCGCAAGACGGCTTTTTGCCCCGCAACATCCGGGTCGAGCGCGAGGACAATTCTTCTCGTCGAGCGTTTGAGCAAACGCAATTGGTCTTCCGTCAACGCCGTGCCCATCGGCGAGACGACGTTCTCATAGCCTGCTTGATGCAAGGCAATGACATCCAAATAACCTTCCACGATCACAGCCTGGTCTGCCGCGCGGATGGGCTTGCGGGCGCGGTCCAACCCGTAGAGCAAATGTCCTTTGGTAAAGACCGCGGTCTCGGGTGAATTCAGGAACTTTGGAATATCATTTGGGTCCACGATGCGCGCGCCGAAACCCGCCATGCGTCCCTGTTCGTCGCGGATGGGAATCATGATGCGGTTGCGGAATTTATCGTAACGCCTGCCGTCGTCGCGTTCGCTCAGCAATCCAGCATCCATCAAGTCCTGTTCGAGATGGCCGCGCTGGGTGAAATACTTCAAGGCATTGTCGTAACCGGGAGGCGCAAAACCCAAACCAAACGTCTCGATGGTGGCGTCGGTCAAACCGCGTTTTTCGCGCAGGTACGAGAGGATTTCCCCGTTCGCAAGCAAATGGCTGTGGTAAAAGATGACCGCGTCTTCCAAGAGTTTGCGAAGGTGTTGGTAGGCTTCCTTCTGTTGAGGCGTTTCCCGCTGATATTCCTTGATCTCCACGCCCGCGCGCGCCGCAAGTTTTTGCAGCGCTTCCTTGAAGTCGATCCCCTCGCGCTTCATCACGAATTTGAAGATGTCGCCGCCCTCGTTGCATTGACCGAAACAGCGCCACGTCCCGGACTCGGGCCAGACGACGAAAGCAGGCGTATGTTTGTTATCGTGGAACGGACAAAATCCTGTCTGGCTTCGACCAGCCTTGCGCAGTTTCACCCCTGCCTCAGAAACGAGGTCGACGATGTCTATTTTGGATTTGATCTCATCAATGGTAGTCATTCAGCATGAATTATAGGCTTGGTTGGATGGAATGGCAAATCAATTGCATTAAAAGAAAACAGGGCAGTTCGAGACTGCCCTGTGCGGGTAACCGCTTTTTAGAGATCGCTCGAATCTCCCTTGGAGTCACAATCGCGCCCCCCGTCAGAAGGTTCGTGATAGGTGTCCAATTTCGGCTTGGACTCCTCCGCTGCCTGATTCTTGAGCGGGTTTGTCAGGTTGCCGCTGAGCACGTACATGCCTTTGCTGTCCTTCGCAGAGGCGGCAGACAGGGCTTGCACGCTCATATAAGTTCCAGCGATGATCACAAGGGCGATCACCGCAATAAGGATGGTACGAACAGCCAGGCGGGACATGGATTATCTCCTTTTCTAAAGGTTGCTGCGACGAAGAATACGATGAACGATTGGGCGAAGAAGCGTCCCCACTGAATGGGAAAATTATACCCAACTACGTAGGAATTGAAAAAAGGCTAATTTGCTCTTAATTTAAAACCCCTCGAGATTGCTAATGCCGGCGATGCCTTTGGAAAGGGATGCAATTCTTTGAAGCAACCCAGGGCGATTCTCTCGCTTTTTCTAATCCTCTGCCATCACAAGCACTTTATCGAAGAACAGAGGTGAGTTGGATGAGTACGGCAGCGATTACTGGGAATTCATCCTTGGTGGATAGCTGGCGGTTGGCGTTTTTTGACCGGTTCGAACAACGCCGTTTCTTACGCCTCCCCTAGAGCTCTTTCATTCACTTCTGAGCTTTTACGGATTGCGGCTGGTTCGGATGAATCCCTGGAAAATGAGAGAATTTGCCAAATGCTTGACTCAGACCCTCCAATATGCTAATCTCGATATTAGATATTATATCTTATATCAGAGTATGCTTATGCTTGATGAATTGACCTCTCACCGACAGCTGCGGAAGTTGGTTGCAGACCAGTTAAGAACCGCCATCCTGGAGGGGCGCTTCAAGCCTGGCGAGTGGCTCCGGCAGGAAAAACTGGCACAGGAATTAAGCGTCAGCCAGATGCCCGTGCGCGAGGCGCTCAAAGAACTGGTGGCTGAAGGGCTGATCGAGCACGTCCCCTATCGCGGAGCAAAAGTGGTGGATATCTCCATGAAGGACGTGGAAGATATTTATTTGATGCGCGCTTTCCTTGAAACCCGTGCGGCCGGATTCGCCGCCAGAGAGATCACCCCGGATGTTTTAAAAGAGTTGAAGGAAGTGCAGGCGGAACTCGCGAGGCATTCCGCTCCGGAAGAGGTGCTGAAATATCGCGAGTTGAACCGCCGCTTTCATGAGTTGATCTTTACAGCCAGCCGCCGCCCTTACCTGATCCGGCAACTTAAAATGCTTTGGGCGACTTTCCCAACCATGCTGATGGGAAATTACCCGCGCACGGCATCCCAGCCGCTGACCGGACGCGACGACGTGGATATAAAGGAACACACGGAAATCATCTCCGCGCTGGAACGCGGCGACTCACGCACCGCAGAGCAACTCATGAAAACCCATATCGAGTCGGTACTGCGCGAACTGTTGGGAACGATCACCCAATAGGATATGTTGCTTCCGCCCGGTCCCTTTTCGCTTTTTTTTAGGAACGGCCTGCCCCTGCCTGTATCCAACAGGCAGGGCTGTGGAAAAAACCACTCAAAAGAAGGTTGCGACTGCGCTGCCTTTGCGAGTACATTTTATGCCGTCGAAAGGAGAGTTCAAGCAAATTCCCAATACTAACCCAATCAATGTTCATTGACCGTCGAAATAAAACAAAATCCTTTTCAGGAGGAGAATCGTGAAAAACAAGTTTTACGTCCTGCTTTCCCTGCTCGTGCTTGCCAGCATGATCCTGGCGGCATGTGGCAGCCCGGCTGCGGAAGAACCTGCCGCGGCCACTACCGAAGAAGCGCCCGCCGCTACCGCTGAAGCCGCCCCCGCGCCCACCTTCAGCGGCACGGTGACCATCACCTTCACCCAGGAGCCCGACAACCTCAATCCGATCTACACCAGCATGTCGTTCTCAGGCTACCTGCGGCCGTTCTATCTTGTTCCGTTGTGGACATTCGATGAGAACTTCGAACCCGTTCCCGTGCTTGCCGCTGAAATTCCGGGCACTGAAAACGGTGGTCTGAGCGCCGATGGCAAGACCGTGACCATCACCCTGCGCGATGACGTGACCTGGAGCGACGGCGAACCCTTCACTGCCGAAGATGTGGTCTTCACCTACGACATGATCATGTCCGATTCCAACGTCCCTCTTGGACGTTACCCCTATGAAGATTTTGTCGCCAGCGTGGAAGCCCCCGATGCCACCACAGTGGTCGTCAATTTCACCGAGCCGTTCGCCCCCTGGCTGACCTCGATCTTCAATTATGTCCTGCCAAAGCACGTCCTGCAGCCAGTCTTCGAAGCCGATGGCACCATCGATCAGGCGGAATGGAACCGCAACCCCACCGTCACACTTGGACCTTTCGTCTTCGATGAATGGGAAACCGGAAGCCATATCTCCTTCAAAGCCAACCCCAATTGGATCAACCCGCCCAAGTTGGAACAGGTCTTTGTTCGCATTGTGCCAGATGACGCCGCTCAGGAAGCTGCCATCCTCGCCGGAGACACCGACATCGGCGTGTTCCTTTCCTCGGATCAGATCGAAAAACTCGAAGCTGACGGCACCGTCAAAGTGCTTGCCGTCTCCTCCGGCTATAACGAAGGCTGGTTCATGAATGTAGATCCGAACACGGCCCACCCAGCCATGCTGGATGTCAATGTTCGCAAGGCGATCGCGCTCGCGACCGACCGCTTCACCATCGTGAATGACCTGCTCGTCGCAGACATCAATCCGGTCAACGCCACCTTCTGGTCGATGACGCCCCCGTACAATGCCGATCTCGAACCCTATCCATATGATCCCGAACAGGCGAAAGCCCTGCTCGACGAAGCCGGTTGGGTCGACAGCAACGGAGACGGCACCCGCGACAAGGACGGCGTGGAACTTGTCCTGCGCTACGCCACCACCACCCGCGAACTGCGCAAAAGCGTGCAGGCTGTCGTTCAGCAGCAGTGGTCATTGGTTGGAATCGGCGCCAAGTTGGATAACTACTCCAGCGACATCTTCTGGAATGGTTACAACGACGGCGGTCCGCAGGCGCTTGGTCAGTATGACATCGCTGAGTTCTCTACCGTGCCCAATGGCTTCCCAGACCCGGATTCCAGCGGCTGGACATGCGCCCAGCGCGTCAGCGCCGATAACCCCGATGGCTCGAACACCCAGGGCTACTGCAACGAGAAGATCGACGAGTTGATCGCCCAACAGGCGGTCACGATCGACCCGGTCGCCCGTCAGGATATCTTCTTCGAGATCCAGCAGATCATGTACGACGATGTCATCTACATCGGCATGTGGCAGGATCCCGACCTCTGGTCTGTCAGCAGCCGCCTGCAGGGCGTCAAGTTCTCAGGCGTGTACCCGTTCTGGAACGTTTCAGAATGGGAAATTGTAGAATAATGCAATAAAATTATCCTGCCGGGTCAGTGCATGGCCCGGCAGGACCATCCCCAATGACAAACTACTTATTGCGTAGACTGGCGCAAGCCATCCCCCAATTGTTCATCATCAGTCTGATCCTTTTCATATTGATGCAGTCCTTTGGCGACCCCATCGCCACCTTGGGCGGGCGCATCCCACCCCGCCCGGAAGAAAAAGAACGCCTTCGCCGCCAATTGGGGTTGGACAAACCTTTGTACATGCAGTACCTCACATGGCTGGTCGGAAACGATTGGCAAAAGATTGACATGGATGGCGATGGCGTGGCTGAGACTCCCGGCGTGCGCAAGGGCATCCTGCGAGGAGATTGGGGAAATTCACTCGTCACCCGTAAACCCGTGTTGGAGATGATCGGCGAACGACTTCCCAATACTCTCCTGCTCATGGGGGTGGCAGAAATAGTCATCATTATCTTTTCCCTTTTGCTCGGCATTTATTCCGCCTTGCGCCCTTATTCCAGGTTCGACAACATCGCCACCGGACTTTCCTTTGTTGGTTATTCCATGCCGGTCTTCTGGCTGGCATTGATGCTCATGTACATTTTTGCCGTAAATTTCAAACGTTGGGGGCTGCCCTACCTTCCCACCGTCGGTATGTACGACCCCGAGGTCGGCCGGACATCGATGGAACTGATGAAACACATGATCCTGCCCATCGCCACGCTTTCCATTATCAGCGTTGCAGGCTACAGCCGCTTCGTCCGCTCCAGTGTAATGGAAACCTTGGGTCAGGATTACGTCCGCACCGCGCGCGCCAAAGGAATGAAATCCTTCCTTGTGGTCTTGAAACACGCCCTGCCAAATGCCGCTTTGCCTTTCATTACGATCATCGGGTTGGATATCCCCTTCCTGCTGGCTGGAGCCGTGGTGACGGAACGCATCTTTGCCTGGCCCGGAATGGGTCGTCTCTTCATTGACCATACCGAACGCTCGGACTTCCCCATGCTCATGGGCATCCTGATGTTAATCTCGATCGCTGTAGTGGTCTTCCAGATCCTCACCGATATCGTCTATTCCCTTGTCGACCCGCGAATTCGCCTGGACTAAGCCGTGACAACAGCCCCCTCCCTCGTCGAAAATCTTCCGAATGAGCCGGTTGCCAATATCAAAGCGCTCTCGCTCACAGACCTTGCCGTGCGCCGCTTCCGCAAGCACAAAATGGCCATGTTCGGTCTGTGGATTCTCGCGTTCTTGTTGCTTTACGTCACCGTGCCGACATTCCTGCTCAAAGGTTACTGCGCACCGATCCAGCAGGAGGTCCGCGGGGAGGCGTGGGCAAATTGCAACGACACATCGTTAAAACTCTCGCCCCCCTCCTCCGACCACTGGTTCGGTACCGACGCCATCGGGCGTGACATCTTCGCCCGCACCATCTACGGCGGACAGATCTCCATGATGATCGGCATCTTTGCCGTGCTCTTTCAGCTTTTCATCGGTTCGATGATCGGCGCCATCTCCGCGTACTACGGCGGTTGGATCGACAACATGCTGATGCGTTTCACCGAAGCAATGCTCAACATCCCCAGCCTGTTCCTGCTTATCATTGGCGCGCGTTTCTTCGGCGGAAATATTCAAGATATACAACTCTTCGGCAGGGAATTCTCCGGCAGCGTCATCGTCATCATCGTCATCATCGGTGCGACTTCGTGGATGTACCTGGCCCGCATCGTGCGCGCCAATATCCTTTCCCTGCGCGAACAGGATTTCGTCTCTGCTTCCAAGGCAATGGGGGCATCAGACACGCGCATTATCTTTCGCCATCTCATCCCAAATACCGTTGCGCCGCTCATCGTCAGCGGGACGCTCGGCGTAGCAGGCGCGATCATCTCCGAAGCCTACGTCAGTTTTCTCGGATTGGGTGTGCAGGGAGCCACCGCCACCTGGGGCAATATGCTGGACGGCGCTTATCGTTATCTTGAAACTGCGCCCTGGTTATGGTTCTTCCCCGGCATGTTGATCCTCCTTATCGTGCTCGGCATCAACTTCGTCGGCGACGGCTTGCGCGACGCGCTCGACCCGCGCAGCAGCCGCCACTTGTAAAAATACAGACCGCCGACGACAGACCACAGTCGGCGGTTTCTTTTTTTCACATCTCGCTTTTGTTCACCACAAAAGGACAAACCATGACCACCCTCATCGCGATCGGCGGCGCCGCCTCATTTGAAGAACCCATCATCTTTGAAGAATTCATCAAACGCGCAGGCGGTAAAAAAGCAAGGATCGTCATCCTGCCGCAAGCCTCCGGATTGAAAGACACCGGCGCGGAGTATGTGCGTGTCTTTCAAAAACTGGGTGTCAAAAGCAGGCCAGTCTCGCTCGAATTCCGCGAACGTTCCAAAGCCGACGACTCCCGCCACATCAAAGTCATCCGCGAAGCAACCGGAATCTTCATCGCGGGCGGCACCCAAATGCGACTTGCATTCATCATCGGCGGCACAAAACTCGAAGTTGAACTGCATAACGCTTACAAACGCGGAGCGATCATCAGCGGCACATCGGCAGGTGCGGCAATCCTCTCCAATGTGATGCTTTCATACGGCAACGGCGGCGCTACACCGCGGGAACGCATTGCTCAATTTTCACAAGGTTTCGGATTCACGGACAAGATCGTCTTTGACCAGCACTTTCGTCAGCGCGACAGAATCGGCAGGCTCGCATATGCCGTCACGGCTCACCCCGGACTTTTGGGCGTGGGCGTGGACGAAAACACCGCCGCCATCGTGGAAGATGACTCGCGCATCTCCGTCCTCGGCAAAAATGCCGTCACCATCGTGGATGGAAAGGATGCAACCGCCAGCAACATCGCCGAAGTAACCGCCTCGCGCCCCATCGCCGTCAGCGGATTAACCATTCACGTCCTCACTCCCGGCTGCACTTACGACATAAAAAAGCGCAAAGCCTACATCCCGCCGCTGAGATTGGAATGATCCAAAAAAAAAAGCGCCATCCGTTTTGGATGGCGTTCTTGATTTTCTAAAATCCTTCGAGTCGGCTCAAGTCAGCAATGCCAGTGGATAACGTAGCGATCCGTTGCAACAAACCGAGGCGGTTCTCTTTCAGCTTTCTATCTTCAGCCATCACAAGCACTTTGTCGAAGAACAGGTTGATGGATGGGATGAGCTTGACGATGATTTCTAGGAACTCGTCCACAGTTGACGGTGGACGGTTGGCGGTTTCTTGGATGGCTTTGAACAATGCTTTTTCTTCTGCTTCCACAAGGGCTTTTTCATCGACTTTGAACGATTCTTTTTGATCGCGGGTGATGCGGACACATCTCGCGTACCCGGGCAGGATCGTGGACCAATCCTCCCGGCTCACCCATGATTGAAGTTGATTCACCGCCCGGGCAGATGCCGCCGGGTCCGCGGATTGTTCCGCCAGCACAGCATCCACGACATCGTAGCGATATTTCATTTCCTTCAACACAACCGCTAAACGTCCCGCAATAAATTCCAGTATTTGTTCTTGCATTTCGTCCGCAACCTTGACCGGTTGAGTCTTCGCGGACTTCTTTATAGCTTCGGTCAAATCAAAATCAAGATCATGTTCGATCAGCGGCTGAACGACACCGATCGCGGCGCGGCGCAGGGCAAACGGATCTTTCGCGGCGGTGGGAGCGAGTCCGGCGGCGAACAAACCAACAAGCGAGTCGATTCGGTCTGCAAGTGCGATGACCAAGCCGGGCTTTGTTTGAGGGACTGTCTGGTATTGCTCGGCAATCGCCGCAGCTACATCTTCTTGTTCCCCGCTTCGCAATGCATACTCGCCGCCGATGACGCCTTGCAACGAAGTCATCTCGGTGACCATCTGCGTGACGAGGTCGGCTTTCATTAGATGTGCGGCGCGGCGGGCGAATATGGCTTGATCAGGTTCCAGCTTCAGCATGGGGATCAAGTCATTTACTAATTTGGCTATGCGCTCCGATTTATCGAGCATGGAGCCGAGTTTGGTGTGGAAGGTCAACGAGGAAAGCTTGGGGCGATATTCTTCGAGCTTGAGTTTAAGGTCTTCGCGCACAAAAAAATCTGCGTCGGCAAATCTTGCGCTCAAAACATGCTCGTTTCCTTCACGGACGGTGTCGATACCGATATCATCTCCGTTGCGGATGGCGATGAAGTGAGGGAGTAATTGGTAATTGGTAATTGGTAATTGGGCAACAGGAAAATATCTCTGATGCTTTTTCATTACCGAAATCAAAACATCTTTAGGCAGTTGAAGAAATTCAGGGTCAAACCCACCCATCACGACGGTGGGCGTCTCGATAAGATTGGCTACTTCATTTAATAAATCGTCGTCAATAATGGCTTCGCCGCCGATAAGCGATGCGGCTTGGTTTACTTGCTCGACTATTGAATTTTTACGTTCTTCTTTATCAAGGATGATGCCTGCTTCGCGGATGATGTCGAAGTATTTGTCGGCAGAAGTAATTTTGATCTCTGGGGAATCATACGGGCGGAGTCCGCGAGAGATGTTGCCGCTCACTACGCCAGCGTATTCAAACGGGATGACCATGTCACCGAGTAGCGCAACATACCAGCGAATCGGACGTGAGAAGGCAACACCCGAATCATCCCAGCGCATGGACTTCTCGAACTTGATATCCGCCACCAACTTGGGCAGCGCTTCGGCGAGGACTTCGGGCGTGGGGCGTCCAGTCTGTTTGACGAGGGCGAAGACGTATTTGTTATTGCCTTCTTCGCGGACTTGCAGGTCTTCGACGTTGACGCCGTTCTTTTTGGCGAAACCAATCGCCGCCTGCGTGTAGGACAAGTCTGAGACTTGTCCTACAAAAGCTTTATCGGCGGGCGGACCTTTGACGAGGTCTTCGCGGTCGGGCTGATTCGGGGAGAGAGAGGCTACTGAAACAACGAGCCGCCTCGGGGTTGTAAAGATGCGGACGTCGCCATGAGTGAGATGAAGTTCAGAGAGAAGTGACGGGATACGGGTGGATAAGGCTTGGTAGGCGGTATCGACGTCGTCGGCTGGAAGTTCTTCAACGCCGATTTCGAGGAGGAGGGACGATGGACCGTTGACAGTGGACGGTGTCGCTGCTGATACGGTCTTCTGTCCACCGTCTACGGTCTTCAGAAGCGGATACTCCAACCCCTTCCTCTGTTCCTCATACGCCAGCGCCACTCCCCTTGCGAGTTCGCGGATGCGGCGGAAGAAGGCTTGACGTTCGGCGACGGAGATGGCGCCGCGGGTGTCGAGGATGTTGAAGGAGTGCGAGCATTTGAGGACGTAGTCGTGCGCGGGAACGATGAGACCGGCGGCGAGACAGGCGTCGGCTTCGGCGGAGAAGAGATCGTACATGGCGCGGACGCGGTCGATGTCGGCGGTTTCGAAATAATATTTGGAGTGTTCGAACTCTTCCTGTCGGCGGATCTCGCCATAGGTGACACCTGCACCGTAATCTTCGTTCCAGATGGCTTTGGCGTTGTTGAGCGCGATGAGGATGCGTTCGAGACCGTAGGTGATCTCGACCGAGACGGGGTCGAGCGCCACACCGCCCATCTGCTGGAAGTAGGTGAACTGCGTGATCTCCTGCCCATCGAGCCAGACCTCCCAGCCCAAGCCCCACGCGGAGATGGCGGGCTGCTCCCAGTTATCTTCCACGAAGCGGATGTCGTGCTGGCGTGGGTCGATGCCGAGGGCTTTGAGCGACTCGAGGTACAGTTCCTGCGGATTGCCGGGATCGGGCTTGAGGATAACCTGAAATTGGGTGTGGAGTTGGAAGCGGTTAGGGTTCTCGCCGTACCGCCCGTCGTCGGGGCGTACAGACGGTTCGACGTAGGCGACGTTCCACGGTTCGGGTCCGAGCACGCGCAGGAAGGTGGCAGGGTTCATCGTCCCTGCGCCCACCTGGGTGTAATAAGGCTGGGTGATAAGACATCCGTGCGCTGCCCAGAAGTCTTGTAGTTTGAGGATGATTTCTTGGAAGGAAGACATAGTTTTCAGTTACCAGTGGTCAGTATTCAGTTTTAGATGCGAGGGGGATTATAACTGATGGTTAATGGAAGATGGATAATGGACTGACCACATCCATTATCCATCATTTTGCGCTTCACGCGGCGGAGGGAATTGGTTCTGTTTCGAGGGACAATTGTCCAACCCCTATCGCTCAATAGTCTTACGCTTGGTTTAGTCTGTTTGCCTGTTCGTTATTCAACTTTATCAAACCGTCTATAAACTCTGTGACCAAAACCAGTTCTGCGTCAGAATAACCAGTTAGAAATTCGGTCAATGAATTCATGTAGGAGTTGTAAAGACCGTCCACGACTTCTGTGTCCTGCGGACCTGGGTGAATAAAAATGCGGCGACGGTCATTTGGGTCAGCCACTCTTTTTGCCCATCCAACTTTTTCAAGGCGATCTACAATTCCAGTGATCGCTCCTGTTGTCAAGCCAGCTAATTCAGCCAACTTTCCCGCGCTCATCGGACCCATTCGAACAAGAAATTCGGCACACTTTAATTCGTTTATGCCCATTCCGACTTTTTGAGCAATCGCGTTTGAGGCTAAAACAGCAGAGGTACTAAAAGCACGAAGACGCCAATCCAGCTCTTTTACAATTTCGATTCGGTTTTTTTCAGGGGTTGACATATTTACAACTTTCGTTTACAGTTGATTATCTTATAAATAAGATAATCAACTGTAAGATAATTATCTTATTTATAAATTATATCACCAGTATTTAGGAGACAAAAATGATTCTAGTCAGCGGAGCAACAGGAAATGTAGGAAAGGAACTTGTTGGGTTCCTGCTTGATAAAGGCGCGAAGGTTCGCGTTCTGGTTCGTGACCCTCAAAAAGCCGCCCGTTGGGGAAATCGGGTTGAAATTGCCGTTGGAGATTTGGATCAACCAGAAACCCTTCTCCCTGCCATGCAAAGTGTGGAAAAATTGTATTTCGTAACTCCCGATCCAAAACAAGTGACCAATCTCCTTACAACCGCCAAAAAAGCAGGGGTAAGGCATGTGGCAAAGCAATCTACAATCGAGGCAGGTCGTTCGCTCGGACCAGGAAAATGGCACCGTCAACAGGAGGAATTGATCAAGTCAATGGGTTTTGAATGGACGTTTCTGCGCCCAACTATGATGATGGTAAATACAATCGAGTGGTGGAAAGAGACCATTAAATTACAAAATGCCGTTTACTTTCCAGGCGGAAAAGGAAAAGTTCCACCTGTAGCTCCGCGTGATGTTGCAAGAGTTGCCTGTACAGTACTCACGGAGTTGGGGCATGAGGGAAAAATCTACGAGATAACAGGTCCAGAGCCGCTATCAATTGCTGAAATGGTTCAAACGCTTGCAAAGGCATTGAACAAACCTATTCAATATACGGATGTACCAGTACTCGCGGCAGGATTTAGTCTCATTCGTTTTGGATTACCGTTATATGTTATCAATGGATTAATGCACACACTTGGAGCCTTGCGGAAAAGTGAATATGAATACGTGACTTACGCTGTTGAATATATAGGGAAACATGAATCACAAACCTATGAGCAATGGTGTCGGGAAAACGTTGGTGCGTTCAAATAAAAAGCAACTATCTCCCCATTCGATGAAGAAAATTGGGGAGATAGTTGAACAATTTAAAGTGATAAAAATCCCACCTTTGGTTTTTTCCATGGCGGTATCGAGGGCAAGGCATACCTCCTTTTGTCGAAATTCGCTTGATTGAATTGCTTTGAAAGACAAACCACCACCATGTCCGCTTCGCGCACTGCTTTTTTGATTTCCAACTCCCAATCCTGCCCAGGGAGGAGTTTTTCTTTATCCAGCCATGCGTCCACGCCGTCGTTGGTCAGGCGCGTGTATAGTGCGCGGACAGCGTCCCGGTCCGCGTGGGCGTGGCAGAGGAAGACTTTGAGGGGGCGTTTGGGTTCGGGCATGTTACAGTAATTTTTTGAACTCTTCGATGGTTAGTCCTGCGTCTTTGATAATTCCGCCCATTGTGAAAGCATTAATCGGGTTATTACGTGGAATGATGATAATTCGATTGTCTTTTACCATTGAGATATGTTTCCCCTCACGAACCACACGGAATCCGGCTTTCTCAAAGGCTTTTACGGCTCGTTGATGTTGAATTCCCGCCAGTTTGGGCATATCTAAACCGGAACCTCCACCATCCTGGTCTGTGCATCATCCAACAAGATTTCAACCGTTTCAAGATATGTCTTTATCGCGTCCTTGATATTTTCAAGCGCTTCCTGTTCCGTCTCGCCTTGTGACCAGCATCCCGGCAGTCCCGGAACCCAAACGGCAAAGCCTTCATCTGTTTCTTCAAGTCGAATTTTGTATTGCATGAGTAAGTCTCCTAAAGGATACCGCAATTATAACGCTCAATCCACGCTATCATTGGTCAGGCGTGTGTACACTGCGCGGACAGCGTCCCGGTCCGCGTCCCACAAGGGGATGATATGGGCGTGGCAGAGGAAGACTTTGAGAGGGCGAGGAGGCATAATGATGAATGCGGAATGATGAATTTAGAATTGGCGAACTCTGATCTTCACGGTATCCCCTGTCCGCTCGGCGACGAGAATGAACGGAGGCGTCACTTCAGGGGCATTGTCTCGAACGGCTTCAATTGTTTTGGTTGTAAATTCTGTGCGGATATGTCCGGGGCGGATGTAAATAATACCAATAAATTGAACGCCCATCAGAGCAAGTCCACCAAAGTCGCTATCATGAGTTAGAACCACTCTCCCCGCTTCGGTCGCTTGTTGTAATACTTGTGAATCAGGCAGTCCGTATTGTCCCTGTTCCGATACGGATATAACATCCAATCCCGCCTTGCGTAAAAAGTCAATTACTTCGGGATGGACATTCTCATCGGCAAGCAATGGAAAGTCCAAGGCTTTCATGCGGAGACCTTCACGTCCAGCAGAATTTCATTTTTTACTGACTGAGCCGCATATCGCAGGGCTTCTTCAATCGACTCAGCGGTTAACTGCGGATAAGCCTTAATAACATCTTCCTTGGTTGCTCCGCTGGCAAAAAGTTCAAGGATGAACTCAATACTCAAACGTGTCCCAAGAATATGGGGCTTTCCGCTAAGGATTTCAGCGTCATAAGCAATGTGGGTAAACATAGTTAATCTCCTAAACTATGTTGATATTATAACGCGCAATCTACGTCATCTTGTCACGCGTACAGTGCGCGGACAGCGTCCCGGTTTTTGCTCGAGGTGCATAAGCGATAAATTCGCTACGTCACCGTCAATTTTTGTAGGGGATATTTTTCGTAACGCTTCTCTTCCATCACGCGACGAATGCGATCGAAACCTTCCCAAACATCCGCAAATGAAAGATAAAGCGGGGCAAAGCCGAGGCGAAGATTATCGGGCGCGCGGAAATCGGGGATGACGTTCATTTCTTCGATCAGGGCGCGGTTGATGCGGTAGCCTTCGGGGTGGCGGATGGAGAGGTGCGATCCGCGGATGGCAGAGTCAGCTGGCGAGCCTAATGAAAAGCCGAAGGGGACGAGCCAAGCCTCGGTTAAGAAAGAGGCGAAGTCCGTCATCAGGATGGATTTTTCACGGAGTGAATCCATGCCTGCCTGAAGAATCGGTTCGAGAGCGGCTTCCATGGTGAGTAATGAGATCATCGGTTGGGTGCCGACCATGAAACGCTGCGCGCCGGGGGCGGGGGTGTAATCAAGATCGAAGTCGAAGGGATTTTTTTGACCCCACCAACCCCAGATGGGCGACGATAATTTTTCTTGGATTTTTTTATTGACGTAAAGGAATGCGGGCGCGCCGGGACCGCCGTTGAGATATTTATATGTGCAGCCGATGGCGAAGTCTGCGCTGCAATCGTCGAGATGGACGGGCACGGAGCCGACGGAGTGACTGAGGTCCCATAGGACGAGCGCGCCTTTTTTGTGGGCAAGTTCGGTAATGCGCTGCATGTCATAGATATAACCGCTTTTGAATACAACATGCGAGAGCGTGACAAGCGCGGTGTTTTCGTCGATGGCGGCTTCGAGCGCGGAAAGGTCGGGCGTGATGTCGTTGTCGCTGGCGCCGATGCGGAGGATTTCGTATCCCTCCCCCCTGCGCCCCTCTCCCGGCGGGAGAGGGGATGGGGGTAAGGGGTTTAATAAATGATTGATACCCTGCAAAATATAAAGATCGGATGGGAAGTTGAACGTGTCTGTGATGATTCTCTTTTTGTTCGGCTGCAATGTGAGCGCGGAAGTGGCGAGTTTGAAGAGATTGACCGAAACCGTATCGCTGACGAGAGTTTGACCTGGGGCGGCTCCAATCAAGCCGCCGATCTTATCTCCCACGCGGGCTGAGGCTTCCCACCAGCCTTTGTTCCAGCCGCGAATTAAATCTTTGCCCCACTGTTCTTCAACGACTTCCTTGGCTTTTTCCTGCGCGGCTTTGGGCATCATACCGAGCGAGTTGCCATCAAAGTAGATAAGGCTGGGATCGGAGATGACAAACGCCTCTTTATAAGAGGTGAGTTTATCTTGTGCATCGAGTTGCAGGGCGAAATCGCGGGAGGTGGAGAAGTTGACCATGGAGATATTTTACCTGTGGAATAAAAAGAGGCGGATATAAAATCCGCCTCTTCCTCTATTCTTCTTTTCGCAGCGCCGGGAACAGTAAAACGTCACGGATGGAATGCTTGTTCGTCACCAGCATGGCGAGCCGGTCAACCCCCATGCCAAAGCCGCCGTTGGGCGGCATCCCATAACGCATGGCTCGCAAATAATCCTCATCGAGCGGGTGCTTTTCTTCGTCGTCGGCTTCGTAGTCGCGTCCCATCTCAATGAAGCGCTGTTCCTGGTCGAGCGGGTCGTTCAACTCGGTGAAGGCGTTGCACAATTCGAATCCCGCCACATAGCCTTCGAAGCGTTCCACCGTCAGCGGATCACCGGGGATGGATTTTGCCAGTGGAGAAATATCGCGCGGGTAGTTATAGAGGAAGGTCGGCTGGATGAGAGTCGGCTCGAGAAATTCGCTCAACAGGAAATCGACCAATTTGCCGCGCGTCGCTTTCGGATCAGGCGCCGCCTTGGGCTGTTTCTCTTTAATGGCTTTTAACAACGCCTCAGCCGTCCTGTGCTCGGCGATATCGATTCCGCTTGTCTCAAGGATGCCCTGACGCATTTCAAGCCGACGCCACGGCGGTTTGAACTCGATCTCATGCTCTCCGTATCGAATTTTCGTGGAGCCGGTTACCTGCTCGACGGCATGAACGACCATCTGCTCGGTGAGTTCCATCACCTGCAGATAATCCGCGTATGCCCAATAGAACTCCAACTGTGTGAACTCGGGGTTATGCTTGAACGAAACACCCTCGTTGCGGAAATCCTTCCCGATCTCGTAGACCTTTTCCAAATTGCCGACAAGCAGCCGTTTGAGATACAACTCGAATGAGATGCGCAGGTACATATCCTGCTCGAGTTCGTTGTGATGCGTCACGAACGGGCGCGCCGCCGCCCCACCGTACAAAGGTTGAAGGACGGGCGTTTCCACTTCGAGAAAGCCTTGACCATCGAGAAAATCTCGCAAAGACTTGATGAGTTTCGCCCGCTTGCGGAAAGTCTCGCGCACTTCGGGATTCACGGCCAGGTCTGCGTAGCGCTGGCGGGCGCGGAGTTCGGCATCGTCCAATGAAGCATAACGGACAACAGTGCCGTCTTCCTGGGTCACATCCTTGTCGGCGGGGAGAGGCGAAATGGATTTGGCAAGCAGTCTGAAGTCCAGGACCTGAAGCGAGGCCTCGCCTGCTTTGGTGCGCATCATCGTGCCGGCTGCTTCCATAAAATCACCGAGGTCGAACATCTTATTGAAGAAGGCGAGGCGCTCCTCCCCCACTTCATTCACGCGCAGGAATAGCTGGATCTTTCCGTCTCCGTCTTCGATGTGGGCGAAACACAACTTTCCCTTGGGGCGCATGGAGCGGATGCGACCCACAAGCGTGACCTTCACTTCTTTCGTCTCATCCTTTTCGAATTCTGCAATCGCTTGCGCACTGGTATGCGTCCGTTTGGCGCGTGTCGGGTACGGCTCGACGCCTTCGGCGCGGAGTTCATCCACTTTCTGCAATCGGATTCTTTCAAGGGGGTTGTATTCTGCCATGCTGCTTCCTATTATAGCCCCTCACCCCTGCGCTCCTTTTCCATTGGGAAAGGGGATGGTGTGAGGGTAATAAAAAAACCCCGCATCCAATACACAGACGCGGGGCAATACGTCGCGTCCCGATCAACCGACTTTGAGGATCTTGACGTTGTACGTTCCGCCGGGGGTTTCCACTTTTACCGTATCGCCCAATTTGTGACCGATGATGGCTTTACCGATCGGCGATTCGTTCGAGATCTTTCCTTCGCGCGGGTTGGCTTCCGCGGCGCCCACGATGGTGAAAGTCTCGGCTTCGTAGTTGCCTTCCTTGATGGTCACCTTCGAGCCGACCTGGATGGTGTCGTTCTTTTTTCCCTTGCCGTTCTCTTCGATGATCTGTGCGGTGGCAAGCAAGAGATCCAGTTCCTGAATACGTCCCTCGACAAAAGCCTGCTCATTCTTGGCGGCTTCATATTCGGCATTCTCGATCAGCTCCCCGCCTTCCATGGCTTCATGCAAGCGCGCGGCAACTTCCTGGCGTTTTACGGTCCGCAGGTGATCGAGCTCCTCCTGCAGTTTGTCGTAACCCTCTTTGGTAAGGAAATTGGTTGGCATAATATTGTCCTGCTAAATGAATTTTGCATCCCCTACCGAGATGCAAGGATGAAAAAATTCCGGTGGTAATGTCCGGAAAATCGCGCATACTATATCATGTTTTTAATGCTGTTTCAAGTCCCAAAAGTCCTGTTATTTCTGTCCCTTTTTTCGCCAAATTGGGATGCCCTCGAACTTTGAATAATGCGCATTGATAAATTTTCGCATCTGCCCGGGATTCTTGAACAGCATGGCAATTTGGGATTCATACGCCAGAACCGCCTCTTTCCACGCCCTCAAACCTGCTCTGCTCACCCGCTCGACCTTTCGCCTCAACCCGGCTGTTTTCGGTGCGAGATGCTTCGGATAGTCGAACAAATAAGGGATGTCTGCCACGTAATGGAGCGGACGTCCGACCAGTTCCGCGGCGAGCCGCACGGTGACATGGTCGATGTGTTTGCCGACGCCGAGTTGACAGATCAGTTTATCGTCCGGTTTGAGGCGTGCGCTGACCGCATCGGCAATGCGGCGGGGTAAATCCGCTTCGCCGGGTAATGGATCGACGAAAATACTGTAATAAAGCCAGTCGCCGTTCCTGTCCTGCCGGTAGATGCAATCGAGAAAATCGAAATGCCGTGCCTTTGCGCCGAGAACAGACGCCGCATTTTTATCCTCGATTCGCCGCCCGCTGACCAACTCCCTCGCGGATGCCATGCCCCATTGGCTATGAAGATATTCCGCAAACGGTGAAAGTTTGCCGGTCTTTGGAAATCCGCACATGATTGTCCAGATTTCGACTGGAATGCCCGCCCGGGTTTGATCGAAGATCCAGCCGCCAGCGGAGAGCGCGGCGTCATCGAGATGGGGGGAAAGATAAATCCAACGCATCGGGTTTATTTTTACCATATAATAGCAATGAAAGATGCAGCACCCTTCCTGTACACTTGGGCAATCATGAGGTCTTATGCAAGAACGACGTAAACAGGAAAGAAAGAATCTGGTGGCGTACACGCAGGTGTTCGATCTTTACGGGGGAAATCTGATCGGGTACCTTGGCGACCTGACCGTATCGGGGGCAATGATCATCAGCGAAAAGCCCATTAAACCCGAGACTGAGATTACCCTTGCCATCGAACTGCCCGACCTGCCGGAGATCAACTCCACACGCATGAGTCTTGCGACCCGGGTCGCATGGTGCCAGCAGGACCTCAGCCCACAGTATTTCAACATCGGTTTCGAGTTCAGGGAAATCACCCCCCAACAGAAGAGCCTGATCGAGTCGATCATCGAAAACTATGAATTCCGGCGAGACGTCCCAAAATATCCCACGCGCGGACCGGGTCCCAAATCCTGATGAGAACTTCAAATCGAACTGACAGCCGCCAGGGCTGTCTTCGTTTATGTTAAACTTCGTCCATGCCTGCTGCCAGGACCCTTATGTTTACCGCGCCCCGTCGGGTGGAGATATGCGAAACGGCCCTGCCGCCCCTGAGGGATGACGAAGTCCTGGTGGAATCGCTCTGTTCTGCCATCAGTGCCGGGACGGAGATGCTGGTCTATCGCGGCGAATTTCCATCGCTTCACGATGCGCATGATGCAGTCAGCAGTGAGCTGAAGTATCCGCTGGCATATGGATATGCGTGTGTGGGTGTGGTGCAGGACATTGGTAAGTCGATAGATACGGAATGGAAGGGGAAATTTGTCTTCTCATTTCAACCGCATACTACGCATTTTGCAGCCAAACCTGAAAATCTATTCGCAATTCCACATTCCCTCTCTCCCGAAAACGCCTGCTTCCTTCCAAACATGGAAACGGCTGTAAACCTGGTGCAAGATGGCGCTCCAATTTTAGGTGAACGGGTTTTGGTGTTGGGACAAGGTGTGGTGGGTTTGTTGACGGCTTCATTACTAAGCGAGTTTCCACTCGAAAATTTGACCGTTGTGGATGCGATCGATTTGAGAAGGAAGGCCCTCAACGTCGAAAGTCGAGGGTCAAAGGTCAAAAATCTCTCTCCCAATGACCTTCAACCTTCAACATTCAACATTCAGCCCTTTGACTTGGTTTTCGAGCTCACTGGCTCCCCTTCCGTGTTGAATACCGCCATCGAACGCACTGCATTTAGCGGAAGAATTGTCATCGGCTCGTGGTACGGGCAAAAACGCTCGGAGATCGACCTCGGCGGTTCATTCCACCGGTCACGCATCAAACTCATTTCTTCGCAGGTCAGCACGATCCCGCCGGAGTTAAGCGGACGCTGGGATAAATCCCGTCGCTTCGGCGCGGCCTGGCAGGCGTTGGAACGCGTCCAGCCGCAGAAGTGGATCACCCACCGTTATTCGTTGAATGACGCCGCCAAGGCATATCAACTGCTCGATGAACACCCGCAAGAGACGATACAGGTCATATTTGAATACTAGAATGAAATTCCATCACTACACACTCGACGATTGCCATGAAGCCACAGGCATCGTCCTTGTCATAGACGTGTTGCGCGCCTTCTCCACAGCCGCGTACGCGTTCTCGCGTGGAGCGAAAGAGATCCGCCTTGTCAGCGGAATTCAAGAAGCACTGGATTTGAAAGCGCAAATTCAAAACGCCAAAGCAATGGGCGAGGTGCGCGGACTCCCGCCGAAAGGTTTCGATTACGGCAATTCCCCCACCCGCATCCTCGAACATGATTTGACCGGCATCACCCTCGTTCAACGTACAGGTGCAGGGACCCAGGGCGCGGTCCGTGCGGTCAATGCGGAAGTAATGCTCGCGACCAGTTTCGTCAATGCAAAGGGGACAATGGATTATGTGATGAAAGAGGAACCGAACGAGCTCAGTTTCATCATCACCGGGGGAATGGGAAACGATGAAGATGTGGCTTGCGCCGAATTCATCGAGATGCGGATCGAAGGTCGAGCCGTGGAAGCGCAGGGTTTCATCGACCGGGTATATGCGGCGCGGGATGCGCTTCAGCACATGGAAGAACATCCGCAATTTCCGCTCTCCGCTCTGGATTATTGGTCGCGCATCGATGCATTTGACTTCGCCTTGCCCATTGAAAGAAAAAATGGATCTTTGATCATGCGGGCTGTAAAGCCTTAACCTGGAGAATAATATGTATTCACTCGGCGTAAGACGGGAATTCATTGCGCGTCACTTTTTGATCGGCGGGGATTGGGGACCGGAAAATTTCCCCAACTCGCATCACTACACACTCGAGCTTGTCCTCGAAGGGAAAGAACTTGATGGACACGGTTACCTTGTGGATATCGTCGATGTGGAAAAACACCTGGATGAAGTTGTTGGCTATTACAGGGAACAAATGCTGAACGACAAACCCGAATTTGCCGGACTCAACCCGTCCATCGAGCATTTCGCGCGAATCCTCGCCACAACCTTGAACGAGCGCATTCGGGCAAATAACATCACCGGATTGAAAGTCGTTTTGTGGGAGCATGAGAATGCCTGGGCGGCATATCGAGTTGACAGGTTTACAAGTTGAAGGTTGCAAGTTCTTTTCAACTTGTAAGCTTCAACCTTCAACATGAAACTGGGCTTAATCATCTACGGCTCGCTCGACACGCTCAGCGGCGGGTACATGTACGACCGCATGCTGGTGGAATATCTCCGCGCGCAAGGCGACACCGTGGAGATCATCCCGCTCCCCTGGCGGAATTACGCCGCGCACCTGACGGATAATTTCACCTTCACACTTCCGCCTGGTTTGGATATTTTGATACAGGATGAGTTGAACCATCCGTCGTTGATATTTGCGAACAAACGCCTGCATCCCTACCCCATCATCAGCCTTGTGCACCACCTGCGCTGTTCCGAACTCCGCCCGAGATGGCAGAACGACCTGTATCGTGTTGTGGAGAAAAAATATTTGCGGAGCGTGGATGGATTTATTTTCAATTCTGAAACGACCAGGGCGGTGGTGAACAGGTTGATAGGGAATGGTTTTCCAGAAACGGTGGCATTCCCGCCGACGGATCGGTTTGGGGAAGCGATCGCGGAGGAGGAAATAAAAGAAAGGGGAAGGAAGAAGGAATTCAGGGTCCTTTTTCTCGGCAACGTCATCGAGCGCAAAGGTCTGCACACGCTTCTTCGATCTCTCCGCATCCTCCGTCCTTCATCCCATCGACCCAGCTCAGGGCAAGCCTTCATCCTTGATGTCGTTGGTTCCCTCGCGACCGATTCCGCCCATGCCAAACAAATGCAAACATTCATCGCCGACAACCATCTTTCCTCTTTTGTATTTCTTCATGGCGCCCTCAACAATCAACCACTCATCGAAAAACTCCGTGCCGCCCACATCCTTGTTGTGCCGTCAAGCTATGAAGGCTTCGGAATCGTCTACCTCGAGGGAATGGGATTTGGTCTGCCTGCCATCGGCACCACTCTCGGCGCGGCATCCGAAGTCATCGAAGATGGGCGTACGGGATTCCTCATCCAGCCGGGAGATGCTCAGGGTCTCGCGGAAAAACTTCAACTCCTGAGCGAGAGGCGCGATCTGCTTCTGGAGATGAGTCTCGCAGCGCGGAGCCGCTATCTGCGCCAGCCAAAGTGGGATCAAACGGCGGGCCAGATTCGTGAATTTTTACTATCGTTTTTAAGATGAACGGCTGAAACCTCAGGGGGCGAAACTCCGTATAATGGATACGATGATTTACACTTATCAGATCAACGGCATGCCCGTGCAAACGGGCGATATCATTTGCACCATGAACGGCAAACCCGACATCCTGCCGGGCGAGTTTTGGCGTCTCATCGGCCGCCTCGTGCCCGGCGACGTGGACCATGTCGCCATTTACCTCGGTCCCGATGGACGGTGCGCCGAAGCTGGCGCGCGCGGCGTCATTACGTTCGATGTCCCCAACGGCGAATGGGATACGGAACGCATGGCGCGCCAGCGCGGGCTGTTGTTCGATACGTTTTACGGAGTGGTTTCACCTCTCGATGTTTTGGGTTTCTCCGATGAAGAAGAACGCCTGATGCGCGAAAGTGTTGCCCGATATGTGCTTGCGCAGGTCGGCAAACCGTACAACTTGAATTTCCTCAACGCTGAAACAGAAGAGGCTTTCTATTGCAGTCAATTGGTTTATAAAGCCTATCAAACCATCGGCATAGACATGAACACCGGTCTCGCCATGGAGCAGCTGCCCGGGACAAATCAGATCATCTACCCGCAGGAAATTTGGGTTGGCTTCACCCATCGGAAAACAACCCTGCAACCGATGACAGCCTCCGCATAAATCCCCTTCAACCGGGGGATTTTTTTCGAGTATAGTTTCCCGCTATGAGACGCCTCACTGGAATCCTGCTCATCATCGTTTCTGCTGCGTCGTTCGGGACGCTTGCCATCTTTGGTCGATTTGCTTACAGCGAAAATATAGACACGTTTACCCTGCTTTTTCTACGTTTCGGACTCTCCGCCTCCTTCATGATCTTGATGCTGATCCTGCGCAAAGAGCCTTTCCCTCGCGGACGGATTCTCGCCCAACTGATCGGCATGGGAGCGGTGGGATACGCTGGACAATCCTTTTTGTATCTGACCGCCATCAAATATGCTTCGGCGGGTTTGGTGGCATTGTTGCTGTATTTGTATCCCTTCTTCGTCGCCCTTCTTTCAATGATCTTCCTGCACGAAAAACCGACCTTCGTCAAAGCCATTGCATTGATCCTTGCCCTTTGCGGAACCGCCTTCACGGTGGGACCTGTTAGCGGGCAGCTGGTCGGCGCACTCATGGCGATTGGTGCGGCATTGGTCTATTCCGTTTACATCATTGTTGGCGCGAACGTGACCCGGCACGTCTCTGCCTTTCAATCATCCACGGTGATCTTCACCTCCGGCGCGTCTGTGTACGGTGCGCTGACCTGCGCCAACGGGGCAAACTTTCCCCAGACAAACTCCGGCTGGCTCGTCATTTTGGGAATTGTTTTAATAGCCACCGTCATTCCAGTTTCCACCTTTCTTGCCGGGCTGGAACGAGTCGGGCCCACCAATGCAGCGATGCTCTCGACCATCGAACCCATCGTCACGGTGTTGCTGGCGTCCTGGCTATTTGGCGATAAACTCCTCCCCATCGTCCTTGTTGGCGGTGTTTTGATCCTCATTGCAGTTGTGATTTTGACCCGGGCAGAAATGCAGCCAGAGGACACGTAGGGGATATAATAGTTCATACAATGAATCAGGTGGCAGTCGCTTTATCGTGATTACCGGCCTCTAAAGGAAATAATGAACTTCAACCAATTTCATCTCGATCCCCGCCTCAAGCAGGGAATTGAAAAGGCGGGCTACGAATCGCCCACCCCCATTCAACAAGCCGCCATCCCAGCCGCTCTTCGCGGACGGGACATTATCGGTACAGCCCAAACCGGAACCGGCAAAACCGCCGCCTTCGTATTGCCCATTCTCAATAAATTGCTGAACGGTCAACGCAATATGCCGCGCGCGCTGATCGTCACGCCGACGCGCGAACTGGCGGAACAGATTCACGACGTGATCAAAACACTCTCGGCGGGGACAAAGTTGAAGAGCGCGACCATCTACGGCGGGGTCGGAGCCGCGCCGCAAATCCAGGCATTGCGAAACGGCGCGGAAATCCTCGTCGCCTGCCCGGGGCGTTTGCTTGACTTGATCGCACAGGGTCATGCAAAGATGGCGAACATCGAAATCCTCGTGCTCGACGAAGCCGACAGAATGTTCGACATGGGCTTTCTGCCCGATGTGAGGCGCATCGTCAAAGCCGTGCCGCAGAAGCGACAGACCATGTTGTTCTCCGCCACCTTTCCGCCGGATGTGGAATTGCTTGCGCAGCAGGCGCTGACTCATCCGCAAAAGATCGCGATGGGTATCATCAAACCAGCACACACAGTCGCGCATGCGTTGTACCCCGTCCCCCAGCATTTGAAGACAACCATGTTGATCGAACTGCTGAAGCGCACCGACACGAATTCGGTCCTGGTCTTCACGCGCACCAAGCATCGCGCGCATCGCGTGGCGCAGCAGATCCAACGCGCGGGATTCAAAGTGACGAGTCTTCACGGAGATCGTTCGCAAGGGCAACGACAGGCAGCGCTCAAAGGTTTCAAAAGCGGGCATCACGACATCATGGTCGCCACCGATATCGCCGCGCGCGGGCTGGACATCGAAACCATCTCGCACGTGATCAATTACGACATGCCCGACACTGCCGATGCATATATTCATCGCATTGGTAGGACAGGCCGCGCGCAACGTACCGGCGACGCATTCACCCTGGTCACGGATGATGACAAGGATATGATCCGCACGCTGGAACGAATCATGGGAGCGCCGCTCAAACGCGAGACTCTTGAAGGATTCGATTACTCGCGTCCTGCCCCGCCGCGCTCTGAATCTGGCGGAAGAGGCAGGGGTTCCCCCCGAAGCGAAGGTCGCCGCCCGCCGCGAGCCTCCACGATGACAAGCTATTCCAAAAACAGGCTTGCGCCAAAAAAGAAGTAATTAATCAAAAAGAGCCCCGCGATATTCGCGGGGCTCTTTTTTGTCTACTTAGCTCAGAACTGTGACGTTGCTGGCTTGCGGACCCTTCGGGCCCTTCTCGACTACGAATTCCACTTTCTGACCTTCGGTCAGATTGCGGTATCCATCACCCTGGATGGCGGAGAAGTGAACGAACACGTCCGCTCCGCCTTCACGTTCGATGAAGCCGTAGCCCTTATCGCCGTTGAACCACTTCACAGTTCCAATAATTCTGTCAGACATTTTTGCCTCCTATGGCAATTGAGATGTATAGGTAAATCTGTTTGTTCCATCGGAGGTCAAAACAAACAGCCCGCAGTCAAACCGCAGGCTGTTGATGTTCTTCAAACCAACGTAACTACCGTTTTCCTATCTGGCGCCAACAATAACACACGAATTTGCAAACGTCAATAAAAAAAGACGACCAATATTGAGAGTATAATCCTTCTACCATGAACTTTTTGATTACTGGAGCCGCGGGTTTCCTCGGCTCTTCGCTTGCCAATCACCTCGCGCGTGAGGGGCATCAAGTCCGCGGGTTGGATGACCTTTCCACCGGCGACCCGAAGGTGCTTTCTCCCGATGTCCATTTCACACGCGGGGATGTGAGTGACCGCCCCAAACTGTGGACTTTACTCCAGGATGTGGATGTGGTCTATCACCTCGCGGCTCGCGTCTCCGTCCAGGAATCGATCCTCTACCCGCGCGATTACAACACTGTCAACGTCGGCGGGACGGTGGCGCTGATGGAAGCCATGCGCGATGTCGGCGTAAAGCGCGTTGTGCTCGCTTCCTCCGGCGCAGTGTACGGCGACATGAATGACGGCAGTTTGAAGGAAACGGACATTCCCAATCCACGCTCGCCGTATGCTGTTTCCAAGATCTCGGCGGAACATTACGTGCGCACCATCGGCAATTTGTGGAACATCGAAACCGTCAGCCTGCGGATCTTCAACGCCTATGGACCGGGTCAACATCTCCCGCCCTCTCATCCTCCCGTGGTTCTTCATTATCTGAAACAAGCGCTTCGCGGCGGGACCCTGGTGGCGCATGGCGACGGAAGTCAGACCCGCGATTATGTCTACGTCGACGACGTGATCAGCGCGATGGTCGCAGCATCCACCGCTCCCAACATCAATGGGCTGGTCATCAACGTTGGCTCGAGTGTGGAAACCTCCATCAAGGTTTTGATCCGTTCCGTGCTCATGGTTACCAATAGCAATGCCAATGTCGTGTACAACTCCCAAACCTCTGGTGGCGTCTCCCGGATGAAAGCGGATCTGACTCTCGCAAAGGAAAAACTGCGCTTCACCCCGTCCATCCAGTTGGAAGATGGATTGAGGTTGACCCTTCAGCGCGACCCAAGGTTTAAGTAGTTCTTATGGAGGTTCTCAGGTGCGGACGTTCTAACCTTTAGGCAAAATGATTCTCCCCCGCAAATTCTACAATCGTCCCACACTGACCATCGCGCGCGAATTGCTTGGCGCGCGGCTGGTGCGGATTTCGCGCGGGAAAAAGCTGGTGGGTCTGATCACCGAAACCGAAGGGTACATCGGTGAGGAAGACCTTGCCTGTCATGCCAAAGCCGGGCTGACAAAACGGACCGCGCCAATGTACGGTCCGCCGGGGCATGCTTATGTCTATTTCACGTATGGGAATCATTGGATGCTGAACGTCGTCACGGAGAAGGAGGGGTATCCGGCGGCTGTGTTGATCCGCGCGATACAGCCGGTCGAGGGGATCGAAGTGATGATGAAACGGCGGCAGGGGCGGGACACAAATGGTCCGGGCAAATTGACTCAGGCGATGGGGATCGGCAGAGGCGAGAACTTTGCCGATTTAACGGATCCAGGCTCAAGTCTATGGATCGAGGCGGGGGTTTACGTCCCGGATAAATGCGTGACGATTGGCGCGCGTGTGGGGTTAAATAAGACACCGGAGCCGTGGTTAAGCAAACCCTGGCGGTTTCTGGTGAAAGATTGGAAGATAACTTTGGCGTAGCGAGGTTCAAAAACGCGTGGGCGTAAGCCTGTCCTCGACGGACAGTGCAGGGAGAACGTCTGCTGCGCAACATTTTCGGAGGAGTTATGGGTTTACTTGACGGCAAGAACGCCCTGGTCTTTGGTCTGGCGAACGACAAATCCATCGCCTGGGGCATAACACAAGCCTTTCATCGTGAAGGCGCGAACATCGGCATTAGTTACGCAGGCGAGGCGCTCGAACGGCGCGTAAGACCACTTGCGGAAAAGATCGGATGCAAGTGGGTCGAAGAATGCGATGTGACGAAGGACGAACACATTGCGGCGACTGCCGAGAGCGCGGCGAAACACTTTGGCAAGATCGATATCCTGGTCCACTCGATAGCTTTTGCGGGGCGCGACGAGTTAAGCAAGCCGTATCATCAAACCAGCCGGGAAGGATTCAAGAATGCGATGGATATTTCCGTCTTTTCGTTCGTGGTGTTGACGAACGCCTTCCTGCCCATCATGAACGACGGCGGTTCGGTCATGTGCCTGACTTACGGTTCGGGCGCCGTGAAGGTCGCCCCCCATTACAACGTGATGGGCGTTGCCAAGGCGGCGCTGGAATCTTCGACAAGGTACCTGGCTTACGATCTGGGACCGAGGAAGATTCGCGTCAACGCGATTTCTGCCGGAGCGATCCGCACCCTAGCAGCGGCGGGCGTGGGCGGCTTCCGCGACATGTACAAACACTTTGCAGAAATGTCCCCCATGCAGGAGAACGTGACCATCGACGACGTGGGCGATGCGGCGGTTTTCCTTGCCAGCGACCTTTCGAAGCGCATTACCGGCGAAGTGCTGTACGTGGATTCTGGCTTCAACATTATGGGCGTCCAGATGGTGAAACGGGATGAAAAGAGCGAGTAACCGTTGAGCAACAGAGTAGAGTAATGAAATGGGCGTTGATTGATGAGGTCAACGCCATTTTCTTTTAGGGTAAAATTACTTTATGTTCAAACGCAACGCCACCCCCGCAGAGACCGCTCAACCCGTCCAAGCTGTGGAGCGGATCACTTCCGTCCTTGGTTCGGGCGTGATCTGGCACGGCTCGATCAACGGTTCCGGCGGCGTACGGGTGGAAGGCGCATTCGAAGGCGAGATCGCCTTGCGCGGCATGCTTGTCGTCGGCGAGACGGGTCGCGTGACCTGCCAGAACGTGCGCGCCAACTCGGTCATTGTGGCGGGCGCGGTACGCGGAAATATCACCACCCAGAAATTGGAAATTCGCGCCACAGGACGCGTGTGGGGCGATGTGATCACCACCGCTTTTGTCACCGAGGAAGGCGCTTTCCTGCGCGGGCAGATTCGAATGGAGGAATCGGTCGATCTCAATCTCGAACCGACGCCCGAAGCCACACCGTCAGAAGCCGCCCAGGCCGAAGTGATTGCGCAGACCCCGCTTCGAATCCCTGAACCGGTGTCCGTCCCCGAATCCACCCAAAAAGTGGCGCGGAAGAAGAAAGCCTGACTTGTTCCGCAGAACCGCTAAAGAATAAGAATAAGCGATTAAGTTTTGTAGCAGCCGTGATTTCCGCGAGAAAATATCTGGAAGGGGACCTCGAATATGAAATACACTGATTTGAAAATCCAAACCCAGCGTGAATTCCCCAACAACGCCCGCACTCCGGGGTGGGGCTGGCTCGTCCGCGCGGGATATTTGACCCGCGAGAATCAACTCCTGCCGCTGGGCGTACAAATGACCAATCGGCTTGAGATGCTCTGGAAAGACCCGTCTTTTTGGAGCAAGGCTGGCTTGAAAATATTGAAAAGCGAAAGAGGCGTTTATTTTCCGCTTTCGACCGGCACCATCGAGGTTGCCCAATGCCCGGCATGTGATTATGTCGATCCGCTTCGAATTGCAAAATTCAAAAAGATTCCCATGCCCCGCGAAGCGGAACTCCCCCTGGAGAAAATATCCACGCCGGATTGCGATACCATCGAAGCACTGGCGAGCCTGTTGAACATCCCAAAGGAAAAGACCGCCAAGGCAATGATGTTTACACGCAAAGCAGATGGAAAATTCGTCTTTGTCGCCATACGCGGAGACATGCAGTTGAGCGATGCAAAACTGGAGGAAATCCTCGGCGAGATCCAGCTTGCAGATGCGGAGACAATTTCAAGGTCCGGCGCAGCGGCGGGGTATGCATCGCCGGTCGGGTTGAAAGATGCGCTCATCATCGTGGATGATCTCATTCCCGAATCGCAAAACCTCGTGGCAGGCGCGAACGAGGAAGGATATCACCTGCTCAATACGAATTATCTGCGCGATTATTCAGCCGAGATCATCGCGGATGTGGTGCAGGCAAAGGCGGGTGATGGATGCCCGAATTGCGGAAATCCGCTCGAAGTTCGATCTGCTGTTTTGCTGGCATCGAAAGGAAAGATCGAATTTACAAACATCCTGCTCGCCATCTCTGAGACCCATCACGACGAAAAAGGCTTGACCCTGCCTCATTCCGCCTCGCCCTTTGACGTGTACCTGATGCACGTCCCCGGCAGGATGCTGGATACAAAGTCCAAAACTGAAGAAATCCATAACGCATTGCAAAACGCAGGGATCTCAGTTTTATTCGACGACCGCGATGAACGCGCCGGGGTCAAATTCAACGACGCGGATTTGATCGGTTGTCCCATCCGCGTCACGGTTGGAGAAAAGGGGCTTCAGAACGGAATGGTAGAATTGAAGCCGCGCAAAGAAAAAGAGAATACGGCGGTCCCATTAAACGAATTGACCGACCGCGTAACAACGCTCCTTGCCTGAGAGAGTGTTTCTTGATGTCCAATTCACCAAAGATAAATACAGATATAAGGATTCAAGGGGATTCAAGGGCATTCATGAGGCTTTTTTCATCAAGAATCCGTGTTTATATGCATTCATCTGTGGTTATAAAATTCTTTAAGAAATAGTCTCTAATCTTTTCATGAACACCGGTTTCTTTCCCCCGCCCAAACAACGCGGATTGCTCATTCACGGCATCATCCTGTTTGTCCTGACGAGCATGGTCGTCGTTGGATTCCTTCAACTATCCTCCGCCGATGTGGGACTCAGCTTTCTCACCTGGCTCTTGGTCTCTTTGGCGGCCTTTGCCCCCATTCCCTTTTTCGCCTATCGAATCTTCGCGCTCTATCGCGCCGGGTATACGATCGACCGCGACAGCCTCGCCATCCACTGGGGATTACGAGTCGAAGATATTCCGCTCAACGATATCGAGTGGATTCGTCCTGTCGGGGACCTCACCAAACCCCTCAGCCTGCCCCCTCTTCCGCTTCCCGGTGCCTTGCTTGGTCTGCGGCGCCACCCTGACCTGGGTGTCGTGGAATTTATCGCGTCCGACATGAAAAAACTTCTGCTCGTGGCAACGGCAAAACGCATCTTCGCCATCTCACCGGATAATCCCGCCGGGCTGGCTCAAACCTTTGCGCGAGCTACAGAATTGGGAAGTCTTGCATCCAGCGATGCAATATCGGTGTATCCGTCCTTCATCGTCTCACAGGCATGGGAAAGCGGGCTGGCGCGATATTTGTGGCTCTCCGCGCTTTTTCTGAACATCGGTCTCTTCATTTGGGCAAGCATCATCATTCCTTCCACGCCGCAAGTGGCGATCGATCTGCAGGGTTCAGGCGGCGCGCTCGAGATCGTTCCCTCTTCCCAACTGTTGATCCTACCGGTGGCAAGCCTCCTGCTTGCCGTGGCAGGCTGGATCGCCGGACTGTATTTCTATCGCCGGGAACGCGAACGCACGCTTTCTTTCATCGTTTGGGGTTCGAGTACGCTGAGCAGCCTGTTGTTTTTACTTGCTGTTCTGTTCGTCGTCACGACGCCTGTGTAAAAGTGACGGATTGAAGATTTCAAATCAAAAATCAACCTTCAACCATTATGCAACTCATCCTCGGCTTCATTCCCGCCATCGGCATCGCTTTTCTCGCATACAAAGCCCGCAGCCTCAATCCAATGGGGGCGATTGCGGCGGCGATCACCGGCACGATCATTTTTGGAATCGGCGGTTGGAAATGGGCTGTCCTCCTGCTCACCTTCTTCATCACTTCGTCCGGGCTGAGCCGCGCCTTCAAAAAACGCAAGGCAGGGCTCGATGAAAAATTCTCCAAAGGTCATGAACGCGACGCGGGGCAGGTTTTCGGCAACGGCGGTGCCGCCGCGTTCTTCGCCGCCCTGCATTTCTTTTTTCCGAACGAGATTTGGGTCTGGATCGGCTTTTCTTCTGCGCTCGCCGCCGTCAACGCCGACACGTGGGCGACCGAACTCGGCGTATTGAATCCAACCCCTCCGCGCATGATCACAAACTTATCCAAAATCGTTGAAAAAGGCACCTCAGGCGGAATCTCTTTGGTCGGAACTCTTGCCTCGCTAGCAGGTTCGTCGCTGATCGCCTTTCTCGCTTCCTACCTAACCGATAACTGGTCTTTGTTTCTGTTGGTCGCTTTCTCAGGGTTGACGGGTTCTCTTTTCGACTCCCTTCTCGGCGGGACCGTCCAAGCCATGTATTACTGCCCTAAAGACCAAAAGGAAACCGAGAAGCATCCGCTCCATACCTGCGGGACGGAGACGGTACATATCCGCGGCTGGAAGTGGTTGAACAATGACCTGGTAAACTTTTCGTGCAGCATGTTCGGGCTGACGATGGCATTGCTCGTTTTCGCTGCGCTAAATCCATAAGGGATTGATTCGATGAACAAACGTACATCTTTCTATGCAGTAAATTTGGGCAACATCGTATTCCTTGCCGGGCTTGTCCTGCTCGCCTATCTTGGCATTTATAACCGCTATTGGGCGGATGATTGGTGCTACAGCGCAGACGCGCGCCAACTCGGCACCATCGGCGCGACATTGCAATATTTCGGCTTCGAAGGGACGGGTTATTCCCCCAACCGATATTCGCTGACCTTTCTCTCCACATTGACCGAAAATACCCTGGGCGTTTTCGGCACGCAGCTCTACGGACCAATAACGATAATCCTTTGGTTAATAGGAATCACCTGGGTACTTTATAACATCACGCGCCAGACGTCCATATCGTTTTGGACGATCCTGCTGGCATCCGCCTTCCTTCTCTATTTCAACCTCTACATCTCTCCCCAACGATTTCAAATTCTATATTGGCGTTCGGGGGTTTTACCTTACAGCACTGCGGTCATTTTCTGGCTATTTCTCATGGGGTTGGTCACCAGCCAGTTGATTCGCAAGTCGGGCTGGGTCAATTACGTCATTGCGCCTTTTGCTTTTCTAACGGCAGGTCTTGGCGAAATGAGCGCGACTTTGCTGGTCACTGCCACCTCGATCATCCTCTTCGGTCTTTGGCTTGCCAGACGGAATGGGAAACCATGGGCGGATTTGATCCTCAAACCCACGTTCATTGTCTGGCTCTTCCTCCTGTTGGGGATGGCCGCATTGATCGTCTCTCCTTCCAATGTTCGCATCTCTGAAATGGGCGTCGTCCGTTCCAGCCTGATGGATGTGCCATTCAAAGCGGTATCGAATTCTCTTGCCTTCATCGGTCTTTCCCTGAGAACCCTTCCCATTCCCCATGCGATCTTCCTGGTCTTTGCCTTCAGCCTGTCGATCATCACTCAGCAGTCAGTATTCCCGCCGTTGACGTTCAAACGGCTTCTGATTCTCCTGGCAGTCTCGGTTTTCATAACCGTCCTCCTCATCATTGCCATGCATACGCCGTCCGCTTATTTCTACTCCACGCCGCCCGACCCGCGAGGGAAATCACTGGCTCGTTTTACCCTGCTGGCCGGACTCGGCTTCATGGCATGGGTCAGCGGCGCCTGGACGGCGGAGAAGTTCAAATCAGACTGGCTGCACTTTGCTTCGATCATCGTTCTATTGCTCGGTTTGGCGTATACAGTGCGAAGCATGGCATCCGTTTATGCGGAACTGCCCGGGTTCATTTACCGCGCGGCAATCTGGGATGAACGCGATGCGACCATCCGCTCTGAAAAAGAAAAGGGAAATCTGTTGATCGAAGTTCCCGCCATCGACACGGCTGACATCAACACCCGCGACATGTTCCGTTCGAGCGGCATTGGCTGGACGGATTACGAATATAACTGCGCTGCAAGGTATTACGGCGTGGAAGGATTAAAGGTCAAGCAGGATTAGAAAATCATCCTCTCCAGATCTTGAAATCCTTCAAGCTTGAATCCCCCAGGAATTCCCGCACGATCGAGTTCATGGGAATCAAGCTCGCATCAAGGGGAAGGATCCAATCGAGGAAGGCGAGCAGGCGGCGGGCTTCGATATATTCGGGCACATTGAACGGGACTTGACGAAGCAGCGGCTCGACCAGCGGTTTCAACGCCGAGAGTTCATAAACCAGCGCCGAATTGAACATGACGTCGGCATTTTCCTGGTATGGGAAGATATGCCGTTTCTCGCCGCGCCGCACCGACTCCCAGCGCGAGAGAGTCGCCTGCGCGGAATATCCGCGTTCGCGCGCGTCGCGCACCATGCGCCGGATGAGTCTCGTATCGGTTGTCGAGACGCGGTTATGGCGGTCCAGGTTGATTTGAGTCAAGGCGGAGACATAAAGTCGAAACGCAGAGTCAGCCCAACGGTCCGGGATGAGGCGCGGATTCATTCCGTGGATTCCTTCGAGGATGAGCGGCTGTCCCTTTCGAAGCTGGATCACATCCCCCTCTTCGCTTCGCCCGGTCTTGAAGTTGTATCGCGGAAGTTGAACCTGTTCTCCGCTGATGAGTTTCTCGATGTCCTGCGCGAGGCGGTTCAAGTCCAATGCTGCGAGGGCTTCGAAGTCGTGAACGCCGCTTTCATCGAGCGGGGTTTTATCTCTATCCACAAAATAATGGTCGAGTTCGAGCGGATAAGGCGAGATGCCGCGCGCGAGCAGTTGAACAGCAAGGCGTCTCGATGTCGTCGTTTTACCGGACGACGAAGGTCCCGCGATGAGAATGATGCGGGATTTTTTTTCCGCGATCTGTTGCGCGATATCGGCAATATGCTGCTCGTGCAATGCCTCGGAGACAAGCACGACCTCGTCTGCACGGCCGGATTGGATGGCATCGTTGAGCGAACCGACACTGTCGATACGAAGCGTCGCCAGCCAGTCGCCGTATTGACGGAAGGCGCGCAAAAGTTTCGGGTAATCGCCGAGGGGCGCGAGATCCGTCGGCGAATGGCGGCGCGGATATTGGAGGATGAAACCGCCATTGACCTGTTTCAAGGCAAACCATTTGAGATACCCGGAGGAAGGGACCATATAGCCATGCATGTAGTCCATTAAGCCATCGAAGGAATAGAGGGTCAGATATTCCTTTCGGCGATGTTTGAGCAGGCGAAGCTTGTCCACATGACCATGCTTGGTGAAATAATCGACGGCTTCCTGGATCGGTACTTCGCGGCGTCCGAAAACGCGATCGTCCGCGACAAGTTTCCGCATTTGCTTTTCAAGCGCATTCAGTTCCTCTTGCGAAAGCGGATCGCGATCATTGACCTCGCAATAGAAACCGCCTGAGGAAACCGAATGGTCGATGATCAAATATCCATTTTTGATGCATTGAGAGAACGCGATTTCCAGTAAAAAGATCAACGAACGGCGGTAGATGCGCGCGCCGTCGGCGCTGTCCATGGTAACGGGAATGCAATTCGATTCGATCCTGATTGGATAGGTCAGTTCATGAATCTCGTTGTTGATGACCGCCGCCACGATGGGCGCGGAGAAATCGTCCTTCACCTGCGCAAGGAACTCACCCACTGTCGTCCCGCGCGGACCGGTCAATGTTTTTCCATTGGGAAGATGTATTTCGACGTTCGGGCTGGGTTGTGCGGTTTGAATCATGATACAGGTTGAGGGTTACGAGTTAATAGATCAAACCGGTAACCTGACACTTTCTACTTTCTACTTTCAATTTTCACCAACAGCTTTTCCGGTTTCCCCGCGAATTCCTCGAGCGGAATTTCCTTTTTTGTCAGCGCCATCAAGGTTTCGGTAAGGATCTGATTTACGGGTGTCGGGATCCCGCGCGCCTTCCCTTCGCGGACGACAGCCCCGTGCAGATATTCCACTTCGCTTAACCCGCGGCCTGAATACAGGTCGATGTGAAAAGATGGCATCTTACCGCCGCGCCCGCTTCCCGCAGCTCTTGATAAAAAAGGTTTGGAAAGCCAGAGAGGCATTTTGGTTGCAAACGCCAATGCCCGGACAGGCGTTCCCGGCAGGTTAGTGACAACCAGATTCATGGCTCTCATCACTGCAAGACATTCTTTCAGCATGGCAATTTCGAGTTTGTAAAGACGTTTATTCGCGAAGACCTGCGCCGCGGTCATGTTGAGAATCGCAGAGGTCGGATTCGAGATCAGGTTCGTGAGCATCTTCGACCACTTCATGCCCGAAGCATGCGGATAAAGATGACATTTGAGGAAAGCGCGATTCAAAGCGGCAGCGAGTCTCTCCGATAGCGGATGCCCTGCGGCGACACCCACCCCGCGCAACCGCTCGAGGACGATATCGCCGGGTCCCCGCCTGCCGATGGCGGTCGTGACCGTGCCGTAAATGACCTTGTCATTGCCCAGAGCGGCGGCGATCATCGGTTCATTCTCCACGCCGTTGGAAAGACACAGCAATGGCGGGAGTTTCGCCGAAAACGGTTTCATGCCTTCCAATGCGGCGGCCGTATCGAACGATTTTAAGGCAAAGATCGCTGCATCGAAGGGTCCATAATTCAAAGCCTCTTCCAGAGATGGTTCGATCACAAAGGAGCGCGGATCGACCACAAAGGAATCCTTCGTCTTCCGCCGGTTATCGACAGTCAGATCCAGCCGAAGTCCCTTCGAGCGAAGTTCCTCCACCATCTTCGGCTGTTCCACAAAGGCCACCTGATATCCTGCCAAGACCAGCGAGCCGCCGATATACGTGCCAATGGCGCCCGCGCCGAAGACGAGGAATTTCATTTCAAGGGGGTGGGAGGAGGGGAGACTCATGAGAAAAATGAATTCCTTTTATGCACGCCCTTCAGACTCCGCATCCAGCCAATGATTGTGATCGTTGAGTTTATCGATCATCCAACGGTGCTGGTTCGGGGAGTAAATGACCTGGGCAAAGGCAGTATTGCTGAAGCGGAAACTCGCCCCAGAGTTATGCGCCTGGGGAATGATTCCCACGATGGCATGCATCAATTGGTTCAGCAAGCCGCCATGAGAGACGATCAAATACCGGGCAGGTTCCCTTTTGAGCAGGTCGTGCAACGCCTGCCCTGCGCGCAGAAACAACTCCCAATCCCCTTCACCGTCCATGCCAACCGAGTCGTAAGGCGTCGTGAATTCCGGATGCGAGAAATTGCTCCTGACTTCGTGAGCGGTCAACCCGGCAAATTCGCCATTGTCCCGTTCCAGCCAAAGCGGATCGAATTCCACCAGCAACCCAAGCTGGGCGCCAATGATCTCCGCCGTTTCCCGCGCGCGAGAGAGCGGGCTGGAGATGATGAAATCGAACTTGACCTTCTCACGCTTCCATCTCTCCGCCAGGGCTTTCGCCTGTTCACGGCCGACATCCGTCAGCGGGAAATCCGCCTGACCCTGCCATCGCGATTCGGCATTCCCCACCGATTCACCATGGCGCAATAGTGTGATATTAAAATACCTCTGCCTATTCACTGTCATCGTTCGTCTTCCCCTTGATCAGATATACCGGGCGACGCTTGACTTCCTGAAAAATATAACCGACATACACGCCGATGAAACCGAGCAGGATCATGATGATTCCGCTGGCGATCAGCAATACTCCCATCAACGAACTCCAGCCGGGCTCCACGCGCTGTGTATTGCCCGTCAACCATAAGGAGAGCACGTATGTCAACTGCCCGCAGGCGAGGATGAAAAAAACAAACCCGGCGCTCAAGCCGATGTACAACGGCGCGAGGGAGAACGAAAAAATCGCGTCGGAGGCGAGCCTGAACATTTTTCCAAGCGAGTATTTCGACCTGCCCGCGATCCGTTCCGGTTCGTGATATGGAAGGATGACGCTGTTGTATCCCATCCAGGAGATCATGCCGCGCAGAAAGCGGTGGTATTCCTGCATCGAGCGGACGCCGTCCAACGCATTCCTTGAAAGCGCGCGAAAATCCGCAGCGCCGGGCATCACCTGCGTGCCGCTGATCTTGTTGAGGAGCCAGTAAAAAAAATTCGATGTGAGCTTTTTGAAAGACGCCGCGCGTCCATCTTCCATTCGCTGCCCCTGGACGATATCGTACCCCTGGGCGATCAACCCGATCATTTTTGGAATCATCGCTGGAGGATGCTGCCCATCCGCGTCCAGCGAGATCATGATGTCGCCCTGCGAAGCGTCCATGCCGGCTGTCAACGCAGCCTGGTGCCCGAAGTTCCGGCTGAGAGTGAGCAGGGTAATTCTCCGGTCGTTTGCCGAGATCTCTCGAAGCGAATCCGCCGTCCCGTCGTTCGAGCCGTCATCCACATAGATGAATCGAAACTCGTGCGGCAACCCGTCCACCACCTGGCGGACGTCCGCGTACGTTTTCGAGATCGATTCCACTTCGTTATAGACGGGGATGACGAGGTCTATTTTTAGTTTGGTTTTTCGCCGTGAAGACATCGGCAGGATTCTACCACGCGCATAAGATCGGCCATCGCTACAGTTCGGACGCGAAACTCCCGCCTCACAACCGGACCCGATACTTCTCCGCCAGCAGCCGAAGCGTTCTTTCCGCCTCGACATTTTTTTGAGCGGCATCCCAGCCGAGCGCGTTCCCCAGCAGGTCGTTGACTTCGTTTATCGCATCGCGGGTGAGCCTGCCAAGCATGGCGAGCATGGTGCGGCGCAAAAGCAGGTCGTCGAGATGTTCGACCTTTTCATGCTGGATCATGAAAAGCATTTCGCGTTTTGTAAATTCCGGCAGGGATGCGACCGGCGCATCCTCCCCTTTGTTGATGAATCCCGCCACCACTTCGGCGCGTGAGCCGTAACGCTCGAACAGGATTTCAAGCCGTTCCCGTGAAAGCCCGGTCCATGCGGCAAGACCGGCAATGTATTTTGCGCGTTCTTCCGCACTGCGCGGATACCCGCGACCGCCGCCGATGGGAAGGTCTCGCGTGCTCTTATTCCGTTTGATCCCGAGGAACTGGAGTGATTTGTCCGTCACTTCCTCCGAGAAAGCGCGGAAGGAAGTCCATTTGCCTCCCACCAGGGAATAGACTGGATAACCCAAATTCGTCCAATCGCCGCTGAGCACTTCGATATGATGGTCGCGGCTGAATTGGCCGGTGGTTTTCGCGGCGCTTCCCACCAGCGGACGAACGCCTGAAAACGCAAAGACGATGTGTTCGCGCCCGACCTTGATCTCCGGGAACACGCGCGCCGTCATTTCCAGGAAGTACCCCACCTCCTCATCGGTGCAATACGCATCATCGGGATGGTCGATCTTGATATCCGAGGTGCCGATCAAGACGCGGTCTTGAAGCGGGAAGATCAACACGATGCGCCCATCCTTGTTCTCGAAGAAGAATTCGTGATCGCCGATTGCGGCGCGCAGTTCCGGGTGGTCCAAGACGAGGTGCGAGCCTTTCGTCCCGCCAATGTAATGTGTGGTCACGCCGAGGCTGTGGTTTGCAAAATCGATCCACGGACCGGCGGCGTTGATGACCAGCCTCGGTTCGATCTCGCAGGTTTCATCGCTCAGCTCATCACGCAAAACGACCGTCCTGCCTGAGCCGCTCACCAGGCTGACGTAGTTCAAGGCGTTGGCTCGCGGGTTATCGGCTTCGGCATCCAGCACGAGTTCCAGGGCGAGGCGCTCTGGATCGGAGATCAGGCCGTCGTAATAGACCGCTGTGTTGACGACTTCCGGGTTTAGTTTGCCCCATCTTTTCAAGGATTCTTTTCTTGAATAAAACCTGTGGCGCGGCACGATCCGCTGACCGCCGGTGTAGGCGTCATACATCATCAACCCGAGCTTGATGATCAGGGAACCGCGCTCGGAGGGTTTATCGAGCCAGCCCAAAAACTTGAGTGGCGCATTCAAGATTCCGGAAAAATATTTGAAGATGGGAATCGTGGTCGGCAAGGGAGAGACTATATGCGGCGCGTTTCGAATCATGCGGTTGCGTTCCCCCACCGCCTCGCGGACGAGTCGAAACTCGCCGTTCTCGAGATAGCGGATTCCCCCGTGCGCCATGTGTGAGGATGCCGCGCTCGCCCCCGAACAGAAATCACCGCGGTCGATCAACAATACATCCACCCCGTTGAGAGCAAGGTCGCGGAATGTGCCGATGCCGTTGATACCCGCGCCGACGATCAGCACGGATACCTTCGGGTTTGATTTTATAGAGGAGATGACTTCTTTACGATTCATTTTTTTATTTATTCAACCCAATCGAAAGACCTTGTGACGGCCTTCTTCCAACCCGAGTATAAACCCGCACGGCGCTTTGAGTCCATTTTGGGTTTCCATTCCTTATCGCGTCCCCAATGCTGCTTCAGTTCATCGATATCCTTCCAGAACCCGACCGCGAGCCCCGCCGCATATGCCGCGCCGAGGGCTGTCGTCTCCGCCACTTTTGGCCGCACAACGGGAACGTTCAATATATCGGATTGGAATTGCATCAACAATTCATTGAACACCATCCCGCCGTCCACCTTGAGAGAACGGAGGTTGACCCCGGAATCCTGTTCCATCGCATCCAGCACTTCGCGGGTTTGAAATGCCGTAGCCTCCAACGCGGCTCTGGCAAAGTGACCTTTGTTGACATAGCGTGTCATCCCCACGATCACACCTCGCGCATCGGACTTCCAATATGGGGCATACAACCCGCTGAACGCCGGTACGAAATAAATCCCGCCATTATCCTCGACGGATTTCGCCAACGCCTCGACATCCGCCGACGATTGGATCAAGCCCATGTTATCTCGCAGCCACTGAATCAATGCACCTGTGATGGCGATCGAGCCTTCCAATGCATAGACGGCATCCGCATCTCCGATCTTGTAACCCAGCGTGGTCAGCAAACCAGCCTTACTTTGTACTGGTTTCTTGCCCGTATTCATCAGCATGAAACAACCCGTGCCGTAGGTATTCTTTGCCTCACCGGCCTTGAAACAGGTCTGACCGAACATAGCCGCCTGCTGATCCCCAAGGTCGCCTGCGACGGAGATCCCCTTCAAGATGCCAGACTTGACATCGCCATAGATCTCAGATGACGACCGTATCTGCGGCAAGATTCCGCGTGGGATGCCCATCGCTTTCAGAATCTCGTGATCCCAATCCAAACTCTTGAGATTCATCAACATCGTCCGTGAGGCATTCGTCACATCTGTGACATGCTCCCCGGTCAGCTTCCAAATGATCCATGTATCCATGTTGCCGAAGAGCAAATCCCCTCTTTTGGCTTTTTCCTTTGCATCTTTGACGTTATCCAAGATCCAGCGGATCTTTGGACCAGAAAAATAAGTCGCGAGCGGCAGACCAGTTTTCTTTCTAAACCGGTCCTGCCCACCCTTGCGCGAATATTTCGCGATGATCGCGTCGGTCCGTGTATCCTGCCAAACGATGGCGTTGTAAACTGGCAGGCCGGAATTCTTATCCCAAACCACGGTCGTCTCGCGTTGGTTCGTCACACCGACGGCGGCGATATCGACAGCAGACAATCCACCCTTCGCCAGCGCTCCTTCAATGACCTCCTGAGTCCTCTCCCAGATCTCGAGCGCGTCATGCTCCACCCAGCCCGGTTTGGGGTAGATCTGGCCATGTTCCTTCTGGTGGAGGGTAACCACATTTCCCGCGCGGTCAAAGAGGATGAAACGCGTGCTTGTGGTGCCCTGGTCGATTGCGCCGATGTATTTGGTCATTATCTGCCTCCGGGTGACGGGTTAATTGTAAAACAAAAAGCCTTCGTTTAGAAGACGAAGGCTTGATTTGAAGATTGTAAGGTTATTTTTTCGATTTTGTGGCGGGCTTGCGTGAGACCACCTGACCCGACGACTTCGGAGGAGCAACCTCCGCAGATGCGGCTTTCGCATCTGCACCTGAAAGCCATGAAACAAGATCGAAACGGTCGAGGTTCATCACCTTGTTCCAAGCCGCGACAAAATCATGCACGAACTTTTCTTTCGCATCATCTTGTGCATAGACTTCCGCCAGCGCACGCAACTGTGAGTTGGAACCGAAGACCAGATCCACACGAGAGCCGGTCCAGCGCACTTCGCCGGTCTTGCGGTCGTGGGCTTTGAACATTTGGGCATCTTCATTTTCGGGATGCCATTGCACCCCCATATCCGTCAGGTTGACGAAGAAGTCGTTGGTCAATTTGCCGGGCTGTTTGGTGAAGACACCATGCTGTGAGCTGCAGTAATTCGCACCAAGCACACGCAAGCCGCCGATGAGCACAGTCATTTCAGGCGCGCTCAAGGTGAGCAACTGTGCCTTGTCCACCAGCATTTCTTCGGCAGAGACAGAGTAGGTCGTCTTTTGGTAATTGCGGAAGCCATCGGCTTCGGGTTCGAGCACGGCAAACGAATTCACATCGGTCTGTTCCTGCAGCGCATCCACGCGCCCGGGTGTGAAGGGAACTTCCACTTCATAGCCTGCCGCTTTCGCCGCCGCTTCTACTGCGGCACAGCCGCCCAGCACAATCAAATCTGCCAGTGAAATTTTCTTGCCTTTTTTCTGGGCGCTGTTGAAATCCTTTTGAATTCCTTCGAGCGTGGAAAGAACCTTTGCCAGTTGGGCAGGCTGATTCACGTCCCAATCTTTTTGCGGAGCAAGTCGAAGGCGCGCGCCATTGGCGCCGCCGCGCTTGTCGGATCCTCTAAAGGTGGAGGCAGAAGCCCAAGCTGTTGAAACAAGCTCCGGAGTAGAAAGACCCGAGTCCAGAATCTTGGCTTTGAGAGTCGCAACATCCTTCTTCGTCACCAGCGGATGATCCACTGCGGGCAGCGGGTCCTGCCAGATCAAATCTTCAGTAGGAACTTCCGGTCCGAGGTAGCGGGCTTTGGGTCCCATATCGCGGTGGGTTAGTTTGAACCAAGCGCGCGCGAAGGCATCGGCGAAGGCTTCGGGGTTTTGGTGGAAGCGGCGCGAGATGGGTTCGTAGATCGGGTCGAAGCGCAGGGAGAGGTCGGCAGTGGTCATCATCGGCGCATATTTCTTCGAGGGGTCGTGCGCGTCGGGGATCATGTGTTCAGGTTTGACATCCTTCGCCACCCATTGATTCGCGCCCGCCGGGCTTTTGGTCAGTTCCCATTCGTAACCGAAGAGCATGTCGAAGTAGCCCATATCCCATTGGGTGGGATTGGGTTTCCACGCGCCTTCGATGCCGCTGGTAATGGTGTGAACGCCCTTGCCGTCACCGAAGCTGTTCTTCCAGCCCAAGCCCATTTCTTCAATGGGAGCCGCCTCCGGCTCAGGACCGACCTGTTTCGGGTCACCCGCGCCGTGTGCCTTGCCGAAGGTGTGACCACCCGCCACAAGCGCCACGGTCTCTTCATCGTTCATGCCCATGCGAGCGAAGGTCTCACGCACATCGCGTCCCGAAGCGACGGGGTCGGGGTTGCCATTGGGTCCTTCGGGGTTGACGTATATCAAGCCCATCTGCACTGCCGCGAGCGGATTTTCGAGGTCGCGTTCACCGCTGTAGCGTTTGTCGCCCAACCAGGTTTCTTCATTGCCCCAGTAGATATCTTCCTCGGGCTGCCAAATGTCGGCACGTCCGCCGCCGAAACCGAAGGTTTTGAAACCCATCGATTCGAGCGCGACATTGCCAGCAAGGATCATCAAGTCAGCCCACGAGAGTTTGTTGCCAAATTTGCGTTTGACGGGCCACAGCAAACGGCGTGACTTATCGAGGTTGATGTTGTCGGGCCAGCTATTGACCGGCGCGAAACGTTGATTGCCGGTTCCCCCACCGCCGCGCCCGTCACCCGTGCGATAGGTTCCGGCGCTGTGCCACGCCATACGGATCATTAAGCCACCGTAGTGTCCCCAGTCGGCGGGCCACCACTCTTGCGAGTTGGTCATCAGGTCAGCCAGATCTTTTTTGACCGCGGCGAGATCAAGTTTCTTGAATTCTTCCGCGTAATTAAAATCCGCGCCCATCGGGTTGGATGCCGGGGCATGTTGGTGCAAAATATTCAGGTTCAGTTGATTGGGCCACCAATCACGGTTAGATTGTCCCCGGCTGGCAGAAGTCATCCCGGCGTGTCCGGTCACTGGGCATTTGGTTTCGTCGCTCATTGGTTACTCTCCTTGTTATGTTCAAAACATTGTGGTGTATGTCAAATTTTCTGATTTCATTGTACAACTCTAAACTATAGATGTAAAATATAGAAACCCTATAAAAGCAATAGAAAGAGCCTATAGCAAAAACCAATGGAAATTCATCAGTTAACCTACTTTGTCGCTGTTGCAGAAACAGGGAATTTCAGCCGTGCCGCTGAACGCTGTAACATTGCCCAGCCTTCGCTCAGCCAGCAGATCCAAAAATTGGAACAGGAGTTGGGCGAACCGCTTTTTGACCGTCTGCCCCGTAAAGTGGTTCTCACCGATGCCGGGCGTACCCTGCTTCCTCGTGCCATCAACATCCTCAGCGACCTGAACGATATCAAACACACACTTAACCAAAATGCAGATGCCGGTCACGGCTTGCTCAACGTGGGTTTCATCCCCACCATCGCGCCCTTCGTCCTGCCGCGTGCCATCAAACGTTTCAGTGAAGAGTTCCCCAATGCCCGCCTCACTGTGCAGGAAGACCTCACCGAAGCCATTGTGCGCAATCTATTGGATGGAACGCTGGATGTCGGCATCACTAGTATGCCGATCCATCACCGCCTCATCCGTACCGAAGAATTGTTGACTGAACCCTTGCTGGTTGCTTCCTCCAAGAAAAATGACTGCATTACCCGTACAAGCATTCACGTTAAAGAGCTGGATGATTTCCCCTTCATTGCACTCAGCGAAATGCACTGCCTCGGCGAACAGGTGCAATCGTTCTGCCATCGGCAAAACCTGGAATTGAAGATGGTCTGCGATACCTCGCAGCTCACCACGGTTAAGAATTGCATTGAAATTGGGTTGGGTCTTTCCCTCGTCCCGCGCGCGTTGGCGCTCAGCGACACAAGCCAACAGGTCAATTATCGTCCGCTCAACGGAGCCGCGCCGCAGCGTAAAATTGCTGCCGCCACTCACGCCGAGAGGACACAATCTTTCCTTGCCAAAAAATTCATCGAGATCGTGCGCGAAGAATATCCCGCCTGAGTTAATCAAGCCAATTGCGCGCACCCGCCAAAAAGGATTTGCCATTCATGGGTTTCTTGCCCGGCGGTTGCACCTCATCGAGGATTAAAATCCCCCTTCCCGTCCCAACTGCGGGTTGATTCTTCTCTACAAGCCTTTTGCCATCCTTAGCTTGTCCCTCCCCCACATGCGCCTTGTGAACCTTGAATGGTCCGCCTTCCCACTCAAACCATGCACCGGGCCACGGACTCATGGCACGGATGCGACGCTCCAACTCCACAGCGGGTTGGTTGAAGTCCAACAGTCCATCTTCTTTTTTAAGCATGGGAGCGTACGTCACACCATCCTCGGGCTGGGGCTTCAGCGTGACCTTTCCGTCAATATAACCAGGCAGGGTTTCGATGAGCAGATCCGCTCCCAGCGTGGACAATGCCCCGATGAGCGAACCAGTTGTATCGTCCGGTTTGATGCGCAGGGAGCGTTTCGCGAGCATCGGTCCAGTGTCCAATCCAACATCCATTTTCATTATGGTCACGCCCGTTTCCTCATCCCCGGCGAGGATCGCGGCATTGATGGGCGCAGCGCCGCGCCAACGCGGAAGCAAAGAGGCATGGACGTTGATGCACCCGTACTGAGGCAATTCCAAAACATCCTTCTTCAAAATCTGCCCGAACGCGGCCACGACGATCAAATCCGGATTCCATGCTTTGAGCTGCGCCATCGCTTCGGGCTCACGCAAACGCTCGGGCTGGATGATCGGAACGTTCAGGTCCTGCGCCAGCGATTTGACCGGCGGCGCTTTGAGTTCGCGTCCGCGACCCGAAGCGCGGTCCGGCTGGGTGACGACGCCGACGACCCGGTATGTTTGTGCAAGCAATCTCAAAGCGGGGAGCGCAAAATCGGGCGAACCCATGAACACAACTCGAAGCTCCATGTGGTAATTTTAACATACAGTACCATTGGGTGAAACTCGCTGGTTGCGCCGTAACGTGAATGGTTGTAAAATACTGAAAATCCAAACCCAATTCATTTCGGAGGAATACACCATGTCTCAAGCACCCATGTCGGATATTACACAGGACGACAAACTGTGGGCGATGCTCAGTTATCTGATCCCCCTCATTGCCATTGTTGTGTTGTTCATGGAAGACAAGAAAGCCCGCCCATACGTCAAATTCAACGCCGTGCAATCGATCGTGGCGTCGATCGCGATCTCGATCATCTCTGCGGTCACCCTTGGCTGTGGAAGCATCCTCGTCCTCGCGCTTCTCTGGTGGGCATATCAGGCGTATCAAGGTCAGGATATCCGCATCCCGGTCGTCACCGATTTCATTCGCAATCAGGGCTGGGCGTAAATTGTTCATAATAAAAAAGACCCGCGCGAACGCGCGGGCTTTTTTGTTATGGACCCCGGACCGCCTGGAACCCCAAATCATCCCCTTCGTAAGTTACGTGATAAACTCACCCAATAATAAAAAAGGAGAATGTTATGAGCGAATACACACCCCAACAACCACCCGCGCCTCTCACCCCTCAAGAGGAACGCCAGTGGGCAATGCTCGCGCATTTGGGTGTTTTGGCAAATCTGGTAACCGGGTTTTTAGGTCCGGTCGTGCCGCTGGTGATCTATATGATATACAAGGACCGTTCAAGATATGTGTCATATCAATCTCTGCAAGCATTGGTTTTCCAGCTCATCTGGTGGGTTGGCGGCGGAGTATTATCCGGTGTCGCCTGGGCGATCACAGGCGCATTGAGCGCGGTGATCATCGGGCTGATATGTATCCCGTTTGCCTGCATCATCAGTGCGATGCCGCTTGTGGCATTGGGCTACGGCGTTTACGGCGGGATTCAATGCAACCAGGGCGCAGATTTCAAATACTGGTTGATCGGCGATTGGTTCCGCAGTACGCTGACCGGATAAAGCAAAACATCCCCTTCACAATGAAGGGGATGTTTATTTTCAAAATAGACCCCTTGCATAAGTGCTCCCGCCGCAATCCTTGGCGGCAGGGACGCTGCCTGAAGCAAGGTAAAAAAAATGAATTTTGCAAGAAGTTTAATGTATCTATGGAATCCTCCCCGCAATATCCGAGCCGAGGCGGATTTCGATGTCAACCGTCTGGGTGGCATCGGGGACAAAACGGATCTGACGGTCTGAAATACCGAACGTGCCCTGCAGCCACTTGATCGTATAAAGTTTCGGTCCGTAGACGACAACGATGGTCTGATTGTAGATCTCAGGCGAAGGCGCGACTTCGGTCACGGTCATGCCGTAGGATTGGAAGACGCTTGCGGCACGCTGATCGAGGCCCGGTGTGAAGGTCCCGTCCAAGACGCGAACGCGCGCCTCCTCGCCCTGCATCGCCTGGGCGATCAAATTGATGTCTGTATAACCAATAGGAACTGCCACCGGGCTGGTGGGACCGGTGGTGGTGAAGATCTCGTCGCGCAAAACGCGGATCTTATCCATGACCGGCTTGAGGATGCTGGCATCTTCTCCGGCGAGAATCACTTTGTCGAAGATCGCCATACCCTGTTGTGGATCGATCACGCCCCTCTTGACGCTGTCAGGCTGGATATCCTTGCCGAGGATCGCCAGTTTAACTGCATCTTCGAACGCCATATTGGTTTTGATACCGTAGGAGAGATCGGCATACAACTGCGGCGCGGCGCTGATAAATTTGGGGAAATTCTCCGGCTCGATGATGATCGCTTGCAGCGCCAATACCACTTCCTGCTGCCTGCGGGCGCGGTCGGCATCGCCGCCGGAAGTTTTACGATTGCGGGCATAGGCAAGCACCTTCCAACCGTCGCACAACCTTCGCTCGCCGCCCGGTGTGATAATGACCTTGTCCAAACCGGGACCAATGGGATCGAGGACCATCTTCTCGGTGGGAGCGACATAGATACATCCGCCGATCTTCACGAGTTCATCCACCATGCGGACGAACACGTTGAAATCGACCTGCACATAATAATCTACAGGCACGCCGATGAATTGCGAAACGGTCTTCATGGCAAGTCCTGGTCCGCCGCCCGGCAACTGCGACCCCTCACCGCTTGGGTAGGCGGTATTGATCCGGCTGTAACCAAAACCGGGGATATTCACCCACATATCGCGTGGAATTGACAACATGCCCGCCGTTTTCGAAACCGGATCGATGGTGAAAAGGATCATCGAGTCTGTGCGGGGCGGTCCTTCATTTTCGATAAGGTCGCGTTCATCCAAACCGATAAAAAGGATGTTGATGCGGCTTGCGCCATCCCAGGCGGGAGGCAGAGCCGCTTCGGGGATGATGTCCGGCGCGGGAGGCAATTCATTCGTTTGCGGCGTTCCCTCGGCATCGAGCACAGGACCGTCGCTGGTTGCCACAACGCCGCATTGCGCAGGGGGAATGCCGGGCAATTCGGTGAAAGTCCAGCATTGAGTGAAATTGCCCACCATGATGAAAACGGTGACGGCAAGTGCAAGGGTCACAACCCAAAATATGATCTGTCCAATCGACGGACGCCCGATCTTGATGTTCTTCAGAAATTCAAATCTATCCATTCAACCTCAAGGCTTAATATATACCATATCCAATCCAAGCCGTTCCAAACCGATCTGCGCCCAATACCCAAGCACCGCGGAATCCTCCTGAATGCATTTCATCATGACAGGGATGGCGCGATGATCGCGAATCTCGGAAAGCGCGCGCAGTGCAAGTATCCGGACGTTCAACTGACCTTCTTTCGCAGTCCCGATGAGATGCTCGACCGACTCTTTCCCCAACTTGACAAGAGCGTTCGCCGCAAGCCCCGCCGTGAGCGGATCGCTGTCTCCCAATGTTTTTATCAACGCTGGGAGTGCATCCACGCCGGGATGATGGGACAAACCCAACGCGGCAGCGGCTCGAATTTCAGGGTTGGAATCGCCGAGGAAGGGAATCAGGTCCGAGGTCCGCGTATGAGGCGTGGCGGCGAGGGCGCGGACCGCCCACCAGCGTGAATCCAAATTCTCAGAGCGGGTCAATTCCAATAGATCTGGAATCACCGCCGCGCCCATCTTTACGATGGAGGGAATGGCTTGTTCTGCGCGGCTGTCGTCGCCGCAGGTCAGTTCAGCCAGCGGGTCATTCATTTTATTTTGCGGGAGGCGGAACAGGCAGGGCGTCCTGTGCGGTGTTGATCCACTTGTCTCCTTCATCGATCAACATGACGGGAATATCGTCCACGATTGGATATTTACGCCCGCAATCCTGGCAAATAAGCCACGAGTCTTTGTAGAGAGTAAGGATGCCGTCCTTCTCGCGCACGCAGTTCGGACAGCGCAATATCTCGAGCAATTCGGTACTGACCATTGTTTCTCCTTATCCGGGGAGGGATTGTACCATGCCGTATTTTATGAACTGACATTGCACATTTTATTCTTCCGCGCCAGCCTGAGCGGATCCTCCGTCTCGGGTCCATACTGACAGACAGCCGCCCAGGGTTCGTAATGGGTCTGGAATTGATCCGTAAAATAGACCAATCCTCCCCGCCAGACGGTTCGTGTCACATTAACATCCGCGCCTTCAGCGGCGTAATCCACTTGTTTGAGCTCGTTTGGTTTAAGATCCGGGTTTTCTTCGAAGACCGTTTCCGGGGGCGGGACGACATTTTGCGGACCGGTCGTCTCCCATGTAACAGACCGGTTATCGCTGGTGGAGTAGAGTTTCCATGTCAGCGTGCGCGCGCCAACATTGACGTAGGTTTCCATTAATAACCAATACGGTGTGTCGTTCTGGAATTTGAAATCCACCAGCGGGAAATAAACCGTGGCATCCATCCCTGCAAATTGGGTATCCACCTGCGCCCTTTCATTCATTTCGTAATATGACACGCGATACGCATGAGAATACCGTTCGATGACCGGAAAACCCGCGAAGAAGACCGTGCGAAAGAGCGTGGTACTGACCTGACACACACCGCCGCCCACGCCTTTGATTGTGCGCCCGCCGTAGATGATGAGCGCTTCGGCGTATCCGTTTTCCAAACTCACATCGCCGAGGACGCTGCCCATCGAAAAGGTTTCGCCGGGAGCGACCAGCAATCCGTGATACTGCGAAGCCGCGGTAACGATGTTTTGAATCCGCGCCTCGCTGGAACCGTAAAAGTATGTCGTTTGTGTGGCGACCAGCTGCACGATTCCCAATTCTGCGCCTGTGGCTTGATCCGATACTGCCGGCTGTCCTTCAGCAACAACCAGATTGACGCTATGCTCCCCGCGCTGTAACGCCGCGTTAATGGCATCGATACTGGCTTCCACATCCATCACGCGCCCAACGGTCGAGGAGGAGATCGCTTCGATCTGTCCGGTCGAATCGTTGAACTCAAATCGCGCGTCACGCGGCAATCGGTCTACGATCACTTTCAGGTCGCCCAGCGATTTGCGCAATTCCTTTTCATCCAAACCGACCTGCACCTGCTGCGCGCCGCCTGAGTCTACAACTGTTGCCACAAGCATGTTCGCCAGAACAGGCACATCGAACGTCCACGGACCGGGATCACCCGCCGCTGTGTTTGGCAGGGACATTGTAAAAGACTGGCTGAGCATGATCCGCGCCTGCTCGGCTTGCGCCGTCACATCCAACATCCGCGGCGCGGTTTCTTGAATGACAAGCGGCACTTCGCCGTCTCGAAAACTTTGCAATTGCGCGCCGAGATAGATCAAAGTTGCATCCAGGTTCAAAGAACGCCCCAAACGACCCGGCTCCGAAACCACATTCGTCCCCTCCACGCGCAGGACGGCTTCGGCAACTGGCTGGTCAACCTGGGTTGCAATATTTTGCAAATAAGTGTAAGCCACGCGCTGATCGAAGATTACAACCGGTGCAACGTCCACGCCAAGTCCGCGCGCGCTGATTTGTCCCGAAAGAGCCGCAAAAAATCCGCCTTTGCGTCCGTGATCGTATGCCGCGTTTGCGCTCGCTGTGGGATCGAAAACCATTCCCAACTCGACCGGCGAAGCCACCCACACTTTATCCCCGTCGCGGAAAAGCACCTTGCCCGTATTCGGATAGGAAAGCGTCTGACTCAGCTTCAATGCGGCTTCACTGCGTGAGAGACCGGAAAGATCCACGCCCGCCACGGATACGCCGGGAAAAATCCGCCCGGCGTACGACAATTGATAGCCAACCGCCCACACAAGGACGATGAAAATGAATAACGCAAACCCGCCGCTCAACGCGGCGATGATTTGTTTTGGAAAGTCGCGTCCCGAGATCAATGCGCTCATGGGGGAGGATTATAACGAAAAAAAATCATCAAATGATGAAAAGTCCCTAAAGGTTTCCTAAACTTTTCGGTACAATTGCGAAAACCTTAGAACTGGAATGGACTCAACATGACCCGCACTCTGATATTCGCTTCTTTAATTCTAATATTGAGCGCATGCGCGCCCGTCTTTCGACAAGAGCAGGGCAACGCCTCGGCTTCCACGCCGGAGCCGGATTCAATCAACGAAGAGCCCGCTCTCACCGAAACATTGACCGCCGCCCTCACGCCAACCGAGACTCTCACCCCCAGTCCCATCCCACCGACAGAGACTCCACTTCCCACTGCGACACCCACTCCGGTGGAAAGCCTGAAAGCCAAAGTCTCCGTTGAGAAGATCATATGCCGCTACGGACCCGGCAGGAATTATCTTTATCTGATCGCGTTCAATGTTAATACACCCATCCGCCTGCTCGGGCGCACCGAAGGGAAAAATGACTGGGTGTTGGTAGAAAACGGGACGCAGGATTGCTGGCTGGATTCGACCCAGGTCGCCATCGAAAACGGCGCAGCCATCGATTCGCTTCGGATCGTGTACCCCGGCGAATACAAAATTCCGGTTTCGCCTTATTACGGTCCCACGACCGTGCTTACCGCCGAGCGGGAAGGCGACGAAGTGACCGTGAAATGGGTGGAGATCATCGTCAGCCCGGGCAAATACGAAGACGAGAACATGTTCCCCTACATCGTCGAGATCTGGTACTGCAAAGACGGAGAGATCTACTTCGACACTCTCGGCTCGCGCGTCCCCCAGATCACCTTCACCGACGAAGCAGGTTGCTCCGAACCCTCGCGCGGACGGGTGTACATCCAAGAGAAACACGGCTATGCGGGTCCGGCAGAGATTCCGTGGCCGGGGAGGTGAGAGGAGCGAACCTTCGATCATCATGGGTTGACTGAAGAATGCCTTCAAACAATATTTTCCCCTGCACACAAGATCATGGGTTTACATCAATAACGCAGCGAAAACCAATTGCATCGCTCGGTGCAGAATCGTCACTAATCAAACTAAATGTCCAAAGATGCCTCCCCGGAGTATCCCAGGCGCCTCCTCGGAAAACCCCTTCCTCCACCATCTCCCTAACGTTGCCCGCCATGTTCAATGTCCCATACGGGCTTGGGTAATCAGGAAAAGAGCCAACTGGAGCGGTAAAAGTATATCCATCGTTCAAATCGGGGTTGCGGCTGTTTGGATCATTGCATTTGATATCGCAGGAATTCGCCTCGTGCCCTTTGTATTCATCCCCCCATGGGAAGCCTCTTCCATCGGTTCCACGCGCAGCTTTTTCCCATTCCTTATTGTTTGGCAATCGTCCGCCCGACCAATTACAGTAAGTTTCCGCCTGCTGAAAGGAGACATTTACAACCGGATAGTTCACGTAGTCTAAATTTGCATAATAGTTCTTGATGCTAGCCAATGAGAGATCTCCAAGCGAGGTGCATACGCCTGAAAGCACGCATGTGGCGTACATTCCCACCGAAACCTCTGTCTTGTCGATCCAAAACGCATCTGTAGACTCGATCCGCCCGCCTTGTTTATATACACACCCTGGTTCATGGCAACTCGAACCCATGTAAAATTCCCCGGCGGACACAAAGACCATTTCCATGCTGTCATTCTCGCGAATAAGAGTGGAACCGATATCCGGGACAGGGGTCGCAGTAGCTGAAGTGGAAGGAGTTGAGGTCGTAGATGGTAAGATAACCGCCTGACTTTCTTTAAGTGTTTGAGTTTCAATAACCTGCTGAGTAGTTGACGGTGACACTTTGGTTGAATCTTGCAAGGGTTCAAACCACCTCCCAATCGTCGGTGAGGCAAGCCACAATCCAACTGCAATTACCACCCCGCCAATCAGAAATCCGACCCATCTACGAGATGGTCTATTCGCAGCAACCGGTTTCGAGGGGATGCTCCTCTCCTCTGGTGCGACTAAACCTTGAGCGTTTATCGTATCCCCACCAATTTGCGGGAAGGTTTTCGTGGGAATATGGGCGACAGGTTTCGGCGGATGAAGTTCTACAGTTTTTTCGATGGGCTTTTTGGGGGCGTGAGAAAGAGCAATAGACGCGGTTACATCAAGATATTCCAACGCTTTAATAAAGGCAGCGATGTTTTCGAAGCGATCCTTCGGCTCCCTTGCCAGGGATGTGAGCAAAACTTGCTCTACGGCTTCCGGCAAATCTACAGCAAATTCACGCGGGCTTGGAAGTGGTTGGGTTGCCTGTTTGATGAGTAGTTCGGCGGGCGTATCTGCTTCGTAAGGCTTTCGCCCGGTTACCATTTCATACAAAACAATCGCCAGCGAATATAAATCCGATTGTGGGCTCGTAACACCCGTCCATTGTTCAGGAGCCATGTAGTCCGGCGTGCCAATCGCCATGCCGGAACCGGTCAATGTGGTGGTCTGGTCGCCGCCAAATAACTTGGCGATCCCAAAATCGGAGAGCATCGGCTCGCCCCCATCCGTCATCAATACATTCGCCGGTTTGATGTCGCGGTGCAAGACTCCACGCTGATGGGCGTATGACACGCCGCGCGCAACAGGCAGGATCAAACGAAGCGCGTCCTGCCAGGGTTGGGATTTGCCAAGCAGTGTCTTCAATGTCCCGCCCGGCAGGTATTCCATCACAAGATAGGGTTCGCCCTCGTGTTCCCCATAATCGTAAACTTTGACTATATTTGGATGGGAAAGTTTTGCCAGAGACTTTGCTTCGCGTTCGAAGCGCTTTAAAATCTCCCCCAAGGTGTCGGTGGGAAACGCTCCCGATCGAATGATCTTGACCGCCACATCTCGTTCAAGACGGGTGTCGTACCCCTTGTAAACGACTGCCATGCCCCCTTCTCCAAGCCGTTCGGTGAGGCGGTAACGTCCGAGATACTGCCCGGATAAATCGTTCATACCTTTCCCATCGAGTGAGATAGGATAAATTTTATCATCACCCATCCTTTGGTTCAATTGCAATTTATATTGGTAGCTACTCGGGGTCTGCCTTTCTCTTCAAAACCTCCCACGGATTCTCCCCGCGCCAGATTGCCAGCCCGTGCAGAATCAGCCCGAGCTGGGAAAAGGCGAACCAGAACAGGACAAGCGAAAGGGAGAGTGAGGCGTTGTCGATCCATCCGGGGGTTGAGTCTTTCAAAATCCGTACCTGCACCAGCCAGTCGTTAATTTTCGTATCGTAGCCTTCAAGGGTTTCAAGCAGGTCTTGTAGATTCTCTTTTGTCGTTTGGAAATCGCCGCCAAGCAAATATGATGTATCGCTGATAAAGACCGAGGCGCGTTGGGCAAGGTCCTGCACGTCCGCGATCTCCGCATCCAATGAATCCACGCCTGAGATGATATCCGCCAGCAGTTCATCGCCGGGCACATCGAAATTTATGATGGGCAGGGAATTCAATTGTTCGAGCGCTTCGCGTAAATCCTCCAGCACAGCACGGACCTCATCGATCCTTGCGCGCGTATTCTCCAATCCGGGAATCAGTTCATCGTCCAACGTTTGGTTGACCTGATCCAACGCTTCCCTGGCGCTTGTGGCTTGTTGAGTAAGAGAAGCTAATGCATCCTCTGCCGATTGGATGATGCGCAAAGCGCGTTCGACCTCGGCTTTTGCCTTCCGCAGATCAGCCTGGATCTGGATTAATTGCTCCTCCGCATCTGCGAGCCGGGTCGTCGCCTCGAGGGTCAATGGCTCGTTATAAACCCAGGCAAGGATCATCCCCGCCAGGCTTGCCAGTAGAAAAACAGAACTCAACCCGATCAACGCGCCCGCCAGAATTTTTCTTTTCATGACCTATTCCTTTCGTTGATTAGAACACTGATATTACGAAATCGTTTAGACAGGGAGTTTAAAGGGCTGAAAAACCGTTGTTTTTAGTAAAAACTGTCAAAAATTGGGCGTTTTATAACAATTTCCATGACTAATTTACTTGACAAACCGTCTAATTTAGACTATCATCTAATTAGGTATTTGCCTAAGCCAGCCAGTCACCTAACCGTCCTGTTCAGAGAGAGAGGACACCATGTCACTTACGACAGAGACCACGACCATGGAAAATATAAAAACGACATCCGCCTCAGACTGCGCCGAAACCGAAACATCCGCCCGAAGGCTTTTCACACGGGAAACCGGTCAGACCCTCATAACGCTGGGTATGCTCTTCAAGCATGTGCCGCCCTTCAACGAAACCATCGACAAAAACACCGGAGACACATTGATCTCCATCGGCAAAAAACTGAAAGGCAAAAAATAGCTCCTCCAAGGCCGGGTGGCAGTCCCCTGTAACAGCTGCCACCCGGATTATTTCACTCCGGAGAATCTCCCCCATGGCGAAACCCACCTCCTCCCCTCAAATCGTTTGGGATTTTGGCACTGCCTACGAACTGTTCATCAGCCTTCACGTCCTGCTCGAACCTGAATATTTCGGCATCCGCCCATCCTATGCCGCCAGCGTCCGCGCTAGAATCCCGGCGGCGGAACGAAAACTACTGGAGGAGTTGTATCCGCTATTGGGGGTTCCACTCAAATGGTTGAACGCGCTTCCCAGCCCCAAAGATGCCATCAGCGCGCTTTGGGCGCTCAAACAAATACCGCCTGCCGAACGGCTGATCGAACTGTACAGTGTCCGTGAAAACTACGAATCGGACAACCCCGAAGAGAATGAAAAACACAAAGCTTTTCGACAAATTCTTTTGCGCGTTGCAGATGAAGGAAAATGGCTTTCTTCCGATGTGGATTTCTTCCACAAACTATTTACCAAAAAACACGGCGGAATCAAACGCGAGTCCGTTGAATCTGCCATGGATTGGTGGAGCCGGCAGGCAAACCTGGGCGAAGCGTTCCTGACGGCGTTCCAATCCTACCACCAGGCATTTTTCGAAGAGGAAGAAAAGCGCATCGAACCCGTGCTACGGGCCGGGTTGGAAAGAGCCCAGGCATTATCCTCCACGATGAGTTTTGAAGAGCTCTTCGTCGAACTCTCCCAGGGGCTTCAATTCGGCGGCGAATTCTATGCCTCGACGTTCGTCCTTATCCCCGCCTTCTGGACTACACCTTTGGTCTTCTTTGAAAAATTCGGCAACGATACCATGTTGCTTGCCTTTGGCGCGCGTCCCGCAGACATGTCTGTCGTACCAGGTGAGATGGTGCCCGATGCGCTGGTTCGTTCGCTTAAGGCGCTCGCGGATCCCACGCGGTTGAAGATCATGCGCTATCTCACCAGTGAAAGCCTGACGCCTTCCGAGATCGCCCGCAAACTTCAACTCCGCCCGCCCACCGTGACGCACCACCTGAGGGAATTGCGCCTTGCAGGCCTCGTGGAACTCTCGCTGATGCACGAGGAGAACCGCTACACCGCCCGCAAACAGGCGCTCGAAGCCGTATATCAAAACTTAAACGCCTTCCTTGAAGGCGAACAGATCAAAGAAATGGCATGAATACACAAAACCCAACAGCCCACAATCCCTTTCGCATCCTGGGAGAGTACAGCTCTCACATCCGCGCATTCAAGCCCAATGCGCGGCTTTATCTTCTCAATGTTGTCATCACCGGCGCGGTAATGGGCGTCTTCCGGCTCATTTTCAATTTTTATGCGCTCAGCCTCGGTTTCGACGAGTCTGTGTTGGGTAACCTCATCACCACCAGCAGTTTCGTGGCGTTGATCGCCGCCCTACCCATGGGCTATCTCGCGGACACCATCGGGCGCAAATCTTCTCTCGTGCTTTCGAGCGCCTTGCTTGCCATCTCCATCCTGGCCATGGCGCTCTGGCAGACGGAAACGTCACTCTACGCCATGAACGTTATTTCCGGTCTCGCGCAAAGCCTGGCAGGCGTGACCATGTCTCCCTTCCTGATGGAAAACAGCGACGAGAAGGAACGCACGTATCTGTTCAGTTTCGGTCAGGGACTCACCATGACCATGGCATCCGTCGGCAACTGGATCGGCGGTTATCTGCCAACCTGGATGGGACAGGCGCAAAACGTCCCGGCAACCAGCAGTCACGCCTACGGCAACTCAATTTTGGTCTCGGGGATTTTTGCAATCATAGCCGTTCTCCCCCTGGTCTTCATCAAATCGCCGAATATCTCTCGAAGCCAGCGCGCTGTGTTCGCACCTTTTGAATATGCAGCGAAACACCCCGGCCTGCTCGTCAAGTTCATCCTGCCCATGCTGCTTACCTCTCTCGGCGCCGGGCTCATCATGCCGTTCATGAATGTGTTCTTCCGCGTTGTTCATAACCAGCCCGACCCGGTGATCGGCGCATTGTTCGCATGGGGCTCCTTGGCAATGGGCATCGGTTTGCTCGCCGCGCCTCCTCTCGCCGAACGAACCGGAAAGATCCAACTGGTTGTCATTTCACAGGCGTTGTCCATCCCGTTTCTTATCCTGCTTGGTTTTTCACCGATCTTCTGGGTCGGCGCAGCAACCTACTACATCCGTCTTGCGTTGATGAACATGAGCAGCCCCGTTTATCAAGCGTTCGTGATGGAGCACGTCGACCCTTCGGGCCGTGCCACGGTTGCCAGTCTCACCAGCATGGCATGGAACTTCGGTTGGGCGTTCAGTCCCACCATCAGCGGCTGGCTGCAGGTAAAATACGGTTTCGCGCCTCCCTTCATCGGGACGATCACGCTTTATACCATTTCCGTTTTCATGTATTGGGCGTTTTTCTGGAGAAGGTCCATCGAGCCTTTGCCTGCACAAGCGGCAGCGGATTAATTCAAAGAAACGACGGGATATTAATTCCTGTCAGTTCTTTAAAAACTCTGGCAAAATGGGGATATGCCAAATCACGACATCCTGATCATCGGCGGCGGACCAAGCGGACTATCCACCGCGCTTCATCTTGCAAAGTTAGCCCCGCATCTTACCACCCGCATCCTGATCCTCGAAAAGGAGCATTATCCCCGTCCGAAGCTGTGCGCTGGCGGGCTGGTCATCGACGCGGAAAGGATTCTCGAAGCCCTCGGCTTGGATGTAAGCGAAGTCCCAAATGTCACAACAGATGAAATTCGTTTCGATTATGAAGGTAAAGGTTTACCCGTCCGAGTGCCAAAACGCCATGCCTTACGCATCGTCCGCAGGGATGAGTTCGATCACTGGCTGGTGAAAAAGGCGGAGATCAGAGGATTGGAGATTAGACAAGGGGTGATCGTCAAGAGCGTTCAACCACACGAAGATCAGGTAATTATTCAAACCAATATCGGGGAGTTTCACGCCAGGATCGTCGTCGGCGCAGACGGCTCGAATGGGATCACAAGAAGAAGCATCCTGCCAAATGACCCGGTCTACACAGCGCGAGTATTGGAAGTGTTGACCCCTTCAGCCCCCGGCGGAATGAGAGAAGAGGCTTGGAGGGGGCAAACGGCATTCTTCGATTTCTTTCCTGTTCCTGAAAATATAGCAGGTTACGTGTGGGATTTCCCCACGCAGGTAAAAGGCGAGGCGATGCGGTGCTGGGGAGTGTATGACACGAACCTTCTATCCGACCAGAAGCGACCGGCATTAATTCAGCCGCTTGCCGAGGAAATGAACCGCTGGGGTTTTGATTTGAATGAATATGAAATTCAGGGTCATCCCATCCGCTGGTACAGCCCGCAAAACAGGATATCCGTCCCTAGAGTCCTGCTTGTCGGCGACGCCGTCGGAGCCGATGCGATCTTCGGCGAAGGTATCAGCATGGCGCTTGGATATGGGATCATCGCCGCGCGCGAGATCGCGGAGTCGTATCAGCGAAATGAATTTTCCTTTCGCGGGTACAAGCGTCGGCTGGCGCGAAGCGGACTCGGTCAGGCACTATTCATCCGCTGGCTGATCGCCCAAATCATCTACTCCTTCAAATGGCGCTGGTTCCAAATCCTGCTCTGGCGGATTCTTAAACCCTTCGTATTGCTTGTATCTTGGGTTTTCGTATTGAACTGGAGTAAAAAGGACATCAAAGCAATGCGGTGAGCTATTGCTTGATCTTTTTCAAAAAGCCGGGAGTGTTCAATTCGCGCTCGAGCAGATAGGTAAAGTATCCCAGGATCAAAATTTCCACCTCTCGTCGGACGTCTGAACCGGGTTTGGCGCGCGAGGCTTCCTTATAACTGGAACGTTGGAAGTGACGCAAATACTTTAGGGTTTCCAGCGATATCCCCGTCAGGTTTGGAAGCCCTTCGCCGCAACGCGGACAAATCACGCCACCCGCTGTAAAGGAAAAGAACTGGTCCTCGGGCAATATCTCCCGCCCACAGTTCGCGCACTCGAAGAGATGGGGGCGAAATCCAACTGCATCGAGGAGGCGCATTTCATAATAACGAGCCGCGAGCCAGGTGTCTTCCTCCCGTTCAAGTCGGCTGAGGGTTTCAAGGAGCAATCGAAAGATCGAAGGATTCGGACCCTCACCTTCATATGAAAACCGCAGGAGCAATTCCACGGCATAGGCAGCGTATCCGGTTTTTACCAGGTCATCGCGCAATGGCAGGAAGGCATTTATCGTCTCCACTTGTGTGACGATTAACAAGTCGCGTCCTTTTGCGAGTTGGATCGTGACGTGAGTGAAGGGCTCCAGATGCCCGGCTTTGCGCGAAGTGACTTTCCGCGCGCCCTTTGCCAGCGCGCGCACCATGCCGTGCTCTCTGGTGTACAGGGTCAGCAGGCGGTCCGCTTCGCCCCAATCTGAATGGCGGAGAACAATGGCAGAAGCGCGAAACGAACGGAAGTCGGTCATGGGAGAGCAGCGAGTGGAGAATCGAGAATAGTGAATAAGTGTTGGTTCTACCATTCTCCACTTTCCAACATCTAATTATCTGGAACCAAATGTTCCGGTGTGAAGGCTTCGGGGAGCAATTCCCTTACCGTGGTTTCATGGACCATTTTCCCTTCCCCGTTGCCGAACAACACGACCACATCCAAACCGAATTCCGCCATGACCTGCCTGCACCCGCCGCAGGGAGAGCCGCCGTTATTGGTCACAACAGCAATGATCTCGAAATCCGTCTCACCTTCGGAAACCGCCTTGAATATGGCGACGCGTTCGGCGCACATCGTTTGCGGGTAGGCGGCATTCTCCACGTTCACACCCGTGAAAATTCTCCCGGTCTTCGTCCGTAATGCCGCACCGACAGGATAATTGGAATATGGAACATACGCGCGGCGGCGCGCCTCGTTTGCCAGATCGATCAGGGATTGTTTCTCAGTTTTTGTGATGGTCATGGTATGCCTGTCTATTTCGTCCTGTGTTTTCGTTCCAGTTTACGGATCGCGCGAGCGGGCATGCCCACCACCAGTGTATCGTCCGCCACATCCTTCGTTACCACCGCGCCTGCGCCAGTGCGTGCGCCATCACCGAGTTTGAGCGGCGCAACCAGCATGGTATCCGAACCGATGAAGACATCTTCGCCGATCTCCGTGTTGTGCTTTTTCTCGCCGTCGTAATTGCAGGTGATCGTGCCAGCGCCGATGTTCGTGTTCGCCCCGATCCTGGCGTTGCCGATGTAGGAGAAATGCCCCATCTTCACACCATCTTCAAGGTGCGAGTCCTTCACTTCGCCAAAATTTCCCATATGGACGTGATTCCCCAAATGCGCGCCTTTCCTCAACCGTGCAAAGGGACCCATATCCACGTCATTTTCAAGCAAGGCGCCTTCCAGTACGGATGAAAGGATCTTACAGCCATTACCGATCTTTGAATCGCGGATGATGGTATTCGGTCCGACAACATTTCGCTCCCCTAATTCGGTCTTTCCATGCAAAAATGTATTTGGCATGATCACGGTATCCCTGCCTATCCTGATACCCGCTTCGATATAAACAGAGGACGGATCGATCATCGTAACTCCGTTCAACATATGGGACTGATTGATGCGCCGGCGCATGGCGGTTTCCACTTCCGAGAGATGCACACGCGTATTCACGCCGATGGTCTCTTCGAGATCGTCCATCACAGTGGCGTGGATCGGCAAACCTTCATTTGCTGCAAGCTCCACCGTATCGGTCAGGTAATATTCGCCTTTTTTGGGATTCTTTGGAATACGATGCATGGCGTCCCACAACCAATTCGAGTCGAAGCAATACCCGCCAACGTTCAATTCCTTGACCTGCAACTGGTCGGGCGTTGCGACATATTCCTCCACGATTGCCGCCACCGAGCCATCGCCTTTTCGGATGATGCGCCCAAATCCGCGCGGGTCATCTGCGATCACGGTCAGAATGGACATCGGGCCGGAATTCATCCTCTGGGTATCCACCAATTTTTGAAGCGTTTCACCGCGAAGCAGGGGCATATCTGCATAGCATACAACGACAAGATCTGATTTCCCCTTCAGGAGCGATTCCGCCTGCATCACGGCATGACCTGTCCCCAATTGCGGCTCCTGCAGGACCGTTTGGGCGGAATCGCCAAGATAGTTTTTCACTTCCTCTGCGCCGTGACCGACGACCACAACCGGTTTCTCAGTGGTCGAGTGTGAGATCGCCTGCTGGGCATGCCAGATCATGGGCTTGCCCGCAATCGGATGCAATACCTTCGGCAGAGCCGATTTCATGCGCGTGCCCTGACCGGCTGCGAGAAGGATGGCGGTAATCTTCATGCATTCACCTCAGATAAAAACAGGATTTGTGCGGTCGAGCGATCCTCCGCGACAAATCCCGTTCGATAAAATCGTCCGCCTGTGCGGACTCTCCTGGCTGGGGCACCTGGATTCGAACCAAGATCCACAGCTCCAAAGGCTGGTGTGCTGCCATTGCACCATGCCCCAGTGCGGGCGAAATTGTATCACACTTCTATTTCTCACCTGGAATGAGGCCCAATTTCTTCGCCTCTTCAAGCGAGATCACCTCGGGGTTGGTGGATTTTTTTCCAAGGTCATGTGCCGCTTCATCCCAAAATTCGTCGGCAGACTTTGCTTTCTCCTTTTCACCCGGAGCCTTCTTCAACAATGCCTCCATCTCAGGCGCAGGAGCCGCTTTGGCAAGCTGGTCGGTGGTCTTTTTTGGCGTCACCGAAACGGGCGGCGCCGCTGCAGGCGCAGTTCTTAATTTCAATTCCCCTGTCACGCCCATGAGATCGAGCGCCTTGATCACCTGCGCGCGCAGAGACATCAAACCGCGCATCGTATCCAGGAGCTGTTCATCGTCGGCAAGTCCCCTTCCCGCAACAAGAAGAGCGTAAATGGGCGTGACCGGGATAAACAGAAGGTCGTGATCACCGCCGTTGAAGACATGATAGGACTCGATGGATTCCTGGTGGTTATGCTTCGCCACTTTGAGACTTGTATTATGGATCGCCATTAAGGTGGAAATAAGGGAAACTTCCATGCTGGGATCGTGCAGGCTGCCGGTACGGGCGTTTATCAATCCGCGTTCATTGAGCAGAAAAAGGGCGTCGGCTTTGAAATCCTGCCTGAAATTTGCGAGCAGGTCTGATAATCTGGCATGATGCGGACCTTCCTCCATGCCAGGCAGGGCGTTTTCCGGCGGAAAAATGGTTTGAACAAAACCCAGGCCGCGTTCCACGGAGTCGAGAAAATCGGCGATCGGGATGGGTTTGTCGAAAATGGCGAACGCGCCGGTGTTGAGCATCTCATCCCGCGTTTTTCGGTCGGTCATGCCTGTGATAAAGATGACCTTCACATCCGTATGGCGGGCGCGAACTTTATGCATCAATTCCACGCCGCTCATGCCGGGGAGTTTGTAATCGGAAACCAGCATGTCGATCTTGTGGCGCGTGGATTCGATCAAAGCCTCCTCCCCCGATTGGGCTTCGTAAATCTTGATATCCTCGTTCTTCAGGGTTTCAAGCGTGGAACGCAGAAGCCGAAGAATATCGCGTTGATCGTCCACAAGTAAAAGATTGCGAATCATAATGACCTGCAGGATGAAGTTTATTTCAGGTATGGATCGGAGAATAGATCCAACCTGAAAAAGATGCGCAAATTATAGCAAAGTTCACAGGGCTTTCCCCCATCAGTTTTGACAGGTGGCGCCGGTCTCAAATGCTTCGACGTTCCATAGCGGGTTTGCTGTCGGATCGAGATCGAACCCGCAGAGGTCAGACCGGGCGGCAGCGATACGCAGGCGGGAATACAACGGAATCGCCGGCAATTGTTCCCCCAGGATGATCTGGGTTTGGCGGTATGAAGCCAGGTACGACGAATCTTCACGCATGAAGGCTTGTGCCGCGCGGCATGCCGAGTCGTATTCGTCGTTGCGGAAACCGGTGATATTCGAGCCGGTCCATGAATTCGCATCGGATGGAACGCCACTCCCGATGAACCAATTGCATGGCGGTTCACTTCCTTCCACGCCCAGTGCAAACTGCGCCAGGTCAAATTGCCTTCCAAATAACGGACCGTCCGGTCCAGGCGCGTAGAGGTCGGTTGGGGAGATAAATTCCACTTCGATACCGATGCCGCATTCCGCCAGCGATCGCTCGAGAATCGCAACCACCTGCCTGCGCTGGGCGGTGGATGTGGTTTTGTAATTCAGAATCAACGGCGTGTTATATGCTACATTTTTTACATTGATGGCGCGCCGCGGCGTGGAGGGATCGTCATCGGAGTCCAGCCAGCCAGCCTGTTCCAGGAGGGAGATGCCGATCTGCGGGTCGTAGGGGATGGCGCTGGCATCCGCATCGACTGCAGGATGATCCGAGGGCAGGTAGGTCGTGGGAACTTCCGTCAGACCCTGCAGGACATTGGTCGCAATGGATTGCCGGTCGAGGCAATAGGCGATCCCCTGGCGCGTGTATGTATCGGCAAAGAAGTTCTGCCTGTCCCTTTGGATATCGTAGCCGTTATCATACGACGCAGGGACGATGCCCAACCCGAGCCATTCCATACTCATGCCAGCTGCAACGAACATTTGAGCCTGGTCCGCGGCTTGCATCTCCTCCAATAACCCAACGTGATCTTCGAGATTTACTGTGGGATCGATCAGGTCGCAGCGGCCGGCGATCAATTCGGAGAGAGCCAGGTCCGGGTCCGGTATGAAGCGGATCCGAATCCGTTCGGTCTTTGGATATCCATCCTGATTCCGGAAATAATTGGGATTCATTTCAAGCATGATGCTCTCGCCGGGAATCCATTCAAGTATGGTGTAAGGACCCCAACCCATCGGTGTGCGAGATGATACATCCACCTCGGACAGTTGATCGACCGGGAAATCGCTCCAAACATGTTTTGGAGCTGGCTGCCAGAAGTTCATGAAGTACGTTGAATCGATGTAACCGGGGGTCCCGAACCATTGCAGGGTCTGCGCGTCGGCGGCTTCGTAGGATTCCGTGCGCTCGATCAGGAAGGAATTTATGTTCGCTTCACGGTGCAGGTCGAATGAGTAAATGGAATCATCGGCGGTGAGCGGCGCGCCGTCCGACCAGTTGAGATCGGGTCGCAGCCGGAAGGTAACGATCATTTGATCCATCTCGAGCGTGGAAACGCCGTCAAAAGCGATGGCACAATCGTCATTGCGACAACCCGCAGGGCGGACTCGCAAACCGGCTGCCAACTCGGCGAGATTTCCCTCCGCATCCACCACCCGATCTCCGGCCTGAACGTCTGTACTGACGATTTGTGCATCCTCGTTTTCAAGCGACGGCAATTGGGAGAGGATCACAGGCTGGTATTCGTAGCCGACATTGTCCATCGGTCCATCATAGATTGCGGCGAGAACGTTCCGCGCTGCGGAGTTCAACTCGCCGAACGGGTATAAACTGTTCGGCTCCTGCCCCATGCAAACGGTAAGCGCACCTGGTGTATCAGCCTGTTGCGTCGGGGTCATCTGCAATTCAACGCCTGGATCGGGGGTGCTCGTTTGCCCGGGCGCGCTCAAGCAGGCCGGGATCGCAACAAGCGCGAGAATCAAAAAATACGGGATGAGTGTTTTTTTCATTTTTTCCTGCCTGCGGATTCGAATCATTCTGTAATTATAACCAGTATCGCCCCGTTGTCTTTATAAAGGGATTGTGTCGCGATCTTGGGGTTATATAAGAACAAGACCGCTCGCGCGGTCTCGTTTCTGGCAGTTCATTCGGCTTTCCAACATGCAACCCAGTGACCCGGTTTGATTTCCTTGAACTCCGGTTCCTCCTGCGAGCATTTGTCGATCGCAATCGGGCAGCGGGTATGGAAGCGGCAGCCCTTGGGCGGGTTGAGCGGGCTCGGCACATCGCCTTTGAGGATGGTGCGATCGCGCTTCACGTTCGGGTGGGGAATGGGGATCGCGGAGAGAAGCGCCTGTGTATATGGATGAAGCGGCTCGCGGTACAGGGATTCGCGGTCCGTCAACTCGACCATTTTGCCCAGGTACATTACCGCCACCCGGTCCGATATATGTTCGACCACGCTGAGGTTATGGGCGATGAAGAGGTAGGTCAGCCCGAATTCGGATTGAAGGTCTTTTAGAATGTTCAAGACCTGGGACTGAATGGAAACGTCGAGCGCGGAAACCGGCTCATCGCAGACGATGAATTTGGGATTCAGTGCAAGAGCGCGGGCTATGCCGATGCGCTGTCGCTGCCCTCCGGAGAATTCATGCGGATAGCGCCTGGCATGATATTCCTCCAATCCCACTTTCTTGAGCATGTTGATGGCGATCTCCCAGCGTTCCTTGGGTCGCCCGATGTTGTGTATCTGCAGGCCTTCCATCACCGATTCGCCGATTGGCATGCGCGGGTTCAGGGAGGCGTAGGGATCCTGGAAGATGATCTGCATGTCACGCCGAAGGGGTTTCAATTCGCGCTGGCCCATCTTCAAGACATTCTTGCCTTCGAAGTACACATCCCCGGCAGTTGGTTCGATCAAGCGCAAAAGGGTTCGTCCAACGGTTGTTTTTCCGCATCCCGACTCACCGACCATGCCAAGCGTCTCGCCCCTCTTGACGGCAAAACTGACCTTATCCACAGCCTGGACCCAGGCTGTCACCCGTTGAAGCAGACCCGAGCGCACAGGGAAATACTTGACAAGTTTATCCACCACCAACAAGTCTGGTTGTGCTTGTTTGTTCATCGTATCCATGAGTGCTTTATTCCTTTATTTTCCAGATTTCATTGGGGCGGTGTGCCCTTCGGTATCTTGATATAACCAGCAGCGAACCTTGTGACCTTCTGCCACGTCAATGAGCGCGGGATGCTGGTCGGTGCAGACGGTGAGATTGTTTTCCACCCGGGCGCGGCAGCGCGGCGCGAAGCGGCATCCCTGCGGCAGATTGATCAGGTTGGGGACGGAGCCGGGGATGACATCCAAACGATCTCGGATCTCTCCCAGAACGGGTATCGAGCCGATCAAGCCCTGGGTGTAGGGATGAAGCGGTTTATCGAAGAGGGAAGCCACGGGGGATTGTTCCACGATCTCGCCTGCGTACATCACCACGACACGGTTGGCCATCTCAGCGATCACTCCGAGGTCGTGGGTGATCAGCATCATGGCGGAGCCAAGTTGGGTCTTCATGTCGCGCATGAGGTCGAGGATCTGCGCCTGAATGGTCACATCCAGAGCAGTGGTTGGTTCATCGGCGATCAGCAGGTCGGGCACGCAGGCAAGCGCCATGGCGATCATCACGCGCTGCGACATACCCCCGGAAAGTTCATGAGGGAAGGCATCGGCGCGCCGTTCCGGCTCTGGGATGCCGACCAATTTGAGCAGTTCCACTGCGCGTTCACGGCCGGCTTCCCTGCCGAAATCCTGGTGAATGTTCAGGACTTCCGAGATTTGATCCCCGGCACGGAAGACAGGGTTGAGGGCGGATTGCGGCTGTTGAAAGATCATGGAGATGCGATTTCCGCGGACTTGCATCATCTCCTCTTCCGTGGCTTTGACCAGGTCTTTTCCGTCGAAAACGATTTCGCCCTCCACGATCTTGCCGGGGATGCCGATCAGGCGCATGATGGAAAGAGAGGTGACGCTTTTGCCACACCCGGATTCACCCACGATGCCAAGCACTTCGCCGGGGTAGACTTCGAAGTCCACGCCGTCCACAGCACGGACAACGCCATCCTCAGTGTAGAAATATGTCTTGAGGTTCTTTACTTCCAAAAGGGGTTTAGTGATCTCGGACACGGTTAACCAAATCTCCTTGGTCGGTAGGATATTTTATTTCCGTTTGCACAGGTCGTTATTTTCTATATAACTCAGGAGCGGGGCAAAAGTTTCCAAATGGAAGGACCCGCCGGAGGGTTTTCCCTGCACCAGGCTGAAAAGGATGGTCTTGTCGGCATGACGTCCGTCCAGCGGGATAAGCAGGGTATCAAAGTTTGAAAAGAACGGACTGTACGAGTGGATGCGCTGAGGTTCATCATAGCGCAGTTCCAGGAGCATCATTTGGTCGCTCGTCTGGAAATACTCGAAGGTCTCATCGGTAAGGTTCAGTTCATCCCAGCGCTTGTCGCCGGAGATTTGTTCATTCACCAAGGCTGTGATCGCGGTCAATTCCTCAGAGCCTACCTGAAGCGGAACTTCCTCACCATAACAGCGCACCAGCCCGACGGCTGGTTGAGAGTCGAAGATCGGATAGAACCACAAGGCGTCCTTTGTATACGCCGTGAGGCTCAGGTAGATAAATGCCACAATCGCCAGGAAAATCGTTATCAGAAAATTCAAGACGGAAGCGGTTCTTCCTGAGCTCTGCTGATAAGATCCGCTCACAAAAGCCCTGTCCTAACTACTTGAGGATGAGAGTAATCAAAACCCGGACGCGGTCGCTTTCGGGAATGCCCTGAATTGTAACAGAGATATTCTTATCCGGCTTGACCCGCAGGAGGGTGATCGCGTCGCCGATGGGATTCTCGGGGCTGTTTCCCCTCTTGGTCCACCCCTCGGTTTCCAAGTCTGAGCGGTAGTAATCTGAGATCTTGGCCACATCGCCCAATACCACATAGGTGATGCTGGTATTGGAGGCGGCAAATTTTAACTCCTCCGCCTGGGGATGAATGGGCACATCGGCGGGAAGCGAGTCGAGATGCGCTTGAGTGGTTGCGGTGGCGGCGACAATTTCAGCATCCGTCTTGCCCGCTTCTTCCGCGGGTCTTGAGCAACCATATAACGTAAACGCCAGTACCATCACAAAAATTAATGCCGCAAGTAACCGTTTCATTTTCCTCTTCTCCAGAATTTAAAGTTTCAGGCGCGGGTCGAGCGCGTCGCGCAAGCCGTCGCCAATGTAGTTAAAGGACAGGGATGTAAGGAAAATGCACAAACCGGGATAAAACGCCAGCCAGGGCTGCTGCCACATGCGTTCCTGAACGTTTTGCAGCATATTCCCCCAGGTGGGAACCGGCGGGGTGATCCCAAAGCCAAGAAAGGAAAGCGCCGCCTCCAAAACAATGACGCCACCAAGTCCAAGGGTCAGGTTGACGATGACCGGAGCGAGTGAGTTTGGAATCATGTGTTTGGTGATGATCTTCCAGTCGCTGGCACCCAATGCCCGCGCGGCTTGCACAAAATCCTGTTCGCGCAGGCTCAATACCATGCCACGCACGAGGCGCGTGGCGGTCAGCCAGCCAAACGCGATCAACACAAGAGAAATAATGATCGCCTTGGACCATTCATCCGGCAGACCGGGAATCGTAATTCCACGCAGCATGGCGGAGAAGAAGAGAAGCAGCGGGAGGGTGGGGAGAGTGAGAAGGAATTCGACAATGCGCTGGATGAGGGAATCCACCCATTTGCCGAAATATCCGGAAGTTGCCCCGACGATAACGCCGATGGTCTCGCCTGTGAAATTTACCAACACGGTCACGAAAAGTGAAATACGTGAAGCATATAACAGGCGACTGAACACATCCCTGCCGAGTTCATCGGTGCCCAGGATGTGTTCCGGCGAGGGGTTTGAGTAGGAGGGCGCCAGATTTTGCTTATAAGGGTCGTAGGGAGCGAGGACATTGGCAAATATGGCCGCGAAGATAAAGACCAGGACGAACACCATGCCCACCACAGCCAATTTGTGCCGGATGAAGCGCCTTCCTATAATGACAAACCAACTCTCTTCCTTGATGGTCGAGAGGGTTTCTGAATCGAGTTGAGCAACCGCCATGTAAGTATCTCCAATGGGAAGGGATTTATTCGAGACGAATTCGCGGGTCTACAATGGTATATAAGACGTCGCCGATCAAGGATGCGATCACGACCAGCACCGCGCTGATGAAAAGGAATGCCATCGCCACAGGGTAATCGGTCGCCCCGAGCGCATGAACGTACAGAAAACCCATGCCGGGCCAGTTGAAGACCGTCTCGGTGATGGTCGCACCGCCAAATATGCCGGGAATTTGAAAAACCACAATGGTGATCAATGGAATCAAACCATTACGCATGGCGTGTTTCAAAATGACCACGCGTTCCCGCAAGCCTTTTGCGCGGGCGGTGCGCACATAATCCTGGCGCAGGACCTCCAGCATGGCGGTGCGCATGAAGCGGCTCCATCCAGCCATGTAAAGCAGGGATAAGACGATGGTCGGTAAAATCGCATGGACGGCAATATCCAACGAGGAACCGGGAGTCGCATTGAGCAGTTCGAGGAGGCTTCCGGGCAGCGGATTGCGGACGAGAGTGACATTCCCGGTCGGGAGGTACGGGAAGCCGAACGCCTTATATAACGGCGATTGGTTGCCCCCAAACAAGATGATCATCATCAAGCCAAACCAAAATACTGGCATTGCTGTCCCGAAAAAAGAAAAAGTCGTGACAAAATAGTCGAGCCGCGAATATTGTTTGACCGCTGAAACAATCCCAATAGGAATAGCCACCAGCAGGGAAATAATAGTGGCAGACGTCATCAAAATCAATGTGTTCCGCAGGCGGGACAACAGCACGTCTGCCACCGGTGAACCGCGCGCCACATTCCACGAAACGCCAAAATCGCCGCGTAAAACGCCTCGACTGCACGTCGTTTCCACGGAACGGCAGGAGGATGTCTGAAGTTCAGGTTTGCCGATGCTATCGAACCAATCCTCACCTGTCAACCAGGCAATGTATCCCCAGATCGGTCCACGATGCAAGCCAAGATATTCGGAAATGCGCTGGATCTGTTCTTCGGTAAATCCCTGATTTGCGCGTCCCCCCGCCCCCACGATTTTCAATTCATCCAACGGTCCCCCTGGAGCCAGCCAAAGAAGAAAGTAGATTGCCATCGAGGCGGCAACAACGACAAGACCCATTTGAACAAAACGTCTAATCAGATAATTGGTCATATCTGTTCTCCCTTTCCGGATTAAGGGGATTGTACTTGCAAAACATGATAATAATAATGGCTTTAATATAATCAGAATGGAGGATGGTGGTTCCCCACCATCCTCCATAATTTAGCGACTAGTCGTTCCTAGTTCTCAAAGTCGAAGTTCTCGACATTCCAGAACTCGCTGTTCGCGGTCGGGTCCATCAACACGCCCACGACGTTCGGGCGGGTCACAAGGATCTTGGCGCGGGCAAACAGAGGCAGGCTGGGCAGGTATTCGGTAAACACTGCCTGGGCTTTGGCATGTTCGGCAGCCTTGGTGGCTTCGTCGAGAGCCTGGGTGGCGGCATTGCACGCGGCGTCGAAGTCAGCGTTCTCGAAGCCGGTGTTGTTGCTGTTGCCCCAGCCAAGTTCAGCGCTGGGCACCTGTGAAGAGATATAGAGGGTGCATGGCGGCTCGACGCCGGTCAACCAGGCGAACTCGCCCAAGTCATACTGGCGGCCGAAGACCAAGCCATCCGGACCATCACCAAAGTACTCGGAGCCATAGGTTTCGATCTTGGTCTCGATGCCGCAGTTATCCTTCAACTGAGCCTGGACGATCTGGGTGACCTTCTCGCGCAGCGGATTGACGCGGGTGCTGTGAATGAAGGACAGTTTTTGACCGCCGCTATCGAGAATGCCATCGCCATCGGAGTCGGTCCAACCGAGTCCGGCAAGCAATTCTTTGCCTTTTTCAGGATCAAACTCGTAAACGGTGATGTTGTCGTCACCGGCATAGAGTGGGTGATCCGAGGCGGTGTAAGTATGCTGGACAACTGCCGCACCGTTGGTCGCGGCGTCCACAACAGCCTGGCGGTCGATACAATAGGCGATCGCGTGGCGGAAATCAACGTTCTGGAACAGGAGGGAACCGTCGGAAGCCTTAAGAGTGGCGGCAGCGCCGGTATAGGATTCAACCGGTTTGGTATTGAAATCGAGGTGTTCGAACACCGTACCAGCCACAACCTGAGGCACCATCAAACCTTCGGCTTCGAATTGGCGGATGAGGGGCAGGGAGCCTTCGAACGCGGCATCCTGAGTACCGAAATCACATTCACCAGAAGCCAACTGGGCGATGAGCTGGTTGGTATCAGGTATGAAGCGGTAGATGAGGGTGTCGAGCTTGGGCAAGCCTTCGCCGGCACGCCAGTACGTGGGGTTCTTCTCAACGGTGAGGTGATCACCAGCGACCCATTCGACCATCTTGAACGGACCAAAAGCGAGCGGGGCGCGGTTCACGCTCTCGTCGGCGAGCATTTCAGCGGGGGTCAACGGATTGGATCCACCTTCACCGTATACGTGAGCCGGTAATGGATGGATCATACCATCAACAAAGTATGTGCCGCTGGTGTAGCCCGGCATGAAGTAGTACTTGTAGGTCGAGTCATCCACGATCTCGATCTTCTGGGTTTGGGTGGTGTAGAAGTACTTGACGCTGGGGGTGTCGGGCGAAGCGCCGACATCATAGGAGAACTGCACATCGGCGGTGGTCACCGGGGTGCCGTCTTCCCAGGTCATGCCATCGGCAAGAGTGAAGACGGTAACGATCTGGACGATCGGGTACTTTTGGCCCTCTTCAACGGTCACCTCGACGGGGTCGCCTTCTGCCTGGTTCATGGAGATGGTCATGCCCGCTTCAAGGGGCACAGCCGCATCCTGGGCGGGATCGTAAACCACATCGCCGACTCCAACCTCGATGGTGTTCTGTTCAGCGGTGTCGTCGAAGGTGGAAAGGTTATAGTAGACGGATTGATAGTCGTAGGTTCGGGCATCATATCCACCCAGGGGACCTGCATAACCATCATAGATCGCATCGAGGACGAAGGATTTGACGAGAGCGGACTCGCTGTACAAGTACAACGTGGAAGGCTCTTGAGCCAGACATGCAACCATCACCTTGGGTTCAGCGGGAGCCGCTTCGGTGGCTTCGGGCGCCGCCTCAGTGGCAGCGGGACCTTCTTCAGGTGCAGCGGGAGCGCCGCAAGCCGCAAGAGCCATGCTGGCAATCACAAGCAAACCGAGCAAAGCAAACAATCGGTTACGTAACATTTGTTTTCTCCTCCAAGAAGAAAATTTTGGGGTTTAACTTTCACATTCAACACAAACTTCAAACACATGACCGCCTGCCGCACCACCTCCTTCTATTTTTATCAGATAAAAGGCATTTGCGAACCGATATCAAGCAAATAGCATTATACCTAATTCTTTAGGCGCGTCAACGGGGGCATCCGGGAATCGCCCTGTATAGTCAGATTTTTTAGATGAAACCATCCACAAGTATCGTCGGATACCCTACTGGAGGATTGGGTAATTATTTTTCGGACAACCTCTCCCCAATTTGCTGAGGAAAAGGGGAGCGCCTCACGCCTGCAACAACCTGCCTGGTCCCGTTGGCTTTTTATTCCTCTCAAGCCGCTTCTCTCCGCGTTGACATTCCCACTTCCCTGCCATACAATTTATTTTGTCTCATCACCATTCATCCAAGGAGATCCTCCATGTTCAAGGAATTCAGAGAGTTCGTGATGCGGGGAAATGTGCTCGATCTCGCCGTGGGCGTCATCATCGGCGCGGCGTTTGGGAAGATCGTCGGTTCGCTGGTCAACGACATTCTGATGCCGGTCGTCGGATTGATCCTCGGAAAAATCGACTTCAGCAACCTGACGATTGCGGAAGTTGTCAAATACGGGGCGTTCATTCAATCCATCATCGACTTCCTCATCATAGCCTTCATAATCTTCCTCATTGTCAGATCTGCGAATAAATTGAAGAAGGCGCCACCTCCCGCCGACCCCACCACCAAAGAATGCCCGCACTGCATCAGCACCATCTCCATCAAAGCCACCCGATGCCCGAATTGCACGTCTGAATTGAAGGCTTAATGTAGTTGTCACGCTTTCAGCGTGACAACTTGCTTAAAATCATATGGCGGGTTGCAAACCCGCCCTACATTCTGTTTCCACGGCGAGGACAATGGTCCTCGCCTTACCATTTATAATGTCCAAACCATGAATCTGGATTTCATCAACAAACTCAACCCGCAGCAGCGCAGCGCGGTCACAGCGGCGGATGGGCCCGTGATGATCGTTGCAGGTCCCGGGTCTGGTAAGACGCGGGTGCTGACTCAACGTATCGCCTATCTCATCGCCAATGAAGGCGTCCGCCCGTGGCAGATTCTCGCCGTAACTTTTACGAACAAAGCTGCCAAGGAGATGGAGACTCGCGTCAAGTCGTTATTGAATGAACAGGCGACCGAAGGCATGATGCTCGGCACGTTCCATTCGATATGCGCGCGAATTCTGCGGCGCGAAGCCGAACACCTGCCTATTGAATCGAACTTTGTTATTTTTGATTCGGACGATCAGCAAAGCCTTGTCAAAGCCATCATCCGCGATATGAATTTAAATGAGAAGTTGTACCGCGCCAACAGCGTGCATGCTTCGATCTCACGCGCCAAGAACGAGTTGATCCTGCCGGATGATTACCCCATCAATACGTACCGTGATGAAGTGGTGAAGCGCGTCTACACCGAATATCAAAAACGCCTCATCGCCAGCAACGCCGTGGACTTTGACGATATCTTGGTTTATGCGACTCAGTTACTAGAGAATAACCCAACCGTGCGCGAGAAATATGCCCAGCGTTTTCGGCATGTATTGGTGGACGAGTTCCAAGATACCAACCTCGCGCAGTATGCGTTAGTGAAGCATCTCGCTTCATATCATAACAATATTTTTTGCGTGGGCGATCCCGATCAATCGATCTACGCCTGGCGCGGCGCGGACTATCGCAACATCCGCCGCTTTGAGCAGGATTACCCCACCGCGCAGGTAATTCTGCTGGAGCAGAATTATCGCTCGCATCAAAACATCCTCGACGTAGCCATGGGCGTGATCGACCGCGCCAAGAACCGCAGAAAGAAACGCCTGTTCAGTGACCGCGGCGCGGGCGAGAAGATTTTCTTCTACGAAGCGCGTGATGATTACGGCGAGGCTTCCTTCGTCGTGGACACCATCGCGCAACTGGTCGCTTCGGGTGAGTTCGAACCGAAAGATTGTGCTGTGATGTATCGCACCAACGCCATGTCCCGCCTGATCGAAGAAGCCTTCTTGCAGGCTCGCCTTCCTTATAAATTGGTTGGTGCGCAACGCTTTTATGGTCGCCGTGAAGTGAAGGACGTCATCGCCTTCATTCGCCTCGCCCACAACCCCGCCGACGAAGCCGCCCTCAGCCGCGTCATCAACGTCCCGCCGCGCGGCATCGGTGACAAGACTCTCACCACCTTACATTTAGTAGCAAGACAGAACGACACCAACGCCGGATTTGTTTTGCTCAACCTTGCCCACGGCGCCGAGTCGAATTTCTATAAATCCTTTACGGGTCGGGCTGCTTTACCGCTTGCAGATTTCGGCGGCATGTTAGCCAACTGGCACTCGCTTTCCAAAACCGCTACCGTTGCCGAACTCTTTGACCGCATCGTGCGCGACATCAATTACAAAGAATACATCGTCGAAGATGATTCAGAAGAAAGTGCCGACCGTTGGGAGAACGTGCAAGAACTCAAGCGTCTCGCGCTCGAATACGACACCCGCACCATCGATGACTTCCTTGAAAACGTGGCGCTCATCGCCGACCAGGACACCCTCACCGACGCCAACGCCCCCACCCTGCTCACCCTTCACGCCGCCAAGGGTCTTGAATACAAAGCCGTCTTCATCGTCGGTCTTGACGATGGCATCATTCCGCACAGCCGTTCCTTCGACGAAGTGGAACAAATGGAAGAAGAACGCCGCCTCTTTTACGTCGGCATCACGCGCGCCAAAGATCGCCTCTATCTCCTGCGCGCCATTCAACGCGGCGGGCGCGGCATGGCGGAAGAAACCTTCCCCTCGCGTTTCATGGATGACGTGCCTTCAGATCTGATCGTGGGCCGCACACGCACTGGACGTTCGATGCGCGGCGCTCCCTCCGACATCAAATGGTCGCTTCCCACCCCGCCGACATCTGCTCCTGTCACTCAAGCCTTATACAAAGCCGGGACTCGTGTCCGCCACGCCATGTGGGGTGACGGCATTGTCCTTGATTCCAGAATGCAAGACGGCGACGAGATCATTGACGTGGTCTTTGAGTCGGTTGGTATTAAGAGACTAGCGGCGAGCCTTGCAAACCTAAAAATCATATAATTCTCTCCTCGCTCAAAGCGCCGTCCCCGGCGCGGTGGATTACAGCACATATTCCATTTATGACTTTCAACTCCATTCACGACGCAACGCATCTTTATTTTGTTACCGCCTCCGTTGTTGAATGGATTCCATTGTTCAAATATCCAAAATACACCGAAATCGTCCTGAACTCGCTTTCATGGATGCAGGAACAGAAAAGGTTACTACTCTTTGCATTCGTAATCATGCCAACCCATGTGCATTTGCTCATCAAGCCAGAACAACAAAGTATTGGTGAAATAATTCAACAATTTGGGTCATTTACTGCACATGAAATTCTCAAGAAGGTACGCGAAGATGAAAGAACTGACTGGCTAAAAATTTTTATACAAGAAAAGCGCGACCCACGTCACAAACATAGTATCTGGCAGGATATTCAAGCAAAAAACATTTTTTCAACAGCGGTTCTGGAACAGAAAATGGAATACATTCACCAGAATCCCGTTGCAAAAGATTGGAAATTGGCAGCAAATAGAGCGGATTATGCCTATTCAAGCGCGGGGTATTATGATTATCGGCGAAAACCAATCATTGAAATTACTGATATAAACGAGTGGTTGGCTTCGACACCTCCGCCGAGGACGGCGGAGGGAGCATAAGAGTATTCAACGCTCAAAGCGCCGTCCTCGGCGCGATGGATCACTCAACATGCTTTCGCCGGGGACGGCGCAACAAGGAGAACCCCATGCAATACGTAAACCTCGGCAAAACTGGATTAAAAGTATCACGTCTGTGCCTCGGCATGATGACCTATGGCTCGAAGACATGGCGCGATTGGGTATTAGATGAAGAGCAAACAAAGCCTTTCGTAAAGAAGGCGCTGGATGCAGGTATCAACTTTTTTGATACAGCCGATGTGTATTCGTTGGGAGAGAGCGAACGCATCACGGGCAATGTCCTGCGTCACTTTGGGGTAAAGCGGCAGAACCTCGTCATTGCCACCAAAGTGCATGGACAGTTAAGTGACGACATCAACGACCGTGGACTCTCACGTAAGCACATCATGGACGCCATTGATAACTCGCTCAAGCGCCTGCAAATGGATTACGTGGACTTGTACCAGATCCACCGCTGGGACTACAACACCCCCATTGAAGAGACGATGGAAGCCTTGAGTGATGTCGTCCGCGCGGGGAAGGCGAGATATATCGGAGCTTCTTCCATGTTTGCGTGGCAGTTCATGAAGGCGCAGCATGTGGCAGAGATGAACGGCTGGACGAAGTTCGTCTCGATGCAGAATCACTACAACCTCGTTTACCGTGAGGAAGAGCGGGAGATGATTCCGTTATGCATTGACTCAGGTGTGGGATTGATTCCGTGGAGCCCGATGGCACGCGGATTCTTTGCCGGTGACCGCAAGCGCGGCGGAGGAGGGGGAACAGCTCGCTCGCAAAATGACCCATTTGCGAATCAACTTTACTTCCGCGAGGAGGATTTCAAGGTGGCGGAACGTGTGCAGGAGATCGCCAGAGAACACGGCGTGAGCGGGTCACAGATCGCGTTGGCTTGGGTGTTGTCCAAGGCTTATATCGCCGCACCCATTATCGGGTCCAGCAAGGAGGCGCAATTGGATGAAGCCATTGCGGCATTGGATATCAAACTATCCGATGAGGAAGTCAAACGCCTTGAGGAGTTTTATCAACCACATCCAGTGCTAGGACACTCTTAATGTTCTATCGCTTTTTATATCTTGGATTTAAAATCTATTGCTTCATTTTTCGTCCCATCCGCATGGGAGTGCGGGTGGCGATGATCGAAGGCGATAAGGCATGGTTGGTACGTCATACCTATTTACCCGGGTGGTTCCTGCCCGGCGGCGGACTCAAAAAATGGGAGACGCTGGATCAGGCGGCCCGGCGTGAAGCCCGTGAAGAGACCGGCGCAGAGTTGGGCAAAATCTCACTTGTGGGTGTGTTCACCAGTTATGTTCAATGGAAGACCGATCACACAGCGGTGTTTGTTTGCAGGGATTTCAAGTTCGTTGGCAAGTCGGATGCCGAGATAGCAGAGATACGAGCCTTCCCCATAGATGAACTGCCAGATAACATGTATTACCTGCATCGAAATCTTTTGACAAAGTATGGCAATGGTAGCATCAGTTCGAACGTTGGAGAGTGGTAGGAAGTGTTCAGGCGGGTTAATATTTTTGGTAGGAGGAGAGGGTGTTCTGGAAAATCCCAGACGGTATAATAAGAAATACCATCCTCCAATGGATACCCGCAATCATGACTCATAAAACAATCAAGATCGTCATCCCCATGGCAGGCTGGGGAACTCGTATGCGCCCGCACACCTGGAGCAAGCCAAAACCACTGATCAGCGTGGCTGGAAAGACCTCGCTCGAGCATGTGTTGGATATGTTCAAAACTTTGCCAGATCCAGACAATGCCGAGTTTGTTTTCATCGTCGGACCGTATCTCGGCGAGTTGCAAGTCCCCGCTTTTATTAAGGAGAATTATCCGAATCTCAAAGCGCATTATATCGTCCAGCATGAAATGAAGGGACAGTCGCATGCGCTGTGGCTTTCACGAGAGCATCTGACGGGACCCATGATCATGTGTTTTTCAGACACGCTCATGGAGACGGATTTCTCCTTCCTTAACAAGGAGGAAGCAGATGGCGTCGCCTGGGTAATGCCGGTGGAAGACCCGCGCCGCTTTGGGGTGGCGGAAGAAGGTGCAGACGGCTGGGTGAAGCGCTTCATTGAAAAGCCGCAAAGCCTGGACAATAACCTGGTGGTGGTGGTTGGGTGTTATTACTTTAAAAGCGCCGAGCGCCTGCTCTCTGCCATCGACGACCAGATGAAGCGCGGCGTGATGCTGAAGAACGAGTATTTCCTGACCGATGCCATCTCGATCTTAATCGAAGGCGGTGCAAAGGTCCGCACCCAGAAGATCAACACCTGGCTGGATACGGGCACCATCGATGCGACGCTGGATACAAACAAGATTTTGCTGGAGAAGCTTGGTTCGCAGGTTGGCAAGTTTGGAGAGTCGAATGTTGAGATCGTCGAGCCGGTTGCAATTCATGCCAGCGCCAAGATCAGCAACTCAAAGATCGGTCCGTTCGCTTCGATCGGCGCGAATTGCAGAATCGAGAATGCCCAGGTTTCAGATTCCATCATCGAAGCGGATTGCGAGATAAGGGATGCGGCGTTGAAACGCTCCCTGATCGGCAGGCAGGCCAAAGTTAAGGGACGAGGCGATGGTCACGTCATGAAATTAAACGTAGGGGATACGAGTTCAGTCGAGTTGTGAGACCGCATATGGAAGCTGTGGAGTGCAGGTCTGATACAGAATATGCGGAGCGTCCGCTTTCGTTGATTTGGCAGGGGCAGCGCCATGAGATCGCGGAGATTTTCTCCCGCTGGCGCGGTCCCGGCGAAAAAGGCTTTTGCGTCAAGACCGTGGACGGTCTGGCGTTTGAATTGACGTACCAGGAGATCTCAGACGACTGGCACGTCCGACCCATATAAAGGAGGCTTAATGCAGGAAATCGGCGCAGTACAAAGACTCTCGAAGCGTGTGGCTGGACTGAAGCCCAGCGGCATTCGAAAATTTTTCGATATTGCGGCAACGATGAAGGATGTGATCTCGCTCGGCATCGGCGAACCGGATTTCACCACGCCGAAACCTATCCTCGAGGCGGGCATTCGTTCGCTTCAGAACGGCGAGACGCATTACACGTCGAACTCGGGCAAAATGGAACTACGCCAGGGGATCTCGGATAATTTGAAAAAACTGTACAACGTGAAATACGATCCAACCCACGAGATCATCGCGACCGTCGGGGTTTCAGAGGCGTTGTATCTCACGTTCACCGCCATCCTCGAACCCGGCGACGAGGTCATCGTCCCCACACCGTGTTTTGTTTCCTATCAAGCCGAGGTCATTTTGGCGGGCGGTGTTCCGGTCGAAATTCCCGCCAGGCTTGAAAATAATTTTACCGTTGACCCCGATGACATCCGCAAAGCCATCACGCCGCACACAAAGGTCATCTTTGTCGGTTATCCATCGAACCCCACCGGCGCGGTTGCGCCGCGCGATGTTATGCTCGAGATCGGCCGCATTGCGGAGGAGCACGACCTGCTCGTCGTATCGGATGAGATCTATGACCGTCTCGTCTATGACTTCGAGCATGTCTGCTTCCCTGCCTTGAGCGACAGCCTGAGAGAGCGCACGGTTTTACTCGGCGGCTTCTCAAAGGGTTATGCGATGACGGGTTGGCGCATCGGCTATGCCTGCGGTCCTTCGGACATCATCAAAGGCCTCGTGCGCATCCATCAATACTCCATCATGTCCGCGCCGACCACCGCGCAGGATGCCGCCATCGAAGCCTTGAAGACGGGCGAGCCCTATGTGAAGGAAATGATCGATGAATACGACCGTCGCCGCCGTTTGCTGGTCAAAGGATTGAACCGCCTCGGTCTGTCGACCTTTGAACCGAAGGGTGCCTTCTATGCCTTTCCCAACATCCAGGCCTCCGGCATGGACGACGAAACCTTCGCCGAAAAACTGCTGCGTGAAGAATCTGTGGCGGTCGTGCCTGGCAATGCCTTTGGACCGGGCGGCGATGGCTTCGTGCGGATGTGTTACGCCACTTCGTATGAAAAAATCGAAGAAGCCCTTCGCCGCATGGAAAAGTTCATGAGCAGGTACGGGTGACCTTTTTCGTATGACACACCCTCGAAATAAATTCGAGGGTGTGTTTGTCTTGGGGGAACTGTTGGGGGATCGGTCGAAACCAACACTTTTTTGCATAGCCGACCGACATAAGAATTAATTATGGTTTTGTTTGAAATCCCTCTCTAAGAAAGCATATACTTTAAGCCATGAAGTTCATTACCCGAAAGGTGTTTGAAACTACCAACCGTCCGATTTGGTTCGGCTTGAGTTTTCTCCTCCTCGTGTCTGTCGGCATTCTGGATTACACAACCGGCACCGAACTTTCCTTTTCTCTCTTCTACCTGTTACCGATCGCCGTAGCCTCCCTGGGCTTAGGAAACAACTACGGTATTTTGATGTCCCTTTTGAGCACGGTCATCTGGCTCTATATTGAGGTCATTTCGCATCCGAGAGGGGAGAATCTTCTGCTCCATTTATGGAATGCGGTCATCCGTCTTGGATTCTTTTTACTGCCAGCCCTGCTGTTGAAAAGCCTTGAACGGGAACGCTTACACGCACGCACTGACTTCCTGACCGGCGCATATAACCATCGATATTTTCATGAGGTTTTGGAGATGGAGATCAACCGTTCCGCCAGGTACAACCTTACCTTCACGGTGGTATTCCTGGACACCGACAATTTCAAGATCATCAACGACACATTCGGCCATGTCTTTGGAGATGGAATCCTTGCTACGATAGCGGACACCATGAAGAACACCCTGCGGAAAACAGACTTCGTTGCACGCGTAGGCGGTGATGAATTCAGTATCCTCCTGCCTGAAACAAATGAGAGTGAAGCAAAGGTCGCCATATCCAATTTGCGGAATAAATTGACCTCAGAAATGAAGGCAAGGAATTGCCCCATTACCTTTAGCATTGGCATTCTCACATTACATGCCCCGCAACTTTCCGCGGACCAGGCATTGAACCTTGCAGACAAGCTGATGTATTGGGTAAAGAACAACGGCAAGGATAATGTCCGCTACGAGACCTACTGGGAGAAAACAGGTAATAGTGACGAACGAACAGCTCCGCCTACCCGCCCGCGATCTTGACCTTGTACCCCAGTTTCATCAAAACCTCCGCCATGCGCTGACGGTGTTCTCCCTGAATTTCGATCATGCCTTCCTTCACCGTCCCGCCGGTGCCGCATTCCTGCTTGAGCTTCTTGGCAAGGGATTTCATGTCCTCTTCCGTGAGGATAAGGTTTTTCACTACAGACACAACCTTCCCACCACGCCCGCCTGACTCGCGATGCAGGTAGGCGGTCTGTTGTTGCGGCGGAATTGATCGGGCATGGCTTACGGCGCGATTCCTCTTACGAAGGTCTCCATCTTCGGAAGACCAAACCGTGCGATTTTTATTCGACATAGTGAAATTATAAATCCAGGGATGCCCTTGCGCTTGCCTTACTTTACGGTCATCCATACTCCCCAACAACTCCATCCGCTCGATGAACACGCTTTACCCACGGGTTTATGACCCACACGGGAATAAGACTTTTTTGGCATGATTACTCTGTTCGTCGGAATTTTTGTAACGCACAAAAATCAAAAATCACCGCATAATGAAAAGTAAAAACAATCGATAGCCGCCCGCGTGGAACGGCCATTGGTTGCTTTTTCGAGGGAACCATGAACAAATCGTTTTTCAAATCCGATCTCTTCATTCTCATCCTGCTTGCGGCTGCAAAATTCACCCTGCATCTGCTCACAAACCATAACTACGGATTTCATCGTGACGAACTTGCCACATTGCATGCCGCGCGCAACCTCGCCTGGGGATTCGTATCCTACCCGCCGCTTGCCCCGTTTCTCGGCAGTATTGAATTAAACCTCTTTGGCGCGACAACCGTCGGGTTTCGAGTCTTTTCCGCGCTGTCACAGGCCATCGTCATGGTCATTGCCGGTCTGATGGCAAAGGAATTCGGCGGTTCGCGCCGGGTTCAGATCCTTGCCGCCCTGGGCGCAGGTATCAATGTGCTTTCGATCATTCAAGGCGCATTGTTTCAATATGTCGCCTTCGATTTTCTCTGGGTTGTGCTGCTTTCTTATTTCATCATCCGCCTCCTCAACACAGACGACGCGCGTTGGTGGCTTGCCATCGGCTTGGTCATCGGTCTGGGCATGATGACTCGTTACACCATGGGCGTGTACGTCATCGCATTGGTGCTATCAACATTGATCACCCCGGCGCGCAAATACCTCAAATCGAGATGGCTTTGGCTCGGAGCAGGACTCGCCCTCCTTATCTTCCTGCCCAATCTTCTCTGGCAAATTCAACATGATTTCATATCGTTAAATTATCAAGCCGCCATACACGAGCGCGATGTTCGCATCGGTCGCGCCGACGGGTACCTGCCCGAGCAATTGCTGATGGCGAATCCGTTCATGCTGCCGTTTTGGATCGCAGGCTTGCTGTTCTGCTTCCGCGAATCGAAATACAAGATGATCGGCTTCATGTACCTCTTCCCCGTCCTGACCTTTCTCATCATGCAGGGACGAGGTTACTACCCAGCCCCATCGTATGTAGTGTTGGTCGCGGCTGGAATGTTCGTATTCGACCGCTGGCTGGGGACTCTCAACCCCAAAACCGCGCTTCTCTACCGGACCCTGGGCTGGTCTGCGCTTCTTTTGGGCTTTATCTTCGTTGCGGCGTTAGGACTGCCCATCGCGCCCGTCAACTCAGCCGTGTGGAATATCAATCGCGAAGTCCACGATGACTTTGCCGAGCAGATCGGCTGGCGTGAAATGACCGAAGCCGTCGCGGATGTGTACCAATCCCTGCCAAGAGAGGAAAAAGCACGAGCAGGAATCCTGGCTGGGAACTATGGCGAGGCAGGCGCGCTCGACCTTTACGGTCCGGAATATAACCTTCCGCAAGTCATCAGTCCTGTCAACTCGTTCTGGATGAAAGGCCCGCCCTCTGAAAACATCGATGTGCTTATCGTGGTTGGCTATCCAGATAACAGTGCAAGCTCATATTTCAACTCCTGTCAACTGGTAGGCGCGGTCAGCAACAGTTACGGTGTAAATAATGAAGAAGCCGAACTCAGGGATATTTACTTTTGCCAAGGCTTGCGCAAACCCTGGGCAGACATGTGGGATGGGATGCTAAGATTTCAATGAATATCTTGGGCTGCAGGTAAGGTAAACTGTAGCAATATGAGCCAGGATCTCATTCGTACTCTCCTGTTCCTGCTCTCCCGTCTCGAGCGCATCTCCGCCGATTCTGTACTCGCGCACCGCGCCAGCGGAATCCGAGGGGCGATGCTGAGGATGGTGGAAACACTTGAGAAGGGCAAGGCCGGATCAAATACTGAAGTGCAAAAATTGATCGAGAATGGATATTCTGTGTTGGAAAAAGCGGCAGAGGAAAAAGTGAGGTAGACAGTTTATGAACTTAACCCCTCAACTCCGTGATGGTGAAACAATCATCCGTGAGGCTGGCGCAACGGTGTACATGGTGCGGAATGGAATCCGCTCTGGCGGTTCGAATGTGCGCATGTGGCTGACAAATCAGCGAATCCTATTGAAGGCGGGGTTTGGTCCACAGCGAGCGTTGCCGTTGAGCGGTATTACCGGGATTGGTGAAGAAGTGGTTAATTTATTCAAGCTCCTGCGCGTTGATTTCGATGATAACCACTCGGAATGGTTTACGATTCAGGATCAGACGGCATTCATCACGCAGTTGGAGGAGACGCGTATGAACGCGCCGAAACTTCCCTACGAGGCGGCAGAGTCAACGGCGGGGGTCGCGAAGCGGATGTTTAGGTTGCCTCTGATTTTGATGGCGGGAATATTCGTCGTCGGTGTAATCTGTATGGTCGGGTTCGTTCTCGTATTTGGTTTGTTAATGGCAATGGCTGGTGGAGGGTAGATCTGCCGGCCTATGAAGTGGGTCTGGCTGGAAGGAAAAAAATATTTTAAAGAATCAGGGTCGGATCCGTCTTTGAGGGGTTTTGTCCAATGCGTTATGCTCGCTCCTCGAAAAAGGCGGCTGAGGGGAGGGTCCGCTAATTCTTTTCCGCTTTCACGACGCTGAATTTTTCCTTGCCGATTTTATAGTTCCCGCTGTGCTTGAGCACCTGATCCAGCGCATCTTCGGGGATATCCACAAACGATACTTTTTCTTCGATGCGGATCTTGCCAATGATGTTGCCGGGAATATTGGCATGGAAGGCGATCTGCCCCACGATATCGTTCGGGCGGATGTTATGCGCCTTGCCTTTGTTGATCTTGCAGCGCACCATGCCCTCCTCATGCGCTCGGCTCCCTCTAATCCGCATCTTGTCGCCGCGACCCGAGCCTTCCCTTCGCCCGAACCTTTCCTTCTTTCCTTTTTCAAATCTTTCATCCTTCAAGCTGGCAATTTCAGCGATTGGCCTCTGCTTTTCCTCGCCGCGTGAAATTTTAATCGCCGCCGCGGCAATATTCAGCGGATCGTGACCGGCTTCGATCAATTCCTGTACCATTTCAAGTTCGCGTTTGAACCGTCCGCGCCCAAGCCAGACCTTTAATTTTTCAACCACTTGCGATTCCCGATGTTTCGTTATATCTTCCGGGGTGGGAAGCTCCTTTTTTGTGAGAGGCTGTTTGGTGAGCGCTTCCACTTCTCGCAAGCGGCGCTTCTCTTTGGGGGAAAGCAAAGTAATGGCAACGCCGGTTTTGCCTGCGCGTCCCGTACGACCGATGCGGTGAACGTACACCTCGGCATCATCGGGCAGGTGATAGTTGAAGACATGCGAAATATCGTCGATGTCCAAACCGCGGGCGGCAACGTCGGTGGCCACAAGCACCTTCAACTGATTCGCCCGGAAACGTCCCAGCACGCGCTCGCGTGCCTGCTGGTCGAGGTCGCCGTGAATGGCTTCGGCTGGGATTCCGCGCACGACAAGTTCATTCGCAAGGGTGCTGGTTTCCGCGCGGGTGCGAGCAAAGATCAAGGCACTGTGGATGGGTTCGATTTCAAAGAGTCTGGTTAGCGCATTGGTCTTGTGATTTTCATGCACCATGTAAAAACGTTGTTCAATGGCTGAAACGGTAAGCGTATCCCGTTTTATGACCACGGAATGCGGGTCCCGCATGAAGCGCTCTGCCAGTTTGCGGATGCGCGGCGGCATGGTCGCGCTAAACAGGGCGGTCTGCCGTTCCTCGGGCGTCGATGCGAGGATCGTTTCGACATCTTCGATGAAACCCATGTTGAGCATCTCATCCGCCTCATCGAGCACCACGGTCTTGATGCCATTGAGGAAAAGTACTTTGCGCTCGAGCAGGTCGATGAGACGACCCGGTGTGCCAACGACGATATCGACGCCGCGCTGCAGGCTGTTGATCTGCGGTCCATAAGGCTGTCCGCCATACACGGCAAGCACGCGCACATGCAAATGTTTGCCGTACTCATTCATCGAGTCGGCAACCTGCAGGGCAAGTTCACGCGTCGGCGCGAGGATCAACGCCTGTGGATTCTTTTGTTTTACGAAGTTGTTGAGAATGGGAAGGGCAAAGGCGGCAGTTTTGCCTGTGCCCGTCTGGGCTTGACCAACCACATCCACGCCGGTGAGCATGAGGGGAATCATGCCTGATTGGATAGGGGTCGGCTCGGAATAGCCGAGTTCGGTGATTGCCTGCATGATCTCGTCACGCAGGTTGAGAGAAGAAAAATCGGTAGTCATCAATTGTCCTTTTTTATGTAGGGGCGAGGCTTGTTCCACGAAGTGGTATGACCTCGCCCCTACGCATAGGAATGTTCTGATGACTCTTTCAATAATTCTTCCTGCTCAACAAGGTCTGCCTTTGCAGGCAAAACCCGCCCAACAAAAAAGCCCGAGGTGTTCCACGGGCTACTTACTCAGAGCGATCAAAACAAGTTCCCAGAAATACAGCGGCAGTGAGTGTACCACAGATTTTCAGGACTTAATTCTCCCCTGAGCTGATGAATGGCTTTAAAGCGAGTTACCCAACGTAATCGCACCATGCTTCATATTTGGCTATCTTTCCACGGATGGCATCGTGATAGACGGTCTGGATCTCATGCGTGATCCTGCCCGACTTCCCGTCCCCGATCTTTCGAAAGTCGATCTCACACAAGCCGATCACCTCCGCCGCCGTTCCGCAGACGAAGACCTCGTCGGCGCTATAAAGCTGGTCGCGGGAAATGGGCTGTTCGATCACTTCATAGCCAAGGTCGTTCGCGATCGTGGCGATGGAATCCCGCGTGATTCCCTCGAGCACGGGAGCCGCAGACGGGGTGTAGATCCTGCCTTTCTTGACGAGGAATAGATTCTCCCCCGTGCATTCGGCAATGTACCCGCTCGGGTCGAGCATGATGGCTTCTTCAAAACCGAGGCGGACCGATTCAGTCTTCGCCAGGATGCTGTTGGCGTAGTTGCCGGCGATCTTTGCCTTCGTCATCGACACATTGACATGGTGCCGCGTGAACGAGGATATGTTCGCGCGGATGCCTTTTGCCAGCGCCTCCTCCCCGAGATAATTCGACCACTTCCACACCGCGACCATCATGGCTGCTTTACCCGCGTCGATGTTCAAGTTCCACGCCCCTGCGGTCAGGTAGATAAGCGGGCGGATGTAACATTCGTCAAACCCGTTCGCTTTCACGGTTTCCTTGATGGCTTTCGAAACATCATCCGTCGAATATTGTAAGTTCAAAAATCCAAAGATCTCCGCTGATTTGATCAATCGTTCCGCATGTTCCCGCAGGCGAAACACGGCAGGTCCTTTGGCGGTGTGATAGGCGCGGATCCCTTCGAAGACCGCTGCCCCATAATGCAGGGCGGCCGTCAGCATGTGAACAGTGGCTTTCTCGAACTCCACCAGTTCGCCGTCTTTCCATATAAATTTCGATTCCATGCCCATTCTCTCTTCTCCTTTATTGAATGTTTTTGATGAGTTCATCCGCCATCTGACGGGTCGTTAGCTTTCCGCCGAGGTCCGCAGTGCGCGCACCGTCGCCGATTGTTCGATCTACAGTCGCCTCGATCGCCGTTGCTTCGACTTCCAATTTGAACGAATGGCGTAGCATCATCGCCGCGGAAAGAATTGTACCAACTGGATTCGCAATTCCCTTCCCGGCAATATCCGGAGCGGAACCATGGATGGGTTCGTACAATCCCATGCGCGCCTCGCTTCCGGACCTCGAACCTGCCTCTCCCAAACTGGCAGAGGGCAGCATCCCCATCGACCCCGCCAACACGGACGCCTCATCCGTGAGAATATCGCCGAACATGTTCTCAGTGACAACCACATCCATCCACATCGGACCAGTGATCAATTTCATCGCTGCCGTATCGACCAAAACATGTTCCAACTCAACGTCTGGATTCTCCTTCCCCACTTGAGTCGCAATCTGACGCCACATACGGGAGGATTCAAGTACATTGGCTTTATCCACCGAAGTGACCTTTTTCCTGCGTCCCTTCGCCAATTCAAATGCCAGTTTCATGATGCGGTAAATTTCATAATCATAATATTCGAGCGTATCGACTGCGCGCTCGCGCCCGTCTTTAACATCGCGTCCCTTGGGGAAGCCGAAGTACAAGCCGCCGGTCAACTCGCGCAGGACGAGGATATCCACGCCTTTGAGTTTCTCCGGCTTGAGCGGTGAGCCATCCACCAACGCCGGGTGGACTTTGACCGGGCGAAGATTTGCGAATACGCCAAGACCTTTTCGTAGGGCGAGCAATCCGCGCTCGGGGCGGTCTTTGGCTTTCGGGTCGTCCCATTTCGGTCCGCCGACGGCACCCAGCAAAACGGAGTCTGAGGCTTGGCAATCGGCGAGAGTCTCATCGGTCAGGGAAGAGCCGTATCTATCGATGGAACAGCCGCCCATCATGCGTTCCTGAAAATCGAATGAATGATTAAATTTGCTGGCGATTCTTTCCAGCACCCGCACGGCTTCACCGACCACTTCCGGTCCAATGCCATCGCCGGGCAGTAAGGTGATTTTGAAGTTCATCTATATATTTTCCATTCACATCGTAGGGGCGAGGTTTCCTCGCCCAGTTTTAGTTTTAGATTCACCATCTCGGGCGGGAGGACCCCGCCCCTGCAATTTCTAATGTGCAACCATCAGTCCATACTCCACCGAATCCGCAAGCGCCCGCCAACTTGCTTCGATGATGTTCGTCCCCGCACCAACCGTGCTCCATCGCGAGGTGGAATTGCGCGTGTCGATCAATACGCGAGTGATGGCTTCAGTGCCATGTTCCGAATCCAATATGCGTACTTTGTAATCGGAAAGATGAAAATCATTGATGCGCGGATAATAACTGGTAAGCGCTTTCCGCAGGGCGATGTCGAGCGCATTGACAGGTCCGTTCCCCTCCGCAGCGGTGTGTAACACTTCACCCTGAACACGCACCTTCACCATTGCTTCGGCAAAAATGCCGCGCCCCTGTCGATGTTCGACATTGACGAAGAAGTCGATGAGTTCGAACGGCGCTTTATAACCGTATTCCTGCCGTTTGAGCATGATTGCCACTGAAGCTTCGGCGGCTTCAAAGGAAAATCCGCGTGACTCGAGTTCCTTGATCTCATTGAGGATGGGCACAACTTCAGTGCCTTCCACTTCCACGCCGTGCTCCTCGGCTTTGCTGAGCAGGTTGCCGCGGCCGGATAAGTCTGAAACAACAACGCGCATTTTGTTACCGACACGTTCCGGTTCCACATGCTGGTAGGACTGAGCCGAACGCCGCATTGCCGCCACATGCACACCGCCCTTGTGAGTAAACGCCGATTTGCCCACGAAGGGCAAATGCTCATCTGGCGTGATGTTTGCCACCTCCGCGACGAAATGAGACAGCTCATACAACCGCTGGATGTTTCCCTTCGGCAGGCATTGATAACCCATCTTGAGTTCGAGGTCCGCCATAATGGAACACAGATTGGCGTTGCCGCATCGTTCCCCGACGCCGTTGATGGTTCCCTGAACTTGAACCGCTCCTTCGCGGACGGCGACCAGCGAATTGACGACGGCACATTCCGAGTCGTTGTGGGTATGAATCCCAAAGGGATGATTTAGCGCAGGCTTCAACTCTTTCAGGAATTGTTTGATCTCCCACGGGAAGGTCCCGCCGTTGGTGTCGCACAGCACGACCGTCTCCGCGCCGCCGCGAATCGCCGCCAGCAGAGTTTCGATGGCATAGGATTTGTCCGCTTTGTAGCCGTCGAAAAAGTGTTCTGCATCGTAGATGACGTGCTTGCCGTTGGCTTTGAGATAGGCAACAGAGTCTTCGATGATGCGCAGGTTATCATCGTTGGTGGTCTGCAATACTTCTTTGACATGCAGCGTCCACGTCTTGCCAAAGATCGTGCAAACGGGCGTCTTTGAATCAAGCAGAGCTTTGATATTTGCATCGTCCTCGGGTCCGCCTTTGACGCGACAGGTGGAACCGAACGCCGCAACGAGCGCGTGCTTCCATTGCATGTCACGGGCGCGTTCGAAGAACTCCACATCTTTGGGGTTCGAACCGGGCCAGCCGCCTTCGATGAACGCGACGCCGAGTTCATCCAATTTTTGCGCGATGCGGACCTTGTCATTCGCCGAAAGGTTGAAGCCTTCGGATTGTGTCCCGTCGCGCAGGGTGGTGTCGTAGATCTGAATCTTTGTCATGCATTCTCTATCTGACGATAGACGATGGACCATTGACCATGTCGTCCATCGTCCGTGGTCAATGGTCTATAGTCTGCTTTCGTACGCTGCGATCTCTTTTTCAAAACCCATGATGTAGCCGAGTTCGTCCACGCCATTGAGCAGACACGCTTTGTTGAACGCGTCGATCGGGAAGGTGAACGAGCCTCCGGGGAAGGTCACGGTTTGGGTAGCAAGATCAACTGTCAGTTCGGCGCGAGGCGCTTCTTCCACCAAATCGAAGAGCATCTTGTGAGTGGTTTCATCCACGATGATGGGGATGAGTCCATTCTTCAGAGAGTTGCTGCGGAAAATGTCTGCAAATGAGGTGGAGATGACGGCGCGGATGCCCCACGACGTGAGCGCCCAAGGAGCGTGTTCGCGGCTCGACCCACAGCCGAAGTTGTCTCCGGCTAATAGAATTTGTGCGCCCTGTGACTCGGGTTTATTGATGATGAAGTCGGGCTTGGATGATTTGTCGTCGTTGTAGCGCCAGTTGTAGAACAGCGCGTCGGCGAGACCGTTCTTGTCGGTCACTTTGAGAAATTGCGCGGGGATGATCTGATCCGTGTCGATGTCGTTGACAGGGATGGCGAGTGCGCGGGAGGTAAGAGTAGTAAATTGTGCCATGAGAAGGTTCCAGGTATCAGGTGTCAGGTTGATAATAGATATTCGAATATCGAATTATCAAGCTTCGAGCACGGTGCGCGGATCGGTGACAACGCCGTGGATGGCAGTCGCTGCGGCGGTGACAGGGCTGGCGAGGAAAGTGCGCCCGCCTTTGCCCTGACGACCTTCAAAGTTGCGGTTGCTGGTGGAGATGGCGTATTGACCGGGTTGAAGTTGATCGCCGTTCATTGCGATACACATTGAGCAGCCTGCTTCGCGCCATTCGGCACCGGCTTCTTTGAAGATCGTATCCAAACCTTCTTGTTCGGCTTGCTTCTTCACATCCTGCGAACCGGGCACGACCATCACACGTGTGCCATCAGCAACTTTGCGTCCCTTCAACATGCCTGCGGCGAGACGTAGGTCGGAGATGCGCGAGTTGGTGCAGGAGCCGATGAAGACCACGTCCACTTTTTGACCGAGCAACGATTGACCCGGTTGCAGACCCATATACGTCATGGCTTTTTCGAACGCGGCTTTTTGTGAAGGTTCATTGAAAGATTCCACAGTGGGGATACGGTCTGTGATGCCCATGCCCATGCCGGGATTGGTTCCGTAGGTGATCATTGGTTCGATCTCGTCGGCGTTGAGCGTGATGGATTTATCGTAGGTGGCGCCTTCGTCGGTGGCGAGAGTCTTCCAATAGGCAACGGCTTTGTCCCAGTCGGCGTCTTTGGGAGCGAACTCGCGCCCGGCGAGATATTCAAAGGTGTTGTCATCGGGGGCGATCATGCCTGCGCGCGCGCCGCCTTCAATGGACATATTGCAGATGGTCATGCGCTGTTCCATCGTCAACGAGCGGATGGCTTCGCCGGTGTATTCAAAGACGTGACCCGTCCCCCCACCCACGCCGATCTTGGCGATCAGCGCGAGGATGATGTCTTTGGAAGAAACGCCGTGACCGAGTTTGCCATCCACACGCACTTCATAGGTCTTGGGTTTCTTCTGTAAGAGAGATTGAGTCGCGAGGACGTGTTCCACTTCGCTGGTGCCGATGCCGAACGCGAGCGCGCCGAATGCGCCATGTGTGGCGGTATGACTGTCACCGCAGACGATGGTCATGCCGGGTTGGGTGCGCCCCAGTTCGGGACCGATGACATGCACAATGCCGCGGTGTGGACTGGTCATGCCGTGCAAGGTGATGCCGAACTCGGCGGCGTTGACTTCCATTTGTTTAATCTGGGCGGAGGCCATTGCGTCGGCAATCGGTACATCTATGGGAGTGGTTGGGATGGAGTGATCCATTGTCGCCAAAGTCTTATCGGGACGACGGACTTTGAGTCCGCGCTGGCGGAGTCCGGTAAAGGCTTGGGGAGAGGTCACTTCGTGGACCAGGTGCAGGTCGATGTAAAGAACCGCAGGGGCTTCATCCTGTTCGGTCACAACGTGTGAGTCCCAGATTTTTTGAAAGAGTGTTTTAGGCATAATAAATTTTCGATTAACGCTTTTCGATTAATGATTTTTTATTTGGCAGGAATCATCATCAGCGGAATCAGATGCTGGTTGAGTGGATTCAACTTTCGAGGCGGAAAGAAGCGAGTTCCAGTTTCAAATCTCCAATTCTCCAATCTCCGCTTTTCATCCCAACATCACACCAAAATCGTTCGGCACTTTCCCTTTCCCTTCGGTTTGGGCAACGATCAGCTTGTTGAGCGCGTTGACGTATGCCTTGGCGCTGGCGACGATGATGTCCGAATCTGCTCCATGACCGCCGTAGACGCGCATGAACTCCACTTCGCTTTGCGCGTCCATGGTTGTGGAACCGGTTTCGCTCTGCACCCGCACGGTGACTTCGCCAAGCGCATCGATACCTTCGGTGATGGCATGAACGTTGAACTCAAGCAAGGTACACGGAACATTGACGACCTGATCAATGGCTTTGTAAGTCGCATCGACTGGACCGGTGCCAATGGCGACTTGAGTATGAACGACACCATCCGGTCCGCGCAGGCGGACGGTGGCGGTTGGCATGCCCATCGTTCCGCAAGTGACCTGCAAGCCGTTGAGCAGATATACATCGCGCGGTTTATAGAATTCGTCCGCAATCAAGGCTTCGAGATCAAGGTCGGTGATGACCTTCTTGCGGTCAGCCAGGTCCTTGAAACGCGCAAAGGCTTTATCGAGTTCCACGTCATCGAGGGAATGTCCCATTTCGGCGAGGCGATTGCGCAGCGCAGCTCGACCGGAATGTTTGCCAAGCACGAGGTTGGTCTGGTTCACGCCGACATCTTCAGGGCGCATGATCTCGTAGGTGCTTTGATGTTTCAACATTCCATCCTGATGAATGCCTGCTTCATGCGCGAATGCATTCGAACCGACGATCGCCTTATTCGGTTGGACAACAATGCCGGTGTAATTGCTGACGAGTTTGGAGATGCGCGAAAGCTGCTGCGTTTCAATTCCAGTCTCCAAGCCAAAGACGGGATGGCGAGTCTTCAACGCCATCACCACTTCTTCGAGCGAAGTATTACCAGCGCGTTCGCCAATGCCGTTGATGGTCACCTCCGCCTGTCTCGCCCCTGCGCGGATCCCCGCCAGCGTATTTGCGGTCGCCATGCCAAGGTCGTCATGGCAATGCACGGATACTGTGATCCCGTCATGTATCCCCGGCGTGTTTTTGATGATTCCATCGATAAGCTTATTGAACTCATCGGGCGTTGTGTAACCGACCGTATCGGGAATGTTCAACGTTGTCGCGCCGGCTTTGACGGCTTCGCCAAGGACAACGTACAGGAACTCCGGTTCAGAACGCCCCGCGTCTTCGGGTGAGAACTCGACATCATCGCAGAAGGATTTTGCGTAAGCGACCATCTCAGACACACGTTGAATGACCTCCTCCGGGTCCATCTTCAGCTTGTGCTTCATATGGATCGGTGACGTGGCAAGAAACGTATGGATGCGCGGTTTCTTTGCGCCTTGTACCGCCTCCCAGGCTTTGTCGATATCGGGTTTGTTTGCGCGCGCCAGCCCTGCAATGACAGGAACCTTCGCTTCGGGACTCCCTGCGGGTGGATTGCCCACTTCAAGCGCGATTCGTCTGACGGCTTCCAGATCGTCCGGCGAGGCGGCGGGGAATCCGGCTTCGATGATGTCCACGCCGAGACGGGCGAGGTTGTGTGCCACTTCCAATTTCTCGGCAGAGGTCATCGTCGCACCGGGAGATTGTTCGCCATCGCGTAATGTGGTGTCAAAAATTTTTACATAGTTGGTCATAAGAACTCCTGTAAATCGGTACATTGGGAATTGGTAGATTGGAAAACCAATTCACCAATTTACGAATTTACCAACCTACCAATCTATTTCTTCCAATTCTCAGGGCGCAACGAACGGACAGCCGCACCCGCGCGCCACATTTCCGAGTCGCGGATGGCGGCGAGTTCCACTTCCAACCTGGCGCGGTAATCGGGCTGGCTGTTGGCTTCGAGGGTGATGCGGGCTTCGTTGCCGCTTGCAACACTTTCATACAAGTCCTTGAAAACAGGGGCAGTTGCATCTCGGAATTTATCCTTCCAATCGAGAGCGCCGCGTTGAGCCGTGGTGGAGCAGTTCGCATACATCCAGTCCATGCCGTTCTCACCCACCAGGCGGATAAGCGACTGGGTGAGTTCTTCGACCGTTTCGTTGAACGCCTCAGACGGAGAATGTCCGTGCTTGCGGAGTTCGTTGTACTGCGCTTCCATCACACCGGCGAGAGCGCCCATGAGAATGCCGCGCTCACCCGTAAGATCAGAAAGTACTTCTCGTTCAAAGGTGGTTGGGAAGAGATAGCCCGCGCCGATGGCGATGCCCAAGGCAATGGTGCGGTCATTGGCTTTGCCCGTTGCATCCTGATGGACCGCAAAACTGGCATTGATTCCTGAGCCTTCGAGGAAGTTTGCCCGCACACTACGACCAGATCCTTTGGGGGCAACCAAGGCCACGTCCACGTGCGGAGGCGGGACTACTCCAGTGTCATCCTTGAATGTGACAGAAAATCCGTGAGAGAAGTAAAGCATATCGCCTTCATTGAGGTGTTCCACGATCTTGGGCCATTGCGAGCGCTGACCGGCATCCGAAAGCAGATACTGAATGACCGTGCCTTTCTCAGCGGCTTCCTCCACTTCAAAGAGAGTCTCGCCGGGCACCCAGCCATCCGCGATGGCCTTATCCCAATTCTTCGTGCCCTTGCGCTGACCAACGATGACCTTGATGCCATTGTCGCGCATGTTCATCGCTTGGGCAGGTCCCTGCACGCCGTAGCCCACCACCGCGACCACTTCGTCCTTCAATACTTCACGCGCCTTCTCAAGCGGAAACTCATCCCTGGTCACCACTTCCTCTTCCACACCGCCAAAATTGATCTTTGCCATTGTTGTGTTCTCCTAGTCGTATGTCGTTGCGAGGAACAAAGCGACGAAACAAACTCCTCGCGTTGACAGGTTTATTACGGCGTCATTGCCGCAAGTTCGGCGATATCGTCGTAGCGATTGCCATTCACCCCGGCCACGCGGCGCACGCCGTCGATCACCCCGCGGGTCATGGAGATTTGCCCCGTGCGGACCATCTCGACGATCCCAATGGGACGCAGCAGTTCGATCATGCCTTCGATCTTGTCCTCGGTGCCGGTAATTTCGACAATGACCGAATCGGCGGCAACATCCACAATCCGGGCGCGGAAGATATCCGCCAAGCCATTGACCTCTGCGCGGCGTTCAGGCCGGACCTTCACTTTGATCAGCGCCAGATCGCGGGTCACCGAAGGTTGATGCGTGACATCCTGAACATCGATCACGTTGACGAGTTTGTACAAATTTGCTTCGATCTTGTGGGCGTCCATGTCGCCGTTAGGGCAATCCACAACGACGGTCATGCGCGAGATATCCGGATTCTCCGTGCGGCCCACCGCGAGGGATTCGATGTTGAAGTTACGTCGGCGGAACAAAGAAGCGACCCTGTTCAGCACGCCAGGTTTGTTTTCTACCAATGCGATGAAGGTGTAGTTCATTTTTTCTCCTTATCCATCTCCCCTGCCCCTCTCTCAGTGGAAGAAGGGTTTGGGGTGAGGGAAGTTCTTATGCTTTCACCGGTCTCTGTATCATTTGATCCAACGCCGAACCCGCAGGAACCATCGGGTAAACAGCGTCTTCGCGTTCCACTTTGAATTCCAGGACGACGGGTCCCTTCGTCTTGCGCGCCCATTCAATGGCTTCATTGACTTCTTCTCGCCGGGTCACCCGCCTCGCCGGGACACCGTGCGCATCCGCAAGTTTCACAAAATCAGGCGTCAACATATCGACGGCCGAATAACGCTTCTCGAAAAAGAATTCCTGCCACTGGCGCACCATCCCGAGGAAGTTGTTATTCATGATTGCCACTTTTATGTTCGCGCCTTCCTGCACCGCCGTGGTTAATTCAGCGGCGGTCATTTGGAAGCCGCCATCGCCAGCGATCGCCCAAATTTCCTGATCCTTGGCGGCGAACCATGCGCCAATGGCAGAAGGCAGCCCAAAACCCATCGTCCCGGCGCCGCCAGAGGAAAGCCAACGGTTCGGTTTTTCCAATTGATAGTATTGCGCGGCCCACATTTGGTGCTGGCCCACGTCCGTGGTCACGATCGCCCCGCCTCCGGTCGCCTTCCAGATATCCGAAATGAGGTGAGCCACGTACAACTTCCCGTCATCGTCCCAGTTCATGATACTGCGCGCATCAGCCTCGGCTTTCCAGCCGTTGATTTCCTTCTTCCATTCATCATGGTCGTATTCATCCAGCATCGGGATAAGGTCGGTCAGGACGGTTTTCAGATCCCCAACAAGCGGCACATCCACATGCACATTCTTGTGAACTTCAGACGGATCGATCTCGATATGGATTTTCTTCGCGCGGGGCGCATAGGTCTTCAACGTGCCAGTGACGCGGTCATCAAAGCGCATCCCGAACGCCAGAAGCAGGTCGGCATTTTGGATCGCCAGGTTGGTATGGACCTCGCCATGCATCCCCATCATTCCCAGGCTTAATTCATGCGATGCAGGAAATGCGCCCAATCCAAGCAGGGTGCTCGCAACTGGTGTTTGGGTCTTGACAGCGAATTGCATCAATTCATTTTCCGCATTCGACATCAAAACGCCGTGCCCGCAAAGGATGACCGGTTTATGAGCCCTCTCGATCAGCTTTACGGCTTCCTCCAACGAAACCTTCGGCGCATGGTCGACGGGTTGGTAACCGGGAAGTTTAACTTCATCTGGATAAACAAACTCGCAGGATTCGATCTGTGCATTCTTGCAAATATCGATCAACACGGGTCCGGGTCTTCCGCTGCGTGCAATGTAAAATGCCTCGCGGATCGTTTCCGCAATTTCATCTGCGCGGGTCACTAGATAATTATGTTTTGTTATCGGTAGCGTGATACCCGTCACATCCGTTTCCTGAAAAGCATCCCCGCCGATGAGATGCGCCGCCACCTGACCTGTGATAAATACCACTGGAACCGAGTCCATCATTGCGGTTGCGATGCCCGTCACCAAATTCGTCGCGCCGGGACCCGATGTCGCCATTGCCACACCAACCTTGCCCGAAGCGCGAGCATATCCATCCGCCATGTGGGCGCCACCCTGCTCATGCCGCACCAACACATGATGCACCGGATAGCTCAACATCGCATCATAGATCGGCATGTTCGCCCCACCCGGGTATCCGAACACCACCTCCACACCTTCGCGTGTGAGACATTCCCAAACGATTTCTGCACCTGTCTTTTTCATTCTTCTCCTTATGTAGGCCACGCTTGAAGCGTGACCTACGATTGCAACACCGCACCCGTATCTGCGCTCGTCACAAAATGCGAATAACGCTTCAACCATTTGGATGTGATTTTGGATTCAAACTTCGGCAGCGCTTCGAGCCGACTCTGAATCTCCGCCTCGCTTAACCTGACATTGAGCGTGCGAGCCACCAAATCGATTTGGACCAAGTCCCCAGCCTTCAACGCCGCAATTGGACCCCCAGCCGCCGCCTCTGGTGAGACGTGCCCAATGCATGCGCCGCGCGTCCCGCCGCTGAATCGTCCATCCGTGATGAGCGCCACCTTATCGCCGAGTCCCTGCCCCATGATCGCAGACGTGGGTGAAAGCATCTCCTGCATCCCCGGCCCGCCCTTGGGACCTTCATAGCGGACAACGACACAATCGCCCGCCTTGACCTTTCCGGCCAGGATTCCCGCCATCGCCTCATCCTGCGATTCAAAAATAACCGCCGGACCCTCGAACTTCATCATCGCCTCGCTCACGCCGCCGACCTTCACCACCGCCCCATTCGGTGCGAGATTGCCAAACAAAATGGACAACCCTCCGCGTTTGGAATGGGCGTTGTCATATCGACGAATAACTTCTTCATCCTTGATATCGCAGCCTTGAATCGATTCCCCCAGGGTTTTACCGGTCACAGTCAAACGATCAAAATGCAACATCCCCGTTCCCCATTGGATTTCGTTCAATATTGCCGGGATTCCCCCCGCGCGATGCACATCTTCCATGTGCCATTTGCCAGCCGGGCTCACCTTACAGATGTGCGGAACTTTATCAGCCACATCATTGATACGGGTCAGCGGATAGTCCACACCGGCTTCGTTGGCTAATGCCAATGTATGCAGCACCGTGTTAGACGAACCGCCCATCGCCATGTCCAACGCGAATGCGTCATCGATCGCTTCCGGCGTGACGATGTCACGCGGTTTGAGATCACGCTCGATCAAAGTCATGATCTGAACTGCCGCTTGTTTCGCCAACGCCTCACGTTCAGGAGTCTTTGCCAAAGCAGAACCATTGAAGGGTAAAGCCAATCCGATCACTTCCATGAGACAGTTCATCGAGTTGGCGGTAAACATCCCGGAGCAGGAGCCGCAGGAAGGACAGGCAAACTTCTCCAGAGTCAGGAGGCGTTTTTCGTCGATCTTGCCCGCTGAATAAGCGCCGACGCCCTCGAAGACAGAGATCAAGTCGATGGCTTCGCCTTCGGGAGTCATACCGGCTTTCATCGCGCCACCGGAGACGAAGATGGTCGGCACATTGACGCGCATGGCAGCAAGCAACATGCCCGGCACGATCTTGTCACAGTTCGGAATGCAGACCATCGCATCGAAACGATGCGCTTCGATCATGGTCTCCACGCAATCGGCGATCAACTCACGCGAAGGAAGCGAATACTTCATCCCCACGTGCCCCATCGCGATGCCGTCATCCACGCCGATGGTGTTGAACTCGAACGGCACCGCGCCAGCCGCGCGGACAGCATCCTTTACCAGTTTGCCGAACTCCTGCAAATGCACATGACCGGGCACAACATCGACATAGGAATTAACAATCGCAACGAACGGCTTGTAAAAATCCTCGTCCTGCAAACCCGTCGCACGCAGCAACGCACGATGCGGCGCTTTGTCGAACCCTTTCTTGACTGTATCTGATCGCATACGGCTCCTTTGACTCCCATCTCCTCTATGGAGAAGGGCTGGGTGTGAGGTCAAGATAACAAAAAACCGCCCATGGTTAGGGCGGCTCTCTGCGTTTACCTTGAGTGTTATTTCATCACTCTCACCGTTGCCATCCTAACCGAAAATTGTCCTTCAATAATAAGGACAATGGTAAGGACGACAATAAGGGAGAGGGTGAAGAATATGTTCATCTGGTTTTGGATATTTCGCCCGATTATAGGCAGAAACGGAATTCCGTCAAGGTGGCGGTTTCCGATTCGGTGAAGACGATGAAAATTACATTCGTGAACCAGCCACACAAGATTACGAGTATTAGATCTTTTGGGTTATAAGAATCGACAAGTTGTTTATCCCCAGAGGATACAGACCTTCGCGGATTTTCTCATGCGATCTTTCCAGCCCGACTCATTTGCGAGATATGCGGCTTTTTCCGCTAATAGCCATTTACTTATGCCGGAAGGGAACCATCATCAAGAATCCAAGCGCGATGATGCCCTGCCCGATCATCACACCCGCCGCCTGCCAGGGACCAAAATACGGGACTTGTGGAAAAGGATGCGAGCCCATCCCGACGATATCTGCAAGCCCGGCAAAAACGGAGAAAACGTACCCGGTCGCAACCAAACGCGAGCCGATGTCGGAGACGATCGTGCGCTCGATCCCCCACCACAAAGAGTGCAAGCCAAGATATCCGCCGAGACAAATGAACGCCAAGCCGAAAAGGAAGACGACGATTTGAACAAAACCAACCACGGGGCTGCGATCCCAGCCGAAGTATGCCGGTTTCGCGCCCACCATAAAAATGAAAAGACCAATGAAGATAATAACAAGGCTGAGTCGAATTCGCGGCGAAGTGATTTCGTCAGCGCGCGGCGTGGTGGGAACAGGCGAAGATGCGGGACGGTTTGACATGGAATATTATTGATTCAATGATTATGGCAGATCGCGTTTCAAGCGGGAAATCCAGTTTCCGCCGAGGATGTTCGCGACGTCGGCGTCGGAATAGCCGCGCGCCTTCAATAAGGATACCAGTTTTTGCAGGTCTGCAATTGTATCAATTTCCGGCGGGACAGACTGCAAACCGAAGCCGCCGTCGAAGTCGGAGCCGATGCCCGCGTGCAACGAATCGCCGGCAAGTTGGCAGACGTGATCGATGTGATTGACGACGGCATCGAGTGGGACTTCTTCGCGTCTGCTTCCCTTGTCGCGAAGCCAGCCAACCTTTAAGTAAGTATTGAATGGGACGATTCCAACAACTCCGTCCCGCTCGATAACGCCTTCGATGATTCTGTCGGTAAAATGCCGGTTCGTATTCGGGTTCTGCATCAATGCCGCGCAATTGGCATGTGTGCCAACGATGGGTCCTTCATATGTATCGAGCGCTTCTACGGCGGCACGTTCATCCATGTGGCTGAGGTCGAGGGCGAAATTAAAGTCCGCCATTGCTGAGAGAAGTTTGCGTCCGTCATCGGTCAGAGGACCGGACTCCTTCCAGCCGCCGCAATAACGCGTGCCAACCCAGGCGGGACCGATCAAGCGGACTCCGCGTTCATGCCACATTTCCAATTCAGAGAGGTCGCGAATCGCCTCGGCGCCTTCCATAAGGATGACCATGCCCACGGGATGAGTCTCTTCTGGTGTGGACGAGTTCCAATGGTCAAGATGCAGTTCCAGGTCCCGTTTCGAGGCGAGGATCCGGAACTTGTCCGGCATGGAATCCTGCATTCGATGATAGACATCGAGTTGATCAGAGTAAAGCTTGTGCGCTTCGTCGAAATTTTTATACACGATCTTGTCGCCTTCCTGCGTTCGGAAACGGATCGGCGCCGCAAAGAGGGTCGAAAAAATAACGGCAATCCGTCCCCGCTGGTATTCCTGCCAGCTGATCAAGGTATCGCCGTTATCCTTTACAGTAAAGCTGCCCGATTCTAGCGCGCGGGTTTCTGAAACGGAACGGGTGTAATCGCGCCCATATCTGAGCATGTTGTAGGCAATATCCGCATGCGCGTCGACCATCAAAGGCATGAGTTCCATGAAATCAAAAAGCGCACCTTTCGGTGCGCTCTGTTTACTCCTTGTTTTCGTCCTGACCGAAGTCTTTGGTGAGCATCTTGAAGTCTTTGTCGGCGTAGGCGGCTGAGTCGACTTTTCGGAGGCTCAAGCCGATGCGATGCTGGTCGGGGTCGATGCGGATGATGCGCAGGGTCTTGACATCGCCCTCATGCAAAACTTCCTTGGGGTGTTCGACACGGTTCTCGCTCAACTCGGAGATGTGGATGAGACCCTCGATATCGCCTTCGAGTCTGGCGAATGCTCCGAACTTCGTCAGCCGTGTGATCGCGCCCTCCACGAGTTGACCGACGCTGAACTTCGACATGCGGCTCTTCCAGGGATCCTCCTGCAAGGCGCGGATGGAAAGCCCAATGCGCTTCTTGTCGCGGTCGATGTTGATGACCTTGACGTTGACCTCCTGCCCCACTTCTAGCACTTCCTTCGGATGAGTGACATGGTCCCAGGAGATTTCTGAAAGATGGACGAGACCATCTGCGCCGTTGATGTTGACAAAAGCGCCGAAGTCTGCCAGGCTGGTGACCCGGCCTGAATAGGTCTGCCCTTCCTGGAGTTCGTTGATGACGCGTTCCTTTAACTCGGAACGGGATTCCGCGCTGGCGGCGCGTTCGGATAGGATCAATCGACGGCGTTCACGATCCACTTCCACGATTCGTACGGAAATGGGCTGGCCAACCATCTTCTGATAACGTTGTTCGGGTTTGTCGCCGGTGGATTGGGCGCGGCGCGCGGCGCTGATCTGGGATGAAGGAATGAAGCCGCGCAGGTTGCCGACCGCGGCAATGAGCCCGCCCTTGTTGAAACCGATGATCTTGGTATCCAGAACGGTCTCATCGGTGATCATTTTTTCCACGTTTTCCCAAGCGATCTGCTCGAAGGCGCGCTTCAGCGAAAGGACGACATTGCCGTTCGCGTCTTCGGGAACGATGACAAAAACATCCAATTCTTGACCGACCTTGAGGGCATCGCGCTCCTCCTGGGTCAACTGCTCCAGTTCCTTGCCCGCGACAACACCCTCGGACTTCGCCCCGATACTGATCAGGATTTGGTTCGGTGAAATACTTGCTATGGTCCCTTTGCGAATCTCGCCTGCCTTGGGAAGATCAATGCTCAACGATTCAGATGCTAACAGCGCCTCCATCGATTGATTGTTGTTCTGATCTCCCTGCGCATTTGATGTCCCGCTCAGGGTTTCTTTTTGGTCAGTCACTCGTGAACTCCGGCTAATCGAAATATGAGCGGGATTATACAAGTGAAACGACAAGTTGACAACCCTCATGCACGCAAACCGTTGCGAAATTGCGCTGCTTTGATAAACAAGCGTTATAATCACGGGCTGGAGTAAATAGATGCCTGCCATTTTCCCCTTTACTGCTATTGTCGGCCAGGAGCGCATGAGGCGCGCTCTCATTCTCAACGCCGTGGATACCCGCATCGGCGGCGTGTTGATCCGCGGTGAACGCGGCACAGCCAAATCCACCGCCGCGCGTTCGCTTGCTGCACTTCTTCCCCATGTAAAAGTGGTTCAGGATTGCCGCTTCGGCTGCGATCCCGATAAACCCGGAACCTGGTGCACGGAGTGCAAGGAACGCGCCGCTTCGAGCAAAAAACTTCCCTATTCTGAACGGTCCACCCCGTTTATTAACCTGCCCGTCTCCGCCACAGAAGACCGTGTGGTCGGCACTCTGGACATCGAAAAAGCCATTCAAAAAGGCGAGCGTCACTTCGAGCCGGGCGTGCTAGCCAACGCCAACCGCGGATTGCTCTACATTGACGAAGTGAACCTGCTCGACGATCACGTGGTGGACATCCTCTTGGATTCAGCCGCCATGGGAGTAAACACAGTGGAACGGGAAGGCATCTCCTTCGCGCATCCCGCCCGCTTCATCCTCGTCGGGACGATGAATCCTGAAGAAGGGGATCTTCGTCCCCAGTTGCTGGACCGCTTCGCGCTGTCCGTCGACATCGTGGGAATCCGCGATGCGCGCGAACGCATGACGATCATGGAACGCAACATCGCCTACGAACGTGACCCTGAAGCCTTCCGCAAGCAATGGCTCCCAAAGGAAGAGGAACTTTCCAAGCAGATCGCCAACGCACGTGAATTGGTGGACCAGGTTAAATACAGCACGCGCGACCTCCTTTCCATTGCGGCGCTGACCGCTTCTCTAAACGTGGATGGCCACCGCGCAGATATGGTCATCCTCAAAGCCGCGCGAGCCGAAGCCGCCCTGGAGGGCCGCACCAAGATCAACGACCACGACATCGCCCTCGCCGCCGAACTCGCCCTGCCGCACCGCATCAAGCGCACGCCCTTCCAGCAAGCTGAGATGACCACCGAACAATTGCAGGAACGCATCGAGCAGTTGGCGGGTCAATCCATGCCGAGCGATGAGGATGAACAATCCGAAAGCGGCAAGGAAGGCGAAAAAGAGGAAAAAAAAACTTAAAACTCGAGGATGAGCAGACCGAGGAGGGGGCGCAGGAAGGCAATCCCGAACCGATGGAAAATCGGGAGGTCTTTGCGAGCACGAGCGCGAACTGGTGGGAAGGCGGACAAAAAGTCAAAGCCGGAGACACCTTCCAACCGCGCAAATTGAACACTCCGCTCGATAAACTGACTCGCAAGCAGGCGGGACGGCGCTCGCTCACCAAGACCGAGCGCAAACACGGACGTTACATTAAATCCCGCCCCGCCGGGGATAAACTGAACGACATCGCCTTCGATGCCACTTTCCGCGCCGCGGCGCCATTCCAAAAACAACGCACAGAGGAACGCAAGAAACTCGCCTTTTCGATCAAGAAGAGCGACCTGCAGCGTAAGATCCGCGTCAAGCGTGTAGCGAATCTTGTCTTATTCCTCGTAGATGCGTCCTGGTCCATGGCAGTGGCGGAGCGCATGAACGCGACGAAGGGAGCGATCCTTTCGCTTCTCACGGACGCCTATCAACGCCGTGACCGCGTCGGCTTGATCGTCTTCCAAAAGGATCGCGCCACGCTGGTGCTCTCCCCCACCAACTCCGTTCACCTGGCTCAACGCGCCTTGATGGACATTCCCGTTGGCGGGAAAACCCCTCTCTCGGCAGGGTTATTCATGGCGCATGATGTTTTGATGCACGAGAAACACATCCATCCCGATGTGGAACCGCTTCTTATCATCCTGACCGATGGGGCTGGAAATGTTTCCCTGGGCACTTTACCGCCCCAGGAAGAGGGATTCAAATTTGCAGAATTGATCGCGAATGAGAAGATCCGCTCGGTTGTCATCAACATGGAGCACGCCGCATTCGACCAGGGTCTCGCCCAGCAACTGGCAGACCACCTCGAAGCGCCGTGCTACTCGCTCAGCGAATTGAAAGCGGAAGTGTTGTACAACGCTGTTGTGGATGAAATGTCCAAGCCGGCGAAGAAGTAGAAATAAAAAGACCTCCGAGGATTCAGAAACCTCGGAGGTCTTTATTTTAAGAATCAAACCCCAACCCCAGCGCATCCAGCGTTTTCAACCATAAATTTCTTCTCCCCTGATTCCGATCCGCCTGGTCAAGCGACCATCTCGTAAAGTTGATGATCGGTGAGCGGAAGGGTTCGGGCGGGAAGGGGAATGGTTTGGTCGTCACCATTTGTAATTCGGTGAGTTCTGTTTTCCCACCGCTTAGCAAATCCAGCATCACGCGCGCGCCAAAGCGGGATGCGCCGACTCCGAGACCAGTGTAGCCCATGGCGTAGGCAAGTTTTCCGCGATAGGCTTTTCCCCAAAAGACAGCATAACGCGAACAGGTGTCGATTACGCCGCCCCAGGCGTGCGTGAAACGGAGTCCTTCCAACTGGGGGAAGGTTTGGAAGAAATGCTCAGCCAAAAGTCCGAAAGAGGCGAGGCGGTTCTCAAGGTGCGGCGCGACTCCGTTATTCCGATAATAAACGGCGTCGTATCCGCCCCACAGGATGCGCCCATCGGATGTCATTTGCGAATAATGGAATTGATTGGCGTTATCGCTCAAGCCTTGGCGTCCGTACCACCCGATTGCATCGTGCTGCGCTTTCGAAAGCGGCTCGGTCATCAAGGCATAATCGTAGACAGGCACAACGTACAAAGAAAGATGTTTTAACAGCGGGGGGAAGGCATTCGTCGCCATTGCCACATGACGCGCCTTGACCTGACCATGCGGGGTCTTTAGGAGAATCGTTTCGCGCTTCTCTTCCAACTCCGTGACCGGAGTGCCCTCAAAAATGCGGACTCCCAGCCCGAGACATGCCTTCTTCAATCCCCATGCCAGCCGCGCCGGGTTGAGCATGGCATTGGACATGTCTATCGCGCCCGCAAGAAATGACGGTGAATTGATTCGCGCGCGCATTTCATTTTGGTCGAAGAAATGAACCGGGACACCGTATTGCTTCGCCTGCTCGACTTCTTCATGCAAATCGGCGATCTGATACTCCTCCACCGCCACGCCGATCTCACCCGAACGGATGAAATCGCAGTCGATATCGAATCTCTTGATCGTGGCTTCGATGCCATCCAGATTATCCCTGCCAAGTTGAATAAGTTTGGGAAGCTCTTTTTCCCAATGGCTCAAGCCGTTATCGAGAGTGTGCGTTAGCGATGCGGCGCAAAAACCGCCGTTGCGTCCGCTGGCGCCTATGGCGACCTCCACCGCTTCGAGAAGAACAACATCCCGGTTCGGGTCAGCCTGCTTGGCTTGTAAAGCTGTCCACAAACCGGTAAATCCCCCGCCGATAACGGCAAGGTCAGTTTCGATTTGTCTTGTAAGAGGTGGGGTTAATTCAGGTTTGGCGGGATCATCCAGCCAGTAGGGTAACAATTTCACATCCGCGATCGCCCGCAAGCTCTCGGGGCGCGGTGTGGTCGAGAAAAACATAAAATCTCCGTTTTCGCGGTTCACCCGTTTCAAAGGGTGAAGTCAGAGTTTAAAGATAGTTTAATGGGAATGGCTTGAAGGAGTCAAATGCCATTTCCATCTTGACTCATTTCATCTTTCGGGTAGAATACCGCCCAACATGCATCCGGTTTTTTTCTCCACGACCACGACCACTACCTCCGGCACACCCCGCGAGGCATTTGCACATAGTGTTGGTCAGAGATAACCGTAGGAACGGAATCAAAAACACACAACGCCTCGCGGAAACGCGGGGCGTTTTTATTTTACAAAGAATTCTGAAGTCTTAGGAGAGCACCATGCAAAAAACACTTGTAATGAAATTTGGGGGAACATCCGTCGGATCGGTGGATGCGCTGAGGAACGTCACACAGATCATCCGTGACTCTAAAAAGGATTGGGAACGGGTCGTCGTCGTAACATCCGCCGTCTCCGGGGTGACGAATCTGCTTTTGGATTCAGCCGCCTCCGCTTCGCAAGGGAAAATTGATTCGCTTACCCAAGCCGAATCCACGCTGAGAGAAAAACACTTCGCTGCTGCAAGCTTGCTCATCAAGGATGAAGCGATGCTCAAGACGGTCAAAGCCGAAATCAACGAATTGATTCGCTCACTCATAGATTTATGCAAAGCGATTGCCGTCCTCGGTGAAGCCAGCCCGCGGGCGTTGGACGCGGTCGCATCGCTGGGCGAACGGATGAGCGTGCGGTTGCTGGCGGCAATCTTAAGTGATGCGGGAATGGAATCTCGATCAATCGAATCGACCGAATTCATTGTCACGAACGCTCATTTCCAAAACGCGCACCCGGACTTTAGAATCACAACTGAAAGAACAAGGGCTGTTATGAATCCAATCCTGGAAAAGGGCATTATCCCCATCGTTACCGGTTTCATCGGCGCAACTCCGGAAGGCGTCGTTACCACGCTGGGCCGCGGAGGAAGCGATTATTCCGCCGCCATCATTGGCCGAGTCCTCCCTGCCGACGAGGTTTGGATCTGGACCGATGTGGACGGCGTAATGACAACGGACCCGCGCATTGTCAAAGAGGCGCTTACACTACCGGAGATCAGCTACGGCGAAATTGCCGAGTTGGCATTTTTCGGGGCAAAGGTCCTGCATCCCAAAACGATCCGCCCCGTCGTCGATGCCGGGATCGGACTACGCATCTGCAATACATTCAACCCATCCCATTCCGGCACGCGCCTCACCAGCAATGGAGATGGCAGGGTTAAGGCGCACAAACCGGAAAAGGTTGTCAAAGCCGTGACTGCGATTCGCAAACAACGCCTCGTCACCATCGAGGGACGCGGCATGCTGGGCGTTCCGGGCGTGGCGGCGCGCGCTTTTGGAACGGTGGCATCAACGGGCACAAGTGTGCCATTGATCACCCAGGCATCATCCGAGCAGTCGATCTGTTTTGCAGTGCCGTCGGAAGTTGCGCCGACGATCGTTTCAGCGCTTGAAAAATCGTTCGCCTATGAGATCGAGGACGAAGACATCGACCGCGTATGGGCGACCGATGATGTCTCCATTGTCACCGTCGTCGGCTCGGGGATGCGCCATACACCGGGAGTGGCGGGGAGGGTTTTCAGCCAGCTCGGATTGAACAACGTCAACGTGCTCGCCATCGCGCAGGGTTCTTCAGAGGTATCCATTTCCCTCGTCGTCGATTCGGCAGACACAGAAAGCGCGGTCAAGGCGTTGCACGAGCTTATTGTTGCAAGTTGAATGTCGAAGGTTGAAAGTCAAAACTAGAAACTTTCAGCCTTCAACCTGCAGCCCAATTCTAAATAACAGGAGATCCCGATGTCCCAATCTCAAATTCCCGTAGCCGTTCTCGGCGCGACAGGCTCGGTCGGCCAGCGCTTCGTCTCCCTGCTCGATAATCATCCCTGGTTCAAAGTCGTTGCCCTTGCCGCGTCGGATAAATCTGCCGGGCAGAAATATGCCTCAGCCACGCGCTGGGTATTGGATTCTCCCATGCCAGATTACGCCAAAAACATGGTCATCGTGCCTGCATCCACGGATGCAGTGCAGGCAAGGATCGTTTTTTCGGCATTGCATACCGAAGTTGCCAATGAACTCGAACCTGCATTTGCGAAAGCCGGTGCGGCCGTCTGTTCGAATGCATCTTCGTATCGTCGGGGTGAAGATGTGCCGTTGCTCCTGCCAGAGATCAACTCCGAGCATATTCAACTCGTCAAACAGCAGCGCAAGAACAAAGGTTGGAGCGGGTGTATCGTCACCAACCCGAATTGCACCAGCACGGGTCTGACGATTGCGCTCAAAGTCCTGGATAATCAATTCGGCGTGAAGAAGGTTTTTGCCACCTCGTTACAGGCATTATCAGGCGCGGGGTATCCGGGTGTGCCATCACTCGACATCATGGATAACATCATCCCCAATGTGGGCAACGGCGGCGAGGAAGAAAAAGTGGAATGGGAACCGCGCAAGATGCTCGGCAAGTTTAACAATGGCAGGATCGATCTTGCAGGCATGGTCTTCAGTGTTCACACCAATCGCGTGGCGGTCATTGACGGTCATACCGTCTGCGCCAGTGTGCAGTTGGGAAAATCTGCGGAGCCCGCAATGGCTATCCAAGCAATGCGCGACTACGCGGCACCTCCCTCTGCGAGGGATCTGCCTTCGTCGCCGCGGCCTGTTATCGAGGTCAGGGATGAAGCGGATCGACCGCAGCCAAGACTCGACCGCATGACAGGAAAAGGCATGACGACAGTGGTCGGCCGCGTGAGGCGCGATCCCATCTTCGATCTTAAATTCGTTGTCTTATCGCACAACACGATTCGCGGTGCGGCAGGCGCGTCCATTTATAACGCGGAGTTGTTGGTGAAAGAAAATCTGCTTTAATACATGTAATTAACCACGAGATCAAAATAAAACCCTGGCGTACGTGTATAAAGGGATAATGATCCGCATCCATCCGAATCTCATTTGGCATTAAATACGGACTCACCCTCGAAAACTTAAATCCGGGGTGAGTCATATTTCTTACGATCAAGATTTCTTCACGGAATATTTCTCTGGCAATATCGACCGCTGGACATGAACTTCGATCATTTCACTCTTCGTCCCCTGTTGAGCGATCGATTTCTTTTTCTTTTCGCCGGCCTGCCTCGCCCAGTTGATAAAGATCACCGAACCGAGAATGATGGCGCTTGCGAAAATAATCCTGGCATTGAGCGGCTCGTCTGCAAACAGGACGCCAAGGATCAGCGCCACAACAGGATTTACGTACGCATACGTCGAAAAAATCGGCAGTGGCGCATTCTTCAGCAGCCATGTGTATGAACTGAAACCGATGATGGAACCGAACAAGATCAGGTAACCCATTCCGAACAGGGATCGGGTGGATACCAGGGCAGGATTCCAATTCGATAATTCGCCGCTGAGCAGGGAGGTGATCGTCAAGCCAACACTCGCCGTCACCATTTGCGCGCCGGTGTTCATCAGGGATGAGGCGGGCAGGTCCGCGGTCTTGCTATAAATGGAGCCGATGGACCAGAAGATACAGGCCGTCAGCACGACAATGACTCCCAACGGGTCAAGCCTGTCGCTGCCGGTCGAAATTTCGGAGGGACCCACCAGGACGAGAATCCCCGCAAGTCCGATCAGCAATCCGACAACGATCTGGAGATTCGGCTTTGTGCCACCGGGGCGGAGCGCCTCACCCAGCACAAGGAACATTGGGATGGAACCGATGAGCAGGGAGGCAATGCCCGAAGGTATGAATTGCTCAGCCCAGGAGACCAATCCGTTGCCGCCCAGGAGAAGCAGGTTGCCAATGATTGCAGTGGATATCCATTGTTTGCGGGTGGGCAACGCATATCCCGCCATTTTTTGCCAGATCATCAAGATCAATCCCGCTATCAGGAAACGGGCCGCGGCATGGAAGAACGGCGGAATGGTCTCGATCGCAACCTTGATGCTGAAATAGGTCGATCCCCACACAAGATATAAAGTGATCAATACAAGCCATGTTTTTGTTTTCATTTTTTCCTCTATTACTGATAATTTTTGTATACAGATATAACTTCCGGGGCTCCCTGGAACAAGCCTCGTTTCATGAGCGCAGCCTGGGTCATGGGGCGCAGGTCCGCGGCAAATGTGGTCGTACGCTGAAATGCTTTTTTACTGAAAGCCCGAATGCGTTTGTGATACCCGCTCATGGCGGCGTCCCAGGTGGAACCGTTGTTCATCCATGAATCCAATGAGTCCGCCAGCATATCAGCATGGGTCGTGGCATGGTCAATGCCCATTCCGCTCCATGGGTCCATGACCTGTTGCGCGTCGCCGGTCAATACCCAGCCAGGCCCGTAGGGCATTCGCTGGTAACTGGGTATGTTCCCGGATCCATATAGATTGGATACAAGCCTCGCATCCTTCAAGCGCGACACAAGCAGGGGCAGCGATTCCAAATGAGACATGAAATTTCTCAGGGGCGATCTCTTGAATTCAGCAAAACCCTGGATCGGCATGCTCACAGCCACCATTGTCAAATCGTAGTCGGTCGGGAAGATATATGAGATCGTATTTCCGATAAAATGATGCTCCGCCGTAGGCACATCGAATGAATCTAGATCACGGAAGTACCCATAATAGGCAAAACGCCGGACCGGAACATAGCTTTCATATGGCGGCTGGAGTAAATTGGCAAGCGTGGAATAAAATCCATCGGCTCCAACCACGACCCGTGCGGTTGCCTCGTGCTCCCTGCCCTTTTCATTCCACCGGATGCCAGCCACCCGTCCATCCTCCCAGATCAAATCTTTGACCTTTGCATTCTGGCGGACCTCGATATTCTTCTCGCGGGTCATTCGTTTGTAAAGGATCCAATCGAGGGTAATGCGGCGTTCGCTCAGGAAAAACCGCAAATGCTCCTCCGGGGCTTCCACAGGGTCCACAAGGATATGCCCATCGATATAGTTCCAGATCAATTCCATGCGCGGTGCCATGGCAGCCACCTTTCCCATCACACCCATTTTTTCGAACACCCGCAATGCGGGCGCGCGAAAGAACGAAGTGGATAAAGTATCGCTGGGTAATTGCGATTTTTCCACAACCAACACCCGGTGACCAAGCTTTCCCAACCGGGTGGCGAGAACCGCCCCTGCAACGCGTCCGCCTACAATGATTACGTCGTATTTCATAATTACCTCACTCCAATTTCAACCAATAAAATTCCTTCCGCTATTTTGCTTTTCGCAAGATATCTTTTGCGGTCTCGATCTCACCCAAATGACGATGGACATGACCCATACAGGGCCTGATCAACAGACCACAGATCGACAAACCAAATAGATCAATTATCTTTCTGGTTTCTCACCGGAGATCAAAATACCGTTTACGCTGCCGAAGAAACAGCCTTCGCGGTCTGACTCTTCGAGGCTCTTATGCCAGCGGTCCAATTCCTGTTGCGTAACCTCACCCATGGCAAGAGCCCGGCTTTCCACATAATCAAAACCGACAATGGTTCGTAGCAACTCATACCTGTCAAAGAACATTGTGTTGGCTTCAAAAACCACCCCGGTCAGTGACTTTTTCTTAAACATGCGGTACAACTGCCGCCCGGAATAACCATTGTTGACCGTGATCTCGGCCATGATGCGAACCAGTTTCCGTTCGGTCTCGACCTCGTCCGTATCGATGGTAAGAGTTCCCCAATCTGCATCCCAAACAACGATCCTGCCGCCAGGTTTTGTGACCCGCACCATTTCCTCTAACGCCCGTTCCGGGTTCTTTAAATGTTGGAAGACGCGTTCACTTCGACAAGAGTCAAAGTGGTTGGAGGGATACGGAAGTTCATCCGCCGATCCTTGCTGATGATTAACCCAACTGTTGACTCCTGCCTGCATGGCACGATAATCCGCCTCAACAATCATTTCCGGGTCATAATCCACTCCGCAAACCTGTCCGCTTGATCCAACCCACCGGGCAAGCGCCACCGTATCAGAAGCTGGGCCACAGCCGACATCCAAAACAACATGACCCGGCTGAATTTGCATCCATTCGTAACTGCGTTGTTTGAAGTCCTGAAGCAGGGCGGCGGTAGTCTGCAAATATTGTGTGTCTACGTATCCTTTTGGTTGATTCATTGCGATCCTCTTGTTGATTATTCCAAAAACTTGCCAGGAGCATCTACTTTTTTTTCGATGCTCCTTCATTCACATTTTGAATTTTCTATGCTTTTACAGCAACCACTTCAAGATACTCAGCCATTACACTTGTCGTGCCGTTCATGGCTGTGTTGAAGGTGCTCCATAATTCTTCCAACTCACTTCGCAGGGCTGCCTGTTTATCCCCTTCAAGCGCAGCAAAGGCTTTGAATGTCGGACCATAATATTGACGGAAGAATTCGACAACCTTTGCAGGGGAAAAAGGATATTTGAACGGGTACAGGTGGCGGCTGACTTTAAGATGCGAGAATTCATTCCCAAATCGTTCGCGCACGGTTGCTTCATCGCCCCATTTCACGGGTGGGGGCATTAGGGGCGAAGGTGGCACGTGTTTGCCCATGATCTTGAACATCTGCCCCACGAAACCACCGGGGGTCCAATTGCCCATGATGATCTTGCCGCCCGGTCGGGTTACACGTTTCAACTCCGCGGCGACCAGTTCAGGGCGGGGTGCGAACATGGCTCCGATCAGGCTGATCACCATATCGAACGAAGCATCGTCATAAGGAAGCATTTCCGCATCTCCCTCATCGAAGCGGGCGTCCAGCTTTTCTACCTTTGACATGGCGCGGGCTTGCTCCACCAAATTCGCGGCGAGGTCGATCCCGGTTACCTTCGCACCCGCCCGCGCCATCGGAATTGCCGTCTGCCCGGCACCGCAAGCCACATCAAGGACACGACTTCCCGGTTCGACCGTAACCCGAGAAAGGAACTCCAACGCCCCAGGCAACAGATATGTGGCAAAGTGTCCGTAATCGCCCGCTTCCCAGGTGGCTTTGAGTCGTACTTTCAGCGCCTCCATTTCAGGTGTCATTTCATCGCGCTTTTCAGAAGTTATTATGCTCATCTTTTTCTCCTAATCATTTATAAAAATTGCAGAAAGCGTCTGCATCGATGTGCCCATTAAAGCAAAACCATGCTGGATTGCCATCGTGGAAACTACTCAGGTTTCAAGAATGGAGTACCTAGTTTTTCGCTCATTAACCTCCCTGACAACAAGCTCAAGCCATCACCCATCCATTGAGACAGCAATCTCTTCCAAAAAAATCGGAAGAGATTGCTGTCTTTCATGATTCAGTCCGCTGATTGAACAGTTAACCGGTAACTTGATCAAGGGTTATAGTCCGACATGGGCGGTGTGTGGAATGTGTGATCCACAGGCTTGTAGTCCGACATGGGTGGCGTGTGGAAGGTATGATCCACAGGTTTGTAGTCTGACATGGGTGGCGTGTGGAAGGTATGATCCACCGCGGTGGGATCGCTCACCTTGGCAAAAGCATTCTGAAAAAAGATAGCAACAATTGCCAGGACCAGTCCGATAAGCAGTAATTTGAATGTACGATTTTTTAACATTTTTTTCTCCTTGGTTTATATAGCTTTGCAGCAAACTCACTGCAGCGATGCGCCCATTAAAGCAAAACCACGATGGTCTGCCATCGTGGAAACTACTTAGATTTAAGAACTTCGAATACCTAGTTTTGCATCTCAAACGATCTTACTTTTTTGTGCATTTACTTTAATGTTCAGAAGGATAGAAAAAAATAAACACCATAAGGATATATCCCATACTTACCCAAAGCAACCCTGGCAGGTAGCAAATCTCTGCCAAGGTCGCAATATATTGAGGTCATCGATCTATTATGGCAACGGTCCCCTCGGCTAAAAAGTGAAATATACGAACTGACCGGTGCAGGTTCCCTTGCGGTTGTTGTCTGTGCAGGACTCCACATACAAGAATCCCTGGGTTCCGGCTGCAGGCACCGATGAGATGATGATGGGAATGAAGGCGTTAGCGCCCGGAGCCAGAGAACCTTGTCCGTGCCCGACATCCTGGGCACAATTGGGTTCCGGCTCTGTGGCAGTGGACTCAAATGGCGAGTTGTTGATCGTACCGCCGTTTATATAAAGCCCGTTCGCCTCGACGCTGTACATCACCGACTCAATGGTTGCCGTGCCAATGTTATAGATCTTTGCACTGACCCTTGCCTGCCCGCCGCAGTACCAGACCGAATCGAAATCCACTTTGAAAAGCAGTTCGCCAGGGTTGCTGGGCTGGGTTTGAGTGGGGGTCGCCGTCGTGGTGTTATTGTTGTTATTGTGGTTATTGTTGTTGGATGGCTTGGGCGTCTTTGTATGCTTTGGCTGCGAAACCGGAATCGGCGGGGCGGCCACGACCGCCAGAGTGGTCGGGATACAGGTCGCAGTCACGATAGAGCCGGAGATCCAGCCGTATCCGTTCTCGCCGGATGCAAATTGGATATACCACCAAGTGCCATCGCTGCTCTTGCCAGCAACGGGTGCCGAAGCGCCCTGGGGAAGGTAACCAAGCTTGTCATAAACCTGGCTGGGTCCCTTGCGGACGTTTGAATCCTGAGTCGTGGTGACGGTCGGCTGGCACACCGTCGCTGTTGGCGGAATGGGTGTTGGTGATTCCTCAAAAGTGGGAATCGCTGTGAGGGTTGCCGCCAAATCAGGCGTTTCAGTGACGGGTTGCTGCGATGCCGGAAGGGTACATGCCAGCATCGAGGCTACAACGAGCGTGAATGCGATCGATAATTTATTTTTCTTATTCATGATTTTCTCCTATAAAGTAATTCATTTTTACAACCGATAAAATTTCGGTCATGTACACAAACAGTCCAGTTCAAGGTGTAAAGCGGCGTTCAACAGGACCACTTTTTATTACTCCTTTGCCCCGCATTAAAACAAAACCACGATGGGATGCCATCGTGGAAAATACCTAGTTTCAAAGGTTGAGAGTACCTAGTTTTATCAATCCATTATTTTCACGATTTGGGGTCGATCAGAGTTCGTGCCCGATCCATACCTGCTCGCCTTTCAAGACCTTCTCAAGCAAGGCGGGAAGTTCGAGGGCGTTCACCGGCTTGCCAATAAAACCGGAAAAACCCGCCTCACGTGCTTTGGGAATGAGGATCTCAGGGTCCAGGGATGTGGTGGCAATAACCTTGATATTACGCGTACGCGGCTCTTCCTTGATTTTTTCAAAAACATCAAAACCGTTCTGTCCGCGGTTTAGCATGACGTCCACCACGATCAGGTCGACAGGCAGGTTCTCCACAATATTCTTAACCGCACTGTGACCAAGGGTATCATGCAAAACCTCGGCGTTCTGTTTTGCAAGGACCTTTGTGAAGATGTGAATATTCACTAAGTCATCCTCGATCAGAAATATCCTTTTGTTTGCCAAAAAGGGTTTGATCATTCTTTTTCCTCACATTTTATGAAATATTCCATACTGATTCACCTTCCACGATCCGCTTCAACAGACTGGGAAATTTTCGATGATCGATCGGTTTGCTGATCGCGCCGTCAAAACCGGCTGCCCTCAGCTGCCTTACCTCCTCGATCATGACACTGGCGGTCAGGGCAATGATGGTCGCAGAGCGGTGTTCGGGGTCGTTCCGCAGCATCTGCAAAACTTCAAATCCATCGTGAGGCGGAACGTGGATGTCGATCAAAAAAATGGATGGTTTGAAGGTCAGGCTTTTGAGGCGCGTCATAAAATCCACGCTGTTCTCGAAGACGGCAAATGTCTTGATCCCTACCGCTCTTTCAAGAATAATGGACATCACTTTGCGGCTGGCAAAATCATCCTCAAGATAGAGGATGGAAATATCCTTCGGGGCTTCCTTGCTCACGGTGATCTCCCAACCGTTGGCAGGGCAAAGTGGAAGGCAGCCCCAGACCCGGGTTCGCTTTCGACCCACAACCTTCCGCCATGAAGCTGGGCGAGAGTCCGGGAGATGGGCAGACCCAAACCGGTGCCTTCCAATTTTATGCCATCCTCGGTTTGGGTAAACGGTTCGAAGATCAGGGATTGCGCCGCATGAGGGATGCCCGGACCGGAATCGATGACGGAAATGATGACCTCATCCCCAGACCGTTTCGCCTGCAAGGTGATGGTACCTCCATCAGTAAATTTTATGGCATTGCTCAAAAGATTCAAGACGATCTGCCGGATACGACGTTTGTCCCCAAAGATCAAGGGCAGATTCCTTTCGATTTCCATGACGATCCGAAGGGGTTTATCGAGGATCATCGCACTTGCAATGTTCAAACTGGCTTCAAGTTCATTATGAACATTTACATCATCTTCCACATACAGGGCAAGTTTCCCTGCCTGGATCTTGCTGATATCCAATAGATCGTTTATCAGGTGCAACAAGTGACGTGAACTTTTTACCGCGCCATCCAGTAATTCTTTCTGTTCAGCATTTATTTCTCCCATCATCCCATCTGACACCATGGCAACGTAATTGATGATGGCATTTAAGGGCGTCCGCAATTCATGGCTCATACTGGCAAGGAATTGATTTTTCAGGTTATCCAACCGCTTCAATTCATCCGCCACTCGCACCTGATTTTCATATAACTGGGCATTCCGTACCGCCACAGCGATCTGCTCCGCCAATGAGGTCAGGATGCGAACATCTTCCTGCGAAGAAAACTCGTTCAGTGTAGTGGACTGTAAGCCCAAAACACCCACCAATTCATCCTGGATCATCATCGGTATGGTCACAGCCGAACGAGTATCCGGCAGATAGGGGTTGGGATTGAAAGTCGTCCCGGGCTCTCTCACATCGCCAACCACCACGGCTCGACGATCACGGGCAGCCTGCGCCACCATACTTGGACGCGCCTCGATATCATACGCCTTGCCTTCTTTCTTCATCCGGTTTCCTGCCTCTCCACTTCCGGCCGCCAGAAGTAATTGACGGGATTCGAAATCGAACAAGTACACTGACGAAAAGTACAAATTAAAGCCCTGCTTCGTTTCCTCCACCAGTTTCGGAAGCAATTCTTCGAGGTTTAACACCTGGGTGATCTGCTTCGAGACCTGGGATGCCACGTTCAAATCGCGCGTACGTTCCTCCACTTGCTGCTCCAACCCATCAAGTGTCTCTCCCAGGCGGGCAATGATCTGGTTGAAGACCTTTGATAATTCTCCAAACTCATCGATGCTGGTCAAATCTGCACGAAGTTTGAGGTTGTTTTCGTTTATTCGAACGACCGTATCAGTTAATTTAGTCAGCGGGTTTGAGATCACGCGCGTAACGATCAAAAGGACAAGGGTCATACTCCCGATTAGAAAATACAGGATGAACCTGAACTCATCCATGAAATAATCAAGCGCAAAGGATGTAAGATATTTCGCAAGGATATTTTGTAAATAGAGCAAGATCACCTGGTGAAAAAAATGAAACGCTGTCAGAGACGATAATAATATCTTGTTTGGCACCGATAAACGGTAAAACTGAAGGATCAAAATGACATAAAACATGATCGTGCTCAGGATCGCCCCAGGCGTGATGGCTGCCATCAACGGCGGTATGGTTCTTTGTATATCGTCTGCAAGAAGGTATTGGAGCAATATATACAGAGACCAGACCAGGATTACAGCAATGTTCAAGGTCTGCTGTTCTTCCCGCTTCGAAAGGAGGGAAACGAACAAAATGGAGAGAACGAGCAGGGGCACATTGTAGAAATCACTAAACTCCCGAATACCGATACTCCCCAACCCGGTGGGACCGACCAGGAATAAGATCAGCATGATATACACAGCCTGCTGCGCTTTTCCGTGCCGGGCAAGCCACCAACTGACCCCCATTAAGGCGCCCCAATAGACCGAACTGATAAGCAACAGAAGAAATTGCCAGCTTTGATAAGCCGGGTACTCAAGAAATGTTTTTAAAGTTGTCGAGCCGTTGATAAAGGTAAAGACGAGAAAGATCGCGCAAAGGCTCGAAATCACCCGCGCCCGCCATGCCTCCTGCAATGCGTCGTTCAGCAACCAGTCATCGAATAACTTTTCACGTTTCGTCCGCTCTCTTTCACCCCAGTTCTGGAATGTTCGAAATAATAATTCAGTCATTTATGCTCTCCTCGATCAGGCAATATGCATCCCCCTTTCCCTGCACAGCAGGCAGCCTATACCAATCCTTTTTCGACCGCCCACACCGCAGCCTGGGCACGCGAATCAAAACCCAGCTTATTCAGGATGTTGGCGACATGATTCTCGACCGTCCGTTCGCTTAGGAACAGGGCTTCTGCGATCTCGCGATTCGATTTTCCCCGGGATAAATAACGCATCACTTCGCGCTCTCGGGCGGTCAGCCCGCCATATTTTTCAGACTCACTCTGACGTTTTGTCAACACCCTCTCTTTTGGCAGATATTCCAAAGCGCGGTTTAAAAATTGTTCACGCAAGGTTTCGTCCTGAATATTGGCTTCCAACGTGTTCAGCACCTGGCGCGCACTTCCAAATTCCATTTCACTTGCCTGAGTATTCTTCTGAGTACGGTGCAGCCAGCCTAACAGGGCATGGATCTGCCATTGCAATGGCAATGCCTCACGCTGGATCGCACCCCGCTTGGCATCTTCCAGGGATTCAACGGCTTTCTTTTCCTGCTTTAAGCGTGTCAGTGCCTGCCCTTTGAGTTTCAATAAATACGGAATGGGTTGATTAGCCGGATGCCGAGACCGCAAGGATAACAACTCCTCCACGATCTTTAACGACTCCTTCGGTTTTTCCTCTGCCAATAAAAGATGCCCCTTCGCCCATAACATCCGTTGCCTCGCAAGGGTGTAATCGCCTTTCTCGTTTTCCAACCCGGTATCGAGCAGCGCGCGGGCGCGAGGCAGGTCATTGTTCAATAAATAAGCACCTGCCAGATTGGCAGTTATCCCCCCCACCCACCAGGCAGAACCAAGTTTGTTTGCAAACGCCAGCGCCAGTTCAAACCACTGGATCGCGCTGTTGGCTTGTAACATCATCAAGTGGACATAACCCAAAGCGTTCTGGGCGCCAATGATCCACTGGCGATGACCGATCTCGGTCGCAATACGAAGCGACTCTGAAGCATGACCGATTGCCTCGTCGAACAGACCGCGCCCGCCCAGATTTAGCGCAATCGACCACTCAACGAATGCCTCTCCGGCTGTCCATCCCGTCTGGCGGCTTAATTCCAATGCTTCGATGGACATGTGATAATTTTCAAGCGGGGTTATCCCCGGTACAAAATTGGTCTCATTCCAACTGAAGGTATTGCAGGAGCCCGACAATGCGGAGATCAATCCATATTTATCATCAAGCGAGCGGAATATCTTGATGGCCTGTTGATATTCGCCAAATGAAGCGAGAAGATCGCCATGATGCATGACCGCCATGCCCATTAGATCAAAAGATTCAGCCGTTCCTTTGGGGTCTTGATTCTGCTGATAGATCTCCAATGCCTTGCGGTGCAGTCCCAACCCCTGCCCGGTCTTCCCGATATTGACATGCCAATTCCCCAATCGATTCAAACTCAAGGCTTGCAAGCGGGCATCCTGAAGGGTTTGCGAAACCGATTCTGCAACGCGGAAATATTCTCCCGTGCGTTGATAGTCCCGCCCCGTCCAAAGCTGCCCGAGGTTAAGGAGGGTCTGCCATTCGGTCATCCCATCGTGAGACTCGCGTGCAATTTTCAATGCCTGTTCGAAATCATCCAATGCCGATTTGAAATCCCCCATGGTCTCATAGGCACGTCCACGCAGGAGGAGCAGCCCGGGTTCGATCTCCTTTCCCAATTGGCGGGCTGCCACAAAGACTCGCGAGTAAAAAACGATCGCCTCACGCGGAGCGTAGAGATCGCAAGCCTGATCGCCTGCTTTAAGCGAGTAATCGAACGCCTTCCGCCATTCTTCAGCTGTATAAAAATGATAAGACAGGTCGGCAAAATGGGAGGTAAGGACCGCAATAAACATCCGCTCCATGGCTTCGCCCGCCAAACGATGCAACCCCTGTCTTTCGCGCAGCATCATGGTCGAATATGCCGCTTCACGGGTCAGGGCATGCCGAAATGCAAATACATCGGCGTTCTCTTCCACGATCAATTGCACTTTAACCAATTGCTTGAGATTTTCCAACAACTCCGGTTCGTCGACCTGCAAAATATCCCGTAGAAGGTGAAAGTTAAAGCGCCTTCCCAGAACCGAAGCCATCGTCAAGACTCGAACCGTTCGTTCGTCCAATTTTTGGGTGCGGCGTTGAACCGCGTCCTGGATCGTGCGTGGAATCCGAAGCTGGCTGATCTCTTTCCGATCCCACACGCCATTCGCAAAAAACACATCACCCTCTTCCATGAGAGATTTAAGGATCTCTTCGATAAAAAAAGGGTTGCCCTCCGTCAATGGGAATACCGCATCGAGAAATTCCTGGCTGACCGGCGTATCGAGCTCAAGGATGGCGCGCAGCATGAGATCGACATCGAAAGCTGTCAAACGCTTCAAAGAAAAATCTGTCCCGAGACGGCTGCGGTCCAGTTCTGCCAGGAAGTGGGTCAACTCTGGGTTGGTCTCGTCGCTCCGGTATGTAAGAACCAGGAAAATGGGCAATGGCGCAATCCGCCTGGCAAGCAGCAAAAGGAATTCGAGGCTGGTCGAGTCGCTCCAGTGCAAGTCTTCAATGATGACGACCAAGGGCTTGTTCCGTGCAAGCTCCATGAAGATCTGGGTTAATGATTGGAAGATACGCTGTTTTTCGATCTTGGGGTCGGGAGTTGGCGCAGGAACTATGTCTGGAAAATGGACTTCCAATTCCGGCATTAATCGAAGCAAGGAGACTGCGTGCGGACCGATTGCCCGTTTGATCTCGTCTTTGGAACGAGTTGCAAGAAAATATCGAAGCAGGTCAAGCAAAGGTGCATAAGGTTGAGCGCTTTCGGTTTGGAAACAATTTCCCCGTAGCACCAACCCCCTTTGGGCAGACCAGGTTTCGGCTTCATTTGCGAAGCGGGTTTTACCGATCCCGGCTTCGCCCGAGATCAATGCAATCTGTCCATTGCCTTCCAAGGCGTGTGCGAAAAGACCTTGCAATCGCTGCAGGTCGTTATCTCGTCCGATCGTGACTGGGCAAATTACGGATTTATCCGGGAACATCTTCAACCATTAAAATTCCGTGAGAATATAAGACCAAATTGCCTGACTGGCAAGGGGGCATGAAGTCCTATCCGCACGGGCTTGACACATTCGGATTCGCCTATATGACCGCACGAAATTAAATATTCTCTCGAGTCGAAAGAGGCGGAGAAGCCGACCCTGCGAATCCTCGCAACCAAACAGAAAGTTCAGGCTTTAATTTCGGCAAATAAAAATGACGCTGTCGTTCATGCCTGGAAGATGAAAGGATGGCATGCATCTTCCTACACTTTTAAGAAGAGACATTTTGTTTCTTCTGCTCACCCCGTACGATATTGATAAAATTCCGTAATGGCGAAGATAACCCTACGTCCAGTAATCGAAGCGGACCTGTCCATCTTGTTTCAACAGCAGCTTGACCCTGAAGCGGTTGCCTTGTCTGCCTATCCCTCCAAAGATCGCGGCGAGTTCATGCGGCATTGGGAAGGGATATTGAGAGACAAAAATGTGACCGCGCGGACCATCGTCTACAAAGAAAAGGTCGCGGGTCACATCATTTGTTGGAAAGAAAGCAAGTACGAGCAAAGAATTGGATATTGGATCGGCAGGGAATTTTGGAAAAGAGGAATCGCAAGTGCGGCGGTCGCGGAATTTTTAGTGATTGTCAGAAACCGCCCGTTATATGCTGAAGTGGCAAATCGCAATCTGGGCTCGAAGCGAGTGTTGGAGAAAAATGAGTTTAAACTGCTGGATGAAGGCGTAAAATCATCGATGTATAAATTGGGCGCATAAGAAATTAGCCTGCCTTTTTAATGAAGTATGTAGCGGGGCTTCCATCAACAGGCGGCATGACGTAAAGGAAGATCAAATCCAATTCGTCGATGAAAGTGGGTTCCCACTCCGGGAAATCTGCGGAGATTGAAACGAGCCGCGCTCGCAACTTCATTTGCGTTTTTAAATGACCTGCAAGTTTGATTGTCTCTTTTGAAGTGGCGTAGATAAAGACCACATCGGCATCTTTAAGCTCTGCCTTAAAATAATTTCCCCACTTCACACGAATCTTATCGCCATGTCCGCTGGCAAGAGCGCGCAATTTAATTAACAGACATTGGACGGGTCCGACTTCCACACCAACCGCTTTGGCATTGAATTCGTTTGCTGCGATCAACAGCACACGTCCATCCCCGGCGCCGAGATCGTAGACGGTCTCTCCGGGTTGGAGGTTTGCAAGTTGCAACGCTTTGCGGATGCGGTTCATCCGGGTAGGGATGGAGGGTGGACCAAAAAATGCAGGGACGATCATCCATAACGCGCTAAGGATGACAATAAGGAACAAGACCGTAAAAACCATCAAGTAAAGCATAATCTAAAAAGTCTTTTTACTTCCTCCACCTGGTGATACGCTCTGGAATGCTTTGGTTTCCCAGTTCCTCGCAAACCTTCTTAAACCGTGGGTAAACGCCCTGCCATTTTAGATCTGCAAGAGTTTCTTTTATAGGAACATCGGTTCGTAAGGTGGATAATTCTCTAAATAACAAGGCATCTTTATAATTCTTCTGCAAATTTTCGAGCAGGGTTGTTGCCCGCCCCAAACTCAGCGGAATTTTGTTTGGGTCTTTGGGAATGGACTCAATATGCTTGTACTTCGCCAGAACAGCTGATGTAGATTTCTCGCCCCAGCCTTGAATACCTGGGTAACCATCGGCTGAGTCACCTACGAGTGCGAGAAAATCGGGTATTGATTCAGGCGGCACGCCGAACTTTTCGATCACACCTTTTTCATTCAACGTAATTTCACGGCGGCGATCCCAGCATACGACGCGGTCGCCATCCACCATTTGCGTCAGGTCTTTATCGACGGAACAAATGACGATCTGCTCCACCGATTTAACCTTCTTGAACTTCGCCACTGCGGCAGCAATCGCATCGTCCGCCTCAAACTTGGACATGGGCCAGGTCACCATACCCAAGGCTTTTATCGACGCCTCAGCCAGCGGAAACTGATTCAGGATCACCGGGTCCACGCCTTCGCTGGATTTATAGCCTGCATACATCTTATTGCGGAACGACTCGATCACATGGTCGAACGCCACAGCGACGTGAGTCACTTCGGGGCCGGAGAGAAGCAAAAGCATGCTGCGAATCAGCCCAAGGGTTGCGCCAACTTCCTGTCCGTTGGGGGCTTTCTTAGGCGGTGCGCCGAAATGCGCGCGGAATAACTCATAAGTTCCGTCAACCAAATGGATTTTCATGCAGTCTCCTTGTATCCTCTTGCTCTTTGATTTTTTATGCGAGCTGAAAGCGTTGATACACGACACCGGTTGGAAGCGAAGAAGACTCTATCAGGTTGAGATTGACGCGCTTTCCTTCCGGGAATAAGTGTTTGCCGCCGCCAAGCGCCAACGGATAGACATGCAGGGCGATCTCATCCACCAACTCGTTTTCAATCAATGCCTGAACCAGAACGCTGCTCCCATCCATGACGATGTTCTTACCCGGCTGGCTTTTCAACTTGCGGACTTCTTCGATCACATTCCCCCGGATGATGGTTGAGTCCCGCCAGGCATCTGCGGACTTCAAGGTATTGGACACAACATATTTCTTGAAGCCGTTGAACGGGTCTTCCGCTGAGTTCGGCTCGAACGCCTCCCCATGAGTTTCCCAGGTCTTGCGCCCGAGCAGCAGGGTATCGGCGTCCGCAAAGATCTGCCCGAAGTGCGCGCCGATCTCGTCATGCCAGTAGGGAAGCGTCCAACCGCCGTGAGTGAAGCCGCCATCGGTATCTTCGGTGGGGCTGCCCGGTGCCTGAATGACACCATCCAACGTAATGAATTCATGCACAATTATTTTTCTCATGGTTTCTCCTTTTGAACAGTAAGTGTCTCCCTATGATAAAGGGAGAAGGAGGGTTCGTCTTGGAAAAAAACGACAACCTACAATGTTCCGTGACGAGCCAGCCGAAATCGGAGATTCTGTTTTACACCGGGCCACTCGGTGACCAGAATGCTGTACATGACGCTATCACGAACAGACCCGTCGCGACGCATGGCATGATGACGCAAGATGCCGTCCTTTTTAGCCCCCAAACCTTCAATCGCTTTTTGCGAATTGAAGTTGAAATTATCGGTGCGCAAGCCCACCACTTTACAACCAAGCGTATCAAAGGCATGAGCGAGAAGCAATAACTTACAAACCGTGTTGACATGACTCTTCTGCCAGCTTTTGGCATACCAGGTGTAACCGATTTCCACCCGGTCGATATTGGCAATCACATCATGATAGCGGGTGCTCCCGATGATCCTTCCCGTCGTCAACTCGCGGACCGCCCACGGCAACATATGACCGGCTTGATAACCAGCCAAAGCAGTTTCAATATACGCTTTGGTCTCTTCCGGCTGCGGCACAGAGGTAAACCAAAGATTCCACAGTTCGCCATCCGCTGCCGCCGCTGAGAGATCCGCTTCGTGTTCAAAGGTTAGCGGTTCAAGCCGAATGCCGTGACCTTCCAAGGTAATGGGAGCAATTTTGATCATTGTTGATACCATCCAAAAAGAGGAGTCTGTTTCAAAAGAATTCTACACGGCTTTGTAGATCATGGCGCAGGCTTGATGATTTCCTTTGGCATCTGACCATAATAACGCTTCAACGAATTCGTGAGATGTGCCTGATCGAAATATCCAGCCTGACAAATGGCATCGACAAATGGAAGGTCGCGTACCGAGGTCTACCATCATTAAAGGTTTTTCTGCTCACAAATAAGAGGCTTTACAACTGCTTCCAGGCAGGAGTTTACTTCTTTTTATTTTTCGAGTCCATCAACTTAATCAGGTCTTTCAAGGCTTCCTCCAGCAAGGGTCGCTTCGACTATATTTCCTTCATGTCTGTGAAATACGCCATGCGCCGATCTATGTAATCTCCCCCGAGAATTTCGCTTTTGACCTGCGGGATCAGCGGATTATGGAACACCAAATGGATTCGTTTCGTATCACGCAAATTAAACGTCACCAAATATTCACCCTTGAAATTAAAGGATGGAGCATTCCACTTAATTTCTTCGTTGATGTCTTTATTCACACCTTTGATGATGGACCGCACCGCCTCCACCTCCGCCTTGAGCGGGTGACGCAGTTCCCGAAGAAATTCCTCCACCTTATCTGTGCGGCTGATGGGCGAGCCTTTCTTCTTCAGCTTCTCCTCTGCCTGCCCTTGTTTGAAGGATAAACCTTCCGCTTTCAAGGCTTCACGGAGAATCCCCAACGCCTTTGGACCCATCCCATGCAATTGAGCGACTTCCGCTTCAGTGACTTTGGTCAACTGTTTGAGGTTTGTATATCCCGCCGCCTCCAAGGCGCGCGTGGCGGGAGCGCCAATTTTCGGGAGATTTGAATTCGCCATATCAACTCCTTATGCCAACTCGCCGTCTGGCAATGCTTCGGGCACATGGTTCATATATCGCTCGGAAAGCAATCGATAATATTTCGTGTTCATGGCAAAGATCGTAAGAGCCAGTCCGATGATCCCTGTCACCGTAAAGACCAAAGCGATGCCCCGGGCGGGTCCCGTTCCGAACCAGCTGCCAATGAGTCCCACCCCGGCACCGGTCGTCATAAACGGGATGAAAAATGCTTCGGCAATGGGACCAATCATAAACGTCGTCAGAGGCGAAGCAGATTGCTCCACGCTGTGAGCGAAGCCGAACACCCTTCCCTGCCTTTCATGCGGCACCACTTTCTGAAGAATCGTCTGTTCGGCGGCTTCGATGAATGGTACCACGCTGATGTAAATGAACATACCTACTGCGAGCAAGACAATGGAGGGTTGAACGGTAAAGACCGCCGAGATGACCCAGATGATGATGTTGGCGGCAAACATCGCCACCAGCGGATTTTTGCCCAAGCCATACTTCGAAATGAACAACCCGCCCACGATGAACCCGCAGCTGATGACGGCAAAGAGCAAGCCCCATGTTTCGACGGAGACCAGCGAGAGCCCATAGGCATCCATGAGACCCATGAACGTGCCGCCTAAAAAGTTGTTGACGGTAGTGAAAAGGATCAACGCCAGCAGCCCGGGAATCGCCTTAACCACGGCATAGGTGCCGCGCAGATCCACTTTGGGTTGGTGTTCGACATGCACGATCTCTTTTTCAGGGATCTGCAAAAACCACATGTGCAGAATCGAAAGGATCATCATGACGATTCCAAGCAGCAGCACATAGAACATGCCGCCCAGCCCAACCAAAATACCGCTGATGGCAGAGCAGATCAGGAAGGCAATGCCAAAGGCGGTGCCGACAAGTCCGTTGGCTTTGGCGCGATTCTCTTCGGGTATCAAAATGGTGACCAGGGTTGGCACGGCAATGGAGCGGATATTGCCCGCGATGACGCCAATTAAGAGAAGCACATTGAAAATCCAAAGTATGACACTGGTTGGATTTTTCCATGTTTCGGCAGGGTAGATCAGGTAAATCATGAAGCCGACGAGGTAGATGCTCAACGAGCTCAGACCTGACAGGATCATCACCTTCTGCTTCTTGTTGTGATCCACCAGACTGCCGAACCAAATCCCAAGACTAGCCGTCAAAACCAGATAAATGCCCGAAATGATCGAAGTGGCAGTGACGGATTTTGTTTCGAGATACACGAAAAAGATCAAAGCAAACCAAACCGTCATATTCGTGACGTTGGATATAACCGTATTCGCTAAAATTTGATAAAAGGTATTCACAGCATGTCCTTATCTATTTTTAAGAGCTTTACTTGGGAGGAATATTTTGATTCATATGGAACAGGTTGGTCGGGTCATATTTCTTTTTGACCTGTCTCAGTCGCTTCCAGGTCTCACCCGGGTATGCGGCGCGGACTTGTTTTTGATCCACGTCACCGAGGAAGTTGACATATGCGCCTTTGTCGCTTTGACGCAATTTCTTTTCATATTTGGTGATCCATGTTTCATGAGGTTCTTTATCATCTGGATTGTTGTACAAGGCGGCAAGGTTCGCCATGATTCTTGATTCGCGATGGGCATATGAAGTCGCATCGGCGGGGACGCGAGCATAGGCTCCGCCCAACACGCGCAGTTGAGTCACCGCCATCATCGCCGTGGACTTGGCTAAGGTATCAAGGATGAACTGAGCCACGGAACTGTCCACATAGTCAAGGAACATAGTGCGCCCCGCAGCAACGGGGTGATAGTCACCGCCTTCTTCAGGCTGGAACATTTCGGGATATGTCATCGGGCGCAGCATATCCGCATAGGGTGCGGCAATGGCGCGGAACTTGGACATGACCCGCTCCCCTGCTTCTGCGTCGCCTGCGTAGAACATCATTGCCATCAGGATCATCTTGCCATGCACTTCTTCTGAAAGGAAGGGCATGGGGGGCGAGGGCATAATGTTCAGGATGGTGGAAAGTTCATCGGGAGCTGAATCCGCTTCGGCTAAGAAAGAGGCGATAGCGTCCGCTGTGGCTGGCAGGGCTAACATCCCGCCATAGCCTTGATCCAATTTATGAAGCTTGAACTTGAAGCGCGTCGCCACGCCGAAGTTGCCGCCTCCGCCGCGGATCGCCCAGAAAAGATCGGCATGGGATTTTTCATCCACATGCAAAAGCTGCCCATCGGCTGTGACAATTTCTGCGGCGAGCAGGTTGTCGATGGTGAGACCGTATTTGCGGACGAGATAGCCAACGCCGCCGCCGAGTGTGATGCCGCCAAGACCGACCGAACCCGTATCGCCAAAGCCGGTGACAAATCCATGCGCGCCAACAGCGGCTGTATATTCGCCAGCGGTCATGCCCGCTTCGACCCAGGCGGTTTGATGCTCGTGATCGATCTCCAATTTTTTCATTGCGGAAAGGTCAAGCACAATGCCGCCTTCGCTCGTGCTGTGACCTGCATTGCTGTGACCGCCGCTGCGAACCGCAAGTTCAAAACCATGTTCACGTGCCAATGAAACCAGTCGTGACACATCGCCCGCATCTGCCACGCGGACAACGGCTGCGGGATGTTTATCAATGCCGCCGTAAAAAGGCGTACGCGCTTCTTCGTAACGCGCGTCATCGGGGGCAATGACGCGCCCGTTGAACAAGGCTCTCAATTCTGAAATAGAAGGGGGAAGTAAGGTTTGTGTCGTCATAGTATTAAAGTCTCCAAATCCACTAAAGGTCGAAATAAACTTTCAAAGGCTTGCCCGCCTTGCGCCAATCAAAACAAAACGGGTGGGTAAAAGCAAATATGCTTTAGCCCACCCGTGACAAACGAACTGAAATTTTAGAACATTTTTTCTATTTCGTCAAGACTCTTAACTTACCGATTTTTTCACGAGCGCGGTGATCGTCGCCTCTTCAGCGGATGTCAACTTGATGAGGGCGAAAGAAGCCGCCCACATATTGCCATCGTCCAGCTTCGCATCAGGCTGGAAGCCGAAGGTTGCGTACCGCACCCCAAACTTGCTCGCCGCCTGAAAAAAGCAAATGACCTTGCCGTCCTTGTCGGCATAGGCAGGCATTCCGTACCAGGTCTTTGGCATGAGTTCTGGCGCAGCAGCCGTGACAAGTTCATGGATCCGCTTCCCCATCGAACGATCGTTTGCATCCTTCATCTGTGCGATCGCTACCAACAAGGCTTTCTCACCTTCTTCTCTATTCTTACTTGCCTTCGCTTCCAACTTTAATTCCAACGCGCGTGCTTTCATCGCGGCTTTTTCGTCGGCTGTGAATCCACTGCTGGATTTCTGGGTGCTCTTTTTAGGTTCGGTCTTTGTGCTCATAAAAATCTCCTTATCTGACTTGGTCCATTTTGACACTTGCGTCAAAACCAATTTAGTTATATAATAAAGATACTTTATTGTAAAGATAATGTCAAGGGTAAATTTCTATGGCAAACACAACAAAAAACGAATTGAAAAAACGAGCTTTGATCGCAGTGAGAGATTATGGGGTGAATCTAACGCATTTTCGAAATGCTATGAGCGAGTGGGCGGGACTCAACGTCACCGATATGGAATGTCTGCGATTCCTCTTCTTCAAAGGCGTTGCCACACCTTCTGAACTTTCCAAGTCCACGGGGCTCACCTCCGGAGCGACGACTGCCATGCTGGATCGACTCGAAAAAGCCAGCTTGATCGAACGCCGCCCCAACCCCAATGACCGTCGCGGTTCTCTCATCGCTCCCGCGCCAGCAAGCTCAGAAAAAGCCGCATCATGGTTTGAATCAGCAAGGAAAGCACAAGAGGAATTGATCTCAAGCTTCTCAGAAAGCGAACTGGAGATCATAGCCGAAGCTTTTGAACGCTTTGCCAAACTATGGGACGATGAACGCAAGAAGGTACAGAAGAACCAGTAAATTATTCAAGTTATCACGTTATATATTTTGACAATGTTGTTCGAGGTTTTTTAACGCAAAGTCACCAAGTTGCTAAGATTTAAATGCTTTTTCTTTGCGCCCCTGCGCCTTTGCGTTAAATTTTTTGGCGAAATTCTTGCAAATCCAGTTTGGGATAAATCACTCTTCGTCATGCGCCTTTTGCAAATCCGCAACAATGATCTTCTTCATCTTGAGCATGGCATTCACCACCCGCATTGATTTCGCTGGGTCTGAAGTACCCATCAACTCGCCCAACTGCTTCGGCACGATCTGCCACGATAAGCCAAACTTATCCTTGCACCAGCCGCATTGCTCGGCTTCGGAAACAGCAGAAAGCTTGCTCCAGAAATAATCCACTTCCTTCTGGTCTGCACATTCCACAAAGAACGAGATCGCCTCGGTGAAATTAAAGACTGGTCCGCCATCGAGAGCCATATAGCGTTGGCCTGCCAACTCGAAGATCCCAGTAATGACCTTGCCTATCATCTGCTCTGTGCCGGGCGCTTCCATGCCTTTTTCGTAGCGGGTAATACTAACGATCTTCGACTCTTCTTTTTTGTTCGGCGCACCGTTGAACGTATCGATATAATAGTTCATCGCCTCTTCACACTGCGTATCGAACCACAAACTCGGAACAATCTTATTCATCTTAATCTCCTTTGGTTAACTTTTTATTTGCTTCTAAATGCAATTTGACGACTCTTTCAATTAACTTAAGCGGAAGCGGCTCATCGAGCGCAAACTTGACCGTTCCCTTGCCATCCACATATTTTGCAATTTGACGTTCAAACGCCTCACTCCCCGCCGGAACCGGGTACAGCGACACATGCTTTTTCCACCCCGCAAAATGGATCAAGTTCTTGCCGTTCCGCTCGAATGCCGCGATCTGATAACTGATCCTCTCCATCGCATCCGGCACCAACCTGCGGATCAATTTACGAATCTCCTGCAGATACGCCTGCGACTCTGGCGGGCATGCCGCAAAGTACTCGTCAATGGACTGGAAATTTGTCTTAGCCATCTTGTCCCTCCATAAGTGCCAGCAACTTCGTGGTCGTATTCCAATTGCGGATGGTCATATTCTGATAGACCGGCATGCCAATAATTTTTGTCAGATAGCTTTGTGAAGCGCGGCTGATGAGACGTGAAAAATAAAGCGCCTGTTTGCCTGCATGAGCAGTATCCACGCCTTCGCGGACTTTTACACTTTCCATTGCTTCCTTAGGTGTCAACGGTTCCTTCAAGAAAATGACATCGTACCGAAACTTCTTCTCATCCTTGCCAAATCCCTCCGGCGCAGACTTAACAATGCCAGCCAGTTCCTTTTGAGAGATCATCACCACCTTCGCCATAAAATTGAAGTGCTTGGAAAGTCCCTTTTCGATTTTGGTCGTCAACGCAGCCTTATCCTTATCTTCCGACTGAACCAAGACATTTCCGCTTTGAATGTAGGTCAGCACATATGAAAAGCCCATCTCTTCAAAACCGGCTTTCAAGTCAGTCATTTTAATGATGTTCTTGCCGCCAACATTGATTCCGCGCAATAAGACAAGGTATTGATTATATTTCATAGGTTATTTTTGATCCTTCAATTTCAAATAATGCTCACGTTTCTTTTTATCGAATTTTTCTATCGCATACCGCAATGTGACGGGCGGCATGGCAGCGGCGAATTTATCTAAAAACTCTAAAAGCCTATTTCGATCTTTGTCGCCTGCAAAGCGCAATGCCCAACCATTTGCCTTATGGATCAAATCCTCTTTGTCATAGAGCATGATCTCCGCCAGTTTGAAGGCATCGTCCACATCCCCCTTGCCGATGAAGAACAGTGTGCTGACGATCGCCGTCCGCCGTTCAGCTATCTTCTTTGAGTTTGCCAGCTTGTACAAAACCTTGCGCGGCTTGTCGAAGAGATAGCTCCCCACCACCCACGGCGCGGACCGGTCCACGAGATCCCAGGTGTTGATGCGGTCATGACGGCGAATGTATAGGTCAAAGAGTTCTTTTTTGCGCTCGTCAGTCGTCTTTTTACTGCGTGCCTGAAAATCCATGATGCTGACCGCACCAACACGCATTTCATGAATTGGGCTTTCGAGCATCTTCTCGACCTCATCTAACTCCATGCCCATGACTTCCTTTGCCAGCCCAAAGACTTGTCCCATGCGCACGCCTAATATGACATCATCTTTGTCCGATGCAAGATGCCCATGGGACTTGGCAACCACCGGTGAACGCAGAGCTTTCAATCGCTTGAGGAAATCATGCGCATCCATGGCGATCAATTACACTCTCGATTTAAGCGTTTGTCTGGCAGCTGTCATTACCCATGCACAATACACGATAATCAAGAAACGGTTCGCCCAGCCCACCAGCCCAATCACGCCATCGGGCAACGTCGTTACAACTTCAGCATTTGCGGGCATTTCAGCGCCGGATTGAGTGAAGGTAGCGATCATAACGCCGAATGCAATCGCCATCAAAACAATGCTAATCCAGGTCAGGTTCGCCGTCCACAAGAGCAGTTTCCTTCCGCCAGACCAAGCCGGGGTGCGGACAAGACTCGTACTGATCAACATGGCTGCAATGGAAAGGCTTGGGATTCCAATCATGGCAGAGAGTCCGTGCAGGCTGTGGTTGATATCGAACACCGCCGCCATCCCTTCGCCGATCCCTGCAGCGATGAGAAACCACAGACCAATCCTGCCGCCTGTCGTTTGAACCTGGAACCAAAGCACATACGCCAGAGCCCATGAACTGATTCCCCATGAAATGAACAGCAGCGACAGCACCCAGACATATTGTCCGTTTGCGTATTCACTGACCATGCGCCACGCCGGGTCAAACTCCGGGCTGAGTAGGTGCAAACCGGCAAGCAAAGCCAAAACAACGATTGATGCGGCGATTGCCAAACGCGCGCTGGTCAGCGAGACTCCATTTACCTTTAAAGTTTCCATTTCATTCTCCTCGTTATCAATAAAATCAGATGGGCACGATCATGTTCGAACGATTCAAACAGATATTTACCTCATCCCTGCCAGAATGTCATCCAACCTTTCATAGCCTTCGCGGACGCCTTTTTCCATGCCTGCCTTGACCATTCCGTCCCGATCCTCCACAGATTGAAACACAGATTGGATCGTGACGCGCGTGCGATTGCCCGGTAATTCCTCCAACCGCATCGTGTCAAGGATGACATGTCCGCGCTCGGGGAGACCCTCGAATTCAAAAGTCTGGATCATCAGTTCTTCGGATATTTCATGGAAGCAACCGTGGAAACCAGCTTCATTTCCATGTGTGTCTTTCTGAATGTAGCGGTATCTTCCGCCGCTGACTGGTTCGAAGGTTTCAAGAACCATCTTGTATCCATGCGGACCGAGCCATTGCACGTACAACTTCGGGTCAATGTGCGCTTTATAAACCAACTCGCGCGGCGCATCGAATTCGCGAGTGATGAACAACTCCTGTTTGCCGGGTTCGACAGTAACGATCACTTTATTTTTTGATGGCATATTATTTCTCCTTTTTCATCTGTTCCAATAAATCATCGAGGCGGTTAAACCTCGCTTCCCAGATCTGACGATATTGCTCGATCCAATCGCTCACTTCGCCCAACTTATCGAAGCGCGCTTCCACAAAACGCTCGCGCCCCTGCGGGATGACGACCACCAAGCCACATTCCTTCAAGATCCTGATGTGGCGCGAAACAGCGGGGCGGCTGATGCGAAAATTTTCGGCAACACCGTTCAAGGTCAGTCTTTGCTGTGATAGCAGCGCCAGTATGGCGCGCCGGTTGGGGTCTGCGATGGCTTGAAATACGTCTCGTCTCATATTTCACCTATGAGTAACCATTCGGTTACGTGTTGTAATAGCATTCTAGAACATATATTCTTGTTTGTCAAGGGCTGACTTTAAACAACTTTCAGAGTGGAAATTGCCCCGGGATGGGACAGAGGCAGCATGAGGTCACTCAGCGGGAGGCGGATGCGGAATTTGAATCGGCAAAATGAACGAAAAGATGCTTCCTTTCCCCTCCTCGCTATCCGCCCAAATGCGGCCGCCATGCATTTCCACCATGACCTTGGCAACCGATAGTCCAAGTCCCATTCCGCCATGCCGCCGCGTAAGGTGATCCTCAACCTGATAAAAACGGTCGAACACAAACGGCAGGTCCTTTGCCGGGATGCCAATGCCGTCATCCTTGACGGATACCTTGACATAGTCTGGATGCTGCTCCCCGCGCACAACGACCTCGCCGCCGCCGTCGGTAAAGCTGATGGCGTTCTTCAGAATATTGCTCAACACGATTGCGACCTTGCCCGCATCCACATCCACCAAAAGATCGTGACCCGGCTGTAGAACCTTTTTCAGGCTGATGTTTTTCTTCCCCGCCATGGCGTTGAAGGACATGCAAACATCCTCGATGACACGCGCAATGGAAACCTTGCGCGGGCGTACGAGCGCCACACCGGTTTGATAATTGTCCACGCTGGTCAGGCTTTCGATAATCTCTTTTAATCGCGACGCATTGCGGACGATCGAATCCATTTGCTCATCATACTCGCCCGCGAGCAGTTCCTTGAGGAATGTGGCGTGACCCAGGATCAGACCCAATGGCGTTCGCAATTCGTGCGATGTGATCGCAATGAACTCGTTCTTAAGCCGGTCGAGCTCGCGCGCCTCCTCCTGCGCCGACAGGATTCCTTTTTCGAGAAGGTCGTTTTGCATCGCCACAGCCGTCAGATCAGCCAGGGTCTCGACGATGCGCATATCCCCAACCGTGTAACGGTCCTTTTTATTGAAAACCTCGAGTGCCCCGATGGGATTGCCGCGCGAGATGACCGGCGACCCAAGCGCCGAGCGTATGGTGATGCCTGCAATTTCATCGACCTTTTTGGAGTGACGCGTATCGTTTTGGGCATCCTCCACGATGAGCGAAGCCCGATTCTGAAAAACCCAACCTGCAATGCTTCCATTCAAGGGAATCGTCGCGCTCGATTGGTCCGCTTCGCGGTTGAACCAGGGTACATATTTGAAATGAAAACTGAGCGAGGTTTCATCGTATTCCAGCAGCGATGCGGTCTCGCTGCCGGTCAATTCCGCCGCGGCGGATAGGATCGCGCGAAGGCGGGTTTCGAGATCCGCTTCGAGGGTCAGGCTGCGGGTTACATCAAGGAGGCGGGAAAGGAATTTTTCCTGATCGAATGGCATAAAAATCTTGAGTAAGATTATACTTCACGGTCGTATCCATTACGGTGGGCACGACCACCAACAAGGTATTTGCAATTCATCTCGAGGAGATATCAAATGGCAACAAAGAAAAAAGTACGAACAGCGATCATCGGGGTGGGAAATTGCGCCTCCTCCCTCGTACAAGGGGTGCAGTACTATAAAAACGCAAAAAATGAAGATGTCATTCCCGGCATCATGCATCCGCAGTTGGGCGAGTATCACATCCGCGATATCGAATTCACATTGGCAATCGACATCAACGCCACCAAGGTCGGCAGGGATTTGTCCGAGGCCATTTTCGCAGAACCGAACAACACCTACAAATTTTGTGATGTCCCCCATCTCAATGCGCCAGTCGTGCGCGGCATGACCCACGACGGCTTGGGTAAATATCTCAGCCAGGTCATCACCAAGGCGCCCGGCTCCACTGCGGACATTGTACGTTTGCTAAAAGAGACCAAAACCGAAGTTGTCATCAGCTTTCTGCCCGTCGGTTCGGAGATGGCAACCAAGTGGTATGTCGAGCAGATCATCGAAGCGGGCTGTGCTTTCGTCAACGGCATTCCCGTTTTCATCACTTCGTCTGAATATTGGGGCAAGCGTTTTGAAGATGCCGGTCTGCCCATCCTCGGTGATGATATAAAGAGTCAGGTCGGGGCGACGATCGTCCACCGCGTGCTGACCAGCCTTTTCGTCGATCGAGGCGTGAAGATCGACCGTACCTATCAACTCAACTTCGGCGGCAACACAGATTTCCTCAACATGCTGGAGCGCGAACGGCTTGAAAGCAAGAAAATCTCGAAAACGAACGCGGTCACAAGTATGATCCCCTATCAACTCGATCCGGATAATGTGCATGTCGGACCCAGCGACCATGTACCCTGGCTCACCGACCGCAAATGGTGCTACATCCGCATGGAAGGCACGACCTTTGGCGAAGTACCGCTCAACCTCGAACTCAAACTTGAAGTGTGGGACAGTCCCAATAGCGCTGGTGTGATGATCGACGCTATCCGCTGCGCCAAGATCGCGCTCGACCGTGAACTCGCCGGTCCCATTATCGGGCCATCCTCCTACTTCTTCAAAACCCCGCCCAAGCAATTCAAGGACGAGGTCGCCCGACAGAAAGTGGAGGATTTTGTTTCCGGCAAAAGCGACGAGTAAATTAGAAATTAGTGATAGTTAGCGATGGGATGTCTGTTTGCGCAGGCATCCCATTTTTTTCGATTAGAATTCGACGCATGAAATCACGCTTCATTCTGACACTCGGCCTGTTGACTACGCTTCTCGCTTCGTGCGGTCCCTCAGCTCCAACCACCGACCCAAGCATCGCGCTGACGGCCGCTTTCGAAACAGCCTTTGCCCAACTCAGCGCGCCGACTGCGACTCCGCAGATCACAGATACCCCCGTCCCGACCCCGACCGTTCCCCGCACTCCGCCTGCATTGCCGGGCACTTATCAATCCTCATTGCTGAAACCGGAGGATCTTCCGCGTACTTATGTGCAGGACACATGCCAATACTTAAAGAACAAATGGGACTCGACCAAATCCGCGCCTGGAACCATTGTGATGGTCATCATGCATCACGGCATCAACAAAGGCGCAGCGAGCGGAAATGATGTGACCGTCAGTGTGCACAAACAGATCATGAATGACCTGCACGAATCCGGTTTTACCGCGATCAACATGCAACAAATGGCGGATTTCATGTACGACAACGCCAAAATCCCCCAGCGCTCCGTCCTTTTCATCGTGGATGACCGCCACTTCGCTGAATACTTCAATGACCACTGGCGTCCCTACTTTGAACAGTGGGGCTGGTCCGTTGTCAACGGGTATATCGGCATCGATGAGCGAACCGACCTGTGGGCGGAAAACGCCGCCCTTTCCGCCGAGGGATGGGTCGATTATCAATCGCATGGTTACATTCATAACATCCCCATTTCCGAAGGCTCCACCGATGATTTCATCATCAGCGAGATGCAGGGCGCGATCAACTCGATCCAGAAATATATGAACAAGACACCCATCGGCTATATCTGGCCTGGGGGAGGATTTTCGAGGCGGGCTGTCGAGATCGGACCCACGCTTGGGTATAAACTTGCGTTCACGGTCAACCAGCGCGGACCGGTCATGTACAACTGGATTCCACAAGCGGATGCAGTCAATGCTTCGAATCCGCTTGCCATCCCTGAAACCCCCGCCGGGAATCCGCTCATGACCATTCCCCGCTATTGGAGCGCGAACGTGCGAGAGAATATAGGCAATGTGATCGCCATCGGGGATGAAGCCATCGCCTATGCCGAGCAGAACAAGGGTGTCGAACTGGAATACTACGACATCGTCTGCGCACCGGCGTACGGACCAATTCCCTGATCGACCGTGGACGATGGACATTAGGCCATTACGGCTTTGCGCCTTTCGGCGGTCCATCGCCCACGGTCCATTGTCCAAGAACTGGTTTACAATCTTCTGCGTATGCAATCCATCCGAATACCTTATAAACAACTCCTGCTTCGATTTACGATATTATTCTCCATCGTTTCCATTTTGGTATCCTGCCAGCTGAATCAACCTCAGGTGGAGGGTTCGGCTTCCACATCCCTGCCGTTGGAACCGACAGTACCGCCGCTCCCCAGCATATTTCAAACCAATCTATTGAATCCGCTCGACACGCCGCACGACTACGTCGAAGAGACCTGCCGGTATTTGAGGAGCAAGTGGAATCCATTGAACGCCGCGCCGGGAACGGTGGTGATGGTCATTCTCATCAGGAATATCAACCCGGGAACCGGCGATCTGCCGGACAGTATCAACGTAGTCAAATTCTTCGAGTTGATGGACCAGCTCCGGGCGCAGGGATTCGAGGCGATCAATACGGATCAATTAAAAGCCTTCATGGAGCGCAACGTCGAGATACCGCCGCGTTCCTTCCTTTTGATCCAGGATGGGAACCAGGGAGCGGACTATTACGACAAATATTTCCGCGAATATTTCATGATGTGGGGCTGGAGCATTACGAACGGGTGGATCAGCGAACGCGAACCGGACAGCGCTTTGGTCGCTGAAAATTTTTCGATGGAATATGAAGGTTTCGTCGACCATCAGGCGCGCGGCATTACGGAAGACGCATATCTCTCCGACGATATCTCCAAACTTGTCATCGCACGCGAACTGCAAGGCTCGCTGGAGGGATTCGCCAATCAACTTGGAAAAACGCCGACCGCCATCATCTGGCCCAACGGCGGGTTCGGCATGCGCCCCATCGAAGCGGCGCGGCAGCTTCGCTTCAAATTGGGGTTTACATTCAACACGCGGGGACCCATCATGTACAATTGGGTTCCGCTCGCCGATGCCGCCGATCCGCAACGCCCGGATTTGATCCCGGAAGGTCCCATCGACGACCCGTTGATGACTCTCCCGGTTTATTCTCCAAACCAGGCGCTCTATGAGATCGATACAGTGCGCGCCATCGGCAAAGCCGCAGCAGATGTTGCTATGTCCAACAAGGACGCCGAGTATCGATACTATGAGGTCGTTTGCGAAGAAGAATACGGCCCCATGCCCACCCCGTGATTCCCAAGGAGATTTTCCATGGCTGATTGCATCTTTTGCAAGATCGTTAAAGGCGAGATTCCCAGCACAAGTGTCTATCGCGATGAGCACGCTTACGCATTTCGCGATATACAACCCGCCGCGCCGACCCACATCCTGATCGTCCCGCAACGGCATATCGACTCGGTCAACGCCCTGAGCGGAGAAGACGAGGGAACCATCGGTCATCTTTTCATGGTCGCAAAACAGATCGCGGCGCAGGAAGGATTAAGCGAACGAGGTTATCGCCTGGTCATCAACACAAACGCCGAAGCCGGGCAGACCGTCTTTCATATCCACCTTCACCTGCTCGGCGGCAGGCAGCTGACAAAAATGGGATGAACGAAGAGCGATCAGCGCAAACCGGCTGGTCGCTTTTTTATGAAAACTTACTGTCATTGCGAGGGCAAAGCCCGAAGCAACCTCATATCATGATTTGCAAGGAGATTGCTTCGCTATCGCCCGCAATGACAATGGAGAACCCATGCCCAAACGAGATATTTATCTACTATCCCCGCGCGCGCTCAGCCCGGAAACCATTGCCGTGGCATTTGCCAAAACATCGCGTTCGCCCGAATCCTTCCGCGAGATTGCAGCAGAGTTGAGCGATGAATCATCCGCGAAATTCCATGAGAAATGGGTCGTCGGTTACGGCCACGCTTCGGTTGCCGAACACGCCGTCCTGCACATCGCGTTTGAAAATGTCTCACGTGTCGCCATCGAAGCCATAGAAGGTAACCGCCTCGCTTCGTACACCGAAAAATCCACACGCTATCAAAAATGGGGACCGGATGATTTCACGATTCCCCCCGAGCTTGATAGACATTCCTTGCGGGATGAATTTGCGGAAACGGTGCGCCTCCTCTTCTCGACCTATGCTGAATCATTGAACCCGATCAGGAATCTCATCGTCGAGCGGACTCCGCGCCGCGAAAACGAATCCGACGACGCCTACGACCGCCGCATCCGGTCGCAATACGTGGACCGCTGCCGCTTTCTCCTTCCCGCCGCCGCCAACGCCAACGTCGGCATGACCGCCAACGCGCGCGTCGTCGAAAATACGATCCGCAAAATGCTCTCCCACCCGCTCGAAGAGGTGCGTCAGATCGGCGAAACGTTGAAGGAAGTCGCCAAGGGTGAAACGCCTACATTGGTGAAGTATGCGGATGCGAATGAATATGTGATTGAAACGGTGAAGGAACTGGGAAATAGGGAATGGGGAATGGGAAATACTCCAACGGATTGGTGTTCGCTGATTGATTACGACAAGGACGGCGAAAAGAAGATCCTTGCCGCGGCCTTGTACCGTTTCGATGAAATCCCCTATGCCGACGCGCTTGCTTACGTCAAATCGCTCAGGAAAAATGGACGCGAGGCACTGGCCGAATCCCTGCTTGGCAAACTTGGCAAATACGACGTCCCCCTGCGCGAGTTGGAATACTCCGCCTATACCTTTGACCTCGTCATGGACCAGGGCGCGTATGCCGAGTTCAAACGTCACCGCATGATGACACAGACTCCGCAGCGATTGACCACAAGGCTTGGGTTCACGACTCCGCTGCTTATAACGGAAGCAGGATTCGGGTCCAAGTATGAGGCGGCAATGGAGGCGGCGCATCGGATGTACGAAAAGCTCCACGCGTTCAATCCGGATGTGGCTCAATACATCGTCCCGAACGGATTCAACCGCCGCGTGCTGGCGCAGTTCAATTTACGCGAAGCGTTCGCATTTTGTCAACTGCGAAGTGCCGCAAACGCTCATTTTTCAATCCGAAGGGTGGCGCAAAAGATTTATGAGGAGATTTCCAATGTTCACCCGTTGTTGACAAAATATATGAATCTACGGGAAGAGACCTGGCAAAGCGTGGAACAAAATTATTTTTCGAAGATATAGCAAACCTCCGAGGTCTGGGAGACCTCGGAGGTATTCCATTAATCGTCCTCTTCTTCCTTCTTTACCCCGAAGATCACATCGATCTGTTCCATCATCTCCGGCGTGATCTTTGGCGCGACATCGCCTGCTTTCATATTCTCATGTACCTGGTCGACGCGGCTCGCGCCGGTGATCACCGTACTGACGAATGGATTCTTTAAACACCACGCAAGGGATAATTGCGACAGTGTGCAATCCAATTCCTTGGCGAGCGGTTCGAGCGCCTGGACCTTTGCGATCTTATCCTTGTCGGTGGCGCTCTCCGTCATCCAATCCGATTTGAGCACGCCCGCCCGGCTGTCCTCTGGGATGCCCTGATTATATTTGCCGCTCAATACGCCCAATGCCAGCGGACTGAATGTCGTCGTCCCATATCCGTGGTCGCGATAAAACCGCACATACTCCCCGGAGAATCGTTTACGCTCGAACAGATTGTATACAGGCTGCTCGGTGACGGGTTTGTGCAGGTGATGTCTCTCCGCGATTGCGATCGCTTCCATGATCTCCGCCGCCGCCCACTCGGACGTGCCCCAATACAACGCCTTGCCCCATTCGATGATATTGTGCATCGCCCATACCGTCTCTTCGATGGGCGTGGTCTTGTCGGGACGGTGACAATAAAGAATATCCACATAATCAAGCTGCATTCGCCCCAACGATCCGTTGACCCCTTCGATCAGCCGCTTGCGATTCAACGTGTCTTTTTCGTTCACCCCGTCATGCAAACCCCAGAATAACTTGGTGGATACCAGATAACTTCCCCTGCGCCATCCCAATTTCTTCAAAGCCGCCCCCATCACCTCCTCCGATTTACCCCCGGCGTACACCTCGGCATTATCGAAAAAATTCACGCCCAGGTCGTACGCCACTTTCATGATTTCCACCGCCGAGTCCACATCCACCTGCCGATTGAATGTGATCCACGAACCCAGCGATAATTCGCTGACGCGGATCCCTGTCCTTCCAAGATGACGATAATTCATTGTGCCTCCAAATATTATCGAGCGACGTTCACTCGCAAGTGACTGCCGCATTTTTGACTCAATTATAATCACCACATGCGAAAACTCGCATCTTTACTTCTGTTTCTCTCTGCGTGCGCACCGGCAGGCTCTCAAACGGCGGATGTCCCGCTTCAACCCCATCACACATTCACGCCTGTAAAGACAACCACGCCGAACGTTCTGCCGTTCGATACCCCCATCCCCACGAACACATTGCAGGTGTATACCGTCGAAGAAGGCGATACATTGAGCGAGATCGCCGAAAAATTCAAGATTCCCCAAGCGGATCTAATCGCGGCAAACCCGGATGTGAATCCGAACGCGCTCCCCATCGGCACGACTCTTTTCATTCCGGACCCTTCCTCCACGCAAAACGCCGCTTCATTCCTTACGCCCGTGCCTGTTCCCGTTACCCAGGCCGCCTGCCACCCCACCGCGGATTCGGGCTTGTGGTGCTTTGCGCTCGTTCAAAACAATACGCCGGGTCTGATCGAGAACGTCTCCGCCCAAATAAATCTCCTGGATGAAAACAATAATGCCGTTGCAAGCCAGACCGCGTTCCTTCCATTGGATATCATTCAACCGAACGAGTCTCTGCCGGTTTATGCGTTCTTTCCGAACGCGCCACTCGATTCAACTCCGCAAATCCAAATGCTGAGTGCCATGCAAGGAAGCGGCATGGGTTATTTACCCGTCTCTCTTGAAAACACATCCGCTGAGATGGATTGGAGCGGAATGACCGCAAAAGTCAGCGGGCAGGTTTATTTGCCGGCCGAATCAAAAGCCGCAACCGTGGTTTGGGTCGCGGCTGTGGCGTATGACCGATATGGAACCGTCATTGGAGTCCGCCGCTGGGAGGGCGGAGGAATCCAGCCGGGGGGAATGATCCGCTTTGAATTTCAAGTATCGAGCGTCGGCGGGGGGATCGAGGCGGTGGAGTTTGCGGTCCAAGCCCGCTGAGGATCCTTTCCTCTTTCTTCTTTCATTCATGCCAAAGAAAGAGGCAAGAAAAAAAATTCATTTCCCATCCAGCCACATGTACCTTTCATTCGAGATCGATATCGGGGTGTAAACAAAACCCTTTACGTAAGGCTGTACCAGCAGATACGAAAGCGAATGGGTCAGGAAGAGCACGGGAGAATCATCCACGATGATGCGTTCGGCTTCCTGGTACATGCCGATGCGTCTGGTCACATCGGGTTCGATGCGCGCGGCTTCGAGAAGAGCATCCAACTCGGGGTTCGAGTAGCCGCCGTGATTCTGCGGCATATCGCTGTGAAATAAAACATCCGCAAAGTTTTCGGGGTCGGGGTAATCGGCGCACCAACCGCCATCGAAGATCTGACCGTGATTGCCCGAGAATATCTGCTGGTAATAGAAATTGAAATCGAGGTTCTCAACCCGGATCGTCACGCCGAGGTAATGCTCCCACATATCCGCCAGCGCGGCGACGTTCCCGCCGATGTAACTGCCGACGCCCGAGTTGGTGTAGATTATCTCCGGCATCCCTTCGGGACCGCCATACTTGGACTGTGCCAGCAATTCGCGCGCCTGTTCAGGATCGAAGGGCAGGCCTTTCAATCCATAGTCAAAACCGGGCATGCCGGGCGGATACAACCCGACCGCGGGCAGCGCCAGCCCTTGATACAAAACATCGATATATCGCCGGCGGTCGAACGCCATGCTGAAAGCTTTGCGCACGTTCACATCGTCGAAGGGCGGTTTTGTCACATCGAAGACGACGTAATTGGTGCAAAGATCCACGCCGGTGACGAGGTTTCCATTCATGGGTTCGTTCGGGTCGAGCATGCGTTCCACATCGTATAGACCCACGCCCGCAATATCCACATCACCGGTTTCGAAAAGACGCACATCGGAGCCCGCGTAAAGTTTATAAACAACATATGGAATGGACGGCGCGCCGAGATAGAAATCCGGGTTGGCTTCATAGATGATGTATTCGTAGGATTTCCATTCGGTCAACTTATAGGGACCCGTCCCATTCGGTGTTCGTACCCATTCCTCACCAATGGAGACATTATCCTTATCCACGATGAAGGAAGTGGGGAAGGTTAACTTCATGAGGAAGTAAGGCTTCGGCGCATCGATCGTGACCTGGAGCGTCTTCTCGTCGATGACCTTCAATCCGCTGATGGTTTTGGCTTCACCGAAATATTTCTCATGCACACCGACGATATCGCCCATATAGGTCAGGACGGTATCCGATTGAAATTCAGGGCTCGCGGCCCGCTCCCACGAAAAGACCACATCCTGCGCGGTGACATCGCGCCCGTCATGGAATTTGGCGTTCTCACGGATATGAAACGTGTAAACCGTCCCGCCGCCGGTGACTTCCCAGTTTTCGGCAAGATCCGGAACGATGTTCATGAGTGGATCGAGCGCAACCAGCCCGCTAAAGACCAATTTATCGCCAGCGCTGTATGTAGTAGCGGGGTCGTAATCACGCAAATTGGCAGATTCGCCCCCGTTATAAACCAGTGCCTGGTCCAAAGGCACGCCGATCTGCAAGGCAAGCGCGTTCGGCACACTGGCGGTGAGAGTAAATGAACCGATCATTACAAGCGCGAATAAACCGAGAATGATTCTTTTCATCTCACTCACTCCTTCTTCCTTTGGCGTTCCCGGACCGGACGAAAAAACCGAGCGCGATCACGCCGATGACGAGAAGGAAGACCAGGCAGAAACATATCAAAGCAATCGTCAGCGAAAGCGGCGGACCTGTCCGCGCGGGTTGATCTGGATTTGTGAACGATGAAGTGGGAATCGCCCCCGGTGTGGGAGTGACCGCCTGCGGAATACCGGCAATGGGAATGAAGGTCGGCACATGAGTTGGAGTCGGCTGAGCGGTCGCTTGTGCAATGACCAATGCAGGGAGCCCCAGCGATTTGCGCCACTGCGTGTCGAGCCCATCGGTATCGACGCCGTAGATTCGCACCAGGGCATCGTCGACGGGTTCCGCATCGCTCAAGGCCGTCAATAGCTGGTTCATCTTCTCCTGCCCGTACGTTTCGAGCATGTACTTTACCACGCTGTAGGATTGCCCATAGGATAGCAATGCTTTTTCGGGAATTTCGGAAAAGTTCCCGCCCAATGAGCGGATGGGGAATAACGTATTATCGCGGATGGCGATATCGAGCTGGGCCTGCATGCTCGAGTCAGGTCCGCCTTCGCTGTAGACGGCGAGACCTTCATTCAACCAGGTGGGGATGAAGCCGATGCAGGTAAACGCGTTCCGTCCCACCAGGACATGAGTCAACTCGTGGATGATGGTGCCTTTGTCGAAATTCGCGTTGCCGGAAATGCCCATGATGATGATGCTGAAGTCCGGGTAAGCCAGACCGCCAGTCCATTGCGGCTCGTAGAGAATCGCGTCGCGCATATCTTCATAGTTTGGATATACATAAATATCCACCGGAACATCGGGAGTCATGCCTGCCTGTTCCTTGTTGCGACGCAACCCTTCGAGGCCCGCATCTAGCATGGTCTGACCGAACGCCTGGTTATTGCCATAATAATGAATGCGGACGTTGTCTTTCGAGACGGTCTGCCAGTCGTGGGTGTCGTCCAGCCAGGTGGTGGTTTTGGTTTCGCTGACGAACTCGGCTCCGGACGAATCGGTATATCGCCAGCGCCACCAGATCTGCGTGCCCGGCGGGAGTGAACCGCTCTGGCGCATATCCCAGGTCCAGGAGACGTCTGCAGATTTTCCGGGTTGGAAGTCTGGGAAGGCTTTGGCGATGACCTCGCCGCAGGTAAGCTGTTCATTTCCGTATTCAAGCGTGACGGAAACGATATCAGCGTTCGATTTTATGACGGCGGAAAAGGTCACAGTGTTGGGAAAATCCAATTCCGCTGAATCCACTTCAACGCTGGTGTGAGGCGCGGCTTGGGCGTAGGTCGGGGTTATAAGGGTCAAAGTCAGGATCAGTAACAGGATGAGTTTATGGGGCATCCTTTTCCTCCATTCGTTTTGAACAATATACCATCAAAATCATCCGCGTCCGGCTCTCCCAATGGAATCCATGCTGGAGTATTGTTCGAAAATCGTCACTGCGCAAATTGGGATAAAGTCACGCCGAATAGGTGACATCCTTCCGCCGTCATACTCAGGGCGGATTAATCTCATCATGTAAAAATGGACACAGTTTGTTCAAATTAGAGATTACTCCCTTTGGAGGCATTCATGCAGAAAAACAAATTCATCATCGGCGGTGTGCTCATTCTGGCGGCTGTCGTATATCTCATCGCTTCGTCCACCCAGGCCAGCGCGGAATATTTCATGACCGTGGACGAGCTGAAAGCGGAGGGTCCGGCGGCCTTGAACAAGAGTCTGCGTCTCTCCGGGGCGGTGCTGGGCGATACGATCCAGTATGACGCGAGCACTTTGACCCTGACGTTCGAAATTGCGCATGTGCCCGGCGATAACGCCGAGATCGAGGCGCAGGGCGGTCTGGCGGTCGTCCTTCATGAAGCCGTCAGCGACCCAAGCCGCGCGCGCATCAAGGTCGTTTATGAAGGCGTCTTGCCCGACCTGCTCCGCAACGAAGCGCAGGCGATCATGACCGGCAAACTCGGCGAAGACGGTGTTTTCCATGCCGAGGAGTTGCTGCTCAAGTGCCCGACAAAATACGAAGAGGCTGTGCCGGATCAGTCGGCATCGAATTAACCAATTGACCTGATGGGTGTTGTATCCATCAGGTTTTGTTTCATTCCTTCCCTCATTCCATCCCCAGGGGTGAGGGGAAATATTAGGAAAACATTATGCTCCCAGAATTTGGATACGGCGTTTTATTGGTAAGTTTTATCGTCACGGTGTACAGCGGGTTCGCCGCCTGGTACGGAGTCCGCAACGGATCCGCCTCCCTCGTGGAGAGCGCGCGACGCGCCCAATTGCTCACTTTCCCTCTAATTTCGATTTCGGCAGCGGTTTTGATCTACCTGCTGGTGAACAATCACTTCGAGGTTTCATTCGTGTACGAAGTGACCAGCCAAAGCATGCCCACATACCTAAAAGTGACCGCCTGGTGGGGCGGACAGGCGGGTTCGCTTTTGTTCTGGGCATGGCTGCTGGCGATGTTCACTTCCGCAGTCACCATCCGCAAATGGGACCGCGACCTTGAATTCCTGCCGTGGGTGATCGTGGTTTCCTCCATCACACTTGCATTTTTTGTCGGCATGGTGGTCTTCTACGAAAATCCGTTCACGCGTTTCTGGGATGTCGGCGGGCAGGTCGTTCCAAGTTTGTTTGCTCCATCCGCCAGTGCGACCGTGTTCACCCCGCAAGACGGTCAGGGATTGAATCCGCTTCTGCGCCACCCGGGCATGGTCATTCATCCGCCCATGCTTTATCTCGGCTTTGTCTCTTTCGTCATCCCCTACGCCTTTGCGATGGCCGCGCTCATCACGGGCCGCACCGATGACCGCTGGATCCGCATCACGCGCCGCTGGACGTTGTGGGCGTGGCTCTTCCTCTCGATGGGACTCGTCCTTGGCGGGCGCTGGGCATACGATGTGCTGGGCTGGGGCGGTTATTGGGGCTGGGACCCGGTCGAGATCGCAGCATTCATGCCGTGGTTGACGGGGACCGCGTTCCTGCATTCCGTCATGATCCAGGAAAAACGCGGCCTGCTCAAACACTGGAACATGATCCTCGTCATCCTGACCTATTCGCTGGTCGTATTTGGAACATTCCTGACGCGCTCAGGCGTTCTTTCATCGGTGCATGCGTTCGCGAACAGCCCGATCGGTCCGATGTTCATGGCATTCGTTTCATTGACTCTCGTCGCTTCGGTGGCTTTGCTGATCAAACGCTGGCCTGAATTGAAAAGCGAAACGGAAATGAAATCCATGCTTTCGCGTGAGGCGTTGTTCCTTTTCAATAACCTGCTCTTCATGGGCATCCTTGTCGTCTGCTTTTGGGGCGTGATCTCGCCGCTGGCATCGGAACTTTTCACCGGAACGAAAATCACTGTTGGTCCCCCCTACTATGAACGCGCGACGGGTCCATTGTTTGCCGGCCTGCTTTTCTTGATGGCGATCGCGCCTCTTTCGGCGTGGGGACATTCCACCGTGCAGACTCTCGGCCGCGCTTTGTGGAAGTCCGCCCTCCTCGCTTCCATTTTGACCGTTGTGCTGGTTTTCACCTATACAAAAAACGTCTACGCCCTGATCGGATTCTTCCTCATCGCTTTTGTGCTGTCCGCAACGGTGCATGAATTCTGGCGCGGTGCAAACGCAAGGATGAAAGCCCAAAACGAAAACTTTTTCACCTCCCTCGGCCGCCTGATGGGACGCAACCGCCGCCGTTACGGAGGATACATCATCCACATCAGCATGGCGCTGATGGCGATCGGCATTCTGGGAATCGAGATCTTCCAGAAGGAAACGCAAGGAACGATCGCCGCGGGCGAATCCCTGGAACTGGGCGAATACCGCGTGGAATACCGCGAACTCGCCTCATGGGATGACTTTGGTGCAGGCGTGAACTACACCCGCTCCGTCGTGGATATTTACGAGAACGGAGTCTTCATCGGCCAGCTCTTCCCGCGCATCGACTATTACTACGACTCGCAACAGAATATGACCATCCCGGGTCAACACGCCACGCTGCGAGATGACCTGTATATCCTCCTTGTGGACTGGCAGCCTGTTTCCAGTCAGGGCGCGACGTTCAAGATTTACGTCAACCCGCTGGTGAACTGGCTGTGGATCGGCAGTCTCACCTTCCTGCTCGGTCTCATCTTCGCCGCCTGGCCCGATAAAGATCCAGCCGACGAACCCATCCGGCGCAAGGTGGGTGTTGTCAATCGACAGACAAGCGCGGCGGATTAAGACAATTGGTAATCGGAGATCGATGAAATGAACAATTACAAATTGCGAATTACCAATTATGGGTTTCTCGCGCTTGCGTTTGTTCTCGTGGCAACTGGTTTGTTTTACCAGACCGCCCTTGCCCAGGAACCCACCCCCACCGACGATGAGGTCAACGCGATCGCCAAGCAGTTGTATTGCCCGGTGTGCGAGAACACGCCGCTGGATGTCTGCCCGACCGAAGCATGTCGCCAGTGGCGCGAATTGATCCGCCAGCAGCTGGCGGAGGGCAGGACCGAGGAAGAGATCAAACAATATTTCGTGAACAACTACGGTGCGCGCGTGCTTTCCGAACCGCCGCGCACGGGATTCAACTGGCTTGTTTACGTCGTCCCGCCGGTTTTGTTATTAATCGGAGCAGCCGTACTCTTCAACGCGTTTCGAGCGTGGACAAAACCCAAAGTTGCAGCATCCGCTTCAGGCTCGGGCAGAGAGGCGGAGACATCCTCTGTTGATGATGAATACATAAAGCGGATGGAAGAAGAATTGAAAAAAAGAAAATAATCCAGACGTAACAGGTTTTCAGAAACCCGTCACGTCTCTTACGGAGAATGCAATGACAGAGTCATCGACCCCGACAAAACGAAGCGTGCCGATGTGGGCGCAGATCACCATTTGGGTGTTCCTTGCGGGCCTGCTTGCGCTGGTGGGATTCGGGTTGAACCGCGCCAGTAATCCCATGGCGGAGATCGGCAAGCCTGTGCCGGATTTCGACCTCGTTTATTTCGAAGGCTATGAATACAACGGCACGCCTGAAATGAAACTTTCCGACCTGCGCGGAAAAGTCGTCCTCATCAATATTTGGGCATCCTGGTGCAAACCCTGCGAACAGGAAGCGCCCGAACTCGAAGAAGCCTGGCAATTGTATAAAGACCGCGGCGATGTGGTCTTCATCGGCGTGGATTATGTGGATACGCCCGAAGGCGCTTTCGGTTATCTGAAAAAATTCGCCATCACCTTCCCCAACGCGCCGGACCTGCAATCGAACATTTCGAGCATTCTGAACCGCCAGATGGGTGTGCCGGAAACCTATTTGATCGACCGTGAAGGCGTCCTGCGGCAGATCAAGATCGGTCCCTTCGCCTCGCTGGCGGAGATCCAGGCTTTCATCGCAAACGCGGAATAGGGGAGCATCGAATGGAACTGGGTTCAATATTCCTTGTCCTGGCGGTCCTTGTGATCGCTGGCATGTACCTGTATGCGCCTTTCATGATCCGCGCGCGCAAGCTCTCGACGAACGAAATGCACGAGATCTCGGCATTGAAAGCCGAGCGCGACCGCGTCATCAACGCGCTGCAGGAACTTGACTTCGATTTCAAACTGGGAAAGATTCCCGAAGAGGATTACCCCGAGCAGCGCGCCGAATTGTTGAAGAAAGGTTCCGAGATCCTGCGCAAGCTCGACGAACTCGAGCCGATCCTTTCGTCTGCGAAGGATGCCGAAGACCGCATCGAAAAAGCCGCCGCGGCGCAGCGCGCCGACTCGTCATCCGGCGTCGCTAACATTAACGATGAAGATATCGAAGCCATGATCGCCGCGCGGCGCAAACAGCATAAGAGCAAATCCGCCGGGTTCTGTCCTTCGTGCGGCAAGCCCGTGCTTACCACCGATAACTTTTGCCCGTCGTGCGGAAAGTCTTTGAAGTAACAAGTGATGAGTGAAACGCGATTCACGGATCACTCTTCACATCCACCGAGGAATTCATGAATTTACGCCACATCATCATTTTAGCAGTGGGAACATTCCTGCTCGCCGCATGCAACGTCACGCTCGCGGCGGATGTCACGCCTCCGCCCAATTACGTCCCGCCGACGCCGGTGCCCACGCTCGGTCCGCTTTATCCCGGGCAGGCGCCAGACATTGAAAACGGAAAAGCCATCTTTGCCGAAAAATGCGCGGCTTGTCACGGCGAAAAAGGCTTGGGCGACGGACCGCAAAGCGCAGACCTGCCCGTTTCAGTCATTCCAATCGGTCTGCCCGAATTCGCGCGCGACGCGACACCCGCAAAATGGTATGCCACGGTCACGCAAGGCAACCTTGAGCGATTCATGCCGCCGTTCATGAGCCTCAGCGATCAGGAGCGTTGGGATGTGGTGGCGTATGCCCTCACTCTTCATAGCACGAACGAACAGATCGAACTCGGCAAAACTCTTTTCGAACAAAACTGCGCCGATTGTAGTGCAGCTTTCACCAATCTTCAAATGATGTCGGCTCTTTCTGAAGACGATCTCGTAAAAATGATTCGCGAAGGAAGCCATAATTTCCCCGCCTTTGGCAGTGGATTCAATGAAGATGAAGCGTATGCCGTCGCGGCTTATATCCGCACATTGACGTTCGCGCTTCCTCCCGCGCCAGTGGCTGTTTCAGCGACTGAGACCCAGGTCAACGCCGAAGCCGCGACCCCGTCAGCGGAAGGGACCGTCACGGAAGGCACGCCTCAGGCTCAAGTCACGGAAGAGGCGGGCGCAAAAATCATCCGCGGTCAGATCGATAACCGCACCGGCGAAGACCTTCCATCCGGTTTGAAGGTCACACTGCATGGATATGATCACGGCACCGATCCCAGCGCTGGACCGACTGAAATTTTGAATCAACAAGGCGATGTCAACCCCGACGGCAGTTATGCCTTTGAAGTCGAGATCGTCGAAAGCCAGATCTATCTCACCGAAGTGGATGTGAACGGCATGAAGTATCAGTCGGAGTTTGCCGTTGTTCCCGCCGGGGCCGCCGAACTCGTGATCGAGCCCATTGTCATTTTCCCAACCACAGACGATACATCTGCTTTGCAGGTGAAGGAGTTGCAGATCTTCTTCGACCTAGCCGGGCAGGACGCGCAGATCTTTGCGGTGTATTTCATTACGAACGAAGGCGAAGAAACCGTCCTCATAAAAATGGCGGACGCGCAGAATATCCCGTTCATCTCCTTCCCTGAAGGCGCAACCGGGCTCGGCTTCGAAACCACAGATAACAGCGCGCCCTTCGTCCCCACCGAAGACGGTTTTGCCATGCCGCCCAGCGAAGAGCCATATGGGTTGATCGCCTTCGCCACAATTCCAAAATCGAAGGAAACCAAGATCATTCAAACTGCGCTGCTTCCGATCGGCTCGATCACGCTCTTCCTGCCGGAAGGAGTGGAGGCAAAAGGCGCCTCCTTCATCGATGGCGGAATTCAGTCCATGCAGGGCGCGAACTTCCACGTATATACCTCGCCCGGCATCGATAAGGATTCCTCCTTTGAATTCACGCTCACAGGCGCACCGCAAAATGTTGCCGAGTCGCCGGATATCACCCAAAACCAGACTGTTCTGATCGGCGTCGGCGCCCTGGGTGTGACGCTCATCCTCGCCGGCCTTTTTATGTTTCTGCGCGACCGCAATAAAATAAACGACGATGTAGAAGGGGATGACGAGAAAGATGAACCTTATGAAGATACCGAGTCCATCATGGACGCAGTCATCGCCCTCGACGACCTGCACCGCGCCGGGAAGATATCGGACGAAGCCTACAAAAAACGCCGCGCAGAATTGACGGCTGCGATGAAGAGAAAAGGTTAATGTCGTTGCGAGAAGGAGCGAAGCGACGACGAAACAACCTCCCCGCAACAACTGGTTGCTTCGCCGCTTGGTCTCGATACGGACTTTGTCCTACTCGGCCAAAAGCGGCTCGCAATGACATAAAACAACAATGATCGAAGTCAAAAGACTCGTCAAACGTTTTGGGTTGAAGACCATCCTCAAAGGGGTGGATTTTAACGTCCAGCCGGGGGAATTCGTGGCATTGCTCGGGCCAAACGGCGCGGGCAAGACCACCTTCCTGAGGATTCTCGCCTCACTTTCCCGCCCATCATTGGGAAGCGTCAAAGTGGCGGGATACTCCCTCCCGAACGAATCTGCCAATGTTCGCGCGAGGCTGGGAGTGGTTTCGCATCTTCCTCTTTTGTATCCCGACCTGACCGCCGAAGAAAATCTGCAATTCTATGCCCGCATGTATGGGATCTCCGATCATCAATTTCGGATTTCCGAGGTTCTTCAAATGGTCGGACTCGAACCGCGCCGCAAGGATTTGGTCCGCACTTTTTCGCGCGGCATGCAGCAGCGACTCGCCATCGGCAGGGCGGTTCTCCACGACCCGGAAGTTGTCCTTTTCGACGAGCCTTATACCGGTTTGGATCAGGACGCATCGGAAATGCTTGATGAAGTCCTGCGCTCCGTCGCCGCGAAGGGGCGCACCGTCGTCATGACCTCTCACGACCTCGCCCGCGCCGAAGACCTCGCCACACGGTTCGACGTCCTTTCCCGCGGAGTTATCGCCGCCTCCGGCACGCGCGATGATTTCAAGAATTCCAACCTGCTCGATTTTTACAGGAAAGCGTTGGAAGCCTGATCATGACCCAACCCTCTCCATCCTTCTTCAAAGCCGTTTTCGCCATCGCCCGCAAAGACCTCGCTGCCGAATTCCGTTCCCGCGAGTTGCTTTCCGCCATGCTGGTCTTTTCAATGTTGGTTATTCTCATCTTCAACTTTGCGCTGGAACTGGATGTGAAAGTGCGGCAATCCGTAACAGCTGGGGTCTTGTGGACGACATTCGCCTTTGCCGGGACTCTCGGCTTGAACCGTTCCATGGCTGTGGAAAAGGACCGCGGCTGTATGGACGGACTCCTGCTCGCGCCGGTGGATAGGTCCGCGATCTTTTTCGGCAAAGCCATCAGCAACCTGGCGTTCATGCTTTTGGTCGAGGCGATCGTCGTGCCTTTGTATGCAATGCTTTACAACGAAACGCGGATCTTCCAGTGGGAATTCATCGGCGTGTTGCTGCTCGGCTCCATCGGTTACATCGCGGTCGGGACTCTGCTCTCCGCCATGTCGGTGCAGACGCGCACACGCGATGTGTTGCTTCCCATTTTGTTATTCCCTGTGGCGGTGCCAGTGCTGCTGGCGTCCGTCAAAGCCAGCGGCGGAATCGTTGCCGGGCTTCCGCTCGAAGAGATCCTTACGCCGCTCAACCTCCTGATCGTGTACGACGTGGTCTTCCTTGCCGTGTCTTATATGGTCTTCGATTTTGTGGTCGAAGAATAGTTGGCGTTCTCTATCGCCGAAAGATGCGAAAGACAATATCAGGCTGAAAGCCCGGCCTGCGAAACCAACTTTCAGGTAGGATGAGATTGATGGGCTATATCCAGCTCAACATCCAGAAAGAGCCGGAATTCTTCAATCCAAATCTGAAATCGCAATTCCTCAAAAGGAGTTTATCCATGCAACAAAAACCAATCCTTCTAACCATCCTCGATGTTTTATCGATCATCGGGCTTGGCGTCGCGACCTACTTCGCCCTGGTCTACGCCCCCACCGAAGCCGTGATGGGTAACGTCCAGCGCGTTTTCTATTTCCACGTCGGGACAGCCTGGGTCGGGCTGGTTGGCTTCGTCCTCGCGGCGGTCTCGGGAATCGTTTACCTGATTACCAAGGACATGAAATGGGATCGCTTTGAAGTCGCCGCTGTGGAAGTGAGCACGATGTTCTTTTTCATCACTATCGTGCTCGGCTCGATCTGGGCGCGCCCAGCGTGGAATACCTGGTGGACGTGGGACCCGCGCTTGACCACCGCCGCAGTGACGGAGCTGATCTACATCGCCTACTTCATGCTCCGCGCCGGAATAGAAGACCCCGAGAAACGCGCGCGGTTCGGAGCGGTGTATACATTGCTGGGCGGCATCAGCGCGCCGATCACCTTCATGGTCATCCGCCTCTTCCGCACCATTCACCCGGTTGTCATCGGCAATGCCAGTGCGGCGGCGCAAGGCGGTTTCGACATGACTCCGAACATGCTGACAGCCATGTTCATCGCCCTCGGCGCCTTTACCATCATCTTCATCGACCTGATGTGGCACCGCATCCGCATCGGCGCGTTGGAGGAGAAGGTCGAACACCTCAAACTGAAAGTTTCGATGTAACAGGAGCATCCAATGGATTCCATTCCCAATACCGACAATTACATGATCGCGGGCTTTATTGTCTCGTTCGTGGTCATGGGCGTTTACCTGCTGAGCATGTACGTCCGCAGCCGCAACCTCAAACGCGACCTCGAGACCTACGAGGCGCTGGACACGGAAAAAAAATAACGAATTTGCCATTCAACAACTCTGGCAAATTTCCCCAACCCACGGAGTTCGTTATATAATAAAGACGAGCTCCGTTTTTTATGAAGAAGAGCCAGAGGGTTAGCCGGATCCTTTTGATTTTGATCGCTGTTCTGAACATGGCGGTCAGTTCTGGATCGCTGCCCGCCTCCGGCTCCAACCCCGCGCTTGATTCTGGTTCCAATCCCCCGCCCGGTCCCGACCGGTTCTCAATCATCGCCGTCGAATACACCTCCTACCAGTGGGAACTGCTCAAATGGAAGGACAGGACCTCCGTCTGCAAGATCGTCATAGAACACGACGGGATGCCGACGCCGGACGAGGTCTATCGCGATTGCGGCACGATCATCTACCGCGAGTGGACGTCCCAGCCGATGTGCAATCTCAATAATGTAAGCAGGTGCGACGGTTACTACGCCTTATTGATCGACACGGAACCAAGGGAAAAAGAGATCGCCATGCAATTGCCTGCCGCCAGCGCATGGATCTCGCTTGAAGATTGCGAACCTGTCTTCAGCACGGGGACAAATATTTGTGAGACCCAACCCACCCTCGTCATTACCGGGCAGGAGCCCCTTCCCAACGAATCGATCAACCGAATAGAAGGCACGTACAACGGCCAATCCTTCTTCTGCGAGGATACCGGCGTATGCAAATTTCGCATCCCCGAAACGGACGACGAAGGCGCAGAAGTGACCTTTTGGGCGTATTCGACCTACGGCGACTCCAGTCTCGTGTATGGGGCGCAAATCCGCGTCAAGCAGGTGGACGAAGGCGACCCCGATCAACTCTATTGGTATGTGGACGTTCTCTCATCGCAATGGCAGGGAGGCGTCAGCGCGACCTGCTCCGAGACCTGGGGCGTCTTCCCTCCCGTTGGCGGTGCGCCTGAATGGCTGAGCACCCCCACTGAAAGCGAAGATCTGAGCAGTGGCATCCCATACACCTATCTCGCAGCGAATCTCATCCTGCAAGGCGTGGTAGATGCCCGCTCCTGCCCGGATGGCGGGCTGGCACCCGGCAACGTCGTCAACCAATGCGGGTTGGAGAAATCGCGCGACGCCGTACGCCAATGGCAGAATCAATTCGACGGCTTGATCCTCGACACATCAAAGGAAACAAGCGTACCCGCTTATTTGCTCAAGAATCTATTCGCCCGTGAGAGCCAGTTCTGGCCCGGCATATTTCAAGGCGCCGCCGATATCGGCTTCGGTCAACTCACCGAGAACGGCGCGGATACGACCCTTTTCTGGAATGGTTCCTTCTACAATCAATTCTGTCCGCTGGTGATGGACTCTGAAACCTGCGGCTTGGGCTATGCCAATTTGGATGAAGAACTTCAGGCGGAGTTGAGGCGCGCGCTGGTGGGAAGCGTCAATGCAAGTTGTGAAGAATGTCCATTGGGGCTCGACCTTTCACAGGCAGATTTTTCCATCGGCGTTTTCGCCCACACTCTCATCGCCAATTGCGAACAAGCCGGGCAGGTTGTTTACAACTACACACTCACAAGACCTGAAAGCGCCGCTTCGTACGAAGACTTGTGGAAGTTCACCCTCGTCAACTACAACGCGGGCGGAGGCTGTCTTGCCGAAGGGATCAGCGGCGGCTTTGCCGCGAACGGCCTGCCGCTCACATGGGAGACCGTCTCGCCGCATCTTGTCGGCGTCTGCTCGAGTGCGGTCGATTACGTGAACGATATCAGCCAGTAGCAATTAAAACAGGCGCAGAAGAATCATCCCGTGGGCACCTCTCGCGGGATTTTTTTACATAGGACTTCTTGCAATAGTCAAAATTTTACCTTGCTCAAGGCGGCGTCCCCGCCGCCGGGGACTTCGGCGGGAGCACTTATGCAAGAGCTCTATACATCAGTTTTTCCATGATCAACTTACAAAATAATGCTCTCGGCGGCTTGAGCGAGAAATATTTGTCGGGCAATTTTGGTCTATCCGAATCGGCTAAATGAGGTGAGTTATCAAAATCCATAAGCAAATCTGATAAGCGGAGGTTATATAAATCACTTGCAGCCATAAGGGGATGAAATAAAATTATTTGTGAAAATATACACAAATAGAGGCTGATTTGAAAAATCGAATCCCGATCCTCCTGTTGATTTTGGTCATCCTAGTGACCTCATGCAAAAGTACAGACGTACCTCAAGTCACAGAAACTCCCGGCGCGGAGGATCCATCCTCTGATTCCACCCCCATTGTCGAAGGTGTCTTCCTCAATGAATGCAGGAATTGTCATACTGACAAACAGAGATTGATCGATACCGCCAAACCGGAAGAGGTTGTCGAAAAGGAATCATCGGGAGCTGGCTGAGGGGGCGAGGTGGCTCCGTTGGAGCCATGGGAGAAAGTGCTCGTCGATACGGAAAAATTCCTCGCCGATCCGCACGGTGAACTAGCCTGCACGCGTTGCCATGCCGGTGATAACACGTCGAGCGATAAAGAAACAGCACATATCGGGTTGATAGAAGACCCGAGTTCAGCCCCGACCAAAATTTGTGATGACTGCCATTATGAGACGGCGATGACGGGCTCGGGCCTGCATGCAACTTTGGACGGATACTGGACAATCCTTGAAGCGCGGGGCGCATCCAAACCGGATTACGATGCGGCGCGGGTCGCAACCCTGATGGCGACATTCAATACGCACTGTGGTTCCTGTCACACCGACTGCCAGGATTGTCATTACTTCCCGCCCAACACGGAAGAAGGAACAGTGATCGTGAAAGAGGACGTGGTCAAGGAAAAACTTTCACGGGTCAACCACCTGGCAGAGATCGAATCAATGTACGCATCGCCAGATCAGGAAGCCATGCACAGGATGTTCGGCAATCATTGTGCGAGCTGCCATGCAAGCTGCGGTGACTGCCATATCAGTCAGCCCGATCAGGTGGGAGGCGGCTTCGTCGAGGGACATGTCGTCATGAAGACCCCGTCCATGTCGCAAAATTGCACCGCCTGTCACGGTAGCCGCGTGGGCAACGAATACCTTGGTAAACATGAAGGAATACCGGGGGATGCGCATTTCCGCCTCGAACGCATGAATTGCATGAACTGCCACAGCAGCGCGGATATGCACAACCCCGGAGCGACCTGCACACAATGCCATACGGAGGCGGAAGGCATCGAAAAAATACAGAAAAACCACCGTTATGCCGGCGAGCAAACACCTTCCTGCGAATCCTGTCACGCCCAGATGGGCGCATGGAACGATACGAACCAGAATCATCTCATCCACAAGGATAAGTTGGCGTGCCAGGTCTGTCATTCGGTTTCTTATACAAGCTGCGACGGTTGTCATGTGGCGGTGAGTGAGAAAACAGGGAATCCGTTCTATCAGACAGAGCGCGATTATCTATCCTTCTTCATCGGTAAAAATCCGGACCCCAACTATCACCGGCCGTATGAATATGTCGTATTGCGGCATGTCCCTGCCGCAGAGCACGCCTACAATTTTTACGGCGAGAATCTCCTTCCGGCTTTCGATATGAAGAATACATGGGTCTATTCCACACCTCATAATATTCAATTGGAAACGCCGCAGAATTCCTCCTGCAATGCCTGCCACGGGAACGCTGCGATTTTTCTTACCGCAGACAAAGTTTATCCCGACGAATTGCAGGCGAACCAAAGCGTGATCGTGGACCAGGTGCCGCCTCAGGTCGTTGAGCCGACGGCTGTCCCATAAATGGCTTGGGAAATGAAAAGTTCGCTTCACATCACCTTTTCCCTCCCACTGATCCTCAGCATTCTGCTGGGAGCGTGTGGTTCGTCATCAGTTGACGAGGGATTTATCCCAACCGAGACCCCTGGCATAGAAATTTCCAACCCAGCCGAAATTTCAACTGTCACCACGGATTTTCCACCCCTGCTAGTCAATTTCTGGAAATCCATCCCGGCTAATTCAAACTTTGGATTGGTCAGCGCAGCAAACTTGAGCAGGGAACTTGCAGTAGATAATTCTATCTTTCTGCTCGACGTGCGCGAACCTGCCGAGCTCAAGAACGACGGATACCTCGAAGGCGCGGTAAACATCCCACTCCGAACCTTGCTGAAAAACCTGGATAAACTGCCCGATCCCGAGGATCGAATCGTGATCTATTGCGGCTCCGAACATCGTGGCGGGTTTGCGTTGATGGCTCTCAAGATGTTGGGCTATGTCAACGTCCGTAACATGGGAGAGTGCCGTGCTGTGCAGGAAGAGGCGAAACTTCCGATCATCACGGGCGGCATGCCCGAAGCGCCTAAAGTCATCAGCGCACCAACCATTGTAGATGAAGGGCTCTTCAACGCACTCGATGATTTCCTATCTAACCTGCCGGAAGATTATCTTGCCATTGAACCAAAGGCGCTTGCTTCTGAATTAATAAACGGTTCAATTTTCCTCCTGGATGTCCGGATGGCGGCGGAACGGGAGGCAAATGGATTTATTGATGGATCTGTCTCCATTCCCTTTCCCGAATTCCTTCGGAAGCTCGATCAGCTACCCGCTGAAAAAGACGTACGAATTGTCGTCTATGGCGCTTCCGGCCATCGCAGCTCGATCGTCACAATGACCCTGCGCCTTTTGGGTTACTCCAATGCATTCAATTTGTCGGGAGGGTTGAATAAATGGAGAGCGGAAGGCAATGAAGTGACCGGGTTGGAAGATTGGGAGGCAGTACTGAGTCAGTTCATCACAGACCTTCCCTCCGAACAGGGGTATTACAGCATCACCGCCGTAAACCTCGAAGCCGCCCGCGCAGAAGCGCCGGTTTATCTCCTCGATGTCCGCAAGCCGGATGAAGTTGCATCCACCGGCCATATCAAAGGTGCGGTGAACATTCCGATCCCAGACCTCCTCGATAATCTTGACAAACTACCCGCCAGGGATCAAAGGATCGTGGTCTATTGCGAGCCATGCTACAGCGGGGCGATGGGAGCGATTGCCTTGCGGTCGCTGGGGTACACAAATGTGCTTAACCTGGATGGCGGGATCGGGAGTTGGATAAAGGCCGGATATTCGCTTGAACCGGGACTTCCCGCCCCAGCACGAATCCTGACTCCCGAGCCGGAGGTGGATCAAACCCGCCTCACCCTCCTCGACAACTATCTGACCGCCATGTCGGAAGATGTGTCCACCCTTACAACAGATGAATTACAGGCAATGATAGAAAGCGGCGAAGCACCCTTGATTTTGGATGTCCGGGACGAATCGAAAATCCCCGTGGGCGGCGCATTCGAAGGCGCGATTTCCATGCCGGTTCATGAAATCCCTGAAAACCTGAAAATACTTCCCGCTGACCCATCCTCCCCCATTGTGATCATCTGCGGGAGCGGTCACTGCGGCGCCATCGCCAAGATGTACCTGAACTTCCTTGGTTACATCGATGTGAAGATCCTGCCGGATGATTAACCACTGTCATTGAAACCACAAGCTGCTGATAAGAGCTTGTTAAAAAGAACATTCAAAAGGAGAAAATTAAATGTCAAAGAAATTCCAACTGTTTTTTGCCCTGTTTCTCGTGCTGAGCATGATCCTCGGCGCGTGCGGTACCCCGGCTGCTGAACCGGTCGTGGCACCCACGGAAGAAGTGGTGGAAGTCATCCCGGAAGCGCCTGTTGTTGAAACGACGCCGGATGTATTGGCGCTGTTCACCGACCTTGCCGCCAACCTCCCCTCCGATAAAGGATATGGATCTGTATCCGCTTCAGCGCTCAACACCGAGCTTGCAGAAAAGGAGATCTTCATCCTCGACGTGCGCGAACCTTCCGAGGTTGAGACCGACGGCTACATCGAAGGATCCGTCAACATCCCGGTACGCGAAGTGCTGAACAACCTGGATAAGCTCCCCGAACTGGATCAGCCCATTGTCGTGACTTGCGCCTCCGGCCATCGTGGCGGCATGGTCATGGCGGCTCTTCGCCTGTTGGGCTACACCGACGTCCGGAATCTCGGCGGCGGCCTCAACGCCTGGAAGAAAGCCGAACTGCCTCTCGTCTCTGGCTCCATGCCCGAAGCGCCTGCAGCCATCAGCACAGCCATCATCGAAGACCAGGCACTGTTTACGATGCTCAATGGTTACTTTGTCAACATGCCTGAAGGTTTCTATTCCGTCAAATCAGACAAGCTGGCGGAAGAACTGACCGGGTCCGACCTGCCCTTCATCATTGACGTCCGCAGCAAAGCCGAATGGGACAAGGACGGTTATATCGAAGGCTCCATCAATTTGCCGTTCAGCGAGTTCTTTGCGAATCTCGATCAAATTCCCGCGGATAAAGACAGCCGGATCATCGTCCTGTGCGCCTCCGGGCATCGCGGTGGAATCGTCACAATGGCTTTGAACTTGATGGGCTACACCGATGTCGTCAATCTTGGCGGCGGTCTCAACGGATGGAAAGCTGCAGGCCTGCCCGTGGCGGGGCTTGTCAGTGAGATGGCTTCCTTCCTCACCAACCTGCCTACCGACGCTGGTTACTACAGCATCAAGTCCGACAAACTCAACGAACTTCTTGCTGGAACCCCGCCCTTCATCGTGGATGTGCGCGAACCCTCTGAACTTGAAGCCAATGGATTCATCGCCGGTTCCATCAACATCCCGATCCGCGACCTGCTCAAGAATCTGGACAAACTTCCCGGCAAGGATGAGAAGATCGTCATCACCTGCGCATCCGGTCATCGCGGCTCCCTCGGCGTAATGGCTCTTCGCCTGCTTGGATATACCGATGTGGTCAACCTCAACGGCGGACTCAATGGATGGATCAAGGCGGAACTGCCCGTGGAAAAGGGCGCTCCCGCCGCGCCGGTGGCTGGTACCGCTCCCGAAGTGGACGAAGCCACCTTTGCCGCTCTCGACAACTACCTGAGCAACCTGCCCGAAGGATTTGGCGCGATCAAGTCCCCCGACTTTAATACTGAACTGGTCGCCGGGAATGTCCCCTTTATGCTCGACGTCCGCACTGTGGATGAATGGACCGCCAATGGATACATCGAAGGCGCCGTCAACATCCCCGTCAACGATGTACCCGCCAACCTTGCCCAACTCCCCGCCGACAAGGCTGCCCCCATCATGGTGATCTGCGCCTCCGGTCATCGCGGCGCCATGACCCAGATGTACCTGCAATTCCTGGGTTATACCAACGTCCGCAACCTGAACGGCGGTATGAATGGCTGGATCGCGGCGGAACTGCCTGTGACAAAATAGCCTACTAATGGTGTCGGTTCCGGCTTAATCAACCGCAGCTGACGATAACGAAAATACTGCCCGCGAGGAGAAACCGCCGCGGGCAGTATTTTTGGGGCAAACCACCCATTCAGGCGCCCGGAGTCATTGACAATAGGCACTAGCCGGGAAGTTGAGAGGAACTTATGATTAACAAGCAAACTCATCACCGCTACTTATCGGAAGAGACGGAGAAAAAAATGATCGAACTCTCATCCCTGCGTGTGTTCCTTGCAGCAGCGGAGGAAAAGAACTTCTCAAAAGCCGCGAGGCGCCTGCACATGTCGCAATCCGCGGTCAGCCAGCATATTCAAGCGATGGAACATGCCTACAACGTGGAACTGTTCCTGCGGCGCGGACGTTCCATCGCGTTAAGCGAGGCGGGCGAAGCCCTCCTGCCGATGGCGCGCGAGATGCTGCGTTCAGCGCGAATCATGGAAGACAGCCTGCACAACATCAACCATGAAGTAGGCGGCGAGTTGCTCATCGGCTGTTCGACCTCGGCGGGAAAGTACCTGCTGCCGGTGCTGCTTTCCATGTTCCAGGAGGAATATCCAGCCATTCATCCACGCGTCAAAGTGATGTCGCGCGATAATGTGTTCGAGCGCATCCGCGATCAGAACATACCCATGGGAGTGTCAAGCAAAATGCTCGAACACCGGGATATCGAATGCCAGCCTTTGTTCGACGACCGAATCTTTCTGATCGTTCCTGCGAACCATCCCTGGGCTTCCTACGGCCAAGCCACCCCAGACGACCTTGTGGGCCAGAAGATCATCATGCGCGAGGAATTTTCCGGTACATGTGAGACGGTCATGGGCGAGATGAAAAAATTCGGCATCACACCCGACATGCTCAATGTTGTCATGGAGTTGGGCAACCCCGAAGCCATCGAAATGGCGGTCGAACGCGGTGTAGGGATTGCCTTCGTTTCTGAAATGGTCGCGGCGCGCGGACTCGCCTTTGGTCGGGTTAAAAAAGTGGAAGTGCGTGAACTCGACCTCAAGCGGACGGTCTACATCGCGCGTCACATCCATCACCCCTTCACGCGTGCCCACTCCCTGTTTTGGGAATTTACACAGACTCATCATGATCATTTGAATACGGAGATCTGGAACAGCCTGACAAGGTTTTAACCTGCGGCGTAAATCCAACTTGTGTTAAACTTAACAAATAAATGTCATTGCGAGGAGGGTGATCATCCCGATGAAGCAATCTCCACATTCTCAGAAGATTGCTTCGCGCTTCGCGCTCGCAATGACATCGTTTTCCTGGAGGTTCCATGCTCACGCTTGCAGAAAAAATCCTCTTTGTAATCGCAACGCTCGTCTCGCTATATTTCACCTACAAAGGCGTGATGCGCATCGCCGGTCACATCGCCAGCGGTAAGGGAAAGGCGGACTGGTCGTTGATCTGGAAGCGGGTTGGAGAACTCATCCTCAAAGTGGGATTTTTCCAACCCGTTTTTCGTTTCCGCTTGTGGACCTCCATCCTTCACGCGCTCATCGGCTGGGGATTCCTCTCCTTCCTTCTCATCAACCTCGCGGATTTGATCTATGCCTACACCGGCTGGCGCCTGCTCGATAACACCGGTGCATTCGGGGATGTGTACCGCCTCATTGCGGATATTGCCAATGTCGCCATCGTCCTCGGCATCGTGGCGATGGTCATCCGCCGCTTCGTCCTTCGACCTGAGACTCTGTCCACCCGCGAGACGACTTTGCTTCACCCGAAGGCTCGATTCGGGATCATGCGCGATTCCGCGATCGTCGCCACATTCATATTCCTTCATAACTCGATGCGTTTTCTGGGAGAGTCGTTCAACCTGGCGTTGGCAGGCCACACGGACAGCTGGCAGCCAAGCATCTCGGCGGTATCCCAGCTTTGGGCGGGGGTCGAGCCGGGGGTTTTGGTCGCGGGAGAACATATCGCATTTTGGTTATCCATCGGTGCGGTGGTCGCGTTTCTTCCCTACTTCCCATATTCAAAACACATTCACTTGTTCTTTGCGCCGATCAATTTTGCGATCAAGCCCGAACGAAAATCCATTGGCGAATTAAGTTACATCAATCTCGACGACCAAAGCATCGAACAGTTCGGCGCCGCGAAGATGAAAGACCTTGGCTGGGAACAGATCATGGACAGCTATGCCTGCATCATGTGCTTCCGCTGTCAGGAAGTTTGCCCGGCATATAACACTGGGAAATTATTGTCGCCTGCCGCGTTGGAGATCAACAAACGGTATCACTTCAATGGCGGCGGGACGACCGATGTGGCGATGACCGAACTCATCTCGGAAGAGGCGGTTTGGGCGTGTACAAGTTGCGGCGCGTGCGTGGACATCTGCCCCGTCGGCAACGAACCGATGCGCGATATTCTCGACATCCGCAGAAATCTTTCCATGATGGAAAGCGCATTCCCGAAACAGCTGGAGACGGCACTCAAAGGCATGGAGCGGAATCAAAATCCATGGAACGTTTCACAAGCCGACCGAATGAAATGGGCGGAAGGTTTGAATGTGCCAACCATCGAACAAAACGCCGAGCCTGAGATTTTATGGTGGGTTGGCTGTGCGCCTGCGACAGATTCGCGCGCGCAAAAGACCGCGCAAGCTTTCGCAAAAATTCTGAACACCGCTGGAGTGAACTACGCCGTGCTTGGCAAGAACGAAGCCTGCACCGGCGACTCGGCTCGCCGTGCCGGACGCGAGGATATTTTCTTTGGGCTGGCTTCACAAAACGTGGAAATTTTGAACGAGGTCGCCCCAAAAAGAATCGTGACGACCTGCCCGCATTGTTTGCATACGATCAGGAATGAATACCCGGCTTTTGGCGGGAATTATCAGGTCATTCACCACACTCAATTAATTAATGAGTTGGTAGGAGCAGGGAAGATCAGTTTGGAAGTGAGCAGTCAACAGTATTCAGTGACCTTCCATGACCCGTGTTATTTGGGACGGCATAACAAGGAAGTGGACTCTCCGCGCGATGCGCTGAATTCGGCAGGCGCTCTGACCATTGAAATGCCGCGCAACGGAGCCAAGTCCTTCTGCTGCGGCGCGGGCGGCGCGCAAATGTGGAAGGAAGAGGAAGCAGGTTCCGCGCGCGTGAACGAGGCGAGATTTGCAGAGGCAAAGGCAACAGGAGCAAACACCGTTGCAGTGGGATGTCCCTTCTGTCTGACGATGATGACCGATGCGGCAAAGGGGGAATCAAGCGAAATTCAGGTGAAGGATGTGGCGGAGATCGTGGCGGAAAGGATGAAGTAGTTTAGTGATAGTAAATAGTGAATAGTGATTTATGGCGGACAGAGATGTCCGCCTTTTATTTTTCGTCAATACACTTCTTCAATCTTATTATCCCTTGCTCGATTTCGTTCACATCGTAAAAGGAAATGCTCAAGCGGAAAAAATCGCTCAATCCATTCTGGCTGGAGAAAAGCAACCCCTGCCGCAAGCCGATCCGATACTCCCGGGCTTTCTCCCTTAATTCACCGGCATTTACTCCAGGCAGGCGCACCCAGAAAAAATATCCGCCATTCGGGGTGGAGAATTCAGCTGCGCGGAGATGGGTCCTCAATGATCTTTCTGCCGACTGCATCCGCTTGCTGTACGTATCAACCAGATGCGCGATGTTTTTATCCAAATCCCCTTTTTCGATGAGACTGCGAACGACGGCAGATGTGAAGGGATTCATCCCTCCTCCGCTGTCGAGAAGTCCGCAGGAAGCGAGTCTACTGATGATGGAGGGATGGGTTTGCAGCCATCCCAGCCGCAAGCCGGGGGCGAGAATCTTAGAGAATGAGCCGAGCGAAACAACATTTCCCGAGCCGATGTATGTGCCGAAGGATGTCGGCGGGATTTGGGTATAGCTCAAGAATTGATAGACTTCATCAGCAAGAATAATAAAATCGTATTTCTTCGAAAGTTCAACCAGTTCCTCGCGCCGTTCCTGTGAGAGAGTATGTCCACTTGGGTTTTGGAAGGTTGGGATGATGTACAAAAACTTTGGATGTGATTCGTTCAAAGCGCGGATCAAATCGTCCATAACGAGACCGGACTCATCGGTCCGGATCGAAGCGACGCGCAAGCCGTGATCCGCGAAGATCTTCAATGCCAGGAAATACGAAGGCTCCTCCACCAGAATCGTATCGCCTGGTTTGGTGAAGAGCGTGCAAAGCAGATCCAACCCCGCTGAAATGCCCGAGGTGACAAAAAGGTCATCGCGCGAAACGGAAAATCCATAACGGATGGATAAAAACTTCGCCAGCGCCTCGCGGAAATACCCATCGCCCTGCTCCGCGCCGTATTGCAGGAACTCGTTGTCGCTTTGATTCAGCCGATGCGCGGCAGCGTCTCTTAACAGGTCGAGCGGCAATAAGTTCAACCCCGGATCGCCCCGTCCGAGATCGATGAAATCTTTCGGGAGGTTAATTTGTGCGGTCTGCAGGGTGGATGACATGGTCATAGTATATCCGTTATAATCCCTTTCATTACCTGCCCAGGAGAGAGTGCATGCCAAGGAAAAAGGCATCTGTAGTGCTTCCCCTCGAAAAAGAAGAGATCATCAAGGATTACCGCCTGGCTTATCAAAGCAGGCAGGCTTCGCTTATCGGTAGAAGAGAAGTATTGAGCGGCAAGGCAAAGTTCGGCATATTTGGCGATGGAAAAGAGATCGCCCAACTCGCCATCGCCCGCGCCTTTCAAAAAGGCGACTGGCGCTCGGGATATTATCGTGACCAGACCTGGATGTTCATGCTTGGCGTGATGAGCATCCAGGAATTTTTTGCGCAGTTGTATGCGCATGCCGATATCACCTATGATCCGCACAGCGGCGGACGGCAAATGAACGCGCACTTTGCCACGCGGCTTTTATATCCAAATGGCTCGTGGCGTCCGCAAACGCAGATGTACAACACCACGTCCGATGTTTCGCCGACGGGAGCGCAAATGCCAAGGGCGGTGGGTCTTGCCTACGCATCGGTGGTGTACCGCAAACTCAAAGAGCTGCAAGGCGAAAAGGAATTTTCAAACAACGGCAGCGAAGTGACCTTCGCCACCATCGGCAACGCGTCCACAGCGGAAGGATTATTCTGGGAATCGGTCAACGCCATTGGCGTGCTCAAAGCGCCCGCTGTCATCACCATTTACGACGACGGCTACGGCATCTCGGTGCCCAATCAATTCCAGATGGTCAAGGAAAACATCGGCGCCATCATGAGCGGGTTTCAACGCGACCCCTGCCCCGATGAAGATTGTATGCACGGCTTCGACCTTTACACCGTCCGCGCATGGGATTATCCAGCCCTGCTGGAAACTTATCAAACCGCCGCCGAGATCGCGCGCGAGCATCACATCCCCGCGCTTGTCCATGTCATTGACGTGACCCAGCCGCAGGGTCACAGCACGAGCGGTTCACATGAACGATATAAATCACCGGAGCGATTGAAGTGGGAAGAGGAATTCGACGGACTCAAAAAGATGCGCGAGTGGATGATAACCCAGCGCCTCATTTCCGCGCCCGAGCTTGATTCAGCGGAAAAGGCAGACTACGAGGCTGTAGAAGGATTCCGCAAAGCCGCATGGGATGCTTATCTCTCACCCATCAGCGATGAGCGCAACCAGGTGATGGATATGCTCGAGGAGATCGCCGGGTCGTCGGATCATGCGTCAGAGTTGAGAATGCTCAGGGATCGGCTGGCAAACCTCCCTTCGTATACGAGGCGCGACATCCACACGATCGCGCATGAAGCGTTGCGAATCCTCCGGGATGAATCGAATCCCACCAAGCAGGTCCTCATCCAGTGGAGGCACGAGAACGACGCGTTGAACCTTGAACGATATGGTTCGAATTTGTATTCGGGCACGGCAATGCGCGTGGATGAAGTGAAGCCCGTGTATTCGGATTCGTCGCCGACAATGTTTGGCTTTGAGGTGGTCAATGCCGCCTTCGATGCCGCACTGGCGCGTGAGCCGCGCTTGATCGCGTTCGGTGAAGATGTTGGAAAACTCGGCGATGTTAACCAGGGCTTCAAAGGGATGCAGGAAAAATATGGCGAGTTTCGCGTGACGGATACAGGCATCCGCGAGGCGACGATCATGGGGCAGGCAATTGGCATGGCCATGCGCGGTCTGCGGCCGATCGCGGAGATTCAATATCTCGATTATGTCTTGTATGCCTTGCAAGTCATGAGCGACGATCTGGCGACATTGCGTTGGCGTTCAGCGGGCGGACAGAAAGCGCCTGTGATCGTCCGCACGCGCGGGCACAGACTGGAAGGCGTGTGGCACGCGGGTTCGTTGATCTCTGGAATTTTGAATCTCGTGCGTGGTATGTATGTTCTGGTTCCACGCGATATGACCCGCGCCGCTGGTTTTTACAACACGCTCTTGAAATCTGATGAGCCTGCGATTGTCATTGAAGTGTTGAATGGCTATCGTGTGAAGGAACGCCTGCCCGATAATATCGGCGAAATCACCCTGCTGCTCGGTGTGCCTGAGATCATCCGCGATGGCAGGGACGTGACCATCGTCACCTACGGCGCGTGTTGCCGCGTGGTAATGGATGCCGCGGATAAACTGAGCAAGGTCGGCATTGATGTGGAAGTGATCGACGTTCAATCGCTGATGCCATTTGATATTCACGGAAAGATTGTCGAGTCGCTTAATAAGACGAACCGCATTTTGTTCGTGGATGAGGATGTCCCAGGCGGCACATCAGCGTTCATGATGCAGGAAGTCATCGAGAAGCAGGGCGGGTATTTCCATTTGGATTCGCCTGCCCGTACTTTATCTGCTAAAGCCCATCGCCCTGCGTATGGGAGTGATGGCGATTATTGGTCAAAGCCGAATGCGGAGACGGTGTTCGATGCTGTTTATGAAATGATGCATGAGGTTGATCCAGAGAAGTATCCTTCGTTTCAGTGAATAGTGGACAGTCATGAGTGATCAGTGGACAGTCATCAGTGATCAGTGATCAGTAAAGGAGAGCAAACATGAGCGGATTGCAACACGCGCAGAGTTTTAGGGATTTGATCGTTTATAAGAAGAGCCGCCAACTACAGCAGGAAATCTTTAATCTTTCGAAGAAATTTCCGAGGGACGAGACATTTTCCCTGACAGATCAAATCCGACGTTCTTCCCGCTCGATTGGCGCGAACCTCGCTGAAGCCTGGGCAAAGCGCAGATATGAAAAACACTTTATCAGCAAACTCACTGATTCGGATGGCGAGCAAATGGAAACTCAACACTGGATCGAAACTGCACTAGATTGTGAGCACATTGACAAAAAAACCAGCGTTCAACTTCTGGACAAATGTCTCGAAATCGGACGTATGTTAGGCGGCATGATTGATAAAGCCGATATGTTCTGCGGCGAACCACCTCGTGCACTCCGGGAAGAAGTGGCAGAATACATCGTCTTATCCGATGAAGACCGACTTAATGTTTACTGATCACTGTTTACTGATCACTGTCAACTGATCACTGATAACTGGAGATATTATGGCAACCAAAGTATTTGTCCCAAGACTCGGCGAAGGCGTGGATGAAGTGACCGTCACAAAATGGCTCAAGCAGGAAGGTGACTCGATCAAGGAGTTGGAGCCGCTGCTCGAAGTGAATACTGACAAGGTGGATACGGAAATTCCCGCCCCTGCAACAGGAACAATTTTGAAAATCATCACACAAGAAGGGATTGCCGCGAAGGTGGGGGAATTGCTTGCGATCATCGGTCAGCCCGGGGAATCGGTTGACAGTGGACAGTTGGCGGTTGGTAGCAATGCATCAGCGCAAAAGGCTACTGCAACACCTGTTGTTCAAGCACAATCTCAAGCCATCAACTACCAACCAACAGCCACCAACCGAGATCTCGGTTTCATCTCCCCCGTCGTTGCAAAGATCGCCGCCGAGCATGGCGTGGACTTGTCCCAGCTCAGCGGCACGGGGCTGAACGGGCGGATCACGAAGAATGATGTGCTGGCTTATGTTGAAGGTCACAAGTCGAAGGTTGAAGGTCGAGTTCCACAAGCGGCGAACCTCCAACCTGCCAACATGCAACCTGGGACTCTCATCAAACACTCCACCATCCGCAGGCAGATCGCGGCGCACATGGTCGAGTCCAAGCACACCTCTCCGCATGTGTTGACCGTGATGGAAGCGGATATGAGCAGGATTGCCAAGCATCGCGCCGCAAACAAGGCGGCTTTTGAACGTGATGGAGTTAATCTCACCTTCACGGCGTATTTCATGATGGCGATCGTGGCGGGACTGAAAGCGTACCCGCAAACCAACTCATCATGGACGGATGAAGGTTTGCTTCTTCATAAAAATATCAATTTGGGTATGGCGGTATCCCTTGGCGAGGAAGGCTTGATCGTGCCTGTCATCAAGAATGCCGACAATTTATCTTTGCTGGCGATGGCTCGGTCAGTAAATGATCTGGCTACACGCTCACGAAACAAGAAACTCCAACCGGATGAGGTCAAAGGCGGCAAGTTCACGTTGACCAATCACGGCGTGAGCGGATCGCTCTTCGCCTTCCCTGTCATCAACCAGCCTCAGGCGGGGATCCTCGGAGTCGGCGCGATGCAGAAACGTGTTATTGTTATAGACGAAGCAATCGCGATTCGCCCGATGGTCTATCTGTCTTTCGTCTTCGATCACCGCATTCTCGACGGCGCATCTGCAGATTGGTTTTTGGCGAAGGTCAAAGCGACATTGGAGAATTGGGCATAATAAAGCTGCAAGAACAAGGTTTCAAGTGAAAAGTTACAACGGCGAATTGATGGCATATTGGGAACAGGGTTGGGAGGGGCGGATCGAGTTTTTCTTCCAGCCGGACGGCTCAGATAAGTTCTTCCCTCTCCGCGATGGCTGGCAGCTTACCATTTTCAACCCCGGCGGTACGATCCTGTGGTCTGGAAAACTGCAATTCATTCGAAGAAGCGAGTGGTGGGACCGTCACCGCCTCAAAGCCGACATTTGGGCATATACCAAACAAAAGGATGTCCCCTACGCGGATTGGATGGAATGGTTCTGGCACATGCCTCCGCTGAAAGCCCGGCTCGAAACCGAGGAAAGTGAATGAGCGAAAAACAAAAAGATCGTCCCGCCATAAATAAATACATTCATCCACCCATCGTGGCGATCTTCTACATTATCGTCGCCTTGCTGCTGGGACAGTTCATCCCCGCTTTGGCAAGCATGTCGCAGACCATGAAGAACGGCGGATTGGGACTCACCTTTATCGGCTTTCTTTTTGGGGTGGGCGCGTTTATCGAATTCCGCAAAGCGCATACAACCCTCGACCCGCATGGTTCGGTCAAGGCGCTGGTGACCGACGGCATTTACCGCTTCACGCGCAATCCGATCTATCTTGGTTTTGTGCTGATGGTCATCGGATTTCCGCTTGCATATGGGACCCTGTGGGGTTTGGTCGCCGCGCCGTTTTTTGCCGCGACCATGAGTCGGCTCGTCATAGAGAAGGAAGAAGCCTACCTGGAGAAAAAATTCAAGGGGGAATATGCCGGCTACAAGTCCAGGGTGAGGCGGTGGTTTTAGATCTCCAAGGCGGCGAAAGCCGTCTTTTCTTTTGCTTGCAAATTAGAACAAATGTACTTATAATGACGAAAAGGAGATTGCCATGTCCACCATTCAATTAAGAGTTAACGACAGGTCGGTTAATGCGTATCTCGCCTCCCCCTCCAATGGTGGGCAGGGCGTATTGGTGTTGCCTTCGTGGTGGGGATTAAAACCCTTTTTCAAAGAGATTTGTGATCAACTTGCGGAACATGGGTATACGGCGCTCGCGCCTGATTACTACGACGGTCGCGTTGCAAAGACAATTGATGAAGCCAAGGAGTTACAAGGTTCAACAGAGGGAACGAATCCCGAATTGATAGGTGACATCGTCAGAGCCGCGAAGGAGCATCTTGTCTCGCTTACAAAAAACAAGATTGGCGTAATCGGTTTCTCAATGGGCACCTGGTGGTCTTTGGTGATGGCAGAAAGCGACCCCAATATCTCTGCCATTGTTTTATTTTACGGCACCGGAGACGTGGAATTCAGTACAGTGAAAGCAAAGGTTTTGGGGCATTACGCAGAAACGGATGAATGGGAATCGCTGGACAACGTCCGCGGGATGGAACAGGCAATGAAGAATGCCGGTATTGACGTGACGCTTCATATCTACCCGAAAACTGCCCATTGGTTCATGGAATCGGACCGCCCCGAATATGATCCCGCTGCCGCCAAGTTGGCATGGGAGCGGACGTTTGAGTTCCTGAAAGCCTCACTTTAGTCCAGGCTTATGGACTTGTTCTACGAATAACCAAAAAGGTTAAGGGTATAATCGCCCTTAATCTTTTTAAATTCAGGAGATTCCCCTCAATGGCTGAAAATTTCGATGTGGTTGTCATCGGCGCAGGACCCGGCGGTTATGTTGCTGCGATCCGCGCCGCGCAGTTGAAGCAAAAGGTCGCCATCGTGGACAAACAATGGCTGGGCGGCGTTTGTTTGAACATCGGCTGCATCCCCTCGAAATCCCTGCTCAAGAATGCGGAGGTGGCGCATACCCTGCGTCACCGGGCAAAGGATTTCGGATTCTCGTTCGATAACCTGAAACTGGATTATGGCGTCGCCTTCAAACGCTCACGCTCGAATTCGGACCGGCTCGTCAAAGGCGTTGGTTTTTTGATGAAGAAAAACAACATCGCCGTGTTCATGGGCGCGGCGACTTTCAGATCGAAAGACACGGTCTCCGTGGCGGGAAACGACGGCAAGACCACCGAACTCAAAGCGAAGAATATCATCGTCGCCACAGGCGCGAGCGCGGCTCAGCTCCCCGGTGTGACCATGGACGGCAAAAAGATCGTCACTTACGTGGAAGCCATCATGCAGGAATCGCTCCCCAAGTCGGCGGTGATCGTGGGCGGCGGTTCGATCGGAACGGAGTTCGCGACGATCTGGAATTCCTACGGTGTGGATGTGACCATCATCGAACTGCTTCCGCGCATCCTGCCGAGAGAAGATGAAGAAGTCAGCAAGGAATTGACGAAGGAACTGACCAAGGCGGGGATCAAGATCAAGACGAACGTTAAGTTCGAAAGCATCGCTATCGCTGGCAAAGGTGTGAAAGTCAAATTGCCGGATGAGACCCTCGAAGTGGATCAGGTGTTGGTCGCAACCTCCTTCACGCCGAACAGCAAGGGGCTGGGGCTCGAGGCGGCGGGCGTCAAAGTGGATCCGCGCGGGTTCATCGAGATCGATGAAAAGATGCAGACCAACGTCCCCGGCATTTGGGCGATCGGCGATGTGACCGGTAAACTCATGCTGGCGCACGTCGGCTCGGCGATGGGAATCATTTGCGCCGAAAACATCGCAGGCGTGGAAACGATCACGCTCGATTACGACATGATGCCGCGCGCCACGTATTGTCACCCGCAGGTGGCTTCGTTCGGGTACACCGAAACGCAGGCAAGGGAGAAAGGTCACAGCGTCAAGATCGGGCGTTTCCCCTTCCAGCCAAACGGCAAGGCGCTGGGAATGGGCGATTACGCCGGTTTCGTCAAACTGGTCGTGGATGAAAAATACGGCGAGATTTTGGGCGCGCACATGATCGGTCCTGAAGTGACCGAGTTATTGCCCGAACTCACCCTCGCACGCATGATGGAGTTGACTCCGCACGAGATCGCGCGCAACGTGCATGCGCACCCGACCTTGAGCGAAGTTTTGATGGAAGCCGCTCACGGCGCTGAGGGAACGCCGATCCATATTTAGATACTCAGACCTCCGGGGTTTTGAATACCTCGGAGGTCCTTTTGTTACGGGGCAGAAAACGGGAACTCACCCACACATGTGAATCCGACCGGCGCTAACGGCGGCGTGTAATTATATTCATCAAGATACAAAACAACATCGATGCCGGGACCCGTGACATGATATTTATCCAGGATCGTGTCGCCGCTGGAGAATGAACCTTCGCGTTCGTACTTAAGCGTTTCGCCATTTGGACCAAGCAGGTTATCGAGATAGGCTTCTTCGCGGGCGGGACCTTCGAGCCAGTCGCCTCCAACACGGATCGGGTTTTGTTCGGTAAAACCGTATGTTTTGTCATCGCTGACGGTGCATGTCCCCATGCTGGTTTGGACATCGATAAACTCAACCGAGTCGATCAGGGATTGAAAGAAAGTCGAGCCGGTGGTCTTCCATAAATCCTTATCTTCTGCAAGGTTGGAAACTCCAAGCCCAAAGAAGACGGAATTTAAGTGCGGATTGACGGCAACCGCCGCACCTTCGATGGGCGCATCGAAAAGGATTCCGGTCAACGCCACCGAGATGCCTTCCGCTCCGCCAATGTTGATCGGAGAAGACTCGCCCTGCTCGAATTCGCCCCCGCTTCCAGAAAGTTCATCCAGAAACATATCGATCACATCCTGGAGCGAATTGGATGACCCGTCGTAGTCGGTCCTTATAAAGGAAATGATGAGTTTTCCCTCCTGGTCGAAGACACCCACCATTTTGCCTTGCAGGTCGAAATCCAATTCTGGGGGGACGGACAAACTGAAGCCGTCGGCTTCGACAGGCAATGCTTTCGGCGCAGGAGTCGCAGTAGATGTGGGAACAGGCGTCGGCGTGGGTTGAGGCGTTGGGGAAAAGGTTCGGGTTGAGGTCGCTGCCGGTTCGGGAGTCGCCAGAGGACCACATCCCAAGAGAAGAGCGGATATCAAAACGAGAGCAAACTTTCGAACCATCTTTCCTCCTTTTGTTTGGGTTGGACCTCTTGAAGTCATTATACCGGTCAAAAAGGGGGGCGGGAAACCGGTTTTGTCTATACATCTTGAATTTTTTTTGAATATGTGCTATTAACAAGCGACAAAATTATCCGCCTTCACCGAATCATTTGGGAAATTGGGAGGAAGGTCGGCTGGAAGGCTGAATTATGCACCGAGAAAGAGTTTCAGAAAACGTATATTGGTTTCAAAGCGAGGTCTACGCCCAGGTGACGGCAGGCGTCATCGTCGGTCCGCAATGGGCGGTGGTCATCGATACGCTTGCCCTGCCCGAAGAGACGCTGACCATGCGCGAGTTCATCGAACATGAACTTGGCGTACAGGCGCGTTACATCATCAACACGCACTATCACGCCGACCACTGCTGGGGCAATTGTTTCTTCCCGGGCGCCGTGGTGATCGGGCATGCGAGTTGCCGCAAGTACCTGATCGAAGAGGGCACCGCCTCGCTCGAAAGCGCACAGAAACAGAATCAAAGCCTGAGGCAGGTCAAGATCGTGCCGCCTCATCTCACCTTCGACACGGGCGAGATGACCCTGCGGGTCGGCAAGAAGAATCTCATCATTACCACCTCGCCGGGTCACAGCAACGACGGCATTTCGGTGCTCGTCGAAGAAGACCGCGTCCTTTTTGCGGGGGATGCCTTCATGCCCCTGCCCTACGTCGTCGACGGCGACGTGGACGACATGCTTGCCTCGGTCAAGAAGATCGGCAAAATGGGTCTGGAAAACATCATCCAGGGCCACGGCGATATCATCCTGCGCGGCGAGATCGATGCCGCCGTGCGCGAGAACATCAGTTACCTCAACAACATCAAGAAAGCCGTCAAAGCGGGCGGCAAACGCAAGAACGCCGAGGAATATCTCGAAGAGGTCTCCATCGAGGATTGCGGCAAGAGCCGTGTCTACCTCGGCGGGCTGGCGGAGACCCTGCACCGGCGCAACCTGCGCGCTTTGCACCGTCAGATGCACGGCGAATAAAACAAGGATGTTGCAGATGCGAGACAGGACTGCAACATCCTGCATTTCCGGGGTAAATTTCACCGGATCGCACGCCCGCCTCTAGCCAAGCCCTTCCCTGCATCGAGTTTCCGAGACTTTGCTTCCACTACAGCCATTTCTACCCATATTTCCTCCTTAGGATTTGCTTTACCCATGCGCAGATCGAACCGCCTGATGTCCGGCCTGCCGCCCTTTCAACAGGGCGGTCTGGATTCGCTCTGCGGCTTGTACAGCATTATCAACGCCGAACGGATCGTCAACCGTTCCTCCGATGAGGATGCGCAGAAATTGTTCAACCATTTGATCCATTATCTTTCGAGGCGCGGGTTGTTGAGCAAAATCCTGATCGACGGCATCATCCACAAGGAGATGCTTGTCATCCTCAACAAGATCGCCGGCAGGAAACGCATCGCCAATGTGGAAATCCCCTTCCGCGGTGTGCCCAACCCCGACCTGACCACGTTCTGGAAGTCGATGCAAGCCTTCCTGGACGGCACTCCCGGGCGCTCGATCGTCCTCGGCTTGCAGGGGTATCACGACCATTGGACAGTGATCGAAAAGATCACAAACCGTTCCATACTTCTGTACGATTCTTCGTTGATCAAACGCCTGCCGCGCACATCCTGCACCACCGTCTACGCCACCTACCAGCGGAAGCACGTCCTGCTCCCCGCGCAGACGTATTACCTGTCGAACGATCTTCAGGATATCGGGCAGTATGATGTCTAGCTTTTCTTGGATCCCCTTGCTATACTTTTATTGTCAGATCATTTCGCTCCTCATGAGGTGACCCCATGTCTTCCATTTTGATTCGCAACGGTACGTTGATCGACGGCACGGGCAAGGCTCCGCTGGCGGATGCCGCCGTGCTGGTGAAGGACAATCTCATTCTGGATGTGGGTCAGGGAAGGAACATCCGCCAGCCGGATACTGAAGTCACTGAGATCGACGCGGGCGGCGGGTACATCCTGCCCGGCATGATCGATACGCATGTCCACGTGATGCTCGAAGGCGTGAATATCGCGCGCGACATGGTCACGCCTTTCTCGATGCGCTTTTACAACTCGGTCAATTACTTGAAGAACACCATCGATGCGGGAATCACCAGCGTCCGCGATGCGGGCGGCGCAGACGCGGGAGTCAAGCAGGCGGTGGAAAGCGGCGTGATCGTCGGTCCGCGTTTGCAGATCAGCATCAGCGTGCTGACCATCACCGGCGGTCACGGCGACGGCTGGATGCGTTCCGGCATGGAATATGATCTGTTCATGCCGTATCCGGGTTTCCCGTCCTGCCGGGTGGACGGGGTCGAGGATTGCCGCAGAAAAGTGCGCGAGGTGCTGCGAGCCGGGGCGGATGTGATCAAAATCTGTTCGACCGGCGGGGTGCTGAGTCCCACCGACCACCCGGAGTTCGTTCAATTCTCGCCGGAGGAATTGGAAGTGATCGTGCGCGAGGCATCCTATCGAAGAGGCGTGAAAGTCATGTCGCATGCGCAGGGAGCGGAAGGGGTCAAGAACGCCATCCGCGCGGGAATCCATTCCATCGAGCATGGCATCTATCTCGACGATGAAGCCATCGAACTTATGCTGAAACACAGGACGTTTCTCGTGCCAACCTTACTCGCGCCAATCGCCGTGCTTGAAGCGGGAGAGAAAGGCGGAATGCCCGAGTACGGGGTCCGCAAAGCGCGCGAGGTGGTGGAGATCCACAGCGAGAGCATCAGCCGCGCTCACAAGGCGGGAGTGCGAATTGCAATGGGCACCGATGCTGGCGTGATGCCGCATGGGACGAACCTGCGCGAATTGGGTTTGATGGTCAACGTGGGGATGTCGCCGATGGAGACGATCGTCGCCACGACGAAGAAAGCGGCGGAATGTTTGGGCTGGGAAGATAAGGTCGGGACGATTGAAACCGGCAAACTGGCGGACATCATCCTCGTGAAAACGAATCCCATTCAGGACATCCGCTCGCTGGAGAAGGTCGATAACATCTCCCTTGTAATGAAAGACGGCAGGATCGTAAAAGATATTCGGGGAAAAGGGAATAAATAGACGAAGAGGCGGGTTTTATCAACGCGCCTTTTTTGCCGGCATCAAGGGAGACTCGTCCGTCGGTCAGCCGGGCTTCACACAGATGCCTGATAAATCTTCACGCAATTTCTCCCGGCTCCTTTTGCGGCATAGAGCGCATGATCCGCGCGACGGACGAGATCGTCCAACGTCTGCACCCTTGCGTCCTTTTCAGCCACCCCCACACTGACAGTTACGCCCGCCTGCGTATGTTCCGGGTCGATGCGATAGGCCATTACCTTCCTTCGTATGCGTTCCGCCACATTTGCAGCCTCCTCTGCCCTGCTGTTCGGAAGCAGGATGATGAACTCCTCTCCCCCGTATCGCGCGAGGATATCCGCTGCGCGCACCTGTTTCTGCGCGATGCGGGAAACATGTCGCAACACGTCGTCTCCCACGTGATGCCCCCACCGGTCGTTGACGTTCTTGAAATGATCCACATCGAAAATGATGGCGGAGACCGGCTGTTCATAACGCATCGCGACCGAAAACTCATGATCGGCGAGCAGGAAAAAGTGACGGCGGTTGAATAAATTGGTCAGGCTGTCGGTGCGCGCCAGCAGTTGTTCGCGTGCCAGCGCATGTTCAAGTTCCGCGTACGCTACTTCGACAGCATCTTTAGCCTGCTGTAATTTTTCCTCCGCCAGTTTGCGCAGGGTAATATCGCGGTTGGCAGATACAAAGCCCGCCGCCCTTCCCGCGCTGTCCCGGATCATCATGATGTTCGCGTCGATATTGACGGGCTGATCATCCTTGGTGAACTGGATCACCTCCCCTTTCCATGTGCCTGTTTCGCTGATCAAGCGAATGGACTCTTCGCGTCCGCCATCGAAGAAAGTTGTTCTTAAAACCTTTGAAACATCCTTACCCAGGACCTCTTCCTCCCTCCAGCCAAATATACGTTCCGCGGCGTTGTTCCAGTATCTGATGTTGAAGTTTTCATCCGTGCCGACGACGATGTCGTTGATATTTTCCAAAATCCGGGCGTGATACGCGACCTGCTCTTCCGCCCGTTTCCGGTCGGTGATCACCCTCAGGATGACCATGATCTCGCGGGGTGACCCATCCGGGTTGCGGGTGAGGACGGTTTTCCGGCTGTCCACCCATTCCCATTCGCCCTCCTTGCTGCGCACCCGATATTCCAGGCTTTCGGTTTGTTCACCCTGGTGTATCTTTTGATGGTAGGCGGCAACAGCGGCGGCATCCTCCGGATGAACGGATGCTTGTATCGAGCCGGGCTGGCTCAATTCCTCATAACTGTATCCCAGGAAGGAACTGCGGTTGAAATTCCTCGTCCTTCGCTCTTTCAGGTCGAGCGTATACAGGACGTCAGGCAGGCGTTCGAGCAGCCTCTCAAGCCACGCATTATTTTCCTTCAAGCGGGCTTCCAGGTCCCTGCGTTCTGAAATTTCCCGGATGATCGTACTGGTCAGCAAATCGCCGCGTTGATCCCTGAAGACCACCGAGGTTAATTCCAATGGGAACCTCGTTCCATCTTTTCGTACACCGGTCAATTCCACGCGGACCATCCCCGTTTCTTCTCGCATTTCCAAACCCGCTGCAAAGCGCGGATCGGAAGTATCGAGCAGTCCCTGACGACCGGCGCGGATTATCTCCTCCTCAGTCATGCCGAACATTTCGCAGGCGGCCGGGTTGGCGGAATTGATCCTGCCGTCGGGCGCTGTCAGAAAAATCGCATCCAGGTTGTTTTCGTAAATCTGGCGAAAAAAATCAAATCCCTCCCCACGTACGATCGGCTTCGTCGAAGGCGGCCTCTTCATACACCATTGGTCCATTACGGACCTTTGATGTCCAAAGTATAACATCAACCAAAATCGAATTCAACAACCGTTCTTGTCGCATTCGATGCTTTAACCTTCCAATGTAATGTATTTTTTCCTCGGGTTGACTCCCACCATCCCTTTGAACGCATCCTGGATCGCCTGCATGTCCGCTTCCATATCGTCCGTCAAATGAAAAACCCTGCCTACGCGCATCGTCTTGTGTTTGCCGTCCACTTTTGCGAATACCAGCGGTATCCCCGCGCCCTTGGCGATGTGATAGAAGCCGCGCTTCCATTCCTTCACGCCGTGGCGGGTTCCCTCAGGCGCAATGGTCAGGATGAATTTATCGGAGCGGTTGCACGCCTCCACCATTTGCTCGACCAAACCGGAGGATTTGGAACGGTCGACGGGGATGCCGCCGCTCCAATAGAAGAACCAACCGATCGGGCTGCGGAACAGTTCTGCTTTGCCCATGTATTTCACGTCCGCTTTCAGGCGAAAGATAACCCCGAGAAACAGTAGAAAGTCCCAGTTCGAGGTGTGAGGCGCGCCAATGATCAGATATTTGCCGAGGTCCGGCAGAGATCCCTCCACGCGCCATCCGGCGAGGCGCATCAACGAGTTGCTGACCATGCGTAAAATCGGACTCAAGATGGGGGTATTGAATATGGTTCGTTTCAAGGGGTTTCCTCAACCAATAGAACCCGGAATCCCTTCGCGGGTCTCGCGGATGAATTTGTGGTTAAATACCTGCATGCTGAAATCGTTCCTGCGCTCCACAGTCTATCACATCGAAAAAAGCTTGCAGCGCCTGCGCTTCGCTTCTGCACACGCGGAGTTGCCCGCGCTTCTCGGCATATCCTTCCCAAAGAGCGGAACCCACTTACTCGATCAAATCCTTCTCGGCTTCTCGAACGTCGCGCCGTTTGCCAGACGCCTGCGCTCCTTCTACGCCGAGTACGAAGGCGAAAGCGGGAAGAAGCGCGACCCGGAGCAGGCTTTGAAGTGGCTCGACTCGCTTCACACGCGCGACATCGCCTCCGCGCATCTCTTTGCCCGGCCCGAAGTTGTCGCTCGCGTTAGTTCGCCGAAATTTGTTCCTTTTTTTATTTACCGCGACCCGCGCGATGTGGTCGTCTCGCATGTCTTTTACGTCACCGACATGGAAGCGCGGCATGTTCATCACGAATATTATCGATCCCTGCCCGATTTCAATGCGCGACTTAGAGTCAGCATATTGGGTCGTCCCGACGCCGATGTCGAATTCCCAAACATCGCCGAACGATTTGCGCCTTATCTCGGCTGGCTTGACCGTAAAGAAGTTTTGAAAATTCACTTCGAAGATTTGATGCACGCCCGTGCTGAGACTCTCACCTCGATCATGGATCACCTCCTCAGCCGTGTTCCGCTTCCCGCTCCCCGGCAGTTGATCCTTGATTCCCTCGAAGCCTCCATCAACCCGACCAAGTCCCCGACCTTCCGCTCCGGCAAGACGGGTGAATGGAAAAAATATTTTACAGACGAGCATAAGGCATTGTTTAAGGAAGTAGCGGGAAATTTATTGATCAAACTTGGCTATGAAAAGGATAGTGAATGGTGAATAGGTCATAGGAAACCCCATTCACTATTCCCTATTCACTTATAACTATGAACTGCTCTCTAATCATCCGCGCCTATAACGAAGAGAAACACATCGGGCGTTTGCTGGAGGGAATCAAACAGCAGACCATCAAGGATGTGGAGGTCATCCTCGTCGACTCCGGCTCGACCGATTCGACCGTTTCCATCGCCGAATCGTTTGGCGCGAGAGTCGTCCACATCCCCCCGGCGGAGTTTACTTTTGGGCGTTCGCTCAACCTCGGGATCAAGTCCGCGAGCCGGGAGTTCATCGTCATTGCCAGCGCGCATGTTTATCCTGTCTACCCCGATTGGCTGGAGAGCTTTCTCAAACCTTTTCAAGACGAGAAAGTCGCCCTCACTTATGGCAAACAGCGTGGATACGAGGGCTCGAAATATTCCGAACATCAAATATTTCATCAGTGGTATCCCGATGTCAGCAATCTAAATCAGGTCACCACGTTTTGCAATAACGCCAATGCCGCCATCCGTAAAAGCCTGTGGGAACAACACCCCTATGACGAAACACTGACCGGGCTGGAAGACCTCGAGTGGGGTCAATGGGCGAAGGGACAGGGATATAAGATTGCCTACGTCGCCGAAGCGGAGATCGTCCACGTCCACAACGAAACCCCGCGCGGAGTCTACAACCGCTACCGCCGCGAAGCGATGGCATTGCGGAGAATCTACCCCGAAGCGCATTTCAATTTCTATGATTTTTTACGATTGACCTTTACAAATATTTTGAGCGATCTCTGGCATGCCGCGCGCGATGGAGTCCTGCTGAAAAGCCTTACATCGATTTTCTGGTTCCGCTTTGCGCAATTTCACGGCACACGCATCGGTCACCGTGAGACAAGCCTGGTCACGCCGCAGTTAAGAGAAACTTTCTACTATGCGCGGGAAAGAAAGAGGAAAGAGGAAAGAAAGAGGGATGTGGAGCCGATTCGGTATAATCATGATAATAGTGAATAGGTAATAGCGGTTAGGAGTTTGAAGTGAGCAATGATAATATTCAAGGCTTGGAGACTTTAGAGGCTTGGAAAAAAGCCAGTACCCTCGTTCTGGTTGTTTACAAGGAAATCCTGCCGTTATTGCCTGCTGATGAGAAATGGCATTTGAATCAGCAAATTCGACGTTCTGCTCAAAGTGTCTCTGCCAATCTTGCCGAAGGGCATGGGCGTTATTATTTTCAGGATAATGTCCGTTTTTGTTATATTGCCCGCGGTTCGCTCACAGAAACATACACCCACCTTTTGCTTGCCCGTGATTTGAAATATATTCCTGATAATCTTTTTGTTCAAGTGAAAAGCCAGATCGAGGAATTGATTCGAATCACAAATGGTTACATCGCATACCTGAAGTGTTCCAAACGTGGTGAAAAAGAACCTGGATCCAATTACGCAATACGAGAAACTGAGCCTGAATACCTCATCGAAGAGATTTCCGACAAAATTCTCCCCGAAGACTCTTGAATAATCTTCTGTTCACCATCCACTATTCACTATGACCTATTCACTAAAACCTACTTCCTCCCACCCCATCCCCTTCCTCGCGGACTTGATGACTCGCAGTTTTGAGGGATATTTCGTCCCCATCAATATCACAGAATCGGTCATGCACACCATGATCCGCCGCGATGGCATCGATCTGACCGCCAGCTGCGTCCTGATGAAAGACGACGAGCCGGTCGGTGTTGCTTTCATCGCCCGCCGCGGCTGGACAAGTCGACTCGCGGCAATGGGCATCACGATGAACGCACGCAACGGCGGCGTTGGCACCTGGGCAATGGAACAACTCATCGATGAAGCAAAATCGCGCGGCGAAAAGGAAATGTTCCTTGAGGTCATCGAGCAGAACACGGCGGGCGTGAAATTGTATGAAAAGGTCGGCTTCAAAAAGATGCGCAGGCTGGTGGGTTACAAGATTGAAAATCCGCAAGTGGAATCCGATATAGAAATCGAAGAGATCGACATCCGCGAACTGGCGCGCACGGTCACCTATCATGGCATGAAAGACCTGCCCTGGCAGCTTTCCGGTACGACCATCATGCAGCACACGCCGCCGTCGCGCGCTTTCCGACTCAATGACGCTTACTGTCTCATCAGCAATCCCGAATCGACAGATATCTCCATCCAATCGGTGCTGGTCAAAGCCCGGTCGCGCGGGGCAGGCTTGAGCGCGGTCCTGATGCGCGCGCTTTTCGCCAAATTCCCAAACAAAGTCTGGCATGTCTCCCCGATCTACCCCGAAGAAATGGGATTCATCTTCGAACACGTCGGCATGACGCGCGAGTCGCTATCGCAGTGGCAGATGTCGCGGATTTTATAGCCGGGATTTCACATTTTGTTATCGGCGCTGCGAAAAAATACAGAACGCTTTCTGTGTTCGCCCTCGCATCCTTTTTTGCTTGGTTTATATTTCATATTCCGGTTATATGCGCACAACATTCATGGCGTGCCGCCGGAAGAATTCATCCGTCCCTTGTTACTCTCGCTTTTTTCGGGAGCGGCTCTTCAGGGATTCTGCGTCTGGCGAACGCATGACCGGCAGAAATCCGCCTTTTTGACTTCACTCTCTCTGACATGGTTTTTCCTCTACGGTGTTGCCAGGAGCGGACTGGCATCACTAATAATCGTAATCCCTGCCTTTTGGTTTGCATTGATCTGGCTGGCGTTACTACTCCTCCTGATCTGGCGGATTTCCTCTGCCAGGCGAAATTCCACCCAACAAGACATCACAACCAGCATTAACCTGGCAGCCATCATTCTTCTGTTGTTCCCGGCCATGCAGTCCATTCGATATTATTCGGCAAAAACCATACCGTTTTCCACAAAGATCGACCATGCGGTTAAGTTGAGGTCTGACCAGCCATTGCCGGACATTTATTACATCATACTGGACGGTTACGGACGTTCCGATGCAGTGTTGCCTTATGGGTATGACAACAGCAACTTCCTCGCATCCCTTGAAGAGATGGGTTTTTATGTAGCGGAATGCAGTCAGAGCAATTATGCAGGTACAGGGCTGTCCCTATCATCCTCTCTCAACATGGACTATGTCCGAAACCTAAGCGATGCCTTTCCGCCCGGGGAAACCGACCTGATAAATTTGTATAAAATGCTTGAGAATAATGCTGTGCGCAGGAGTTTATCCGACGCAGGTTACAAGACCGTTGCTTTCGCAAGCGGATTCTTCTGGGCGGAATGGAGAGACGCGGACTTGTACGTTTCACCGCCGCCGGGTCCGATCACCGAATTCGAAGTAGTCATCCTGTTATCCACATTTGCGAGAGTATTGGATGATCTCGACATCATTAACCTTGATGACATTCACGGTGATAACTTCCGAAGGCGCACCCTGCTGGCACTGGATGAACTCGAATCCATTGTCAAAATCCAGGGACCCAAATTTGTCTTCATCCATATAATCGCGCCTCATGAGCCGAGCGTCTTCGACGGGAACGGCGCTCCCATTCCGCCGGATAAGGTGGATTCCCGCAGCGGGTACGCGAACATGGCGGAATTTATCAGCACGGCGATACTGCCGCGTTTGGAAATGTTGATTCGAGAGTCACAAACGGATCCCACCATCATCCTTCAAGGCGATCACGGTCCTTCTCCGCGGGATCCCGTCGATCGCATGAAAATCTTGAATGCATACTATCTGCCAGAAGGCGGGGATGTTCTCTATCCATCCATATCGCCCGTCAACAGTTTTCGTGTCGTTTTCAATTCTATTTTCGATGCCGGTTATCCGCTGCTTGAAGATGTAAGCTATTTTTCCAATCCACCCGCCCGATATGACTTTACCATTCAACCAGGGACATGTCCGCCTTAACGAAATCAAACCACCGGGGTGAGCCAATTCGGTATAATCTCCATAATGAAACTCGCCGCCCTCGTCCCCATGCGCCATCACAGCCAGCGCGTGCCCGGGAAAAATTACCGCCCCCTCGCGGGCAAGCCTCTCTATCAACACATATTGGAAACGTTGAAAGCCGTGCCCGAGATCGAAACCGTGATCGTGGATACAGACTCCGAGCCGGTGATGGATGGAATTCGCCGCCTCTTTCCTGACGTAAAGTTGATTCCGCGCCCCGAGCATCTCCGCGCCGACTCCGTTCCCATGAACGACATCCTGCTGTACGATACTGCACAGGTGCGGGCGGATTATTACCTTCAAACCCATTCGACCAATCCGCTTTTGAAAGCCGAAACCATCTCGCGCGGAATCCAATCCTTAATTACAAATTACCCCAGATACGATTCGCTTTTCTCCGTTACCCGTCTCCAGACCCGTTTGTACTTTCAAGATGGACGCGCCATCAATCACAACCCGCTCGAGTTGATTCAAACGCAGGACCTCCCACCCGTATATGAGGAAAATTCCTGCATCTATATCTTCACGCGCGAAAACCTGGAGCGCAAGAAACACCGCATCGGCGATAAACCATTGATGTTCGAGGTCGACGCCGCCGAAGCCTGGGACATCGACGAAGAACTCGATTTCGAGATCTGCGATTTTTTGATGAGGAAAAGTTACTAATGTCATTGCGAGGGCGGTGTTCTCTCCGCCCGAGGCAATCTCCTGGTCAATAAGGTGATTGCTTTGTTGTGGCGCCGAGGCGTCACTCCCGGCAAGGACAAAAATCCACCATGCAAACCCTCAAAGACAAACTCGGTTCATTCTGGTTCGGCACCCTGTTCCTGACCCTTCTCGGCGCTGTGACCTACCTCCCCTTCGCGGCACGGATGGGCTACATCAACGACGATTGGTATTTGATGTTCGACGGATACGTGGGAGGAGCGTCATTCTTCCACAATGTCTTCAGTGTGGACCGTCCGCTACGGGGCTATGTGATGCAGGCAGCGTTCACTTTGTTTGGGATGAATCCCCTTTACTATCACTTGAGCGCGTTTTTATTCCGCATTGTCAGCGCAGCGGCACTGTTCTGGATCGGGAATCAACTTTGGCGGCGCCGAACTGTGTTTAACTGGATCGCGGCGTTGTTATTCCTGGTCTACCCGGGATTTCTCTCGCAAGTCAATCCCATCGATTATCAATCGCAACTCTTCAGCCTCGCCTGCGGATTGATCTCTGTGACTTTGACTTTGAAAGCGATTCAAGCGCAGACGCCCCTTCCACGTTGGACGTTTGCCATTGCATCAATATTATTGGCATGGACCTACCTTGGCTTGGTGGAATATTTTCTTGGGTTTGAAGCGTTGCGGTTTGGAATGATCGGCATTCTGCACCTCCGCAAAACGGAACAGACTGTCTCATCTCGATTGAAATCGGCTGCGGTGACTGCCCTTCCATTTTTGCTCGGCGCGGGCGGATTCCTCGTCTGGCGGTTGGTCTTCTTCGAAGCGGAACGCAAGGCGACGGATGTCAATCTGCAATTGTCCTCGCTTTTCGAGTCGCCATTGACCGCGTTGTGGTGGCTGAACTATCTGATCCAGGATGTGTTCAAGGTCGTCATGGTGGCGTGGACAACCCCGTTGAATCTCCTCGGGTTTTCCCTGCGTTTGCGCGATGCATTCACCGGTTTTGGGCTGGCGGCGTTGGCGATTGCCATGCTGCTTTTCTATTTGCGTCGGGGTGGAGAAAAGACCGGGGACGACGAGTCAGGCAATGGCTCTAGTGAGATGCGGGAACAAATCTGGCTGGCATTCATCACGATCGTCGCATGTTTAATTCCCGTGATCCTTGTCAACCGGCACGTCACAATACCCGATTATTCCCGTTACGCGCTCGCCCCATCGGTTGGAGTGGGCATCCTGTTTTCCGTCATCATCGAGCGGACGAATCCGAGCTCCTTACGCGCGGGGCTGGCTGCTTTCCTGGTCGGCGTTTCGGTGTTGACCCACCACGGCAACGCGGTCCGCGTGGCGGATGAGACCGGGGCGACGCGCAATTTTTGGTGGCAGGTTGCCTGGCGCGCGCCGAACATCAAGGAAGGCGTGACGTTGATCGTTCTGTACCCGGGTAGTTCTTTGAGCGAGGATTATTTCATTTGGGGACCTGCGAATTTTATTTATTACCCTGAAGAACAGCGCGGCAATCCGTTGCTTATCAAGCTGCCTGCGGCAGTGTTGGATGGCAATACGGTGACGCAGATCACGACGAACGGCGGTGTGGAGACTCCGCTGCGGCGCGGCAATTATCTTGAGCGTGATTTTGGCAATGTCCTGGTTATTGCGCAGTCCAGCCCGAACAGCTGCGTGCGATTCATCAACGGGGCTTCGCCGGAATTGAATTCATTCGACGATGGGCGCATTGTGATGGTCGCGCCGTTCTCTAGATTGGAATCTGTCCTGACCGACGGCGACGTCCCCGATGTTCCCCAGGATATTTTTGGAAGTGAGCCCGAACGCGGCTGGTGTTACCATTATCAACAAGCGGACCTTGCCCGTCAGCGCGGCGATTGGGCAACCGTCACAAACCTGCTCGATGAGGCTTTGAACAAGGGTTATTATCCAAACGATCCGCTCGAGTGGATTCCCTTCATGCAGGCATACGCAGTTCAGGGAAACATCGATGAGATCAACAAGATGACCAAACTGGTCATCCTCGATAAATACCTGCGTTTGCAGGTCTGCAACAATATGAAGCACCTTGCCGGGAACGAGACACTTTCAGATGAGGTCAATGAACTCATTACAAAGAAATTTTGCGAATAACATTTCGCTCGTTTTGGGGCTTGGCCCCGAAACGAGCGGTGAGGTTCCATGCCAACCGTATTGATGACCGCCCCCTACATGATTCCGTTTCTGGAGCGCTTCCGCCCGGTTCTTGCGGACTATGGCATCGATCTGATCGTGCCGGATGTACAGGAACGCATGGAAGAGGAGGATATCCTCAGATACGCCGGTCAGTTCGACGGGACGATCTGCGGGGATGACCGTTACACTGCGCGCGTCATCGAAGCCTGCTCGCCGCGATTGAAGGTCATCTCGAAGTGGGGAACCGGTGTCGACTCCATCGACGCCGATGCCTGCGCGAAGTTCGGGGTGAAGCTTGGGCGAACGCCGAATGCGTTCACCACCCCTGTCGCAGATACGGTGTTGGGCTATATGCTCGAATTCGCCCGGCGTGGTCCGTGGATGGACAGGCAAATGAAGAACGGCAAATGGGAAAAGATTCCCGGTCGGGCGTTGAGCGAATGTGTGCTCGGGGTGATCGGCGTGGGCAATATCGGCAGGGCGGTCACGCGAAGAGCCAAAGCATTCGGGATGAAAGTCCTCGGCACAGACATCGTTGACATTGACCATGTCTTTGTCAGCGAGACCGGCATCGAAATGACCACTCTCGACCTACTACTTTACAATTCCGATTTCGTCTCTGTGAATTGCGATCTCAACCCGACATCGCATCATCTTATCAACGCCAAAACCCTCGCACTGATGAAACCTGGCGCAGTTCTTATCAACACCGCGCGCGGTCCCATCGTGGATGAAAAAGCCCTGGTTGCGGCGCTGGTTTCAGGTCAGGTGGGAGGCGCGGCGCTGGATGTCTTCGAATTCGAGCCTTTGCTGGCAGATAGTCCTTTGTTGAAAATGGATAACGTCCTGCTTGCGCCGCATAATTCCAATTCCAGCCCGGCGGCGTGGGAGCGTGTGCATTGGAACACGATCAAGAACCTGGTGGAGGGGCTGGGGATGCAAGTGAGGAAGGGATGAAAAAACTTCGCCTCATATTACCCTTTGTATTCTTATTTTTATTGACAGCGTTCGTGTTGGACCTTGCCAATCCATTTCTCGGCGCGCCTGCGCGTGATGGCGGATTTTTCCTTTACGCGGGCAGTCAGATCCTGGATGGCAGGATTCCATATCAGGATTTTTGGGACTCGAAAGGACCCGGTATTTTTTACATCAATGCGCTGGGTTTGCTGCTGGGAGGCGGCTCGCGCTGGGGCGTCTGGCTTGTCGAGTTCCTTTGCATTTTTGGAACGTTGTTGCTTTTATACGACACACTTTCGAAGCGCTGGGGAATCGGCGCCGCGTTGTTCGGCGCCACTCTGGCGGGACTTGGCTTGCGCGTGGCCCTTGGCTATGGAAATTACACCGAAGAGTATGCCCTGCTTTTCAATGCCGCCGGGCTTGTGCTTTTCTTTTCGATGGTGGATGTGGAGCGGAACTATTGGAAGTACATCTGGGTCGGCGCGTTCTTCGGCTTGAGTTTCACCTTCCGTGCGAACAATATCGGCGGGCTGATCGCGATCCTCGGCGCGATCGCCCTCTTTTACGGCTTCAAACGTCATTACGGTGAGGTGTTGCGCATCCTTCTTGCGATCCTGGTAGGATTCGTCCTGCCGTTGATCTTGTGGACGATCTACTTTGCCATCGTCAGCGACGCGAAAGAGATGGTCTATGCTTCCATCGTTTTCAACTTCTCCTATTCCGCCGCGAAGGAACGCGAATGGCTGGATATTTTCGGCGGCTTTGGCCGCTACGGCATGGAGTGGTACGGTTGGTTCACGCTGGCGGCCTGGTTGTTGCTTGGCTTGCGCGTTTTGATGAGCTTTGTTCAGCGAAAGGTCACTGTTTTCGAGACATTCCTGCTGATCTGGTTCCCGGTCGAGATCGTGCTAAGCAATCTCTCCGGCAGGAATTTCACCCACTATTACATCAGCTGGACTCTGGCGGTCGCGGTCTATTCCGCCTTTGTCTTCGCCGAGATCTGGCAGGCGGCGTTCAAAGTTCCTTCGCTGGAAGGCTGGAATGACGGCTTCAGCGTGATCGCTTCCGCGGTTCTTATCATCATGTTATTCGCCATTTCGCCGTCTTCGTGGGCAAGATACGGCGAAACCATCCGTGCGGGCGGCGGCGAATACATCACTCCGGTCTCTGCCTACATCCGCGACAATAGCAAACCTGGAGACCGTCTGTTGACCTGGTATCCCGAAATGAGCGTCAATTTCATGTCCAATCGTGCTTCGCCGGTTAAGTACCTGTATTATCCGCTTTTTCTGGATGGTTCTCTGACCAGGGAGATCGAAGATAGTTACTATAATGATCTGACAAGCAATCCGCCCGAGCTCATCCTCGACTGTTCCCGCTCCGTGGACGCCATCCCTTCGCTGGACCCTGCCACTCGCGAAGTACAATACGACATCCCTGGAGTGAAGAAGAAGATGTACATCCAGCCGAAGATGGACGAGGTGTTTGAGTTTGTGGAGCAAAATTATCGCCTCGAAAATAAGATCGACGAATGTTTGATCTTCCGCTTGAAGAAGGATTGAATTAATAAATGGGATATGATGGCTTCAACGCAAAGGCGTTGGGTCCCTGGGCAGAACCGCGGTTTTTTGCGCCATAGCGTCTATGCGTTAAAAAGAGGATGAGGGAAGACCCCGGGCACAAAGCTGAATTTCGACGTAAAATTGTCCAATGACCAGAACAATCCTCATTACCGGCGCGGCAGGCGGCATCGGGCGCGCGGCAGTCGCTCTCTTCACTCAAAAAGGCTGGCGCGTCATCGGAGTGGATCGCTCCGACTTCGGGGCGGATTTCCCCGGGAACGGTCTTTTCATCCGGTCTGACATTGCCCGCGCCGAGGAAATGGAAGGCATATTCGAGAAGGTCAAAGCCGTCACCGACTCGCTCGACGCGCTCGTCAACAATGCCGCAGTGCAGGTGGCAAAACCGCTCGTGGAAACTAGTGTCGAGGAGTGGGATGCGGTCATGGCGGCGAATCTGCGTTCGGTATTTTTGGGAGTCAAACTCGCGCATCCGCTTCTTAAAGCCGGGAAGGGCGGTTCCATCGTGAATGTTTCCTCGGTCCATGCCGTGCAGACCTCTGCCAATATCGCCGCCTATGCCGCTTCCAAAGGCGGATTGCTCGCCCTCACCCGCGCCATGGCAATCGAATTCGCACCGGATAATATCCGCGTCAACGCCATTCTGCCCGGCGCCGTGGATACACCCATGCTGCGCGCCGGTCTCGGCCGCGGACACGCCGGTCACGGCGACATGCAGGAACGCCTGGACAATCTTGCGCGTAAAACCGTCAACGGTCGTGTTGGCACGCCCGCCGAAATTGCCAATGCAATTTATTTTCTCGCCGACGCCGAACAATCCTCCTTCATGACCGGTCAATCCATGATCGTGGATGGCGGCGCAACAGCGAGACTAAGTACGGAGTAAACCCATGCAATCCTCATTATCGCTGTACGCTCGATATCTCGTCCTTATCACTTCAGGAGTCCTGGCTTTCTTCAGCATCGGTTCCCTTACGCGCCTTGGCGTGAACCCGGACGCAGCAGGCTGGATCGCGATCTACGCTTTTGTCATGCTGATCGAGGCTGTTGTGCTCTTGTTCTGTTACTTCCGCCTGAAGCGGCGGAGCAAAGGCATCTTTTGGTTGACCTTTGTCATCCTCGCCTTGAACATCGTTCTTCCCGTCTTCGACCAGGTCGGGCTGGCGGATATACTTTTCATCCTCTTGAATGTGGTCGCTTTGGCGCTGCTTTACATCTCGCGGAAGGATTTCCTGCCCGCCTGAGGATGACCCGCGAACAAACCGCATGAGAAGCGTAAGAAAACGAACGCGCGAAACGAATCTTTCGCGTATCTTTATCGCACGGATTCTTTTCCATGTCAATTTCGTCCTATGGCTGGCGCTGGGAGTCTTCTACGTCTATAAAATGGTCGAAGACAGCAACAGCTGGACAGCCGCCATGGTCGGCTTTTTCTTTTTGACAGCGGCGTTATCCCTTCTCTTCGGCGCACGGGTTTTGAATCAGCACGGAAACCGGATCTACTTCACGGTCATCTTCATCGCAGCTTTTAACATCTTCCTGGCGGTTTTCGGCTTCCCGGATTTTTTCTTCATCATCGTCGCACTGCTGGATGTTGTCATCCTCGCCAATCTTATTCCCCTCAAGGATCACTATACCGCTTGAGCATGAAACAAACCCTCAAACGCATCGTTCCGCCTTCAGCCTGGAATGCGGCACGCTCCCTGAACGATTCCATCCGCCGATTGCCCGAACTTCCCGCCGCCTACCTTCATCCGTGGCGGCGCGAAAGTATCGGACGACTCGCCGCGTTCAAGGATATTCACCAAGGCAGGCGAGCCTTCATCATCGGCAACGGTCCCTCCCTCAAGCAGACCGATCTTTCCAAACTCAGAGATGAGATCACGTTCGGGATGAATCGTTTCTATGTCGCATTCCCCGAGCTCGGGTTTCAAACCACTTACTTCGCTTCCATCAACGACCTGGTCATCGAACAGTTCGTCGAGGATATTTCCGCGTTGACCATGCCGAAATTCCTTTCATGGCGTTCGCGCCGATTCTTCAACGATAAAACATACAACGACACGACCAATTTCATTTACACGTCTTATACCGGACCGAAATTTTCCCCCGATGTGCGCGGGCGCGTGTGGGAAGGCGCGACCGTCACCACTGTGGCTTTGCAGATCGCCTTTCACATGGGCTTCGATCAGGTCGTGCTCATCGGCGTGGACCACAACTTTGCCTCGAAAGGCGACGCGAACAAAACCGTCACGTCGGACGGCGATGACCCGAATCATTTCATGCCGAATTATTTCGGCAAGGGAGTCAGGTGGCAACTCCCCGATCTCGACACATCCGAAATCGGCTACATCATGGCGCGCGAAGCCTACAAAAAAGCCGGGCGTCAAGTCGTCGACGCAACCGTCGGCGGCAAATTAACCGTCTTCCCCAAAGTCGAATACAATTCCCTCTTCTGATCGACATTGATGGTCGAGCAGCGCGGATGTTCCGTCCGCGTTTATCGAAACCACATATCACGATTACTCATGACCCCCGCGCCTCAAACCCGACCTCAAAGCTGGTCCTTCCTCTTCATCCTTCTCCTCGCCCTGGGCGGACTCCTGCGACTCCTCGACCTGACCGATCCGCCATTGGACTTTCAGCCTTCGCGCCAATTGCGCAATTCGCTGGTTGCCAGGGAAATCTATTACAACGCATTGCCCTCGTCGACGGAGGAACAGCGTAGCCTTGCTGCATCCTTTGCGAATTCCGTCGGGAAATACGAACCGCCCGTCATCGAAACCATCGTGGCTTATAGTTACTTCCTAAGCGGTGGAGAGAACATCGCCGTCGCCCGCGTTTGGTTGACTTTCTTCTGGCTGGCGGCGGGATTGGCTCTCTTCGACCTCATGCGCCGCGTCGTTTCTCCGTGGGCGGCGTTGATCGCAATGGCATATTATTTCGTGCTTCCATTCTCAGTACAGTCCAGCCGCTCCTTCCAACCCGATCCTCTGATGACCTCTGCCTTTGTCATCGGCATTTACTTCCTTTATCGTTGGAGCGAAGATCACTCCCCTCTCCTTTCGGGAGAAAGGCTGGGAGCGAGGTCCACTTGGAAATGGGCGATCCTAGCCGCCGGTTTTCTCGGTCTTGCCGCTTTCGTAAAGGTAGTCATTGCCTTCATGGTCGGAGCCGCCGCCATCGCATTGGTACTGTTCACACTTGGAAAAGATTTCTGGAAGTCAAAACAAGTCTGGGCGATGGCGGGAATCATGGTCGTGCCTTCGTTGTTGTATTACGTCTTTCTCAACCAGGGCCGCTCCACCGAATACTTCTTCGCATGGACGGTGGCGCTCGTCGATCTCATCACCAGCACAGACTTTTACACAAAATGGCTGGCATTTCTCGGCACGCTTTTCGGCTTGACGATTCTTTTTCTCGGCATTGCGGGCGCTCTCATCGCCCCGTCCCGGATGCGCTGGCTGCTTGTCAGTTTGTGGATCGGCTACCTGCTTTACGGCTTGACATTGCCCTTCCAGATGTATACGCACAGTTACTATCACGTTCAACTGATTCCCGTCATTGCGCTGGGATTGGCTGTGGCATTGAATCCACTCACAGAATATGTTACAGGCATCAGCGGGGTCGGACGCGCGGGGTTCATCGCGCTGGTCATTGCCGTGATCGGGTATCAGGCTTATGCGGCGCGATCCGTCCTCGCGGCGGAGGATTTTCATCATGAGCCTGCGTTTTGGAATCAAGTCGGCGAAGCCTTCCCAGCGGACGCAAAGGTCATCGCGCTGACTCAAGATTACGGTTATCGTTTGATGATGTACGGTTGGCGCAAAGTGGATTTATGGCCCCTCGCCACCGAGTTGAGCGCGGAACGCAACCCTGACAAAGATACCGCCGCGCAATTCGATGAATTGACCGCGGGGAAGGATTATTTTCTCGTCACCGCCTTTGGTCAATTGGACAAACAACCCGGCTTGAAAAATATTCTCGACACTTACCTCATTGCCGTTCAAGGGGATGGGTATATTTTGTACGACCTCAGGTAACCTGTAGGGACGACGCATGCGTCGTCCCTACCAATCTGTTATGACCCTCGTTTCCATCATCACCCCCTCATATAACCAAGCCAAATATCTCGAACAGACGATCCTATCTGTGCTGGACCAGGATTATCCGCGCATCGAGTACATCGTCATGGATGGCGCATCCACCGATGGAAGTGTCGAGATCATCAGGAAGCATGCGGGCAGATTGTCATATTGGGAATCGATAAAAGATGAAGGGCAAGCCGATGCCATCAACAAAGGCTTTGCCCGCGCGAGAGGCGAGATCGTCGCCTGGCTCAACTCAGATGATTATTATCTGCCTGGAACGATCAGCAAAGCGGTGAAGGTTTTTGAAGAAAACCCTGATGTGGTGCTGGTTTATGGCAACATGCTCGCCGTGGACGAGAACAGCCAGACCTTCAATACGCTCACCTACAGACAACTCACGCTTGAAGATTTGTTGTGTTTTCAGATCATCGGTCAACCGGCCGTCTTCATGCGCCGCTCGGCACTGCAACAAACCAGCGGACTTGACCTCACGTTCCACTTTTTACTCGACCATTTGCTTTGGATAAAAATCGCCAAGCAGGGACGCATCCTGCACGTAAACCAGACCTGGTCAGCTGCGCGTTACCATGCCGAAGCGAAAAATATTTCCAAAGCCGCCGAATTCGGGCGTGAAGCCTTTCGCATTTTGGAAACCATCGCGCAGGACAAAGACCTGGCAGCCACCCTGCATAAGATCGACCGGCGCGCCCACGCCTCGGCCTTTCGTGTGGACGCGCGTTATCTGCTCGACGGCGCTTTGCCCGCACAAGCCTTACGGGCATGGTTCCGGGCGCTTTTCATTTATCCGCCGGTCGCCCTGAGGCGCATGAATATTTTCGTTTCAGCGGTCTTGAATTTGCTGGGTTTGGGGAGGCTGCGCGAGGTAATGCTGGCGCGGCGAAAAAAGAAGTTAGCGGGTTAGGTCTTCTTTGGGCGGGTCAAAGACCTGCAAGACCCAACGGGGTTCCATGAAGTTGACGAGCTTTTGAACGACGGCGGATTGCCGTCGTTTTGCTTTCACTTCCAGCTGCATGGATGTGAACGAATCGATCTCCACCTTGTCGTCGTCGATTTGGACCCAGATCCAGTCGTCGCCCTGCCTGCCGGATTGTATACCGGGATAATGCTGCATCAGGCGGGCAAGAATCTCTTCGAATTTATCGCGTTCCAACTCGGCAAAGATTACGAACTCATTTTCTTCCATGAATCACTCTTTGGGGAGGCTCAAGCCCGATCTAGTCGGCATTTGACCGCTGGCATAAAAACTGCGGTTGGCGTTGACGTAATGCGGGAAATCCTCCATCCACGCGCGGCGCGTGTCATAGCCGAACAACTCAACGTATGCCATGAAAAGTTCCGCGTTTTGCAGTGCGAAGTAATGCGGGTTGCGGAAGAACATCTCAAGATAGCCCGCTGCGAATTCGCCGTCATTCTGAAAGACGTAGGGATGCCCGATCGGTATCGGCTGGGATAAATCTCCCTCGAGGCGGGACAGGTAACGGGTCAGTTCGAGGCGTTTGCCTTTGATGAAAAAATCCCGCGCTTTTGGTGTGAAGATGTCGCCGTCGCTGGCTCTTAATCCGGGATAGAGTCCCTCGCCTCGTTTCATGGACCCGGACCCTGCGTCGAACGCATCGAGCATGTGACCCAGCTCATGCAGGAATGGACACACGCCCGGCGTCGCGCCGTTGAAACCTTCAAAGAGACGGGATAGCACGAGTTGAATCGATTCGCGCGCGGGGTTGTAACATCCGCCTGCCACGCCGCCATCCTGTTGAAAGGCTTCGGGCGTGGTGTAGAGTTGAAAATGGCGCGGGCTGGAAAGAAAACGCGCGAGGATGTCCTGCCGAAAGAAAAATACCTCGGCAAGATGCCCCGCCACCAGATGCTTCACAGATGCGGGCATTTGGGTAGTGAGATCTGTCTTGTTCGCGCCGATCAGTTGCAGGTCAAAGTTGGAATGCTCTGCGATGTGCCGGAGAAGTTGGTAAAAAGAATCGGTCCCCGCTTCGCCCAGCATGCGCACGATGGGAAAGTAATGATCAAGCGCGCGCAGGTCGCCTGTCGAGTCAAACGTCAACGCGGCGGACTGCGGACGGCATTGCCCGTTCGTGAGCGAGTCGAATTTAGAGGAGGCGGTTTGAAATTTGGTCATTTTGTTTTCTGTCATGCTGAGTGGCGACTCGCGCAACGAAGCATCTCAATGATTTTCTCCGAGAACCTTTGCTGGCGCCCAGGGTGACATGCTTTTCTATTCTTCAATAAAATAGTCGTTGTCTATTTTCTTTAATTCGTATGTGGCAATGGAGTTAACTCCCACATTGTAGTCAATCATCAACTGGCTCAGAGTTTCTCCATCAATAAGAGTAATTTTGCTGTCTATCTGAGATACATACTCTTTTGCTTCATTTGTGAAGGTCGAGGTGGAAATAAAAATACCCTTTTTTGCTCGCTTCCCTTGTAATGCGCCAGCAAATTTCTGGAGTTCAGGGCGTCCCACAGATCCTTCCCATTTCTTTGCTTGAATATATATCACGTCAAGCCCAAGCCGGTCTTCATTAATAATGCCGTCAATACCACCATCGCCGCTTCTTCCAATGGCTTTCCCGGCATCCTTCCGCGTGCCTCCATACCCCATCTTTACCAAGACATCAATAACGAGCCTCTCAAAAAATGTAGGTGAACAGTTTTTAATGGTTTGAATAAGCTCGTCAGCTAGTGTTTGGCGAAGGTTTTGATGAGCAGCTTCGATGGCTTCTTCCGGGGTTTGGGTTTCCAGTTGTCCTGCTGTTGTTACTTCTTCATCCTCTCTATCGCGTCGTGTTCGAAATTTAACGAATTCTTCGTATTGTTCTAGGAATTCGACATTGATACGTTTCGGTGGATTCTTTAGAACATCCAACCCTCTTTGAGTGATTTGAAATTTTCCCCTCCCCTGGGAATTCAATAACCCTGCTTTGCGAAGGTATGTTACAGCCCAACCAATTCGATCATAAAATCGTGTTTTTCTTCCGCTTGGTAATAATTCTGCCAAGTCAATTTCGGAAAGATTGAATTCTTTGGCTATCGTTTTGGTTGCTTCTTGTAGCGAATGCTCCTCTCTATCGGAAGCAAGTTTAACGAGTGGCAACATCAAGGATTGGTAATCAGGTATTGGCATTTGAGCCTCCCAGAGACACTTGTAAATCGGCTTTTCAAAAAGCTTTTTGAAATTATACCCTCCCCTTTCGATGAAACCGCGGGCTACACACTCGTTTTTGGCGGAGGTGCCGTAATGGCGATACTCACCATCCTGCTCGCCAGCGCAGGGGTCGTTCTCGGCATCCTTGCATTGAGGAAGAAAGACCCGAAACGCGGATTGGCGATCGCCGGGCTGGCGTTGAATTTTCTCTGCCTTGCGCCCTATTGTCTTTTATCGATCCTGGCGCTCATTGGGGGAATCTCTACCGCCGATTTTGTCCCACCGTTCGCGCCGTGAAAACTAACGCGCCAGTTCCACGACCAGCGTATCGAGAGCCAGATCCAATGTGACCTGGCTTGTTTTTACCTGCTCGTCGATCCGCAGCAGGCGATGGTAAATTCCCTCCAGCGCTTCCATCGAAAAACGTTGCGCCTGCCCGGTGGTCTTCTCCGCCACGAATGGATGAACCTGGAGCGCCCGCGCCACATCGTCTTTGTTTCCGCGACCGTCCAATATCTCTCTGGCTTGAATCAACAAACGGAACTGTCGCACCACCATCCCCCATAGCGAGAACGCGTCTTCGCTTTCCAACAAACGATGCAGCAACTTTTGCGCGACCCTGGCATTGCCTTGCGATAACGCATCGACGAAATCGAACACGCTTTGTTGCGACGTGACGATGCAAACCGCCTCCACATCGGACCCGCGCACGGGTCGCTCCCAGTTTACATATGCCAGCAGCTTGGAAATTTCCATCCCCGCCTGACGGGTATCCACGCCAGTCATTTCGGCGAGTTTTGCCGCGGCACCCGGTTCGATCTTCCCGCCCTGATTCTTTGTCTCATTGACGATCCAGCCGGGCATATCCCGTAATTGAGGGAGGAAAAAAGGCTGGGATTTGACAAGCGCTTTATTCTTCTCCGCCCATTTGACGAGCCAGTGTTTATCCGAATCTTTCGGTTTCTCCACTGTATCGAACAGAATCACTTTGGTAGTGTCGGGGGCTTTCTCCAGGAATTCCAAGAACTTCTTGCGCCCATCCGGCTTGTTGTATCTTGCCGAAGGATACGCAATGAACACCAATCGCTTTGGCGCGAGGAATGGCATGGCATTGACCGCGTTATTGAGGTCGTTCTCGGTCATCGTGCGCGCTTCGAGGCGGGTCGTGTTCATTTCCGCCGCGGTCGGGTCAGTGAAGTCGGATTCGAATTCCTTGACCTTGCGCGCGATGGCAAATTCGTCGTTGCCGTAGAGGAGGTAGATGGTGGGCATAATGAAACCGTAGGGACACGATATATCGTGTCCCTACCGGGTTATTACCCGATGGACGCCTTTGCGAATGGGCACAATATCCGCGATCTGCAAACTTCCCAGATCCGCTTCGGTGGTGACATTTTTTTGCAGCCACGGTCCGAGCGGCTTGCTGAGCTGGTATCCTGCAATCGCAAAGACCAAAGCAAACGGGATCAAAAACAACCGCCACAGCGTGGACCTTGTCCCTCGCAGCGGGAACCAGGCAAAGGTCGCGGAGAGAAGCGCGGTGGTCGCGAGGTTCGTCCCACAGCCGGGATGAATCGCAAGTCCGCTTTCACCGGAATTGAGTCGAGTATACGCCTCCATCGCCGCCGACCGGATATCCTGTGTCTCCAGATCGCCGAGCAGAAAAAAACCGGTGGGATTGGAGTGTCCTGCCATGCGCCTGCCGGGATGTTTCCGCGAAAGCAGGTGAATGGTGGCGTGTTCGAGCGCGTGATTGCGCCGCGTTTCGAGAATGTAGGGGAGGTCGAGGATCATTTTATTATTATAAAGTAACACCTGACAGGTTTTCGAAAACCTGTCAGGTTTGGAGTTGAAGAACCGGTGAATCGTAAATCTTTTCCAGCAGTTCCATGAACTCAGCAGACGGACGCGAGCGGAGAATTTCGCGTCGTTCGTCTCGGGTGAGATGCTGCATCATCACATACTGCACGGCATTCTTGCGGAAGAGTCGTGTGCCGTCCTCTTCGCCGTAGAATTCAACGCTGCGCGCGAGATGTTTGCGGATGGTTTCCTTCACCATCTCGGGCGGGACCTGATCGCGGTCCATTCGTGAAAAGATCCAGGGATTGGGAATCGCGCCGCGCCCGATCATCACCGCATCCACGTTTGTATAAGCCTTCATGCGGTCGATATCCGCGACAGTTTTCACATCGCCGCTACCGATGACGGGAATCTTGACAGTGGATTTCACTTCGGCGATGGCGTCCCAATCGGCGTTGCCTGCATAGCGTTGTTCCTTTGTGCGTCCGTGAATGGCGATCAGCGAGCCGCCTTCTTCTTCCACGATGCGGGCAATGAGTTTGTAGTTCTTGTTCCTCTCCCAGCCGAGGCGGATTTTTCCCGTAACCGGCACGCGCAAATGTTTTACCAACTTGCGAAATGTCCGCGCGATACGAAGCGGCGAAAGCATCATGCCCACGCCCGCGCCGCGGTCCGCGATGGTTTTGGCGGGACAGCCCATGTTGAGGTCGATCACATCGGGTTTGTTCTCCTGGATTTTCAACGCCGCTTGCAGGATGAGGTCCGGGTCTTCGCCGTAGATTTGGAAGGTGATCGGGCGCTCCGGCTCGGTGAAATACATCCGCTTGGCAGGTTGCTTCGATTTGCTAAGAATCTTCTCCACTTTGATGAACTCGGTGTAACTCATGGCGGAACCGAGTTCGCGGCAGATCGAGCGGAAGGGCCAGTCCGAATACCCGTCCATGGGCGCGAGGATGGCATCGCCGAAGATGGGCAGGTCGCGGATATAAAAATTGAGCGTCTTGCTTTCTTTCATAGGCTTGGACAGTATAACAAACTTTATCCAGACCCTTCAGAAAGTAATCTAGGATGAAAAGAAGCCTGTTATATCCTTGACAAAATGATCTGCCCTTTCCTCTGGGACGAAATGTCCCGTCTGTTCATAAATTATCAGAACAGAATTCCGGATAAGCGCATTGGAGCGTTTGGCCACAGATACAGGAAAGAACGGGTCGCGATCCCCCCACACGATCAAGGCCGGAATACGGAGGCGCCCGGCGAAGTCCTGAATTGGCAGATAATTGCCCGGCAGATCGGCAAGAGCATGTTGAAAAATGCGGGCAGTCGAAGACAATCCGTGCGGGGTGATGTGTCTTTTGAAATCAGACCAGGGTAAATCTTGTTTGTTTCGAGCCGCAAATAGATACATCATCTGAAAGCCGAAGGCGCTGCCTGCCATGGATTTATAGACAATATCACCCAATACAGGCACACCAGCACTACGAAGCGGAAAGGGAATGGGGGTATCAGTAAACAAGTTAGTGGCAGACAACACCAGTTTGTGAACTCTTAACTCAGGATGTTTGCGAAGAAGCGTCAGCCCGACCGGTCCGCCGAAATCGTGTAAAACCAAAAAGAACTCCGAAATGCCGAGCTGGTTCAGGAAGCCCGCAAGCGCCTCCGCCTGAGCAGAGGCGAACAGGTCGCTAGCGGCTGTGTCAGACTCTCCAAACCCCAACAGATCGGGGATGATGGCGCGATATGTTCCAGGATGCTGATCGAGCAATAGACGGGCGGTAGATTCCCATGAATAGGCGGAGCCGGGAAATCCGTGTAAGAAGAGTATGGGTCTGCCTTTGCCCCCTTCAAGGTAACTGATGCGCCCTAGTTTTTTTCTCGTTAATTCGTTGCGTTTCATATTTTCTCCATTGTGTGTATATACACCTAATTAATTCAAATCATAACCCAGTGACCCGGGCATAGATTTGTTACTCAAAATCCATTTTCAGCAGCAATGGAAACCCTGTGAAGTCCATCTAACAGCACATTCCAATTCGACGCGCCTATTTGCGCCACAATCGAAGATTGTGCCTCCTGCCAATACGGAAAAGCCTTGCTCATTTTTTCCCTCCCTTTTGCAGTAAGCGAGATCAAACGGATGCGTTTATCCTCTGCTTGTACGATTTTCACCCATCCTTGTGAGGAAAGCGGGCGCAGATTACGCGTCAGTGTAGTACGATCCATTGCAAGCACAAGAGAAAGATCCTGTATGCTGATTTCATCCACAAATTCCAGGACATTCATGAGGGAATATTGAGTGGAACGTAGCCCGGTCGGCATAAGGATCTTGTCATAATACTGGGTCACCAAACGCGTGGCACGCCGAACGTTGAAACCCACACACGGAACTTGTTGTCGTGCAAACTGGTAGAGCGCCTCACGCGGCATATCTTTGAACATAATACGTGTATATACACCCTTAATGATAAATTGTCAATGCTTTGCGACAGAGTTTTTCGGCTTCAGCAAGATCGGGAAATCATGATCATAAGCACTTAATCAAAGCAAGCTACCCGATTGGCAATGGGTGTTGGAATTGACACAAACGGGAATCTCACCTTTTGTTTATGTCGCTCTTTCCGTTGGACGCGGTTTCAAGCGCAATGCGTAACCCCACACCGCCAATGGAGCGAAACTTCCAACGGCCAAAATCAACACGATACTGCGCGGGGCAAGTTGGAACTCATCCGTGATGAAGCCGGTCAGCCAAAGGGATATGGAAACCGCCAGGGTAAAAACTGCAAAGTCAAAAGCGAATACACGTCCCAACAATTGATCCGGCACGGACATTTGCAGCAACACGTCGCTGTACGTCCAATTGATCGAGCCGCCCATGCCGCGCAGGATGCATCCCAGCAGCACGATCGGCAGCGAAGGCGCAAGACCGACAATGAACCACGCAACGGGCATGCAAAGGAATCCGCCCAGGATGGCGCGCCTCAACCAGACTGTGCTTGAATCGCCCAAGCGGTTCGCGATCAGCGGACCGATGACCGCGCCTACGCCAAAGGCTGTAAACATCAAGCCCAGCGTGGTCGCTCCCTCCTGCCCGTAACGAAAGAGGCGCGAGGCATACAGCGCGGCGATGATATCGAAACTGCCCACCTGCCCCAAGGCTTTGACCAATGTCAGCATTCCGATATCAAGGTTCTTGCGGACGTAACTCAGACCATCCACAAAATTTTTCCATCCGCTTTCCAGCGCGTGAGCCTCCTGCGATCGGAACTGACCCGGGATGTTCCAAACAAGGATCGCCGATAGAAGAAAACTCGCCGAGTCCACAACCAGTGAAACGGGCACGCCAAACAACGAAGCGGTAATTCCTCCGATTGCGCCGCCCAACGTCAGCATCGCAGACCAGGTGACGCTCGCAAGCGTGTTGGCGGTAAGCAGTTCATTCGATTCCACCAGAGCCGGTGTGAGCGCGGCGCGCGCCGGTTCAAAAAATGACGATACGCTGAACTGCAAGACGGTCAATACATAAAGAAGCCACAATCTTTCCGGGCGGTCCACCAATAAAAAACAAAGCACAATCGCGGCGCGCAAAACATCGCTTAGGATGATGACCCTTCGGCGGTCAAAGCGATCGGCGACCACACCCGCAACAGGACCCAGCAAAAATGGCGGCAATGCACGGGCGATGAACAAACCTCCCACCGCCAGACCCGAGTCAGCGTAACGATTGACAATGATGACCGAAGCAATGGTATTGAACCAATCGCCCGTCAGGCTGATCACCTGCGACAGCCAGAGAGAACGATATTTTGGACGAAGTTGCAGAAGGGAAAGGTAAGTGTTCACCCGCGCAATTATATCTGCACGCCGTGTGATCCTTTAAAATCAAAAAGCCATCAGTCTTTGCTGATGGCTTTCCTTTTACGGCACTAGGCAGCCTGCTTCCGCCACAACTCCTGGTAATGCTTGCGGAACTTGCTTACCTTCGGCGCGACGACCGCCATGCAATACGGTTGATACGGATTCTTCGCGAAGTATTCCTGGTGATAATCCTCGGCGATATAGAAATCCTTGACCGGCTCCACTTCGGTGACGATCGGGTTATCCCAGATCTTCTGCGCGTTCAATTCATCGATGAGCGACTCGGCAATCTCCTTTTGCTCAGGCGTGTGATAGTAAATGCCCGAGCGGTATTGCGGTCCCACGTCCGCGCCCTGGCGGTTCAACGTCGTCGGGTCGTGAATTCTGAAGAAGACGTTCAAAATATCGCGGACGCCGATCACAGCCGGGTCGAACTTGATCTGCACCACCTCGGCATGACCCGAATCCCCGCTGCAGACCTGCCGATAGGTCGGGTTCTTCAGATGCCCGTTGGAATACCCCGAATCAACCGACAACACTCCCTTCACTTCGTCGTAAACAGCCTCCAAACACCAGAAGCATCCCCCAGCCAGCGTGATGGTTTCATAATTCGCGTTCATGATAAATTCTCCTTTTCATGGGATTAGACGAGATTGGGAGCGAAAAATTCCTTAACAAAGGATTACAAAAAGCCCGCCTTTCAGCGGACCTTTCGCGCTTCTTTCTTCACCGAAAGTTGTTACCTCGTTCCCGAAACCGTGACCAACCCGCTGGTGACCTTGACACTCACCAGTTCCAAGCCAGGCACCGCTTCATCGATCTGCCGGCTAAGAGATTGGTTCAACCACGACTCCATCTGTGAGAGAAGAACCGCAGGGACGACCTGCTGCCCGACTTGCATGGATTCGATGGTGAAACGAGGATGTTTATTTTCACCGATGGTCAACTCCCCCACGACCAGGGCGGAAGTGGAGTTCCCGCTTCCGCTGATCATGCCCCAGACTTGCACCTTGCCGTCCCGCAGGTAAACCTGAATTTCCTGCAGCGGAAGGTCGGGGGTGTTCTTCATCTCCATCGCCAGCCAGGACGTGATCTGCTGTTCGGTAATGGTCACAGAAGTCATGCTCCCCGGCTGCGGCATGCTGTTTTCAAGCATTTCCTTCGTTTCCATCCCGGTCGCGTCAGAAGTGATGATCCGGTCGCCGGGACGTTCCGGCGCGCCCTCCATGCCGTTCTCTGCATTCGCCACGGCGAAACCCAGCAGAGCATCCAACAGCGGGGCATACTCGGGATACGACGCGCTGACCTCGGCCCGCGTCTCGGGAGCGACGTTATCGGGAAGCGCCGCACTGGCCGGCGCGGTCGGGGTTGCAAGCGCAAGGACCTGGGCGATCTTCGAATTTGGATTGCTGCGGGCGATCACATAGGTGGTCGTGCCAAATAATAAAAACCCGATCAGCGTGAGCAGCGCGCCGCGCGTCATTTTTCGATATGGACCGGTTTTGGGTTTTTGATTTTTTATCTGTCTCTGCAGGGGCAGGGTCGGGCTGATGGCAGCGCGCACACGGATGAGGCCGAGTTTGGCTTCTTCGTTCTTCGGGTTTATCTTAAGCACGCGCTCGAAACACTCGATCTTGCGTTCCTTTTCCTCCATCACGCGCGCAAGGAGCATCCAGGCGACCTCATTGTCCGGCTGTATGGCGAGAAGGTCTGAAAGGTACTTCCCCGCCAGTTCGCGGTTTCCGCGCTGAAAATTGTAGTCGGCTTGTTTTAAAAGTTCGTGTTTGTTCATCGATATAGAATTTCAGACCCTAAAGGTTTTGGAAACCCTTAGGGTCTTGAGTTATTTATAAACTCGGCTCGGCAACCGATTCGCCGGATTTCACCAGCGCGATCTCGCCGTCATCGTCCACGACGATGGTGACGCTGTCGCCGTCGACGAATTCGCCGGAGAGCAGTTTATCCGAAAGCGGGTCTTCCACTTTCATTTGGATCACGCGGCGTAATGGGCGCGCGCCGAACTCAGAGTCATAGCCCTGCTCTGCCAGCAAAGACAAAGCCTCGGGCTGAGCGACCAGGTTCAGGTCGTGGTCTTTGAGGCGTTCGGCGACCTTGTCCAGTTCGAGGCTGACGATCTGCTTGATGTCATCCTTGTTGAGAGCGCGGAAGATCACCACTGCGTCCACGCGGTTGATGAACTCGGGGCGGAAGGCGCGCTTGAGCGATTCGTTCAACTTCTTGCGCATGTCTTCGTAGGAGAGTCTTTCCTCGGTGACTTCATCGCGTTTGAGGGCAAAGCCGAGGTTGGACTGGCGCTTGATGACATCCGCACCGATGTTGGAGGTCATCACGATGATGGCGTTGCGGAAATCCACCTTGTGCCCCTTCGCATCGCTGAGGTGACCCTCTTCCATGATCTGCAGAAGCATGTTGTGGACTTCGGGGTGCGCTTTTTCGATCTCGTCGAAGACGACGATGGAATACGGGCGGCGGCGCAGCGCTTCCGTAAGCTGGCCGGCATCTTCATAGCCGATGTATCCAGGAGGCGCGCCCACAAGACGGGATGCTGTATGTCTTTCCATGAACTCGGACATATCGAGCTGCACAGCGGCATCTTCACTGCCGAACATGAATTTGGCAAGCGCTTTCGTCAATTCTGTTTTGCCGACACCGGTCGGTCCGAGGAACATGAACGAACCGATGGGACGTTTGGGATTCTTCAAACCAGCCCGGGCGCGGCGCACAGCACGCGAAATCGCGATGATGGCATCTTCCTGACCGATGATGGCTTTGCGAAGTTCTTCCTCCATCTTGAGCAGGCGCTGCGATTCTTCTTCCGTCAACTGCATGAGCGGAACACCCGTCCACATCGACACGACTTCGGCGATATCATCCGCGGATACAACGGGGCTGTTCGCGCGGTCCCAACCGGTGCGCAGGCGTTCGATCTGCGCCGAGAGGTCCATCTCGCGTTCCTCCCACTCGCGCACATCTTCTGTATTGCCTTCTTCACTCGCAAGCGAGCGGTTCTGACGCGCCTGGCGCAACTGGCTGAAAAGATCCTTGGCTTGTTTCGCGGCGGGACTTTTATACATGCGCACACGCGAAGACGATTCGTCGATCAGGTCGATGGCTTTGTCCGGTAAAAATCTTTCGGTGACGTAGCGTGTCGAAAGATGAGCGGCAGCCTTGAGAGCTTCATCTGAAATAACCAAATGATGGTGTTCTTCATAGGCATTGCGAATGCCCTTGAGAATTTCGATCGTCTCTTCTTCAGAGGGCTCATCCACCTGCACAGGCTGGAAGCGCCGTTCGAGCGCGGCATCCGATTCGATGTGTTTGCGGTATTCATCCAGCGTGGTCGCGCCGATGACCTGCAATTCTCCGCGGGATAACGCGGGCTTGAGGATGTTCGCCGCATCGACGGAGGAGCCCGCGGCTCCCGCCCCGACGAGCATGTGAACCTCGTCTATGAACAGGATCGCGCCCGATTGTTTCAACTCATCTATGATTCGTTTGAGTCTTTCCTCGAATTGACCACGGTACATCGTCCCCGCGACAAGCGACCCTACATCAAGTTGAAGAAGGCGCTTGTTCATCAACGGCGCAGGCACATCGCCATCAACGATGCGCTGGGCGAGTCCTTCCACAATGGCGGTCTTACCCACGCCGGGTTCACCGATGAGGGCGGGGTTGTTCTTGGTGCGGCGCGCCAGGATTTGTATGACGCGTTCGATCTCCATTTGGCGACCGATGACCGGGTCGAGTTTCTTCTCTTCGGCTTTGGAGGTCAGGTCGGTGGCGAGCTGGTCAACGAGCGGAGTCTTTGGATTCGCTCCCGGGGCGGCTCTGCCCTGTTGGGGTCCCGCAGGCGTCGGCGCGGAGGTCGAAGCGGATTCGTTCAGGACGCGCCGGGTCTGGCGGCGAATCTGGTCGGGAGTCACACCAAGTCGACGAAGAGCTTCAAGCGCGGTCGAATCCACGCGGACAAGCCCAAGCAGGATATGTTCCGTGCCGATGTAATGATGACCAAGCCGGCGGGCTTCATCGACAGCATACTCGAGAACCTGCTGGGTTTCCGGCGCAAGTTCGATGCGATTGGGGTCAAAGTTGGGAACACTGCCGGAGATGCGATGAATTACATCCCGAACGCGGTCGGATGACATGCCGAGTTCACGCAGGACGCGCCCCGCCACGCCGCCTTCTTCATCCATTAATCCGAGGAGAAGGTGCTCGGTTCCAATGCTGTTCTGGCGGGCGCGTTCCGCCTCTTGATGTGCGAGGGAAAGCACGCGCCGTGCCCGCTGTGTAAATCGTTCCATGCCAGCCATAATTTTCTCCTAAATAACTGCTGGAGATTCTACCAAAAAGCCGGGGGGCGGGTGTAGGAAAAAGGTTAGAGTTTCCTTACGAGGTTGTGACAAAGTTCAAAACACCCGCCCTTTTGGCATTGTACCTGGACAAATGGGCAGGTGGAAAAAAGATAGATCCACCAAATAATGAAGGCGGATCTATCTCGACGTTCTCGATAAGTTTGAAGGATTTATTCAGTTAAAAATCGAACGACCTGTTCATGCACTTCCACGGACTGCAACGCGCCGCGATGACCCAAGCCATTGGTTTCAACATACTGTGCTTCACTCCATGCATTTGCGATCGCGCGGCTGTCTTCGACAGGTGTGACATTATCCGAGCGGTCATGGAACATCAAGGCGGGAATGCGGATCTTTTTCACCAGGTCCTCGTTGACGATCTCATCCAATACATCCCTGCCGAAGTTTTCGGAGATCATATCTCGCAGCCCATGAATGATTTCATCCGGCAGGTTCGCCATGGCTTGAAAGCGCGGAAGCGAATCCAAAAGCCGGTTGAACGATCCAAGATAAACCAGTTTGGATGGAGGCGGAAAGTTTCGCCTGGCAATCGCATACGAAGTGACGATCGTCCCGAAGGAATGGGCGATGATCGCATCGAATTTGCCTTCGCGCTGCATCACCAGGTCCATGGTGGGAGCAATCTCAAGGATATTGGTCATCCTGCCGTCGGATTCTCCATGCGCGGGCTGGTCATAAGCGATAACTCTATACCCTGATGCAAGCAAAGGCTTGACGAAACCCGTCATTTGCGCGCGCGCTCCACCCCAGCCATGCATCAACAGGACGGATGGTCCGTCCTCGCCCCAGGATGTGACGGCGAGTTCACCGCCTTCAAAGGGGAGTCGATTATTTTTTCCTAGGGCAAGGATAGCTTCATCGTTCGACTTCACCTCATACTTGCCCGGCGTGAAAAAAGCGCGATAGACCTTTCTCACAATGACTTGCGATTCTACTTTTGGTTCTAAAACGTTCATGGTTTCTCCTTTTGTTAACTTACTACCTGGTAAGTTTTATCGGTAAAAAAATTTACTTGATCAGATCCAGTTTGATTTGTTCGATCACGTTGTGAAACTTCTTCGTGCCCAATGCGCGCGCCATTTGCAAAGCGCCTTGCAATGTGGAAAGAATTAACGCGGCTTTATCCGCAGGCTCGCCTTTGAAGGCAAACACCCCGTCATCCCTGCCCTCTTCCAGGGTAGATTGAAGCCAAACAAGCAATTCCTTGTGCATGCCTTGAACTTCGTCCCGCAAACCATCCGGGATCGCATTGAATTCCGCTTCCATCGCGCCGACAAGGCAGACCTTGCCCTGGTCTGCACGCATGTTTGTATAGATTCCAAGGAACCAATCAAGTTTGGCTTCCGGCGCAAGGTCTTTAACGCGGGAGTTATTGATCCACAATTTGAAACGCTCGCGATACCGGCGAATGACGGCGATGCCCAAGTCTTCTTTGCTTGGAAAGTGATAATGGATGGCGGCATTCTTCACGCCCAGTTCGGATGAGATGTGAGCATAGCTGAAACCGTTGAAACCCTTATCCTGAAGAAGGGACTCGGCCAGGTTCAGTATCGTCCGCTTGGAATTTTCGATCCTCGTCATGAGCAAAGATTATACTTACTAAATAGTAAGTTTGTCAAGGTCCCATACCCCAAATCCATCACCCTCCGAATGGCAGACCGGCAATCCCATGAAAGTTTGCGCAGCCCAAAGGGTATAATGCGGAAATTTTCTTCAGCGGTCGTTCTATGTTTCTCAACACTCAATTCGATCTCATCCGGCAATCTGCCACCGTAGCCTTGGCGGATCGGATCCTGGCGCTCAAGGCAGGCGGAAAGAACATCATCGCCTTGCAGGTCGGCGACCCGGATTTCGGCACCCACCCGGCCATCGCAGAAGCCGCGCTTAAAGCCATCCAAAGCGGGTTGACCCATTACGGTCCCTCGCGCGGATTTCCTGAACTGCGAGAGGCGATCGCGGCAAAATTACTTCGTGATGAAAATGTGGCGTACGATCCCGCCTCTGAGATTCTCGTCACACACGGCGGCATCCATGCCTATTACACCGGCATGCAATCCATCCTCAACCCCGGCGACGATGTTTTGATTCCAGATCCTTCGTGGGCGACCCATTCCAATATAGCGATCATGTTGAGGGGAAGTGTGATCCGCGTGCCCGCTCCAGCTGAAAATAATTTCATCCCACAGTTCGAATCCTGGGAAAAGGCGCTCACTGCGAAAACCCGGGTCATCGTTTTGAACTATCCCTCCAACCCGACCGGGGCGTATCCCTCGCGGAAGTACCTTCAAAAATTACAGGATTTCGCCAAAGCCCACAACCTGTGGATCGTCAGCGATGAGGTGTATGCGAGCATTTTTTACGGGGAAAAGCCGACATCCGCTGCTGCATTCGATGGCGCAAAAGAGCGGACGCTCCTCGTCAACAGCCTGTCCAAGTCCTATGCAATGACAGGCTGGCGCGTCGGTTTTCTTGCCGCGCCCGCTTCCGTGATCGATAACGCCTTGAAAGCCGGCCAAAACTCGATCACGTGTGTCGCTCCTTTCATTCAAAAAGCGGCAACATTCGCATTGACCGATCCGGAGATACAACAAGTCACCGCCAAGATGCGAGCCGGGTATGCCCGACGCCGCGAATCCATTCTGCGAATCGCGCGTGAACTCGAAAGCGACAGGGTCCGCGTCACGCCGCCGCAAGGCGCATTCTATTTCTTTCTCGATCTTCGTCCCTTGAAAATGACCTCTCTCGAGATCTGCGAAAGGATTCTCGAAGAAGCCGGTGTGGGACTTGTCCCCGGCTCGGCGTTTGGAAATCAGGGAGAAGGTTTCGCGCGGATGTGCATCGCCGCCTCGGATGAAGATGTGGAAAATGGGTTTAGAAAGATCGTCGAGTGGGCGGAGAAACAAGCAGTGATCAGCGAGTAGTAGTGGAGATGATATGAGAGTTGCATTTCAGGGCGAGCCGGGAGCCTACTCCGAACAGGCAGTGTTCGAATACTTCGATGAGGTTGAATCCGTCCCATGCGAATCTTTCGATGCGATGTTCGATTCGGTCGCCTCAGGCACAAATGACGCTGCGTTCGCTCCCATTGAGAATTCCCTCGCCGGGAGCATCCATCAGAATTACGACCTGCTCCTGCGCCATTCGCTGCACATCACCGGCGAATATTTTTTACGCATCCGGCATTGTTTGATCGCAAACGATGGAGTCAGGAAAGAGGAAATCAAGAAAGCCATCAGCCATCCACAGGCATTGGGTCAATGCGCCGGATATTTACGCAGCCACGGCATCAAAGCGGAACAAGTCTACGATACTGCCGGAAGTGTCAAGATGTTAAAAGAATCCGGCGCGCGCGATACAGCCGCCATCGCATCGATGCGCGCAGCAAAGTTATATGGAATGCCGATATTGGAGGAAGGCATCGAAGACAACCCCGAGAATTACACACGTTTCCTTGCCGTGCAGCGCGAGCCCGTCAGGCCGAAGGGTGATGCGAAAACCTCCATTGTCTTCACGCTGAAGAACGTCCCCGGCTCCCTTTTCAAAGCCATGAGCGTGTTCGCCCTGCGCGATATCGACCTGACCAAGATCGAATCGCGCCCGCTGATTGGCAAACCATGGGAATATTTGTTTTATGTCGATTTCATCGGCTCGGTGGACGAGGAAAAATCCAAACGGGCACTCGATCACCTGGGAGAATACGCCCTCATGCTGCGCGTACTCGGATCGTATCCGCGTTTTATCCCTTAACCTGCCCGACCAATCCCCTCAGCCCCAATTCATAAGACCGCCAGCCAAAGCCGGTCACTTTGCCTTTGCACACCGCCGAAATGAACGAAGTATGCCGAAACTCTTCGCGCGCATACACGTTCGAGAGATGAACTTCGATCACCGGAATCACAATGGCAGAGATCGCATCGCGCAAAGCGATTGACGTATGAGTGAAACCGCCGGGGTTGAAGACAACGCCGCTCGCCCACGTGCGCGCATCGTGCAAGGCGTCTATCAACGCGCCTTCATGGTTCGATTGCAGGCAGATTACCTCCGCGCCCAATTCTTTGCCTAAATCGATCATCTTCTGGTTGATGTCATTCAACGTCATCGAACCATAGACCTCCGGTTCGCGCGTTCCCAATAAATTCAAATTTGGTCCGTGCAGGATCAAAATTTTCATTGTATTACCTCCTCCAGATCGGTTACTTCCACTAATTCAACATTCCCAATTTCAACCGGCAGCGCAAAGCGGATCGCCTGCCCATTCTTCTTTTTGTCCAATCGCATGACGCGGAGGATTTCATCGCGCGGCATTTCAGCAGGGATGTGGATGGGCAGCCCCAACCCCGAAAACGCGGACTCAATCGCCTCGACCATGCTTTGGCTTGCCAGCCCAACCCGGGCCGCGTACCTCGCCTCGATTGCAGTGCCGATGGCAATCGCCTCGCCATGCCGCAGTTCAAACCTGCTGACGAGTTCTATTGCGTGTCCGACCGTGTGACCAAGATTCAACTTTGCACGAATTCCTTTTTCGTACGGGTCTTCTTCGATCACCCGAATCTTCACCGCCATCGCATGTTTGACCACGTCTTCGAGATTGTCTTTCACCCAGTCCATGCCGCACTGGCACATGGCAAAAAGGTCCGGGTCTGAGATGATGCCATGCTTGACCACTTCCGCCATGCCCGAACGGAGTTCACGCTCTGGCAGCGTAAGCAAAAAGCCCGGGTCTGCAATGACCAACTTCGGGGAATGAAACGAGCCGATGAGATTTTTTCCTTCCGGCAGATCGAATCCGGTTTTTCCACCCAACGAAGCATCCACCATCGAAAGCAGGGTCGTTGGAATGCCGATCCAATCAATGCCGCGCATGTAGGTGGATGCGGCAAAGCCGGTCAGGTCTCCGATCACGCCGCCGCCAAGCGCAATAACAGTGCTTTTGCGGTCGAGCCCGTTTTCAAGGAAGGCTTTCCACAGGCGCGAGACCGTTTCGAGATTTTTATATTCTTCGCCCGGTGAGATGATGATCGATTTTGCGTTGAATAGTCCTTGAATCTTTTCGAGATGAAATTTCGCCACGTTCTCGTCAGTGACGACGATGGGGTTTTGCAGATTTGTCACGCGGAATGCGCGACCTACGATGACATCATACTCACCCATCGCGGAAAGATGATGCCGTCCGGCCAGCGCTTGCGCGTGTTTGGAAATTTGTTCGATGCCTCCATTATCCACAACCACTTGCAAAGGAAAGGATGCATAATGCCCGGCGCGACCTTCAAGGTAAGCCTTGAGTTTTGATTCCAGATCGCCAGCCAGCAGGGGACGTTTATGCGGGTCTTTTTCGAGTCTATCCAACAAAGTGGATGGTTCCGCCTTCAAAAGGATCACCTTGCCGTTTTGCTCAACCAGATTACGATTTTCATCTCCCAGCAAAGCACCGCCGCCAAGCGCGACCACACTTTCTTTGCCATTGATGATCTGCTTCAGGGTTTCGGTTTCCAGATCGCGGACTTTGGGCATGCCTTCCGCTTCGACGATCTCCGGGATGGGCATGCCTGCAATTAGCTCGATAATTTGATCGGAATCAATAAATGGAAGTTTCAAGTCATGGGCAAGTTGTTTGCCAATGGTGGATTTGCCCGAGCCGGAGGGTCCGTAGAGAAACAAGTGCATTTCAATATCCAGTGATCAGTGTCCAGGAAACAGTTATTCCCAAAACACATGCGGAATGTTATCCATTGGCAGGTCTTCAAGTGCCGCTTTGCGCAGGGTTTCAAAGCGCGGCTTCATTTCATTGAGTGAGTCACCGCCGATTTTTTCGAGCAGGGCATCGGCAAGAACGAAAGCAACCATTGCTTCAAGAATGGGAACAGCGCGCGGGACGGGACAGAAGTCAGAGCGTTCGTATTTGGTGGGGGCATTCTCGCCTTTGGCAAGGTCAACGGTTTGTTGTGGAACGAGGGTCGTGGCTATCGGTTTCATGGCAGCGCGGATGACGATGGGCTGCCCGTTGCTCACTCCGCCTTCGGTGCCGCCTGCTCTGTTCGAGTTACGAGTTACCGAATTATGAGAACCGAGTTGCATGGCATCATGCGCTTCGGTTCCAATTCGTTTTGCGTTCTCGAAGGCGTCGCCGACTTCCACGCCTTTGATTGCCTGGACAGACATGATGGCATAAGCAAGTTTGGCTTCGAGGCGGCGGTCCCATTGCATGAAGCTTCCCAAGCCAATGGGCAAATTCAGCGCAACGACTTCAAGAACGCCGCCGAGAGTATTTTTGCCTTGGATGGTCTTTTCGATCTCGGCGCGCATTTTTTCGGCGGCGGATTCGATCGGGCAGCGCACATCCGACTCTTCGGCGCGGGTGAAGCGTTCCTCGTAAGGCATATCGCCAAAGTCCGCGGACACTTTGCCGATGGAGGAAACATATCCGCCGACGATAATCCCAAACTGCGCGAGAAAATGTTTGCAGACGGCTCCCACCGCCACACGCATGGTGGTCTCGCGGGCGGAGGCGCGCTCCAATGCGGGTCGCAGATCTTTGTAACCGTATTTGACCGCGCCGGTTAAATCCGCGTGACCAGGGCGCGGAGCAGTCATCGGCTCGATGGCTTTGCCCTTCCATTTGACATGGTCATCGTTTTGGACGAGCATGGCAATCGGCGCGCCGGTCGTTTCACCCGCCATGACTCCGCCGAGGATTTGCACGGCATCAATTTCAATTTTCATGCGTCCGCCTGAGCCGTATCCCTGCCGGCGGCGGGCGAGTTCTTTGTTGATGATTTCAGGTGTGAGGGAAAGTCCCGCGGGGATACCATCCAAGATTGTCGTTAAAGATGGTCCGTGGGATTCACCTGCGGTGAGAAAGCGTAGGGGCATTAAGTCTCCAAGTAGAAAGTGGTGAATAAAGAATGAAAGAATTATGATCCGACAGCTTGACAAAGAACTTCGCGCGGCGGCTTGTGACCTGTCCATAGGTCAAAGGATAGCGCGGCTTGTTCGATTAACATGCCAAGTCCAGTTGTGGCAGTCAGGCTCTGTGCGCGGGCATCGCGGACAAGTTTGGTCTCACGTGGATTGTAGACCAAATCGTAAACAAAAGCATTGGCAGGCAATGGCAATTTTTCGGGCAGGGGAGATTGGTCGATGTTTGGGGTCATGCCGAGAGGTGTGGTGTTGACGATAAGGCTGAAGGTTGAAAGTTGAAGGTCGAAGGTCGTGATGCGTAATTCGTAATTCGCAAAAGAATCTGCAAGTTGTTTTGCTTGCTCTAACCTACGAGCAGCGATGGTGACACTCCAGTCATCATTCAGTAAAGCATAAACAACCGCTCTTGCTGAGCCACCTGCGCCAAGAACGATTGCCGCTTTTCCAATGCCAGATTCCCGATTCCCAATCGCTCGTTTTAGATCGGACAGAAAACCGGGCGCGTCAGTATTGTCACCGATGAGTTTGCCACCTCGCATGTAAACCGTGTTGACCGCGCCAATGGCTTGGGCAGTGGGCGTTAGTTCATCCATGAATTCGATGACGTTCTGCTTGTGCGGGATGGTAACGTTGAGTCCGTGGATGCCACCAGCGCGAACGCGGGCGAGCAAATCTTGCAAGGCTTGCTTATCTTCGGGGGGAATGGGGAAAAGTGAATAGGTTCCTTCAAGTCCACAGGCTTGGAGGGCGGCGGTATGGATTTTGGGCGAGAGGGAATGACCGAGGGGGTAGCCGATCAGTCCAAGTTTGAAAGTTGGAAGTTTTGAAGGTTGCAGGTTGTTCATCGCAAATTTTCCAATACTTCAAAGAAATCTGGGAAGGTTTTGGAGACACAGGATGGATTTTCGATTGTCACGCCGTCGAAGCGGAGACCGATCAGCGAAAAGGACATTGCCATGCGGTGGTCGTTGTAGGTTTGGATGTTGGCAGCTTGGAAGTCCTCGCACGGATAAATGGTCATGCCGTCTTCGTGTTCTTCCACTTGAACGCCCAACCGCTTCAATTCGGTGCAGGTAGCGGATACTCTGTCCGTCTCTTTGACTCGTGCCGAGGCGATGCCGCGAATACGGGTTGGCGAATCAGCGAACGGAGCGATGGCGGCGAGGGTTTGGGCGGTGTCTGGGATGTCACGCATGTCCACATCTACTCCATGAATTGATGCGTTGCGAGTAACGAGTATCGAATCGCGGCTCTCCTCAACTTCACACCCCATTCTTTTCAAGACATCCACGAAAGCGACATCACCCTGCACGGACTCGCGCGAGATGTTCTCCACTTTGACCGTCCCGCCGCAAATGGCAGGGGCAGCGAAGAAGTAGGAGGCGGCAGAGGCGTCGGACTCAATTGGGTAATTCATGATTGGCAAATACGATGAAGGATGTATAGTGAAACGTGAATACTGGCTACGTTCCACTTCCACGCCGAAGTCTTTCATGATGGCGATGGTCATGTCCACGTAGGGTTTGGAGTTGAGGTCGGTGGCGAGTTCCACTTCGATGGGAGATCGGGCGTAGGGAGCAGTCATCATCAGGGCGGACAGAAATTGAGAAGAAATGTCGCCCGCGATTTTTGTTTTGCCGCCAGGGAGTCCCGATGCAATGATTTTGATGGGAGGGCAGATTTGCGAATTCTGAATTCTGAATTCGGAATTCGGAATTGGTTCGATCTTTGCCCCAAGTTGAGCTAACGCCTCCACTAAATCCCCTATCGGGCGTTCACGCATGCGCGGCTCGCCGTCGAGGATATATTCGCCGTGCCCAAGAGTGAGAAATGCGGTGAGGAATCTCGCAGCGGTCCCTGCATTGCCGATGAAAAGTGCGGCTTGCCTTGCAGGGATTTTCCCGCCCCAACCAGTAATCGACATTGAAACATTCTGTTCATTCAATTGCACGTCAAAACCTAGAATTTGCAGGGCTTTGGCGAAGTAATGCGAATCATCAGAAAACAGGGCGTTTGTCAGATGTGTGGTTCCATTCGCGAGAGCGGAGATCAACAAAGCGCGGTTGGTCAATGACTTGGAGCCAGGCACACGGACGGTGGCGTTGAGTGGATGCGGGATGGGGGTGATCTTCAAAGCGGAAGGGAGCATGAAGAATTAGAAATTGCCTTCTGCGTAAGTGTTCATGTGTTTACCATTGTTTGATAACTGGTTCGGGACTGGTCGAGCAAATATTCCAATTCATTGAAGTTTTCGTTTTCCAATGCGGATTCCATGTCATTCAACGAATTGCGAAATGCCTGGATGGCGCCCAACACGTTATCCCGATTCGATTTCAGGATTCCCATCATCATATGAGAGGGGGTTCCCGCAAGGCGCGATGTCGAGCGAAAACCGGGCCCAATGAAAGGGGAAAACTCTTTCGGCGTGGAGTGCGCGAGAGCCGATGAAATTAAGAATGGAAGATGGCTTGTTGCCGCGATAAATTTATCATGTTCCCCGGCGGCCATCTCGATACAGGAAGCGCCGATGGTTGATATGATTTTTCTAACCGCAGATCTTGCGCGCCGAGTGGTGCGGTCCAATGGCGTAAGAATGAACGGGGCGTTCTCATACAAGTCTTTATCGGCGTTTTCGATTCCTAGATTCTCTTTTCCGCAAATGGGATGTCCGCCAATGGGGTCAAAATTTTCGGGCAGGGCATTCATGGCTTGCAGGATGTCGCGCTTGGTCGAGCCGAGATCTGTAACGATAAGATGTTTTGTAGTGAAGGACGGAAGCTGCTTGAGAAAACTGATGATCGTCGGGACAGGAACAGCCAGGATCAATACATCGAGTTGGGCGAGAAAAGATGCAAGGTCACTTTCAGCGTAGTCGATGATCTTTTTGGATAGGGCAATTTCGAGCGAGGGAAGATGCGCATCGAATCCAATGATGCAGGCGCACTTCCCTTTGAGACTCATCGCAAGCGAGCCGCCCATGAGTCCCAATCCAACGATCCCGATGGTTGTTTCTTTGATCGAAAAGCCATCCTCCATGATTCACCAGCCTGTAGTCACAGGTTTTGTAACCGGCGCGATGCGGCGGCCCATCACCTCGGCAATGGCCTTGACCTGCTTCACCATCTCGGCGAATTTTTCCGGTTTGAGGGATTGCTTGCCGTCTGAAGCAGCATGCGCGGGATCAGGATGAACTTCAATGATGAGTCCGTCGGCGCCTGCGGCAATGGCAGCACGTGCGATTGCCGGAACAAAGTCCACATGACCCGTTGCGTGTGACGGGTCGAGAATCACAGGCAGATGGGTAAGCTGCTTGAGCACAGGGATCGCATTAATGTCGGTTGTGTTGCGCGTGGCAGTCTCAAATGTGCGGATGCCGCGCTCGCACAAGATGACCTGTTTGTTCCCGCCTGCGAGCAGGTATTCGGCAGACATGAGCAGTTCCTCAAGAGTCGCGGAAAGACCGCGTTTGAGCAGTATCGTTTTGCGTGTTTCGCCCAGCATGCGAAGCAGGTTGAAGTTTTGCATGTTGCGCGCGCCGACCTGAAATACATCCACATACTTCAACATGAGATCGAGCTGAACCTGCGACATGATCTCGACGACCATCGGCATGCCCGTCTTTTCGCGCGCTTCGGCGAGATATTCGAGGCCCTCCTCGCCTAGCCCCTGGAATGAATACGGCGATGTGCGCGGCTTGAAGACCCCGCCTCGAAGCGCATTCGCGCCCGCCTCTCTCACCGCCTGGGCTGTTTCCAGAATCTGGGAGCGACTCTCCACCGAACATGGTCCCGCAATGAGGACGATATCCTCGCCGCCGATGTTGAAACCGTCTATAGGAAAGACCGAATTATCGGGGTGCGCCTGGCGCGAGCCCAGCTTGAAAGGCTGGGATATGCGCTTCACGGATTCAACTCCATCGAGCACTTCGAACGGGTCCAAAGAGGAGATATGAAACTCGCCCACCGCGGCGACGATGGCAGTCTCGACCCCGTGTGTGATGTGCGGAGTCAGCCCGTGCTTTTTGATCGCGTTCACGACCTCCTCCAATTGTTGAGGTGTGTAGTGTGGTTTCATTACAATGATCATGGTTCTTCTCCTGATTATTCCGCTGGTATTCATTCGCCTTTGTTATTCTACTCGGGCAGCTCGACCATTGGGATTAATATTACTGCGCCGCCACCAGATCGGGTCTTAACTTCACGGCATCGCGCAGATAGACATGCGCGATCTTATCCTGAGGCATTACCGTATTCCAATGCACCAATACACGGATGACGCGCGGCAGACTGGCCGGCACAGGGATCTCGCGCGCGCAGATCATCGGGACAAGACCCCAGCCCATCTCGCGGGCGGCTTGCGCAGGGAAGGTGGAGTTCAGGTCCTCAGTGACAGTGAAGATGGCGCTCCCGACATCTTCCGGGCGCATCGACTCGTTTGCGCTCAGGATCGCTTCGAGCACCTCGCGAGTGGCTTCGAGGATCAAGTCGGGGTCGTCGGCTGGGACTGTGATCGCGCCGCGGATTCCGCGAATGGGCATAATGTTCTCCTAGATTCGCCCTCACCCCCATCCCCTCTCCCATAAGAAGGGGGGGCCGAAGGCGGGTGAGGGATAAAATAAAAGAGCGAGACCGCGTGGTCTCGCTCTTTTTGCATCCAGATTTAAATTCTCTGTCTACTTAAGCGCCGCCACCGGCAACCGGGTTCCGGAAACCGAAATAAAAGTAAAAGCTAAACCAGCGCGCAGACTTAAGCATGTTGAGCGCTATTCTATGCGCGTGAGGCGATTGCGTCAAGGGGAAACTTCGACCTTTAGCATCTCCCGTCGATCCGCCATCACTTCCCCCACCTCGGCTGCCAATCAGAGATGGGACTATTTGTGAGACGAGTTAAACCCATGCCATCGGGGTGGATGATATAGAGTTCGTTGTTGCCGTCGCGGAAGGAGGTGAAGACGATCCAGTTGCCGTCCGGCGACCAGGAGGGACCGAGGTTATCGCCGCCGTCGGTGAGTTTGACCAGGCCGGTGCCGTCCACATTGATGACGTAAATATTTCGGTCGCCTTGCGGACCGCGATAGAAGGCGAGGCGGGTCCCATCCGGAGACCAGGTGTTGCGCCCACCCATGTTGTTCAGATCCGTCACCTGGCGGGCATCCGAGCCATCGGCGTTCATGACAAATAATTGACGCGCGCCTGCCCGGGAAGAAGCAAATGAGATCATCGAGCCGTCAGGTGACCAGGAGGGATCGATATCGTCCTTGTTTGTCAGCGGATGCGGATTGGAGCCATCAGGCTTCATCAACCAGAGGCCGTTCCCGTGTTTGGTGAATATGATCCAATCACCGGTGGGAGAAAGCTCGGGGGCGTAGAGCGCGCCGATGTTATTGGTTAGCTTTTGCAAGTTGTTCCCATTGATATCAATCGAGTAGATTTCGAACGTTCCGGTATCTCGCGATGAAAAAAAGATCGTATTTCCATCCGGCGAGATGGAGGGATAGAAGGCGGTCGCTTTGAGATTCGTCAACTGTGTGCGGCCGCTGCCATCCGCGTTGAGCAGACATATCTGGTCGATTTGCTTGACGTAACAGGCGAAAGCGATCTTCCCTACAGGCGGCGGGCTGTCGTTGAAGGATGGAATCGGTGTGGGGATAAACTCGGGTTGAAGAGTCAGCGTCAGCGTGGGGAGAGGCGCGGCGGAGTCTGTGGGGAGGATCAAGGTCCCGGCGGTGGGTGAGGGAATGAGGGTGGAGTCCAGCTCGGGCGTGGGTATCCCATTCACCGGCTCATTGGCGACGACAATGATCGAATAGAAGATCAACGAGCAAAGGGCGAGAAATGCAAGAGCCAGGCCAATGATAAGAACGGATTGGACAGGTGTCGGTTTCTCGCCCATAAATTACGGCTGCAACCCCAATTCCTGCAATGCCTGCACGGCGGGATACCAATTCGTATGAATTTGCAACGCGGCGCGATAATCCTTCACGGCGGCGTTGGTATCGCCGATCATATAATAAGCGCGCCCGCGCCAGAGCAGGGATTCTTCAAGGGTGGGCGTGGAGATGGTTTTTGTCAGCGTGGTGGTGGCGAGGTCGATGACATCTTGATAACGGCCCGAGTAGTAATAGGCGAAGTAGGGACCGGTTTGATACCACATCATGCGGAAGGGGCGGTTGCCTTTGGCGGTGTCCCAGTTGGAGTATTGGCGGAAGGCTTCATCATAAGCGAGCGCGGCATCGGAGTATTGATTCAAGACGACATGACTCGTGCCTTTATTGAAAAGGGCAAAGAAGAGATTGTTGCCTTCGAGTGTTTGTATCTCTTCTTCGGCAAGTTGGAGCGCGTGCGCGGCCGCCCAGGCCTCGTCTGCCCAGGGACCGAGGAGATACAACACTTCCGGTTCACGGTTGGCGGGGTAGACCACAAAGAACAAATAATTGAACGAGCGCCAACCGTCCTGGTACTCTTCGTATTTGCTGAGCAGGTCTTTGCCTGGTTTGAGGTAGGCATCCTGCACAATGAATCCGCCGCGAGAATCGTCGTAACCGGTGGTGAACAGGTAATGTCCGAGCCAGTCGATCTTGCCGGTGTAATCGCGTTCATAATAGCCTTTTTCCACAACCACGGGGAATCCAGCGGCAATAAGTCGTTTGAGCAGGTCCATATTTCCGCCGTGACGGTAGAGGGCGCGGAATTCCGTCGTTTGCGTGTTGACGAAATCCACAAGTTCATAGGGCATCACGTTCTTATCGGGCAAGCCGCGTTGGATAAAATCGAGTTTGGTATCGGGCGAGCCGGGTTTGACTACTTTGGCAACATCGTCACGGTCACCGGACCAGCCCCAGAAGTTAAGCGCCATGGTGAGGTTGGCAGGACCGCAGTAATTCCAGCGGTTGTGCTGATCGATGTAAACAACCCCGGGGAGAATCGCTTTTTCGGGAATGGGCGTGGATGTGATCGTTGGTTTTGCAGTGGGACCCGGTCTCAGAGTGACGGTCGCTTCGGGAGTCAACGTCAGAAGAAATTCGGCTCGAACCGTGCCTACGGCTGTTTCGACGGTCAAAGGGCTCGTTTCGCCGCCAGGGTCAAAGACGGCTTCGCTGGGGGGTCTGAAGAAGTAAATGATGCGCGTGCGAATCAGTTCGTATTGGGTCGAGAGTCGGTTTCTGACAGGCGGGAGGAATGCGATGACAACGCCGATCGCGAAGACGATAAGGATCAGCAGGCGTTTGTCGATATTCTTAAGTCGATTCATGAAAAAGATTATACATGAAAGGAAAGTCCCCCATATGAGGCTTACATAAGGAGAAGTTTATCCGCCGATGTATTGCAACGCAAGGCGGAGGCGTTCTTCCACGTCTTTGGGCGCGTCTTTGGGTATTGATTGCAATGCGGCTTGCGCTTCGACGACGGAGTATCCCAATGCAGTGAGTGCGGCAAGAACTTCGCTGTCGTAATCGGCGAGAGCAGCGACTTTGGCAAGTGCATCCGTCGGCTTGAGTTTATCTTTGAGATGCAGGGCGATCTTTTGCGCGGTCTTTTTCCCAACTCCGGGAACCTTGCCGAGCAGTTCTTCTTCATCGGCGAAGATTGCGCGTTGAATGGTTTCAAGCGTGAGCGTGGATAGTACTGACAAGGCGACTTTGGGACCGACCCCGTCCACGCCGAGCAGTATATTGAACAGGTCGCGATCCGTCTGGGATTCGAATCCATAGAGAGTCAGCGCATCTTCCCGGACGACGAGATGGGTAAACAAAAAGAGGATTTCCCCCGCCTTGGCATTCGTCCGCACCGGCGCAGGGACGAAGACTCTCAGCCCCACTCCGCCGACTTCGACGATGATGGCATTATCTTCGATCTGGGAGACTTCTCCGCGCAGGGTGGCGATCATGGTCTTATTTAACCACAGATGAACGCAGATAAAAAGGATATTTTGGATGGATCATTAATTTGAGATTTGCCACCTGGTTGAGGGACGAAGGCATTTTATCTCGACCTTTGTTGTTCCAAAATTGATGAGTAGACAGATCTCCGCGCCAGTTGCACGTAAATAGTTCAAGGCTTGTGCCATGTGTTCGTCCTTGAGCATGGTGACTGCCTTCAGTTCGACCAAAACTCGTTCTTCAACCCATAGATCCGCAGCGAACTCTCCGACAATAATTCCTTCGAATTCGACTTTGATCGGATATTGTTGAACCGCCTTTAAACCCGACTTGCGGATCAAATGCAATAGCGCGTTTTCGTACACTTTTTCGACAATGCCAATCCCCAGTGTGTTGCTGACTTTGTAGGCACAACCGATGATTTTCTCTGTAATGGCATTGGTTTCCAGTGTTGGCACATCAACCTCTCGTGCGTCAAAATCAAAGGTTCATCCGTGTTTATCTGTGGTTATTATTCGTATCGCGCCGTATTCAAATGCGTTATTGCAATCGCCAGCGCGTCGGCGGCGTCGTCGGGTTTGGGGATCTTGTCCAGTTGCAGCAGGGTCCGCACCATTTCCTGCACCTGCCGTTTCTCGGCGTGACCGTATCCCGCCACGGCTTGTTTGACTTCATTGGGGCTGTATTCGCAGATTTCGATTCCCGCTTTTTCGAGCGCTAATAAAACCACTCCGCGGGCTTGTCCGACCGCGATGCCGGTGGTGACGTTGCGCGCAAAGAATAATTTTTCGACGGCGGCGGTATCGGGTTTGAATTTTTTCAATAACTTGTTTAGTTCGTTGTAAAGCATCTCCAGCCGGGCGGAGGCGGAATCCGTTTTCGGCGTGGTGATCACCCCAAAGGAAACAGCGACCAGTTCACCGTCACGCATGAGGCGCACGAGGCCGAAGCCTGTGGTTGCGGTTCCAGGATCAATTCCGAGGGCGAGGGTCATGAGTTAAAAAATTAACCGCGAAGCCCGCTAAGAGCGCGAAGAAAATCTTAAATCTTTGCGTCCTTTGCGCGCTTCGCGGTAAATAGGTTTACGCGTTTTCGAGCGCCGCGAGGGCTTCATCGGACATCTTGACGTTGTGATAGACGTCCTGCACGTCATCGAGTTCTTCGAGATGTTCGATGGCTTTCATCACGGAGAGAGTCTCCTCCACGCCGACTTCGATCTCCTGTTTGGCGATTAGTCGCAGACCGGATTCCTGCGGCTGGACTTTGGCTTTATGCAGCGCGTCGGCGATGGTCTTGAACGACTCCACCGGACCGAAGATTTCGATCTCTTCGCCGCCGTCCAAAACATCGTCCGCGCCGGCTTCGACGCCGAGTTCGAAGGCTTTGTCAAAGTTGAGCATGCTGGTAGGGAAGGAGAAATAGGATTTGCGCTCGAACTGCCAGCCGACCGCGCCCGCTTCCGCCATGTTGCCGCCCGATTTGCTGAAGGCGTGGCGGACGTCCGAGATGGTGCGGTTGCGGTTGTCGGTGACGCAGGCGACCATGAAAGCCGAGCCGTGCGGACCGTAGCCTTCGAGGGTCAATTCTTCGAACACGGTCCCTTCCTTGTCTTCGCCGGTGCCTTTTTTGATGGCGCGTTCGATGTTGTCTTTGGGCATATTTTCGGAGCGGGCTTTTTCCACTGCGAGCCGCAGCCGGAAATTGGTATCGGGGTCGCCGCCGCCTTCACGGGCTGAGATGACGATCTCGCGCGCCAGCCGCGTAAAGATCGCGCCGCGTTTGGCGTCTGCCGCGCCCTTTTTGCGTTTGATGGTGGACCACTTGGAATGACCGGACATACACGTTCTCCTTCAATCAATAACCGTTTCGGTTGGTTTTTTAGGTTGAGCGGAAAAATTATACCATTCTGGTTGAAGGACTTTTTAGCACATACATCAATTCCCAATCACATATAAACCGGTTCACTTGACAGGAACCGATTACAATTGCGCCCATGACCTACCGACGATTCAAATACGAAGCCCCGCTTTACGCGCTGGCTTTCATCATCGCCCTGTTCGTCCGTTTCATTCAACTCGGCGCGCTGCCCCTCACCGACGCCGAAGCCGCGCCCGCCCTGCAAGCCCTGCGCATCTCGCAAGGCGAAGATCCGGCGCTCAGCCCGCATCCGCTTTATATCCTTTCCACGTCCGTGATGTATTTGCTTTTCGGCGGAGGGACGAATTTCCTCGCTCGATCCATCCCCGCCCTTATCGGCGGACTCCTCGTTCTAGCGCCCCTCCTCTTTGACGACCGCCTCAAACCGCGCCCAAGCCTGCTCCTAGCTTTTTTCCTAGCATTAGACCCGGGCTTGGTCGCCATCTCCCGTCAAACCGCGAGCCCGATCCTTGCGATAACTTTCCTCGTCTTTACCGCCGGATTCATCAACAAGAAAAAATATCAACCCGCTGCCATCACAGCCGCCCTTGCCCTCCTCAGCGGACCGTCCGTCTGGTTCGGATTGTTGAGCCTCCTCATCGCGTATCTCATTTCACGATTCCTTCTGGTCCGCAAACCAACCAAAGAAGCGGGTGGCGAGAAACAAGAAGCCTCCGACCTTCAACCCTTCGATACGGCTTCGCCAGTCGGGGCAACGCCTTCAGCCTTCATAATTCATTCTTCGACATTCATCCCCTTCCTCTTCACCTTTTTCCTCGCCGGGACCCTCTTCTTCACCGTCCCCGGCGGGCTTGGCGCGACGTTCTCGTCCATCCCTGCGTTCATCAACGATTGGAGATCCCTTTCCGATATTACGCGCGGAATGCTGTTCATCTCATTGCTCGTCTATCAACCGTTTGCGCTTCTGCTTTCCATTGTGGCATTAATCCGCGGCTGGACTCGCGGTCTGCGGCGCATTATGGTTTTGAGCATCTGGCTTTTCATCCCGCTTTTGCTGGTCGTCTTCCTGCCAGCCCGCGAAATGGCAGACCTGGCATGGATGCTGATTCCGCTCAACGCGCTTGCCTCCCTTGAACTGGCGCGTCATATATCCATCTATCCCGATGAGCGGCGTGAAGTTGCCGGGGTCGCGCTGCTTACTCTCTTCATCTGGGTCTTTGCCTGGCTCGGCATGGCGGGAATCAACTTCCTCCCTGTGGGCACGCCCGATTATCGACTCCGCGCGGGAATGCTGATTGGTTCGTTCCTGCTCTTGGTCGTCAGTCTGATCCTTGTCGCGGCTGGCTGGTCCATCCGAATCGCGCGGATCGGAGGCGTGTGGGGTCTGGCGGTCGCCCTGGGTGTGCTGAGTCTCAGCGGCACATTCGGCTCAACAGGCTTGCGCGGATTGAACGCACCGGAGATGTGGTGGCTTCCCGGCATTCCATTGCAAGAGAGTTTGTTGCGTGAGACCGTCAGTCAGGTCTCGGAGCTTGGGCGCGGAAATGACCATGTCGCCTCCATCGCAATCCTGGGTGTGAATTCCCCCGCGCTCGAATGGGCGCTGCGTGGAAACCCCGTCCAATTCGTAGACACGCTGGACACGGACAGCGCGCCTGACTTCGTCATTACGCCGTTCGAGTCGAATCCCGTCAGTTTGGAATCCGCGTATCGCGGTCAGGACTTCATCTGGAGACAGACGCCCATCTGGAGATACGCAGACACTGCGGCATGGTTCCGCTGGGTTTCCCTGCGCGAAATGCCGCAAAGCAGGGAACTGATCATCTTGTGGGCAAAGAGCGATCTGTTTCTCGATGAATAGCATGACGAATCATCCCCCCTCCATCATCGCATTGGACGGACCCGCCGCCTCCGGCAAGACCACGGTCGGACGACGGCTTGCTGAAAAACTCGGCTATCTTTTCTTCGACACCGGCATCATGTACCGCGCCGTGACCTGGATTGCGCTCGATCACGATATGGACATGCAGAATGAAGAACTTATCACGCAGATGGCGCAGTCTGCTCAGATCGATATCCGACCGCCGTCTCAAAACGACGGGCGTCCCTGCGATGTGCTCATCGGCGGGAAGGATGTGACCTGGGATATCCGCTCGGGCGAAGTTGAATCGAAAGTATCCGCCATATCAGCATACCCCGGTGTGCGCAAAGCATTGTCAGAACAGCAGCGTCGCATCGGCATGCGCGGAAAAGTGGTCATGGTCGGCAGGGACATCGGCACGGTCGTCCTGCCGGAAGCGGATCTGAAAGTGTACCTGGATGCCAGCGCCGAGGAACGCGCGCGCCGTCGATATGATGAGATCGTCGAACGCGGCGAGCACGCAGACCTCGACGACCTGCTCAAGAAGATGATCGAACGCGATAGGATCGACTCGACCCGCGCGGTCGCTCCCTTGCGTCCCGCCGGGGATGCGGTCATCATCAACACCGACGAATTGAACGAAGACCAGGTCTATACCCGCCTGGTTGAGATGTGTGAATAAAATAATCGAGACCTGACAGGTTTTGGCAACCTGTCAGGTCTTTTGATAATAATGAAACCCTATACCGTCCCCCTGCACATACGCCTCAATCGGATTTATCTCCGCCCAGTATTCCGTCTCATCTTTCACATCCTCGGGCAGATAAAAGTTGTGGGACGTGAGAATGTTCCGCTTGGGACTCGGTATGTGATCGCGATGAATCACATCTCGATCTTCGACCCGCCTCTTCTAGTCTCCTTTTGGCCCGAACAGCCCGAGATTGTCGGTGCGGCGGATGTCTTCGAGAAAAAAGGGCAGGGACCCATCCTTAAACTGTACGGGGTCATCCCTGTTCACCGCGGGGATTACGACCGCCATCTACTTGAAACAATGCTGGCGGTCTTGAAGGCGGGTCGTCCGTTGGCGATTGCTCCCGAAGGTGGGCGCTCGCACAAGCCAGCCATGCAGCGCGCCCTGCCTGGAGTCGGATATATCATCGAACATGCGAGCGCGCCGGTCGTTCCCGTCGGCATCCTCAACGCGACTGATGATTTCTGGCAGAGAGCCAGACGGGGTGAACGTCCAAAACTCGAAATGCGCATCGGCAAGCCGATTCACTTCCCGCCGGTGACCCAAAAAGGTTCGGAACGCAGGGAATTGCGCCAGCAGAATGCGGACATGGTCATGCGGCATATCGCAGGGCTGCTACCCGGGGAGTATCATGGCGTCTATGCCGGACAAGCCATCGCCTCCGCCTAAACCCATTACAGAAGTATGGAAGCCGGAGTTGGTGCGCCTGCCCCGGTTAACCCGCCTCCGCCTCGCCTTCCGCAAATTTTCGCACGGGCTGATCAAACTCTTCGCGTGGGCATGTCTGCGGGTGACGAGGGAGGGATTGGAAAACATTCCGCAACGAGGACCATTATTGATCGTCATCAATCATCTCGGCGATGCCGATGTGCCCACGCTCATCTCTTCGCTCCCATTTACACCTGACGCGCTCGCCAAGATCGAATTGTATGACCTTCCCATTCTCGGCGAACTCATCGATCATTATGGCGTGATCTGGCTTCATCGCGGGAAGCCGGATAAACGCGCATTGCGCGCCGCGCTGGACGGTCTCGCCGAGGGCCGCAGAATCGTCATCGCGCCGGAAGGACGCTACTCATTGACCGGCGCCTTGGAGGAGGGCACGCATGGCGCGGCTTTCCTCGCCTATAAATCAGGCGCGCCGATCCTGCCGGTCGCCGTCAGCGGCACAGAGAATGAAAACGTATACGGTCAGGTGAAAAGATTCAAGCGCGCGCAAGTCCATATGCGGGTTGGGAAAACATTCAGGCTGGAAGAAAATGCATCGGCGCGGCGTGAGGCGATGAACGAGGGCACGAGCCGCATCATGGCGGAGATCGCAAACCTCCTGCCGGCAAAATATCGCGGGGGATAATTCACAAAACAGGTTCTTTTATATGCCGGGGCAAATGTTTGAGGCTATAATAAATAAATGGATTTCATCGCAACGCTCCTTGCAGGCATTCCATTCCCTGCTCCGCCCACTTTTGCAGGATGGCTGGCATGGGCTGCGTTGTTTGCCGCGCTGGCAGGATTCCTTTACAACAAGCGCAAAAGCCAGCCTGTGTGGGGATCGAAGGACTGGGGGCTTTTTCTTTTTTTGTTCATCCTTGTTCCTCTTTTGAATTTATTTATCGGTGTGAGATTGACCTTCGGCTCGGTCCGCCCTCTGCCCGGTCTGCCCGCCGAGGTGCCGGGTTCCGCGCTGATGGTTTTCTCCGCCATTCCCTGGATGTTGGGCGGCGGGCTGCTTGGACCATTTGCCGGTGCAGCCCTCGGGGCGTTCGCGGGTTTGATCCGCGGTGCATGGGATCTGTATTCGCTTTTCCCGATCCTCGAATTCGCATTTCTCGGCGTGTGGTTCTCGATCAACACCCGCCAGCGATATAGAACACCCGCATATCGTTTACTGCGCCAGCCATTGACGGGGGCGCTGTTGTTGATTCCCATCCATATCTTGTTCTACACGTTGAGCGCGTTGTTGACCGATTGGGGCGCATCGACGCCTACAACCGCCCGCCTCGATTTTGCCATCAGCAACGCCCTGATCGTCACGCTCGCATTCGGCGGCGAGATGTTGATCGGAGGGTTGGTCGCACAGGTCGTTTCGACCGCCTTTTCCGCCCGCTGGGGGAGCAACCAACCCTTACAGCCTTCACCCGGAGAAAAAAGCCTCGAGTCGCGTTTTATCTTTGCTGTGAGCGCTTTCATTCTGCTCCTGCTCTTCTCCCTGCTCATCGGGGGCTGGCTGTTGACGGGACAATCGGCGCGCGTCCTGCTTGAAGACCGGTTATCGAGCGGGGGGGAATCAGCGGCGCAAAGCGTGCCTTTCTTTTTGGGGACAGGCCAAAGCCTGGCAGAACAAATAGCCGCGGAGCCGGGCATGATCGACTCGACGGGACCGGATTTAACCGCCATCCTTTCTTCGCGCATCAAAGCCGTGCCCTATTTCGATCAACTGATCGTTCTGGATGCAGTCTCCCTTGATGTGCTGGCGATCTACCCCGAGGATTCGCGTTCAGGGTTCCGATTGTATGCCGAAGAAGATTCAGGGATTTTATTTGCCACGCAAGGCGTGTTGACCCAGGTCTATTCCATCCCGTCGAACTCCGAAGCCGCCCCATCTCGGATTTCCTTTCTTGTGGCAATCGTCAGGGAGAATCAAGTGCGCCGCGTCCTGATCGGGCGCACGACCATCGAAGGGAATCCGCTGACCATGCCGCTCGTCAAAAGCCTGGACGATATGCGCGATCTTGATGGTTCGGGCATGCTGGTGGACGACCGCAACAATATTATCTATCATTCGGGTGATGTTCAAACGCTGACGCAATATGAAGGTCAAGCTGGTCCCGAGCCGTTCTTTTACGACAACACCGCTCCCGACGGCACACGCCAGATCGTGTATTACCATCCGGTGGAGGGGCATCCATGGGCGGTCGTCATGACCGTCCCCGCGCGGCGCGCCCAGCAGCTGGCGTTGAACATCTCTGCGCCGCTCGCATTGATGATCATCCTCCTCGCCGCAGTGGCGCTGGTTTTAACGCGACTCGGTTTGCGCGTGGTGACCGGATCTTTGAAGGGACTGGCGGTTGAAGCCAACCGCATTGCGCAGGGGGATCTCGATCATCCGCTGCAAGTCACCGGTGAAGATGAGGTCGCCCAGTTACGGCGCGCCTTCGAGCAGATGCGCGTCGGTTTGCACGCGCGGATGGAGGAACTCAACCGTCTGTTAAGGGTCAGCCAGGATGTAGCTTCCAGCCTGGAGATGCAGGATGCGGTCAAACCGGTGCTCGAGGCGATCCTATCCACCGGGGCAAAATCGGTACGCGTTGTCCTTTCCCCCAGCGTCCTTCCAGATACCTTTGTCGAACCGCCTTCGCGCTTCGCATTGGGCGGCTCGCAGGATACATACGCCCATCTCGACGATCAAATCCTCGACCTCGCGCAAAGCCATGAGAAAGTCGTCCTGCCGAATCTGACCCGTTCGCGCGAATTGGTCCTCGACCCGGGCCTGTCGCAACCGCTGGCACTGCTGGCAGTTGCATTGCGCCATGAGAATAGATATTACGGCGTGGTATGGGCGGGATATGAACAACCCCGTCGATTCTCCGATTCGGATGTGCGCTTTGTGACCACGCTGGCGGGGCAGGCCGCTCTGGCGGTCGCAAATGCGCATCTGTATTTGAACGTGGAAGCTTCACGCCGCCAGTTGGAGGCGATCATCAATTCTTCGCCCGACCCCGTGATCGTAACGGATCATCGCAACCGTTTGTTGATCGCCAACCATGCGGCGGCTTCCGTGCTCGGGCAGGAAACCGGCGAAGCCATGAGCGGCATGGAAACGGAACAGGTCATCAAACTGCGTCCGCTTCTCGCCCTGTTGCAAAGCACGACCTCCGAAAGCCAATCCGCTGAAATCCTGCTTCCCGATAAGCGCACCTATCTCGCGACCGCGTCGCCGGTGCTGGTGGAGGGACGGCAGATCGGCCGCATCTGCATCATGCGGGATGTGACCTACTTCAAGGAACTGGACACCATGAAGTCCGATTTCGTATCGACCGTCAGTCACGACCTGCGTTCTCCATTGACCCTCATCCGCGGATACGCCACCATGCTTGAGACGACAGGCGAATTGAACGAACAACAAGTGGGGTATGCTAGAAGGATTGTCGCCGGGGTCGAAAGCATGACGCGCCTTGTCAACAACCTTCTCGATCTCGGACGCATCGAATCGGGTGTCGGCTTGCAGGTCGAGAACGTTTCTGTCTTGGATATCATCGAACGCACAACCGGCGCACTTCAGTTGCAGGCGTCGCAGAAGAATATCCAATTTAACGTGGTATTACCCAAGGATATGCCTCACGCCGTTGAAGCCGACCAGGCGCTTTTGCATCAGGCGGTTTATAACCTGTTGGAGAACGCCATCAAATACACACCGCCCAATGGCAGGGTGACGATCCGCACTTTATCCCAACCGGGCGCGCTCGTCTTTGTCATCGAAGACTCTGGCATCGGCATCCCCACGGAGGACATTCCGCATTTGTTCGAGAAATTCTATCGCGGCAAGGAACGCGAGGCGCGCGCCCAGCCTGGTTCGGGGTTGGGCCTCGCCATCGTCCGTTCCATCGCCGAGAACCACCGCGGGCGTGTCTGGGTCGAAAGCGTTGCCGGCAAGGGCAGCGCCTTTTATCTGCAAATTCCGCTCGTGCAATCACGGGATCGCAGAGCTGCCTGATTTTGGTTCTCACAGAAACCAACCCCGCGTCCTTCCCCCACTGTGCCATACCTAAAATACAGAATCGGACTATAATCCAGCCTTGTCCTTCCGCGGGAAGGGCTTAATTTTTGCCTGCAAGGCAGTGCTTCATGATCGATCAAGAAAACAAACAAACCCCCATCATCGAACGCAAAACGGAATATAAACCGCCGCGGAACTGGCGCTCCTGGCTGATTGGACGGCCTCTTTCCACAGCGGATGCATCGCATGAGACCATTGGCAAGGTGGTTGGGCTGGCGGTCTTCGCGTCCGATGCCCTTTCTTCAAATGCGTATGCCACGCAGGAAATTCTGGTTGTATTGGCGGCAGCGGGTCCCAATACCTTTGGATATGTCTTCCCCATCTCCCTGGCCATCGTTGCCCTGCTCGCCATTGTTGCCTTGTCATACGTTCAGGTCATCCATGCCTACCCGGATGGCGGCGGTGCATACGTTGTGGCGCGTGACAACCTGGGCGAAAAGGCTGGTTTGACGGCAGCCTCAGCCCTTTTAGCAGATTACATCCTGACGGTTTCCGTGTCCGTTTCCTCCGGCATTGCGCAGATCGTTTCCGCATACCCCGAGTTATATGATTTTCGCGTGCCGATGGCGGTGAGCGCCGTGTTTCTGCTGATGCTCATCAATCTTCGCGGTGTCCGCGAGTCGGGTGCGGCGGTCGCTTTGCCCAGCATGTCGTTCATTGTCATCATGCTGTTCATGATCCTGGTGGGAATGTATCAATATTTCACCGGATCGCTTGGAACGGTCACCAATCCTCCCGAGATCCTGGCACATGGAATTACCGCCTTCGGTCTGCCCTTTCTGATTTTGCATGCTTTCTCCAGCGGAACGGCGGCATTGACCGGCATAGAAGCCATTTCCAACGGCACCACCGCGTTCAAGGAACCGCGCAGCAAGAACGCTTCCACCACCCTGGTATGGATGGCCGCCATCCTCGCGACCCTATTTATGGGCATCTCCTTCCTTTCAAACCATGTCGGGGCTGTTCCTTCCGAGGTCGAAACTGTTATTTCCCAGTTGGGACGCACCATCTTTGGCGGTCAAGGCATCTTTTACTTCGGTGTGATCCTCTTCACCACGATCATCCTGCTCCTGGCTGGAAATACCGCTTATGCCGGCTTCCCCCGCTTGAGCGCATTAATGGCAATGGACGGTTTCCTTCCGCGGCAATTGACCTATCGCGGCAGCCGCCTTGTCTATTCACGCGGTATCGTCCTGCTGGCAGTATTATCGTCATCGTTGATCGTTCTATTCCAGGCGAGCGTGACGCGCCTCATTCCGCTCTATGCGATTGGCGTATTCCTTTCCTTTACCCTGGCTCAATCCGGCATGGCGTTGCGCTGGTGGAAAAGCGGAAAGCTTCTCAACCAGAAAGAAGATGTCGTCCACACGAATACCCGCGTCTCGAAATTGACATACGATCCGCTCTGGCGTTTGAAGATGATCACCAACGGATTCGGCGCATTATGTACCGGCATCGTCATGTTGATCTTCGCCGTCACAAAGTTCCAGGATGGCGCCTATGTGGTGCTCGTCCTGATTCCAAGCCTCATCGGCATCCTTTGGATGATCCACATCCACTACCGGAACCTTGCGCGCAAACTTTCCCTCGATAACTTCGGGATCATCCCGCCGCAGACTCACCGTCACCGCGTCATCATGCCGGTCAGCGGCGTGCATCAGGGAACGCTTTCCGCCCTGCGCTATGCCCGCATGTTATCCGACGATGTGACCTGCCTGCATATCGTCATCGAGCCAGACGATGCGGAGAAGACGCGCAAAAAATGGGAAATCTGGGGCGAAGGCGTCCGTCTGGTGATGCTCGATTCGCCCTATCGCCTGTTCATCGAGCCGCTGCTGGATTACATCGCCGACATCGCCGAAAACCGCCAGCCCGGCGAAATCATCACAGTGGTCGTACCCGAGTTCGTTTCCGACAACCGCTGGACATCCGCCCTGCACACCAATACCGCCGAAATCCTCAGAACCCAATTGAAGAATCAACATGGCCTCGTCATCACCAACGTGCCTTATCACGTCCACGAGGCGGAAGACAGCCATACCGGTCATTAAGGAGTTTTCGAAATGAATTTCATTGTCATAGGTTGCGGGCGGTTCGGAGCAGAACTGGCGTACCGACTCTTCACAAATGGACATCAGGTGGTTGTGGTGGATTCTGAGCCCCAGACATTCAACCGCCTCCACCCGGACTTTCGGGGACGCACCGTCGAAGGCGACTCTCTCTCCGCTGATACTTTGTCCCGCGCCAGCACAGATAAAGCCGACGGTGTGGCCGTCGTTACCAATTCCGACACAATGAACGCTGTGATCGGGCACACCGTCCGCGTGCATTACCCGGAGGTCAGGCAGGTCATTGTCCGGAATTATGATCCCGCCATGCGCGAGATGCTTGAAGCCTTCGGGTTGCAGATCGTCAGTTCCACCGCATGGGGTGCGGAGCGCGTACAGGAGTTGATGATCGACCCGTCGTTCCGTGCCGTATTCTCAGCCGGGAACGGAGAAGTGGAAATGTATGAAATGTTCATTCCCGAAAAATGGAATGGGATGACCATCTCGGAGTTGCTTTCCGGCTGCCACGACATTGTGTGCGCCGCGTTGACCCGCGCCGGGCGCGCAGAATTGCCTTCGCCTTCAGCGAAACTGTATAAAGGCGATGTGCTCACCGTAAGCGCCACGCTGGAAGGGGTTAGGTCTCTCCGGGCAAAACTTCAGGAAGGCAAGGAGGCATAACATGCTTGTATTTATCGCGGGCGGCGGGCGGACCGGCGCCCAACTTGCTTCCCAGCTGCTTCAGCAAAATTACGACGTGCGCCTTGTGGAACACCGTCGCGAACTTCTTTCGCGCCTGCATCATGAACTGCCGACCGAAGTTATCTACGAAGGGCAGGCGACCGACCCCAGAACGCTCAAACAGGCGGGACTGGATAAGGCGAATGTGCTTGTGGCTTGTACCAATGATGACGCCGCCAATCTGGTCCTGTGCTATCTCGCACGTACCATGTTCAAAGTGCGGCGTACGGTGGCGCGCATCAACAACCCGCGCAACGCCTGGTTGTTCGATAAAAACTTCCATGTGGACGAGACCATCAACCAGGCGGACGTGATGGCGCACCTGATCCAGGAGGAAATGTCTCTGGGCGATATGATGACCCTGTTGAAACTGCGCCGCGGACGCTACTCGCTGGTCGAGGAGAAAGTGCCGAAGGGCGCGAAAGCCATCGGTGTGCAGATCAAAGACCTGGGTCTGCCCGAGCAATGCGTCATTGCCGCCATCATCCGCAAGGGACAGGTCACCCTGCCGCGCGGCACCGCCACGCTGGAGGAGTTCGACGAAGTCCTCGCCGTCACTGACGATGAAGGCGCAAAACAACTCGCTCTTCTTCTCGAGCCGCCGGATCGTTCCGTTCTATAGCCTGCTCACGCCGCCGTTTGTTTTGTAATAACCGGAATTCTTAACGCAAAGTCGCAAGGACACAAGGCGTTACAGCCGTTTCCTTTGCGCCTTTGCGTTTTTGCGTATTGTGCATCACCACACCCTTACGAATCACGCATTACGGATTACGTCCGCCTACCCCTTCACCACAATCACAATATCCTGCGTATCCAACATACTTTCCCTGCCGGACCATGAGCCGAAAAGAATCGGCTGTTTGATCATCAGCCCGGCATTTGCAACCATTTGAGTCAAATCTTCGAGATCGTATGCGACGGCACGCTCCGGTGTAATGGGATCGACAGTCAGACAGTCTCCCAAGTCGTGAGCGAAATCATACACTGCGCGTCTTTCGCGAACGAGCCGCTTATTTTCTTCATCGAGAATAAAGAAACTGACCATTGCCCGCCCAGAGGGTTTGAGTGTTCGATTTAATTCCGCAAGATAACGCTCCACCTCGCCGCGCCGCATGTGGGTGAAGACCGATGTCGCAAAGGCAAAATCCACCGAATTATCGCCGCAGGGGAAGTCATACTCCGCTGCGGAGACTTTGCCGCGAGAGTTGTATTCCTTGTTATAGATGTTTGCATAATAAAACTTGAAATTGGGCTTGCGCGAAGTGATGGCGCGTTGACACCAGGCAATGGCGTTCTTTGAAATATCGAATCCATGATACGCGCCTGATTCAGAAAGGTAATTCATCATGGGAATCGCCATCCTGCCCGTCCCGCAGCCGATGTCGAGGACAATCTCGTTTTCCTTCAAACCGCCGACCTTGATAAAGTGATCGAGGAAAACTTCTCCGATCCTCTCGAAATCCCCCGCGCCGATGAAGTGCAATGACCTTGGCGGAGTCAAAGGTCCCGCCTTGCCGGTGAATCGATCCTTCAAATCGAGGAAGGCAAGATAGCTGTCCCGCATGAACCGCACGAGGGGTCTGGGAAGTAGTTGAAAAAATCTTTCGTACCGGCGATACATGAATGAATTCTCCGATGGTCTGATATGCTTTCTTTATTTTCCCACCATCTCCTTGACCTGCTCTACATACGCCAGGGATTGGTGGCGGAAATAAGTGTTATATAACTCGGCGTAATGACCGTTCTGGTCGAGCAAGCCCTGATGATTCCCTTCTTCGATGATCGTGCCTTTCCGCATCACCACAATTCGATCCGCGGCTTTCACTGTGGATAAACGATGCGCGATCAGAATGCTGGTCGAGTTTTTGAGGATCAAATTCAACGCCTGCTGGATCTGCCATTCGGTGAACGGATCGATGCTCGCTGTCGCCTCATCTAAGATGAAGATGGCGGGATTCTGCACGAGAACGCGCATCAACGCCACAAGCTGACGCTGCCCCATCGAGAGACGGTTTCCGCGCTCGCCGACCTCGGTGTGGAGTCCATTGGGTAATGCGTCCAGCCATTCGCCGTCGCCGATGCGTTTGGCGAGACGAAGCATCTCTTCCTCCGGCGCGCCTGGCGCAGCATAACGGATGTTATCGGCAATCGTCCCGGAGAAAAGGAACGGGACTTGCGAAACGATCCCCAATTGGCGGCGGTATTGGGTCAAATCAAACGTGCGGATGTCGCGCCCGTCGATGAGCAGGCGTCCCTGTTGGAATTCGTAGAAACGCGCGATCAACTTGGCAATCGAAGACTTGCCCGCGCCGGTGTGACCGACAAGGGCGAGAGTCTCTCCGGGTTGGATGAACAGGTTGAAGTCCGTGAGAACCGGCTCTTTATCCGAATAGCGAAAATGCATGTGGTCGAAATTAATTTCGCCATGCAGCCGCGGCACATCCCCCTTTTCGATCTGGATCACATTTGGGTCGGCATCGATCAAAGCGAAGACCCGTTCAGCGGCGGACAAGCCCGATTGGATCTGCGCCCAGAACGAAGTGAGATTCAAGACGGGAAAGAAGAACTGGTCGAGACTCATGATGAAAAGATACCATGCGCCGATGCTGATCGCCCCTGTCGCCGCGTTGTGACCGCCCACATAAACAAGAATGCCGACGAAGATTCCACCCAGCGCGTTGAGTGTGGGGAATACGAGCGAGAGCACAAAGCCGCGCTGAACGTTAACGCCGTAGGATTGCTGGTTTGACTCATCGAAGGATTTGAAGATGCTTTCCTCCTGCCGGAAGTTCTTGGCGATCGAGATGCCGCTGATGGTTTCCTTGATGGCGGCGTTGACGTCGGACATGGCTTTCATGCCGCGTTTGGTCACGCGTCTCGCCATGGCGCGAAAACCGGACGCAATCAAAAAAATGAACGGCAGGAAGCTGATGAGCAACAAGGAAAGCCGCACTTCGGTGCGGAACAAGACAATGGCAATGAGTATCGCCTGGATGGCTTGCGCGACCACATCCGTGACGATGACAACGAGTTGACCGAAATCATTCGTATCGGATGTGATGCGCGAGACGATGCGTCCCGATGAGAATTGATCGTAAAAGGAAAGATCATGCTCTGCCGCGGCGCGGAAGGCGCGCGAGCGCATGTCCAGCACCACATCGCCGACAGCTCGAACGATCAATCCGCGCCTGAGCCAGTTCAAGCCCCACAAGCCGAATGCCACGCCGACCAGCGCCGCCCCCACCCAGGTGATCTCGATCACGGTCGGCTCTTCCTGCATCGCGTCGACCATGCGGCTGACAATGACGGGCAATGCAGCGCCGACGATCGCAAGCAAAATGATGATGATGGAAGCAAACAACAAACGCGAAGTCTGCGTATTGAAGTAATTGACCATGCGCCGCACAAGTTCGCTGTCCTTGTATTGGCGGTCGTATTTTTCGTCGTTTAATCCTGCGAAGAAACCCATAAGTTATTTCCGATTTTCGATTTACGATTTCTGATTGGCGATTGTTTATGCCGCTAAGACCGCGAAGATCGCAAAGAAAGAATGGGATTTTCTTGGCGTCCTTAGCGTGCTTCGCGGTTAATGCTTTTACTCTCTGAAGATGCGAGAATACGCCTCGGAGGATTTCATCAGTTCGTCGTGCGAACCGATGGCCGCGATGCGCCCCTTGCGGAAAACGATGATCAAATCTGCCCAGCGGATCTGGGAGAGGCGGTGTGTGATGATAAAGGTCGTTCGTCCACGGGCGGCGTTGGATATGGCGCGTTGGATCTTGTCCTCAGTGGCGGAGTCGATGGCGGAGGTTGAGTCATCAAGGACAAGTACACGCGGGTCGGTGAGGAAGGCGCGTGCCAGCGCGATGCGTTGCCGCTGGCCGCCGGAGAGGGTCACACCGCGTTCGCCGACGACGGTCCCATAGGTTTCGTCGAAATCCAAAATGAAATCATGTGCCTGTGCCGCCATCGATGCCGAGATAATCTCTTCTTTTGTCGCGCCGGGTTTGCCAAAAGCGATGTTATCGCTGAGCGTACGCGAAAAGAGAAAAATATCCTGCTCGATGATCGAGATTTGCGAACGCAGCGCGGCAAGATTCCAATCGCGGACGTCCACACCGTCCACCAAAACCTGACCCGAGGTTACGTCGTAAATGCGATTGATGAGTTTAACAAGCGTCGTCTTGCCCGCACCGGTCTGCCCGACGAGTGCCACAGTCTGTCCAGGCTTGACTTTGAAGGAGATGTTTTCGAGGACAGCGTCTCCCTCTCCCCTTTCCCCTCTCCCTGAGGGAGAGGGGTGGGGGTGAGGGTAACGGAATGAGACATTGCGAAACTCGATCTCGCCGCGAATCTCCGAGGTCCGGCCTGAGGCGTTTTGGTCCAGTTTTGTCTCGCGCTGGATCAATTCCAAAATTCTTCGCGCAGAGGAGAGTCCCAGTGAGATTTGAGAGTAAGCAAAAGTGGAAGTAAACGTCGGGAATTGAAGCAGTTGCAGCATCCCGAAATATGCAATGACCGCGCCCACGTCGATGAGACCCCCTCGCAAGAGGAGAAGCGCATGCACAAGCCCGCCCGCATAGGCAAGCCCGAGCAACAGCATGGCGATGTATCGCGCTTCAAGATCGCCCTGCTTCACGAACGCGTCGCGCACCTTGCGGGCATTCGTCACAAAGCGGTCGACTTCAGCTTCCTCCTGAGCGGCGCCTTTCATGATCTCGACACCGTCGAGCGATTCAGAGAGATGCGTGTTCATTTGGCCGAACGTGGCGCGCACGTCGTCCGTGACGGGCGAGAGCGTTTTGAGGTAGCGTGCCAAGGCAACGAAGTAAATGACCGTGAAGATGAACGGCGTAAGCGCCAGCGAGGGATGATAGCGCGGACCGAAGAACAACGGCATGAGAATGAACATGAACGAGCCGACCACCAGGTTCACGCCGGGACTGAACATGTAATTCACTTCGCGCACGTCGTTGGTGGCGCGCGCCATCGTATCGCCCACAGGCTGCAGGTTATGGAAGGTCATGCTTTTGCCGAGCAGCGAAAGATAAAGTTCGTCGCGGATGTCGCGCTCCATCTTTTGCGCCAACAACTCCGCGCCGAAATTCCGCCCGAGTTGCAGAACGCCGCGAATCACCTGCGAGATGCCGATGGTCAACGCAAGCGGCGGCAACACTGAAGTATCGGGCTGCGGCGCAAGCATGGCGTTGAAGGCATCGCCCGTCAAGACGGGAACCACCACCGCCAACACCGCGTTGCCGATCGCGCCAATGATGAGCATCGCCACGATCCACAAATACGGCTGGATGTGCGAGAGAATCCATCGTACCGGGGAGGAGGTGTCGTATTCGATTGTTCTGTGAAGCGTGAATTCTGCCGGGACACTAAGGGAAGTCATGGGGCAATTGTAACATCCCGGAAAAAATGACCCTCGCAACTCGCATATCGGAGCGGTGTTGTCATATTCAGGCTGGTAATCCTGCCAGCCCAGTTTACTCAAAAGGAGAGTGTAAAATGGCTGCTATTGGTGCTTGGTGTATTGCTTTGTTCTTCATTTGGTACGGCCTCGCCGCTTTCGTCTCTGCCCTCAATACAGATATGTTCAGGAAGATCGGCGCAGTCCTCGCCCTGGTGGGCGGTGTTGTAAGCCTGCTCGGGCTGTTGGGAATGTAAGTACGGTCGTCTCCAGAAACAACCCCGCCGAGTGGCGGGGTTGTTTCATTTAAGGGTCGAGAATATTCGCGCCGCTTCGACGGGATAGCCGGGGTCGAGTTCCAGATCCCAATATGCGGATAGGACCGAATGCGCCAACGCCCAGCCGATGATTTTCTCCCGTGCCCATCCCGTTCTTTCCTTGATGATGTCCACCCGCCTCTCCGCCTGGACCTTGAAACTGATTCCATCCATCGGCTTGACCCACGGGTTGAGCATGAGCGGACCGATCTCATAGCCGGATGGTCCAATCACGCCTTTGGGGTCGATTGCCAGCCATCCGCGGTCGGATGAAAGAATGTTGTAGTGGTGAAAATCTCCGTGCATCAAACGGACAGCCTCATCGGCGAACAAATCCGGTAAAACAGACTCGACCCGTTCCAGTAATTTTTCGGGAATGGGTCCCGTTCCGCCATCGAACATCGGGCGGATTTCTTTCAACCCGTCGAACCAATCGGATAATTTTATAAATGTATCCTGCAGGGGCAAGGTGACCTCGCCCCTATCCAACACCAATTTCTGCATCACATCCATTGCGGTGTGCGTTCGTTCGTCGTCGTCCCCCAACTCCGCAAGCATCCTCCCCGGATGGAGCCTTTCGATGAGTAAAAATCCCCTTTCATCGTCGCAATCCAATAACTGGCATGCGCCTTCCCCATCGAATAATTTCAACGCATTCATTTCGCTGGTCAATTCAGGGTTTGGCACGCCGATTTTGAGAATCACATCCGCCCTCACCCCTAGCTGTCCCTCCAGGAGAGGGGAACTGGCAAACGCGACAAAGTTATACGATAAGTTCGGAATGGCTTGGACGTCCATCAAACCCCAACGATCGGATGCTTCATCGATAAATTGAGGCAGGCGGGAGAGCCAATCGCGTCCGCGTTCACCGAATGCAGCGTGGATATTTACAATGAATTCTCGGGGAAGGTTCATCATCATGGCAGGGAGAAAACGAGCGATCAAACAAAACGTCCTCCATTTCTTTGGAGGACGCGCCTTGCAGGAGTTAACTTATCAGTCGATCTACCTGCTAAGGTATAATGCGGCTGTGCCGAAGGAGGGAATCGAACCCTCATTCCCGGAGGGAACACGATTTTGAGTCGTGCGCGTCTGCCTATTCCGCCACTTCGGCTCTAATGCGCCCCAAAGTATACCACTCAAAATCAATGGCGCAAGACATCGCTTGCTCGATAAAAGGAAACAATGAAACTCGGAATTATTGGACTGCCTCAATCCGGCAAAACGACGCTTTTCAACGCGTTGACGCGCGGGAATGCCCCCACCTCCGCCTCGGCGGGAAGGATGGAAGTCCACCAGGCTGTTGTGGAAGTCCCCGACCCGCGCGTGGACGCGCTCTCGAAGATGTTCAACCCGCGCAAGACAGTCTATGCCAAAGTTGCCTATGCGGATATTGCGGGCTTGGAGGGCGGCTCTGCCAAAAGCGGGATCTCCGGACAGTTATTGAACCATCTCAACCAGATGGACGCGCTCATCCTTGTTGTCCGCGCCTTCGAAAGCGACCTGGTCATGCACCCGAACGGGAGTGTGAATCCAATTCGCGATGTGGAGACGATGACCAGCGAACTGCTGCTGAACGACCTGATCGCTGTCGAGCGAAAATTGGAACGGCTCACGGACGAGCGAAAAAAAGGCGGCACGGACAAGACCGTCAACGCGCGGCAGACGGAACTTTTCGAAAAACTCCACAAAGCGCTTTCAGATAACAAACCGTTGCGCGAACTTGACTTCACCCATGAAGAGGAAAAGGAACTTTCGAGTTTTGGTTTGCTCACCCGCAAACGCCTGCTGACCGTGTTCAATCTCGGCGAGGGCCAGCCCGCGCCGGAAGCGAAACTGGATCACCCGTCTGTGGCGTTGATGTGCAAACTCGAAATGGAAATTGCGCAACTTTCCGCTGAAGACGCGGAAGTCTTTATGCAGGAATACGGCATCAAGGAACTCAGCCTCAACCGGATGATCAATCTATCCTACGAATTATTGCAGGAATTGACCTTCTTCACCGTCGGCGAGGATGAGGTCCGCGCCTGGGTCACTCACCGCGGGGCAACAGCGCAGGAGGCGGCGGGCGAGATCCACACCGATCTCTCGCGTGGATTCGTCCGGGCGGAAGTTGTGGCTTACGAGGACCTCGTCAGCCTCGGGTCCATGCATGAGGCGAAGGCAAAGGGCAAGTTCCGGCTCGAGGGCAAGGAATATATCGTCAAAGAAGGGGACATCGTACATGTGAGATCGAGTCTATAGAAAATCCACTCTGGAGAATGGGTCGATCATCCTTTCTTTATGGTAAAACACAGAAACTCAAGGAGACAGCATGGCATATAAACTATCCAAATGGGATCTTTCCCAACTTTTTCCGGGCTACGAAAGCGCGGAATTACAAAATGCGTTCGACATGATCGAGGAACAGGTGACGTCCTTCGAAGGCGTGCGAGATAAGCTAAAGCCGGATATGCCCGCAGATCAGTTCAAGGACATCGTCAAAGCCAGCGAAGCGACAACGCGCATCGCCAGTAAATTGGATGTGTTTGCCGGGCTTTCATTCTCTGCGGATACACAGGACCAGAAGGCGCAATCCCTGCAGGCGCGCGTCATGCAGTTCCTGGCGGAGAACCAGAACCGCACGCTCTTCTTCAGCCTGTGGTGGAAGGAGCTCGACGACGCCAACGCAAAGCGCTTGATGGACGCCTCCGGCGATTACCGGTATTACCTCGAAGCGATGCGCAACTTCAAGCCGCATACCCTGAGCGAATCGGAGGAAAAGATCGTCAACCTCAAGAATGTGACCGGCATCAACGCGCTCGGTAATTTGTACGACTCCATCACCAGCCGCTATGCATTCAAAATGAAAGTGGGCGGGAAGGAAAAGGAAATGACGGCGGCGGAATTGTTCTCCCACCGCTACAGCACCGACCCGGTTGTGCGCGCCGCGAGTTATCAATCGCAATTCAAGGTCTACGCCGCGGACGGTCCCATCCTCGGGCAGATCTACCAGACCATCGTGCGCGATTGGCATAACGAAAACGTCAACCTGCGCAAATTCAAGAACTCCATCGCGCCGCGCAACCTGAACAACGACGTGCCCGATGACGCCGTGGAAGCGCTTCTCAGCGTGGCTCGCAGGAACGCGGGCATCTTCCAGCGTTATTTCAAGCTGAAGGCGAGGCATCTCGGCATGAAGAAGATGCGCCGCTACGATATTTACGCGCCGCTTGCCGCTTCAAAGAAAAAATACGATTGGGATACCGCCGTCAACATGGTGCTGGATGCGTTCAAAGGCTTCTCACCCAGGGTGGCGGATCTTGCAAAGCGCGTCTTCGACCAGAACCGCATCGACAGCGAAATACGCAAAGGAAAACGCGGCGGGGCATTCTGTGCCGGATTCCTTCCCGAAGAGACACCGTACGTTCTGGTCAACTATCAGGGAAACAGCCGCGAAGTGGCGACGCTGGCGCACGAACTTGGTCACGCGATTCACGCCATGCTGGCAGAGCATCACACGACATTCACCTTCCATTCCTCCCTGCCGCTGGCAGAGACCGCCTCGACCTTCGCCGAAATGGTGTTGATCGATAAGCTGCTGTCTGAGGAAAAAGACGAATCCGTCCGCCGCGACATTCTCTTCAAACAAATGGACGACGCCTACGCGACCGTCATGCGCCAGTCGTATTTTGCGATGTTCGAGAAGACCGCCCACGAGATGACTCAAAAGAACGCCTCGGTGGACGATCTGAGCAAAGCCTATCTCGATAACCTGAAAGAGCAGTTCGGAGACTCGCTCGACCTGAGCGACGAATTCAAATGGGAATGGGTCGGCATTCCGCACATTTACCAGGTGCCGTTCTATGTCTACGCCTATGCTTTCGGGCAATTGCTGGTCTATGCTTTGTATCAGCAATTCAAAGCAGAAGGCGAATCGTTCAAGCCGAAGTACTTGAAGATTCTCTCCGCGGGCGGATCGGAAGCGCCGGAGCGGATTTTGAGCGCGGCGGGAATCAACATCCGTGACCCGAAGTTCTGGCAGGGCGGCTTCGACTTCCTCGGAAGGCTGGTTAGCGAGTTGGAGAAGTTGCCGGTTGAAGGCGTGAAGCGTAATGCGAAATCCGTAAAGAGCAAGGTGAATGCGGTGAAGCGCAAAACCCAAAGCGCGAAACGCAAAGTGGCAAAGAAGAAGAGGAAGTAACGAGGGATGAGGAACGAAAAAGGCGATCCGGATCGGGTCGCCTTTTTGCTTAAACGGACTCGAAATTCTCCTGACTTTCGAGTTGCAACGTCTCCAAACGTTGGACTCCGAAACTTCAATACAACAGAATCCTCGCGTCGGAAAGATGACACGTCCAAAATCATGATAAATTAGACCTTGACTCTCCTGTTACCGGAGGATGTAGACTGATGCTGGTTTACTTCCATTTCTGTACAGTGCGCCGATAGGCGCCTGCGAAAGGAGATTGACATGCCTGCTTCAAAGTTTGCTTACAGTTCGGCCGCTTTCTTTACCGCTGGTATGGTTGTCATTTTCACAATGGGTCTACCAGAATTCGAAGGACAGCCTCCATTGCCAATTAATTTGTTCACACTGTTTGCCTTGATCTTCCACTTGGCGATGTTACCGGTAATTGCGGCATTGCCCGCCCCATCGTGGGCGAAGGCATCGGGTTTTACGTGGGTTGTTGTGGATAACATGCTGGTCTTGTTATCGTTTTACAACACAAGCACAGAACTTATCTCGCCGCTTCGAATGGGCGTTCATCTTGCCACAGCGACATGGATATTTGGTGCAAGCGCGACTCATGACGGCGCATTACGCTGGGTTGGTTTCCTCGTTGTGATCGCGATGGCTGGCGTTTCGCTGATTGGTCCGTTCTTGGGCAGTTCAGTTATGCAAGCATCAGGTCCCGGCGCGTTGTTATTGATCATCTGGATTGTCATGGCAGGTAATCAACTCGGAAAGTCGAATGTTGTTGCGCAATGATTTTATAATCGCCTAACCATGCTAAAGATCGGAGAATTCTCACGCCTCAGCCAGGTGACGATCAAGACCCTGCATCATTACGATGAACTGGGGTTGATCAAACCCGCCCACATTGACCCAGTCACAAACTATCGTTTCTACACCATCGAACAACTGCCGCGCATCCATCGCATCATGGCGCTCAAGGAAATGGGGCTCTCGCTCGAGCAGATCGGCATCATGCTCGAAAGGGAGTTGTCCACGGACGAGATGCGCGGCATGCTGCACTTCAAGCAGGCGGAGATCCAGCAGGAGATGCGCGAGCGGCAAAGGCAACTCTCGATGGTCGAATTCCGTCTGCGGATGATCGAAGCGGAGATCAACTTCCCCGAATTGGATGTGGTGATGAAGCGCCTCGAGCCGATGCGCTGTTTGTCGTTTTTTGCCGCGCCTCACACAACCTTGGAGAAAGGACTGGCATACAGATCCATGGTGGTGTCCACCGTTCAAAAAGCCATCGCTGAGGGAGTCATCCAGCATACCGGAGTCGTGATTGACATCTTTCACGGTGAGACGATCCTCCCTTTTACATCGCCTGATATCAAAGACACACAGCATGAAATATTGCTCGGCGTGAAGAACACACAAGAGGCGATCAAACTGAAAGGCATCGGTCAGCTCAAGGTCAAGGAGGAACCGGGGGTGGAGACCGCCGCCACCGTAATGCTGGAAAAATCCGACCTCAAGGATATTGCAGGACATACCGAAAAAGCGACTTTGCTTCGGCGTTGGGCGGTCGCTCACGGATACAAACCGCATGATTTGATTCGATATTTGAGCCACCGCGGCATCCTCGATTCACCCAACCCGGAAGAATATGTTATCGAAGTGCAATTGCCGGTGGATGCGGAGGAATGAATATGAGCCAGGATGGCTTCGAAAGTGAAAAATCATGAAGACAAATCAGGATATTAAAAGTCCCGCTCACCCCTTTGTTGCCGGGTTCTGGCTGATTCCCGCCATACCTGTATTTGCATTCGTTGTGTTGCCATTCATGACGGCAGTCGGCGTGGACGATTTATATACGCCTGTGGGAGTCACCGTCATGTTCATCGTGCATTTCGCCGCCGGATACATGTGGGCGCATACACTGGGAACGCGGTCGGGGCTTCCTCCTAACAAGGTGATGAATATCTTCGGCGGATTCGGCTTTGCATTTGGAGTTGTGGGTTTGCTTATCCTATATACAGCCGGTTTCCCGATAGAAAATGCCATAAATCGCTGGCTTGAATCGTTCGAAGGGGCTGGCAACCTCGAATTCGGGGCGTTGTTCGCCCCATGGACCGGATTGGCTTGCGGGATTTCAGGCTTCGCATTGGGACTTGGGTTAAGAGATATCAAACTCGCGCTAAAACTTTTGATCTTGGGTTTCCTGACTGGACTTGGTTTGTATCTCGCGATCATGTTCACGATGGAATTGCTCGGTATCAAGGTCGGCAGTGGAAAACCGGTGATGTTGCCGACAACTTTCCTGTCCATGTGGTCGGCGGCTTTGGTGGGAAGCGCGATATTTGGAAGGATGTTGGCGAAAGTAGCAGCTATTGAAAGGAGAGAGCCGGCATGAATACAGAATCTTCCGTTCCGTTCAATTGGCGTTCCCCCTTCGATCTCAATCATCCCGCAGGCGGAATGCTTAGCGGACTCGTTGCCGGGTTGATCGCCGGAATTGTTATAGGAATTGCCGCCCGCCTGGTCATGCGGATCTTTGCGTTAACCCTGGGAGGGACGCCCATATTTACAATCGAAGGCACACTCGTCATAATCAGGGCTGGCGCAACCTTTGGAATCCTGATCGGGATGATTTTCGGTTTCTTCCAGCCTTTCTTTTCGGGCTCCATTATCAAGAAGGGTTTGAAATATGGTTTGTTCTGGTCCGCGGTCATGGCCGTGATGCAGGTTGCCAATCGGGAAGCAATTGAAGAAGCACCCTTGATGCTCGTTCTTCCATTATCTGCTATTCTTCCCATCCTATATGGGATTATCCTGGGCTGGCTGACCGCCAAATTAATCCCAAAAGAACAAATGAATGGAAATGCGCTTGCCCAAACGCTGACGTAAGAAGTAGCCACCGGGAAGGATTCAATACAACGGAATCCTCGCGCCGGTGATCTTGCCCGCTTCGTCTGAAAACAGATATTGCATGGCTGAGACGATCTCGACGGGAGGTGTGCCTTTGCCTTCGTTCTTCACATCGATAGCCTTTACCTGGATGATATTCACCGACACCTTCGCCTCTTTCAACTCCGCGGCGAGGGAAAGCGCCATGTTCTCCTGCGCCGATTTGGCGGCGGTGTAGGCGCCGGATTTGCCGGGCGGGTTCGGGACGGTCGAAGCGGAGACGAGGATGACCCGCCCCCAACCGTTTTTGGAGAGCGGCTCTTCGAAGGCTTTGAACAGGTTAAACGTAGTCTGCACGTGCTGGTTGAGCATGAACTCCAAATCGTCCTGAGGCGTTTCAGTGAAAGTCTTTCCGCCGACCCAGCCGCCGACAAGATGGAACAAGGCGTGGACACTGCCAAATTTTTCGACCACAGCCGCGGCGGAGTCCTGAAGCGCCGCTAAATCGAGCAGGTCAACCGTTTGGGTGAAGAGTCGGTCCGGGGGAAGATCCATTTCGCGGGCGAGTGAATCCAATTTATTCTTATCGAGATCGAGCAGGGAAAGGGTATGCCCCATGCCCGAAAATGTCTTTGCGGTCAGGCTCCCCAGCGCGCCTGTCGCACCAGTGACAACGATCGTCCTTCGTTCCATTTTCAGTCCTGATACATCGCCTTGACCTGATCGTCCGTCATTCCTTCGACGATCGCGGGGTCGCTCTGTTCAGGCAGGTGCTCCTTGCCGTGAAAGTCGATCATGTGGCCGGATTTTTCGGCTTTGGTCTGCAGATAAAAGAGATTGTGCTCGTTCGTTGGCAGGAGGTGCGGCAGGCGCTCGTTGATCTTCACGCCGTGCTGTTCGAGTTGGGCGATCTTCTTTGGATTGTTGGTCATCAACTGAATGGACTTCACCTTGAGAGAATGGATGACATGCGCGGCAACGGCGTAATCGCGCTCATCGTCGCGGAAACCGAGCGCGAGATTCGCCTCGACGGTATCGAGTCCTTGATCCTGCAAAGCATAGGCGCGGACCTTATTCGTCAGGCCGATGCCGCGTCCTTCCTGGCGAAGGTACAACACCATGCCGCGCTCCATTGCGCCGATCTTCTTCAAGGCCGCTTCGAGCTGGTCGCGGCAGTCGCAGCGCAGCGAACCAAGCGCATCGCCGGTCAAACATTCCGAATGCAAACGCACCGGCACATCCTCCGCGCCGATCACATCGCCCTTTATGATCGCGACATGTTCCTTATCGTCCCTGTTGTTCGAAAATGCCACGATATGAAAATCGCCAAAGCGCGTGGGCAGTTCCGCCACCGCTTCGATATGGACGCAAATGCGGTCTTCGCCGTACCCTTCACATTCGTGACAGCAATCTTCTTCCAGCAGAACCTGGATTTTTTCATGCATCAATGTACTCATGCTTACCTCTCCAATGACCGCATTCAGCGGCCCATAAATTTATACTTCAATACCACTCCGCCGTCGTCCCATTCCTCGACCCCGGCGAGTTTCATCTGTAATGCGTCCCCGTGCAGCAACCCAATGCCGTCGGCGGGGGTGGGCGCAGTGGCACCGCCAAAGATCATCGGGGCGATATAGATCATCAATTCATCGACCAATCCCAAGCGCATGAGTTCAAAGTTGATCGTCCCGCCGCCTTCCACCATCAAATGATCCACGCCGATCCTTTTCAATGTTAACACCATGTGATTCAGATCGACACGTGGGGCTTGGTCCACAAAAACCCTGGCGCCCAGCGCCTGCAGTGCTTCGAGTTTCGATATAGATGTCCGCGATGTCGTGAATATTACCAGCGACGAATCGCCTGCCTTAATGAAATCTGAGTCTTCCGGGATGTCTGCGACCGTAACCACCCCAATCTTGATTGGATTCGGCGAACGTCCCTGCCGGATTCTCCCCTCGCGCAGCGCCTCGCTCTTGACCGTGAGTCTGGGCGCCTCTTCCAGAAGCGTCCTCCCGCCGACAAGGATTCCATCCGCCGAGGCGCGCAATTCATCCACACGCTGTTTATCCCGTGCGGAAGAGATCGCCGCGCCTTTGCGGGCATACGTATCGATCTTCCCGTCCGCGGTCATCGCGACGTTGATGAAGACGTAAGGTCGGTTCATATTGTGATTATATGACCACTCGTGCATAGTTGGCGTTCTCTGACGCCGATATGGGACGTTCTCTAACGTCCCCTACGCATCAATACGATCCCGAAAAATAACTGGCGATCAAATTGTCGTAATTGACGTTGATCGTCTCTCTTGCGAGGGCAAAGAAATCCGCGGTTGTGGCATGGCCGTAGGCATGTCGCGCGGCGTAGGCTTTGATGAACTTCGAGAAGTTGCCATAGCCCATCAGTTCACGCATATCGTCGAGGAAGAGCGCACCTTGAAAATAAACGGCATTGGTGTACGCGCGGAAGGAACCGTAATCGTAGATGGTCGCATCCACGTAGCCGCTCGGCTTGAAATAATTGACACGGAATTGCCACCACCACGAGATATTGGCCGGGTAGTTATTCTCGAAAAAGATGCGCTCGCTGTACGTGGACAGGGCTTCATCGAGCCAGGGTTCGAGGGCGTGGTCGTTGCCGACCAGGCTGTACCACCATTGATGGGCAATTTCGTGCACGCCGATGGTCGTCAGATTACTGCGGGCCGAGCCGGTGTACTGGCTGTAAAAATCGGTCGAGAGAAATATCAACCCGTCATACTCCTGCCCGTCGTCCATGTCCGATTGCACGATGGCAAGGGTCTGGTGCGGGTAGGGCGCAAATTCCGCCGAGTAGGTTTGAATGGCTTCGCTGGCGTAGATCAACATGTCGCCACCGCCTTTTTGGTAGCCGTTGAAATAATAGGAGCGGATGCTGATATTGCCGACCGTGGTCTCATTGACGATGAACTCATTGCTGGCGGAGAGCGCCAACGTCCGTGCGCCGTACATGCGGTATCGAGTCCATTCGCCGTTGGCTTCGGGGGATGCACCGACTGCAAGGATCACGCCGGGGTCGGTCTTGATGTTCAACTCCACATCCGATGAGTCATACACGAGGTGTTCGCCCCAGGACATGGGGTCGTGTAAAATCCAGCCCCCGCGATTTGGAACGATAAACGGATACCAATCGACAAGATTGATCTGGTTGAAATCGTAGCCGAAGACATCGCCAGAGCCCTTTTGTGGAATCTTGAGATTGAAACTGAGAGTGATCGTCGTTGCCGCGCCGGATGGTAACGGCTGGTTCAGGGTCACGCCCAGGCGCTGTCCGCTCAGGGAATAGGAAGTCATAGCCGTCCCATCCTGCGCGATGGAATTCAGAGTGAACGCGCCGGTGTAGATATTCGGCTGGATGGAGAAAACCAGGTCGGATAAAGTCCCGCCGGTGTTGTTGTAATAGCGCACCGTCTCATCTGCGGAGATCGATCTGTTCTTGAAATCAAGCGTTGCATTGATGATGTAATTCGTGCGTGAAGAAGTAACAGGCGGAGATGAAGGTGGGGGAGGCGCATTCACCGTCAGCGTGGAAGGAGGCGATGTCAATGTCGCTGGCGGCGGAGAGGTAAACGTCATTGTTGGAATCGGCGATGAAGTAAAGGTCGGGATCGGCGTACTGGTTTGCGCCGCGGGCTGGAACGGAGTGGCCGATTCGGAGCGTTCATATGTCGGCAGGATGAATTCCGCGAAAGGAAGGGGTGTGGATGTTGGAGTGGCAGGCGCGGCGCAGGCAGGAAGGAAAGAGGAAAGAAGGAAGAAGAAAGTGATGCGTAATGTGTTATTCGTGATGCGTAAGTTCTTTTTCATTGATAGACGCTGCGGAAGTATTGGTTGATGAGGTCGGAGATGTCGGTCGCGCCTGCGTTGGCGCGAAGGATGCGAAAGAAATCGTTCCCGGTGACGATCCTGCCGCGACCCTGGTTGAGATAATCCTGAAGGAAGGCAAAGAAGGCATCATCGCCGATGCGCTCGCGGACTTTTTCCAGAAAGTGCGCTCCCTGAAAATAGGTGGCGTTGGTGTAGGGACGAAACCCCTGCCCTTCGTAGATGGGAATATCCACGAAGCCCTCCGGCTTATAGAAATCGATGCGATACGACCACCACCAGGATACCAGGTCGGGATATGTGCTTTCGTAATAAACACGTTCACTGTATGTCGCCAGGGTCTCGTCGAGCCAGGGTTGAAGCGCCTGGTCGTTGGCAACCTGCTCGAACCACCATTGATGCGCGGTCTCATGCACAGCGACAAACGTCAGATAATTGGCGGGCGTTCCATCATACAGGTTATAAAAATCGCGGCTGAGATAGAAAAACGCCGAGTATTCCATGCCGTCGTTGAAGTCGCCCATCACGATGGCGAGGCTCTTATGAGGGTAGGGTCCGAAACGCGCGCCATAGACCTGCAATGCCTGCCCCGATGCCTGCAATGCCCCCTGCCCTCCCGCTTCGTTGAAAGCGAAGTAATAACTGGTGAGCGTCACATCACCAACCTGCGTGCTGGATGTTTGAAAGTCGCGGCTTGCGGCAATGGCAAAGGTCCGCGCGGATGTGATGGTGTAACGAGTCGAACCATCGGGCTGCGCCTCGGGGACTCCGCTCGAAGCGACGATGGGAGCCGAAGCCGGGTCTGCAAATTTGAGGGTCATTTCGTAATCTGCTGAATCGTAAACAAGATGTTCACCGTAATACCACGGGTCGTGCAGGATCCATTCGCCGTCGATGTTCGGGACGATGAACGGATACCAATTGATAAGATTGACCTGCCTGCTGGTATAGCCGTAAATGCGCGGACGGGAAACGTTCGGGTCTTCCTGCTCGGCGAAGGGAAGGCTTAACGTGTATTGAAGTTTGATCTCAACGACTCCGTTTGCAGGGAGAAGAGAAGCGAGAGCGATATCGAGTCGCTGCCCGTCGAGCACGTAGGTCGTCACAGGCTGCCCGTCGATGACAATTCCGGTCAGAGAGAAACCTTCATCCCACAGGTTCGGCGTGACGGCAAGGACGAGAGCGCTGAGTTGGCTGCCGGTCAGGTTGGGATACTGAATGGCCTGGTCCACGCTGACGGTATGGGCATCGTAATCCAATGTGGCATTCAATATATATTTTGCGCGTTCGAGCGCAGGCGCAGGAGTGTTTGCTGGAAGTTGAGTTTCCGCAGCGGCTGCGGGAATTGTCTCAGTAACGGAGGTCACGAAGACCTGTTCGCTAGGCGCTGCCGTATTGACCGCCTGATTGGAGGAACACGCGGCAACCAATAGGATGGCGGTAAAAAGGATGATGATCGATTTTTTATGGTCATGCATGGGCGAGATTGTAACAAAAAAACCGTAGAACAAGTCCATGGACTTGTTCTACGGTCATAAGAATTTGAGTGAATCAGCCTTCGATGGCTTTCTTCATCTGGGCAAGGGTCGCGTCGAATCCGGCGATCATCTGCTTCTTCATCATATCCTCCATGCCGGGCATGGACGGCATGCCGGGAGGAGTGAGAACCGTTTCGGTTTGGAGGATGAGCTTGGTACCACCGTTTTCCGCTTCGAGGATATTGGTGCTGACCATGTCCGAAGCGGGCGGGGTGGCAATGGTTTTTACGCTGTAAAGTTTATTCTTCTCGAAGCCGACCACCTCCGAAGTGATGACATTCACGGTGCCGTTGGCGGCTTTGACGGAGGTCATGATCCTGGTGCCGAGCTTAAGGGGTCCATCCGCTTCTACGCTGGTGACGTACTGGTTCTTCTGCCCTTCGATATTCGTGATATGGGCGAAGACCTTTTCGGGGGAAGCCTTGATGAAGATGGAATTTTCGATAAGCGTCATGGGTATATCTCCTTTGTTTTTGTGAATTTGATGGCGGTATTATCACGGAAGCCCGCCAAACCCACAATGAACTTAAGGGGCATTGGCCTCATGACCATTGGTACTAGGGTCAGAAGTTCATCTGTCTTTCTGTTTTACATCCTGTGATTTCAACCAGTTACACATGCTGGTCTACAAGGATGGCATTCCCATCGGGATCCACCAATGTAAAACTCGCCGGTCCGGTGGTCGATTCATCGGCTTCGCTGGTCAATGCCACACCCTGAGCTTTCAATTTCCGCTGGAGTTCGCGAATGTCTGTAAAAGAGGACAGGTTTTGGGCATTTCCGTCCCAACCCGGGTTGAAGGTCAATATATTCCCCTCGAACATGCCCTGGAAAAGTCCGATCACACAATCGCCGTTCTTCATGATCAACCAATTCTGTGAGATATCCCCGCCAAATGGTTCGAAGCCAAGTTTTTCGTAAAAGTCCTTCGAGGCTTTGATATTTTTGACCGACAGGCTTACCGAGAATGTTCCGAGTTCCATGTTTATTTCTCCTTGTGACGATAAATAGAATCAGATTGCGACTACAAAGCCACAATTGGGATGGCACAATCCATGTCGTAGAAATCCCAGCCAAGTTCGGAAGGCAGACGACGGTAGATCTCCATGGCAGGCAGGTTTGCCGGTTGATAGCGGCTGTTTGGAAGCCAATGCCGGAACAAATACTGAAGGGCTTTATCTTCCTGTTCGATTCCGCCGAGGCAGTGGAGGCTTGCCGCCTCACAAGCCGGGAAATCCAGAATATCCACTTCGCCTTCCGGCTCAACTTCACCCGGCACCTTCAAACACCAATCAAACCTGCAGAGATTCAACGGTGTGATTTCGGGATCGTCTTGCGACATGCCGTAAAGAGTGGTTTCGGACAGATCACCAACATGCCGTGAATACCAATCACAAAGGCGATGAAATGCACTTTTGACACGGTTGAAATCCGCGTACGAGTCAAATACACGGATGTACGCCAGCCTTTGCGCCGGGAGGGAGCGAACCTGGACATTAAACAGGTCGTGTCCCTCGAATGTTTTCAAACTTTCGGCAGTATAGCGGGGAAAGCCGTCAAGGACTTGACCATTCTTGCTGTTTTTCAGTGGGCTTTGGCGATCCCATCCCCGGGCAGTGATTCCAAACTGCTTCTTGAACGCCCGGGAAAATACGGAAGCGGAGCGAAACCCGCATTCGTAGGCAGCGGCAGTGATGGAAAGCTCAGGTGCAGAACGCAATAAAGCGGCGGCTCGTTCCAGGCGCAGGCGGATTGCCATATCGCTGACCGTTTCTTCCGTGAGAGCCTTGAACACCCGGTGGAAATGAAAAGGCGAAAATCCAGCTACCGCTGCCAACGTCTCCAGGGACAGTTCTTTATCCAGGTTCCTGCGGGCATGGTCAAGCACGGCATTGATCCGCTGGATATAAATATTTTCCTGTTGAGGACGTGTGGATATCGCGCCTTTGAAGGTCATCCGCCCCGGAACTTTTTCCACCCAAAGGCGATCAAAAAGAAGACGGTCGCTGTCAAGACGACCGCCGCGCCGGAGGCGATGCTGAGATAGAACGAGAGATACAAACCGATGATCCCTGAAAATGATGCAATAACCGCGGCAAGCATCATCATGTGCGACAGGCGATGCGTAAGTAAATACGCCGTTGCCGCGGGAGTCACAAGCATGGCGACCATCAATGCCACGCCGACGGTTTGAAGCGAAACGGCAACGGTCACAGCGATCAGGGCGAGGAGCAGGTTATTTAGAAATCCGACCGGGAGTCGCAGCGTAGCGGCCAGGGTGGGGTCGAAGGAAAGGGTCATGAATTCTTTGTAGAAAGCAAAGATGACAAGGAGTACGACTCCCCCAAATATCAGAATCAGCCACAAGCTTTGTACCGAGACGGACAACACATCCCCGAAAAGGAAATGACTCAAATCCACGGCGTAGCTGCGAACTGTGGATATCAAGGCGATCCCCAGCGCGAACATCCCGGCGAAGATAATGCCTATGGATGTATCTTCCTTGATCTGCGAATTCTTGCTGATGGCGCCGATCCCCAACGCCGCAAGGACGGATGTTCCCAATGCCCACCAGAAAAGCACATCCTTATCTCCGCCGCTGATCAGATACCCCAGTGCAATGCCGGGCAATATGGTATGGGCAAGCGCATCGCCAAAGAACGCCATACCGCGCAGAACCATGTACGTACCCACCACCGCGCAGACGATGCCAACGAGGATCGCGGCAGTCATTCCGCGCTGCATGAATTCATATTGAAGCGGGGTTGCAAGAAGTTCAATGATTGTGTTCATGCTCTTCGCCGTCGCAACAATCATCAATACTCAAAACGACCTGCCCGTCGACCGGTTTCAATCTTCCGCCATAAGCGCGCAGGAGATTATCGGTATGTAACACGATTCCCGGCTCCCCAAACGCCACCAAACGATGATTCAAAAGCATGATCCTGTCAAAATGTGTCGCCGCCTGATCGAGATCGTGAGTAGCCACCATGACGGTGACTTTTTCCGCCTTTAGACGATCCAGCAAATCAAGCAATCCCTCCTGCGACGGGGCATCGAGCCCGGTCAATGGCTCGTCCATTAACATCAATTCCGCTTCCTGGGCAAGCGCGCGGGCGATGAACATGCGCTGCTGCTGACCACCCGAAAGCTGGCTGATCTGCCGCCCGGCGAGATTAATCAACTCGACCGTTTCGAGGGCGTGATTCACGATATCCCAATCGCGCTTGTGAGGAAAATTGAACGGACCCAGTTTTGCCGAGCGCCCCATCATCACCACGTCGGCCACACTGACGGGGAAATGCCAGTCCACCTGGTTGCGCTGCGGGATATAACCGATGCAAACATGTTTATTCGGTCGTGTTCCGTAGATGTTCACTTCCCCGGAGGTCGGTTGCAGGACACCGGCGATCACTTTGATCAATGTGCTCTTCCCCGCGCCGTTCGGTCCCACGATGGCGACACGCTCGCCTTCATGCAAGTGAAAGGTGATGTTCTCCAGCGCGTCCCGGCCGTTATAGCGGAAGGTCAGATGCGTTACATCCAGAATGGGTTGGTCATGTTTGTGGTTTGTGTTTGGGTACATGTCTATTCCTGTCATTGCGAGGAGGAGCGAAGCGACGACAAAGCAATCCACCGCGTTCATGGAGATTGCGTCGCAAGGCGACGCTTCGGGCTGGGTCTCGGGACGTGGCGCGACGAACACGTGCCACTACTCGACCATCAGCCCTCGCAAAGACATCTTACTTCAACGCATCAGCGATCTGCGTGACATTATATTTCATCATCTCGATATAAGTCGCTGCGGGAGGCCCGTCGGTCAGAGTTTCAAGATACAGGTCTCTGACCACTTTTATATCGGTCTCCGACGCGATCTGTTCGGCGAGAGAGTCGTTCTCCACCTCGCCCAGGAAAATGGCTGGAGCACCCGATAATTTGATCCTCTCAATCGCGGAAGCGACTTCCTGCGCCGAAGCGCTCGCCTCGGAACTGACACTCGGCAGGATGGTATCCACGATCGTGAACCCGTACCGCTCCGCAAAGTAACCCAGCGCTTCATGGTTTGTCACCAGCAGGCGTCGTTCAGCGGGAACTGATTCCACTTGCGATTTGATGAAGCTATCCAAATCTTTCAATTGGGCGATATACACCTCCGCATTGGACCTGTAAACTTCAGCCCCGCCCGGGTCTGCCTGACTTAACCCGTCACGGATGTTTTCCACATAAGTGATGACGAGATTCGGGTCGAGCCACATATGCGGATCGACCGCCTCATGTTCTTCTTCGCCTGCATGTTCCTCGCCCGCGTCTTCCTCCATGGGGTGCGGTTCCAGCCCATCCGAAGCGACGATCACAAGCCGTTCGCCGTCCGCATTTTCGAGCAGCGGCTCGATGAAGTGCTCATATTCGATGCCATTCAGGATCAAAATCGTACTTTCCGAGATCTTGACCACATCCGCAGGTGTGGCTTGATAGGCATGCGGATCTGAGCCGATCGGAAGCAAAGAAACAACTTGAGCGCGGTCGCCCGCCACGTTTTGGGTAATGTCTGCCAGAAAGGTGGTGGAGGCGAGGACGTTCAAGGCGTTGTCCGCGTTTTGAGGGACAGATCCGCACCCGGTGAGGAGAAGAGCCGCAAGGGTCAGGGTCACGAGAATGGTATTGAAAACTTTTTTCATTTAGAACTCCTAAATTTTATCCCCCACAGTGTGAGGGATTTGATGTTTATCTGCAATTTGCACACAGACCGAACAGTTGCAGCCAATGTTCCTGAATTTGATAACCGGTCTTTTTTGCAATCGACCTGGTCAGCGCGTCGAGGTCATCGCCTTCGAAGAACTCGACCTGACCACAATGCTGGCAGAGTAAAAGATGCTGGTGCCCAATCCCCGCGGCAATGAACGCGTGACAACCCATTGGTTGATGCACGCGCTGAATGAGATGCAGTTCCTCCAGTTTCTCGAGCGTGCGATAGACAGTGACCAGACCCAGGGCGCGATACTTCTTCCGCGCCGATTCATAGACTTCCTGCGGTGTCAGGGAATGGGTCGCGCCAAAGACGGTATGCACCACCGCCCGCCGCGCCGCCGTGATGCGGTATCCGTTGTCGTGCAGCTGCTCCAGCCACGCTTCAGAAGAAGTCATTGGGGATTTCCTTACTGAAAACCATTTTCAATTAGTATAATGGGAAAATTTTGGAGGGTCAAGAAAGAAAGAGAAAGACCTCCGAGGTTTTGAAAACCTCGGAGGTCTGCTGGAGACATTACCACACCCACTTTGGATTGAACCCGTCGATTCCCAAATCCCTCACTTCCCCGCTTTCGACATCCATCACCTCCAACTTCGACGAGAACGGGAATTTATCGAGCGCATACAGTTCATACAACACATACTTTCCGTCCGGCGACCAGTTCAGACTGCCATGCAAGGCGTCGATGTCATTTGTCAACATGCGGCCGTCGCTCCCGTCTGGTTTCATCACCCAAATCTGGTCGCCGCGGGTCACGGAAAGATCGCGCCGCACGACGGCAATCGTCTCTCCATCGGGCGACCAGGCGGCAAGCGTGTTCTCGAAACCTTTATCAAGGCTGATATTCACCAGCGTTTGAGATTCAACGCCATAGATGAATAACTCGGTCACGAACTGGTCATGACGGATAACCACATCGCGCAGCAGGATCGTCTTCCTGTTCGGCGCCCACATAGCCGCCGCGCCCAAAACATTTTCGATCACGCGCGTCTCACTGCTCTCGAGGTTATACAAACGGATCCCCTCCGGCGTGGCGTAACTTAACCATTTTCCATCCGGTGACCAGCGCGGGTTACCGCCCGGTAATTGCGGATCTTGAAAAACCGGCTGGGCTTTGGCAGTCGTCACGTCCACCCACCACAAGGTCGGGAGTCCGCTCGCGTTGCCGTCCAGGTTCATGTGTTCATAAATGATCCGGCTGCCGTTCGGCGACCAGACCAATCCCGAACAGATCGCATCCCTGCAATCGGTCAATTTCCGGCTCGACAAATCTTCCAAATCCAGGAGCCAGATTTCATTCGACGCGCTTTCATTCTGAGTGACATAGGCGGCTTGAGAAAAATCCGGCGAGACGATGTAATCATCCACGCTTTGGTTTTCAGCGGAGACCAACTTGGAAGCACCGCTGGAAAAATTCGTGATGAACAATCCCTTGATGCGATTCTCATCCTCGCGCAGATATAAAACCCTCGCCTCATTGACTGACCTTTGAGTTGATTCTGCGAAGGTGACATTTTCCTTCGCCCGGACCGTCGCCCCCCACGTCAGCGCCGCGCCGAGGGCAACGACCACAACCGCCGAAACAAGCGGCATGACTGGCGCAAAGCGGTCCAAAAAGCCCATGCGGTCGAAGAGACGCCGGCTGTTGACCATGAGCAAGCCGATGACGATCAAGACCACAGCGAGACCGAGGCTAAAGGATAGGATCAATGCCAGACCAAGAAAGAGGCGGTTGATCGCAATGGCAACCAAAAGAATCGCGATCGCATCCGGGCATGGGACGAGTCCGCCGCTGACGCCGAGGGCGATCAACGAACGCCAGGTGATGGCTTCGGGGACGTCATGCGAGTGCATTTTGCCATCGCCATGATGATGCATCCCCGCGGACATGGATTCCACTTTGACCGAACCTGTTGGCTTGTGTACGTTCGATTTCGGCGCAAGCGAAATTTTGCGCTTGCCGCCGTCCCCGGCGGCGAGGACGCCGCCTTGAGCAGAACGCGACCGCCAATACACAAAGCGCTGCCAAAGCAGATACAAACCCAAGCCAAGGATAAGCACGCCCGAAAGGACTTCAAGGAACGGAATGACCGTCGTCGGCAAGATGTATTGCGACGCGGCAAGCGTGAGGATGCCGAGCAAAAAGACCGAGCCGGTATGCGTCAGCGTGACAACCGTGCCGAGGACAATGGCATGCCAGGAGGTGCCACGTGAACCGACGAGATACGCCGCGACCACCGTCTTGCCATGACCAGGAGTCAGCGCATGCAAGGCTCCCAAGGCGAGGGCGATCACCAATGCGAAAGCATAAAAAGCCAGCGAACCTTCTTTACTGCGTACCAGGTCGAGCAGAATTTCCTGCGGCGAGCGTTCGGAGAGTTCCGGCACGACCTGCTCGGCGGTTTCGGTAACGACATCCTTCTCCTGCCCAAACGGAAGCGCGGGTGCGCCGCTGTCCCATGTTGTGAGCAGGCGGCCTTGGTCTTCGATGGTCGCCGGGTTGTGGATGAAGTCAATTGTGAGGATGTGACTCTTCTGCGATGGAAAAAGGAAGGCAGAACCATCTTCGGCAGTGAGATAGAACCAGTTGATGGCTTTAGACGACTCCCATCCGTTCTCGATGACGATGCGCTGGGTGTTGTTCGCGTCCTGGCTTAGTTTTGCAGATAACTCGAAGACAAGGATCTCCTCCCCCGCTTGAAAGGCTTGCAGCGTGGACGGAATCGTTATCGAATCAACCGTCAGCGGCAGGGACTTGCCATCGAGCGTGGCGGTCAGTTGGTCCAGGCGCGACTCGCTCCAGTTTTGTCCCTCCTCCTCGCTGACGGAGCCATCCTGGTTCACATCCATCTCGTTCCAAATGAAGTTGACCAGCAATAACCCCGGCTTGACCTGCCACTCGACGCGCATGTCTGTTTGGGTCAGGTTGACGGTGATGGTGTGAGCGTATAAGTCCGCCGGGTGGGCGTGGGCGGATTGGGAAGGAAAGAATGAAAGAAGAAAGAAGAAAAGCGCTATGAATGGGAAGCGGTAAGTGAATGTTTTTTGCACGCAGGGATTATACCTACATTAGTTTTAAGTTTACATTATCGAGGAAATTAATAAACCTTACCGCGGATTGTGACTGCTCAGTCATTCCAGGTAAGGGAGGCTAAAACCTGGCTTTGCATAAAACCGCTTTAAGCCGGATAATGTCCAGATGCTAATGCTGTTCTCATCCCCAAAAGCGTAAAAACCACTAATACTACGCCCGGGCTCATTTTTATTGATAAAGTCAATCCAGGTATATTTTTTATCCGGCACATCAGAGAATAAGTAATAAACAACTATCCGCGCCAATCCTCTGCCGCCCGTCGAGAAAAAATAAACAGTAAAAACAACCAAGCTTAAAATTAAAACTACTACGGACAGAATAATAGCCTTAACACGGCTCATACTTTTACCATAGCACATCCACACACCACTGTCACTACTATGGGTTGAATAGTCTAAGAAGTCTTATTTGTCTTGGGTTCTCAGCCGAAAATTCCTTTGTTGGCCAGAAAAAATAATTCGGTTTATTCATCTCTTCACCAGGACTTACATTGAAGGTCCCCCAACAATTACCATTTACTGATTCGAAACGAACATTAATAAATCTGGTACCTTTTTTAGCGGGAAGCCCTAGATCCCATGCTCCACTATTAACATTTGACTTAAAATTGCGCCAATTAGGATCACTCGTATCTTCTGTGGTAAAAGATGTTTTATAGCAGTCGCCGGTGATTTTGAGACTATTTTCCACGATCTTGGCGATTTCTTCCGAATTCCAGCGATGGGTATTGGGTTCGTAAATTTTCACCCCGTCGGCGTTAAAGGCGGCAAGGTTGCCGTTTGCGTCGGGCGCGAGGGTGTAATCCACGCCCAGGGTCAGGTTGAGTTTCGCCATCTCCTCCGCGGCGATTTGGGCGGGGTCCGGGGTCGGCGTCGGCGACGGCTCGGGGGTAAGAGTCTGTGAAGGGGTGGCGGTAAAAACAGTAGTGGGCGACGATGTTGGGGTCACAGTGGGCAGTTCGTCGGGAGAGCCGTCGCCCTCGGATGGGGACAGGCAGGCGGAAAGGATGCAAGCGATGAAAAGAGGAATGAGGTTGATCTTTCTCATTGCAAACTCCCTGGCAATATCAAACGAACCCAAATTTGACAGGCAAAGTATAACAGGCAAGAACCGCCCACGAATGAATGACGGAAAAAATTTTACGGCAGCCACTGCGGCTGGATGCCTTCGGCGAGAACAGAAGACTCATTCGTGCCTTCACGCCACAAGCCGATCTCGGGCTTGAATTGCCCGCGCATTTTGAATTGCTGGAACAATAACGCAGTTCCCCACGGGTCCCATTGCGGGGAGTTGTAGGTGTAGTCGGCATCCTGCGCAATGACAATGCCTTCGAGCAGGGATGGGTCGAGCACCCACAACACGCGCGAGGGGCTGTCTTCATCCATGCGCAAGCCGAGCACAAGGCGTTCCTCCAGCGAAGACCAGGCAAGGGAGTAATAGGCGTTGTCGTAAACATCCACCGAGCCGAACAAAGGGATCGTCTCACCAGTCGAAAGGTCGGCAAGCATCACAAGCGTGCGCCCGCCGTTATCGGTCTGCTCGAAGGTGGTGTAAAGCAAACGATTCGAATCGGGCGACCAGGTCACCGGTCCGCCCGTGGTGGATGGAAAGAGGACCCGCTCACCGCTTGTAAAATCTATCATGTGGATGAAATCCGCCAAACCGTCGAAGGAAGTGAGGCGGTTCGCATCCGGCGACCAGGAGGGGTTGTATCCCAAAATGCTTTGGTCTTCGTAGACAGGTCCATCCGCGCCGCTTTCCAAGTCCACGACCCAGATGCGGGGCGACCCAAAGGGCAGGTCGGGTGTAGGTCCCGCCGCCTCGCGTGAATAAGCAATCCGTTTATCGCCGGGGGCGATGACGGGCGTGGTGCAGCGGTCGAAACCGCAATCCAGCAAAATTGATTCATCGCCGCCATCGCGACTCACTTTCCACAGATCTATCCCGCCGTTTTGATTGACGGATGTAAATACGATGAAATCCCCTCCCTGGGCGACATCGAACGAGACGACTTTTATTTCTTCGGAAGTGAGACGCTTCGCACCGTCCCCGGACCTGTCCGCTGACCAGATGCCGCTCTGCCCTTCGGCTGTGACTAAATACGCCACCCGCGGTTCACGCACTGAGAACGTCCAGGTTTGCGGCTGTTTCACTTCGCGCCCCTTGATGTTCGTCTCGCCAGCGATTACTTTCACTGTGTAAGTTGTGTCGAGGCTGTAAGGCTTGATGGGGATAAATCGCACACTGGTGTCATCCACCACTTGAAGATAACCTTCATGCACCGGGTCGATGGCGATCAGTTCGGAAGCCATCTCTGCCGAAACAACCTCGGAGAATTTGAATGTAATTGCCTGGTACGGACCGACCACGCCATCCTCCGGCAAATCCACGCGGACTCCAACACCTGCACTTTCGCCGACCCAGATGATCGATCCGGCAATGGCGCCTAGTAAGAGAATCAAGCCAATGGCAAGCGTATCAACCGTAATGCGTGATCTCATGGGAAGAGATAGGGCTGGGCGGGAACGCCCGTGGGCTCGACCGACTCCGCAACGATCAGCGGCGTGCGCCTGCCGTCGAGGTCGATGGATTCGATCTTTCCTTTGACGACCACCCAGGCATCCTGCTCGAGTGAATTCGATTTTTCCCATTGCACCGGCATGGCGATGGCGAACCCGTCCGCAGCGCAGCAGGAAACCACAAACCGGCTGACAAAGAATTGGTCCGTTTCGAGCTCATCGCCGAAATAGACAAACCCCACTACCGACGCCTCCTGCCCGATGAATTCGGTGATGTCATCCTGATAGTTGAACAATTTCAACCATTGCAGGATGTTGCGTTCCTGCGACTCGGTCTCAAAGATGCTGGCAGACGAATCGGAACTGACGAGCGGGGCGCTGGTATTGAATCCCTTGGTGGTGAATGCGGCTGAATCCAACGGGCGGGCAGGAATAAGAAAACCGATGGCGAGCGGAATGAACATGATCCACAAGGCGGAAGAAGAGGGGGCATGGTCATGTTCATGGTGATGCTCTGGGTGTTCCAACTCGTGTTGGCGCGAACGACGGATTTCAGTGAATATCGTCTGTGCCATGATGGCAAGAAAGGCAATGCCGACAATCGTCAATGGCACAAAGCGCGAGTTGATATACCAGGTCAACTGCCCGTTGACGGCTTTGGATACGAAAAATATGCACAAACCCAGCAGGATCAGACCTTGATAGGAACGGAACATTCGTTGAGGCATGGAAACTCCAGAACGACGACGGACGATGGACGATTGACCATGGTTTGTCCTCCATCGTCCATTGTCCGCGGTCTATCGTCCACACTTACTTCACAAAATAATTAAACAACAACCCGGCGATCAGACTCATCATGAACGGGATCAAGATGATGTATACCACGGCGCGGCGTTTGAAGACCTGCAAATACATGATCGTGCTTTTGATGTCCACCATCGGACCAAAGACAAGAAACGACAACACCGAGCCGAAACTGAACGCGCCGGTAAAACCCAAAGCCACAAACGAATCCACCGTCGAACAGATGGAAAGCAGGACGGCAAGCAGGAGCATGATCAAGACCGAGAGAACCGGTCCGCTGCCGATGGATAATAGAGTAGATTGAGCGATAAAGGTCTGCAATCCAGCCGCCAACAACGAGCCAATGACCAGATAGCGCCCCATGTCGAAGAACTCGTCCACGGTGATAAGCAATGCCTTGCGAATTTTCTCGCGGACGGTATCCTCCGCCGCGGCATGGACATGGTCATGATCCCCGCCTGATAAAACTGGAATCAAAACCTCATCCGCCTCTTTCTGGACGGAGAAGACGAGTCCCACGACCACAGCGATGATGAGGCTGATGACGAATCTCCATAGAAGCATCTGCCCCCACCCGAACGCGGATGCAGTGCTGAGAATCACGATCGGGTTCAAGACCGGCGCGGCAAGCAAAAACGAAATGCCCGCCGAAAGCGGCAGTCCCTTTTTGAAAAGCCTGCGCGTGAGCGGAACAACTCCGCATTCGCAGACCGGGAAGATCATGCCCATGAACGCGCCGCTGATCGCCGCCGCGGCAGGTCGCTTCGATACCCAGCGGCTCATTCCGTCGCGGTCGACGAACACTTCCACCAAGCCCGAAGCGAAGGTGCCAAGCAGAAGATAAGGCACGGCTTCGACGAAGATGCCCAGGAAGACCGTGGCAAAGACATTGAGCCTGTCCCATAGCCACGAGAAAAAGTCAACAGGCAACATGCTCGATGCGACGATAACGAGTACAACAAATAGAATTATGAGGATGGCGTTACGCGGCAGGCGGTTAACAGTCGTTGTTTCCACGCAGGTATTATATATCGTTATCCATCTCGAGTTCCTTCAAAAACTTTTCCTTGTTAGCCGGGCGCGCCGTCTTGCCGCTGGAGGTTTTGATGATCCATTTATCATCGACGATTTTGACGTGGCGCAGGGCAATGGCGGAACTCTTGGTGACATGCTTGCGGATGGCGTCCGCTATCGCCTCTTGCTCCGACGGGACGGTTGAATCTGCTTCGGCGATGATGACCACTTCCTCGGTGCCTTCTTCTTCATCGTACATGCCGAATGCGACGACTCGTCCTTTGTGGACGCCGGGTACTTCACTCGCGAGCGATTCTAAATCCTGAGGGTATACGTTCTTACCGCCGACGATGATGAGGTCTTTCTTGCGTCCGGAGACATACAACTCGCCGTTTGCAATGTAACCATAATCACCGGTGAGATACCAGCCATTCTTAATTGCGGCTTCGGTCGCGTCGGGACGGTTGAAGTATTCGGTCAGCATACAGTCGCTTTGCAAGGCGATCTCGCCGACACTTCGATCCGACAAATCGTTGAGGGATTCATCCACGATGCGGATTTTTACGTTGGGTAGCGGACGCCCGGACGAAGTCATTTTCATGGAGGGTGAATCAGGCTTGGGCGGAGTCGCGAGGCGTTGCGTCATGAAGGTTTCGCGGTCGATCACATCCACGGCGGGCGTTCCATCCAGCTGACTTTGAGTCACGGCGAAGACATTCTCTGCCATGGCATAACACGTTTGCAGTGCAGACTTCTTCAAGCCAAACGCCGCAAATTTTTCATGGAAGAGGTCGTGGCTTTCGACATGCACCGGCTCGGAGCAGTTGATGATGGCGCGCCAAGAAGAGAGGTCTAAATTTTCAAGATTGCGCTCGCGGATCTTGTGGGCGCAGAAGTTGTAGGCGAAGTTGGGAAGCCATGTGAGCGTGCCTTTGTATTGTGAAACGGCTTGATGCAATTTATAAGGCGCGCGCACCCAATCGAAGGGCGACATATTGACAAGCGGAATGCGCAGCAGCACGGGCATAAGGAAGCAGGCGATGAAGCCCATGTCGTGATAAAGCGGCAGCCACGAAACGATGACGTCACTGGCGGGGTCGATGCGCAGGGTTTGGCTGTAGGCGTTGAGTTGGTTGAGCACTGCGCGATGCGAAAGCGCTACACCCTTTTGCAAGCCGGTTGTGCCCGAGGAATGTTGCAGGACGACGATATCTTCGGGCGAGGCTTTGAAACCTTGCAAGGTTTCAAAATTCGGTTCGCTCTCGGCTTCGATTTGGTTCGTGAGAATCACATGCCTGACCGAATCACCTTCTGTCAGTGCGCCACGGACTTCGGCTTCGAACTCCGGGTAGGTGACGATGGTGGTTGGCTTGGTGATGGAGATCAGCGAAGCAAGGTCAGCGCGATATTTTTCAGGCGCGAGTTTCTCGGTGAGAAACGGCATGATGGAGGGAATCGCGCCGTGCAGAATTGCGCCCCAAAAGGCATAGATCAAGTCTTCGCCGTGTTGGAGGATGAGGATGACCACTTCGCCGGGTTGAATTCCCTCGCGGGCGTAAGTTAACGCAAAACGATTCGCGCCGCGGATCAGATTACGGTAAGTGAGAGGTTTATCCGCTTGACCGGCATGCTGGATGATGAAGCTGGTCTTGTCGGGGACTTCTTGGTATGAGCGTTGGAGGAGGGTTGGTAAGGTTGTCATTATTTTTTACCGCTAAGCACGCGAAGATCGCGAAGAAAAAACTTCTAAATCTTAGCGTCCTAAGCCCTCAGAATGGGGGTAGCGCACTTCGCGGTTAATGAATTACTTACGAGATGAAATAAGTGCAGCCAATTGATTGAGATTGTCAAATGTATCTGCATTCAATTCAGTATCTTCCACGCGAACGCCGAAGGTATCTTCGATGAAGAGCGCCAGATCCATTAGACTGAACGAGTCGATCAGTCCGCTGGAGATGAGGGACTCATCGGCAGAGATGACTTTACCCGGCTGCTTGAGAATTTTCTCGGCAATGAAGGTTGCAATGGGAGTGATGATTTCAGTTGTCATGAATGATTCCTTTTGAGTGAATTCACCACGGATGAACAAAGATGTTCGATCTGTACCATCCAATTTATCTGTGTCCATCTGTGGTTACGATTTTACTGCTCTTGCAGCCCCACCCTCACTGCATCCAACGCCTGCAAAGCCGTCAGGTTGCGCCAGGGCCAGCCGCTGAGCATGTTCTTGGGTTTATCGAAAAAGTTACGCGAGAACGAAAGATGGAAACCATCATTCAATTCGACGGAATGACCGTGATTCGGCAAAGGCTGCAACGCCGCCCAGAAATTCCACAGCGGGATGTCATATTCTACAGCGATCTCCGCGATCTCGGTGTTGATGCTATGGTCGCCTTCGAGATTGTCGCCCTTGGTGGCAAGGATTGGCACCACGCCCTGTTCAATGGAATATTCGATGATCTGACGCATGTACTTGCCGTAATCATCGGCGGGACGTCCGCTGAAATTCGTTTCAAGGCTGATGATGGCAATGCTGGGGTTATGCAAGCGGAACTCGCAGGCAATCGGGGTCTCGCCTTTTTCGCATTGCTTCGGGTCGGCGCGCAGCGGGGTCAGGATCGCCGCCACGTTGTAACCGTCGCGCATGGCGAGACTGGTGCGCGAGAACGAGCCTTCATAATAATCGATCGTATCTTGCAGGTAGGCGTAGTCGCCAAGGCGGTATGCGCCTTCCTTATCAAAGTCCACGAGGTAGAAACCCGTGTTGGTTTGGCAATCGCCCACTTTAGAGAAATGATTCGGGTCACGTCCCATTGCCAATCCACGCGCGTAGATTTCGCGGGCGGTATCGGTCACTTCTGGGACGATGGGCAGAGTCATCCATTCATCGGGTCCAAGCGTGGGGCGCGGAGTCGGCGCGGATTCTTCGGTGGCGGCTGCAACTTCTTCGGTTGCGGCTTCGGTCACTTTGGGCGCAGATGTTGATTCAATTTCAGGTTGCGGTGTTGCGGTTGGGGTGGTGGTGCAAGCGGCGAGCAAAAACACCGCTAAAAGAAAAAGTTGACGTGCTTTCATTTGGCTCCTATTTCGTCATTGCGAGGGCGGTGCTCTTCCGCCCGAAGCAATCTCATGAATAGGCTATGAGATTGCTTCGCCGCAAAGTACGCGGCTCGCAATGACGGAAATGATTATTTACAATTTTCCAAAATATACGGCGCGAGATTTTCCGCCAGCATATTCTCTCCTGCAGGCGTGAGATGAATGGCGCTATTGGTGAATTCATTTGCGGGCACGATGTCCCAAAAGTCCACATACGTCCAGTCATTGCGCTCGCTCAACGAAGTCATGATTTCGCGGTAATCGTCATACGCCCAGCGCGGGTAGAAAAAATTATAGCGGATGTCGCTGTTCGCGCCCGAACTTATTAACATCGGCTCATTTACAAGCAACATGGGCGTCTCGCCCACCACGCGAAAACCCGTCTCCAGCGCATTGATGGCGAGGTCGTCTTCGGTCAGCGGCGCGGTCAGGTCGTGATAACTTTCGTCCGTTTCGAAATCGGTTTGCGCTTTTTCATACTCGGACGGATAGACCTGGTCAATGCCCGTGGCAGACCACATCACGCCATAGATCTGCAAGCGGAAAAAGTCCGCCCATGCGCGACGGTTGCCCACGAAGGTTTTCTGCCAAAAGGACTTGACTTCGAAATTGGAATCATCCGCCTCGACTCTTAAGCCGTAACTGGTCGCCAGTTCCCGAACCTTTTCTTCATTGTTAGCCACCAGCGGCGTGGACGTTTGCTTTTCCAGCGGGAACGCGTCGAGCGTGGTCATCCAGATGACGAGGTCAGGGTTGTATTGCACCGCATACGAGAGCAGCATGACATCTTTTGTGAGAGAGATGGTCGGGTAGCCCAAGTTATAAGTGCGGACAGTTTTTCCGCAGGCGTTGAGAGTATCCGCGTTGAGTTGACCTGCCAGTGTTTCTTCTGGCTTGAGCAACGTGCCCCATACAGATGAATCTCCAACAATGACGACGCGGAATTCATCGTCAGTTTTTGGCGTGCCCGCAATGACATGCGAAGCAAACATCGCGTCGAGGTCGAAGAGGCTGAGGTTGTACGATTGCTTGGGGTTCTCGCCAAAAGGCAATCGTTCCCGCCCTGGGTAGAGGATGTTGTAAAGGGATAGCTGTCCAACCCCCGTCTGCCATGCGGCGATGACGAGGTTGAAAAGGGCGAATAAGAGCAGTCCCTTGATGAGGACGTTGAGGGGTTTGATCTCTTGCTTCATGATTTTTTATTCCGTCATTGCGAGGGCGGTGCTCTTCCGCCCGAAGCAATCTCATGATTAGCTCATAGGATTGCTTCGCCACAAAGAGCAAAAACGCGGCTCGCAATGACGGATTTAGTTGACTCCAAATAATCTCAATATCACCTGCCACGAAGTGACGGGTGACGATAGCGCGAAGAAGATCCAGCCAATCGCCACGAAGTGGAAGGTGAGCAGAATGCCGCTGATGTTGAGCGCGGCTTGCCTTGCGGGAGTAATCGCCCAGGCGGCGGCTTTGGCTTTGGTGGCGTCGTTCCAGCGGTTGTGGATGAAGAGTCCCAGCCCGTGCCATAAGCCCCAGAGGGTGAAGTTCCACGTCACGCCGTGCCAGAAACCGATCAGCAGCATGGTGGCGACTTGGGTGAGCAGAATCATCATCGGGATGGACATTGGTTTTTGCCAAGACCTGAGCCAGCGTGTGACTGGGTTAAAGAAATAGGCGCGGAACCACTGCGTGAGAGTCATGTGCCAGTTGTTCCAGAATTGGGTCAGGTTGGGTTTGAGGTAGGGCGAGGCAAAATTCTCTGGCAATTTGATTCCGAGCAGTTGCGCAATGGCGAGAGCAATGTCGGTATAGCCGCTGAAGTCGAAGTAGATCTGGAAAGCATAGGCGTAGACGATGACCCACATCCAAAACGTGGAGGTGACTTGGGTTGCGTTGGAGTCGTTCAGGGCAATTAGCGCTAGCGCGTCGGCGATAACGAATTTTTTGAACAAGCCGAGGAGCAAACGTTGACCTGCGGAGTAGAACGTTTCAAGGTTCAGACCTGAAAAGGGAGCACGGAGGTCTTTGATGAAACGCTCCAAGCGGTCAATCGGTCCTGCGGTGAAGGCGGGGAAGAAGATGACGTAGGTGATGAATTCGCCCACGTCCACGGAGGGGAATCTTCCTGACTGTTTATCGCGTATGGTGTGGATGAGACGGAAGGCGACGTAGGAGAATCCCAACCAGCGGAAGTCGTTGATGGAGACGTTGGTCAGGGATTGACCGGAGAGTGTGCGTAGGAAAGATGCGAGCCAGAGAGATAGGGCGGGAATCTTGATGAGTAGAAAAAGCCCAATGGTTAGAACCAGACCAAAGGTCAAGAAAGAAGCGCTGAAACGTGTCAGACGAGAGAAGGCTAACAGCGTCAGTCCTGTTATCAAAAAGATGATGAGAGTCGTTTCGAGTTGGGGCGGGCGCGAGGCGGTGAGGAGTTGAAAGTCTGTGGGGAGGAAGCGGGTGAGGTTGAGCAGCAGGACGACGCCTGTGACGATGGTGAGGATGATGATGTTTTTGCGCTGCTTGCGAGTAGCGTCGTCGGCGGTGATGAACCAGGTGAGGACGATGAGCACGAGCGTGGCGATGGGTGTGAAGAAGTCGGCGCCGCGGATTGGGAGGGCGGGTTGCAGCCAGAAGATGACGACGACGCTGGCGATAAGCATGAACCACGTCCGCCCGTGGTTGCGGAAGGTCGCTGCCCAGAGGAGCGAGGCGGCGGCGAGAATCAGAATATTTTCAAGCGCCATTTAGAAGCCTTGATAGATCCACGTGGGGCTCGAGTCTGCGGTGAAGATGACGAGGACGATGAGGATGAGGCAGAGGAGGAGGGCGAGGAGGTTTTCGCGGGTTAGTAGGTGTTTCATTTTTTCAAACACAAAGGACACGAGGGACACAAAGGTTTAAGGCTTTTTCCTTAGTGCCCTTTGTGTCCTTCGTGTTTAATTGCTCTTAACGTACTCCGCAGACAAGCCAATTGCCGTCTTGCTCAACGACTTCGTAGGTGCGGTCGGCAAGGTCGAGGGATTGGGGTTCGCCGTTGTAGCTCATGTTGAGCATACCGGTGCAGTTGACAAGGGTCTTGTCGCCGTCGGTACCTGCTTCGGTGCAGGACATTCCGTCTACGGTGACTTCGACGAGGGCGAAGGAGTCGAATTCGATAAGGGCGTCATCTTCCCAGTCGGCGCAGGAGTTGGAGATGAGGGCGGCTTGGTCTTTGGTCGCTAGGGCAGTGATGTAGCCTTCGACGGCGGTTGTCGCTCCGCCCGAGGCGGATGCTCCGCAGGCGGCGAGTAGAATGCTCAGAGCGAGCATGAGAATAGTAAGTTTTTTATGCACGAGTGCCTCCATGATTTAGTAAAACGATTGCGGATTATAGCATGGAGAAATTCACAAGAAATAACTATCGTTGCTATCTGTGTTGATTCATTTCTTATCCCAACCCCGGCGGCAACACTCGTTTTATTTCTTTATCTTTACTTATCCTCTCTAGAGACTCGCGTGAATATAAATAAGCACCATGTATGGACGTCCACAAGCGTTCCGTAATAGGTCCTTGTGGTTGACTGGCGAATGTACTCTTATGCACGTAGAGATCATATAAGTACTTAACCTCTTTTATTTTCCCATAAGTAATCGATAGGTAACCAAGCAATTCAATATCTGAAATCCATTGCAACTCTCCTCCATCGGAAAATGTATCCCACACTTCAGCCATCAACATAGCGCCATATAAATCGTCAGTTAATATTATATTTTTCTCGTTGTCTACTAAGTAATTCAGAGTGTCTAAATTGTATTCAATCTCATTACGCAAGCTAGCCAATATCTTGTTTTTCTTTTCCCTCTTGGTCTTTATTTCTGTGAATCTGTTTATCCAAAGTGCTGCCGGGATTCCTAACACGACCCCCAAGAGTGTAGACGCAAAATTGGGTAAGAAATTTTGCCAAAATTGTGAGTTGAAAAAATCTAGCCATAATTGAGGGTTGAACATAGTTCCTCCAATATAAAAATTATACTTTGTTCTAGGAATGAGATTTGCAACCAGAATAATCCTAATAACCTTCCTATCCATTTCGGGTTAAACTATCGAACCAACTACCAAACTACCAATTTAGGAAACTAAATGAACAACTACATCGCCCTCATTTTCACCTTTGTCCTTTCCCTCTCCTTCCTGCGCATCATGGATTTCTTCGCCCATCGCGGCTGGATCGAAAGCAAACTCAGCCGCAAAGTCATTCACATCGGCACGGGTCCGCTGTTCGTATTGTGCTGGTTTCTATTTGATGACGCCCCGTCCGCGCGCTGGTTGGCGGCGCTGGTTCCGTTTGCGATCACGGCGCAGTTCGCTCTTATTGGCTTCGGCGTGATCAAAGATAAAGCCTCCGTAGACGCCATGTCCCGTACGGGTGACCCGAAGGAGATTCTGCGCGGGCCGCTGTATTACGGGATCATGTTCGTCGTGTTGACCGTTGTCTACTGGAAAGATTCTCCCATCGGCATTATCGCGTTGATGATGATGTGCGGCGGCGACGGCATCGCGGATATCGTCGGCAGGAAGTTCGATTCGGCGAAACTGCCATGGAGTCAAGAAAAGTCCATTGCGGGGACGGTCAGCGTCTTCATCGGCGGATGGGTCATGTCCGCGGTGATGATATTCATTTACGTCACTGCAGGCGTCTTTGACGGCTCAATAACCGATTACCTTTTACCAATTACTGCGATTGCAATTGTTGGCGCAGTGGTCGAGTCGCTTCATTACAAGGATATCGATAATATCAGCATGACTCTCGCGTCTGCGCTGGTGGGTCATTGGTTTTTTTAGATAAATTATCGTTGGGATTTTTCTTTTCGGATTCAACGCAAAGACGCAAGGTCGCAAAGAGATGATTGAGATTCCGTTGCGTCTTTGCGCCTTTGCGCTAAGCGTTTTTTTATTTCACCGTCACCTGAATCACCGCCGTATCAACCACCTGCTCGGCGCGGACGACGACCAATTGAACGGCGTACAAGCCGCTCAAGCCGGTCGTATCCCATTCGGCAAGCATCCCGCCATCAACAGGCTCATCGCGGTCTTCGCCTAATTGAATCCACTCCTGCGGGTTCAATCCCTTCCCCACTTGCACGCGATAATATAAAAAGTCATCGCCGGATGCCGTGCCGAGGATCAAGACTTTCCCGTTCACATCCGAGAACAAGGCTGGCGCGGTGATATTCGCAAACGGATTCACCGGCGGAGCCTGGATCGCATCATAAGATGTCGGCGGGACGGGGATGCCTTCGCTCAACGCCCATTCACGCGCTTCGTCGGGGATAATCATGTATACGCGTTTTTCGATCAACTCGGGCGGAGTGAACACTGTAGCAAGCAAACCCGTCTCGCGATTGATCGAAAACTCGCGGAACAATGTGTCGACTTGAGTCGGTTCGCTGCCGTTCAGGAAAACCTCAGTGACGAGGTTCGGACATTCACGAGTCGGCAGCATCCCCGATGGATCGCAAACGGTCATCGTTGAAATTCCCGGCGGCGGGCTCCAGCCGTCGTTCGGTTTGTTTTCAGAAGCGATCTGCATCAACACATTCCACAGCACAGCGGGGAATCGCGGCGTGATGATGTCATTCTCTCCGCGCACGCCTGTCCACACCGCGGCGGAAACATAAGGCGTGTACCCGATCATCCACGCATCTTTTCCGTCAATGGCCTGTCCCGGTTTCGCGCCAGCGGGGAAACCAAGCTCCAAAACATTCTGCCTGCCCCAGGTATTCAAACGCGCAGGCTCGTCGCTCAACACATCCGTCATCAAATACGCCATCGCGGGCGTCACCACGGTCTGCGCTTCAGGCAGAGACCAATCGAGCAGGACCCCACGATCCACGCCTTCCACGCGCAGAACCGTGACAGGTGAAAAATCATCGTTCACATATTGACCGAACTTAACGCCCTGAGTCCCAAACGCGCCGTACGCACTGGCAAGATCGAGCAGTGAAACTTCATTATTGATATCCAAACCGAAAGACGACGCGATATCCTCGACGTTCTCGATTCCCATTTGCGATTTCAACGCCTCGACTGGAACCTGATAATCGTTCGCCATTGCAATTCTCAATCGCATCGCGCCGTGATAAGCGCCGTCGAAATTCGGATTGATGTCTTCGGTTGGGATGTCCCACGTTAAAGAAGCTGGACTCAAGCCGCGGGTGAATCCCGTCAAATAGACAAACGCATCGAGTCCGGACCCTGGGTTGTGCGCGGCGATAAGGGGCGTTTCCTCGCCTTGAATTGTCTCTCCCACCATCGCCAATACCTGACCGGTCTTCGGATCAAGGATGACCGCGCTCGCGGATGAATCTGCAAACGTTGAATCCGGCGGCAGGGATGGGAGCAGTCGCGCTGCATCGCATTCCGCAGACGGCTCGGGCAAACCTGCAAGACGCGACGCATACAATTCCGTCACGCAAGCGGCATTTTTCTGCAAGTCGTAATCCAGCGTGGAGATGACGATCATGCCGCCGCGTTGAATCCGCTCGCGGGGAATCTGCGAATCGATTTGGGCGAGGAGAAGGTTCAAGAAGGCTGGGGCAATTCCGGGCGGAGTCTGACCCGTCCCCGAATGGGGGGGCGCGGGTTCGATGGCAGGCTTCTCCCCCAGCGCGGCAGAAGCCGATTCGGAGGAAATGAGTCCGAGGTCGCGCATCACATAAAGAATCTCCCGTCCGCGTTGGATCGCAACCAAAGGAGCGTCCTGCGGATTGAGCGCCGGGGTTTGGCTGGTCGCGGCAAGGATGGCCGACTCGGCGAGGGTGAGTTCATCGGCGGGTTTGCCAAAATAAAGTTGCGAAGCGGCGTCGATGCCGTAAGCGGTATTGCCGAAGTCTGCGCCGTTGAGATACCACTCCATGACCTGCGCGCGCCCGAAATGCGATGTGATCTGCACGGCAAGCAACCGCTCGCGGATTGCGCGTTTCAACGATGGCGGTTCATCGTAAAGCATGAGGTCGCTTACAAGTTTTTGCGCGATGGTCGGATGCAAATCGAAGTTATCGAGACCTTCGAGTGAATAGCCGGAGTGGGTTTCGAAACTTGGATCGGCGGCAACGATGATTGCATTGATTAAATCATTGGGGATGTGCTGCGCGTTTTGCTCGCTGACCGGGATATAACGGCGCGGGGATTCATTTGGAGAAAAGGTGGCGAGTAATTGCAAACCGGTTCGGTCGTAGATGCGCGTGGGTTGCAGGAGCAAACCGTCCGGCGGGTTGAGAAGGATCGGAAGAATTTGCGTGGAAGGCAGGTCGCGGGTCACGTCGGCATAGGCGAACGCGCCGAGGACGATAAATGAACCGAGCACCAACGAGAGGATGAGTCCAAAGCTTAGGATTGCCCCGCGCGAACGGTTTTCATCCCGTTTCTGTTTGCCGAGGCGACGGTCACGCCGCGCGCGCAGGATGGGCAGGGTGGAGCGCATGGGGGAAGTATAAAGGATTAAGGAGGAGGGATGAAAGTGGAAAGTGGAAAGAGAGGTTGGCGATGGAAAGTGGGCGGAGTAATTATGGAGATCAACGCAAAGACGCGGGGTCGACCAGCGTTTAACCTTTGCGTCATTGCGCCTTTGCGTTAAGGGTGTTGCCGATAACTTTTCGTAAAAACAAGCGAGGAAAGAGAAATTTGCAAACGAAACCTTTGATGTAAAATAGTCCGCATGGCAGTTTCGTCAAAGTTCGACGTCGTTGTAGTCGGCTCGTTGAACGCGGATCTTGTCGTCAAATCTCCGCGCTTTCCACAACCGGGCGAGACCATCAGCGGCGAAGATTTGCAGATCATCCCCGGCGGCAAGGGCGCGAATCAAGCCGTTGCGGCGGCAAGGCAGGGGATGGGTGTAAGCATGATCGGGCGGGTCGGAAGCGACAGTTTCGGTCCGTTCCTTGTCGAGAATCTCAAATCGAATCGGGTGGATACCTCCCATGTGCTTCCGGATGAATCCGCGACCGGCACAGCCATCATCGTTGTGGATGCGAATGGACAGAACAGCATCGTACTTTCGCCGGGAGCGAACGGCAAGGTCACTCCAGCGGATGTGGACTCCGCCTCTTTCTTAAACTCGAAACTGCTTCTGCTCCAGTTGGAGATTCCCACACCGACAGTTCTACACGCCGCACAAAAAGCCCGCGATTATGGCATGACCGTGATCCTGAACCCCGCGCCTGCCAAACCGCTTCCGGGCGAACTGCTAGCAAACGTGGATATTTTGATTCCCAACGAAAGCGAGTTATCCCTGCTGACAGGCAAACCTGTAAACGATGCTTCAACTGCCGAAACTGCCGCAAAAGAAATCTTGAAGCAGGGCGTGAAGACCGTCATCGTCACACTGGGAGATAAAGGCGCGTTATTGGTGACCGGTAAACAAGTGACACGAGTCGGCGCGTATCAAGTAAACGTCGTGGATACCACCGCCGCGGGCGATGCATTCATTGGAGGTTTCGCTTCTGCCGTGTTGGGCGGCAAATCGCTCGAAGAGTCCGTCCGTTACGGGTGCGCCTGCGGCGCATTGGCAACGACAAAATTCGGCGCTCAACCGTCATTACCCACCAAGGAAGAAGTCGAAAGGTTCATTTCGTAGGGGCGAGGTCTCCTCCCCCTGTCATTGATACTTCGCACATTGGGCGGGGAAACCCCGCCCCTACAGGAATTTATGACACCAAAGCGAATCATCCTCGATACCGACCCCGGCGCAGACGATGCGCTTGCAATCTTGCTGATGCTGGCCTCGCCGGAAATAAAACTCGAAGCCATCACCACCGTGCATGGAAACGTCGGTATCGAAAAGACCACGCGGAACGCATTGGCGATCCTGAAATTTTTGAATGCCGACATCCCGGTGGCGAAAGGCTGCTCCCTGCCGTTGAACAAGACCCCGCATTCTTGGGGCGGTCACGTGCATGGCGCGAGCGGATTGGGTCAGGCAAAATTGCCAGAACCGAAAACCAAGCCTGTCGATCCTCACGCCATCGATTACCTGATTCAGCGATTTCTCGCCGAGCCGAATGAATTGACTCTTTTTGCCGTCGGTCCGCTAACGAACGTTTCGCTGGCGATTCGCAAGGAGCCGAAGTTTGCCGAAGCGGTCAAGGAATTGGTCATCATGGGCGGGGCGATTCGCTCCGGCGGAAACGTCTCACCTTTGGCAGAGTTCAACATCCATGAAGACCCGCATGCAGCGCATATCGTTTTCAATTCAGGGATTCCGATCACGTTGATTCCGCTGGATGTGACGTATAAATGCCTGCTCACCCCGGCGGACATCGATCGGTTGCTGAAGATCGATTCTCCCATTCCGCGCTTCGTCCGCGATGTGATGGCGGATTACATGGCGTTCTATTCAAAGTATGAAGGATTCGCCGGTTGCGCGTTACACGATCCTTTGACCGTGGCGACGATCATTGCGCCGGAGTTGCTGTCCATCGAAGAGCTTTATGTGGACGTGGATATTTCGGGCGGAGTCTCGACCGGGAAAACATATGCGGACTTCATGAAGGTATTGAAAAAGCCCGCGAACATGAAGGTAGCTTTGGATGTGAGGGGAAGGGAGTTCGTGGATTTGTTCGTGGAAAGGATCATGTCATTGCGAGGAGGAGCGGAGCGACGACGAAGCAATCCCTAATCAAATGGGGAGATTGCTTCGAGCGGAAGATCACGCTCTCGCAATGACATATATAGAACATGCCCAAACACATCATCCTCGATACCGATCCCGGCATTGACGACTCTCTGGCGATATTGCTGGCGCTCGCTTCACCGGAGATCGTCCTGGACGGAGTCATCACCGTCCATGGAAATGTTTCCACGGAGCAGACGACGAAGAACGCTTTGTCCGTTTTGGAACTGGCGAAGGCGGGACATGTGCCGGTCTTTCGCGGTTGTGATTTGCCGCTGGTTAAGGAGTCCCTGCTCAGCCCGGAGACGCACGGGGACTCAGGTTTGGGCTACGCAAAACTCCCAGAACCGCCGACCAAGCCACAGGCGGGGCATGGAAGCGATTATCTCATCGAAGAGATCATGTCACAGCCGGGGAAAGTCACGTTGGTGTGCATCGGTCCATTGACCAATATCGCATTGGCAATAAGGCAGGAGCCGCGCATCGTGGAAAACGTCAAAGAAGTTTTCATCATGGGTGGGGCGATCCAACAACCGGGCAACACAACGGCGCAGGCGGAATTCAATACTTGCGTGGACCCTCACGCGGCGCACATCGTCTTCCATTCGGGGATGCCGATCACGCTGACGCCGCTGGATGTGACGTATCAGTGTATTTTCACGAGGGACGACCTGAACCGATTGTTGAAGATCGATTCGCCCATTACAAAATTCATCGCCGACTCGACGCGCTTTTACATGGAATTTCACGATGAGTATCAAGGCATCGCAGGCTGCGCCATCAACGATCCGCTGACGATGGCGCTGACGTTCATGCCCGAGATTTGCGATTACCAGAATCTGGTGGTGGACGTGGATATTTCAAGCGGAGTCGGGCTGGGCAACACCTTCGCGGATTTTTACAATTATGAGAAGAAAAAGCCCAACATGAAGGTTGCAATGGGCGTGCGTCCACGCGTATTCATGGAGTTGTTCCTGGAGCGCATGGAGAAACTGGCTCGGGAAATTTCGTGACATTCCGCCGCCGAAAGTGTTATGATGATTGTGTAATTCAATTCGACATTTCATTTGGAGGATGCCATGTTTGAAAAGATCAAAAACAATTTCAATACACAGACGTGGGTGCTGATCCCCATCGCCATCGCGATCAATATCGCGGTGGGGCAGATCGTCCTGGCGCTAAAGCTGCCCGTATACCTTGATTCGATCGGGACCGTTCTGGTTGCCGCCCTGTGCGGACCGTGGGCGGGCGCGCTCACCGGAGCGCTCTCGAACATCATCTGGGGCATCGCCATCGACCCGAACGCGCTCCCCTGGTGGCCCGTCGCTTTCATGATCGGCTACATGGCGGGACGCATGGCGCAGTGGGGTTTCTTCAAGAGCTGGTGGAAGGTCGTGGTCACCGGCTTTGTGGTGGCGATCACCGCCGCGCTCGTTTCGACCCCGATCGCCGTTTATCTCTATGGCGGTATCACTGCCAGCGGTTCTTCCTTCATCACCGCCTACCTGATGCAGACCGGCTCGGACATGATCAGCGCGGTCTTCAGCACCAACTTCCTCGTGGAGCCGGTGGATAAGATCACGACCGCCATGCTCGCCTTTGCCATCGTCCTCGGCATGCCCAAACGCATGATCGGCGGCTACCCCAAAGCCAGCCAGGTGGAAACCGAAGGCGCGCAAAGCACCACCCAGTTGTACATCGCCATCGGCGTGGTCGTGCTGTTGGTTCTGTTCGCGGCGTTCATGCTCAGGAATATTTTGGGCGGGTAATTGACCGCGTCACTCCCTCAATAAAAAGTACGCGATTGCATAAACATGACTCACCCCGAAATTAAGGTTTCGCGGGTGAGTTCGTTTTTAAGAACAAAATGGGACGCTGATAAACGCTGAAAACGCGGATTTTTAATCCCTTTTCCGCGTAAACCTGCGCTCGTCCGCGTCCCAAATTAAATTCGGGGTTAATTATGTTTGTCACCCCTTTCATTACCTAGGGAGATTCAACGCAAAGGCTCAAGGACGCAAAGAATCACTCTTGGCACCTTCGCATCTTTGCGTCGAGAAAATTAGGTTGAGGGAGCGTAAATAGGTATAATCCAATCCATGCACGAGCGGCTTTCCTTCCACATCAAACGGGATAGTTTCCTGCACCGCCTCAACCCGCTGACCAAGCTGGTGCTCACCCTTGCGCTCATCCTCCTCGCCTTTACTTTTCCCTGGTATTGGATGCCTCATCTGTTGGTCTTGATCGCCATCATCCCCTTGAGCTTGCTGGGAAAAGTCTTCCGCGAATTCTGGCTGACCGCCCTGCAGCTCATCCTTCCAGCCGCAGGTTTTCTCTTTCTGATGCAAGCCTTCTTCCAGCCCATTGGGACGGATATCATCTTCAAATTCTATTTCCTCGATATCACCACCGAAAGCCTGATGTTCGCCTTCAAGAACGCCATGCGCGTCTTTGTAATGGTCTCGGCGTTCACTCTGTTTCTGCTGACCACCCATCCCAGCGAGTTGATGTCCGACCTCACACGCCGCGGACTGCCCGGTCAGTTCGCCTACGTCATCATTTCCACGCTTCAGATCATCCCGCAGATGCAAGCCAAGGCGCAGACCATCATCGCCGCCCAACGCTCGCGCGGGCTGGATACCGAAAGCACCTTTTTCAAACGCGCCGGTTCCGTCCTGCCGTTGGTCGGTCCGCTAGTTTTCGGCTCGCTCGTGGAAGTCGAGGAACGCGCCATCGCCATCGAAGCGCGCGGCTTTACATCCAAACACATCAAAACATCTTTGCATGAAATCCCCGACCCTGAGTTCGATAAAATCCTGCGCTGGTTATTGTTCGCGCTGATCGTTTTTTCCATCGGTTTGAACTTATGGCTTTCGTAAATCTGCAAAACCTGACTTATAAATATCCGCTCACGAAGGAACCCGCCTTGCAAAACATCGACATGCAGGTTCGAGAAGGCGAGTTCGTGGCGGTCATCGGTCCGAACGGGGCGGGCAAATCCACGCTGTGTTATGCATTGGCAGGATTCGTGCCGCATTTTTTCAAAGGCGAGATCAGCGGCGAGATCGAAGTGGATGGGAAGAAATCCAGCGAGTCCACGCTGGATGAGTGGGTGCTCAATGTTGGGCTGGCGTTTCAAAATCCCTTCAATCAAATTTCCGGCGCGAAGTACACCGTCTTTGAAGAGCTCGCGTTTGGGCTTGAGAACATCGGCGTACCGCGTGATGAAATGAAAGCGCGGGTGGAGGATGCCATGTCCCTGACCGGAATCAGCGATTTGGCGGACCGCTCTCCCTATTCCCTCTCCGGCGGGCAGCAGCAACGCGTCGCGCTGACCTCGATCCTGGTCATGCGACCCAGGCTTTTGGTCCTCGACGAGCCGACTTCGCAAATGGATCCCATCGGCACGCGCGAAGTCTTCGGCGTGGTGCGCAGGATGGCGGAAGAAGGCATGACGGTGGTGATGGTGGAGCACAAAATGGAATGGATCGCCCACTTCGCAGACCGCGTCATTGCCCTGAAGGAAGGTCGAATTTTTCTCGAGGGAACCCCCGGCGATGTGTTGACCTCTGACGTATTGATCGAGAATGGCTTCGGTGTTTCGCGTTACACATCAGCAGCAAGAGAGGCGAAAAAACAAGGTTTATGGAAGAAAGAGAAATTGCCTGTCACGTTGGATGAGGCGGAGGAAGGATTTAAATGAAATTTGAGGGGTGAAACGCGGGAGAGGCGTCTTTATGCTCACGTTTCACTTTTCACTCTTCAAACAAAACATCATGAATATCACCATCAAAGACCTCCGCTTCGCCTACCCCACCGGCTTGGAAGCCTTGAAAGGAATTAATCTCGCCATCGACTCCGGCGAGCAGGTTGCGATCGTCGGGCAGAACGGCGCAGGGAAGACGACTCTCGTGCGCCACTTCAACGGGCTGCTCAAGCCGGCTTCCGGCTCGGTTTCCATTGGCGATTGGGATACGACAAAATATTCAGTAGCACAATTGGCTTCACGAGTCGGCTATGTTTTTCAGAACCCCGACGAGCAATTATTCTCAAGGGACGTGTTGACCGAGGTCTCGTTCGGTCCGCGCAATTTTGGGTATGCAAAAGAAAAAGTGGATGAACTCGTCAAACGCGCATTGGCTCTCACCGAACTGAGCGAAAAGACCGGGACCAATCCCTACGACCTCTCGCCCACCTGGCGCAAGATGGTCGCGCTGGCATCCATCATCGCGATGGATACTCCCATCGTCATCTTCGACGAACCGACCACCGGGCAGGATGCGATGAATGTCGCGCGCATCGCGAATGTCATCGCCGTTTTGAAACGCGAAGGCAAAACCATCATCACGATTACCCACGACATCGATTTCTGCGCCGAGAATTTCGAACGCGTTATCGCATTGGCAGACGGGAGGGTGTTGTTGGATGGTCCCGCGCGGGAGGTCTTGGGTGAAGAAGAGACTTTGGCTCAGACGTACGTCGAGCCGCCGCAATTGACACGCCTGGGGAAAAAATTAGGGTTGAAAGAAATCGTGACCACGCAGGAAGAATTTATAAAAGCGGTAGGGCAGGATTAATCCTGCACTACTTTTTATAGACCGCCAATTCGTCATACCCCGAATCGTTTTCGTACATTTCCCGCTTGTAAACGAAATCATCAAGTTCCAACAATACGATCTCAGCCGTCGTGTAGATTCTGCATCCGCTGACGAGGTGCCCGCCAACCGTCGCGCCGTCGCTGTCTGAAATTGCAACGTGAATGTGCGAACCATGCACGGAAACCGTTCCTGTTATCGAGACGATCTCGAAATGACCTTCGTAATCGTTGTACGTATCGCGATCCGCAAGACGCAGGACGGCATGGGTGAGGCTGCCGACACACGATAGAACGCATCCTGCTTCGATGCCCCGTTCCTTGACGAAAACTTCGATGGAATCGAACAGGTCCGCGCCGGGTTTGAGCCGGAAGGTATGAGAAGGCATCGTTTACCAGAAATGAAAACCGGTCAGCCCGGCAAACCAATCGATGAGAAATTGGTAGAACTGCAAGCCGAGCAAGGCAACGATCACTCCGAGAACGGCTCCGGCAATGATATCGGATAGGTAGTGAACACCCATTGCCACGCGCGCCGAAGCCACCAGCGGCGCCCAAACCCAAAGGATAGCGGCAAGCCAGGGCGGGACAAGAACCGTGGCAAGGGTTGCGATGAGAAAAGCGCGGGCGGCATGTCCCGACGGAAAGGAATGCGGGTCGGTGTTCCTGTAGATGTCGCCCCAATCGCCTTCAGGGCGTTTTCGTTTAACAAGGAGTTTCACCATGAAGACCACGCCTGCCAACCCAAGGATGCCGAAAAACTCGACGGTTTCCCATTTCCTCCAGGATGGGTCGCTAAAGAACCAGATGATGATGAGCGCGGGCGCCCAAATCCATGAGTCTCCGGAGTGCGCAAAGAAGATGGCAAGGTTCCGTAAAAGACCCGGCTTTTCAGCCACTCGCATTTGACTGGAAAGCCGGGCATCGAGTTCGAGGATGCGGCGATATGTCATTTCCGTTTGGCCTTCGACTTTGTTCGCGCTTTTTTCGCGACTGCTTTCTTTGTTGATTTCTTTGCCGTTCTGCGGATCGGGGCAGGTTTCTTCGACGATTTTCCTGCGGTTTTTTGTTTTTGAGCAAGATCGCGGCGCAGGAGTTCCAATTGATGCGGTTTGTCCACGTCCATGCACGGCTCGGCGTGATCCCAAATGATGGCGCGTCCCTTGATGCCGATCCGTTCGGACGCGCGCTCGACCAATCCTTGCAATGTGAATTGTCGAAAGGCGAACTGAATTAAAGTATCCAGGCCGATCACGCCAGCCTGTCTCAATGGGCTCTTGCGGTTGCCGATCAGCTGCTCCCAAGTATCGAGGTGCTCTGTGACCATGCGGACATGGGAAACGTTGATATCCGCCCCGCAGACTTCCATATCCTTGAGCCTGGTGTAAGTGCGGTTCGATTCAGGAAAACGGCTTTCCATCACTTCGCGCGGACAGACGCCGTAATACAGGTCGTCTTTCGTTTGCATGCAGGTTTTGACGAGCCAATCCACCATGTCGCTTTTGAGTGCGGGAATGTCTGCGGAGACGATCAGGACGTATTCGCCTCTCGGGTTGATCTCCAACGATTTGTTGACGCCGGCTGTGATGTTCGCCAGCATGCGCCCCTGGTTGGAAACATAATGGAGCGGCTTCTTGCAGGTCAATCCGCTTTTGGGGGAAAGACCGATCACAATGACATGATCCACTTTCTTCGCGTCGCCAAGGGCGTCGAGCACCCATTGCACCATGGGCTTGCCCGCCACATCGATCAGGGCTTTCGAATCGCCGTTGGAGTAGGCATATAACTTGTCGCTGGGCTGGGGAATCCCCCCGGCAGTTACGATTGCGTTCATTTGTCAATGCTCCTTGGATTCTAAACGTTGCTCATGGTCTTATGCCCATCCGTCCCGGAGGACCTTTCGAGGTCCTGCAACTGCGGTTGGAAGCCGAGTTTATCGATCATTTCGGAGAGTTCGGGCCAGGTCAGCGGACGTCCCTTGCCCGAAAGCGCCACAAGAGCGGCTTCCATCATATTTGTGCCAAAGGAACGACCATCGAGGACAGGAGTGGTGGTGACGAGATATTTCACGCCTGCCTTGCGGAATGCCTCCACATCTTCGGGCGTGGTGGTGTTGGTAACAATGACCTTGCCGGTCAGGTCATCAGGCATGAAGCGTTTGATGTAGTGACAATCACCGGCAATGACGGTTGCCCAATCATAATATTTGCCCCATTTCGGCGTGCGTTTTTCCTGCTTTTCGCCGGTTGGATAGATCCATTCGAATGGCAGGCGGCTGGCAATCGGCATCAGCAGGGAAGCGGCTGTTTTCAAGCCTTTCAATGAATGAATGGCGATGGGAAGGTCCAACCCAAACATCAGGTCGCCGTATACGGTTTCGTAGCCCAACTCCGAGAAGGCGCGCGCAAGACCCCAACGGTCCGCACCAAGAGTGACCAGCACTTTGCGCCCGTGTGATTTAATGTAGTCGCCGATATTCTGTTCCAAAAATGCGGGTGCTTTGTTTTCGAGGGTATTCTTCAATCCGCCGCCATCCACGAGCGGCGTCTTTTTTACGTATCGAACCATGGGCGTAACGGAATGCAGGGTGTACCATTTTCCATCGATGATGGCTCCCAAATCCGCGCCGCCGACGCCGAAGGCATCCACTTTGCCGTCAAGTTCCTTGTACTTGAGAGCGGCGGCTTCCATGTCGCCGTCGGTGCCGATGCGCTCGATGCGTATTGTTTCGCCCAGCAGATTGACCTCCACAGCCTTGTTCCGTTTGGATGAGCCAATGCTGATGCTGACTGCATGCTTCATGTTGATTGCTCCGCGAGTGAGATGATAATGCAGTTATATCACGATTCAGGACTCGGGTCCGGCGGGCGGCGCGGGCGGAAGAGTGAAGAAAAATGTGGATCCTTTTCCCGGTTCACTCTGGACCCAGATCCTGCCTTTGTGGACCTCGACGATCCGCTTTACAAGCGCGAGACCAATTCCCGTTCCCTCGGAACCCGTGTCGAGTTTGTTGAACAACCCAAAGATGCGCTCGTGATGGACGGGGTCGATACCGATGCCGTGATCGCGGACATAAAAGAGGGGTTGGGCGCCGTCCATGCCTTCCTGCCCGATCTCGATCAGCGAATTGCCGTCGCTGAATTTTGCGGCGTTATCGATCAGGTTTTGAACCGCCTCCACCATGCGCTGGCGGTCGACATAAACGGCCTGCATGTCCTGCTGGATGCGCACTTGATTATTGTTTTCCTGAAGCCGTCCCTGAACCAGCGCGACCGCTTCCTCCACGATCTGATTGAACGGTACCTGGCTGGGGGGATTCATCAGCCGTCCGACCCGTGAGAGGTCGAGCAATTCGTTGAGGAGAGTCTGCATTTTGTCCGTGGCGTCTGAAATGCGTTGAATATCATGCTTCAGGCGCGGCATATTTCCGCTCAACGCATCCTGTTCAAGGAAACCAAGAAAGCCGCGAATGGTGATGACAGGGGATTTGAGATCGTGCGAGACGGTGTATGTGAATCTTTCCAATTCGCTGTTCTTGTCCTCCAATTCCTCGATCAATTTCTCGCGCTCGGTCTCGACCCACTTGCGCTGGCTGATGTCTCGCACCATGATGATCGCAGAATCGGAAGTGACCGGCGCCACGCGTGCCTCGAAGAATTGAACCTCTTCGCCGGGCGGCATGCCATACTCAAAGGAATGGACCTGGCTGGTGGCGAGGGCGCGCTCGAGGGAAAACATGGTTTGTTCGGAGATATTCCGGGGGAACAGGTCTTTGATGTTTTTGCCGATGAACTCGCGCGGTTCCATGCGCGGGGTCAGGCTGGCAGATGCCATGAAGTCCAGAAATATGCCGTCCTTCGAAACCTCGAAGATCATATCCGGGATCGAATCGAGGATGGCACGCGTGCGGGCTTCCGCGTTTTGCAAAGCCTTCTGGGTCTGTTTTTGTTCGGTCAGGTCGTAGAACATCGAGAGGATGCAGGCTTGCTGATCGATCACGATCAATTCGTAGAAGGCGATGACATTCCGGCGTTCTTTCGTTCCGAAACTCAGGAACTCGTAATCTGGATTAACAAGGGAGCGCTTAAGCTTGATCACCTCGATGAAGGCGCTGCGGTCTTCCGATGAATTCCACATTTCCAACTCCGTCGAAAGCCTGCCGATGGACGATTGAGGGTCGTAACCGGTGAGTCTCCAATAGGCGTCGTTGGCGTCGAGCAGGCGGCCCTCCTCTAGCGTGGTGATGCAGATCGCCACAGGGCTGGCATGGAATACCTTGCGGAAACGCTCCTCGCTTTCCTTGAGGGCATGTTCCGTTTTGCGCTGTTCGGAGACATCATAGAACATGCACAGGATGCAAAGCTGGTTCCGGATGGTGATCAGTTCGTAATAGGCGAGCGAGGATTTATTCAGGGGAAAATCCACTTCCACGCTTTCGAGCGAGCCGTTCTCAAGCAGGTCTTCGACAAATTTTTTTCGATCATCAGGGTGCCGCCACATATTAAGTTCGACGGAGGAATGACCGAGAGCTTTTTCCGGCGCGAGCCCCGAGAGCCGCCAGAAGGCGTCGTTGGCTTCAAGAAAGGTGCCTTCTTCCAGCGTGACGATCGTGATGGCGATGTTGCTGTTGTTGAACACCTTTCGGAAGCGCTCTTCGCTCGCGCGCAGGTCCCGTTCTGCGGCTTTCCTTTCCACCAGGTCTCTCTGTGCCTCCTCATACAGGCGTGCGTTGTCTATTGCCAGCGAAGCGAGCGCTGCAAGTCGTTCAAGCAGGTCCATTTGTTCGACAGAGAAGGTGCGCGTGTCTTCGACTGTGGCAACGATCAGTGTTCCGAGGAATCGATCGCCTGATTTCAAAGGCGCACCGGCTACCGAATAAAATCCGATGCCGACCGCCCCGGGGTGGCTTAATTCCCATGAGTCATAATCTTCGACCAGAATGGTCTCGCTGCGTTCCCAAACCAGGCCGGTAAGACCCTCGCCATTTAATGTTAAATACCCGTTCCAATCCTTGAAGATGCCGTTGCCAAGTTCCTGTCGAAGCGCGGTTCCTTCGGGCGTGATCAGGTCGATGCCGACGTGAGGCGTTTCGAGCAGTTCGCTGACGCGTTCGAGAATCGACTCGAGCAGCGGTTTCAATTCGAGACGGTTAAGCAGGCCGAAGGTCGTTTCATGAAGCGCAGTCAGGTAACGGGCTTGCAGTTGGAGTTTTTCGTCCGTCCGAAGTCGCTCGCGCAGTTCTAGGCGCGCATCCGAAAGGGAACGATTTAGCCGGTAGATCAGAATATAGATCAGGACGCTGGATATGATGAAGACAGCCGTCAGGTCGCGGGCAAAATCATAGGGGAGATCGACAGAGTATGGGTGCGTTCCCCGCGCCTCCTGCGAAGCAAAAAACCACACAGCGGCGATACTAAAAAAACCGATGACCAAACCCCATCGCCAGCCGAGCAAAAGGGCGCAGAGCAAAATGACAACGGGATATGTGAGGACTGCCACATCGCGCAATCCGGAAGCTTGCGAAGCCTGAAGGGTCAATGCCAGCCAGATGGAGACGACAAGGAAAATCCCCGCAAACCGAACCCTCCCGAAACGGATCATGATCTGCGTGGTCAGGATGATCAAAAAGACGGCCGGGAAGAAAATCAGTGAAGAGCTGCTATTCCAATCCCCGGTGATAAGGCGCGAGATCGTAAGGAAAAGGACCGCCCCCGCGGCAACCCACCCGATCGAACTTAGGATTTGGGCTGCGCGGGTCTTCTCTTCATCTTCGAAGATGGACGGCGCAAACAGACGACGGAGCTTCTCGAGCATGAAAGTGATTATATATCAAGCCTGCCCCGCTACGCGCGTGTGTTGTCGGCGGAATGGGCTTCATGCAAGCGGGGGGATTATTACGAAATAGACTTATGCAAAAGTCGCAATTTTATCTTGCGCAAGGCGGCAGTCCCCGCCGCCAGGGGCTGCGGCGGTAGCACTTATGCAAGAGGTCCAATAAAAAAATTGGCGGATGTCTGTGCGACATCCGCCTGGAAGTTCAAAAGGGTTTTTTCAGCAAATCGTCCAATACCTTTTTCGAAGCGTCGTCGATGACCGCGTGTTGACTCCCGCCGTGCGAATCCATCGTGACGACGACAGGGAAATCCTTGACTTCGATCAGCCACATGGCTTCGGGGACGCCGAAATCAAGCTTGAATACGCCATGCACCTTCGTCACCGTTTGGGCGAGGAAGGAGGCGGCTCCGCCTATCGCGTGGAAATAGACTCCCGGCGTTTCTTCGCAGCCTTTCAGGGTTTTCGCCCCCATGCCGCCCTTGCCGATCACGCCCTTGATGTTGAAGTGTTTCATCACATCCGCCTGGTACGGCTCTTCGCGGATGGAGGTGGTTGGTCCGGCCGCGATGATCTTATATTCCCCCGTGTCCAATCCGGTGACGACCGGTCCGCAATGGTAGATGATGGAGCCGTTGAAAAATTTTTTCAATTCTTCGTACACATGCATGTCGTCGCCCTGCGGCGGACGGGTCTTCCTGATGAACGTTTCGATCATCCATTTATGAGCTGCGTCCCGCGCAGTGACCATCATGCCTGAAAGCGCCACCGAATCGCCGACCTTCAACTCGCGGATGGTCTCGTCACTGATGGGGGTGGTAATATGTTTCATCGTTCGCTCCTTACGAATTACGCATTACATGATACGGAATGCGTAAAGATCAATCGTAGATGGTTTCATTTCCCTTCACGGTCATCTTGCGGCGGCGGTATGCCCAGCACATGTAAGAAACTGAAACGAAGTATGAAGCGGGCAACCGGCTCAGGCCGGTGATCTTCGTATCCAGCACAGTGGTCTTGCCGCCGAATCCCATCGGACCGATCCCCATTTCGTTGGCTTCTTTTGTGAGGCGTTCTTCGAGTTCGGCAAGTTTTGGGTCTTCGTTCCGAGTTCCCATTTCGCTGAATAAGACTTCCTTGGACTTTATGTAGGAAGAACCGCGGTCGCCTCCAATGGACACGCCCAAAATGCCCGGCGCGCATCCCAGCCCCTGTGCTTTTTGGACCGCGTCCAACACCACTTTGCGGACTCCAGCCAGATCGCGGCCTGCGCCGAGGGAATTATCCGGCAGGGAATACTGACGGCCCACATTTTCGCATCCGCCGCCCTTGAGCATCAACTCGATGACGAGTTCGTCGCCTTCGGTCTCTTCAAAATGGATATAAGGGAAGTCGTCGCCTCCGAGATTGTTGCCTGAGTTTTTATCGTAAATGGCATCGACGGCATTCGGACGCATGAAGGATTTCCTCGTCGCCTCTTCCATCGCGGCGCGAATCTGTCTGCGGAGCTGGATCGTGGACCAGCCCACAGGGTAATGCACGTAAAAGATGGGCGTGCCGGTATCCTGGCAGATCGGCGTGGAATTGGTGCGGGAGAGTTCGATATTCTTCATGATGGTCTCCAACGCGCCTCGCGCCGCGGAACCGGGTGCTTCCTTCTCAATGGATTCCCGTAAACGTTTTTCGACATCCGGCGGCAGGGAACTGGATGTGCGCCGGATGAGTTCGACGATTTCTTTGGTTAACTCTCGCATGGGTGACTCCTCTTTGTAAAATGATGATACCCCGATTCATGCGCCCCTGATAAGTTCACTAGGTATGGAAATTCCGTGACGATTATAATGTTTTGAGCCAAAGGAAAAACCATGTCTCCAAAAGAGTTTAGGAAAGAAAAAGATTCGCTCGGAGAGTTAAACATCCCGACTTCTGCCTTGTACGGCGTGCAGACCCAGCGCGCGGTGGAAAACTTCCCCATCAGCGGATTACGTCCCTGGCGCGCCTTTGTCTGGTCGGTGGCGGCGGTCAAACGCGCGGCGGCCATCGTCAACTACGATCTCGGTTTATTCAACGACCGCGAAGTTGACGGAAACCCCGCTCGTAACATAGGAAAAATTCAAGGAAATGAGCGGGGCAGGAAATTCACCGCCAAAGAACTCTCAGATGCAATCGTGCAAGCCGCAACGGAAGTAATGGACGGCAAATGGGATTCGCAATTCGTAGTCGATCCCTTCCAGGCGGGCGCGGGGACGAGTCACAACATGAACGCGAACGAAGTCATCGCCAACCGCGCCACGCAACTCCTCGGCGGCGAACCCGGAGAGTATTACGTCCACCCGAACGACCACGTCAACATGGCGCAATCTACGAACGACGTGATTCCAACATCCATTCGGCTTGGCGCGTTGTGGAGGCTGGATGAACTGCTCGCTTCATTGAAGTCCCTCCAAAGCGCGCTCGAAACCAAAGCCAAAGAGTTCGATCCTGTCGTGAAATCGGGCCGCACGCATTTGCAGGACGCCGTTCCGGTGCGACTCGGTCAGGAGTTTGGCGCGTACGCCAAAGCCGTCGAACGCGATACGGAGCGCATCCGCAGATCGGCTGAGGGATTGCGCAGGCTCGGCATCGGTGGGACAGCCGTCGGGTCCGGTTTGAACGCGCATCCCAAATATCACAGCCACATGGTGGCGACTCTCTCCGGGATGACGGGGATCAAATTGCATACATCCGACAACCTTTTTGAATCGATGCAATCCATGGCGGATGTGGCGGACTTCTCCGCCTCGCTTCGGACTCTCGCGTTGACGTTGATCCGGGTCGCGAACGATTTTCGCCTCCTCTCGTCCGGACCGTCGACCGGGTTCGACGAAATCAGATTGCCCACCGTTCAGCCCGGTTCTTCGATCATGCCGGGAAAAGTGAATCCCGTTCTGGCGGAGATGCTCGATCAGGCGATGTTCCATGTCGTCGGCTGTGACACGACCGTGATGATGGCAGTGCAAGCCGGTCAACTGGAATTGAATGTGATGATGCCGGTCATCGCGCACAATCTCTTCGAGATGATGCAGGTGATGATCGGCTCGGTGACCGCATTCACCGAACGCGCGGTGAAGGGAGTGACAGCGAATGCCGAAAAAGCCGAAGGCTGGCTGGCAAAGAACGCCATCGTTGTGACGGCATTGAACCCAGTCATCGGGTACTCGCAGGGAGCGGCGCTCGTCAAGGAGGCGCTCGCGATGAATGCTTCGATTAAGGAGTTGGCGCTGGAAAAAGCGAAGGCGGGCGCGTTGAAGCACCGCGATGGAGACCGCCCGGTCAGGCCGGAAGAGATCGAAGCGGCATTGAGCGACCTGCGCAAACTGACCGACGGCGGAATCTTCGACGGGAGCATGGGCGGCGGGTAAATAAAATCCAAACTCATGTTGCGACTCTTTGTTCAGTCAAAAGGATAGATCGAGATTCTTAACGCGAGGGCGCAAAGACGCAAAGATTTTTCCCGGCGGCTTTGCGACTTCGCGTTAATGACCGACTTGCCTTACGCGAGGTGGCGACTTTGTTTAGTTCAACAGTTGCACGGGGCACAGACTCGAGCTTGCAAATCACAACGCGGAGGCGGATCGCGGGTTGTAGGTCTCATCGATAATAACTTTGAAGCCGGGAGGCGTTATGGATTTCGCAAAACTACTTAAATCGGTCGAGGACGCGGTCTACGAGGTGATGGTCTGGCTGCTGCTCCTGCCCAAGACGTTGATACGCGCCACGTTCCGCCCCAGATGGGCGATGAAATACATTGATGAAGAGTGGGAAAAGAAACCGGATGAACGTTTCGACGAATATCTCTCGCCTGTGATGCTGTGGCTGTTGTCCGCCGTCCTGCCCATGACGACCATCTTCATCCTCGCCAGCCCCGACATCTCGTCCGCCGACGATTTTCTAAAAGTGCTCTCCAACCGTATCTACCAAGTGACTTTCTACATGATGCTCATCCCCTTCATTTACATCGTTGGGGTCGAGTGGCTTAACAAGAACCCGGTCAAACGGTCATCGTTGAAGGTCTCGTTCTACAGGCACTGCTACGCGCTGGCGCCCGCCCAGATATTAACCTTTTTATCAGCCGGGCTTACGGCGATCAATCCGTTCCTGTTTTTCATTCCATTGCTCCTGATTCCGTTCTACGAAGCGTTTGTCTATCAGATCGAACTCAGGATCGGTTTTTTTCGGGCGTTCCTCTACGCCAGTGTCCCCCAGATCCTGGTGATCGGGGTGTTCTTTTGGTTTTTCACCATCGTTCCGGCTTAGCAATCCTGGCCTGAATTACGAAACGACATAGTATTCCTAAATCGGCCATGGATGGGCGTTCTTCTACGCGCTCATCCCCCAGGTCCTGTTGACCCTTGTGTTTCTCCTACTTGCAGGCACGTTTTTGCCCGCGGCACCTTAATGGACTACCTCTCCACCTTCGCCCGCATCACGAAGCGGTTCACCCCCCCGAAGCGATATTTGTACTCCTCGTCGCCGCGCATGAAATCGAATTCATGGCGTTTGTTTTCACAGCACCATTGAATCGTGTGGGCGAGCAAGACCCAGCCGGGAGAAAGTTCCATGTGGGCGCGGCTGACCCCGGAGTTGTAGCCCCATAATTTTCCGTTGTAATCGAAATTCAAAGAAGCGGCTGTCTTTACCCCGCCAATCTCCAGAAAACCGAGCCAAAGATAGCCATTTTCATGCGCGGCGCGGAGGACGGCCGTCATCTGTTCGCGCATGGCGGGATGCAAAAAGGTTGCTTTGTTGGGGTCATGCAGCATCAAGTCGAAGAAGGCGTTGAGTTCGGGTTCGATGTCGGCTGAATGATCCACAAGGATAAAACGCACGTTCAACTCAGACTCGGCGGCGCGCCGCATTTTGCGGCGGATCTCGTGTCGCTGTTTCTTTTCGATCCGCGAGAGATATTCGTCGAAATCGCCGTTCAAGGCGATGCGCGGCGTGGGACGATAGATTTCCTCATGATTGGTCCAGCCGCGCGTGGTTGACTCCGTTTTGAGGGCGGCGAGGGTCGGAGAGTCATCGGGGAGGTTATACCAATCGAGACGGGACCAGGGATCAATCCGGTTTGAGGCGAGAAAATCCAAAAGCCCGGAGAGGAATCGCGTGTGGTCATCCGGGCGAACGATCAAATCCAGATAATCCGATATCTCGATGCTTCCATTGAGCAGCAATGCAGGCTGGTTTTCGTATTCCGAGATGAAGAGCGGGGCGATGCCGATAAGCTTTTCGTTTTCGCGCGCAGTGACCAAAACCAATCGCGCGTCCTTCCATTCGCCGCCGCCGCGATGTTCCCACCACAAACGTTGATATTCATACCGGGAAAAAGGCGTATTGCTGATGGACTCTTTGAGAAGCCCGTTCCATTCATTCGCCTGTATTTGAGAGAAATCTTCTAGAAGGGTATAGTGCATGGGCGTCGAAATTTTACCAGTATAATGAAGGCGACTTAAGCGATAATCTTACATGCCCCTCGACATTAACCTCTCAGCACTATACCGCATTCAGGGCCAGGAGCCGGGCGAGATGCCCGGCGTGCTGGCGGTTCATCCGCCCAAGACGGCCGCGCGCGGGCGCGAACAGGATCGCCTGATCGTCTATCTTTTACTGGCAGGCAACGCCGCCATCAGCACAAGCGAATATCGCAAACTTGCCGAAGACGTCGCGGATGTCTTTTATCAAACGCCGCGCGCGGTGACGAGCGCCTTGCGCGCCGCCGCCGATTCCTTGAACAAGACCCTTCTCGACCGTAACATGTCCACCAGCGGGCGCGGACAATATACGCTGGCATGGATGGTCCTCGCCGTCCTGCGCGAATCGCAATGCATCTTTTCGATCAACGGACCCATGCATGCCTATTGGTTCGGCGCGGACGGTTCGCGTCACACCTTCGAGCCTTCGATCTCAGGCAAGGGTTTGGGTTCGAGCCAGGCGGTCAACATCCATTATGCGCAGGCAGACCTGGCTGCAAACGATCTCCTGCTTTTTTGCGGGCGCCTGCCCAATGCGTGGAGCACTCCGCTCGAAAGCACGCAATCTTCATCCTTCGAAGCCATGCGCCGCCGTTTGACGTCGCTCACCACCGAAGACTTGAACGCGGTATTGATCCAAATCGTTGCAGGCAACGGTTCGATCAATTTCTTCAAAACAGGGACGGATACCACGCCGCAAGTGGACGAACCGCCCGAGCCTCTTCCTGAATCCCAGCCTGCCCCAGACACAAACTCCGAGTTGCCAGCCATTCAAGAATCTGAATCCACGCCCGAAGCGCATCTACTTCAACCCTCGGCATACTCGATTCCCCCGCAAAAGGAAGAAGCGCTTCCCATTTCAAAACCAGCCGCAGATCCGCTTGCGCACCTTCCACATAAGACCGCACCGCGCGAATTTCCGGCTTCCATTCCGCGCGCGAAACCGCAACCGGCCGAGGAAGGAAATGCTGAGCGCGAAGTTCCCGCTCCGCCTGAGCCTGCGGTTGAGCAGATTCCAAAAATCGAGATTCCCCCCGAACCGCGCGAACCGTCGCCGCAGGCAAAACAAGCCGCCAAAGCCATTGTCAACGTCATGCAGGGAGTCCGGCACGGAAGCGCGACCCTCGGAGAACGAATTCGGAATTTCCTTCCGCGCCTTTTGCCCGCCTCTGAATCGCCGGATGCGCCTTCGGTTTCTCCCGGCGCATTGATGGGCTTCCTCGCCATCCTGATTCCATTGATCGTGGTGACCATCGCCGTGGTCGTCTATATGCGCTACGGACGCAACGAACAATACGATGTCTATTACAACCAGGCATTGCAGTTGAAAACGCAGGCGCTCGCCCTCACGAATCCGGTTGAGCAGCGCATCGCCTGGGAAAATGTATTGCTGAACGTCGAACGGGCCGAGGCGCACAACGTCACCAGCGATACCATCGCCCTGCGGGAAGAGGCGCAGGCAAATCACGACTCGCTGCTTGGGATCGTGCGCATGCAGTTCAATCCCGCCTTCGGCTCGAAACCGGGTATCGACATCAGCCGTATGGCCGCAACCGAGAACGACATTTACATGCTCAACGCCGCCAATGGCGAAATCCTGCGGGCTCTTCCATCCGGTAACGGGGGCTTCGAACTGGATAGGACTTTCGATTGCAAGCCCGGCGTCAATAACAATGCCGGTCCTTTGGTGGATATCCTTGCCCTGCCCATCACAAATATCTACGGCGCATCGGTCCTTGGGATCGACGCGGTCGGCAATTTAGTCTATTGCAGGCCCGGGGGAACGCCGCAGACCGGACTCCTGCCCGCGCCCGACACGAACTGGTCTCGCATCACGAGCTTCATTCTCGATGCTGGAAATCTTTATGTTCTGGATGCACCCGCCCGCGCCGTGTGGGTCTACCCCGGCAAGGAAGCCGCTTTCGTGGATCGGCCGTACTTCTTCTTCGGTCAACAAACCCCCACGCAGGATGTGATCGATTTCCTCGTCTCCGGCGATGAGATGTATCTCCTGCACGCCGACGGACGCATCTCCAGGTGCAATTTCAGCCGCGTGAATGCAAGCGCCTCGAAATGCGAAGACCCGCTCAATCGGATCAATCCCTTCCCCGCTTATGCGGATATGGATTTGTTCGCCGCCGCCCACTTTACCCAGATCATCTTCGCCGCCCCGCCCGATCCTTCCATTCTGTTGCTGGATTCAGAGGGGCAGAACGTCATGCGTTTCGCGCCGCGCACGCTCGAGCTGCAGAACCAGTTCCAACCGAAGGCGGGAAGCGGGAATCCCATTCCCCCAGCCCCGGCGGCCGCCGTAGCCGTCAGCCCCGATCATGTGTTGTATCTAGCAGTGGACGGCCAGGTTTATTTCGCCGTCAACATGCCTTGAAGCGAGGAGAACTCTCATGCCCGATCTCTTGACAACCCTCATCAACCTCTTCCGCCCCGCCCCCTACCCCAAAGACAGCACCACCGAGCCCGCCCAGATCACCCGGAGCAAGGTGCTGTTGATCGTCTATGATCCGGTCATGGATACGGCGACGAACGTAAAACTCTCCCAAAAGTTGAAGTGGAATAACACAACCGACCTTGTGACGGGTTTCATCGCGGACATTCTGGAAACAAGCAAGGGAATGGTGCGTTACGAGATCGCCCAGCGCGTGGATGTGAACGAATTTCCCGCCAAGACGGACGGCTTCCGGTACACATCGAAGACCATTTACGACGTACTGACCGGCGCATCCCAGCCGCACATGCCGCAGGAAGTCAACTATGCCGCCATCGTCAACAAATTCAACATCCTCCAGCGCGTGGCGCGCAACGAGGTCGACGAAGTATGGATCTTCGGCTTTCCCCATGCCGGGTTTTACGAATCCATCATGGCCGGTCCCGGCGCATTCTGGTGCAACGCGCCCCCGCTGGCGAATACGTCCGCGAGCAAACGCCGCTTTGTGATCATGGGATTCTCGTACGAGCGCGGTGTCGGCGAAATGCACGAGTCCTATGGCCATCGCGCCGAGGCCATCATGGAGAAGACGTTCGGCAAAACAACCGGCGACGCAAATCTTTGGAAGCGTTTCATCCGTTACGATAAGACATCCCGCGGCAAAGCTGCCTGCGGCAACATTCACTTCGCGCCGAACAGCCAGTCGGATTACGACTGGGGCAACAACACCCCGGTCCAAAGCGAATGTTACGATTGGCTGTTGAACTTCCCGAACTTCAAGGGCGATATCCGCACCGTGGACTCAAGCGAATGGGGCAGCGGCGAGATCCGTGCCCATCACAAATGGTGGTTCAACCACATCCCGCGCGCCGCCGGGCGAAGGAACGGCATCCACAACAACTGGTGGCAGTACATCGCCACGCCGCAGAAAGTGCTGATATAACCCCACCAGGAAAAATGCAAGGCTCACCGTACTATCGACGTTTACAAATTTGAGAGTTTGGATGCATTATGACAGAATTGCAATGAAATTGATCCTCGAACTGCATACAATTTATCAATAACAATGCATGTTCGCACGTCCTGATATTTATATCCCTCTCATCTACATTGTAGCAGCCGTCCCATATGCCTTGTTGGGGTTGTATGCATGGCGCAGAAGACCCGCGGTGGCAGTCACGCCATTCGCCTGGGCCATGGTCGGCATGTCTATCTGGGCGTTCGCGTACGGCCTTGAGATTATCTTCCCCTACGTTCCCATAAAACTGTTCTTCGTACAGATCGAATACATCGGCATCGTCATGGCTCCCGTGTACATGCTGTTCTTCGCGTTCGAATATACGGGCAACAATCACCTGCTTACGCGGCGAAACCGGATTCTGTTCTGGACGATCCCCATCCTGACGCTCATCCTCGTTTGGACAAGCGGCAATCACAGCCTGATGTGGAAAGTAAGGGGATTGGCGGAAAATCAAGGCCTGCTGCTGCTCTCGCTTCAATACGGACCGGTTTTTTGGGTTCACACGATCTATTCTTATACACTGGTAGTTGTGACCGCCGTCCTGTTAATCGTCGAACTGATCCAGCGACCGGGAATCTACCGCGCGCAGCTCAGTTTCGTTATCTTGAGCATTGCCAGCCCATTCATCGGGAGCGTGATCTATGTCGTTGGCATCGGACCCGTCCCCAACCTTGATCTTGCAACCCTGTTCTTCCTGCCGACCGCGCTGGGACTGTTCTGGGCAATCCGCAAATACCGCCTGCTTGAAGTCCTGCCGCCCGAACACATCAGCGTCATCAAGAACATGAAGGACGGCGTGATCGTACTGAACGCCCAGCAGCGCATCCTCTATCTCAACCCGACGGCGGAGAAATTGGTCAATCGCAACGAACATGAAGTTATCGGCCAGCCGTTCGCGCATGTCGCAAGGAAATTCCACGAAGGCCTGCTTCCGCACCTGGGAGCGGGCGAGCACCGGGCTGAGATCAAGGTCATGGATGGCGATCAGCTCAAAGTCTACGAAGCGACCGTTTCCCCCCTCCAAGCCTTGCAGACTTCCGGATCACAAAACGGCACGGACCAGATGGTCATCCTGCATGACGTCACACGTCGCAAGGAGGTGGAATTTGCGCTTTCCCGCCGCGAGTCGATCATGTCTGCCATCAGTTTTGCGGCGGAACGGTTTTTGAAGGCTTCCGCCTGGGAGCAGAACATTCCGGAGGTGTTGGAGAAGCTCGGTCAGGCTGCCGATGCGAGCCGCGTTTTTGTGGTGGTGAATTACACGGATGATGACAGGGTGATTCATTCAAGCCTGTGTTATGAATGGACCGCGCCCGGGACCGAGCCGCAGATTCGGAATCCCGCTTTGCAGCATGTCCCATTGCGGAAAGCCGGCTTTGGCAGGTGGGAAAAGTCCCTTTCCAATGGAGAGGTGATCCACGGTTTGGTAAGAAATTTTCCGGTTGAAGAGCGGCAATTTTTCAAGCCGTTGGGCAGTCTTTCTGTCGTTGCCATCCCGATTTTCGCGCAAACCCAATGGTGGGGATTCCTGATGTTCGATGAGAGCCGCGCGGAACGCGAATGGACGACCACTGAGCTGGAAGCCTTCCATGCTGCGGCCGGCATCTTCGGGTCCGCCGAGACGCGCGCTCGTGCCGAGCAAAAGGTCATCCGCCGCCAGCATACGTTGAGCCTGCTGCACAATATCGTGGAAGTTTCGCTTCAAGCCGAAGCGGTCAAAGACCTCGCGCAGGTCGTCGTGGACCGTCTTGGTAAACTGATCGACGCGGACGGCTGTTTTATGACTTTATGGGACGAGGAGAATAAAGTTCCGGTCCCGATCGCCGCGTATGGCCCGCCAAAGGATATATACGCAACCTATAAACCAAAGACCGGCGAAGTTACTTTTACCCAATCGGCTCTGGAACTTGACCGAACGCTGGTCGTGGAGGATACAGCGAACACATCGTACGCCGACCCGGAGATCATCCACCAATTTCCAGCCAAGTCCGTCCTTGTGCTGCCCCTGAAAGCGGCTAAAAAGAACCTGGGGGCGGTCATCCTTGCCTTCAACAAGCATCACGAATTCAAAAAGGAAGAGATCGGCATCAGCGAACAGGCGGCGGCATTGATCGCCCTCGCGCTGGAAAAATTCCAGGCGGTGGAAGAGGCGAAGCGCCGCGCCGAAACATCCGAGACCTTGCGCAAAGCGGGCCTTGCCATCGTCGAAAAACTTGAACTGGACCAGACCGTCTCACACATCCTCGAACACCTGAACCGGGTCATCACCTACGATAGCGCCTCGGTCCAGCTGCTGGAAGAGGATGGAAGTCAATTGAAGATCATCGGAGGAAGCGGTTTCCAAATGCTCAAGGAAGTGCTCGAGATGCGTTTCCCCATACCGGGCGATAATCCCAATTCCATTGTCATCCAGACTGGGAGACCGCACATCATCGGAGACGCGCCGTCGAAGTATCCGGCGTTCCGCGAAAAACAAAACGCCCATATTCGTTCATGGCTGGGCGTTCCGCTCATTGCTCAAAATAAAACCATCGGTTTGCTTGCCATAGACAGCAAGGAACCGGACAGGTTTACAGACAAGGATGCCGACCTGGCTGCCACCTATGCAAGCCAGGTGGCGATTGTTCTCGAAAACGCGCGCATCCATCAAGAGACGCAAACCCAGGCGATCACCGATCCATTGACCGGGTTGTACAACCGGCGCGGCTTATACCAACTGGGGGAATTCGAATTCCAGCGTTCGCGCCGCATCGACCGCCCGTTCAGCGCCATGATGCTCGACATCGACCGCTTTAAGAATGTCAACGACCGGTATGGGCACGCCACAGGCGACCAGGTCCTTCATCAACTGGCTCAGCATTGTCTCAAAAATTCCCGCACGACGGACCTGGTCGGAAGGTATGGCGGCGAAGAATTTGTCATACTCCTGACCGAGACAAACCTCGAAGCCGCCCGCATGATCGCCGAACGCCTTTGTCTGGGGATCGCGATAAAACCCTTCCAAACAGAAATTGGCGACTTATCCATCACTTCCAGCATCGGCGTAAGCGAGGCAAAACATTCCGATACTCTGAATACCCTCATCGAACGGGCAGATGCCGCACTTTATCAGGCGAAAAGCTCCGGGCGCAACCGCGTCTTCGTTTGCGAATAATCATTTGTGAATCCAGATTTGATACAACCCCAGCCGGCCGTTTTCTCCATCGGAATAAAACCCCGCCTCGACCTTCATTTGAACTTGATTCGCCAGCCCAAGCAGTTCCTCCGCTGAAAATTGATGCGCATACCGCAAGCCCCCTCCCCCGCCCCCGCGCCAATCAAGCAGATAATCGCCTGAATCCACATCTTCATCGGATAACCCCACCCGGCTCCACGGCTGGATTCTCGACTTCAACTTCTCGCTGTTCAAGAACTGCCAGTTCGAGAGGATGAATCTACCATCCGGTTTCAAAAGCGTTTTCACCGTGCGCAAAATATCCAGGCGGATTTCATTCGCCGGAATATGATGCAGGGTTGCGAACATCGTGATCACATCCCAACCGCCATCTACTGATAACTGATCAGTGGTTAATGATAGCTGCGCAAGATCGACGGCTTTGAACCCAACTCCCGGCGTGGATTCGGCTTCTCGAAGCAGGGGCAGGCTGAAGTCCGCGCCGAGAAGCGATGCTCGATGACCACGTTTGTGCAGTTCGCGCAGGAACAATCCGTTGCCGCATCCCAGGTCGAGAACGGAGTCATCCTCTCCAATCGAATCTAAGATCTTCCTTACGCCATGCTGCAATCGCTGACGTGTGGCGGAAAAGGATCCGGCAAACTGTTCGTAGAAGTCCCGGTTCAACTCGATCAACCGTTTTGTTGTGCGCGAATCCATGACAGGATTATAACGTTATGCCACCTCCGGGCTGGGTATAATCCGGTCATGCTTTCGGATCGTGAAATCACAATTCTCTCCAACGAGTTCGAGACGAAGACGCCGCAGGAGATCATCCGCTGGGCGGTGGATTCGTTTTCGCCTTTGGTCGCGATGAGTTCGTCGTTCCAAACCCAGTCCATGCCGCTCCTGCACATGGTTTCGAGAATCAAAAGCGACCTGCCGATCTTCTTCATCGATACCGGTTATCACTTTTGGGAAACACTGGAGTTCCGCGAGCAGATCGCGATGCAATGGAACCTCAATGTGATCGATCTGTACCGCGACACGCGCTGGGTTGCGTTCGCGCGTCAGCACATTCGCAAGCTTCCGCTCGAAGATCCGACGCTGTGTTGTTATCTTCACAAGGTGCAGCCCGTGCAGGAAGCCTTGAAAAGCATGAAGGCATGGATCACAGGCATCCGCCGCGACCAGACCGCTGTGCGCGCGCAGGCAAAAATATTGGAACTTCAGCCGGACGGCTTGTTGAAGGTCAACCCGCTCTTGAACTGGACCAGGACGGATGTGAAACGATATGCGGAAGAACATCATCTGCCCGTCCACCCTTTATATGAAAAAGGCTACCGCAGCATCGGCTGCGCTCCCTGCACCATCGCCATCGGCGTAGACGAGGACGACCGCGCGGGCCGCTGGGCCGGGCGCGGCAAGGTGGAATGCGGCTTGCATACGGACATGTTCAAAAAGAAGGATATCGGGGAAGTGAAGCAGGAATTTCGGATCGAAGTGCAAGAGGAGAAATCGGCTGGCGTATAATGGGGTTTCATTGCATGTAACTTTATGATTTTGCAGGTATCATGGAATACACCGAAAAACGACAACGCTGGAAGAAAATAAACGCGCTGACCCCGAAGAAATTGGAGTTGGCGCATTTTCTGCTCGAGAAAATCCGCGCGGGGGAAGATGTGATGACAATGCTCCGCCGCCATCCGCTCGAGGGCGGGGGATATTTGAACAAAGCCGCGCTGGTGGCTGCCTATAAACAAATGGTGGAATCGGGGGCGATCGAAGCGGATACGGCTTTACTGGAAAGAATCCGCATGAAGCCGATGCGGACTCTTTCCGGTGTGACAACTGTGACGGTTCTGACCAAGCCATATCCCTGCCCGGGGAAATGCATCTTCTGCCCCACCGATGTGCGCATGCCCAAAAGTTACCTGCCCGATGAACCCGGCGCGATGCGCGCACTCGAACACGAATTCGATCCGTTCACGCAGGTCGAATCGCGCATTCGGGCGTTGAAGCATCTCGGCCATCCTACCGACAAGATCGAATTGTTGATTCTGGGCGGGACCTGGTCGTCGTATAAACGCGATTATCAGGAATGGTTCGTGGCGCGTTGTTTCGATGCGATGAACGAGGCGATAGAAAACCCATCCGCAGATTTGGCGGATGTCACAGAAGAGAAAAACGAAAATCCGCCCGATCTGTGCGATCTGCGGATGGCGCATGAAATCAATGAGACCGCGCCGCACCGCAATGTGGGGTTGGTCATCGAAACACGACCGGATGAGATCGATCGGGATGAAGTCAAATGGCTGCGGCATCTCGGCGTGACCAAGGTGCAGCTTGGCGCGCAAAGTTTCGACGACCACATCCTTGAGATCAATAAACGCGGGCACGACGTGGAATGCACCAGAAAGGCGACGACCTTATTGAGAGCCGCGGGCTTCAAGATCGTCCTACATTGGATGCCGAATTTACTGGGCGCGACTCCCGAATCCGACCGCGAAGATTTTTCCCGCTTATGGGATGACTTCTGCCCGGATGAGATAAAAATCTATCCAAACCAATTGCTCGCCAATGCTGAATTGTACGGGTACTGGCAGCGGGGCGAATTCAAGCCCTACTCCACTGAAGAATTGATTCAACTCATCGCGGATATCAAACCGTCCATCCCCAGATATTGCCGCGTCAACCGCGTCATCCGGGATATTCCGGGCACTAACGTCGTCGAAGGCAATCGCCGAACGAGCCTGAGACAGGATGTCCACAACGAGATGAAGCGGCGCGGGACGAAGTGTCAATGCATTCGCTGCCGGGAGGTAAAAGGCAAGTCTGTCGAGATTTCGTCGTTGACGTTGAACGACCTTGTTTACCCGGCGGGAAAAGCGGAGGAGCATTTCATCTCGTTCAACACCTCTGATGATGGGCTGGCAGGCTTTATCCGCCTCTCACTTCCTTCAAAGGGATCGCCGGAAACAGGCATGCCAGACCTGACCGATGCAGCCTTGATCCGCGAAGTGCATGTGTATGGTCAGTCGCTTCCCGTCGGCGCGGAAAAATCCGGCGCGGCTCAACACACGGGACTGGGCACGCGCCTGCTTGAAGAAGCGGAAAAAACCACCCGCAGGAATGGTTTTTCCAGGCTGGCTGTAATATCGGCAGTGGGAACGCGTCAATACTACCTGGACCGCGGCTTCGAGCGCGGCGAGTTTTATCTGGTAAAGAACGTTTAGATGTCATTGAGGAGAGCAGCGCAATGACATGAAAATCTTAAAGGAGCACATTTGAAAGCAAAACATTGGATCGTATTCGTAACCCTCGGGTTGATTTGGAGTTCGTCCTTCCTGTGGATCAAGATCGGCGTGCAGGAGATCGGTCCCATGGCGCTGGTGGCTTTCCGCATGTTGTTCGGCGCATTGACAGCGGGCGTGATCGCCTTTTACCAACGCATCCCCTTCACCCGCGACCCAAAAGACTGGCTCATCTTTTCCATCCTCGGACCCGCCAGCCTCGCCATTCCCATCTTTTTGATCTCGTGGGGCGAGCAAACCATCGACTCGGCTGTCGCATCCATCCTCAATGCCACCGTTCCGCTCTTTACGCTCGTCATCGCGCACTTCTGGCTTCACGACGACAAGATCACCCCTCAAAAAACCATCGGGCTGCTGGTCGGTTTTTCAGGTGTACTAGTGTTGATGAGCGAAGACCTGCTCGCAAGTGAACACGGCTCGGTCATCGGTCAATTGGCTGTGATTCTCGCCTCCCTATTTTACGCGGGGAGCGCGGTGGGCATTCGTAAATATTCACAACACATGAACAACACGATGCGCGGCGTGGGCTTTCTGGTAACAGCCACCGTATTTATGTGGGTGATCGGTCCCATCGCCGAAAACCCGTTCGAATTCCCGAGCCTGCCCATCACCTGGGTCGCCGCGCTCTGGCTCGGGGTGCTCGGCTCGGGCTTCGCCATGATCATGTTGTATTATTTGATTCATGAGGTCGGTCCCACGCGCGCATCTCTGGTCACCTATCTCTTCCCGGTCGGCGGCGTCATCCTCGGCGTGATCTTCCTGAACGAACATCTCTCCTGGCAGTTGCTCGTCGGCACGATCTTGATCCTGGTCAGTCTGGTCGTCGTCAATTATAAAAAGAAAACTACATGAAGCATCGTTCCGGTTTTATCGCCGTCATTGGTCGCCCCAACGTAGGTAAATCCACACTGCTCAATGCCCTGCTTGGGCAGAAGATCGCTGCCGTATCGCCGCGTCCGCAGACCACGCGCAAAAAACAACTTGGCATACTAACGCTTGAGAACGCACAGCTTATTTTTGTCGACACCCCTGGCATTCACTCCGCAAAGCACAGACTTGGGGAGTTTCTAAATCAAGAAGCAAAAGAAGCCCTTGAAGGCGTGGATGTGATTCTCTGGATCGTGGATGTTTCGACTCCCCCGACCGAAGAGGACATCCTCATCTCTTCCCTCCTCGGGGAAGTTTCGCCTCGGTCCCGCCGAATGCTGGTCCTGAACAAAATGGACCTTGTCGACCCTGAAAATTTTTCCTCGCGCCAGGATGAGTATTCGAAATTGATGGTGAAAGCTTCCGTGATGCAGATTTCTGCGGCGAAACGGATCGGTCTTGACGAACTGACCGAAGCGCTGATCCAAGCCGTCCCTGAGAGAGAGGCGGAATATCCCGAAGACCAGATCACGGATTTGTATGAAAAAGAAATCGCGGGGGATTTGATCCGCGAAGCCTGCCTTTACAAACTGCGCGACGAAGTCCCCCACGGCATGGCAGTGCGCATCGACGAGTTCAAGGAACGCGAGAACGGCATGGCGTACATCGCCGCGACGATCTTTGTGGAACGCGAATCTCAAAAGGGAATCGTCATCGGCGATGGCGGCAAAATGTTGAAAGCGATTGGAAGCGCCGCAAGAAAAGAAATTGAAGAGATGGGCGGCAGAAAAGTTTTTCTGGAATTGCGCGTGAAGGTTTCGAAAGACTGGCGCAACGACCCAAATATGCTCAAGCAATTGGGGTATGGGAAGCGGAAGTAAAAGGTTGACAGTGACCAGTAACCGGTTTCCTGCAGGAAACCGGTTACTGGTTTAATTCACTACTTGTGCAAATTCCGCGCCGCTATAAAACTTAAACCCTTCTCCGTCAACGCCCAGGCGGTGCGGTTGCAGGCGGCAACCTTCTCGATGAAGTTTCGTTGCAGGTTCTCCCAATCACCGCTTTCGATGACTTCCTTCTTCTCGCGGAAGTAGTCGAGGATGTCGGAGGGATGCGCGAGGGTCTGCTCCACATCGGGATCGCCGCCTTCGTGCTTCGCGGCGATGTTCGCCACATGATCGGCGATCTCCACCAATTCGGCGCGGCGGTTGTAGGGCTGGACGACGATGCTCTTATACGTCTCGACGATGTGATGCTCGAAGCGCACAACCCTCTCGAACCCGAGCGCCTTGCGGAAGTCTGCGGTCAATTCCATTGTTTCATTATTGATCGAGTTCGACCAGTTGAAGCCGATCAATGGGGAAGTCCCATCTTCGCGGCTGAACAGCTTTGCCATCATCATGATCCAGAGCGCATGATAGGGATTGTCCGAGCCGAAGAAGACCGAAATCTTGAACTGAATATCCACGCCGAGTTTGTAGAGCATGAAGCCGAGCAGGATCGTACCCGCGTTGAAATTCAAGACATGCTGCACGCCGTAGTTGGTGTAGTAATACAAAAACTCGTCCAGCCACATCAAGGCATGTTCATTGGGCTGACCGATCCCGCCGAAATAACCCGTGATCGTCGCAGGTCCACCGAGGTGTGGGTTCGAGCCGTCGGTGCCTTTTGTGTCGAGCGTCTCCACGAACGACGCGCCGATGATATCCAATGCGGCGACGATGGCGGGCAAATCTCCGTCCGCTTCGGATTCCTTCATCTTGCGCACGGCGATGTAACGCCCGGGCATGAGCGTTTTATTTTCAATGGCTTGTTCCGCCATGACTCGAATCCACGGGAAGTATTGCAAGGCGGATACCTCGAGGGTGACGGCGTACTCGTCCTTGAATTTCATCTTTTTCGCCGCCTCACCCAGGACCTTATGCCTGTAGTCCGCAACCGGGATGAATGCGCCCCTGTCGCGTTGTTGAATCAGCCAGTTGAGGTCCTTGATATGGTCCGGCGCCCTGGCTTCCACCTGCTTGAAGAGATTCTCCATCTTGCGCGACTCGCGGTGCTTGCGGTTGATCTCTTCAGGCGTGCCGTATTTGGCGACCACATCGAAGAAGTTCTTCATCACGCGTGAGTTCGGGTCGAGCAGGACAGAATTGACAGAGCCGAGAAGGTCGGGATTGATTTTGAGGAGAGTTTGCATGTCAGTTTCCTTTTGAAGGGTTACGACCGCCGGATCCGCTCGCTTATCTGTGTACATAGGATCCCTCCTCCAATATCTTCAACAAGTCATCGTACTCTTCATCCGGCATCCCAAACCAATTCTCCTTGGCAGGGAAAGTCTTCTCGGTCACTTCCCTGACGTAGGCGTTAAGTCCCTCGCGGATGACTGCGCCCGCGTCGGCGAAGACCTTTGCCATGCGGGGCTTGAACTTGGGATACAAGGCAAACGCATCGTGGTAGATGAGCAATTGTCCGTGCGCGTGCGGTCCCGAGCCGAGAGACATGATGATGCAATTCTTCGCGCGTTCCGTAATGAGTTCGCACACCCGGTCCGGGACGAGTTCGAGCAGGATGCAGAATGCCCCAGCCTCCTCCAATGCCTTTGCATCGTCCACGATCTTCTTTGCCAGCGAAGCGGACTTTCCCTGCAACTTGAACCCGCCCAGGGCGGAGACAGATTGAGGCGTAAGTCCGAGGTGGCCGATGGTGGGGATTCCAGAGTCCACGATCCCTCTGACGCGATCCGCCATTGCGGCGCCGCCCTCGAGTTTGATCGAGTCGCAGCCCGTCTCAGCCATGAATCTTCCCGCGTTGCGGATGGCGGTTTCGACGCCCGGCTGGTAGCTCATATACGGCATGTCGCCCACCAGCCAGGCATTGGGCGCGCCGCGCCTTACCGCCGCCGTGTGACGAATCATGTCGTCCATCGTGACGGGCAGGGTCGAGTCATAGCCCAGCATGGTCATGCCGAGGCTGTCGCCGACGAGGATCATGTCCACGCCAGCCTGGTCTTGCATGTATGCGGTTGGATAGTCGTAACAGGTGAGCCAGGTGATGGGCAGTTTATCCGCCACTTTTTGATACAGACCCGGCAGGGTCATTTTCTTGCGCGGTTCAGTCATGAGATGCCTCCAAAAAACCATTCCTTGAATGGTTCCATTGATTTCACAAACGCAATGTTCCTTATTTGGTTTAGCATAAGATACTGACAAGTTCAACCATAATTCGTCACTATTTGAAATTACAAAATAAATCGTATCGTTTTTATCCGGATATTTCCCATTTGTCTTTGAATCAAAAACATGACTCACCCCGAAATTAAGGTTTCGTGGGTGAGTTCGTTTTTAAGAACAAATGGGACGCAGATCAACGCTGAAAACGCGGATTTTTATACCTATTCCGCGTAAATCTGCGCTCGTCCGCGTCCCAAATTAAATTCGGGGTTGATTATGTCTGAAATATTGGGAAGTTCATCTGCCTCTCAGCGGTTTGAATCCCTCACCCAGCGCCTCATGCGCCACGCCGACGACCATGAAAGCGTCGGGATCCTTTTCATGGACGATGGCTTTCAATGTGGCGATCTCCGCCCGGTTGACGACGCAATACAAAACAGGGCGGCTGTTACCCGTATAGGCGCCCCTGCCTTCAAGCCAGGTCACTCCGCGCTGGAGTTCGTCGATCACGCACGTCGAGACTTCTTCCGGCTTGCCCGTCACGATCATCGCCGTGCGGACGGTGCTGCCTCCTTCGAGCACCGTCTCCGCCACCAGGCCGCTGATGTATAGGGCGATCATGGCGTACAAGGCGGGCTTCCAACCGAAGACGAAACCAGCGGAAAGAATCACAAGCGTATCCACCATAAGATAACTTTGCGTCATGGGAATTCCGCGCCAATGGTTGAGAACCCGCGCCAGAATGTCCGAGCCGCCGCTCGAACCTCTTGCCCGATAGACAAGCCCGTACCCGATTCCGCTCACGATGGCTCCGTAAAGGGTGTTCAGAAAGATATCATCCTTAAGTTCAGATATGAGGACTTTCGAATACGATTCGAAGATCGGAATATTCACCAGCAAGTCAATAAAAAGCGAATAGGTCAGGATGGCGACGCCGGTGCGCATGGCGAACTTGAATCCGCCCAGGAGCCGCCAGCCGAGAACGAACAGAGGGATATTGCCGATCAATACCATCAACCCGATGGGCCAGCCGGTAAAGCTGTTGATGATCTGTGAAATTCCGCTCACGCCGCCCGAGGCGAGGTCCGCGGGAATGAAGAACAACTGCAGGCTGACCGCCTGGATCAAACTGGAAAAGATGATCAGGGAATAATCCAGGATCGTCGGAAAGTATTTTTTCATTCAAATTCCTTTCAAGGCTGGAATTATACGCGAGCAAGATGTTGGTTTGGTACAATCCCAGCCACTATGCAAATGAAGAAATGGCAGTTCTGGCTCGGGGTGCTGATCAGCATCCTTTTTTTGTGGCTTGCCCTGCGCGGTTTGAAATTGGGCGATTTTTGGGGCGCGATGCAAAAGGCAAATTACATCTGGCTCGCGCCGGGGATCATGGTTTATTTCGTCGGCGTTTGGGTGCGGGCGTGGAGATGGCACTACCTGCTGGGTCCGATCAAAAAGATTCCCACGAAGACCATGTTCCCCGTCACAACCATCGGTTACATGGGGAATAACATCTATCCCGCCCGCGCGGGAGAAGTATTGCGCGCGGTGGTTCTAAAACGCAAAGAAGGCGTTTCGGTCTCCGCATCGCTGGCGACCATCATCGTCGAACGCATCTTCGATGGAGTCGTGATGCTTGCCTTCGTCTTCGTCAACCTCACCGAACTGGCGAAGCTGACAGACGCATCCGGTTTCGTCGGCAATATCCAGCAGGTGGCGGTGATCGGAACCGGGGTTTTCCTCGGCGCGCTAATCGTTTTTCTTCTCGCGGCAATGTTCCCGCAAAAGACGATGAAGATCAGTCAATGGATGATGCGGATATTCGTCCCGCAGAGATATCATCTCCGCCTGACCAACATCATCAACAAATTCCTGGATGGACTTGCCTCGCTTCGCTCCCCTTTCAACGTGTTGATGGTCTTCCTGACATCTGTCTTCATCTGGTTGTTGGAGACCGGCAAATACTGGTTCGTGATGCATGCCTTCGATTTCAACGTCTCGTTCTTCGCGCTGATGTTGATGAACGGCATCGTGAATTTGGCAACCACGATTCCCTCTGCGCCCGGCTACATCGGCACCTTCGACGCCCCCGGCATTGCCGTCCTTACCGCCTACGGGGTGGATCATGCAACCGCGGCCGGATACACCCTCGTCCTGCATGTGGCGCTGTGGGTCCCCATCACAGCCCTCGGCGCTTATTACCTTGCCCGGGAAGGCATTAAATGGAACGAGTCCCTGCGCGCAGAGGCTGAGTAAACCCGCCTCGGTTATACTAGGCTCGAAATGGTTTTCGATAAGGCAGTAAGCCATGCAACCCCAGCCCAGAAAAAAACGAGTCCTGATCGCAGATACCACCCAGGAAACCCGGCGGAATACGCGGGTAATGCTTTCATCCGTCAAAGGCGTGGAGGTGGTCGCCATCGCGCTCGACGGCACGCAAGCCATCGAAATGGCGCGCCTGCACAAACCCGACATCGTCCTCCTGGATATCAACATGTCCAAGGTCGACGGGCTCGCGGCGTATGGGCAAATATTAAAGGAAAACCCGCGCACAGCCTGCATCCTCGTCTCGGCGGAACACCATCCCGAAACCCTTGAAGCGGCAAAAACGCTGGGCATCCAGCATTTTCTCATCAAACCCTTCACCGAACACGAACTGGATAACGCCATGTACGACGTCATTCAACGGCTGGATAAAATGCCCGCGCCTGAGGAGAACAGGGAGACCCGTCTCCGCCGCCTGGCGGAGGAATATATCCGCATCCAACGCACGGATGATGAGGCGGTCAAAGTTCTCGAAGAGGCGATCCAACTGCCCAAGCCTGAACTGCGCTGGATGCAAACCCTGGCAATGATCTACGTCGTCCGTCAAAAGTGGGGCAAATTAAAGGCGCTTGCGGAACAACTCGAAAAAATCAAGAAATAGAACTCGGAGAACTCTTTTGAAAATCGCAATTCTCGGTGCAGGGTTTGGCGGCATGGCGGCCGCCTGGGATCTAAAAAAAACGGGGCACAACGTCACCATTTTTGAAGCAGCAACATATGCCGGCGGACTCGCCAGCGGTTTCAAGGAGCCGCATTGGGATTGGTCGGTGGAAAAGTTCTATCACCATTGGTTCCAATCGGACAAATCCATGCTGGATTTGATCCGCGAACTCGGGCTGGAGGACAAAGTCATCTTTCCGCGGCCGTACACGGTAATGCTTTACAACCACAAATGGTATCCCTTCGATTCGATCCCCCACGCGCTTCTCTTTCCCGGACTTGGATTTGGGTTGAACAAAATCAGGTTCGGTTTCGTCGGACTCTTTCTCCGACTCACAAAGAACTGGCAGGCGCTGGAAAAAGTCACCGCGCATGAGTGGATGATGAAATGGGCGGGTAAAAAAGTCTATGAGCAGATGTGGGAGCCTCTGCTCATCGGGAAATTCGCTTCCTACTATAAAGATGTCAACATGGCGTGGATGTGGGCGCGCATCAAGGCGCGGACGACGCGGCTCGGCACCTTTGAAGGCGGCTTTCAGAAGTTTGCCGATCTCTTCGCCGAGAAACTGCGCCAGCAGGGTGTGGAGATACGGCTTGGAACAAGTATCGAGTCCATTAAGAAGAATCAAGACAAATTGGAAGTGAGAAGCGGGGCGGGCGTCGAATCCTTCGACAAGGTCTTGGTCACCACATCCCCGAATCAAATGGCGAAGTTATGCCCGCAATTGCCCGAATCCTATTTGAAGGGATTGCTCGAATTGAAATCCATGGGCGCGGTGGTGATGACGCTCTCCCTGAAGCATCCGCTTTCACAAGAAGGCTATTACTGGTTCAATGTGCCGAAGGAGGAAGGCTATCCCTTCCTTGCGCTGGTGGAGCATACGAACTTTGTTTCGAAGGATCATTTTGGCGGCGATCATATTGTTTATGCGGGCGATTACCTCGAATTGGGTCACGAGTATTTTTCGTTGAGCGATGAAGAGTTGCTGAAAAAATTCATCCCGGCGTTCGAGAAGTTCAACCCCGAATTCAAACGCGATTGGGTGAAAAAGGTGTGGGTCCATAAAACGAACTATGCCCAGCCTGTCCCGCTCGTGGGGCACTCCAGAAATATCCCGTCGATCCAAACTCCCATTGAAGGTTTATACTTCGCCTCGATGAGCCAGGTCTATCCCTGGGATCGGGGCACGAATTTCGCGGTGGAGATCGGGCGGCGCGCGGCCGGGTTGATGAAATAAGCCGCACGCGAAGATTCCCCAATTTTTAAAAACCCTACTGGAGGGGGGTCTGCTGGATTTGGCTTTCCGGTAAATTTGTATTCGGTGTATAATCGCCAATCATTTTGCGCGGCAAAATGAAAAATCCATTTTCTCTCATGGAGGAGAACCGTATGAAACGAAATCTGTTCGCTTTGCTTTCGTTGCTGGTGCTTGCGAGCATGGTGCTCGCCGCCTGCGGTGGCGCGCCAGAAGCCACCGAAGCCCCCGCCACCGAAGCAGCCCCCGCCACCGAAGCAGCCGCTACTGAAGAAGCCGCTGCTTGTGAACCTGGGGGCACCGAGCCCATCGCGTTCCCGGATGGCGGAAAATCCGTCACCGCCGCCTTCGATCAGGAACCTGATGCCATCGTTCCCTACTTCACCCAGATGTCCTTTGCTGTGTGGGTCACCCAGTTGACCCTGGTCGGCTTGGGCGAGTGGGATGACAAAGGCACCTTCGTGCCCGAATTGGCTGCCGAAGTTCCCACCGCCGAAAATGGCGGCGTTTCCGCCGATGGTCTGACCATCACCTGGAAACTCAAGGACTGCCTCTTCTGGTCCGATGGCGAGCCCATCACTTCAGAAGATGTCAAATTCACCTGGGAACTGGTTGTCGACCCGGCTAACGCTGTTACGACCCGAACCGGCTACGACGTGATCGAAAGCATCGAAACCCCTGATGACACGACCGTGGTCATCAAGTTCGCCGAGCTTTACCCGCCCTGGCCCACCCTGTTCACCCAGGGTCCGAACAATGCGGGATCGATCCTTCCCAAACACATTCTTGAAGGCATCACCGCTGCTGAGACCGATCCGTTCATCCGCATGCCCACTGTGGCTTCCGGTCCGTTCGTCATTACCGAATGGATTCCGGGCGACTACATGACCCTGCTCCCCAACCCGAACTTCTACAAGGGTCGCGCCAATCTCGACCGCGTCCAGATCCGCTTCGTGGCTGACTCTGAAGCCGCCAAAGCCGCCCTTCAAACCGGCGACGTGGATTGGTACCCGAACTTCTCCGAAGGCGACATCGAAGCCCTCGAAGCTCTCGCCCCGGCTGTGGTCCTCACCGTGGTTCCTGGCGTGGACTTCGAACACTACTTCTTCAACATGGGCCGCGTTGACGGTGTTGACGGCCGCGGCGCAGCCGAGAACGAAGGCTTCTGCCCGTTCAAGGACGTCCGCGTTCGCAAGGCGATCACACTCGGCATCAACCGCCAAGCTATTGTGGATACCCTGCTCTTCGGCAAGACGACCGTGCCTGTGAGCCAGTGGCCCAACAGCGCCTGGACGAACACCGACCTCGTTGCTGATGCCTACGATCCTGATGCCGCCGCCGCGCTGCTCGATGAGGCTGGCTACACCGTCGGACCCGATGGCATTCGCGTTGGCGACTGCAACGGCACGCAGACAAAACTGTCCTTCAACTTCGAAACCACCACCGCCCCGATCCGCATCGCCATCGCCACCGTTGCCCAGGCTGACCTCGCCAAGATCGGCGTCGAGTTCACCCCGATCCACACCCCCGCCGGTACCTTCTTCGGCCAGTATGTGGACGGCGGTCCTCTGACCACCGGTAACTACGACATGGGTGGGTACACGACCGGCTTCTACCCCGATCCGTACACTGATAACTACAAGTGTGAGAACATCCCGACCGCGGCGAACCCCACGGGCACCAACTGGTATCACCTGTGCGATCCCGCGCTCTCCGACCTGATGGACACCGCGCTCGACACGGTTGATCCCGCCGCCCGCAAGGCGATCCTCGACGAAGCCCAGGCTTACATTGCCGAGAACTACTATGTTCTCATGATGTACGCCCGCGGCAACGTCTACGGCTCCACCCCGCGCTTCCAATTCGGACCTGTCGGTCCTGAGTCCGATCTCAATTGGAACGCCGAAGATTGGGATGTGACCGAGTAGCAAGAAAAAGTAATATCCATGCACGAAACGAGAGGCAGGGGTTTCCCCTGCCTCTCGCCTAGTAAGCAATCCCCAGGTCAGCAGGCCCAGATGAAGTTTATTGATGGAGGCTCCCTATGTGGACTTATTTATTAAGGCGTTTATTCCAGGCGTTGTTCACGCTTTTGATCATCACTGTGCTTTGTTTTCTGCTCACCCGGTTTTCGGGAGACCCTCTCGCGCAATACGCCGCCAACCCACGCATGAGCGCCGAGGACAGGGCGGCTCTTGTCGAACGTCTTGGGCTGAATGACCCATTGTATGTGCAGTATCTGAAATGGCTGGGGCTTGCGATTCAGGGCGATCTCGGAAATTCCTTCTTCGCCCGCCAGCCTGTCAGCGAGATGATCGCGCAGCGCCTGCCGAATACATTGATCCTTATGATGACGGCGGAGATCGTCACCGTATCCTTTGCTTTGTTCCTGGGGATCATTTCAGCGGTCAAGCAATATTCCTTTTGGGATAACGCCATTACAACGTTTTCCTTCGTTGGATTCTCGATCCCCATCTTTTTCAGCGCCCTCGGACTGATGTTGATCTTTGCAGTCCAGTTCAAGGAGTGGGGCTTGCCCTATCTTCCCACCGGCGCCTCGGTTTGGGATAAATCCGACCCGGTGGAATACATCAGGAACATGATCCTGCCCGTTACCGCACTGGCATTCGTGAATTCAGCGGGATACTCGCGCTTTGTGCGCACCAGCATCCTCGAAGTGCTCGGGTTGGATTACATCCGCACCGCCCGCGCCAAAGGCTTGACAGGCCGCGCCGTGCTCTTCAAACACGCGCTTCGCAACGCCGCCCTGCCTTTGGTCACCATTGTCGGGTTGGATATCCCCTTCCTATTGGGCGGCGCCATCGTGACCGAATCTGTGTTCTCGTGGCCCGGCATGGGACGCTTGTTCTGGGAATATTCCCAACGGAGCGATTACCCGGTCGTGCTCGGGATTTTATTGATCATTTCCCTGGCGGTCGTGATCCTGACCATCGTCACCGACATCGTCTACACCTTTGTGGATCCCCGCATCCGCCTGAGTTGATTTGGAGTTGGATATGGCAACTGATATCGCTTCCTTTGAGTCACAATCCATAGCCCGTGAAGGGGTAACCGGGAAAGTCCTCACTCCCAGTCAACTTATCTGGAGAAGGTTTCGAAGACACCGCATGGCGGTCCTGGGCATGATCAGCTTCAGCCTGCTGGTGCTTTTCGTCGTTATTGGCTCCATTTACGTCAGCGAGGAACAAGCCAATGCAGTCGACCTGCAAGCCCGGCTGACCGCCCCCAATGACCAATACATTATGGGAACAGACACCACCGGGCGGGATAATTTTGCCCGCATCATTCACGGCGGGCAGATATCGCTGATCGTAGGCCTTACAGCCGTCACTATCTCGGTCGTATTGGGCACGCTTATCGGTGGCCTGGCAGGGTTTTTCGGCGGCTGGGTGGATAGCATCCTGATGCGTTTCACCGAAGCCATGCTTTCCATCCCGCAACTGTTCCTGCTGATTGTGCTGGGCAAATTCATCGGCAGGGATATCGATACGATCACGCTCATGGGAAAAACCTTCAGCGGTAGCGTCCTGATCGTCATCGTTGTGATCGGCACGACCTCGTGGATGGGGCTTTCCCGCATCGTGCGCGCGAACGTGCTTTCGCTCAAGGAAATGGATTATGTGTCGGTTTCCAAATCCCTTGGCTCGAGCCAGCTCCGCACTTTTTTCAAACACCTTATCCCGAATACGATGGGGGTGATCATCGTAGCCTCCACCCTGGGACTCGCGGGCGCCATCCTCTCCGAAGCCTATGTTTCATTCCTGGGGCTTGGCATCCAACCGCCGACCGCGTCATGGGGCAATATGCTCACCTCAGCGCAGGCTTTTGTGCAGCAAGGCTCGTGGTGGATGTGGGTCTTCCCCAGCCTCTTTATCATCCTCACCATTCTGTCCGTCAACCTGATCGGCGACGGTTTGCGCGACGCCTTCGACCCGCGCAGCGCCCGGCATTTGTAATATCCCGCCAAGTGGACAAGTCATCATCACCCGCCCCGAATTCAAGTTTCGCGGGCGGGTTTTGTATTTAATCGCATCGCATGGGGCGAATCCCCCACAGGATGTGAAATGCCTGGGGTGTTCGCCTCAGGCATGAGGTCCAAAAAGATGCGGGGAGCGTCCATGTCGAAATGGGGATAGGCACGAATTTACTTTCCTTTAATCAAGGGCTATCCTAAGGGCGAAAGATCAGGAAAGGAGTTTGCCATGAACGGTACTGAATTTTTCATCGTGTACTTTGCGGCTCGTCTCGTCATTCCATTCGGCGTTTTGCTTTTGCTGGGCGAGTGGCTCCGGCGTAAAGAATCACACTACTGGCTGAAATGAGGCTGATATGGACACCAACTCGATTTTCGCCCTATTGCTCGGTTTGTTCGTCAGGCTTGTCCTACCTTTGCTGGTGACCGCCCTGCTGGTATACGGACTGCGAAGGCTCGATTTGCGCTGGCAAAGGCAAGCGGAGGAAGAACGCAGCCTTTTGATCCGCGATGAAGAGCCGTGCTGGATGGAGCAGGGCCTGCCCATCGAAGAGGTCAAAACCCGCGTTGCTGCCAGCGGCAAGCCATGCTGGCAGATCCACCGCCTTCCGAACGGATATCTGCGTGAAGCCTGCCTCGACTGCGAGGTGTTCCTCGATGCGCCCGCCCCGGCGCTCAAACAATCGAAGGCTCACGTATAACAAGGAGATGCAACAATGTTTTCACGTTTCGAAAAGATCATCATTGCCCTCATGACCGCCCTGCTGTTGGCGGGGATTTCGATCCTCGCCGCATCCGCACAGGACGTGACGCCTCCGCCTTCGGATGAGGAGGAGACCTGCGCCGACTGCCATGAGGAATTCGAAATGAGATGGTTGAACGGTCCGCACGGCAAGGCGACGGAGGATCCGATCTTCGTCAATGCCTGGACGGACCAGGGCAAGCCCGGCGCCTGTCTTTCCTGTCATGTGACCGGTTACGATGAAGCTACGGGCACCTGGCTCGAGGACGGCGTTTCCTGCATCGCCTGCCATGTGGATGAAGGCGGCGACCATCCCAAGACGGCCATGAGCGTGGACGTGACCGGCGGGACCTGCGGGACCTGCCATACCGACGCGCGTTTTGGCCAGGAGCAATGGGAGGAAAGCACCCATTACGCAACCGGCATGGACTGCACGACCTGCCATGACCCTCACAACGCTTCGCTGAAGTTGACGGTGAACATAAAGGAGCAATCTGTACAGGACGCTTCGCAATTGTGCATCAGTTGTCACGAAGAGGCGAGCATGAACTTCCCGTATTCCGTGCATAGCAAACAGGGCGTCACCTGCATCGATTGCCACCTTGAACATGTGGAAAGGGATGCGGCTGTGCATATGGTAGCGGATCACTCCTTCAAAGCCAGCATTCAGTCCTGCGCTTCCTGCCATGCCGAGCAAATGCATGCCGACGGTGAAGCAGCGTCCACACAGGATGCCGCCATTGCCGCAGTACCCACTTCCACCCAGGAAGCGGCTGCGTCCGTCGACCAGGCTCCCGTCATGCCGGAACCGGCGCCTGTTTCTCCGCTCGGGTATGCAGGCATCACTGCCCTGATCGGCATCGCCGCAGGTATGTTGTTGTCTCCCTGGCTGGAACGCGGATACCGCCTTGTCTTGAAGAGATCGGCTGAGGTGCGCCATGACTCAAAATAAATTCAACCGACGCGATTTCATCAAACTTTCCGCGGTCGGGCTGGCTGCCGCCGCCGGAGCGAGACTCATCGAGGAAGTGCAAGCCTCGGGAGGCGAAAAAGGGAAGCACCAGTGGGTAATGGTCATCGACCAGTCCAAATGCACCGGATGCGAACAATGCAGCCTGGCATGCAACGCCAATAACGACATCAACCCGGCGATGAGATGGAACAAGGTTCTGAAAGACGGCACTGTGAAGGGGAACCAGGTGTATGTGCCACGCCCCTGTATGCAGTGCGAAAACGCGCCCTGCGTCGAAGTCTGCCCGGTGGGAGCGAGTTACTACCGCGACGACGGCATCGTGATGATGGATTACGAAAAATGCATCGGCTGCCGTTACTGCCAGGTGGCCTGCCCGTACGATGCGCGCGTCTTCAACTGGGAATCCTTCGAGGGCGAGAATCCCTATGTGCCGGAATGGGGCGACCCTGAAGTGGAACGCCGCCCGCGCGGTGTGCCGGAGAAATGCTCCTTCTGCTACCAGCGCATCGACCGCGGACTTGAATTGGGACTCGTGCCCGGTGAAGATCCCGCCGCAACCCCTGCGTGTGTGGTCATCTGTCCGACCGGCGCGCGCATCTTCGGGGATCTAAACGACCCGAACTCGAAGGTCAGCCAGGCTCTGCGCGAGAATCCGTCCTACCGCCTGCGCGAAAACCTTGGGACCAAACCGCGTGTGTATTACCTGCCCGTGAAAGATAACGTCATTACGGAAGGCTGACATGAAGACCATCATCAAAACCATCCGCGAAAACATCTTTACCCCCTGGGGATTATGGCTCGCCATTTTGGGACTGTTCCTGTTCTCGGCGCTCATTGCCGGAATCGCAGTCTTTTGGAAAGGGCTGGTCATCACCAACCTGACCGACCTCGTCCCGTGGGGCTTGTGGATCACGATCGACCTCTCCGCCATCGCGTTGGCGGCGGGTGCCTTCAGCCTGTGCGCGATCGTGTATCTCTTCGGGTTGAAGCGCTATGAGCCGCTCGCCCGCACCGCAACCTTCATCGGCTTCACCGGCTACAGCATGGCGATGATGGCTCTGCTCCTCGACATCGGACGCCCCGACCGGTTCTGGAAATCCTTCGTCTTTTGGAACACACATTCCCTGCTCTGGGAAGTGACCATGTGCGTCCTCCTGTACTTTACCGTCCTGCTGTTGGAGGTCATGCCCATCTTCGCATCCTTCGACTGGCTGCGCAACAAGTATCCAAAACTTGCCGCAAAGATGGAACATATGCATCATTATGCTCCCGTGCTGGCGATCTTCGGTCTGGCGCTCTCGAGCCTGCATCAATCTTCGCTGGGCGCGGTGTATGGCGTCATCAAAGCCCGCCCGATCTGGTACCGCCCTGAAATGTCGGTGCTGTTCATGTTCACCGCCATCCTCGGCGGGGTTTCGCTCACCCTGCTGGCTTCCATGCTTGCGGCGCGACTGACCTCCAAAGCCCGCATCAACGACATGCTCATCGAACGCGCCTCCCAGGTCCTTGGCTACATGATGATCGGCTACCTGTACTGGCGCTTCTGGGACTGGCTCGCCCAAACCTACACCTACGAACCGGGACGTACCGAAGCCTTTGAGATCCTCACCAAGGGACAACTCTCGTTCAACTTCTGGTTCGGGGAGATGCTCTTCGGCGCGCTTCTACCGACCATCATCCTGCTCTACAAACCCCTGCGTCAGGCTCCGCTGTGGCGGATGCTCGCCTTCGCCATGATCGTGGGCGGCGTGGTTGCCTTTCGTTTCGACACGAACATCGTCGGCTTCCTTGCAGTCATCCCATACATCCCCGGTGATATGGCCGTGCAGTACACCACCTATACGCCATCCCTTGTGGAATGGGCGGCTGGGCTGGGCATCATCGCCTTCGGCTTGCTCGCATTCTCCGTCGGCGTGAAGTACCTTCGTATTGTGGATCACCGATTGGTCAGCGAGGAGCATGAACCTGTGATGGTTAAAGCAGGCGAGGTTGTGGCTGGGGATTAGTAAAGGTAATCGGTAATTGAAAAGAGTCGCCCGTTTGGGCGACTCTTTTTTTCGTTTTGCGTTTGCGGTTTAATTCTCCGGTGTCCCGTTATTGATCCATTGAATCACGTTCTCCAATTCTTCCGCCGTGAAGTTTGTGAAGTGGTCCTCCGACTGCACCTGGATCAACAGACTGTTCTCAGCATTTCCCGACAGGATGACGGGTCCGGTATCGCTGCCGCGCATTGCAGCGGAGTAGGTGGAGAGGTCGAGCCCTTCGGGAGCCGCATCGCCTTCCGTGTGGCAGCCTGTGCATTTCACTGCGAACAAAATGCCGATGTAATTGTCGAAGGTCGGATCGCCCACCAATGTCGGCACTTCCAACTCCGGTTCCGGCGGCGGGAGTTGATTCTTGATGATCTCCCTCAAAGCGGGCGCATCGAAACCGGCAAATGTGAAGACATTCCCGTGACAGGCGCTGTTGGAACAGAACGATGTGTTGCTCACGCCCCCGGGATCTTTCATGCTGTGGCAGTTCGCGCAGGATGGACCGATCGCCTGGTTGTGCATCGCGATCCAATTCGGGTTAAAGTGAGACTCGGGCTCGGGTCCATTGCTGATCTCGATGTTGGTCACGAAATCGTCCGCCCCAGCCACCACCGGGATGGCGTGACAGATATTGCACTCGAGGCGGACCGCCTCTTGATTCTCGTTCAAATGTTTCCCGTCATGACAGCGAAAACAACCCGGCGCATCGAAATGACCGAGGTTGTTCGGGTAGGTTGTCCAATCGATCTCCTGGTCGTGGAAGACGGTACGGTCATAGATCGCTTGTATCTCTGCGACTGCGGCTTTGACCTTACTCCCATTTTGGCTGTAATAATCGAACAGGTTTCGTTTGTAATCCTCTTCGATGTCCGCAATGGCTCTCATCGCCTCGTCACGCGAGGCATATTTGGCGGAAAGGACCTGCACCGCCTTGGCGTGAATCAGCGGAATGGCGGGATCGATCAAGCCACCTGCTATGGATTCATCCACCGACTTTACCGGGGATTGGAAATCATGAGTCACACGGTTGTGACAGGTCACACAGTCCATCTGCTTGAGCTGGCTTTCATCGATGCCTGCAGAGTCAAAACCGGATTCCACGTCGGTATATTCCGTGTAGGTCCCGTCCTGGTTATAGACGCGGACATAGGGAATTGTCTGGCTCAATTCATCATCCGAATAATATAAAACCTTGCTGGCGATATGCCAGTGAATGCCACGGGCGTTTCCCGTGCGCGCATCCCCTCCGCCGGTTTTCATGATGAGATAGATGCTCGAGGCGGTGTTCTCGCGATCGTCGGCAAATTGGAATATCCGGCGCAGGCTGTCATCGGCAAACGTCTCAGGACGGTGACATTTCTCGCAGGTTTCCAGCGCGGGGCGCAGGGCTTTGGCGCGGATGGGATATTCATAGAGTTTGAAGATCTGGTAATAGGTCTCTTTGAGTCCCTGGGTCTTTCGCGATGCCTGGTCCCAGAAGGACGCGCGCCCGATATGGCATTCTTCACAGGTTACATTCGAATGCGGCGATTCCTTGTAGACGGTATCCTGCGGCGGCATGGTATGACAGGCTGTTCCGCAAAACGTGGGTGAATTCGTATATTCCCAGGTATGGATGCCCCCAAAAACAGCCGCCAGCACGAAAACAAAGATCGTGACATACGGGAGCAGTAAAATCCACAATTTCGAGTCCGGGGCGGGAAAGAAAAACTTACGGAGTCGTTCACGCAATTTCATGATGGCCTCCAACATTGGGAATGGTCTGGAATAAAAAGACCGGATTTACCTTGTTTCTTCGGCGCATCCGGTCTCGATGAATCAGGGTGTTGTCGTGCCTTCTGGTGTTGAAGTCTCTGCGATCGGCGGGATGGTGGTCAATGCTGTCTGTTCGGCATTGATGAACCCGTAAATGCCACCCAGCATGGCGATCGTCAATACCGCCGCAATCGGGTAATAGATCATCTGGCGTTTGCGGATGGTCTTCGCATCGGGACGGCGGTCGGCGATGCCTGCTTTGATATCCGCGAGCTCGAGCGGATGCTCGTGGAGCATATCCGCCTCGTGGATCTGACCGTTGAACATGGCTTTGTTGAAACGTTTGATATGCACACCGTACATGTGCCAGATAATGATCGCCAGCACAGCCAGAACCGCTTCGTTCCCGTGCGCGGCTTTTGCGGCCGGGACAAATTCACCGGGCAGGTATTGGGTTGCCGTAATGGGATTCCACATCATAAAACCCGTCAAGCCCATGACAATCGCGCCCCACACGAATGCCCAATATTCCATCTTTTCTTCGAAGGTATAGCGCCCCATCTGTGGGTAGGTCTTGGCAAAGCCAAGGTTGTAGAGCAATGCCTGCAAGCCGTCTTTGGCATCCTGCAAAGTGGGCAGCATCGACATCTTATCCCGCAAAACGAAGACGCTGTAGCCCATGACGAGGATGTGCCAGGCGGTGCCGAACATCATGACGATGGCGGCGGCATGATGAATGGTTCGCAGGGATTCGATGCCGCCGAATAAGTTGAGGATGGCTTTCGAAAGTCCTGCATCGGGAAAGCGCTGTGCAAGCCCGGTCATGCCGAGAATGGTGAACGAAAGCATCATGACCCAATGTTCGATGCGGCGCGCGAGCGGGAAGCGCAGGTAGGTTTGGGTGACCTTGTTCATGCGTGCTTGACTCCTTTCACGCGGTTGACGATGCGGCGGTAAATATCGGTCAGGATGAAGAGGATCATGCCGCCCAGCACCGCCGGGATGAAGAATTTATAAAAGAGGTTGACGTAATAGACGATGGGATAATTCTCGGGGCTGGGTTCGTAGTGGCTCATCCAGGAGGCGGGGAAATTGGCCGTGGCATCGGGATGGCAGCGCTGGCATTTGACGAGCAGGTTTTCCTGCATGGCAATGCCGGTCTCGGGGTTATCCACCTTCGAAATATCATGCAAGCCGTGGCAGTCGGTGCAGACCGGTTTATTGGTGGGCTGGTCGGGGAATTGTTCCTCGAAGAGTTTTACCGTTGCGCCATGAAAATCCGATACGTACGAGTTGAGCACATTCGTTGAAATGCCGTACTTCGACATGATGGCTGGGTCGGTGTGGCATTTGGCGCACAGGAAGGGCGTGCTGTTGCGGAAAGTGACGGTTTCGGGCGATTGGATGTCATGCACGCCATGGCAGTCGATGCATGTCGGAACGTCGGTGTTGTTTTCCTCTGTAAGCGCCTTTCCATGCACGCTTGTCTTATAGATATCGTAAACATCGGCATGGCATTGTGCGCAGATCGCAGGGATCTCCAGGCGCGCAGACGGGGTGAGTTCGCCGCTCGTCTTGCCTGTCAGGCGCCTCTGCGTGTGCGGGTTGTGACAATCCATGCAGACGGCAGCGTTCTTATTGCCTTCATCGAAAGCGGTTTGATGCACGCTGTTGTGAGTCTTGTCGTATTGTTCCTCGTGACATTCCTTGCAGGTTTCAAGATAGTTCAAGGTGTAGTCGCGGGTGTTTTTTACATTTACACCGGGATGGGGATAGTCGCTGATATTGGTATGGCAGTCCACACAGCCAATGCCCTCTTCGCTGTGAACGGAGAAGCCGAATTCGGTGGGGTTGATGGTGACCGGAAGCGATTCATTGCCGAAGGTTTTATCAAGTCCCTCCTCCTGGTGGCAGGCGAGACAAAAATCGTTCCCGGGTTTATCCTCCTGTAAGGCAGGCTGGGAAGCGGGAGATGCCAGGGCGGGCGAAGCGAACAGTGCCACGGCGAAAGCAAGAAAACCGAAGCCGAGAATCAGGCTTAGGGCCTGGATGTGAGGCGTGCGAAGCCGTATCCGATGAAGCATCACTTTCTCCTTGTTTATAAAATTGGACAATTTCAATATTATATTCCCAATTTCTGTCATGGGGGAATTGCCCCAATTCTACGAGGGGATGTCAGACACATGAAGTAATAAATATCACTGTTTTTGTATGATTAATAAGGCGTTAAAGAGAATGGCGGGCGCATTACTGCGTCCGCCATTTTTCTTGCGGGGTTGGTTTATTGAGCGGGAACTTCCGGTCGGGTGTACTTGCTCACATCACCACCCAAGTCTTCGATCGAGTCGATCAGGATCTGGATGACGTATTTCGGATTGTGAACGAAAGCGCCGGGGTCCTTCTGGCTGTATTGATAGTTGAAGGCCGCTTTGACTAGGCGGGGTGTCCAAGTGGCGTATTGCTTGCCATCCGCGCCGAAGAAGTACGGGTAGGCCTGACTATCGTACGTGATCGCCCCGCCGTTGGCTTCTGCGTAGGACTGCATCTGGGCAAAGAGGGCTTCGGCGAGGGTATCGAGTTCACCCTTGATGCCTTCGGTCACATCGCCGTCACCGTCATAATCCACCTCAGTTTCGCGGATCTCTTCGGGATTGGTGGTGCCGTGGCAGGTTTCGCAGGATTCAACCTTCGGCTCGAGCGCATGGACATCGTGACAGTCGGTGCATTTGTTGGCTTTGCCAGCCGGATCGGCATGCATGTTCTGACCCACATAGGTCTTGCCTTCGTATTGATAAGCGCCGAGGGTGTCGCCGCCGAAGAGAGTAGCGCCAGCCGCGAAGTAGTGGATGTTCTTGAAGCGAACACCCGGGTCAACCGCATCAGCATCCTTGCCGCGCAGGGCATTGTTCATGCTGGTGGTGGATTCGCGTCCCATGTGGCATAGGATACAAAGGTTGGCGTCATCTGCGATGAACTTACCATCGGCATCCTTGCCCCCGAGGCTGACCGTCTTGCCGGAGGGGAATGTAACAGAGGCGACCGAGTAGCGTTCGGGCCAGGCTTCTTCGTTATGGCAGGTGGAGCACAGGAAGCCGTTGCTGGAAGGCATGTTGGTTAAACCAGTGGTCACGGTGGTGCCGGTGCCGGTCACAACCACTGAACCGCCCGCTTTGAGGAAGGTGGGGATGCCTTCAGCGGTGTGGCATTTCACACAGCCAAACGGAACGATGTAGTTGGGTTCGCCATCTTCGGTCAGGTCCCAATCGCGGAAGGGCATGGTGTCGCCAGCAAAGTGGCCGGCATCGGTGCGGGCAAGAGTGCTCACATCACCGCCAAGATCCTCGATTGAGTCGAAGAGCAATTGGACGATGTACTTGTTGCCATGCGCAAATGCGCCGGGATCCTTGAGGGAAACCTGATAGTTGTATGCGGCTTTCAGCAAGCGCGGCGTCCAGGTGGAGTAGGCGTTCGGGAAGGCAACTTCACCTTCATCCGCAGTGCCGTTTCCATTGGTATCTGTGAACCAATAGGGGTAGGAAGCCGAATCGTACAGAATCGCGGTGCCAACTTTATCGGCGGCATACTTTTGTATCTCGGCAAACAAGTTCGCCTGCAAACCCTCGATCTCAAAATACATGCCTTCTTCATTGTCGCCGTCGCCATCGTAATCAGGGTTGGAGGAGACCATGCGGATGTTCTTTAGATCGTCCACAGTAGCGACGTCTTCGTGACAGAAAGCGCACTGCTCCACCTTGACTTCAAGGGTATGCGGATCGTGACAGCCGGTGCAGGAGGCGAAACCTTCGACATGGGTGTTCTTCGCATCGTAGGTTTTGCCGTCGTATTCGTACCCGCCGTGAGTCATACCACCGTAGAGCGTGGCGGCCGCAGCATAGTAGTGAACGTTTCTAAAGCCAAAGAAAACGTCATTGCCTTGATCATCCTTGATCGGAGCGACCGTGGCATCTGCATCGGTGGCAGCGAATTTTTCGATCTGCGCGTCCACACTGACCTTGGACTCGCGTCCCTGGTGACATTCCATACAGCGGACATCGTCACCAGCGGTGATCTCTACTCCGGATGGAAACACAACGGTGGTCTTCGAGATGGTCCCGGCATTGTGGCAAGCCACGCACTGCACGCCTTGAGCATCGGCGGCAGGAACGTTCGCATCCACTTTACCGGCTTCGGAGCCGTCCAAACCGAGGAAGTCCTGATACCCGGCAGTGCTGTGGCACTTGGCGCAGAAAGTGGGGACTCCATCAGGATTTTCGGCCGCATCATCCCAGTGACGGAAAGGTTCGCTCGCCACATCAGCGTGACCGGAGCCCTGCCATTCAGCCAGGTATGGGGTATCGGGAACCGGAACTACGGCGGCTTCCTCCGTCGCTTCGGCTGTTGCTTCGGTCGGGGTGCCGCCACAAGCGGCTAATACTGCGCCGACGACCACCAAAACACCGAGCAATATAAGAAATTTCTTTAGATTCATTATCATTCTCCTTGGGTCAAACTTGATGGAAGCTAAATGACAGTTAGTCGGATAACGCCTCCTTATAAGGGAAAGATGACTGCTTTGGCATTTTTCAGCAGATATGGGGAATTCTAATTAAGCACAGGATTAATGACTAGTTAATTTGCGCCAACCCTGAAGTGACAAAAGTCACAACAATTTGGATGAATTTAGTGAAATTATACGGCGGGAACAGTTTTATTCCCCAGAATCGTCCCCTGAGCCGAGGTCCGGCATGGCTGATTCGATCTCCCCGGGGCTTTGCCCGGATTCGAGCCGGTTCACCACCTCGTCGAACTCGGCCGGCAGGTCTTCGCCCATTTCCCTTCCCATTTTCTTCATCATGCGTCCCAAAGCCCTGGGGTCATCCTCCAAACCTTCGATGCCGGAAAAATCGTCCGCCATCGATTCGAGCCGCCCCTCCTCCGTTTTGGCAATGCGGACCTTCGTCATGCGGCGGCGTACATCCGTGCTGTTGCAGTGGGCGCAATGGACGGGCGTTTTGCCGTATTCGGCAAAAGTTAGGAAGACATCAAAACGTTTCTGGCAGGAATTGCAGACAAAGTCATAAGTTGGCATGCGGTTATTTTAACCGAATCATATGGAGACCTGACAGGTTTCAAAAACCTGTCAGGTCTTTTTCGATTATTCCTGTTTGGTACAATTGCCCGCATGTCTGAATTCGATCTCCGCAAGCCCAATCCATTGCTGATCGTCATTTCCGGACCCTCCGGGGTCGGGAAGGATTCCATCGTTCAACGCATGAAGGAACGCGAATTTCCCTTTCATTTCGTTGTCACCGCCACCACCCGCGAGCGGCGCGAGAACGAGGTCAATGGCCTGGATTATTTCTTCGTCACCAAGGAGGAATTCGCCCGGATGATCGAAGCGAACGAATTGATCGAATACGCCATCGTCTATGGCGATTACAAAGGCATTCCAAAGGATCAGGTGCGAAGCGCCTTTGCGAGCGGCAAGGATGTCGTCATGCGCGTCGATGTGCAGGGCGCCGAAACCGTCCGCAAACTCGCGCCCGAAGCGCTGTTGATCTTCATCACCTGCGAAAGCGAAGAGGAACTCGAACGCCGCCTGCGCGAACGCAAGACCGAATCGGCCGACGCGCTCGCCCTGCGCATTGCCACCGCCCGCAAGGAACTTCTGCGGCTCGACGCCTTCGATTACGTGATCATCAACCATGATTTTCACCTCGACGACACGGTGGAAAAAGTCCGCGCCGTGATCGCAGCCGAACATTTGAAGGTGCACCATCGCAAGGTGACCTTGTGAGCCGCCTGCCCGCCTCTTTTCCGGACCCGGAACCCGATCCCGTTCCCGAGCCGACCCCAACCCGGGGACCTGCATACGTGCGCATGCCGTCTCTGCCGCCGACGGCCACATACATCCTGATCGGGTTCACTGTTTTCGTTTACGTTCTGCAAATGCTCAGCGCAGCGTTGATGGGCGACACAAGTTACGGCACCGATATCGTCACCCTTCTTGGCGCGCGCATCAGCGAAGCCATAGACTCAGGGCAGGTTTGGCGCCTGATCACACCCGTCTTTTTGCATGGCTCGCTCATGCATATCTTCTTCAACATGTATGCCCTGTTCTCCATTGGCAATCTTCTTGAGCGGCAATTCGGGCACGGACGGTTTCTTCTGTTGTATTTTCTGGGGGCGTTTTCGGGCAACGTGCTTTCCTATCTCTTCACGCAGGGATGGTCCGTGGGCGCATCCACAGCCGTTTTCGGCTTGATCGCCGCCGAAGCCATCTTCTTTTACCAGAACCGGGAGTTGTTCGGCTCGCATGCGCGCGCGGCGATCAGCAATGCCGTCTTCATCATCGCCATAAATCTATTCCTGGGGCTGGCGCCCAACATCGACACATGGGGGCATATCGGCGGCCTGTTCGGCGGCGCGATCTTCGCCTGGTTTGCCGGGCCGAAATGGATCCTGATGGGAATCCCGCCTGAATTTTCCCTGCACGACGAACGCGAATCCCGCGAGGTGATGACCGGCGTTTTGCTGGTCCTGATCATCTTCGGCGGGCTTGCTGCGTGGAGATGGTTGTATGCGTAGGGCACGTTCTCTAACGTCCCCTAACCTCCCCGTCGGCGTAAGAGAACGCCGATTACGCTTACCTACGCTTTAATAATCCCCTTGCGAATGGCATAACGGACGAGTTCGGAGCGCGAGTGCAGGTTCAACTTGCGCATGATGTTCTCGCGGTGGCGTTCCACCGTCTTGGGGCTGATGACGAGGGACTCGGCGATCTCCTGGTTGCTCGCGCCTTCCGCCAGCATCGTGAAAACTTCGTGTTCGCGCTCGGTCAAGCCGCCGAGATCGATCTTTTCCTCCGAGGGGCGGTCGGCATTGAGGTAATCGCGCACCAACAGTTTCGCCAGCGAGGGATACAGGTACACTTCCCCGTTCGCCGCCGCGCGGATGGCTGTGATCAACTCTTCAGGCGCGGCGCGTTTCGGCACATAACCTGAAGCCCCGGCATTCAACATCTGGAAGAAATATTCCTCGTCCTCGTGGATGGTCAACGCCACGATGTTCACATTTAGGAATTTGGCTTTGATCTCGCGCGTGGCTTCGATGCCGGTTTTGTCCGGTAAGCCGATGTCCATCAGGATGACGCCGGGCTGGACGCGTTCAGTTTCCGCCAGGGCTTCTGCCGCGGAGCCCGCCTCGCCGACGATCTCCACATCCTCCTGCCCGCTCAATAACATTTTCAAGCCGGTGCGCACCACAGCGTGATCGTCCACCAGCAATAAACGGATCGTCATACAGCCTCACTTTTTATAACGGGTACCACCGCCTCGACCTCTGTCCCGTAACCGGGGCGCGATGAGACAGTGACGCCGCCGCCGAGCAATGCGGCGCGTTCCTCCATGCCGGCCAGCCCCAGTGAGACGCGGCCGATGCGGCTTTGCACGGCTTTCATATCGAAGCCGACTCCGTTATCGAAGACGTGGATGCGGACCTCGGCGGACAAATAATGGATCTTGACGTTGATGACGGTCGCCCCGGCATGTTTGATGACGTTGTTCAACGCCTCCTGCACGATGCGGAAGATGGTGATCTTGACGGCGTCATCGAGCGCGGGTTCGTCGCCTTCGATATCGACCCGAACGTGGATGGACGTCAACTCGTGGATGCGCGAAGCGTACCACCTCAACGTGGCAGACAAGCCCAGGTCGTCGAGGTGCGCGGGCCTGAGGTCCGAGATGATGCGCTGCAATTCTCGGATGGAGTCCGAGGTCAGGGATTGGAGCTGGGTCAGGGTCGAGTTCCGCTTTTTCGAGTCAGTCTCCACCGAAAGGCTTTTTAACCCCATGCCGACGGCTGTCAGCGATTGACCGGTCTCGTCGTGCAGGTCGCGGGCGATGCGCTGGCGTTCCGCCTCCTGCGCGCCCACGACGCGGCGAAAAAGTTCGGCGCGCAGTTGTTCGCGCTGTTGGGATTCGTGCAGCCGGGCCGCCTGCAGTTCGGCGATCTTGCTGTCGCTCTCGACCTGGAAGGCGCGCAGAAAACGGATGACGAAGATGGAAGCAAAGACCGCCGCCACCGCGCGGAGCAGTTGAATCGAGAAACCGAAAGTTGCCCCGAAGAGTTCCGAATTTAAGAATGTAGAGGGAGGGAGCGGGCTTGGCGCAGTGAAAAGCTGGCCCACAAGGCTGTACCATACGAACGCCACCGAAGCCCACAGACTGTCGCGCCCAAAACTGACCAGACCGGCGCGCCGAAACGCGCGCTGTTGGACGATCAGCCCCGCTGCCGCAAGCAAACCCGCCGGGATGGCGATCGCGTAACGCGTCCAGACATCGGCGACGGTGTAGATCACATCCGAGCCGTACCTGCTTTTGAAGACCAGCAGACCATAGACCCAGACCGCCTCCAACCCCAAGGGGATGATGAGACTGACCCGCCAGGTGGATTCACTGCCGAGGACGAGATAGGCGCCGAAGGCAGCCAGGGACAGGAACGAGAACGCAAGGATGGAGAGCGCGAACAGCGGATAAATATCTTCGAGAAGCGGGCTGAAATGCCCCATGAGTTTGAACATCTCGAGCCATTCGTGCGCCGCGTGGACGAGGCCGAATCCCGCCAGTGGACGCAGAGCCATGCGCAGGCGCGCATCGGTGGAACGCCCGCCTTCCATTGCCACGAGCAGGCCCATGCTGAAGAAGGCAAGCCCGTAGAAGAAGTAGATGACGACAAGCGGCGTAGTGTCCATGATTCCAAGAATAGACCCCAAAGGTTTCATAACCCTTTGGGGTCCTGGTTCATTCCTCGCGGCGGAGACGGGTCCCGCAGGTACGGCAGAAACGGTCGTTGGGTTTGGCGCGCGTCCCGCATTGCGGACAGTACACACCGGTGGAGTCTTCGCCCGCTTCGGTTTGCGAATGGCGGCGGCGCGGTTTCGACCTCGAACTGCGCCCCCATTGGAAGTAGTACATCAGCCCGCCCAAGATCATGATGACTCCCAGCCCGCCGATGATGTAAGGCAGGCTGTTCGCCAGCGACATGCGCCCGGGTGTATTTTCATTGACCGGTTCGGCGATCTGCACACTTTGCGCCTGTGAGACAAGGGTATCGGTCGTCTTTTGGTATTTCACGGTCAGGACGAATTGCTCGTCCGAGGTAAGTTGAATTGGAGCGCCTTCGTAGTAGTTCAATCCCTGGCTTGTGATCACGGATGCATGTTTGGGGTCGAGCTCGACCCTGGTCGCATCCAGCGGCTCGAGGAGGAAATACTGGAATGATCCCACCGCGTAGCCGTTATCCCACAGGTAGGAAAAGAGGCGCTCGTCCCCATTAAAGGAAAGGGGCTGGTAATACTCAAAGCGGTACGGCATGTTCTGTTCAACGAGCATGCTGAAGGTTTGATATTCACCCTCCGCGGCCGGACCGGCAAAGGGAAAGTCCATGAAGCGCCCGCCCCCCGCGTCGGAAGCGACTGCGATCAGGTTCGCGTCGGCGGGGATGCGGAAGTCGAGCGTAACGGGCAGGGACGTCTCCGCCGCGGGTTGGAAGTCCACGATCACGAGCATGCTGGGCTGGTCGTATTCGGGCCATAATTGCACGTTGACGACGGAGAGCGCCGCCTCACCCTGCGCGGACGCGGAAATTGGGAGCGCCAAAAACGCTCCCATCAAAAGCAGCGGAATCAGTTTGCGCATGAACGCCTCCTAACAATAAGTTGTTTACATCTTACCATGCGCCATTTTAAGGGGACAGAAATGAAGTCACCTTCTATTATGGATAAATGTCACCGGTTTTGTGGGGAGGGGTATTGCTTTCCGTTTACCAAGAGTTCGGCAAAAGTATCTTTCTTGAAATTTAGACCGTGATGTCACCCCGAGGGAGCGTTCGTTGCGACCGAATGGTCTCGCAGCAGGTTCAGAAATCTTTTTCGAGGATCCAAATATACAAGGTTTTTCATCAAAGGGAAACGCGGCAAGCCTGAAATATTTTCTAGAAAACTCTCTCTTCCAATAGGTCGCCCCAAAATTCAATACAGATACCACATAACCTCATAAGAGAGATAGTTGTTTTATTTTATCATCGCTCCTTGGCGTCTTGGTATTTGACTTTATAGGAAGAGAATAATTGGAAATAAATAATTCATTCCCTTTATCTGCTTTCCCCTGCTTGTAATTGTTCATCCCATATTGTAATTCCCATTCGTAGATATTGGCAAATTCAAAATTCTTCCTGATTTCTGGAGAATCATCATATGTAATAAGCCATGAATGCTGGCAAGATTCCATTGCACCAGCAAATTCATCATGGTTGAATCCAGTATGAAGGACACCGTTCTTTCCATACAATTTAGATTTTGTCGCTTTGAAATAGGGTGGATCCAGGAAAGTAAATACCGTTTTTGAGCCGCCTACAAGAACTTCGCGATAATCCAAGTTGGTGATTTTCACCCCATCCATGATTTTTCCCAAGTTTGCTAATCTTTCGATAGAGGTATCAGTAAACCTGCCCACAAAAGCAAGTTCGGAATAGCCACCAGCTTCAACGACACCGGAAAAGGTTATCCTGTTTAGCACAAAAAAACGAACGCCACGTTCTAGTTCTGTTATACGGTTGACATCTACATTTACTAACTCGTCAAACAATTCCTGCCCTTTGATTCTTTCACTTTTTATTTTCGCGACCTCTTTTGCCAGTTTCTCTGAATCAATTTGAACCGCTTTCCAAAAATAATACAACTCTGCATTTAGATCATTGATCCAGAATTTTACTTTCGGAAATTTCTGTTTTAGATAAACAAAGAAAGATGCTCCGCCGACAAACGGTTCGCGATACTCCTCAAAATCCTTCGGGATGAGGTATTTCATTTTCTCGATAGCACGAGATTTGCCGCCAGGGTAGCGAAGTGGACTTTTTATTAAGCTCATTATTTGTTGGAAGAAATAAGAATTTCAAGTTTTTGGTTGTTTGAAGATTCTTGATTCATCCTTCTTATAATCTCAATTTCTCTATCTGTACATCCCCCTATATTAAGAGCCAAAAAATCCTCAATTTCGTTTACAGTGCATGGCATTGATAATATTCCTTTTACCTTTTTTCCTGTTAATTTAAGACGGGAACGAAACTTCACAGGGACAGACTCTAGTTCTAAGGAGTGCAAGTTTGAATATAAAATCAATTTGAATAATCCATCCTTTATATCCGAAAGTCCGGGTAAAAAACCTCTTGTCGAATTTTTTGATTCTTGAATTACGAAAACATCACCTTCTTGTACAACTTCGTCAGCGGTCAAATAGTAAGTCCCGCCAAGGTAATTTTCTATTTTAAACGTAGCTTTTATTCCATCCGACAAATACTCTAAACCGTGAGAAGTTTGAGTTTCCCGGAGCGATGCTCCCTTGGAGCCACGGAGCGATCTATCTCTAAAATTCAGGAAATCCCTCATAACAGTTGCGAGATATTGTTCCTGAACGCCTCGATCATGCATTCGAACACCTATCATTTTAGATATCTTTTCGTAACTATCAAGAGCTGTTTTGTAAATATCTACAAAGCTATCTTCAATCAATGTTCGATTCCAGTGAAGGGCGCTTTGTTTGTATTTACTTAGTTTTATTATCTGATCATTTACTGTTCTGACATTAAATTCCTGATTGGTAATCTTGTTCTTTTTAATTTGCAAAGGTCTGTTATTCTTTACCGCGCGATCATAATAAGCCAAAACTATGTAGACATTCAGCAAATTCATCCATGACACAGTGGAATATTGGATTCTATCCAAATCGCCATCCAGACCCTCATCTTTGAGAATTGGAATGACTGTGAGTCTCATGGGTGAATTGTAAGTGTTGTAAAGTCTCTCAAATGGATAACTTCGTGTTCTTTTTGGCGAAACCCACTTTGAAAAAGCAAATTCGCCATGTGGAAGTATCACTTTTCCGGAAGTTTCAACGGCATTAATATCAAAGTTCTTAAAGTTATACTCTGGCAATTCTTCAGTCAGGTAGGCTCTATACTGTACATCTTTTATAAACCCTTCAAAATTTAGAGTCATAGATTCATCCTCTCCGAGAAAACGAGGAAAGAGTTTTGCTATCAAGTTTGTAAAAAATCGAGGTAATAACTCCAATATCACACCTAAACGGTTAAAGTATATCAGCAACTTTGGGATTTTCCGTTATACTCGCGCGCATGCCCACCCTAGCACTGCTCCTGCTTTTTTTGTCCGCCACCATGCACGCGATATGGAACTTCCTGCTCAAAAGCGCGGAGGAGAAATACGCCGCGATGGGATGGCAGACCATCCTGAGCGGGATCCTCGCATTGGGGGTGATGTTCTACTCCGGTCTGCCTCCGCGCGAGATGTGGCTCTTTGCCGTCATCAGCATGCTGCTGGAAGCCGTCTATTTCATCCTGCTTTGCATTGCCTACAGCGACCACGATTTTTCCCTGGTGTATCCCATCGCGCGCGGAGCAGCTCCCGCCCTGCTGGTGGTGTGGACAGCGGTCTTTTTACAGGAAAGATTGACCGTCGCCGGATACATCGGGCTGGCGATGATCACGATCGGGATGATGGTCATCGGCGCGACGGCGTTACTGCAAAGCAAAGGGGAGAAGATCCACCTGAAAGGAGTCCTGACCGCGCTGACGGTGGCGCTGGTCATTTCGCTTTATACCTTCATCGACGGCAAAGCCGTCAAAAGCGGACCGGCTCTGCCGTACGGGCTCTCCATGTTCGTCATGGTCCCGTTCGTGACGACGCCCTACATTGCCTACCACTACGGCTGGGACTCATTCACGCGTGTTTGGAAGCGGAACAGAAATTATCTGTTCGTGGGCGGCGTCCTCGGGCTGGTCGCTTATATGCTGGCGTTGTTCGCTTATACCTTCGCTCCGCTCGGGTATTCGGGCGCGATTCGCGAGGTCAGCGCGGTGATCGGGGCGTTCCTCGGCTGGCAGTTATTGAAGGAACAAATGGGCGAATTGAGAGTGATCGGCTCGGTGATCGTGTTTGCGGGGGTGATGGTCATTGCAGTGTTGGGATAAGCCTGAAGCGCTGGATCAGCGCCGGGTCCGGGGAGGAGGCGGGCGTCGATCTTCGGGTTATCAATCCAATTACAACGGACGAAAGTCAGTTGCATCCTTCGCGAAAAGTGGGTAAGATAGGTATGCCATGAATGGATTCCTGGCAATACGACGCATCGGCATGCTCATGCCTTGAATCAGCCGACCTGATGGGTACCCGCGTACCTGTCAGGTTTTTTTTATCTCTCCACCAAAAAGCGTAGTCGGCGTCCCCATACGCCGGCAGGCGCACAAGAGTATGCGCCTTACACAAATAAATTCAAGGAGAAAGAATGCAGACACCCTGGGAATATCGCTTCGCCCACCGTATGCAAAAAATGGGAAGTTCGGTCATCCGCGAGTTGCTGAAACTGACCGAACAGCCCGATATCATTTCGTTCGGCGGCGGACTGCCCGCGCCGGAGGTTTTTCCGGTGAAGGAATTTCAGGAAGCGTGCAACCGCGTGCTGACGGAACACGGCGCGCAGGCTTTGCAATACAGCACCACCGAGGGCTACCGCCCGCTGCGAGAGATGATCGCCCGGCATACCGAACGCTACAAGGTTTCGGTGAACCCGGATAACATCCTGATCACTTCCGGTTCCCAGCAGGCGCTCGATTTTCTCGGCAGGTTATTCATCAACCGCGGCGATTTCATCGTGGTGGAATCGCCGACATATCTGGGAGCTTTGCAGGCATGGAACGCGTACGGGGCGCAATATATCTCCGTCCCGGCGGATAAGGACGGGATGATCGTGGATGATTTGGAAGCCGCGCTTCGGGTCGGACCGAAATTCATCTACGTGCTCCCGAATTTTCAGAATCCCTCCGGCTCGACTCTCAGCCTCGAACGCCGCAGGCGCTTGGTCGCGCTGGCAGACCAGTACGGCGTGCCGATCATCGAGGACGACCCGTACGGTCAATTAAGATACGACGGCGAACACCTTCCCTCCGTCGTTTACCTGGATGCGCAGTATCGCAACGACGGCGATCATGAATATACAGGCAACGTCATCTACCTGAGCACCTTCTCGAAACTTCTCGCGCCGGGTTTGCGGCTTGCCTGGGTGGTGGCTCCGCAGAAGGTGATTCAGAAACTGGTTATGACCAAGCAAGCCGCCGACCTGCACACTTCCAGTTTCAATCAGCAGGTCGCTTATGAAGTGGGCAAGGGCGGATTCCTGGACGAACATGTCAAGGTCATCCGCGCCACATACAAGGAACGCCGCGATGTGATGCTCGAAATGATGGATGAGATGTTCCCCTCCGAAATGCGCTGGACCAAACCGCAGGGCGGCATGTTCCTGTGGGGCATCATGCCCGAAGGCGTGGATGCAGCCGAGGTCTTGAAGATCGCAATCGAGCGCAAGGTGGCGTTCGTGCCGGGCACGGCCTTCCACCCGAACGGCGGCGGAAACAACACGATGCGCATCAACTTCTCGTATTCCTCGCCAGACCTGATCCGCGAGGGAATCACCAGATTGGGCGCGACCTTGAAAGAAGTGTTAAAAAAGAACGGCTACCACTAACCAAAAAAGCAAAGGCGCAAGACTGTTGAGTCTTGCGCCTTCATCTTTCAAAACAAAAACTACTGTTCCGACTCTTCCTCCGAGAATTTCATCACCCGGTACGACTCGGCGTATTCAAAATCCTTGTCCTTCGCGTCTTCCTTCGCCCAGTCGCGCATCCATTTATCCACCTCATCCACGGGCACCTGGCTGGCGTGTTTTTGCAAAGCCGCCACCTTGACGGCGATGGTTTCGGAGATGTCCACCCAGGTATCGGGTTTCTCCGTTCCATGGATGTACAACTTTTTGACGTTGTGCGGTTCATATCCCGCCTCGAGCAGGTCGGTGAAAATGAGCCTTGTCCCCGCCGATGGAAAAACCGCTTCACAGGCGGCTTGTGCCGCGGCGCGATGATCGGGATGGTTGACGTATTCATTGCCGTAGAACCAGGCTTCGGGATTCCCGATCAAGGCCACATCCGGTTTGTATTTGCGGATGATGCGCGTGAGTTCCTTGCGAAGTTGAATCGTCGGCTCGAGTTCGCCGTCGGGATATCGTAAAAAAACCGTCTCCTTCACGCCGAGAACTTTGTTTGCCTCGAGCTGCTCCTCTTCGCGCAGGCGCGCCAATTCCTGTTTGTATTCGCCGCCCTTCGTCGGGTCGTTCGATCCCGAATCCCCGCTGGTGATGACGACAGAAATAATGTCACAGCCCGCCTTCGCCCATTTGGCAAGCGTCCCGCCAATGGAAAATTCCTGGTCGTCAGGGTGGGCATGGATGCTGATCGCGCTTTTTGGGATGTACTCTTCACTCATAAAGTCATTTGCTCCTTAGAAATGGGGTGACTGTCACTTTGAAAGTGAGAGCCATTAGGTTATGGTAAAGCCTTCTTCAATGCATGGACGGTGATTCCCGTGCCTGCGATGAATTTTTCATCCACCAACTGGAATCCGAAATGCCCGTAATACGGCACGTTGGATTTTGTCACCGTGTCGGTATAAGCGGCGACCTTTTGCTCCTCAGCCATCTTCAAGAACGGGCGGATCAACTGCGATGAAAGCCCCTTTCCACGCGACTCGGGGAGCACGCCCAGATTATCGAGATAATAATGCGGATCGGGAGCGTTCTGCGCGTGGAATTCGTCGATATGCGCAATGACCCTGCGGGCGCGGAAATATCCGATTGGATACATGGTGAACAACAACGGCAATAGTTTTCCAATCGATTTCACGCTGATCGAGATCGAATCCTGTCCGGGAGATTTCCAAAACGCAACACCTTGAAGCGGATCTCCCACGCCAAACCCGCGCCCGGCTTTGATATTGATCTCGGCGTAGACCCGGAAGAATTTAAGCAGGGAACTTAACCGTGTTCTTTTGAAAGGCAGCATGAACGAGGTCAAAGGATCGTCCATGAACGAGCGGGCGATGACTTGTGCCGCGGGCTCCGCGTCTGAAAGGGTGAGCAGTCTGTGTTCGGCCATGGGCTGGATTTTACATCACAACCCGAATCGTAGTAAAATAGAACTGATTTTCTAGTTTTCTCCCCCAAACATTTTGTGTGTCGCTCACGCCTGCCTGCTGCGCTGCATCTTCGCGCAGCGAACGGCGGTGCAGGCAGAATGGCATGAACGAGGTAACCCATTAAAGTGCGAGAGCCAGGGTCGCCTTACCCTGGCTCTCTTACAAAGGAGGAGAAGAGATTTGTTACGCCCGCAAATGTAACACGCATCGTCCATGGGCGCTTGACGGATGCCCTACGCACAGCCCACGCAAACACAACGAACCAGATTACAGATTTTTAAGGAGAACCATGTCCTCTTTACCTGCCATCGAAACAAAAGACCTCGGCCGCATCTACAAACTGCGCGGCAACAAGAAGGAACCGCGCAAGGAACTTGTCGCCTTGCAGGATGTGACTTTAACGGTGAAACGCGGCGAACTGTTCGGACTCCTCGGACCGAACGGCGCAGGCAAGACGACCCTGATCAAAGTCCTCACCACGCTTCTCTCCCCGACCTCGGGCTGGGCGCGCGTTGCAGGAGCAGACGTCTCCGCCGATCCCGATGCGGTGCGTCCGAAGATCAACATGGTCTCGGGTGGCGAGTCTTCGGGTTACGGACTTTTGACCGTGCGCGAAAATCTGTGGATGTTTTCGCAGTTCTACGGCGTGCCTTCGAAGGAAGCCAACGAACGGATCGTCGCTCTGCTCGAAATGGTCGGGTTGAAAGACAGGATGAATACGAAATCATCGGAGCTCTCGACCGGCCTGCGACAGAAGATGAACATCGTGCGCGGATTCCTGACCGACCCCGAAGTGCTCTTCCTCGATGAACCCACCCTGGGACTGGATGTGGGCGCGATGCGCGATGTGCGCAGGTTCATTCTCGACTGGTTGAAAGCGGATCAGGAACGCACCCTCCTTTTAACAACGCACTACATGGCGGAAGCCGAAGAGTTATGCGACCGCGTCGCCATCATCAACAAGGGAAAGGTGCTGGCTTGCGACAAACCGTCCGTGTTGAAGCAGAAGCTTCAGAAAGACGCGCTGTTCGAGATCGACACGAGTCCGCTCAACGGGTTGAACCAGCAAATGTTGGTGGACCAGCCCGAGGTCACGAAAGCGGCGATCCTCGAGACGGAGACCGGCGCAAAGTTGAGTCTGAGTCTGGTGGAAGAATCCGCCCTGGCGAGAGTCATCAACCTGTTCACTTTAAAGGACGTGAAAGTGATGAGCCTGAGCAAGCGCGAGCCCACGCTCGAAGATGTCTTTGTGGATCTCGTGGGCCGCAGCATGGCGGAGGAGGAATCGAATGAACGCAGTGAGTAGCAAATACACTCACAAGGACACTGGCTGGCGGTTGTTCCTGAAAACGATCATCGCACGCGCGTATCCGCGGCTCATCGGTCAGCAGCGCGAGGTCTCGTGGATGCTGTTCGAAGTGGTGATGCCGATGCTGGCGGTGATCGCATATGTGTTCGTTTATCGCGCCATGAACGCGCCGGAGGAATACATCGGTTTCGTGGTGATGGGCGGCGCGATGACGGCGTTCTGGATGAATGTGCTGTGGAGCATGTCCAGCCAGTTGTATTGGGAGAAGGAGCAGGGAAATCTTGCCTTGTACATCATCGCGCCGAATTCGATGATGGCGATCCTGCTCGGGATGGCGCTGGGCGGGATGCTGGCAACCTGCCTGCGCGCCGTGGCCGTGACCCTGCTCGGAATCTGGATGTTCGATATCACGTTCAGCGTGGTGAGTTATCTCCAGTTGTTCCTTGTTTTCATGCTGGCGATGGTGGCGTTGTACGGCATGGGCATGATGATGGCTTCGGCGTTCCTGTTGTTCGGACGCGAAGCCTGGCATGTGGCGAACCTGGCGCAGGAACCGATCTTTCTCGCTTCGGGGTTTTACTTCCCGATCAAGTCGCTGCCGTTCTGGGTGGCGGCGGGAGCCTCGGTCATTCCGCTCACGCTCGGCATGGATGCGATGCGTCAACTGGTCTTCCCCACAGGGTTTCAGTTCGGCTTTATGACCGTGCAGATGGAGATATTGATCCTTGCGGTGCTTTCGGTGGCGTTCCTTGTGACGGCAAAGGCACTTCTGGCGCATATCGAGAGGATAGCGGTGCGCGAGGGGAGACTCACGGAGAGCCGGAGATAATTTTTAACCACAAAGGAGACGAAGGGTCACAAAGGAATTTAAATCTTTGTGTGCCTTTGTGACCCTTCGTGGTGGAAAAAGAGGTTTTATGCAAACATCAACTTCATGGCGTTCGTTCCGCATGGCGGCCTGGCTGGGATGGCTGATCGAGTCCAACTGGACCGACCCCTTTCTTTTCGCAGTGTATTCCATTGTCAAGCCGATCTCGGGCGCGGCGATCCTGGTCATCATGTACGGGATCATCTCGCAGGGAAATTACGACAGTGCGTTGTTTCCATATATCTATCTGGGGAATGCCTTTTACATCTACGTCGGCGCGGTGATGACGGGAGTCTCGTGGGCGGTGGTGGATGACCGCGAACATTACCGCACGTTGAAATACATGTACATCGCGCCGATCCACATCCCCATTTACCTGCTCGGGCGCGGTGTGGCGCGCTTCATCACCGGCTCGATCGCGGTATTCATCACCCTTCTGGCAGGGATTTTGTTCCTGAACGTGAGAATCAACTTTGCGGAGGTGGATTGGCTGTTGTTCTTCACAACCCTGATCGTCGGCGTGGTGATGCTCGCCATGCTTGGATTGCTTCTGGCGGGAGTTACGCTCACCCTTGCCCGCCACGAAGGGTTCATCGGTGAGGCAACGGCGGGAGCCTTGTACATCTTCAGCGGCGCCGTCTTCCCGCTCGATATCCTCCCCGAGTGGATGCGTCCCATCGGCTACTTCATGCCGACGACGTACTGGCTCGAACTCCTGCGCCGTTCATTGGTAGGGAATGTCGCGCAAGCCTTTCCCACCCTGGCGAATTTCAACAACCTGCAAATACTTGGCATTCTGGCAGGATTGAGCCTGTTATTCGGAACGGTCAGCGTGTTCGTCTTCCACTGGTGCGACTCCATCGCCCGCGAAAAGGGACTGATCGATAGGACTACGAATTATTAGCATATTGTTTGAAGTAAAAACAACAGCCCCGCTGTTTGGCGAGGCCGTCTTTTTCACATGAAAGATTTATTGTTAATAGGGATAGAAACCAGGCCCGGGATCTATCGTATCAAGGAAAGCACCCGGTGCGTTATCGTAGTAATAATATGTCCAATCTGGCGCCATAACATATGGATTGTAAGTCACATAAGTGGTGGATGGGTTTGCGGGGGATTCCTGGCAGGCTGTTTCAAATTGAACCCATAAATTAACGGTGTCAGGAAGGCCAAGCCAATCATAAACCGGGTAACAGAATGATCTTCCAGGTCCAGGCTCCGGCACATAGGTCCAAAAGCGCGCGCCGCCGAAGCCGACCACCACGTCATGCCCGCCCACTTTCTTGGAGGCGTGACAAACAACTTCCGTTGGCGAGGTCTGCGAGCAGTAAAGCGGGAAGTCGTCCCCGCCCTGCACCTGCACGAAGCCGGTGAGCTCGCTATTCGAGAACTCACCCGTCACGCGGAAGACGAAGGTCGGTCCGCCTTGGTTGTTCCCGACCGACCGCAGTTCCAGCGCGGAACCGGCGAAGGCTGTCCCTGCGGTCATTGCCAGCAGGGCGGTGAGCACCAGGGCTGTAAAAAATAACCGTTTCATATCACTCTCCTTTGCTAAAATGGGTTTACAAATGCCTTTCTCTATTATAGCCAGTTTATGAGATTTTCAACAAAGGATTAATTGCAGAACCGACTTAACCGGCAGGATGGAACGTCATGATTGACCCATATCCCCCTCCAAATGGACTGGGGGCGGGTTTTCTGCTGGTGTGACTCTATTGCCCGCGAAAAGGGACAGATCGACCGGACGACGAATTATTAGCATACTGTCTCCAAATAAAGCAAAAAAGGACAGTCCTTGCGAGACTGTCCTTTTTGTTGGCTTTCCGCTCTTCGATAGTCCAGCCTCAACCAGCGGGGCGGGACACTCTTCAATCATTACGGATAGTAATAACCCGGACCAGCCGGGGTCCAGGTTGCACCCCCGAAGCCCTCTGTGGATCCACCGGGGTAATACGTGTACGGTGTAAAACCAAAATTAGGGGAGAGGAAGCCGATACTATCACCGGCAGAGGGAGCCTCTTCAGAGCAGTTAGTCCCCTGGAATTCCCATTGCGTGAAAGGAGGCGGGAAATTCCAATCATAGACCGAGAGGCAATATGATCTAGGCGTGAATTCCTTTACATAAGTCCAGAAGCGTGCGCCGCCGAAGCCGACCACCACGTCATGCCCGCCCACTTTCTTGGAGGCGTGACAAACGACCTCAGTTGGCGAGGTCTGCGAGCAGTAAAGCGGGAAGTCGTCCCCGCCCTGCACCTGCACGAAGCCGGTGAGCTCGCTATCCGAGAACTCACCCGTCACGCGGAAGACGAAGGTCGGTCCGCCTTGGTTGTTCCCGACCGACCGCAGTTCCAGCGCGGAACCGGCGAAGGCCGTCCCGGCGGTTACTGCCAACAGGGCTGCGAGGACCAGAGTGGCATAGAATAACTTTTTCATAATGATTCTCCTTTTTTCTTTCCAAGTTAGGTGATTACTTCAAGCACTATCATTATAGGACTTTCAGGGGAAAATATAATTACCAAAAAGATGGTTTGTAAGGAAAATGAAATGTACCAAGTAAAGTGGATATGATTCATCTGAATAGCATCCTAGTCGCAAGCCGCCAGCAGAAATCACCGCGGTAGTATAATGCCCGAAAACTTTGAAATAACGGGAGAAACAGGAAATGACAGAAAAACGGCTCGGGTATTTCGTTCTAGTAGTCTCTGCATTGATTCTTGCTTCCTGCAACCTTGGCAGTCAGCCCGCGGCCGCACCGATCCCCACTGAAGTTCCCGCCGAAGCTGCTCCCGCTCCCGCCGCGACCATAATCGTCGTCGAACCACCCGAACTGCAACCAACCCCCGCGGCAAGCCCCAACGGAGCGGTCATATACGACGATGGAGAAAATATCCTCTCCATCGACCCGGATACTGGCGAGTCAAAAGTGCTCGTCAGCCGGAAGGAATTACAGCTCCTGCTCACCGAGGACAGATCGGCAGAGTCCTACACCTATGGTTATGCCAGACCGATTCCCATAGAATTCACACGCGATTTTACGAAGGCGCTCGTGACCATCTGCGCCGGTCTCGACAATCGTTTCCGCTGCGCCTTCGAGCATTACGTTTATTTTCTGGAGAGCAAGACCGCCATCCGCCTGCCAATCCCATCGGATACGTACGGAGTGTACTGGAAATGGTCGCCAGACGGCTCGAAACTCGCCGGAGCAGCCTGGGGCTACGACAAGGCATTCTACAAGCTGACGAATTTCTACGCGGTCGGAGCAGACGGCGATGTGCTCATCCCGCTGGACTCCATCGCTAACGAGCATTGGCAGATCGCCTGGAATCCCGGGGGGAAGGCATTCCATCCGCTGACCTTCGTAACAAATTTCCGTTCGATCTTTGCCGACGACTCGGGAGATGAGGATATTCCAATTTCAGGCATGGAATTCAACGACAAGGTGGAATGCCTGGCATTTTCGCCGGATGGTAACAGGGCCGCGTTCGTCGCCCGGCGCGATGTGCAAAAGGATCACGATATCGTTTATGTGGCGCGCTCCAATTTTACAGACGTCACCCAATTGACCGAATACGACATGGACTCGAAGTATCTATGCAATGTAGGCTGGTCACCCGATGGACGCTTCATCGATATAAAATATATTTCCGATCCCCGCGCCGAGGCGGGAACCGACCCCGGGGAAAAAGTAACCAAGCCGGATAGATTGGTCAATGTCGAAACATCAACGCTCACCGAGATTCGCGGCGGCGGCCGCGTCTGCGGCTGGACCCCGGATAATAAACTGATCCTCGCGCTCGAAGGCATCGCCGGAAACGAAGGCGGCATCGAAGTGATCGATCCATCGAGTTCCCAGCCGGTGGAACTGCCCCCGGGACTTCAATCGTCAGTCAAACACTGCCCGGTTCAATGGCTGGAAGCAGAACTGGCGTTTGATGTTCCCCTCGGGCTTTCCGTTCCAAACGCCTGCAACCCCGGCGGGACCTTCCCGGATGAAGAGGATGAAACTCCCGTCCCCGAACTGTACGATTTTATCGAAGCATCCGCATCGCTTAACGGTGAGACCCTCACAATAATCATGACCATGAAATCAGTGAACCCGGACCTGACCGCCTACCTGACCTCCGATGTGACCAATTTCGTCAACGGATTCGATGTCCTCGTGGATGTGGACAACAACGCCTTGAGCGGGGATAAATTCGGCATGGAGTACGCATTGTCAGTCGGAATCCTTCCCGGCGCCGCTCCAAAATCCGAAGGCGTGGTGGGCAAATTCGACTCAGCCGCGCAAACGTTCGCCAAAGGCGAAAAATTCTCGCCATCCTTCGACTCCGGCGCGAAGACCCTGACGATTTCCGCCGACATCCCCGGCATCACCGCGGATTCGCGGCTGGTCTTCCTATCCCGCCGGGTGAACGATGCAAAGACTGCAGTGATCGGAGACCGCCTGTGCGATTGAAACGGATTTGATAAACAACAAAAGACGCGCCTCATGCGCGTCTTTTCCTTTAAGACACTGCGCGTGATTTATCGTTTGTGATGCATAGTATAATCGCCGTGAGGTACCTTGAATCGGAGGATGAATGACCGAAAAGAAAACCGGCGAACGAAAGGTTCGCGTGTTGGTGGCCAAACCCGGCCTCGATGGGCATGACCGCGGCGCAAAGGTGATCGCGCGCGCCCTGCGCGATGCAGGGATGGAGGTCATCTACACCGGGCTGCGGCAGACTCCAGAAATGATCGCCGAGGCGGCTCTGCAGGAGGATGTGGATGTGGTGGGACTCTCGGTGCTTTCTGGCGCGCACATGGCATTGACCCCGCGCGTGATGGAACTCCTGCGTTCCAATGGGCAATCTCACGTCAAAGTCTTTTTGGGCGGAATAATTCCCGATGAAGACCTGCACCGCCTGAAAGAATTGGGCGTTGCGGGTGTATACGGACCCGGCGCATCCACCGAAGACATCATCCGCGATATAAAACAGGCTGTGACGGGTTAGCCTGAATACTTCCACACAGAGCCCCTGCTCTGTGTTTTGTTCTTAAGGAAACGAATGAACTTAGCCCAAGCCATTCTTAACGGTGACCGCCTTGCGCTTGCGCGTCTCTTGACCCAGGTTGAAAACGACACGCCCGATGGGCGCGCAGCCTTGAAGGAATTATTTCCGCACACCGGCAAAGCGCATCTCATCGGTGTGACCGGCGCGCCGGGCACAGGCAAATCCTCGCTGGTGAATCAACTGGCTTTGCACTACCGCAGGACGGAGGAGAAGCGCATCGCGATCATTGCCGTCGATCCGTCCAGCCCATTCACGGGCGGAGCGGTGCTTGGGGATAGGGTCCGCATGCGCGACCTTTCCGGCGACCCGAATGTTTTCATCCGTTCGATGGCTTCGCGCGGCTCGCTGGGCGGACTGGCGCAGGCGACCGCGAACCTTGTCCAGGTCTTCGATGCGGCCGGGTTCGACATCATCATTGTCGAAACCGTCGGCGCGGGTCAAAGCGAAGTGGATATCGCCGGTCTCGCTCACACGACCCTCGTCGTGGAAGCGCCCGGGCTTGGCGATGACATACAAGCCATCAAGGCTGGTATATTGGAGATCGCCGACATCCTGGTCATCAACAAAGCGGACCGTCCCGGCGTCGAGAATACAGAGAAGGCGCTGAAGACCATGCTTGAACTGGCACATCCGACCGAAAGGGTTTTCAAACATCATGGCGCGTATATGCGAGTCACAGCGCCGAAAAAGAACGAAAACACAAAGATGTGGATCCCCCCGATCCTGCGGACGATCTCGACCGAAGGCACGGGTATCCCTGAACTGGCGGACGCGGTTGCGCGGCATGTGAGTCACTTAAGGACCAGCGGAGAATGGGATTCCCGCGAGCGGACCCGGTTCGAGGTCGAGTTGGAAGCGCTGGTCCGCGACGGGTTGATGAGCCGCTTCAAAGAGGATGTCCCTGCACCGGCGTATGAAAAGGCGCTTGAGTCGGTCATCCAAAGAAAAATGTCGCCGTGGGAAGCGGCAGCTTCCTTGATGAATGGAAGGCAGTCATGAGCATCATTTATGGGAAACGAATCCGCCTGCGCGCGATCGAGCGTGAAGACGTGGCGAAATTTCACAAGTGGGTGAACGACCCCGAAGTGACGCGCGGACTGGCGATGTATCTGCCGCTTTCGATGCAGGATGAAGAAAATTGGTTCGACAGGATGTCGAAGAGCGACCCGGATGAAAAACCGCTCGCCATCGAGGTCCGCAAGGGAAGGAACTGGAAATTGATCGGCAACTGCGGCGTGTTCGGCATTTCGCTGGCAAATCGCAGCGCCGAATTGGGAATCATCATCGGCGAGAAAAGCGAATGGGACAAAGGCTACGGGGCGGAAGCGATGATCCTGCTGCTTCAACACGGTTTCGAGACGTTGAACCTGAACCGCATCTTTTTGCGGGTCTATGAAGATAACGTGCGCGCGGTGCGTTCCTACGAAAAAGCCGGGTTCGTTCTGGAGGGGCGGCAGCGTCAGGCTGTCTACAAACACGGAAAATACGAGGATGTCCTGTTCATGAGCGTCCTGCGTTCGGAATGGGACACTCGCAAGAAGGAGAAGTAAGGGTCATGCATCACGTTCATCACGATCTGAAGGTGTACGGCGGCATAAAACTGTTCGGCGGCACAGGGTCGCCGGAGCTGGCGAAAAAGATCGCAGAGTACCTCGACATGCCCCTGAGCGGGCGCGAAGTGATCGAGTTCCCGAACGAAAATCTTTTCATCAAACTGAGCGGGAGCGTGCGCGGACAGGATGTGTACGTCATCCAGACCACGTCCTCGCCGGTGCATCGCAACCTGATGGAACTGCTCATCATGATCCAGACCTTGAAACTGGATTCGGCGGCGCGCATCACGGCCGTGGTGCCCTATCTGTGTTACGGACGCTCCGATAAGAAAGACCAGCCGCGCGTTCCCATCACCGCACGCCTTGTGGCGGACATGATCGAAGTCGCCGGCGCGGATCGTTACATGACCCTCGACCCGCACGCCGGGCAGATCCAGGGATTCTTCTCGATCCCCGGCGATGTGTTGACCGCTTCGCACATGTTGATTCATCACATCAACCAGAACCTGCGCGCCAGCATGAAAGATCCCGTTGTCGTATCCGTCGATCTCGGTTTCGCCAAAAAGGGGCGCAATTATGCGGCCGACATGGACATGCCGATCGCCTTCATCGAAAAGCGCAGGCAGGGCAACGAAGCAAAAGCCGAAGCGCTGACCCTGATCGGCGAAGTGAAAGACCGCGACGTCATCATCGTGGACGACGAAGTGGATACCGGCGGCTCGATTGCGCAGGCGGTGGATGTGGTGAAAAAGAACGGCGCGCGGGATGTATATCTGATCTTCGTGCATGCCATCCTTTCCGCGAACGGCGCGGAACGCCTCGCCTCCCTGCCCATCAAGCGCATCATCACCACCGACACGGCTCCGATCTCCCCCGAGAAAATAAAAATGCTCGAAGGCAAACTGACCGTCCTCTCGGTGGCTTCGTTGTTGGGCGAGGTCATCAAGCGCGCGCATGAAGGGCGCTCGGTTGGGGAGATGTTCAACGAATAAATCCGGTTGGCAGGTTGAAGGTTGAAAGGTTTCAGGTTGAACCTTCAACTTGAAACCTGAAGCTTGAAACCTAGCCATGCCCGAACTCCCCGAAGTCGAAACCATTGCCCGTTCCATCGAGCCGCTCGTCGCCGGGCGGACCATCATTTCTGCCGACGTGCGCTGGGCGCGGACGATCGCCTTCCCTTCCGCGAAAAAATTCAAAGATCAGGTGAAAGGCCAGCGAATTTTTGGGGTCACGCGCCGGGCAAAATACCTCATCCTTAGGCTGGAAACTTACAGTATCCTGATACATTTGCGCATGAGCGGGGATATTGTGATAAGAAAAGGTAAAATCAAACCGGAAAAACACGACCGCCTCATCCTCACCCTGAGCGGAAAACGCGGAGAAGAGAGTCACCTCGCCTTCAACGATACGCGCAAGTTTGGGCGCGTCTGGCTGACAGACAAACCCGAATCCGTGCTTGGCAAACTCGGACCCGAGCCGCTCGGCAAGGAATTCACACCGCAGTGGTTGTTTGAAAACTTGCGCAAGCGAAACCGCCAGTTGAAACCGCTCCTGCTCGACCAGACTTTCCTTGCCGGAGTCGGCAACATCTATGCGGACGAGTCCCTGCATTTGGCGAAGCTGCATCCACTCAGGTCGTCCAACTCCGTGACGCTGAAACAGGCTCAGGCGCTGCATGAGGCGATCCGATCCGTGTTAAAGGAAGGCATCCGCAGGAATGGCGCGAGCATCGACTGGGTCTATCGCGGCGGCGAGTACCAGAACCATTTCCGCGTCTACGACCGCGAAGGCGAGCCCTGTTTTACTTGCGGAGCGAAGATTCAGAAATTAACGGTCGGTCAGCGCGGCACGCATATCTGCCCGAACTGCCAGCCGCTCGAAAGGAAATGACATGCAGATCAATTTTGCCACCGTGACCGTTCCCACCCTTTTTCTCTGGGGAATGGGCTTGCTTGTGTTTCTCGTCGGCGGACTGCTCGGCTATTTCAACATGGCGATCGATGCGCGCAAAAAAGCCGAGTCGGCGGACTTGAAAGTGGAGAATGCGCGCGAGGAAGCCCGCAAAAAATTCGCGGAAGCCGAGCAGCTATTAAAAGAAGCGAAAGCCCTGGGCGCGAATGTCCCTCACTCAGGGGATGACAAGGCGCTCTTGAGAGTCATGGAAGCGGAAAATTTACGTGTGCAGATCGAGATGGACGGCAAACCCCTCTCCGCGCCTCTCACCCCCGAACGCAAAAGACGTCTGCTCGAACTCGTCAATCACTTTCGACCCTGGCTCGAGAGCGGAGCGATGCCCGCGCAGGCTTCAAGCCCGCAGCCCGACCTCGCCTCATTCGCGCCGCAAGTTTCGATTCCCGCCGAGCCTTCGGTCAAGCCGGTCTCTGTCACATTCCCCATGGCGCAGCCGAAACCCAAGACCGACCCCGAAACCGAATTTAAATTACTAAGCATGGTCAAACAGATCGACGTCGTCCTGCAAAAACGAATCGCCGGGACCCCGCTCGCACAGTTCGATATTCACCTGCAAGACGCGTCCTCCGGCGGGCTCGAAGTCGTCATCGGCGAAAAGAAATACGAGACCATCGACGATGTGCCCGATGCGAACATCAAATCCGCCATCCGCGCCGCGATCGCGGAATGGGAGCAGAAGTACGTGCCGGGAGCGTGAGGATCAAACAGAAATGCGACTGTCATTTTCGTTGACAGTCGCATTTTTTATTAAGATTATCTCCCCTTCGGCGCGCCCAGCCTCCTCCGCCAGTCCACTGGCATTCGAGCCGCCCAGAGGCTGGGTGAGCGCCCTGTTCCCCTCCCCCTGTCATTCCTTGCAGAGATGGGACGAATCACCCATTTCCGCTTCACCAAGTATCGGTTATGAATATATTGTATTGACTCCGGTTACACGGTCAATGGATGGGGGTCTAGGCATTTGTACTGTATCAGTTGAAACGGGCTATATTTTCTGCTACCCTGAATGAAAGTCGATGTGGGAGTGTGCTTTATGGAAACAAAGATACGCGTCGCGATCCTGGACGATCACCCGATGACCGTGGAAGGATATTTATCCAAACTGGGCAAAGACCCGCAGATCGAGATCGCCGCAACGATGGGATTTGCTGATTTAATGGAACCGGTCCTACAAAAAGGGGAAGTGGATGTGTTGATACTGGACATCACCGTGCCGACCTCGGCGGAGAACCGCAATTCCTACCCGATTCTGCATGTCATCCCGAAATTGCTGGAAGAGCATCCCAACTTGAACATTCTGGTCATCAGCATGCACGCCGAACGCGGACTGATCCGCGAGGTGATGGCGGCGGGCGCGAACGGATATGTCCTCAAGGACGACCGCGAAGCCAACGACAACCTGCCAGATATCATCAAATCTGTGGCGGAGGGCGGCGTTTATTTAAGCAAGGAAGCGGGCGCTTTATACGACAAGCATTTGTCGAGCGACAGCGGGAAACAGTTGAGTCCGCGTCAGCTCGAGGCGCTATCGTTGTGCGCCTCGTTACCCGGCGAGAAAAGCGTCGTCCTTGCCAAAAAGATGAGTATCACTCATTCGGCATTTCGCACCCTGCTTTCGGGCGCATACCTCAAACTCAACGCAAGGACGCGGGCAGACGCCATCGCGAAGGCGAGGAAATTGGGGTTGATCACTCCGGAGTGAAGCGGGGGCATCAGAGCGACGACTCCGCTTCTTCGAGCAGGCGAAAGGCAGGCCGGCTAACATCCTCAAAGACCTTTTCGAGCACATGGCGTCGTTCGATTTTAAGAGCGGACATCAATCTCTGCGCCTGATCGTATCTTTCCAACAATTCATGGACGCAAAAACTGACCGCACCGCATTCGATGAGGATTTTCTGCGCCTCCTCCAATGCCGAGGCTTGTTTGCAGACATGCGGACGGAGTTCCTCGAACCGCGAACGTAAAAACCCTGCATGTTTTTCATGACACATTTCTCCTTTTGTTTGATTTGGGCGAAAGACATTTCGATCTCGAAAACCCAGTTTCCTATACTATAATCGGACCACCTCCTTTCAATTTTCGTATACTTGCCGCCCATAATTCTTTGATCGAGATGGATAAGAGCTTTCGGAATATCGGACAAGCCATGGAACGATCCGCCTCTTTGGCGGTATTGTTGATCCTGACAGCGTACACAATCGGGATCCTTTTTGTTGCGCCCTATCCGGGAATGTATATCGACCCCTCGACCGGCCGCATATCGGCTTTGTTTATAGATACCGATTTGCTTCATGAAGGAGATCGAATTCTCCAGGTTGGTTCCGTCACATGGGAAGATTACAAATCAGATAGAAGGGTTGTCCTTTTTGCAGGGCTGGAGCGGGGAGACAAGACCGAAATCCGTGCGGAACGGAACGCCGAATCTGTGTCCGTCCTATGGCAATATCCGGGTTTCAGCTCCGCGGAATTCAAGAGCAGGATATTTAATGTTTGGCCTTTGGCGTTTGTCTTCTGGCTGGCCGGATTGGCCGCCCATTTATCGATTCGACCGCGCGATACGCGCCGCACGCTGTTCATCGCCGCAAATTACCTCACTGCCTTATGGCTGGCATCCGGCAGCCTTTCTTCCTCGCACCTTTGGGAAAGTTCAACCCTGCTTCATGCATCGTCGTGGCTTATGATGCCCGTCTACCTGCACCTGCATTGGATATTCCCATATCCGTTTAGAAGCTCGGGAAAAGCGTGGAGCGTCCTGTACGTCATTGCGCTGTTTGGCGCAGCCGGTGAATTTTTTCATATCATCCCGCGTGGTCTTTTCCAGATGGCATTTCTGATCGCAATTGGGGGCAGTTTCCTCCTGCTCATCGCCCATTACATATTCCAGCCCCAGGAACGCAGAACCATCCGGCTTCTTTCTTTGTCATTCGCCCTCGCTTTCCTGCCCGCGATCTTTCTGACCATATTCTTCGCCTCCGGCTTGGCGGTTCGAGAAGGACTGATATCCTTCCTGTTCCTTCCCTTCATGCCGCTGGCATATTTTTATATAATCCATCGCCGCCAATTGGGCGGGATGGAAACCCGCGTAAACCGCATTGTCTCCACGTATGCTTTCCTGATTTTGCTCGGCTTGATTGTTATTATCGCCATCCTGATCGCCGTCCAATTTGAACCCTCCCCGGAAACATGGGCGATTCTCGCCGCAGGTATCTCCATCCTTGCCATCATTTTGACTGCAGCGTATCTGACCCGTTTCCAGACATTCGTAAACCAGCGTTTTTTTGGCATCACACTCCCCTATCAAAATCTGCCAGAGACCTACTCAAGCCGTATTGCGGTCAGCGACAACCTTCCCAGTCTGCTTACCCTGCTCGAAAACGAAGTCTTTCCCAGTCTCCTCGTCCGTCAATACGCATTCCTCCAGGCACAGGATAAAACCCTGGACGTCCTCCTCGCCAAAGAGGTCCCGATCGAATCGTTCGACGTCGACGTTCTGACTCAAAAAGCCGGGCGTTACATCCCAAACCTTCCTCCGGATGAGGGCTGGCTGCGCCTCATCCTTCCGCTCAAAGTGGGTGACAAGACCCTCGGCTTTTGGCTGCTCGGCAGGCGCGACCCGGACGACCTCTACCCCCAGGTCGAAATTCCCATCCTGCAATCCCTCGCGGACCAGACCGCCATCGCCCTGAGCAATATCCTTCAGGAAGAACAATTGCGCAGCCTGTATCAAACCGACATCGAACGCACCGAACGCGAACGCAAAAGTCTCGCGCGTGACCTGCACGACAGCATATTGAATCTGCTTGCAGATATGTACAAGCGGCTGGATGCAAACACCCTTCCGCCCGAATTTCTCTCCGACTACGAAAGACTCAAGCTGCGCCTGCGCGAGATCATCGGCAACCTTCGCCCGCCGCTGCTCGACCAGGGTCTGCCGTTTGCCTTGACCGAACTCGTCGAAGACATCAGGGATAAGAATGAGAACCTCGATATCGCCCTGAACGTGCAAGCCGGCGAAGAAAAATCCCCGGAAAACATAGAGACGCATATATTCTTCATCGTCCGGGAAGCTTGCCAAAACGTCCTGCGCCACGCCCATGCCAAAACACTTTCCATCTCAGGGGTCGTTTCGCCCCGGCGCGTGGACTTGACCATCAAGGACGATGGCATTGGCCTTCCCTTCGGGAGCAATCCCGATTTTCATGCCCTGCTGTCCGGGCGTCACTTCGGGCTGGCAGGCATGATGGAACGCGCCAACCTGATCGGAGCGAAGTTGGAGATCTCATCCAAACCCGGCTCTGGGACGATCATTCGTATTTCCTGGCAGGAGTAATGGGATAAAAAAAGCGCGCCAGTGAATTCACTGGCGCGCGCCCCAATAATCCCCAAGTCGCATCTGGTTCCCCTCGAGCGGCGGATGCGCTGGTCTTAAGACAAGTTCGCTTTTAGATTGTAAACATTCTGTGCGCGATTATCAATGATTTCGGCATAGGCATTTGTACTGCCCCCGCAGGCGGGATGCCGCTTGATCTTCCAGCCCGGACCGGACAATAAATCCACGAGATATTGACAGCCTGAAAAAAGGATCCATAATGACAAAAGCGCCGGGTTCCCCTCCATCTCGGCGCGTTGTAAGACAACGTTATGAGCCGTGCAGCATTTGAATAAAATCGTGCGCCAGGCGCGGGTCGAAATGCCTGCCCGATTCCTTCTGAATGTATTCCAGGGCAAACTCCTTCGACCAGGCGCGCCGGTAGGGACGATCCGAGGTCAGGGCATCGAATACATCCGCAAAGGCAAAGATGCGCGCAGCAAGCGGAATTTCCTCCCCGGCAAGATGATCGGGGTAGCCGGAGCCATCCCATTTCTCATGATGATAACGCGGGATGAAGAGCGCCGGTTCGATATCCGGAATCGACTTGAGAAATTCCACGGCGAGCATGGGATGACGCCGCATCAAATCCCATTCCCCTTTCGTGAGTTCCCCGGTTTTCAATAAGATCGCATCCGGAATGGCGATCTTCCCGATGTCGTGGACTTGCGCGCCGCGCCGGATGTTCGCCATTTCCGTTTCCGGCAGACCGAGCCGCCTGGCAAGCTTCAGGGTCATTTCGGTTACGCGCTTGGTGTGATCCTCGGTTTCAAAGTCGCGCAGGTAGAGTGAACGCGACCAGCCTTCGAGCGTTTTTTCTGTGGAGACCGGCAGATTCGGAACCGTCCGGGATGCATCCCGGTAGCCTTTTACGTTCCAGACGAACAACACGACCTGATTTTCGAGGGCGGGAATGAGGCGGAATTCATACCAATTAATCCCGCTGGGCGGAAGGGTGAGCATGCTTTCGAAAAGCGTAAAACGCTTCGATTGGTTGAATTGTTCTGTGGCGATTTCAAGTTTTCGCTTGATGGTATCGGGAAGGATGTCGCGAATGAATAACCCCTTCCGAACATGGAAGTTGTGCAGGATCGAACCCGCGCGCGCCTTGCAATTGACGATCCGCCCGGTTTCGTCGAGGACGAACAGGAGATCGTCAGCCATTTGGAGCAGGTCTTTTAATCCCTCCTCGGGTGCGGTCAAATGGACGGGCAGAACCGAGACATGGAAACCCGCCTTCATGGTGGTTTCCAAATTTTCAAAATCGGTCATGTGCGGGAGCGAATCAATGCCAGCCTGCATCAATTCAATCGCCGATGGACATTGAACCACATACCTGTTTTGCGAGGTCGGAGAGGGAATCCGCCCGGATCGAGGCGATCAGGTCGCTTTCTTCAGGGGTGAGGGAAAAGGTCTCGCCGAGATAACCTTTTACCAACGCCTCTCGCGGATTTTCAAGGAGCAGGTTGCGGAATTGGTTGTTAACCACGGCGGCTGCGAATACACGACTGAGTCCCTTTGAAGCGGTCATGGGCGCGACTTTAATTTGTAACTGGGGTTTATATGCAAACGAAGTGATCATGTCAAAATCCTTTCCGGTAAAGTGTCTTTTCCCGGCACACGGGCAAGCAGCCAGAACACGCCGGCTGCCAGAAATACGTCACCCAGGCTGAAAGCCACCTGATATGTGGACCAGGCCGGGGACAGGAAACGATCCGCTAGAATCTCGAAGCGGGTGTCTTGCGGTTCGAGGAGGATGTCTTTTATCCCGATCCGCTCCCCGAGCGAAATTTCGTTCAATTCTTCCCGGGTAAAAATACGGCTGGCTGTCTGTGGGCTTATTGGCATGAAACCGCCGTTCGCCGTCATGACCGCGAAGTTGAGCGCCGCCCCAATGAGCAGGATCAACATCCCGGGCAATTTTCGGTTGAGCCAGGCGAACCCCAGCAGGAGGAACTGCGATGCCGTTAGAAGGATGGCAGCCCACAGATCCGAAACCTGCTGGCGGATTCCCGGGATATATATGATGGCGAATTGCGGCAGGTAGGCGAGGAATACCAGCCAAAGGTATTGAAGATCGGGAGGACGATAGGACTGGCGACGTGCCCACATCACGACCATTCCGGTTGTAAAGCCAGCCAGAACGGCAATGAGCAGGATCACTATCGGCTGGTTCCGCCGCCGTCTTCCGGTGCGCCCAAACCGAGAACGAGCATGGCGAGGGATACGAGGACAAAGACCATCTGAATGTGCTGGCGGTTGATCTTGGAAGCGGACAAAACGAGGTGGTTAAGTGTGTTTTTCATGATATTTTCCTTTTTTTGAATTTGATTGTGGCGAATATACCCTCTGACAGGCTTCAAAACAGGCTTCAAAACATGTTTTAGAAAGATAATAAAAACAGCCCGTCCGGGCTGTTTTTAAAGGTGTGGGTTGTGGGGCGTGATTGTGCAGTCACCGCATGGATCGCCGGTAGATTTCTTCCGTCTCTTTGGATGGGGATAACTGAAAAAGCCGCTTCATTGCCGCGCTGTAATCCTGATAGACGCGCGTCATCCCAGCCCGATCGCCCAGACGGCTGCAGGCTTGTATCCAAAGCTGATACGCGGTCTCATTGCCGGGGTCTGCTTCAATGACGCGTTGACAGGTCATGACCGCAACTTGGGCTTGAGCCTGGGCGATCTGCAGGTCTGCCAGATTTATTAGCGCTTCGATATACGCCTGTCGCAGGCGTTCGCGGTCCGGAGCCACCCATTCTGCATAATTTTCATTTAGATAAGGTCCCTGCACCAACCCAACCGCCCTGCGGTAAAAACCCATTTTTTCGACAGGGTCGCTCGATGATTTTGCGCGCGCAACAAAGGATTCGAACGCCTCGACATCGTATTCATAATCAAGTCCGCGATTGAATACATAGTGATTATCCACGAATTGAATCACATCCTGCCCAACGGCGCGGCGCAGGCGGTAGAGATCGTTCTTGAAGCGGAGTTTCAATTTGGCGGGCTCATCTTCATCCCGCCAAAGCACTTCGATAACCTGTTCCTTGGTTAGTGGTTTGGTTTCCGATAAGAAGTAAAAAAACAAATCCCGGACCGATTGGGTTTGCCAGTCAGACAGGGTCAGGGGTTTACCATTGATGCTGACGGAAACCCTGCCAAACGCCTCGATCACGAGGCGGGAGGTTGGTACTGAGATCGCCCGCACCTGTCGCCGCAATTGTCGACGGGTGGAGGGGATGGTCTTTCCAAGCCGATCTGCCTGGGCAAACAAGTCACGCAAATTGCGCCCGCTGACCAGGTTGGGCGGCAGGTCCTTCAGCCAGTCTTTTGCCTGATGAGCGGCAACCAGGGCGGGGTGAGGGATTTTCCCGCGATTTGCAGAGATCATACTCAAGGTTTGTAGCGCAGATTCAGCCGCGCCTTCCTGATGATAAGCGGCAGCAAGCCAGATGCGGGATATCGCCTCTTCAGCGACCCTGCCTTCATCCTGAAAACGTTTCCCGGCGTTGGAAAACTCCCTCTCAGATTGGGTTGCATCTTTGGTCAGCAAATGGAATCGTCCGTAAACTAAATCCAGCAGCGCATTCTCAAAATTGGAATTGCCCGAGCGGATCGAGTCGGCTATCTCTTCGATGGCTCGCCTGGTAAGCGCAGCATCCCGCTGCATGAATGCCAGATGAGCTCGGGAAAGTCCTAGGAAGTGAATCAAGAATCGGTTATCCATGCCATTAAGGATCAAAGCCGCATTCTCATAATTCAGATTGGCAATTTCAAAATCCTCCAACTCAGCGTAGAGATCCCCAAAACCGATTGAAATCAGGGCGGTAAGACGGTCATCCCGAATGCGTTGGGCGCATAGTAGTCCTTCTTCATAGGCAGAAGCCGCTTTTTCATACTCGCCCTGGTATTGGTAAAAAAAGCCGAGGTTGTTCAACAAACTGGCTTGCTGGTACACCTTTCCTTCCCTGCGCCAGATCTGCAAGGCTTGTTCATAGGCGTTTAATGCATCGGTAAGATTCCCGATGGCGCGATACGCCATGCCGGTTTCCAAGTATAAGAGCGGCACATTGGCTTTATCATACAAGCGGCATAATTCCAGGGCGCGCTCAAGGATTGAAACAGCCTGATCAGCCTTGCCCAGGCGATAATACGCCAATCCCTTCAGCCGCAGGGCATCGGCATGGAGCATCTGCCATTCGTCCTTCGCTTCGGTCAGGGTGATCACTTCCTCCGCATCGCGCAGGGAAGCTTCGTAATCCCCCAGAAAGCGATACGCCGAGCCGCGCCGAATCAACGCCACAATCAATCCATGCGATTCCCCTTGTTCGCGGAATAACCTTTCCGATTGTAAAAGCAGGTCCAGGCCTTCCTGCAAATCTCCCTTTGTGTATGCGATCGCCCCACGAATGGAAAGCAAGCCCGGTCTTTTCCGCAGCAGAGAGGGCGGCAGTTCGCTCAGCCAGGATTCCAATGTCAGGTGGGCGCTTTGCAGCATGGACAGACTCGCCCGTTCGATCATCCCAGCCAAGGCGTCAAGGTCATTTTTTCGGCGGCAGATTTGATGCGCCCTGCTCCACTCGCCCATGGCTTCATACGCCAGTTGAAGATGCGATAAAATCGCGGGGACTTCCTCCGGGCGTTCGCGTTCGAATTGTTCGCAGATGAATTCGCGGAACAAATGATGGTAGCGCAGCCACCGTCCATCTTCACCGACGGGCAGGACGAACAGGTTATTCTGTGATACGGTCTTGATCCAGAACTGCCAATCCTGCGGTTCAGGATAGAGCGGTGAAAGAACCCTGTCGCACAGGGCGGCGTCGAATTCCTCCATCAATGAGGTGCGCAGGACGAACAGCCGCAGTTCGGGAGTCTGACGATCCAGGACCTGATGTCCAAAATATTCAAACAGGTTTGCCTTGCTCCCGAATGGAGAGGGCTTCGAACCGCTGCGCAGAACATCCGAATCGGAGAACTGAAGACCCGTGATCCAGCCCTCTGATTCTTCGATCAGGCGTGTGGCTTCCTCGTCGGTCATTTGCGCGCCGCTGTTCTGAAGCGCCAATGCCTGAAGTTCCTCCGGCTTGAAAACAAGGTCAGAGAAACTCAAACCGCTCACCTGATCGCGCGCAACGAAATGAGGCATGTCTTCAAGCGTCGCCAGCCTGCGCGACGAAATCACGAGATGACAGTTATCATCCACCAGCTGGATGAAACGATTGACGAACTCATTGATGGAGGAGACGTCGTCCAAAAGATGGAAATCGTCAAGGATGAAAACAAAATGTTCCTTGACCTGTTCGTAAAGTTCGTTGACCAGGGTGACGAGCAGGCGTTCCATTTCCTGCTCGAAGGAGTTCATGGACTCCAGCACGCTTTTCGACTGGCTGCCAAATGCTGGGAAACGCTCCGACAGGGCGGCGATGAAATACGACCCGAACTGCTGCGGATCGCGGTCCAGGTCATCCAAAGCCAGCCAGCAGCAGGGCAGGTCGCTCTGGTGGGCAAAGTCCACAAGCAGCGATGTTTTCCCATACCCGGCAGGCGCGGATAAAAGGGTCAGTTTCTTATCCAGCGCGTCAAACAATAAGTCCAGAAGCCTCTTGCGGCTGAGCAGTTCAGCGCGCCGGCGCGGGAGGATGATCTTGGTCTTGCTGATGGGGATGGAAGACATGTCGTGCAATTCCTATCCTACGAGGGCGGAACCTTTTCGTAAATTATTTTATCGCGTAAATGTCCAATTCAAGATTGCGGTCGCATTAAACCCGAATGTTATAATCTCCGAACTCATGAACCCGTTTTCCCCCAAGAGAACCAGACAACCATGGGATTTTATCCTGCTGATCGCCCTTTTCACCATACTTGCCCTGACCGTCCTCGCTCAAGCCAACCCCGGCACCGAATATCCGGGCCGCGACAGCGGCGCCTTCATCTACATCGGCAAACAGATCGTAAAAGGACACCTGCCCTACCACGACCTTTGGGACAGCAAACCACCGGGCATTTTCTATCTTAACGCCCTCGCCCTGCGCCTCGGCCGCGGGATGCGCTGGGGCATCTGGCTTGTCGAGTTCGGGTTTCTTTTCTCCGCCATCGCCGCCTCTTATCATTTGTTGAAGAACCTTTGGGGAACCGGATCCGCAATCTTCGGCATCTTCACCTGGCTCTGGGGTTTGAACTTCGTCCTGGAGGGGGGCAATTTCACGGAAGAATACCCAATGGTACTCCACTTCCTCGCGCTGATCCTCTTCCTTCAATTGATTCAATATCCCGGGCGCCGCCTCTTTTACTTCGCCCTGGGTTTGTTCTCATCCATCAGCTTTCTCTTCCGCCCGAACAACGCCGTCGTCGAGGCCTTGGTCATTCTCTTCCTTGGCGCTTCATTATTGGTCAAGCGTGAGTGGAAAACCTTCTCGTCCGCCGTGTTGTGGGTCACGCTGGGGATTCTCCTCCCGCTTGCCATCTCATTCGCATATTTTGCGCATTTGGGAGTCCTCCAGGAGATGATCGAAGCATCCTTCATCTACAACCTGACCTATGGCGCGACGAAATTCTCCTCCTACTCTCCCTTGCAGGTCGGGTTCGATTATCTCAATCTTGCCGCCTGGATCGGGCTGGTCGGCTACGTCCTCCTCCTCTTGCAAATCGGGAAAATCTTCAAAAGCCCGCACTTCCTTCTCTTCATGGTCATGATCATCGGGACGCCAATCGCCATTTTCGTCAGCGACCTCGCCAGACGCAGTTATGGTCATTACTTCATTAATTGGCTGCCGTTCATCGCCCTGCTCAGCGCATTTGCCTTCCTCACCGTTCAGGAAAAATTCCCTCCCCCCAAAAAAAACCAGCCTGCCCAGCCATCCTTCTTTCCTCTTCTTTCTTCCATCTTTGTTGCTCTCGCCCTCTTTGCACTTTCCGGAAGCGCCTCCAAATACGCCAAAGCCCTCGACCGGTTTTTCAACTCACCCGATAGGGAGTTACGCTCCCCCATTTCCATTTACGTGGAAAACCACACCAATCCCGGCGAGACCGTTCTATTTTGGGCGACCCATCCTGGTGAAAACTTCATGGCACGCAGGGATGCGCCCATGTCCAACCTGTTCTACCCCATCCTCGTGGATTCGGAGATCTCAGACCGGCTCAATGACGATTTCCTCGAAGATTTGAAGAACAATACGCCCGTCCTCGTCGTGGACATGCAGCGGCTCACGATTCCCTCACTCGACCCGGCGCGGCGCGAAGAACAAAAGATCGGCGGCATCTACCCGGCCAACCCGCCCCATAACCTGGACGAAGTGCTGCAATTCATTGAAGAGAACTATTACCTTGAGGCGATCATCAAGGACAAACCGGTCTATCGTTTGCACGGCACAGCGGGACCCTGAAATTCAATTTACCACCTGCATATCCTGATTCTTTAAGACGCATTCCGGGTCATAACCTGAACATGCGTGCTATAATGACCCCGCCGCTGAAAATTGATCACTGGTAATTGAAATGTCCTTTGCCCACCTCCACGTCCATACCGAATATTCCCTGCTCGACGGCTTCTCGAACATCGAGAAGCTGGTCCAGCGCGTGAAGGAAATGGACATGCCCGCCGTCGCCATCACGGACCACGGCACGATGTTCGGCGTGATCGATTTTTACAAGGCAGCGAACGAAACGGGGGTCAAGCCCATCATCGGGTTGGAAGCATACATGGCGGCGCGCGGCATGAGGGACAAGGATTCCAAACTCGACCGTCAATCCTTTCATTTGCTCCTGCTTGCCGAGAACGAAACCGGTTATCGCAACCTATTGAAGATCGCCTCCGCCTCCCAGCTGGACGGCTTCTATTATTATCCGCGCATCGACCACGACTTCCTCGCCGCACACTCCGAAGGCCTGATCTGCACTTCGGGATGCATGTCCGCTGAAATTCCACGCGCGCTGTTGAACGAAAAACCCGAAGAAGCGGTCAAAAAATGGAACTGGTATTACGACGTCTTCGGTCCCGACCGCTTCTTCGTCGAACTGCAACAACACAACATCCCCGAAATCCTCGACCTGAACAAGAAACTGCTGGAGCTCGGGGCGCGCTATTCCGCCCGTTATGTCGCCACCAACGACGTGCATTACATCAACCAAAGCGACTCGAGACTCCAGGACATTCTGCTCGCCATGCAAACGCAGACGGTGCTGAGCGACCCCGAACGCATGAAGATGACCGACGACTCCTACTTCCTGCGCTCGCCCGCCGAGATGAGCCGACTCTTCGCCGAAGTCCCCGAATCGTTATCCAATACTTTATTGATCGCAGAACGCTGTAACGTGGACCTCGGCTTCAAAGGATATCACCTGCCTGATTTTCCCGTCCCGGAAGGATACACGCCGGAAACGTACTTGCGTTCGTTGTGCGAGGCTGGGGCGAAGAAACGCTACGGGGACGACGCGACCAGCTCAAGCGTCCGCACGAGGCTGGACTATGAGTTAAGCGTCGTCAACAGCATGGGATTCAACGCCTACTTCCTCATCGTCTGGGACTTGTGCCGTTTCGCCCGCGAGAATGGGATCTGGTACAACGCGCGCGGTTCGGCAGCCGGGTCGATCATCGCGTATACGCTCGAGATCACGCTGGTGGACCCGCTTCAGCATACGCTGATCTTCGAACGTTTCCTGAACCCGGGGCGCATCTCGATGCCCGACATCGACCTCGACTTCCGCGATGACCGGCGGCACGAAGTGCTCGAATATTGCGCGCGCAAATACGGCGACGATAAAGTGGCGCAGATCATCACCTTCGGCACGATGGGAGCGAAAGCCGCCATCCGCGATGTGGCGCGTGTGATGGAGATCCCCCTGCCCGAAGTGGACCGCGTTGCAAAACTCGTCCCGTTCGCGGCCGGCGGTTCGACCATGGACGATGCGTTCGAAGTCCGCGAGTTCAAACAAATTTACGACAGCGACCCGAAGATGCACGAAGTGATCGACATCGCCGCAAGAATGGAAGGGACGGTCCGCAATGCAGGCACTCACGCGGCGGGCGTGGTCATTTCCGACAAGCCGATCCTGGAATACCTGCCGCTTCACAGACCTACCTCCAACTCGGAAGAGACGCCGATCAAATCCGTCACGCAGTTCGAAATGGGCGTGCTCGATTCGCTCGGCATGCTGAAAGTGGATTTCCTCGGTCTCATCACGCTCACCGTCATGGCGCGCGCCTGCGACTTGATCTACAAACGTCACGGCATCAAATACGACCTCAACAACATCCCGCTCGACGATCCAAAGTCATTCGAATTGATGGGCAGCGGGCAGACGGCAGGCTTGTTCCAGATCGAGGGTGGCGGCATGACCCGCTACCTCGTGCAGATGAAGCCGAAGACGCTCGAGAACATCATCGCAATGGTCGCGCTCTACCGCCCGGGACCGATGGCCTTCATCCCCGATTACATCGCGCGCATGCATGGGCAGGCTGAAGTGAAGTATCGCCATCCTGCCATGGAGCCGATCTTCAGCGATACCTACGGCATCCCCGTCTATCAGGAACAACTGATGCGCGCCGCCGTCGAACTCGCAGGGTACACGCCCTCTGAATCGGATGAACTTCGCAAAGCGATCTCGAAGAAGAAAAAGGAAGACATCGACAAACACCGCGCCAAGTTCGTGAAAGGCGCCATCGAAAAAGGCATGGACCAATCCACTGCCAACGCGATCTACACGGATTGGGAGGAATTCGCGCGTTACGGATTCAACAAATCTCACGCCGCCGATTACGGCGTGATCGCCGTCCAGACCGCGTTTCTCAAATCGCATTACCCCGCCGAATACATGACCGCGCTCATGTCCGCCTCGGCAGGGCAGGTGGAGAAGGTCGCCTTCTACGTCGCCGATGCGCGCACGATGGGCGTGCCCGTCCTGCGCCCCGATATCAACTCGTCGATGTGGGATTTCGATATCGAAGATATAGACTCTGCTCCCGGCGGCGAGGACTCAACGGGCAACGCTTTCGCCGGGGACGGCGAAAAGAGCAGCAGCAAAAAACCCCACATCCGCTTCGGTTTGGGCGCGATCAAGAACGTCGGGCAGAATGCCATCCAACCCATCATCGACGAACGCATCGCGAACGGAAAATTCAAAGACCTCAACGACTTCGCCCGCCGCGTGGACCTGCGCACCGTGGGCAAACGCGCGCTCGAATGTCTCATCAAAGTCGGCGCGCTCGACGCCTTCGGCAACCGCGCCTCACTGCTTGCATCGCTCGACCGCATCGTCGCCATCTCCGGCAATCACTTCCGCGCCGCTGACGCCGGACAGTTGAGTCTCTTCGGTGCGGACTCCGGCGTTGTGGATGAGATCCACCTCCCCGAAGTGAGAGACGTGGACAAACGCGAAATGCTCAACTGGGAGCGCGAACTGATCGGGCTGTACATCTCCGACCACCCGCTCAACGAATACCAGGCAGCGCTCGCGCAGATCGTCAGTTATTTCTCCGGTCAACTCTCCGAAGCGCAACACGAAGAAAAGGTCCGCGTTGCCGGTCTCATCACCAACATCCGCCCGTATACGACCAAAGCGGGCAAACCCATGGGCTTCGTCACCATCGAGGACATCCAGGGCAGCATCGAACTCCTGCTCTTCACCCGCACCTGGGAGCAATACCACGCGCAGCTTTCCTCCGGGCAGATCATCATCGTCGAAGGCAAAGTGGACCAGACCAACACGCCGCCCAAGATTCTGGTCGATACGATCAAGACCGAGATCAAAGTGACGACAGCGGCGGACGAATCAACCCCCAAAGCGGATTCGACTCCCAAGCCCCTCCTCGCGCGGAGCGAATCGCAATCTCCCCGCCGCCCGGATCGTTCCGCGCCCAAGCCCTTCGACAACGCTCAGGGCAAGCCTGCTACAACGCCCAAACAGAATTCAACCCCGAACACAGGTCACGCTTTCCCCAAAGGGGACGCTGCAAGCGTGACCTACAATGTTGCCGAAGAATCCTCTTCTTACGAAATCCCCGATGATTCCCCGCCCCCGCCCGATAACTTCCCCCCCGGCTGGGACGTGGAATGGCAGCCGTCGTTCGATGATGCCGCAATTGCCGCCAAGCCCGCGCCGAATTTCAAGAAGGATGAAGAGGTGACTCCTCCGCTTGCGACTCGCGCGGCTGAGGCGATGAGTCAACTCGAAGCGTTGAGTCAGACTGAAGACCGCGACGAGCCGGTCATTCCATCGCTGTACATCCCGCTTGCCAAAGAGAACAAGGACAAGGAACATCCGCCCCGGCAGATCACCGTCCTGCTGCGCCCCACCGGCGACAGGGAGCGCGACAAACGCCGCATCAAGACACTGTACGGCACGCTGATCTCGTATCACGGGCGCGACAAGTTCACCTTCCAGATCTTCGAGAACGGCAAGGGACACCTGATCGATTTCCCCAACGACACCACGCGCATCTGCCCCGAACTGCTCGAGCGCTTGAAGAAGCTGATGGGCGAAGAGAACTGGCGCGTGGAGGAGATCACGTTTCAATAAATGCAAAGTGACTGTCACCTCGGAGGTGACAGTCACGTTTAATATTGATCTTGCTCAACGTCTAGTTTCGCTGTATCCTTATCTCACTCGAAAATATTCTCTCAATGAGAGGGATAAATGAGAAGATCATATTATTCCGACAAAATTTCTGATTTTCGAAAAAGATCCGACGTTGAAATCCTTGGCAAACTTGCACAAGGCAACGAATTCTCTTTAGAGCAAACTCAGCGTGATGCTTGGTTAGAAGAAATTCGAATTCTTAAGAAGGTTTTAGAGCCTCATGAAGGCTCAGTTTACTTTGAATACTCTATTCCAAGAATGGGGAAAAGAATTGACGTAGTTCTTATAATAGACCACGTAATTTTTGTTCTCGAATTTAAAGTCGGGGAAAAAGATTTTCCTGCTTACGCAATTGATCAAGTTTGGGATTACGCTCTTGATTTAAAGAATTTCCATGAGACAAGCCATGATTGTCACATTGCGCCAGTTTTAGTAGCTACCAATGCAGATGTAAATGCAGTTGTCATTGCAACTACCGCTCATAATGATAGACTTCTTGTCCCTATAAAATGTGGTAAAGAATTACTTTCCCAAGTACTAAAAGATGTTTTGGGGTTTCTAGATGGTGACAGAATTAATTTAACACATTGGGAAAAGGGAAGATACCAGCCTACTCCAACCATTATTGAAGCGGCCACAGCCTTATACAGCGGACATTCTGTAGAAGATATCTCCCGAAGCAGTGCAGATGAAATAAACCTCAGCAAAACATCTGATGCGATTTCGGAAATAATTCGAATTTCCAAAGAAAAATCTGCAAAATCTATATGTTTTGTGACTGGTGTGCCTGGTGCAGGTAAGACCTTAGTCGGCTTAAATATCGCAACCAAGCATTTTGATAAAGACAACGATCTTTATAGCGTTTTTCTTTCAGGTAACGGTCCTCTTGTAGAGATTTTACGAGAAGCATTAACGCGAAATAAAGTTCAAAGAGAAAAAGAGCGTGGATTTAAAGTGAAAAAAGGGGAAGTGATGAGCGAAGTTAAGATGTTTATTCAAAACGTTCATAACTTTCGTGATGAGGGCTTGATTGACCTGCAAAAACCACCAATTGAACATGTTGCACTATTCGACGAGGCTCAAAGAGCTTGGGATTTGAAACAGACAGCCAATTTCATGCAGCGAAAACGTGGGTATTCAAACTTCCATGCGTCAGAACCAGAATTCTTAATTTCATGCCTTGACCGTCATCCTGATTGGGCAGTTGTGGTTTGCCTTGTAGGGGGTGGGCAAGAAATTAATACCGGAGAAGCAGGTATCGGCGAATGGATTGAAGCTTTGGAACGTTCCTTTCCAAGGTGGCATATTTACATATCGCCAAAACTGACCGATAGCGAATACAGTGCCGGAAAAGTTTTGGACAAGATCAAACCTCGACAAAATGTCTTTTATAAAGACGAGCTACACCTTTCAACTTCAATGCGATCTTTCCGCGCTGAAAACATTTCACTTCTAGTCAAACAAATCTTGGATTTGCAACCAAACGAAGCACGCAAGACTTTAGAAAAAGTAAAGGAAAAATATCCAATTGTTATTACACGCGATCTTGCAAAAGCAAAACAATGGCTAAAGGCACAAGCTCGTGGTTCGGAGCGTTATGGGATTGTGGTCTCCTCACAAGCAGAACGGTTAAAACCGCATGCAATTGATGTGAAATCCCCAGTCGACCCAATCCATTGGTTTCTTGATGGGAAAGAGGATGTTCGCTCCTCTTATTACCTTGAAGATGTAGTCACAGAATTTCAGGTACAGGGACTCGAGTTGGATTGGACTTGTGTGACTTGGGATGCAGATTTCCGTTATTCAAGACACGGTTGGGAAAATTATTCTTTTGTCGGTGACAGATGGAACAAGATAAGAAAAGCCGAGCGACAAATCTATTTAAAGAATGCTTATCGTGTCCTCTTAACCCGTGCACGGCAAGGCATGGTTATAGTAGTTCCGGCAGGTGACTTAGAAGATAACACCCGCAGAAAAGATTTTTATGACCCCACCTTTGAATATTTATTGGAAATTGGCATCGCGGTTATTTAAGTTTTTTACAAATCCCTCTCCCGCTTCTTCTCCTCCAGAAACGCCTTCATCACGCCTCTACCTTTCAAAGAGCCTCTTAATCTTGTAAGTTGTTCTTCGACTAGGAGCTCTTTTGCGCGTTTTTTCTCAAATTCCTCGAACCACTTGCGGAATCGAGCCAATTCTTCTGGTGATAGCTCCGAAACAGCCTGCTTAATTTCTTCGACGTTCATATTTTGCTCCTCACAATAAGCGACAAAATATTTTACCGTCTTTTGCTCAATCTGATTAATGATTGCAATCTCCCATACCCACCCACTCCCTCCTCCAACCCGCCACGCCGCAAAATTCCATGCCCTTCTTCCGTGACAAATGACAGATGAATCAGGGTGAGAATCTCCGTATAGTAGGCACAAAGGAGATGCGGACATGTCACATATCACCTTGAAGTCCGGGTACACGGAGCTGGTCGAGCGCTTGAACCGTTTTCCTCAGGGCGCGCCGCCATCGGAAACATTGTACAAAATTTTGAGCATCCTGTTCAGCGAGCGGGAAGCCGGGCTGGTGGCGCTCCTGCCGATCAAGCCCTTCACCGCCGAGAAAGCCAGCCGGGTCTGGGGCATGGGTCTGACCGAGACCCGCAAGGTGCTCGATGAACTTGCCAGCCGCGCGATCCTGGTGGATGTGGAATGGGAGGGGAAAACCACCTACACCCTGCCGCCGCCCATGGCGGGCTTCTTTGAATTCTCGATGATGCGCCTGCGGGGGGATGTCGACCAGAAGGTGCTCGGCGAACTCTTTTACCAATATTTGAACGTGGAGGAGGAATTCATCCGCAATCTCTTCGTGCAGGGTGAGACCCAATTGGGGCGGGTCTTCGTGCATGAGCCGGTGCTTTCAGAAGAGAATGCCCTGCACGTCCTGGATTATGAACGCGCCACCGAAGTCATTCACACCGCGTCCCATCGCGGCATCGGCGTCTGCTACTGCCGCCACAAGATGATGCACGTCGGTCGGAATTGCGATGCGCCGATGGATATCTGCATGACCTTCAACGGCACGGCGCAATCGCTCACGCGTCACGGATATGCCCGGCTCGTGGATGTGAGTGAAGGCATGGACCTGCTCCAGCAGGCGTACGAACGCAACCTGGTGCAGTTCGGCGAGAACGTCCGCGAACGCGTGAACTTCATCTGTAACTGCTGCGGCTGCTGCTGTGAAGCGATGATCGCCGCCCGTAAATTCGGCATCCTCAACCCGGTGCATACCTCGAACTTTTTGCCGGGCGTGGACCAAGCCAAATGCAATGGCTGCGGGAAATGCGTCACTGCCTGCCCGGTGGAGGCCATGACACTGGTCTCCAGCAACGAAGCGCATCACCCCAAAATGAAAAAAGCCAAGGTGGATGAAGACCTATGCCTCGGATGCGGCGTCTGTGTGCGGACCTGTTCGCATGAGGGGCTCTCGCTTCACCCGCGGGCGGAACGGGTCATCACGCCGCTCAACTCGGTCCACCGCACGGTCATGATGGCGATCGAACGCGGCGACCTGCAGAATCTGATATTCGACAACCGTGTCTTGTGGAACCACCGCGCACTTGCAGCGGTGTTCGGGGTCATCCTGCACCTCCCGCCCATCAAGCAGTTCTTGGCAAGCCAGCAGGTCAAATCGCGCTATTTGGAATATTTGATCACGCACATCAAGGCATAGATGTTCTTATTCATATTCCAATCTCCCTATGATTCCCATGCCCTCGCGAACGGATACCCCGTCATCGATGGGAATCGCGTCGCCTTCGTGTGGAAAGGCGCGTAGTGGGTATAATCAAAGCATGCAAGCAGCACACAAACTTCCCTACGTTTGGGATTATGACATCGACCAAACCCAATTTCTAGCCATCCTGGAAGGGCACGAAAGCAAAGGACGGTTGAATCAGGATTGGGCGGCTTGTCGTTTGCTCGAATACGCCTCTTACGAAGAAATCATTCGGTTGATCGGTTTTCGCAGGCTGGTTGAGAACTGGTCACGCTGGCGCGGGCGCATCCGCTCGCAAAGCCGGGTGCGCGGCTTTGATTTTGTCGTCAAATGGATTCCTGAGAAACACCCCGAGCTGCTGCATGGCTAACCCATCTTCGTTTTACTTCGATGCTTTATATCCATTTCAAGACCGCATTATCAAGGTCATCAACCAGGCGGATACGGGGTTTTATCTAACCGGCGGAACCGCGGCTTCCCGCGGCTACCTTCAGCACCGCTTCTCCGATGATCTCGATTACTTTGTCAATGATGATGAGCGTTTCGGGCTTTGGACGGAACGCGTTATTCAGGCACTGAGCCGGGAATGGCATTGCGAAGTCCTCACGAAAGAAGAGCGGTTCGCGCGGTTGAACCTTGTACAAGGGGATGTCATGCTAAAGATCGAAATGATCAACGATGTCCCGGCAAGGACAGGGAATGTCACAAATCATCCAGTCTTGGGGCGGTTGGATAGTGCGGAAAATATTCTTGCCAACAAGGTAACGGCGCTTCTGGGGCGCGAAGAACCGAAGGACCTGGCAGATGTATGGGGATTTTGCTGTCAGAAAAGCTTGTCGCTTCAAGAGGCGATAACCGGCGCTCAGGGAAAAGCAGCGGGTATTTTTCCCGCCGATCTGGCACGCGTCCTGTGTTCCGTGCGAAAAGAGGATTGGGAGGCGATCCGTTGGATTAATGCGCCGCCAATGGAAACCTTCATCTCACAACTCACGAAACTTGGCGATAATTTGCTGCTTGCGAAGTAAGGCTAATATCAACTTCATTCATACAGCCCCATCTTCACCCTGTACTTCTCCCGCAACTCATCCAAACTGACCAGCCTGCCCCGTATCACGAGATACCAATGCTCCCAGCCGTTGCAGGGAGCGTTTTTCATGTAATGACTCCCCGCCTTGTGGATGCTGCCGGTGAAACCGTCCGCGGTGCGCAGGCGGGCATCGGGCTTGATGATCGCGGTCCGTTTTTTATCTTTTGCGAAGAAAAGTTTTTGCCCCGCTTTCACCAGTCCGTTCTCGAGCAGAGTCCCAAACCCAACTCTCGGCGCGGATTTCTTCCTGCCTTTGACATCGAAGGTTTGGGGATCGAACGCTTCGGGTCTGACGGCGTCGATCCGCTTCTGCGCCGCCTTTATGTATTTTTCCTCGCGCTCCAAGCCGATCCAGTTGCGATGCAGGAGTTTCGCCATCGCCCCCGTCGTGCCGCTCCCAAAGAAGGGATCGAGAACCACGCCGCCGGGTTCCGTCGAAGAAAGGATGACGCGATAGATAAGCGATTCCGGTTTTTGCGTGGAATGAGCCTTGTTACCGTTGTTATCTTTCACCCGTTCCGATCCCCTTGCCAGGGGGACGAGCCACCAGTCCGAGCGCATCTGCTTCTCGTCGTTGAGTCCCTTCATGGCGTGATGGTTGAAGGTGTACTTTGCGCCCCTGCCTGTGCTTGCCCAGATCAAGGTCTCATGCGCGTTGGTGAATCTCACCCCGCGAAAGTTGGGCATCGGGTTGGTCTTCACCCAGATCACGTCGTTCAGGATCCAAAATCCCAGGTCCTGCATGATCGTCCCGACGCGGAAGATATTGTGATACGAGCCGATGACCCAGATCGAACCGGTCGGTTTCAGGACGCGCTTGCAGGCGGTCAGCCAGGCGCGGGTGAATTTGTCGTAGGCTTCGAACGAATCGAATCGATCCCAGTGATCAACCACCGCGTCCACTTTGGTCATGTTCGGGCGGTGCAGGTCGTTCTGTAATTGCAGGTTATAGGGGGGGTCGGCAAAGACCAGGTCAATGGACTTTTCGGGAAGCGCATCGAGGCTCTCGACACAGTCGCCTTGCAGGATTTTGTTGAGGGGCAGGTCCATGGATCGGTTTCCGATGGCCCGATTATAGCCGATGGGATTCATGCATTTGCGTCGTTTCCCCGCCGCCCGTCAACGGCTCCGTCCGGCGAAATGGTCTTCCCTCCGTGCTTGAAGTAATGTTTGGAAGATGAGGAAGGTAATTATTTTTGTGAATGATATTGATATTAATAAGCAAATCGCTATACTGTATCCATAAAGGAGATAAAAATGCCCACACTTGTTCAAATCGAGGGGATCGGTCCCGTCCGCGCTGCGAAACTTCAAAAGGCGGGCGTCCGCGGCACGAACGGACTCTTGAAAAAAGGCGCCACCCGCAAGGGACGCCAGGAACTCGCCCAAGCCACCGGCTTCGACGCCAAAACCATTCTCGAATGGGTCAACCGGGCGGATCTGTTCCGCGTGAAGGGCGTTGGCACGCAATACTCGGATCTACTGGAAGCCGCCGGGGTGGATACGGCAGTGGAACTCGCCAACCGCAAACCCGAAGCCCTGCTCGAAGCGATGACCAGGGCAAATCTGAAACTCAACAAGGTCAACCAGATGCCCGGTTTGAGCAACGTCAAAGCCTGGGTCAGGAACGCAAAGAAGCTCAAGAGAGCTGTCGAGTACTAACCCTAAAAAAACTTCCGATGTCTGTCCATCGGAAGTTTTTATATATTCGATTTTCAAAGGATCCTGGCTGTCTCCTCGACCACACCCAGAACGTACCCGCTTAGATTGTCCTCCAGGAAAGTTTTGTATTCCTTTTTGGTTTCACCGGATCTCGGTCCCCGGAAGGTCTTCTGCTGGCTGTCCGCCGCTTTGAGCGTGGCCGTCCATTCGCTCTCCTTTCGCCACCCGCCGGGCGTCCCGACACAACGATATCTGATGAACCTGGCTGAAGCCTCCCCTCCTTCAAAGTGAGCCTCAAGGGAAAAGTCCTTCTTTCCGGTATTTGCCGCTTTCTGCCAGGACAGCACCAGCGGCGCCAGGTCTTTTCCAATCGCCGCCGCCTGCTTTTTTATCTCGCCGGGTTTGCCTGCCAATCTCCTGGTCCGGGCGGATTGATTTACCCGGTTGACGAACGTGGCTGGAGCGGTATAAGCCGCCGGTTTCTGCGAGGAGGGATCGATCGCGATGTTGAGCGCGGTCAGCTTCCAAAGCCCGGCTTTGATGGTCACCTTCTCCCGGTGGACATAATACGTCCCCTCCCGGCAGGTGGAAGGCGGCTTTTTGTCGCTTGCCTGGCTCTGCCATTGAACATTCCCGCCGCTACCCAGCCAGGACCATATTATCAGGAGGACGGCGACTCCCCCCACAATTTTCACGCCCAAGGGAATCCCTTCATCATCCCTTGTGGGCGCAGTAGTCTCCTCCACTGGCGGCAGACTCTCGGCAGGTTCAAAGGTTCCGGCTGCGGGCGTTGCAGGTACGGGACCGCCACATGCGGCAACCGCCAACCCCGCACCCAGGATGACCGATAGGATGAATAACAATTTCCGATTCATCTCCTGTTCTCCTTTCAAACGGCTTTCTTCATCACGCGCAAGGCCCGCAGAGTAACCCATTTGTTGGGAGTTTTCGGCTTGCCGAATTTCAGCCAGGTCTTGCCGGTGTAATCGTATTCGAGCAGCCAGCGTCCCTGTTCATCCTGTTTGTCGCGGATGAGTTTCATCGTGTTGGATAGTCGTTTATCTTTTGCCAATCCAAGACCGGTCAGCGCTTCGGCGATCTGCAAAATATCGGTGATGTAGAAAACGGGGAAGCCGAACTTCCACCAATTTCCGCTCGGCTTTGCCGCCCAGCCGTTCGGGTAATTCGCTGTGGCCGGATCGACCGTAAAAAAGAAGTCCGTGCCCTGTTGGATGGCTCGTTTGACGAGAGGCGTCCTTTCCTTTGCCGGGAGATTCCCGAAAGCCATCATCACCTTGCAACCGCCCCACGCACATGGGAGTTTGTTATTCGCGCCGCAGGCGAAGCCCGGTCCGCACTTGCCCGCATAATAACGGATGGGAGCGTCTTTATCTTTCATTGGCGCAATACCCTCGCCAGTCGTTGTGCGCGCCATCCACTCGTAAGCGGATCCCAAACGCGGATGGTCATACCCCAGCTCCATCAGCGACCAGCACAAATTCCCTTGCAGGCAATCCACCGTCCCGGAGGGAGCGCCGGAACTCATCGCAGTGAATTGACCGCCCTCCGCCAGGGCGTGGTCGATCAAATACCTGCATGCCCTTTCGATCCGTTTATCTTTCGCAGCCTTTGCCCCCAGTTGCGCGAGCAGGACGATCGCCCAAACCGTCCCCTTGTACTTCGGACCATACCCCGGACCCGCCTTGACCCAATATCCCTCCTCCCGCATGTGGGACAAAACCGCCGCGATCGGACCTTCACGATGTGCCCGCCTCCGCGCGGACCTCAATTCTGAGTCTTGGTCCGATAGCCCGACCACATCCCGAAGCGCCAGGTACCGGGTTCCCGGATCGTCCTCTTCCAACAGCCATGGAACCGGGTCGCCGCGCAATTGACTTTGCCAGGACATATTTTCCTCCTGCCAGGGTGAATCGCCTTGGCAACATCACTATAGCACGCCGAAGGAAGGATTGCTACCCGATGGATAAAAAAAACTTCCAACGAGATGAACGTTGGAAGTTATCGTCTATTTCAACTTCGCGAACGCGCGGACGGGAAACGTCCCCGCGCCTTTGAACTTTGGCGGGACGGCTGTAAACGTAAAACCTTCATCTGGAACATTTTCCAGGTTACACAAATGCTCGGCAATGAGAATTTCCTCACGCAAAAGCGTCGAGTGGACGGGCCTGGTATTTCCGCTCGTGTTGTCGATGTTATGCGAATCGATTCCCACAAGCTTCGCTCCTTGATCGCGCAGATAAACCGCCGCGTCTTCCGTCAGAAAAGGATGATTCTCGAAATACGCATCCGTCGCCCAATGCTCCGCCCAGCCTGTGTGGACGAGGACCGCCCGCCCGCGCACATCCTTCCCTCTGAACGCCTCGGCTGTGACCGCCAGCCCCTTGCGATGATCCGCGCGGATGACGATGCCTTCGATATCCACGAACCGCTCCAACTCCACTTCGGATAGATCCCTGCCGTCCGCGTAACGGTGAAAGGGGCAATCCACGTACGTACCGGTGTTCGTCACCATTTCGATCTTGCCGATCTGGAACTCCGTGCCCGGCGCGTACCGCGAACGCGACTCCTCGCGGCTGAGGAAGTCGCAGACGATGGCGGCGGGCAGTCCCTTGTAGGTGACCAGTCCGTCGTGGACGGTGTGGCTGAGGTCGATGTAGGGCGTCTTCATTGGACCTTCTTCGGTGGCGCATTCAGTTCAATATGACCGCATTTGGGACAATGATAGGCAACCAGTTTGATTCGGTTTTCGCCGGCATCTTCCCATGTAAATGGGGACTCTCCAAATTTACCAGATAATTGCAAAGTCCCTTTTTCCATGACGGTATTGCATTTTGGACATGCATTTTCACTGCTCATCCCAGACTCCTTTTAAATTTAATCAAATGACTTCCTGCAAAAATTACAATTTTATCTTGCTCAAGGCGGCGTCCCCGCCGCCGAGGACTGCGGCGGGAGCACTCATGCTGGTTGTGTAATATCAATTTTGCATCCGTTCCCATTCCGCGAGTTTTGCGTCCATATCCTTCTGGACACGCTCGTATTCCCTGCCGATCTTCGCCACCTCATCCGGCTTGACCATGGGACTTTCCAACTGCGCACCCAAATTTGCAAGGGTGGACTCCAACTCAGCGATTCTGTTCTCCAATTCCTGCAACTGCGCGACCCTTCTTCTTTCTTCCTTCGCATCAGCTTTTGATTTTCGACTTTCGACTTTCAACTTTTGACCTTCAACTTTCGACCGATTCGCCTTCATAAACGCCTCGTACTCCCTCTGCTCACGCTCGGCTCGCAGTTGCGAATACGTACCTTTGAAGGCGGTCAATTCCCTTTCGTCCGGGTCGATCTCCCAGACCTGGGTCGCCAGAGCATCGACGAGATAACGGTCGTGCGAGATGAGCAGGATCGTGCCGGTGTAATCCTCCAGCACCGATTCCAAAACCTCCTGCGATGGAATATCAAGATGATTCGTCGGTTCGTCCAATAGCAGGAGGTTCGTGTCCTGCAAGGCAAGTTTTGCCAATGCCAGGCGTCCGCGCTCGCCGCCGGAGAGCATGGAGATTTTCTTATACACGTCATCGCCGCTGAAAAGATACTTGCCGAGATAATCGCGGATCTGACCCGGCAGCCAGTTCGGCATGACCGAGTCGATCTCCTGCAAAAGCGTTTTCTCGGGGTCGAGTCCTTCATGCGCCTGCGCGAAGTAACCGATGTGCAGACTCGCGCCAAGGATCACTTCGCCCGACAACGGCTCCAATTGACCCAATATCGTCTTCAAGAACGTGGATTTGCCCGCCCCGTTCGGTCCGATCAACGCGGCACAGTCCTGGCGGCGCAATTCGATATCAGGTGACTTGAATAAGAATTTATCCGGAAAGCCGACTTGCAGATCTTTCGTGCGAATCACCAGATCGCCGGAACGTTTTTCGGAACCAAGTCGCAGGTGTAAATGCGGCAGGGTCCGCACAGGGGATCTCAACGCCCGCACCCGCCTCTCGGCTTCTTCCACGCCGAAATACGAAGTTGTCACTGTTACTTCTTCCGCGGTCTCGCTCCATTTTTGATTCAGCGCCGCTTCGAAGCCGATCTGTTCCACCGCCTGCACGATACGCGAGAGCCGCTTCAGTTTCCCTTTTGCCTGCAGTGTGTTCTGCCCCGATATATTCTTCTTGATGTACTCGACTTCCTTGAGAAGTTTTTCCTTCTCGCCTTCGAACACTTCCTGCCTGCGGGCAATCCGTTCTTCGCGCTGTTTCAAATAGGCGGTGTAATTTCCATGATACGTCTCATATGCGCCGGGCAGCATTTCCAGGATCACATTGCTGACCTTGTCCAAAAAATAACGGTCATGCGAAACAATCACCGCCGCGCCTTCCCACTGGTTCAAATATCCTTCGAGCCATTCCACGGCGCGGATGTCGAGATGATTGGTCGGCTCGTCGAGCAGGAGCACGTCCGGGTCCGAGAGCAGGAGGCGGGCGAGAAAAGCGCGGGTGCGCTGTCCGCCTGAGAGATGATCCAAAGACAGGTCGTAGTCCGAGGCGTCGAATCCCAGCCCGGTCAACACCTGCTTGATGCGAGTCTCGAACGTGTATCCGCCGCGCCGTTCGAAATCCTCCTGCAGCTTGCCGTATTGTTCGATCACATCCGAATTCGTTGCCATCAATTCTTCAAGGCGGTGCAGTTCATTTTGTCCCTTGATCAAATCCCCGAAAACGGAATGACACGCCTCCCAAAGTGTGCCTTCCATTTTGAAATCCGCCTCTTGCGGAAGGTATCCGCTTCGGACTCCACGTGAGCGGGTTACTGTTCCCGTCGAGGCTTCGTCTTCGCCCGCAAGGATTCGCAGCAGCGTCGTTTTCCCGACACCGTTCGGACCGACAATGCCCAAACGCGACCCCTTTGCGATCGAAAGGGTCAGATTGGTGAAGATATCGGTCGCGCCGTAGGATTTGGTGAGATTGGATGTGCTGATGAGTGACATGGTGCAAGCCGCCGTGAAAATGCCCCCGAATTATACCCAGCGCACTCACAAAGTGCATCTTTTTGTAAAACCTGTGGCGGATCGCCCGCTGCCTTCACAGGTATCCGCCGCCGGAAATTTCTCGCGCAGATTATGTCACCTGTGCCTGCGCCAGTGCCGCAGGCACAGGTGAGCGGCCTGTAGGGAGCGAAGAATCTCGAACCTACATGATAATTTCACTTTAAATGAGATTCTTCGTCGCTTCGCTCCTCAGAATGACGAGCCTGTCTAACTCACTTTGGCGATCAGGAGCGTCACATCATCTGCCTGAGAAGCGCCCTGGGTGTACACACCCAACTCTTTCAAGACAGCTTGGATCATCTGCTCCGCCGAGGCCTCTGCGTTTTGACGGATGATATTCGCCAATTGTTCTTCGCCCCACAACATGCCGTCCGGGCTTGCCGCTTCGGTGATTCCATCCGTGTATAAAATGAAGACATCGCCCGGCTGTAACTTTATCTCTTCTTTGTGAACAGAGAATCGCTCCACCAAACCGATGGCGGGACCGGTCGGCTTCAGCCAGATTTCCTCTTGAGTTTTACTGCGGTAAAGATACGCCGAACTGTGACCCGCGTTTGCATAGGTCAGGATTTGAGACTTGGGATCGAATTTTCCGAGAAAGACTGTGACAAAGGTCGTGAAGTTGATGTTGTGGATGTAGAGGCGGTTGATGCGTTCGAGCGCCGTCAGGGGCGAATCGGATTCGGGGATCAGCGTATGGAACGCCGTTTGCAGGCTGCTCATGAACATCCCAGCGGAAACGCCGTGCCCGCTCACATCAGCGATCGCGATCCCATGCGTGCCGTCCTTGAAATCGACGAAGTCGAAATAATCGCCGCCGACGATCTGCGCCGGTCGGCTGAACGCGGAAATGTTCAACCCGGAAATGTCCGGGATTCTCTTCGGCAGCAGACCCCGTTGGATGACCTGCGACATCTGAAGTTCGCTCTCCAACTGGCGGAGTTCCTCTTCTGTAAAGTGACCGAGGCAGACGGCAGAGGTGTAATCCATTTGGAGTAACTGGGTCTCGATGGCTTCATGGCAGATCTTGCAAACCCCGAACGTGCCTTCCTGGATGCTTTCCAGAGTGCTGTCGATCACATGCAAATGCTCTTCCACACAGGCGGGGTCCTCGGGACCCAGACACGACTTCCGCTTTTCTTCAGGAGCGGTCTCGAGCCATTGCGTCAGGTTGACCTGCGCCTGCTTGAGACGAATATTCGCTTCATCGTATAGTTGATTTTTCATGGAATACCTTTCGACCTGCTGATAAGAACGAATGTTCTATATTGTATCACAAAGAAAAACCGATCTCACACCCGGCATGGATTAGACAAGACATGCCCCACGCCCCTTACATTCCGCTATTCTCCTTGCGGTATAATCGCCCCGCCATGGCACGCAGGAAAGCACCCGAAGAATTATCCGTTGAAGAACTGCGGCGATTGCTCGTCGAAAAACGGCGGGGTGCGCGCAAGGATCGGCTGGAACATTTCCGCCGCACAGGACGGGTCGTTTCACTTGCGCCCGATCTTGCGGATGCGAACCCGCTTCCTTCCACGCCTGAGATCGATACGGCCGAATCAGCCGTCCCTGCGCCTGAGCCGGGTCCCGTCAACCCGAAGCGGAAATTGCTCGATAGAATCCTGCTCGGAGTCGAAGTCCTTGCGGTGATTGGACTCGCCGCGGTCATCATCAATGGAGTCGGGCTGCTTCAAACGCTCAACACCGAAGTCGTCCAGGCGCTCAACCCCGAAACCGCCGTGCCGACTCCGCTTGTAATGGCTGTTGTGCTTCCATCCGGTCACACGCCGCCCGACGCGCAGGGAAACACGCGGCCGAATGAAGCGGAGATCCCCGAGCATTTGCTCCCGATGGTGCAGTCGTTGGCGAATATTCCTGTGCCAACCGCCGCGCCAGACCAGGCTGTGCGGATTCAGATCCCCGCCATCAATGTGGATGCGCCGGTTGTGCAGGGCGATGGTTGGGAGCAATTGAAGAAGGGTGTTGGGCAATATGTCGGCTCATCCGCGCCGGGGCGCGATGGCAACCTCGTGCTTTCGGCACATAATGATGTATACGGCGAACTCTTCCGCTATTTGGATAGACTCGTCCCCGGCGATCAGGTCATCATCTACACCCAACAGCGGCAATTTACCTACGTTGTCGACCGCACCGTACTCGTCGAGCCGACCGCCGTGGAAGTGATGGCGCCGACCGCCTCGCCTACGGTAACGCTCATTTCATGTTACCCATATCTTGTCAACGATCAGCGCATTGTGGTCTTTGCGCGATTACAAAATTAGGAGAGATAAAATGGCTAAGAAAAACAAACGACCCGTCCCGACTGTTGCGGTATCCAACCAGCCTCCCCAGAAGTTCGAGTTCAACCCCGATTACAGCATGGTCAAGAAGGATCTCACCCGCATTGGCATCCTCGCCGGGGTCTTCATTGCGATCCTGGTGGCGCTTTCATTCATTTTGAAATAAGAATAGAAAGTAGAAAGTGGGGAGTAGGGAAGAAAGAAAAAAGAGGAAAGATCATTAAACGGTCTTTCCTCTTTTTTATTGACGTATAATCACTTTGCTCTCCCTTTGTGCTCCTTTGTGACACTTCGTGGTAAAAAATGACACAACACGACATCACCCTTGAAAAACTCACCTACGGCGGCGAAGCGATGGGACGCCTCCCAGATGGTCGCGCCGTCTTCGTTCCCTTTGGCTTACCCGGCGAAACTGTCCGCATTCAACTGACGCAAGAAAAACAAAACTTCGCACGAGGCGATATCCTCGAGATTCTTAAACCCTCTCCAGACCGCATCACCGCCAAATGCAAGCACTTCACCCAATGCGGCGGATGTCACTACCAGCACCTACCCTACGAAAAACAACTGCTCGCCAAAGCGGACATTCTGCGTGACCAACTCCAGCGCATCGGCAAAATTGAAAATCCGCCTGTGCAAGCCACTGTCGCATCGCCGAATCAGTGGAATTATCGCAACCACGTCCAATTCCATCTCACCGATGATGGAAAAATTGGCTTCATCAATGCCAGAGGCAATGCAACTTTACCCATCGAAGAATGTCACCTGCCCGAAGCAAGCATTGACGCTTTCCGCAATGACCTGCAATTTGAATCGCGCATGAACCTCGAGCGCGTCTCTCTCCGCTGCGGCGCAGACGATGACCTCATGCTCATCCTCGAATCCGAAACCGCAGAGACTCCCGAACTCGAGATCGAAGCCGACATCTCCATCGTCCACATTTATGAAGACCACCCCGTCGTCATCGCCGGAAGCAACGCACTCACCATCAAAGTCCTTGGCAAAGACTTCCACGTCTCCGCACCATCCTTCTTCCAAGTCAACACCCCGATGGCAGAAAAAATGGGGCAACACCTTCAAGCCCAACTCCCGATTCCCGATTCCCAATGCACCCTCATTGACCTCTACTGCGGCGTCGGCTTATTCAGCAAATTCTTCGCCGACAAATACGCCAAAGTCATCGGCATCGAATCGTCGCCATCCGCTTGCGAAGACTTCGCCATCAACCTCGACGAGTTCGACAACGTTGAACTCTACGAAGGCGCCGCCGAAGAAATTTTGCCCGCTCTCGCACGGCAACTCACCCAACCCACCCACATGATTGTTGACCCACCCCGCGCCGGGCTCGACAAGCACGCCCTCGACGCGATTCTCCAAATCAACCCGCAAGTCATCGCCTACGTCTCCTGCGACCCATCCACCCTTGCGCGTGACGCGGCGCGACTTCTCAAAGGCGGCTACACCCTGCAACACGCCACACCCTTCGACCTCTTCCCGCAGACCTATCACATCGAGTCCATCTCCATTTTCACCCGCTGACATGCTCAAGCCGCTCGGCGACTCCGCAATCCTCATCCAACTCGGCGACACCATCGACCCCGCACTCAACGCACGCGTCCACGCCCTCGATACGATTCTGCAAACCATCCCCGCAATCACCGAAACCGTCCCCGCCTACTGCACCGTCCTCGTCCACTACAACCCGCTTGCCACAACCTACAACCAGATCAAAAACCTGATCGAGGAAAAAATCTCCCTGCTGGATGATTCGACTCACAGACCTTCTCGCCACTTAGAGATTCCCGTCCTCTATGGCGGCGCTTCGGGACCTGACCTCGAACCTTTTGCCACAACTCTAGCCTTATCTCCCTCTGAGTTGATTCGCCTGCACAGCGAGCGCGAATACACCGTTTACATGATGGGATTCACGCCCGGTTTTCCCTACCTCGGCATCCTCAACGAAAAACTGACCTTGCCCCGCATGTCCACTCCGCGCACTCGCGTGCCCGCTGGCTCTGTCGCCATCGCCGGTTCCCAAACTGGAATCTACCCCGTCGACTCGCCCGGCGGCTGGCACATTCTCGGGCACACTCCGCTCAAACTCTTTGACCCAACCAGCGACAATCCATTTTTATTTTCCCCCGGCGACACCGTAAAATTCATCCCCACCAACTAACTACTTTCCACTTTCTACTCACCACCCATGCTTGCAATCGTTGAAATTACAGGTCTCGCCACCCTCCAAGACTCCGGCAGGCGCGGATTCAATAAATTCGGCGTACCCACTTCCGGTGTAATGGACTGGTACGCCTATCAAGCCGCAAATTCTCTACTCAACAATCCACAAAACTCAGCAACCATCGAACTCGGACTCGGCGAAATTACGTTTCACGCATTACGAAATACAGTTCTCTCCGTCACCGGCGCAGGCTACGAAGTGGAAAACTACATCTGGACTTTCCCGCTTTGGACAAGTTTCTACGTCCGCGCTGGGTGGACGGTGCGCGTGAAGAAGACGGGCGGCGGCAACTGGGCGTATATCACCATCGCTGGCGGATTCGATTCACCCATCATCATGAATTCCCGTTCCACATATCTGCGTGGCGGAATTGGCTCGGCGCTCAAAGTTGGAGATATTTTGCAATCCTTCGCTCCCACCACCGACTTACTCAAACTCGCCGCCCGCGGCCATACGCCACTCATACCCTACAGCCAAACCCCGATCCTTGATGTCATCCCCGCCCCCCAAACGGACTGGTTCACTCCCGAAGGCATTCGGGCATTTTACGAAAGTGAATACACCCTCAGCCCCTCTTTTGACCGCATGGGCTATCGTTTACAGGGTTCACCCATTGAAAAAGCCACCACCCAAGAACTCATCTCCGAAGGCATGACCATGGGCAGCATCCAAATCCCAGCCGATGGTCAGCCCATCGTCATGATGGCAGATGCTCCCACCGCAGGCGGCTATCCCAAGATCGCCAATGTGACTCGCGCAAGTCTGCCTCTGTTGGCGCAATGTGAAGCGGGCGTGAGCAAAATCCGCTTTCGAGAGACCACGGTGAAAGAAGCACAGGACACATTACGAAAGACCTCCGAGGTTTCCCCCATACGGGGACACGTAAAAACCTCGGAGGTCTGATTGGAGATGTCATGAAAATCGATCTCAACTGTGACCTCGGCGAAGGCATCGGCAGCGACGAAGCCATCATGCCGTATATCACCTCAGCCAACATCGCCTGCGGATTCCATGCGGGTGATGAACACACCATGCGCGAGACTCTTCGGCTCGCAAAACGCTTTGGCGTGAATGCAGGCGCGCATCCAAGTTGGAATGATAGAGAAAATTTTGGGCGCAAAGAAATGGACGTTTCCCCTGCTGAAGCAGAGAAGCTGGTCTTTGAGCAAATTCAAATTCTGGCGGCGATTGCAAAAGAGGAAGGCGTGACGTTGACCCATGTCAAACCGCATGGGGCGTTGTACAACCAGTCTGCAAAGGATGTTGAATTGGCAAGCGCGATTGCGCGGGCGGTAAAAGCCCACAGTGTAGATTTAATTTTGGTTGGGCTGGCAGGCTCAAGGTCGATGGAGGCGGGGCGGGAGATGGGGCTGAGAGTTGCGGCGGAGGGTTTCCCCGATAGAGGCTACAATGCTGACGGGTCGTTAATGTCCCGCCTTCTTCCGGGTGCGATCATTGAGTCGCCGGAGGAAGTGGCGAGACATGCCATTGAGTTGGTGAAAACCGGGCGAATGGATACACTCTGCCTGCATGGCGATCATCCGCGTGCGGCAGAGAATGCGAAGATGTTGAGGGTGGTTTTGGAGAAGAATGGGATTGAGTTTCGGCTATTAAAGTAGGGGCGACTTGTGAGTCGCCCCTGCAGGTTAATCATTCAACAAATCTGCCAGGAAATCGAACAAGCCGCCGTGCTCTTCATCTTTTTCGGGCAGGTCGCTTTTGACCGCGCCGCTTTGACCGTTGATGAGAATGATATGCTCACGCCCTTCGAAGGGAAGTTCGGTCATCCACACGGGCAGGAGTGCGAGTTTGAACGACTCGACCAGCATCCCCGCCGATGAGGCGCGGACGAGGTTGATGTTATTCAGCAAATATGGCAATCGTTCCCTCCGGTCTTTGAAGGCAATGCTGCGCGCATCGAGCGAGGCATCTGCCATTGGGATGTCGTAAACCTCGGCGAGCCAACCGACCAGATAACGCGGGTCGTACGGCTTGAGCGCCGAAAGGTCGAAACCTGGAATCAGTTTCATGAAGACAGCAGAAAGTTTCCGGGAGGCGGGAAGCGCGATGTCGTTCACCAATACGGGGAATTTATCGTCGATCCGGAACACCCTGCGTTCGCTTTCGTTGTTGAAACCGTTCTCCTTGTATTCGACAACCTCGGCTGTGTAATCGATGGAACCGCCGATGTTGAACGTCCACATGGGAAGATAAATACCACGCGGCAGGTCGACCTTCTTTTCCGGTTTGATGTGATTGCCTTCCACCCAATCGATCAAAAGGCGCACGGCTTTTTTCTGGTCGAATGCAAACGGCAGGATCGAATTCGGCGCGATCAAGTCCTTCGTTTTTTCCAGGCTGACCACGTGGGGCGAATCGCAATAGGCACAATTGGCGGATATCTGCTTTGGCGGCAGGATGAACTCCGCTCCGCAACCGTTGCAGTGAAAGACCTGCTCCTGCAACGGTTTGCTGTGCCCTTTCATGGTCGCCATGGCTACGATGAAATCTTTATCGTTTTCCGTTCCCCTGCCCGCGCCGGGTTGGTTTTTACTCGAGCAATAATCACAGATGAGGGTCGCGCCATCCGGCGAGAAAGACATGCGCCCGCCGCATTTGGGGCACATGAATCGATCTGCCTGAACTGCGCGCAATCCCTCCGGCGCGGAGGGGAGTCTGTCCGGATCGATGATCTCGTCGCTCTTTATCCTGCCGTCGAGAACTGCCAACGAACGCCGCGCGCGTGTATGATGCAAATCATGCGAAAGGCAGTTTTCGTAAGCCATGCGTTTTTCGACCGGGTCATCCATCACTTCGCCCATCCAGAACCAGGCTTCGGCAAGCACGTCGTGTGTGCCCGCCATATAAATGGCTCGGTCCAAATACCGCCTGGCAGAATCCTTGTCACCCGTCTTTGCGTCTATGATTCCCGAACGGAGAAGGTCTCGTGCGTAATCTGCAGAGCTCAACTCGCCCTCACGATCGCGTCCGTCATCTTTGCCACGCGCACCATCTCTTTCACATCATGCACGCGGATCAGGTCCGCGCCGCGTGTGATTCCAACTGCCACAGTTGCAGCCGTTCCTTCAACGCGCTGGTCAGGCGGCAGGTCCAGCGTGAAGCCGATAAAGGATTTTCGAGATGTACCCAGCAGGATGGGATACCCCAGCGAGCGGATCTCTCCGAGTCGGTTGATCAGCTCGAGGTTATGCTCCCGCGTCTTTCCAAAGCCGATGCCTGGGTCGAGGATAATGAGCCTTTCCTCCACCCCGGCTTTGACCGCGATCTCCGCGCTGGCGAGCAATTCCCGTTTCACATCTTCGAGCAGGTCATCATATTCCGCGCCGAGATACGTCCCCCCCAATTTCTCGCGGACTTCCACACTGGCGGGGTTGCTGCGATTGTGCATGAGGATCACCGGCACTTTATATTTCGCTGCCACGGGCGCAATTTCAAAATCCGCGCGGAAGCCCCACACATCGTTGATGATGTTCGCACCCGCCAGAATCGCTGCATCGGCTACTTTGGCTTTATAAGTATCAATTGAAATCAAAACTTGCGGGAAATTCTTTCGCAATTCCTCAATGACGGGAATCACGCGTTCCATTTCTTCCTCGGCATCGACAGGCTCCGAGCCGGGTCGCGTCGATTCGCCGCCCACATCGAGAATATCCGCGCCATAGAGAATAAATTCCCGCGCCTGCTCCACTGCCAGCTTGACGGCATCCCCTTTGGCGATGATGCCGTCCCCTGAAAAGGAATCGGGAGTCACATTCAAGATTCCCATCACATAGGTGCGGGAACCCCAATCGAATGTAAAACTCCCAACTTGAAGCGTTTTTGATTTCATAAACTCGGAAATTGCTTCGGGTTGTCGCCCTCGCAATGACAGGCTTACGCGATCTGGTCCAATGGGCGCGCCAGCCAGGCTTCAGCTTCGTTGATGTCGGTGAATATCTTCATCGCCGCCGCAGATTCGGTCTCTGCCAGCGCCGCCACTTTGCGGATGGCGTCCGCAACGGCTTCGCCTGCCACCACCACCGCCACGCGGATGTTCCGCGCCGAGGGATCGCTGTTGGCTTCCACTGCCATGCGGATGGCTTTCTCGGGAATGTCGGCCACAGCGCGCAGGTCGTAGAGGTTTCGTGTGCGGCGATCCGCGCCGAGTAGGTGTTCGAGCGCGAAGTTTTGCCAGTGTGCAATCGTCGCGTCCGAGAGATCGGTGAAGGTCAGGGTCATGCCCCCGTCGCCGCGCCGGATGACAGAATAGCCAATGCCTGGGGTGGGCGTCCAGTTGAGAGGTTTCGGGTCGCTCATGGAAATTCTCCTGTTTTATTAAAGCATTATACCCAGCGCGGGCGCAAATTGCGCCTTTGGTTATTGAAAATCGAAGGCGGATTTAATTCCCCGGGTTTTTGAAATCACATGCTATAATGCGCCTGTTGGGCGCTTAGCTCAGTTGGTTAGAGCGTCTCGTTTACACCGAGAAGGTCAGGGGTTCGAGTCCCTTAGCGCCCACAAAAATCCCGTGAAGACGGGATTTTATTTTCATAGGGAGGTTAGGCGTTGCCAAACAGGGACAGGCTGCGAAGATAAGTCCAGCTTAATAAATAGAACACTGGGACATTCATCCCAGTGTTCTCGTGTTCTGCTACATTTTTGTTTTATACAGCAACCGTTTCAAATGCAACCTTTATTGCATCTCCCGTTTTCCCTGTGAAGTTCAGTTTCTCAAACCCAATGACCTTCCCCTCACGGTCTTTCATCAACACAATCTCTTCGCCTGTTTCTTCAGCGATATACTCATCGGCGGGATTGCCGAACCAAACCGTAAGCGTATTGCCTTCACGGTCATAATAGACTTTTATGTCTATCATTCCTTCTCTTTCAAATACTTCTGCGCCGCCAACATGAACTCTCTTGCTTGATTTATCATCGTGGCTACGATCTCATCCTCAATGCCCGTATCTACGCCATAATCGCCTGTAATTCTCTTGTCGAAGCCGTCACGCATCCAGCGGTGGAATTTTGGGTCAAGTACATTCGTCTTGGCGAAGTTCTTTCCATATGCCGCAATGACCTGACCATGCTGGCTGAATTTCAAATCGAATTCGTTATATAGCAACGCCTCGGCAACATAGAACATCGCATAATAGGCACGACCTGCGGCAAACTCTGCTTTGTTGATGTTCAGCAGGGCTTCGGCAGCTTCGATCGCGTCCAATGCTTTACTGAATAGTTTGCTGGAGTAATCTTTCATGCAGGTACACCCTCTTTGCGGATGTTATAAATGAGCGGTCTTTCATTGCTGGTGGTTTCCCATTGGATTTCTTTGACGAAGATACAACTTACAGTCACTTCATACTCCAAAGAGATGTCGCTCGCCAACTGGCTGATCTTGCTTTGCTCTTTCCAATAATTCCTGTAATTTTTCAGCAAAATCATCACATCCACATCCGAGCCCTCGCGATAATCTCCGCGCGCGTAGGAACCGTACAAATAGAGAGCTTTGAGCTTATCCCCATAAATGCGGACAAGCCCTTCCTTGAACTCTTTCATGAGTCTGCGTATCTTGGCTGGGACTTTTGCTTTCATGTCTCTATTTTACCCGTTTTCATATCTGTTCCTTCCCATTTTTCAACCACAAAGGGACACGAAGTGTCACAAAGTTTTTTCCTTCGTGCCCCTTTGTGACACTTCGTGGTCAACCGCTCTTCAACCTCACCCTGTATTGACCTCGCCCCACGAAATCCAAAACCCCTTTATCCCGCAAAAACTGCAACTGCTGACGTATCTTCGCCCTCACATTGTTATTTGACGGATGTTTGGCTTTCAGCGCTCCTTCAAAAGCATAGACATCCTCCAGCGAAAACGCATCGCGCTTAATTTTCTCGACACACATCAACACATCCAACAACCAGCCTTTTGATTCAATATTCTGAGTTGCTTTGACAAAATCGGTCTTGCTCCACTTTTCAAGCACTTCATCTTTGCTTTTGACCACGCCGTTTTGGACAAAGAATATCTTCCCCAACTCAGGGATATTGCTCACATCAATATTGCAGCCAACCCAGCCCGCCCGTCTCGCGGTGGGACTCAGCGCATTTCGCTTCTCAATAATCGAAGGGACAAAAAAGTATTTCGGGATGGTCAGGAAATTTCTAATCTCAAAAGTGGACTTGTCGTAAGTCAAAAAGAAAAATTAGGATTGTTGTCCGCTTGCAGACCTCACCCACACGAATCAAAACACTGGGACATTCATCCCAGTGTTCTCGCGTTATCTTCTTCCAGCCTAATCGGCAGACAGAGGTTTGCCTAACAAGGTCATTCCATATTTTTCGAATAGGGGTCCCAACACTTTTGGGTCAGGCGGACCGCTGCGGCTGATCGGACCAAATTCCTCGTAGAACTTGTGCCCGCCGCCCGGGGTGTAGACGACGATAATTTCTCCTGGCTCATCGGTCAGGTTCAGGAAGGCATGCGGCACTTTCGACGGCAGGTAGGCAAAACCGCCCGGCTCGCAAGTGAAGGTTTCATCGCCGATCTGGACCTTGTAACGACCCTTCAATACGTGGATGGTCTCTTCCTGGAGGTGATGCACATGGAGAGGGGGACCACCATGCGGCGCGACCTGGACAATAAAATAATCGAACGCACCATTGGTATCTTCGCCCGTGACCTTGAAGATCAGATCGCGACCGGGTCCTGATTGAAGCCGTAAACCCTCTCCTTCAGCCAGTACTACATAATTTGTTGCCATCGTAGTTGCCATGTCTATCTCCTTTTCTGATATAATGCTTATTATAAGGATACTAACTACTTTTGTCAAGAGGCTAATTATTAGATGGCTAATCAAAACTTCATTCAACTACCCCCCGATTTCAAGAAGCGATACCCTGGCGCGAGTTCAAAAGCCACAGAGACGGCAATGAATCTCGTTCGCACGTCTGACCTATTGGTCAAGCGCATCGCGGACTTAGTTCAACCCTTTGACCTCACCCCTTCATCGGGTTTGGTTCTGGGAATCCTGGCGGATCTTGGTGAGCCGCAGCCACCAAACAAGATCGCGGAGCGACTCATTATCAGCCGGGCTTCGATGACGAGTCTGCTCGACTCACTGGAACGCCGCGGATATGTGCGGCGAGCGCCTCATTCCACCGACCGGCGGATGCTGCTCATCGAACTGACCGACTCTGGTCGTCAGGTGGCGCATGATTTCCGTTTGCTTGTCCATCAAAATCAAAAAACATGGATGGCAGTGCTCACCGAACAGGAACAATCCCAGCTCATCGATCAGCTTCATCGCCTTCAAAACGCACTAAACGACGCTCCTTGAGCCATCATGAATCAAAAACACTGGGATATTTATCCCAGTGTTTTCTTGTTACTTGCCTTTCAACCTCACCCTGTATTGACCTCGCCCCACGAAATCCAAAACGCCTCTATCCCGCAAAAACTGCAACTGCTGGCGGATTTTCGCCTTCACATTGTGATTCGACGGATGTTTGGCTTTCAAAACTCCTTCAAAGGTGTAAACATCTTCCAACGAGAACTCTTGCTTTTTGATTTTCTCAACACACATCAAAACATCCAACAACCAGCCTTTTGATTCAATGTTCTGAGTTGCTTTGACAAAATCTGTCTTGCTCCACTTTTCGAGCACTTCGTCTTTGCTCTTGACCACACCGTTTTGGACAAAGAATATCTTCCCCAACTCAGGGATATTGCTTACATCAATATTGCAACCAACCCAGCCCGCCCGTCTCGCGGTGGGACTCAGCGCCTTTCTCTTTTCAATAATCGAAGGGACAAAAAAGTATTTCGGGATGCTCAGGAAATTTCTAATTTCAAAAGTGGACTTGTCGTAAGTCAAAAAGAAAAAATTAGGATTGTTATCCGACTTCAAGCGTTCTATCATCGTGGAATATGCGCCATCCACGATTTTCTTGCCCATCGCCCCATTCTTTGACTTTAGTTCATATTCTTCTGCACATTTCTTGCAGTAAAAATCGGCAACAGGCGAATTATTTTCAAAGCGGTTTAGTGGGCTTCCGCAATTGGGGCAGAAAATTGACTTACCTACCCAACTTTCCGTCAAAACGCGGATTTGTTGAGAAGCACTTGAATAATTACTTGCTATTTCAGAAGTTAATCTCAACTGCATATCTTTCAGCCCTTTCTGCCAAATGAATTAGAGTACATTTTCCCCCATTCATCTAGTGATGTCAAATATTCCTGTCCTAAAATGCGGACATCATGCCAGCAGTTATCACATAATTCCAGTAAATCCGTCGAGCCTTCTTCCCAACAAACCTTTTTATAGCAACGTTCACACTCCCAAAGTTCACCTTTACAGGTATTGTGATTTTTGCTTTGACAACCAATAATTCTTTTACCTCTCCATTTGGCGCTCATGATATAGCAATTATAAAGGATCGAAAAAAAGAGGTTGTGTCCATTTTTAGACATAACCTCTTTTTAGATTACTAATGTGGATATCTAGGAATCAGCAAGATTTCTGATTTTTCTTTATCACTAAAACATGTCATCGATTAAACTGTTGCCATTAAACTTAATGTTCCATTCAGTCGCCATATCCTCTATCTCTGGAATAAATGTCGTATAAACAAAGTTAAAATAATTAAAAATATTATATAAAAAGTCTGGCGTAACAGTTTTGTACTCCCCAGCTCCTCGCAATAAAATCACCCAGCCATCTCTTCCCTTGGCAAGGGAAAAGCTTAACTTTGTCATTTTTGTGTTATATGCAAGTAATGCCTGATTAAAAGCTGCTACATTTTCACTAGTCCCATGTGCAGATTTTTTAAATGGAGACTCAAAAACCAATTCCCCTTCATGCATAAAAAAACGAACATAAAATCCTGAACCATTTTTTGATACACAATACACTTGCAGGGATTCGTTTTCCCGCCTTATAGGCTTCAGTCCCATTTCAGTTATCATCTGAGATATATCTTCCAGATAATCTTTCGGTACCCGTTTCCATCCCAACATTTATAAACTCCCCAAAAATGAAATTAATATTCTCTTTTGATGCTTAAGGCTTTAAATTTTTTTGTATTTTTCTTGTTTAATACTTCTGTAAGATAAGTTTCATTATTATCAGCTGTTTTGTTGGAATAATAATTTTGATAATAATCACGCTGAATTTTTTGTGAGGTAAATTGGCTTTCTATTCTTATTTCAACGAGAGCGCGAGACCAAAAGTTCATATAGCGCTCCATTTTAGATACGATACTTTTTCCTATACGTAATTTGCCAATTTTTTTTGCATTGCTTCTATTAATGGTATATCTACAATCATTAATAAACGTTGTTACATTCCATTGAAGTAAGTTTACATCTTCAATCTGTTTGTTTTTTTTCCAAGTGCTATATGTATTAAGTAGTTTTTCATGATCTTGAATCATTTCATTTACAAGGTCATTCTCAGGTGCGCTAATCATTTTTAACATCTTCTGCTCCATAATTCCTTTTTATTGTCCCAGGGTCATGCGAAGCCATTTCAGACAATCTTCCACGTAAATAATCAGGAACTTTAGATTGACTATTGAAGAATTTATATATACCAAACACAATAGTCACGACGGTCATATTAGTTCCAAGACCTAATAACAAGTCATAGTAGAAATCATAATCAACGTTACCATGAATCTTATAAGCCCCCCATATACAAAAAACGCCGATTAAAAAAACAGATATATAAAGCCCTAATTCCAGTTTAGCTGGAAGCGATTTGTTGTCCATATCTAAAAAATATGAAAATTATTATACACCAATTTTTTACTAAAAAACAATACCGAAATCATCTGTGAAGAGTTTGATAAGGTATTATTTCGCATAGCTTATTACCCACCAAACCCCAACTCCTTCAAATTCTCCTCACGGCTCTTCTTCCCGCCGCCCCCCATCTCCTTCCAAAACGACTCGTCATACCGACGTGAACGCACAGGCAGCGGCATCGGCACACCCCAACCGAGCAACAGCACCTCTTCCTTCGGCTGCAAACGCGCCAACATACCCCGCAGCGCATCGCGCCCCGAAAGACCCGAAAGCACCGCCTGAATATCCAGGTCATCGCCCAGCCAGCCGCTAATGCGCGTGCCCAACTGACTCATCACCTCATCATAGATCTGCGACGGACGCTGGTCCACAATCAACAGCGTCACATAATATTTGCGCAACTCGCGCGCGATGGTCGCAAAGGTCGTCTGCGCCGCCATCTCGCGGTTCAACAGTTTATGCGCCTCCTCCACCACAATGATCAACGGACGCGGCTCCGCAGACCCATGCGTGCGGAACTCATTCGTCCGCTTCTCCCACGCCGCGCGGATCTTCCTCGTCAACAAATTCGACACCAGCAGATAATCCAAGTCACTCTCATGCTCGCCGAACGACAGCACCACATGCTTGCCCGCCTCCAACGACTGAATGATTTGCGCCACCGAATCCGCCGCAGTGTTGTCTACGATATAGGGTTTGCCGAACAGCCGTCGGAGTTTGTCATGAAGCGCCTCCGCCGCCATCACATTCACACCGTTCTCCATCGCCCACTTCGCCACGCTCCCCTCCGCAGGCACTTCCTTCGTCTTGCCGCGCTCATCTTCGATCATCACCGTCTCACGGCTCATCCCTCGAAACTCAGCAAACCACTGGTCACGAAACGACCCATACAACGCATTCAAAATCGTCGGCGTCGTCTCGCGCAGATTTAACTCGCGTGAAAGTGTTTCAATATCACTTGTGGAAATATCTCCCGTTGAGATTTCCAAATTAAAGTCAACTTGATTGCCTCTGATGGTGCTTCCTGCTCCCAAGCCAACGCATCTTACTCCGCCCTTGAACAGGGTCTTCAAACCCTTCACGGCTTTTTTCGTGTCTGAAGCCACATCGTCAAACCCATACTCGTTGTGCATATCCAGCACCAACACCGAAGCCTGATTGTGCTTCATCAACCCCGCCAACACCAAACGCGTCAGGAACGACTTACCCGTACCCGTCGCCCCAAACACCCCCGACGACCGCTGCACGAACTTATCCAAGTCAATGCACACGGGATGATTCTGCTCGCGTGTATAGCCGACCACAAAATTTCCGTCCCTGTTTGGGTCACCGAAAATTTCAGCGATATCGCCCTCATTCGCCAGCGACACAACCGCATGGTGCGGCGGCACATTCTTGACAGGCAAAATCCGCGGCGCATCCTTCAAGCCCGCATCGATCTTCCCCTGCCAATCCTTATACTCAGGCGTGCCCAATTCAGGACCCACCTCCAGCATCAGATTCGGCAGCACCTCAAGGTTCGCATACAACGCCTTCTTATGCAGCGCATCCGAAATATGCTTCGGGAAACGCCCCTCCATCTGCTCATCCGCAAACCGCGGGTCCGTCGCCCCCAGTTGGATGTCAGTCACGATCCCATAGTAATTCCAAACTCCGCTCTGAATCACCACAAACGCCCCCTCCTGAATCTCCTGCGGAGAAACCGTAAGCCGCACGCGGAAGTTTTCCTTGAGTCCGCCGCCGACGAGATAGCCGATTTGTGTTCGTTGTTCCATAAATTCTCCTCTACCACGAAGGGTCACTAAGGGTCACAAAGGTTTAAAACCTTCTGCTCTCCCTTAGTGCTCCTTTGTGACACTTAGTGGTAAAAACATCCTTCGTGTACCTTCGTGACACTTTGTGGTTGATAATTCCTAAACCACAATCCGCTTAATTCCATCTTTCAAATGCACCACATTGAAATTGATCAAAAATCCCAAACGGATTCCCGTCAACTTCAAATACGTGATCAACTGCGCATCAAAGATCGGATGCATCGTATCCACAGACTTGAATTCCACAATGACACAATCTTCCACGATCATATCTGGACGCAACCCCGCATCCATCTTGTTTCCGCGATAGGTCACAGGCAAACCGATCTGAGTCGGAGCACTCAAACCGCTTTCAGTCAACTCGAACGCCGTACAAGTCTCATACACCGACTCCAATAAACCAGGACCCAGAGCAGTATGCACCTTGAATGCCGCATCCAACACCGCCTTGCCGACCTTCTCCACATGCGGCGGGATGGGAGCATAAATTTTCTTATCCATATTCCTCCTAAAAAATCATTACCACAAAGAGTCACGAGGTGTCACTAAGGTTTAAACCTTTTGCTCTTCCTTCGTGTACCTTCGTGACACTTCGTGGTGAAAATTTATCATCAAATACTCACCTTATAAATCCTCGAAGTCATCACTCCATCCTCGATCCTCACATACCGATAATGGGGCGGCGCAAGAATCACCAGCGGCTCATCCACTTTCGCAAAGGGAAATGCCGTGGAGCGCAGACCATAAATGGGGACTCCGCGGTATTCATCCTCATACGTTATGTGAACATGTCCGCACAGGATACCCAGCACATTGTCTTGCCTGGGCAGTACCACATCCCAAAATCCATTGAGGTTATCCGCCAGGAAGGCATCCAGCCAGCGGCTGCCGATCCTTTTCACATGCTGATGGCACACGATCACAGACGGCAAATCCGCCTTTAACGCATTCATCAGGAACTCGCGTGTCTCGGGGAAGAAATGCGCCTTCGATTTCGGACCCCAATCCATGAACACGAATTGCACGCCTTTATGCTCAAAGGTGAAGTTATAAAACTTCGGTGTCTGCGACTCGGGAAAGAAATATTTCGTCACCAAAGCCCGGTCGTCATGGTTGCCCGGCAGGAAGTAAAAGGGAAAGTCCTTCAGCCCTTCGATGTTGATATGCTGCGGTCCCGGCAATGCGGCGGAGGATTTCACGCCCAGCAGTTTCACCGCGCTTTGATAATGCGTCTCCAGCTCCGGTTCGACGAGGTCACCCGTCGAAATGATGAAGTCGATCTTCGAAGCGACATGCTCCGAAATATGGCGCATCACCATGCGGAGAGAATGCGCCGGGGAAAAACCGTCGCGCATCGCGTCTTCCGATTCAAGCAGGTGATGGTCCGTGATCTGGACGAAGGAAAATCCGCTCATCTTAGATACTCACATCGCTCAATGCACCCAGCACGCTCATCAAAGCCGGGTAATCGTCCCGCAGGAGCGTGATCACTTCCTGTGTGGCTTTGTCCTTCCAGGTCTTATCCTTATGTGCAGACTGTGTCTGCACGATGTGCGCGGCAATCACTTCCCCTATTGGAATATCCTTGCCATTCAAGATATGACGGAAATACCCGAACTTCCCTGTAAACCTCACTACATCCTTATCATCACACAAATAGATCACGTCCAAACTCAGCGGCGGACGCGGCGGCAGCAGATGATGGATATTCCCATCCTGTTCATATCCCACCGCCAGCACGGACATTTCCACGGGCACAATGCGGCGCTCGCGGTTGTCCTTCATCACTTCCTCGCTGACTCCGTCCGCCGTCACGAGTTGACGCACCAGCCCATCATCGTCAATGTGAATATCGTGGATCAAGCCGTAGACCTGATACCCATCCGTCAGCGGCGCCCGGACAAGCGCCCCGAACGAAGGTACGCTCAACTGATTCACACGGCAGCCCGCGATGAATCCCGTCGTCCCTGCCCGCAATAAACGTCCGATCTCGATTTGAGTCATAACACCATCCTTTTAACGCAAGGGCGCAAAGTTTTTTTCTTTGCGTCCTGCCGTCTTTGCGTTAAGATTTTTTGAAAGACGTCCGTCCCGATAAACCTTTTGCAGAACTCTTATTGGAGCTTTCATCCACGTCTTCGTTGTTGCGTCTTAATTCCTGTTGCAACATCTGCTCGATCTGATATTTTTCTTCGTTCTTCACCACCGCTGTCTCATGCGCACGGTGCAAGAGATAAGGATATGGCTTGCTGCCCATCACTCGGCATTGTTCGACCAAAACGGCGTGAAGTAAATCTAGTTGCTTTCTGTCATCCACCACCCAGCGCGGAATTTCCACCCGAACAGGCCACGGATGTCCTTCTGTGCCAACGTTCAAATAGAAGAAATGCAATTCCAGCACGCCTTTGTAACTCTTTTCGGCACTGGACTGAATCTTGAACACCGCCGAACGATGACCGGGCGGAAGCAGTTGAAATAATTTGTTGTTGTAGCCGAACAACCATCTATCGGTCACATATTTCAGCGGTGGCGCGGAACGCAGTTTTTCCATCTCTTCGGGGATTGTGATCTGCGTAAGTTCGAGAAGTTTGACAACAAGGCTGGAGGAAGGTTTATCGATATACCCCGCCGAGATAATCCCGCGTCCTTGCAAGCGCGAGAGGACGGAGATGTACTTATCCACTGTGTCGCGGTACATGCTCGGGGTGTCCACGTCCCTGGTGCGGAAGATTTCAAGCGTGCCATCTGTAAAGGAGACAACCGAGCCTTTCAGCCCTTTGCTCATCTTCTCAATGACGCTGCGTTCAGCAAGGTCACGCCGAAGGGCAACACCGCCATCGGTGGTAAGTCCGTTCTCTTCGATGGCATCGCCGAAAAATAATTCGCTGTCTACTTCAACCGATGGTGTTTCCCCGGAGTTCGGTTTCATGATGATCGCCCCGACGTTGATGACGCAGAACTGCACCGGGCTGTGTCTGTCCGCGATGGATTGGGAACCGTCAGCGGCGATTAAAGTCGCTTGAAGAACAGAATCAGCCGTCGGGTAGTGAGAGGCGAGCGGTTCCTCAAGCGGCACGGCGCAGCGGATGTTGGCATCGGCCGCTTTGGCAGAATCCACTTTGGAGCGCAGCGCATCCAATTCGGAAGAATAAGTTTCGAGGAGCTTGCTGGCCCGTTCCTGCGCTTCCTCTTTCTTCTTCCTTCTTTCCTTCGCGCCCAAGCCGACTTGTTTGATCTGTGCGTAGATTTCCTGGTAATTAATTGGCATAGAACATTTGTGCAATTTTAGCCCTTAATGGGGCAAAATTCAAGGACATGTGCGGGAACATTTTCGGGATGGAAGCGTCTTTATGGTGCATAATATAAGTATAAAGGAGACAACAATGCGTACCAAATATTTTTCTTTTGCTGTTCTGGCGGTCCTGGCTCTCGTTCTGAGCGCCTGCGGACCGACCACCATCAACCAGGCAGCGCCGGAGAACCTGCGGACATTGGACGTGAGCGGCGTGGGTGTCGTGTATCTCACCCCCGACATCGTTTACATCAACATCGGCGTGAATACCCAGCGCGAGAATGCCGCCGAAGCGGTTTCGATCAATAAGGAACAGACCACTGCGGTCATCCAGGCGATCAGGGATTTCGGCGTGGCGGAGAAGGACATCCGAACCACGAATTTCAGCATCTGGTCGAATCCGCAGTACGATGAATTCGGTCAGGTCAAGGGTTCCAACTATTCGGTGGATAACACTGTGTATGTGACCGTCCGCGACATCGACAAACTGGGCGACCTGCTCGACGCCGCAATCAGCGCGGGCGCGAACAGCATTTACAGCATCCAGTTCGATGTTGAGGATAAAGCCGAAGCCAACGAGGAAGCGCGTTCTCTGGCGGTCGAGGAAGCCAAGAAACAAGCACAGGACCTGGCGGAGGTTGCAGGGCTCTCGCTGGTTGAGGTCCAAAAAATCAGTTACTACGAAAGCGGCGCATCGCCCTATTTCTATGGCGGCAAGGGCGGCGGCGGCGGCGGAGCGGAGGCGGCTGTGCCGATCCAGCCCGGTCAACTGGCGGTGACAGTGACCGTCAACATGACATACACCGTCAAGTAACCCGCATCTTTCCGGACTTGAAGCCTGTCCCTGCAAAGGGGCAGGCTTTTTGCATCTCACCCTGTGCTCCACCAAATAACCGTCGTATTAAGGGAAGGCTGGGGCTTATAATCCCCCCAACCTCACTCAAGGAGTCTCTTCATGTTAAGAGTTGGCTATATCGGTTTGGGATTAATGGGCAAGTCCATCGCGCGGAATATTATGAAAGCGGGATATCCCATCTTTGTTCACAATCGTTCACGCGCTGCTGTGGATGAATTGGCCGCCGAGGGAGCTGTTCCTGCGACCTCGCCAAAAGAAGTTGCCGAACAGGTGGATATCGTCTTTACGAACCTGCCCGATTCGCCCGATGTCGAAAAGGTGGCTCTCGGCGAAAATGGCATCATCGCAGGCGCACATCACGGCTTGATATTCGTGGATAACTCGACGATCAAACCGGCAACGGCACGCATGATCGCCGAGAAGTTAAAAGAAAAGGGGATTCTCTCCCTCGATGCGCCCGTCTCTGGCGGGGATATCGGCGCGAAGAACGCCACACTGACCGTCATGGTTGGTGGCGATGCCGAGGCTCTGGAAAAAGTAATGCCTGTCTTCCAGGCGATGGGTAAAACCGTGACACACGTTGGCGAAGCGGGAGCCGGTCAGGTGGCAAAGGCGGCGAATCAGATCATGGTTGCGGCGCAGATGGTGGCAATGGGAGAATTGCTGGTCTTCTCGAAGAAAGCCGGTGTCGATCCGCGCAAGGTGGTGGATGCCATCAAAGGCGGTGCGGCTCAGTGCTGGACTCTCGATGTCAAGCCGCCGCGTTTATTCGACGGCAATCGCAATCCGGGTTTCAAGGCACACATGCAATTGAAGGATTTAAGGATCGTGCTCGACACGGCAACGGAATACGATATCCCCGTCTCATCGGCGGAGGAACATACAAAGCTCTTCGAGCAGATGATCAGCCTTGGCATGGGCGAGTTGGACAACTCTGCAGTGGTGGGTGTGGTCGAGAAGTTAGCGGGGATTGGGATTTTGGATTGACCAAGGCCGGATGATCCCCAACGTTCGAATCATTGTCTCAACCAGCCGCGTTTCTGTTTTGCAATATCGCTCAACCAAAGCCACATCCGATTTGCTCCAAACCCGACCAGGAGTGAATAGGGAATCTGCAAGATCAGGAAATATCTTTGCCAGGAAAGAGAGATCAAGAAGAACAGCAGGACAGCGGAAACAAAGAAAAGCGAATGGATGAAAAATCCCTCCCCTGTGAACTTTATAAGCAGAACCCATCCGCCAAGGATAGCCAGCGCTGCAATGATTCCGTCGATCAAAAGCGACCCAATCCGTCCGCCTAATCCCGAATGTTCGTATGTATTTATCTGCTCATGAAAAGGCGGGACGTCGAAGCTCGCCGTCTCCATGTACATGACATCCGATGAAATGGTGTTTTCAATCAGGAAGCCCAATCGGTTCCTTTTGGTCCCGGCGTCGAACTGGTTTGCATCGCCGATGAACGCGCTTTGCCCGGAGACAACGCCCTCTCTGGTTTCGAGCATGGCAAGCACCGGTGTTGGGATGTCCCGCCATAGCAATGGAGATTTAACGGCTATCCCCGCCATAAGAATGAACCCAACAAGGGCAAATGGAACAGCCATTCGCTCCGATTTCAGAACAGGCAATTGAAAAAGGATGATGGAAAAACCGATTAACGTGAACGCTGTTTCCCACCAATCCCAAAAGACGGGCATGAACAACAGGAAGAGGGCATAGGCAATGCAAGTGGCGGCAAACAGGTAAAGGGAATTTATCAGGAGGAATCGGATTCCCGCTTTATTCCAGACCGGAAGAAGCCCGAGCGCAAAATAGATCGCGACCAGCATCGGAGCGGTATCCTGCTTGGCGGCAAGGGTAAGTCCGCTTGTAAGCCCCAGGAGGGCATACGTCTGCCAGCGTATTTTCAACGCCTGAAGGTTTTGTAGCACGAACAATGAGAGATAGACCGTAAAAAGTAGAAAGAGAAACTTCGGACCCTCCTGCATCGCGCGGCGGATATTCACAAGGACTGCGCCTTGTGTGGCAAATACCAAAGTCGCGCACCATGCAGCCAGGCGCGATGAAGATAGTTTGAACGCTGCAAGGAAGAATAGAATTATACTAATGGCACCCATCACGGCTGAAATCCCCCGCCCCATGGCTAAAAGGCGCGGTGCCGGCATCTTTCCCATTTGGATGTTTTCCTCCCAGGATTCGCCCCATAACCACTTCTCGATCGGGTCGTCGTTATCGGTGACATCCCGCAAAAAGCCGATGGAATAGGAAAGGACCGAGCCGGTGGTCAACCGCAAATATTGTTTTGGATTTCCCTCCGGGGTGTAGAGCACCTTTTCGAAATCCCGGTTTTTCACAACCCGGTCGTAATCTTCACTCAACCAAATGTATGCCGACTCATCTCCGTGGAAGGGAGTCAGGGAAACCCCGGCAAGGAGATAAACAACGGCAAGGAACAAAAAGGCAATATCCTGCCAATGGATGCGGCGTTCGTTCTTAATCATGTAAACTTCCGGATAGTTCCATTATGATCTGGGGTTATTCAATTATATCGTAAGCATTTTTCGAATCTCGAAAGCGCACTCCCCATGGAAATCAACCAACCCGTCCCCGATTTTGAATTGTCCGATCTCAACGGCATCAGTCACAGACTATCGAACCATCGTGGAAAGATCGTCATTGTCAACTTTTGGTCGTGCGAATGTCCGCATTCGGAACGAACGGACAAAGCCATCCTGTCCATGTTCGTGCAGTGGCAGGACGATGTGGCCATGCTGAGCATCGCGTCGAACCGCAACGAGTCGCTCGAGGCGTTGAAAGATGCCGCTGAAAGCCGCCGACTGCCACTGGTCCTGAATGATGCGGATTGCCGCGTTGCGGACCTCTTCGGCGCGCAGACCACTCCGCATGTCTTCGTCATCGACCGGGATGGAATCCTTCGCTACCGTGGTTCGGTGGATGACGTAACCTTCCGGCAGCGAAAACCAACACGCTTCTTTCTGGACGAGGCGGTTGAGTCGCTGCTCGAGGGGCATTTACCCCCGCTGAAGGAATCCCCCGCCTACGGCTGCGCCATTGTGCGCGAAGTTTGATAGAATCAAATCGTGAGCGATATCCAAGCGCGCGTCATCCTGCTCGATAAGATTCACCTCTTCAACGGGTTGGATCAGGATCAGCTGGCCGACATTGCCACCAAACTTGAAGACCGGACCGCCCCCGCCGGGACGGTGATCTTCAAACGCACAGATCCGCCGGATGGTTTTTACATGATCTTCAGAGGAAAGGTTAAAGTCACGATACCCGCTGGAGAGAAGGGTGAGCGACGGATCGGCGTCCTTTACGGTGGGGATTACTTCGGCGAAGAGGCACTCTTCGAAAACCGCAATCGCTCCGCCACCGTCACGGCGGAAGATAATACTGAGTTGCTGTTCCTCTCCCGTCACGGTTTCGATTTCCTGTTGAATCAATACGAAAAACTCAGGCCGAACTTTCAGGTCACGATCAAGAGCCGCAGGTTGGCACGGTCCACCAACTTCAAATGGCTGGGCAAGAATGAGGTTATTTACTTCATCGCCCGGCGGCATAAGATTCGGCTGTTTCAGACGTTGATTGCTCCGGTGTTATCCATGCTGTTTTCGCTGGGAATGGTCGCATCCGGCGTTGTTCTCAATTCGGCAATCCCGCAGGCGGTGGGATGGGCGGCAGCGCTCGGCGTTTTCTTCTGGGGCATCTGGCGCGCCATCGATTGGAGCAACGATTATTTCATAGTCACCAACCAGCGCGTAATCTGGTTGGAAAAAGTGATCGGACTGCATGACAGCCGCGAAGAGGCGCCGCTTGGCACCATCTTATCGGTTGGCGTGGAAACGGATACACTGGGGCGCATCTTGAAGTACGGCAACGTCATCGTGCGCACCTTCGTCGGGAAAGTCGAATTTGACCACGTGGATCACCCCGTGCAAGCCGCGGACATGATCCGCGAATATTGGGAGCGCACCAAAGCCATCACTTCACGCAGCCAGATGGATGTGATGAAGGATACGATCAAGCAGAAATTGGGTCTTCCCCTGCCGAAACGTCCGCAGGTGGAACTTTCTCCCATTGTGCCCCTGGATGAGGAAAAGGCGTTGAAGACTCCATTGTGGATTCTGGCGTTGCAAAACTTTTTTCAATTACGGATCGAAGAAGCCGGGAAGGTCATCTACCACAAACATTGGTTTGTGCTGTTTCGAGAGGCTTGGAGACCGATCGGACTCTTCTTTTTAAACCTGGGCTTGCTTGGCTGGCGAATCTACCTGCTCGCCGCTTCGCCCGACCCAGCCGATACGGTCTTTCATATCAATGCGATCGGAATCCCCGCGCCTGATGGAATTATTGCGTTTCTGATGGTTTTCTTCCTTCCCATCGGGATCTGGCTCTGGTATGAATTCACAGACTGGAAGAACGACATCTTCATGGTGACCAACGACGAGATCTTCGACATCGACCGCAAACCCTTCGGCACGGAGGAACGCCGCTCAGCCCAGATCGAAAATATCCTAAGCACTTCATACTCACGAGATGGGATCATCGCCAACTTGTTCAACTACGGAACGGTGAAGATCACGGTCGGCGGAACGCAGTTGGCATTCGAAGACGTGATAGACCCCGCCGCCGTTCAGGCGGATATCAACCGCAGGCGCGCAGCGCGTATCGCAAAAAAAGGCGAGGATGCCGGCAGCGCCGACCGCGAACGCTTCGCCACCTGGATCGCCGCGTATCACAAACATATCAACGAGTTCAACAAACCGATCACGGCTCCAGATGACACCGAATCCACGAATCCGTTTGCCGCGGCGGGACAGGACCTGGATGATCTTCCGCTGGGCGGGGACGATGGACTCGGCGGAGAGAACGACCTCGGTGAACAACCCCAGCCCGGCGAGTTTTAGACCACCAAAGGAATTAGCCTGAATGACATTAAGACAAATTATTCATCTGCCTGAACCCATCCTGCGAAAAAAGGCAAAGCCTGTCACTAAATTCGACAGGGACCTGCAGTCCCTTATAGACGATATGGTCGAGACCATGCGCGAGGCTCCCGGTGTGGGGCTTGCCGCGCCGCAAATCAACCTGCCCATGCAACTTGCGGTGGTCGAATACGGTGAACACGAAGATGAAGGGGAACCGAAGGAAGATGCCCCCCCGCCCCCGAAAAAACTTTATGTGCTGATCAATCCAGAGATCATCAAGGCGTCGGAGGAGAAGGTGATGGGAATCGAAGGCTGCCTATCCATTCCGGGATTGGTCGGCGAAGTGGAACGCCATGAATCGATTCAGGTTCGCGCATTCAACCGGCACGGCAAACCCGTCAAACACAAAGTGGACGGGTGGATGGCACGCATCTTTCAGCATGAGATCGATCACCTGAACGGAGTACTCTTCACCGACCGCGCCGCCCGCGTGTGGAAGCCGAGCGAGGAAGAAGAAGAAATACCGCTGGATTAAGTTACGGTTCGAAGGTTGAAAGTCGAAGGTTTTGACTTACACCTGCAACCTTCGACTTTCAACATGCAATTAAAACACCTCTCCCTCACCAACTTCCGCAGTCTTACCCGCCTGGATGCAGAACTCCCACGGCGGGCTTTGGTGTTGACGGGTGGCAATGCACAGGGAAAAACATCCGTGCTCGAAGCGATCTATTTTCTTGCGGCGTTCACATCGTTCCAGACCCATGCAGACAGGCAGATCGTCAACTTTCACGAAGCAAGAAAACCCCTGGCAGTGACTCGGCTCGTGGCGGATTATCAACGCGGAAAGACAAAACACCGTCTTGAAACAAGGCTGATCCTCGAACCGACCGGCGCGAACGGGCAGCGGCTTCGCAAAGAGATATTGCTCGACGGCGGCAGGCGGCAGGTCAATGATGTGATCGGGCATTTCAATGCTGTCATCTTCGCTCCGCAAATGTCGCAGATCATCGAAGGCGGACCCGAGGACAGGCGTCGTTATCTCAACCTTGCGCTATCACAGACGCTCCCCTCTTATGCGCGGGATTTGGGCGAGTATTCGCAGGCGTTGACCCAGCGCAACGCACTGCTCAAGGCGTTGAACGAAGGCGCAGGGAACAGCGACCAGCTGGAAGTCTGGGATGAAGCGCTGGCGGGAGTTGGCGCGCGAATCATTCAACGTCGCATACAGGCGATCCATGAGATCGAACGGTTCGCCGCGCGCGTGCATCACGAACTGACTCGCGGGTCCGAGATTCTTCGCCTCGCCTACGAACCCGCTTACGACCCCCTCCCCAAGCCAGAAGGTCAATTGGGGTTGAAGATCGATACTTCCATCGACCGCACGTCGCTCAACCTCAAAGAGATTCAAGAAGGTTTTTTCGCAAGGCTAAAACAAATTCGCGGTGAAGAGATCGCGCGCGGCATGACCACCATCGGTCCGCACCGTGACGATCTGCGGTTCATCATCAACAAAGCGGATGTAAGCGATTACGGCTCGCGCGGGCAGGTGCGCACCACGCTTTTGGCGTTGAAACTTGCCGAGGTCGAATGGATGAAGGAACGTACCGGGGAGTATCCGGTCATTCTGCTCGATGAGGTGATGGCGGAACTTGATTCCTCACGCCGCAGCGACCTATTGACATATGTGGGCAGGGACCAACAGGTTTTATTTACCACAACCGACCTTTCTCTCTTCTCGCATGAATTCACGGCAAATGCCGAGGTCTGGGACGTGAAAGGCGGGGTGGTGACGCCGCGTCCGGGGCAGATGACATGATCTCGAAAAAGATCATCGCAGTGTCGGCGATGCCAATCCTCTCAGTTGCCTTCTACATTAACGGATCGAGCGCATCGGAACCCGGTACGCGGTTCAGAAATAGAATGCGCAGAACTCCGCGTGGAACAGAGACTCGATACCGCGACCTGGTCCAAGTCCGCTGCAGGGTCGTGCCAGGCACTTCCGCGTATGACGTGATTCCACTCCGGCTCCAAATTGACGGGATTCCTCGCAGGCAATTGGGAATAATCACCCCAGTTGTACCAGTCATAAACCCATTCTGAGACATTGCCGACCATATCCATGACTCCATAGTAACTGGCGCCAGCCGGGTATGAACCGATGGGACGTAAACCCAATTGATCAACGCCAGGAGTGGCTTGCAACAAATTCCAGGCGTTCGCCCAAGCCGTGGGCGACCCGTCCCGCTCCGGCTGGGTAAGAGGCGAAGTCCAATGATCCACATTGGCGAGTTGCCGATTCCACCTGTTTCCCCATGGGTATAGATTTCCATCCGGGCCGCGGCAAGCCTTTTCCCATTCGGCTTCGGTCGGCATGCGCTTTCCCACCCAGGTGCAATATTCATTTGCATCTTCCCAACTGATACCAACAACCGGATTGTCTGCCTGACCGGATGGATAGGCGCCGCCCGTCCAATACGGTGGAGGTTTGTTGTCTGTCGCCAACAAAAATCGGCTGTATTGGATGTTCGTCACTTCAAAGCGGTCGATCTCGAACGCATCCAGATAAACTGTCTGTAATGGACCCTCATTGTAATTTCCCGCGTCATTACCACGGATGAAATTGCCTGCAGGGATGAACACGACGCTTCGCTCCAGCATCTCCGCCAGGACGGGGTCGTTGACGACGGCAAACTTACGCACAAGTTTTATTTCAGGATCGAGCAAACTGGACTTTGGCTGAATTCCAATTATTACAAAAAACCCCGTAACACCGATGAGAAGCGCAAAGCCAATCCATAGATACTTGCAATTCCATGTTTTCATTGGCTCCTCCTGTTCACCACGATTTCATTGTACAACGATTACAGGAGGATTTTCCGTCAATCACCTCATCATTCCCAAAGCCCCACCATCGCGGACAGGTTCCTCATCATTCCCAAACCTGACCACTCTCAATCCCATCTCACTCAGCACCCTCTCCCGCCGTTCATCTTCCCATCATGATACAATGACGTAAATTCGAAGTCATAAAACGTCAATTAGACGTCAGGAGAGATCCCATGATCGAAGTACTTCTAGGTTCCAAAAATGCCGAAAGGGTTTTACTCTATATCTTCACGCGGGAAGAAGGCTACGCGCGTGAAATCGCCAGTTTTTACAACACGGACCTGAAACCCATCCAAATGCAATTGGACAAGTTCGAGAAAGGCAGCGTTCTCGTCAGCCGCTCCATCGGGCGGACTCGACCGTATGAATTCAATCCCCGCTACCCATTCTTGAACGAGTTGAAAGCATTGCTTGAAAAAGCGCTTTCATTCTACCCTGCCAAAGAACAGGAAGAATTAAAAATGTATCGACGTCGTCCACGGGCGAGGGGGAAAACGTTATGAAAAAGATCAAGAACATGAGCCAGGTGGAGCTGGCAGCCTACGTTTTATAAGGGCATGACATTTGATAACAAAAAACTCCAAGCCTGTAAAATGCTTGGAGTTTTAGTTTCACAAAAACACGGCACTTGAAACCTTGAACTTCTCCGCAAGAGAGCGGACTTGTCGAATGTTCAACTCGCGCTTGCCATTCAAAATTTCAGAGACCATACCCTGTGGCCCGACTTCCGGCAGATCAGACTGTGTCAAACCATGTTCTTCCATGAGAAAGTGCAATACTTCGGCGCCCGTAACGTCAGGGATCGGATAATGCTCTTCTTCATAGATTTCGATCAGTGTTCCAAGTGTATCCAGCAACCCATACAACGGATGTTTCTCGTTATCTCCGATTTCATCCAGTAATTCATTGAGACGTTTGACAGCCGCGTTGTATTCGCGCTCGTTGCGAATGGACAGCAAAGGAGCGATATTTGCCCAGTGGACTTCAAGTTTTTTAGTTGCGAGTGTCATTTTTCCAATCTCCATTATGAATTCAAATTTTCCCGTATCCACGCAAGGACATCACCTGGAGTTCCAATTTTCAGCCCCGCTTTTTCCGCGACTTTATAATCATTCAGAAAATGTTTGCGGTTATGGGTCGCCAAATAATCGACATGGCTCTTCATTGCCGCCAGCAAGATAGGGACATCATCAGGATCTGCGATCAGGGAAAGGTTTTCTTCTATTTCTTCTTGCGTTGGGTTGTGGACAACTTTCAGGTTGGCGTCTTTGAGGGTTTGACGGAATTCAGGCAATGCCTGCGGAACTTTCTTTGCAATCGAACGTTCGCTCTCAACGATAACTTGCTCACTGATAAAAGTTTCGATCTGCCCATTTTCAGACATCACCAACAAGACACGCGCCGCGCCCGCAGATGAGATCACCCCCGCCATCACAGCACTGCTATCCAGGAACACTTTAATTTTTGACATAGTGCTCTTTGTAATAGGTCTTGCGCTCTTCATCCAGTGTTGCAAGTAAGTCTTCCAAATCTACATTTGCTTCTTTGACCTTCTTAGCGACTTTATCTGCATTCTTCATCACCTTGCTTTCCACAGGGACAAGGAAGAACGAACCGTCACCTACATCGATTAAATTGAAAAACTCACCCTCCTCCAGCTTATATTTTTTGCGAAGGCTGGAGGGTAAGGTAATGGTTCCTTTGCTACGGATTTGAAGGGTAGTCATGGTTTTTCTCCTGAAATTCGGAATTTCCGAATTTCTGAAATTCTACCACAAATTGATAAATTCCCTGACCTTCCCCACCACCGCGGACAGATTCCTCATCACTACATTATTCCGAAACCTGACAATCCTCAACCCCAGCGCGGACAACACCTTCTCCCGCCGTTCATCTTCCTCTTTCTGCAAGTCGTGGACATCTCCAGAAGAGCAAGGATGAATTACGAATGCTGAAGGATGAATTCTCTGATCTTCCCCACCACCGCGGACAAGTTCCTCATCATCTCATCATTCCAAAACCTGACCACCCTCAACCCCAGCGCGGACAGTACCTTCTCCCGCCTCTCATCTTCCTCTTTCTGCAGATCGTGGACATCGCCATCCACCTCAATAACCAATCCCGCCCTGTGACAGTACCTTTCCAAGGAAAAGCTCTGAATGGCTCGTCGCGAAATTTCTGATCTAAATTTTTGATCTTGACATTTGATCATAAAAATGTTGGAATTACTAAAGATCAGAAAAGGAGATCAAAATGCACAAGACAAAAGCTATTCAATTTATTCAAAACGGTCGCATCTTCTACTCAGTTGTTATCCCAGCTGGCAAACTAGCAGAATTATCAAAAGTAGATGTTTGGGACCCCAACAACCCACAATCAGGTTATCAAAGGAGTCCTAGCACATCGCGAAAACGTGAGATCGGGCAATATGCATTAAAGCCTGATTCAATAATGCCAGTAGGCGGGTTATTGAATGCTCGCGACGTTGAAGACGCTGATGGCGGTCATTATGGTAGTAAATTAAAATTCGAGATTGAATACAAAGAAGGTGACATAAGTTTTGGAACACTTACCATTCCAGATAAAGCATTGCCGCTTTACATCGTAGACATGCAACACCGCATTGGTGGTTATGAGTGGGCAATTCAACAGCAAGGAGGAGAGCGACTAGAAAACTTTCCACTTGTTGCAACAATTGCGGATGGACTTACTAAAATGGAAGAGGTTGACCAATTCGACATTATAAATACGACACAAAAGAAAGTTCGAACCGACCTGGCACGACGTTTAAAATCCATTCAAGTAAAAGACGTTGACCACATGTTAGCACTTGATAAGCGCGGCAAACTTTGGGAAGCAAAAGGTCCAGTAATTGCTGAAAACCTTAACACTTCAAGTGGTGTATGGTCTGGAAAAATCCTTCCACCAAATAAGTCAAAGGCAGATCAACCCACCATGGTTGTTCGCGAAACTTCCTTTGTTACTTCACTCAAGCCAATATTACAAACCCCGTATTTTATTCGTCAATCAGAGGAAACGGCAGCTGAACTCATCAATAGATATTGGACAGCTATTCAGAAAGTATGGCCTGACGCATTCAAGAATCCAGACGCTTATGTTATACAGAAATCTCCTGGGGTATTTTCTCTCCATGAATTAGCACCAGAAGTTTTTGAAATGGCGCGAGATAAAGGCGAGATTACTGTTAAAAGTATTTTTGAAATCGTAAAATCTCTGGGTGAAATTGGCGAAGCAGAATACTGGGAAGTGAAAAATTCCGAAGGCGCTGCAAGCTACGGGAGTATGCAAGGGTTTCGGTTTCTTGCTTCAGAATTGCGCCAGTATCTCCCCAAAATCGAAAACTAATTATTTTAATTCAGTGAAGATGCAATTGTAAACATATTGCATCTTCACTAAGGAGAATAAACAATGGATGAAGGAAACAATGTAATCATAGCGTCTTTTCAAAAAAATAGTCGCGAAGCCATTTGTGTTGGAGTAAGCGAATATAGGGGTAAAAATCTTATATTTGTACGAGCATATGCAGCCTCATTAGACTCAGCAGATCTCGTTCCAACACCTGCTGGCGTAACTTTATCAATTGAAAAATGTCAAGAGTTGGTTAGTGCAGTTAAGACTCTTGGAGATGTAATGAGTACAGATAAAGTTGTTGCGAAAATCACAAAGAATTCAATGCAAGAAATTTGGATTGGCACAAATATATTTAAGAACAGACCCCTAATTTTTCTTCGTACATATGCAGTTTGGGGAGGCTCTTCTGAGTACAAACCTACGAAAAAGGGTATTTCTATAAATGTAGAGCTTTATCCTCAACTATTAGATTGTATAGAAAAATTGGAAACAGAAGTCTCAAAGTTACTTTAAGAAAATTTTATAAAGCGATACAAATGAAAAAGAATTAAAATATCCCAAAGCAACATAAAAGCAAAGCTTTTTTTTCATCCCACAAACAATCATCGGGTAAAATACCGCCACTATGAGTAACGAAACCACCCAAGTAATTTATTCCATGAACAAAGTGGGACGTATCGTCCCGCCCAACAAACAGATCCTGCGCGACATCTCCCTCGGCTTCTACCTCGGCGCCAAGATCGGCGTGCTCGGTCTTAACGGCGCGGGCAAATCCACCTTACTGCGCATCATGGCAGGCGTTGATAACGACTACATCGGCGAGATCTCGCAATCCAAAGGCTACACCACGGGCTTGCTCGAGCAGGAGCCCAAACTCGACGAAAGCAAGACCGTCATCGAAGTCGTCAAAGAGGCGGTCGCGCCCATCGTCGAAATGCTCGCCCGCTTCGATGAGGTCAACGCCAAGTTCGCCGAACCCGACGCCGACTTCGACGCCCTCGTCGCCGAACAAGCCAAACTGCAGGAGCAGCTCGACAAGCACGACGCCTGGAACCTCGACAGCCGCCTCGAACTCGCCATGGACGCCCTGCGCTGCCCGCCATCGGATACGCCCATCAAGGTCTGCTCAGGCGGAGAAAAGCGCCGCGTCGCCCTCACCCGACTCCTGCTCACCGAACCCGATATTCTCCTGCTCGACGAACCCACCAACCACCTCGACGCCGAGTCCGTGGCGTGGCTCGAACATCACCTGCGCGACTACAAAGGCACCGTCATCGCCGTCACCCACGACCGCTACTTCCTCGACAACGTCGCAGGCTGGATCCTCGAACTCGACCGCGGCTACGGCATCCCCTACAAGGGCAACTACTCCTCGTGGCTCGAACAAAAACAGGAACGCATCCGCCTCGAAGAGAAATCCGAATCGAAACGCCAAAAGACCCTCGAACGCGAACTCGAATGGATTCGCATGTCGCCCAAAGCGCGTCAATCCAAAGGACAAGCCCGCGTCAGCGCCTACGAAAAATTGCTCAATCAAGAAGCCGAAGCACGCCGCGAAGAACTGGATATCTACATCCCGCCTGGTCCGCGCCTCGGTGACGTTGTTTTTGAATTTGACAAAGTGACCAAGTCTTACGACGACCGCCTCATTCTCGACGGGTTTTCTGCTTCTGTTCCCCCAGGCAGTATCATCGGGATAGTGGGACCCAACGGCGCAGGCAAGACCACACTCCTCAAGATGATCGTCGGCAAAGAAAAACCCGATAGCGGCTCCATCAAAATTGGCGAAACCGTCAAACTCGCCTACGTTGACCAATCCCGCACCCTCGACCCTGAGAAGACTGTCTACGAAGAAATCTCAGGCGGCGCAGAGACTCTCGAACTCGGCAAACGCAAGATCAACGCCCGCGGCTACTGCTCCTCCTTCAACTTCGCAGGCTCCGACCAGCAAAAGAAAGTCGGCATCCTCTCGGGCGGCGAACGCAACCGCGTCCACCTCGCCAAAACCCTCACCGAAGGCGCCAACGTCATCCTGCTCGACGAACCCACCAACGATCTGGATGTCAACACCCTCCGCGCCCTCGAAGATGCCATCACTGAATTTGCGGGTACTGCTCTTGTCGTCTCCCACGACCGCTGGTTCCTCGACCGCATCTGCACCCACCTCATCGTCTTCGAAGACGACTCCCAAGCCAAAATGTACATCGGCAACTGGTCCGATTATGAAACGATGATGATAGAAAAATTTGGCAAGGATTTGACTCCGCACCGAGTCAAATACAGAACATTGAAGAGGTAAAACCAAGTGACAGTCACCTTGAAGGTGACTGTCACTTTATCGGCACCTCGTCATTGCGAGACAGTGTTCTTCCGTCGAAGCAATCCCCTCATCGAGTCGGGGATTGCTTCGGGCAAAGAGCAAAAACGCCTTCGCAACACCGCACCTGCGGTGGGTGCAGGTGTGACATACAAAAACAACGTCCCGAAGGTTGTGAACCTTCGGGACGGTTTGTCTTACTAGGACATTGCCGCTGGTATTCTCTCATAGAGAAATTCCCGCATGTCGCTGGATTTGCTGGCATGTTCTATCGTGATACTGACCACGTTTCCGTCCCTGTCCAGATCCAGGTAGATATTTTCGTTCAATTCACGCGTCTCCACAGGCGGGTTGGTGGAAAGCTCAACCAGTGTGGTATCGGTATCTTCAAAGTATTTGATTCGCATGGCTTACTCCTTAAAATTTCGGTCAAAGAAAGCGTTGTGGACAGTCTCGCCATCCTCGAGCAGGATGACCCGCAATACGCGGTTTTCCATTTCTGCAATTCGCGCCCAACGGCGAATCCTTCCGTCAGATTGAATTTCTTCACGCAACGGGTTCTGAATGACCCGCTCGATCCATTCATCCTCGATCAACACACGGTCGGGGCGTTGACGGGTGTATTGAAAGTATTGCGTGGTCTTCATTTGCTTCGATTATACTTGAAGTACAAGCCCTCGAAGAATCCGCGGCGTGGCGCTGGTTGTCAGTCACGATCGCCGGTTCCTCGACCGCATCTGCACCCACCTCATCGTCTTCGAAGATGACTCCTAGGCGAAGATGTATATTGGCAACTGGTCCGATTACGAAACCATGATGAGAGAAAAATTCGGCAAGGACCTCACCCCGCACAGGGTCAAGTAAAGAACGCTGAAGAGATAAACATAAGTGACAGTCACCTGCGAGGTGACTGTCACTTTTAAGAACCCGTCATTTTTCCTGCATGGCTGTGAGCAACCTTTTGTAGGCGCGGTCAACCCTCATTTGCTGTAGGACGAGCCCTGCGATCCTCTGAGTGAGCCACGCAGGCATGGGAGTCTTTACCTTGCAATAGATCTCCAGTTTCGTGCCTCCATTTTCCAGTGGATGTAATTTGTACGTTGATATGATCGACATGGGCGGGGTGATCCTGCCCCGCTTTTGGGGTGACCTCAACACAGAATAATAATCAAACGGTTTCCAGTCCAGCACTCTTTCCGTGTATGCCCTGCCTTCGCCGAAACAACGGCTTTCCGATCCAATGCCGTGCTGTTCAGTGGGACGTTGAATCTCGTTCAGTTCCTCCCACTCCAGACGGCGTGCATTACTGGTCAGCCATTCCCATACTTGATGCGGGGATAGTTCCGTCTGTTGTTTAATAATAAGATCTGCCTCTTCCTGATCGATCAAGATTCGCTTGGAATCCACCCATCGGTCATAATAAGGGGTTAAATCCATGCCGAACAGTTGGATTTCGCCAAGATGTTCATACGCCTCGCGGAATTCTTGCATACCCTCCGCCGATATTCCCATCTGGGAAAGCGCATTCTGAGAGATGAGCGCGTATGCTCTCCAATTTGTTTTTTCGTGAATATGGTTTTTCAAGAGGCGATGCGCCACATTGACATCCATGCCGACAAGTTCCTGAAAGGCAGTCACACTTTGGATGGCAAAACTGCCATAATGAACGATGAATTTCAAATCGAGACTGGGCAGGGACTGGCAAGCTTCACATTCGCACAAATTGAGGCGGAACAATTCTTGCCCTTCGCGAAAAGCGATATACGTCGATTCGATCAAATCCATAAGCGCTTCGCCGCGGATTGGTTCCGTGGTGTAAGCGAACACAGCGTCACCTTCGAGCCGCGAAATCTTTACCACGGATTGAAATTGCTCGACGATCCGCTTGAGCAACTCGGCTAATAACGCCTGCGCATTTTCGATCTCGGATTTTGCGAGATAGGAAGTGTAGCCCGAAATATCTGCAAGAATGAGATAGCCAGTGTGTATGTCACTTTTCATGTTCATAGTCCTTGCTTGAAAGAGGATGTCCAAACATCAGAGACCCGCTTTCCTGGGCAATTTACAACACGCCTGAGACGGCTCGGGTATTTGGGTTACATTTTTTCAAGCTGATTCTTCAATGCAACCAGTTGCTGTTTGGAACTGTTCTTGAATTCGGCGGCAATGATCGGCTGTAAAAGTTTCCACAAGCCTTTCGGTTGCACCGTGCCTGTGAGCGTAATGATTACGCCCTTGTCCGCAGGTTCAACCAGAATTCTTTCAGTAAAGTCCATGGCTGTTGATAAACCACTGAAGGCGAGCGCCTTGTCTGGGGAAAACTCGGTCACTTCGCAGTTGACCGAACCGACCTTCGACTCCTCTACAAAGCGGGATCCGACCCCAGCTGCCCCAGGCGTGACGAGAGTGAAATTCTTCACCTCGCGGTCCCATAAGGGGATGTTGTCCAAATTGCTGATGAACGCAAAAACCTCGGCTGGCGACCTGGAAATTGAAATGGTCTCAGTTACCTTGATCATGGGATAGCTCCTTTTTGAGATTTCAGACACCCATTGTCTGATTTATGAACCAAGTGTAAAATTTCAAGTGCGCTTTAAGTCAAGAGGCAATTTGGAGGCTGATATGGACGAAATGAATATCGGCGAACTGGCTGAAAAGGTGGGCATCCGAACCTCGGCGATCAGGTTTTATGAAAGCGTGGGGCTTCTCCCCAAGCCGCCGCGTCAGAGCGGTTGGCGGCGTTACGACCCCTCCGTGCTGGAACGACTGGAAGTGATACATGCAGCGCGGGAGGTCGGTTTTTCCATTGAAGAAATTCGGACGTTGTTAAACGGTTTTCCAAAAGGCGATTCCCCGTCAAAACGCTGGCAGAAACTTGCCAGGAAAAAGTTACCCGACCTGGAGGCGATCATTCAGCGCACCATAGCGCTCAAATATTTGATCGAAGCAGGGATTGAATGTGATTGTGAAGATATAGCCTTGTGCATCAACAGCGAAGGAAAAGCCTGTCGCCCCGCCTCAAAGAATGGCGTCCCAGCCGCGCAAACCGACGATTGCGATTGCTAGCCTCATTGTCATCGAAGACGACTCGCAAGCCACGATGCACATCGGCAACTGGTCAGATTACGAAACCTTGATGCAAGAGAAATTCAGCAAAGACCTCGCTCCGCATCGAGTCAAATACCGAACGTTGAAACGGTAAGTCGGACTGCCAGTCCGACCTAGGCATCGAGTGAAATACCGAACGCTGAAAAGATAACAGAGATCTATCAGCCTGCATCGTCGTACAACGACGCCAAACCTTCACGCAGAGCATATAGCGCGGCTTGCGTGCGGCTGGCAAGATGCAGTTTATCGAGCACACGCGAGACGTGTGTATAAACGGTCGCCACACTTACAACGAGTGTTTCCGCGATCTCCTGGTTGCTCAAGCCGCGCGCGATGAGTTTCAACACCTCCACCTCACGATCAGTTAATGGATCGGGCGATACTTTCTGTTTGGATGTGTGCGAGATTTCAGTGAGCAGCTTTTGCGCGATGCTCGAATGCAACGTGGGTTCGCCCTTATGCACCTGCCGTATCGCATTGATCAATTCTTCGGGACTCGTATCTTTGATCAAATATCCCAATGCGCCTGCTTTGATGGCGGGGAAAACTTTGTCGTCGGTGGCGAAACTGGTCAGCACCAAGATTTGAATGGACGGATGACCCGCCTTGATCTGACGGATCGCCTCGATGCCATCCATGACGGGCATGACCAAATCCATCAGCACGATGTCGGGCTTGAATTTTTCCACCTCCGCAACAGCCTCCCTCCCGTTGGAGGCCTCGCCCACCACCTCGATGCCCGCTTCTGTGCTTAACAGTTGCCTGATTCCCCTGCGGACAATTTGGTGATCGTCGGCAATGTAAATTCGAATCACGTTACCCATAAGCTGCCTCCGCACGTACCTTCGTTCCATTCGCGGAGCTTTGGATCTGCAAATCTCCTCCAAACTGTTCGGCGCGTTCCTTCATTCCTTTCAATCCAAGTCCGCCGTGCGTTTCAGCGTGATCAAGATCAAATCCAATGCCGTTGTCGCTGATCTCCAGAACGATTTTGTCTGACTGCCTCGCCAACAAGACCGCGACTTCGGTGGCATGGGCATGTTTGAGCACATTGTTCAACGCTTCATTGGATATGCCATACAAACCCGCTTCGACCCCCACATGGAGCCTTCCCAAATCCTGCACGTCGATCTGGGTTTTGAGTCCGCTTCGGCTCTCCACAGATTCCAATCTGGCTCGCAGCGCCGATGCCAGTCCTTCATTTTCAAGTATCGGCGGGCGGAGTTCGAAGATCAACAGACGGGTTTCCCGCAAGGTCTGCTGTGCGCTCTCGCGGATCTCACGCAGTTGTTCCGTCGCTTTGTCTGTTCGCCCGAGGTGCAGTTCGCGCGCGGCGGCTTCAGCCTGGAGCGTCAGTCCGTAAAGAGTTTGGGCGACTGAGTCATGAAGTTCTCTTGCGAGTCGGTTGCGTTCCCTGGCAGTGGCAAGTTCATCCGCCTGCCCCGCATATACCTGCAACTGTTGGTGAGCCTGTTTTAGCTCGTCCAAAAGCGAATCGCTTTGTAAACGCGCTTTGTCGGCGCGCATCATCAAGGTCGAGAAAGAAGCGATCAGGAATAATCCAGCGAGGTATAGCAACGAAAATGACAATCCCTCAGGAATTCCGAATTGAATCCCTTGTCCAGCAACAATGGCGATGCCAAAGACGGCAAACCACATGAAGGCGGTCTTGCGGGGGAACAGGAACATGGCTTGCCCACCAAGCGGAAGGAAAAGAGCGGCAAAAAAATCCAATTCGAAATGGAGCAGCATGGCGCCAATGATAAGAATCGTTTGAACTCCAAGATAGATATGCGCCCTTAGCGACGCTCCTTTGACCGTGACGGACTGTAACCCAAGCAAGACGCCGTACGCCGCGAGCAATGCACTGAGAAGCCAGAGATGCGGATGCCGCTGTTCCATGAACTCAAGAATCCATCGCAGAGACACAGCGACCCAAATGGTGAAACTGACAACGAGAAGGGATGATGTGTAATTGGCAGGGCGGAGAATTTTCATTGGGCAAATTATAGGGGAGAGACCCGACCCAATCAATACAGAAAATTATTGATATCAAGCCTGTTGATGTGGAAGTTTTTATGTAGGTGCATTTCATCCTTTTTTTCGATGGCAGATGAGGCGATAACTGTCAAACTGGCATCATCGTTTCCAAATTTATCAGATTGGAGTTTCTCATGAAAAAAATTGGATGGTTGGTCGGAGTTCTTGTTTTTCTGGCAGTTGTGTTGGGACCTGTGCTAGTAACACAAGTGAAAGGAGGTTCCCCGCAGCGGACACTCTATGGTCCGAGTTTGTCCACCTTGGACTATACGGAGGTAACATTCAACAACGAATCCCAGGGTTTGACCCTTGCGGGCATGTTATTCGTACCCGAAGGAGAAGGTCCATTCCCTGCGGTGGCGATCATCCATGGCGCAGGGACGAGCGTACGCGAAAACACCTGGTACCTGAGTCTTGCAAGCTTCTTGCAAGAGAACGGCATGCTGGTCCTATTGCCAGATAAACGCGGCTCGGAAAAATCCGAGGGAAACTGGCGCACATCCAGTTATGAAGACCTTGCCACGGATACGGTGGCAGCGGTGGATTTTCTGAAGAGTCAGGATATGGCTGCTGTCTCGAAGGTCGGCATCATCGGGATGAGTCAGGGCGGGCAGATATCGCCTTATGTAGTTCACCTCTCGCCTGATATGGATTTCCTTGTGGATGTGGTCGGCACTTCACTTAACAACTATGATGTGCTTCACTACGAAGAAACCAATAACCTGCGCGAGATGGGATTTCTGCCAGGCGTATCTGACCTGATCGCATACCCATCAACCTGGGTGCTCAGAAACTTCACGCAAAAAGAGTTCTGGGATGTTGTCGGCAACTTCGATGCCCTGCCTTATTGGAAAGAACTGTCTGTGCCCGCGCTGGTGATGTATGGCAGTGATGATCCCAATGTTCCTGCAGAGGCGAGCAAGGCGCGGTTGGTATCTCTGAACAAGGACAATATCGAAGTAAAGATCTATGAAGGCTCCGAGCATGCCTTGCAGGATCCGCCTGGGAAAGGAAATGATCACTTCCGTATCGAGGCGCTAAACGATATAAAGGGTTTCATATTTTCAGTGAAGTAGGATGAAACAAGAAAACCGGCTTGACTCAAGATATCAAGCGGGTTTTCTTGTCTTGTGTTAATTCAAGCAATTTTACCTGAACGATTACATTCAGACTCGATGATGAAACATCTCATCCTCTTCGAAAGCGATTCCACGGTGAAGATATACATCGGCAACTGGTCTGATTACGAAACCTTCATGATGGAAAAATCCGGCAAGGATTTGACTCCGTATCGGGTCAAATACAGATCGTTAAAATGATAATCCCTTGTTGGGGCAGCTCAATGGGTCGCCTTATATTTCCCCTTGACACATAGTGTTACTAGGTGTAGCATTGCTAGGTATGAACAACGAAACGCTAAAAGGACACTTGGATTTTCTCCTGCTGGCAGTTCTCTCGAACGGCGCGTCACACGGGTATGCCGTGATCGAAGCCCTGCGACAGCGGAGTGGCGGTCACTTTGACCTGCCCGAAGGCACGATCTATCCCGCCCTGCACCGTCTCGAAGAACAGGACTTTCTTAAAAGCCATTGGGACGAATCCGCGCCGCGCCGACGAAAAGTCTATTCGCTGACCGTGAAGGGGCGGCAATCCTTGTCGAAGCGCCAGTCTGAGTGGATGGCGTTCTCGGAAGCGGTCAACGCTACGGCGGGGATGTAACATGAAGAACACCATTGCTTCTTATTTGAAAGTCCTCCAACGGGAGATGAAAAGGAACGGCACATTTCACGCAGACCATCTCGAGGAACTCGAAGGTCATCTGCTTGAAGCGGTGGAGACGAATCTCCGACGTGGGATGAATCTGGCTGAGGCAGAAGAGGAAGCGCTGCGTCGGTTTGGATCGGTCAATGTTGTTTTATCTTCATTTGAAAAAGAAAGGTTTACAGTCATGCAAAAAATTCTGCTTGGAATTGCAGCTATCGCGGGTTTGTTCTCTCTCTATGTGGATACCCGCCCAAACTGGGATGATACGGGCGTTCTTGCAATGGGAATTCTATTTGTCTGCGGCATGCTGGCATTGTTCGGGTTTCAACGCCCCTGGGTGTTGGCGCTCGCGGTCGGCGCATGGATTCCGCTTCATGGAATACTCATTAGCCATAATTATGGATCAATCATCGCGATCATCATCGCCTTCATCGGCGCGTATGCGGGTTGGGCCTTCCGCGCGGGAATTAACAAGATGCTTCACCCTTTATTAAAACAGTAGAAGATTCAGAGGTTCGGCAAGGATTTGACCCCGCATCCAAATAATGAACTTTGAAGGGATAATGTCCCGTGGGGCGACTCGGCGAGTCGCCCCTTTTTGTTTTCCCAACCCTTGACAATAAATAAAAAACTAATATAATTAGTTTTATCTAATGATATTAGTTTATGAAAACACAACGCAAACCCACCCCCTCCATTCGCCGCCAGCGCAACCGCGAAGCCATGATTAAAACCATCCTTGAAACGGCGCGTGAGATCATGCGCGAGGAGGGCGTGGCAGCCTTGACCATGCACGAACTGGCGCGCAGGCTTGAGATCCGCCCGCCCTCGCTTTACAACTACTACAACAGCAAAATGGAAATCTACGACGAATTGTTCCGCCTGGGATTCGAGCTGTTCAGCCGCGCCATGCAGGAAGCCGCCGATGCGGCGGAATCGACTTTCGATGACATGTGGCGAAGCATGGAAGCCTACATGAATTTCGCACTGCAAAACCCGGAACTTTTCAAATTGTGTTTTGAGCGCCACGTGCCTGGCTTTGTGCCGTCAGGGGAAAGCATGAAGGTGGTCAACAGGTTAATGGAAAGCGCCATATCGAGAATCAACTTGTGGGCGGGAAGAGGCGGGTTCAACCCCCAGATCCCCATGGACAAAGCCTTCGACCTGGTCAATGCCATGATGCACGGATTGGCTTCCATGCACCTTGCAAACGATCCGCATCTTCCCATGGGCGAAGGCAGATTTGGCAGACTTATCCCTGACGCGGTCAGGGTGTTTGAACAAGCCTGGAAAACGGCTTGAGTTTTATAAGTAAAGGAGAACAAGATGTTAAAAGTTGGTGATGTCCTTGATATGGGTCCATTTCAAATAAAGATGACGGTGAAGAAGTTCACCGCTGAGACCCTCGACGTGGAGATGGAGTTGGGACCGCGTTCCGGCGGGACGCCGATCCACATTCATCCTCATGCGCTCGAAACCTATGAGGTGCTCGAAGGTCGTTTCGACGCCTATGTGGATGGCGTCTGGAAAATCTATCAAGTTGGCGAAAGGGTCAATGTCCCGAAAGGCGTGCCGCATGCCTTCCGCAACAGCAGCGACGCGAAGACGCGCGTCTACAACACTCATCAGCCCGCCCTAAAAATGGCTCAATACTTCGAAGGGCTGCACAAGATCGCCCACAGCGGTGTGTCAAAGAACGGTGAGGTGACCTTCAAAGCCATGCTCTATCTGTCATTGTTAATGATGAGTTTCAAGGATGAGATCGTCCCGATCAACCCGCCCGCGCCCGTTGCGAATGTGCTGGGTTTCCTTGGCAAACTGGCAGGTTATAGAATTTAACCCCGCATCGGGTCATATACCGCACGTTGAAGAGATAATGTCCCGTAGGGGCGAGGTCATCTCGCCCCTTTTTGTTTCATCCCACCATCAAGGGCGACGGGACGTCGCCCCTACATTATTATTTCCTCCACGCCATCGTCGCCTGACTTAACATCTCTACTTCCTCCGCCGTCAACGAAAACGTCAACGCCTCGGCATTATCCGCTGCCTGCTTGCCATTCTTTGCCCCAGGGATCGGAAGCACAACGGGATTCTCGATCAGCCATCGCAGCGCCACTTGACTCGGCGTCTTCGAATGGCGTTCTCCAATCTCACGCAAGAGTTTAATCACAGGCTGCATTTCTTCCAATGCCTTGCGGCTGTATTGCGGGAGAATGCGCCTGAATAATCCACCTGCCCTGTTCTGTGCGGAATACTTTCCTGTAAGCCTGCCGCCTGCCAGCGGCGTTTGCGCAATCAGCGTGATCCCCAGCTCGCGGCAGGCATCCAAAACGCCATCCACTTCAGGTTTGCGATTCAGCAGCGAATACTCCACCTGATTCGACGCCAGCGGGATTCCGCGTTTGGCAAGCGCGGCATGCGCCTCCCGTAACTGCTCTGCCGAATAATTGCTCACGCCCACCGCCTTGACCTTCCCCGCCTCGACCACATTTGCCAGTTGATCCATCAATTTTGGGATGGATATGTTCGGCATGGGATAGTGATGCTGATATAACTCGATGGAATCCCGTCCCAAGCGCTTCAAACTCGCCTCAAGTTGTTTCGGCAGATCCTCCTCTTTCATCGAAAACCCGCCTGGGAATTTCGTCGCAATGATCGCATCTTTCCCGCGCCCCAACTCACCGAGCCGAAGTTCCGCCGCGCCGTTGCTATACATCGCCGCCGTGTCGAACAAATTCACATCCGCTTCGATGCTCAACTCAAATGCACGCTTCTCCTCTTCAAATCCGTGTGCGCCGCCGTAGGCTGTTTTTGCAGGGTGCAGACGAGCCAAACCTTTTGCATCACCCCACGTCATTGCACCTACACCCATGCGCGGCACACGTAGGGTGCTTTTTCCTAAATATGTTTCGTGTACCATGCTTCCCTTCCTTTTATACAGAACGTCCCGAAGGTTTCGAAGATCAAACCTGTTTTCCGCCAAAACCTTCGGGACGGTGCGTACATCACTTCATGATCTTCACATTGAACATTCCCGTCCCCAACGCGCCCCACATTCTCAGCCAGATGGGCAAATACATTTCCGTGCCGCGCGCAGTGGTAATGTCGCCCAGATCCAAAATGTGGATCCAGCCAAACTCCTTTAAGATCCCGATCGCCGTATCCTTCGCGCCCGCATCATTCCCGCTGACAAAGACATGATGCTCCCCGTCCGCCACGCTGCGTGGGTTAACCATGATCGCCGCCGTCACCGTGTTTAACGATTTCACCACTTTCAAATTCGGATATGTCCGTTGGATCTGCTCGCCAAGCGAATCCGTATTGCTCACCGATAACGAAGGCGGCATGCCTTTCGAAAAATCAAGCGGGTTGGAAATATCCACCAAAACCTTGCCATTGAGGTTCGACTCGCCCGCCAGCTTCAACGCCTCGAGCGATCCCGCGCCGTTTGTAGCATTGAACAGGATATCGCCGAACGCGGCGGATTCCGCAAACGTGCCGACCTTCACCGCTTCATTCTTCGACTTCAACTTGTCCCCGCTCTTCGACGGTTCCCTCGTCCCGATCATCGCCTCGTGACCCAACTCCACCAGCCGATTCGCGATCGCCAGCCCGACCATGCCAGTTCCAAAAACTCCGTATTTCATGTTTATCTCCTTGTGATTTTTCCAGAAATATGCTACGATACAGACCTGTATCGAACACGCCCCATCATACGATACAAACCTGTATCGTGTCAAGAGGAAAATGCCATGAAAAAAGAGACTGCTCCAAAAGATAAGGTCTTTCAAACCGCCGCGCGGATGTTCTACCAGCATGGCTACCGCGCCATCGGCGTGGACACCCTCGCCGCCGAATCGGGCATCGGCAAGATGACCCTCTACCGCCACTACCCCTCGAAGGATGACTTGATCACCGCATTTCTCAGAGACAGCAACGAGGTCTTTTGGAACGGCTTTGAGCAAATCACAAAAGACGCTGCCACGCCGCGCGAAAAACTGCTGGCATTCTTTGAGTCATTGCAGGAGTATGTAAATACCCCCGCCTGTTACGGTTGTCCGTTTCTCAACGTGGCGACCGAATATCCTGAGACTGACTACCCTGGTCATCAGGTGGCAATCGAGCATAAACAATCCGTCCGCGTGAAATTCCGTCAACTGGCAAAGGAAGCGGGCGCTAAAAAGCCTGACATCCTTGCCGACCAGCTTTTTCTCTTGATGGACGGCGCCTACATGGCATCGCGCATGTTCGGGGCGGAGAATCCCGCCGCGCATCTTGCCGAAGCCGCACGGGTTTTGATTGACGTGGCAATCGAATAGTTTTCTTTCCCATCCAGGCTAATCTTTCCCCGTTTTTTGTTTTGTTGAATTTCATGGAAGCAGAATCCGGCTCGAAAGCAAAGAGGGGAAATGTGCATCCTTTTGCTTTACCTCTCCCGGGAAACCCATGGAAGCATGATCAGGTTCTGCAGATTCGAACCCCTACATGTCAAATTAAAACATCATCATCTGCCCGACCGCCTTTTCCACCGGGTCGCTGGTGATCTGTTCATCGAATGTCTCGCGCGTGAGAATGGGGAGTTCGAGCAAGCCGCGCAGCGTGCGGTATTTTACCAGGCGGTGTTTTTTCAACCCCTCCTTCAATGACGGGTCTCGCTCCTGTTTATACGCCACAAGCGCCGCGCGACCGCCGGGAAAGACGATGACGGTTTGCCCGTCCGCCTTTTCCAACGCGCGGTGGACCAGGGCGGAAGCGAGGACATGGAACCTACGGACAGGCTTGCCTTTCTCGAGCCATGTCAATACCGGATGATCCCGCTTCGAACCGTAATCGAGGCGTTTACCGATCTCTTCAAGCAGATCGAAAACCTTTTCCATTTCGTCGCGGCGCGCAGAGGCGAAATCCTCCCTGCGGAGGGTCCAGCTCCCGCCGTCTTTTTCTGCATACGAATTCAGGACCGCATAGATCAACGCCTTGGATGGCGTCATCAGCCCCGGGAACTGATTGTTCAACTCCCCTTCCACTTCAAGATAGATCGCATTGGGGTTCTTCTGCAAATAGGTCACAACCGCAACTTCCACTTTATCTGAAAGCGACTCCTCATTCTTTGATGGTCGAGTAGGGATGGCGCTCTTCCGTCCCGTATCGAGACCAGAGACCAAGCCCCACATCCCTGTATCCACGCCTTCCCCCGTCGAGTAATGGAAGAACCCATCCCCTTCCTTCAAAGCTTCTTCCATCGCGTTGTGAGTTTTGCGCAATGCCGTATCGAACTCGTCTTCAGCCTGTTTCAACGCATTTGCCTGCGCCAGCGCGATCAATCCCGCCGTGTGCAGATGAAGATACCCCGCCGGTTCGCCGCGCGCGGATAAAAATTCGCGCATCGCTTTCCGTATGGTTTCGATCTCCATCGGCGCCGGCTGCAGTTTGCTCCCGCTCTTCCAAACGATCTGCACAGGGTCGAGCGCGGTACGCAATGCGACACTTTCCAGGACAAATCCCGCCGCCTGCGCCGCCGTCAACGCCGAGGTCATGAAAGGCGCTTCGGGTTCGGGCAGAACACCAAAGACCGGCACACCGTCTGCGAGTAGTTCGTTCAAATGGCTGAACATCGCGTACAACGCGGTCGCGTTCCATGCCCAATCGTACCTTCTGCGCCGCAATGCGATCTTGTACGGCTCGACCGCATCCCTGCCCCAAAGCCATCCCGCCCACAACGCCGAAAGAGTCCAGAACGCCTGGTTTGGTCTTGGGATGGAACCGATCACGGCCGCGATGGGAATCTCCCGTTTGACTTCATGCGCAAGGTCTTTGAGACGGCCGTCATAGATGCATATCCCGCCCGTTTCGGGAATTTTTTTCGGCCACGCCTCGAGCGGGACGGGTGAGCCTGAGCCTGCAAACAAACCGACTCCACGCTCGAGCATCATCCAAAGATTATCCTCGCGGTATTGATTCGGCGTGGATAACTGCTTCGGGCGCGGACGTTCCGCCGGGTGCGCCCAAAGCGAGTTGCCCGCATCGAAAGCCAGCAGCAGGAGCGCGGTCAATGCGCGTTTGCGGTTTGGAGAAAGATTCATGCCATCGAGCCGGTTCAGGATCGTGCCGATGACATACAATGGGCGCGGTTGATAATGCTCGATGGCTTCCTCGGCATAGAAACGGTCTTCATCCTTAAGTGAAACCACCCGCTCGAAAAGGCGCGTTCGGTGCAGTGTATCCGTCGAGGCAAGCCGTTTTGCACTTTCCCTGTCCTCCTCCGTTGCGGGTCTTTCCCCCGAGTCACCACATTGTTTGCATTCGTAAACTTTCGCATACGGCGCTTCGTCCCCTTTGCGCCAGAGAAAAGCCTGCGCCTGGGTCTTTTGTTCGCATTTTTCGCATTTGGTCAGGTATAACGATTGCAGGTGAAGTTCGAGTCTCTCGTCCCCCTTTTTGACCGCGCCCAGGTCTGCGAGCGCGGCAATGAATTCTGACTCTGGCGGCGGGTCGGCAAATATTTCAAGAAGAAAGCGCGTCACTGGGTTGTTGGCTGTCACCAGCACGCGGTATCCGCTGCGTGCGGCTTCGAGGGCAACTTTCGGGGCGAATCCGAACGGGTCGAGCAGCCAGGTTCCGGTTAAGTCAAGATGCGAAAGCCATCCCGAGATGACGCCATCCTCCAATGCGGGTAAAAATCGGGAGAGGGGTCCAACCTCCGCGGGTTTGAATCCGGGAATATAGGGTTTGAAGTCCATCTCACACCAAAGGTTTGCTCAAAGCCTTGCGCGGGGCGGCGTTGAGGTCGATCTCGACGGCGGAAAGCAAAATTTGAATTGCGAGGATGACCGAAAGGGTGGGCAGGATGACCGTGCCCGTGGGGGCAGGGATGTCAAGCCTTGCGTAATGGATCCATTTGGTAATGCCGAAGATCAAACCAAACAATAGAAGCGGGATGCCCGTCAGCAGGTAGATGGAGGTCATCGAGAAATCGAAAATGAAATATTTCAACACGATACGGCGAAGCAATGTGCGCGTGAGTTTAAACGGAAACTCGAAAAGGGCGCGCCGGATGGAAAGATTGGAGGTCTCGCCGCCGTACCGCGCAGGCATGGTCACATCCTGGACGCAGGCGCCAAGCAGATACAGCCGCGAGAGCATCGAGGTTTCGAAGAAATAACCCTTGTCGAGTTTGTCGAGAGGCAACTGCGCAAGGATTTCGGCGCGGATGGCGAAATAGCCGTTGGTCGGGTCGAAGATGGTCCAATAGCCGGTGGCGGCTTTGGTGAGAAAGCTCAACCCCAGGTTACCGATGCGGCGGATGAACGGCATTTTTTGCAAAGCGGCAAAATTGCGAAAGCGATTGCCCTTGGCGTAATCGGCTTCGCCGGAGATCAGAGGCGCGATCAGGGCGGGAATGTAGCCCGGGTCCATCTGTCCGTCGCCGTCCACTTTGATCACGATGTCGCTTTTCAATTCGAGCGCTTTCCTGAAACCCGTCGCCATCGCGCCGCCCACGCCCTGGTTTTTTGCGTGACGAATCAGCGTGATGCGTTTATCGCGTTTGGCGGCGGCGGTCACGAGGTCCGCGCTCGAGTCGGGCGAAGCGTCGTCCACCACGATGATGTGACGGATAAAGCCGGGAATCCCCCCGAGGACCGTTTGAATTTCCTTTTCAGTCCGATACGCAGGGATGACCACTGCGATCTTGTATCGCGCGAAATTCATGCTTAAGATTGTAATCGAAAAGGTGATAGAATTTCTTCAAGGAGAACTTCGATGGCAACCGGGGAACGTATTCTCATTGTCGAAAACGACCCAGATATCGCCGATCTGATCGGCAGACAGGCTCTCAAACCGCTCGGTTACCAGGTGAATGTGGTGGGAGACGCCGGTTCCGCGATCAAGCTCGCGGTTCAGACTCCTCCAGACCTGATCCTCGCCAATATCAACCTGCCCGGCCTGAGCGGAAAGGACCTGCTGGCGGCTCTTGGTTCTCAAAACGTCAAATCCCCCGTGATTGTCATCACCGAAAAGGGACAGGAACACGATGCCATCCAGGCATTCCGCCTCGGAGCAACGGACGTTCTGTTCTGGCCCTTGCGCGACGCGGAGGTGGTCTCCATCGTCGAGCGCGCCCTGAGTCAAACCCAGGAGGCGCGCGAGCGGCAAAAGCTCGACCGCCAATTGAAAGCAACCAACGAGGAACTGCACAAACGGCTGCGCGACATGACCACCATTCTCTCTGTCGCGAAAGCGGTCACCTCCATCACCGACCAGCGTTATCTTTTCGACCGGATTCTCGAAAGCGCCATGCAGCTGGGCGAGTCGGATATGTGCTGGTTGATGCTGCGAGAAGAAAAGGGGAATCAATATCTGATGCGCGCCCAGCGCGGTCTTCCCGAAGCCTGGTCGAAGAAAATGAACCAGCCGATGGACGATGGCATCAGTTCGCTGGTTGCGCTTTCGGGTGAAAGCCTGTTCATGAACGGCGGTCCGCTGCAGAAATTCAAAATCGCTTCGCTCGGAAAATCCGCCGGGGTCGTTCCCATCAAGATCAAAAACGAAGTCATCGGCTTATTGATCGTGGCGCGCAAAGCCGACCGTGAATTTACCCGCGATGCCCAGACCATGCTCGAAGCCATGGCGGATTACGCCTCCATCTCGCTCGTCAACGCGAGATTGTTCCGCGCACTCGAACAAACGGCGGAAGGCGCCCGCGCCGGGGAAAAAGCCCGCCAGAGTTCACTTGAAAACCTTCGGAAATCCATCCATACTGAAGTAGAGGCGGCGATCTATCCGCTCAATCTGGTGTTGACCGAGATGCCCGGCACTCTCAACGCCGAACAGAAGAGAGCGCTCGAAACCGTGAAATCCGCGCTGGAACGTTTGATGCGCTCATCCGAAAAAACGGTTCCCCCGGCCAGGTAAAAACCGTCTCTCATCGAAACAATGGCAAAACAGGACCTGATTCTGCTCGCAATGGATCCCTCGCCCTCGCTTGAACTATTGGTGAAGGCTCTGCGGGCATCGAATTTCGATCTTGTTCTCGCGCATGACCGCGGGGGATTGGACAAATTAACACAAAACAGCATTCCAGCATTGGCAGTGATCGGGGATTCGTTTGCCAGGCAGGATGGGTTTTCCATCGCCGCAGGCATGCTGGAACGTTTTCCCACCATGCCGATCGTCCTGTATTCAGAAGGAAATTCCCCCGACCTCGCCGTGAAGGTTTTGAAAGCGGGGATTACCGGATATATCCATCCGCCGTTGACGATAGAAGAGATCGTGGAGGAGATACGGCGCGCCCTGAAACGCGCACGAACCCTGGGAGATTGGGTGCGGCGTGAAGTGAAACGCACCACTGCCTCGCTGGAGCAAAAGGCGAGAATCTCCGAATCGGAGCGCGTCAAACTCGAAGCGATCATCTCCAACATCCAGGACGGCGTCCTTGTACTGGATGAACAGCATCACATCCTGATCGCAAACCAGACGATTTACGAAATGTTCAGCCTGGACGGAACGCCGATCGTCGGCAAATACGTCAAGGATGTCATCCCGAATGCCGACCTGAGCGCCCTGATCGACCGCGCGCGCGACGGCATTTTGAAATACCACGAGATCAATTTCGACGATGGGCGCGTGTTCAACGCCCAATACACCCCGCTGGCGCGCATCGGCAGCGCAGTGACCATGCAAGACATCTCCTATTTAAAAGAGATCGACCGCTTGAAGAACGAGTTCGTTCACACCGTCTCGCACGACCTGCGTTCGCCGTTGACCGCCATCCTGGGCTACATGGAATTGATCGAACGCGTTGGCTCGCTGAACGACTCCCAGCGCGATTTTCTCAACCGGCTACAGGCCAGTGTCCAACACATGACCAGCCTCGTCAACGAATTGCTCGATGTGGGCCGGCTCGAAGCCGGATTCGATACCCGGCGCGAAGTGGTCGATATCAGCAATCTGTTTGAGTATTCCCTGACCGTGTTCGACAGCCAGATCCGGAAGAAGAATCTGCGCCTGACCGTCGACCATGGCGATACGCCCAAATCCCTGCGCGCCAACCCGATTCGCATCAGACAGATGATCGACAACCTGATCGGCAATGCCATCAAATACACGCCGCCGGGAGGCGAGATCAGGGTGAGTATTTCCTCGCAGGAAAACCAGGTCATTTTGCAGGTTTCGGACAGCGGTCCGGGCATCCCGCCTGATGAACAAAACCGGGTGTTCGAAAAATTCTATCGCGCCTCGAACCGCCCCGGAAATGTAGAAGGATCGGGGCTGGGTCTCGCCATCGTAAAGTCAATTGTCGAAAGCCACCATGGGAGGGTGTGGGTGGAGTCCAAAGTGGGCGTCGGCTCTACCTTTATTGTGCTGCTCCCCGTGCATGAGTGAGGGATCTGTGTACATAGGCAAGCTGAAAATTGGCAGGGTGTTCGTTTTAAAATTAACGACATATCATTGACCCGTAACCTATCGATTTATAATAATGGAAAATAATCCTTCACAAGGAAATATAATTTGAAGCTTCGTCGTGTATTTTCCACTGCGGCACTCGTGACGCTTGTTTTAGGCTGCCTGTTTTCCCCTACCATCAAGGCGCAGGAGGCGTTGATGTTTGAGGGAATGATCGCTTATGTTGGCGCAGACGGAAATATCGTCCTTGCAACAGGAGACGGGGCGCGAGCCCAAATTACAATGGATGCCAATTTGGACGAATTCTCGCCTGATGCAGCAGCTTATCACTATTTGAACTTTTCACCTAACGGCGCATATCTTGCATATTATCGCTCCGGGGCGAGTGCACTGGGGTCAGGGATTTTCATATACGATGTTTCGGCGGGTTCCGTTATTGGGAGACTTCCTGAAGATATCAGGTCGCCGGTAGTGTGGCATAGGGACAGCGATTCTTTTTACATAAATGAAAGAGAAGATATCAATATCGGATCGGGAACCATAAATAACAGGATATATCGTCTGTATCTTTCCGGGGAAAAGGTCCAGTTAGGGGAATATTACGAGGATGACGCCGGTTATGTGATCAACTACAATCTCGACACGGTTTTTTACACACCAGAATCTAATACCCCGATGGGAACATTTTATAATTGGGCTCAAAATACAAATTATCAGATCGCGCTCAGTGACTTCTCTGTAGTTGGATATTGGTCTAAAGACGGGTCAACCTATGTCCACAAAGGGGATGATAGCGCATACACGATCATCGACCTGAAAACAGGCGGTGTAACGAAAACAATAGACGGACTGCCGCCTCTTGAACACGTATACCCGGATGGGAACACTTATAACCTGTCCGCCACCGCCACGGACTTCTCGCCAGATGCAACTCGTCTATTGTTGAATAATGATCTGAATTTATATGAACTTGACCTCAATACATCGATTTACCAAATCTTGTACACATCCATACATGACGACCCCGACTATCGGCTTTATGGGACTTGGTCGAGCAGCGGCAATCTAATCATGTTCGATGAGTTTTCTGTAAATAGCAGTTATTACGATGATGTTCTAGATGACCAGAGCATAAACGTATTAAGCAAGGGTGCTCCACCGATCCTTGCGGCAACCAATGCCGAATTTTTATTCTGGCTCTCTAAAGACTCAGAAAGGTTTTTGTACAACCAATATATCAGGGCAGGCGGATCGACGCTGGTTGACCTTATGGTATTCGATGCCACAAACCATGTCAATATAAAAATAGGAAGCCTGCCAACCATAAAGGACCCCGGTTACGATCCGTTCAGATTTAACTTCCTTGTTGCATGGACGGAAAACAATGTGGGATTAAGCAATATTGTTCCGTCAATGCCTTTCACTCCCATCACCGAAGAATCTTCTCTTGGTTTAAATGATCAGGAATTACTTCAAACTCCTGTTGCTGCGCTACCGACCTCAACCCCGTCTTCATCCCCATCACTGTTCACAGGGCTGGATGCGTCTTATTTGCTCGCCTGTCTTTTATGCCTGCTGGTCCTGATCGTCCTTGCTGTTCTTTTTGCCATTTTCATGGCGCGTTCCCGCAAGCGGAAAGATCAGACACAACAAGAACAAAGGGAAATCCGGAAGGACTATCACTCTCATTTCTCAAATGAGGGACAGGTTGGGCACGCCATTGGATTGGCGAAGGCAAAAAAATACCAAGAGGCCCTGGATATTCTACAAACCGTTGTGCAGACCGAGGCGGGTAATGCCAGTGCGTGGTTCAACCTTGGCAGAGTTTATGCCAGCATGGGGAATTTTGAGAATGCGAAGAGATGTTTTCTGCAAGCCGGAAGGCTCGGGCACTCCAAAGCTGACGAGGCGTTGGGTTGGTTGAGGAAACAGAAAAGCCAGTGATATCGTTCATACAATATCTATGGGCGGGATAATTTACGATCTGACTTATAATGTTGACGCCGGGCTATTCACCCGGCGTCAACTTTCGCCAAAGGAGGAGACTGGGATCTTTGTTGGAGGTGTCTGCAACCGTCTCCAGTTCGATATTAATGCACGATGCCCGATTTGAGCATCGTAATTTGTCACCGTTCCAGCATGATGAAGCGCATAAAAATCAGGACCTGCGCAGAAAATGCTCAGCACGACGGAGTGCCTCTTCGAAAGTGGAATAGACATCAACTCGAAGAGCGGGATCAGGGTTGCCTGTTATCATCCTGGAGACTTTACGCCCCTCCTGGTATAGACAAAGTGTCGGTTTCTTCAAAGTCAGGGCATATCCGATCTCATGGCCGACGCCATGCGAAGGCACGCTGACTTCCGCGATCAGTGCGTCACACTCGCGTATCCATTTCACATCGCGCTCATAGACATCAAGCGGAGTCAACACCCGCTCCCCTTCCAGGGCTTCCGACCGGGCAAGATGCGATGTTGGGATGATGTGTCCCTGCGCTTCGAGCGCGACGACGAATTGTCGGTAAAAGCCTTCGAGTTCTCGGCCGCCGGTGATGGAACAGGCAAAATAGATATTCATTAGATTTTGTGGAATCCGAAGTCTCCTGACTTCGGATAGTAAAGCCAACACCCGGAGGTGTTGGACCCCGCAATTACTTTTTCGGAAGCTTCGATAATATGGAAATATCGCGCCGGTGCTCCACGACAGGAGCCTCGCCCCCGTGGCGCATACTGTCCATCTCAGCCCCGAAACGCATCCAGTCTGAAACAAGGATGACGATATGAGGCGACTTATCCTTGAAGAAGAGCGGTGAGAGGAAAAGCCGCAGGGCAGATCGAGACATGGGAAGCGCGTTGACCTCGATGACGATCGCTGTCATTTTTGCGATCGGTTCAACGATATCCACAAGCGACTTCGGGATGCTTTTGGGCGGGAAGATCGAGCCCATTGTCGCAGTGGCTGTACGCCGGAAGCGTTTGTATGAAATATTCAAACGCAGGAAAGGCGTGACAAGCCGCAGATGATCGCTGAACGGCTGGACATACGCGCTTTTTCGAATCAACCACATGCCAAGGCCGATCATGGCGGTGACCACGCCCAACGCGGCGAACGTCATCCAACGCCATTGCTCGAAACCCCACGAGTAAATCGCCCATGCCAGCCCGAGCATTGCCAGACCGAGCGTAAAAACCGCCGTCCACCAGCGGCTCATCATATGCGTAAATACGACCAACGGGTAACGTCTTCCGCCTTTCCCTGCCATGACTTAATCGTCCTCGTCCATGATGGGTAAAGTCCCGTTTCCTTCGGGACCTTGAACCTGGCTGCCGCCCAACCGGTCGATCAGATTCCCGATGGCTTTTTCCAAATGTCCTCCGCGCAGGCTGAAGGTAATATCGCCGCGCGTCTTCTCGATGATGCCGCGCGCCAGGTCGGTCTGACGACGCAAGCCGTTGGTGATGGCGTCGGGGTAATCCATGGTGACAAGCACGGAATAAATTTCGTCCATCACGCCGAGCAGGCGTTCCGCTTCGGTGGAATATCCGTGCCGCAAAATGTCCAGTGTGCGGCGGCGCAGTTCGCCCACGACCTCCGCCAACCCGTTGAGAAAAGTAGCGGGTTCAACGACCAATTCCTCCGGAGTCGGAAGCGGTTGATTCTGGATCAAAGAACAAGTGACGTTGGCTTCCACGTATTCCTTCAACGCGTCCTGTGTGTATCCTGTGTGATAAAGGTCTGGATGGGCTGAGAGGGAACTGCGGAGCGTATCCGCAAGTTGACGCGCTTCGCGCAATTGCGCATGCATGTTCGCCGTATCATCACGGTGGACTGCGCGGATGGCGAGCGAACAGGCGCGCGTGAGTTGACGCGCATGGGCAAGCGCCTGCTCACGCGCGGCGGTGCGAGAGTCGAAACTTTTACGGATCTGGTCTGCGATGGATTCGAGCTTGTGCATGATTATTCTTTTGGAGGCTCGGGAGGCTGTTGGTACGGACGGAACAAGTTGTCGGCGAGGGTGGAATTGACGGGGACTTGAATCTCACCATAGGCAGCCTCATAACGCGCAATGTTCTCCGTAAGCGCTCTCAACAATAGTTTCGCGCTGAGCGGCGTCATGACCACCCGCGAACGGATTCGCGCGCGCGGCTCGCCGGGCAGGAGGTGGGCAAAATCAAACACGATATCGGACAGTGAGTGGGCGATGCGCGCCAGGTTGACGTATTGCGGTTCCAGGTTGGGGGGAATTTCGAGCACCGGACCGGCAGGTTTGGGAGGGGTTTGGGGAGTGGTCATGGCTTTTTATGGAGACCCCACAAGGCTTGAAAACCTTCAGGGTCTTTGAATTTAGAATGGAATCTCATCTTCGGGCGGGAGTTCAGCCATTTCCATGCCGCCGCTGGAGGGTATGGGTCCGGCTTCGCTTTCGGCGCGCGATGAGAGGAAACGCACAGTCTGGGCAGTGACTTCAAAGGAAGAACCCGCCGAGCCGTCCTGCTTCGTCCAAATGCGCGGACCGCCGGTATTTTTATCGGGTGTAAGGCGGCCTTCGATCAGCACCTTGGCGCCTTTCTTTAAATATTGATTGCAGGCTTCGGCGGTCTTCCCCCAGGCTGAGATGCGAAACCAAATGGTTTCCTTGACCTGCTCTCCGTTCCCGGCAGTGTACTGCCTGCTGGTGGCGACCGAAAACGAAGTGACTGCCTGACCGGTGGGGGTGTAACGCATCTCCGGGTCCTTGCCGACATTGCCTGCGATGATGATCGTGTGATACATGGGGAATTCTCCTTGAGGTAAAGGTACCCGCCGAAACACGGCGGGGAAAATGGAAACGAACATGTCCATTTTACACCCGTCAGACCTTGTAAGAAAGGAATTTAAGAGATTGTCTTGTATGCAACGAAAATAATGAGGAGAAATATCATGTCGGAGACCGCCCCCAAAAGATACCACCCCGCGCATGTCGCCATTCATTGGTTGATGGCGCTGCTTGTGATCATGATGCTTGGCATTGGTAAATTTGCTATGCCGGGCATCCCGCCGGAAGATCCGCAAAAGCCGATGATGTTGCAAAGCCATGCTTACATCGGCGGCGCGATTGCGTTGTTGTTGATTTTTCGCCTTGTGCTGCGATACACCACCAAGCGTCCTGCTCCGGCAGATGCCGGTAATGCCTTCCTGAACTTCCTCGCCAAGGCTGTTCATTTCCTGCTGTATTTGATTCTGGTGGGCATGGCGATCAGCGGGTTGGGGCTTTTCCAAATGGCGAACCTACCCGCCGTGTTCAGCGGAGCCGCGCCCTACCCTGCCAATTTCTTTGAATATCTGCCGCGCGGCGGTCATGGGCTTCTTTCATGGTTGCTGCTTGCGCTTGTATTACTGCACTTTGGCGCGGCGATGTTCCATCAGTTCATCAAGAAGGATAACTTGCTGGCAAGAATGTGGTTCGGGAAGTAGTCAAACCCACTCACAACGGCGCCTTCATCGGGATCCCCGCTTTTCTCGGGTACCTGGGCGGGGTGGCGGCGATCTTTTCCACCAGCACAAGATAGCGGTCATCTGCCACGCCTGGCAGGTGGACGGGGATCAACTGCTTCAATTTGCCGCCCAATAATTTCATTGCCTTTTCAGCGGACTGCGCCTCGGCCGGTCCGCTTTCCCCTTTTTGAGCAAGCATCGTTCCGCCGAGTTTGACAAGTGGGAGCAGGTATTCGGCAAGAATGTTCATATTCGCCACTGCGCGCGCCACCGCCCAATCATAGGTTTCGCGATGCGCAGGATCATGCCCCGCATCTTCAGCGCGTGCATGAATGACTTCCATGTCATCCAATCCCAAAGTTTGAATCACGTGCTGACAGAACATGGCTTTCTTGCCGACGGATTCCACCAGCGTCACATGCATGGTCGGGTAGATGATCTTCAAGGGAATGCCTGGAAAGCCCGCGCCTGTCCCAACATCCACAAGGCGGCGCGGCGGGTTGGCTCTCCAGGCCAGCACACAGGAGAAAGAATCCAAAAAATGCTTCGAGCGGATGGACTCCACATCGCGGATGGCGGTCAGATTAAATTTCCGGTTCCACTCGATCAACTCCCGCTCATAATTGACGAGCGCCGCCACCTGGCGGGTTGTGAGATGCACGTTGAAAATCGTTTTCGCGTCGTGAATGAGGGAATCCATGTCTGACGGGATTATATAACAATTGTGGTGCCCGGCATTTTATATGCGTACGCAGCGAACACCAATATCGGCGCGCTGTGATGGAATAACCCACCAGCCCCAATTGCCGTGATGGTCGTTCCAAGATTTACCTTTGAACAGGATATATGCCATCAGGGACGAGGAACGACGAAAGAGCCCCGCTCTCCTATCATCTTTTATTGCATACCGCCTCGTCTATTCCTTTTCGCCAACCTCACCGAAGTATTTCCGGACTTTCGCCGCAAACTGACGATCGGTCATCTTATCCGCAGATTCGATGCCTTCGATATGAATATGGTCTTTCCTGTGTTCGAGGCGCTGTTTCAACTCATGCTTCGCCTCGCCGGGACCAAAGATCAGAACTGCGTCCGCGCCGCGGAGCATGCCAATTACTTTTTCATAATACTTATTGAGATATCCTTTGTATTGTTTGTCGATCTGGTCATCCCCTTTTTGATATTGGGCGCTGTACGGAGTGCGGGGGCGGGTCAGGCCCCGATAGCGGAGGTGCCGACCGATGCCCGACTCGACCACCTGTAGGAATTCGTTGTCATTCAAGGTCAGGATCACCGCCCTCTTGTGATCGATCCAAAGCCCGATCTGTTTGGTCATGCATTCCATCCTTTCCTGTCATGTGCGCTCAAACCCTCATTAATAGTATAGGACGTTATTGATAGCAAATCAACAGGGTACGGGACAAACATAATTAATCCTGAATTTAATTTGGAATACTGAAGCGCAAAAGGATCAAAGGATCCGCGTTATCAAAGTTTCTCCGTATTCCATTTGTTCTTAAAAACGAACTCACCCACGAGCTGAAATTTCGGGTGAGTCATGTTTTAAAAGGGAAGGTGAAAACCAGACCAGAGGACGAGACAACTCGAAAGTTCGATTTACGAATAATACCAGTTGAAGATCCTGTTATAGATAGCCATCAGCATCTTCTTGATAAATACGATTTCCAGGACCCGTCTTCTAAACGAGGCAGGCTTCCTCCTCCCTGAATCCTTTAATTCACCGCGCAAATACCCCAGCGTATTGGACATATTCATCGCCAGTGGATCGGAAACCATCAAACGCAGCAATCCTGCGTCGTTCATTCGTTTGTCGAGCTGGCGTACCTGCCCCATCGGCTTGTCCATTTCGAAAGGCAGGAATTGTTCCAGCGTGGATTTGTACGCTGTAAACTGCCAGTGACTTGCTCCAGCCATCGCGTTGACTCCCTTATAAACTATTCTCCAGTCTCTAGTTTCCGCATATACTTTCTTATTCTCTTCTTCAGTTTGCCCAAGCGACAGGTTGAATTCCAAAAACGTCTCCCACGGGATAAATTGACCTTCCTCCAGTCTGGCGTTTTCGCGCGCCCACTTCAAAGTTGACTCATAATATTCTGGCGGCGTGCGGAAGGGACGCGCGGTCACCATGCCGACATTCGGAAAGGTTTCGAGAATTTCCACCGAACGCGAAAGCCATTTCGGGGAGAATAGTACATCCGCATCGGTGTAGGCGATGATCTCGCCCGGCGCGCCCGCCAGCATCACATTCCACGCGCCGCCCTTGCCCATGTTCTTCTCGGAAAGGATCAAATATTGGATTCGCCTTTCCTCCTTTTCTTTCACAAGAAAGTCACGCACCTCGGCGCATGAGCCGTTGTCGAAAACCATCAGATCGAAAGGCAGACCCGCGTCCTTGCGCATGGACTCGAGCGAGACTTTCAGCACATCGAGAGTCTCGGCGTAGAATCCGCTCAGGAACGGGATGTAATTCAACAGCGCGGCTGTGATCCGTTCGGGGCGGGAAACATCTTTGACGAACTTGGCGGGGTTTTGTCCTTTTCGCATTAGGTATCAGGTCCCAGGATTCAGGTATCAGGTTATGATTTGAAGAGTTTAGCAATTCGCTTTTGCCATCGTTTTGGGCGGGCAATGTTTTCGATCATATTTTCAGGCAGGAAGAAAAACACAGCGCGCAGAAACAACTCGACCTTCCTCATAAAGTGAGCCGATGTCATCTTCGGGCGGGCAAGCTGCCCATCGAACAATTCATGCGTCGCATCCAGGCTTGTGTAACGGATGTTCGCCTGTCCGCCCGCAAGACGGATATTGTCGTTGGTCTCGGGATGTTCATAATGCGGCTTGCCTTCAGGCAGATGCGAGTAATCGTGGTTTTGATGCACAATCATGATGGAGGGCGTGCAGTCAATAACCGCCCAACCTTCTTTGCGAGCCTTGTAGATCATCCAATTATCCCAGCCTGCGCGACCGATGGTAAAGTCGGGAATATCCTGATAACAGGATTTTGGAAAAAGGAAAAAATCGCTTCCCGCGGGACGGTGAAGTTGATCCTGTTTCCGGACGCTTTCCCTCAGCTTTGACTCCCACCCTTCGGCAAAATCAATTGGAGACGCAATGTCATAATCCCAGCGCTGGCTGAGCAAAACGTATTTATCACGCAACGTGCGCGAGCTCCGCGCCGTTTCGAAGAAATCGAGCATGAGGATCATATCCGTATTAATGATGCAGAGCAGGTCGCTGTTCGAGTTTTCGCGGGCAAGTCGAAACATGGACGAGATCAGCGGCGCGCCCGATTCGCTGCGTGCCACGTTGGGGATTTGCCTGACGCCGAGTTCTTTTGCAGTTTCAGCAAGACCCGTCTCTTCGCCGAGGAGGATGACTTCGACATCAGGAAGCAAAGTCCATGATTTGATCGCGTTGCCTTGAATCAGCGCGATGTGCGGATCGGTGAAGGGTTTGGGAGCGGAAAAGAGAGTGATCAGTGGCATGAGTAATCAGTATGTCGTTGCGAGCCCCGAGGCTTAAACGCCGAGTGGGCGAAGCAATCTCCCGTTTAATTGGAGACTGCTTCGTAGCAAAGAGCGCTCCTTGCAACGACATTATTTTAAAGCTCTTTTATCAATATCCTTCAAAGTTTTGTGTTGCACTCCTGCATTGAGCTTCATCAATTCAGGTTTGTCGTGAACGAGATCAAGCACTTCTTTCCACGAAAAGTCATCGCGCCCATCAAAGTGACTGTAGACCTGGCGCATGAATTCCAGGTCTTCGGGGGTGTCGACCGTCCAGCGGTAGTCGCCGAAGTCGATGGTGTGATGAAGCAAAGCAACTCTATATCCGCGTGAGGAAGTTCCATTTTCAAGTGTTCGGTTTTGACGAGTCAATTCGACACCTTCATAAAAATAGGGCATGGCATGCTCGCGGTGTTGCGGTTCCTTGGCTGATTTCCACGCTCCGGCAAGGGCTTTGAAGGTACAGGCTTCCACATCCAAACCAATGGGATAGGTTCGAGTCCACGGTGGAGGGAGACGGTTGCAGACAAAGTCATATTCGTCTCCAAGAAGAGTATTGACGACATCATCAATCAACGCGGGATCGATCACGGGACAATCCGCTGTGATGCGGACAACCACATCTGCCTTTGCTTGTTTGGCGGCTTGATAATAACGGTCGAGCACATCGTAGAGACTGCCGCGTGTGAAGGGGATTCCGCTGAAGTCGCAGTATTCGGCAACGGGGTCGTCGGAGGGATCGGTCGTCGTGGCGAATAAGGTTTGGGAAACAGAAGCAGACCGCGAGGTCCGGATGAAGACGCGCTGTAACATGGGTTGACCCGCAATGTCTGCGAGAATCTTACCGGGCAAACGCGAAGAGGACATGCGTCCCTGAATAATGGCGGCAACACGCGTCGTCATTGAGTCTGCCCTTCGGACGGGATCGGCTGGGGAATCACAAATCCCTTTGCCCTGAATTTCTCAACATAGTCACGGACGGTTTGATAATCAAGCCCGACCTGTTCTGCAATGTCGAAGACCGTGTGCTGACCTTCGAAGCGCATCATGATCTTTTCGATGGCGCGGTTGAGCGTCCAATTCTCGCGCCAATCGACCCAGAGACCGTGACCGCTGAGAAACACTGGACCTCGGAAGGTGCGCTTTGGAATGTAATTGGTTGCGTAAATGCGAATGATCTCTTCGGCAGTCCGCGCCGCGCCGACAAGCATGTCTTCGTGCATGATATCGAGATTGTCGTCGGTGGTGTGATATTCATCATAGGGCCAGCGGTTGATGGAAATGCACGGCACGTTGACGCCCGGTCCGTTGATGACGCGTTCATCGTTGGCGGGGGCAGCGGCAAAATCGCGTTCGTCGTGCTCGACATTGCGTAATTGGTTCTTGGTAATTCGGTCGAGGAGGTGATTGTGTTGACGTGTATGATGCCACGCAATTTTGTTTTTGTTACCCGTCATCTCCATGAAGATTCCGCCGCGCAGATTCGGGATGAGCGGCTCGTTGTGCGCAAGCCAGGCGATGGTGCCGATGGTTTCGGGTCCAAACCAAAAGCGGACGCTCATCGAGCCAGCCGGAAGCGGATTCTCCGCGAGCCGCCGCGCCAACTCAATCGTGCTGACCACTCCCGCACCATCGTCGTTGGCTTGCATGGGATGGCAGGTATGCGCCTGCACAAGGAACTCGCCCGCTGCGGGATTCGCTCCGCCTTCGGGATGGACAACCGCAGTCGCGACCTTGAATCCCTGTTTGGGGTCGGTGATAAATTCGCAGTTGATGACTGCATGATATTTCTTGTCACGAGGAAGTTTATCGAACGTATTCTTCGGCAGACAGAATCCCCAGTCGCGTTCGTAGTATTTGAAAATCCATGGCACCGTGTGCGGACGTTTCTCATTGAAATACAAATGCGGCTGGAGTTCGTCAAAACTCAGAACCTTGTCAACGGGCAACGAATACGAAACGATGTGCAAAGGGTTATCTTTGAAGTCAATGATTCGCTCGCCGCCTTCGATCTCCAAATACGCTTCGTGAACCACATAACGCTCCGGTACTTTCCACGTCCAGACGGGAGTCAGCGGCGCGTACGTTTCGATGGTGTAGTTCGAAGAATCGGGCATGTACGAGCCGACGATTTCCAACGTCTTATCGTGGTCGTCGGAGGCGATAGTGCGATGCAGGGGGAAGAATTCCGCGAGGATGGATTTGAGGGAGGTGTAGGGTTTCATTTTTTAGACACGCAGGGGCGAGGTTCTCTCGCCTTGTTTTGGTTTTATCAAATTTAGGGCGGGGAAACCCTAATACTTCGCCTCTTCGATGTAATGCAACTTTTCAGGGTGCTCGCGCACGATAATCGACATATTATCGTAAAAATCATTCGCCGTTGCAAAATGGATCTTTGCCTCACCGACCTGCACTTCCTTGATGACACCCGCCGCCAGCAATTCGTTCATGCCCGGGTTGATGTAGGTCTTCACGCGCTCGTCATTGCGGACGAACATCGAATACATTTTGATCTGCGGCTTGCGGTCATAACCGACATAAATTCCGGAAAACTCCTTTACGCGCCGGTAATTGCAGCCGACGTTGTATTCGATGTAATGATGCATCGAGAACGTGCTATTGAAATCCAAACCAATGCTCACAATTGTGCCATTGATCTTGTGAAATAACGCAAACGCCGAGTTCGGTCCGTAGGCTTCCACATCTTCGGTTTTGGAAAATTCCTTCGCCCTCGCCCCAAGCGCGGAAAAACTGTAGATCGGGTGCGGCGTACGCAACGCATTCGGCCTCAACCGCGCAATCTCGGTGATCATCCCCATCTTCGAAGGACTCTCCATGACATCGAAATAATGCGTCTCCGTCCACGATTGAAAATTGAACGCAGGGAATAATACCGTTCCGGTTTTACCGACCAGTTCGCACATCACATCGATGACCGTGTCCGCGCCGCCCTCCACCCCGCCCAGCGATTTATACGACGTATGCACAATGATCGTCTCGCCCTCTTTCAGGTTGAGTTGACCAAAACCACCCAGCAAATCCTTCTTACTTAACATGTTCTTCTCCAAGACTTCGATAGACATTCATCAAAACCGCGGCATTCTTTTTCCAATCCGCGCGCCTCTCCGCGGACCTGCGGGCTGCTTCGCCGATCCCCGGCAGTTTCTCACGCTGATTCATCGCCGCGCGGATCTTCTCCGCAAGATGATCCGCATCCCCATCGCGGAAAAACCAGCCGTTTTCGTCCTCCACCACCCATTCTTTATTTGCGGGGATATCCGAAACCAAACAGGGCAGCCCGCACGCCAGCGCTTCCATCAATGACACGGACGAACCGTCAACATGCGAAGGCGAGATGTACAAATCCGCCATATGATACCAGCGCGGAAGCTCTGTCTGCGAAATCTGCCCGCCGAAGGTGACGTATTCCTCCACGCCGCCGCTCTGTAAAATTTTACGGATATTTGCTCCCTGCGAACCGCCGCCCAAAAAGATCAAGCGGATGTCTTCGCGGCGCCGTGCAACTTCCACAAATGCGCGCGCCAACACATCCACGCCATAGCGTGGCTCCCATGCGCGGTTACAGAAAAGCACAAACCCTTCTTGATCCAATTTGCCTTCTGCCTTCTTCATTCTGAAATGATCAAGATCCACACCCCAGGGAATGACAACCGTCTTTCCAGGGTCCATGCCGTAGGTGGCTGCTTTATCCCGCGTTACGTTGGCGTCACTGGTGAAAAAATCTGTGCGGCGCAATACGTAATGCGTGACCCATTCCATCCACTTGTTTTTGTGAACATCGTCCATCAAGTCGAAACCCCAGGACATGGTGAGGATGGGATGGAATCCGCTCAGGGTGGCGATAAACGCGCAGGTCTGAATCGGTCCCGCATGGACGAGGTCAGGTTTGAGGTCCCGCAAGAGGCGTTTGAAATCCACCACCAATGAGGGGAGTTTGCTCCACGTAAACGGTTCGCGTCCGCCTTTCCAAATGACTTGATTCACATTTTCAGGAACAGGGCGGCTTTCGACCTGTCGCTGATTGCCTTCAAGTTGCACAAAATAAACCTCGTGCCCGCCATCGGAGATGGCTTTGAGAAAACGATAATCGTGGGTGGAGTAGCCGAGGGAGAAATAAATAATCTTCATATGCAAACGTAGGGGCGAGGCAACCTCGCCTTACACATTTACTACGCACCCAACTCTGTCCAGCGCAATTCTTTGCCTTTGGGCATATCAACCAATGCCTTTGTACCGATGACTTTTTCTAGTTCATGCGGTTTGACCGCTCCCGGTGTGGCGGGACGCAGGACATCGATCATGTCGCGGGTGAAGGTTTCACCGGCTTTGATGTCGCGCGCGGCTCGCAGACAGCGGCGTTGCACGACCTTGGTCTCCTGCTCATTGGCGGCGATGATTTTATCGGGACTGCCAAACGAGCGTTCGAGCAGGCGGGTCTCTTCGACCATTTTTGCCCAGTTGGCGGGGTTCATCGCAAACTTGTGGTCGGGACCTTCGCGGTCGTTACTGTCGGTGAAGTGGCGTTCGATCATGCGCGCACCCAAAGTCACCGCGCCGAGAACTGGTGCAAGGGCATGGGTGTGATCGGACAGACCAAGAACCACATCAGGAAACATGGCGGTAAAGGTTTTGAGCGTGTTGATGTGCAGGTGGTCGTAGTTATCGGGGCTGGCGGTGTAATTGGTATTGCACTGCATGAGGCACAGTTGCTTGTTGATCTTGAGTATGGCGTGGACCGCGCGCTGAACGTCGGCGATATCCGCTGCGCCGCAGGCAATGATCATCGGCTTGCCCTTGGATGCCATGTGTTCAAGCGCCTCGATCCAGTCAATTTCGCCGGAACCCGCCTTGAAGGCTGGGATATACGGATTGACATGCTCAATGGAATCGTAATCATAGGGTGAGGTGAAAAAGTCAATGCCGACCTTGTCGCATTCCTCTTTGAGGATGGGCGTCCAACTCTGGGAGACGGAAGCGGCGGCATAAACTTCGGTCACCGATTTCTTCCACGTGGCTTGATGGCTGACCTTGGAATTCATGTGAGTGAAGCCGTAATCCGAGACGATCTTAGGCGCTTGAAAATGCTGGAATTTGGCGGCATCCGCCCCGGCTTCTTTGGCGAGTTTGATCAGTTTCTTCGCCCGATCGAGGTCGCCGTCGTGGTTCGCGGCGATGTCGGCGATGAAGTAGGTGGGATGGTTCAAGCCGATGGTGTGGTTGTTGATCTTGAATTCCATGTGTTCCTCCAAATGTTGGAGGTGACAGTCACTTTAAAAGTGACGGTCACCTATTTGGGTTTCCGATCTTGCCCAGATGCGTATTTTGAAAGGCGTCTTCGTGCTTCAAGCCGTAGCCGAAGACCCGGTCAAGGCTGGAGTGGGCGAAAAGCAGAATGCCGGTAAAGGTCAGCCAGGGAGTAACAAGTAGGACACCCAAGGCATAGAGCGTAATCCCAAGCCCTTTGTGGTGGATCAGGTTATAGGTCCACGCGCCGAAGCGGGGGTTGATCAGGTAGCCGAGCATGCTCAGATCGGGAGCAAGAAAGAGGAGGGCGAAAAGTCCCCAAAAGGCGTCCAATCTCGAAAAAAGAAAGAGGGCGAGGGCAAACATCAGTAATTCTTCAAGCTTAAGAAGGGATTTCATGTGGGTTCCTTGTGAATAACGACAAAACGACTGTGGATAAGTTGGGAATATCTGCGGATAACTGGGGTCAAAATCTTAGTTTATCCACAAAAAGCGCCCAATCTCTGTGGATAACTACCCGTTTAAGTGGGTGAAGCTGTGGATAAATTGCCTGAAAAGCGGTTCACATGGGGTTATGGCTGTTGATAACTGCGGATTTTCTGTGGATAACCCTGTTCGTGTTGTGCGTAAAACTCCTCCAAACCTGTGGAGAAATCGGGTAAATCCTCGCCCAGGTCTGTGGATAACTTGCGGGTGGAAAGCCATAAATTGTTGGAACGTTTGGCGATAAGACCGGAAAAGTTGACGGACTTTGGGGTTATGTCGCTTTCGCGCATGTGGAAACGCCGCGCGAGCTCGACCCCGAACTGGTACTTGCTCATGGCTTGCGGACCGACAAGATGATACAAACCCTTTAACTCGCGCTTCAACATCTCGACGAGAGTTCGGGCGGTATCGTTCACCAACATCGGGCAAAAGATGACGTCGGTGAAGCCGCTCATGCTTTTGTTGTTCGAGAGATTGTTGAAGAAGAACTCGGCGAGACTGCGCCGGCCGTTCAAGCTCCAGCCGTAAAAGTTGACGCGCGCCACGATGGCTTTGGGGTTCTCAGTCAATGCCGCCCATTCGCCGTCGAGCTTGGTCTTGGAATACACCCCAACCGGACTGGGCGGGTCTTCCTCGCTGTAGTAGCCGTCCTTTTGCCCGTCGAAAACGGCATCGGTTGAGATGTGGGCGAAAGGGATATTCCGAATTTTGCAGGCGCGCGCGAATCGGCGTGGGAGGTCGGTGTTGAGCTGTTTGGCGAGGTCCGGCTCTTCTTCGCAGACATCGAGGTCTGCGAGAGCCGCACAGTTGACAACCCAGTCGGCTTGGGCGGCATCGAGGATCGACTCCACCGAATCCTTTTCGAGCAGGTCGTATTTCAGAACCTTGAACGGCGCGTTGACCAGTTTGCCGCGGTCCACGCCGATGACCTGATGCTCATTCATCATCTCCTGCGCGAAGTTGATGCCGAGCAATCCGCTGACGCCGGTGAGTAGAAGTTTCATGGGTTAGGTTCCAGGTTTCAGGTGCGAGGTGTCAGGTATCAGGTTTTCAACTGGCACTTGACCCCTGATGCCTGACACGTGACACCTGATACGTGACACTTCCTTATCCTTCCAATTTTCCCTGAAGGAACAATTCCTCAAAGGGGGCGATGTACTTCTTGATTCCTTCCACGTCGAGCCATTCGCTGTTGTTGTCGCTGGAGTATGAAAAACCTTCCTTGAGAATTTTACCCCTATCCTGCCAGGAATACCCGAACCAGGTTGCCTCAGCAGGCTGGACGACGAACATTTTCTCCACCTCGATGGTATGCCGCGCCTCATCCTCCGAGATGAGCATTTCGTGCAGTTTCTCGCCGGGTCGAATGCCGATGATCTCCAGTTTCGCATCCGGGGCGATGGCGCGCGCAAGGTCGGTCACTTTGGTGCTGGGGATCTTGGGGACGAAGACCTCGCCTCCTTCCATCTGCTCGATGCAATGGATGACGAAACGGACGCCCTGTTCCAATGAAAGCCAGAAGCGCGTCATGCGTTCGTCGGTAATGGTCACCTTGCCGTTGGAGCGCTGCTTGAGGAATAACGGCACCACCGAGCCGCGAGAGCCGACGACATTCCCGTATCGGACGCAGGAGAAGCGGGTTGCCGAGCCCCCGGCATAGGCATTACTCTGGATCGTTAATTTCTCCGCCGCGAGTTTTGTGGCTCCATATAAATTCGCCGGGCTGACGGCTTTATCGGTGCTGACAGTGAGAACTTTCATCACGCCTGCATCGAGCGCGGCTTCGACCACATTTGCCGTGCCCATGATGTTGGTCTTGATTGCCTCCATCGGGTTGTACTCACAGGCAGGGACCTGTTTGAGCGCGGCGGCATGGACGACCACGTCCACCCCATGCATCGCGCGGACGAGTCTCTCGCGGTCGCGCACGTCACCGATGAAATAGCGCAGGCGTTCGTCATTGAATCCGCCGACCTGCATCTGATGCTGTTTCAATTCATCGCGGCTGAAGATGATGACCTTCTTGGGCTGTTGTTCTTCGAGCAGGATCTTCGTAAATTTCTTGCCAAAGGAACCGGTCCCGCCGGTGACGAGTACGACTTGATTTTTCCAATCCATGAAATCTCCTATCAACTCTTCTCTCAACAGAGTCTACTCTGATCCCTTGCAATAATCTTTATCAATAATTTGTTTAATATCGTCAGACAACGGCTGTTCGATATTACCCAACATGTCACACGCCTGCAGGCGGATGATCCTCTCGCCCACGATGCGCCGCGCCATCTGCTTCAACGATTCCGCGTCGCCGGTGATGGCGTATCCCTTCAGGAAAGGCAGCCATTCCACGCGGTCTTCGGGGGCGAAGCCCAAAGCGATGGCTTCTCCTCCGAGAGCGGCAACCCGCTCCCAGTCCCCGCGTTGAGCCGCCAAATCCGCCTCCTGGAAATAATTGCACCAGCCGCGTTCGGGGTCGTTTCCAAAAATACTTTCCGGCGGCGGAACAGGTTCGGAATCAACGATCACGTTTGTGATGTTTGAACGAGGCGCAACCAGCGAAACATCGAGCGGGTCATATTCAGAGATCAATGGAGCAGCGGCATCGATGACATGCACGCATGAGTTCAAGGTTGGCTGGCTCATCACCAATATATTTGTGTAATCGATCGTGTACGTGTGACTGCGATAACCGGATTCATCCACTTGTGTACCATCCAAAATGCCGGGCATGTTCTCGCTGTTCAAGGTCAATCCCGCCAGGGGATAATGCACCGGAATTTCATTCGTCGGTTGCGGGAAATACATGACGTTCGCGGCTTCGATCAACGCCAGCCCGCCGTCGCCCATGCCGGGGGATGGATAATGAATCACAAGCGTCGCGCCGGGTCGAAGCGCAGGCGCACGCCAACTCACCTGCCGCCAGAAATTTTGCAATGCCTTTATCTCCGTCACAGCATTCGTCGCGATCGAAAAATGTGAAAGGACCGCAAAGCCGATGAGTGCATACAGGATCGTTGTCCGCACGCGTTGAAAGGAGATCAATTCGATAGCCGCTGCCATGAATACCGCCGCCGCAAGCGATGCGGGCAGACCATAATGCGAGAAGCCGGTGATATCGACATATCGATTCGCCATTACAACCGGGAGGACCCCGAAGACCATCCCCAGCCCGCCGAGGAGCAACGCTTCTTTCACGGTTTGAGTTTGACCGTCCTCCGTCGGCACTTGCTCCGCCGAAAGTTTAATACGTCTTTCCGCATAAACAACAAACAGGACTATCACGGCAACAAGCAATAGTCCAAACGCAATATCACGCTGGCGCATGGATTGAACGAATGGCGGAAATTGATCGATCCACGCAAGCACACTGAGATTCAACAGGCTTTTATAAGCCTGGAAGAACCAATCCACAGAGGCGGCAACCGGGTTGGCAATGAACACACTTAACTGTCCGCCTATATCCGTCGCTTTGCGTTCGTTGGCGAAAAAGAAGATGCGCCAGATCGCAATGCCCAGCGGAATGACAACCGTCCATGCCCAGGCTTTGATTGCATTCCAAAAGGCGTTTTTCGAATCGCGTTTCATTAATAAATATACCGCGATAAACCGAAATGCTTCCATGCCGATTGCATAATCCACAAGAGCGATGTAACTCCAACCTGTCAGGACCGCGCCGGTCCCATATGCCGCTCTTTCAGCGCCTTTTTCTGACTGTACCGCTTTCAATGTGAAATAGATCGAATACACCTGCAACGCCAAACTTGCGATCATCGGCTGGTACTCGATGGCGCTGATCCACCAGAAGTAACCTGGGTAGATCGCAAAGAGCAATGCGGCGATGAAATTGAATTTTCGATTTTCTTTCCAGAGGAGGTTGAAGATCCACAATGCGCCGATTGCAGCTAATGCCCGCCAAAAGAAAGCAAAGAGATGCCACGGCAAGGGATTTGGACCGAAACGGCTGTAAGCCCACTCGAAGAAAAAACCGCGCGCCGGGCGGTCGATGCGGAACATCTCATGGAATATCTTCGCCCCGCCCAGCATCCCATCGTAGATGTAATACCAATCATCCTTGTAATAGGTCAGGCTGCCAATGTGCGGAAGGAACACAAGGGCGGAGATGAGAAGGAGAAAAATACCGGGCTGGATGTTCTTTTTCATGGAGATTGGAGATTTGAGATTGGTCTCATGCAACAACCAATAATCATCTACTATTTATGAATTACGATCAACGGATACTGCCCATTCTCGGCGAAGAACTTCGGAAAGACGCCTTCCAGCCAGAAGACAAATCGCAGGAAGGTCCGCCCGCCGAAGGGGCGCACGAACCAGCGCATGATGCGGGTGCTCATGCTGCGCCACGGTCTGATATCGATGGTCATCTTCGAACCGACCTCTTTCTTCAACCATTCCGGCGTCATCTTTTGGACGAACGTCCCGGCGGGGTCTTCTTCGCTCAGCCATTCCTTCTTTTTCTTCTCGGAACGTCCGGACATCTTGCGCATCAACCCGATCAGCGGCTCTGCCATGCGGATCAGAAGCGGATTGTGCCAGCCGTTGACGATGGCAGCCGTCCGTCCCGGCGCAAGGACACGGTGGATCTCGGCATAGGCTTTGGGATGTTCAGGTAAAGCGAGGTGATGGATGGCGTGCATCGAAACCGCGCCGTCGAAAGAATCTTTCTTGAAGGGCAGATTCGCCAAGTCACCAACGACGAACAGACCGTGGTCACCAATGCGCGTCCGCGCCTCGCGTACCGCCTGAATGGAAATATCCAAACAGACGCGTTTTTCGTAGCCTGCGGAATAGGTCTTGTACTCTTCATATTGGACGGGACCAGACCCGGCGTCGAGAATGAAGCGACCGGTAGGGACGAGTCCATTCATCACGCGCAGGCGCGTCTTGTGGATGTATTCGCGCGAGACCGGGCGTAAGTCTTCATAACGGGCATTCTGGTAATGCCCGTCGTCCTCCTGCATCCAGCCGATATCATCATAAAACTCGCGGACTTTTTGTTTGGTGTCGTTGGTCATTTATTTTCTTCCGTAGGGGCGAAGCATGCTTCGCCCCTGCATGAGATAATTATTTCCAAGTAAAAGCCCTGCCCACAAGAAAATCGAATGTATCCTTGAATTGCGCCATGCCTTCGTCGCTCAATACTTTTCCGAGCGGATGCTCGGCAAGGTCATCCCAAAAATTCATCAAACGCCAGGGGAAGGGGCGCGGATATTCGAAAAAGAAGCGGTAGGCATAATTCCAGGCAAACTCGATCTGCTTGTCATTTAACCGATGCGAGGGAATATCTGCCAGGACTTGATCCAACACGGATAAATATTCATTCCACGTATGTACATCGAGCGTGAAACCGCGCCCGCGGTAGTGGGTCTGTCCGCACGAAATGACGGGACGCCCGTTCATCGCGGTTTCAAGACCAACAGTGGTGGTGTATGCCAATCCAACATCGGCAATCTCGATCAAATCATAAGTGTTGATCTTGTCCAATGCGCCAATAATGTGAACATGGCTTGGCAACTCAGGCAGCGCCTCTTTCACCACCGCAGCCATCGACTTGGCTTGCGGCACCAATTTTTCACCGGGGTGAACTCGGATGACCAGTTGCACATCTGTCCGCTTGGCAAAATATTGGACGGTCCTGGTGATCCACTCTGTCATGGATGAGGCGAAGATGTCACGCCCGAGGGTCAGGCTGTCGCCGAGCACGTTTGCGGCGAGCATGACGACAGGGCGGTTATCCAGCCCAAGCATATTGCGAGTCGTGTCCGCACCCTGCGATGAGACATACTGCCACAGTCGCTTGGACTTGCCCCACACCCTCGCGCCGCGGCGGGCATTTTCGAGGTCAGCTACGCGTTCGAACATCGCTTCGGTGACGGGAAGCCCGCAGCGCGCTTCAACGAGGTAATCCGTGTCCTGCTGCATGATGGACGAGTTCTGCGCCAGCCAGATCTGTTCGCGCTGGTCATTGAATTCGTAGGTTACAGCGTCAATGCCGAGATAGCGCGCCACGCGGAAGACAATACCCATTTCGAGGATCAATCCATTTGGGATCAAAACCACATCGGGCGTGTTCGCCTGCATGTATTGAAGAGCCGCTTTGGCGGCGAAGGTATTGCGTTCGACACGTAAATCATACAACGCGCGGTCAGACGGGTCGTTCATGTCCACTTCTTCACGCATCAGGGTGTATTGCACATCCCAAAGAGAAATTTCCTTGATGTCGGCTTGAATTATTTCGGGCAAATCGTTCGCCGCATGAGCACGCAGAGTTCCATGCGCCGCACGAGAAGAGGATTGCATATCCATCATCGAAACATGCTTCACCAGGGGAGACAACACCTTCAGCGCATCGTGGGTATGAAGAATGCGCTGGCGTTGTGTGAACTTGTCTTTTTCTTTGTGCCATTCAGAGTAGGGCAGGGTCAACAACGTAACATTGTGCCCCATGCCTGCCAACACCAAACCAAGATACGCCGATTGCTCGATCCAATAGTGCAGGGTGGCAAAGAACAAAACCTTCCTGCCTTTTGGAGCCTTTTCAGCATACGGTCTTACGACCTCCACCGCATCAGGCAAAGACTTCAACAAACGCGTCAGGTTGTAATGGTCCTTGCGCGGGCGGTTCTTCGACCGAAGCATCCAATCGATCTCGGCAGTAAAGGGCAGGTCGCCCAGAATTTCACGAAGCGGGTTTGATTTTGGCATGTTTTTCTGTAGGTCACGTTTGCAACGTGACAGTCACGCTACAAGCGTGACCTACGCAATCTTCTCGATCTTCCAATTCAATCGCGGTCGCACCGGACCCACACGCGGCTCGCCCCATTGCGTGCCGGGCGCGCCGGAAATATCCACGTTGAACGCCAGTGCGTTCTCATCCATGAAATAACGCTTCACGCCGAACGAGCTGGCATTCACGCCCACGGTGTAACGACCTTCGTTGAAAATATCCGCGGGCAATTCCGCGCGGCTGATGTAATGACCGACATTGCGCGAGTCAAATTTTTCGTACAGCTCAGGCGTATCGGTATCGAACGACGTGAAGACATACTCGCCGCGCATGGTGCTGACGTACAAACCAACCCGCAAGCCGGTGACAGGCGAGGATAATTTATATTCAAACTCGACTGTGACCGATTCTGTGGACCGGATCGTATCCACGACCTTTCCGCCTCTTTCTTTGACTTTGAGGCTGGTCGGCGTAAATGGCGCACTCGCCGCTGGTATCTCATCTGCCTCCCAAACCCGCTCCCCGGCTTGCGACTGTCCCGAGGAAAGATAGAAGTCCACCGCTTCTTGCGAAGGCGCGCGCATGATGAGTTGACCTTTGTTCAACACGATCGCTTCTTGAGTCAATCTCAAAATCGCAGACATGTTATGGCTGACGAATAAAACCGTGCGTCCCTGTTGGGCAACGTCACCCATCTTGCCGAGACATTTCTTCTGGAATTCGGCGTCGCCGACGGCAAGCACTTCATCCACCACCAAAATCTCAGGTTCAAGGTGAGCTGCAACCGCAAACGCGAGTCGCAGGTACATCCCGGATGAATATCTTTTGACGGGTGTATCAATGAACTGGCTGACTTCGGAGAAATCAACGATCTCATCGAACTTGGCATCGATCTCCGCTCGTTTCATTCCTAAAATCGCGCCGTTCATGTAAATGTTCTCGCGTCCTGTCAATTCGGGATGGAAGCCCGTCCCCACTTCGAGCAGCGAGCCGACCCGTCCGCGCACGGTGACGGTTCCCGTCGTCGGCTCGGTGACGCGCGAGAGAATCTTCAACAACGTGGATTTGCCCGCGCCGTTGCGCCCCACGATGCCGAGCACTTTGCCTTCTTCCAAATCAAAAGAGACATCCTTCAACGCCCAGACGTAATTCTGGTTCATGCGGCGGTCGGATTTGCCGATCATCGCCTTCGCCAGACGAATGGGCGCCGAGACTGTATCCACGATCACATCACGCAGCATGTTATAGCGGAACTTCGTCTCCGCAGCGCCGATCTTATATTGCTTGCCGAGGTTGTGTACGCTGATTGCTGTGGTCATAATAGGTGTCAGGTGTCAAGTATCAGGTGTCAGGTTATTTTGTGAGCGAACGTTTGAAACCACCAACAAGCGCTTTGGCTTTTCGTGCTTGTTCGTAATGTGTATCAAACTCACTTTGGTCAATGTACTCTACATCCAATGCCGCATAAAGCAAGGATTGCACTTCCACAGCAGAGCGTCTGGCAATACCAAGAAAACGGGCAAACTCAGCCCTGGATTCACAATCAAAACCTTCGGCAATATTATTCATCACTGAAACGGCTGCTCGCCTGATCTGATCTCTCATTCCAAAATCTTTCGAAAAATTATCTTTGTTTGTCAGTTTATAAATCATCTTCACAAGTACCCGTGCTTCTTGCCAGGCTTGTATATCTTCAAATTTCTGGATCATCGCCATAATTTTCTCCAATATTCAGGCATTATCGTAACCTGATACCTGACACCTCGCACCTGACACTTTTTATATCGTATCCGCAAAGGTCTTTTCCATGCTTCTGAAATAGAACAGACCTGAAACGAAGATCAAAACCGAAATCCCAATTGAGACCCAGAGCGCGGCGTCCGGTCCGTTGCCGACGCCGAGCAGCGCCCAGCGGAATCCGTTGACCACGCCCGCCATCGGATTAAGCGAGTAGGCGAGTTGCCACCTCTCCGAGATCACAGAGGCGGAATAAGCCACAGGTGTGGCGAACAGCCAAAACTGAGTCAGAAACGGGAGGGCTTGGTTCACATCCCGATACTGGACGTTGATCGCTGAAAGCCAGAGGGCGACTCCCAGCGCGGTGATGATGGCAAGCAGAAGGAAGAGCGGCAGAGTCCAGACGAGATGCCAGGCGGGGGTAACTTGATAGTAGAACATCAAAATCACTAGGATGACGAAGGCGATGAGAAAATCCACCATCCCTGCGAAGACCGAAGCGGTGGGAAGAATGAGGCGCGGGAAATATATCTTCGTCACCATGTTTTGATGCGCGACGAGCGAACGGCTGCCTTGATTGAGCGCGGTCACGAACAAACCCCACGGCAACAATGCAGTGAACGAAAAGACGGGATACGGAACGCCCTCGGTCGGTAATTTGGCAACACGGTCGAAGAGAAAGGTGAAGACCAGCATGGTCATGACTGGTTGAACGACAGCCCACGCCATACCGAGCAAGGTCTGTTTGTATTTCACCTTCACGTCGCGCCAGACCATGAAGAAAATCAATTCGCGGTAGCGCAACAGGTCACTAAGGTTTAACGCCGCCAGACCTTTGGACGGTTTGATATAAACGGTGTGGGGTTCGTGTTTGGTAAGGTCGGTCATTGTGTTTCCATGTCATTGCGAGGAGCGTTCTTGCTCTATGCGACGAAGCGATCCCCCACAGAACGGGAGATTGCTTCGGGCGTAAGAACCCCGCCCTCGCAACGACATTATTTTATTTTGTCTTGATTCGCCTTGAACCACTCGACTGTGCGCTTCATGCCCTCTTCGAACGGAACTTGCGCGCTCCAGCCGAAGAGTTCCTTTGCGCGACTCACGTCCAATCCGCGGCGAGGCTGACCGTTGGGCTTGTCTGTCTGCCAGACGATCTTGCCCTGGAAGTCGGTTAACTTCGCAACCATCTCGGTCAGGTCCTTGATGGAAATCTCGTAACCGGAGCCGAGGTTTACAGGCTGGTCGCCGTTGTATTTTTCTGCGGCGGTGATGATTCCATCCGCTGCGTCTTCCACATACAAAAATTCGCGCGTGGGGGAACCGTCACCCCAAGCGGGAAGTTCCTTGTCGCCGCGGTCCTTGGCTTCAATCGCCTTGCGGATGAGGGCGGGAATGACATGCGAGGTCTGCAAATTGAAGTTGTCGCGCGGACCGTAGAGATTCACCGGTAAAAGGAAGATGGCGTTGAAGCCATATTGCTGGCGATATGCCTGAGCTTGCACAAGCATCATCTTCTTGGCAAGGCCGTAGGGAGCATTCGTCTCTTCGGGGTAGCCGATCCACAAGTCATCTTCCTTGAACGGAACCGGCGTGAACTTGGGATAGGCGCAGACCGTCCCGATGGCGACGAATTTGCCAATGCCGTTCTTATATGCCTGGTGCATCAGTTCAACGCCCATCATCAGGTTGTCGTAGAAAAACTCGGCGGGATGTTCGCGATTCGCGCCGATGCCGCCCACATTGGCGGCGAGATGAATGATGACGACGTTCTTCGGGTCCACACCTTTGAGCGTATCAGCATAAAGACGCCTGATGTCATTTGGGTCGACGAGGTTGTAGTTCTCGATGCGTGGAATGAAGATATCCGTCGCGCCGCGCTGCTTCAATTTTTCAATAACGAACGAGCCAAGAAAGCCCGCTCCGCCGGTGACGATCACTTTTTTATCTTTCCAGAAATTTTCTGCCATGTTTGCTCCTTGGAATTCATCATTGCGAGGAGGGTGTTCTTCCCGACGAAGCAATCTCAAAATTAATTAGAAGATTGCTTCGTCGCTCCCTACAGTCGCTCCTCGCAACGACACTATTGAACTATGAACTGCGCATTCCTGTATCGGTCATCCGTCGGGTCTTTGATGAGACCGGATTTGAGCGCAAACAACACTTCACGCACGCCGTCGTCGACGGTCAGGGTCGTTTCAAAGCCGAGGACGCGCTTGATCTTCTCGAACGATACGGTGATATCGCGCATATCCCCGCCGAAAGACATATCTTTATATTCGACCACCGTTTCGGGCATGCGCCTCAGCACAAAGCCGACGATGTCGTTCTTGGAGTAGTTGCCCTTCTCCGTGCCGAGGTTGAAGACCTGCCCGCGGATCTTGCTTTGCTCCGCTTCGAGCCCCATGATGACGCCGCGCACCACGTCGCGGATGTGGACGAAGGAGCGCGAGTATCCGCGCTGGTAGATAATGAGTTGGCGTTTGGTGAAGGCTTCGAGAACAAACTGGTTGACGATCAGGTCGAAGCGCGTGCGGGGGGAAATGCCATAGAGCGTCGCAAAGCGAAAGAGCAAAGGCGCGCATGGCGAATCCTTTTGAGCAAGCAAATACTCTTCACCGGCAATCTTGGTTTCAGCATACAGAGACTGCGGATTCAACGGCGTTTCTTCAGTGACAGGTTTGCCGTTTTCAGATAAACCATAATTGCTGTAGGTGGATGCGAACACGAATCGTTCCACGCCCAGGTCTGCGGACTGCTCGAAGACCAGTTTCGTCGCTTCGAAGTTGTATTTCCATGCGACCTGCTTGCCCACCGCCTGGCAGGCTGGGAAGCCCACAATCCCTGCGAGATGAATCACCGCATTGGGAATCTGCCAGTCCTTTTTGACGGCATCGCGGATGGCGCGGTGTTCGGTCACATCCGCTTTGATGAAATGAAAATTGGGATGACTCATGAACGGCAGGATGCTTTCGCCGCCGAAGAGCAAAGAGTCCAGGAGTGTGACCCGGTATTTTTGCCGGAGCAGTTCCGAGGTCAGGAGAGAGCCGATGTAGCCCGCGCCTCCCGTGATGAGGATATGCTTATCCGTCATTCCAACCCTTCCAGCCGAATCTTGTATCCGTCCACCACCAGAGCGGGCGCGGACTTATCCGTCACAATTGCAACGCCCTGTTCCATGCAGGTCAGTTTGCAGATATCCGCCACGTCGCCCGAGCCGGTGATGCGCACACGGTCAAAGCCGGACTTACGGACTTTGGCGAGATGATCCTTGACGCGCTGGCGGGTGCGGCGATAAACGGAAAAAGAGTTCTCGACGTAATTGACCGCCAGCCGCGCGCGCAGGGCGAGACCTTCGGGCGTGATGATGTAACGCAGTTTCTTGCGTTCGGCGCGCGAGACCTTGACCGCGCCTTTTGCGATCAGGCGCTTGATGTGCCAGTTGACCGTGCCGACCGCCACGCCCAATTGCCGGGCAAGCGTGGACTGGTTGACATCGGGGTCGCTTTCGATCTGCTCGAGCAGGGTGAGTTCGCGGATTTCTTCGTTCGTCGATTCGACAGCCATGTTTCTTTCCAAAATTCAGTCGTTGAATTATAACCTCCTTCAACGAAGGGTCAAGTGGGGTTATAATTGAAATGCGGCGCGTATCCTTTTGAATGCGACTGCGTTAAATCTTATCGACCGAATGTGTGCGCATAACAGGGAGTCAGCGCACAACCCGGACTCTACCTTTACCGGAGGGTACCTTGTCAACAACAACCATTTCTAACAGTACGTCACAACGTAAAAAAGTGACGACTCTCACGTTCCGACAGAAGAAGGAACGCGGCGAGCCAATCACGATGTTAACCGCCTACGACTACCCCACCGCCTCGGCGATGGACAAGGCGGGCATTGACTGCATCCTAGTCGGCGATTCGCTCGCGATGGTGGTGCTCGGTTACGAAAACACATTGCCTGTAACAATGGAAGAAATGCTGCATCATGCGCGGGCGGTGGCGCGCGGCGCAAAGAGCGCATTGCTCGTCGGCGATATGCCGTTCATGTCCTACCAGGTCAATGCGGATGAAGCCCTGCGAAACGCCGGGCGCTTCCTGCAGCAGGGCGGCATGGACGCGGTCAAACTCGAAGGCGGTCGTGAACGAGCCGACGCGGTCAGGGCGATCACTGGCGCTGGAATCCCCGTCATGGGTCATCTCGGGCTGACGCCGCAATCCATACATCAACTCGGCGGGTTCCGCGCGCAAGGCAAAACTTCAAGCGCGGCGAAGCGACTTCTTGAAGATGCGCAGATCCTCGAAGAAGCAGGCGCGTTCAGCCTCGTGCTTGAGTCGGTCCCGGCACGGCTCGCGGAATACATCTCCAAACATATTTCCATTCCCACCATCGGCATCGGCGCGGGCGCGGGCTGTGACGGGCAGGTTCTCGTCACACACGATCTGCTCGGTCTCTTCGACCGCTTCACGCCGAAGTTCGTCAAGAAGTATGCGGGCCTGCATGAAACCATGAACAAGGCTTTCGCGGAATACATCGACGAAGTGGAGACGAAACGTTTTCCCGCCGAAGAACATGCTGTTGATATGAGCGACGAAGAATGGAACGAATTTCTTCGTATTGCGTAAAAGGATATTGAAATGAAGGAAGATATCTTACTGGTTGGCACAGGCGCATTGTCCACGCTGTTCGCGGCGCGGTTGAGCGAAGCGGGTCATCGCGTTTCGATGCTCGGCACGTGGAAGGACGGCTTGCAAGCCCTGGGCGAGAACGGCGCGCGCATCTCGGATGCTAACGGCGACGAACGCTCATATCAAGTCCATGCCACGAATGACCCGAATGAAGTAAAAGGAATCAAACACGCCATCGTGCTGGTCAAATCATGGCAGACGAAACGCGCGGCGGATCAACTCAAAGGGATTCTTGCGCCGGACGGAATCGCCCTCACCCTCCAAAACGGACTCGGCAACCGCGAACGGCTCGCGCGGGACCTCGGTCCCCGCCGCGTTGCCCTTGGTATTACCACCACCGGAGCCACTTTGCTTGGACCCGGGCTCGTCAAGGTCGGCGGCGAAGGAATCATTTCATTGGAAAGCAATCCGGCTCTTGCTCCCATCGAAGCGGCTTTGCGTTCCTCGAACTTCAATTTGCAGATCGTAAGCGATACCCGCTCCTTGATGTGGGGCAAGCTCGTCATCAACGCCGCGATCAACCCGCTGACGGCTTTGCTGCGCGTGCCGAACGGTGAGTTGTTGAACCATCCCTGGGCGCGCAAGGCGATGTCCGCTTTGGCGCGTGAGACGGCGCAGGTTGCTGAAGCAGAACGAGTAAGTCTTCCGTTCGAAGATCCGATCCAAGCCGCCGAGGAAGTTGCGCGCAAGACGGCGAAGAACCTTTCCTCCATGTTCCAGGATGTGCGGCGCGGCGCTCCCACCGAGATCGACGCCATCTGCGGCGCGGTAACCAGGCGCGGCGAGAAGCACGGGATCGACACGCCGTATAACCGGTCATGCTGGCAGTTGGTGAAATCGATCTAATGCGTGATGCGTAAAGAACGAATCGAGAAGTAATAAAACGCCGCGGAATAAGTCAAGTTCCGCGGCGTTTTGAGTCAGGAAATATTTGCTAATCGTAATAATACGGCGAACAGTAGTATTCCCTGCCGCCGGGCATGACAGCTTTGGTGGGATATTCTGAAGCGTCGATCACGATGGCATCCATTTCAGATTTGACGGACTCGAGAGCGCGGTCCGCGTTGATGCGGGAGAAATGGAAGGCTTGCCACGAGTATTCACGATCATTCTGTCGCAGGTCTCGTTGATGGCGGATACAAGCCAGGGCGGCGGTCACTTTCTCATGGACAGAATCAGGCAGGGATGGAGTCTGAAGCGCTTTGACAAGGGGAGGGATGGCGTCGTCGGAGAGTTGGGTGAAATACGGGGAATCCAAATCCTCGACGGCGGTCCCGTTCAGTTCGCGCCTGATGTTTTGATCCACGATGAAGGCGTCTACATTTAGGATGGGAAGGGAGGCGGCGAATCCAAATGAAGCGATGAGCATGGCGAAAGCGAACATCCGCTCCTTGCGAAGGATCTCAAGGCCGATGGTCGTGATTAGTAATAATCCGATCCAGATCAGGAATACGTGGGTGTAGGTGCGCAGGCGCGAAAAACCGTACGCCGCTTCGTAGAGATTCAACCGTTGATACGCAGAAACAAGCATGACAAGCAGGAGGACGACGAGCGCGATGCCAAGACCGGAATAGATTTTGCGCTGGCTTTCGGTCTCGCGTTTGGTCACGCCGCTCAAGGTCAGCAGCATCATCAGGGCGAAGAACGCCACAGCAACGAGTTCGCCAAAACCTTTGCGGGCATATTCGGCGTAGGTGTAACCTTCCACGTTGATGTTTGTCTCGCCGCCGAAGAAGTATTGGAATTGAATGACGACAAAAGCTGCGAAGAGGGCGACAACACTGCCAAGCACGATCGAGGATTCGATGAAGCCAAGAAACGGCGGGACGACCGGCTTTTCCCCGCCGGTCAGTTTCTCGTCCTTCGATTCGGTCGATGCATGAAGGAAAATCCCCGCAAGCGCATATCCGATGATGAGGATATAGATCATGCGGAAGATGTATTCAGGCAGGTTCTCGAGTCTGAAAGCTTCGATGAAATCCTCCAACCGTTGGTTGAAAACAACATCCGCAGAGGCGAGCAGGGAGGCGAAGATCATCACGATGGGAACGGCAATGATCAATCCGCGCAGGATGGGCATGAAATTGTATTTGGAGGGTTGAACGCCCGCTTCAGACCGGACTTTACGAGCTTCAGCGGCAAACCCAATGGGTCGGAGCAGGATGCTTCCCACCAGCGATAGCATTCTGGTCACGAAATCGGCAAAAGTGTATTGGATCCAACGGCCGCCAAGGTATGTGACGGCGAAGATTGTCAGCGTGAACATCGTAAAGGTATAGGCGAGAAAGGTCGTCATCGGCTCGGCGCGGATGAAGGTCACAACGGCGAAAAAGCCGAAGAGCGGAATCAGAAAAAGGGTGGTGCGATGCGGACGCAGTCCTTCACCAAGAAGCAGGAAGAACCCGCCAATGAGACAGGCCGTCCAAAAGATGGCGAAGTTTATCCCGGGGGCGTTCTTCCAAAAAAGAAAATCGAACAGCCAGCCGAGGATGAGAACGAGAATCCAAAGTTTGTTGGGGTTGGTTTTCATGGGCGCTCCTGATGCGTTGTTTTGCCACAAGGGTCTTAAAGGGTTTTTCAAAGCATAGTCCTGCGGGGCTTGCGGAAACTCTCAAAAGGTATCAGAACTTTGAAAATAATATCCCTCTTTGCAAAATTGCGCCTTGAAAGCGGACTGGAGAGCCCGTTTTCTGCTGAATGCGGCTGAATTACAAATTTGTGAGAATCCAAAATCGGGCTATTGACATCCATTTTGAATTGGGGCATACTTTCGCCATCGCAGACGGGGCAAACAAATTGAATTCGCCATCCTTATGAAAGGAGGAGGTGATGTCTAACATGGATAGTAGTAACAAACCCAGCGCTGTGGCATCCCTCCTCAAGTAAGAAGGAAGCCACAGCGCCCCACGATTGCCGCCCGAAAGGGCGGCAGTCTGGTTAATAAAGTAGGTCACGCTTGAAGCGTGACCTGCAATGTTTTAGTAGAAACCGACGGATTGGTCCACCTTTTTTGCGTACTCGTCGATCCCGCCGCGCACATTGAAGATATTTTTGTATCCCTGCTTTATCAGCCACATCGCGACCTGCACGCTGCGGTTGCCGTGGTGACATATGATGTAAACAGGGATTTCGCCCGACTGAACCGACTCGGACAACACAGTCGGTCCTTCGGAAGCCAGCCGGCTCGTGGGCATGACCTCGAGCCTGGGGTCTTCGATCCTTGCCTGACCCAACTCCGGCAGTTCGCGCACGTCGAGCAGGATGAACGTTTCATCCGATTTAAGCTTTTCACCGAGTTGTGTTACGGTTATTTCAGGCAGCATTTTTCAATCCTTGATAATCGGGCGCTTCATGCGCCTCCCCTGCGAGCGCCGGAAGATAGAATTTCTCCACATATTCCTTGACCATTCGGCGCGTGGAGAACTGCGGGATGACCGTTTTCATCGAACTTTTCATAAAGGCGATCCACGCGCTCGATCTTTCCTTGGGGTCGCGGTCGTAGAATTTCGGGATGATCTGATGTTCGAGCGTGCTGTACAGGCTTTCAGCATCGGCGGCATCCTGCGCCTCAGTGGATTCATATTCCTTTTCCTCGCCGATAGCCCAGCCGTTCCTGCCATTGTATGCTTCGCGCCACCAGCCGTCGAGAATGGAAAAGTTGGGCACGCCGTTGATGGCGGCTTTCATGCCTGAAGTCCCGCTGGCTTCATACGGACGGCGCGGGGTGTTCATCCACACGTCCACGCCCTGGACGAGATAGCGGGCAAGATTCATATCGTAATCTTCGATGAAGACGATGCGGCCGCCGGTCTCGGCTTTCTTGACCGTGCGATAAACCTGCTGGATCAACTTCTTGCCGGGGTCATCGGCGGGATGCGCCTTGCCAGCAAAGATGATCTGCACGGGATGGTTCGGACGGTTGATGAGCTCGAGCAGACGTTCCACATCCGAGAGAATGAGACTGGCGCGTTTGTAGGTGGCGAAGCGGCGCGCGAAACCGATGGTCAATGCATACGGATTGATGAGCACTCCCGAGGCAATGACTTGGACAGGATGAAATCCTCCGTGAGTCCAGCGGTCTCGGACGCGCTCGGTAAGATAAAACGCCATCTTGCGCTTGAGGTGGAGATGAACTTCCCACAATTCCTTATCAGGGATCTGGTCGATCTTTTCAATCAACCTGCGATCGTCGAGGTTATCATACCAATCCGCGCCGAGATATTTTTCGAGCAGGATGCTCATGCGGCGCGCCAGCCAGTTGCGGGTGTGGACTCCGTTCGTGACATGCTGAATGGGCACATCCTTCACGTCGCGGTCGCTCCAGAGAAACTTCCACATATCGCGCGAGACTTCGCCGTGCAATTCGGAGACCCCGTTCGAACTGCCGGAAAGCTTGAGCGCCAGCACCGGCATGGAGTAAGTCTCGCCGTGGGGGTGCTGCTGTTTGGCAACCTCCACGAATTGTTCGCGCGTCAGGCCGAGTTCGCCCCAATAGTTTGCAAGATACTTGTCTATGAGCCAGAGCGGGAATTCATCATTCCCGGCGGGGACGGGGGTATGGGTCGTGAAGATATTCTGTGGGCGCGTCTTTTCGGCGGCATCGGCAAAGGCGAAGCCCCCGGCCACGAGTTCGCGAATCCGCTCAAGGGTCAGGAAAGAGGCATGGCCTTCGTTCATGTGCCAGACAGCCGGCTCGTATCCCAGTGCTCTTAGCGCGCGGACTCCGCCAATTCCCAGGAGGACTTCCTGCATGACACGGCGGTCAAGGTCAGACCAGTAGAGGCGGGCAGTGAGCAGGCGGTCATAGTCGTCGTTGCCTTCGACGTTGGAGTCAAGCAAATAGAGGGGTACGCGCCCAACACGGACTTCCCAAATTTGGGCGGTGAGTCTTCTATCGGGGAGGTCGAACGAGATGGTGACGGGCTTGCCGCTTTTCTTGACGAGCGAAACGGGAAGATGCTCGACATTGAGGGGATTGTTGACCGCTTCCTGCCAGCCGTCTTCCGTGATGCGCTGGGAGAAGTAGCCTTGCGCATACATGAAGCCAACCGCAATGAATGGCAGACCGAGGTCGGAGGCTTCTTTGAGGTGATCGCCGGAGAGCACACCCAAACCACCGGAGTAAATTGGCAGGGTTTCGTGCAAGCCGTATTCCATCGAGAAATATGCGACCGGTTTTTTCAGGTCTTTTTGATTCTTTTGCGACCAGGATTCTTTGCTGAAGTAGGCGTCGAAGCCTTTGAACAGCTCGTCGTAATGTTCCAGATATTCCCTGTCGTTGGCAACCTGATTTAGGCGTGCGCGTCCGACCTCGTTCAACAGGCGGATCGGGTTATGACCGAGGCGTTCCCACAGGTCATAATCCAACCGACCAAATAGATGCGACGCTTCGGGGTGCCAGGTCCACCAAAGGTTGGTGGCAAGTTCGCCCAAGCGCCCGATGCGCTTTGGCAGGTCGAATTGTTGAGTGGGGGAAGTTAGGAATTCCATAGCGGCGAATAATACCTCATAGTTTTTTCGATTCAAGCTATTGTAAGGTGAATTAGTTTGCTGGTCAAACTAATTCTGGCCACGCGGATGGATTATGAGTTGAGAATGTGAACCATTAAGAGATGGATAAAAAAGATAAGAATAATAGATTTATGAGAGATTGTACAGATGCCATTGACTATCTGTGCAAAATATATACAATATCGACATTACATTTGCAAAACCTTTGCAAATGATGGTATAAAAATCTATTCGTAAATGGAGTAAAAGAGCTATGAAACGCAATTCCCTGTTCGTCGGACTGCTCGTCGGAGTCTCAATGGTGCTGGCAGCCTGTGCGCCCGCCGCCACCCCCACCCCGGCGCCCGAGCCGACCGCCATGCCCGAACCTACCGCCACCCCCGAACCCGAACTGGCGGATATCGTCGATACCGCTGTGGCTGATGGTCGCTTCACCACTCTGGTTGCCGCAGTCGAAGCCGCCGGTTTGGTGGAAACCCTCAAGGGTGAAGGTCCCTTCACCGTGTTTGCTCCCACCGATGACGCTTTCGCCGCGCTGCCTGAAGGCACTGTCGAAAGCCTGCTCCTGCCTGAAAACAAGCAGCAGCTCACCGACATCCTGCTTTACCATGTCGTCTCCGGCAAGGTCATGGCTGCGGATGTGACCGGTCTTGAAAGCGCCGCCACCGTGCTCGGCAAGGACATCGCCATCAAGGTCGATATGGGCAATGTCTACATCAACGAAGCCAAGGTCATCATCACCGACATCGAGACCTCCAACGGCGTGATCCATGTCATCGATGCGGTCCTCCTTCTGCCCTCGGATGAAGCCGCTGAATCCAACACCATTGTGGATGTCGCTGTCGCTGACGGCCGCTTTACCACCCTGGTTGCCGCTGTGCAGGCCGCGGGTCTGGTCGAGACATTGAGCGGGGAAGGTCCCTTCACGGTCTTTGCCCCCACCGACGAGGCTTTTGCCGCCCTGCCTGCAGGCACTGTCGAGAGCCTGCTCCTGCCTGAGAACAAACAGCAACTCACCGACATCCTCACCTACCATGTGGTCTCCGGCAAAGTCATGGCTGCGGACGTGGTCAATCTGACCAGCGCTCCCACCGTGCTCGGCAAGGACATTACCATCACCGTCAAAGATGGCAAGGTCTTCCTGAACGATACCGTTCAAGTCATCATCACAGACGTTGAAGCCTCGAACGGTGTGATCCATGTGATTGACGCGGTTCTCCTGCCGCCTCAATAAAAACTCTCCTCTTTGTTGTGTGTGCAAGAAGAAAGGACGGGCGTGAGACGCCCGTCCTTTCTCTTATTACAATGTCGTCTTTGAGAGAATCGTTGCGGGAGGGCTGTTTATCGCCGGCAGGGGCGAAGGTGAGATAAAATTTACCGGACATGAAACGCATCTTTATCTCAGCCGATCACGGCATGGCAATCATCTACTTCCTGCAAAGCGATGTCGTATCGACCCTGCTCGAGGCGGGCGTCGAAGTCATCCTATTAACCGACGACGAAATCGTTGCACAGCTTCGATCGCGTTTCACGCATCATGGATTAACCATCGAAGGTCTGCGCCTCAAACAAGCGAACGAATACGGAAAGATATTTCAACCAAGAATTCAATGGCTGCTCGCCTATCTGCGGCGCGTCGGCGGTTCGCGCCGCATCAACACCGAAGCCATGGACAGCCACATCTGGGAAGTCTGGGCGGAGAACTCGTGGAAATTCCGCTTGGGGGTTTGGATTCCCTCCGCGTTGATGATTCTCCTCCTGCGGAATTTTTCATGGGCAAGAAAACTTCTCGTGCGGATTCAAAACCGCTTCACCCCCAACCCGGGAATTTATTCTGACCTATTTGAAAGATACCACCCTGACATGGTCATCGCTTCGACTCCCGGCTGGCGCATGGATCGTTATCTCCTGCGCGAATCCGCGCGGCGCGGCACCCCGAACATGACCGTCATCGTCGGCTGGGACAATTCATCGTCGTATAACGTCTCCGGCGCGGATGTACAGTGGGCTACGTGCTGGTCGCAACTGCAAAAAGATGAACTGGTCAAAGGCTCAGATTGGGACCCTGAGCATGTCAACATCGGCGGCATCCCTTCTTATGACGGGTATTTTCGCAGCCAATGGCTCATGCCGCGCGACGAATATTTCAAACTGCACGGGCTCGACCCAAAACGCAAGTTGATCTCATACGCCAGCAGTTTTGTCCATTTTGCGCCGAACTTCCCGAACATCGAAGCGCTGGCAAAGTTGGTTTCATCGGACGCATTGGTAGAACCTTCTCAGTTGTTGATCCGTTTACATCCGAGCCATTTTCAAGACAAACCGAAGATCTTCGCAGAAGAACGTGCGCGTGTTTTCGAGTTGGAGAAGAAATATCCGCACGTGCATGTTGTCCAACCCGTGGCGTTGGGTGGATCGCTCGGCTACTACGGCGGCGAAGATATGGACGAGAAATCGTCCATGATGGCGTACTCGGATGTGGTGGTGACGGTCTATTCGACGATGCTGGTTGAAACCGCTGTCCACGATACGCCGATGATCGCCGCGACAATCGATGTCCCTGGCGGGTGGAACAAGAAGAATAAGTTTTCGCTGTCGCTGAAAGAGATCGGCGATTGGCCCACGCACAAACGCTTCAGTGAGGCGAAGGCGGGACGAGTCGCTGCGGATGAAAATCAACTGCGGGAAGCGCTGAACATGTACCTACGGGATCGAGGCGTCGATTCCATCGAGAGAAGGAAATTCGTCGAGAGTGAGATCACGTTCACGGACGCATCATCCGGCAAACGCACAGCGGAGTTCATTTTGAACGTGCTTGATGGATTCAACCGCAAAGAGCGCGAAGAACGCCAGGAATAAATCATCGATCTTCGCGACCCTGGCGTGCTTCGCGGTTAAAAGATATTTCATGGTAAAAATGAGGGCTGGAGAAACAAATGAAACAGAAATTCCTGATTGCTATTTCGATTTTAGCGATTCTCGCCCTGTCTGCCTGCGGAGGCGGGGATGCCACGCCTGAGTTCAGCGCAGAAGACCTTGCATCCACAGCCGTCGCCGAAGCGTGGCTCGTCGTCACCCAAACCGCGGCGGCCGCACCGACATCCACACCCGTCCCGCCGACGTTTACCCCGCAGCCGATCAATACCATCCCCGCCACATTGGCTTTGCTCCCGACGCTCCCGCCCGCAACCATTGCGGTTGCGGTATCGCCAACGCCCGAATGCAATCAAATTCCGCAGATCGAACCCAAAGGCACGCTGACCAGCGTCGAGTTCTACAACGAATCGGGGAGCAGCGTCAACCTGGCGTTCGGTATGCTGTCGCCCAACGATAAGGGAGAGTGCTATACGTATTCCTTTACCATCAGCGATAACAAAACAGAGTCTGCCAAGGTGCTGACGGGCTGTTATTGGGGCTGGGCTTGGGTTGGCGGAAACGAAGGTTCCATTGCGAAATCCGGCGATAAGGTTTTATGTCTCACCGACCCGGCGTTCATTCACAAGATCGTGATCACCGAAGAACGGGTGGATTTCAAATAATTTTCAATGACAAAAACCGGTTCGATGTTCCTGTTTTATTTTTCGATCACGCTCGCCATCGCCTCCAGCACGTTGTATCACTTCGTCGCCAAGAGCACGCCCGCGAACGTCAACTTTACCGTTTCTCTGCTGGTGACATACGCTGTCGCGTTCATTGCGACTCTCTTTACCTTTTCTTTCTTCCCGGTCGAAAATGGTCTTGGCTCGGAAATAATAAAATTGAATTGGGCGAGCGTCGGGCTGGCGGTTGCGATCGTGGGCATAGAATTCGGCTTTTTGCTCGTTTACCGTTCAGGTTGGAATTTGGGCATCGCGGCTGTGCTGGTCAATGTCGTCGCCTCTCTCATCCTTGTCCCTGTGGCGGTCTTCGTCTTCAGGGACAAACTTACCTGGGTCAACATCGCCGGGATCCTCGTCTGTCTTTTGGGCTTGTTGATGTTGAATTGGAAAAGATAGATCATGTTCTCCCGTTTCAAATCCGCCGCACGCATCCTTCTAAAGGGTGAACCTAAAAAGAAAAACCGCAATCCCATCCCCGCCATTACAAAGGAAGAATTGGCTGAGGTTAAACAATTCTTTCCGCGCGAGAAATTCTTCATTCTCGGTCATGCCCGCTCCGGCACCACCCTGCTGATGCGTCTCCTGCGGTTGCATCCCGAAGTTCATTGTAACTATCAGGCACATTTCTTCACGCGCAAGCCGCTGCTCAAATCGCTGGTCGACTCGGCCGAGATCGAGGAATGGCTCGCGCGCAAATCGAACCGTTGGAATCACGGGCGCGACCTTTCACCGCTCGTTCTGCGCGCCACAGCCGATTTCATCATGGAGCGCGACGCCGCCCGCGAGGGCAAAAATATCGTCGGCGATAAAAGTCCTTCGAGCGTGATCCATGGTCAGGTCGTGCGCGAGATGCATTCCCTGTATCCCGATGCGAAGGTCGTCAACATCGTCCGCGACGGGCGGGATGTTTTGATCTCGGAGCGCTTCCGCAATTTTGTCGAAGAATCAAAATTTTTGACCGCAGAAGATAAACGCATCATCTCGGACCTCAAAACGGATCCGGCTCCATTCGGCGACGGGCGCCGCTCGCTCTTCACCGAGACCTTTATCCGCAACATCGCCAAACGCTGGGCGGACGATCTGACCGAGATCGATTCCGAGGGCAAACGGTTGTATGAAAAAAAATATATCTCGCTGCGCTACGAAGATATGCTCGCCAAGCCTTACGTCGAATTATCCCGCCTTTGGAAATTTCTCGGTGTAAAGAAGATGGGCAAAACGTTGGAGAAAAAACTGCTGGCGGAAATGTCCTCGAACCCGGATGAAGAATGGCAGACAAAACGCAACGAAGGTATCGCCTCCTTCCTCCCGAAAGGACAGGCAGGCAATTGGCAACGATTGTTCACCTCACGCGATAAAGCATTATACAAAGAACTTGCGGGTGATGCTTTGGTCAAGTGGGGGTATGAGAAAGATTTAGGTTGGTAGTAGGGGCGAGGCGACCTCGCCCCTACTTTTCATAAAAGGATGGAACCATGAAATATCTAATCGCCGGACTCGGCTCGGTCGGACGACGTCATATGCGCAACCTGATCGCGCTTGGCGAAACGGATATCGTCTTATACCGAACTCATAAAGCGACATTGCCCGATGATGAACTTGAGGGCCATCCCGTCGAAACGGATTTGATCGAAGCGTTGAGGAAACACAGACCGGATGCGGTCATAGTTTCTAACCCCACGTCCATGCACTTGGATGTCGCCATCCCTGCCGCCAAGACAGGATGCGCCATTTTGCTCGAAAAGCCGATTGCCGCATCGATGGAGCGTGTGGATGTTCTTCAAAAAGCGGTTCAGAAAAGCGGGTCGAAGGTTTTGGTTGCTTTTCAATTCAGGTTTCATCCCGGCATGGTCAAAACTAAGGAACTCATCCAAACCGGAGAGATCGGACGGGTGGTTTCCGCTTCTGTCCATTTTGGAGAGTATCTTCCTGCGTGGCACCCCTGGGAGGATTACCGCAAGGGGTACGCGGCTCGATCCGACATGGGCGGGGGCGTGGTAGCAACTCAATGTCACTCACTGGATTATCTTCCATGGCTGGTTGGCAAAAGGGTCGAATCTGTTTGGGGATTTGCCGCCAAACTCAGCGACCTCGAAGTGACCGCGGACGACACTTCCAAGATCGGTCTGCGCTTCGAAGGCGGCGCATTGGGAAGTTTGCATCTTGATTACAACCAGCAGCCGCCGGAGCATGAATTCCGCATCATCGGCACGAATGGAACCATAAAATGGAATCTCGCCGATGGCGTGGCAAGGATCTACCGAACGGAGAAAAAGGATTGGGACGTATTTCCGTTACCGGCTGGGTGGGAGCGCAATGTCATGTTCCAGGAACAAACAAGGCATTTTATCGATATCGTCGAAGGGAAGGCTGCGCCATCCTGCACCCTGGAGGATGGCGTTCAGGTGCAAAAGATCATTTCTTCAGTCCATGAATCTCAGAAGACTGGCAGATTGATTGCGTTGAAATAAAAAAAACGGCGGTGTACCCGCTTTTTTTTTTAAGGAAGCGCGTCCCAGTTAATGTTGGAAGAGTCTGTTCTCAGAAATACTTTGACCCCGGGGGCGATCGCCCTGAAAACATAATCGGTCATGTAAGGGGCGGCTTCTTCGCTGGTATTTTCCCACAACGAAACGATCACATCCGGTTTGAGTTCGCCGATGGTATGTGTGTAGTCCCACTTCATGTGACCGGGACGCATGTTCGGGATGTCCGGAATCCCCATCGGCGTGCGGACGTTTTGGTGTGCGATGTACGGGTCCGCTTTGCCGAGGATGTCGATGGCGTATCGGTCTGGGAGAAGGTAGGGAATCGTCCCTGCGCCGACAACGGCAATCGACGCTCCCGGCTTTGTGACCTTTTCAAGAGAGATGGCGATCTGCAAATTGCGGTCGTTCCCAGCGACATAATCGGGGCGGCGGGTGAAGTTCCAGCGCTCGATGGACTTCCACTCGCCAAGCAGGGCGTTGAAGGTCAATAAGGAAAAAGCGAATAAGATCACAAAGATAGCTCGCCAGCCAAACTCAACCACAAAACCTTTGTGACCCTTAGTGTCCTTTGTGTTTAATTGATTTGCACCGCGTTTCAACCACTCGCCAGCTGCCCAACTGAAACTGACAAAATACAACGGCATGGCAATCACGATATAACGGTTTGCTCCACCATGATTCTCCCACGCATCGCCGCCGACATAAACGGAGTAGGCGACCTGCCCCGCGAGAAGGAGGAACATCAGGGTCACTTTCCAATCGCAGCGAAAAAGGAAAATGGATAACGGCAGGAGGAATAACACCCAATTATGGAAATAAGCAAACTGAATAAAGGCGTACATCCCGCGCAGGATGCGCAGGGTTGTGTTCCAACCTTCCACTTTGAGATAATAAGTGTTCGGTAGCCATTCCCCATAATAGGTGTAACGTGCGAGAGTCTGCCCGACGAGGAAGAGAATCAACAAGCCTAATCCCCAGACGAGATGTGATTTGTGGTTTTCCTTTTGCATCCAGACCAATACGGCAAAGATAACAAGATACGGTACTGCCATATCGAAACGGACAAGGGTGGAGACGGCAAGCAATATGTAAATCCAGATGTTGAATCGTCCGTCGCTTTGAACAGCCAGCAAAACTGCGGCGGTCAGTATCGATGTCAACAAGCTGACTTCCATGCCGAGCAAGCCGAAGGAATTGAGCGGCGCGTAGAACGCGGTCAATGCCACGGCGGAGAGCATGATGAAGAGGTCATCGCTAAAAACTTCGACCAACTTTTTGACGAGGAACAGGTTCAAAGTCAGGAGAGAGGCGCCGAGGATCTGGACGTAGAGTCCCGTTTGGTTCAATCCGATGGGGGCGAGGTGAATCAACGCCATGACCCCCGTCCACAAGGGATTGGTGATACCCTCCACGCGCTCGCCGGGATTCCACACCAGTCCGTTCCCGTGCGCGAGGTTGTAGGCGTAACGCATCGAGATCATCGCATCGTCGAAGAGGACGTACCAGGTTTTGCCATCGATCTCGAAACTGGTCGCGGCGATGTAACGCTGACAATAGAAAAGATAACCGACGGCGAGCAGGAGAAATGCGATGGTCCGTAATGTTTTCGAGTTCATCACGGGAAATTATACTCAGTATGAACGGGAAGGCAGGTAAGGAAATCGCTTCATGGGAGGTCTTCTTCAATGATAATGTTAAAAAAGATTGGAATGAAAATTGAACCAACCCACCCTCCAAAAATATTCGGTTCACCCCGCCACACGAATGGGACACGTCTCCCTGAACGTTGCCAACATTGAGAATCAGATTCTCTTTTACGAAAAGGCGATGGGCTTCAAAATCCACTGGCGCGAAGGGAATCGCGCCGGTCTTGGCGCCGGTGGCGCGGACTTGCTTCAACTCACCGAAGAGCCGAACTTGAAGCGTTATCGCGGCACGACAGGCTTGTATCATTTCGCCATTCTCTTCCCGAACCGCCGCGAACTCGCGAAAGCGATGGCGCGTTTGTTTGCGTTGAAAATTCCAAACTCGCCCACCGACCATGTGATGACCAAGACCACCTACCTCAGCGACCCCGAAGGCAACGGCATCGAACTGTATTGCGAGTCGCCCGAAGACGGTTCGTGGACGATCAAAGATGGCAACTACGAAGCCCGCTGGGCGGACGGTCGCTGGAGCGATGGACGCGAAGCCCTCGATGTCGACGCGCTCTTCAAACACATCAAAGACGACGACCGCATCGACACACCCGTACCCGCCGAAACCCGCATGGGTCACGTTCACTTGCATGTGAGCGACATAAATGAAGCGGTCGATTTCTACCATGGCGTGCTCGGTTTCGACGTCATGGGCATTTCAAGTGGAATCGGCATGGCATTTGTATCTGCAGGCGGATATCATCATCACATCGGACTCAACACCTGGAACGGACGCGGCGCGCCTCCCCCTCCGCCCGATGCTGTGGGACTGCGCTTCATGACCGTGGACTACCCGAATCCTTCCGTGCTCGCCGAAGTAACCGCCCGCGTGGAAGCTGCTGGTATCTCCTATAACAAGACGGACGATGGCTACCTGCTGCATGACCCCTCTCAGAACGGCGTGCTGCTCCGCTCGGTTGGATAGCAGACGATAGATGACAGACCATAGACCGTGGACGAATGTCCGCGGTCTCTTTATTTCTCATAAAGTTCTGTGTTTTCTTTGGCAAAACTTCCAGTACGAATTTCAAAACCCGTGTCGTCTCTACCGAAACGAAAGAGAGACTTCATCCGTGTACGCCCAATTTTCCGACCCACCTTTCAAGATCGTCTTCAACCCAGAAGGCAATGACTCAGGCAACGCCTGCATTGCCAATATTAGCCCGCGCGAACGCAAAAAACGCCGGCAATTCGGCATCATGCAGATATCCTTTGGCGTGATCTTCCTCGCCATACTGCTGCTTTTCGGCGTGGACAAGCCCTGGCGCTTGCTGGTCTTAATGCCTTTCGCCGCCGGAGCCTCGTCCATCTTCCAAGCCCTCGACAAAACCTGAGTGATCGAAGCTGCGCGTGGTACACGCCTCACAAAAGGAAAATCTGAAAAGATCGAAGACTTGAAAGAAGTGGCAAAGATCCGCTGGCAGGCGGTGAAAGTAATCGTCAAAGGCAATCTGGTCGCCCTTGCCATGACTGCACTGGTCATGCTGATTCCCTAGAAATAGTCCATCATCCCAAAAACGCTCTGCCCACAAAGCAGGGCGTTTTTCTTTGCCAATCGCATGGCGTATAATTCAATTACGAATTACCAGTCGTAAATCGTCAATCCAAAATCGCAAATCGGAAATCAACCCATGCATATTCTAGTCACCAACGACGACGGCGTAACCGCCCCCGGCCTCCTCGCCCTCGCGCAGGAAATGCGCAAACTCGGCAAAGTGACCGTCTTTGCGCCGGATAAAAACTGGTCTGCCTCGGGTCATGTCAAAACCATGGAGCGACCCTTGCGTGTAAAAGAAGTGGCTCTCGCGGATGGCACCTCCGCCTTCGCCTCAGACGGTGCACCTTCGGATTGCGTCGCGTTGCCCTTGCTTGGGCTTGTCGACGAAGCCATTGACATTGTCGTTTCAGGCATCAATCCCAACGCCAATATCGGGCACGACATCACCTATTCCGGCACGGTCACGGCCGCGATGGAAGCCGTAATTGCAGGTGTTAGCGGCGTAGCCGTTTCATTGGATTCGCCTGAGGGGCACAAAGGCTTACTCGACTACTCAACTTCTGCCGTGGTCGCGAGGCGCGTCGTCGAACAGGTCATCGCGGATGGTTTGCCCGAAGGCGTCGTCTTGAATGTCAATGTGCCATATCTCACCGAATCCGAACTCAAGGGATACATGATCACCCGTCAGGGACTCCGCGTCTATCGCGACGCACTCGACGTGCGCAGTGACCCGCGAGGCAAACCGTATTACTGGATTGGCGGCGAAGCCCCCACCGGCGTGGACGAACCCGGCACCGATTTTGGCGCTTTACGCGCTGGCTATGTGTCCATCACGCCATTGCATTTGGATTTGACCCACCTCAAGGCGATGGATGTGTTGAAGAAGTGGAATTTTTAGACCATGGACGATAGACCGTAGCCAATGGACTATCGCAAATCAACGGTCAATGGTCCATCGTCCACGGGTAGAAAGGCAATCATGAACTTTCTCAAAAAACTTTTCGCACCCCGTCCTGCCTACACCAAAAGCTATTACACCTTCACCGTAAAATGCAAACGCTGCGGCGAGACCATCACCGGGCGCGTGGACCTCGATAACGACCTCAGCGTGGAATACGAAGCAGGCGGCGATGTCTTCCACGCCCGCAAGGTTCTGATGGGAGAGAACAAATGCTTCCAGCGTGTGGAGGTGATCTTCAAATTCAATTCAGAGCGGCAGGTCGTCGAAAAAGAAATCATCGGTGGAGAATTCGTCGGGTGATTGAAATGATTTAACGCAAAAACCCGGAGGCGCAAAGGAAAGGCTTTGAATCCTGGCGTCCTGGCGACTTTGCGTTAACAAATCTTGACTTTCTTATTCAACGACTAGTGGAAATAACCTGGTTTATATCCTTGTGAGGTTGTCATGAAACGACCATTCATCCTTCTGCTTGCACTTTCCATATCATTCTCCATCCTCGCCTGCGGACGAGGCATCATCCCACAGGATTCATCCGTCAACGCCGAAGCGCCAGAACCCCCCAAACCTGTCGAAAAGACTCTCTCCACCTTCAATCCCATCCAGGGGACAGATTACCTCATGGCGGGAATTGTCCCGATCGAATTAACACGCGACGCCAGCCTCAATCCGTTCGAGTGGATCAGCAGCAGCGGCTATTCGGGATATTCCGCCTACGCAACCTACAACTACGTTTTCTTCAACACCCAAACCGAGGAATATCACCGCCTCCTGCCGGATAACAATTCCATCATCTTTCAAACCGCCGGGTTTCCGCAACTGGTCTACGACCCCAACGACCCTGAAAAACCCGCGCCTGTCATCGCATTCTGGATGTTCAACATCATCAAAGCCGACACCAACGGCGACGGCTACTTCGATTACCGCGACAAACTCACCATTGGCATCGCCGATGTCAGTGGCGCAAATTACACCGAACTGATCGCCAATGTGGATGCCATTCAATCGCAATACTACAAAGACACATCCAACTTCTTCATCATCTACAACGTCAACGACAAGAACTTCATCGCCAAGGTCAACCCCATCACGCGCGCGATCATCTCCACCACCGAAATGGACCTCGGAGAAGATGTCAAATAATCTTCAACGCATCACAACCTTCTTCCTCATCCTGCTTGCCGCCTTACTCATTGCACAGGCGGCATTCTCGCTCCAATGGCCCATCGCACACGACTCCGCGCCGCTCCTCTATGAAGCCTTCCTCATGCAGAGCGGGCGCATCCCCTACAAAGACTTCTTCGACTTCCAAATGCCCGGCAGTTACATCGCCTACTACCTGCTCGGTATCCTCAGCAGCTTCAACGCATATCGCATCCGCATTCTCGACATCGTCATCCTCACCGCCCTCGTCACCATCACCCACCTCGCCATGAGGCGCCTTGGCAAACTTCCCTCCTTCGCCGCGCCGATTCTTTTCGCATTGCAATATCTCGAAGGTGGTCCCGCCCTGTCACTTCAACGCGAATATCTCATTCTCATCTTCATTTCTCTTTCAATTTGGATCGGCGTGACCGACACCCTGAACTTTCGCAAACGCCTCATGCTGGGACTCTTCTACGGACTCGCCGCCACGCTCAAACCTCACGCCGCGCTCGGACTCCTCCCCTTCCTGTTCTTTGACATTGCAGACCTGAGAGAACGCCGGGAACTTTCTCTGCTATCGTTTGCCAGGCAAATTTTCCTACCCATAACAATTGGCTTCGCAATTCCCGTTTCACTCATCACTCTTTACTTAGCAATTACCTATTCCCTATTCCCTTTACTTGACATCATCCTCAACTACGTTCCGCTCTACACCCAGATCAATGGCGAGATGGTGATCATGCCTTCATCAGAACGGCTGACATATTTATTTAACCAGGTCTGGCGTTTGGGAGGAAGCGCTCTCTGGTTACTCCCCGCCGCCTTTGGCATCTATCTCAATCGCAATCGTCAAGCCTATCTCCTCGCCAGCCTCACCATCATCTACGCCCTCTACCCCGCCTTAACAGGACAATTCTTCCCCTATCATTACATTCCTTTTCTTTACACCATTATCCTCGTAGCATCGCTATCACTTTCCACTTTCCACTCACCGCCTTCCAAACAACCTTCTTTCCTCTTACCTCTTTCCTCCACAATCCTTCTCGCCACCATCCTCATCACCATCCGCCCTTCCCAAACCTTCATCCGCCAACTCCAAGGCAAAGACATCGCCATCGCCGCAGACCGGGCAACGCAAATCTCAACCTTTCTCGAAAAAAATCTCGAACCCGGCGACCAAGTCCAGCCATTGGACTGGACCGGCGGCTCACTGCTTGCCATATTGGAGAATCGCGCGCCAATTGCCACCTCATACGTCTTTGATTTTTATTTCTATCATCACGTATCCAATCCCTACATCCAATCCCTGCGTGCAGACTTCATGACTCAACTGCAAGAATCCAAACCGCACTTCATCATCGAAGTCACCGCCATAGACAAACCCTGGGTCTCCGGCGAAGACACCAGCCGTGACTTCCCTGAACTGCGTGCGTTTCTCGCTGAGAATTATTCCGTTACAATGGAACGCGAAGATTACATCATCTACGAATTAGACGATGGACAATAGACCACAGACCATGGTTCACTGTCCACCGTCCACCGTCCACTGCCCACTAATGAAACCCCTTTCATACATCTACCTCCTTCTTCCTTTCATCCTCTTCCTCTTCGGCTGGGTTCGTCTCGCCTTAGCACTTCCGCTTGCCCTCATCCTCCTCTTCGCCCTCTACAAATTACTATTTACCAATTACCAACCTTTTGACTTCGCTCAGGGCAAGTCTCCACTTTCCACTTTCCACTTTTCACTTTCCACTGTTTACTGGTTACTGATAACTGCTCTTTGGCTCCTCCTCTCCGGCATCGGCGGCTACGCGTTCCAAAACTGGGACCACAACTGGCGCAACGTCGTCTTCCGCGACCTCATGAACTTCGACTGGCCAGTCTACTATGCCCAACCCGAAAGCGGACCAGTCAAAATGCTCGTTTACTACGTCGGCTTCTGGCTGCCTTCCGCTCTCATTGCCAAATTCACCAACTGGCAAGTTGCCAATTTCGTTCTCTTCCTCTGGTCTCTATTCGGCTTGTTGCTTGTCACTCATCACCTCGCCTCTGCGCTCAAAACCTCGCCACTCAAAGCCACCCTGCTTTTCATCCTCTTCAGCGGACTGGACATCCTCGGCACGCTTTTTTTCCCGCAAGATTATCCGACCATCTTCCCGCCCATCACCCATCTCGAAACCTGGGCAGGGAATTTGCAATACTCATCGTTCACGACACAATTGTTTTGGGTCTTCAATCAAGCGATTCCGGCATGGCTGGTAATTTCTGTCATTGCAAACCTTGCAGAAGAAAAGCAATCTGACCATCGCAGCGAACTCATCTTCCTCTGGTCACTATGCTTCTTCTTCGCCCCCCTCGCCTCGCTGGGACTTCTCCCTTATATCCTCATCGAACTCATCAAGCAAACCGATTTCAAATTTCTGTTCAAAAACCTGCGCTGGGAACAACTCCTTGCAGCTCTAATCATCTTTCTTCTTTCCTCTTTCTTCTTCGCTTCCAACACCGCCGCCCAACAACGCGGATTCCAATCTCTGTCCCTCGATAAATTCCTAGCCTTCTTCCTACTCGAAGGGGGGATTCTCTGGTTCATCCTCGCGCCGTCCAAATACAAAGACCCACGCTGGATTGTCACTGGCGTTCTCCTCGCCATCATCCCCTTCATCCAAATCGGCAGCGACCGCGACTTCGTCATGCGCGCTTCCATCGCCCCGCTTTTCTACCTCATGCTGATGACAGGCGAAACCATCTTCAACAAATCCGCTCCTCGCTTTTTACTGGTCACTGTTTACTGTTTACTGCTCGTAGGCTCTTTCACTCCTCTCTACGAAATCAATCGCTCCCTATACCGCACTTACGATTATTATTTCATTCAAGATTCTTGTTCTGCATGTGATTTCTCCAGTGACCCCATCACGAAACTTGCTCAACCTGGCAAACCGGAAGAAGAACATCCCGGTACGCTCGCTGCTGATGCATTGCCCACGCTTCAATTCATGACCGATGAACTCTCACAGAATTTTATAGCCAGCGTCCGGCAAACATTCTTCTATAAATATCTTGCTTCTCGGTAACAAAGGAAATATATGTCTGAAATCCCAAACCTCCCAGATCCTCAAACCTTTTATGCTGAAGTCTGGAATATCGTCACTTTGATCCCCCGCGGAAGAGTCGCTTCGTATGGACAAATTGCCAGGATGCTGCGTCCGCCCACCGGTGTGGATGAAGCCACCTTTGCCGAGTTTGGCGCATTGTGGGTCAGCAACGCCGTCGCCGCCAGCCCGAATGAGGTCCCGTGGCAGCGTGTGGTTAACTCAAAGGGGCAGATCACAGAACGGGACGGGTTGGAGGCGAAGCGTCACAAACTCATCTTGGAAGATGAAGGTGTCTTTTTCAATCCAAGAGGTCGCATCGACATGAAGAAGTACGGCTGGTCTGGCAAACGTAAATAGGAGAATCTTATGCCATCTTTTTCATCTCCCCCCAACCAACAAGCGTATTACGAACAAGTTTGGGCGATTGCCCGCATGATCCCGCGTGGAAAGGTCGCCACCTATGGGCAGATCGCAAAAATGATTCCACCTCCCAACGGTGTGGAACTTGAAGCGTATGCCGCTTTTGGTCCGCGTTGGGTGGGCGGCGCGATGGCAAACTGCCCCGATGATGTGCCGTGGCAGCGGGTTATCAACTCGCAGGGCAAGATCAGCGAACGCCCCGGCGCGGAGAGGCAACGTCCGCTGTTGGAAGCGGAAGGCGTGGTCTTCGACGCCAAAGGTAAAGTGGACTTGAAAAAGTTTGGATGGAGTGGAAAAGATGAAAGCGACATCCCACAACAGCAGTCGCTTTTCTGACATCACCATTGGAACTTTTTCCGCCTGTTTTACGTATAAGCTCCATCCACCTCAAGGAAAGTTATAGGGCACATACATGAAACAGACGATCAATGATGTTCTCAAATCGCACGCTACATGGTTCCTTGCAGTAATTTGGTTCTCTTCTATTCTTTACTTGTTGATAACAGGAAATGGAGTGCTCGGCTCAAGCGCCTTTGCTTTGGGTATTCTGGTCTTTTCTGCCATCACGGTTGCAATCACCAAAGATGAGGCGGTGATCGCAAGTACGAAAACGCAAAAACCAATCTTGATGTGGGGGCAGCTGCTGGTCGTTCTTTTTTTCGTCCTGCTGACAGGCTATCACGGATTTATCTTCAATGTAATGCCTACTTGTTCCATAAGCATCCCTATCTGGTCATGGTTCGGAGATTGGTTCAGCAACCTTGGTGGACAATATTTATCAGGGTTTGTGGATCATTCGCCTGGTTTAGCTGCAGCCAATTTTGCCGGATACTTCTTAATTCCATTTATCCTTTTGTTGCTGCTCGGCACCCGCATATCTAATCTTGGCTTTGGTAAGGGGCATCGTGTTTGGCAGGTCGTTATCCTTTGGGTTAGTATTCCTATCATTTTCTTTATCATCAACATTTTGAACGGCTCTGCCACATTCATTCAATTGGTTCGCATGTTCTTTGGGAATCTCTTGCGTAATGGATTCTCGGAAGAGTTTCTATTTCGCGGCGCAATCCAAACACGGCTAAATCGATGGATGGCTTCAGATTGGGCATTGGTCATTCAAGCCTTGGTATTCGCGGTTTGGCACCTTGGCGCAGACGCACAATTCATGGGCGGTGACATTCTACAAGGTCTCGCCTTGGGCATTGCCTCGCACAGCATTTTCGGCATGGCAATGGGTATTATCTTTCAACGGACACGGAACTTGATCGCACCTTCCATCGTGCATGTAGTCATCAACATGTTTGGAAATTAAAATGGACAAATCGCAAAAATGATTCCCCCGCCCGACGACGTGGAGATCGAAGCCTACGCCGCGTTCGCTCCGCGTTGGGTGGGCGGTGCGATGGCAAACTGTCCCGATGATGTGCCGTGGCAAAGGGTCATCAACTTGCAGGGCAGGATCAGTGTAAGGCCCGGGGTGGAGAAACAGCGTCAATTGCTGGAACAGGAAGGGGTGCAGTTCGATGCGAAAGGTCGGGTCGATCTGAAAAAATATGGCTGGAGCGGCAAGAGCGGGGAGGAAATCCCGGAACAGCCATCCTTGTTTTGACCTGCATCTCCATCGATGATATGGGCGGGTTTGAAAATGGTAGAATGATTGCGATGTTTGAATCTCTTCGCTCGCCGAAAACATCCCGTGTTCTTTTCGCGGGAATTTTTCTTGCAATCCTACTGGCTTGTTCAAGTTTTGGCGGAACGCCCGCCCCCACGTTGGAACCGGTTTCCATCGGTTATTGCGGCGCGCGAATGACGGAGTTATGCGTCGTGTCGTTCGGGCGCGATGCCCTCGGCAATGCCGTGGTGAATTTGTTCGTGCCGCGCATGAGATATCCTGCTTTTTACATGAATATCATCAGAAGATCGGGGACGGATCCCTACGAATGCATGTGGAGCAAGATCGAAGAAACGAGCGCATATTGCATCGGAAAACCGCTCATTCTCGGTGAGGGTATCGAGATCCAACTTCTCGCAAAATTGGATGACCGTGTGCTGGCAAAGGGAACGTTTACGGTGAATGCGTTCCTTGTCACGACGCCTTTCGTGGAAGAAGGTATCGAAAGGGAAGAATCGGGCATCGGGTCCGGCACAGGCGGAGGCGCAACATCGACCCCCGAGGTTTTTCATGAAACAGAAACCGTTGAACCAACAAATGAACCGTCGAGCGCTGGCGGGACGACTGAGCCATCTGACTCATATCCGAATTACCCGTAAATGAATCCCTGGCGTGATGGTCTTGCGGCTCTGGCAGATCATGCCGGAGACGCATTCATTTTATTTTTCGTCATCGCGTGGGGAATTTTCATCATGCGCGGAATCCTGTTGCGTTTTTTCGGTGATTTGCTGGATGAAGCAGATGTTCTTTCGCTCAGCTCAGCAGGGTGGGTCCTGCCTGTTCTCCTGCTCTCCCTGCTTACCCTTGGAATATCCATTCTTACCAGCGTGGCGATCGGTGTTGTTCTTACCCTTGCATTGATCTTCATCCCTGTTTTCTTTTTTGCCGGGAAAAGACTTGATCCTTTCCCTTTATTTGCCTCATTTGCCGTTTTGATTCCAACCGTTATCTTGCGATTTGCCTTCATCCGCGACCTGGTTCTGCCCTCTTACTTCGACTCGGCGCAGCATTACCGTCTTATCAATTCCTTCATCGAATCCCATCGAACCGGAGTCCCTGTCATTCGCATCGAAGGCGGATACTTCCATCTCGGTTTCCATTCAATCATTGCAGGCATCGCTCAATTCACAGGCGAAGATGTGATCGACCTTATGCTTGTCGCGGGTCCGTTATTTCTGGCTTTCCTCCCCATTACATTCTTTTTCATCGTCAAACGTGAAACCAATTCCTTGCCTGCCGCAATTCTTGCCTGCCTGCTTGCAGGGTTTGGCTTTCACATGCCAGCACATTTAATGAACTGGGGTAAATATCCCGCCTTGCTGGGTTTGTTCTGCATGTCTTTTGTGCTAATCCTTGCATATCTTGCATATCGTAATAATTCGAGCCTTATTCGCAAATCCGCCCTGATTTTATTGGGATTTGCCCTTCCCGTATCGATCCTGATCCATTCACGGACGTTGATCGTCTACGGTTTGGCTCTCATCGCCGCCTTCCTGACCGCTGCATGGAATCGTTTACGGATGCCATACCGAATAACCGGTTTTATTATCCTCGTCTTCCTGCTTCTCGTTGAAATATTCGCACTTCAAAACAACCCCGCGCTCGAAACCCCGCTCGACGGCTATCTCAAGAACGATTCCTGGATTCTCGTCCTTGTCTTCCTGCTTGCCTTCCTCTCCGCCGCTCATTTCACCGAACCCACATTCTTTCTCACCGCATTCCTCGCACTTTGCGCATTCTGCCTTTTCTTCCCCGTACCGCTTCCGGGGATCGGTGTTCAAACCCTGCTCGACCGTCCCTTTGTGCAGATGCTGGCATTCATCCCCTTATCCCTTTTGGGAGGATTAGGATTCGCAGGTTTGATTCGCACGACAGCGCGCCTCTTCCTTAAATCGAAGTTGATGCAGCCCTTCGCGATCTTTTTTGTCTTTGGCTTGGTTCTTCTTAATACCGCCCTGCATTACGACTTCCATCCCTCCGATTGCTGCCGTTTCGTCAATCGCGACGATCTCGCCGCCTTCTCCTGGATGGACGAATTTCTTCCCCGTGATGCGACCGTCCTGATCGCTTCCACAGGTTTGTATGTAACTGCATTTGAATCCCCACAGGCGCAGACCGGTGTGGATGCGGGGATCTGGATTCAGCCCTTGCTTTCCAGGAACGTTGAACTCACCGACTCGAATATTCGCTTCGATCAGGAAGATTCTCACCGAACCTTGTGCAACCGCGGAGTCGATTACATCTACGTCGGCTCGACATTGCAAAGCTTCGACGCCTCACAACTCGAAAGCCAGCCCGACCGGTACCTGCCATCCTTCATCCTGCCGACTGCAAAGATATATCGATTGGCAGAATGCAAGTAATGCCTCCTTCCCCTTATTTCGGCGCGCCCTCGATGGGATAACCTTTCGCGTACCACTCTGACAAGCCGCCCGCCATGCTGGTTGCGTTGAAGCCCGCCGCGAGGAGGATATCGCGTCCCTGCTGGCTGCGGTTCCCGGAACGGCACACTACGACGATCTCGCGGTCTTTTGGCAATTCACTCAATCGGTTGGGTAACTGATCCAAAGGGATGAGGGTGGTGTTCGGCGCATGGTATTCATCCCACTCCTCCTGGGTGCGCACGTCCAATACGAACGTCCCAGCCTGATACAACTCGTGTGCCTGGTCCACGCTGATTTCCTCTGCCAGGGTGGTCGGAGTGTTTCCCCCTGCGCTGGCAGCAATCAAATAGACGATTAATGCCACCAGGGCAATGGCGGTCAACTGACCGGCGGGTGTCCGCAAAAATCCGGAGAGTCCGCTACGATTTTGACCCGATCTTCTTCTTTTCGACATTCTATCCTCACATGAAAAATATTGACGACGACGGTTCGGATGCCCCCACCCCGCTTTTGCTTACCGGAGGAATGTCATTTAAATCCCGGATGGGTCTCCCTCATATCAGGTGAATGATTTGACGCCCGTATCCAGATCCGTATGGATCTCGAAAAATTGCTTCAAACCGATCACGTCCAGAACCTGCTCCACCGGCGCCTGCGGATTAAGCAGTTTGAACCGTTCGCGCGCGGATGCATCTTCCTTCGGGTTGATGGAGCGGAAGACGGGTCTGCTGCCTTCCTTGCCCTGGATGGAATGCCCCGCAAAGATGCGCGCAATGGTATGGAACGCCATCAGCCCGGCGCTGCTCACATAGGGGACCTTTTCCAGGTCAAGCAGCAAATTACGCGATCCTTCGTCGTAGACCGCCTGCGCTCTGACAATGACCTCTGTATAGTTGGACGAGTCCACTTCCCCCACGACGTGCATGACGGTAACATTTCCGTGTTTCGAAAAAGAGATTTGCATGAAGGTCTCCTCTTACCTGAAATTGAATTCCTCGTAGTGAATGTTCCCGGCGTTTGCCCCCGCTTCGAGAAATTTCTTTTCGAAGGCTTGCACCATGGGCAGGGGTCCGCACATGTAAATGTGATGAGAGGCGATGCCGCCTCCGGCGTTCTTCACAATCTCATCCACCGTCAGGGATCCATGGGCGGCGGAATGTCGGATGTGCGCTTTCAAACGCGGATGTTTTTTGGCGATCGCTTCGATCTCGTCGGAGAAAACCGCCTCCTCAGGATGCCTCACCGTGTAATAAAAATGCACATCGAAGGCAAGCTCAGTCTTGAGGTCCCGCAGGAACGAAAGGAAAGGGGTGATCCCGATCCCGCCCGCGACCCAGATCTGTTTGTCTCCGCCGTTCTTGTAATTGAACAACCCATAAGCACCTTCCACGACGGCGTCCATGCCGGGCTTGAGGTTCGCAAACAAATGCCGGGTGAAATCGCCAACAGCTTTGATGGTGACCCGCAGTTCGCCTTCGTGCGGCGCGCTGGATATGGTGAACGGATGCGCCTCATCAAGCATCCTGTCGCCTTTGAAACGCACGAACAGGAACTGCCCCGCATGAGCGTGTTGAATGGCTTTGCCTTTTGGCTTCATGACCACTTCGGTGACGCTATTGTTGGGATGATTTACGGCTGTGACCGTATATGGCAGATATTTGCCCACCCAGCCGCCGAGGAATTCCGTATAGACATAGGAAACCGTGCCAAGAATGAAGAAGAGCTGCACCCAGTTGATTGCAATGAAGGCGCTCAGCGCGTCAATGGTCAGGGCATGGATGTACCCGGCGATGAAAAATATGCCGATGAAGCGATGCAGTTTCTTCCAGCCGTCGTAGGTGGCGTTGGTAAGTTTGCTCAAAAAGGGAATGCGCGGCGCAAGCGTCGGCAGGACGATGGCGACGATGCCCAGAAAAGCAACATACGCCAGATAATTCCCCAGCCGCAAATTAACCAGGGTAATCGGCACCACCAGTAAATGCACCAGCATCAGTAAAAAGGCGCTGGTTGCCACGGTGCGATGCGTCACGTACATCTTATCCAGGCCGCCGAAATATGGTTCCGCCCAGCGCGGGCGTGTGGAAAGGAACAATGCGAACGACATCAGGACGATCAACAGCGAGCCAAGCACTTCTCCCATATATGTGCGGATGAAATCTTCGCGCCCGTCATTGATCGGCGGGAAGATCGCCCACACCACCACCGTGGCCAGAATCAAAATAATAAAGACGATATTTCCAATATTGCGTTTCATGGGGTGCACCTGCGAGGAATGGAATCAACAGCGATGCAGTCACTTCCGCATCGCTGTCGTGGGAATCTTATGAAAATGATTCGAGCGCTTTCTTGCGGTCGGTGAAGATCGCAAAGAAGGATGAAAAACCGACCATGTCCAGAACATTCAAGACTTCGACGCGCGGATTAAGCAGTTTGACGTGCTGCTGAACGCCGCTCTCGCGCGACTTGTTCACCGACCTCAACGCCGCCCAGCCATTCTCAAGGTCGGGCATGGCTTCGCCGCGCAAAAGTAGGGCGATGACATGCAGGGCGACCAATCCCGCGCTCGAGATGAACGTCAGGTCTTCGAGGTCAAGCAGAATGCTCTTTGTGCCGCCCGCCATGGCTTCCTGCGCAGCAGTGATCAGGGATTGGTAGGATTGCCCGTCCAACTGCCCGGATACCTTTACCACCGTGACCGGCACACTCCCCTTTTCCTGTGAAATGTTGATATCCATGATACTCCTCTTCAAGCATTAATTGCCCAATTATAAACCCGCTTTACGCGCCAGCCGTTCCAGCCTGTGGTCGATTTCCTTCAGCCAATGCTTGCGTACATAGGCAGGCAGGTCGGCTTTTTCGGCTTGAGCGCGCGCAGACTTCGCCCACCTGAGCGACTTCTTTACATCGCGCATCTTATGTTCGTAATACTTCGCGAGTTCGATGTGAGCATAGATATGACCCTGCTTCGCCGCCGCCTTCCATAACTCGACTGCGCGTTCCATGTCTCCGCGCTTCTTTTGCAGGATGGAGATGCGCTTCACCGCCACGCCGAAATCTGCCTCATCCAACCCGGGTGCTGATTCCGCCGAATGGGCAAGTTCGAGTCCGCGCTCGAACAAACGCGCCGCCTCATCCCAATGACCGAGGTCCTCGAACAACTTGCCGAGGGCGATGAAATCGAGCCCGTGCTCCACGCGTCCGTTGTATGGGTCTGCAAGAATCTCGCTGACGTGAGCGAGCAAAGCCGCCATCGCAACCACATCCATCGCATTATGATAGAAAACGCCGCCCAATGGACGGGCATCGCCGGTCCGCAGATAATCGAAATACAGCCAGGGAATTTCATAACCGGGCACTTCCTCCGAAGCCCGCGTAAAACCCATCACGTGTTCTTCGAGATATTTCAAAGCGCGCGAAGGCAGGCGGTCGCGCCAGAGGCGCCGCGCCAGCGGAAGCAGATCGATATGGGCATAATCCTTGAACGGGACCGGGATGCGGTGCAGTTTGTAACGCGTGGCGAGCAACGGGGCATCGAAGGCTTTGCCGTTGAATGTGACCAGCCCATCACAGGGCGCAAGGAAGTGGATCAGCGCATCGAGCATGGTCGGTTCTTCCGCCGGGTCGCGCATGAAGAACTGCTTGAGGGTGAACCTCCCTTCGACGAATCGCGCCGCGCCGACGAGGAAGGCATATGTGCCCGTGCCGCCGGAAACGCCGGAAGTTTCGGTGTCGAGAAATGCGAACTTATGGATGGGCATATCCGCAATGCGCGGGTCGCTTGCCCATTGCGAAATGACGGAGAGTGGAAACTGGGAATACGGGGATGTATTGCCGTGTAGATAGTCCGGGTCGTAAATCTGCTCGGCGACAAAGGTCTCGCCGCCGTTTGGAGAGGAGATGAAACTCCCGGCGACGACCGAGTCGATCGACCGCGATTCATGCCTCGGCTGGGGTTGAAGCGTGTTTGCCGTCTTGACGCCGAGCGACTTTAATTTATCCGCCAGGGATGTCATACGGGTATTATATCCATGTTACACTTGCGCGGATATTCGCGGTCTTATGAGTAAAAGACTTCCATTCTGGCTGAAAGCTTTTTACGGTTCGGGGGATTGGGGCATCGCCAGCATCAGCATGATGCGTTCCATTTTTTACGCAATTTATCTTACCGATGTGGTCGGCATCGAGCCGCGTCTGGCATCTCTGGGCGCGTTGGTCGGTATCGTATGGGATGCCGTCAATGACCCGCTGATTGGAATGTTGAGCGATCGTGTAAAGTCGAGGCTCGGCAGGCGCAGACCTTTCCTGTTATGGTTTGCCTTCCCGTTCGGGTTGAGTTTTGTGATGTTGTGGTCCGCGCCAAATTGGGAGAGCCAGGTCGGGCTGCTTATCTATGTAACATTGGCGTTCATGATCTCGGACACGCTCACGACCCTTGTGGCTGTGCCGTATCTTTCGTTGACCCCCGAACTGACCCAGAATTACGACGAGCGCACATCGCTTTCGAGTTTTCGCACCGTGTTCCAACTCGCATCTGCGATGGTGGTGGTGGTCGCCGCGCCCATGATCGTGGACTCGGTGATGCTCGGCGGCGGCACACAACAGCAGGGATTCATGACAGCTGGCGCGGTCTTCGGCGCGATTGGCTCGCTTCCTTTGTTTTTGATCGGTCTGTTCGTGCGCGAACGGTTTGCATCCGCGACGGCGGAACAGGAATCGCTTTCGTTCCGCGAGACCCTGAAACTGGCATGGCAGAATGTACCCTTTCGCTATGCTGTTGGCATTTACATGTTTAACTGGTCGGCGGTGGACATGGTTGCCATCACCTTCCCGTTCTTTTTACAATACTGGGTGGCGCAGGGCAACCTGCTGGCGAAGATCACCCTCTTCGGCGTGGACCTTGCGTTGGAGTCCGCTTTCTTTGGGGTATTGATGGGGGCATGTGTGTTGTTCGTGCCATTCTGGTTATGGGTTTCCAAAAGACAGAATAAGATTCGAGCATACATTGCCGGTATGGCAGCATGGATCGTGGTGCAGCTGCTCATCTTCACCATTCAACCCGGCGAAACGAGTTACATGCTCACCCTTGCCGCTTTTGCCGGCATTGGCGTTTCGGCGGCGTATATTCTGCCCGACTCCATTTTGCCCGACGTGATCGAATGGGATGAACTGCGCACAGGCAGGCGGCAGGAGGGGATCTATTACGGCATCCGCACCCTCATCCGCAAGCTGACAGGGGCGGGGGTTATCTTTGTTACATTGCAGATTCTAGGCTGGTCGGGGTATCAGGCTCCGCCGGAAGGCGCACTACAATTTCAGCAATCGGAGTCAGCCCTGTTCATGATTCGCATGATGGACTCGTTCATCGGCGCAGTGATCCTAATGGGGACGATCGCCATAGCGTGGTCATATCCGCTGACGCGCGAGCGTTATCAAAAGATCCAAAAGTTGTTGGCGGTCCGCCGAAATAAAAACGTGGAAACGACATAACCACCGCTTCCACGTTAACTTGAAACCTGAGACTCGAGACCTGAAACTCAAATCATCGTCGGCTCTTCGTACTTTCCAAAGACCTTCGTCATCACACCGATAATCTCCCCAAGCGTGCAATACGCGCGCACACAGTCCAATATATAAGGCATCGTGTTCTCGGTTCCTTCGCAGGCAATGCGCAGGGCATCCAATGTTTGTCCCACGCGTCCGCTGTCGCGCGTCTTGCGGACTTCGTTCAGGCGGGATAGCTGACGGCTGTATCCGTTCGGGTCCATTTTCAAGATGGGAATGGCGGCAGGCTTTTCATCAAGATAGGCATTCACACCCACGATTCTTCGGCGATTCTCATCGATCTCGCGCTGATAGCGATACGCGGCATCGGATATTTCGCTTTGCATGAAACCTTTTTCCAAAGCCGGGATGACTCCACCCAGGTCCTCGATTCTGCGGAAGTAGGCGTACGCATCCTTCTCCATTCGGTCTGTTTGCGCTTCGACGAAGAAACTACCCCCAAGCGGATCCACCGTATTCGTCACGCCGGATTCTTCCGCGATGACCTGCTGCGTGCGCAACGCAACTTTGACCGCGTGTTCAGAGGGAAGCGCGAGGGCTTCATCCATGGAGTTGGTGTGCAGGCTTTGTGTGCCGCCCAACACCGCCGCCAGCGCTTGTATCGCCACACGGACAATATTGTTCTCAGGCTGCTGCGCGGTGAGAGAGACTCCCGCTGTCTGTGTGTGGAAGCGCATCAACCACGAGCGCGGATTCTTTGCCTTGAAGGTCTCGCGCATTTCACGCGCCCAGATTCTCCGCGCGGCGCGGTATTTGGCGATCTCTTCGAAGAAGTCGTTGTGGGCGTTGAAGAAGAACGATAAACGCGGCGCGAACTCGTCCACGTCCATGCCGCGCGCGATTCCCCATCTGACGTATTCCATGCCGTCTGCAAGGGTGAACGCCAGTTCCTGCGCCGCCGTCGAACCTGCTTCACGGATGTGATAACCCGAAATGGAAATGGTATTCCACTGCGGGACATGTTTCGAGCCGAACTCCATCGTATCCACCACGAGACGCATGGATGGTTCCGGCGGGAAGATGAATTCCTTTTGCGCGATGAATTCCTTCAAGATGTCGTTTTGGATCGTTCCGCGTAATTGATCGAACCGCACACCCTGTTTTTCGGCAGCGACAAGATACATCGCCCAAATGATGGCTGCCGGCGAATTGATGGTCATGCTGGAGGAAACTTTATCGAGCGGAATGCCATCCAGCAGGATTTCCATGTCTTTCAAAGAAGAAACCGCCACGCCGCATTTGCCAAATTCACCAAGAGCTTCGGGTTGATCGGTGTCGTAACCCATCAACGTGGCGAGGTCGAAGGCGATGCTCAAACCGGTCTGACCCTGCTCGAGCAGATACTTGAAGCGCCCGTTCGTCTCCTCTGCCGTGCCGAAGCCAGCGAACATGCGCATCGTCCACAGTTTGGAACGATGAAGCGTCGGGTGGACTCCGCGCGTGTAGGGATACTCACCTGGCAGTCCGAGTGAGGCGGCGTAATCCAAATCCGCGGTATCGAGCGGTGTATAAAGTCTGTTGATCGGTTCGGAGGAGGTAGTGATAAATTCGTCGGCGCGTTCGGGAAGTTGGGTCAACGCTTTATTGAGGGAAGTCTGCTCCCATTTGGAAAGCGATTGCTGTAACTCATCGAGTTTCTTTTTATCGTACATGGCATCTCCTTTGGCGAATTGATGGGATTATACCTTCTTGAAGGGTGGATGACACACCGTTAGTCATCGCCAATCATCCATCGTCAATGGTCAATCGTCAATGGTCTCTTCTGGTATACTCTCAAAAAAGGTAACACCATGCCCCGCACCGATATTGACGTTGACCCCTGCGACCACATCACCGCTGACGCCATTGGGAAACCCGGTCAGCGTGTTTTTTATCTGCACGCCTACTCAGATCGCCGCACGTTCACCATCATCATCGAAAAAGCCCAGTTGATCTCGCTTGCCATCGGCATCGAACAATTCCTCGGGCAGTTGAGCCAGCAATATCCCGACCTTGAAGAAGCCTCCGCCGATTACGTCGAAGACGTGATGCGGATCAACCCCCCCGTCGACCCGCTCTTCCGCGCCGGTGAGATCGGTCTCGGCTACGACAAAGACCGCGACCGTGTGGTCGTCTTCGCCAAAGAACTCATCACAGAAGAGCAAGACCCGAACGAAGCATCGCAGATACGCTTTTGGGCAACGCGCACCCAGTTACGCCAGCTTGCGCGTTGGGGGCAGGAAGTCTCCTCGCGCGGACGCCCCATCTGCCCGCAATGCGGCCAGCCCATGGAGCCGACCGGGCATTTCTGCCCGAAGAAGAACGGGCATTTGCATTAACGTAATTTAAAACGGGGAATTACAAATACATCCTTCCAAATTTAAAGGACGGCTATTTCTGGCTGTTTCACCATCATACTGTCCAGCAACTTAACACCCGCAACTCTTGCGGACGATCAGTTCCGTGGAAAGGGTGATCCGCTTCTTTTCCACAGGACGGTTGGTTCGCAGTCTATTGAGCATGGTCATCGCCTGGACTCCCATTTCATAGGTCGGCACGGATGCGGTGGTGAGCGGCGGGTCCATCAGCGCGGTCACTTCGATATTGTTGTAACCTGCGACAGCGATATCTTCGGGGATGCGCCGACCTCTCTCTTTGATTGCCTGTACCACGCCAACGGCGATGATATCCGCCGCGGCTAAGATCGCCTGCGGCGGCGATTTCATTTCCATCAGATGAGTTGCGGCTTGATAACCTGCATCCGGGGAGAAGAACGGGATTTCAACCACCAGGTTTGGGTCAAATTCGATTCCCGTTTCGGACAGAGCGCGGTGATATCCGTCATAGAAGTCGCGGACGTTCTGCCACGCAATCGGCGGGGTGATCAGCGCGATGCGGCGGTAATGATGTTTCTTGACGAGATGTCCGGCTACTTGATACGCCGCGCCTTCGTTATCTATCACAATCGAATATATTTTTTGCACCGGGTCGTCTACGTATACGACGGGCGGCAGGTTTTTGGGGAACGGTCCGCCCCCCGCTTGCAGAATCGCCGACTCGAGTGAGGTGGCGATTATGCCGTCCACGCCTTTGGCGATCAAGCGGCGGGTGTAATGGTCGGGCGATTGCTTGTCGAAGTGGGTATAGCAGGTAAACAACAAGTCGTTCGACTTGCGCGCCTCGTCTTCGATGCCCTGCAGGTAGGGCGAGTAGAACGGATTCCGGCTTGGGACGAGGACTCCGATTGTGTTGGTAGGCAGGTTTGAGGTCCGCGCCGCGAGGCGGTAAATATCCGTGGATGTCACATAGGTTCCGCGCTTCCGCCGCGTCTCCACCAGTTTATCCGCTTCGAGGGCATGGTACGTCTGGCGGACGGTGTGCATGTGAATGCCGAGCTGGTCGGCAAGGTCACGGATGGGCGGCAGTCGGTCGCCGAGTTTCAATTCGCCGCTGGCGATCAGCCAGGTGATCTGCTGGCGGAGTTGGGCGTAAACGGGCAGGTTCGATTTGGGGTCGAGGCGCAGGGGGAGGGACGTGGTCATCATGGCTCGGAAATTTTAAGGCACATTCAATTTCTTTTGTTATATTATATTATAACAAAAGACCTTCCCGCCAAAGGAGGCAGACTTGAAACACTGGCTGAAATTTGCGTTGGTATCGCTTGCGGGGGCATTGACGCTCGCCGCCTGCGCGAAAGAGAAATGGGAATACGTTTCCATCGGCGGAGACTTCACCTACGCCATGCGCTGGAACGAGGCGTACGCGGCGTACATTGAAGAGGACTTGAACGTCGAAGTCACGCTGACCGATGTCTCTTTCCATTCGCGCAAGACCCTGGGGGAGATGCTGGAAATATTACAGACCGACATGGAGTTTCGCTCACTTGTGGAAAATGCGGAGGTGGTTACCTTCGATGTGCCAACCGAGTCTTATCTTGGGGGCGCGGAGGGCAGGTATATGAGCGAGATGTGTGGGGGAGATGACGGCGAAGAATGTTTTCGCATCGCGCACGAAAGGGCGGTCAAAGAATTGAGAGCCTATCTTGACGAACTGACCAGTCTTGCAAACCCGTCCAACACCATCGTGCGGACGTTCGCCTACGGAACGCTGGACGCGTATTTGGCGGCGGCTTTCGATACCGAATTGACGGAGGATGAGGTGCGCGTCTTCACAATTCATGCGGACTTGATGAATGAAGCCATCCGGGAAATTGCCATGGAATACGACATCACGATCATTGACATTGCGCCTTACTTCCAGCCGAACGGTCCCGGTACGCCAGCCAGCGAGGATTTTGTGACACGCCTCGGATTCACGGATAAAGCGGTGCTGACTGTTGCGGACTTGTTGCGCGCGGCGGGATACGCGCCGTTAAAACCATGATTGGAATGAAAGGAGAATCTCATGAAAACCCTGTTTCAAATCCTCGGTTACCTTGTCCTATCCCTGAGCCTCGCGGCTTGTGGGGGCGGGGCAGGCGGCGCGACGGCTACCGACCCCGAGTCCGTGTTGGAGGCGCTCGAAGCCGCGCACAACGCCAAGGATCCGGACGGCGTGGCGGCTCTCTACGCCGAGGACGGGTACGAGGTCAACAACGCGGGCACGTTCACCGGGCGTGAAAAAATCCGAAACCTCTACGCGCAGGCAGTGAAAACCTTCAGCCTGGACTGTGACAATTACGTGGTCGAGGGGAGCAAGGTAACCTATCAGTGCGTGCTAACGGCATATTCCAGCGGCGCGAAAACCGGGGAGCGCTACGAAGCGGTCGTCGAGAACGGGCTGATCAAGAGCAACGTCCTGACGGAAAAGTTTACGCCGTAAAGCGGCAGTAAATAATAAAGGAGAATCCCATGAAATCCCTGATTCAAATCCTCGGTTTACTTGTCTTATCTTTGAGCCTCGCGGCTTGCGGAGGCGGCGGGAGCGCGGCAGAAGCCGACTCCCCGGAAATCGCCGTGGTCAAGGCGTCTGTAGCGGACTGGAATGCGGAAGACCTCGAGGCGGCGCTGTCCCACTATGCGGACGACGCGGTGGTGGTCAACCTGCTTGGGACATTCGCTGGCAAGGAGAAAATTCGTTCCCTCTTCGAGAGCGCCATAGACGAATTCACAATGGATTGCCGGAATTACAAGGTTAGCGGCAACACCGTCTCGTATGAGTGCGCGCTGTTGGGAAGGAGCGATGGCAAGGTCTTCGGCGGCGAGAAGTATGAAGTGGTAATCGAAAACGGCTTGATCGTGAGCGACAAGTATGTCGGCAAATTCGGGCCATAAGTATTCGGTAGTATCGCCGTCCTGAGCGGACGCTGAGCGAAAGCGAAGCGGGAGACGAAGGACGGGTTTCAGGTTTACCTGCTGTTTAACAGTGGACCCGCCCTTCGACTACGTGGCGCTTTCGGCGCCACTCCGCTCTGGGCGAATAATTTAAGGAGAACCACATGAGACCCCTGTTTCGCATCATTTTATTAACCGCGCTGATTGCGGGTGTCTCCGCCTGTGCCCCGCGCGAGACCGTTGAGTTGGTCGTGATCGGGAACGCCTTTGGGTCGAATACGATTCCACAACTCTACGAAGCCGCCGTCGCTGAAGATATGGACGCGAAGGTCAATACCTTTCCTTGGATGAAACCCGCCGCTCACCCGCCGACGTACCTGGAGAATCTGCGAACCGAGACCGAATTGCGGAGGGCGGTCAAGAATGCGGATGTGATCCTCGTGGCATTTTCCCCCAGTTGGGGGGACGCCGCGGAAAACATGTTCTTCAATGATTTGTGCGGCGGCGCTGACAACCTTGATTGCCTGCGCAAAACGACCGCCAAGGCAATGCGTGATTGGATCGGCATCTTCAATACAATTGCGGAACTGCGCAATGGACAGCCGGTCGTTTTGCGTGTCCTCATTTGGGGAGATTGGGTCTATCCCGCGTATTACGGCGATAAGATAACGACGGAAGAAATCGCCATCCTTGCCCCGTACTTTCACGAATACCAGGACCTGCAAGCCTCGACACCGGGCGTCAAAACCGCGTTGGTCTTTCCACAGAAGCATGAAGAATTGCTTTCGATGGGATACTTTCAGGAAGACGGGCTACATTTCTCCGAGACGGGAAGCGCCGCCGCAGTGGATATTCTCCGAGGCTTGGGCTATGAATCAGCGGGAATCGAAGGACTCGCCGACCTGACCGTGACATTCAACCAAACGGGATGCACGGTCACGCCGCTGGAAGGGGATATACCCAACCCCATCTATATTCGCGTCGAAAACCCGACAGACGGCGACAATGCGGTCATCATCTTTACCCTGGAAGAGGGAAACGACGCGCAGGATGTATTGGATTTCAAGGGCGACGGGTTGCCGCCCTTTGTGAAAGATTTCGTCACCCACCTCGCTCCGGGCTTGAATGCCAGCGACTTCTATGAAGTCACGTTGAACGATGGGGGCGAGAATTATGTCGTCTGCGGACAGGATGGAGTTGGCGCGCTGGCTGTGCCGCTGATCTTGAAACCATAGAGACAATTTCTTATATGAAAAAGACCTGACAGGTTTCCGCAGACCGTGAAACCTGTCAGGTCTGTAAACTGAAACTCTCTCTTATGCAAATCATCTTGTCATGAAATATTTCCTTCGCGCCGCGCTCCTTTTTGTTCTGCTTGTCCCTTCATCCTGCATGAGCGGGAAAATCAATCTCGTCATCATCGGCGGCGGATTTGCCGGAAACAACATCCCGCAATTGTACGAAGCCGCCATCGAAGAGCGGATGGGAGTGGAGGCAAACACCTTTACGTGGATCAGGGTCAACGAGAAGCCGGATGGGTTTCTCGAGAATATGCGCGTCAACCCGGAATTGAGGGAGGCGGTTGCTGATGCGGACATCATTCTCCTGAACGTCAGCCCCAATTGGAGCAATTCGGCGGAACTCCGTTATACACTTGACTCATGCGGTGGGAAGGATAATCAGGATTGCCTGCGCGAAACCCTGGTGAAAACCAAGTGCGAATGGAAGGGCATCATGGATTCCTTCGCGGAGTTGCGCGCCAGCCAGCCGGTCGTTTTTCAGGTGGTCCTGTGGAGCGATTGGGTCTTCCATGTCTCTTATGGCGGCGACGCGACGCGCGAACAGGTTTCCGTCATGGCCTCGTATTTCACCAGGTTCCAGGAATTTCAGGCAACCACACCGGGAGTTCAAATCGTTACTGTATTTTCGAAAACATACGAAGAACTGCCGCCTGAATTTTTCAAAACAGACGGCTCACATCAATTCTCGGAGGAAGGCAGTCGCGCCGCCGTTGAGTTGATCCTCAGCCCGGGGCTTGAGCCGTCCCAGCCGGGAATCCCGGAGTTGACAGAAGCAAATGCGGATTGCGGATCCATTTCGCAATAAAGTTACAGTCACCTCGCAGGTGACTGTAACTTTGAATGACAAAAAGGAGATTTGCCATGAAACAATCGCTTCTAACGCTCAAAGCCGCCGTCCCCGGCGGCGTGTTGCGCAGAACCCATGCGCCGGGGACGGCGCAGGGAGCAACCTTGAAACAATCATTTCGCTGGATCGTTCTGTTCGCCTTGTTATTGACCCTTCCTGCCTGCGCCAGGCCCGAGACCTGGGATTACCTCGTCATGGGCGTGATGTCGCGCGCTGAAACGAGCGATATCCCTGAACAATTCGCCGCATACGTCGAGCAGGAAAAGGGGGTTGAAGTCGTCATCCACGAGCAGGAGAGGTGGGAGCCGTATGAGATTCTCGAAAACATGCTCACAAACGAGGAATTGCGCGGGTTGGTTCGGAAGGCCGAGATAATCACTTTCGACTTTAACATCGAATTTCTCAACGCCCCCGAGTCGAGATATGCAGGCAAAATTTGCGGCGGCGATGACAACCAGGATTGCCTGCGCGAAGCTTTGCAGAAAGAAAAGGAAAACTACGCCGAAATTATGGATTTGCTGGCGGAATTGCGCGCGGGGTCGCCGGTTCTGTTGCGCGTGTTCATCACCGACGATCACTATTACCACTTTACGTTACCCGGCGCGACGACCCCGTTGGTAAAGCCGGAAACAGCAGTGGTGATGAAAACTTACTACCATGATCTTCAGAAATTTGTCGTGGACGAGGGGCGCGCTCGCGGCATCATCACGGTGCGCGCCCTGCCCGACCCTTACTTTCAAGACTCAAAACCCCCGGCGGAATGGTTGGACGGACTCGGTCATTACACGGAGTCGGGGAGTCGGGTGATTACCGATGAGTTGATCAAGCTGGGTCTCGGGTTGACGGTGTTGAAGTAAAATCATGAAGTAAAATCATCGGGTGACTTCCGATGCCCGTCAACTTCAACGAGTCCTTCAACACGGCGACTACGAACTTCGTGGTCAGTTCATGCTCGGTTCGAACTACACTTTTCTCGTCGACGTGCATCACGAAGGTGAAATCATCAAGGCTGTGTACAAGCCAAGCAAAGGCGAACAACCTCTTTGGGATTTTCCCGATAACACGCTCGCCCTGCGCGAGGTAGCCGCGTACGAATTGAGCGAAGCGCTCGGTTTTCATATCGTGCCCTTCACGGTCTATCGCGATGACGGTCCGCACGGTCCCGGCTCGCTCCAGCAATATCTCGACTACGACATCGAATACCATTACTTCAACTTTACGCCCGAAGACAAGCACAAACTCCGCCCTGTTGTGCTCTTCGATCTCCTTGCCAACAACGCCGACCGCAAAGGCAGTCATGTTTTCTTTGAAGAGGAAACCCGGCACCTTTACGCCATCGATCACGGGATCTGTTTTCACGAGGAGCCAAAACTCCGCACTGTACTATGGGACTTTGCCGGTCAGCCCATCCCCGACGAATTGCTCACGCCTCTTTCCTCCACCCAAAGCTGGTCCGGTGTACTCGAGTCTTATCTCAGCCCGAAGGAGATCCGCGCCCTCATTCGCCGCGCGGATGAATTATGTAAAACGAAGGTTTTCCCCCGCCCCGCGCAGGGACGCAGGATGTATCCATATCCGCCGATATAAGTGTCAGGTATCAGGTTCTAAGTGTCACGTGCCTGACACCTGATACCTGACACAGGAGAACCTATTTCCATGCACTACAACCTCTGTTTTATCGGTTTCGGCAATGTTGCCCGGTCGCTCGTCCGGTTGTTGGAACGAAAACGTGATTTGCTGAAATCAAAATATGATGTCACATATTCGATCACGAGCATCGCAACCGGGAGCCATGGCTTTGCGGTGAACCCAACCGGGCTCGATGCTCAACAAGCATTGCATAAAGTGGAAAGCGGAAAGTCCATTTCCCCACTTTCCACTTTCCAGGTCGAAGATTCCATTGCTGTTATTCAGAAATCATCCGCAAACGTCATGTTCGAAAACTCGCCCGTTAACACACAGACCGGTCAGCCCGCGCTGGATCACATCCGCCTGGCGCTGAACCTGGGGATGCACGCCATCACCGCGAACAAGGGCCCGGTGGTGCATGGTTATCGTGAATTGACTGCGTTGGCGGAATCGAAGGGAAAAAAGTTCCGGTTTGAATCTGCGGTTCTGGGAGGTGCACCCGTCTTCTCGGTCATGCGCGAGGCGTTCCCGCTCGCAGAATTGGAATCATTCAAAGGCATCCTCAACGCCACGACGAACGTCATCTTATCCAGAATGGAAAACGGCGAGACCTACGAACAAGCGCTCGCGTACGCGCACAAGATCGGACTGGCTGAAACCGACCCCACCAATGATGTGGACGGCTGGGATGCGGCGATCAAAGTTGCGGCACTGGTGACCGTGTTATGGGATGCGCCGATGACGCCCCAGCAGGTGAATCCCACCGGCATTCGCGGCATCACGTCCGGGATGATCGAGAAGGCAAAGGCTGAAGGGAAACGTTATAAGCTTATTTGTTCCGCAGAAAAAAGGGATGGGAGAATCGTCGCCGGTGTTTCGCCACAATTGGTCGATTCGTCCTCGTCGCTGTACGGCATGATGAACTCAAGCACCGGTGTGACGTTTCGGACGGATGTTATTCTCGATTATTCGATATCTCTCTCAGAAAAACCCGGCATGACGGGCGGGCCTGAAGAAACCGCATACGGCCTTTTTGCAGATTTTGTGAGCATTTGTGAAGACGCCGTTCAATAATCCCTGGGGGATTTAGTTCGGAAAATTCAAACAGCAGGCGTTGGATCAATCCCCCACGACCCAGCGGTCGCGGCCGAGGTTCTTGGCTTCGAACATGGCATTATCCGCCCGCTTGAGCAGGCTGTGCCACGAATCCTCGCCGATGCGGAATTCCGCGATGCCGATGCTGATGGTCACCTGCAATTCGAGTTCCTTCACAAACAATTTTTTATCGCGGAGTTCCCGGCAAAGGCGCGCGGCTTGCTCGACGGCGGCGTTCCGGTCTGAATTGGGCAGGAGGATGATGAACTCCTCGCCGCCGTATCGACCAACCACATCCGGGTGGCGGATTCCATCCCGCAGGTGGATCGCCACATGCCGCAGGACCTCGTCACCGACCGGATGGCCGTACGTGTCGTTGATCAGCTTGAAGTTGTCGATGTCCACGACCGATATGGAAAACAAGGTGCGGTAACGCTCCGCCCGCATGACTTCGTTCTGCATGTCCTTTATGATGGTGCGGCGGTTCGGAAGGAAGGTCAGTGGATCCACATGCGCCACTTCCTCAGCCTGGGCAATGACCGCCTCCATTTCGATCTGCTTGTTGCGCGCCAGTTTCTTCGAATATTCGCTTTCCACCTGGAAGAGCCTCACCTGTTTGCGCAATTTTTCCACCATGTCCTCGGCGTCCGCCTCCGACTCGATGCGTTCGGCAATGAAGAGCATATGCTTGTCGTCAATCGGCACCAGCCAGAAATCGCAAAGCACAGCCGCATCCGTTTCGGTGACCGCAAACTCGCCCGCCCAGTGATCCTTGATCCCCTCCGCAAGTTTTGAGCGGATCACGCCCGCATCCTTTTGCAGGAATAATTCCTTTAGATTGTTTGCTTTTGGAAACTGGCTTTTACCCGCCTCGAACGCGGAATTCCATGAGATCAACTCCCCTTCCCGATCCACGAGCGCGATGGCGGCCTGGATGTGATCGAACAGTATTTTGAGATCGCGTTTGGATAGGTCAGTTAGATTCTTCATGAGATAATTGTAGCGTATCCGCTTGAAAAAATAATTCAACCTTACAAAATTAGCAACCCCGGCACCTTGCAATTTGATGGCTATCTTGCGCCTTTGCGCCCGAACTGACGCTCCAGCATATCCACGCTGAGATGGATCATCGTGGGCCTGCCATGCGGACATGTCCGCGGGGATTGGCATGCCTCCAGGTCGTTCAACAGACTCCTTTGCTCTTCGGAGGTGAGCGCCTGCCCGGCTTTGACCGCCAGCCGTTTGCAGACCCTCGCCGCAAGCCGCGCCTCCACCTCCGCCGCAAGCGGATTCTCGTCCTCCTCGAAGTCCTCCACCAGAGCCTTGAGCGCCGAAGCCGGGCTGCCGCCAGCGAATAATACCGGCATCGCGCGCACCTGAAATGTATTCGTCCCAAACTCCTCCACCTCGAATCCAAAATGATTCAGGAAAACCAACTGCTCGACCAATGCCTTCGATGACTGCGGCGGCAGGGTCACGATCTCCGGAGTTAACAACGATTGCGCTGGAATGCTTTTATTTTCATGCTGGGCCATCAATTTCTCGAACAAGACCCGTTCATGCGCCGCATGTTGATCGACGAGATACAGTCCATCGGGTCCCTCCGCCACAAGATACGTCGCGCCGATCTGACCGATGAGACGGAGCAAGGGAACGCCGGTGGAGAAAGCAGATTGAGAATTGGGAGATCGGAGATTGGAGACTGGAGACCCGTCACTCGCCGACTCCATACTCGTCAACACGCCACTTTCCACTTTCAACTCTTCATCATGCCCAATACTCCAATCGATTCCCACTTCTCTTCTTGGAAGTTCATCCGTCCGCGACCTTGATCCCCACAACTGCGGTGAAACAGCCGGGACGGGGGTATATGCCAGCAAAGCTTTTCTCACCGAACGCTGAACAAAACTAAAAACCTTGTCCTGTGCGCGGAATCTCACCTCCGCTTTCGTCGGGTGGACGTTCACATCCACCTCTTCGGGAGCCATATCAAGGAACAAAGCCGTGAGCGGATACCGTCCCACCATCAATAGCGTGTGATAGGCCTGCAGCAGGGCTGAGTTGAGCGAAACCTCCTGCACCCAGCGTCCGTTGATGAAGAAAGTGATCTCCTTGCGATTCGAACGGGTCAACGAAACGGGGCTTATAAAACCTGTGAGCGTCATACCCTCTTCGCCAGCCATCACCTCCAGCATTTGTTTGGCGACGTCCACGCCATACAAAGCTGCTAGGATCGCCCGCCTGTCGCCATCTCCCGCCGTTTGCAATGTGGTTTGCTTTCCATCCATCACTCTGAAGCGGACAGTCGGATACGCCAGGGTATAACGCGTCACCAAAGAATCGATCGCGCGGCGTTCGGTCACATCGGTCTTCAGGAATTTCAAACGAGCAGGCACGTTGTAAAAAAGATTCTCCACGCGCGCCACGGTCCCTTTCGGCGCGCCCACCTTTTCGACCTTTCCCGACACGCCTCCCTCCACCTTCAAACGCGCACCTTCTTTGGCGGATTCCACCCGCGACGTGATCGTCATGTGCGAGACCGAGCCTATCGAAGCCAGGGCTTCGCCCCGGAAGCCAAGGGTCCGGATGTGGAACAAGTCCCCGGATTGGACCAGTTTCGAGGTCGCATGACGCGAGGCGGCTAAAGCCAATTCATCCGCTGGTATTCCAGTGCCGTCATCCGCCACCTCGACCAGAGTCCGCCCCGCATCCATTATCGAAATGGAAATATTGGTCGCGCCTGCATCCAATGCATTTTCCGTAAGTTCTTTGACCACAGAAGCGGGCCTCTCCACCACTTCACCAGCGGCGATCTGCGACGAGACTTCGGATGAAAGCAATCGAATTGGCATGGCACGATTATAATCATCAAATGCGCTTTACCACCATCTTCTTCGACCTCGACGACACGCTCTACCCGCCAGGCACAGGGTTGTGGAACGCCATCAAGGAACGCATGACCGCGTACATGCGCGAGCGCATGGGTTTTCCCGAAGAACAGATCGCGCACATCCGTGAAAAATATTATCTGCAATACGGAACGACCCTGCGCGGATTGCAAGCCAATCACGATATCGATCCGCAGGATTTTCTCGCTTATGTACATGACCTGCCTCTGAAGGATTATCTGACTCCGAATCCGACCCTGCGTTCGGTCATCGCTTCACTCCCGACCCGCAACCTGATCTTCACGAACGCAGACATTCCCCACGCCAAAAGAGTCCTGACCGTTCTCGACCTGCGCGATTTGTTCGACGTCATTGTGGACATCAATGCCATCTCACCCTATTGCAAACCCATGCCTGAGTCATTCCGGGTCGCATTGAAAGCGGCAGGGGAAAAAGACCCAGCTAAATGCGTGATGATCGACGACATCCATCGCACCACCAGCGCGGCAAGCCAGGCGGGCTTGTTCAGCATCCTGTACAACGAAACCTTCCCCGCCGAAAGCGCCGACGCTCACCTGACGAATTGGAACGAACTGAAGGATATTCTGGAAAGGCAATGACCCATGGAAGAAAACAAGATCCTCATTGGCGCGCTGATCTTCTTCGGGCTGATCCTTGGCTCGAACCTCATCATGTACGCCATTGCGCGCGGAGCGGCGCGCCCCGGCGGGGGGCATTGGCTGGATGTGATCGCCAAATCCCTGACGGCGAATCCGGCGAAAAAAAGGGACGATATGGATGAACTGCGGCGCTCGGTCCGGGAATTGAGCGAAGGCGGGAAGGAATCAGGCAAAGAACCCGAATAAAAAGCCGTTCTTACACAAATCGTATGATTCATTCAGCAATCCTTAATAACCAATTGGTATCTTTCCGCGTAAAGGTAGACATGGGCGGCTCGTCAATATACGCGAATTGCCAGCCGACCTTTTATTGATGAAAAAGCCGAATTGGAGGCACTTGTGAATAAAACTTTAAAGGCAGTCCTGCTCGTCCTGGCTGTCCTCATCGTGGCACTTGGTTCGTTTGCCGGGGGCTTTGTAACGGGTCATCTCCTGCCTTTCGGGACCTTCCCGATGGCTGGGATTACCGATGTCCCAACCGAAGCCCCGCCATCGACTGCTTCGCCAGAACAACTGGCAGCCACGCCCGAAGAACTTCAAACCCTTTTCGCCCCGTTCTGGCAGGCATGGAACCTTATCCATGAAAATTATGTCGACCAGCCCGTGGACGACGTTGCTCTCATGCGCGGCGCCATCGACGGCATGATGCAGGCTCTCGGCGATGAGCACTCCACGTACATGAACCCGGAGGAATACCAACAGGCAAATGAAAGCCTCGAAGGTTCTTATGAAGGCATCGGCGCATATGTGGATACGACGACAGATTACCTGACCATCACCAGTCCCATCCCCGGTTCTCCCGCAGAGGCGGCGGGGCTGCTTCCAGGCGATAAGATCGTCGCCATCGACGGCGAAGACATGACCGGCATCGACGCCGAACTTGCCCGGCGCAGGGTGCTCGGTCCCGCCGGGTCGACGGTCGTGCTCACCATCGTGCGCGAAGGCGAAGAATCACCGCTCGAATTCACCATCGTTCGGGCGCGCATTACCATCGCTTCAGCCGATGGCGAAATGCTCGAAGGGAATATTGCCTATATCCAGGTGACGACATTCGGTCCCAACACCATGCCGGAGCTGAACTCGGTCCTGGAAGAGTTGATGCCGCAAAACCCCAAAGGCATCATCCTCGACCTGCGAAACAATGGCGGGGGGTTTCTGCAGACCTCTGTGGATGTCACCTCGCAGTTCCTCGAGCAGGGAGTCGTCCTTTACGAACAATATGGAGACGGGAATCGCATTACGTTTGAAGTCGTTCCGGGCGGCGCCGCCACCGATGCGGACATCCCGATGATCGTGCTCATCAACGAAGGATCTGCCTCCGCTTCCGAGATCGTGGCGGGTGCGTTACAGGATTCAGGACGCGCCAAACTCCTTGGCACGGTATCCTATGGCAAGGGCTCGGTGCAAATTTGGTATCCCCTTTCGGAGGAGAACGGCGCAGTGCGCGTCACCATTGCGAAATGGCTCACACCGAATGGAAATACCATTCATGATATTGGCCTCACCCCCGATTATCCGGTGGATCTCACAGAGGACGACCGGATAGCGGACCGTGACCCGCAATTGGACGAAGCCGTTCGTATTTTGCTGGAAATGATCGGACAATAACGAAAGGATTGAAAATGTTTTTCTTCGACCCCACCTATTTGATCTTTATGATCCCCGCCTTTATCCTCATGGCGCTCACATCGTGGTATGTGAAGGCGGCATACAACAAATGGAGCCGGGTGGCCGCCGGCAGTCGCTTCAGCGGTTATGAAGCCACTAGAAGGCTGATCGCCTCCGGCGGGCTTCACGGTGTGAAGATTCAAGGCACGCCGGGCGAAATGACGGACCATTATGATCCGCGCGACAAGACCGTGTATCTTTCGCAGGGTGTGGCAAACAGCCCTTCGGTCGCCTCATTGGCGATCGCCGCGCACGAACTCGGTCATGCCCAGCAGGATGCCGAGGATTATTTCCCGCTCAAGTTCCGCGGCACGCTCGTTCCGTTGGTGAATATCGGATCCAATCTCGGCTGGATTCTGATCCTCATCGGCCTGATCCTGCAATGGACACAACTGGCATGGATCGGCGTGCTGGTCTTTTCCGGAGGCGCATTATTCGCGCTGGTTACCCTGCCTGTGGAATTCGACGCTTCAGCCCGCGCCCGCCGCATGCTCGCCGAAAGCGGCATCATCCAGACCGACGCCGAGATGCGCGGCGTCAGCAATGTGCTCAATGCCGCCGCATTGACTTACGTGGCAGGCCTGGTCACGGCGATCCTGCAATTGCTGTATTACGTCTCGCTCGTCAGCGGAAGAAGCCGCGACTGATAAATTTTAATTAACCCCGATCCTGTTCAGAGTAACACAAATCACCTTACAAATTGTCACCCTGAGCAGCGCTAAAGGCGCCGCGAAGTTTACCGAAGACGATCGCAGAGATGCTTTGCTGCGCCCAGCATGACACCTTAAAGCGTAAGGCAATTAAAGTTATCCTGAATAACTGCTCTTAAAAACATAACTCATCCACGAAATGTAGGTTTCGCGGGTGAGTTATGTTTTGTCACATACTTTTATCTTGGGACCTCAACCTGTTCTCCTTCGAACAGATGCTCCGCCTCCATGCCGGGCAACGGCTTCGGCAATCGCATCGCCTGGACAACCAGGTCCGTCAGCGCTGTAACATGAATGTTCAAGTTGTAATGTTCGTTCAGGTCACCGATCTGCAAACGGCAGTTCTCACAAGCCGCGACCACGGTACGCGCGCCGGTACTTTTGATTTGATCCGCCTTGGGTTTGCCAGCCGCAATCCTCCGCTCGGCATATTCGGCGAGGGCGACGATCCCGCCTCCGCCGCCGCAACATAAGGCTTCGGCTTTGTTGGGCGTCATCTCGCGGAAGTCCCTGACGATGCTTTTCAACACATAACGCGGTTCTTCCAACAGCCCGCCATTGCGCGCCAGATTGCATGAATCGTGATAGGTGACAGACCCGGGAATTGCCGTGGGATCGACTTTGATCTTCCCATCCGAGATATACCCGGCAAGCACTTCAATCAGCGATCGGACTTTGAAATCGAATTGACCCGCGAACCAGTTCGGCACATCCCAGCGGTAACATGCATAAGCGTGCCCGCATTCGGAGATGACGATTTCCTCCACACCCAGCCGGTTGGCTTCATCCACGATGCGTTTGGCAACCTGTTTGGCGCGGTTCACATCCGCCAGAAAGACGCCATAGTTCGAGGCTTCGAAGATCGAGAGAGTCCAATCTTCTTGTGCGGCATTAAATACAACGGCGGGAGGCAGGATGGTATGCGCACCGGCAAGCGGAACGTATAGAATCTTCGCGCCCTGCTTTTCCACAGGAATGGTCGCGTTCTCGTCGCCTGTGATGTCGCGCAACTGTTTTTCCATGTCCGCGATCTGTTCGAGAAACATTTCCTTGTAGAACGAGGGATCTTTCCCCTTCTCGATCGCCGCGTCCGCCAGCATTATCAGTATTTCAGGCGCGGTCCCGGCGGCGGTTGCCATGGCGCGGATGGCACGCATCATCAACGGCGTATCCACACCCAGCGGACAGTTGACCGTGCATCGCCGACATAAGGTGCATTGGCTGAATGCAATTTCAGTCAAATTCGCAAGTGTCGTTTCGTCAAGTTTTTTCGCGCGCGTCCAAACGGGGAACAGCCTGCTGATGAAATCGTGTTCGTAGCGGTACACATTCCGCAACTGCTCGGCACGATAGGCCGGGATGTGTTCCACTTTCGGTTCGGCGCGGTAATAGTGACAAGCCTCCGCGCAAATACCGCAGCGGGCGCAGGCTTCGAGCGCGGTCTCCAACGGCTGATTGAGCTGCGCTTCAAGGGTTTTCAAGGCAAGTTCGATCGTTTCGGTCATGGCAACCTCATTTCAGCGCTTCGCGGTACGGAGTACCGTGGGGGAATACGGCGCGCCGCCCGAAGAATTTCCCAAAGAAAGTGCGCGAAAAGAAGAAATAAAGGCAGTGACGGATCTTTCCGAGCGGAATGTACGCGAACGTCACCGCGCTGACGATATACATCGGAACGACAAACGCTTCAAAGACCAAACCCAAGCCTGTTACGGCGATAAAAAGCGTCGTCAGCCAGACGGCAAAATGGTCGTCGGGCAGGGACAAACCGCGCAGGTTATGTTCGGCGAGTCGCATGAGTCCACCCGCGGCGCCGAGCAAGGCTCCGGGGATCAGGACCCAGAACAAAGTCGAGGAAAGAAGCGGGGGGAGGAATCCCCACAACGGGCTGAGGATCACCGTCCCAATGGCAGTAAAGATCCCGATGTGAAATCCTATCCCGCGCAGGTATGCGATCAGGTGAATGCGCGTGGATTCTTTTGCCCAGGGCATCATGCCTGTTGTGAACGCGTAGGCGATCCCGTGCGGGATGTTTCCCTTGACCGGGGATTTGTCGATGGGCAGAGCACGGCGTTTGGTCTCGGCGTAGCGAAGGTAGATTCCGAAGAGACCGGCCGCAAGTCCCACGAGAGCGAGCAGTTGGAAGATGAGCATCTGGATTCCTCCGTTATGACAGGACTCTCTTGATCAGTCCCGTCATGACACCGATCTACTTGAGTCTCTTCACTACGAACTTGAAGATCTTGTCCTGTTTTTCGAGCGTGACCAATTCATGGCCGGTGGAACGCGCCCAGGCTGGGATGTCTGCCATGACGCCGGGGTCGGTGGCGATGGCTTCGATCAATTCGCCGACCTGCACCTGTTTGATCGCCTGCGCGATCTTGACGACGGGCATCGGGCACAACAAACCTTTGAAATCGAGGGTGAGTTTTGGGGTCTCGGTCATTTTGAATTCCTTTTGATTATGCGTAGCAGGCTTTTAATGCTGATGTCGCCGAAGAGGGCGCACACTACGCAGCAGGTTAGATGAAGAACTGGATGCTGGATTCCTTCGCGTGTTCCAGCATGGTGGCCACGCCGACGGGTTCGGTCGTTTCGGCGATCAGATGATCGCAGTTGATCTCCATAACGTCCATGCTCATCTGGCAAGGCATCAATTTAACCCCGAGATCGATCGCCGCCTGACGAAGTTCGGGCAGTTGCGTGACGCCCTTCTGCTTCATCATCAGTTTGAACATCCAGCGCCCCATGCCGCCCATGTTCAGGCGGGAGGGACCGATGGCGTTGAGTCCGCCGCGGTTCATCACACCGAGCATGCGGCCGAACAAGCCCTTGCCGGTGAATACGCCGTCGCGTTGAATGGCTTTCAATCCCCAAAAGGTGAAGAACATGACCACTTCCATGCCCGCCGCCGCCGCGCCGGATGCTATGATGTATGAAGCCATCACCTTGTCCAGGTCGCCGCTCAAGACTACCAATGTAAGTTTTTCCTTCTTCTCGAACATTTCAGCCTCCATTTGATTTGATCGCGCTCCCGCGAACACGGGATGCGTTATGCCAGCGCTTCGACCAGTTCTGCACGTTTCGCCAGCCCATCGCGCATCACTGCCCGCAACAGATCCAGAGCCTGGATCAAACGTATATCGGCAAGGAAATATTGGATGACCGTTCCCTGGCGTTTGAAGACCACCATGCCGCGCTCGCGCAAAACCTTCAGGTGGCGCGAAACCAGCGGTTGCGGCATATTCAACTCGTTGCACAGTTCGGTCACGTTGCGGGTACTCTGCGACAGAGCGTAGAGGATCAAGATGCGGTTCGGGTCTGCCAAGCCAGCGCAGATTTCGGCATGTAATTGAGTGATTTCGCTTTCAAGAGTTGAGTTCATACGTTCACCTTGGCATCTATCCGGATATTCATATATTCTTGTGAAAATTGTAACAATCAGGTTATACCCTTTCAAGTATGTTCAATCACCTTGTCAGGGTGATGGATGTAACAGGAGTAATTTTGTGATATTCGTCATCAAACAGAACTGGTCAAACCATTCCAACAGGAGGTGGGCAATGGTTCTGCAAGGATTCCCCATTGACAAATTAGAACAAGTGTTCTATATTTATAGGCAGACACCCTTTCCGTATCTGGTTCCAAAATGGAGTGATCCCATGAACCGTTCCTTCCAAATCCAACTGACGCCATTCTTGAAGAACATGTCGCTTAAGCGCGGCGCGATCTTTGGCGGTTTGATTCTCTGCGCCCTGTTCGCGTTCGAGATCTTCAACTTCGGCACCACCTCATTCGCCTTGCGCGATGTATTGGGCGATCTGAAATTCGGGGGCATGTACTGGTATTCGGTGCTGGCATTTGCATTTTGCGCCATCGACTTTGCCGGCATCGCCCGCATATTCACTCCGGAGCAGGGACGCGATGAACCAGCCGAGGTCTGGTATCTCTTTGGAGCATGGCTCCTTGCCGCCGCGTTCAACGCCATGCTCACCTGGTGGGGCGTGTCGGTCGCCATTCAAAACCACAATGCATTGGGCGGCTCCCTGGTCGGCCAGGAAGCGATGACGAAACTCGTCCCCATCTTAGTCGCGTGCATGGTCTGGCTGATCCGTGTACTGTTGATCGGTACTTTCTCACTGGCTGGCGAGCGTCTCTTTACGCTTGCGGATATTTATGACCGGAACTCGGCCTATCGCAATGCCCCGGCATCTTCCTACCCCGCGCCTCAACCTCGGACCGTTCAACCCTTCCCGCGGCAGGAAGTGAATCCTCCCCCAGTCAATTATCCCCGCCCCACGTCCAAGCCGCGTCCTGCGCCCATGCCGTCCTACGGCGTCAACCGCCCCGAACCGACGTATCATCCCGTCGGCATGGCAGCAATGAGCAACCGCGATAACAATCCTTCCGTTCGGAGGTAATCCTTGCAAAGCAAGGTTTCGTTTCCTCTCCCCCATCCAACCGCTGGGCCGCCCGCAAGGGCGGCTCATGCGTTTAATGACGTTACTCGAACTCGTCCAGCGTGCTTTCCCCATGCGTCAATACATACATTCCGCGCGGATGTTCCCCGGTGCTGTCGTACACAAAATCGGTGACTATGTATCCCCTGGCAAAAGTGGTCTCGAAAAGTTCGCGGCTGAAGAAACGCCAGTCGCGGGCGAGGGCAAAATCCTTTGCTTTGAGTCCGATGAAATCGTGAGGAATCTCCGCCAGCAGGATGCGCTCCTCGAACGGAGGGAGATGCTCGGGTGGGCGGACCAATCCTGCGTCCGAAAATTGAGGCGGGTAAAAGGGGCGGAGTCCGCTTTTGGATACATGGGTCATTGTGAGCGTGGGGCGCGGATTCTTACTGAGGCGCTTTTCTACGCGGCGCGAATTGATCCACCAATCCACTTGAAAACGATCGGAGGGAAGCCCGGCATTAAGACCGTCGCGCATCTCGCCGTATTCGGAGCGGCGGTAGGTGCTGCAGACCGCGCCGAGCTTGGAGATGTTGAGACGCGCATTGCGGCTGAGCAATGGATCGTACGTCCAGGTGATGTGGTCGAGTCCCTGATGCCGCACCATCTGCCATTGCGCGCGTTTCAGCGCGAAGCCGATTCCCCCGTCGCGATATTCGGGATGAATGCCCATCATATGCGAGCAATGTTTGGCGCGGGGTCCGTCAGGCGTTTCCTCCAAACCGGGGAAGCCGAAAACAAAACCGATGATCTTCTCTTCTTCAAATGCGCCAAACACCAGCCCGCCGTTATGGACGGCGGTGATGAGCATGTGCATGGGCACGATGTCCGTTTCCGAGCCGGGCCACACCGCGCGTTGAAGTTCCTCCACGAGGCGGAGGTCTTCCGGCGTTTCAAGCAGGCGAATGTTCGGCAGCGACATCTTAATTCGTTTTCTGAGGGGAAAGGCGTTCCGTGATCGCGCTCCACAAGCGCTCATACCAGCGTTTATGTTTGAGATATTCGAGCCGGTAGGAGAAGCGCGCCGGCATCAAGCCGAAGTAACGCGGCATCGAATCGACGGCGGTGGTGCGATTGACGGCGAAATAATCGAGAAAGAAGGATGAGATGGGGAAACGCGGTAGGGCATTTTCGAGAAATACGGTTATGGCGCGCAGAGTGATTGGCGATAACGGCACAAGATACCGCCTTCTGCGCGTCACGTCCATGATGGTCTCGATGACCTGTTGAATGGTGAAGAATTCGTTGCCGCCGACTTCATAGACCTGGTGCAGCGTGGATTCGTTTTGGAGAGCCCAGATCATGCAGGTGACAAGGTCTTCGACCCAGACCGGCTGTACGACGACACGCCCGCCGGTGGGAATGGGAAAGAATCCGACCGAAGAACGGATGAGCCGCGCGATGTTGTTGGTGAAGTGATCCTCGGGTCCGTACACCAATGAAGTACGGATGATGGTATAGGGTGTTTTCCCCGCGCGGATGCTTTCCTCGGCGATCCCCTTTGCCTTGAAGGCGGGATATCCCGACGCACGCGCCGCCCCAAGATGGCTGAGATAAATGATTCGATTCACGCCCGCATCTGCCGCGGCATCGACGAGATTTTGCGTCCCTTGAATATCTGTGGCGAGAAGATTGCCGCGCGACCCTTGATTCTCCGCGCTGGCAAGATGGAAAATGGACACCACATCGCGCATGGCAGCGCGCAGACCACGCGTATCGGCGAGCGAAACCACCGCCACCTCCACAGGGACACCTTTCGGTAAACGCGGAGTCCGTGCCGATGGACGGATGAGCGCGCGCACCGGATAGCCCGTCGAAGATAACTGCCGCACAAGGGTGCGCCCGATAAACCCGGTTGCGCCGGTGATGAGAATCATGGAAAAGATTATAAAAGATTTGGGCGCTTTATAGGCTGCCGAGACCTATCGTTTCGACCACACACCGGGGATGGCTTCGCCACACTTCGGGCATTTCCCCTCCCCCGTCAATCGATTTTCCAGGATGAAATATCCGCGCCTCTTGACCAGCCGATGACTGCAATTCGGGCAGACGGTATCCTCGTACTCCCCGACCGTGCCGGGCAAATTTCCCGCGTACACGAATTTGAGTCCCGCCTCGCGCCCGATCTCCGCAGCGCGGATGAGAGTCTTCGCATCGGTGTTATCCGGATCGGTCATTTTGTAATCCTTATGGAATGCCGTGACATGCCAGGGAATATCGGTCGAGACTTCAGCAAGGAATCGCGCTGCATCCCACAACTCTTCGTCCGAGTCATTGAAGCCGGGGATGACCAGCGTGACCACCTCCACCCAGAGTCCATGTTGCCTTGCCCGTTTGATCCCGTCCAGCGTGCTTTGCAGGGTCCCGCCGAGTTTGCGGTAGTTCTTGTCGTCCATGCACTTGAGATCGACTTTATACGCGGAAAGATACGGCGCGAGGTAATCCATTACTTCAGCGGTGTTGTTTCCGTTGGAGACATAGGCGCACATCAAACCGTTAGCCTTCGCCACCTTGAAGATATCCACCGCCCATTCGCTGGTGATCAGCGGTTCGTTATACGAGGAAACCACCACCGAGGCCTTCACCTTGAGGGCATGGTCCACAATCGCCTGGGGAGTCACTTCGCGTATGAATTGAGCCGAAATATCCGATGCCGGGTCGCGCATGGCTTGCGAGGTGAGCCAGTTCTGGCAGTAACCACAATGGTAGTCGCAACCAAGCATTCCGAAGGTCAATGCATTTGCGCCGGGTAATACATGCGCGAACGGTTTTTTCTCGATGGGGTCGTTCTGCAGTGCAGCGACGTAACCGTGCGGAACCATCAACCTCCCGCCCTTGTTGAAGCGCACCTGGCAGATTCCCCGCTTCCCCTCGCGGATGAGACAGCGATGCCCGCACGCGAAACAGCGCACGGAATCATCGGCAAGTTTCTCATACAACTCGCCTTCGACGGTCAATTGGTCAAGTAGGGTAGCCAGAGGACTCATTTCATCTATAATATACCCATGTTATCGGTTGTAATTCAAGCCGGTGGGCAGTCCTCCCGCATGGGCGAGGACAAGGCGCTCAAGCCGTTTTTGGGAAGGCCGCTCATTCAGCGGGTGATCGAACGGCTTGCGTCCATCGCGGACGAATTGATTGTAACGACGAATCGCCCCGCAGACTATGAATTCCTTAACGCTTCGACAAGCTCAGCGCAGCGCGTGCGCCTCATGCCGGACCTCAAACCGGGCCGCGGCGCCCTGGGCGGACTCCACACCGCCATCGCATCCGCCAGTCATCCGTTCGTCGCAGTGGTCGCATGCGACATGCCCTTCGCGAGTAAAAATTTCTTCGAAAGCGCGCACAGGCTCATCATCGCGGAAGAGGTGGACGTGGTCATCGCCCGCGTCGAGGCGGAAAACGAAAAAAGCGCAGGGTACGAGCCGCTCCATGCCTTATATCGAAAAGAGACCTGCCTGCCAGCCATCGAATACGCAATTGAAAAAGACCTGTGGAAAGTGATCGTCTGGTTTCCACAGGTCAGGGTGCGGACGGTGACCGAAGAAGAATTGAAAATTCTTGACCCATCCGGTTTGTGTTTTTGGAATGTCAACACCCCCGGGGAATTTCAAAAAGCCGAACAACTTGCCGGACTAAACGACTGACCGACTCTTCGACTATCTGACTATCAAAACCGGGCAGGGCGCATGCGAGACGACCTTCTGACTCGTGCTTCCCAGCAGCAAACCTGCCAGCCTTCCCAGGCCGCGCGAACCCATCACGATCACATCACTTTTGCAGACGTTCGCCACTTCGATGATCGCACCGGCTGCGTCGCCTTCGATGATCTCGGTGTGGATGCCGCAAGGCACCTCGCCGATTTCCTTGACGGCCATGTTCAAAATTTCCTCGGCTTCACCTTTGCGGTTGGTGATCGCGATCTGCATATTCGGTTCGCCGAGATAAACCGGTATGGGATCATAGGCTACAACAATGCGAAACTCTTCGGGTTTCATCAGGCGCGCCAGTTCGGCGGCTTTGCGCGCTGCGCGGAGGGCGTGCTCGGAACCGTCCACAGCGAGCAGGATTCGTTCGAACATGGATGCTCCTTTCCGTGAGGTACAATTTAAGTATACAACCCAAATATCTGAAAAGCGTTGGAGGAGTTTTCTCTCATGTCATTGAATCTGGATGTCATTCGTCAGCAATTTCTGTCGCTGAACCGCCCGGCGATCTTCTTCGACAATCCCGGCGGGACTCAGATCGCAAAACAATCCCTCGACCGCATCACAAATTATCTGCTTGAGAACAATGCCAATCATGAAGGCGCATTCGCCACCAGCATTGCTTCTGATGCAATTCTCGACGAAGCGCATCAAGCCATGGCGGATTTTTATAACGCCGCCTCTCCCGAAGAGATTGTCTTCGGCAACAACATGACCACCCTCACCCTGCACTTAAGCCGCTCCATTTCGCGCGACTGGAAGGAAGGCGATGAAATCGTCTTGACGAGGCTCGACCACGACGCCAATGTCACGCCCTGGGCGCTGGCGGCGCAGGATAAAGGCGTGAAAGTCAACTGGGTGGATTTCGATGTGGAAGACGGCACACTCAAACTGGATGATCTACAAAAAGCGCTCGAACGCAAGCCGAAACTGGTGGCTGTCGGATATGCCTCCAATTCGCTGGGAACGGTCAACCCGATAACAAAGATCACGAAGATGGCGCACGACGTTGGCGCACTCGTCTATGTGGATGCGGTGCAATACGCCGTGCATGGTCCCATCGATGTGCAAAAGATCGGCTGTGATTTTCTGGTCTCTTCATCGTACAAATATTTCGGTCCGCATGCGGGAATCTTGTACGGCAAACACGACCTGCTTGAAAAGCTTTTCGCTTATAAAGTCCGCCCTGCCACGAATCATCTGCCCGGCAAATTCGAGACCGGCACGCAAAACCACGAAGGCATCGCGGGGGTTCTCGGCGCCATCGAATACTTTGAATGGCTGGGAAAGGAATTCGGCGGGCGTTATGTGGACGGCCTGCGCGAGGATGGATACAGCGGACGAAAACTTTCACTCAAACAGGCAATGACCGCCGTCCACGCGTACGAATTCGAGTTGAGCCGCGCGCTTCTTTCCGTGCTCGAAGCGGTTCCGAACCTGCGCATCTTTGGTCTCACCGACCCCCGCCGACTCGACGAACGCATCGCCACCTTCTCCTTCCGCATCGGGGATATGCACCCAAAAATTGTGGCGGAGAAACTCGCTGCGGAGAACATCTACGTTTGGGATGGGAACTACTACGCCATCAACGTCACCGAACGCCTTGGCTTGGAAGACAAGGGCGGCATGGTCCGCGTGGGAGCGGTGCATTACAACACGTTGGATGAAGTGGCGAAGTTGGGGGAGGTATTGAAAAGGATCGCTGGATAAAAGAAACATGTCTCACCCGGAAATTATGGTTTCGTGGGTGAGTTCGTTTTTAAGAGCAAATGGGGCGCGGATTATCGCTGAAAACGGGTTTTTTATAATCCTTTTCCACGTTCATCTGCGTCCCAAATTAAACTCTGGGTTAATTATGTTTTGAACTTCATCAACCAAACACCACAAAATCCAACGGCTCGAGGACAAGAGTATTCTTGGGGGAAACATGATTCCGTCCGTGAAGTTTCTTTAGCGAGGTGATCGAGTACTGTTCGATGACGCGGCGCATAATGGGTTGAGGCACTTCGGAGAAATTGGCAAAGACCACGGCGCGTTTGCCTGCATAGGTGCGCATATAGGCAAGGACGTGTTCATTTTCGGTCGGGATGACTTCCATTTCGCCGTCTGCAAAGACCTTGTGAACCTTTCGTAGTTCGATCAACGTGCGAAAACCGTGATAGATGTGTCCTTCGATGGAGTGGGGATTCTTTCTCCGCTTGTATTTCTCCCAATCCGCGCGCGGACGATGCACCCAGCGGCTGTCGCGTTCGCGGGCGGGGTCGTCGCGGTAGGAGTAATCGTTCAGGGTGCCGATCTCATCGCCAAGGTAAATGAGCGGGATCCCGCCCACGGTGAGAATGATCCCGTGGATCAACAGGATACGGCGGATGGCAAGTTCCACTTCTTTTTCGCCTTCTTCATGCAAAGCCTTTTCGAGCCCGGCAAGGGAGGCGCAGGTCCCGCTGATGCGGCAATCGCCGGTGGAGGGATTTTCCTGAAAGGGAAGCCCGCGCGCGAAACTGCCGGGGAAACGTCCGCGGTAGAACTCGTTGAGGAAACGGCGGTGGTCGTAGCCATTGATTCCCAATTGGGCAGCGTCTTCATCCGAAAATGTCCAACCGATGTCGTCATGCACACGGACGTAATTGATCCATGCCGTCCCCTGCGGGAGTTTAAAGCGGGTCGCAAGGGCTTGTGAAAGCAAGCGCGTCTTCCGCGTGGCAAGCGAGTTCCAAAGCAATGCCATTATGAGCGGGTTATAGGATACCTGGCACTCATCGGGCGAAACGTATTTCACCACCTCGTCGGGATGCACGATGGCTTCGGATTTGAAAATGAGCGCAGGGGCGGCGATGCGCGCCACGGCACTAAAGGCTTTGATGAGCATATGCGCCTGCGGCAGGTTCTCGCAGTTGGTGCCGAGTTGTTTCCAAATAAAAGCGACCGCGTCGAGCCGCAGCGCTTCCACGCCTTGATTCGCGAGGAAGAGCATTTCCTCCGCCATGCGGTTGAAGACGGCCGGGTTGGCATAGTTCAAATCCCATTGGTAGGAGTGGAAGGTAGTCCACACCCAATGTTCTTTTTTCCTGATGATGAACGGTGAAAAGGCGCCTGCATCGCCTTCGGGAAAGATTTCCCTGAGATTCTGCTGGTAGCGGCCGGGCAGGTCACGGTCCGGGAAGATGCGGTAGAAATCCATGTGGTCTTCATCGCCCTGTTTGGCACGTTCCGCCCAGAGATGTTCATCCGAGGTGTGATTGAAGACCAGGTCCAAAACAAGGCTGATGCCCGCCCGGCGCAATTCACGCGCAAGTGAAGACAGTTCCTTCATCGTGCCAAGTGCGGGATTCACTTCGCGGTAACTGCTGACGGCATATCCGCCGTCGTTCTCGCCTTCGGGGGATTTGAAGAGCGGCATGAGGTGAAGATAGGTGAGACCGAGTTCCTTGAAGTACGGGATTTTCCTGCGGATCCCATCGAGGTCGTCCGCAAAAAGATCCGCATAACAGACTGCTCCGAGCATTTGATTGGATTGAAACCAGAGCGGGTCGCGCTCGCGCGCATCGTCGAGTTCGCGCAGGTCGAGCGGGCGGTTGAACCATGAACGCGCCATGCTTGCCACAAGGTCTTCGAGTTGATAGGCAAGGTCGTAACGGTCGCCATACAACTCAGCATACAACGCCAGCAGGGAAGGGAAGGTCTTATTGAGTCGGCTTGTGAATTGCTGCCAACCTTGCAGGTCCCTTGCGATCAGGCGTTTAAGGTCGGCTTCCACTCGCGGAAGAATTGATCTCAATAGTTTATGAGAGTTACGTTCGAGGAGTTTGGATTGATTCATTGAATTTATTGTAACGCTTCTTCAGCCAGGGCAAACGCGCCAAGTATACCCGAACGGTTCCCCAAGCCGGGATGGACGATATAGGTTTCGATATTTTCAAGGATAACGGGAGATTGAACATACCCGTTGATGTAGCTGCGCGTCTTTTCCTGGACCTTTGGCAGGAGATGCTCCAGCGAGCCGACTCCTCCGCCGATAATGATGCGCTGAGGCGAGAGGGTCATCACATAATTGCTGAGCGCCTGCGCAATGTAATCGGCTTCGAGGTCCCATACCGGGTGATCTGCCGGGAGCAAAGAGCCGCGTTTGCCCCAGCGCTTTTCGATGGCAACGCCCGACGCAAGCCCCTCGAAACAATCGGCATGGAACGGGCAGGCTCCCTTGAAAGGATCCCTTTCCGTATCGTGCCGGACGATTACATGGCCCATCTCCGGGTGGATCAATCCATGCAGGAGGTTCCCCTCCACATATGCGCCTCCGCCGATGCCCGTGCCCACGGTGAGATAAATAAAGGTTTTCAGTCCCTGCGCAGCACCCCAGCGCCACTCGCCCAGGGCGGCGCCGTTCACATCGGTATCGAGTGCGACGGGAACATCGAACGAGTCGCGCAGCATGCCGACGACATTTGCGTTCGACCAGCCGGGTTTGGGCGTTGGCAGAATAAAACCGAATGTGTGTGAAGCCGGATCCGGGTCGAGCGGTCCGAAGCAGGCAAACCCAATGGCGGAGAGCTTGCCCATAATCTCCTCCTGTTGTTTGAAGAAGTCGACCACCTGCGCCATGGTTTCTTCAGGCGTGGTCGTTTCAAACCTAGCCTCAGCCCGGATATTTTTCGGCGCCGCGCCGACCGCGCAGATAAACTTCGTGCCGCCGCCTTCGATGGCGCCGTAGAGAGGACCATGATCGTTCTTCATCGCTGCATCTGCATCCAATGGTAGGCATAAGGCGCGATCTCAAGGGTTTCGGTCAGGGATTGTGAACGGCCCGTGAACAGGTCGATACAGGGCATTCGAAAATCCAATGGGATGTCCACGCATTGATTCGAGCCGCTCAGGTTATTGAAAATAAGCATCACATCCCCGCCATGTTCGCGCACATACACAGCAACCGCCGGATTGCCCGTCTCCACCCATTGCATTTCACTGCCGCCAAATGCGGCGTGTTTTTTTCGCAGGGAGATCATCTTTTGCAGGGTATGGAACAGCGAGTTCGGATCCTTCAACTGGCTGGCAACGTTGATAAGTTCGTATCCCATCGATCCGCGCACCGGCTCGGTAAACGGTTCGGCAAGCGTGAAACCCGCATTAAGTGAATCATTCCATTGCATCGGCGTGCGGACCCCGTTGCGGTCCGGCAGATCGAGGTTGTCGCCCATGCCGATCTCATCGCCGTAATAGATGATGGGCGCGCCGGGCAGGGTGAATAATAATGAGTTCGCCAGTTCGATCTTGCGGCGGTCGTTATCGAGCAATGGCGCGAGTCGGCGGCGAATGCCAAGGTTGAGTTTCATGCGCGGCTCGGGCGCATATTCCTTCCACATCCACTGACGTTCTTCTTCGGTGACCATTTCTAAAGTCAATTCATCGTGGTTGCGCAGGAAGGTGCACCACTGACAATTTTCGGGAATGGAAGGCGTGCGGCGCATGATCTGCGCCATATCTTCGTAAAGTCCCTTTTTGATCGCCATGTAAATACGCGGCATGATCGGGAAGTGAAAGCCCATGTGGAATTCATCGCCGTTGCCGAAGTAGGGACGCACATCTTCAGGCCATTGATTCGCTTCGCAAAGCAGAATCCGCCCGGGATAATGCTCGTTCATGAAGGCGCGTAATGTTTTCAAGTACACGTGAGTTTCGGGCAGGTTCTCACAATTGGTCCCTTCGCGCTCGAAGAGATACGGAACCGCATCGGCGCGGAAGCCGTCGATTCCCATATCCAGCCAGAAGCGCGCCACGTTGAGCATTTCGTCCCGCACTTTGGGATTGTCAAAGTTCAAGTCCGGCTGGGTGGAATAAAAACGATGCCAGAAATATTGACCGGCTTGTGCGTCCCACGTCCAGTTCGATGTTTCGGTATCCACAAAGATGATGCGCGCATCTTTATATTTTTCGTTCGTGTCGCTCCACACGTAATAATCGCGATAGGGCGAGTTCCTGTCGGAGCGCGCGGCTTGGAACCAGGGATGGGCGTCGGAGGTGTGATTCAGGACAAGGTCCATGATGAGGCGGATATTGCGTTGATGCGCCGCCTCGATCAGGACTTTGAGATCGTCCAGCGATCCGTAGGCCGGGTCCACGCTGTAATAGTCCGCGATATCATAGCCGTCATCGCGCAAAGGCGAAGGGTAGATGGGCATGATCCAGATACAATCCACACCGAGGGTTTGCAGATAATCGAGCTTCTGCGTCAGCCCGCGCAGGTCGCCGCGCCCGTCGCCGTTACTGTCTTTGAATGCACGGACGGAAATTTCATAAAAAACTGCGTTCTTGTACCAAAGGTTGTTGGTCATAAATTTAGTGTCATTGCTCCAGACGGCATCCTCGCCGCCGAGGACGGCAGCATAAGTGAAATTGATTAGACCGTAATGGAATTTTGTCTGATGACTTCCCCGAACCAATACGCGCTTTGCTTGGGAGTACGTTTCAGGGTTTCGAAATCCACACGCACCAGACCGAAGCGTTTGCTGTAGCCGCGCTCCCATTCGAAGTTGTCGAAAATGCTCCAGACGAAATATCCATGCACATTCGCCCCTTCCTGAATTGCTTCATGCAGGGCTTGCAGGTGTGCCTGCAGGAACCGGATGCGGTCCCAGTCTTCTACAAAACCTTCCGGGTTCGGAGCATCCGGCATGGCACAGCCGTTTTCCGTAAGATAAAGGACGGGGTTGCCGTAATTCTCCTTGAGATACATGACTTCGTTCTTCAACCCCATCGGGTGGATGCCCCAATTCATTTCCGTTCGTCCCCAACCGGCGGCTGAATACGGCGTAAGGCGGGCTTTGTTCAATCCGCCGAAAAGGTCGAACGAAACAAGGTCGGTATTATAGTGATTGAGACCGAAAAAATCGATCGGCTGATGAATGATATCCAGATCGTTCGCGTGAACCTTCGGCTGGTGGACGCCAATGTAGTCGAACAACGCCTGCGGATACGTTCCTTTGAAAACGGGATCGAGAAACAATGCATGGGTCTCGTCATGGACGCGCTGCGTCGCCGCCACATCCTCTTTGCTGTCGGAGGCGGGAATCAACCCGTTCAAATTAAGGATGAATCCGATCTTTCCATCATGCCCGCCCTGCCGGTAGACTTGCACGGCTTTGCCGTGCGAAAGCAATAAATGATGCGCGGCTTGATATGCTTGCGAGTAATCGCAAATCCCGGGCGCGTGCAATCCTTGAGCATGACCCAAAAAGGCGGCGACCCATGGCTCGTTGTGGGTTGCCCAAAGTTTTACCCGGTCTGCCAGATGGTCGAAGACGATGCGGGCATAGTCGGCGAAATAGTCGGCCGTATCGCGCGAGGTCCATCCACCCAGGTCTTGAAGCGCCTGGGGAAGATCCCAATGAAAGAGCGTGCCCTTGGGTAGTATGCCTGCATTCAGAAGTTCATCCACGAGGCGGGAGTAAAAGTCCAGTCCCTTTTTGTTGACCGTCCCGCGTCCCTGCGGCAGGATGCGTGCCCAGGCGATGGTGAATCCATAACAAGGAATGCCCAGCGACTTGATGATCGCCACATCCTCCTTGTAACGGCGGTAATGATCACAAGCCACGTCGCCATTATCGCCGTTAAGAATGTGCGCCTCCCAACGGGTAAAACGGTCCCAAATACTCTCGCCTTTACCGTCCGCATTGTATGCGCCTTCGATCTGGTATGCCGAGGCGGCCGCGCCCCAAAGAAAATCTTTTGGAAAATTCAATATTCTCATGATAAAAAAAGTGGACTGGTCTGCCCAGTCCACTTGTCTCCAGATTAACCTTTGACTGAGCCCGCCAACAATCCGCGCACGAAGAACCGCTGCAAGGTGAAGAAGACAGTGAGCGGCAGGATCATGGACACGAACGCGCCAGCCGTCAGCAGGTGCCAATCCTGGCCGCGTGCCCCGACGATGGCGGCCATACGCTGGGTCACAAGTTCGAATTCGGGGTTGCCACCCAGAAAGATCAACGCCACGAGGTAATCGTTCCAGACCCATAGGAACTGGAAGATGGCAAAGGAGGCAAGCGCGGGTACGGAGAGGGGTAATACGAGCGTTGTGAACACCGTGAAATGGGAGGCGCCGTCAATGAACGCCGATTCCAAAATATCGCGCGGCAATGAGCTGATGTAGTTGTAAAGCAGATACGTTGCCAGCGCCAGACCGAACCCGGTATGCGCAAGCCAGATCGCAAGAAAGGTTCCATTGAGGTTCAATGCCCTATAGTCGCGCAGGATCGGCACCAGGGCGATCTGGAGAGGCACAACCAGAAGAGCAACGACCATGATGAACATGCTGCGGCGACCAGGGAATTTCATCCATGCAAAGGCATAGGCCGCAAATGCGGCGATCAAGATCGGGATGACCGTGGATGGAATCGCCACTGCCAGGCTATTAAGGAAGGCATTGACCATGTTGTCACCGGGGACCACTTCCACCGAGCCATCCGGCCGTCTGAATTCGAAATCCTGCCCGCCAAGGACCTGTTCGTAATTATCGAGGGAAAAATCCCAATCTATCGTCCATGCATTTTCCTGCACTTCGACCTTTCCAAGCCGCTTATTGCCAATCCAGGCTACTCGTTTGCCATCCGGGGTTTCAATGCCTTTACGGAATTGATCGAATGTGCCGGAGACGCCTTCGATCTCCATGACTTCATCAGGATTGAGACCTAGCGCCTTCGGGTCCAATTCGCTGACCGGCCGCCATTCACGATGTGGAAAAACGTTCCACCAGCCTGTTGTGGCGATCTTATCCCTGTTGCGAAAGGACGAAATGAAAATGCCAAGTGTTGGGATGGTCCAGATCAGAACAAGGAGGAGAAGCGTGAGATTGACCAGCCATTTGCCAAGCCGCTTTTGATTTTTTCCGCTGCTCATCTTAGAATGCCTCCTGTTCCCTGAAGCGTTTCAAGTTGTAGATCATGACCGGGATCACGGCGATGAGAAGCACAATGGCGATCGCCGAGCCAAATCCCGAATTGCGGTTTGTGAATGACTGGCGGTAGAACTGCGTGGCAATGACGTGCGTGCCGAATTGCCCTCCCGTCATTACCCAGACAACGTCGAATATTTTGAGGGTAAAGATGATAATCGTGGTCCAGACCGAGATGAGGGTGCCCTGAATGTAAGGCATCATGATGCGAAAGAAGATCTGAAATTCATTTGCGCCGTCGATGCGTCCAGCTTCCAGCAGCTCCTCCGGTATGCCCTTGAGCGCCGCGGAGAAAAGCACCATTGAAAAACCTGCCTGCAGCCAGACCACGATCACGATTAGGAATAGGTTGTTCCAGGGCGATATGGCCACCCATTGCGGCCACGCCTCGGGAGTTCCGCCAAGGCTGGTGACAATGGAATTCAATAAACCGATTTGTGTCTGACCTTCGGGTCTGTATTCGTAGATGAAATTCCAGATAATTCCTGCGCCCACGAATGAGATCGCCATCGGCAAAAAAATGAGCGACTTTGCCAGTTTCTCGAAACTGCTGCGGTCGGCAAGCACCGCAATCAGAAGTCCGAAGATGACCGAGAATGTGCTTCCGAAGATGATCCACATCAGGTTGTTACGGAAGGCTTCGACCATCAAATCCTGGGTGAAGACGGAAGCATAATTGCCGAAGCCAACGAAAGCAGCACTGGAGATCTGCTGGATGAAACTCAACCCCTCCGGCGGGCCGTCGCGTCCGAACAGGCTGAGATAAAATGTGCGCAGGGTCGGAATTGCCAGGTACCAGGAAAGGATGGCGATGGCGGGTCCCACGAACACAAAAGGAAGCAGTCTTCCCTTCCATTGGTCGGGAAGCTTTTCTACAAGCCAGTTGAAGACCCAATACAAAATGCCTACGCCGCCAACACCCCATATGATGGCAATCAGGACGATGATCTCGCGCGGGGCATTACTGTCCCGCAGGAAAAGGAATCCGAGATAGAGAACATAAAATGAAATCAACGGGATGCTTACTGCCAATAAAACACGTCCGATTAGGGCAAGTATCCCCGCAACAAACGATTGATCCCCTGCTACTTTGTTGTTCGGTGATTCCATGGTCATCTCCTTTAGCTAAATAAGAAGAAGGATAAAAATGGGGGTGGAAGGTTGTTGGACCTCCCACCCCAGCATTTTACTACTTCACTTTATTATTTCGGCCAGGTTGCATCGATCGCCTTCATGGCGGTATCAAGATCTTCGGAACCCGCCACGTAGCTGGAAATGTGCTCCCAGAAGGAACCGGCACCAACTTCGCCGGGCATGAGGTCAGAGCCATCGAAGCGGAAACTGGTCGCCTGCGCTACAAGTTCGGCGATGCCCTTTTCCAGTTCGACACCGTACATATCGGGTGTGACGGTCTGGTGAGCAGCCAATGCGCCGCCGCCCTGGAGCCAGCCGCTTGCCGACTCAGGCACGGTGAAGTATTCCATCAGCGCGCGAACTTCGGGGCGGTCGTTGAACATGTACATAGAGTCGCCTGCCACGAGGAACGGTTTCCCATAAGCGGGGTCCACGGGCGGGAAGTAGAAGAAGCCATAATCCTCGCCTGCCACAGTGCCTTCAGGGAAGAAACCGGTGATGAAGTTGCCCTGCTTGTGCATCCAGCATTGCGGAGGATCTTCGAACATCGGCGCGGGAGAATCGCCAAAGAAGGTTGTGACAATGGAGGATCTGCCGCCGTAAACATAAGCATCATTGAACCAGAGTTCGCTCCAGGTTTCGATGGCTTTCTTCACCTCGGGGGAATCGAAGGACAGTTCACCAGCGACCCATGCATCGTAATTTTCCAGGGACGTGGTGCGCAACATCATCTCTTCGGTCCAGTCGGTGGCAGCCCAACCGGTGGCGGCGCCGGATTCAACGCCGATACACCATGGGGTATCGCCGTCGTCGGCGATCTGTTGGTTCAACGCCATCAACTCTTCCCAGGTTTCGGGGATCTCATAACCAGCCGCATCCCACGCCTTCTTGGGATACCAGACCAGGCTCTTGCCGTTGAAGCGGTGGAAAATACCCATTTCAGCGCCGTCGAAGGTGACCATGTCGCGCCAGCTCTGGTTGTACTGCTGGGTAAGCCACTCATCCGAGAGATATTCGCTGACGGGAACTATATCGCCACCAGCAACAAATTGTGCGGCTTTACCGGGCTGCGGGAAGTCTACAATGTCGGGAGCATCGCCAGCATCGACACGGACAGAAATGGTGGCTTCGAATTCCTTGTTGCCAATGTAGTTGACCGTGATGCCGGTCGCTTCTTCAAACGCCTTTACACTCTCGGCGAATTTCACACCATCGGGATCGTTGCCTTCGAAGGCTCCATCAACGGTGACGGTCGTGCCCGAATAGCTTCCCTTGAGGGCTTCTTCCAAAGCGCCCCCCGCCGGGTACGGAAAGTCAACTTCGGTCGCGGGAACTTCAGTTGGAGCGGGGGTTCCGCATGCCGCAAGAAGCAGGGAGGCAGCCAGCGTCAAAGCGAGGACTTGCCATAAAACTTTTTTCATTCTTCTCTCCTTGAAAAAGATTGGAAATGGATGGTAATTTGGTTGTCAGGTTTGGGGGAATGGTGATCAATATCCGGGGCACCTCCTTCAGCAAGGGAATGATCCGATGGTGCTATCAATTGAAAGAGTTTTTATGAAAGCACTTTCACCAATAAGTATAGCACATCCATTTATTAAGTCAATAAGCAATTTATGAAGTCTAATTTTTTTGAGAAGAAACGCACAAATCGAACTCCCCCAATAAATAGCTACGCGGTTGCACGCTCAATGAGATTCAAGGGAAGATTAATATGCTGCAATGCCCGATTATGCCCGCCTGTACGCATCAATGCCATTTCTGCAGAGAGTCGCCCCGATTCATCGAGATGCTGGCGAATGGTCGTCAGGTCCACATAATCCGCCATATCGATATCATCGAAACCGATGATTGCCAGGTCATCGGGGATGCGGAGATTCAACTGGCGCGCGACCTTCATTACACTCAACGCCTGTATATCCGACGCAGCAAATAATGCGGTCGGACGGCCGCTCATGCTTAGGAGTTCGTACGCCGCCTGCCGCGAGTTCTCATGCGAATAAAGCGCCTGCTTGATGTTCTTTTTTGGCAGTGGGATCCCGGCTTCTTCCAATGTTTTTTTGAAACCTTCCAGTCGGGACTTAACTGGATGAATGGCATACCGCTCAGGCGGTTCGATATCTCCAAGAAAGCCGAATGACTTGTGTCCTTTCTTGATCAGATACTCCGCCACCATCCTCCCACCCTGCTCGTCATTGATGACAATGCTGTTTAATTCGTCATGGGAGAATTCGATCAGCACCGTTTGCATTCCGTTTTCGATCAGCCGTCGTACATCTTTATCCTCGATGGCCAGCGACATGATGATCAACCCATCCAGGTTGCCCATGATCGGGATGGAGGAGATATATCCTTGGAGATGTTCCACCGAATCTACAGGGTAGATCACCAACTCATAATTCTCGCGAGACAAAGTCCCTGCCGCGCCGCGCAAGCGCTGCACAAACGAGGGTGCCGTAAAGAACGGAGTGATGACGCCAACCCGGTTCGAATACTTCAACGCCCGCGCGCGCGCTTCCGCCTTTGGGACAAAACCGAGGAGATCGATCGCATCGATTACCCGTGTGCGGGTTTCGGGATTTACTTTATCGGGCGCGTTCAGTACACGGGAAATGGTGGAGATGCTCACGCCCGAAAGTGCGGCAACATCGTAGATTGTGGGTTTTTTCTTGGTCTTTGGCATGATGAAGTGAAAGCCGTGTGAAAGCACTTTCAGTCTAACACGGAATTGAGCAAGTTTCCAGTAATGGCAGAGATTATTTTGCTGGTTTTACGATAGGGGTATTCCCCTCGCCCAGTCTGGTCACTTCCACCCAGAGGGATGCCGCGAGTTCGTAGCCGATCAGGTGGCCTTGCGGCTTCATTTGCAGCCTTAATGGACCTTTGAATGGGGCGCAACTCAACAGGTGGAAGGGTTTATCGGGAACGAGTCCCAATTCGCCAATATAAGTCAATTTCTCCAGATCATGTGTGCGCACACGGCTGATGACACAATCGGAACCCGATGGCACTTCAATGAGCGGTACATCGTTGACCACTGGCATAACGCCGTCTTTGGATGGAATCGGCTCGCCGTGCGGGCAGCGTGTGGGATACCCAGCGAGTTCATCCATGCGATCTTCGAGTTCATCATTGATACCCTTCTCGAAGGTGTCAGAAAGTTCGTGCGCAGCTGCCCAATCGTATTTCATCACTTTGACGAGAAAGACTTCAGTAAGCCGATGTCGGCGCAGGGATGGCATGGCGATCTTCTCACCTGATTCGGTCAGGCGCACACCACGATACGGCTCATGAACAAGATAGCCAAGTCTTTGCAAACGTTTGACCATGCTGGCGATCGCCTGCGCAGATGACTCAACATGAGAGGTTAAAAGCGAAAGCGGAACCTGTTCATGATCTTGTTGCAATCTATAAATTTCGGCAGCATAACGCTGCATGGCAAGGCTGGCGGTCATACGGTAAATCGCGCTCCAGAATCTTCAATCAGGTTGAAAATCTTTCACAACCCGATATAGATAAAATTTAATACAAATATCTAGATTATTCAGATCGCGGTCATTATACTACGCCCGTTTCAAGGCAGATAAAAATTATCTTATTTATCCGCCCACTTCATATTAAGGAGATCGCAGTACGATGCAAACCAGCAAGAAACTTTTACCCCTGTTATTTCTGATGACTTTATTGGTCAACGCATGTGGCGGCGCAGCGACGGATACTGTCAGCGAAGAGCAAGCCACCGAAGCAGCACCCAGCACCGAGGTCAGCGGTGAAGCGGAAGTATCCGGCGATCTGGTCATTTATTCGGGTCGTTCCGAACCGCTCATCCAGCCGGTCATCGATGCGTTCAAGGCGAAGTATCCGAACGTGAATATTTTGCTCAAGGCGGGCAGCAATAGCGAATTGGCGAATGCGCTCATCGAAGAGAAAGCCAACCCGCAAGCCGATGTATTCATCACCACCGAGTTGCTCACTGTGCAGTCGCTGACTGCCGAGGGTGTCTTTCAATCGTATGCGCCCGCAGGTGTGGAGAACATCCCTGCTGAATTTGTTGGCGAAGGCAATGCGTGGACGGGCTTGACCCGCCGCGTGCGTGTGATCATGTATAACAAAGACTTGGTGGCTGAGGATGAAGCCCCCGCCTCGATCTTCGATTTGACCGACTCCAAATGGCAGGGTCAGGTCGCCGCTGCAGGCTCGACCAACGGCGGTATGCAGGCACAGGTCGCTGCCATGCAGCAATTGCTCGGTGACGAAGCGACCGAAGAATGGCTCAATGGTTTGATCGCAAACGAAGTGACCTTCTTCGGCGGTCATACTGATGTGCGCAAAGCAGTTGGCGCCGGTGAGTTCAAGATCGGTTTGGTCAATCACTATTACTATTATTTGCAATTGGCAGAAGGCAGCAATGTGGGCGTGGTTTACCCCGACCAGGGCGAAGGACAGGTCGGTTTGTTCACCAATGCCACCGCCGCCGCGGTTGTAAACGGCGCTTCGAACCCCGCTGCTGCGCAAGCCTTTTTAGATTTCCTCGTTTCGGAAGAAGGACAGAAGTTGTTTGCCGAGCAGAATTATGAATATCCCTTGCTCGCAGGTGTGGCGATCAAAGAAGGCGTGCAGCCGCTCGATGGTTTCCGTCTCGCCGAAGTGGATGTGGTGAAAGCCGCCGCGAATTTCGATGCGATGTTCGATCTGATCGAACGCGTAGGCTTGCCTTAAAGAATTTATTCACCACAGATAAACACGGATAAACGCTGATTTCTTGATAAATCCTTTTCATCTGTGTTTATCTGTGGTTTAAACTTGTTTATCTTCTCAAGTTTCCCTGCTACAATGGTGCGCTAACGCACAATGGAACTCACCCGCACAAACATTACCTACCAAAAAATACGTTCGAAGATCAGCCCGCGGCTTGCATTCGCTGCGGGCTTGGTGGCTTTATTTGTGGCAGTACCGCTCATTTATATTTTCGTCCGCGCCATCTCTGCCGAACCCGAAGCGTGGACCCGGTTGTTTCAGGAACGCATTTGGAAGTTATTCGCCAACACCCTGGGGCTTGTGCTGGCAGTGACGGCAGGCGCAATGCTGACCGGCGTGACGATGGCGTTCCTCACCGAGCGAACCGACCTGCCCGGGGCAAAAATCTTCCGCTGGATGTTAGCCATGCCGCTGGCGATTCCAGCTTATATCGGCGGTATTGTGCATTTAGCGTTGTTACGTCCACGCGGCGGGGTGATACCGAAATTATTGGAAGATATGTTCAGTCAGCCCGTGTTCACGCCCAGTCCGTTGGGATTCGGCGGCGCGGCGTTCATCCTAACCTTGTTCATGTTCCCGTATGTTTACCTCTTAAGCGGAGCCGCCTTCCGCACACTGCATGCCTCACTCGAAGAAGCCTCTCGTGTTTTTGGTCGCACGCCCTTGCAGACTTTATTTCAAGTGACTTTGCCTGCGCTGCGCCCCGGCTTGACCGCTGGTGCATTGTTGGTGGCGTTGGATATTCTGGCAGAATACGGCACGGTAGCCTTACTACGCTATGAAACGTTTTCATCTGCAATTTTCGTACAACTCTCCGGTCGCTATGACCGTTCGGCGGCTTCGGTTCTGAGCGGCATTCTCGTCGTTTTAGCGATTGGCATTTTATGGAGTGAGCTGCGCCTGCAAGGTCGTGCGCGCTTTACTCAAATGGAAAGCAACTGGCGCCCGGCTCCGCTGATGACGTTGGGTAAGTGGCGTGTTCCGGCATTTTTGCTGGTGCTGGGTGTGGTCTCTGCCAGTTTGCTTCTACCTGTTGGGGTCTTGCTCGTCTGGAGCATTCAAGCCTTCCTTGACCCTGAAACCATGCGGACGTTGTTCAGTACCGGCTCACAAGGATTTGGCAATTACATTTGGAACAGTTTGTGGAGTTCCTCAATGGCGGCCTTCATTGCGGTTGTGCTTTCTTTGCCTGTGGGATTGTTGTCCGTTCGTTACCCAAATCGATTCTCAAAATTCATCTCGAGGCTCAGTCAGGTCGGCTATGCCATTCCCGGCGTGGTCATTGCATTGAGTTTGGTATTGCTGGTCAATCGGTTTCTTCCGTTCCTGTATGCCACGCCATTTGTCGTCGTCATAGCCTATGTGCTGCGTCACATGCCGCAAGCGGTGCGCGCCAGTGAGTCAGCCTTGAATCAGCTTTCGCCCTCGCTCGAAGAAGCCTCACGCGTGATGGGGCGCACGTCATTCCAGACTCTTTTTCAAGTGACTCTTCCGTTGATTCTGCCGGGCTTGCTGGCGGGCGGATCGTTGGTCTTCTTAACCTCGCTCAAAGAATTACCGGCTACACTTCTGCTGCGCCCGGCAGGCTTCGATACGCTCGCCGTCCGCGTGTGGGTGTGGGCGGGCGAAGGCTTTTACTTCCAAGCTGCGCCCGCCGCTTTATTGCTCGTGCTTGTTTCTGCATTGCCGTTATCCTTCCTTCTTCGCAGGGAGCAGATTTTCAAATGACCACGCTCGAAGTGCGGAATCTCGCCAAACGATTCAATGGCTCACCGAATGCGGCTGTGAACGATATTTCCTTTGAGTTAAGCGACAACGAGATCCTCGCGCTTGTCGGACCGAGCGGCTGTGGGAAGACAACCACGCTTCGGCTCATCGCCGGGCTTGAGCGGCCGGATGCAGGCTCGATCAGGCTGAATCGGATTCTGGTCGCGTCTGAAGCGGTTTTCGTTCCTCCCGAACTACGCGGCGTTGGAATGATCTTCCAGGATCACGCGCTCTTCCCGCATCTAACCGTTTTCGATAACGTGGCGTTTGGCTTGCGCAGCAAGCCAACAGCGGAAGTCCGAACGCGGGTGGGCGAGATGCTGCACATGGTAGGTCTGCTTTCCCACTCCAAACGATATCCGCATGAACTCTCCGGCGGTGAACGGCAGCGTGTGGCGTTGGCGCGCGCGCTTGCACCGCGGCCAGTGCTGGTTCTCATGGACGAACCCTTCAGCAGTCTCGACGCCGACTTGCGCGCCGGTGTGCGCGAACATGTGCGCGGCATTCTCAAATCGATGCAGGCGACAGTCGTCTTCGTAACGCACGACCAGGAAGAAGCGCTTTACATGGGTGACAGACTCGCCGTGCTGAAAAAAGGGGAATTGGAACAGATCGGCACGCCGGAAGAAATTTTCCATGAATCGAACACACGCTTCGTCGCGGAGTTCATGGGCGACAGCGATTTCCTCAAAGGGAAAGTGACCCACGACGGTATTCAAACCGCCATTGGGCTTGTCAGGCAGATCGTTGACATGCCTCTCTCCACCGCCGTTGAGATCGCCATCCGCGCCGATGATATCGACTTTCACGTGGATGGTTCCGGCAACGCCCTCATCATCGACCGTTTCTTTCGCGGCGCGTTCAATCTCTATCGTCTGCGCCTCGATACCGGGCAGGTCATCCACGCCATCAATCCGCACACGAACATTCTGCCCGTCGGCTCACGTGTGCAGGCATTCGTCAGCGCGGAGCATTCTCTAACTGTCTTTACTCAGTAGTGCGTCCCATACTCCCGAATCCCCTCACAAAACTCTAGTAAAATTCTACGCAAATCTATATAGTATTAAAGAAAGTTACGCCTACAATAGTCACTGAGGTGAGGGCGAGTAACAACCGCCCTTGCTTTGTTTAACCAACTGCAAGACCATTCGACGATCCTGACTGAAAGACCAACCATGCTCATCAAACGTCTTCAACTCGCCCTCATCCACACCGCGGTCGCCATGACCCTCGTGCCGATCAACAGCACGCTCAACCGCGTCATGATCTTCGACCTCGGCATCTCAAAAACGCTGTTTACCGTTCTCGCCATCTTTCCATATTTGCTCGCGCCGATCCAGGTCGCCATCGGTTCTTTCTCAGACCGGCATCCCATCGCCGGGTATCGCCGCACACCGTACATCCTCGCCGGGCTCGTGCTTTGCGTGATCGGCGTTGCTGTTTCCCCGCAGATCGCAATCCTTATCACCGAGAACTTCACGCTCGGCATCGTTGCGGGAATCCTTGCTTTTGGGGCTTGGGGTATGGGCTACAATCTTTCCGCGGTCTGTTACCTTTCGCTCGCTTCGGAACTTTCCGGTGAAAAAGAACGCGGCAAAACGATAGCGACCATGTTCACGGTCATGGTCATCGGCTTGATCGCGACGGGCCTCAGCCTCAGCAGGATGGTTCCAACCTTCGACTTGATCGCCCTCGAACAGGCATTCCTCGCCGTCGCCGCCTCCGCCCTGACCCTGGGCTTGATCGGCCTCTTCAAACTTGAGCCGCCCTTTGGCTTTTCCTCCCAACCGGCCCGCGCCGACAATTACACCGTCAAACAAATGGCCACCGCCATCACTGAAAACCGGGTCGCAAAGATCTTCTTTGTTTATTTATTATTGCTGCTTGCTGCCATCCTCGGGCAGGACGTCCTGCTCGAGCCCTTTGCCGCCCAGGCTTTCGGCATGACCCTCGAACAAACCTCGCGCATCGTCTCCATCACCAACGGTTTTACGCTCATTGCCTTTCTCGTTGCAGGCTTTCTCGACGGGCGTGTGAAAAAGAAATACACGGCGCAATCCGGCAATCTCGCGGCTTTGACCGGTTTCATCATAATCGTCATCAGCGGAATGACCGCCAGCGCGAGCGCCTTCTACATCGGCATCACCCTGCTTGGATTCGGCACAGGCATTTCCACCATAGCAAATCTTTCCCTGATGTTCGACCTGACCGTCCCCGAAAAGGTCGGCTTGTACATCGGCGCATGGGGTTTCTCGAACGGACTTTCACGCCTGGTCGGCTTGCTCATGGCGGGCGTGGTCGCAGACCTTGCCACACAAATCAGCGGAAATTCATTGAACGGGTATCTGATCGTATTCAGCATCGAGGCATTGATGTTATTGTTTGCAGCGGTCCTGTTGTATCGAATCGACGTCGATGTCTTCCAGAGGAAGGCGCACGAGCCCGCTTTTACTGAAAAAGTCGCATTGGCGGCTGAGTGACGTGTCATGACCCAGAATGAATGGCTTTCTCTCGCAGGGGCGGCAGATCTGCTTGGAGTTCATCCGAGCACAGTGCGGCAGTGGTCGGATAAGGGCATCCTACCCGTCCACAAGACGCAGGGAGGGCACCGCCGCTATAAGCGTGGGGAAATTCTCCTCTGGGCCGAATCAACCCAAAGGTCCAGAGAGGAGGCGATTGAACCCGAGGGAATGATGCAGGAGATCGTGAGGAATGTCCGCATGCAGATCTCGGAGGGGCGTCTGCAGGAGGAAACCTGGTATCAAAAACTGGACGAGGATGCGCGCACACAATATCGCGCGAGCGCTCGTTCGCTCTTCCAGGGCTTGATGACCTATGTGGCAACGAACGGAAAGGAAGCTTCGCACGAAGCCCATGCCATCGGCTACGAATACGCCTCGCGGGCGCGCCGCTACAACCTGAGCTATGTGGATGCGGCGAAGGCATTCCTATTCTTTCGCGATACGCTGGTCGAGTCTGTCATTAAGGTGTTCACTGAGGCAAATGTCCCGGCACGGCGCGCGACCGAAATGTACACCCGCATGCATGCCTTCACGGATGACATCCTCATCAGTTTGTTGGAAACGTATCGCAAGCTGGAAAACGCAAACCATTAATGCTTGTCATCCCGATAGCGAAGGATCTCTATGACAATATTAGTGACCCTTCGTGGCGCTTTGCACCACTCAGATTGACACACTTAAAATTAAAAAGAGCCGCAGAATGACTCCGGCTCTTTTTGATTCAACTTAATCCGCCGATGCTGGTGCGGGAACCGACTCGAGCATTTCATGCGGCTGGGGCTTTGCGGCAAGCTGGAAGCCCGCGTACATCAGGATGGCAGAGAACAACTCCCCAACATACAGGTATTCTCCATACCCGAGGCGGGTGAGCGTGCTGGCAAATCCGATCAGCAACGCTCCGGCTGCGATCAGGACATTTGCGATCACGCGATTCGGCATTACGCGCTTCCGCCAGAACAGGAACGCCGAGTAGATCGCGCCGCCCACAAGCGTGATCAGACCATAGATGTTGAAGAACGGGGTTGTAAGACGCACCGGGGTACCAAGCGGGAGCAGTCCGCGTACGGCGGTCACTTCTTCACCCCGATAAGTGGTGGTGATGGTCAACGCACCGGCGGGCGCGGACTCGCCTTCATCGAGGACCTTCGTCCCATACTGCTCGCTGATGATCTTATCGGTCGTGAAGACGGCTTCATCCAGTTTCGGTATGGCTTGCAGCATAAGATAGCCCGCAAACAAACTGCCGATTATAAGGAGTGCGGTCACGCCATGCACCCAGGGCTTACGGACAAGTAAATACATCGTCCCATGACCCAGCCAGGCGGCATTCAATGCCGCGCCGAACAAGTACCATGCAAAGAATATCCATTTATTCCACGCCAGGGCAAGGTAGGCTTCGGCAAAACTCCCAGCGCCGAACATGGCCAGACCGATGCCCCAGAACAGGAAGTGCGCCTGACGACGCACAATATATCTTCGCAGGACGCTGACCGTAAAGACCAGCATGATAAGGGTCGACAAGAAAGGAAGAACATGATTGATCGACATGATTTTCTCCTGTTTAGAATTTGATGAAGCCAAGCAGTACGCCCGCCGCGAAGATGATCAGCCCAAGCATGACAAGTCCCATGAAGACCAGCGATGCAGGAACGACCTTCTCGAAGAAAAAAGAATCCTTTGGCATGTGCGACTTCCCGTTTTTATCGGTCATGGCTCACCTCGATACAGTTGATATTTTCCCTCTTTCGGACGAAATCACAACTGAGATTGTAGAAGTTTGGATTAAATATGTATAAAGATGGTCTGTTTTGTACATGATGCAAGTCACAAGTTTCATGAATATTCATCATGCGGTTCCCCCAATGTGAAAACTATTTCAACAACTGTTCCAGGATCGCAAGCGTCTCCGCCCTGCCCCCATGCCCGTTCTCCCCGCCAGGACCCACGCACGAAGGGCAGCCGTCTTCGCAGGCGCAATCGTTTACGAGTTCATGCGCACGGCGGATCAATTCATCGTGCAATTCGAATAATTTCGCACTGAAACCGATTCCCGCCGGGACGAGGTCATACAGAACTACAGACGGCAGACCGCCGACCGCGGACCATGCTGGTTCGGTGTAAATTCCGAGGTCGCCCGCATCGCACATCAAGAACAACGGGGCAAGGTTGCCCAGCACGAATCCCAATCCCGTCAAACCGCTGCGGATACGCACATTTTGCTCCACTTTGCGATGGCAGCTTTGACAGAGTGTGGTCAGATTTTCGAGGCGGTTGGCTTGCTCATGATTCACTTTTCCATCCTGAATAAAAGCACGGAAGGGAATCTTGTGATGCACATCATGTTCGCGATTCGTCTCCGCCGCGCCGCATACCTGACATTTGAACTGGTCCCGTTTTCTGACAGAGAGTCTTACCTTTTGCCAGTCCGGTCCGTAGTTGTTCGGGTCGTTTGTCCATAAGCCGGCATCGCGCAATGTTTTCAGCGCGGATTCAGAAAGAGTCAGCCAATAACCTGTTGTTTGTAACTCGGAAGGCGGCATGTCGAGCGGCTCCTGCCCGAGATTCTCGTTCGTGAACCAGCGCAGTTTGCGAAACCCAACGACTTGCGTGGTGACTTGGATTTCGCCATACGCCTTCTCCCCGCCGGGGACGGCGGCTTGAGCCTGCAGAGCCGTGATCTGAATCTCCGATTGCTGCTGGGCTTCGGTGTAATAGTCCAAGCCAACAGGCACAAGGTGGGCAATGTGATTATCGATGTCGAGTTCCTGCACGAAATACTGCTGGGCTTCGTGCATGTAGATCGCGCCGGGATGGACCATCCAGTTCGCCGATTCGCCGTCCACTGTGCCAACGGTCATCGGTTTGCCATCCGCATCGGCGGATTGCAAGACCACGCCTTGCGGCGATGCGGAACGCAGTGAAATGTTCGCAGCGGGATAGGCATCCTGCATCCAGAAATATTTTTCGTTCGAGAAATGCGCTTCGTTATTGGAAAGCAGAAACTGAAGATACTCTTCGATCAACTCCCAGGACAACGAGCCGAAGCCCTCGCCCTGTTGAAATGGCAGTTCGAACATGGCGCAGCGCAGGTGATTGAGCAAAATCAACAGATGATTCGGGTTGACCAGCGCCATTTCGGGCGAACGTTCGAAGAAATATTCAGGATGATGCGCCAGGAACTGATCGAGCGGGTTGGAATTGGTGATCAAAACCGCAGCAGCTGGAGTATCCCCGCGCCCGGCGCGACCGGCTTGCTGGCGCGCGCTGGCTATCGTACCGGGATACCCAACCATGAGCGAAGCGCCCAACCCGCCGATGTCAATGCCGAGTTCGAGCGCATTTGTTGCGACAACGGTTTTGACAGAGCCGTCGCGGAGTCCCTGCTCGATCTCGCGGCGCTGGGTTGGAAGGTAGCCGCTTCGGTATCCCCGAATGAAAGAGGAAACAGGAAAGAAATCTCCATTGGCATTTTTTCTTCTTTCTTCCTCTTTTCCTTCCTGCAAGTGAGTCAACAGCATCTCGACGCTTCTTCGGGTTCTGGCAAAGACCACGGATTGAATGTCGTGTAAAAGCAGGTGAGTTGCGAGCCTCACGCCTTCGAGCAGGCTGCTTTTCCGTAACCCCAGGGCCGGATTCAAAACAGGCGGATTGTAGATGATGAAATGGCGTGCCCCTCGCGAGGAACCATCGTTATCCACCAATTCGACCGGTCCTTCGATCAGATTCTCCGCGAGTTCCTTTGGGTTGCCAATCGTTGCTGATGAAAGGATGAACTGCAAATTTGCGCCATGAAACTTCGCCACGCGTTTGAGCCTGCGAATCACATTCGCGACATGCGAACCAAAGACGCCCCGATACGCGTGGGCTTCGTCAATAACCACAAATTTGAGGTTGGAGAAGAAATCGCTCCAGTTGGCGTGATGCGGGAGGATGCCTGTATGGAGCATGTCGGGGTTGGTCAGGATGATGTTGGCAGTTTTTCGAATGACGGGGCGATGGGACTGGGGAGTGTCTCCATCATAGATTGCCGATTTTAGATTTGCGATTGAGGATTGAAAAGATTCGAGGTTCGATTGTTGATCCTGGGTGAGCGCTTTGGTGGGGAAGAGATATAACGCGCGAGATTGCGAATCTTCGATCAACTTTGCGAGGACGGGCAGGTTGTAGGCAAGGGTCTTTCCGCTGGCGGTGCCGGTGGCGAGGATGAGGTTTAGTCCGGCGCGGGCATGAGTCCAGGCTGTCAGTTGATGGGAATAGAGCAGGGAAATGGTCCGGGAAGATAAGGCATCTCGAAGCGATTCAGGCATATCGTTCGGGAAAGGATGCGTCTGTGCGGCGCGGGGTGGAGTCGCCTGCCAGGCAACAAGGTTTGGCGCAGTTTCTTCATCCTGTTTCCAAAAATCCAGAAGCGATGAAAGCATGAGAGTCAATCCACAGGTTCGCTGCGTTCCTTGTGAAGAGTGCGGAACGCCCACGCGCCGACTCCCAGCGGAAACCAAAAGGTGGCAGCGCGATAGAGCAGTGTGATGACGACGGATTGACTCCAATTGACGTTGAGCGAGGTCAGTGCAATGGGCATGATGCCTTCGACGATGCCAATGCCGGATGGCGTGGGTGAAACGATGAGAAAAAGATACGCCATCGAAAACCCGGCGATGATGGTGCCCGCCGAGAACGGGACTTCGAATGCAAGAAAGGAGCAGACGAGAATCATCATCAACAATCCCTTGTCGAAGATACCCCACAGGACGGGGCGGACCAGGCTGGACGGTTTTTCCGTCAACCCTGAGAAGCCGTCCGCTATCTCATGGGCGAACTCGTGTGCGCGATCTTCGCTGAGATAATTTTCCCCGCGAAAAAGATGCACGATGCGGTTGACTCCGCGTGCAAATTTCGCGAGCAGGTTCCCCAGTTTTTCGGCGGACCGATACCCGATGTATAGAACAGATCCGTAGGTGGCGGCGATTCCAAACAGGAAGAGCGAGGCGGAGATTTCCCCGGCGTTCAAATCATTGCGGCGGATGAGAACGATCAATCCCAACGCAAGGATGACGAGAAATGCCGCCTGGTCGAGCAGGAGGAATAACGCCGCCGCCACCGTGACCTTTCCGGTGGGATGCCCGCGACGATGCGCCTCCGCCGCGAAGAGGGCGACTCCGCCCGCCCCGGCAGTTGGCGCCACGACGTTGATAAAGTTCGCCGCGGTGGCGATACGGCTCAATGTGAATACATCTTCATGCACGCCAAGTAAGTGAAAAACGGATTGGTACATGCGCCCACTGGAGATGAACCAAACGATCTGAACCAAAAGCGCAAGCGCGAAGAAACCTATGTGCGCCTTTTGCAAAGTGAGAAGAATGGTTTCGAGTTCGCTGAAGCTAAGCGAAACCACAATCACACCGAGGAAGAGGATAATGAATACAAAAAATTTATTCATGTATTTTGATTGTAACAAACCCCATCCCAACCTGTATTTCAAAATTAAGACCTGGCAGATGCGTGTCCCATGTTATGGGATCAGGTCGGACCGACCTTCTATGTCACTTTGCCACATCCGCTATCGTAGTCTTCTCCAGTTTATTCGAGACATAATCCCGAATGTCCTTGAAGACCTTCGTCAGTTTCTTCTCTTTTTCAATAGGTGTTGATTCGTAAAAATTCTCGCTGACCGATTCTGTAGGGGCGAGAGCGCCATCGAATAAGCGAATGACGTCGGCAAGAGGGATCTGGTCAGGGCGTTTGGCGAGACGATAACCGCCTTTTTGCCCCTTGGCGCTGCGGAGGAAATGAGCGCGTTTGAGCGCCAGCATGAGTTGCTCCAAGAATTTGGGTGGGATTCCCTGAGCAGTAGCAATGACATCAATGGAGATGAAACTTTCATTTTGATTGCGGGCAAGATAGACAAGGGCGAGGAGGGCATATTCGCTGCGGGTGGTTAATTTCATTTCAATACTCTACCTTCTTGATTAGACCTACTGGGGCAGTATAGTATAAAAAATGTGTCTGTCAAGTTGGGGTGATTCTGCCTGTGGCGTGTTGGATTCGGTATTGACAAAATTCAGCCGCTGAATTATGATAATATACATAACCTATTAGTCTAGTAGGGTTTTTCGAGATACTCGAGGTCTCGAAGTAAAAATCTTTTTTTTTACTCTAAATCCATACTTACTCAATAGGCTTTATATAAAAATAAATGGATTGGAGAAACAATATGCGAAAACAAACCATAACCTGGCTGTCTCTTCTTTTGCTTTTGGCGGTGTCCCTTACAGCGTGTGGGACCGCCGCGCCTGAAGCAGCAGCCGTCCCTGAGTCTGAGGCGGGCACTTCATCCGAATTGAGCGGCACACTGTCCATCTCTGGTGCGTTCGCCCTCTACCCCATGATGACCGTCTGGGCAGAAGAGTTCACCAAACTGCATCCTGATGTGCAATTCGATGTGCAGGGCGGCGGCGCGGGCAAAGGCATGACCGATACCATCGCTGGCGCAGTGGACATTGGCATGATCTCGCGCAGCATCAAGGAAGAAGAAACCGCGCAAGGCATCTTCTGGGTGTCGGTGACGAAGGATGCGGTCTTCCCGATCATCAATGTTGAGAATCCAGTGGCAGAGCAATTGATGGCGCAAGGCATTACACAGGAAACCTACAACAAGATCTACATCACAGGTGAGATCACAACATGGGGTGAAGTCGTTGGCGACCCGTCCATCACCGATAAGATCAATGTGTTCACCCGCTCTGACGCGGCAGGCGCAGCCGAGCAATGGGCAAAGTATAGCGGCGGCGAAGCACAGGAAGACCTGCTTGGTATCGGTGTGAACGGTGAACCCTCCATGCTCGACACCGTGTTGAAAGATCCGCTTGGCATTGGCTTCGGCAACCTCAACAGCATCTTTGATCTGAGCAATGGGAATCTCGTTCCTGGAATCCTCATCCCTCCGATCGATATCAATGAGAACGGTACAGCAGATGCAGGCGAAGTTTATCAAGTAAAGGAAGATGCCTTCAGCGCAGTGGCAAACGGAACGTATCCCTCTCCCCCCGCCCGTTTTGAAAACCTTGCCACACTCGGCAAACCCGAAGGATTGGAACTTGAATTCATCAAGTGGATCCTGACCGATGGTCAACAGTATTTGGAAGCGGCAGGCTATGTCCCGCTAACCCCGGAGCAACAAGCCGAGTCTCTCGCGAAGCTTGAACAATGAGCGAAATCGAATTGACCCAAATCAAAACGGAAGGGCGGCTAAGCCGCCCTTCTACGCCGTCTCGCGCCAGAACGAATCGAGCCGCACAACGCACATTTTTTATCATCACACTTGTGCCTGTGGTGCTCATCATCATTGTGGCAACGGCATTGGTCGTGCGCGCTTACCCCATTTTGAATTCTTACAGTTTTAGCGAATTGTTATTTGGCGATATCTGGCGACCCAACGATGGTCAATTCGGCTTTCTTCCGTTCATTCTTGGCACACTGTGGGTGACAACCGTTGGCGTATTGCTTGCTGTTCCGCCTTGCTTACTGGTTTCGGTCTACCTCGCGGAATATGCCCATAACCGTCTTCGTACCATCGCCAAACCCATTCTGGATGTGCTCGCCGCCATCCCGCCCGTCGTCTATGGCGTGTGGGGATTGCTGTCCATCGTGCCGTTCGTGGATGACGTGCTTGCGCCTCTCTCTGAACGTTGGCTTGGTTCTATTCCCTTTTTAGCAGTTACCCAGCCGACAGGATTCGGAATCCTCGCAGGCGGAATCGTGCTCGCTGTGATGATCGCTCCGCTGATTATCTCGGTTATCTTTGAAGTGCTCTCCACTGTCCCCAATGACTTGCGTCACGCGGCTCTCGCCGTTGGCGCGACTCAATGGCAGACCATTCGCACTATCGTCTTGCCGCAAGTCCTGCCCGGCATTGTTGCCGCCATTGTGCTGGGAGCCTCGCGCGCGTTGGGCGAGACCATCGCCGTGCTGATGGTGGTGGGAAACGTCCCGCAAATTCCTACTTCTGTTTTTGATACTGCCTATCCGCTGCCCGCGCTGATCGCCAACAACTATGGCGAGATGATGTCCATTCCGCTGTATGATGCGGCGCTGCTCGGGGCGGCTTTAGTTTTATTGGTGGTCATCCTCATCTTTAACATTCTTTCCACGCTGGTACTCCAGCGTTTCTTGAGGCGTTCATGAAAAACAATAACTATGCTCAAGGCGGCGTCCCCGCCGCCGCTTCCGCCGAGGACGGCGGAAGGAGCAATCGGATTAAATTTCAAAAGAAACATTTCGAACGGCGTCACATCGTCGAACTATTTATCAAAACCATTATGAGAATCGCCCTGCTGATCGTCGCAGGCGCGCTTGGTTTAATTCTCTGGACGATCATCTCACGCGGACTTCCTTCGCTTTCATGGGAAATGGTCTCGCAAGTCCCCAAAGGCGGATATTACATGGGCAAAGGTGGCGGCATTCTTAACGCCATCATCGGCTCGGCATATCTCGCCACAGGTGGAACTTTCCTTGCCATGCTGTTGAGCGTGCCGATTGCGCTCTATCTCAAAGCCTATCTCGGTAAATCACGCTGGGGTGAGTACGTCCGCCTCTCGCTGGATGTGTTGTGGGGCATACCATCGATTGTGTACGGCGCGTTTGGTTTTGCATTGATGATCTTGCTCGGCATGCGTGCCTCACTGCTTGCAGGCATCATCGTTCTCGCGCTCGTCGAACTGCCCATCATGACCCGCGCCATGGATGAAGTCATCCGCCGCATGCCCGCCGACCTGGAACATGCCGCCCTCGCGCTCGGTTCCACCAAATTCGAAGTGGCGCTCAATGTCGTCACCCGCCAAATGCTGCCGGGCATCATCACCGCCATTCTGCTTGCCTTCGGCCGCGGCATCGGTGACGCGGCCTCGGTGCTGTTCACCGCAGGTTACACCGACCGAATCACCACCTCGTTGATGAATCCAACTGCGTCTCTCCCTCTGGCGGTCTTCTTCCAACTCGGTTCCCCCTACCCCGAAGTCCGCGAGCGCGGATATGCCGCTGCCCTGATTTTGACCATCATCGTCCTGCTCGTCAGTTTTGGTTCGCGCTGGTTGTCGGCAAGATTAAATCGGTACACGATCAAATAACGATTATTGCATCACCTATTACATAATTCGTAAAGGATTGAACATGGACAACACCCACATCCAAGTTAATAACCTCAACGCCTATTACGGCAAGCAACACGCCCTGAAAGATATTAATATTGAAATCCCAAAGAACCAGATCACCGTCATTATGGGACCCAGCGGCTGCGGCAAAACCACTTTATTAAAAACCTTCAATCGCTTCTTTGAACTGACCGAGGACGTCAAACTCACCGGCGAAGTACTGGTGGACGGCGAAAACATCTACGACCCTGCGGTGGACGTGACCGAAGTCCGAAAGGTGGTTGGGCTGCTGGCACAGCGTCCTTCACCCCTGCCCATGTCCATCTACGACAATGTCGCCTACGGCATGCGCATCCACCAGATGAAGAAAGAACGCGCCGAATATAAAAAATCCGTGCGGCATTATTTGGAAATTGCAGGCTTATGGGAAGAAGTCCAAAAGCGGATGCACGACCCCGCGACCTCTCTTTCCATCGGACAGCAACAGCGCCTCTGCCTCGCCCGCGGCCTGGCGGTCGAACCGGAAATCATCCTCGGCGACGAACCCACCTCCGCGCTCGACCCGATCTCCTCACAGAACATCGAAAGCCGTTTGATCGAATTGAAGAAGGATTACACCATCGTCATTGTGACGCACACGCTGCGTCAGGCAAAGCGATTGGCAGATCATGTCATTTATATGTATCTCGGCGAAGTTGCAGAAGCCGGTCCTGCGCACGATGTATTCAACAACCCCAAACACGAACGGACGAAGCAGTATTTGGAAGGATTGTTCTAATTTTTTGATATGTCACTCCGACAGAGAGTCTCTGGTATTGCAGTTGAGACCCTTCCCCATCGCTCAGGGTGACAACATAACTACCAAATCCCCGGGAACAAACGGTACTTTGTTATCCGCGCGTACTCTTTGTAACCGGGGAGTTCGGTTTGCAGGGTTTTATCTTCCAGCGATGTCCTGACCACGAGAACGAAGACCAGCAAGACCGCAGGGATGAGCGCCCAAAGCGAGTCGAGCAGAAAGGGCATGGCGAGATATGTCCATAATGCGCCGCCATAGCCCGGGTGACGGATGAAGCGGTAGGGTCCCGTTGTAATGACATGATGTCCGCGGTCGGTTTGAATGCGGACAACGCCGGAGAAGAAGCGGTTCTCGATCAATGCCCATGAGCCGAAGATAAAGCCAAGCAGGATCAGGATCAAGGATGCGATTTTGATGGGCGGCGAAAACGCGGAAGTCCAGCCGAAAAGTTTATCGAACCCAGCCACGACAAGGATTGCGATGGAGCCGAAGGCCAGCATGGGGGCAAGGATTTTGTCCCAGGGCTTTGCATCCGTCAATTCGATGGAACGCGAGCGTTCCGCCAGAATATCGGGGTGTCGTCTCGCCGCCAGGGCGCGACTGAGGATGAATCCAAAGATGCTGATGATCGCGTATGTCCACGCCTCCAGCCAATCCCATACGCCGGATATGATCATCGGCAGGAATGGGATGACAAATACCACAATGACCATCAATAGGATCGAGCGCAGTGTGAATGTTCGCTTAGTTTCAGTCATGATGCCCTCCACAACCAGTATAATGGTTTCAGGAATCAGAAACAACCATGAAAACCAGACGCATCCTTCTTTTTCTTATTATCATGTTGGCGTTTGCTCAAACCGTCCTTGCGCAAGGGAACAATCCTGTCGCAGTGGTCCTGACCGCAGACGGTCCCATCATGCCGCCAATGCTCGAATACATCAAACGCGGCATCGAAACCGCAGACCAACGGGATGCGGAAGTGCTTGTCATCCAACTCAACACGCCGGGTGGAAGCGTGGATACCATGCTGGAGATCATTGCCGCGATCCGCGACAGCGACGTGCCGGTGGTGGTGTATGTTGCGCCGCGAAACGCCATCGCCGGGAGCGCGGGCGCGATGATCACGATGGCGGGTCACGCCTCGGCCATGGCACCCGAGTCATCCATCGGCGCATCCAGTCCCATCACAAGTTCCGGCGAAGACCTCAACAGCACTGCGGATGCAAAAGCGAAGGAAATCGTCAAAGCCTCGATCCGCCCGTTTGTGACTCCGCGCGGAGAAAAGGCGTTGGAACTCGCCGAGGCGATGATCGATGAAGCCAAAGCCGTCACCGCCGATGAAGCGCTGGAGGCGGGTCTCATCGATTTCATTGCCAACGACCTCGACGACCTTCTGGAAGGCTTGAACGGTTTCACGGTCGCGATGAAAAACGGCCCGCGCACGCTTGAAACTACCGGCATCGAAGTCCAACCGCTGGACATCAGTTTCATTGAACAACTCCTGCTTCTGCTCACCGACCCGAACATCGCGTTCTTACTACTCGCTATTGGCGTGCAGGCGATCCTCATTGAACTTTCCAGCCCCGGCGGCTGGGTGGCGGGATTCATCGGCGCGGTCTGCATCACCCTTGCAATCTATGGGTTGGGCGTATTGCCCGTCAATTGGTTCGGCGTCATCTTTCTCATCATCGCATTCGTTTTATTCGTGCTCGATATCAAAGCGCCCACGCACGGCGCATTGACAACGGCGGGGGTCGCGTCCTTTATCGTCGGCGCGCTGGTTCTGTTCAACTCGCCGGGCACGCCGGAGTTCCAGCGTGTGTCGGTTCCCCTCGTGGTCGGAACTGGCATCTTCCTCGGCCTGATCTTTTTCGCCATCATGATGATCGCATTACGTTCGCTGCATAAACCAATATCCATGGGGGCGGAATCCTATGTCGGGAAAACAGGATCAGCCAAAACGTTCGACGGCGAGGCGGGACAGGTCCAGTTGGAATCCGAACTCTGGAGCGCGGAAAAATCCCCCGAGTCCGGCGAGATTCGTAAGGGTGATAAAATCGAGGTCGTCGAAGTTCGTGGTTTGAGATTGATCGTAAAGAAAAAATGATTTTCATTTAATTGCGAGGCGCAGGCAAAGCAATCTTCTAATTTATGATGGGATTGCTTCGACGCTCCGCTCCTCGCGATGACATGCGCTTCAAAAGGACCTTATGCCTGTCACACCAACCCGAGACCGAGTCTCCCCGCAAACGGATTCGCGCCCCCTCCGCCGCCCGGATTGGATCAAAGTCCGCGCGCCTTCGGGCGAGACCTATGAATGGCTGCACGGATTGATGCGCAAGAAGGAACTGCACACCGTCTGCGAAGAAGCCATGTGCCCGAACCTCGGCGAATGCTGGGGCAGCGGCACTGCGACGTTTTTGATGCTCGGCGATGTTTGCACACGCACCTGCGGATTCTGCGACATCAAACACGGCAAGCCCGCTTTATTGGATTGGAACGAAGCCGAGCGTGTGGCGCAAGCCGTCAAAGCCATGGAGTTGAAACACGCTGTCATTACATCTGTGAATCGCGACGAACGAAGGGATGGCGGCGCGCCTATTTTCGCGATGGTGATTCGGAGAATTAGAGAATTGCTGCCGGGATGTTCCATCGAAGTCCTGATACCTGATTTCAAAGGCAGCATCGAAGCCTTGAAGATCGTCATGGATGCGCGGCCTGAAATCCTCAACCACAATGTGGAAACCGTGCCGCGATTGTTCAAGCAGGTACAGCCGCAGGATAACTACGAGTGGGCGGCGGCGACCTTATCAAATGCCAAGAAACTCGATCCCGATGTGCTGACCAAGAGCGGAATCATGCTTGGGCTTGGCGAAACCATGGACGAGGTCAAAGCCGTGATGCGCGACCAGCGCAGTTGGGGAGTGGACATCCTGACCATCGGTCAGTATTTGCAACCGAGCAAAAAGCACATGCTCATGGATCGTTACTACACCATGGAAGAGTTCGCCGAACTGCGCGAGTATGGTTATTCAATTGGTTTCAAATGGGTGGAATCAAATCCACTGGTGAGGTCATCGTATCATGCTGCGGAGCAGGTCCGCGCGTTGAGCGTGGTGCATCGCAAGTTGTATGGGGAGAAATTACCAGTGATCAGTGATCAGTGGCTCCCGTCGGCGTAAGGTCGGCGGGGAATTTTTTATACGTCATGGTCATGTGCATTCTTTGGGCATATAATTTCTCAGTCGGCAATTATCCGGAATGATTTTGAAAGAAGTAACATCGGTATTGGCAGGCATCCTCACAAGAGAATTTTATGGATGAAAAGAAACGCGAGGCAATCCTTGATTTTGCGGGTACACATAATCTCAACGACTTAAACAAAGCGCTCGGTTTCGATGTACAAAAAGAACCAAAGTCAGTACTATCTTTGCTGGAGGATGCCGTCAGATCCCAAAATGCCGATGATATTGAATGCGCATTGATCGTCCTTTCTGCGGCGGGATTTTTTCCGGCTGCCGCGCCTGTTCTGATTACGATCCTGGAGTTGCCCTGGCATCGAAAGCATGAAGATGCTGCCCATGCTTTGCAAATTTTAAAAGACCCAAGAGCCGTTGATGCACTTTATCGAGCAGCGCTTGCAAACCATGACTATCTTGCTTATGATGAGTTTGGTAGCCTGGCGAGAAAATGCACCTGGGCTTTGGCAGATATTGGCACACCGGAGGCTTTCGAGAAACTGCAACTGCTCGCCAAGTGCGGCAATTCGATGATCGAAGGTTACGCTCAAAAACGAATCGACGCGTGGCAGAAAGAAACGACAAGGAAAGGGATCAAAGGGTCATAATTCCACATGGCGCTGACTTTCCACCTGAAGCAGGGCGATATTGTGCTTGGCACTCTCAAAGAGACAGACAACGACTTTCCATGGCGTTACTGCACATTCACGCCAACGGATGCGTTCCAAAGCGTCAAACCGCTCTTCGATCGAGCACGAGAACAGGTGGAAGCCGAAGAGTGGGAACAGTTTGATAAAGCCTATCAACAAATCGAAGCGCTGGGGCTTCGCCTGGTTGACCCGTTGAGCGGGGATGAAATCAGGGAGTTCCTGCTGCACATCGAAGGCGATTCGGCTTCGTTTCGATATTGACAAACGACACATCTTAGCACGCGGCTCCTACCGCCGAAATGGCCATCTACTTCTACTCAACAAAAGATCAATATGGAGCGTTCTCCAACTTCTCCCGGCATCCATTCGAACTGGATGGCTTGATCTGGCCCACCAGCGAACATTATTTTCAAGCGCAGAAGTTCGAAGATGATGAGTATCGTGAGAGAATAAGATCAACGCCTTCGCCAATGATCGCCGCGCGTCTCGGTCGCAGCCGCAAGGTGCCAATCCGTTCTGATTGGGAGGAGAGGAAGGATGAATTCATGTATCGCGCGGTGTTGGCTAAGTTCCAGGCGCATTCTGATTTGAAGCAGCTACTCTTATCAACCGGGCAAGAGGAGATCATCGAGAAAACGACCAGGGATTATTACTGGGGATGCGGCGCCAATGGGACTGGCAAAAATATGCTGGGTAGAATTTTGATGCAGGTTCGAGAAGAACTGCGAAGTTGAGTGTGATGCCCGGAAGTTGTATGGAAGCCTGGTGAATAGTGAGCAGTGATTAGATGGTAGAATACCCGCCTTAACTGACAAGCGGCGTGGATTCCTTATCCAAGAGGTAAGAATGTTTCCAAACTCCTTTAACATCCCCCTGCTCTCCCGCCTGACACCGTCGACTTCCATCAACCCCGGCCTTGATTTCGCTCATATCGCGCGGGGCGCCGACACGGTCCGTGAATAGACCAGTGACCCTCTCATTTCAAACCAAAACCACCCCGCGCCCAGGTCTTTGCAGATATCGTGCAATGGCTGGAGCGGCATAACTAATCTTCGCCCACGAAAAAAAGCATTTTCCCAGCATGTCAACCGACGACCTCTCCATCCAATTCCCAACCTTTCAGCGCGAACTCAAGTCCTTCCTCCTGCGCCTCACCGCCAGCGTGCAGGATGCTGAGGATATCGTTCAGGAAACATACCTCAAAGCGCAATCAAAGATCAACACATTCAGGGGCGAATCGTCATTGAAGACGTGGGTGTTCAGCATCGCATCCAACCTCGCCAAAGATCTGCTTCGGTCACAAAAACGCTGGCCTGAAAACGTGACCGATATCTGCCGGGAGGAAGCCCTCGGCAACCGTGAGTTCTTCCAGGAAGCGATGCACATTCGGCAAACGTCGCCGCAGGGGAATTTCGAGATCAAGGAACACATCGCCTTTTGCTTTACCTGCATTTCCAAATCGCTTCCGCTGGAGGGGCACCTCGTCATCCTGTTGAAGGAAGTGTACGACTTCAAGGTCAAAGAGATCGCGCAGATCCTGCAGCTCTCCGAGGCGATGGTGAAATATCACCTGCACGTCAGCCGCAAGAAGATGATGGACATATTCGACCAGCGCTGTTCTCTCATCAACAAGCAGGGCATCTGTCACCAATGCACCGAGTTGAACGGCATCTTCAACCCGAAGCAAGAGGTGCAGGAGGAACTGGTCAAGATCGAGATGGTACGCGCGGCGGAAGACCGAAACCGGGACGAGTTGTTCGATTTGCGGATGAACATCCTGCAGGAACTCGATCCGTTCATGTCGGGGGCGGCGAAATTGCAGCTTCATCACCTCGAACACAACCGCCAGGTGATGGAAAAATACCTCCAAAATAACGATTAATTTCCTATCGTTTTTCGACCTCCAGTCGTCCAAATAGAAAGGAGATCGAAATGGAACAAAAAGCGAAAACAATTAGAAAAACCTTCAGCCGGGAGACGTCGGTTCACGCCTCGATTGCGGCTGATCCCGCCATCGTTTGGGCGCTCCTCACCCACGCCGCGGACTATCCGCGCTGGAATTCGACCGTCACATCGATCCAAGGGGAAATCAAGGCAGGTGGGGCTATCGAACTCAAATCCACGTTGGATGCGAAGCGGACGTTCAAATTGAAGGTCAAGGAATTCGTGCCGGAGAAACGACTCGCATGGGGCGACGCGATGGGAAGCCGCGTGTACAGCCTGGAAAAATCGGGGGGCGGCACACAATTTTCAATGTCGGAACGAATCGGCGGTCCGTTGTTCCCGCTATTCGCCGGGATGATCCCCTCCTTCGATGAATCCTTCGACAAGTTCACGGCAGACCTGAAGAAGGAAGCAGAGACGATCCAAAAATCGAAAAAGTAAGGAGACTCGAAATGGAAAAGAGAACCAAAGACAAACCCTGGAAGTTGAAGACCCCGCCGTTCACGTCGGATTACACCATGCATGTTGAAACAAAGGATGGAAAGGAGATCCTCGTCTGCACGGTGGGCACAACGGTCTTGCACTACGATTTTCGCGCCATCAAAGACCTGCACGAGATGCTGAAAAAACACGGCGATTGGATGGAACTCGGAAGCAAGGACGAGAAACAGGAAGCCGTGCCCGGCACCGTCGAACACTGGGCGCGTTCGCCGAAGAATCCCATCGGCGGTTGGTATGGACTCAAGAAAGGCTTCCGCGGGCGGTTTGCCATGTACATCCCGCCATTGATGGAGGCACTGGGTCTCGCGGAAGTGGAGCACAACCCGCGTAATAACCGAATGAGAGCGAAATAGGTTCCAATCTGAAAGAATCTCCCGTTGACCACAAATCGGCGGGAGATTTATTTTGTCAAACGCCTCCGACTCGCCTATTACAATTTGTGAACAGGTCGACAACCCAATCAGACCGATGAATAGATTTTACAAGTTCATGCCTCATCATGCATTAATTCAGATATAATGACGAAGATGCCGCAAAATGCAAGGACAATTTTCAACCCTTACAGGTGGATGGTGCTTCATTTTTTAAGGGTTGCGTACTTGTTAACCATGTTAACAAGCGGTATCATCAAGCAGTCGGGGCGAATGCCCCAATTTCCCAATTCATTTCAAGAGGAGAAAAAGATGAATAAACGTTCCCTGTTCGTCCTGCTGACCCTCATCGTGACCGCCTCGATGTTGCTCAGCGCCTGCGGCGCGCCCGCCACAGAACCGCCCGTCGCGACGGAAGCCCCCACCGAGGCTCCCACCCCCGAACCCACGCCTGAAATGCCCGCCATCGGATCGGAAGAGCATCCGATCAAGGTGCTGTTCGTTCCCTCGGTGGATGCTCAAGTGATCGTAAGCGGCGGTGAAGTAATGGCTGCCGCTTTGAACGAAGCCACTGGCCTGACCTTCGAAGTCTCCGTTCCGACCTCGTACGCCGCCACCATCGAAGAAATGTGCGCCTCTCCCGCCGATACAATGGGCTTTATCCCCGCTGTGGGCTACGTCCTTGCGAATGACCTGTGCGGCGTGGACGTTGCGTTCAAGGCTCTGCGCGGAAGCAGCAAGACCTCCGTCTACTGGGCAGCGATTATCGTAGCCCGAGACAGTGAATTCCAGACCTTCGAAGATCTCAATGGCGCCAAGTTCGGCTATGGCAGCGCCCTTTCCGGTTCCGGAAACCTTGCTCCTCAAGGCATGTTCGAGCAGTACGGAATCGCCCCGAGCGAATCGGTTGAGACCGGCGGACATGGTCAATCAGTGACTGCCGTCTATAATGGCGAAGTGGACTTCGCCTCGGTTTTCTACAATGCGCCTGTCAACCCCGAAGGCAATGATGCCTGGACCGAAGCGGATTGGTTCGCTGGATCCGTTACTCCCGAAATGTGGGACGTTCCCGCCGATGTTCTCGACTCCTGTGCGCCCGATGCTACCGCCGAAGCCTTGATCTGCACCGGCTGGGAGATCGTTGATGCCCGTGCCTTGGTCCGCACCGAAGCCCCGGATGTAGCGCAGAAGGTCCGCATCCTGACCCTCTCGCCCGAGATCCCGAACGACACGCTGTCCTTCGGTCCCGAATTCCCGGCGGACGTGCGCGCCCAGATCGAGCAAGCCCTGCTTGACTTCTCCACTACCCAAGAATGGGCAGACACCATGGGAAGCCGCGACTTCTACAACTGGGTCGGCATCACGACCGCCACAGATGCGGATTACGACCTCATCCGCGCGGCGATCAAGAGGCTCGGATTGACCCTCGACGATGTCTAGACCTGATCAATAATTAAGATAATTACGGACGGGGAGTTCCCCGTCCGTAATTTCATCCTAACTCTATGGAAAACCATGCTCAAGATTACCAACCTAACCAAAGTCTATGAAGGCGGGGTGCAGGCTCTTAAAGATGTAAGTTTCGAGGTGCCCAAAGGTCAATTTCTGGCGGTCATTGGCTTAAGCGGGTCGGGCAAATCCACTCTCTTGCGCTGTATCAACCGTTTGATCGAGCCGACAAAGGGAAAAATACTCTTCAACGATACGGACATTACGGCGGCATCAGAGAACGAACTACGGGTGATACGCCGAAAGATCGGCATGGTCTTCCAGCAATTTAACCTAGTCCATCGCTCGACCGTTCTGACCAACGTTTTGGCTGGGCGTCTGGGTTATGTCAACCCGGCATGGAGTCTGCTCAACCGCTTTCCCAAAAACGATATTGAAAAGGGTTACAAGCAACTTGAACGGGTGGGGATAGCCGATAAAGCAAACATCCGCGCAGATGAACTGAGCGGGGGACAACAGCAGCGTGTGGGCATTGCGCGCGCCCTCATGCAGGATCCGGAAATGATCCTTGCAGACGAACCGGTCGCCAGCCTCGACCCCGTCCTCGCCCACAGCATCATGCAGTATCTTGACCTGATCAACAAAGAGGATGGCGTGACCGTCCTTTGCAGTCTGCATTTCCTGGACCTGGTGCATCGCTACGCAGACCGCGTCATTGCCCTTAATAACGGCAACCTGGTTTTCGACGGACTTCCCGGCGAGATCGACGATAAAAAGTTCAAAGAGATCTATGGCCGCGACGCCGAGCGGATCGGATAAGGGAGGCATCATGAAAAAAGAGCGAAATTTTCTGCGATCGCTGGGGCTGGGGCTGGCATTGCTTGCTGGATTCGTGATCTATGCCTATGGCTTCCAGGTCACGCAGGTGGATCTCGAAGAAACACAATCTCCGCGCCGCCAGGAACAACTATTTCGCATCCTTCGGGCATTAGCCAGACCGCACATCTTCGAGTATGAGCAGGAAACCCGCGCAGCAGTCACCTTTGTCATGCTTCCATGTCCTACAAACGGGTATGTGCCGCCTGAACAGGATATGAGCGGTCCTTATGCAGTAATCACGCCGGCCTGTACCGACCCGCAGGGAGAGGTCACCATCGAGGGATTCAATCTCTATCCGAACACGTCGGGGGGAATCCTTCTCGTTCCTGCGCAAGATGTCGAATTGCAATTTGGAGCATTTACCACCGATGCAGACGGTCACTTTTTGATCACAGCCACCCTTCCAAAACGGGAACGGGCTGAACCGTTCGAAGTCCAAGTTATTACTCGTCAGGACGTTGGCGCGCCTCGGCTGACCAAATCTGCATTGGATACCTGGGACAAAATTGTCGAAACAGTCTTCCTGGCCCTCCTGGCAACGACATTGGGAACTTTGCTATCCATCCCGCTTAGTTTCTTTGCCGCGCGAAATTTGATGAAAAACATCAAATCTTCGCTCACGAGCATTTCCTTATCCTTGATCCTCATACCCATTGGGCTTGCCCTGGGCACTGCATTGGCACGCTGGGCGGAAAGCCTGAGCGGGATACTCACTGATAATGTGCTTCTGACGTCGGTCGGTATTTTCATTGCGCCAACTCTCTCAATACTTGGAGCGCGTTGGGCCTTGCCGCAAGAAGAGTTGACGCGTCCATCGCTTCAACTCCGTATAGCGCGAATCGCCGTACTGGTCTTCAGCGCATTGTTCTTGATTGGCAGTCTTTTCATGCTTTCGAGTCTGTTGGTCGAAATTGGGAATTCCCTTATAGCACCGATGGGTGGTTTTGGTTTTATTAGCACGTTCATCTCCGATTTAGGGGAAATTCTCGGAATGGTCATTGTCTTGTCAACCGCGTTGGCTGGGGCCGGGGTTTTGAGCAGCGTTGCCAGCCAATTAGGCTTGTTCATCAGCGAGCGTACTTCACAAGGTTTGAACAAGGTCTTAAACCTTGTGCTTGCAACGATTGCCGGGGTTGTCTTGTTCGGATTAATGGGAGCAGGTGCAGAATGGCTGTATCTGATCGACGACCCAATTAAGACACTCTACTGGCCAGCGGGGATAGGAGGTTTTTTGGGTTTGCTCCTCGCAATTTGGAATAGCCCCAAGTGGCCTTTACCGATCGGGCTGACCATCTACTATATTGCCAGAACGATATTCAATGCTTTGCGATCCATCGAAGCGCTGATCATGGTTGTCGTCTTCGTTGTATGGGTCGGCATCGGCCCGTTCGCAGGCGTGCTGGCGCTCTCCCTGCATACGATCGCCAGCCTCGCAAAACTTTATTCCGAGCAGGTCGAGAGCATCATGGCAGGCCCGCTTGAAGCAATCCAAGCCACCGGCGCGAACCGCCTGCAAACCATCATTTATGCCGTCGTACCGCAGATCGTCCCGCCGTATATTTCATACACCATGTACCGCTGGGATATCAACGTGCGCATGTCCACCATCATTGGTTTCGGTGGCGGCGGCGGGATCGGTTTCCTGCTTCTTCAGAACATCAACCTGTTGAACTACCGTGCCGCCAGCGTCCAGATGATCGCCATTGCGATCGTGGTATCCATCATGGATTACATCAGTTCGGTGATGCGGGAGAAGGTGGTGTAGGCGCAAATCAGAGAAACGAGCCTGGGTTGATTTGACTCAGGCTTTTGAGTCTTCGACGCGTCGGATGAAGTCCCGCGCCAATTCGAACACATGCTGGCGCGCTGCATCACGCGTGACGACGTGACCTGATCCCGTTACATAAACCTTTGTCTTATCCGGCGCATTGACCAGCGCCGCGTATAACCTTTCCATATTGCCAGGCAATACATAGGCATCGTCTTTGGAGTGGATCAACAAGACCGGCTTGTTCACTGAAGGCAAAGCTGCGCGCATCTCCCCCAGCAGCGACTTCAACTCCGCGATCGAACGGACGGGATTCTGAGGGTAGGAAACATGATCCTTGTAGGCTTCCTTGTCGAACCATGATGCTCCCGGCGCCTCTTTCGACTTTGACAGGAACTTAATGAAGCGGCTGTTAAATTTGATATACCAGACCGGGTAATCCTTCGGGTCATTGGGCAGGAGGTAGGGCGTGGACATGGCGATGATTCCTGCGACATTCATCCGTGTGGACATCAGCAGGGATAAGATACCGCCCATCGAAAGGCCGGCGAGAAAGATTCGGTCAGCGAAACCCGAGAGCAGGTGAAAGCCATCTTCAACGGAGGCTGCCCAATCGGTCCAGCGTGAGGCGATCATATCCTCCGGGGTCGTGGCATGACCGGCAAGTCGAACGCCGAGGCAGGAATATCCCAGCCCATTGAGATAATCCCCCATCCAGCGCATTTCCTTCGGCGTGCCTGTAAAGCCGTGAATCAGTAAAATCCCCGTGCGATTGCCCGGGAGCAAAAACGGTTCGGCGGTTTCGATGATCTTCATGGGTTTCTCTCTTTGAGTATTCTACCCAATAATGGATAGTAGACTGCGAAAGCAACGCCGGGTAGAAGTTCGAAATAACTTACATAAGATGGTTTGGGAATCGCGAATGATGCTGCAAAAATCAATAGAAGCAGGACGACCCACATCCAGGGCGAGATTGCCCAAAAAATGATCTCTTCGTAATTCAACATCTTGAGCTTGGAATGGGTTATTATCATCAGGGCACAGCCGATGCCTTTCAATATATCCAGCCTTGGATCGCGTTTTTGCGTGTCGGTCACGGTTGAGATTATACTGCCGGGCTTAATCCCCAACCAATTTCACATACTATTGGAAAGGTTAAATAAAGCCGCCCTTCTTTCGAAAGGGCGGCTTGTTGATATATCGCTCTGTTGCACTGGACGGATTCTAACTTTTTCTCGATTTATTCATCAAAACCTTCTCCGTTCCCGCTTTCTTCGTAATAGTAACCTTCTCCAGGGTTAGTACTGGGATCCTGGGTCCAGGGAAGACCATTTACCTCGAAGAAGTAATCATAATAGTCTTCCCAATAGGGCGAATAGAAATTAATCATATCACCTTGAGAAGCAGGTCCTTCCTGGCAATGCTGTCCCTGGAAAATCCATGCATCGGGTTGGCCCTCGATCGGATAATCGTAAACGTTATAGCAGTACCCGCCAAACCCGCGCGGCCCGCCGCCTTCAGGGACTCTATCCCAGAAGACAAAACCGGCAAGGAAGACCTGGACAAATTGCCCGGCAAGCGCCCGCGAAGCCGTGCATTGCACCACGCCTTCCCCTTCCACGATGTTGCAATCGAGGGGGTAATACTGCCCATTGAACAGCACAGATCCGTTCTTGAAATCGCCTTCGGTGAAGTTACCCGTGTATTCGAAGACGAAGAGCACGCCGCCGCCGGGGTTGTTTCCGACACTGCGCAGAGTGAGAATTCCATTAGCGGCAAGGGCTGAACCGGTCGTGAGGGAAAGCAGGGTAATAAGAATTATGAAAGTCGCTGCTAATTTCTTCATGAATATACTCCTTATTAATTATGTAGAACGGACAATAAATGTTGATTTATTATATCTCAGTTCGGTACCCCAGCCTGGTTCGCGAAATATTGTCATGGAACTATCATCCGTATCCGGGATGGATGGGAGCCCTTCGGGTCCTCCCGCTGTTATACTTTCTGTTGGAAGTATAATCTCCCGTATGTCCATCCTGAAAGGCAAGCATGTTCTCCTCGGCGTGACCGGCTCCATCGCGGCATTCAAAGCGGCAGACCTGGCTTCCAAATTGACCCAGGCTGGGACGAACGTGGATGTAATCCTGACAGGCGCGGGGGAAAAATTCGTCACGCCGCTCACATTCCAATCCGTCACCGGGCGCCGCGCCTTCACCGACAAAGACCTGTGGGGCAATGAAGCGCACGTCATGCATGTCAGCCTTGGCAAGATGGCGGATCTGTTGGTCATCGCTCCCTGTACGGCGGATACGATGGCAAAACTCGCACACGGCATCGCGGATAACCTGTTGACCGTCACTGCGCTGGCGGCGACCTGCCCTATTTTGATCGCGCCTGCCATGGATGGCGGGATGTTCGACCACCCGGCCACGCAGGAGAATCTCAAAACGCTTCAGACTCGCGGTGTGCTGGTTGCTGGACCCGCCGCGGGGCACCTCGCTTCGGGTTTATCTGGCGTGGGGCGTATGATCGAGCCGATGGAAATTCTAGGTCATATCCGCCTTACGCTCAGTAAAAATGGAAAACTCGCGGGCAAAAAAGTCGTCGTTACCGCCGGCGGGACACAAGAATCCATCGACCCGGTAAGGGTGATCACGAATCATTCATCGGGCAGGCAGGGTTATGCGCTAGCGCAGGCAGCGATCGATTCGGGCGCAGATGTAACTCTCATCACTGCACCGACGGCTTTGACACCGCCTGTTGGAGCGATCGTTGTTCCCGTCAAAAGTGCGCAGGATATGCTCGATGCGTTGCTGATCGAAACGGGCGATGCGCTTGTCATGGCGGCCGCGGCCGCGGACTTCCGCCCGAAGGAAATGGCGAAGGATAAGATAAAGAAGCGGGACGGGATTCCGCAAATCCAACTCGAGGCCGCGCCCGACATTTTGAAAACCGTATCAAGCCAGAGCGGGGTCCAGAAGCGTTTCAAGGTCACGGTCGGGTTTGCGGCGGAGAGTCGCGATCTATTGCAGAACGCATCCGAGAAGTTAAAATCCAAGGGATTGGATTTCATCGCTGCAAACGACGTCTCGGCGAAGGATGCGGGATTTGCAGTCGAGACGAATCGTCTTACGTTGTTGTTTGCAGATGGGACGCAGGAAAGACTGCCGTTGATGAGCAAAAGCGAAGCGGCGGAAAGAATCATCGAGCACATAGCGAGGCTCTTGGAGTAATATGCGAATTTTGGTGATGTCGGATATTCACGCGAATTACAACGCGCTGGAGGCGGTATTGAAGGATGCCGGCCAGGTGGATGAGACCTGGTGTCTCGGCGATCTTGTCGGGTATGGTCCCGACCCGAACGCGGTGGTGGAGGAGGTGCGCGAGATAAAAAACCTCACCTGCCTGATGGGCAATCACGATGTGGCTGTGATCGGCAGAATGTCGCTCGAAACCTTCAACGGCGACGCCAAGCGTTCGCTGATGTATCACGAGCAGGTGCTCTCCGCCAGCAACATGGATTTCATCCGGTCGCTGCCATCCAAGCCGAAAGTGCGGAGCGAGGCGACCATCGTCCATGGAAGTCCGCGCGACCCCTTGTGGGAATACATTCTCAATTCGACGACGGCAAGCCTGAACTTCGATCATTTCGATACGGATGTGTGTTTCGTCGGGCATACGCACATCCAGTGCAGTTTCACCCTCAAGGAGAGGACGGGACAGGTTGCCGCTGAACATGCCAAGCCGGATGCGGCGCTTCCCCTCCATCCGAAGGTGATACTCAATCCTGGCTCGGTGGGACAACCCCGCGACCGCGACCCGCGAGCCGCCTACGCCATCTACGACACCGAGGCGCGCACCTGGACTCCCAAACGGGTCATGTACGATATCGCCGATGTGCAAAACCGCATCCGTGAAGCGGGCTTGCCCGAGAAACACGCCGCCCGGCTCGCCGAAGGCTGGTGATGGATTCCAAAGTCTCCAGACTCTGGACAATAATGAGTTGTGAAGGGAACCATTTGCCCAAATTCGCCGTCCTTTTGGCAGAGAAATCACCAAAGGAAAAGGAGAAGTAGAAATGAAACGCCTATTGCTGTTTATATTGATTATTGCCGCGCTTATTCTGGCTGCATGCGTTGGAGCGCGGGCTCCCGCCGCGGTGGAAGCGCCCGCAGAACCTGCCTATGATGTCGCTCCGCTTCCAGCCATGGAAGAGGGATTTGCCGCTGAACAAGCCCCCTCAAGCGGGGGCGGAGGTGTGGAAGCGGCGAATGTCGAGCGTCTGGTCATCCAAAACGCCGACCTTGCCATCGTCGTCTCGGATGTGGAAGGACGCATGGAAGAGATCCAGAAAATGGCGGAGGAGATGGGCGGGTTTGTCGTCTCGTCGAATCTCTACCAGGGATATACAAGCACTTACATCCCCGTACCGGAAGGCACAGTCACCATCCGCGTACCGGCTGAAAAACTGGACGAGGCGCTGGAACTCATCAAGGAAGGCGCGGTCGAGGTCCAAAGTGAAACACGTTCCGGGCAGGATGTCACCGCTGAATATGTGGATCTGAAGTCCCGCCTCAAGACCTATGAAGCCGCTGAAAGAGAATTGACCGAACTCATGGAGAACGCGCAGGACACCGATGAAGTGGTCAACATCTTCAACCAATTGATGTATTACCGCGAGCAGATCGAGATCATCAAAGGTCAGATTCAATACTACGAGGAAGCCGCGGCGCTTTCCGCCGTCAGCGTGCGTTTGATCGCGGAGGAGACCATCCAGCCGGTGACCATCGGCAAATGGGAGCCGAAAGGCGTGGCGCTCGAAGCCATCCAGGACCTGCTCAACTTCTGGAAGAACTTCGTCGACTTTATGATCCGCTTCATTCTCTATACCCTGCCTGTTTTGGTGACCATCGGCATTCCGTTATACCTGGCATTCCTCGGTTTGCGCTGGGTTTTCCGCAAGATGCGCGGGAACAAAAAGAAAGCCGAGCCCCAGCAGGTTGAAGAAAAGAAGTAATTTGCGGTATGCACCAAGAGGACGGCCATCGGGTCGTCCTCTTTTGTTTAAGCGCTTTGCCGCCATTCTTGTGGGAATATCCCGGGGCGTAAGTCATATTGGGGCATCGGACAAGGTTCAAGACTGCGATAGGAGGCGATGTGATTCGTTCGGATGATCCGGCATGCAATTGAATATCATTGGGTATTTTATTTCGATCAGGGAGGTAGGGGATCGGAATGATTCTCCTTGTCGGGATGATTATCAGGGGTTTATGATTATTTTTGTTACTATTTATTGTGACAACTTTCACTAGTATGAATATTGGGGGTAGGTTACGCGTAACTGCGAATGGATGACTTCGGTCATGCCGAGCAGCGGCTGGTCGGGTTTTGGTTGAAGCACGGAGGCTCCTATGCCCCATATGACAGACGAACGGGTCCGGGCGGGTTTAACCCACGAGGAGGACCTTTCCCTATTGCATGAAGTCAGCATGAAGACTGCGGGTGTATCGCGGCTGGAGATGTGCATCCAATGCGGAACGTGCGGGGGCTCCTGCCCCGCCGCCAAGGATATGGACCACACGCCGCGCATGCTGTTCGCGATGTTGCGGGCGGGGATGCGCGAGGAAGTGCTGCGGAGCAACACGCAATGGATCTGTGTCTCGTGCTATCACTGCGTGGTGCGCTGCCCGCAGGAGGTACACATCGCGGACGTAATGTACACGCTCAAGGGCATGGCAATCAAGGAGAAGTTGTACGAAGACTCCACCGCGCCCGATTTTTCGCAGACCTTCGTGGACATGGTCGAGACGTATGGGCGCAGTTTCGAAATGGGACTGGCATCGCGCCATTACCTGAAACACTTCCCGCTCAGACTGCCAGGCATGATGCCGATGGGGCTTGGGATGATCACGAAGGGGCGCATGGCGCTGATGCCAAAGAAGATCAAACAGATGGACCAGTTGAAAAAGATATTGGACCACGCCAAGCAACTGGAGATGACTTCATGAACAAATATCTTTTATATCCGGGTTGTTCGATGGAATCCAGCGCAAAGGCGTACATGGAGTCCATGAATACGATCCTTGAGCCGCTGGATCTCCACTTCGAAGAGATCGATGATTGGAACTGCTGCGGCGCGACGGAGTATCTCGGCATCAATCTGATTCCCGCGTATTCGCTGATCGCGCGCAACCTGGCGCTGGCGACGAAGCAAATGCATCCCGCAAACGGGACAGGTGGCACGCGCACCGTCGTTGCGCCGTGTTCAGCGTGTTATCTGAACCTTGCGAAGGCGGATCACTACATGAACGAGCGACCGTCGCTGGGCGAAAAGGTCAATGAGGCGCTTGCGGCGGGCGGACTGCACTATGAGGCTGGCACGCTGGATGTTCGCCACCTGATCGATATTCTGGTCTATGACGTGGGGCTGGAGAAAATACGGGAGGCTGTTGTGCATCCGTTGACGGGACTCAAGGTGGTGCCGTACATGGGCTGCATGTTGCCGCGACCCGATTACCAGCATCGCTGGTCGGACCATGAGCATCCCACCGAATTGGACGACCTGTTGCGCGCGCTCGGCGCGGACGTGATCGATTATCCGCTCACGACGGAATGCTGCGGCGGACACATGACCCAGATCGGCCCCGAAACTGCTTTTGAACTCATACGCCGGCTCGTGGCGGACGCGGATGAGCGTGGCGCACAGATGATGGTCACGGTCTGCCCGATGTGCCAGATGAACGTGGATGCCTACCAAAATGAGATGAACAATTACTTCGGCACGGATTATCACATTCCGATCCTGTTCTTCACGCAATTGATGGGGCTGGCGTTCGGGAAGGAACCCGGTGAGTTGGGGATCGGCGTGGAACTGGTCAGTTCGCGGAATGTGCTGGCGGGCATCGGCGTGGAAGTGCCTGTCACGCAGGAACCCGCCGCGCCGAGGAAGAAGGATGAAGGGCTGCCCATGCCGCGTCGCTGGACCAAGCATGAGGGCAGGAAGGAGGCGGTGAAATGACAGAGAAAATCGGAGTCTATGTCTGTCACTGCGGGTCGAACATCGCTGGCGTGGTGGACGTCGAAGATGTCGCCAAATGGGCGGCGGAGAAACTTGGTCACCAGGGCGTGGTCATTGCGCGCGATTACAAGTTCATGTGCTCCAGTTTGGGGCAGGAGTTGATCGAGAAGGATATCAAGGAACTTGGTTTGACGCGCGTGGTGGTTGCCGCATGCTCGCCTCATTTGCACGAGAAAACCTTCCGCATCGCGGCGCAGAACGCGGGCTTGAACCCGTATCTGGTGGAACTTGCTTCGATCCGTGAGCAGGTTTCATGGGTGCATACGGATAAGGCTGTCGCGACGGCGAAGTCAAAGGCGGTGGTATCAGGTGCGGTGTCGAGGGTGATCGAGAATGCCCCGCTGGAGGAGATCAAGGTCCCGATCAATCCGAACACGCTGGTGGTGGGCGGAGGGATTGCAGGCATTCAATCCGCTTTGGAGATCGCGAATGCTGGATTCCATGTGTATCTGGTCGAACGCGAACCGTCCATCGGCGGACACATGGCGCAGTTCGACAAGACCTTCCCGACGCTGGATTGTTCGGCTTGTATTCTCACGCCGCGCATGGTCGAGGCGGGGACGCATCCGAACATCACTTTGCTGACGTGGAGCGAAGTGGTGAACGTGGCGGGATATGTCGGCAATTTCAACGTGACGATTAAAAAGAAGGCGCGCTTCGTCAACGAGGAACTGTGCACAGGCTGCGGCATCTGCCAGGAGAAATGCCCGAAGAAGGTCATCGACGATGTGTACGAAGCGGGGTTGGGATACCGCAAGGCGGTCTACACGCCGTTCGCGCAAGCCGTGCCGAACTATCCCGTGATGGACAAGGAAAACTGCATCTATTTTGAAAAAGGGACCTGCAAGGCTTGCGAGAAATTCTGCCCGACCAACGCGATCGATTTCAACCAGCAGGATCAGTTGTTGAATATCGAAGTGGGCAACATCATCCTCGCCACGGGCTATGACCTGTTCGATGCGCGGCGCGTTAGCAATTACGGCTATGGGCGTCTGCCAAACGTGTTCACCAGCCTGGAGTTCGAACGATTGTCCAACGCGGCGGGACCGACCAACGGCAATATCGTTTTGCGCGACGGCAAGACCGTGCCGAAGAGCGTGGGCATCATCCACTGCGTCGGCTCGCGCGACCGGAATTTCAACAATTACTGCTCGGTCATCTGCTGTATGCAGGGCTTGAAGTTCGCGCATCTCGTCCATGAACGCACGGGCGCGACAGTCTATAACTTCTACATTGACATGCGCACGGCGTATAAGGCGTACGACGAGTTCTATCAACGGGTGCTGGAAGAAGGGACTCTGTTCGTGCGCGGCAAAGTGGCGGAGGTCACGGATGCGGCGCGCTATTCCAACGAAAGAGGCAAACTGATCGTCCAGACCGAAGATACTCTGGCTGGCAAGCAGAGGCGCATCCCTGTGGATATGGTCATCCTTTCCAGCGGATTACAACCGCGTCACGATGCCAAGGAAGTCGGCAAGATGTTCGGCATCTCGTGCTCCACCGACGGCTGGTTCACGGAGAAACACCCCAAACTCGATCCCGTCGCCACAATGACCGAAGGTATTTACATCGTCGGTTGCGCGCAGGGACCGAAAGATATTCCGTCCAGCGTGGCGCAGGGCGCGGCGGCATCGGCGCGCGTGCTGGATAAGATCCTGCAGCGCGAAGTCGCGCTCGAGCCGATCAAGGCAACCGTGAATAAAGAGATGTGCTCGGGCTGCCGCATCTGCAACGGGCTGTGTCCGTTCAACGCCATCGCCTTCATCGCGGATGATAACGTCTCCGAGATCAATCCCGCGCTTTGTCAGGGCTGCGGCACGTGCGTGGCAGCTTGTCCTGCGGGCGCGATCAGTGGCACAGGGTTCAGCAATGAGCAGATCAATGCGCAGATCGACGGGCTGTTGATGAAGAATCTTGAACCAGTTGGAGCGTAAGGAGTTGATTCCATGACCGACCAATTCGAACCGACCATCATCGGCTTCACCTGCAACTGGTGTAGTTATCGCGCAGCGGATCTGGCGGGGACGGCGCGCATGAAGTATGCGCCGAATGTCCGCCTCATCCGCTTGATGTGCTCGGGACGCCTCGACCCGACCTTCGTCCTGCGCGCTCTCTCGGGCGGCGCAGACGGCGTGATGATCACAGGCTGTCATCCGGGTGAATGTCATTACATCGAACAGAACTACAAGGCGCTGCGCCGTTTTCTTCTGCTCCGACGTGTGCTCACAGGTCTGGGCATCGAACCGGAACGGGTCAAGCTCGTTTGGGCGAGCGCGGCCGAAGGAGCAAAATTCGCGGCGGAGACGACAACATTCGTGGAAGAGATCCGGAAACTGGGACCGCTTTGTTGGGGGAAGGACGAAGATGGAAGGATGAAGGATGACGAAGATATCGGAAATTCATCCATCAAAACTCATCCTTCATCCTTTGAAAAGGAGGTGCCGGCATGACACACGTCAAACCAAAATTTGCAATGTATTGGGCGGCGTCCTGCGGGGGCTGTGAGATCGCGGTGCTGAACACCCATGAGAAGATTTTGGATGTGGATGCCAATTTCGATGTGGTCTTCTGGCCCGTCGCCATGGACGCGAAATACAAGGACGTTGAGGCAATGGAAGACGGTTCGATCCTTCTCACGCTTTTCAATGGCGGCATCCGCAACGACGAGAATGAGCATATTGCGAAACTGCTCCGGCAGAAATCGAAGATCCTTGTCGCGTTCGGTTCATGCGCCTGCGAAGGATGCATTCCCGGGCTGGCAAATCTGAGCCCGGTTGGAGAGATCGTCCACACGGCCTTCAACACGATTTCGACCGATAACCCGCATGAGATCTATCCGCGCACCTCGTACGATGTACCCGAGGGCGAATTGCACATCCCCAAACTTGAAAAGACGTTACGACCGCTCGATCATGTTGTGGATGTGGATTACTACATGCCGGGCTGCCCGCCGGAGAGTCATCAGATCGCAGCCGTTCTGGACCTTGTCATCGACGTTCTGCATGGACGGGCAACTCTCCCGCCAAAAGGCTCCACGATCGGGGTGGGCAATTCGACCGTGTGCGATGAATGTCCGCGCGCGCGCAACGTGAAACTCATCAAGGAATTCAAGCGCATTCAAGACATTGCACCAGCCGACCCGGACTTGTGCCTGCTCGAGCAGGGAATCCCGTGCAACGGACCCGCAACATGCAGTGGATGCAATGCGCGCTGCCCGCAAGCGGGGGCGCAGTGCATTGGATGCTACGGACCGGCTCAGGGCGTGACGGATTACGGCGCGCGGCTGATCACCGCTTTCTCGTCCGTGATCGACGCAACCACACCGGAGGAAATCGAGCGAATCCTTGATGGCATTCCCGACCCGACCGGGCAAGTGTATCGCTTCAGCCTGCCCGCTTCGCTGCTCATGGCGAACAGGGAGGCTTTCAAGGCGAAATGATCCGTGCTATCGTAAGTATGTCAGTCCGTCTATTTTTTGAAAGGAGGATGGCATGACTGCGAAACCGATCGAAAACGCCGAGCCCGCCGAGGACCCCAATGCCCTGCTGGAAAGGGCGCTGATCGAGGAATACCTCAAGACAAAGGGCTACACTCATGAAGACCTGAAGAAACTGCCCGCCGATCTTGTCGAGAAATTGATGAAGGAAGCCTCGCAATACGCCTCGCTGAAAATGGAAGAGGTCGAGGCGCGGGCGCACTTCGTCAAGGAATTGCACGACGACACATCACCGCTTGAGAAATGAAAAATGATGAGTGGAACGTGAAGGACAAAACTCGCGTTCCACGCATCACCGACAGGAGTTCCCATGACCCAACGAATATCCATCGATCCCGTCACCCGTCTTGAAGGTCACGGCAAGATCGAGATCTTCCTCGACGATCAAGGCAATGTCGCCAACTCGTATTTTCAGATTCCGGAACTGCGCGGCTTCGAACGATTCGTGGTCGGGCGTCCGATCGAGGAAATGCCGCTTCTGACGAACCGCATCTGCGGCGTGTGCCCCGAGGCGCATCACATGGCGGCGGCAAAAGCGGCCGATGCGGTCTATCACGTCGATCCGCCGCGCACGGGAAAGATGCTGAGGGAATTGCTTTACTCTGCGTTCTACTGCACCGACCACACGACTCACTTCTACGCGCTCGGCGGACCCGATTTCGTAATGGGACCCGATGCGCCCGTCGCCGAACGAAACATCCTCGGTGTGATTCACAAAGTGGGTTTGGAGATCGGCGGCAAGGTCATTCAGATGCGGAAATACGGGCACAATGTCGTCGAGATGATCGGCGGAAGGAAAGTCCATCCATGCACGTCCATCCCCGGCGGAATCACAAAAGGCATCACCGAAGAGCAGCGCAAAGAGATCGAAGAGATGGGACGCTGGGCAATCGAGTTCGCGCAGTTCAGCCTGAAGCTCTTCAATGACATCGTGCTTTCCAACAAGAGTTACGTGGATCTGATCCTCGGCGACGTCTATACCCATCGCACCTACTACATGGGACTCGTGGACGGGAATAACAAGGTCAACTTCTACGACGGCAAAGTGCGCGTGGCGGACCCGAACGGAAAAGAATTCGTCAAATACGAGCCGAAGGATTACGCTCAACACGTTGCCGAACACGTCGAGCCATGGACCTATCTCAAATTCCCGTATCTCAAGAACGTCGGCTGGAAGGGCTTCGTGGACGGGATCGACTCCGGCATCTATATGGCGACCCCGCTCTCGCGCCTCAATGCCGCGGATGGAATGGCAACGCCTCTTGCGCAGGAACAGTACGATAAATTCTATGCGACCCTGGGCGGAAAGCCCGTGCATCAACGGCTTGCAATCCACTGGGCGCGCCTGATCGAATTGCTCTATGCCGCGGAACGCTGGGTGGAGCTGGTCACGGATCCCGAGATCACTTCGCCGAACGTTCACACCAAACCGACCCAGAAACCAACGGAAGGGATCGGCATCGTCGAGGCGCCGCGCGGGACGCTCACGCATCATTACTGGACCGATGAACTGGGGCGCGTGACCAAAGCGAATCTCATCGTCGGCACGACCAACAACTACGCGCCAATCCAAATGTCCACGAAGAAAGCGGCGGAGAGTCTCATCAAAGACGGCAACGTGAATGAAGGCTTGCTCAACATGGTCGAGATGGCGTTCCGCGCCTACGACCCGTGTTTCGGGTGCGCCACTCATTCACTGCCCGGTCAGATGCCTTTGGAGATCACGATCCGGGACGCGGACGGGAATCCGCTCGAGGTGTTGAAACAGTTTTGTTGAGGAGAGGCAGGTTCAGGTCGCTAAAGAACCGGAGGCTTCATCATGAAAACGATCATTGTCGGGCTCGGAAATCCGATCCTGGGCGATGACGGGGTCGGCTGGAAGGTCGTCGAAGAATTAACCCGGCAGATGCCAACGGATTTATCTGTGGGGCTTGAATGCCTTTCGGTGGGCGGCATCGGTTTGATGGAGCATCTGATCGGATACGACCGCGCCATTATCATCGACGCTTTCATCGCCGACAAGGAAGATCTGGGCTCGATCCTGATCCAAAAGCTCGACAACCTGCCGAACTATTCCGCCTTCCATATTTCCAGCGCGCACGACACATCCTTGCAGAACGCGATCGAACTCGGCAAACGCATGGGCGCGCAATTGCCCGTCGACGTGACCGTGATCGGGATCGCCATCCAACGCATCAGCGAATTCGGCGAGAACCTATCGCCGCCGGTCGCGGAATGCGTGCCGCAAGCCGCGCATATCGCATTGAATTTGTTGAAAGAAAATGTAACGAATTCACGAGAGGAAAGTCATCCGCACGGGTGACTTTCTCATCTTGGATGTAACCCGTATTGGGATTAAGTTAAGGGTGGATATGCATGAACTTTCAGTGACACAGAGCGTCCTTGATATTGCCCTTGCGAATGCCGGTGCAAGAAAGATCAAACAGGTTAACCTGGTGATCGGGCAATTCTCATCCATCGTGGATGATTCGGTTCAATTCTATTGGGACATGATTACGAAGGGGACGCCTGCGCAAGGTTCATTGCTCCATTTCGAGCGTATTGCCGGTGAGATGACTTGTCGGAGATGCGGGCACGTTTTTCACCCGACAGATGAGACCTTCGATTGTCCGTCCTGTTCGAGTCCGCTTGTGAAGATCAGTAAAGGTGAAGAATTTCAGGTCGATAGCATCGATGTTGAGTGATTTATCGGAGACCGAATGACCACGCGCATTCCTATTGTTGAAAATATATTATCCGCCAATGATCGCATCGCGGACCGTAACCGCGTGCTGCTCGATGAGAAAGGTGTGTACTCGATCAATATCATGGCCTCGCCCGGCGCAGGCAAGACCAGTTTCATTCTCAAAACCCTCGAAGCCTTGAAGGGACGCCTGAAACTGGGCGTGATCGAAGGCGATCTTGCCACCTCCATCGATGCCGAGAAGGCAATGGCAGCGGGTCTTCCTGCGGTGCAGATAAACACGGGAGGCGGGTGTCATCTCGATGCGGTCATGCTGGCGGATGCCCTGCCTGCGCTTCCCCTTTCCGACCTAGACCTGGTGCTGGTCGAGAATGTGGGGAATCTCGTCTGTCCGGCGAACTTTCAAATCGGCACGCACTTGAACGTCTTGATCGCCTCCATCCCGGAGGGGGATGACAAGCCCTATAAATATCCCGGCATGTACCGGGGCGTACAGGTCTTGATCATCAACAAGACCGACCTCATGCCGTACGTAACGTTCAACATGAGTTATTTCATAAAAGGCGTGGAGGCGCTCAACCCGGATGTGACGATCTTCCCGGTCTCCTGTAAATCGGGGGAGGGGATGGATGCCTGGGCGGACTGGCTTACTGAAAAGGTCCGTGCAGGAAACCAGGGATGATAATGAACCGCCATATCTCCGTCACCGGTATCGTGCAGGGGGTCGGTTTCCGCCCGTTCATTTACGGGCTCGCGAAACGGCTCGACTTGCACGGCTGGGTGCGGAACACATCCGGCGGCGTGGAGATCGTGGTTCAAGGGAACGAGTCGCAGGTTGAACGTTTCGTTCGCAGCCTGAAGACGGAAGCCCCCCCGCTGGCAAAGATCGATTCGATCTCAATTCGATCGGACCTCCCCAATGCAAACTTTAAAAGCTTCAACATTCAACCTTCAACCCGGATCGAAGGCGCATTCCAGCCGGTTTCAGCGGATATTGCCATCTGCCCGGACTGCGAACGCGAACTCTTCGACCCGAGAGACAGGCGGTACCTCTATCCGTTCATCAACTGCACGAAATGCGGTCCGCGTTTTACGATCATCACCGACCTGCCCTATGACCGCCCCGCCACCACCATGGCGGAATTCGAAATGTGCGCTGAATGCCGCGCCGAATATACCGATCCCTCGAACCGCCGCTTCCACGCCCAGCCGGTGGCTTGTCCACAGTGCGGACCCTGCGTCCATCTCGAAGAGCCGCCGTCTCAATTTCAAGACCTATCCACGATCGATCTGCGCCTCGCCGCAATCCTGAAAACAAGAAAATATCTACGGGAAGGAAAGATCATCGCCGTCAAAGGGATCGGCGGTTTTCATCTTGCCTGTGACGCGGAAAACAGGATGGCGGTCGATGAATTACGGCGGAGAAAAGGCAGGCAGGGCAAACCGTTCGCGTTGATGGCGGCGGACCTTGAAATGATCCGGCGCCATTGCGAAGTGAACGAAGCGGAACGCGAATTGCTCACCGGCAGGGAAAAGCCCATCGTCCTCTTGAATAAAAGGGAAAACTCCGCCCTGCCCGACGAACTTGCCCCCGGCATGGACACGCTCGGTTTCATGCTGCCCTACACCCCGCTCCATCATTTGCTCCTCAATCGAAGCGACCCCGTTCTCAATCGAGAACCCGTCCCGCCGATCCTCGTGATGACCAGCGGCAACTTCAGCGAGGAACCCATCGCCACCGGTAACGAGGATGCGCTCGAACGCCTCGCCCCGCTGGCGGAAGCTTTCCTTCTACACAACAGGGATATTCACGTGAGATGCGACGATTCAGTAGTAAGAGTGGATGGAAGAAAGAAGAAAGAAAGCCCGGCTCTTTCCTCTTTCATCTTCCTTCGTCGCTCCCGCGGCTATGCTCCGTATCCCGTTCGTCTTCCCTTCGATGCGATTCCAACTCTCGCCGTCGGCGGCGAACTCAAGAACACGTTTTGTCTTGCGCGCGACCGAAGCGCCTTCCTCAGCCACCACATCGGCGACATGGAAAACGTCGAAACCTTCCAGTCCTTCGAGCAGGGAGTCGGCCATCTCAGCCGTTTGTTCCGCGTGAAGCCCGAACTTATCGCCTGCGACATGCATCCCGGTTATTTCACGACAAAATATGCACAGGGCATCCAAGATATTCCCCGCATTGCCGTCCAGCATCATCACGCGCATATCGCCTCCTGCATGGCGGATAACGGATTGGAAAACAGGCCGGTGATCGGACTGGCATTCGACGGAACCGGATACGGAACCGATGGAACCATTTGGGGAGGGGAGATCCTTCTCGCCTCCTGCGCAGACTTTGAGCGGTTCGCACACCTCGAGCCTTTGCCTCTCCCCGGCGGCGACTCTGCCATCCGCCATCCCTGGCGAATCGCGGTGGGATACGCCCACGCCCTGGGAATCGACATCGATGATCTGCCATTCCTGAAAAATCTGGACATGCTGGCTGTCAACATCGTCAGACAGCAGGCGGACAGAAAACTGAACGCGCCGCTCACCTCCTCGATGGGCCGCCTCTTCGACGCCGTTGCAAGCCTGATCGGAATCCGGAATGACGTTACCTATGAAGCGCAAGCCGCAATCGAAATGGAAGTATTATCCAAGCCGTTCCTGAAAGCCAAACCGTATCCATATTCGGCGGATAAATCCATTCTGCTCGAAGAACTTCTTCAATCCATTGTTCATGACGTCCGCACAGGCAAACCTGCCGGGATGATCGGCGCAAGATTCCATAAAACGATTGCCGATATAACAATTGATGTTTGCAAACGTGCCCGCGTTCAAACGAGTCTCAGTGAGGTCGTTCTCTCAGGCGGCGTCTGGCAGAACCAAATTCTCTTGTATCTTGTCCGTGACGGACTTGAGCGCGAAGGCTTTACTGTTTATTTCCACAAGCAGGTCCCCTGCAATGACGGCGGCTTGGCGCTGGGTCAGGCTGTGGCAGCGAATGCGATTGCGAGCCGCGAAGCGGCGAAGCAATCTCCCGTCGTATGAAGGGGGTTGCGTTTGAGAACGCAACCTGCACAACACAAAGGATGAACCATGTGTCTCGCCATTCCCGGAAAGATCACCAAAATCTATCAAAAAGATGACCTCAGTATGGCAAAGATCGACTTCGGAGGAATCGTCAAGGAAATCTGCCTTGCGTACACCCCCGAGGCAAAGGTCGGCGATTATGCGCTGATCCACGTCGGCTTTGCGATCAGTCTAATGGACGAAGAAGAAGCCCAAGAAACCTTGAAGTTGATCAAGGACGTGGCGGATTTCGAGAATGAAATTTCTTGACGAGTACCGCAACCCCGCAAAAGTAAAATCGCTTCTGCGTGAGATCGAATCCATCGTCACCCGGAACTGGGTCATCATGGAAATCTGCGGCGGGCAGACTCATGCCTTTCTGCATCACGGCCTCGATGAGATGCTCCCGCCGCAGGTCGAACTCGTGCATGGACCGGGCTGCCCGGTGTGTGTCACTCCTCTTGAACAGATCGATAAAGCAATTGCCATCGCTTCGCGCCCGGATGTCATCTTTACCTCCTATGGCGATATGCTGCGCGTGCCGGGTTCGTCGAAGGATTTGTTCTCCGTCCGTGCCAATGGCGGGGATGTGCGCGTGGTGTATTCGCCGCTCGAAGCGGTTCAGATCGCGGAAGCAAATCCTGATAGGCAGGTTGTCTTCTTCGCCATCGGCTTCGAAACCACAGCGCCTGCCAATGCGATGGCGGTCCTGCAAGCGAAGAACAAGGGCGTAAAAAATTTTTCCGTGCTGGTCTCGCACGTCCGCGTGCCGCCCGCGATGGAGGCGATCTTGAGTTCGAAGTCGAATCGCGTGCAGGGATTCCTCGCAGCGGGGCACGTCTGTGCAGTGATGGGATTCCACGAATACCCGCCCATTGCGGAGAAATATCATGTGCCGGTTGTCGTGACGGGCTTCGAGCCGATCGATCTGTTGAACGGTCTGCTTGCGGCGGTCAGGCAACTCGAAGCGGGCGAAGCGGTGGCAGAGAATCAGTATCAGCGGGCTGTCCGCTTCGAGGGGAATGCATCAGCCCAAAACACGATTCGAAGCGTTTTCCAATCCGTTGACCGGAAATGGCGCGGCATTGGTCTTATCCCTCAAAGCGGCTGGGGCTTGCGTCCAGAATTTATTGAGTTCGATGCAGAGAAAAGATTCGATGTCGAAAATCTTCTTGCGCAAGAATCTCCGTTGTGCATCGCGGGTGAGATCCTGCAGGGCTTGAAGAAGCCGACGGGATGCGCCGCGTTTGGAAGAGAATGCACGCCGCAAAGCCCGCTCGGCGCGCCGATGGTTTCCGCCGAAGGCGCGTGCGCGGCGTATTATCGGTATCACCGCGAATTGGTAACTTATGAATAACGAACTTGATTTCGAAGGCTATACCTGCCCCGTGCCGATCAGGCCGAACGATACGGTCGTGCTCGGTCACGGCTCCGGCGGGACCTTGAGCCATGACCTGTTGAAACGATTATTTCTGCCTGAGTTGGGAAAAGCCGCGCCGCGCGCATTGGATGATTCTGCTGTGATAGTGATCGACGGCGAACGATATGCATTGACGACTGACTCGCACGTCGTCTCGCCGTTGTTCTTTCCCGGCGGTGACATTGGTCGGCTCGCAATTTGCGGAACCGTGAACGACCTTGCCATGATCGGCGCGAAACCGATCACTTTGACCTGCGGATTCGTGATCGAAGAAGGTTTATCGTTCGATATTTTGCAAAAGGTCGTCGCTTCAATGAAGGAAGCGTCAGATGAAGCGGGAGTTTACATCGCGGCAGGAGATACAAAGGTGGTGCAAAAAGGCGGCGCGGACAAGTTGTTCATCAACACATCGGGAATCGGGAAAATTACCGAGGGGATAAATATCTCCGGCGTGAATGCAAGCGAGGGAGATGTAATTATCCTTTCTGGGACAATTGGGGATCACGGCATTGCAGTTTTATCGGCGCGGGAGGATCTGGGATTTGAAACGACTCTCGAAAGCGACGTTGCCCCGCTCAATCGTTTAATGGAGGCGATGCTTTCTGCCGGTGACGTTCACGTTTTGCGCGACCCCACCCGCGGCGGACTGGCAACTTCGCTGGTTGAAATCTCCGAACAATCCAATGTGATCATTGAGATCGTAGAGGAACGATTACCGGTCAAGCCTGCCGTCAAAGCCGCGTGCGAGATGCTGGGATTCGATCCGTTATTTATCGCCAACGAGGGAAAGTTGGTCGCGTTCGTGAAAGAAAGCGACGCGGATAAAGTTTTGAACATGATGAAGAAAACAAAATACGGCAAAGACGCTGAAATTATCGGAAGAGTAATTGGGGCTGGAAAGCCGCAGGTGAGATTGAAAACCACCATCGGGGGTACGCGGTTGGTGGATATGCTCCCCGGTGAAATGCTGCCGAGGATTTGTTAGATTTGGGATAGTCGAACAGTTTTTATCACACACGCTGAGATGGACCGTTTTCCTAAAGGCGGTTTTATCTCTTGACTTTCAAGACGGACTGTCCTGATGATCTTACGGAGACACAGTATGCTGTTTTGGGGGTTTTAAATGTATCTCCTTACTTTCTTTTTGTAATTGAAATATTCATCCCCAAACCGCTCTTCCAAAAACTTCTCTTCGCCGAGGATGATCCAATGATATGTAATAATGCTGTATGTTCCAAGCAGGAGTAAAACGATATTTATGGAATAAACCATTGCCGCGATCGTTAGTAAATTGAATCCGAAATACATTGGATTCCTGCTAAAACGATAGATCCCATTCGTTTTTAGGGCGGTATTCTCATTTGGCAATCCCAATCTTGTCGATTTTCCCAAATTTACCAAACTAACGCCAACCAAACACAGGCCCATGGCCAAGATGAACGTTGAAGCCGATTTTAAAAATGAATTGTGAAATCCTGAAGAGGGAACAAGATCAAGAAGGTATCCCAGGAGAGTAATCCAAGTAATGTATCCGCTGATTTTTCCCGTATAGAATATCAATGGATTTATTGTCGCTTTGCCAATAAATTTCATAATTACTCCTGGCATGAAAAGCGCCCCAAAGCTTGCGCCTTGTCCCTGAGCCTGTCCTGACTGGCGAAGTCGCGCCGAAGGATCAGGCCTTCGCCCTGCGAAGCGAAATCGAGACGGGGCGCGCATATCATCTTGGCTTTATCGGGACGCCTTGTTGGGCAACGGGAGGTACTTCTACTTTATCCGGACACTCATTTTTTTGAATCATACTCTTCAAGTAACCTGATCATTTGCGTCTCTCCCAGATCGCGTGCCACTTCTATCACCGTCTTGCCCTGAAAGTTCTTCCAGTTCAAGTCTGGGTCACAATGTTCTAATAACCAGCTTGCCATTCTAAATCGTTTTTCGCTGACGATATTGCTAAGTGCTTCGGATGCTCCAGCATATGCACCTTGCTCCCAAATCTGTTGTACCAAACTAATATTGTCGCTCCAAACCGCGTGTGTTAACAGCGGAATGGTATGTGCTCCTACGGCGTAAATCTGTGTGGGGTCTTGGGCAAGAAACTGCTGCACAGCGTCGCTGCGTCCGAGCATTGCTGCTGAGCATATATCTAAAGGCGCGCCCTGACTTAAAAGATACTCAGCAATGGCTGGCTGTCCCATATGTGCCGCTGCCTGCAAAGCTGTTTCAATGTCTGTTGGATCCCATTCATATCCCTGGTTCAGAAATTCGGGGTATTCCGCTAATAGTTGTTTGACTTTATCTAAATCACCCGGAGAGCTGCCATGCGCGGCAATCACAAATTCTTGAAGGGGTTTGATTTCCCTTGGTAGGTTCATGATCGAGATTCTCCTTCTTTATAATATTACATGCTTTAAAGGATTGAATATCCGTCTGAATATTAGCGTTATCCACAATATTTTAATGTAATTCCTGTTCCAAGAGGCGGGCTAACTTTGGTTTATACAGACGGTTGTATAAACGTCCAATTTTGGGTGTATAACAGCCATTTGGTTGTATAAATCCTATATCCCCGGAAATTATACGCCCCAAAACACGAAACTAATCCCCTCGTTTTCATGGTAAAAGTGGGGATATGAACTTCTTTCAACGACGCGATCTGGCTTGGGGGCTTCCGCTGTCCCTTGTGCTCGGCGCGGGACTCTCCGCACTCCAGCCGGGGAATTGGCTGATCGGTTTCCTCGGTTTCTCCTTCCTTTTTTTTCTTTCCTTCTTCCTTCTTTCATCTGCCGCTCGCTGGGGTGGTCCCGATACCGACCACCGCAAATCTCTTGCATGGATGGTTGCGCTGGCTTTCATTCTGCGATTTGCGGGCGGGGTGACGACCCATCTAGCTTTGCCGGTTTACGGTCACGCAGGCGATGAAGAGCAAAGCGCGGGCTTCACGTACACGGATGCCTACCGCCGCGACGGTCAAGCCTGGGAACTGGCTTCGTCCGACCGCCCGATCCTGGATGCCTTCAACAGCCGCTTCGCTTCGGACCAGTATGGCGGGTTGCTGGCTCTGTGTGCTTTTATCTACCGTTATCTTTCCCCCGACGCGCATCGGGTCTTGATGCTTGTGCTGATGTCGGCATTGATGGGCGCGTTGGGAGTCCCGTTTTTGTGGAAGGCGGTGAATCTGCAATGGGGCGAAAAAGTTGCGACGGCATCAGGCTGGATCTTTGCGCTTTATCCTGAAAGCATCCTGCTGGGCGGAGTTCCCATGCGCGAGCCGTATCTGCTGGCATTCAGCGCGTTTTGCCTGTGGGGATTCGTGAGGTGGCGTGGTCTCCCCCTTCGGGGACTTCGCGATACGCGGCGCGAAGATCGCGCGCCGCTACTCGACCACCCCTTGATTTGGCTTGCGCTTGGCATTTTGGGGATGCTGCTCGTGTCTCCGTCCATTGCACTCGTCACGCTCGTCATCCTCGGCGGGTGGATGTACTTTTCCAGCGAGCGCGGTCGCTTTCCATGGTGGGTTGCGGCTTTATTGGTGACTGTTTTTCTTGCCGGACTATTTCTCCTCTCCTCCGCGTTGGACAAGCAGGGAAATCTCGGGGGTGGCGGTCCGCTCGGGGTGATTCAAACCTTCATCCGCGAGTCGTTCAAATGGAACGCCTATAAGATCGAAGAAGGTTCCGGCTGGGTGCAGAAACTCTTCGATGAAATGCCGGATTGGATGGAACTGCCCTTCGTGATGATCTACGGGGTGCTGCAGCCAATCCTTCCGGCGATTCTTATCGCGCCCACCAATCTCCTTTGGAAGGCGATCGGCATCTTTAGGGCGATCGGTTGGTACGCGCTGCTTCCGGCGTTGATTCTCTCTTTTGGGTTGGGGTCAGCCAAAGGCGGAGCAAAGAGCCGAAGCATCATCCTTTGGTTGAGTTTCATTGTCTGGGGTTGGATCCTTTTTACGGCTTTGCGCGGGGGCGGCGATCAATGGGACAATCCGCGCTATCGTTTGATCCTATTTATGTGGCAGGCGATCCTTGCCGGTCATGTGTGGGTTTGGTGGCGGGAAACTCGCAATGCCTGGGTCGGCCGTGTGGTCGCCATGGAACTTGTACTGGTGGTGGTCTTCACTCAATGGTATTTGAACCGATATTTACATTTCGGCGGTCAATTGCCTTTTGTGTGGATGGTGGCGCTGATCCTCGGTTCATGGATCGCGATCATCGGCTGGGGCGTGTGGCGTGACCGCAAGGCGCATGGTGTATAATTCAGCGACTGAATTTTGAACGCAAGGAGAAATAATGCCGACAGCACTCATTACAGGAATCACGGGCCAGGACGGTTCCTATCTGGCTGAACTCCTGTTATCGAAAGGTTACAAAGTGGTTGGGATGGTGCGCCGTTCCAGTACGGTGAGTTTTGAACGGATCGAACACATCCTCGACGATGTGACCGTCCTTCAGGGTGACCTGCAGGATCAGGGTTCCCTGCTCTCGATGCTCGAAGAGTACAAACCCACTGAAGTGTATAACCTGGCGGCGCAGTCGTTCGTGCCGACTTCGTGGAATCAACCGGCGCTCACCGGCGATGTGACCGCGCTTGGGGTGACGCGCATGCTGGAAGCGATCCGCTTTGTAAACCCAAAGATCCGTTTTTATCAAGCCTCATCGAGCGAGATGTTCGGCAAGGTGTTGGAAGTGCCGCAGAAGGAATCGACGCCTTTCTATCCGCGCAGTCCTTACGGCGTGGCGAAGGTGTACGGGCATTGGATCACGGTCAATTACCGCGAGTCGTTCGATATCTTTGCGACATCGGGAATATTATTCAACCATGAAAGCCCGCGCCGTGGGTTGGAGTTCGTAACAAGGAAGATCTCCGACGGTGTTGCGAAAATCAAACTTGGAAAGGCGAAGGAACTGCGACTCGGCAACCTCGATGCCCGGCGCGACTGGGGCTTTGCAGGAGATTACGTCCAGGCCATGTGGCTGATGCTCCAACAAGACATGCCCGATAATTATGTGATCGGCATGGGTGAAACCCATTCGGTCAAGGAGTTCTGCGAGGTCGCCTTCTCCCACGTCGGGCTGGACTACAAGGACTACGTGGTGGTGGATGAAAAATTCTACCGACCCGCCGAAGTGGACTTGTTGATCTCCGACCCAAGCCTCGCGCGTAACAAATTACAATGGGAACCCGCCGTCACGTTCAGGGAACTCGTGACGATGATGGTGGATTCAGACATGGCGCGGCATAAAAAAATAACCGCGTAGGGCGCACGCCAAAGGCGTCTAATGCGCCCGCGGCGTAAGAGAACGCCGACTACGCGGTAATATGTTTGGTTTATGGTAGCCCACCATCCCGTGAAAAACAAAGAATTGCCCTCCTGGCTTCCGCTTGTTGTGGCGGGCTTGGGAGCGGTTCTTTATTTAATTCGGGCGGTGAATTACGCGCACACCACTGTCAGCAGTTTGGATGAAGGCTCGTACCTCATCAAAGGCATATTCTATCTCAATGGGACCTACCAGCCCTTCGAGCCTTATGGTCCGCTGACGAACAAGGCTCCCTTCGCGTTTCTCATCCCCGGAATCGCCGAATATATTTTCGGCGCAGGTTTGCGCACGGGACGGTATTTCTCGATCTTTCTGGGTCTGCTTACCGTTTTAGGCGTATGGATCACAGCACGCCGCTGGTCTGGGGGTTGGATGGCGGCTTTGACCGTCTGGGTCTTTGCGCTCAGCCCAATGATCGTCAAGCTGCACGCGCGCGCAGTCTCGGAGGTCATCATCGCCTGCATGCTGGCGTGGATCTGCGTGCTTATCCTCGACGAAAAACGCCCTTTATGGAAGATCGTTCTCGCCTCGGTCCTTGCATCGGTTGCAATTTTTACCCGACAGAACATGGCTCCCCTTTTGCCGTTCCTGATCCTTTACGTTTATTTCCAACACGGTAAACGCGCCGGGATGTGGTCGTTCGCGTCAGGTTCGATGGCCTTGCTCGTCTTCCATCTCATCTACTGGCCCCGCGTCATGACGATCTGGACGCCCTGGCTTCCTGAATCGCTCACGCCTTTTCTCGATTCATTCCGAATCCCAACCGACTCCGTTCCGATCTGGGACCCGAACATCGATTTTTGGAATCGACTCAATGCCTTCTTTCAGGGAATCCGCTATCACTTCATCCCGATCATCGGCGGACTCTTCGGCTTGATCCTCCTCCCGCCTCGCGCGGACTGGAAGTCTGTTCACGCCATGCGGGCGGCTGTTTTTCTCGCCGTGAGTTTTTTCACTCTTGTTCTGATGCACGGCTGGGCTGCGATCGCCAGCCGCTATGAAAGTTATTCCTGCGTTTTTTGTTTCTCGAACTATCTCGGCTTCTTCGACCCTCTGGGAATCCTCTTTTTCGTCGTCGCGTTCGCACATGCATGGAATCAAAACCCACACCGCGCAGCAAGGATCATTTCCGTCCTTGTGGTCCTACTCGTTGCGACAGGGATCGGTTTCTCGCTCTTCGAGTTCGTCGGGAACGGATTGCTCAACCTGCCACTCGTTCCCCGCGTTCGCTCCGGCGGTTTTGGCTTCATCGCCATCGTGGACGCGTTGACGCAGGGGCTTGATATGTCGCTCGTCCAGGTCAAACGCTGGATCAGCTCCTCGCTCGGGTTGCTCGCCGGTCTTGGCGTTTTGTTCATTGCCTTTCTCGTTTGGAAAAGAAACCGGAAAACAGACATCACCCTCACCTTCGTCAACTCTTTCCTCATTACAGGTTTCCTGCTTTCTCCGATCCTCCATCTCGGTGAAAGCAGGCCCGACTGCGCGGAGACCGACATCATCCGCGACCATGAACAGCTCGGCGCGTACCTGGCTTCGGTCATACCCCCTGATAGTCTGGTATATTGGGATGGCGGAAACGCCTTCACGCCGATGATCTACGTCCCGCAGGCGCGCATTTTCCCGCCGCAGATCAACGACGGTTACACCTTCCACATCGGCGGCGACCCGGATGTGCTCTATTTTTTCAGCCATTGGAACGGTGAGCTTGCACAACGCTGGCGCGCCGAAGCGGATGTTTTCATCATCGAAGCCAAACGCTACGCAGACTGGAAGGACTTCCTCACGCCCTCGGAATTCCAGGAATTTGCCAAGCCCCCGGCTTCACAATCCTGCAATGAAGGCGCCGAACTCAGGATATTTCAACGACTGCCATGAACATTTCGCTCATCATTCCTGTCTATAACGAACAGGATAACCTCCCCATGCTTTTCGAAGCCGTCGCGGATACCATGAACTCCCTCGGCAAAACCTGGGAGGTCATCTATGTCGATGACGGCTCCCGCGACAACAGTCTCTCCCTGCTCGCCGCCCACGCAGAAAAAGACGCTGAACATGTGCGCGTCATTTCCTTTCGCCGCAACTTCGGGCAGACGGCCGCCATTGCCGCCGGGCTCGATCACTCCCAGGGCGACATCATCGTCCTGCTCGACGCAGATTTACAGAACGACCCGCGCGATATCCCCATGCTGTTGGAAAAACTCGACGAAGGCTACGACCTGGTCAGCGGCTGGCGCAAACAACGCAAGGACAACGCCATCACGCGAAACCTCCCATCGATGATGGCAAACAAACTCATTTCGTGGGTCACCGGCGTGGAATTGCACGATTACGGCTGCACGCTCAAAGCCTACCGCCGCGAAGTATTGGAGGGATTTCGACTCTACGGCGAGATGCACCGCTTCATCCCTGTATTTGCAAACTCGGTTGGCGCGCGCATCACAGAGGTCATCGTCAACCATCACCCCCGCCGCTTCGGCAAGACCAAGTACGGGCTGGAACGAACCGCGAAGGTCATCCTCGACCTGTTCACGGTGAAATTTCTCGTCAGTTTTGCTTCCAAACCCATTTATCTCTTCGGCGGCACAGGCGGATTATTGATGATCATCAGCGCCGTCATCATGGCCTATCTCTTCATCCGGCGCATCTTCTTCCTCGTCGGTGTGACGGGCTCGCCTCTCTTCCAGACCAGCGTGATGTTCTTCATCCTCGGCTTTCAATCCATGCTGATGGGTTTGATCGCGGAATTGCTGGTGCGCACCTATCACGAATCCCAGCGCAAGCCGACATACACCGTGCGAACGAAAATCAACCTCAACGATGACTAAGTGGCTGCGGGAAAATCGCCAGACCCTTATTCGCGGGTTGGGCAGTTTGCTGGCATTAAGTCTATTGCTTATCTTGATCCGTGAAGAGGGCGACGGCGAATTGTTTTCCGCGGTTCGCCGGGTTGCTTTCGAGTTTTTCCTGCTCGCCGTACTAGCGCTTTTCATTTCCCGGCTTTTCGCGGTGGGAAGATGGCACATCCTTTTAAGATCAGCGGGAGTGCATGTTACCTTCCTACGCTCTGCGCAACTGACCTTCACCGGAAATTTTGCTTCGAACTTTTTGCCGACCACAATCGGCGGGGATGTGGCGCGCCTGGCGGGAGCGATGCAATTGGGTTACGACCGCGCGATTTGTCTCGCCTCGCTTGTCGCGGACCGGTTGATCGGGATGGCCGGAATGGGGCTTGCCCTTCCTTTGGGCTTGATTCCCGTTTTTTCTCTCGATACCGGCGTTTCGCAAGCAGCTGCAGTATCCGCCCTTTATCACAAGGTCGTCGATTTCGTGAAACGAACCTTCGAATCGCTTTCAATCTGGCTGAAGAGACCGGCGACGCTGATCTCTTCCCTTCTCTCCACCCTTGGGAATCAAGCCTTTATTTACCTTGCCATTTATCTCCTGCTCCAGGGGATCGATCATCATGTTGATTACTGGCTTGTGGCAGGTATGTACACCCTGACGTATTTCGTCACATTGATTCCCATCTCGATCAACGGGCTGGGCGTGCAGGAACTTTCGATGACCTTCCTGCTCGTTCACCTGGGCGGCCTGACCTCCTCCGAAAGCGCGACGATCGCGCTATTGACCCGCATATTGTTCATTATTGCCAGCCTGCCCGGCGCGTTCTTCCTGCCATCCATTTTGGCGGCGATGAATGAAAGAAAAGAGGCGTAGTCGACGTCCACTAACGTCGACTGGCGCATACGCCTGGGTAATCTTATGGAAACCGTTTCTGCGAAAAAATTTCTGCAATCATGGCTATGGGCGCAGGCGGTCGTCAGCCTGCTTGCGATTCCCCAGACCATGCAGCGCACAGTGGAGTTGGAAATCATCCTTCTCCGCTCGAAGTGGGTCGGGCTGGTTGGGGTGTTCGCATTGACCGCCGTGTTTGCATTATGGCTTTCTTTTTCGCCGCTCCTGAACCGGGTCGCTGATTTCTTCGAAAGATCACGACCTGCCACACCATTACGTATTACGTGTTACGTTTCACTTATTGTCTTTTCCTTCCTCTTCGTCTGGATCGCCCGCCTTTACGTCTTCGGCTCCATCCTCCCTCACGTGATGCCGATTTTATGGGTCTTCATGTGGGCGAGTCTGGTTCAAACCCTTGCACTGAAACAACTTGGGAAAATGGAATGGGCGGCCGCCTTTGCAATCGTGGTCCTGGCACAGGGGATGATCTACCAAACCTGGGGTATTTTTTCAGCAGCGTCAGCCAACCCATTCTCGATGGGATATTCCGAAGCAGGGCGGCATTACTACGCTTCTTTGTTCTTCTCTGAAAAGCTTTACGGGATGGAGTTGGCGCTTCCCTTCCTTCATCCGTCACGTTACATGCTTCTCTCCATTCCCTTCCTCATTGACGATTTGCCATTGTGGTTCCATCGTTTCTGGCAGGCGCTCCTGTGGTTCGGTTTGACGCTGGCATCCGCATATCTGCTTGCCCGGAGAATGAAACAAGGCGCGGGCATGACGATCCTTATCACCGCCTGGGCGTTTTTGTTCTTCCTTCAAGGCGCGGTGTATTATCACTTGCAGGTGATGGTGATTTTGATTTTGGCGGGCGTATCGGTTAAACATCCCTGGCGTTCGCTGGCGTTCATCGTCCTTGCTTCGCTTTGGGCGGGGATCAGCCGCGTGAATTGGTTCCCCGTCCCTGCCATGCTGGCGGTTGCGATTTATATTCTTGAAGTGCCATTCGAGATGCGTGGGCGACGTTCTTCAACGGCGCCAGATACGTTAGAGAACGCATCTAACGCAGGTATTGAATGGAAGTATTGGCTTACCCCATTCCTTTGGGGAATCAGCGGAGTTGCCGCCGCGCTCGTCTCGCAATTCGTTTATATCCAAATCTCCGGTAACGCAGACCTAGCCGCGTTCGGTTCGAGTTTTACTTCGGAGTTGATCTGGAACCGCCTGCTGCCGAACGAGACCTTCCCGATGGGAATCCTGCCGGGTATATTGCTCGTATCCGCGCCTGCGTTGGTTGCAATTTATCAAATGCTGCGCGGTATGGCGAGGTATTTGCATCCACTTCGCTGGCTCGTGCTGATTTCCATGTCGATTGTTTTATTCATCGGCGGGGCGATCGTCAGCACAAAGATCGGCGGCGGCGGTGATCTGCATAACATGGATGCATTTCTGGTGATGTTGTCGGTGTTGGTCACGGTTTTTTGGGCGGGACAGGCTTGCCCTGAACTCAGTCGAAGGGTTGCGGCCGTGTCCGAACCGAAGCCGATGATGGGGAGAGTCGGCTGGGGAGTGGTGATGGCGGGTTTGTTGATTCCACTCGGGTTTGCAATTCGGCACATCGGCTTTTATCCAAGCTTCGATAAAACAACCGCTGAGAGGGACGTTCAGACCTTGCAGGAAGCGCTTGAAAGCGGCGGCGATATATTGTTCGTCACTGAAAGGCAGCTGATCACCTTCGACTATTTGGACGGGATAACGCTCGTGCCCGAATACGAACAGATGGAATTGATGGAGATGGCAATGTCGCGCAACCGCCCGTATCTCGAAGCGTTCTACGAAGATTTGCATGACCGGCGCTTTGCGTTGATCGTTGCCGAAGACCAGAAATTCACACAACAAAAGGAAGGCGCATTCGTGGAGGAAAATGTGGCCTGGGTCCGTTTTGTTGGCGCACCGTTGTTGTGCAATTACAAACCCGTCGTTACGCTGACATCGAATAACCTGCAAGTATTCGAGCCGCGCCCCAAACAGTCGAAATGCAAGGACCCCTTCGCAGATTGACATGCGCATTCTGACGGTGATCTATGAATTCCCGCCCATCGGCGGCGGCGGAGGCAGGGCCGCGTATGATATTTGCGCCGAACTAGCGGCGCGCGGCCATGATGTGATCGTTTTGACCGCGCACATGAACGACCTGCCGCGCGACGAAACACTGGATGGATTTCGCGTCGTGCGGATTCCGTCGCGGCGGACCGAGGCTTTTGTGGCAAGTTTCGAGGCCATGCTGTTCTACATCCTCGCCGGGTTTTCGAAAGGGCTGGAGTTGATCCGCCATTCCCGCCCCGATGTGATCCATACCCACTTTGCTGTTCCATCGGGCGCGCTGGCATGGATGCTTTCGGTCATCACAAATATTCCTTTTATTCTTACGGCGCATCTCGGTGACGTGCCCGGCGGTGTGCCGCAAAAGACAGCGCACTGGTTCCGCTGGTTGAAGCCATTCACAATTCCGATCTGGAGGCGGGCAAAGTACGTTGCGGCGGTGAGCGAGTTCACCCGTCAACTCGCGTTGAAGCATTATACGGTGGAGATTCGCGTCATCCCCAATGGCGCAGATTTCACCCATGTCGTCACCGATAAAGTGGAGGTAAATGCAACCCCGCGGATCGTATTTGCGGGGCGGTTCGTTTCACAGAAGAATCCGCTGGCAATCGTTCGCGCCTTGTCAATGCTCAAGGATTTGGATTGGGAGTGTTCGATGTTGGGGGATGGACCCATGTTCGAGGAAGTCAAAGCCGAAATAGAAAAACATGGCATGCGCGAACGTTTCCACCTCACAGGCTGGGTCACGCCTGCGGATGTTTTGGATGAATTCTCCCGGAGCGATATCCTGTTCATGCCGTCGCTTTCAGAGGGACTGCCTGTCGTCGGCGTGGATGCGCTTGTGAAAGGACTCGCCATCGTCGCCAGCAGGATAGGTGGATTCCTCGACCTGGTGGACCAGGATTCGAACGGCTGTTTGATCGAAGTCCGGGATGAGGCGGGTTTTGCATCCGCTTTGAGGGGGCTGCTTTCAAACCGGGATCGCCTGCTGAAATTCCGGCTTGCGAGCTTGGAAAAGGCGAAGGATTTCGACATCGGAAAGATCGTGGATCAGTATGAAGGGATGATGCGGGAAGCAATAGGTTAGTAGGGGAATCGTAGGGAATCTCAGGCGGGGCACGGCTTGACTCATTGGGGGAATCGTGTCAGAATTCAAAAACTGAACGCTCACATGAATACAAAGATCAAACCGCACGAATATGCCCTGCTGGACGAGATCGCACAGGATAACCTCGTCACGCAGGCGAGCCTTTCAAAACGCCTCGGCATTGCTGTTGGGAGCGTCAACTGGTACATCAAACGTCTCATCTCCCGCGGCTGGGTCAAGGTCTCGCACCTCGACCGCACCCGCCTGCAATACGATCTGACCCCCGAAGGCATGAAGGTTTTTACCCAACGCGCCATGAACTATGCGCGGGATTCACTCAAAGTCTACGGTGGGCTGCGCGAGAAAGCAAAAGCGCTTGCCCTAGACCTGAAACAAAAAGGTGTGAAAAGCGTGTACCTGAATGGCGATGATCCGATGATGGATATTTTGCGCCTGACGTGCATCGAAGCCGGGCTGAGAATCAGCGACCTACCCGAGGACTTCGTTCTAGAATCCGATGGGCACGGGTATCGAATCCGTTCGAGTTAACAAAGGAGAACATGATAAATAATTTTGCCGTGATCGGCGTCGGCGGTTACATTGCGCCCCGTCACTTGAAAGCAATAAGAGATACGGGTAATCGGCTCGTTGCGGCCGTCGACCCGAAGGATTCGGTCGGCATCCTCGACCAGTATTCCTACGATGTGAAGTTCTTTACCGAGATCGAGCGCTTCGATCGCCATCTGGAAAAACTTCGCCGCGGATTCGAAGCCGAACGCATCCATTATGTTTCGATCTGTTCGCCGAACTATTTGCATGATGCACACTGCCGCCTTGCCCTGCGCGTGGGCGCGGATGTGATTTGCGAAAAGCCCTTGGTGATCAACCCCTGGAATTTGGATGCCCTTGAAGAAATCGAAGCAGAGACGAAACACCGCATCTTTACGATCCTGCAGTTGCGCGTCCATCCCAGCCTGATCAAACTCCGTGAGACTCTGCGATCCGCGAAGGATATCCACGATGTGGAACTTACCTATATCACCAGCCGCGGTCCGTGGTATCAAGTTTCCTGGAAGGGCGACCACGATAAATCCGGCGGCGTGGCGACGAATATTGGCATTCACTTCTTCGACCTGCTGATGTGGTTGTTTGGATCGGTGAACGGCATCAAGGTCTATCACACTGACAATGAGCGCATGTCCGGTTTCATCGAACTTGAGCGCGCCCGGGTGCGATGGTTCCTCTCGGTGGATAAGAACGATCTGCCCGAGCAGGCAAATACAAATGGCAAGACCACGTATCGCTCGATCACAGTGGACGGAAAAGAAATCGAATTTTCCGAAGGTTTTACCGACCTGCATACGAAAGTCTACGAGGAGACACTCGCCGGCCGCGGGTTTGGCATCAAGGAAGCCCGTCCCTCCGTGCAGTTGACGCATGATATCCGGCAATCCCCACTCTCTCCCATCGACACGCTGGCTCATCCTTTCTTGAGGAAATGACTATGAGCGATTATTTTGTTCACGAATCAAGTTATGTCGATGAAGGCGCCGAGATCGGCGCGGGGACGAAGATCTGGCATTTCAGTCACATCATGTCACGGGCCAAGATAGGCGAACGCTGCAACATCGGGCAGAATGTGCTTGTTTCTTCTGATGTGACCATTGGGACGAATGTGAAGATCCAGAACAACGTCTCGCTGTACACCGGCGTGATCGTGGAAGATGATGTTTTTCTTGGACCCTCGATGGTGTTTACGAACGTCATCAATCCGCGCAGTCATGTCAACCGCAAGGACGAGTACAAGACCACGCTGGTGAAGAAAGGGGCTTCCATCGGCGCAAACGCGACCATTGTGTGCGGGACGATACTCGGACGGTATTGCTTCGTCGGCGCAGGAGCAGTGGTGACGAAAGACGTTCCTGATTACGCATTGGTGTACGGCACACCTGCCCGCGTCCGCGGATGGGTGTGTCAATGCGGTGAACAGTTAACTTTTATGGATGAGCGTGCCATCTGCTCGATGTGCGGAGACGCTTACAGGAAACAGGATCAAGTCGTAATCCCCGAAAGAGGCGATAAATGATTTCATTGGTCGATCTCACTGCGCAATATCATTCCATCAAGAAGGAAATCGACGCGGCGGTTCTATCCACGCTCGAGTCGGGTCACTTTATTCTTGGTCCGCAGGTGGTGAAGTTCGAGGAAAGCATCGCTTCATATTTGGGAGTCAAACACGCGATAGGTCTTGCTTCCGGCACGGACGCGCTTGTGATTGCAATGCGCGCCTTGAATATCGGCGAAGGCGACGAGGTTATCATCCCGGCATATACTTTTTTTGCCACGGCTGGCACGGTCATGTCTGTGGGCGCGAAACCGGTGATCGTGGACATTGATCCGCAGAGCTATCAGATCGATGTGGGCAAAATCGAAGCCGCCATCACGTCAAATACGAAGGCGATCATCCCCGTCCATTTGTATGGGCATCCGTCCGAGATGAATCCGATTTTGGAGATCGCGCGCAGGTATGGATTGAAAGTCATCGAAGATAATGCGCAAGGCTATGGCGCGGAATATCTTGGAAGGAAGACCGGCGCGATGGGCGAGGTTGGTTGTTTGAGTTTCTTTCCCACCAAAAATCTCGGCGCTTATGGCGATGGCGGGATGGTGGTCACCAACGACGAGGCTCTTGCCGAACAGATGCGCATGCTGCGCGCGCACGGCTGGAAGAAAAAATATTATTCCGAGATGGTCGGCTATAACAGCCGTCTCGATGCGATACAGGCGGCAATCTTGCAAGCCAAGTTTGCGCACCTGGATGAATGGAACGATAAACGCCGTGAATTGGCGAAGCGGTATAACGAACATCTCGCGCCGCTTGGGATCGTCACACCGGTGGAACGTGAATGGGCGAAGCATGTTTATCACCTGTACATCATCCGCTCTGCGAAACGCGATGAGTTGCAGGCATTCTTGAAAGAAAAGGGAATCGCTTCGGAAGTGTATTACCCGATCCCGCCGCATCTATCAGTGCCATGCCGCAAGTATGGCTACAAAGAAGGCGACTTCCTGCACGCTGAAAATGCAGCAAAAGAAACATTGGCGCTGCCGCTATATCCGGAATTAACTTTGAAACAGCAGGATGAAGTGATTGCGGCAGTGAAGGAATTTGTGAGTAAATAAATGACGACGGATTTGAAGGCAATGGGAGAAAACTGGTCGCTGGTCATCCGCCCGCAGCGCGCGTGGTGGGATTTGCGGCTGGGCGAACTGTGGCGCTACCGCGACCTGGTGTGGCTTTTCGTCTGGCGAGATTTTGTGGCGTATTACAAGCAGACAATACTGGGTCCGCTCTGGTATCTCATCCAGCCGATCATGACGACCGGGGTTTTCACCATTATTTTCGGTAATATTGCCCAACTATCCACTGATGGATTACCGCCGTTCCTCTTTTATCTTGCAGGCAATACTGTGTGGACGTATTTCTCTGCGAGTCTCACCAGCACTTCCAGCACGTTTACAAGCAACGCGGGCTTGTTCGGCAAGGTGTATTTCCCACGGCTTGTCATTCCACTGTCTATTGTTATCTCCCAGATTATTTCGTTTGGGCTTCGATTCCTAGTGTTTCTGGGGTTCCTCATTTATTTCATGTCCGCCGGGTCGGACGTACGCCCGAACTGGTGGATCTTGATCCTGCCGGTTCATATCGTCATCATGGCGGGATTGGGGCTGGGACTTGGAATCATTGTGTCTTCGCTTACCACCAAATACCGCGATCTCCAGCAACTGGTTGCATTTGGCGTTCAGTTATTGATGTATGGCACACCGGTCATATACCCGCTCTCTTCCATAACGGGCGGGTGGCGCTGGCTGATCCTTGCCAATCCGATGACCCCCGTGGTGGAAACTTTTCGCCTCGCGTTTTTGGGGACGAGCGCGATGTCTCCTGTGTACCTGCTTTACAGCCTGGCGTTCACATTCCTCGTGCTTCTGATTGGCGTGTTGATCTTCAACCGCGTCGAGAATAATTTCATGGATACGGTTTAAGTCATGTCCGATACCGTTATCTCCGTGGAAAATCTTTCCAAGACCTACCAATTGGGCGTGATCGGCACCGGCACGTTTTTCGGCGATGTGAATCGTTGGTGGGCGAAGAAACTCGGCAGACCCGATCCGTACGCCAAGATCGGTGAAGCGGATCACGGCAACCGCATCGGTGAATCGATCTGGGCGTTGGACGACGTCAGTTTTACGCTTCGTCAAGGCGAGGCGTTGGGAATCATCGGGCGAAACGGGGCGGGGAAAAGCACGCTCTTGAAGATCATGTCGCGGGTCACCGCCCCGACTTCCGGCGAGGTCAAGATCAAGGGACGCATCGCCAGCCTGCTCGAAGTCGGAACTGGATTTCATCCCGAATTAACCGGGCGTGAAAATATTTATCTCAACGGCGCGATCTTGGGCATGAGCCGCGCGGAAGTGACCCGCAAGTTCGACGAGATTGTGGATTTCTCCGGCGTGGAAAAGTTCATCGATACGCCAGTCAAACGTTTTTCGAGCGGGATGTACGTGCGCCTCGCCTTCGCCGTCGCGGCTCATCTCGAACCCGAGATTTTGGTAATCGACGAAGTCCTGGCTGTGGGCGATGCGGAGTTTCAGCGAAAATGCCTCGGCAAGATGAGCGACGTGGCACATGCTGGGCGGACGGTGTTGTTTGTAAGCCATAACATGCCTGCTATCCTGCGGCTTTGTTCGTCAGCCATCATGTTGGAACGTGGGCGGCTCGTCAAACAAGGCTCGGCTGAACAGGTGACAAACTTTTACTTGAACAGCAACGAAAATACGGAAGGCGCAGTGGCTTGGTCTGGCGAGGATGCGCCGGGTACTGATGAAGTCAAATTGACAGGAATCCGACTCGTGGACAGCGAAGAAAAAGGAAAGTCGCTGGTGGAGATCAATGCGCGTTCATTTTTAGAGATCGAGTACGATGTGCGCCAGCCCGGCTTGAAGTTCCGCGTGGCGGCAGGATTCAATACGCAGGGTGTGGTTGCATTCACATCCAACGAGCCTTATGAAACACAACACGACCGGGTCGGGCTTTATGTTTCGCGCGTCGAGATTCCGCCCAATCTTCTGGCGGAAGGCGAATACACAGTTTCGGTTTCGATCTTCGCCTCCAAAGGAATGAAAATCCGCTACGTGCGCGCCAAGAACATTTTTACCTTCCAAGTAGTGGATTACATCACGGGGGATTCGTCGAGGGGCGATTTTACCCAGAATGTCGCGGGCGTTTTACGTCCCGCTTTATCCTGGAAAAAGTCGTACGCGGGAGAGATGCAATCGTGAAGATCGCTTTTGTGCTATCCGGCGCGCCGCACTATTTTTTCTTCGACCGCGTCGTGCGCCTGTTGTACGCCTTGGGACATGAAGTCCGCGTGGTGTGCAGGCCAGGCTTCAAAGCGGACGGGAACAAGTCGGGGCGTGCGTTGCTCCAATTGCTTAAGGATGAGCCGCGCGCGAGATTCGATGAAGGCATCTTTCGAGCAAAGGGTGCGGGATTTGCCGTGACAATTCGCGAACTGGCGAATTATGCCAACTTTTTAAAGCCAGATCACCCCATGCCGCCTTCCCAGCCATGGGAATACATCTACATGAGGAACCGCCTGCATCCCAAGTTGTATTGGGCGATCAAGACCCGCATCGGCTCCATGATCTTTTCCACATCTTTCATGCGCGGATTGTTGAGATGGATCGAATCGTGCATCGAACCGGACCCGAAGGTTTTGAACTGGCTGGCGGAATTCCAGCCGCAGGTTCTCTTTGTTTCGCCGTACATCATGTCTGCGGACCTGGAAGTCGAGTATGTCAAAGCTGCGCAAAAACTTGGAATTCCAACCGTGGCATCCGTTTTGAGTTGGGATAATCTTGTGAGCAAGGGAACATATCTTGTCAGACCGGACTGGCTCCTCGTTTGGAATCAGAACTTGATGGAAGAGGCAATCGCCATTCATGAATTCGCGCGTGAAAAAGTATTTATAACCGGCGCGCCCGTCTATGACCCCTGGTTCGACCTGAAGCCATCCCCTGACCGTGAGGCATTCTGCGCTGAATGCGGATTGAATCCAAATAATCCTTTTGTGTTGTTCCTCGGCTCGTCGCAGACCATCACAAGCTTGGATGTCGAATTCATCAAGGCATTGATCGCTCACTTCGAGACAATGGACGCAAAAAACCGACCGTCCATTCTGATTCGCCCGCATCCTTATGCCCCGTTCGACATGACGACCTACGAAAGTGATTGGGTGAGAGTTTATCCAAAACAAGGCGGACGCCCCGATATGGATGAAACGCGCCAGGTTTATTTCAATACCCTTCATTACAGCGCGGCGGTGGTCGGTGTGAATACAACCGGGTTCTTGGACGCCGCCATCGTGGACAGACCTTGCGTCACCCTGATGGACGACCAGATGCGCGCAGGACAGGGCGCCCATTTCGATTATTTAATCGATGCCAATTTCATAGAAGTCGCAAAGGATCGTTCCGAGGTATTCTGCGCCATCGACCGCATCGTCGCGGGGACGGATTCAAGGAAAGACGAGCGCCGCGAGTTCATCCGTCGCTTCATGCGCCCGCAGGGAATCGAAATCCCAGCGTCCGAAGTGATGGCGAAGGCGATCCTTGCCGTCGGGAACGGGATGAAGCCTGGAGATTGGAACGGGAAGAAACATGAATAATTTTCTCGATCCCAAACGCTGCTTCGTCATCGGCGAGGTCGCTCAATCGCACGACGGCAGCCTCGGCATGGCGCATGCCTTCATCGATGCCATCGCCAAAGCCGGCGCGGACGCGGTCAAGTTCCAAACCCACATCGCCGCCGCCGAGAGCACGGCCGCTGAACCGTGGCGCGTCAAGTTCAGCAAACAGGACGCTTCACGCTACGACTATTGGAAGCGGATGGAATTTACTCCGGAGGGATGGCAGGGGTTGGCGGATCATGCAAGAGAAAAAGGGTTGCTCTTCCTGAGTTCGCCGTTTTCCATCGAGGCTGTGGAATTGCTCGAAAAGATCGGTATGACCGCCTGGAAGGTCGCCTCGGGAGAGATTGGCAACAAGACCCTGCTCGATAGAATGCTCGAAACCGGCAAGCCCATTCTTCTATCCACCGGCATGAGCAACTTTAAGGAAATTGACGATGCCATCGCTTACATCCGTCAAAGGAACGTCGAACATGCTGTCATGCAGTGTTCGACCGCTTATCCCTGCCCGCCGGAAAAAATCGGCTTGAATTTGATTCCCGAACTACGCGAACGCTACAAATGCGCGGTGGGACTTTCCGACCATTCCGGCACGATCTACCCCGGTCTTGCCGCGGTCATGCTTGGGATCGAGATTCTAGAAGTGCATGTAGCCTTCAGCCGCGAGATGTTTGGGCCTGACGTTCCCGCTTCTGTCACGACCAGGGAGTTGAGTCAACTTGTGGAGGGTGTCCGCTTTATCGAGCGGATGCGCGCCAGCCCCGTTGGCAAAGACGATTTCGCGGAAGAGGTCCTGCCGTTGCGCAAGCTCTTCACGAAAAGCATTGTGGCGGGAATGGAATTGTCCAAAGGCACCATCCTCGAAGAAAGGCATCTACGGCTCAAAAAACCCGGCAGCGGACTTCCCGGCGAACGGATGAATGACCTGATCGGTAAAACACTCCTGCGCGATGTCAAAGTAGACGAGCAGATTTTGGAAGGAGATTTTTCCTGACCATCATGAAAAGAAAGATATGCGTCGTTGTCACGGCGCGACCGAGTTACAGCCGCATCCGAACAGCATTGCACGCCATCAAAGCCAACCCGGACTTGGAACTGCAACTGGTCGCCGCAGCATCCACCCTTCTTGATCAATATGGCAACGCCATCCGCTACATGGAGCAGGATGGCTTCGAGATTTCCAGCAAAGTCTATATGGTCGTCGAAGGCGAAAACCTGACTACCATGGCGAAGACCACCGGGCTGGGCTTGCTCGAACTTGCCACCACCTTCGACAACCTCAAACCGGACCTGGTTGTGACTATTGCCGACCGTTACGAAACCATCGCCACCGCCATTGCCGCCTCTTATATGAACATTCCGCTTGTGCATATTCAAGGCGGTGAGATCACCGGCACAATCGACGAGAAGGTGCGCCATGCGGTTACGAAACTGGCAGATATTCATCTCGTTTCCACCCAAAAGGCGGCGGAGAATGTCATCCGCATGGGTGAAAATCCCGAGTCGGTCTTCGTCACCGGTTGTCCGTCCATTGATATTGCCGCCAATGTCTTGAAGAATCCCGCCATTGACTTCGATCCGTTTGAGAAATACAAGGGCGTTGGCTCGACCTTCGACGTGCGGGACAGGGATTATCTCGTCGTCATGCAGCATCCGGTCACCACCGAATATGACCGCGCCCGCGCGCAGATTCTCGAGACCCTGCATGCGGTCAAGGAGATCGGACTGCCCGCATTCTGGTTCTGGCCCAATGTGGATGCAGGCTCAGATGGCACCTCGAAAGGCATTCGTATGTTCCGCGAGAACGAACGCCCCGATAACATTCACTTCTTCAAGAACATGGAGTCGGAGGATTTTCTTCGTCTCGTCTATAACAGCCGCTGTATCGTCGGCAACTCGAGCGTTGGCATCCGCGAAACTTCCTTTCTCGGTGTTCCATCGGTCAATATCGGGACGCGCGAAGCGGGACGTGAACGGGGAAGGAACGTTTTGGACGCGGACTACAACCGGTTCCAGATTCAAGAGACGATCCGCAAACAAGTCGCGAACGGCAGGTATCCCTCTGATCCGCTTTACGGAAAAGGCGATGCGGGATTGCAGATCGCGAAGATTCTTGCGGACATCCCGCTTCGTTCAGAGAAAAGGTTGTTTTACCAGTAGAGGCATGTCGTGACGAAGATTCTGGGAATCATTCCTGCCCGCGGAGGTTCCAAAGGCATCCCCGGTAAGAACATCCGCATGTTGGGCGGCAAGCCTTTGATCCATTACGCCGCCAAAGCTGCGCGGGACTCCGGCTTGGTGGACCGCCTTATCCTGACCACCGATTCACCGGAGATCGCGGATGCTGGAAAGAGCCTTGGGATCGAAGTCCCGTTCATCCGCCCCGCACATCTTGCGCAGGATGATACTCCCATGTTCCCGGTGATTGATCACGCTCTTCAATTTGTCGAGAACGAGGGTTGGCAGGCGGAAATCATCCTGCTCTTACAACCGACCGCTCCCTTGCGAAAAGCGGAACATCTTCAAGCGGCAGTAAGAATCCTGATCGGGACGAAATGTGACGCGGTTGCCAGCGTGGTGGAAGTACCCCAGCATTATGCGCCTGATTTCGTGCTCAAACTTGAAGAAGGCAAACTCAAACCATTTTTGGAAGGCGGCGAAAGAGTCACACGCAGGCAGGATACGCGCCCTGCCTACTCGCGCGATGGCACCATCTACGCCTTCCGGCGAGATGTGTTTATCCTCAAGCGCAGCATCTATGGCGACGATTGCCGCCCGCTTATCATCCCAAGAGACCAATCCTGCAACCTCGACACCCTTGAAGACTGGGAAGAGGCTGAAAAGAGGATTACGGATCAAATTCAGGAGAAACCATGAACAAGAACTTCGACGACGCCACTGGAAGGGCGAAATTCTTCGATAACGTAAACAAGGAACTCACCAAACTGATCGACCCCGCAACCGGCAAAGTGAAGGCGGATCTGGTCGAGCATGTCAACTGCCCTGCTTGTGATGCAGACTCGTACGAGCCATTGTTTGCCAAGCAGGGATTCGAATTTGTCCGGTGCAAGAACTGCAACCTTGTTTACGTCACTCCTCGCCTGCTCGAAAGCGCCACGCTCGCTTATTACGGCGACGCCGTCGACCAACAATCCATGACGGATTGGCTGAATGTGCTTGCCAATCCCATCAACCAGTCCTGGCAGATTCCGTATTTTCAGGAAGCCGTGGACATACTTGCAAAATTGATTCCCTCCAAAGGGCGCATCCTCGATATCGGCTGTTCCATCGGCTTGTTCATGGAGATCGCGCAAAAATCCGGTTTTGAATGTGTTGGTCTCGAACCCGAACCGAAATCGCGTGAATATGCCCTCAAACGCGTGCTGGACGTGCGCCCGCAGCTCTTCAACGACGCGGGTTTTCCTCCCGCCTCTTTTGACGCCATTACGATGTTCGGAGTTCTCGAACATCTCAGCAAGCCGAAGCAAATGCTCGCCGATATTTGGGATACGCTGAAGCCCGACGGCGTGGTAATGGTCATCGTGCCGAATGTTTACAGTTTTGCCAACGGCACGCTTCACGAACAGGCGCGCACCTTTACCGGCAGGAATCATCTTAGTTACTTTGCCTGGGATACCCTCTCAGACCTTTTTAAACGCTCCGGTTACGAGATCGCGCATCTCGACACCGCGCTTGGCGGTCTCGACGCCGTGTTGAATCATTGGCAATTCAAAAATCCGCATTCTGGTCTCTCGATCGATTTGTTGCCCCCGAAATTGCGCAACCTCCTGCAAGACCCCGAAGGGCGAGCGCAGTTTGAAAAACTCATCCGCGATTGGGACATGGGTTTGCGCCTGCGCCTTGCCGCGAGGAAACCGAAATAACACATGATGCAAGTTCTGGGAATCATTCCCGCTCGGGGCGGCTCCAAAGGGGTGCCGCGAAAAAATATCCGTGAAGTGGCGGGGCGCCCGCTTATTGCCTATACCATCGAAGCCGCGCGTGCCAGCCACATGCTCACGCGCTGCATTGCCTCCACCGAGGATAAGGAAACCGCAGAAATTTGCGCCTCGCTTGGTTGTGAAGTAATAAACCGTCCTGTTCAGTTGGCTCAGGATGATACGCCGACCATCGACGTCATCAAACACGTTTTTGGCGAATTGGAATCTCGAGGCGAATCATTCGATTATGGACTCGTACTGCAACCCACCTCTCCGCTTCGCACCGGATCCGATATCGACTCAGCGCTTCAAGCCTTGAACCAGTCTGAAGCGGATTCCATTGTCAGTGTCTATCAAGTCTCGGACCATCATCCCGCGCGGATGTACCGCATGGAAAGCGGCTGCCTTGTATCGATCGATGAAACATTTGCCAGCGCGCGCAGGCAGGACCTTCCTCGTGTTTATCACCGAAACGGCGCGATCTACGCCTTCCGCCGCAAGTTACTCGACCAGAACACGCTCATGGGAAACAGAATCCTTCCCTACATCATGGCGGAAGACCGCTCGCTTAACATCGACACCGAATATGACCTTGTGCTGGCGGATTATATTTTGAGCAGGAAACGGTGACAGCGATGCTGAAGATTTTGAACGTCGAACCGGATGAATACAGCGACGAGGCGCGTTCCATCCTGAAGGGGATCGGAAACCTGGTCGAACAGAATATGGAACGGCAGGAACTGCTCCAGCGCATCCATGAATTCAATGCGCTCATCGTGCGTTTGAATCATCAAGTGGATGTTGAACTGATGAACGCGGCAAGAGACTTAAAAGTGATCGTTTCCGCCACCACCGGACTCGATCACATTGATATGGAATACGCTGCTAAAAAGAACATTGCAGTGCTCAGCCTGCGCGGTGAAACGAAATTTCTGCGTTCCATTCCCGCCACAGCCGAATTGACCTGGGGACTGCTGCTGGCGTTGACGAGAAATATCCCATCCGCTCATTTTTCAGTTTTAAATGGGGAATGGAAACGGGATCGCTTCAAAGGGCACGAACTTGCCAGGATGCGTCTTGGTATTTTGGGTTTTGGCAGGATCGGCGAAAAGGTCGCCCGCTATGGATCGGCGTTTGGCATGAAAGTCATGGCATATGACCCCTACCGAAATGATGCAAACTCCGGTGTTGAGATGAAGGAATCATTGGCAAATTTGCTTGGCGAATCGAATATATTGAGTATCCATGTGCCTCTGACTCAAGAGACTGAAAACCTGATCAGCGCTAAGGAGTTGAACATGATGCCGCGCAGATCGTGGTTGGTCAACACAGCTCGCGGCGCAATTGTGAATGAACCCGCCCTGCTCGATGCACTCAAATCCGGTCATCTTGCCGGGGCGGCGCTTGATGTTCTTTCCGGCGAAAGAACAAAGGAAAATTCGCTGCTGATCGAATACGCCCGCATGCACTCGAATTTATTGCTAACGCCGCACATCGGCGGGGCGACCTATGAGTCCATGCGCGCAACGGAAATATTCATGGCAAATAAATTGAAGGATCATTTCAAAAGACTTATCTCCAGCATTGCGTAACTGCGTAAGACGGAGAAGGCAATTCGAAGAATGAAGATAATTTTTGCGCTCGACAACTACCTGAAATACTACTCGATAGACGACGCTGTCCGAGAGCTATATCGGCGAGGTCATGAAATCGTTGTCATTCTCGGACAGGACAAGGAAAGCCACATCCCGGATGATGCCTTACAAAAGGCTGCTGCTGAACTTCCAAACCTGCGCATCGAAGCGCTGGTTCGAAGGAAGTTCCTACCGAAAGTCGTCAGGTTCATCCGCGAGTTGTTGAATTTTGCCTACGTCCTGAACCGGGAAGAAGAACGCCGGTGGGATGCGAAGAATTGGGGACGCTTCTTCCATCACTCTGCCTGGAAGGTCATTTCGAGCGCATCCGGGAAAAAGGTTTTGAAGAACCCCCTGTTCCAGAAAACCCTGCGTTTTATCGAGAACATGATCCCAGTCGCTCCGGAAATCAAGCGGCATGTAAAAGTTCATAAGCCTGATGTGCTGGTTGCGCTTCCTCTTATCAGCGGGGATTCGCGTGAAAGCGAATACGTCCAGGCCGCTGCTGCGCTTGGAATCCCCGCCGTGTTTTCGATGTTTAGTTGGGATAATATCTCCGCCAAAGGCACATTCCATTCCCAGCCGGATCATCACCTTGTTTGGAACAAGCCATTGGCTGAAGAACTTTGCCGTCTTCACAACATCCCGCGCGAACGCGTACACGTTACCGGCGCGCCGCGTTTCCATCGTTTGATCGGAGGCGCTAACGGGTTAATCCTGCCCAGGAACGAGTTCTGTCGCATCGCGGGAATCGACCCGGCAAAGAATTACATCCTCTATGCGGGTTCAACTTACCTTCTGGATAGCAACGTGCAGAAATCCTTGAGCGAGGATGTGCTCATTGTAAAGATTGCCGATGCGCTGGCCGAATATAAACAAACGCGGGATGTTCATATCCTCGTGCGCCCTCACCCCGTCAACACGCGCATCATTCCCGCCTTGAAAGATGCCAGCCGCCCCAATGTTACAATCTACCCCTCTCCGGGCGAATTGCCAGACACCGAGCAAAAAAGGCTTATGTTCTACAATTCCATTCATTACAGCATTGCCGTGGTTGGGGTTAATACGACCGCATTTTTGGAATCGTCTGCGCTGGACAGACCTTGCATTACGATCATCTCGAAGGAATACGGCGAAACCCAGCAACTGGTCCATTTCCATCACCTCGAAGAGGGGGGGTTTTTGGAGAAGGCAAAAGATGCGGAAAATGTGGCAGGAATTGTCGGAAGGATTCTTGAAGGGACAGATGTCTTATTCGCCCAACGCCGTGAGTTTGTAAAGAATTTCATCATGCCGCTTGAATCAAAACGCTCCTCCATCGAGGTCTATGCCGATCTGATCGAACGGTTCGGCTCAAAACGATGAATCCCCGGTTCTGAATTGGAGAATCATGAAACAAGGAACATTGAACGTGAACGGTCTCGAAATTTCAGATGACAGCGATTGTTTTGTCATTGCAGAGATTGGCAATAATCACCAGGGCGAACTGGAAAAAGCCAAAGCCCTCTTCAAAGCCGCCAAGGAATGCGGCGTGGATGCGGTCAAACTTCAGAAACGTGATAACAAGTCTCTGTTGACCAAAGCAGCGTACGAAAAGCCCTACGACAATGAAAACAGTTTCGGCGCGACCTATGGCGAACACCGCGAGGCATTGGAATTTGGTAAGGCTGAATATATCGAGTTGCAGAAGTATGCCGAAGAACTCGGCTTGGTCATGTTCGCCACAGCTTTCGATATGAATAGTGCAGACTTCCTCGCTGAACTCGATATGCCTCTCTATAAGATCGCTTCAGGCGATCTGAAAAATACCCCGCTCCTCAAACATGTCGCCAAGATTGGCAAACCGATGATCATCAGCACCGGCGGCGGAACAATGGAGGATGTCCAGCGCGCTTATGATACGATCATGCCGATCAACAAACAATTGGCCATTCTGCAATGCACTGCATCCTACCCCGCCGAGCCGCAAGACTTAAACCTGCGTGTCATCTCTACATATCGTGAAAAGTTCCCCGATGTGGTGATTGGTTTGTCTGACCACGAAAATGGGATTGCCATGGCAGTGGCTGCCTATGTGCTTGGCTCGCGCATGGTAGAACAGCACTTCACGCTGAACCATACCTGGAAAGGAACGGATCATGCCTTCTCTCTCGAACCGATTGGCATGCGAAAGCTCGTCCGCGACCTGCGCCGGGTAAAAGTGGCAATGGGTGATGGTGAGAAGAAGATTTACCCAAGCGAGGTCAATCCAATCCACAAGATGGGAAAGAAGCTCGTCGCGGCTCGTGATCTAAAAGCCGGTCAAGTTTTGACCCTTGCGGATATTGCCATCAAATCTCCCAGCGACGGCATCCCGCCGTATGAGTTGAACAATATCATCGGCATGATCCTTCTCCGCGATTTGGCGGCGGATGAAAATTTTACTTTCGAGTTTTTACGCTGATCTTCTGTTATAAGCAGTATATTGTTTAGGAAAATTCGTTTTCTATGAACCGGGCGTAAGGATGCCGGAGCATAAAGACAGCATACGGAGTTAGAATCATGAAGACAATACCTGAAAAGAAGCAGATGGTATTTCTAGTGCTATTGATATCGGGAATTATTGCTTCGATCTACTGGCGTGTGATTTTTTTTCCATTCATCTCGGATGATTGGTGGTTCCTGAGGCAAATTCAATCTTTAGGGCTTACCAACTCCTTGCAGCATTCCTTTAATCCCAACGGAAAAACAGTCTATGCCCCCTTAGGCGAGGCATTCATGGCATTGATGTATAAGATTTTTGGTTTTGACTCAGTCCCAATGCGATTTCCCAACCTCTTAATTCATGTAGTGAACTCATTATTGATAGTTTTTATTATGGATCACATATTGGAGAACAAATGGGTGGGATATCTTTCAGGTATTGTTTATGCTTCCGCCATCGCGGTTCATCTTGATGTTTTTGCCTGGGCATGGGCGACTTATGGCGATATGGGCGGTACATTATTCTTTTTTCTTTCAATCTGGTTATACCTGAAGGATAAGACATGGTTAAGCGCTTTTTCTTATCTCCTAGGCAGTCTTTTCAAGCCGACCATTATTTTCCTCCCGGCTTTATTGTTGCTACATTCCCTGATTTTACCAAGAGAAAAAAAGGTGGATTTGCATCCAGACCGGTTGTTTATTAAATGGCTTCCCTTTCTGGCATTTGGCGGGCTGTTGACAGGATTAAAACTACTAGGAGGCATGCCCACTGCTTATCATGAAGATCAACCTTATTTCATGGACTTTTGGGGAAGGCACCTGGTCACAAACACTCAATGGTATCTGACCTGGATGTTCCAGTCCATATTTCCTGTTGCGTCATTGAGATCGACAATATATAAAATAATCGCAGGTGTTTCAACTTTAACCTTTCTGGCCGGTTCCTTTGCCTCGCTGCTTGCAATAAAGCGGGATAGTGTGTTTCGCCAGATCGTTTTTCTTTCTGCCTGGCTGGCTGTAGGGCTTCTGACGGTGATTTTCCTGCCCAATCATACATACAGGTATTATTCAATCTATTCACTGCCCGCTTTTATAGCATTGTTTTTTTACAGTGTTCACTATTTTTTTAGGTTTCTAAAATTTAATCACAAGATTGTTCCTGTGTTTTTTTTGTTCATGGGGTTCTTTGCCGTATTAGGCTCTGCGTATCAAAGCCATCGAATTTTCGACGAAAAATTGCGTCAAAGCACTTTTGCGGATGGTACCAATATGTTGATCCGGCGGGCGGCCACGGCGGAACTCGTTATAGCAAAATTACAGAAGGATTTTCCGACCCTACCGCCGGGATTTGTGATTGTACTTGGCAATGCAGATCTAGGCGCATTCAGCAATAACAGCGCCATTCATTATCTGTACGACGACGACACGATCGATCTCTATCCACCCTCAGCCATCAGTTATGAGAATGGAGATTGGCATGTCCATGCTGTAGACTCCGACCCGCAGTACCTTGACCCGTCGTTGGTCGCCGTATATGAATTGGAAGAAGAAAGCATTGTACGAACGGACCTGTTTGATCTACTTGAACCTTCGATTGAGCCATAGATTATTGCCAGTATGCGTCCAACGACGGATATTTTGTAGACTAACCGTCCGTATAGTAAATGTGGATATTGTATTTTGATGAACAGGCCTTGAATTTGGAGAAGGTAAAAGTAGTGTATCGGCAAAAGCATGAAAGTATTCTTTGAGACTCCAACTATTCCCATCGCGGAAAGACTCTCTTAAATGTTCGACAAGTTACAAAATTCACTGGATTTTTCATTAAAGTTGCGTTATACCAAAATTAGACAGACCATATCAATTCAACGTGGAGCACTTATGACAAGTCTAGATAATACAAATACGTCTTCAACCATTAAAATACATCCGACTGCATCCGTATCCTCAAATGTAAGAATCGGCGATGGAACAAGCGTATGGAATAATGCTCAAATCCGCGAAGGTGTTGAGATAGGGGAGAATTGCATCCTTGGCAAGGATGTGTATGTGGATTTCGATGTCAAGATTGGCAGTAATGTAAAGATCCAAAATGGCGCTTTTCTCTATCACGGATTAACCGTCGAGGATGGGGTTTTCATAGGGCCACGCGCCGTATTTACAAATGATCTTTACCCCCGCGCTATAACGCCAGACGGAAAGCTGAAAGGCACGGATGATTGGGAGGTGGGTCCCATCCTTATTAAATACGGCGCTTCAATTGGCACAGGCGCTATTATCATCCCCAATGTGACGGTTGGAAGATTTGCCTTTGTAGCCGCAGGTGCTGTTGTCCCCCGCTCGGTGCCGGACCATGGTTTGGTCATGGGCGTACCGGCTCGCTTGGTTGGATACGTATGCCGATGCGGTCTGAGAATGCAGCCACTAGGGGACGAGTATTACTGTTCAAAATGCAATTGGTCGTACAAACCCACGGAGTAACGACATGATTAATATATCGCGTCCGCAAATCGGTGATGAGGAAAAAAGGGCGGTTCTGGGTGTCCTGGATTCTGGGCACCTAGCTCAAGGGCCAAAGGTTCGGGAATTTGAAGAAGCGTTTGCCAAATGGACTGACACAAAATACGGGATTGCCGTTTCATCCGGCACCACAGCGCTCCATGTGGCTCTCCTTGCTCACGGCATTGGTCCTAGCGACGAAGTAATCACCACTCCATTCAGTTTTATTGCCTCTGCCAACTGTATCCTTTATACAGGTGCACGACCGGTCTTTGTGGATATTGAGCCTAATTATTTCCTGCTCAATCCAGATAAAATCGAAGAAGCAATCACTCCCAGGACAAAAGCAATCATCCCTGTCCATTTGTTTGGTCAGATCGCAGACATGGATGCCATTGCGGAAATTGCCAAGAAGCACAACCTGGTGATTATCGAAGATGCCTGTCAATCACATGGCGCAATGTATAAAGGGAAAAAGGTCGGCGCTTGGGGTACTGCATGTTATTCCTTTTATCCCACAAAGAACATGACAACCATCGAAGGAGGCATGATCACAACCAATAACCCCCAAGTGGCGGAACAGTCGCGTTTACTCCGTAATCATGGGAGCCCAAAACGCTATCTGCATGACACTTTGGGTTTTAATTTTCGGATGACCGATATTCAAGCCGCAATTGGGCTGGTACAACTCGGAAAGGTTGATAATTGGAACAGGCAACGCCAAGATAATGCCCGCTTTTTGACAGGGAAACTCTCTCCGTTGAGCGGAGTTAAAACCCCCAAGGTACGCCGGAATAGTGAACACGTGTTTCATCAATATACGATCTGTGTTGAGAAAGACCGCGACAAGATGGTAGAGGGCTTGAACTCGGCGGGTATTGCGGCAGGCGTATATTACCCAATACCGATCCATCGCCAGCCTTTGTATATGGGAATGGGGTATGAAAAGGATATGCCGATTACAGAGAAACTGGCGAAGCAGGTAATTTCATTGCCAGTACACCCGGCTCTTATTCAAAATGAATTAGAAAAGATCGTAGCGGAAGTCGGTGCGCGATGCTAAATGTTGGCGTCATTGGCATAGGCGCCATGGGCAGGAACCATGTGCGGGTCTATTCAGAAATGGATAGCGTCCGTTTGGTCGCGGCAGCGGATACTAACCCTGTAAGCTGCAAGAAATTTGCCGAACAATACAATCGGCGAGCTTATACAGATTATCGCGAAATGCTTGCTCAAGAAAAGCTGGATGCAGTTTCAGTGGTGGTCCCCACTTCCCTGCATCGACAGGTCGCAGAAGAAGTGATGGCTCATGGTATACCTATACTGCTTGAGAAACCAGTTGCAACAACCCATGCTGACGGACGTGCGATCATCACCGCGGCGAGAAAAGCGGGCATCTTACTTGCAATTGGTCACATAGAGAGATTCAACCCGGCCATTGTTGCATTGAAAAAAAGGCTTGAAGTAAACGAATTGGGGAAATTATTCGAGATTAGAACCCGGCGGCTCGGTCCCATCCCCGGGCGGATTGAGGATACAGGTGTTGTGGTTGATCTTGCTACTCATGACATCGATCTGATGCAATCCTTGACCAATTCGCCCATAAATCGTCTGAGCGCAGAGACTCAAAGACGCGTGCATCTTTCACATGAGGATTCCTTTTTCGGCATGATTAAATTCGAGAACGGCATGAACGGGCTTTTAGATGTTAGTTGGCTGGTACCCACAAAAGTGCGCCAAACACTTGTAGTCGGCGAACGCGGCATGTTCGTCGTTGACACATTGACTCAAGAGTTTTATTTTTATGAGAATGATTACCCCGTGGGCTCTGGACTGCCAGGAGCCCATATTATTGAAGGCAACATGACCAAAATCAAAATCGACCGAAGGGAACCTTTGCGTGTCCAGTTGGAAAACTTTGTCAATAAAGTCGCTCAGAATGAAGGTACGATTGTCACGGGCGAAGAGGGCTTGCTGAATTTGGATGTTGCACTTGCGTTCATTACCAGCGCATCCGATGGGAGAGTCGTCCACCGTTCGGAATTCACGAAAGAATAAAATGAAAATCGATGTAACCGGGTTGACCGAGGAACAAAAATACGAGCTTGATATATACCATAAGACCGATTCAAATTTTGACCGTCTTAAATTGGAAACTTTTTATGGGTGTATAGCCTGGGAACAGAATGAATTTATTATGCGCAAACTCACGGGAAAAAAAGTTCTGGATGCGGGAGCCGGGTATGGGCTCCTAACCCGAATGCTATTGGATGCCAGTTTCGAGGTAATTGCCATCGATCCAAATGATGAATGCGGCCAACTGGCTAAAAAATGGTTTGACGTCGATGTCCTTCGCCAGGAAATTTACAAACTTGAGTTCCCGGATCGCTACTTTGATACTGTAATATTAAGAGAGGTCGTTGAGCATCTCGATTTTGAACGGGCGCTGAAAGAGATAGTTCGGATAAACGCCAGCGAATTGATAATATTCCAGTCCAATATGAATTTCATCCTTCATGTTAGCCGATTCATAACACGGCACAAAGAGTTCAATGAGAGAAGCATGGATTATTATGTCCACGCTTTACAAAATGCTGGATACGCCGTCGACAAGGTTATCTATCGTGATGTGATTGCCTTTCCTCTATCTGGAGGGTTTGTCACCCGCCAGTGGTGTCCCGAGAATCGGTTGTTGCAATATTGGCTGATCAAAGTAGATGACCTGTTGAACCGGTTTCTGGAAATGATTAGTTTGCAAAGATTTTTTTGCTGGCGATTCCTGATACGTGCTTCAAAGGAAGGAACATGGTAGAAACAGCCCTGATACCCTGTTCTTTCCCAATGATACAAATTCTTGATTTATAAGGTGAGCATGCATACAAGATTATCGATTGTGATCCCTTGCTACAACGAAGTCGAAAACATTCCCAAAATGAGAGACGAACTTTTACCGGTGCTTGCCAGGCTGGCAGAGGAATATTCGGTTCAAGTCGTATTTGTGGATGACGGCAGCAATGATGGAACATTAGATTCTTTCAAGGAGGCTTTTACAAGCACCCTGCTTCCGAATGTTGAGTTTGACTATCTTCAGCATCAGATTAATTTGGGTTTGGGCGCGGCGATACGGACGGGATTAGCTGCTTGCCAAGGCAGCATGATAATTACTACAGACAGCGATGGTACGTATCATTTTTCCAGTATGATGGGTATGTTGAAATATTTGGAGGGTGCGGATATTGTCACAGCATCACCCTACCACCCTGACGGCAATGTCGTTGGGGTTCCGAAATATCGCCTGTTGCTAAGCCGCGGCTCCTCTATGATTTATCGCTTATTAGTGGAATGGGATATATATACCTACACCTGTCTATTCAGAGCATATCGCCGTGAGGTGATCGACTCTGTTCCTTTCGAATCAAATGGATTTCTTTTCAATGTAGAGTTGCTTGTGAAAAGCAGGTTTAAAGGCTTCCGAGTCGTTGAATTTCCAGCTGTTCTTTACCGCAGGGCTTTCGGAGTCTCGAAGGTGAAACTCATCCAGACCATCCTTGATCATCTAAATTTTCAAGGCCGAATTATTCTGTATCGGCTTGGCGTAAAATCCACAATTTCATTATAGTGTCGAATTCCTGTTTAATCTTCTTATAAAATGAAAATCTTGTCCATGGTTGGCGCGAGGCCGGAATTTATTCAATCTGCTTGTGTTAGCAGGGAATTAAGAAAAACACACAAGGAGATTTTAGTTCACACCGGTCAGCACTATGATTACCTGATGTCCCAAGCGTTCTTTGATGAGATCGGACTTCCCGCCCCGGATTACAATCTGGAAGTAGGATCCGGTTCTCATGCCCAACAGATTGCAAATACCTTGACTAAATTGGAAGAAGTTCTTCTTGTTGAAAAACCAGATTGGGTTGTGATACGAGGCGATACTAATTCCACCTTGGCGGGGGCTATCACTGCAAGCAAGTTGAACATCCCGGTCGCCCATATCGAGGCGGGGGAGCGGAGCTTTGATAAACGCATGCCGGAGGAAATCAATCGTCTGGCGGCAGACAGATTATCCGATTTGCATTTTTGCGTAAGCCAGACAGCTGTAAATCACCTTGCCAAAGAAGGTATTTCCAAGTCTGTCCATTGGGTCGGGGATGTAATGTATGACGCAATGCTTGCCAACCTGCCCCTTGCAAGGGAGAAATCAAAGATTCTTTCAAAATTCGGGCTTCAACCGAAGTCGTACGCCCTGGTGACAGCGCATCGGGTTGCAAACACCGACAATGCCGAGCGCTTAAGAAATATCGTTGATATCTTGAACAATGCCCCAGATCCGGTGGTTTTCCCAGCGCATCCCAGGACCGTGGCTGCCCTGAAAAAATTGGACCACGATCTTTCTGCTAATGTTCGAACGATCGATCCAATAGGATATTTTGATATGTTGGTATTGGAAGAAAACGCCCGCATGATCGCAACAGATTCAGGCGGCGTTCAACGAGAGGCATATTTTATGTCGATACCCTGCCTGACCTTGCGGGATGAAACCGAATGGCTGGAAACTGTTCATACAGGATGGAACAAACTTGTTGGAGTCGAACAGAGTCGGGTATTGCAAGCTTGGAAGGATTTTTCTCCGCCTCAGGAACATCCGCCCATTTTTGGGGATGGTACGGCAAGCCATAAAATAGCCTCGATCCTGTCTCCCCGCTCCAAAAGCAGTGATCGATAAGTGTAAAATAGAATGGAATTTATGTTCCAAAAAGTGTTTTGCAATGTAGATCCATTCTTTGAAGTGATAATATGATACTTAAACAAATCCCCAACTGGATTGGCACCCAAGAACAACCTACTCAATTGAATGAGTGGTTCGAGAAAATCAACCCCGCGAACGGACAGGCCCTCTTCAAGGTGGCGCGTTCACGGCAAGCGGATATTCAACAAGCCATTGAACTGGCGAAGAAAGCTCAGCCAACTTGGGCGGATACACCTGCGGTGCAGCGGGGTATGATTCTACACAAGATCGTTGTGGGGATGCAAAACCGTCAGGGTGAGATCGCTGCCATTGTCGCTGCAGAAACTGGAAAGTCCATGAAAGAGGCGTTGGGCGAAACGGGCGGAGCGATCCAATGCGGGTTGTTCTATGCCAGCGAAGGTCAGCGTTTGTATGGTCGCACCACCACGAGCGGCACGGCGAATAAATATGCAATGACGATTCGTCAACCCATCGGAGTGGCAGGACTCATCATCGCCGCGAACACGCCAATCGCGAATGTGGCGTGGAAGGTTTTCCCTGCGCTCATCTGCGGTAATGCCGCCATTTTGAAAGCTGCCGAAGATACGCCAGCCACGGCATGGATCTTTGGTCAGATCGCAAAGGAAGCGGGTTTGCCTGATGGCGTGCTAAGCATCATGCAGGGATTTGGCAAAGAGGCGGGTGCTCCGTTGGTTGCGCATCAGGATGTGGGCGTGATCAGTTTTACCGGTTCGACCGAGGTGGGGCGCATCATCAACCGTTCAGCGGGGGAACGCTTCGCGCGCATCTCGCTGGAACTGGGTGGGAAGAATCCTCTCGTAGTGTGTGACGACGCCGACTTGGAGAACGCCGCCAAGTGGGTGCTGCTCTCAGCCTTCAGCAATGCAGGACAGCGCTGCGCATCCACCAGCCGGATTATTGTTTTTGAGTCTGTGTATGAGAAGTTCCGCGATATGCTCGTGGAAAAAACGAAGAAGTTGAAAATCGGCACGGCAGATGATTGCGATTTTGGTCCTGTCATCAATGAAGGACAATTGCTCAGCATGGTGGCTGCCGTGCAAAAGGCAAAGGAGAACGGCGCGACCATTCTGTGCGGCGGCGAACGTATGACCGATGCCGAACATAAAGACGGCTATTACATGGCGCCGACTCTGATTGAGAATGTTGATCCGCACGATGAAATTTCGGAATGTGAGTTATTTGGCCCTGTGGCGTTGTTATTCAAGGCGAAAGATTTTGAGTACGCGCTTCAAATGGCAAACGATACGCCGTATGGTTTGAGCGCCAGCATCCATACCAGGAGCATTCATCGCGCCACGCGGTTTTATGACAAAGTGCAGACAGGCGTGGCGGTGGTCAATGCAGGGACGTACGGCTCCGAGCCGCACATGCCCTTCGGCGGACGCAAACTTTCGGGCAATGGTTCACGTGAACCCGGTACGGAAGCGCTCAACATTTATTCGGAATTGAAGGACGTGTATATCAACATCGACCCGACGCAGGTATGAGCAAAGAGAATCCTTCCATCATTGCTTTGATTCCCGCCCGCGCCGGTTCAAAACGCGTGCAGGGAAAAAACATCCGCCCGCTGGCGGGGCATCCGCTGATCGCGTACACGATCTGTGCCGCCAAGCAAAGCGGAATCTTTGCCGATATTCTCGTCTCAACCGACTCGGAAGAGTACGCTGAGATCGCCCGTTCGTATGGCGCGGAAGTTCCCTTCCTGCGTCCGGCTGAAATTGCAGGCGACCTTGCGCTCGACATCGAATGGCTGGACTTTACGCTTCACAAACTGAAAGAGATGGGACGCGAATATGATTGTTTCAGCATTCTGCGCCCAACCAGCCCCTTTCGTTTGCCGAGCACCATTCAACGAGCATGGAATGCGTTCAAAGCCGAAGAAGGTGTAGACTCGCTCCGCGCTGTGGAAAAAGTAAAAGAGCACCCTGGCAAGATGTGGGTGATTCGCGGCAAGCGCATGATGCCATTGCTGCCGTTCGGACCGAAGGAACAGCCCTGGCACAGCACGCCCTATCAAAGCTTGCCCGAGGTCTATTCGCAGAATGCCAGCCTTGAAATTGCCTGGTCGCGTGTGGCCTTCGATGGGCGAACCATCGCGGGCGAAGTGGTCATGCCGTTTGTTTCGGAAGGCTATGAAGGCTTTGATGTGAATCATCCCTACGATTGGGATTTGGCGGAACGTCTCGTTGCAAGCGGCGAGGCGCAACTGCCAAGGGTAGAAAAAATTTCATAAAGAAGGATCAAGCACAAGCGCGGAATGAGGCGCAGCATCTGGAATGGATAGAAAGAGAAACCACGAATGACTCCAATAGAATCTGAATCTAGAAATTTATATGATGTGATTTGGGGTGTTCGCCGCGATACTTCGGATTGGAGCGTGGGACGTTTTGAAAAGCTATACGATTTGATCGGCACGTATAACATCCGCGGCAAGCGTGTGTTGGATGTGTGCTGCGGCATGGGTTCAAAGACGTATGCTGCGCTGGAACTTGGCGCAAAGGTTTGGGCGCATGATGGATCGGTGGAAGGTCCGAATCTTTTGAAACAGCATGTCGAAAACCAGAATGCCGTTCCTGAAAATTTGAAAGGTTGGAATCGGTGGCGGTACCGGCTTTCCAAACCTGAGGCGAAGAACCTTACCCTTGCGCCGGGTATTGATATTACCGAGATATCAAACCATTTTGGTGATAAGAAATTTGATGTGGTTTACATGGGATGGGCGTTGATGCATGTGGAAAATCCAGCCCGCGCGGCAGCTGACCTTCAAAAACTAACTGTGCCTGGTGGGTTAATCGCGATTTCGTATTTTAACCAGAATTCCACTTCGCAGATCATCAAGGATATTCGTGAGTATACGCTGGGACTTCCCATGGAAGAGGCAGCAGACATCACCGCAAAAATCGGCAAACGCTGGGGCTTCGATAAGAGCGTCAGTCTGCGCGACCTGCTCGAAGGTACCGAAGGTAACCGGACCCTCACTGCGTTAAAGAGGCTGGCTGAGGAAAAAGGGTATACACCTGAAGAGATCGAGAAGGACCTTCATTTCGAGGATATGCAGACCCCATACCTCTATAATTTGGATGACGATGTAGTAGCGGGATATTTCGAAGAATCTTCGAAGATCATTTTCCGCCGCCCGGGTTTGATTCGCGCAAGAAAACTATAAGGCAGGTTAATCTGACAATCGATTTATGAAGACCTTTCAAGAAATTCTCTCATCCGTGTGGATGAAAATCCCCAAGCCTTATCCCGCCCTCGCACAACTGGCGGCAGATTACGATTCTCGATGGACGGCGGGTTCGGACATCCTTTATCTTGGCGATTCGGTGGTGGAGCGCATCTCGTGGCACGACACGGATAAGCGGACTCTTGACCGCATGGTTGCCGATGGACTTTCAGGTGAAAAAAAGCTGCTTTGTATCGCGCAGGCCGCATATCATTTCCGACTTTACTTTCATCTGCTGGAAGTACTTCGGTCCATGCGGAACAAACCGGGACTTGTCATCCTACCCGTCAATATGAGATGCTTCTCGCCTCAATGGGACTTGAACCCGGCGTGGCAATTCGAGGAAGAGATTCAAGCGTTGGGAGCATATCCGCAAACCAAAAGAATCCCCGCCATTCGCGGCAATGCCGATGCGCTGACATATTCAGAAACAGAGCGCAATCTTGCGCTTGACCTCCCGTTCACGGAATTGAAATGTCTCGGTCAGTTCCTCGACATTATCAAAAATATCCCGACCGACCTGCAAGGGAAGTTTTACCGCAGAAAGCAGATCTATATCCTCCATTATCTCAACATGCTGCAGCACAATCACCGCAGGCTGGAGTATCTCGGCAAAACGCTTGACTTGCTGAGCGAACTGAATATCCGCGCATTATTGTATATTACTCCGATCAATTATGAGGGCGGAACAAGACATGTTGGTCAAGGGTTTATGGATATCGTCCGCGCCAATGCAAAAGTCGTGCAGGACTATATTTATCCCTGGTTAGGAAAAGATCGGGTTTGCTTCTTGAATCTTCAAGAGTATTTAATATCTGATCACTTTTTTCATGCTGACGAACTCACCGAACATTTGAACCAAACCGGGCGGATGATGGTAGCGCAGGCACTCGTAAATGAAATCGAAGGAGTTATGAAAGTTAACAACGAGGAAACATGGTCGAACTAAAGCTGATCCCCGTGGAAGAATTTAAGCGCGTTCGCAATTCATCCGCCGACAAATACAAGAAACTTCAGGTCATCGCGGATATGTGCCGCGCCAACACGCTCACCGAAGTGAAGCGCGCGGGGTCGGGGCATCTCGGCTCGAGCTTCAGCGCAATGGATATTGTGGTGTGGATGTATTATGAAGAGATGAACACCATCAAGGTTGGCTTCGACAGTCCCGACCGCGATATTTATTTTTCATCGAAGGGACATGATGTGCCGGGCTTGTATGCCGTGCTGCATTCGCTTGGTGAAATTCCCGATGCCATGCTCATGTCACTGCGCCGCCTCAATGGGTTGAATGGTCATCCCGATATCAGCAATCGCGGCATGGAAGCCAACTCGGGTTCGCTCGGCATGGGCATCTCGAAGGGGCGCGGCATGGCGTGGGCGAAGAAGTACAACAACCATGGCGGGCATGTCTTTGTGATGACCGGCGATGGCGAATTGCAGGAAGGGCAGAACTACGAAGCCTTGCATGTTACTGCGCATCACAAGGTCGATAACCTCACCGTCATCGTGGATGACAACAAGGTGCAATCTGATAAGCCCGTTGCCGAGATCATCGACCTGCGCAATCTTGTCGAAAAATTTACTGCCTTCGGTTGGCATGTCATTTGCATCGACGGGCATGATTTTCGTTCCATCGAAAAGGCGCTTGCCGAAGCCAGGCAGGTTAAGGGCAAGCCGCAGATTATCATTGCTGACACCATCAAAGGTCGCGGTATCTCGTTCATGGAGCATCCTGCCGCGCTTGAAATTGGAAAAGGACTTTATCCCTGGCATTCGGGCGCGCCGGATGATGCTGCCTTTGAGGCAGGTTATTCTGAACTGATTCAGCGCATCAATGCGGACCTCGCGGCTGTGTCGCTCGACCCGTTGCATTTGTCTCCCGTTGAGCCGGAAGTGAAAACCGCAAGCCCGTCCATGTTGGAAGGTGAACCTCTCAGCCAGGCTGCTTTGGATCATCTCTCTGTGAAGCCAACTGATGAATATGTTTCGCGTGCATACGGTCAAGCCTTGGTGGAACTCGCAGCCAAACGCAAAGACATCATCGTCCTCGATGCTGACCTTTCTTCTGATTGCAAAGTCCGCGATTTTGAAAATACCTACCCAGATCGCTTTATCGAAAACGGTATTGCCGAACAGGATATGGTTTCGATGGCTGCGGGACTTGCTCGTCAGGGACTGTTACCAGTTGTCAATTCTTTTGCCAGTTTCCTCGCTTCGCGTGCCAATGAGCAGATTTATAATGCTGCGGGAGAAAAGTCCAAGATCATTTATGCCTTGCACTATGCGGGCTTGATTCCTGCTGGTCCGGGCAAGTCTCACCAATCCCTGCGCGATATTTCGCTCTTCTCTGCCTTGCCGAATTGCACCATCCTGCAACCTTGCAGTGCTGAAGAGACTCGCATGGCGATGGATTACGCCGTGAACAAGACCGATGATGTGATTGCTCTGCGCCTCATCATTGGGCCAAGTCCACGCCGTATTACGCTCCCGGCTGGGTATGAGTTCAAGCCAGGGGTGGGCTGTCAACTCACAGCAGGGAAAGATGCGGTCATGTTTGCCTACGGTCCCGTCATGTTGCACGAAGCGCTCCTCGCCAGTGAACTCCTTGCCGAGCGCGGATTCGGCTTGAACATCATCAATATGCCCTGGCTCAATCGTGTGGATGTGAAGTGGCTGACCGAAGTCCTCAAGTCGTATTCCACCATCTTCATGCTCGAAGATCATCACCCCGCTGGCGGTTTGATGGATAACATTCTTACTGTGTGCAGTGAACATAGCTTGCTCAACGGCAAGCAGATGATCAAGTTCGCTGTGGAAGGCTATCCCGCCTGCGGTACGCCACAGCAGGCGCTTGCGTTCCATGAGCTGGATGGGTTGTCGTTGTCCAAGCGTGTGATGAAGTATTGTGGATAAAAAATGAACGATATCAAAATCGGTATTCCCCTCGGCGGAAAGATGGCGACCCGCGTATTGCATCAGCCGTCTTTTCGGGCGCGGCTTGCAAACAACGGATTCATACCCGTCTATTTTATGTGGTCGCAGTATTTTCGATCCTTTGAATTCGACCCGGAACAGTACCGCGAACTGCGCGTGGAGGAGTACGACAAATACGATCAGGCGCGCAGGCTGTTACGCACGATGAAGAAACTGCGCCGCTTCGTTATCATCACCGAGACGACCGACCTGCGCTTCCGCGAGGAAGTGGAAAGCACCCTGTATGACTCGCCCGCTTCGCAGGTGGGGTCGTACATCTTCTTCACCGACATCCTGCGGCACACACCGGGAATGGGAAACCTGTTGCTCTGGCTGGAGTCGACCTTCTACCAGCCGCGATTCCATGAAAAGGACATCCGCGAGAGTGGATTGAAATGTGTGTTGACCCCCGGCATCGGAAATTATGGTTTTGGTCATGCGGGGAATTTTGCCCGAGAGGGACAAAAACAGAATCTTCCTGTTTTTGCCAGCATTACCAATTACGACAATATCGTCAACATGGGGTATCGCGGATACACGCCGACGTGTCTCGCCGTCTGGAGTCAGCAAATGGCGGATGAGGCGATCCGTTTGCACGGCATCCCGGCAAACCGCATCGAGATCACAGGACCGTTGCAGTACGATAGATTCATTCAACCGCTCCCCATCGGCAGGGACGAGTTCCTGAAATCCATTGGTCTCGACCCGAAGCGGAAGACGATCTTCTTCGCTGGCGGCGTGAATATTACGCGCTATTTCGAGATCTACAAATTGTTCGTCGAGCAAAAGTCGCGCGTCTGCTCCGAGCCGTTCAATTTCGTCGTGCGCCCGTATCCACACGGCAAGTTGTTGGAGTCGCCGGGCTGGCAGGTGCTGGAGGAACTCTTCCGCAGGGAGGGCGTATATCTCTCCAACCCAGGCTCCATCGAAGCGGCGGGCGACCGCCGGAGCGAAATGCTCGAAGACTTGAACTTTGACGAGGGACCGGATGAACTGGCGTATCTCCTACATTACAGCGATGTGATGATCAACTACTTTTCCACCATCAGCCTCGAGGCGGCGATCTGCAATCTGCCCGTGATCCATTTGGGGTACGACGTTTACACCTACGGACACCGCTTCCACATGACATCCGCATTTTTACAACGCCAGACTCACAACCGGAGAACGCTGCGCCTTGCCGCCTCGCGGATCGCAAAGAACGAGGACGATCTGATCAAATATGTCAACGTGTATCTTGCAGACCGGGCATTGGAGCGCGAGGCGCGTCATGAGTACGCCGCATCCGAATGCGGCGAATTGGACGGCCGGGCGGGGGAACGCCTCGTCCAGATGATCAAGAGCCGCATGTAAAGGATTTACGAGAGAACGATGCAAAGAATCATGCAAACATTACAGACGCACGCCTATTGGATTCCACCGCTTCAGCGTCGGCTCGATCGAAGACGCCAGGAGGAGCAATTGTCCTGGTGGCGTGAACAGAAGCCGCGCTTCCTGCCGCTTCCGCACCTCATGAAGCAGGAAATATTGAAGCGATACGCAAAGGAATACAACCTGCTCATCCTGATCGAGACCGGGACATACATGGGCGAGATGGTCGAGGCTCTGCGCGAATCCTTTGAGAGGGTCTATTCCATCGAACTGAGCGAAAGGTTCGCCAGGCGGGCGCGAAGATACTTCCGCGGGCAAAGGAATGTGACAATCTTGCAGGGCGACAGCGGCGATGTGATCGGTAACTTGATGAGAGAGGTTGACCGTCCGGCGCTTTTCTGGTTGGACGGGCATTGGTCCGCGGATGAAACGGCGCGGGGGAAGAAAAGCACACCCATCATGGAGGAACTGAGTCACATCCTGCGCGCCGAAGACCTGCGTCACGTCATTATGATAGACGACGCGCGCGCCTTTGGGAAATCCGAGGATTACCCGACAATGAATGAACTGGAAGCCTTCGTCTTTTCGCTTCGCAAAAACGTGAAGATTTATACCGAAGACGACATCATCAGGATTTTGCCGCAATGACGAACGACCTGCCCCTGCTGACCATCGGCGTCTTGAGTTGGAATCGACTTCACTATTTACGCGCCACGCTCGAGTCCATGAGATGCTGTATCCAATATCCGAACATTCAATGGATCGTGCTGGATAACCTCTCTACAGAGAGCGGATTGGCGGACTATCTCAAAAGTTTGGGCTGGGTAGACGATCTCATCTTCATGAAATCAACCCACGTAGGTGCGATGAACGAGATCGTTTCGCGCGCGAAGGGCGAGGCGATATTGTTGTGGCCCGACGACATGCAGTTCGTGGTCGAAGGCGATTGGATGAAGGATTGTGTCGAAGTATTGCTGGGGAATCACTGGATCGGGAGCGTGAGCCTGAACTTCCAGCGGAGAGAGACGGTTCGGCGCATTTGGGGAAGGCAACGGCTCGACCGGGCGGGACTCAAGGAAGTATGGGACGAAGCCCGACGCCATAAGACGGGATTCCGCTTCCCTAAAAAATTATCCTCCACACGAGGCTATCCGATCCGGACGTACGGCTGGAGGGAGGATGGTATTATTGGCGCGGGAATCGCGTCGCTGACGCGCACCGACCTCTGGAAGACACTGGGTCCGTGGAAAATAGACAGCCGGGACCATAACATCGTCGATTCGAGCGGCGGCGGTGAGGCGGAGATGCTCGAACGCTGGCGAAACTCCGACATGCCGTTGCAACGCGCCATCCCTGTCCTGCCGGTCAGCGCGGATATCATCACCGACAGTTTGGGTACGAAGGCAAAGGTGCGCGGGGATAAGCGTTATGGCGATTACAGATCCCCCACTCAAGGCGATTTCTATTATCGCATTCGCAAGCATGAAGATGTTGCGGATCTCTGGAAAAACGACCTACCCGTGGCTTTCGAGGATTTTGTTGAGCCGGTCGGGTTTAATTTGCCTCTGGATGAGCACGGCAATTTGCTCAAAGGCGGCTTGAACATGTCGATTGTTTCCTCCATCGTTTGATGGACGTTGAATCAATTCAATAAATTATTTCTAAAGAATGATCGGAGATCAAATTATGAAAAGCGTGTTGGGCGTTACATTGGGTCACGACACCAGTTTTGCGCATGTGGTGGACGGCAAGGTGGCGGCGGTGATGGAGGCGGAGCGTTACTTCCGCCAGAAGAGATACAAACTGCATTGCCTGACGATGGAACCCGGCAAGCATGTCAGCGGGTATCAATATGTCTCGTTGGACGACATGGAATTGTTCCTCGGCATGGTGGCAAAGGAATGGGGTAAAAAGTTCGACGCGCTGGCGGTACAGAACCAGGGACGGGTGGAGGAGTTCAAGAATTTTCAAGACATCCTCGCCAAAAACGGGTTCGAATTCGGCGCTGCGTATCATATAGACCACCACCTGAGTCATGCCGCGCTGGCGTTCTTCACCTCCCCGTTCGATGAAGCCTTGATCCTGAGTTACGACGGTGAAGGCAACGACGGGCAGACGCTCATCTTCGGCGGAAGCGGCAGTAAGATCGAATACCTGCACAACGACCCGATGCGCTTCGGGCAGAGTTACAACAACATGGGCTACATTGCCGGGATCAAGCCCGAGATCGAAGGGACGACCTCGGGCAAAGCCATGGGTCTCACCGCCTACGGAGAAGTCATTCAAGAATGGATGCCGTACGCCCGCGAGTATGTCAAAAAGTACATCAAAGCCGCGCCGCGCCGGATCGAGGGATTGAATAAATACGGTAAGGCACATCGTATCAACGATGTCGCCTTGCGCGATATCCCCGACCTGAAAAAATTTCTCGTACAGGATGATGATCATGATGGCGGCGTGAAAGGGATGGTCAAAAACCTGATTGGCGACGGTAAAGTTCTTCGCCTGAACGGGCCGGAAGACAAAACCGCTCAAAACTTTTCACACACTGTACAGGCAGCATGGACCGAAGCGGTCGTTGATCTGCTCAAACCATATTTCGGAAAACATGAAAATCTTTGCGTCGTCGGCGGCTGCGCTCTCAACGGCATCACCAATTACGAGATCCAGCAGTTGGGCGTCTTCAAAGGCACGCACTTCGTCCCCAACCCCTCAGACTGCGGACTTTCCGCCGGGGCGGCTTTGTATGTTTATTGGACGCACGGAGATAACGGCACTTTCAATGGCTACGGCGAATATTTCTCGCCGTACTTGGGATTAGAAGCCTTCGATAAGAATGACCTTCCCTCAATTCGAGACCAGTATCCGCATATGGATTTGACAGCCGGGGAAACACCCGCGCTTTTGGCGAGACTGGTGTTTTCGGATTACATCGTCGGCGTGATACGCGGCAGGTATGAAGTTGGTCCGCGCGCGCTGGGCAACCGTTCCATTCTCTGCAATCCGTTGAACAAGGATATGAAAGATATCGTCAACCGCAAGGTCAAACATCGCGAGTGGTATCGTCCCTTTGCGCCGATCGCGGCGGCGGAAGACGCAAAAAAATATTTCACAAACATCGAAGATATACCCTACATGTCCGTCATCTGCTACACAAAACCGGAATACCGCGACGTTCTGCCTTCCATCACGCATGTAGACGGCAGTTCGCGCCTGCAAACGCTGCGCGAAGAGGCGCATCCCTTCATGCACAGGACTCTGAAGGAATTCGAAAAACTCTCTGGCATACCCATCATGTTAAATACATCGTTCAACCCCGGCGGCGAACCTATCCTCAACTTTTACGCTGTCGGTCTCGAGATGTTGAAGACCACCGAACTCGATTTCGTGTTGATCGAAGACACCCTGTTCTGCAAACCGGGGCGCGAGGAGATATTCGCTTCGATCAAAAAAGCATAATTGGATAGGCTCGACTCGATGACCTCCATCACGCCATCCCGCCGCGACTACTGGAACGCAGAAGGTTACATCACCTACCGTCGCTTGTGGCTCGATTCCGCGCTCGAGGCGTTCGCGCACGAGATGCGCGGCGTGGTGGTGGATGTCGGCGGCAAACGCGAGAACAAGCGCGGCGCATTCCAGCCGCCCGAAGGTCAGGCAAAGTCGTGGTGGTACGTCAACCTTGATATGTCCACAAGGCCGAACGTGTACGGTGACGTCCAGCGGATTCCTTTAAGAGGAAAAAGCGTGGACTGCATCATCTGCACCGAAGTGCTGGAGCATCTTCCCCGTCCGGGGCGATGCGTGGACGAAATACGCCGCCTCCTGCGTGACGGGGGCTTGGTCCTTGCTTCGGTCCCCTTCCTCTACCCGGTCCATGCCGACCCATTCGACTACCAGCGTTTCACCGAAGACGGCTTGCGGAATTTATTCAAAGAATTCAAGACCGTCGAAGTGCATCGCATGGGCGGTTATGCAGGTTTGCTTGGGTTGATGCTTGAACTGGGCATCATGGGTATCGAGAACAGATTTGCGCGCTGGGCGATGAAATGGGTTTCACGCTGGCTGTGCCGCCGCGACCTTGCCTCTTTCGGCAACGAGAGCGAAGCTTGGAGTAAATTCACCACCGGGTATTTCGTGCGCGCGGTACGTTGAGGAGATTCGAATCATGCCGCAGTTTCAGATCGTTGGGAGCGTCCAGGTGCGCAACGAGGATGTTTATGTAAAACAGGTTGTCTTGAACATTCTGGATTTTTGCGACAAGGTAATCATCACCGACCATCGCTCCACCGACCGCACCTTCGAAATATGCAGGTGGCTCGCGGACGAGCATCCGAAGATCGAGTTGTCAAGCATCGAGTCTCCTCGCGAGGCGGCGATTGCCATTGAACCGTACTTCGGTACCGATACGTGGATCTTCGGCGTAGACGGGGACGAGGTGTACGACCCGCAGGGCTTGAAAATCATGCGCAGGCAATTGCTGGATGGCGCTTTCGCAAAGGATTTCTGCGTCTTTGGAAACGTGCTGAACGTGACATCGCTGGATATGAAAAGGAAAACCGCGTGCGGACACCTCGCCCCGCCTTCGCGTTCGATGACCAAACTTTATAATTTTTTCATGATCGAAAGCTGGGTGAACTGCCCCGAACGCCTATTGGGCGACGGCTTGACCTTCAAGGACGGCTTCGACGCGAACCTGCGCCGGTATCTTCACGAAGAACTTGATTGGGACGCGTCACCCTTCCGCTGTTTGCACATGCCGTTCATGAAGCGAAGCTCCACCCAAAAAATCCGCCTGAGCCGCACACGCCTGAATCCCGATGAGATCAACCGCATCGCCAACGAGACCGGCGGGATGACGAGGCTGTTCAGGACGATCCAACTTCACCTGATGAATCTTCTCGGCAGGGATTGGAAGAACCGGAAGTATCGGCGCGGTCCCCGCGTGGAAAAGGATGTATCCGCGTTCTTTCAGGAGTATCAGCTGGGAGGCGACGTATGAAGAATCACGACGCGGGACGGCGGGTGGAGGGGGAGCGCCTTGTCTATTACAACAAGACCGCCGACCAGGGCTTCTGGGAGGAGGTTTGGCTCAACGACCTGACTGACAGCTTTTACAAACCTTTTCGCGAAGGAAAGCTGTTCACGTTCGAGAAGATCTTCAAGCGGCATCTTCCCAAACGCGGTTTGATCCTCGAGGCGGGATGCGGCACGGCGCAATTAGTCGTCGCCTTGAACGCGCTCGGCTACAATTGCCTCGGGCTCGATTATGCGGTTAAGACATTGCGCGCAGCGCAACAACTTGCCGGCCCCCTTCGATTGATGTCCGGCGACCTGACCTCGCTCGGTTTCAGGGATAATGCCTTTGATGCGATTGTGTCCATCGGCGTGGTTGAGCATCGGCGCGAAGGACTGGAACCTTTTCTGGATGAAAAAATGCGCATCCTCAAGCCGGGCGGCGTTTTGTTGATCTCTGTGCCGTATTTCAACCCCCTGCGGCTCTGGCGCGCTAAACGCGGTGCATATGCTGCGGATGTGAGCGGGCTCGATTTTTATCAATATGCCTATGGACGACGTGAATTTATACAGTTCCTGGAAAATGCCGGTTTCGACATCGAAGCCTCATATTCCTATGCCCACCAGGATGCGCTCGTACAGGAATTGCGCTGGCTGGATTCTGCGCCGGAGCCGTTGAAGAAACTCATCCTGCGGGTGAGTAAATATGTCCCTTATGTCAATTCGCAGCTTGGTCACATGTTCATGGCGGTGACGCGAAAGCGCGCTTGAAAAATATGTAGTTTGAATGAAGATCGGTATTGTAAGCGCTTTAAGGGATGTCTATGCGATGGGTGCCGGGTGGTTTACAACGGCAGACCTTTCGCTCTTCCATGATTTCGAGCCGCCTCCCACCGGTGGCGGGCATCAATTCTTGCGTGCTTTCATCCGGGAGGCGGAGGCGCGCGGCTTGAAAATCGAAAACAACCGGATATCGCGCGCATCCCGCGCATGTATGTTCAATTCGTTCAATTTCGACGAAAGGCGGCTGGGACGTTTGAAGTCGAAATCCCTCTTGTCCGTCCACCGCGTGGATGGACCCGTGGACGTATACCGAGGCTGGGATGACGGCGTGGACCGCTATGTTCAAACTTTGAATGAAAAATTTGCGGATAGGACCATCCTCCAGTCGCGGTACAGCCTGGAGAAGCACGCCGAACTTGGATTTCGCTTCCGCAATCCCGTTGTAATCATGAACGCCGCCGACCCGCAGGTCTTCCATTCAGACGGCAAGATTCAATTTTCATGGAAGCGCAAGACCCGCTTGATTGCATCCGCCTGGTCCCACAACGTCAACAAGGGCACACCGGTCTACGAATGGCTGGATGAACATCTCGATTGGCATCGATATGAGATGACGTTTGTGGGGCGTAGTCCGGTGACATTCAATCACATTCGAATGATCCCGGCGGTGGATTCAAATCATATGGCGGGATTATTCCGTGAACACGACATTTATATCACCGCGAGCAAAAACGACCCGTGCTCCAATTCGCTGATCGAAGCGCTCGCCTGCGGACTTCCGGCCATTCACTTGCAGAGTGGCGGTCACCCCGAGATCGTGAAGCAGGCTGGGGTGGGGTTTGAGGCGGCGGAGCAAATCCCTGAATTGCTGGAAAAGATCATCAACGATTACGAATCGTTTCAGTCGCTTATCTCCATCCCGTCCATTCAACAGGTTACGGAAGAATATCTGAAGGTTCTGGAATTGTTGTGATGAAATCGGTTTTTCAAGGCGTTGCAAAAAGCATCATCCGCGCGGCTTCATGGAATTGGAAGCCGTATTCGCGTTTGATCCTGTACGGCGATAGCGTGGGCTGGTCTTTGGATTGGGATATGCGCGAACTGGCGCGTATTTCCCGCAGGCTGGGTGTTCGACTCGCGTCCCCTTTATGGAAACATGCCGCAACGCCGCAATCATTTTTCTTTGCCAGCCAGTTTTTTCTTGAAAGCGAATATTGGTTTCGCTTTTTACCGGGGCGGATTGCCTTTTCCTACTTTCATGGTTTGCCGAACACCGGCGATGAACTTATGGATCGTGTGTACAACGGGTTGCGCACTCATCACAAACATGTCGCCCGTATTCAGGTGACTCATACCGAGATGCGGGATGTCGCTGTAAGCACAGGCATTGACCCTTCCAAAGTTTTTTTGATTCCAATCGGAATCAACCTTGATTATTTTCCAATACAGACAGCGGAACGAAAAAAAGCAAGTCGCGAGAAATTGGGCATTCCCCAATCCGCTTTCGTGGTCGGTTCGTTCCAAAAGGACGGTGTCGGCTGGAGCGACGGGTTTGAGCCGAAATTGATCAAGGGACCGGATGTGTTTCTTGCGACGATCCGTTTGTTGAAAAAGGACATCCCTGAACTGTTCGTATTGCTGACGGGACCCTCGCGCGGTTATGTAAGGCGTGGGCTGGATGAGATGGGCGTGCCATATAAACATGCCTATTACAAGCATTATCCCGAAATGGCGGGAATGTTCGCCGCGCTTGATCTTTACATTGTCGCTTCGCGGCAGGAAGGCGGACCGAAAGCCATCCTGGAAAGTATGGCGAGCGGCGTGCCGCTGGTTACAACGCGCGTCGGACAGGCGATGGACATCGTGCAACACGGCGTCAATGCGTGGATGACGGATGTGGAGGATGCGGAAGGGCTGGCAGCTTTTGCCTTGCAGGTTTATCGCTCAGATTCCGATTCTTTGAACGCGGTTTTGAATGCCGGGCGTATCACTGCTGAGGCGAATTCCTACGATTCACAAACGAAGATGTGGGCTGGTTTCATGGATGGGTTTGTTGAACGCGGCTAAAACATGAAGTATGAAATGTTCAACTCTCTCAAGCGCACATTCCCGAAATTCTTTCGGGCTGTGTTTGCTTTGCGAGATTGGGTGGAGACCATCCCTGCCCGCTTGCAACTTTCAGCGCTTCAAAAATCCGACACATTTGCAGCCGCCTATCTCAGTCCGCAATTTCCCAACCCTCCTGCGCAGCGCAGTGAATTTGCCCACGGTGGCGCTGTCAAGTTGACCTATCTTGCAGAGAATTTTCCGCATCATTTTCCTGCCGCCAATTTGTTGTATGCGGTTAGCAGTGTGGCTCATCCTTTGCACATCGAAATTCTTGAGCGGGCAAAGCGCAAAGGATTAAAAATAATTGTTAATCAAAATGGCGTAGCTTTCCCTGCATGGGATGGCGATAACCATGAAGGCTCGAATCGCTCATTGAAACAAATCATCAGCTTTGCAGACTTTATCGTTTATCAAAGTCAATTTTGCAGAGATAGCGCGGAACGTTATATCTCCCCTCCGGATGCCCCAAGCGAGATCGTCTGCAATCCAGTGGATACCCGCCTCTTTTCGCCCGAGGCTTGTCAGGCAAAACCTGAAATCTTGACCTTACTTTTAGGCGGCAACCAATACGAAAAATATCGCCTTGAACTGGCGTTGCAAACGCTCAAAGCATTGCATCATGAAGTACCAAATGCAAAGCTGATCGTTACTGGCAACCTCTGGCTTCCGCGTGATGAAGCCGAAGCATGGACGAAGCAAGCCCTGCACGATATGAACCTGACCGAATATGTGACCTTTACCGGAACTTACGCCCAAAGCGACGCGCCGAAACTATATTCACAGGCGCATCTCTTACTGCATACTAAATATGCTGATCCATCGCCAGGGCTGGTTGGAGAAGCAATGGCGTTGGGAATGCCGGTTGTCCACTTGGATAATGGAGGTGTGCCAGAGTTGGTCGGTGATGCAGGGATTGGTGTGCATGTGCAACACGATTGGAATAAGATCAACCTGCCAGATCCGCAAGCAATGTCAGATGCGGTAATGCGAGTTTATGCCCGCCGAGAAGAGTATTCACAAAAAGCACGTCAACGGGCTGTAGACTTATTCTCTTTGGAAAAGTTTGTGGCTAAGCACAAAGAGATATTTGAGAAGGTTTTAAGTTCATGATGAAAATTGCTGTCATTATTTGCACTCGAAATCGTTTTGACGACTTCATAAAGACTCTGCCTTCCATTGTGGCACAATCTCGCCCGCCAGATGAGTTGATCGTCGTCGATTCTTCGGACGAAAAAAAACTTGAAAGCTATTTTGGTTCAGTTGATCTGTCATTCCCCATACGCTACTTTCACACCCAGCCTGGCTTGACCTTGCAACGTAATCACGGCATCAGTGAATGTTCAAACGATCTGATTTTTTTCTTCGATGATGATGTGGACTTGAACAAAAACTATCTTGCCGAAGTGGAGAAAATTTTTGTCAGTGATATACACTGTGAGATCGGCGCCGTGGGTGGCAAAATTATAAAGAACATACCGCCCACACCCCGGTTAAAATTTGAAGTTGCACTCTTTGGTTTTATTCGCCTCATCTTCGGTGTGGTAGGAACTCGTAATGGAAAATTCTATCCATCTGGTATGCCATCGCATCCACGCAGAAACCAGCCAAGCGGATATATCGAATGCCTCTCTGGTTGTTGCATGGCATTTCGACGCGAGGTTTTTGAGAAAGCAAAATTTGATGAAGCTCTGGCTCATTATGGTCTGATGGAAGATGTGGACATTTCAAAACAGACTCTCGATGCCGGGTATAAAATCTACTATCAAACTTCTGCCATTCTCATCCACAACGAAAGCCCGATGAACCGTCTCAAAGTTCAGCAATGGGCTGAGATGAGTGTGGTCAACTATGATTATCTCTTCCGCAAGAGTTGGGCGCAGGAGAAATGGCGCTGGCTTTTTTATTATTGGGCTTTGATTGGTTTGTTTGCCGTAAATTTTCACAGCCTCAAAGGCTTGACCGGCACGTTCAACGGAGTGAAGAAGGTTTTTAGTAAATGAAACGCGCATTGATTACGGGTATTTCTGGTTTTGTTGGCAGACATCTGAGAGATGAACTCATCCGCGAGGGATGGAATGTTTATGGATTCGACATCCGCCCGGCGGGAGAGAATGTTTTCGTGGGTGACCTCTCTGACCGCGCGGCTCTGACTCGTGCCGTAGCAGATTGCCAGCCTGATGCCGTGTTTCACCTTGCGGGCATTATCAAATCACAAGACCCGCAAGCTTATTACACTTCTAATCTGTTTGGGACGCTGAATCTTCTTGATGCGGTTATGCAAATGGAGAAGCGACCCAAGGTGGTGTTGGCAAGTTCTAGCGCGGTTTATGGCTTAACCAAGAGCGCACGACCCATTACAGAACGTTCCCCTTTGCGACCAGTGACAGAGTATGCCGTTAGCAAGGTGGCGCAAGAGAATGCGGCTCTGCGGTATCATTATGCGTTCGGGTTGGACGTGGTCATCGTGCGGATGTTCAACTTGCTCGGTCCCGGACAATCGCCGGATCTGGCTTGCTCGGCGTTTGCGCGCCAGATCGCGTTGGCAGAGATTTCGGGGCAAAATGAAATTGTCACCGGCAACCTCGATGCCAAACGTGATTTTGTAGATGTGCGAGATGCTGCACATGCCTTTGCCATGCTCGCAGAAAAAGGCAAAGCCGGTGAGACTTATAATGTTTGCTCAGGAAACTCGGTCGCGATTCAGCAATGTTTGAGTGAGATGCTGCTCAGGTCGAAGAAGCAGCTATCGGCTAGGGTTGATCCGGCGCGAGTTCAAAAGAACGATGTTCCCGTGCAGGTTGGAAGTTTCCAGAAGCTGCACAAGGCTGCGGGTTGGAATCCGCGCATTCCTCTAAATGAATCTTTAGCAGACTTGCTCAACGATTGGCGTGAGCGGGTCAAAGTGGAGTTGAAATGAATTGGAACGGTAAAAAAGTTTTGGTCACCGGCGCAGGCGGATTTATCGCCAGCCATTTGGTGGAACATCTTGTGCGTGAAGGCGCGCAGGTGCGCGGGTTTGTGCGTTACAACTCGCGTAATGATCTCGGTATGTTGAAATGGCTCGCGCCTGAAATTCTTTCGCAGGTGGAGATCATGCAAGGCGACCTGCGCGATAACGAAGCGGTGCGCAACGCTGTGCGCGGCGCGGACACTGTCTTTCATCTTGGCGCGTTGATCGCGATTCCATATTCGTATGTGAACCCGCGTGAAGTGATCGATGTGAATATCATGGGCACGCTCAACGTGCTGATGGCGGCGCGAGATTTTGGAACGCGCCGTGTGGTGCATACTTCCACAAGTGAGGTGTACGGCACAGCGCAGTATGTGCCAATCGATGAGAAGCACCCGTTGCAGGGACAGTCGCCCTACTCTGCCAGCAAGATTGGCGCGGACCGCATTGCTGAAAGTTTTTATCGCTCGTTTGAAACGCCGGTGGTTACGCTGCGCCCCTTCAACACGTTTGGTCCGGGTCAGTCCATGCGTGCGGTCATCCCGACCATCATCGTGCAGGCGCTCACACGTGATGAAGTCAAACTCGGCAGCCTTGAGCCTTCGCGCGATTTCACCTTTGCAAAAGATACCGCCAACGGTTTTGTGAAAGTCGCCGAAGCCGAAGGTGTGTTGGGCGAAGAGATCAACCTCGGCAACGACAATACCATTCGTATCGGTGACCTTGCCGAAAAGATTTTCAAACTCATCGGCAAGACCCCAAAAATTGTGGCTGATCCCCAGCGTGTGCGACCGGGCAAAAGCGAAGTGATGAAGTTGTGGGCGTCGAATGAAAAAGCCAAACGCATGATCGGATGGGAACCCCGCATCTCTCTCGACGAAGGCTTGCGCGCCACCATCGAGTGGATCTCTGCTCACATTGATCTCTACCGACCCGACCAATACACGGTGTAATATGCGAGCAGTCATCCTTGCGGGCGGCAAGGGCGCCCGCCTTGCCCCGTACACAACCGTTCTCCCCAAGCCGCTCATGCCCATCGGTGAAATGCCGATCCTTGAGATCGTGATTCGTCAATTGCAGAAAAAAGGTTTCGACGACATTACGTTGGCAACCGGCTACCTCGCCGAATTACTCATGGCATACTGCGGTGACGGGAGCAAATTCAATACTCGAATTGATTACTCCCGCGAAGAACAGCCCCTCGGCACGGCGGGACCAATTGCCCTCGTCCCGAACTTGACCGACACCTTCTTAGTGATGAACGGTGATTTATTAACTACCATTGATTACAGCGCCATGCTCAACTATCACCGTGAACGCGGCGCACTTGCCACGGTGGCTTGCTATCAGCGCGATGTAAAAATTGACCTCGGCGTGATCGAAGTAGATAACGATAACTGGATTTCGAACTACATCGAAAAGCCTACCTATCATTACTCGGTCAGCATGGGCATTTACCTCTTCGAGCCGGAGATTTTGAACTACATCCCCAAAGGTGAGCGGCTGGATTTACCCGAACTGGTCTTGAAGTTGATGGGCGATGGGAATAAGGTCAACGTCTTCCATTTCGATGGCTACTGGCTCGATATCGGCAGGCACGATGATTATGAACGTGCCATTGAAGAGTTTGCGAAGCATCGTGAAGCGTTTTTGCCTAACGAAAAATAACGAATGATCGTTCTCCTTTTCTCCAATTCCTACCCCTATGATTACGCAACCGAACAGACCTTTCTCAAAGGTGAGGTGGAGTTTCTCCGCAAGCGATTCGAGCATGTGATCCTCGTCCCACGCATCGTACAGGGAAATTTACTTCCCGTCCCTGATGGTGTGGAAGTGGATACGAGTTTTGCAGAATCTTTTACGATGGCTAGACGATTGGCTGAAAGCGTATTGGCAGTTTTCTCGAAGGATTTTTATCTTGATATAAAGCATCGCTTACCTTCCTCGCTCAAGCCTTCCTATTTGCGGAGAGTATTTTCTTTTGTTGCAGGTGCAAACCTAACCCGCAAGTGGATGGAGAATTGGTTGCAGTCCAACCGTGTTTCTGCAGATGAAGTGATTTGCAATACTTTCTGGTTTGACGAACTTGCAATGGGAATTGGTTTGGCGAAGAAGAAGTATCCTTCTTTGCGTGTTATCTCGCGCACTCACGGCTATGACCTATACGAGGAACTCTATGGCGACTGGCCCTGCCGTCTGCGGGCGATAGAGTTGATCGATGGTTTATTCCCCGATTCTGATATTGGCGTGAATTATTTGCGGGAAAAATATCCCCAGTTCAAAGAGAAATATGAAGCGGCGTTGCTTGGCGTAAAAGACCCGGGTGGAGTTGCCAGACCATCTGAAGATGGTGTGCTGCGATTTGTCTCTTGTTCCAATTTTCATCCAGTAAAACGCATTGATTTGCTTTTTGAAAGCGTCATGACTGCCGCGAAAAAACGACCCTCGCAAAGAATCGAATGGACACACTTTGGCGGTGTGGGAGAAATCAGGCAGCAATACACGCAACGGGTTATAAATGAATTCCCAGCCAATGCTAAGGCGAGTTTTCCCGGTTACAAAAGCCAGCATGAATTATTGCAAACTTACCTTTCTAACCCTGTGGATATCTTCCTCAATGTCAGTTCCACCGAAGGGACATCGGTTGCGATGATGGAAGCTGTTAGTTGCGGAATCCCTGTCATTGCCACAGCGGTGGGAGGGAATGTGGAAGTTGTCCGCGAGAAAAATGGATTGTTGCTCAGCGCAAACCCTACGCCAGATGAAATTGCAGATGCACTATTGAGTGTTTGTGATAATCGTGAGGCATGGCTAAAGAAACGCCAGGGCAGCCGTGAGGTTTGGCAGGAACGATATAATGAAACGACCAACTTTGAGGCGTTTGCCCAAAAACTGGTCGAGATAAGGAAGCGTTGATTTTATGTGTGGAATTGCTGGCTTTTGGAATCTGGACGGTAGACCTGTCAATCGTGAGGTGTTGATTCGCTTTACAAATCAACTCGCGCATCGCGGACCCGATGACTGGGACATCCATGTAGAGGAAGCTGCCAACCTTGGATTTGGTCACCGCCGCCTCGCCATTATCGACTTGAACACCGGTGACCAGCCCATGTCTTACATGGATGGGCGTTATTGGATCGTCTTCAACGGCGAGATCTATAACTTTGTTGAATTGCGTGCAGAGCTTGAATCACTGGGATATTCATTTAAGACCGATTCAGATACAGAGATCGTTCTTGCCGCTTACGATAAATGGGGCGAAGATTATCAGTTCAAACTTAATGGCATGTGGGCATGTGCGATTTGGGATAGCCATGAGCGCAAGCTATTCGTCTCGCGTGACCGTTTTGGCGTGAAGCCGATGATCTATCTTTTCGATGGCAAACGCTTTGCATTTGCTTCCGAAATGAAGGCTTTTCTTGCGCTTGATAATTTCCGCGCTGAATACAACCCGACCGTGCTTGCCAACTCGTTGGAAGATGCAACTCTGGTCGAAGGCGCGGAAGATTGTTTATTCCAAGGTCTCAAACGTTTATTAGGCGGGCATTGCCTTACTCTCAACGCGAATGGCGATATGAAGATTCGACGTTGGTGGCACACGCTTGATCATCTGCCAACCGTCCCTGAAAAATATGAAGACCGGGTCGCGCAATATCGCGAGTTATTCCTCGATGCCTGCCGCATCCGCATGAGAAGTGACGTGCCGATCGGCACTGCCCTCAGCGGTGGCTTGGACTCAAGCTCAGTGCTATGTTCGATGAGCCACATCCGCAAATCGGGTGATGCCACCATGCGCATGGCACACGAATGGCAGAAGGCATTCATCGGCACATGGCCCGGCAAGGTCATTGATGAGCGTCATTATGCCGATGAGGTTATCAAAAAGACTGGCGTCAACCCGATCTACTGCGAAATGAACGCGGACATGTATCTCGAACACTTCGACGAAATTCTTTATCAATTCGAAGAACTGTCCGACATTCATCTTGGTCCGTGGTTTGTTCACAAGATGCAGCGCCAGCACGGCGTGGTCGTCACCATCGACGGACACGGCGGCGACGAAGCGCTTGGCGGCTACACCTGGCATGTCTTCGCCGCCATGCGCGACGCCAACCCGATACGTTATGCCGAACTCGCATTGATCCGAAATAGCATGAGCCTGACTCATGGACTCGACACTTATATCAACGCCGTCAAGAATCGTTTGACTGGAAAAAAATCCGCCTCAAACGGGACCTCATGGCTGGCCCCCCAACCCAAGCCCTTCACTACGCCCGCAATGGAGCAAGATGCTCCACGTCTTGCCGGACGGGATGAACTCTTTAAGGCGCTCTACACCGACTTTCACTTTACACACCTGCCCATGAACCTGCGTGATTTTGACCGCCTCTCCATGGCGCACGGAGTTGAAGTCCGCTCACCGTTCATGGATTGGCGTTTGGTTACCTTTGCCTTTGCCATCCCATCCGCTCATAAAATTGGCGGCGGCTACACCAAGCAGATTCTGCGCGATTCGATGAAAGGTATCTTGCCCGACTCGATCCGTACCCGCACGAAAAAACTCGGCTTTCCAAATCTGGATGAAGGCTGGGACTCCCCGCGCGGGCATCTATTTATCAAGGATGCAGTTTCTTCTGCTGATTTCAAATCATCCCCATTCTGGGATGGCAAGCGTGTGAATTTTGATTTGGAGTCTGCTTTCCAAACTGGTGACAAGAATCGCATCCACAAAGCGTGGCGGTTGGTTCAGGCACAGTCTTTACTGAACATGTTCCGTGAGAAGACTGAGAAAGTGAGCGCGGCATGATCGTCGTTGTGGATTATGGCGTTGGTAACCTCGGTTCCATCGTCAATATGTTTAAGAAAGTTGGCGCAAAAGCTGTCGCTTCTTCAGACCCGGTGGTGATAAAAGATGCCGAAAAATTGATCCTGCCCGGCGTTGGCGCGTTCGACGCGGCGATGCGCAAATTCCATGAGACGGGTTTGGTTCCTGTTGTAGGTGAACTTGTTTTGGAGAAGAAAATCCCTGTGCTTGGTTTGTGCGTGGGACTCCAACTCATGACCAAGGGCAGTGAAGAGGGACGCGAAGCAGGCTTGGGATGGTTCGATGCGGAGACCATTCGATTCAAGTTCGACGGCGAGAATGCCCATCTCAAAGTCCCGCACATGGGTTGGAATGGAGCGCATGTTGTGCGTGAGCATCCGCTCGTTGCGGATTGGGATTCTGAGTCGCGCTTTTATTTTGTCCATTCGTATCATGTGGTGGCAAAGGATATGGATGCGGTCTTGGCAGAAACAGATTACGGTGTGAATATTCACTCTATTCTTGGGCGCGGCAATATCATGGGTACGCAATTTCACCCGGAGAAAAGCCATCGCTTTGGAATGCGTCTGCTCAAAAATTTTGCGGAGAATATTCGATGATCCGTCCACGTGTGATTCCTGCTTTGCTACTGAGGGGACAGGGCTTGGTCAAAACGGTCAAGTTCAAAGAACCGAAATATCTGGGCGACCCGATCAACATCGTGCGCATTTTCAACGACAAAGAAGTAGACGAACTCGTTCTACTTGACATCACTGCCACACCTGAAAATCGTGGACCACAATTTGATTTGTTGAAGAACATCACCAGCGAAGCGTTTATTCCGCTGGCGTATGGCGGCGGAATCCGCTCGATGAATGATGTACGGAAACTGCTCAGCATCGGCATCGAGAAGTTGATCATGAATACTTCTGCGGTGGAGAATCCCTCCCTGATTCGCGAAACCGCAGACCATGCGGGCAGTCAGGCGGCGGTCGTCTCGATCGATGTCAAAAAAGGGCTTCTTGGCAAGTATGAAGTTTTCACGCATTGCGGACAGAAGAAGACCTGGCTTGATCCTGTAAAGCACGCTGTCGAAATGGAAAAGATGGGTGCAGGTGAGATCATCATCAACTCGATAGACCGCGATGGTACGATGCAAGGCTACGATGTTGAACTCGTCCGCAAGGTGGCGGATTCGGTTCAAGTACCAGTCGTCGCCTGCGGAGGAGCCGGGAATTTATTCGATGTCTCCGAAGTCATCAAACAAGGTCACGCTTCTGCGGCGGCAGCAGGCAGTATCTTCGTCTTCCAAGGTCCATTGCGTGGTGTGCTGATCAGTTACCCCACACCGAAAGAATTGAAGGAATTTATCTAAATGACCGAATACCGAATGTGCAAGCGCTGTGTGATGGACACCAGCGATCCTGAGATTACGTTTGATAAAAATGGTGTATGCAATCATTGCCATACGTATGACCGACTCGTCCGTGAACATATTGTTGATGGAGAGGCGGGGCGTCAACGCCTTGAGAAGTTGGTGGCGGATATTAAACGCGCCGGGCAGGGCAAGCAATACGATTGTGTGATTGGAGTCAGCGGAGGTGTCGATAGCACCTATGTAGCATATCTCGTAAAGAAACTTGGACTGCGCCCACTTGCCCTTCATTTGGATAACGGCTGGGACTCAGAACTCGCCGTCAAAAATATCGAAGAGACGCTCAAGCGGTTGGAGATCGACCTGTATACCGAGGTCCTTGATTGGGAAGAATTTCGGGATATTCAATCTGCCTTTCTCAAAGCCTCCACGCCTGACTCTGAAATCCCCACAGACCATGCCATCGTTGCCATCCTTGGCAATATGGCGGCGAAACTCGGGGTGAAATACATTCTCATTGGGAATAATGTGCGCACAGAAACCCATCTTCCCAGCGCCTGGTCCGAAGGACATTTCGACTGGAAATATATTCGTGAACTGCACAAACGCTTCGGAACACGCCCGTTGAAGACCTTCCCACATTTTGGCTTTTTCACCTACTACATGCGCATGATCACCCAGAAGCGCATTGCAATTTTGGATTATGTTCACTATACCAAGAAGGAAGCCCTGCGCGTTTTACAAGAAGAACTTGGCTGGCGTTATTATGGCGGAAAACATTATGAGTCGATCTATACGCGTTTTTATCAGGGTTATATTTTGCCGGTAAAGTTTGGTTATGATAAAAGGCGTTGCCATCTATCGAGTTTGATCTGTTCTGGTGAAATGACCCGCGAACAAGCTCTGGAAGAATTAGAGATTCCCACCTATTCACCCTCCATGCAGGAGGAAGATCGGGAGTATGTAGCGAAGAAGCTTGGTTTTAGTGATGAAGAATTTAATACCGTGATGAACGCTCCCAAAAGGAGTTATTGGGACTACCCCTCTTATGGACATTTCATGGAGCAGCCCATTATTCAAGCCATGATTCCATCTGTCAAGAAAGTGATGGCGTTGTTTCAATAATGCGTATTGCCTATGTAACAATCCACGTTGCGCCGGGGATCATGCAGGGCGGGGTGGGGAAAAAGATCAGGACGCAAATGAACATCTGGCGTTGGCTGGGTCATGAAGTAACCCTATTTAGCCTCACGCCAACGGATATTCCCTTTCCGGATGAACGTCAATTTATCTTCGATGCAAAGACCAATCTCCTAAAGCGCGAGATAAATCGCGCCTCTGGTCTGATGCAGATGTTGGAATCGATCCGCGAATATAAGCCGGATGTGATCTACCTGCGTTTTGGGCTGTATTCATACCCGCTGCATCGTCTCTTTGAAATTGCGCCTGTCTTGTTGGAAACGAACTCCGACGACCGGCAGGAATATCATAAACGCGGCGCGTTCTTCTATTGGATGAACCGCCTCACACGCAATCTGACGTTTGGTCCTGCCTCCGGAATCATTTTCCCCTCCCATGAGTTGGTGGACGTGCTAATGCCGAAGCGCGACAAGCCGTTCCGCGTCATCTCCAACGGCATTGACCTGAGCCAGGCGGAGATGCTGCCACCGACAAATAACAAGCAGCCGGTTATCACCATGGTCTGCTCGCCCGGCATGAAATGGCACGGTGTCGATAAATTGATGGAATTTGCAGAGAAGACGCCGGATGTATTTGTGAATTTGGCTGGTTACTCTGAAAAGGACCTGCACATGCCCGCGCCATCCAACATAAAACTGCACGGTTTTCTCGACAAAGAAGGCATACGAGATGTATTGATGCAAACCGACGTTGCACTTGGAACGCTTGCCTTGCATCGCAATCAAATGCAGGAGGCATCTGTGCTGAAAGTCCGCGAAGCGCTGGCGTATGGGATCCCGGTCGTGATCGCGTATCACGATACAGATCTGCACGATGTTGAACTCGATACGATTCTCCGCATCCCGAACACTGAAAGGAATGTGGCAGAGAATAGGGAGCGCATCCGCCAGTTTGCGTATAACATGGTCGGCAGGCGGATAAATATCAATACAGTCGCGCCGCATCTCGACCAGCGTAAAAAAGAAGAGACTCGGTTGGAGTTCTTCGAGCAAATTTGTAAAAAGCAATCTTCCAGCTAATCCTTAGATTGCTTCGGGCGGAAGAACACCGCCCTCGCAATGACAGGAATTGCTTTTGTTATAATCCCGTCGCTTTTCAAATCGAAAAATGGAATATCTTTTATGAGAATTCTCACAGTGGTAGGGGCGCGTCCGCAGTTTGTGAAGGCAGGGGCCGTCAGCCGCATCCTGCGCGAAAAACATGTCGAAGTTCTGGTACATACGGGCCAGCACTATGATGAACGCATGTCGGAAGTCTTCTTCAAGGAATTGGATATTCCGGAACCGGATTACAACCTTGAGGTCGGCTCGGCAGGGCATTCTGTGCAGACGGGTGAAATGCTCATCCGCATGGAGCCCATCTTCGAGAGGGAAAAGCCAGATTGGGTGCTGGTATATGGCGACACGAATTCCACCCTGGCAGGCGCATTGGTCGCTTCGAAACTGCACATCCCTGTCGCGCATGTCGAAGCGGGATTGCGCAGCTTCAACCGTGAGATGCCGGAAGAGATCAATCGAGTGCTGACTGATCATGTCGCAGATCTATTATTTTGCCCGGCGCAAAAAGCAGTGGATAATCTCAAACTCGAAGGCGTGACCTCAGGCGTGCATATCGTCGGCGACGTGATGTACGATGCAGTCTTGCGCCACTCTAAAAGAGCGGAAAAGAAATCCACGATCCTAAATTCATTAAATTTGAAATCAAAACAGTTCCTTTTGGCGACAGTCCATCGCGCCTCAAACGTGGACAATACAAATACATTGCTGAACATCCTTGAAACATTTTCGATGTTTGGCGAAACCGTCCTCTTCCCGGTCCATCCGCGATCGCGCAAGGCGATTCAGGTGGCAGGAGTTACTCCCGGCGTGAATATCAAATTAATCGAGCCGGTTGGTTATCTTGACATGCTCTGGCTGGAAAAGAACGCCCGCTTAATCCTGACAGATTCAGGCGGTGTACAAAAAGAAGCTTATTGGTTTGGTACGCCTTGCGTCACTTTACGCGAAGAGACCGAATGGGTGGAAACTGTGGAAGCTGGTTGGAATGTGGTCGTTGGAACAGAACGGGGGAGGATCTTGAATGCGGTTAGAGATTTTGCCGTGCCTGCCACCCGCCCAAATCTTTTTGGCGATGGCAAGGCTTCACAAAACATAGTCCGTTTGTTGGAAAATGAGCGCAAGTAAATCAATGCCGTCATATTCCATCGTTCTTCTCGGCACACAAATGGCGGTGGGAGGCGCGCAGAAACTTCTGCTGGAACAGGCTCTTTGGTTCCAATCTCGTGGACATAAAGTGACCGTCCTTTTTTTCTACGACCGCGACAACCTGCATGAAAAATGGACGAGGGTCTATCCTTTTGAAATTCGAAATCTCGAAGCCTTCGATAAAAAAGCGGGCGACCTTCGTAGCCTGCCAAAATTATTCTCTGGTCTGATGAAATTATGGCGCGTTCTTAAACACGGGAACTATGACGCCATCATTACCTTCACGCACGACAGTAATTTGCTCGGAATGCCGCTTGCCAAACTGGCAGGGATTCGCGCCCGCGTGGGTACGCATCTCGGTGAGATTCGCGGCATGTCCGGATGGCGCGAGGGGTTGCATACTTTCCTCGTCAATCGCGGTGTGATTCAAACACTTGTGGCTTCCTCTGCCCGCACAAGGAAAAATGCCATCGATGTCGGGGTTAACCCGAACAAAATCGCCACAATTTACAATGCCATCATGCCCTTTGGGGTAAGCCACATCGACCGGGATTCAGTAAGGCAGAAGCTAAATATAAACCGGGATGAAATATTTCTTGTAGCAGTCGGGCGGCTCGTTTTCGAAAAGGGGCATGAATATCTCGTCGAAGCCATGACCGTGGTTGCAAAGGAAAATCCGCGCGCCGTTGCAGGGATATGCGGCGCGGGCCCGCTGCATGATGAATTACAAGCGCAGATCGAAAGATTGAATCTGCAACATAAAGTCAGGCTGCTAGGTCAATGGGATGAAATCCCCGAACTGCTCGCGGCTTCTGATGTTTTCGTCCTGCCTTCGCGTTGGGAGGGACTGCCGATGGCCCTGCTCGAAGGCATGATGGCGGGGCTTCCCGTGATCGCAACGCGGGTCGAAGGCGTGGACGAAGTCGTCCGATCAGGTGAACATGGACTCTTGGTGGCGCTTGAGTCTCCGGTAGAGTTGGCTCAGGCTATAATCCAATTGCTCCGCTCGCCGGAAGACCGTCAACGCATGGGCAGGGCGGCGCGTGAACGAGTCTTGAGCACTTATACGACCGACCGCATGTGCGAAGCATATTTGCAGGTCATCGAACAAGGCTTGGGCGAGGGGAAAGTCGCGTAGCACAGTCAGAAAAAGGTTAAGGATGAAGCGTTCGTCAATCGATTTTGGAAAATGGATCGCGATCACTGCCTCCGCATGGATTCTCGTCGGCGCATGTATCGAGTTCCATGACGTGGCGTGGGGTACAGGTAGGGCAATCGGAGAATTTTCTCTTCGGTGGTTTGCACTATTCGGGTTTTTTGTATTATTTTCCATTGCGCTTTATACTGTGACCGGGCTTGCAGTTCTCGACCGCGAAGAAATATTCCCCGCCTTTCAAAAACTGATCTCGTTCCGAAACAAAATCTCCGCACTGCGCTGGTTGTTCATTGCCGCGTTCCTAGTCCTTCCGTCGTGGTTCCTGCAACGCACCATGTGGGGCATTGTCTTCGATGGTATATATTTCCGCTTGTTATTGTGGGCGGTATCGGTCTTTCTTCTTTCTTATTTCATTACGCGCGGCGACTCTTTGATCGATTGGAAGCCGCTTCTTGCATCCCTTATCCTTGCATCGAGCGCATTCACGATCGCCGTTTCCCTGCAAAATGTAACGGATTATCCGTTCTCGCTGGGTTGGTCCGAAGGCAACCGCATTTGGGATTACTCCATGCGTTTTGGGCGTGACCGCTATGGCATTGCTGATGATCAGGATATTTATGTTTTGCTTGATTCGGGGCGCATGTTGGTGGGTGGTCTTCCATTCATAATACCCAATGTCACCATTGAGACCGTCCGCATGTGGATTGGTCTTACGCTTATTCTCCCGTATTTTTTGGTCGGGCTTGCCGCCTATATTGTTGCCGATAAAAACACCCGCATCTGGGTGTTGATGACTCTATGGGTCTTTCTTTTCTTACGGCAGGGTCCCATTCATTCGCCGCTAGTGCTCGCCGCAGCACTCACGATCTTTCTCTGGCGTAAACCATTGTGGATGGCAATCCCCTTGATCATTTATGTGGGATATTTTGCCCAGTCGAGTCGATTCACCTGGCTGTTCGCTCCCGGTTTATGGATCGGGATGCTCGAACTGGCAGGCGCCTCCTTGCGTGACGGGAGGCTGGATCGGTCCCATTGGGTTCGGGCAATCGCTTTGGGCTTGTGCGGCGCCTTTGGTGGATACCTCCTCCCGAAATTGATGCCTCTCCTTCACATCGCCGCTTCTCCGTCAGTCGCGCCGAACATCGCCGATGTGACCGAACAGATCACCAGCACGGGTGTTACATCCGAGTTTGTGGCGTACGCCGTCACCGACCAACCGTTGTTGTGGTACCGCCTGCTTCCCAACCCCACCTATGGGACGGGGATATTGCTCGGCTTGCTCATCGCTGTCCTGCCAGTGACAATTATCCTGACATGGCTTTCGACGTCGAAAAAATGGCGGTTGAATATCTGGCAGAAACTTGCCATTGCCGGTCCCTTGCTTGCCTTTCTCGTCGTCGGGCTGGTCGCCAGCACAAAGATCGGCGGAGGCGGCGACCTGCACAACATGGATATGTTCCTGATCGGCATGGCATTCACGGTCTTCATTGCATGGATCAACGGCGGGAGGGAGGCGGTGCTGAACAACGAAATGCCCGGCTGGGTACGATTTACCCTAATAGCCACCCTCGTCCTACCCTCCGTCACTCCCGCCATGCAGTTACGTTCCTACAATCACGGCGATGAAATCGAAACCCTGCTGGTATTGACCGATAAAACAGCAATTGAAGCCAAATCCTTCGATATGCTGCCGGACAGCGCCACCGTCAAAACAGCCTTGACGGAAATGCAGGAGGCTGTGAATGAGTATCAAGCGAAGGGCGATGTGCTTTTCATGGATCAGCGCCAGTTGTTGACGTTCGGCTACATCCATGAAGCGAAGTTCATTCCCGAGTACGAGAAAAAGGTTTTGATGAACGAGGCGCTCAGCACGAATTATGAATACTATTCGCCATTCTACAGGGATATTACCGGCCAGCGTTTCTCACTTATCATCACCGAGCCTTTACGAACCCCCGTCAAGGACAGTTCGTTCGAATTCGGTGAGGAGAATAATGCCTGGGTCAATTGGGTATCGATCCCCGTGCTTTGTTATTATCAGGAAATCCAGACGTACAAAGAAGTCAACGTGATGCTGCTCGTCCCCAAACCTGTGCCGGATGAATGTTCGCAATACATCCCGCCGAAACCGCCAACTGAATAACTCCATGAACATCCGATACCTCCTCCTTCGGCTCGTCCGTCACTTCATGCCAGAGGGATTGGCCCGCTTCCTTCTCAAACGCCGCTGGATCATCAAACCCGGGCTGGAATCCACCGACCCGTTCGCGGCGTCGCAGAGATATATCGAGGCCCTCTCTGCGCAGGGAGTGGATATTAAAGGTAAACGAGTTCTTGTCTTCGGTTATGGCGGCCGTTTTGCCGTCGGCGTGGATCTGCTCAAGCGCGGCGCGGCGCATGTGGTTTTGTGCGACCATTTTGTCCTATTGGATACAGAACGAAATCGCGAACTACTGTCAGAGTATGGAAGTTACCTGAAAGTGGAACAGGATGAGGTCCAGCCGCGAAGCGAATACATCAGCCTGCTTCATGGAGATATTCGGGAGGAATCCATCCAAAGGCAGATCGCGCAGGCAGATATCATCCTCAGCACCTCAGTCTTTGAGCATTTGGACGATGTGCCGGGTATCACCAATGCCCTGGCGAAGTTGACCGCGCCCGGCGGCATCCATTTGCATTTTGTGGATTTGCGCGATCACTTCTTCAAGTATCCGTTCGAGATGTTGAAGTATTCGGAAAAGACCTGGAGGAATTTTCTCAACCCGACCAGCAATTTGAACCGCTATCGTTTGAACGATTACAAGCGCGTGTTCGAGGCGAATTTTGTAAAGGTCGAGATTACGGTGTTGGAACGGTTGATGGGGGAGTTCCGCAAGGCAAAGGACAAGATTCACGCGGAGTTCAAGACCGGCAAGGACGACGTGGACGCGATTACGCTCATTCATGTGATTGCGCGCGAGCCATACGGAGTGCAGCGTCTTCAGACCTTGCAGATGAAGATCGATAGACGCTCGGGCAGCAAAGAGAAACGTTAATGCAAAACAAAATCAATATGTTCTTTTCTAGGCGCGAATTTCTTTTACCGTTGACCCTCTTCGTATTATTCCTTGTCGCATCCCTGCCCGGCATTCAATGGGGCGCGCCTGCGTTATGGAATCCCGATGAACTGGTCTGGCGCGTGGACATGGCGCTCAACGGCGCAATGCAGTTTGACGTGACCGAACCGGACTACAACTATCCCTCCCTGCCCAAGTATGTGATGTACGCCATCGGCTCGATCACCTACGGCACGGGACGCTCGTCTTTTGCGTTCATCGTGGCGGCGCGGTGCTTCTCGGCTTTTCTCGGCGCAATCGCGGGCGTATTGATCTATTATCTTGCGCGGAAAATCGGCGCGCGAAAGCGCATTGCCTTTCTCGCCGGTCTCCTCTACATAGCCAGCGGGGCGGCAGCAGAAAATGGCCGGTTCGCCCACAACGATATGTATTTGCTTGTGTTCACTATCCTTTCGGCATTCTTTGTCGTTCATTACCAGAAAACCCTTTCGCTTCGCTGGCTGTACCTCTCTTTCCTGATGGTCGGTCTGGCGGCGTCATGTAAATATACGGGAGGGAGTCTGATCATCCTGCCAGTCATCGTTTATCTTGCCGCAAATTGGAAAAGCATCAAAACCCAATGGCTCTCCATGATCGGCAAACTGATTGCAGGCGGGGTCATATCCTATCTTGGTTACGGGTTTGGAACCCCGAGAGCCCTTATTTCGCCGGTGGATTATTTTTCGAGCGTCTTTCCTGCCCTGAGGAACCTTACGAATTACGGCTTCAACACGGGAACGCCACTCGGTCTGATCGGTCAATGGCCTGTCCTCAAAGAAACGGTCGGCATTTTCTGTTATTACATTTTCCTCGCAGGCATCGTTTGGTTTGCCCTACGCTGGCTTCTTTGGATATTTGGAAGAACCACTTTCGCAAACGGCTTGGGGTCAACCATCGGCGCGTTTCTGCTCATCCTTCTCATCTTCGACCTGCCCTTCATGATCTCGATCAACTACATCGGAAGATATTTCATCCCTTTCATTCCCTTCATGGCGATCCTCAGTTCGTTGATGATAGATGAAGTTCTCCGCCTCACCTCGGACAGGAAACTGGTCTTTGTCCATCCGGTGTTGATCACGCTGTTGGTTCTCGGCCTCGGTTATTCCGCCCTGCGCATTGTGAGCATCTCCCTGCTGTTCCTGAACGACTCCCGCATCCCCGCCACGGAATATATCGCTTCGATTCGCGGCTATCAAAAAAGCATCGAATACACGCTTTACCCCCCGATGGTCGAGAAGCGCAGGTTCGAACGCGCGCATAACTATCCGATCTATTTCATCGAATGGGAAGGGGATGAAGTGCCAACCGGCGGGCGGTTCGAGTATAACCAGGCAGAAAAGGGATTGCTTGAACGCGATACGGATTATTTCGTGATCGATAGTTTTACTTACGGGCGTTTCTACTCCGACACGATCTGCGCCACCACGCCCGGGGAGTGCGACTTCTTCAAGCGTTTAATCGCCGGTGAAGTGGAGTCATTCCGCCTGCTGAGGGAATTCACCTATCGACTGCCGCCCTATCTGCCGCAGGTATCGCTCACCGCCGTCAACCCGGATATTTTAATCTTTGAACGGGTGAGATAACGCCGATGAGAGAACACGCCCTATAGGCATTAGCCTGTCCTGAACGGACAATCCAGGAAGAATGCCAGGCTACGCCTTCTTCTCCAACACAACCATTAATCGCGTGGCGAACAACGCCGGGAAGGGTTGAAGCGACTTTTCGATCCATTTGATCAGGGGATACACCACAGTCGGGTAGAGTTGCGGTCCCGAGTACCCACCGGATGCGGCGTAGGCGAGAGCCGGAATCTGTTTCACTTCAACAATATTCCAACCATTCAAACGATCCGTAAATCGTCTCCGGACAAATATGCGTGCGGCATTGCCCTGTGCCGCGTAATAATCCGGATCGTCCCCGTGCCAGCCATCGGGGGCGAACCAAGTGATTTCCCTGTTCCAAGCAATCGGTTCGACGTGGAAAATCCCATAAACGAGCCTGCCAAGCAAACCCATCCCGGGTTCCATGATGATCACCCTTCCGCCTGGAACAAGAACGCGGAGGAATTCGGTCAGCGCGGTGCCGGGATAACGCAAATGATGAAATACATCCGTCATGAGCAGGTTGGAGATTGAATTATCGGCAAAACTCAGGCGATAAGCATTTTCGATCTGGTCTATCCAGGGATAGGGGAAAAGGTCGGTACGGATGCATTCCGGGATGATTTCATGAATGCTTCCCATCCCTGATCCAAGCTCCACCGTCTTCCCTGCAGCGGCGCTAAGATATCCGCTCATTTCACGATAAAGCTCCATATAGACCATATGCAACAATGGTTTACGTTTCCATAAGTTATGATTCTTTTCGATCAGTTCGTTGTGAAGCTCGATGCCCATGAACTATACCGGTTTGATGAAGTTACCGATTTCGTAAACATTCCCGAAAAACGAGGGGATGGACTTCATCGCCTTGACGGAAATCTTCCGGAGCATTGTTTCCGCAGCATGCTCCACGTCCCTTTCAGTGGAGAAATGATGCTGGCGGATATCGTATCCCAACAGGCGGAACATGAAGACCATAAAAGGGCGCTCCACTGGCACGCCGTATACGACCTGTCCGCCCGGTTTGAGGACGCGATGTATTTCTTTGAACGCCTGCTGGAGTTCGTCCGGTTTAAGGTGTTCAAGGATACTGATCAAAAGGACAGTATCGAACTGACCGTCCTCATAAGGCATTTCCAACACATTTCCATTACGGAGGTCCGGGAAAAGACCATGAGGGGCAAAAACCCCTTTTACGACATTCACGTCGCAGGTCAGGTCGAGCCCATGAATCTTTTTATACATGTCGTTCAGGTTAAGAAAAGTCAGACCACTGCCGAATCCGACCTCAAGGATGCTGTCCCCGCCTTTGCATTGTTCGATGCACAACTCCACGCGGCGGCGATACATCGCACCGAAGACGGGCAGGTAATAGAAAATCACAGAGTAGATTTTCTCGACGCCTTTGTATTCCTTGTATGGCAATAATCGAAGTGTTGTTTCCATGGATTCCTGCTTCAAGAATTGTCACCCTACGCAAAGCGAAGGGTCTCTGCGATGCTGAGTGGCGCAAGGCACCACTCAGCATGATATTTAGACAAATTTGATTCTCCTGGCTGCGAAGGAGACCATCCTCAACAGGAGGACGCCGTGCTTCCAGCGGGAGATGTTGGTCGTGCCGTAGGTCCGCTCGCGGTAACGGATGGGCAGGTCGACGATCTTCAGGTTGAGTTTTGCCGCGCCGAAGATCAGGTCGAAGTCGCCAAAGGGGTCGAAATCGCCGAAATAGGAACGGTTGGCGGCGATATCCTCGTAATCTTTCCTCCACATGACCTTGGTGCCGCAGAGCGTATCCTTGATGGACTGCCCCAATAACCACGAAAACGCCATGCTGAAGAACTTGTTGCCGATGAAGTTCAAGGTGCGCATCGCCTCCTTTTCCATCGGGTAGACAAGCCTCACCCCATTGATGAACTCTCCCTTCCGCGAGACAATGGCCTCGTAAAAGCGCGGAAGGTCTTCGGGAGGAACGGTCAGGTCGGCGTCGAGGATCATTAGAATGTCGCCGGAGGCTTTTTCGAAGCCGAGACGAATCGCATCAGCTTTGCCAATGCCCGTTTGTCGGAAGAGCAGGTTCGAGGTCCGGGGGTGAAGCGGCATTTCCTTCTCGATGGTCTCGTAGGTCTTGTCTCGCGAGTGTCCTTCGACGAAGATCAGTTCGGTCTTCGATCCCATTACAGGCACGCGCTCGAAAATACTTTTGATATTGCCCTCTTCATTACGTGCCGCAACGACGACCGAAACGCTTGGATTTGTTTTTACCGGCTGTGGCACCGGGCGGGCGATCACAAAATTGGAAAGGGCAAATTCGCGGAAGGGCCAGAGGCGCACAAGATAACGATTGGCAAATCCGCCGAGCGGCAGGGGCCAGAGGATCTCGTTCGAATTGCGGATCGTCTCGAAGCCCGCCAGGTTCAAAAGGTTGGTCACATCGGGAACGGTCAGCCAATTCTGACTCAGAATGGGCGTGGCAAGGTTCAGGTTTTGCGCGATGGCAAGCGGAAGCTGCCAGAGATGGCTGTAAAAATTCATGACCAGCCGTGTGTGTGGAACGCAGAACTTCCGGACCTGTTCGAGCGCGCGCTGGACATCCCAAAGATCGTTGATGGCGTCGGAAAAGATGATGATATCGAATTCGCCTTCGAGGCCTGAAAGGTCGTGGGCGTCGAGTTGATGAAACTCGAGATGCGGGTGGCGTTCCTTTGCCCGCGAAATGGCTTCGGCGGAAAAATCCACGCCGACGCCGCGCGATGGCTCAAGGCTTGCGACCAGATCACCAAGTCCGCATCCGACCTCCAGGATGCGCTGTTTGGGACTGACAAGAAACTTGTAACATTCAGCAAGGCGCTTGTGATACCAGCCGCCCATGCCTTTCCAGGCATCGCGTTTGACGGCGTTCCTGTCCCATTGCATCATGCGCGTGCGCTGATATTCGTTCCCGGCTTCGTCGAACAAGGGTTTGGAATTCATAGCGGCGGTGATTTTACCTTAACCATCCTTGCGGTGAAGGTCCGGCTTGCGAATGAGGAAATACATGAAAAGCCCCGCCAAGCCGGCACCAAAGCCAAGCCATTGATAGCGCAAGCGGATTCGAGCTGGATATTCGAGTTCATACTTTCTGCCGTTCGTCTCCGGGTCGCTGTTGTCGGATGCGGAGAAAAACAGGAATTTTTCCTTCAAGATGTAACTGCCCCTTCCCAGTTCGATGATGAACGACTGGCTTTCATGCGGCTGATAGAGCAGAACCCCATTTTCATACAAATAGGTAGGGTAATCCCTGTAGTTCGTGTCGCTGATTCGGCTGTCGCCTGTGTTGTATGCGTACATAAATCCATCACGGTGCTGGATCTTTTCCGGCTCGATGATTCTCCGCTCCCATGCAAGCGGAAGGAGGCCGGTCATATGCAAAATCATCAACAAACCGCAAGCCATAAAAACAGCCGACACAATGCCCAACGGCATTTTCCGGGCGGGAAGTTTCCAGAATCCGATCATCGATACATAGAGAGTGCCGAAAACAAGCCACAATCCTCCCGAGCGGAGAGACCGAATGAGCGCTTGCGCCGAAGCCGATAGTGAACCCGAATCCACAACCTGATATTCAGGTTCAGGCGCGGTGTAAAAACCGGGATATTGCGGTTCCTCCACACACCAGGTATAAACCCCTGCCTTCGGTATCCCTTTTGTGATCACAAAACTGCTCACGGATAAAGGCGGAGTATCGAAATCATCAAGTACCATCCTTGGTATTGTGATGGTCGTCCCCGGTTCCAGTTGGAGCACCATTTCCTTTTCTTCCGGCGTTAATTGCTGTTCAGGGTTGACGAGCTTTCCATAAAACCGGAGTTGGTCGAGATTGGGAACAATCGAATTTTCTCTTTCAGACTCAAGCGTAATACTTGACCCTCCTGCAATCACAAACACAAGTTTTTGCCTGCCAACCACGCAATCGATGACCGGGTTGGGCTTGGGAGGCTGTCCCGTCATTTTTATCAAAACTGGCAGGATGAAAGAGGAGGCAAGGATGATCACGCTCAACACCAATGGGATGGAAAGCCCCGCCTCATTCCCCGCCGAAAGCTGGTCCTTCGCTCCCGGCAGGAATTTCCCCGGTAATGCGACTCCCATCGCGACAATGTAACAGGTCATCGGAATGGTTGCGGCATAGGCGCGCATCTGGGTCGAATCGGCGGGCGGGACCAATGCCACCGAAAACAAGATGCCGAAGAAAAAAACAAACGAGATACTATACTCCGATTGCTGCCGGTGTATGAGCCCGGAAATCAGACCGGTGAAAGTCAATATCCACAGGACAGTATTTGCAATGTCATTGCGGTCGTGCTTCATCAAAAGAAAACTGAACGCGCCCTTCGAAGCGATAAAAAAATCCGCATATGCTCCGGCAACGCCGCGGGCGAAGAGAGACGGGTTCTCGCGTATGGACCGGAACGCAAGCTCATAAACCTCAGCCGGGCTGGCATCTGGGTGGTCGATGCCGGCCTGTTCCCAGCCTTTATTTCCAACGGCGATCCCGTACAACGTGTATGAATAGTTCGAGAATGCCGCAGACGGCGCCGCGCTGACCAGTCGATTCAAAACCGAGTTTGCCGCCATGCCGATGACAACAACCAGCATACCAAGGACGAATGGTCGCCAAAATCCGTTCAACTGGCGAAGAGACAGCCCCATCCATAACGCCAGCAAGGGCAGGACCAAGTAAGCGCCTGCCCGGGCATTGAGCCCGGTTGTCAAAAGGAACAATCCAAAAAGAAGATGTTTCAAATTTCTTTCCGCTGCGCCGCGGACCAAAAATACGAGGGCAAATGCCCCAAGGCAAAAACCGAGGTTTTCAGTCAAGAGAGTCCCGCCGAAGCGGCGGTAGAACATGTAACCGATGACAACAAAAACGGCGGATGCGATTCCGCCATTGAATATGCGCCGGATCTCGCGCGCCGCAATATATACGCCAAGCCCATTCAGGATGACAAGAACGAATAGAGCCGATTGCAAATTGCCGTTCACCACCCTCATGACAGTTGCAAGAAACGACGTGTAAACGGGCCGGAAGGATGCGCTCCCGGTGAAAGAAAATCCGTGAATTAGATTCTGCGCTTCCTGATAATACGAATTGGCATCGCGCATTGGAATCAACCCGCCGAGGGCTGAATAATAATCCGCGGTCTGCCATTTATAGAGCAGGGGCATGCAGAACAAGGCAAGGACAAATGTGAAGGTCAGCGCCTTTCCGGCAAATCCTTTCAGTTTGAAAAGCATCGTAAAAATAACGAGGAGAAACAGGATGCGATCCAGACCAAACTCAAAAAATCCCCGGACGAATTCGACGCCGGGCGGTGCGACAAACAGCGATGCGATGAATGCGATGGATAACATCGCGACAGCGATCCACTTAAGGAGGCTTGTCATTTTAGAGTTGCTGCTCAGAGGAAATTGCATGACTGGTTGATTCTCCCGCCCGCTCGACATTGGGCGGCGCGCGACAGCCACATTTTACTTGAAGCAGGTTTGGAACGAACGGTTACGGTGCTTCGTAAATGACCGTCCCGCCCTGTTGGAAGACCGGCGTAAGATTGATCGCGAACTTTTCCTCGTTCACCGGCATGGAATTCCTTTCCAGATTCCCGATGAAGATATAACGGATATTATATCTTTCGATGATGGTCTTAGCCTCCTCCCAACGGGCAGTGGCGTAAAGGGTCAGGATGTCGTTTTCGCGAGAGCCGTGTAACTCGTAGCCGCCTCTCCATTGCGCTTCGTGACCGGGCCAACCAAGAACGGTGGGATATCCCGTGAACGTCGAAATGCGCCCATAATAGCTGTAGCTTCCCCCCACCGCTTCGGCAACCACCCCTTCAGGTTGGGTCATGAGGAATTCGATCCCCGCCGCATCGTCGGGGTTTTCGCGCTGGATGCGGGCAAAGTCGTCGAGGTTGTATCCGAAGTACGGGTTGAAGTTTTCCGTCTTGGTCATCAAGCCAAAGACGGGATAAAGCAAGCCGCAGAAGACCACCAAACCGGTTGCGAGGCGAAAACCGACATTTGCAAAGGTGAATCCGCGCAGGGATTGCGCAAGATATCCGACCCCGAACGCAGCGACGAGGCTCCAAAGCATCCATGCCTGGTAGTAGAACTTGAAAACAGTGTTGATCCGATAACCGAACTGGTCCCGCAGGAATACGAATTCCGGTGCGAGGATGAGAACTGCTCCAAGGACAGTAAGAAGCAGCACAAAACCCAAACCGGAAAGCGAACGGGGATCACCGCTTGTCTCGGGTCTTTCATCTGCGGGATTGGATTTGGAGAAGAGGAAAGCGACCGCGGGAATCAACACTGCAAGCAACGTTATTAGACTCCCGATATGCCTCAGCCGCCGGAGGGAGGTTGCCGCGAGGAACTGCGAGGCGGTCATGTTATAGGAGGCAAGCGTGGCGTCCACGAGGCCTTTCTCGACGATGGAACCGATGAGTCCGAGCAGGAAGGTGAGCAGACCGAGGACAAAGGTAAGACCAAGCCCAATGGTGAATCCCAGTTTCCAGTTCGGACGAGCCGGGCTCTTCCTCCACAAATAAAGAAGAAAGATAAAGATCGGGATGAGCAGAGTCCCCCACATTACCCAAAAATGTGTTCCGCGCGTGGGGTACATGAAGTTCGGCAGGATGCCGCCTGCCTGGGAAGAGAAACCGAGATAGAAGGGAAGGTAAAGAAGCAGGGAGAATACTCCCAGTGGAATGCCGAGGATGAATATGTCCTCGAAACGCGAGCCGTTCCAGCCATTTTCATTCGCGCGCCAAAGAATGTATGCAAAGACTATCAACGCAGCGGCGATGAGAATATCCCAGGTGTTGAGGAAGGCGAGGCCGCCAAGGACAAGCGCGGCAAAGAAAAACCCTGCCGGTTTGAAGTCCAGCCGCGCGGCGATGAACGATGTATTGCGGTCCTTCCAGCCGCCAAGAAAGACGTTCAATGCCACGGAGATGGCGAGCAGGCCAAAGGGAATTGCCAGGACATGCGGATGCAGGTCGCCGAGCAGGAAAGAGAAGAAGGGGAATTCGTCGATCACTTCGCGATGGACGCCGATCATGTCGTAGTCTTGAATCACGCGCGACGCGCGCCACCACCAGAGATAACGTTCGGGGATCCAGCCGAACGGTTCGACCGGCGGCTGAGAAAGTTCCTTCATGTCGAGCCAGGTCCAAAATGCGCTGGTGAACGTTCCGTCGGAGTTTTTGCTCCAAAATAGTCCGCGACGATGGAGGACTTCGAGGACGGTCTCGAAATTGGATACAAGAAGGAGAAAGAGAGGCGCCAGCAGACCATGGAAAATGGACGATGGACGGTGGATCGCTTCACCGTCTTCGGTCTTTGGTCTTCGGTCTAAAAGATTGTAGACGATGCCAAACGAGCCGATCGCTCCGAGGGCAAAGACGAGCGACGTCATCAGGTTATGCGCCAGACTGCCCGGAATGGATGAGAGGCTGGCAAGCATGGCGGTCATCACATAGCCGAAGTAATAATAGGAAATGGCGTATCCCGAAAGCCAGGCGTCCTGCGGCGGGAAGGTTTCAGAGCGCATAATGGAATTTATGAACATCAACTCCATCGGTTTTTCCGTGCTGGCCAGTTCGGCATTGGCCGATCGGGCAAATGCAAGGAAGGCGAACGCTATAAGAAACAGGATTTCGGTTGTGAGAATGAGGGGAATATTGGAGCGTACGAAATTGACGAGTGATGAGTAATGAGTGATCAGCGACCAGATGCTGAGCGCGATAAGAGTTGCAAGGGCAAAAAGAATGCCACCAGGGTCGTTGCGGGTAAACCCGAGAGATGTGAACAACCAGAAGGCGTAACCCCAGATCAATAATCCTGCCGTGCGGGCGAGGGTGTAGCCGCGGTCCGTGAGAGCAGGGAAGAGATGGTAGACCAAGGGAAAGGTCAACCAGCCAAGCAGGGTAAGGATGAGATACCAGGAGAGGAAAGCGGTCATCAGGAGTTAGAGATTTGGAAGGGTGAACGTTCCGGTGGCGGGATCGGGCTGAAAGTCGAGGACGGAGGCGACGGCGTTCAGGTTGAGAGGTCCGTAGAGATGCGGGAAAAGGTCTGCTTCAGAGATATTCTCCGCCGGAGGTCCGGCGGGCGCTTCCCATTTGAGTTCGGCATCGAGTTTCGTTTCATCCACCACCAAAAGGATCAGATCGGTTCGTCCGCGATAGAAGGCGTTCGCGACATTGACCGCCTGTTTATCGGTCGAAAAATGGATGAAACCTTCTGCGGAAAGGCTTGGCGAGGTGTATTCGCCTCTCGACTGCGCGGCGGACCATTCGTGTTTGGAGGTGATGTGGAGAATCATGATGGTTCCTCGCTTGAGTGATTACGATCGCTACTTGACTTCATAGATTGTCGTGTTTGTGTCTTGATAGACAGCGTCCCAATACGTGCCTTCATATGCAGGGAACTTCTCCAGTCCATCCGGGATATCGGGCAGGGCAGAATAGACATTCCGTTCCAACTGGCCAACGACGATGTATTGAACATCATACTTATCGATGAAGGCGAGTGCAACAGCAATGTCGGGGTTTGTATAGAACCCGCTGACCTCGCGCACGCGTTCCTCGACCTGCGGCGCAAAAATTCCGCGCTGCTGGCGCTGATGCCAATTCCAGCCGATGACGCCCGGCAGGCCCGTGTAAATGGTAAATCGCGTGCACCAGCGGTATTCCGTGCAATTTGCCTCGGCGATGACAGGCGAACCCTGCACGTTATCCTGCATCCAGCGGATGGCGCGATAATCTTCAACCAGATCCATCATTTGCCCATCCCAGTGCTGGGAGTGCGCCATGAATTCCATACTATCGAGGGAATGCGGCGCGTCGGGATTCATCCGGTCGCTGATCTTGTCGGTGGCGGCGGTGAGGGTAAACATGAAGGCGCAAGCCAGCAGGATGTACACCCCGGTCTGATAAACGGCGCGCCACTTCAAACGCCATTGCGAAAAAGCGGGCAGGAGCCAGCCAAACGCCGCAGCCGCGCTGACGGCAAACATCATCCACGCCTGCAAATACAACTTGAAGATGGTGTTCATGCGCCCGATGTCGCCGACAAGCGCGATAAACTCAACGGCGATGGTGATGGTCAATGCCGTGCCGGTGAGAAAGAGCACGAAACGCTTCGCGTCGTTCTGGTCGGGGCGCAGGATGAGAAGCGCAGACCAGAAAGCCAGTGGAAGAGCGAGAAAGCCGATGACCGCCTTCTCCACGATGAAGAATACGAACAACGCGATGAACGCCGCAAGAGCGATCTCGAGCAGGACGGCATACCGGCGCAGGCGCTTCAAATGCGAGACAGGCGTTGCCGCCATCCACTCGCGGGTCTCCCAAACCAGCCAGGCTGTGATGATGAACAGGAACAGACCCCACTGAGTGAAATACGATGAAAGAGAGGTCCGCGAAGCCTGCCAGAAGGAAACCGAGTTGTACGCCTGCCCGAACCACTGAGTGAATGGCAGATAGAAAAGCGACCCGAGAATATACAAAAGAGCAGATGCGGCAAGCGCCAATCCGGTTTTGACCAGCCAGGCGTGAGCGTTGAGATCGCCCTTCAAGTTGAAATAACGGATGATCGTATACGCGACGGAAATTGCGGCTAAAAGAAAATAAGTATACAAATCCCAAGTGTTCGTTGGCTTCAATGCGCCGATCATCAACGCACCAATGGCAAAGGACGCGAACCACTCGCCGCGGGTCAACTGCGCGCGTCCGCGTACGAATGCCAGCGCCCAGGCGATGATGAACAACGCCAGCGGCATCACCAGCATATGCGCATGCAGGTCGCTGTACAGGAACGTGAACAGCGGGAATTCCGTGATCTCGTTGCCGGGTCCCGGCGGGATGACGCGGCTGGGGAACCAATACCAATCTCCGCGCGCGATGGGCAGAGTCACATTTTCGGTTATTACTTTCCATGCCCCCTGGAATGCCCAGGACCAACGCTGAAAGAAACCGGCACCGGCAGGAATGACCCCGCCCGGCGCTGCAACGCGTTGGAACGCGCTGAACAATAATTGGATCGTCCCCAGATTGCCGAGCAGGACGGTCAAAAGAGAAGCGGCAAAACCGGTTACAAGTTGAAGGTTGAAGGGTGAAGGTTGTCCACTTCCAACTTCCAACCCGCGGTGTTCAACCGCACCAAACCCGATCATAAATGCGCCCAGTGCCACCAGCGCGAACCACGTCGGTAAAATCAAATTGTGGGCAATCGAAGGAACGATACCGAGCAGTTTCACCGGCGTCCCTGCCAGTACAAAGCCGTAATAGTAATAGTTGATATATCCGCCCGCGTACCAGGGATCGTACGGCGGGAAACTCGTGCTCTTCAAGACCGCGTTGAAATACGAGAAATCCATCGGACGTTCGCCGCCTTTGGACGGGTGCCACATATCCGGATTTCCCAGCCGGATGAGCAGGTCGATCAGGAAAAATACCAGGAAGACGATCTCCACCATCACGAAAAACTGACGTTGAGAATTCCAATCCTCTTTGAATTCCGCCCTGCGCCTCATCCATAAGCCGATGCCTGTCACTGCCACCAGACCGAATGCCACGCCGATACTGATCCGCGTGTACGGCACACCGAGCGAACCGCCCATCCATGCCAGCCACGCAAGCAGGACCAGGCCGACAATCCTGCCCAGTGCATACGAATATTGCCTCAAGCCCGGCAGAGCCAATCTCGCAATTGGATAGGCGAATACGCCAAGGACGAAGAGGAATGTGTACCAAAGCAACACACCCAGAAGCGGATATTTGTTCTGAAGCCAGTCATAATCGAACAACTGCGACCACGTCCCGCCCGCGCGCTGACTCGCCAGGCGCGACTCCGGCAGCATCAGCGTTTTGAAATCGCTGAACTGGGTCGGCGTGAGCGGAACGACCTTGGACAAATCCACCGAGCCGAGTATTGCGCGAACCCGGTCTGTGGTGAACGTATCCGTTTTCCTGAAGATCATCACCTTCGGGTGGTCGTAAAAAGTGAAAGCTTCCTCCGCCCGCTGGTCGTTAATGACGATACCGCCCAATGTCGGGTACGACTCAAAAACCGACGCCAGTTCGAATCCAAGCCTGCCTTCATACGTTCCAGGCTGGGCGACACGATAGCATTCGATGATCTCTTCGCCTTCAGGACAACCGATCAATTCGCGGTAATAGAGTGTCGTAAGCGGATAACGCTCCGGCAAACGTGTGATCTGCCCGTATTGATGGTTGGTGGGAATGACAATGTAATCCGCTTTTGACAGGATTTCGACGAACCGGTTAAGTTTATTGGCGTCGTCGGGCCAATAGACCTGCAAAACAAGGTCGTCGTTGCTGTACATCCCGCCGTAGGGATCGTGTCCGTCGATACGGAACGGCAGGCCCCAGTCGTAATCCGATTCGTTGACGACAGCCGAGCCTTGGATGAAGAGAGCCTGACCGAGTGTTTCGATACTGATGGTGTAAGACTCTTTCGTGGAAAGCGGGATGACCTTATCGAAAGTAAACGTCAACGGCACGCCGCGCGGATTCGTCGTCCGAGAGGTATCCAACATCGTGGAGGCGCGACCCAGCACAAGGTCCGGTTGTGAGGCGGAAGTGAGGGTCAGGTTGACCGGGGCGGGTATCCCGGAATCGTCGCGGGCATATGCAAAAGTCACTTCGGTCAATGCGCCGTCCTCTTTCGGGATGAAGGGAATTGTGTAGGGAGTCCCGTTCACGATTGGAAAGCCCGGTAATACTGCCAGAGGCTGGCTGTATGCATTGTGGCCTGTTTCGACGACAAGGTTGACCGATGATGGCACGTTCTGGAACATCCAACGCGAGGCCGCCATGCGAGTCTCGTCGCGCAGGTAAATGCTTTGGAAGGCGAACGCCCAGATGGCGGTGAGGGCGAGGACAACCGTGCCAACCCCTGCGGTTAAATAACGCATTACGGAATATGTATTACGGAATTTAAACTGTTTCGGGAACTCGAACAACACCCAAGCTGCCATCATGCAAAGCAGGGGATAGATCGGCAATTGATAACGCATGGTGGCGTTGAACTGAAGCGATTGCCAGGTGAAATAGAATGCCGTCCAACCCCAAAGTAGAAGATGGCGGTATTCGCCTTTGAAGACGCGCCAGCCCATATACAGGAATCCCGCCCACGCCAGAATGCCGAGCGGAAGCCCAAGCCCCCACAAGGTGAGATTCTCGAATGAATACAGGTGCGAACGGCGCGCCCATTGAAGATTCCATGGCAGGTCTGCCCTTCCGGTGGCTTGCAGGCGTTGTTCCGAGATTCCCGCGATCCATCCCTTGTCGAGCATCAAGCCGTCGAAGGCGTAAGGCTGGAAGATGCGGAAGGAAAGGATGCAGGCGAGTCCGCCAGCCACAAGCGATAGAATGATCAACGACCAGTATCCAGTCGTCAGGTTTTTTTTACGGTCGTGAACCAGCCAGCGGACGAAGAACGCGAACGGAAGAACGACCGCCATCGCCGCGGCATTGATCTTGGACGCCATCGCCATGCCGAGCGCGAAGCCAAAGCCCGCGGAGAGATAGAAAAGCGGTTGTTTGAAAAGACTGGTGATCAAAGACAAGCGGGAAGCAACGCGCAAAGGCTGGATATCCCCGCCATCCACGATTCCCTTTTCACGATCAACTATTTCCTCATCACTTCCCGCGCCCTTCCATTCCAAAATCCCCACAGCAAAACACAGGGCAAGGAAAAGGAACGAATTCACGAAAAGGTCGGACGTAAAATAATGCGATTGTTGAATCTGCATCACCGCCAGCGATGAAAACAAAGCAGCCAGCACCCCCACTTTGCGCCCATACAGACGAGACACCAACAAGTACAGGAAGAAGATGGAGAACAGGTCGGCAAGGGCGGACACCTGCCGCGCAAAAAATTTCGATGTGCCGATTTCATCATTCCCCGTCGCTTCCAGGAGGATGCGCGTGAGCGTCATCGGCAGGTTGCCGTAGACGAAGAATGCATATCCGCGGTTATAGGGATTGAGCGTCGATTTCGAGCTGTCGAAATATTCGCCGGGATTCATCCAGCGGCGATCCTCGGGCGGGCAGGCATCCACGGGAATCTCCGCTGGTTGTGCGCAGACTTTGGCGCGCAGGTTATCGAGAACGCCCATCAAAAATAATTCGTCGGGGTGCTGATGATAGCCTTCACCCCAGTTGTTGCCGCCGAGTCGCAAAAATCCCGCCAGGAGCAGGACGAAAATTAGGAGTACGTCGTACAGCCACGAGTGTTTTTTGCTGGTCATGATGTTTTGCATAAGTGACAGTCACTTTGAAAGTGACTGTCACCTGATTCACTGCTCCACTAAAAAGATAAAAAAGTCTTTGCCGGGGAACGCCGAAGTATAGCGGGTGACTTTGCCGTTCGGGTAGAGTTCCCTGAGAAGCCTCTCAGTTTCCGTGTCCGCATTCCAATAGATGAACATCTTGGGCGGAGGGTAAGCAAGACTGTCCGAGAAACGATCGGGCCAAATGGCAAAATCTCGATCCGGCACGCCTGCGTAAATGCCCGGCAGGCGGGTATCCACCCAATATGGATAAGGCACGATCCAGACCGTATCTGTCCCGCCGTATTTGTTCCTGAAATCGGTAATGACCTCGCCCATCTCGGACGAGTTCCAATGCGCCGCCGCAAACGATGTCGAAAATTTATTGAAGACGATATCGTAATTGGAATACGCAACGCCTGCGAATAGGATTCCCACCATACTGTAGGCGATGATCTTGCGCTTCATCCCGGACCCGATACTGGTCACCAATCCATCGAGCGCCATCGCCGCCATCACGAACACCACCACCGAAGCGCCTCCGGCGCGGTTCAAGGCGGGATTCTCACCAGGGAACGCCAGCGAAAGCACGGACGGCAGAATCAGAATTGGAATGGATGCCAGCAAGAACAGATCGCGCCAATCACGCTGGCGGATGTAACGCACAACGACAAAGACCAGCCCTATCAAGAACAAGGAGGCCGTGATCACATCCAATGCGGGGCGGTGCGTGACGGAATGCGTGCCGATCTCGCCGTCGTCCCAGTTGAACATCAACAATCCTTTGTACATGTTCGAAAGGAAGATCTGCCATGCGGGACCGGGCAGCGGAGTTTCCACGCTGCTCAGGCGTGTGAAAGCGCGATATCCAAAATGGTCGGGGTGAGCGATCCAATATCGCAAGAGCGGCGAAAAAACAAAGACCGAAACGACGACCACCAGCAGGAACCAGAAGAACGCGCGGCGGCGGTCTTCGCCGGATTTCGTATGAAGAAAGTAAAACAAAAACGCAACGACCACCAGGATCGGGACAATGCGGAAGGGGCTGTAACCGTGCAAACCGAGTCCGAGAAAGAGACCGGCGAGGATGAAGTCGTTACGGTTCTGGGTCCGCAGGCCGCGGATGAGATAAAGAAGCGTGGGCGCGGCGAACAGCGGGTATAGCGGGAAGCGCAAACCGATCCGTGAAATGATGTTGGGCCAGCTGGCTACTCCAAAGAGGAAAAGCACAAAGAGAGCGACGCGCGCATTCCCGAATTCCCTTCCAAGCATGTACATGAAGGGAAGGGTGAGAATGCCGAGCAGGACCGTGCCCAATTTAAGGCTGAAGAAGGTATAGCCTGTATTAAAGACGTTGAGGACCAGCAGGGTCCAATACATTTGAAAGGCTTCGCGACCCGTGTTGCGCTCGAAGAAAATATTGGTATTGCCAAGCGAAGTGATCTCGTATACGTCGAGGATTTTTTCGGCATGGTCGCTGAACGGCTCGATGGGAACTTCGTTGAGTTGATGCAGGCGGAAGAAAACCGCAATGACGATCACAGCCGCAAGCAGGCCGTAGCGAAGCCATTTGTTGCGAACGATCTCGAAGTTTTGTATTTTGAGTTCGGCTCCGCCCCAGGTCCAGACCTTGGTCGGGCTGACTGCGTTTTCTTCCCGGATCAGAACACTTGGCGTTCGCACCCAGAAGCTGTAAACCAATAGCCCCAAGGATAAAAGCCACAAGGAAGTGTTGGTGGCATTGAATTTTTCCTCCCCGAATGCCAGAAAGGCAGAGACGCCCAATATCGCCGCCAAAATCAGTGGAACCAGTCGAACGGAAAATGGGTCGGCCATGCGCCAGGAAGCGGGCATCTCGGGCAGATGCCATTCGTTGGAACGATACGACCATAAGCCGACACCGATTGCGGCGAGATAGATCACTACTGAGATCATCCCGAGGCGGAGCGGCGGCTCGACCATGGCCTGCGCGCATAGCGCCAGGCCGAACGCCAGCACAGCCCGCCAGGGGAAGGTCGTGAGGCGGACCGGTTCGAGGACTTGTTCCGCGGCTGCGTTCTGAGCCGCCTCGTACGCCAGCGCACGGTCGAATTCCTCGCGGCGGCGGGCATCCCATAGCGAACGGATGAACGTGAAGAACGTATTCCAGTCCTTCGTAAGGGATTTATACAGATCGAGAACGGTGGGTTCTTTTTCGGGAGCGGGTTCGTGTTCCATATTGTTCACGGCGGGCGTCATTATGAATTACGGATTACGCAATAGGACGCGTAATCCGTACCGCGATTCTATACCATTTTTATCATTTCTTCCTTGCAATCACGATAATGCTTTCCCCCCAGCGCATCGGCAGAAAGACCCAGCCGGTGACGGCTTGGAAACCGCCAAGCGACCCGAAGAACAATTTCTGTATCTGCTTCGGCACAAAGCGAACATAGGGCACATCCCAAAATCCGTCGGAAAAGACGCGGATGAATTCAAAACCCGCTTCTTTTATCAGCCTCAGCCATTCTTCCGGTTCCTTCAATGAAATATGGGTCGGGTCCTGGTAACCGATCCATTTATCACCCTTCCAAGGCTTGAGCAGCGAGCCGAGGTTTGGCGTGGCAAGAATCAGAACGCCGCCTTTCCCTGTGACGCGCCCAATTTCCTTCAGCGCTTTTTCCGGGTCGGGCAGATGTTCGACGATATGTTTGATGATCACGGTGTTGAACGCGCCATCGCTATAGGGCAATTCCTGCGCCGATGCCACTTGCAGCGACGCCCCCTCCGCCGCGTCTTTGGATTTACTCACCGCCCAATGATTCAAATCCATGCCGTACGCCTCGAACCGCGACGATAACTGACCGACGAGATGCCCCATGCCCGATCCCACCTCGAGCAGACGCGCTCCGCGCCGCCCATATCGCCGCGCCAATGTGGCGAAGAATCGATTCGACCACCAATACATGCTGTATTTGGCGAAGGTAATGTCTTTGTAAGTATGCGTGGAAAAATAATGTTCGTCGAAGGGCATGGGGGAAACCCGATATTCGGTTTAGGTTATTCGAAGAACGAATAACAAATTATCGCTTTCTAGCAATATAAAAAGTGAACGTTCCATCCTCAACCGCTTGAGGCGAGGCGTATTTTTTGACGTACGCTTCCGTCGCGGCAAGGTTCCATTTGGTGGGAGAGATGATCCATTTTCCGGTGAGCGCTTTGGCAAGGACAGACGGCAATCCAAAATAATGTCCCCATTCTAACACCCGCATCGCGGCGGGCGAGAAGTAATGCCACCATCGTTCGAGGGCAAACCCTGCATCGCTCAAACGATTTTCCCACACATCCGGCTCATCCGCATGATGGACGCGCGAAATTTTCCGGAACCAATTTTCGTAGGGTCTGCCAAAAACTTTGGTCAGTGAGAGGGCAGAGAAGTAACGGGGGTTCGGCACACAAAAATAGAAAGGCGCGCCGGGTTTGAGCACGCGGGCTGTTTCTTTGAGAACGGAGTCGATGTGAGGAATGTGCTCAAGAACGGAATTGCTCAACCCGCTGGCGAAATAATTTGAGGGAAAGGGAGTCTGCGCGCCATCGGCCTCGACCAGGGATTCATATGCGCCAAATTCCTTCGCTTCGCGCATCGAATAACGCCACGGGTCGAGACCGACGTCGAGTTTTCTGTCGAAAGTCAGCGAAGCAAAATGGCCGTCGCCGCAGCCTACATCATAGACCGGTGACGGCAGGGGCAGGTCCTGATAGTAGGACGACTCGATTGCGCGGAGAAAAGCGCGAAAGTAGGGAAGGTCGCGGAGTTGGAGGAAGAGAAAATCCTTGGGCAAATTATTCTCTACTTTCAACGGAAGGTTTGACGATCCAGTATGCCAAAGCGCCAAGAACAGGGATAAGGCAAATGGTTAGCGCCCAGACGGCCGTGGGCAAATTCCCGAGTTTCTTTTTGCCGAGATCGATCAAGGCGCTGACGGGCAGCAAAAGCAGAAAAAGCGCAGCCGCCAATTGAACGATCAAGAATCCCATATTGATCCCTAATGCATCCAAGTTATTTTCCCTTCTTTAATCTTTCGAATAATCTTTCGTATTCCTGCGCAATCGAGTCGGGATCGTAGGCGGTTTTGATGGCGTCCACATCTCCGCGATACTTATCCTTGTTATCCAGCACTTCGAGGATGGCGGCTGCAAGACTCGCGGCATTGCCGATCGCAGAGACGGCCCCCATGGCGTGCATCTTCACCGGCTGACGCACGCCCGGCAGGGCCGATGGAACACTGGGCACGCCGTTCATCATCGCTTCGATCTGAACCAGCCCAAACGCCTCGGTCGAATTTAGCGATGGAACGGTAATGACATCCAGATTTGGATATACAGCAGAAAGCTGAACCGGGTCGAGGTTGCCGAGGAAGGTCCATTGTCCCTTCAGTTCGTATTCGCGAATGCGCGGAATCAGGCGGTTGAAATACGCCTGTTCGCCCATCACATTTTCATGCTGGCCTGCATATAGGACCTGGGCATTCGGGTATTTTTCCAGGATCATCGGCAGGGCATCGAGCAGTACTTCCACTCCCTTCTCGGATGCGAAACGCGTGACCATGCCGATGACGGGTTTGCGTTCCTTTGTGTGGAATCGCTCCGAGAACGCGGAAACCGCTTCCGGCTTGGCATCCGGCATTTGAACAGGCGGCAGGATCGGGGTCAGTTTTGAGGCGTATTTCGACAGGTAGGGGGAGTGATCGGCATAATCCCGTGTGTAGGTGACGATGTGATTCGCGAGGAGTCCGGCCATGTGGTTTTGAAAATCCAGCACGGTATTCACGACGCGGTTGAACATCCCTTGCGGGAGCTGCACGTCGCAGTGATAGGTAAGGACGGAGGGTTTGCCAAAGAGACGGGCGCGTAATGCAACGCCAGGCGCGTCGAACTGGGGCAGGTGAAGTTGAACGACATCGTTCTGCCAGACCAGTTTTGTGGCGACGAGACCAAAGGTCGGCGCAAGCACCCCCTTGCTGACGCGCGCGAGGACAGGCACGCGGAGGATGCGAACGCCGTCCATTGTTTCTTCGAGCGGAAGGGACGGGTCGTACTGCGTGGTCATCACCGTGACCTGGTGCCCGCGCTTTGCAAAGGCGCGCGCGAGGCGCTCGGCATATATGGTCAACCCGCTGGTGTGCGGACGGTAATACGTGAGGACGGTGAGAATTTTCATTAAGCGAGGGGATTATAACCCACGCAATTTTCCTCAATAATGAGGAAACCATCGGGTTGGGGAGGTGTTTTCATAGGTAACAGGTTCCATTCAAAAAGGAGAGAAAAATGGCAACAAGTAAAAAATCCCAATCCAAAGCCCCGGCAGCCAAGGCATCGACAACATCTTCCGACAACAGCATGGAGATGGCCTGGAAATGGCTGTACGTGGGCGGTATTCTCGTCGCCAGTTTGTTGGGAGCGCTGCGAGCGATCGGCGTTTTTGGAAATGCGGATTTGAGCTGGCTGGCGATCGTGTTCGCGGTCATAGGCTTCCTAGTCGGCCTCTTTTACTTCGACTCATCCGACCTCATGAATTTCGGTTTGCGCTTTTTGATTGTGTCCGCCGCCGCGCCCTCCCTGAACGTGATCCCGGTGGTCGGGCTTTTTCTCACGGGTTTCTTCACCTCTTTCGCCGCCTTCCTGGGACCTGTGGTCCTCGGCATGGTTATCGTTTACTTCTGGAAGAAATACTTCGGAAGTATGTAATACGCAGACCGGGAGCCGCGGGGATTGCGGCTCCCGGTCATACACCAAATCTCTTCATTTCTGGGGGTTTATTTCTTCGCGTCGTTAGAAAAGATTCCTGTTGGCCTTCACCCATTCGAACAACATAGTCACCCCTTCCTCCACGTTGATCTTCGGCTCCCAGCCGAGTTCGCGTTTTGCCTTTGAAATATCGGCATAGAAAACCTTTTGGTCGCCGGGACGCCAATCGCCGCGCGTCACTTCGATCGTGCCGCCGAGCAGTTTTTCGAGCCGCTGACCGAATTCCGCCCAGATGGACATGACATTTTTGGGTCCGCCGCCGAGGTTATAGACCTGACCTCTGGCGATGTCTATTTTTTCAACGGCAAGGTCGTAGGCATTGATCAGATCGTCGACGTATAAGATATCGCGAACTTGTTTACCGTCACCATAAATTGTGATATCCCGTCCCATCACGGCGGCGATGATGAACCATGCCACCCAACCCTGGTCTTCGATGCCGAACTGGCGCGGACCATAAATGCAGGACTGGCGAAAGACGACAGTGGGCAATCCGTAGATCCGCGCATAATCGCGCGCATATTGGTCCCCCGTTCCCTTTGAACATCCGTAAGGCGAATGGAAATCGAGCGGCTGGGTTTCGGGGCAGCCATTCAGCAGATCCTTGTACCGCCAGCGGGTGGGCTCTTCGAACAACTCCACTTCCTCCATGCCGCCGTATACTTTATTTGTCGAAGCATAAATGACGATGGGATTTCTTCCCGATAAACGCGCGGCTTCCATGACGTTGAAAGTACCCAGCGCATTGGATTCGAAATCGTCCCGGGGATTCGTCACGGAAGTGGTCACCGCAACCTGCCCCGCCAGATGCGCGATCACATCGGACCTTGAAGCGGCTTCAGCGATTCTCGAAGCGTCTCGCACATCCCCAACAACCAAATCGAAAGTGTTTTCCCCGAATTCATTCCTCAGCCATTCGATATTGCGCTTCGTGCGCGAAAGATTGTCATAAATGGTAACCTTTTCCCCGCGCTTCAACAGGCGATGGACATAGTTCGAACCGATAAACCCGGCACCGCCGGTGACTAGATAATTCCTACTCATGAGTTCTCCTGTCTTTTTTTAGTAACGCCTTTGCACAAACAAGCTGACGGTGAGCAAGCCGAATACGAAACCACCGATGTGCGCCCACCAGGCGATGCCGTTTGAAACGGCCCCCTGCAGGGCGAGCCAGCCTGAAAATAATTGCGATACGAACCAAAAGCCCAGGAAGATGACGGCTGGCAATTCCACAAGGGTGAAAATGAAAAATATCGGCACGAGGCTGGCAATCCGCGCCCTGGGGTAAAGGATCAGGTATGCCCCCAGCACGCCGGCGATCGCGCCGCTCGCGCCGATCATCGGGACCCCGCTGGAAGGGAAGAAAAAAGCCTGCAAGTACGCAGCTGAAGCGCCGCCAAGGAGATAGAAAACGAGATAACGCACGCTTCCCATGCGGTCTTCGACGTTGTCGCCGAAGATGATCAGGATCCACAAGTTGCTGACGATGTGGAACCAGCCTCCGTGCAGGAACATGCTGGTGAGGACCTTGAGCCAGCCATCGGGGGAGTCCCATGCCAACCGGGCGGGAATCAGCCCCCAGTCATGGATGAAGCGGACAAGTTGCGATTCGCCCAGCGTCAGTTCATAATAGAACACCAGGCTGTTCAGGATGACAAGCGTCCAGTTCATCAACGGGAAACGGCGCGACCTGGCTGTGTCGTAAAGAGGGAACATCTAACTGAATTCTTTGTCCTTTTCCTTAGTTCTAAAATTCATCAATTGCCGGTACACGCCCGAAAGGGTTTGCCCTTCGCTGGCAAGACCAAGCATGCCGATCACGGTGCTGTTGAGATAATTATATAAACGCATGGTGAGCGCGGCTGCAAGCGCGGTCGATTCATCGGCGGTGAAGCGGGTGAGCGCAAATACAACGGCGCCTTCGAATGTTCCCACGGCTCCGGGCGCGGAGGGGATCGCCCCGCCGAAAGCCGCCATGCCCAGACCGAAAATCGCCCAAAGCAATTCTGCATCCGGAAAGAAGGCAAGGACCATCAAGTAGTATGCGACCAGGGCACTGATCCAATTAAGGATCATCCAAAAAAGAAAGCGCAGGAACAGCCAGCCATCAGTAAGCACGCCCAGACCTTGAAAAAACGACTCGAGAAAACTGCCGCCAACCCTTTGCAAGGCCGTGAATCGAGCGCTGAGTTTATGGAACAGGTCCAATGCCCATTGGTTGTTGCGGGCGAGGATGTACAGGAGCACCAAACCCATAAGCATCACGCCGCCGATTACGTAGCCAAGCGTGGGAGAACTCTCGGAATTGACCACGTAAGGAAGCGCGCCGAGAAAGATAACCGCTGAAATGATCAAATCCACGACGCGCTCGATGACAATGGTGGGAATGATCTCGGCAAAGGTCAGACCGCCGGATTTGCGGCTGAGTAAAAACGCGCGGCCGATTTCACCCAGGCGAAACGGCAGGAAGTTGTTGAGCAGGTAGCCTTCACCAGCGGTATAGAACACATCCTTATATGTGGGCTTGTTGCGCAGCAGGGTGCGCCAGACGATGGCGCGCACCGCCAGCCAGACAAAGGAAAGGGAAGCGGCAATTGCAATCAGCCCATAATTTGCATTACGCATGGCGGTCAATGTGGTCTTGATATCCACGAAGTAAAGGATGACCGCAATCAACACAATGCTGACGAGAATGCCGGGGAGGATTCGTTTTATGGTGTTTCGAGATTCGGACATTTGATTCCCTGCGTTTGCGTTTTGCGCATTACGCAAAACTATTCGTCTTCCAGTTTCAAGACCGCCATGAAGGCGTCCTGCGGGATTTCCACATTGCCGACCATCTTGAGCCGCTTTTTGCCGCGTTTTTGTTTTTCGAGCAGTTTTTTCTTGCGGGTGATGTCGCCGCCGTAACATTTCGCGAGCACGTCCTTGCGCGTCGCTTTGACGTTGGCGCGGCTGATGATGCGCCCGCCGGATGCAGCTTGGATGGCGACATCGTACAACTGACGCGGAATCAAGTCCTTCAGTTTGGTAATGAGTCGTTGACCTTTGTGGTATGCTTCCTTCTCGTGGACGATGGCCGCGAGCGCATCCACAGGTTCACCATTGACAAGGATTTCCAATTTCTGCAACTTGTCGGGGCGGTATTCCAAAAACTGATAATCGAGCGAGGCATACCCCTTGGTGCGCGATTTGAGATGGTCGAAGAAATCAACGATGATCTCGGAGAGCGGGATCTCGAAATCGAGCTGCACACGGTGCGGGGCGGGATGCTCCTGCTGTTTGAAGATGCCGCGCCGCTTGGTGACCAGATCCATGATGGGACCATAGAACTCCGTCGGCGTGATGATCTCGATGTTCATCCACGGCTCGCGCACTTCGACAATCGTGCCGGGGTCGGGCAGTTCTGCGGGCGAATCCACTTTGACTACTTCATTCGTATTGGTCAATACTTCATATTCGACCGACGGTGCCGTGAACAACACATCGAGCAGGTATTCGCGCTCGATGCGTTCCTGAATGATCTCCATGTGGAACAAACCGAGGAAACCCGCGCGGAACCCGAAGCCAAGTGCCTGCGAGGTTTCGGGTTGGTAGGTCAATGAAGCGTCGTTGAGCTGTAATTTTTCGAGCGAGTCGCGCAGTTCGGTGTAATCATCCGCTTCGACGGGATAGATGCCCGCGAAGACCATCGGCTTGGGAAGGAAGTATCCGGGTAAAGGCTCGGCGGTGGGAGACGAGGCAAGCGTCATCGTATCGCCGACGCGGCACTCATGCACGGTTTTGAATCCTGTCGCCACATATCCCACTTCGCCGGACCCAAGCGAATCAACGGGTTTCATCCCCGGCGAAAAGATTCCGATCTCAACCGGACGCAGGTCATTCTTCGTCGAGAACATGCGCAGGTTGTCCGTCGATTTGATCCTGCCTTCAAAGACGCGAATGTATGCGACCACGCCCTTGTATGAGTCGTAATGCGCATCGAAGACCAGAGCGCGCAGAGGTGCATTGTCTTCATCTTTGGGCGGCGGGACCCTTTCGATGATGGCTTCGAGGATTGCTTCGACGTTGATGCCTTCCTTGGCGGAGACTTGCAGAACCGTTTCCGGCGGGACCCCAAGCAGGGAGCCGACATCCTCAGCCACTTCGTCGGGACGAGCCGAGGGCAGATCGATCTTGTTGATTATGGGAATGATCTCGAGGTCGGCATCCAGCGCTTGATAGAGATTCGCAAGCGTCTGCGCTTCGATGCCCTGTGTCGCGTCAACGACCAGGATCGCGCCTTCGCAGGCTTTCAACGCGCGGCTGACCTCGTAACCGAAGTCCACGTGACCCGGCGTGTCGATCAGGTTCAATTCATATTTTTGCCCGTCTTTCGCCGCGTAGAACATGCGTACAGCCGACGCCTTGATGGTGACTCCCTTTTCGCGTTCGAGGTCCATCGAGTCGAGCGCCTGCTCGGTCATGTCACGCTCGGATACCGTCCCCGTCAGTTGAAGGAGGCGGTCGGCAAGCGTGGATTTTCCGTGGTCGACGTGGGCGATAATGCAAAAGTTGCGAATATGGTCGGTCATTGCGGGGCGAAGTATACCCGATTATAAAAGAAGAAAAACGCCGCTTGGGCGGCGATCAGGCAAGATGACTTTTCTCTTTTATTATCGAGTACACCCAAAACGGTCCATATTCATCACTGCTTTCTTTTTCGAATTTCATCCCGATCTTCTCCGCCACTCTCTGCGAAGGGATATTCTCCGGGTCGATCAAACAGATGAGACGCGATAGATTCAATTTCTCGAACCCATATTTCAGGATGGCTTGCGCCGCCTCTGTCCCCAAACCATGGCCTTGATACGCCCCCGCAATCGTATACGCCACCTCAATCTCATTCTGCCCATCGATCTCCCACGGGAGTAACCCGCAGCGACCGATGAATTTCCCCGTCTCTTTGTGAATCGTCGCCCACAATCCCAACTCTCGATTCCTGGGATGTCCATGCATGTGCCATTCCAATTCCTCCTGCGCTTCTTCGCGTTTGTGCGGCGCATCGGGAATGTATTTCGTGATATCGGGGTCTTGATACAACGCCCAAAGGTCATCAAGGTCTTCGATAAGTTGATGACGTAAAACAAGCCGCGGGGTTTCGAGAATGACCGCCACAGTCTACCCCACCGCCAGCCGGATTGCCTCGTCCATTTCCATGGCGCGGCCCCTGCTCCATGCTGCATTGAAATCCTTCTCGTTCATGTTACCCATCAAATCCGCCACCTCGCGGTCATATTCCATGCGCTCCATCTCGGTCATTTGAATATTGATCTTTTCGCGCAGCGCCTCCGCCGCACCGAGGAGGGTCGCGGCAAGTTCGGGTTGTTCCTTTGCCTTGGCGATGAAGCCAAAACACTCCAGTTGATTTGCCACCGCCGCGCGATGACCAAGCCGCTTCCATTCGACGATGGTCTCGCGGTACATGGTTTCGGCTTTGACGTGCTTTCCTTCCGCCCGGTCCATGTGAGCCAACTCGCTTTTGACCATGTTGGCGCGGTGATGATCGCCCATGCTGAGGAAGACATCCATGAGCGGCGTGAATTGCGCCCTCGCTTCTGTGAAGCGACCATTGTATCGCGCCGCCATGGCTATCCCAAACAACATCATGGTGTGACCGAAGATGTTATCGTCCCCTTTTAATACCTCGAGACCTTTTTTCAATAGATCCCGGGCTTTCTCGTCGTCCTGACCCAGCATCATCATGCGCGTCCCGACCGAACCATAGAACATGCCCAAGGCAAAGGGATTGTTCGAACCTTCGACAAGACCCTGTATTTCCTCCAAAATGGCATCCACTTCATCGAAATGCCCCGACATCATCTTGGACTCCGCTTCAAAAGTCAGTACGAATGCCAGCAGGGGAATGTCATCGATCTGGCGCGCCAATGCCGCGCACTGTTGTGCCGCTTCGCCTGCAGCAGGGACATCGCCCTGGCTGAAAAATAAAAAGGACATCGCCTGCCAGGTCCTGGCAATGATCCTTTTCCTTTCCCTTCCTTCAGCGTCATTTCGTTCGGGCAGGTCCTTTGCGTGTTTCAGCGCTTCACGCAGTAATTTCAAAGCTTCCGCTTCGTAGCCGCGCCTGAACCAGAAATACGGCAGCGCCCCGCCCATCCGCAGGACCAGTTCGATATCCCGCTCCATGCCCCACTCGAACGCGGCGCGGATGTTATCGTAATCCGCTTCCAGCCGATTCACCCAGCGCAAGGCAGTGGAACTGTAAAGTTCCTTTTCAGCCTTTTCCGCCAGTTCGACGTGATATTTCAAATGGCGGTCCCGCATCTCCTCCGCTTCGCCCGCTTCGAGCAACTTGTCCCGCGCATACTGACGGATCGTTTCGAGCAAATGATAACGCGGTTCATCGCCTTCCTCGTCCATCACCACCAGCGACTTGTTCACGAGCTGCGGCAACAGTTCCAGCACATCCGTGTCATTACAAACTGTTTCAGCAGCTTCGAAAACCCAACCACCTGCAAAGACCGACAAATGCCGCAGCAGTTTGCACTCGGGTGCGCTCAGGATGTCGTAACTCCAATCGATCAGCGCGCGCAGGGTCTGCTGACGCGGCAGGGCCGTCCGCGAACCGCCTGTCAACAATTTAAAGCGGTCGTCGAGTCGTTTTGCGATCTGTTCGGGGGTGAAGGCGCTCACGCGCGACGCCGCCAGTTCGATCGCCAAAGGGATTCCGTCGAGGCGGGAACAGATCTGGGCGACATAAGAAGCGTTATCATCCGTCAGATTGAATTTGGGATTTGCCGCCGAAGCCCGGTCCGCGAACAATCGGACCGATTCGAATCCCAATCCCGCCTCCCGCGTGACGTGGTCTTGGTTCGGCATCGAAAGCGATGGCACCCGGTAGACCGTTTCTCCGTTGATCCCCAACGCCTCGCGGCTGCTCGCAATGATCTTTATGTTCGGCGCGTTGTGAAGAAACTCATCCACGAGCGCGGCGCTGGCTTCCACAAGATGTTCGCAGTTATCGAGTATGAGCAGAAGATTCTTGGCTCGCAGGTAATCGAGAACGAAACCTATCAACGGCATGCCAGCCTGCGCGCGGACGTTCAACACCGAAGCCACCGCCTGCGGGATCAACCCTGGATCGGCAACAGGCGCGAGTTCGACAAGCCAGACTCCATCCACAAAGTGCGGAAGCAAATGTGCGCCGAGTTCAAGCGACAACCGGGTCTTGCCCGTCCCCCCCGGACCGATGAGAGTCAACAGGCGCGCGCCTTCGAGTCGTTTGACCGCCTCCGCCATTTCGCGATCGCGCCCGATGAAGGATGTGAGTTGTGCCGGGAGGTTGTTCGTTACGATCGGGATCGAATTGAGCGGCGGGAAGTTCTTGAGCAATTCAGCCGCGTTGACCTGATGGATCTTCTCTGCCTCGAACAGTCCTTTCAAATAATGCTCGCCCAGATCGACCAGGGAAACGTCATTGGGCAAATGTTCCCGCGCCACCTGCGCGGTAAGATCCGAAAGCAAAATCTGCCCGCCGTGCCCCACAGACATGATGCGCTGCGCGCGGTTGAGCGTCTGCCCGTAATAATCGCCGTCGCGCAATTCCGCCTCGCCTGTGTGAAGTCCCATGCGGATTTTGATCGGCAATCGACCGTTGTTGGTCGAGGTTTGGAATATTTTTTGCGCCTTGATGGCGGCATTGACCGCATCGACCGCTTTTTCGAAGACTGCATGAACGCCATCCCCCGTGGTTTTGATGACGTATCCCAGGTTGTCTATAATTGCTCCCCTCAAGACAGAGTCATGTTCTGCCAGCGCAGCTTTCATCGCCTCGGGGTGCTGTTCCCACAGCATGGTCGAACCTTCGATATCGGTGAATAAAAATGTGACTGTGCCGGAGGGATAACCGTTCATAAAGGACTCCATCCTTCATAAAATATGTCTAAAGCCAGGAAGGGCAAGCCCGGAAATATCTGCCAAGTTTACACCCAATTCGGATGATTTAACGCGAAAAAAAACGCGCCAGTCGACCTGACGCGTTCAAACGGTTTGGCTTGTACGTCTTGAGCTAGTTGCTGGCGTCATCTCCGCCGCGAGTGGCATCGCCACCACCACGGGTCGCATCGCCGCCGCCGCGGGTGGCGTCACCTCCGCCTTTTTCCTCGCTGTCCTGGGTAAAGGTAAGCGGCATGCCGGACCCCATCGGGGTTTCCACTTTTTTGGGGGCGATCTTCTTCGGCGCCCGCTTTTTCGGAGCGGCTTTTTTGACGGTCTTCTTCTTAACGACCTTCCTGACAACCTTCTTTACAGTCTTCTTTACAGCCTTCTTCGCCGCGCTCTTGCGGACGGCTACCGCCTTCTTCAGCTTGCCCTTCTTGAGCACCTTCTTCGCCTTGCTCTTCTTGGGAGCGGCCTTCTTCTTTTTTCTTGCTGTTGCCATGGGTTTTCTCCTCTCGGTGAAAAATGAATGGACTTGTAAATCAAGAATACCACAAAATCACGCGGATGCAATGCACTTGCGCCCTGCCTGTCATTTTTCGTACACGACCAGGGGCAGCAGGTCGCCGTACATGCGAAAGACGGGCGTCTGGATGCCATTCGTATAATGCAGCACACGGCGCTGGACCGAAGCCATGATGTTCAGCATGCTGAAATCGCTCTCGAACTCCAGCGCTTCGAGGACCGCCTTGGTGAACACGCCATGCCCAATCGACGGGTGCTCCCGGGCAAATTCCTCGCTGCGGGCGGCGTTCAGGATGTAGATTCCGCGTTCGTTGATCGCGTAGATGCGCTTTGCAAGTTCATTCGGGTCCACGCCGCGGACAACTTCGCTGCCCGCCATGCCGGAATGGCATGCGTCCGTCGCCAGGATCACATCCACCGGCAGGGCGGTGATCTTTTCCCCAAGTTCGATGAACGACAGCCCGGTGGCGCGCGTGCTGGTCTTCAACAGATCGTAACACCAGAAATACAATTCGCGTTCCTTCGCGTCGCTCCGCCTCACACCGTGACCGGAAAGGAAGACCATGAGGACATCCCGCCGGGAATCGTTTTTCGCCTTTCTTTTCCTGATCTTTTCGCAGATCGCGTCCACCTCTTTGAAAATGGCTTCTTTCGTCGCCTGTTCGTTCAGCAGGATGGACGCCTCGACAGACTTGAACGCCTTGTTCTTCAATGCGCCCTTGTTCTTCAAAGTACCTTCCAGCATGGAACGAGCGAAGGCGTTGTACATGCTTTCAGCGTCGTCGTCTGCATAGGTCAGCGATTTGAAATCGTCGGTCTCGTTCTTTAGTTTCGAAACTCCCACCGCCAGCAGGTACAGAGTCCCGTTCTCCCGTCCTTCGAGGAAAATGTTCGCCTGGGATCGCGCCGCCTCCTCCGCCTCGGGTGCGCCGCGCGCGGTTCCCATCCTGCCCAGGGCGGTCTGCTCCACACCTCTGCTTGTGAATGGAACCAGAAAACTGTTCTTTCGCTGTTTCTGATCCGGTCCCGGTCCGATTGCCTCGAATTGAAGGGGGATCGACTTCGCGGCATCATTTTCCGCCAGAATTTTAAATCCGTTCCAACCGGGCTTCAGCCGAAGTTTGACCGTGTAATTCTTTGCGATCTTTTTCGCCTCCCAGACAAAACCTTCGTTCTGGACGATCCATACGCGGCGGACTGGATTCTTCGGGCTCAGGTTCTGAACCGAGAACCGGAAGGTGACTTCCCGTTTGGTCCGCCTCACTCCGCCCTTTAGAAATTCCACAATGGGCGGCAGGGCATCGATGACATCCACCTTGCCAATTTGAATGCCCTCTTTAGCCAGTTCTTCCAAGGCGCGCTTCTCGTTGCCGTGCTCCACAATGGCTTGAATGATATCGGGACGATAAAAGGTCTTGCTCAGGCGGTCGCTGGGGATGAAGACGGCCTCCATCTCGGGACCGCGGTTCAAATGATAGCCGAAGCGCATGTCTCCGTCCTGGCTGGCGTTGTAGTAGCCGCTTTCACTCCAGATCACCCATTCATCGTCCGCGCCGACGAATAAATTCAAGGCGGGGCATAAATGTTCACCGGTATCATTCTCGGCATCTTCCAAAAACCACAGACGCATCACCTGGTCCGCGCCGGCAGTGACCAGCCATTTTCCACAAGCCGCATGGTCGATAACGGATGCCTCATGCCCGACGAGAACACGTTCGGATAATTGATACGTTCCCTCCGGGCTGCGAGGCGCGAAACGAAGTTTACCGTCCTGCGAGCCGATCACCACGGAACCTTTTTCGGTAAACCCATACGTGGACACGTTGTACCAATCGCCGGAAGGAACAGGAAAGTAACTTCCGTTCGGCAGGAGTAATAAATTCCAATTGCCCTGCTCCGAGAAATCCAGGCTTTGTTTGCCGAATGCTTTTTCGGCGCGGCGGAACTCGGCCGCTTCATGAAACGGAAACGATCTCAGCGTCATGGTGCGCAGGTCGAAGACGCGCTGCAACACGATCCTACCATCATCCAAACGCAGGGTATCGCGCGTGCCAAAACCGATCTGTTCATTCGGGCTGACGCCCACGACATGGACGACCCTTCCCACGCCCTTGCTTTCGGCGATGAATTCACCTTCCATGTGTTCCGTGCTCCAAAAATGGAGCGCATTCTGGTCGCCGCCCGCGCTGACGGCAAGGTCTCCACCCGGCAAGGCCACGCCGAAAACCTGGGAGTCGTGGCCGAAATAAACGCTCTTCAGCGGGAATTGACCAAAAGCCGTGTCATATACTTTGATCTGGACAATGGAACTATCCCGCCTCTGCCCGACGATCAGCCGGTTTCCGTCGGATGAAAAAGCGGGGTTCGCCGGAGGGGATTCCGAATCGACGACGTTCACCAACTTTCCATCGAGATCGTAGCAATAGAACTTTTTATTTATATTCTCGTCGAAATCGGCGGGCGAGATCACAATGAATTGGCGGCTTACTGCAAGAGAGTCCGGCGCAATCCATTCTTCCAAATCCCTGCTGAACAGTCCGGTCAATTTTTTCGAGATGGAAAATGAAAAAGAGGAAAGCCTGCCCGGCCGATATCCAAACGGCTCCCAGGCAGAGGCAATGATGCGATAGTCGCCGCCCTTGCCGGGCTTTTCCGGCACAAAGCGGACATAGGAGGGAACCAATCCGCTTTCATACAAAACCGTCGAAGCGAACGGCTCCGGTTTTTTACCGAACCCTTTGAGAAGATCCTTCGTCTTATGGACCATCAAGAGTCCCCGGCGGGATTGGTTCGGGTTGCCAGCCAAAGCCAGGTATTTGCCATCCAGGCTGAAGTCCAGGTCTTGAAGCGTGCCCGGATAGCGGAATCCGGCTTGAAGGTTGCCTGTCGCAAGTTCGTACACGCGCAATTCTGTTTCGCGTTCGTTCTGGTCCTGCCGGTCATCGGGGTACATCCACGCGAGGGAAACGATATATTTTCCATCGCGGCTGAACGAGAACGCCTGTATCGCTCCTTCGTTCCCTGCGCCCATCTGCCCGAGCAGCATGCCTGTTTGTTTTTGTGCAGGGACATCCCAGAGCCGGATGGTCTTATCGATGCTCGAGGAAGCGAGGGTTTTACCATCCGGCGAGGCGCGCAACTGATTGATAAACGCGGAATGCGTCCCCGTTTCCAGTTTTAATTTGGCAGTGAAGTTCGGCTTTTTTGGCATGGAGACCTCCGGGCGAGAGACTATGAATTGAAGCCGCCCGCGAACTCCGCGATGGCGCAGTGCTCGGGGATGTTCAGGTAACTTGCGCGAAGCGCGGAATCGGGGATTCGGTCACTGCGCGATTTCATCAACCAATTGGCGCGGGCGATGATCTTTTCGGCACGCGGATCGTTCCGCGCGAGCAGAATGCGAATACTTGCAAGATATAACCCCATCGGCAGGATAAGGGATTGTTGTGTGGGCGGATCCTGAAGAATTTCATCGGCAAGCGCCTGGATACGAGCCATCGCCCTTTCGGGTGAGTCCGGCCCGCCGCGAGCCAACGCAACCTGCGCCAGCCCGGCTTGGATCTCGAACATGGGAATCGGTTCATTGAGTTCCCGGCCGATCTCCTCCGCCTCGCTCAACGCGCTTTGAGCGGCGTCGAGTTGCCCCATTTCGAGCCGAAACATTCCGATGCGGGTCAGTACGCTGGTCTCGACCCGCCGCGAAGAAATTTCCCGCGCGATTGCCAGGGCAGCTTCGGCATGTCCCATCGCCCGCTCATGATCTTCTTGTGCAAACTCGATCATGGCGATGTTTTCCAGAGTATCCGCTTCGCCAGTCTTGTAACCGGAAGCCAGCGCCATCTTCAACGCTTCTTCGGCGGACTCTTTGGCTTCGGCATACCGCCCCAACAACCTGAGCGCTTCGCTGCGGTTATGAAGCGCGATGCCCCGCACAGCCGGTTCGTTGACTTCAGCCGCGAGTTGAGCAGCTTGCACGCTGTAGGTTTCCGATTGAATGTAATCGCGGGCGACCAAGCAGGCACGCCCCATATTCGCGAGCAGGCTTGCCTCGCCGGAGCGGTCCCCGATCTTTCTTGCGATCTTCTGGGCGGCTTCGTAATACGCCAGCGCTTCGTCAAATTTGGACATATCCTTGCTGACGATTCCGAGATTGTTCAAAATATCAGATTCCCGGCGGATGTCGCCTGCCTGGCGGATCAATGCCAGGGACTGTTCCATCAACTCAACGGCAGATTTGTTATCGCCGTTATACCAGTTCCACAACCCCAGGCCTGCCAGCGCATTGTATTCCCCGCGCAGGTAGCGATGTTCGCGGGAGCGCTTCAGGGCATCCTCCAACTGAGGTTTTGCAGCAACCGCCTGCCCGGCGAGGAACATGGCGCGCGCTTCCAACAAAAGAGCGTCCACGATTAGATCAGCAGACCCTTCGTCGTCTGCGCTTGATTCGCGGATCGCCGTCTGCGCATTCGTTTTTGCAGCGGCAAAGTCGCCTGTATCGATCTCCAGCCTCGCTTTGCGGATGAAGAGTCCGGCACGAAGGTTCGGCGCGTCCTCGAAAGAGTCGACAAGGCGGGAAAGAGTCTCCAGGTCCTGACGTTGTTCGAGTCGTTTGCCGAGCAGGTCATAAATGCGTTCGCGTTTCCATAGGATGTCGAAGTGCGCCCGCGTTGCTTCCCCGGTCAGGTTTTTCAACGCCCGGTTGAAATACGAAAGCGCCTCTTCGTTGGCATAATTTGCCGCCGCCTGGTCGCCTGCCTTGGTCAGGTAGTAAGCCGCTTTCTCCGGAATTTGTGCCCGGTCATAATGGTGCGCCAGCGACGCAGCGATCTGTTCCATCCTTTCAGGATGTGTCCTTTCGAGATATTCAGCGTACATTCCATGTAACTGCACACGGGTGGCATACGCGATGTTTTCGTAGCTGACTTCGTGGGTGAGGAGATGTTTAAAAATATAAACAGCTTCCGGTTCCGAGGGATCAGGCAGGAGCAGGTCGGCCTTTACAAGCTCCTGCAAATCTGAGGTGATGTTCTGCGAGAGTCCCTGCCACGGATAATATTTGAGCAGATCCTCGAGCCGGAATGAACGACCGATGATGCTTGCCACCCGAAAGGCAAGCTGCTGGGCGGGAGTCAGCCGGTCGATGCGGCTGAGTATGAGACTTTGCAAACTGCCGGGAAGTTCGAGGCGCGCGAGCGCCTCTTCGTTGTGAGGATCGAAGCCGCTATCGCGCAGGAAGTTCAGCAGCTCCTCGGCGTAGAACGGATTGCCCTGCGCGCGTGCTGTGACGCGTTCGATCAGGGAATGTGGAATGCCGCCGCGTTGTTCGGGAAATAATTGCTGGAGCTTTCCGCGGATGACCTGTTCCGACTCCGCCTCGGTCAGATCGGTGAGCCGAACTTCAGTGAAATGAGCCAGGGCGCGCAGGTTGCTTACACCGGGGTCGAGCGCGTCGATCTCCGGCAGGCGGTAAGACAGCAGAATCAGAATCGGAAGGTTTTCGACGGCGCGCGAGATCAAGTCCAGCAGATTTGAAGAAACAGGGTCGATCCAATGCAGATCTTCCAATACAAGCAGCAAACCGCCGCCCGTCCCGGAGGCTTCGCGCGCCGAATATTCAAGACAATGCAGCAACAATGCCTCGAGCTGGCTTTTACGATCCTTGGGCTGCAGTGCGCGGGTATATTCATTTTCGGTCAGCGGCAGACCAAGGACCGAACCCAGCAATGGAAGCGCGTCCAAATTCTCCGGCGCCTGGTCTTCCAACTCACGTTCGATGGAGCGGATCTGTTTTCGCAAAGGCATGGCGGGATCGAGATCGAAGAAGGCGTTCCAGATTCCGCTCCACACGAGGTAGGGCGTGTCGACTCCGTCCGACTTGCATGCGCCGCCGTAGCCGGTCAACTTTCCCCGGCGCGCGAGGCGGATTCCTTCCGCGATCAACCGCGACTTGCCCATCCCCGCTGCGCCGGTCACGCCGACGATCTGTCCCTTCCCTTGAATTGACAGGGATAGTTTTTCAGAAACAAGCCCCAATTCCTTTTTTCGCCCGATCATCGGGAGCGCATACGCCGGTTCCTGCAAACGGACGGCGCGTTGTTGTTTCACCGAAAGGATGGAATATACAGAGAGCGGTTCGGTTTTGCCTTTGACGTTCATCGGCGCGTGGGCTTCGTAAACGAATTCATCGGGGAGCGCCTTGCGGACACGGCCCGAGACCAGGATCTCTCCCGGCGCGGCGGTTGTCATCAAACGCGCGCACAAGTTGACATCATCCCCCAGCGCCCCGAAGGTTTTTCTTGATTCGCTTCCATACGGACCGACGAACATGGTCCCCTGCGTGATGCCGATCTGCAGGGACGGTTTGAATCCGTCCGACCCAAGCGATTCCCGCAGGCTCAATGCCAGTTTCACCGCCCGGCGCGGACCGTCTTCATGCATGCCGAGCGCGCCGAAGTTGATATAGGCATAACTGCCCTTGTCTCCCACCGTGATCTGCAACAATGCACCCCCGAATTCCACCACCCGTGCCTGCATCGACCGGATCAAATTATTCAATTGATCCCCAGCTTCGTCAGAGTCGTAATCGATCCCGCTGAAACGAACGAAGAGCGCCAGGCAAGGACGAAATTCCGTCATCAAGGATCCCTGCCCCGCTCTTTCCCTTTCATAGACGGACCGGTGGATCCATGTTTTTAATTCTTCATCGGATGGCAGTCCCGCTCTTTCCAAAGGCGTAAGGGAGAGTCCCTGGGTTTTGAAACCTCTCACTACCGCAAAAGGGACGGAATCCGGTTCCGGACTCGCGCGCCATTCTGAAATTGTCAATGCGTTGCCAAGCGCATCCGCTGTGGCTTTATCGACCAGCACATCGCCTTTATGCGAAAGTTTCTCACCCAGAGAAGTGCGCGCGATGGTCTCCCCCGCAAGCACGTCGATGTAGTTCACCGCCGGGTCGCCAACGATGAAGCGCCGAGCCGGTCCGCTTGTGACAGCGACCTTGACCGCCATCGTGATCGATTTCCCATTCGGCAGAGAGATGGGTTTAAAAGCAACCATCACTTGCTGTAACGAGAGGGCGCAGGAGACCGCCCGGACCTCCGTCGAGCCGTGAGTACCGTCGAACCAGCACATGATCGCATCGCCCGCAAAATCGATCACGCTCCCGCCAAAACTCTCCACTTCGGCGATCAATGCGTTATACACGCGGCTGAGATGTTTGGTCATTTCCTCCGCGCCGCGCCGCGCGCCCAGTGAATCGCCGAGGGATTCCGTCAGTGGAGTGAAGCCGGAGATATCGGCAAACAACGCCGACCCGTAAGTGCGGTCCGGCATTTTTCCCCTGCGAGCCAACGCGCGCAGCCGATCCTGAGGCAGGTAGGTGTGGAGGGTCATTTGTTCCATTATATGACAGGTATGAAGCGACAAAAAAGCCCTGGAAAATCCCGGGCTTTTTTCTCCTTTCTCACTTCACCAAATTCCTCAACACCGTATGGAGAATGCCTCAGTTGTAGTAGTAGCTCACTTCCACATCGGTATTCAACAACGCGGCGACTTGGAATTCGACAACCGGGCGTTCAAGGATGATGCAGAGACGAAACGTTTGCAGGATGAGTTCTTTGGACGGGTGGGCTGATTCTGGTGTTCAGCTCGTACCCCTGTAACACATTTCAACGAGACCGGCTTATCGCCGGTCTCGTTGTTCATATCCGGCAATATGACTTTCGACATAGTCACAATCCTGCTTCCGGGACTGGGGCGATGCCCGTCTTTTTTGTATCATGAAGCTATCAACAAAGGAGTTTAACCATGTCTCAACCGATTATTGACGTACAAAGTTTGACAGCTGTTTATGGTTCCACTCAGGCGCTGAAAGGCGTGAACTTGAAAGTGGAAAAAGGCGAGATCTTCGGCTTGCTGGGACCCAACGGCGCGGGCAAGACCACCCTGCTCGCCGTTGTGGAAGGCCTGCATAAACCCAAAGATGGCAGCGTTCACATTGGCGGAATTAATGTCCAGGCGGACTCAGCCGCGACGAAACGCCAGTTGGGTATCCAACTACAAAAGACCGCCTTGATGGACGACCTGACCGTCACCGAGCTGGTGGAAGTCTACGCCGCATTGTATGAAGTCTACCTTACCTCTGGGCAGATCAACGATCTTCTGGCTCGCTTAGATCTTGTTGAGAAGCGCAATGTACCAGCCCGTCGCCTCTCCGGTGGACAGCAACAACGCCTGGCACTGGCGGTTGCGATTGCCAACGACCCGCAAATCGTTCTGCTCGATGAACCGACCTCCGCGCTTGACCCGCATGCCCGCCGCGCCGTCTGGGACATCGTCCGCCAGTGGCATGATGAGGGCCGCACCGTTGTCCTCACCACCCACGCAATGGAGGAGGCAGAGGCGTTATGCGGGCGCATCGCCATCATTGACCGCGGCGAGATCGTAGCCTGCGACAGCCCGAGCGCCCTGATCGCCAATCTGCAATTGAATTCGATGCTGAAAGCAACCGTTGAATTGCCATTGGATCAAGTACGGTCGTTGCCCAGCGTGAGCAATGCGCGTTACACCGGTCAGCACCTGGAAATGGAAACTGCCAAGCCCGAACTGACTTTGACAGCCCTCCACGCCTTAGCCGCCTCCGCCGGGCGCTCTGTCCGTGACGTGATGCTGCGCCAGCCCAACCTGGAAGATGTCTTCCTGAAATTGACCGGACGCGCGCTGTCTGAATCCAATTAACTGATCTGCACTCTGAAAGGAATTACCCCATGAAAAGATTTTTGATCCTCACCAAAGCCATATTCCTCATGCACTTGCGAAACGGCTTTGTGTTATTCTGGAACTTTGCCTTCCCAATTCTGTTGATGCTCATCTACGGAGTCGTCATGAGTCAGTACATGGATTATATGACCCCCGGCGTCATCGTGTTGAACGCTTTGAGTTTCGGGCTGGTCGGCAGTTCCAACATGATGCTGGAGATGCGTGAGAAGAGTATCCTGCGCCGGTTGCAAGCCTCGCCTCTGCCTGCCGGACAATTGATCGGCTCGTATCTCCTTGTCAACCTGCTGATCGGCATTTTGCAAAGCACGTTGATCATCATCGCCGGTGTTCTGCTCTATAAAGTCCCTGTCAGTGGGTTGAGTCTCGCGCTGGCGTATCCGATGATCCTGGTTGGACTGCTGGCGTTCATGGCACTGGGCGGCATTATCAGCGGAGTCGCGGCAAAAGCCGGCACAGCGACAGCGGTTGGGATGACCATCTATTCTTCGCTCATGTTTATCAGCGACATGGTCTTTCCCCTGGATATGCTGCCGAACTGGATGCGAAATATAGTGCCATATCTGCCCGCTTATCCTGTCGTTCAACTCGTACGTTCCGCCCTGTTGGAAGCCACACTCGATCCCAAATGGCTGTCGCATCTGTTCCTGCTCGCCGTCTATGGCATCGGCGCAACCTTTATCGCCGCAAAGTTATTCCGCTGGGAACCGAAGGCGTAAGGTAGTAACGTCCCGCAGGTTTTCCAACCTGCGGGACGTTGAGCCATGATTACTTTTCACTTTCCTTCTTCCAGAGTACACTTTCCACATGACGGAAACTCGCCCATCTCATCTGGCTGATAGCGAACTCCCGATACCTGCCCAATACTTTAAACTCTATGGCAGATTTTGGGATGTGGCATCCATATTGATATTCAGCCTTGCCGCCGCCGCGGTTCTCATTACCAATGCAAATGAACTAACCTGGCGCGAGTGGACGGTTGCAGCCTTGTGTATTGGGCAGGGGCTGTCATATTTTTTCTGTATCACGCGTGGCGGCTGGCCTATTTCACGCCGAAATCTTGCCTTGTATTTCATTGGTGGAATTTGTATGTGGGGGGTGGCGTGTTGGCTCGATCCATTTCCATGGTGGCTGGGTTTCACCTACTTTGGACAAATGTTTGGATTATTGCCGCTTCGGGCCGTCATGCCCGGGACAGCCATTGTCACCTTTCTGATCGCCCTGATCACTTCGGATTGGAACCTCAGGCAGATTCCGCTCGGCGCTGTGATCGGATTTACGTTCCAATGGCTTGGCGGCATGACGGTCTTTCTCTTCATTTCTGGCATCATACGTACCAGCGGAGAGCGCGCCAAACTCATCGCCAAATTGGAGTCCGCTCAAAAGGAATTGGAACTCGCTCATCAACGCGACACCGAACTTGCGACTCTCCAGGAACGCGAGCGGCTCGCCCGAGATCTGCACGATAGTCTTGGTCATGCACTGGTTGCCCTTTCCGTTCAATTGGAGGCGATTCAACGCCTTTATAAAGTAGACCCCGAACGTGCCTCCGCGCAAGTGGACGAACTCAAGACCCTGACGCGCGCGAGCATGGACGATTTGCGCCGTTCCCTCGCGGGGTTGCGCGCGCCCGGTTTGGGCGAACGGCGGTTGAGGGAGGCGCTACAAACCTTAAGCGTGGAAGTGGGTCAACGTGCGCATCTTGCCATTGCCTGTCATATTCACGATGATGCGAATCAACTTTCGCCTGCTCACGCTGAAACGATCTGGCGCGTCGCACAGGAAGCGCTGACCAACATTGAACGTCATGCCGCGGCGCACACCGTTCAACTTCAACTCAGCATCACATCCAACGCCGCGCTTCTTTCCATTCAAGACGACGGGCGCGGTTTGCCGCCTGATGCGGAAAAACAACCCGGTCATTATGGATTGCGCGGCATGCGCGAACGTGTGGAAGGACTTGGCGGCACATTGACGTTGACTGGCAACGGCAACGGCTCACGCGTCGACGTGAAACTGCCCATCCTTTAAAAGGTTTTTCTCCGCCCATGCCTGATCCCATCAAACTCCTGCTTGTCGAAGACCAGACTCTGATGCGTCAGGGGCTGAAAACGATTCTCGATCTCGAACCAGGCTTGCACGTAGTCGCTGAAGCGGGAGATGGTGAAAGCGGCATCCGCCTGGCGCTGGAACTCCGCCCTGATGTCATCCTCATGGATGTGCAGATGCCCATCCTCAACGGCGTCGAAGCAACCGCCAAATTGTGCCATGAATGGGCGCAGGCAAAGGTCATCATCCTCACCACTTTTGACCGTGACGATTACGTGTATCAGGGTGTGCGCGCGGGCGCGATGGGATATTTGCTCAAAGATACCCCCGCGAACAAACTGATCGAGACGATTCGACGCGTATACGAAGGCGAAGTTTTCATCCAGCCTGAGATCGCCTCGCGCGCCCTGCGCGAAATGATGCGCCCCACGACCTCGACGATTGAGTCGCTTTCCGAACGTGAAAGGGAAGTGCTGGTTTTATTGGCACAAGGCGCCTCCAATAAAGATATGGCGGAGAAATTGTTCATCACCGAAGGCACGGTCAAGAACCATGTCTCGAACATCCTTGCCAAACTTCAAGCGGAGAACCGCACTCAGGCGGCAGATATTGCAAGGAAGCAGGGATTGGTGTGAAATCAAACTTTTGAAAATAGTATGAACGGCTAATTGGATTTCAGTCTCGCCATACTGTATACATCCACATATTCCCCCGCGCGGAAGGCGTAGCCTTTCAATGTACCTTCGATTTCGAATCCAAACTTCTTATAAAGTTTTACCGCAGGTTCGTTATCACAATAGACTTCCAGTTCGAGTCGTCTCAAGTTGAGCCAGTTATCAGCCAGGTCTGTCGCGGCTTGCATCAATGCCGAGCCAACGCCCTGACCTTGAAAGTCGTCCCGCACTGCCATGCCGATCTGCCCCGTGTGCCTGCGACGCGGATGGTTTGGGGAGGTAAACAAATCCAATTGCCCTGCCATCTCGATTCCCACCATGGCTACGAGCCTGAACATATCGTTGGGAACTTCCGCGATGCGATTGCGCCAGATTTCGACAGATGGATACGGGAGTTGAAGTGTTCCCCAAACCACTTTTGGACCCGCGAAGATCTTTTGTATGGCTTCGTAATCGTTCGGTTCCAAACGGCGGATGGAGATGTCCATATTGAGTTCCTTTAGAACGGTTTGAGCACCATCAACGCTGCAATGACGAGGGTGATGATCTCCTCCACATGATGCGCCACTTTATTCTTTTGGTCATTAAGCATCGCAGTCAATTCAGGAGTGACGTTTCCTTTTGAGAGCGCGTTTTGCAGAACCGCCTCCACCCTTTTGTTGTGAGGGATGAATACTGCAGGGATCAAGGACAGCATGATGATCAACAGGATATTGGAGACCAGCAGCCAGTTCTGAGAAGCGCCTTGCAGAAAGCCAAAAATGGGCCACTTCATCATCACTGCCAGGATGACGCCAAAGATGAGGATGGTGTTACTCCATGGGATGACCATCATGCGGTCAATTCGATGTGCAACTTGCGTGAGCGCTGCAACGGTCTTTACATCGTCGCTTTTCTTTGCCATACCGCGCACCAACTGCCGCGCGAACATCCCGCCTGTGGTGATGGTGACGGCGAGAATGTGTAAATACTTTACGAATAAATACCAGCTCATTGCTATTCTCCTCATTACTTTTGGATATGGATGGTCTACTCCAACGCCAACTGAATCGCCTGCTCCATCGTCATGGCGCGATTTCTTGAGCTTTATTCCAAAGCCACCAGCCCATCCAGCCATAGCCAATGGGAGCCAGAACAGCGCCAATACCAGAGACGGCGATTAACACACCTGAAAGATAAAGATCAGGAATGACCGAGGCGGCGAGCGACATGAAATAAGTCAACGCGCCAATGATCCACAAATAGGCTAAGCCTTTTGGAAAGACCTTGCCGCGTAATGCCAACAGACCAATTACGAATACCCATAAACCAACTCCGCCGCTCGCAAGCCAACCCTGAACATCAAGGATCTGAGGCTCACCAGGAATTGATAATGCGGCGCGGACCGCCTCGCTGCCAGTCGTGTAAATTGCGGCGCGGGCGGGAGTTACTACAATAGCCCAATAGTTATCAAGGATTGCTACCGCAAAGCCGAGCGTTGCCAGTGACGAAGTCCAGCGCACCCAGCCCTCGTTCAGATGTTGAACCGTCGCTGATACTGCAGGGATCATTGCCAGTGCAAAGATCGCTCCGATGGTGAATGACCAATATTGGGTCATCAGCAAGCTGCGGTTGGCTTCAAAAAACATAAAAGGTGACTGTGCCTCGGGAACGCCAGCCAGGTTAGGCGGGAGGAGTACGGTGGTAATCCCAATAACGACATATGAAATACCTACTATGATTGAGGCGAACCCGCCAAGTTTGTACAGTGAATTATCTTTCATGTTGTTCTCCTTTTAAAAACAGGAAATTTGGTATCAACCCAACGCCAACTGGATCGCCTGCTCCATCGTCATGGACTTGCCTTCTGCCCAGAGTATGTTGAACTCCGTATCAGATAGCATCGCATGGAGTCGGGTTATGAATTGCGCTTCTTCCGCTTGCTCTTCATCAGTGGGTTTATGACCCGTTGCCTCACGGATGGCATCTGCCGCGCCGAATAATTTTGCAGCGCGTTGCGGTTCTTCCTCCACCACCGCGATCATCGCAAAACATTCCAGTTGATGTGCCACGGCGGGACGATTGCCATAATTTTGATAAGCCTTGATGGTCTCAAAGTAGGTTTTCTTGGCTTCCGTGAAATTACCCAGGGCGCGTTGTGTGTGCGCCATCTCGGATGTCATCCCCATGACCATACCTTTGTGCCCCATCTGACTGAAGATCCTGAGTCCTTCAGTAAAGTGACGTTGGGCACGGTCAAAGTGACCCCGCGCACGTGCGCCGATCCCCAGCCCCAAATTGGTAAAACCCGACTGCAAAGAGATGGGCGTATCTTTCATATGCGCCTGAAGCAAAGCCACATATTTTTCTGCCTCCTGATAATTGCCGTGGATCGATTCCCAGCGCGCCAGGTTGCCATACGCCATCGCCATCCCAGCGCTATCATTGATCTCTCTAAAGATTTCAAGACCCTCCTGTGTGGCGGCAAGGGTATCCTCGGCTTTGATCATGGCAGAGGCGTTCGCGTACATTTCCAGAGCCATGCCCAGCATATGTCTATCACTGAGTTCACGGGCAATGGCAATGGCTTCCTGCAAGGTACTGCGCGACAACATAATTTCATTCGTGCCCTGCAGCAGCATCCCCATGTTAAAACATCCATGAGCATATATTTCTTTTCGAACACGTTCGGCGTCGCCACCTGCGGCGGGCGGCAGAGCGCGAAACTTCTCCATTGCCGCTTTGAGGACCGTGATACCCTCCAGCTGCCCCCCAGTCATGCTCATGCACATTGCAATGTTCGTTGCCAGATCCAATGCATCCTGCGCATCATTTTGCAAACCCCATTCGAATGCCGTGCGCAGGTTTTCCATTTCCACTTGCATGGCTCTCAATCTTTTGATTTTAGACTCGCTTGATACGAGACTGACATCCCATAATCCGCTCGAACTATTTTTATAGTGGATGAAGTGCCGATCACGCGCTGCCGCAGCCTGCTTCGCTTCTAACAGCTTTTCCCTCCCGTATTGCCGGATCGTCTCCAACAGGAAGTAACGCATCTGCCCTGCGTGTTCTTCCGTCACCACCAGCGACTTGTTGACAAGCTGCTCCAACAACTCCAGCGTGGACGGTTCTTCCGCGACGAACTCCAGCGCTTCCAACGTCCACCCGCCGACAAAGACCGACGCGAATTGCAACAGGCGTTTCTCTTCATCGTAGAGTAAGTCGTAACTCCAATCGATCAGCGCGCGCAGAGTCTGTTGACGTGGCAACGCGGTTCGACTACCGCCGACCAGCAAACGGAACATATCATCCAGCCGCGTGGCGATCTGTTCCGCGGAAAGGAGTTTCGTCCGTGCGGCGGCGAGTTCTATCGCCAAAGGAATGCCGTCGAGACGGTGGCAGATTTGTGCGACGGAAGATGCGTTTGCATCGGTCAGCTTGAAGTTGGAGTTCGCCGCGTGGGCGCGATCCACAAAAAGTTGAGTCGATTCCGAATCCGCAAGCGATGGAGTCCGATAAGCAACCTCACCTGCAATCCCCAACGCCTCGCGGCTGCTCGCAAGAATCTTGAGTCCCGCGCATTGATGGAGCAAATGATCCGCAAGCCGCGCACAACCTGCGATGAGATGCTCGCAGTTATCGAGAATGAGCAGCAGCTTTTTATCGCGCAGATAATCTTCGACAAGTTTCGCCAACGGATTGAACGGCAGTTCCTGCAAACCAAACACCTGCGCCAATGCAGGGATGATCTGCGCCTCATCGCTGAGCGGCGCGAGTTCCACGAACCACACGCCATGCTGAAAAGATGTTAGTAGTTGCGCGCCAACTTCCTGGGAGAGACGCGTTTTGCCTGTTCCGCCTGAACCAGTCAGCGTGATGAAACGCCCCGAGTTGATCGCGTCCTTTATTTCTCCTATTTCCTTCCCGCGCCCGATGAAGGATGTCAATTGGACAGGCAGATTGTTTGGAAGCGAGTTGAGCGACTTGATCGGTGGAAAATCCAGTCTAAAATCTGCATGGTTAACTTGATAAATGTGTTCTGGCCTTGCCAAGTCTTTGAGGCGATGCTCATTTAAATCCTGCAGTGTGATGGCTGGAGACAAGTCATCGCGGATGACTTCTGCGGTGGCATTCGAAAGCAAGATTTGCCCGCCATGCGCCACGGACATGATCCGAGCCGCGCGGTTGAGGGATTGACCATAGTAGTCGCCGTCGCGCAGTTCCGCTTCCCCCGTGTGGAGCCCCATACGAACACGCAATGAGATCTCGGAGTTCTTGAAAAATTCCGAGGTCTGTAAGGCGCGCTGCGCTTCAACAGTCGCGTGGACGGCATCCTGTGCTTTTTCAAATGCCGCATGGACTCCGTCGCCAGTGGTTTTGATAATGTGTCCGTAGTTGGATTCGACAGCCGCCCTCAAGATTGAATCATGCTCTGCCAGCGCGGTTTTCATCGCTTCGGGATATTTCTCCCAAAGCGTGGTCGAGCCTTCGATGTCGGTAAAAAGAAATGTTACCGTGCCGGAAGGGAGAGCCATACACATACCTCAATTTCCGAAAAACGATTGGCCCCATTATATGACAAGAACACTCCAAAAATAAAAGTTTCCCTTTTTCACGAGTCGCTTTTTACGCATTACGCTTTACTACTACTTCACCAAATTCCTCAGCACGGTGTTCGGATGTCGCCGTTGCAATGAAGCAACTTTATAAAATTTGAAACTGGTATAGTATGATCATTACGAACAACAGGACCGGAATGCTGAAAACCAGCAGCCTGCTTTTTATGATATCCCTTCTATAGGCTTTCATGTAACTGGAAATCTCAAATCCGTCTTCATAAATTCCAAACAGGGTGGGATGGCGTTTGGCAAGTCCCAATCTCGATGCGAATTCGATCGATCCCACTTCAAATCCGATCTTTTCTTTGCTTCTGCGGTAGGAAAAATCCGCATAGAAGCGCAGGTCTTCGCCGATCGTGCGGTCATACTCCTGCAAAGCGGACTTTATATCCACGTGCCGGGTGAAGATTTCATGAAAGGAACCGATGGAGGCGATGCCGAGATTGATCAGATCGCCGGTGCTCTCGAACCCATGCGCGGCGTCTCCCACAAGCAGGACATTATTCAGTGTGAACGTCGGTGCGTAAACCTGCTCGAACTTTCCGGCATATCCACTTTCCCAAGCCGCGTCCAACTCCTCTTTCGATTCCACGAACGGACCAAAAAAAACCTCGTTCAATTCCTTCACACGTGGCAGGCTCACTTCCGCCCCATGCTTGATCAGGATACTGATCTCCTCCTCCGGCTGCCGCATGCCTGTGGTAACGACGCGGAATTTCTCGCTTGGGTAGTCTGCCAGATTATCGACGAAGACATTCGATGCTAGAAAACGCCTCCCCCCGGCGAAGTTTTCGCGCAGGGCCCCTTTGGACGGGAGGCGATAGGCATACCAGTTATCCAAAAATGTCTGACGGAATTCATTTTCATCAAAATCTGGATGCGCTTTTGCCATAAGCCCGCGGATTTGACTGTTGATTCCGTCCGCGCCCAGCAAGAGATCAAAAGGCAGGTCGCCCAAGGTAGCTTCCCTGCAAATATTTCCTTCAAAATCAATGCTTTTCACCTGGGTATTGAAGTGAATTTGAATTCCTTCTTCAATCACCTTTTGATAGAGTTTTGTGATGGCATGATTTCTCCAGTGTGAATACACCTCCTCTTTTGAAGAGACAATTTTAAACTCCCTGCCAAAGATGCGCTTATGGATTACCACACCAAAAAATTCAGACCGTTGTGAATGAATTCCATCCCAAATACCGATGCTTTTGAGTATTTCGATCGAAGCCGGCATAAATACAATTGGAAATGTGAAGCCATGAGTTTGGAGGAACCCCTCCTTCGACTGACGCTCGAGCAGGGTGACCTTCTCGAAATGTTTCTTAAACATCAATGCCGCAACCATCCCCACCGGGCCCGACCCGACAATGATCAAATTGTTATATTTATTTGACTCCATCTCTTCACATATCCTCGATTGTCCTCTCGAAATCCTATCATCCAATAAAACAATCTTAATAAGCGCTTCTGTTTCTGGCGGGAAAATTTACATGGACCTTTGCGCCCTTTTCCCTTCGGATATTTCAGCTTCCTGTGGTCATGAAAACGGCGGACAGTCCTTGATTAACGCTCCATGGCGGCATGGACTTTTTCCTTGATTGCCTGGATGGCGATGGGGTCGTCGTTCCATGCCCCGAGGTTGATGATGGGGATATTGCGAGGATTGTGCGCTTTCGAGATCAGGTGCGGCACATCCCATTGACTGTGCAGTGCGTCAGCGCTGATGGCGGCGGAGAAGTAAAAGATCTTTTCCACGCCATTGGCGGTGAACTCCTCGATCTTGGGTGCGGGTTTGGGTTCCTTGAACTCCATCCATGCCAGGCTGAGATTTTCGCGCGCGAAGCCTGCCTCCTCGAAACGGTCCAGGATCTTGTTGCGGAAAAGCAACTCGTGTTCGGTCTCGGTGGCGAACTCGCGGTCCCATTCATCGGGTTGCCCATGTCCGACCAGCAGGACGCCGACCTTTGACTTATCGGTGCCGTTCATGTGAGCATGGACGCGTTCCACGAACATGGAATGCATGATTTCGGAGTCATACATTGGTCCCGTATAAATGACTGGGACCCCCAGATCATGAGCGCCTACCTCTTCGATCAGATGCTTCCCTTCAAGCGTATGGTTCGAGTCGGATACAAAGATCTCCGCCACCACGATCCGGCTGGCGCCCTCGTTGAGCGCGTGGATGAATGCCGCATCGGGACGGGGATTATCATCCAGGAAGCTGATGTAGAAACGCGTAGTTGTGTCCCCGCCCTTGCGGATCTCATTCTCAAGCGCCTTGACCATCCGCAGGTGAGTCCGGCGATGTTCACTCCGCCCAACACTCAGATAGCTGCGCCGCAAACTATAAATAAAGAAGGGACGCGCCACCAATGGCACAAAGGGAATCTTCTGCTCGTCAAATTCGTTGAATTGATTGATCCAGCCGATCGGATCATAGGTCTCCGGCTCGCCGTGTGTGAAATAGATGACGGCGGTATGTCCCAGCCCAGGATCGTCCTTTTTGCGCCTCAATGCCGGGATGGGACGCGGATCCTCGCGCGCAAGGAGGCGTTTGGTCATCCAGATATATCCCGCCAAAAAACCGACAAACGCCAGGACGGAGGCGCCTGCGATCTCCCATCCGTTGAATTGAACGGCAATCAGGATGATATCGACCGCGAGAAACAAGGTGGTAAAAAACATGTACCAACCCATTCGTAGGGGATGGACTGTGAGAAAGCGTACGTATGTAATTCCCATCAAGGTCGAAATAACAGCAAGACCAAGTAAACTAACCATATCGATTGTGTCCATTAGAAATGCTCCTTTTAATTGTTATCCGCTCTGTCCCAAAACCGCACGCGCCTGGCAAGATCTTTCATCATGCGGGTCTGCGGCGCGGAGTTGAGAATCATCTTGTTGTATTCGTCCATTCTGCCTTGTTTCCGGTATTGCAGCGCCAGTCGTATTTCCGGGATCTCGGCGATCATAAACAACGCAAGCAGCACAATTGCATAGACTGCAAGCGCCCAGTCATCGTTAATGAACCATCCCCATAATCCGATAATGGGGAACCAAAGGATGAGCGAAGTATGCGGTTGATTAATAAGGATCGCCAACAGGACACCGATCACCATGCAGACGATCATGCCCAGCGGTTCGATGACCAGCAGACTGCCCACCATCGGAGAAAGTCCGCGCCCGCCCTGAAAGCGATAATAAACGGGGTAGTTGTGCCCAAGGATACAGAGAATGCTAAAGACGAAGTGATAGATCCCGTCGGGGAAGTAAAGCCGCAGCGCCAGGATCGGGATGAAGGCTTTCAGGATATCCAACAGCGCGACGATGCCGCCATATTTTTTCCCGAACGCAACCGAAGCCGTGGATGCGCCGATCCCGCTTACGGTTCCTTCCAAGCCCTGGTCTGAGTGGTGCCTGCGTGCCTCATCCAGGCTGCGAGTCGGGTTCACCCATCGGGCAACGACCCGAGCAAACGAGATCGACCCGATCAAATACCCTGCAAGCGCAACTACGATAAGAGTTGAAGGTTCCATAAACTATCCTAGCACACGAACGGCGCCCTGATAACCATCCACGATAATGACGCTGCCATCGGATAGGTTGCAGGCGCCGTTGACCGAAACAACGCAGGGGATGCCGTATTCGCGCGCGACGATAGAGCTGTGAGACAGGATCCCGCCCGACTCCGCCACAACAGCCCCGGCTTTGGCAAAAAGAGGCGTCCACGCTACATCAGAATACGGGATGACGATCACATCTCCTTTTTCCACCCGATGAAAATCTTCGTTTGAGCGTACAACCTTCAGGCGTCCCTGGTAATATCCTGAAGAGGTGGGAATGCCCGTGAGTCTTTTGGCATCGCTTTTCAAAAGATCAAGCGGCGGGGCGGCATTGCCATAGATGATCTCGGGCAGCACAATGTCGCGGCTGCGCTCGATGTTGTCCTTGTGCGCCTGAATCTTTTTCTTCAACTCCTGCACATTGCCCGTACCTTCCACCAGCGAGCCGACTTCCTGCCGGGTGAGATAGAAAATATCATCACGGGCATCGAGAGCGCCATTCTTTGTCAGCCTCTCTGCCAGTTCATTGAAATACACGCGGAACCAGCCATAAGAGGAAGTGTACATGGAGCTGATCTGCTCGCGCAGCAGGCGGAAGATGCGGGCACGCCGATAGACCGGTCGCATCCGGATGCGCAGGAAGGCGGATGCTTTCAACGTCTGCCATGTTGTCTTTTGACTGTCCCTTGCAGATACGGCATGATCCAGCGCCATGCGAATGACCTTGTCCGGCTCTTCGCGCCAGGGCGTTTTCGAAAAATCGTTCCCGCTTTCGCTTAAGTGTCCGAAGCGTTTGATGAACTCATCCACCAATTGCAAAAAGGAACCCGCTTCGGGCACAGATTTTAATTCCCGATAGCTCAGCGAGCGGATCTTCTCCTGCACAGGCATTGGAAGTTCATTGAAATTTTTAAGCATTTCATCGAGGTAATGGTTCGGGTCATAATCCTCCACCTGGGGCAACCCTTCGGTCAGGTTGAAATCCACGAACTCGACTCCAGCCCGCTTGAGCTGCGATTTCAAAACTGCGTTGTATATGCTCATCAGAATCGGGATGACGATATTTTGATATGCCACCAATGTGTTGAACTTGAAATGTTCGTCTATCTTTGCCAGCAGTTCGCGCGAGGAGAGGGACTTGATATTCTCTGCCTGCGTTTTTTGAATATGCGTTTCGAATTCGGCAAGTTCGGCTTTCACGTTTCGGTCATACGTCCATGCCCGCACGGCGAACGAAAGAATACGCGGGATGTGCCGAAACGTCTTCAGGGATGGACTGAACGGCGGGCGTTTGCTCTCGCGTTTGAAGCCGAGCAGCATCTCCAGGCCTTCACGCGGAAAGCCGAGGATTTCGAAGATCGTGCCGATCGCCCCCATGTTGAAATAAGCTCGGTAATGAAAAAGGGACGTCAGGTCTTCAGGTTTGAGATGGGTTTTGCCCATCAACGAGTCGAACAGACGGATCCATGCAGTATTGACCAACGGAATGTTGACCGACGCGATCAGCGGCTTGATGATGCCCGGCAGCACCTCGCGTGATATCCTATTGGAATACAGCGGCACATTCGTCAGGGCAGTGATGGGGCGGATTTGCAGCCAATAAACATTCTTTCCGTCGTACGCCCATTCCAGGTCGACGGGGGAGCCGTAGAGTTTTTGGATCCGGCGCGCTTCATTGGCGATCCCACGAATCACTCGCTCGAATTCCGCTTCAGACTCAGGTTTGGCTGTGAACTGACCCCAGCGGTAGATCCAACGCGCAGGCGTGATTCCCTCCTGCATCAACGATTCGCCGAGACCATGCACTGCTTCAATGACGACCTCATCCAAACCTGTGGTGGGATTTTTACTGAACGCCACGCCGGAGATCTGCGGCACGACCATTTTCTGGATCAGCACCGCCATCTTCAACTCTTTGCCTGCCTCGCCAAGTTTTTTCATATATGGCTGGAGGGTTTCAGACTTGCTGGAGTTGAGCACATCCTGTATGGCGCTCATCACAGCATCCAATCCCTGCACGTTCGTCCGAGTGAGAAATTGACCCGCGAACGAGAGTTCCTTGTCATCCTCAAGGTTAGCCGACGAGCGAACTGCGTATGGCTCTGTAAATTCCAGCCTGTCTTTCAGCGCGTCTTTTAGTTTCGCAGACCCCGCCTGTGGATCATGCTCGATCATTTCACTTGCGGAATAGGTCACGACCAGCGTGTCAGGAGTCAGCAAGCGATGTTTTACGAGCCAGTGAAGACCGGCACCCTTTTTGCCGAAGCCATCCATGTGGCGCGTATCTGTAATATCCGCAAGAAAGGAATGATCCATAAATCTAAGCTCCGTCAGGGCGCAGGGGTCGGTGTTGGGGCGGTCAGATAGCGGATGTTTTCTTCCATGGGCAGGATGCCGTACAACCCCGTATCTTTCAGGTCAAGATGTTCGAAGAGAAAGATATTTGGCGGGTAGAAAGTGAACGCGGAGAAAGCCGCAAACAGGATGAAAAAGACAACGATGGCAGTCCGGGTGTAATTTCCTTCAAGAGGCGGGCGGGTTAATATCCTGTAACTGACCACCTGCCCAATAAAAACCGCCAGATAAAAAAGGAACAGGTCTGCCGGAAAATAACTGCGTCCCAGGAGCGGGGCATAGATATACCAACCCACTGCGATCACCAGTGGCATGATCAAAAGCCCCGCAACCTTGGCGACGAGATAATTATTGACCACATCCCGCACATAGGTGTACTGGATCAAGGCAAAGACCAGTCCGGGGAAGAACACCATCTTAAGATGCTCCCAGGTGCTTTCGTTGACCGCCGAAAAATAAGCGACTTCCATGCTGGAAAAATTACTCATTTCGAAGGTGAAGTGCAATGCCGCGCCGATCAGCCCGATAAAAAAGAAGCCCCCGATTTCCCATTGTAACAGTTTGGTCATCATGGAAATTCCCTATAGGAAGCCAAAAATGAATAACACGCCTATCAGTGAGATTAACGCGCCGCCAACTCGTAAGGAGATCTTCCCGCGCTCATAGTGACGGGCAATATCCCCAATCACCACGCCGGTGATGTGAATAAGAGCTGTTCCAATTAAAAAACCCAGAGCATACAGGAATGGTTCCGCTGTCTCCGGAACCTCCGCGCCGTGGGCATACCCGTGAAAAATGGCGAAGAACCCCACCCCGATCATCGCTACCAGAATGGAGAGACGGCGCTCGGCGGCGATCACCGAACCCAATATGACGAGCGATAATGCAATGCCCAATTCAGTGGCAGTCAGCCCAATATCGATCAAGCCCAACAATCCACCCACAGCCATGACACTCACAAATGTGGCTGGAACCGTCCAAATGGCACGCCCACCGATCTGTGCGCTGAGGATGCCCACGCTCAACATGGCAAGCAGGTGGTCGTACCCCAATACCGGGTGGACGAGTCCGCTCAGGAATCCGCCCAATGCCAGGTTTGTACCATCGTGCGCATATGCGACCCCCGGTATGACGGCAAACGCGGATGCAAAAATGAATGACAACAAAACTTTATTTTGCGACATAGCAGCAACCTTTCTGAATAAATATTTTTCCAATTACATCGTTTAACATATTACTATGAGGAACCTCAAATTCCCGTCAACTTTTCGGCTTGAGTCTCTTTCAAAAACTATCAGACTTTTGCTTAAGCAATTCTTAATTTATATTCCTGCTGGTTGATTTCCTGTTCCTGAATAAGATTCCCGCCTCCCTTAAGATCATAATGACAGGAAATAAAAAAAGCCCCGAGAAAATCTCAGGGCTTCTATGACGATTATTTACTTCACCAAATTCCTCAACACCGTGTGCAGGATGCCGCCGTTACGATAGTAGTTCACTTCCACGTCGGTGTTCAGCAGCGCGGTGGCTTTGAACTCGATCACCTTGCCGTCGGCTTTTCTGGCTTTCACCGTCAACTCGGCTTTGGGTTGGATGCTGTCGGTCAGACCTTCGATATCAAATACTTCACTGCCATCGAGCCCAAGTGATTCAGCGTTCTGACCTTCGGCGAAACGCAACGGAAGCACACCCATGCCCACCAAGTTGGAGCGGTGGATGCGTTCGAAGGATTCCGCGATGACGGCTTTGACGCCCTGCAGCATGGGACCCTTCGCCGCCCAGTCGCGGCTCGAACCGGTGCCGTATTCTTTGCCTGCGAGGACGATGCTCCCCACACCTTCAGCTTGATATTTCATCGCCGCATCGAAGATGGACATCACTTCGCCGGAAGGCTGGTGCTTGGTCCAGTTGCCTTCCTTGGGTGCGACCATGAGGTTCTTGAGGCGGATGTTCGCAAAAGTACCGCGCGCCATCACCAGGTCATTGCCGCGGCGGGTGCCGTATTGATTGAAGTCTTTCGGCTGCACGCCGCGTTCTTGCAGGAACTTGCCAGCGGGAGAATCTGCGGCAATGTTACCGGCAGGCGAGATGTGATCGGTGGTGATGGAGTCGCCGAACACGCCGAGTACACGCGCATTCTTGATGGGTTGAATGGTCGGCACATCGAGGGTGAGGGATTGGAAGTAAGGCGGGTGATGAATGTAGGTGGATTCTTCGCTCCACTCGAACAGGTCGCCTTCCTTGACGCTGATGTTCTGCCACATATCCGAGCCGGAGAAGACATCAGAATATTTCTCTTCAAACATTTCAGGGGTGATGTACTTGGCGACGGATTCCTGAATTTCTTTCTGGGTGGGCCACAAGTCTTTGAGGAAGACTTCCTTGCCATCGGAGTCAGTGCCTAGCGGTTCATTGTTCAAATCGATATCGACGGTGCCAGCGAGGGCATAGGCCACCACCAAGGGAGGCGAGGCGAGGAAGTTCGCCTTCACGAGCGGATGCACGCGTCCTTCGAAGTTGCGGTTACCGGAGATGACCGCCGAGGCGACGAGGTCGGAACCAGTCACAGCCTTGGCAACTTCACCGGGCAGCGGACCAGAGTTACCGATACAAGTTGTACAACCGTATGCGATGACGTTGAAACCAAGTTTGGAGAGCGGGTCGATCAAACCAGCTTTCTTAAGATACTCGGTCACCACACGCGAGCCGGGGGCGAGAGAGGTCTTCACATACGGCTTGACGTTCAAGCCTTTTTCAACCGCCTTCTTTGCAACAAGTCCCGCCGCGACAAGCACGGACGGATTGCTGGTGTTGGTGCAGGAAGTAATGGCAGCGATAACAACTGCGCCATGTTTCATCTGAGTCGAGCCGCCGTTGGCTTGCCCCGACGAAGTAGGGGTTCCGAAGGTCGCTTCTTTGGCGAGCGCCTCCGGTGAGAGTTCGAAGCCGCGATCTTTAACCGGGGCGGTCAAGGCTTTTCGGAAGGTATCCTTCATATCCGTAAGCGCGACGCGGTCCTGCGGGCGTTTGGGTCCAGCCAATGAAGGGACAACGCTTCCCAAATCCAGTTCGAGCGTGTCGGTAAATTCCGGTTCGGGGCTGTCCGCTTCACGGAAGAGTCCTTGCGCGCGGAGATAGACTTCAGTGCGGGCAATGACTTCTTCGGAGCGACCAGTAAGGCGCATGTAGCGAAGCGTCTCTTCATCCACAGGGAAGTAGCCCATGGTGGCGCCGTATTCAGGAGCCATATTGGCGATGGTGGCGCGGTCGGTCAGTGACATGTTGTCCAGCCCTTCGCCGAAGAACTCGACGAACTTATCCACCACGCCCTTCTTGCGCAGCATTTGGGTGACAGTCAGCACGAGGTCGGTGGCGGTCACGCCTTCTTTGAGTTTGCCGTAGAGTTTGAAACCGATCACATCGGGGAGCAGCATGTCCATGGGCTGACCGAGCATGACGGCTTCGGCTTCGATACCACCCACACCCCAACCCACCACGCCGAGGCCATTGATCATGGTGGTGTGCGAGTCGGTGCCGACGAGCGTATCAGGGAAGGCCAAGACCTCCGAGGTTTCGGAAACCTCTGAGGTCTCCTTCACCATCACCACATCAGCAAGATATTCCAAGTTGACCTGATGCACGATACCGGTCATCGGCGGCACAACGCGGAAATTACTGAAGGCTTTTTGTCCCCACTTGAGGAACTCGTAGCGTTCGCGGTTGCGCTGGAATTCAACTTCAGTGTTGCGGTTGAGCGCTTCGGCAGTGGCGAAGAAATCCACCTGCACCGAGTGGTCGATGACCAGGTCAACCGGCACGAGCGGATTGATCTTCTTGGGGTCGCCGCCCAAACGAGCCACGGCAGCACGCATCGCGGCGAGGTCTACTACTGCAGGCACGCCAGTGAAGTCTTGCATCACCACGCGACCCGGCAGGAATGGAATGCCCGGGCGAGCGCCTTTGGGAGTCCACGCGGCGATGTTCTTCACATCCTGCTGGGTGATCTCGCGGTCATTGCACTGGCGCAATGCGGCTTCGAGCACGATTCGAATGGAATAGGGAAGTTTGCTGAGTTTGGTCAGCCCGGCTTTTTCGAGGGCATCGAGCCGGAAGTAGACGTATTTTTTCCTGCCCACGGTCAATACGTCACGGGACTTAAATAGATCGTTCATCGTGTGTCTCCTTTGGAGTGTGAAATTTTGCGGGTAAAAGCCGCATCACTCACACCACAAAACTACGAAGAACACAAAGGAGCGCCTTTGATATCCTTGATACTATGTGGTGGGGTAAATCAGACCGGAATTATACTAATTTACGTTCAGTTCAGGAAGAGCGGCTAATTAGCCAACTCGGCTTTTAATGAGCCGACCAATTCCGCCCTCTCCGCTTCCGGCAGGAAGGACGATTCCGCCGCGGTCAGCACGGTTTTCTTCAAGGCGTCGATCGGCATCAACAATTTTTCATGAGCGATCTGGAACTCATGCGCCAGTGTGATGCGCGATACGCTCGGGTCATCGGTATTGACCGTGACCTTGAGTCCCTTTTCGAGCATGTGCGGCAGGGGATGTTTTTCCAATTCATTGACCACGCCCGATTGGAAGTTGCTGGTCACACAAACTTCGAACGTCGTGCCGCGTTCCTTCGCCAATGCAGTGATGGACTCATCTTCGAGCACACGCACGCCGTGACCGATCCGTTCCGCGCCGAGGTTCTCGATCGCATCGCGGACGTTCTCCGCCGGTCCCCACTCCCCGGCATGGATGGTGACGCGCAAGCCGGATCCCTTCGCTTCCTTGAAAATTTCATGGAACGGCGCCGATTTGAACTCCGCCTCGTTCCCAGCCAGGTCCAGCCCGCGCAAGCCGCGCTTCTGATGTTCCACCGCCAGCCATGCCACCTGCTCGGCAAGTTCCGGGCTTTCGTGCCGGTTCACCGAAGCGATCAACCCGACCTTGATCTTGAAATCCTTCGCCGCTTCTCCCGCGCTGGTGATGACCCAATCCATCACGTCATGAAGCGGAAAACCTTCCGCGCGGCTCAACGCCACCGGCGTGAAGCGCAGCTCGAGATAGCGCACGTTATCCCTGGCCGCATCCTCCACCGCTTCACGCGTGACGCGATGAATCACATCCGGCGACTTGTAGAACAGCCTCAGCGTCTTGAACTTTTCGAGAAAATTGGAAAACGTCAGCGGGTCCTTATCCTGCACCTGCACCAGACCGCTCAAATTCAACATCGAGACGGGAACCGTCACGCCATGCTTTCGCGCAATATCCAGCATTGTGGAGAGACGCAAAGACCCTTCCAAATGGCGGTGAAGTTCCACCTTCGGAAGGGTGATGTATTTGTTCAAGGGAGTCGTATCGTCTGCCAAACGCTTCCTCAATTGCGGCGGCGTCTTTTCTTTTTACCGCCGGGTGTTGCGCCGATCTGCACCGAGGTCTCGCCCGGTACGGAAGCCGTCTCAGCGGTTTCGATCGGTGTGATCTCCACGCGCCTTGGCCTTGCAGCAAACGCGCGGCTGATCACAAGTCCGCGCACCTCTTCGAGCAATTGCGCGAACATTTCCGATGCGCGTCCTTTGTATTGTACCAGCGGGTCACGCTGGGCGTAAGCCTCGAGCCCGATCGATACTCTCAACGCTTCGACCTTGGTCAAATATTCCACCCACAACTCGCTGAACGCGCCCAACAGCAACTGGCGATGGACTTCGTTCAACACATACTTGCCCAACGCAGAGGATAGCTGCGCCGCCTCTTCCGCGCCCAGGCTGGATACAGCGTCATTGAGTCTCCCCTCCCCGAAAGCGATTCGCGCCGCCGGACCGAAATCCGCAAGTTTTGTCGCGTTCTGACTCAAACGCGTAAACTCGCTCTGACCCCAGGTCTCGCGCAAGGCTTCCTCCGCCGCCTCGAGATGATTCATCACCTCGTCGGCGATATCTTCGGCGTCGCGTCCTTCCAATAATTGCGCCGCATGGAACGCATAGGCGAAGCGTGTGAAGACCTGTTTCACCTGCCGGTGAGTCTTCTGGTCAAAAGCAGTCCGCGTACCCTGCGCGAGCGTGATCAGCAGGCGTAATTTTCCGGAATCCGTCGAAACATCCTCGCGCTGCAATAACATGTCGATATCGCGCGCGATCTGGCTGTTCAGGCGTTCCCGCTTTTTTGACAGCGCGTCGCGCGCCGTGTCGAGCAGAATATCCGAGAGATCATCCCAATCCGAAGGGAGCGGGCTCTGCCATTGAATCTGCTCGCCAACGCGAGTCTGAATCGCGCCGATGACCCTTGTCGCGCTGATGATCGTCAACTGGCTGGAGAGCAATTCCTGAACATCGTCTTTTGCATCGTCAGGGTCATCCGCCAGTTTTTTCAAAAGGTCGTTGTTCGGTTTGATGGCAAGCCTCGCAAGGCTGTTGATCTCTTCGATCAGTTTTTGCGGCTTGGCGTTATCCTCACGATCCCCAAGCGTTTGAAAGAAGGCATCCAGCGCCTCTTCGCGTTCGGAGATCTGCAGTTCGAGGGTTTCGCCTGTTCGTTCGATCAACTGCTCGATGGCGCGCAGGGCGTGGGCATATTCGGTTTCGATGGATTTGGAGATCAGGTCCAAGGTTGCATTTTTTATGCTCCCCGCGGCGGCTTGCGCGTTAATTTCATTCAATAGCAACTTGAACCCATACGAAGGGAACAAACCGTTCTTTGAGTCGAACGCAGGCTGGACCTGGTCCAACCACGCCAGCAAACGCCACGGACCTTCTTCATCCGCCAGCCCGGCTTCGACGCGTTTGGCCACCTCGGCGTCGAGCATTTCCGCCACGTCGGCGCTCAAATCCTCTTTGACGAATATCTTGTCGCGCTGTAAATAAATCTGCTGACGCTGCGTGTTCAGGACATCGTCGTATTCCAGGAGATGTTTGCGGACATCGAAGTTTGCGCCTTCGATGCGATGTTGTGACTGTTCGATGACGCTTGCAACCAGGCGCGCTTCAAGCGGGAGTGAGTCGTCCACTTTGAGACGTTCCATCAATGCGCTGACCTGCGCCCCGCCCTGGATGCGCATCAGGTCGTCTTGCAGAGAGAGATAAAAGCGCGAAGAACCGGGGTCGCCCTGGCGGGCGGCGCGTCCGCGCAGCTGATTGTCGATGCGGCGGGCTTCGTGCCGTTCCGAGCCGAGGACGTGCAAACCGCCCAGTTCTTTCACGCTTTCCATATCGTCGAAGTAACCAAGGAAGTTTTTGACTTCGGCTTCGTACAAACCATAGGCGGACGGATCGAGTTTCTTAAGGGCTTCGCGGCGTTCGTCGTGAGTCATGTCGAACGGGTCTTTGTAGCCGGACTTGCCCAGCACGCGGTTGACCGCGGAGATGATTTCTTCCGCCAACTCACCGCCGAGTTTGATGTCCACGCCGCGGCCTGCCATGTTCGTGGCGATGGTCACCGCGCCGAACGCGCCCGCGCCTGCGATGATCTGCGACTCTTCCGTGTGGCGGCGGGCGTTCAAGACCTGATGCGCAACCCCGCCCTGGAAGATCTTCTTCAATCGTTCCTTTGCGGTTTCAGGCAGGCGCAATAATTCAAGCAGGGTGTTGAGATTCGTTTCGTCGTCGAGGCTGATGTTGGTCATGCCGTGCGGCTTGATGAAGGCGCGCAAGGCATCGGGGGAGATTTTGTCGATGGGCTCGTTGAAAGGCACGAGGTCCGCAATGAGGCGCCCGTCTTCTTCGATATTATTCGCGCGCACGTAGTGATCCCGCACCAGCATATACTGCATCAGACGACGCACAGGTTCGGCTTTGAGCCGGTTGGAAAGTCTTTCGGAGGATTCAACGGAAGTCGTGCCGACGAGCATCGGCCGCCCGAGCGCGTTGAAGCGCACGATCTCCTGAACAATGGCGCGCAGTTTGGCTTCGACAGTGCGATAGATGACATCGGGATAATCTTTGCGGCGATAGAAGAGCGGGGCCGTATTGCCTGTCTTTGCAAAGTAGGAATAGGCATAACCGTCTTCATCTTTGGTTTTGATCTCGACGAGGGAAGCCTTCTCGCCATATGCAAGATATTCGAGGTTCGGCGGGATCGGCGCGACTTCGAGTTTATAGATCTTGTTGAACTCTTCGGCTTCGGTCAGCGCGGTGCCGGTCATGCCTGCAAGTTTTTGATACATGCGATAGTAGTTCTGCAATGTGACCGTGGCATACGTAACCGACTCCGGCTCGACCTTTACGCCTTCTTTCGCTTCCACGGCTTGATGCAGACCATCGCTCCATCTCCGCCCGGGCATGAGGCGCCCCGTCGATTCATCGATGATGATGACCTTGCCGCCCTGCACGAGATAATCCTTGTTGCGATGAAAGAGGAATTGCGCGCGCAAGGATTGCTGCAAGTAACCCATGAGACGCGCCTGCTCGGGGTTGAGGTCTTCGGGGCGGTCGGGGTCGATCAGTTGAATCCCCAGCAGCGACTCGACGCGGCTCACACCGATCTCGGTCAGGTTGATCGAGCGGGACTTTTCGTCCATCTCGAAGTCTTCGGGTTTGAGCTGCTTCGCGATCTGCGCCATGCGCCCGTACCATTCCAAATCACCCGAGGCGGGACCGGAGATGATGAGCGGGGTGCGCGCTTCGTCGATGAGCACGTTATCGACTTCATCGACCATGGCGAAGTAATGTCCCCGTTGAACTCGGTTTTCGAGTTTCATCGCCATGTTGTCGCGCAGGTAATCGAAACCGAATTCCGAGTTGGTGCCGAATGTGACATCCGCGCGGTAGGCATCGACCCGGTCCACCATCTTGAGGTGACGCTGGTCTTCCTGCGGGGCGTCGCGCTCGAAATCCACGATGAAGGCTTTCTTTCCGTTCTCGGTCACTGCCGCCATTTGCAGAACGCCCACGCTCAGTCCGAGCGCATGGTAGATGGGCGCCATCCAGCGCGCATCGCGCCGCGCCAGATAATCATTGACCGTGATGAGATGCACTCCGCGTCCAAGCAGGGCATTGAGGTACACAGGCATGGTGGCGACAAGAGTTTTGCCTTCGCCTGTGCGCATCTCCGCGATGGAGCCGCTATGCAGCGCCGCTCCACCGATGACCTGGACATCGTAGTGCCGCAAGCCAATTGTGCGCTTGGACGCCTCGCGTACCGCGGCAAAGGCTTCGGGCATGAGTTGATCCAACACATCTTGTTCCGCTTTGAATCGTTCCTTTTCCTCCAAGCCTTCGAGGTTGCCGGTCAATTCGCTTATGCGCGCCTTGAATTCATCCGTTTTGGCGCGCAGGGCATCGTCGCTCAATGCCTCGAATTCGGCTTCGAGCGCATTGACCTGCTCCACGAGCGGACTGTATTGTTCGACGGTCTTCCTTGTGGGGTCGCCGCTGAATAGTTTTACGAAGTTCTTGAGCATGAAATCCCTTTCAGGGAAGGGATTATAGCATGGCTATTCGAGATATAATCAGGGCGTGGATACCATAAAGTTACGCCCGGCAGATGAAATCCTGCGCGAGTCGGAGGCATTCTTCATGAGAGAAGGCAAGGTTCACCACACGCTTAAACGACTGACTCAGGCTCTCGAAGAGGAATCGATTCCCTATGCGATCCTCGGCGGGATGGCTTTAAATCTGTTCGGGTATACCCGTGAAACCGTTGATGTTGACATTCTGTTGACGCAAGCGGGATTGGAACGGTTCAAGGAACGGTTGGTAGGCAGGGGATATGTGATGGCGTTTGAGGGGGCATCAAAGAGTTTTCGCGATGCAGAAACTCAGGTCAAAGTGGAAGCGCTCATTACCGGTGAGTATCCCGGCGACGGAAAACCCAAGCCGGTGTCCTTCCCAGACCCGGCATCCGCACATGTGGAACGGGACGGCTATCGCGTCATCTCCCTTGAAAAACTGATCGAACTGAAACTCGCCTCCGGCATGAGCGCTCCCCACCGCTTGCGAGACCTCGCCGATGTGCAGGACTTGATCTCGGCGCTGGATTTGCCGCTAGAGTTGGAAGTCCATTTGGATGAAAGCGTTAGGGAAGAATACCGGCGATTGTGGGAGTCCGTGCAAGGAAAAGATTGACCTGCTCCACGAGCGGACTGTATTGTTCGACGGTCTTCACTTCGACAGTGTTTCGGCACGGCTTCGCCAGTCAACATACCAGCTCAGTGCAGGCCTTGTGGGGTCGCCGCTGCCTGTCCTCGCAGGGAAATAGCGCCGCCTTGAGCTCGCCGAAAGGTTTTACAAAGCGTCGCCCTGAGTGACACCGAAGGTTTCTTGAGCATGAAATCCCTTTCAGGGAAGGGATTATAACAGGAGGGATATTGGAGGAATGTAAGAGGAGGAGATAAGGAAAAGTTAAAATGAAAAACCGCAGGGACATTCGAGCCATCTGAAACCCGAACATCCCTGCGGCTTGAAGCTCTGTGATTTACAACTCCCAAATCAAATCTTTCCCTACAACTCACTCGCTCTTCTCTGAATCCGATCTTTTGCCCGCGCGATGAACTCGCCCAGTGCAAATCCGTTCTGCTGGCTGCCGTCGCGGACTCGTAACGAGACCTGACCGGCTTCCATCTCGTTCTTGCCGACCACGATCATATACGGGACCTTCATCATCTGCGCGTTGCGGATCTTGGCGTTCATGCGCTGGGACGAGAGGTCCGCGCTGGCGCGGATGCCGTTCTCGCGCAATTCCTTCGCGATACTTTCGGCATAATCGTTCCGCTCGTCCGTGATCGAGATAACGCGCGCCTGCTCCGGCGAGAGCCAGACCGGGAAGTTGCCCGCGTAATGCTCGAGCAGGAATCCCACCATGCGCTCGTGCGTCGAGAGAGGCGCGCGGTGGATGCACAACGGCATCTCGTCGTGACCGTCCTTGTTCGTGAATTTCAGGTCGAAACGCGCGGGCTGGGCAAAATCCACCTGGTTCGTGGCGAGCGAAAACTCGCGCCCGATCACGCTCCAGATCTGCACGTCGATCTTCGGACCGTAGAACGCGGCTTCATCCTCAACCTCCACAAAGGGGATGTTTCCGTTCGTCATCGCGCGGCGTACCATTTCCTCCGTTTTGAGCCACAGGCGCTCGTTGTCCACATATTTCTTGCCGAGCCCCGCCTTGCTGTGTTTGGAGAAGCGCATCACATACTTCTCGATGCCGAACAGGTCGAAATATTTGAGATACAGGTCCACCACGCCCAGGAATTCCTTCTCGAACTGTTCCTCCGTCACATAGATGTGGGCGTCGTTCATCTGCATCGAGCGGACGCGCATCAAGCCGAAGAGTTCGCCCGATTTTTCGTAGCGGTAACACGTCCCGTATTCGGCGAGGCGGATGGGCAGGTCGCGGTAGGAACGTCCCTTCGAGCCGAAGATCTTGTGGTGCATCGGGCAGTTCATCGGCTTGACGTAATACTTTACGCCTTCCAACTCCATGGGCGGATACATGCTCTCGGCGTAGTAGGGCAGGTGCCCCGAATGCAGGAAGAGGTCCTCTTTCGAAACGACCGGCGTGCGGACGCGCGAATAACCGGCTTTCTCTTCCATCTCCTTGGCGAGTTTCTCCAGTTCTTCGATGATGATCCCGCCGTTCGGCAGCCACAAAGGCAGACCCGGACCGACCTCTTCATCGAAGACAAAGATCTCCAATTCCCTCCCGAGTTTGCGATGGTCGCGCTTCTTCGCCTCCTCGAGCTGGTGCAGGTATTCCTCGAGCTGTTTCTTGCTCTCCCAGGCTGTGCCGTACAGACGCTGCAACTGCTTGTTGTTCTCGTCGCCGCGCCAGTACGCGCCCGCAATCGACATCAACTTGAACGCATCCGGCTTGATCTCCTTCGTGTTCGCCACATGCGGACCGCGGCACAGGTCCGTGAACGTATCGTGCTGATAGATCGAAATCTCCGGCTTCTCCTTGAGCGGATTGCCGTACTCGTCCGTGCCGCCTTTTTCCAAGCCTTCGATCAACTCCAACTTGTAGGGCTGGTCGGCAAAGATTTTCTTCGCCTCCTCCGCCGAGATGACCGTCTTCTTGAACTCATGCCTGCCAGCCACGATCTGGCGCATCCGCTTTTCGATTTGTTCCAAATCTTCAGGCGTCAGGTTGCGCGGCAGGTCAAAGTCGTAATAGAACCCGTTCTCCACAGGCGGACCGATAGTGATCTTCCCATCCGGGAACATCTCCAGCACCGCCTGCGCCATTACATGCGCCGCCGAGTGACGGACCTTATAAAGATAAGACTCTTCGTATTTCTCTTGTACTTGTTGTGCCATTTTTACATCCTTTCTATCTCCCCTCTCCCTTGGGAGAGGGGCTGGGGGTGAGGTCAGGGTTAAAACAAAAACTCGCCCGAAACACGGGGCGAGAATTCAATTCACGCGGTTCCACCCGATTTGCTCCTTTGGTGGCCGAGTAGGGGGTGATCTTCCGCCATATCGGGACCACATGAAGAGCATCTCTTCGGCTTATAACGAAGCCATCCGCTCGACTTACTGACTGATCACTGAAAACTGATCACTGTTCTGTCTCACGCTCGCGAGTGGTTTTCTGTGATTTTCCCTGGAAGAGACTCTCAATCTTGATCTCTTCTCCCTGTCAGGTATTTGACCACATACTCGTCTCGGTCAATGCGCTTACTTTTTTCACTGGTTACTGGTCACTGATTACCGGATCACTGACCAAGTGGGCGAGATAGGGCTCGAACCTACGACCTTCGCGATGTCAACGCGATGCTCTAACCAACTGAGCTACCCGCCCGGACGGATGGACATTATAACGAGGGTGGGTCGATTTGGCAATCCTATCTGCTCCGTGCCCGTTGAGTAATTAATGAAGTGGACGCCTCGTCCAAGCCCCGGAGGCAAACATGAGTTCAGTCAAATACGTAACCGAGCAGGACTTCCAGGAGGAAGTCATCAGCGCAAGCACCCCTGTATTGGTGGATTTCACGGCGGATTGGTGCCAGCCGTGCAAGATGATCGCGCCCATCGTCGATCAACTGGCGGGGCAATGGGATGGAAAGGTCAAGGTCGTAAAACTCGACGCGGACCAGAATCCCAACATCATGATGCAGTACGGCGTCATGGGCATTCCCACCCTGATGCTCTTCAAGAGCGGCGAGGTCAAGGAGCGCATTACCGGCTACCTGCCAAAGGACAAGATCGAAGCCAAAGTCACCCCGCACATGTAAAGGTATAATGGAGCCGAAACATCGGCTCCATTTTTTTTCAAGAGGGATGCGCATGTCGGAACAGGAACTTATTCAAGCGGGGATCTCCGCGCTCAAAGTGAACGACAAAGGACGGGCAGTCTCGATCTTTTCGCAGCTTGTCCGGCAATATCCGCATTCCGAAGGCGGATGGTATCTGCTGGGCATGAGCATCGACGACGCCCAAAAACGCGCCTATTGCTTTGAACGTGTGCTGGAAATCAACCCCAATAACCCGGATGCAAAAAAACAACTCGCGCTTCTTTCCCCGCCCGAGCCTGCCCCTCCCGCCCCGGTCATCACCCCGCCGGACCCCCCCCTTCTGCATGTCCCTGCCTTCCTGGAAAGTCAAGCAGAGCAACAAGAAATCCCCGAAGACTCCCAACCTGAAACCCCGGTCAAAGCCCCGAAGCGAAAACAAAAGAACAACAATGCCATTCTCATCGCAACCATCAGCGGACTTTGCATCCTTGCCTGCACCGCCCTGGTGGCATTCAACCTGCTGGCTGGAAGGCTCACAAGCCCTGTTTCCGCGCCGCCCGTTCTCGATCCGACTTCGACTTCCATTCCCATAACGAGCGATTCCGCCGCGATTACTTCCACCCCGCCCCCTGCCACACCTCTCGCAACTGCCGCGCCTACCTTGGCATACACGCCCGCATACGAATCAGCGCCTTGCATGTTCGAGGCGCCCCCCGGCGTGCGTGTTTCATGCGGATACGCCATCGTGCCGGAAAACCGAACCAGCAGTTCCGGTCGGACTTTGAGACTGGCGGTCGCGGTCTTTCACAGCACGAGTCAGAATCCCGCGCTCGATCCGATCCTTTTTCTGCAAGGCGGTCCCGGCGGGCAGGCGGTACAGCTCAGCGCGGATGGATATTCCGTGCTGGTCGAGCCGTTCATCTCCACGCGGGATTACATTACTTTCGACCAGCGCGGCACTGGTTATTCCGACCCGCAAATGGATTGTGACGAACTGGAGAAAGTCCATCGGCAGGATATCTACGGTTCGATCGCGCCCGAATCAAGGGAACTGGTCTATCAGAACGCTTTCCTGGATTGCGGCGGACGTTTGCACGCGCAGGGTATCGATCTGTCCGCCTACTCCACGGTGGAAAGCGCCGCCGACCTGCGCGATATCGTCCGTTTGCTTGGTTATGAAAAGGTTAACTTGTACGGCGTCTCGTATGGGACCCGTCTGTCATTGGTGACCATACGCAACCACCCTGAAGTCGTCCGTTCGGCGATCCTGGATTCGGTCGTGCCGGTTGAATCGAACGTGATCGAAGAATATCCGAGGTCGGTCGATTCGGCCCTGTCGCAAATGTTCACCAGCTGCGCCGCCGACCCGGAATGCGCCGGCGCGTATCCCGACCTCAAAGAGGTGTTCCGAGCGCTCATTCAGGAATTGGACGCCAACCCCATCACCCTGACCACATCCGCTTATCCCATGGGCACCGTCACTGAAACCGTGGACGGTTCATATCTTCTTTCTGTTACAACCGGTCTTCTGCGCTCACCAGGTTTCATCATCACGGCGCCGCAAACGATCTATCGAGTCAAGAACGGCGATTACTCCACATTGATCGCGGCGCAATATTCCCTGCCGTATGAATTCGAAGGCATCAGCCCGGGCTTGTACATTTCCATGATGTGCCGCGAGCATGTGCTGGATTCCACGCCGGAGGAATTAAGTCTCATTTCAGAGAAGGTTGGCGTTGAAGAAAAAGTGTTCCGCCCGTTCTACGGGGATTTTGGGGATATGTTTTCGGGGTGCAGGAACTGGGGCATCCCCGGACCCAACCTCGGCGAGAAGGATGCGGTCGTGAGCGACATCCCCAGCCTGGTCATCGAAGGATCGTTCGATCCCGCCACGCCTCCCTTCTACGGGAAACAAGTTGCAGAACGGCTGGCAAACAGTTTTTATTACGAATTCCCCGCCATGGGGCATGTCCCAACCACTGACGATGCCTGCGCCCTCAAGATCGCGCTGGATTTTATTGCCAATCCGCTTTTGCGGCCGGACGATTCCTGTCTTGCCGTTTCTTCCCCCGCTGATTTCCTGGTTCCATACACAGGGACGCCTGCCCTCGAGTTGAACCGTGAGCGCATCTCCGGGGTGACGGTGGATGTCCCCGGCGACTGGGAATTAACAATCGATGGATTTTTCTGGCGGGGAGCCTCCGTCTTTGATATCACCCAGGTTACAGCCTTCCGGTCCGATATCACAGCGCAGGACCTGGTGGATTATTTTTCATCCAGTTTGAACGGCTATCGCGGCCTGGACGGTCCGCCTGCGGAGGCTGGCACGCGCCGGGCAAATGGGTACGAATGGATTTTTTACTACGCCACTTCGAACCAGAGGCCTGTGGATATCGCCATCGCGGAAGACGGCGATTCGTCGCTCGTGATCGTGCTTTTCTCCCACCCGGATGAGCACGACGCCCTGTATCGCACTGTCTTTTTACCCATGGTGGATTCGGCGCGATAGTCCGGGCATTTTCGTTGACGACTCCCCCGCCTTCATGGTATTATTCGCCCGCTAAAAACCAGCCAAGAGCTGGGTTTGTTTTTGTCTAAAAGCAAGAGGAGAAGCATATAAGCGCCAACGAGTTTCGAGTAAATGAGGGCATCCGCGTGGCGGAGGTGCGCCTGATCGGTCCGGATGGGGGCAACGTGGGAGTCGTTTCCATCAAGGAAGCCTTGAAGATCGCACGTGAAGCGGAGATGGACCTGGTAGAGGTCTCGCCCGGTGCGAACCCGCCCGTCTGCCGCGTGATGGATTTCGGTAAATTCATCTACGAGAAGGCGAAGAAGGAACGCGAAGCAAGAAAATCACAAACCAAGATCGAGGTCAAGGAGATCCGCCTGCGCCCCAAGACCAATTCCGCCCATCGCGGCTTCAAAGTGGACGATGCCCGCCGCTGGCTTGGGCAGGGACACAAGGTGCGGGTGACGGTCAAGTTCCGGGGACGCGAAATGGATTACCCCGAGATCGCGCTCGAAGACTTGAAAGAAATTGCCGCCGACCTTGCCGATATCGCCGTCATCGAAGTCCCGCCGCAAATGGAGGGACGCACCATGCTGGTGGTGATGGCTCCCGCAAAAGCTGGGGCGGCGAAAAAGAAAGAGAAACCCGAACAGGCTGAGGCGAAGACCGAGGCGTAGTTTGGGCGAAGAGCAAGACCCAAAGATGTTGATTCGTCCGCGGGCAGAAATGTCCGCGGATTATTTTGTCTGAAAGGAGTCTATGCGATGCCACGCAAAGCAAAACCCGGCAAAAAATATAAATTGAAGACCCATAAGGCGACTTCCAAACGTTTTCGCCTGACGGGTTCCGGCACCCTTGTCCGCACCAAAGGCGGCAAGAGCCACCTGCGCCGACGCACGTCGGACCGCACCAAGGCGCTTTTGAGCGAGATGGTGACAGTGCAGGGCCGCAAGTACGTGAAGCGCATCAAGCGCCTCGCGCCCAACATGGAAGAGTAATCTTCCTGAAGGTCGAGTTTATCGAGACCGGTCGTCGTAAATTTTGATTTGCGGCTTTCGGGTGTGCGCAACTGGCGGTTAGACCCGCCGACGCCCGCGAGTTTGCAGGAGGTAGAAATACAATGCGCGTTAAGGGAGGCCCGCAAGGGCACTTACGTCACAAGAAAGTTTTGAAGATCACGAAGGGTCAACGCGGGGCAAAGCACTTTTTGTTCAAGCGCGCCAACGAGGCGATGTTGAAAAGCCTCTGGTATGCGACCCGCGACCGCCGCGTGCGCAAACGCGATCTGCGCAAGTTGTGGATCGCCCGCATCAACGCCGCGGCCCGGCTGAACGGCACCACCTACAGCCGTTTGGTGGCAGCCATGAAGAAGGCGAACATCGAGATCAACCGCAAGATGCTTGCCGATATCGCAGTGAAAAATCCGCAAGCCTTCGCCGCCGTGGTGGCGCAAACGAAATAATAATGCGTAGGGGCGGGGTTACCCCGCCCCTACAATATTTAACGGGGGTAAAATATTCACATGAATTCCGTTTTGATCGAAAAAACATTTTCATCAGGTCAATTGCTGCAGATCGTGCAGGGCGACATCACCATCGAGGAAGTGGATGCCATCGTCAACGCCGCGAACGAGCATCTTGCGCACGGCGGCGGGGTGGCATGGGCAATCTCGAAGAAAGGTGGACCAGCGATCCAACAGGAGAGCGAGGATTGGATCCATAAATACGGGTTGGTTTCCCACGCGCATCCTGCATGGACCTCGGGCGGGAATCTGCCTGCGAAATACGTGATCCACGCTGTGGGTCCGGTATGGGGCGATACCCACGATGTGGGCACAAGCGGGGACGAGGATTCCAAATTACATGATGCTGTGACGGGTTCTCTGCAAGTGGCGGACGAATTAAAGTGTGAGTCTATTTCCTTGCCTGCGATCTCCACCGGCATCTTCGGTTTTCCAAAAGACCGCGCGGCGGGAATTATCTTCAAGGCGATTACAGATAATTTTGAGAAGAATACGAATTCCAGTGTGAAGCAAGTTCGCATCGTGCTCTTTGACAAGGCAACGATTGACGAATTTATGAAGATTTGGAAACTGGAAATCGAATAGTTATTACCGTTCACTATTCAACGTTCACTCTCCCCATGATCACATCCAACCAAAACCCAAAAATAAAGCTCGTCCGCGCTCTACTGGGACGCCCCAAAGAACGCCGCGAAGCTGGAGCCTTTGTAGTGGAGGGAGTGAGATTGGTGGAAGAAGCAGCGAAGGGAGATTGGAGATTTGAGATTGTCTTGTACGATGAGACGTTGAGCGAGAGGGGCAGGTTACAAATTGAAGGCTTAAGGTTGAAAGGCGTGGATGTGGAAGAAGTCTCCCCCAGTGTGATGAAATCCATTAGTGAAACGGAGGCACCACAGGGTATTCTCGCGGTTGTTGAATATCTCCAATTACCAATTCCCCAATCTCCCAATTTCATCCTCATCCCAGACCAGGTCCGCGACCCGGGGAATTTGGGGACATTGTTGAGGTCTGCGGCGGCATCGGGCGTGGACGCGGTTCTCATTCCGCCCGAAACGACGGATGCATTCGCGCCAAAAGTCCTCCGCTCCGGTATGGGCGCACATTTTCGTCTTCCAATTCACGAAATGAGTTGGGATGAAATTGAAAAAACTGTAGCCGGAATGAAGGTTTACATCGCAGATATGGACGGTCAACCGTTCTGGGAAACCGATCTAACAAAGCCAATCGCTTTGATTGTCGGAAGCGAAGCGGAAGGGGTCAGCGATAACGCGCGGAAGGTGGCGAATGGAAAGATCAGTATTCCCATGAAAGGGGAGACCGAATCCCTCAATGCCGGGGTGGCGGGATCGGTTTTGATGTTCGAGGTCATCAGGCAAAGGAATCAAAAGGAGAGTTAAATGCCCGCGTTCTTCATTCTGCTCTATCGTTTTTTTCGAAGTCTTTGGCATGGTTTACAGGACAGGGAATTTCGCGCCCTTTTCTATTGGGTCGTTGGCATTCTTCTGCTCGGCACGTGGTTCTATTCGAAAGTGGAAGGCTGGCGCGCGCTCGATTCGCTGTATTTCACGATCACCACTCTCACTACCGTAGGTTATGGGGATTATTACCCCAAAACGGACGCGGGTAAGATATTCACGATGATCTACATTTTCGTGGGGATCGGCCTGCTCTCCGGCTTTATCATTCTGATGGGCGAGCGCTCCGGGCTGATCAAGCCTTTGACAAAACAGGGCGATAAGAGAGACGACGAAAACAAGCTGTCATGAAGATCCGCTCAATCACCTATTTCTGCAATCCCGGTTATCCCTTGAAAGAAAATATCCTGCGTGAAGCGGGAGATTTTTTATCCGGGGCGAAATCCGCGTATGAGGCGGCTGGCTACGAAGTGCAGACCGTCCGCGTGGCGACGGTTTCATTCGCGAAACTTCTGGGCGAAAAGCATATTGACGAGTTGCCAAAATATGCCGGGAATTTTGCACAGGTGATGAAACAGAATGGCATTTCATATGCAGCGCTGGGGCCCGCCCTGCCGGAACTGCCTCGCAGTTATCAGGTCATACCGGATGCGATCGCGGCGAGTGAAGGTGTTTTCTTCAGCGGTGTGATGGCAGATGCGCAGACGATCCACATGGCACGGGTCAAGGCTTGTGCAGAGATCATCGTCAGGTCCGCGCCGCTCGACCCTGACGGGTTTGCCAACCTGCATTTCACCGCGCTGGCAAATGTCGGCGCCAATGCGCCATTCTTTCCGGGGGCATATCACACATCCGACCAGCCTGCTTTTGGCATTGCGGTTGAATGTGCGGATCTGGCAGTAAATGCATTTCATGGACAGAAGACAGTAGACGGTGGACGGAACCTGCTCATTGCAGAGATCACCAAACATGGGCAGGCAATCACCAAACTTGCGCAAGAGCTTACGCATCATGCTTCACGCATCACGTTTAAGGGGATTGACTTTTCTCTTGCGCCCTTCCCCGATGACGCTTATTCGCTTGGGAAGGCAGTTGAGAATATGGGTGTTCCCAAAATCGGTCTGCACGGTTCACTCGCCGCCGCCGCAGTTCTCACCGATGCAATCGAACGGGCGGACTTTCCGCACATCGGCTTCAACGGTTTCATGCAACCGATTCTTGAGGATACGATTTTAGCGAAACGCGCGGCAGAGGGTGTGCTTACTGTGAAAGATGCCTTGCTTTATTCGGCAGTCTGCGGCACCGGGTTGGATACGGTTCCGCTGGCGGGCGATGTGACTGCGGAGGAAATCACGCCGCTTTTACTGGATATTTGCGCCCTGGCTTTGCGCTTGAATAAGCCGCTCACTGCAAGGCTGATGCCCATCCCTGGAAAAAAAGCGGGCGACGCCACCACATTCGATTTTGCCTTCTTCGCAAACGGCCGGGTGATGGCATTGGAGTCGAGTCCGCTGGCAGGGGCGTTTAACCACGATTCGGGTTTCAGGCTGAATCCCAAACGTCCGGAATGAGGCGGAAAGGCGAGCACATTCCGGATGGTAGAGTCATTGCACGGGGGAATATTCAATCAATCCGCATGAATGAGATTAAAACGGCGTAAGCAGATTAAAACCCCGGCTAAATTTGGATGCGCGGCGGGTTATAATTAAGTCGATGAGTAACGGAGGTTTCACCATGAATTTTCGTAAGTTCCGCTGGCTGGCAGGTTTTGCCGTTGCGGCTGTGCTTCTAAGTTCGTGCAATGTCGGAGCCACCCCGCCGCCTGCGCAGGATGTCGGCGCGATCCAGACCCAGGCTTTCTCACTGGTCTTGACCCAGGCCGCAGATCAGGCGACACAAACCGCCGCCGCAGTTCCTCCAACGCCGATTCCGACCAATACGATTGCGCCGACCAACACCGTTGCAGTTTCCACCACAGATCCTTTCGGGATCTCAACGAATACGCCCTTCACTTTCAACACCCAGCAGCCGGGGTTTACCCCCCAGGCGGGACTGCTTGTCACACCAACATCCTCGCCGGGCGCGTATAGCACGGTCACCACCAAGAATGGCTGTAACGACGGGTATCTTGTCGGCGAATCCAACCCCTACGATGGCAAGACCATCCTGATCGGGGAAGAATTCACCAAAAACTGGGAATTCCTCAACACTGGCACATGCGCATGGGATGAAGGTTATTCTTTTGTATTTATCGAGGAGTTTTCCACGGGTCCGTTGTACGTCCTGCCGAAGACTTACACAATACCCAAGGATGGACCTTTTACCAAACCCGGCGAATACCGAACGTTTTCCGTCCCAATGAGGGCGCCCAACAAACCCGGGGATTACACCTGGTATTTCAAAATCCGGGATGACGCCGGTCAATACTTCGGGTCTCTCGTCTGGGTTCGGATCATCGCAGTATTGAAATAGAAAGCAGGGAACTCATGAAAAAAATCTTTGCCCTTCTTGTGCTGGGAGCGTTTTTTTCCGCCTGCGCCCCCGCCGTCCCCATCGAGCCGACAGTGGATGTGAACGTCGTCCGCACTTCGGCGGCAAGCACTGTGATGGCTGAATTTACGTTGACAGCTGCATTCGCCACACCCACATCCCAGCCTCTCCCTTCCGAGACGCCCACTCCGGAATTCCTTCCGCCTACTGAAACCGCCGTTCCGCTTTTCACCCTCGACCCGACACAGGCGGCTCTGACACCCGACGCCCTGTGCGACGACTACTCGTTCGATCTCGCCACCCTCGATGTCACCATACCCGACGGCACACCCATGACGCCCGGACAGGAATTCGTCAAGACCTGGAAGATCAAGAACACCGGCATCTGCACCTGGGATACAAATTACAAACCCATTTTCTCCTATAGCTCGCCTCCCAACGAACGGATGGGCGCCCAACCCGTTCCGCTTGCATCCCTCGTCGCGCCGGGCCAGGAAGTGGATGTCTCCGTCCAGTTCAAAGCCCCCTCCACGGCTGGCGAATACACCGGCTATTGGCAAATGGTGAACGCCAAGGGCATTCCTTTTGGGAAGAAAGATTTCATTCTTATCGTGAAGATCGTTGTCCAATAAAAACGAACTCACCCGACACATAAAAGACAAAGCGCGCCAGCTGGGATTTATCCTGGCTGGCGTTACTTCTTGCGAGCCGACCGAACACTTTGACATCTTTCAGAAATGGCTGGATTCGAATCATCACGGCACGATGAATTACCTCGCCTCGGAACGAAGCCGATTGCGCCGCGCCGACCCGAAGCTGATCCTCCCCGGATGCAAATCCATTCTCGTGCTGGCGTTGCCTTATGCCCCCGCCAACCAACCATCCCTCACCCTTCCTACTTCCTCCTTCCAAATCGCCTCCTATGCCTTGGGAAACGACTACCACGACATCATTCCCTCTCGATTGAAAGATATCGTCCAATTCATCGAAGAACAGATCGGGCGTCCCGTTCCCAATCGCTGCTACACGGATACCGGTCCGATTCTCGAACGTGAACTGGCTCAACGCGCCGGTCTCGGCTGGATCGGCAGAAACTCCATGCTCATCAACCCAAAAGCCGGTTCGACCTTCCTGCTCGCAGAAATTTTTCTCGGCATCGAGCTCGAAGTTGATGAGCCATCCCGAACCGATCACTGCGGGACCTGCACCCGATGCGTCGAAGCCTGCCCCACGAATTGCATTCTCCCAAACCGCATTATTGACTCGCGGCGCTGCATTTCCTACCTCACCATCGAAAACAAGGATGATATCCCTGAAGAATTGCGCCCGAAAATGGGGGATTGGATCTTCGGATGTGATATCTGTCAGCAGGTCTGCCCGTGGAATCGATTCTCGCCGCCGGGTGATCCCGGGCTTGAACCGTCCATTCCGCTCCCTGTTTTATCCGACGATTTGACCATGACATCTTCAGAATTCAATCAAAGATTCAAGCGTTCCCCAATCAAACGCGCCAAACGCCGCGGCTATTTGCGCAATCTCGCGGTGGCTGTTGGGAACGCTGGAAATGAAAAAGACCTGCCGGTTCTCGAAGCTGCGGCAAAAGATGAGGAAACCCTAGTCAGCCAACATGCGGAATGGGCAATGAATAAAATCAAAAGTAGGTCAGGCTTTCAACCCGACAATTCTCATTCATAAAATCGTCACGCTAAAAGCGTGACCTACAATAGAGAAAATGAACAAACTTCTCATCGCCACAAACAACAAGGGCAAGGTCGTTGAATTCAAGGAACTGCTCGCAGGCTCCGGCATAGAATTCGTTACGCCCGCACAAATCAACCTGCAACTCGAAGTCGACGAGGACGGCTCCACCTATCGGGAAAACGCCGCCAAGAAAGCAATCGCCTTCGCTCAAGCCAGCGGACTGATCTCCCTGGCAGATGATTCAGGCCTCGAAGTGAATGCGCTCGACGGCGCGCCCGGTCTTTATTCGGCACGATATTCCCCTAAACCGGGGGCGAACGATAAAGACAGACGAATCTTTCTTTTGGCGAATCTCAATGGCAAACCGCGCCCATGGACGGCACATTTCCATGCCACAATTGCAGTTGCAAAGCCGAATGGAGAAGTTGAATTTGCCGAAGGGGATTGTTACGGCGAGATCATCCCCGAAGAACGCGGCATGGGCGGGTTCGGGTACGATCCGATCTTTTTACTGACAGGTTTGGGAAAAACGATGGCTGAATTGGATGCGGCGGAAAAGAATCGACTCAGTCACCGGGCAAGGGCGGTGATGGCGGCAATGCCATTATTGAAAAAGATATTATCAGTGGAAAACTCGTAGGTCACGCTGGAGCGTGACCTACAGTTTCAGTGTGAAAAAAAATCAAATGGGCGGTACCAGCCCAATGTCAGGAAAGAGGCGGGAGACTCTCCAAAAATTCCTTCAATAATCTTCCGACAACATCCGGTTGTTCGAGCGCGATCATGTGACCGGCTTCCTTGATCAGATGCAAACGCGCCCCGGGTATCTTCTCCGCGAGGAATTCGGAATACTTTGGCTGGGTCATTACATCCAAGGTGCCGCAAAGGATGAGGGCTGGAACCTGGATCGAGTCGACACGATCCGTCACATCGAACGAATCACAGGCGAGAAAATCGCCCAGCAGGGTTTGCGGATCGGTCTTCATCATATTCTGAGTGGATAACCGCAAAAGGTCTTTCGGAACATCCGGGCTGAAACTATATTCGTTGATCAAAGCCACCGCGTCGGCAAATGTAGCGGGATTGCGAGCTTTTTTGAGGATCATAGGCGAGACGCGAAGTCTCGCCCCAGCTCCAAGCAATGCAAACCCCGAAAGTTTTTCAGGCGCATCCAGCGCAATGGTCAAGACAATGGCGCTTCCCATGGAATGTCCCGCAAAGACCGGTTTGTGAATCCGTCTTTCTTCCATGAATTGCAAGACATCCGATGCATACTCGCGGACGGATGCCCGGCCCGCGCCTTGTGATTCACCGTGACCGGGCAGGTCGAGCGTGTAAACCGTTTCACCTGCGAGCCTTCTGAGAATTGGATGCCAGGATAAAAAGCTGCCGCCTGCGCCATGAATGAGGATCAACGGCGGCCGGCGGCTCGGAATCCCGGGTGCATGATGGATGTGATGCAAGAGATTTATTTTCTGCGGGCGTGATGCAGGCGGTCGGCAGCTTCCTCGGTGAGCGGAATGTACACTTGCACATTCGTACCCCTGCCCGACTTCGATTCGATATTGAGCAAGCCGTTCACCAGTTCGGCCCGCTCACGCAGGTTCACCATGCCCAGGCTGCTGCTGGAACGTTTTTCGTAATTCTGTGTGATGGCTTTCACGTCGAAACCCACGCCGTTATCGATGATTTCCAAAAGAACGACCCCCGTCTCCACCTGCCGCAAACGCACGGTGATCGTATCGGCCACGGCGTGCTTGCGCGCGTTGTTGACCGCCTCTTCGATGATGTAGAAGATCACGCCCTGCTTGCCCATCTCCAACTGCTGCGCCGCGTTCTGGTCGATCTCCACCACGACGCGCTGGGCGAAGGTCTCCATCATCTTATCCGCCATGGATTGAATTGCTGCGGCAAGACCCTGCGACTCGAGGATGAGCGGCCTCAGGGTAAAGAGCATGTGCCGGATCTCCTTGGTGGTGCGATGCGCCAGATCCTCCAGCTTGACCAGTTCTTCATTGGCGCCTTTGGGGTCCTTTGAAAGCATGCGGCGCGAGATGTTCAAACGCATCGCCATGGCCGCCACCGATTGAGTGGGGCCGTCGTGCAGGTCACGCGCCAGTTTCTTGCGCGCTTCTTCGTACACATCCGCGAGGCGTTCTTTTTCCTCCACCAGGTCCTGGTAAAGGCGCGCGTTCTGAATGGCGATGACCGCCTGGCGGCCGATGATATCCAAAAGGTTCGTACGTTCGGTGGTGAAGTAATCGGGTTCGGGATGGGCAAAGATCAGCACGCCATAGACGTTGAATCCGCTGCGCAGGGGGAAGATGTATCCGCTGGTGCAATTGCGGAGCGCCACCACCCGCCCCAATTCCTGGTCGTAGCCGATGTCATTGAATTTGACGGGTTCGCCCTCATCGATCGCTCTCTTGAGTATTCCCTCCGTGCCGTCGAAGGTGATCCGCATATCGGCGTTGGTAAAACGCCTCGCAGAACCGACCCGTAGTTTTCCGGCGTTGAAGAGCATCACCGCGCCCACCAGCGGATCGCTGGTCGTCTGCTCCGGTTCCAGGTTCGGGTTTAGAGCCGAGGCGCTCATATCGAGGGCGGAATCGAGTACGCGTTTATAACTGAGGGTGGTCGAAAGCGTGGAGGTCAGTTCGTAAATGGCGCGCATGCGCTCGTTTTGAATGGCGCGTTTTCTCTCCTCTTCGTCCCCCCAGATGGATCGGTTCTTGCGCATATGGTCCATCAACCTGCGCCCAAGAAAACCGAAGAGGATGCCCAGCAGACTCATGATTCCTGCGATCAGGACCGCAAGGAGCAGGTTGCCTTCATTTCGCAGGCCGGTATAGATCACAAGCCCCGAAAAGATCAGTGAAGTGACGACCGCGCCGATGATCTCGAAATAAATGGAGCCTGTCAGGATCGGAAGCAAACCCGCCCAAAAAGCCGGACCGCGCACGCCGCCCTGCATCCAGAAAAATGCGCCCGCCAGGATGATGTCCACTGCAATATTAAGCCGTCGATGATACGAAGTGCGCACGTTCAAGCCCGCCAGCGCCGTCATACCCAGATTCCAGAAAATTAACAAACCCAGGGTCCAGGTGGAGCCGATATCCAGTTTCTGCCCGAGACCCAGCGAAACGATCAAGCCCACCAACATGATCCAGCGTAATGATATGGCGAACCAGTCCGCCATGTATGGGGTGTCGAATCGTTTCATCATTGCCTGCCAATAATAACGAAAAAGACGGGGTTCGACAACATCCCCGACGTTACAGTCGAATTACACCTACACCGTATCGTACCCCATGCGCTCCAGATAACCGACCAGTTTGGTCAATATGAACCTTTTTTGTTCGGTTGTATAGGCATCACGGAAACGCCCGATCTGGCCTTTGTAGTAGTGCAATCCCTGTTGAGAGTCGTTCGCGCCGGGACGATATTGCTCGATCACCGCGCGGACCTCCGGCTTGGCCGCATCCAGGTTGAGATATTTCAACAGGCGTGCCGATTCTACCTCGTAATTCGTTAAGAGATCCTCGTAGCGTGCGACAAGCACATTCTTCTCCGCAGTCCATTTCTCCCAAATGCGGACGTACTCCATGATGAAGTCCATGCTTTTATCGAAATCCGACAGGTGGGAAAATGCGTTGGGGCGTCCCTTGGCAAGCGCGCGTTGACCGAAATCGAATGCCGAGAGCATGGCGTCACGCGGGTCGCGATAGATGTAGGTCATGCGCAACAAACCCAGCTTTGCCAGAATACGCGACGCGCCGGATGGCGCCGCATGGGCTTTGATCACAAAAGTATTGCCCATCAGCGCGGGTATGGCCACCATCGCGAGCCTGCGCGCCGAAAGTACGCCGATGTTGCAATTGACCTCCGTAAGAATCTTCTGTAATTTGTATCTTTCGCGGATGTCGCGCGCATCGGCGCATCCTGTCGTTTTCATCAGGTCGTGGATGAGGTTATAGTGCCAGCCCGACCCCGCGCGCGGCATTCCAACGGAAAGGACGATCATGAAACTTCCTTATTCGATAGATTAACGGCAATCCCAGCCATGATCCCCGGCACGATCCAAATGTTCGGGGTGGTCAGCGAATCCTGGGTGAAATTATACAAGGCGATGGCAACCCACGCAAATACACCGGCGATCGCGGCAAACCGCGCCCAGGCTGGCCCACGCCGGTAAAGAGAAAGTGTTTCACCCAACAGGTAAAGTTGAAAAGCAATGAAAAGGAAGAAGCCGATCAGACCGGTCTCGGAGAGTAAACGCACATAGAGATTTTTCGGGTTGGGATACAACCTATTGGATGGATCGAGTTGTTTTGCAATTTCAGGGACGGTGGTTAAAGCCCAATCGGGCAGGTTCTGGTAGATGTAGAACCCGCTTCCTCCCAAGCCGACGCCTGTCAGCGGATATTCTGAAAACGCAGACAACGCCCCGACCGTGTACGCTCCGCGCGCACCGGCGTTGATGTCCACGATGTATTCGTTCAAGCTCTCGGCATTGACCTCCCACAGGCGGCGGAAGTAATTCTTTTGGCTAAGAAAAAGAAACGCGCCTGCGATAACTCCGACAAGAGCGACAATGATCGAAAGGCGAAAGATGAAAGATGTAAAGCGCTGTTCTTTAAAGCCTTTGATATACCAAGCCCATATGCCTTGGAGAATGTCGCGCCCGAATATAAGCGTCATCAAACCGGAGACGCCGATGGTGATGAGCAAGCCTCCGCGTGAGTAGGTGGCAAACAATACGAGTGTGGATAAAGTCAGAAGCACAGGCTCAAGCCAGGTCAGCGAAGTGAGGCGGAACTTCGTCAATACAGCGGCAAAGAGAAATGGAAAAAATATCGTCGCAAGTTGTCCCGCCAGCCATGCCGGTTCATATGCCAGGCCCGAGATGCGGTTCGTGCGCACGAGTTCGCGCATCGAAAATGCAAGCTGCCAATGCGTGACCATTTCCTTTTCAAGCAGACCCGTGTAAAACGTGACGGCTTGCAGTCCGCTCCAGGCAAGGTCGAGACATAGCCCGGCGAAAATCCACTGGACGGTGAAACGCAGATCGGCTTCGTCCTTGTTCATCCAGACGGCAGCGACAAAGAAAGCGACGCCGATGAAAAGCGTCACAAGAGCGCGAATGACGCGACCGTCGTAGGTTTGTCCGCGCAAGGGGATCGGGTCTATCAATGCGCCGATGCTGGATGAGAAAAAAGCGTATAAAACAAACACGCCAAGCGCGATGAACGCGCCAGAGAATGTCAGCGATATTTTTCTGCGCCATGCCTGAATCAGAAGAAGCGGTAACAAGATCGCAAGCGGATACAAAGCCAGCGGGCGGACAAGCGTGCTTTCGCCCAAACCGGGAAACCAGCGAAAACTGGTGACAGGCAGGGTGAGCAGGGCAAGACCCCAAAGTAATTTTATGGCGGACTTCAAAGTCTCCCGGCTTTGGAATTTATTCGTGGAATTGCCTTGCGCCATAAAAATATTCCAACATCAGGAGATGTTGGAGTCCTTTCGACGGATGAACAAAACGAAGAAAACTGCCAAAAGAAGAAATCCGCTTGCGCCTGCGAGAAGGTAATCGCTCAATGGTATGCTTCGTTCCCTTGGCAGGTCCGCAGACTGGGTCACTTCGAGTCTGATGAATTCATTCAGGCCGCCTGCTTGTCTTTCTGCTTGAACTTTTTCTACAAACGCGTTTGCCCACGCGGATGCGAGCTCTTCCGCTTTTTTGGCGTCTTGATCGTCGGCATAAAAATGCCAGCCTGCTTCGGCAGGTTGGGATAGGATCAACTTCCCGTTGCGCAATTGATCGATCGGCACGTTCAATCGACCCAACACGTCGTCAGACCAGGCGAGTTCTTCCATTTTGCGGGTTTCACGCTCGAGGTAATAAAAGTCCTGCCGGTCGGTGTTGGTCGGGAAGGCTTCTTCGAAATTAAAATCCACGTTGACGGTGGCTTTGGCGCGATACGGCGGAGGGACGATGGCATGGAACGCCGCGCCGATGGCGGAACCGATCAACGCGCCCAAGACCCAAAAGCGCCAGGCTTTCAGAAGACGGATGAGATCGTCGAGGGAGGGAGGAGAGAAGAGATACATTTTCGAATTACGATTTTTTATTTACAATTTTGATTGGATGATGCGTAATACGTGAAACGTAAACGCGAGACGCAAAACGCAAATCACGGATCACGCATTACTTTTGATCTGCCATTTCCACAGTGGACCGATGAGCTTTCTTAGATAATATTTTGCCACAATCGGCGCGAAGAATGAACCGCCGTCTCGGTAATGGATCCTGAGCATTTCCTTCCAGCCGCGTTCGTCGTCCACATTGGTCTTGCTGGAAGTGTGAATGCGGAAGTTCGACCACGTCCTGCCCGGAAGATATCGAATCGGCGCGATTTTGGCGATCCTCACCCACAGGTCATAATCCATTGCGAAATAGAAAGACGGGTCGAGCGGACCGAGTTCCTTCCAGTATTTGGCGCGGAAGAACATCGTCTGTTGGGGGATGTGAACGTAGCCGCGGCGCAGCCTTTCGTAATCGGTCTGGCGCGAGGCAAACTTGCCGATGACCTTTCCTTCTTCGTCGATGAAATTGCAGTCCGCATAAACCATCCCCACATTGGGATTCGCGATCAGGAAGTTGACCGCATCCGCGACGGCGTGGGGAGTGGCATACGTGTCGTCGGAATTGATCCAGGCGAGGATGTCGCCTTTGGCTTTGGCAAACCCTTTGTTGATCGCATCCGTCTGACCTTTGTCCTGTTCGCTGACCCATAAAGCGATCCGTCCTTCATGCTTTTTGATAATGCCCGCGCTGCCATCGGTCGAGCCCCCGTCGATGATGATGTATTCGATATGGCGATAGGTCTGCCCGAGCACAGATTGGATCGTCGCTTCGATAAAGTTCGCCTGGTTGAACGAGGGAGTGACGATGGATACGAGAGGAAGGGCGGCTGGTTTCATTCAGTTTGCTCAAGGCGGCGTCTCGCCGCCGAGGACGGCGGCTGGGCAATACTTATTTCCATTCCTCTTCGGAATAGAAGAATTCAGAAACGCCTTCCGTGATCTTGCGGACGCGGGAGATTTCTTCGGGAGAGAGGATCTTCTTCCAGTTATCGAGGTTGGCGCGGCTGTCTAGTTTGACGGAGTGGGTCCTGTTCCGCGCCAATCTCACCGGGTTCTCGGAACTGCTGGAGTTCTCAATGATCTTCCGGACGCGTTCGGTAAAGTCCAAACCGAGGGATTTGTATAAAATTTGGAAACCGTTCACGGGGTCGAGGGAAAGGTCTTCGTGGCGGACAATGCCAAATTGCGGGAACGACTCACGGGTCCCATGAACGAAGCGATAGATGAACTTCCACAACAAAGCCGCTTGACTCACGATGTCATTTTTGTCGATTGCTTGCATCGCCGCGCGATCCGCCTCGAGATGGTCGCGCATGAAAAGCGGCTGATTAAGCAGGTTGTTGAAATCGTAGTTCCACCCGAGACGTTTGAGACTGCCGGTGAATCCCGCCGGGTGCCTGGCAGTGATGACGACCTTGCAGTGCAATCGATTCGCAAACCAGGGTGTGGAGAAGACCGCGAACGGGTCTTTGATGAGCGCGCGCTGGCCGTACATGCTCCCGTTGAAAAAGATGCGGAAATCGCGCCCCATGCGCAGGAAATCTTTGAGCGAACGGAGGGATTTGATCTCGAGCCAGGTATGGTATTGAAAGTCCAGCAGTTCACGGTAGGCGGGCAGGTATTCCGCTTCATTCTCTTCTGTAATGTAGGTGTACCAATATTTGACCGGCACGCGGAAGATGCCGGGGCGATGCAAAACGTTAAGCGGCTCGCTGATATAAGCGGTATCCGCGGCGGCGGCGAGCATTTTACCGACCCAGGTGGTGCCGCTGCGATGCGACCCGGTGACGAGGATGGGAGTCAGTTCATTGGCTGAAATATTCAAGGATGTGTTCCTCTTCGATGGATACGGCGCTGATGGAATGAACATCGTACAACTGCGCGGCACAACCGTTCAGCCAAAAAAATGGCCGGACGTCCAGTTCCTTTACGCCTTTATAGCCATCCAAACCGGGGATGATCAGTTCTTGCTCACCGCGAGCCTTCATATCGTAGATCATCCGCTCCCGTTCATCCCAGCGCAGGGCAAAAAGGCGGCGTTCTTCGTAGGTGGAGAGAGGCTGGCGCGTCATCCACAAGGGATAGAGAAAAGCAAGGAACGCCAGCGCAAGGGCGGCATTTTTCACGAAGACCGGGGGTTTTATAAAGGACAGTACATATCCGGCGCAAATCCCCAGTGCCATGATGGCACCCATGAGCAGAAAATATGCCGGGAACCGCACCCGCTCCAACGGGTAGGACTGCCCATACGCGCTGGGAGCAAAGGTGGCGAAGATCAATCCGTAGAGCAGAACCGGAATGAGAAGGAATATCCAGTAAAATCGCGTTTCGATTTTTTTGGTGCGCTTATCCAAAAAGAACTGGTACGAGAACAAGCCGGAGATCGCCAACAACATAAAGAGGGGCAGGGGAAGGTTCGTCACTGCGACGCGCAGGAAAAGGAATGAAAAATTCACGTCGCGGATGAGGACGGTTATAAGCGAGGGCGGACCATTCTCTTCGTTGATACGAAACTCATTGGCGGGGGAAATAAACATTGCAAACAGTGCCGCCAGCGCGCCAATGAGCATGGCGGTCAGCAAAGTCAGCGCCGGTTGGCGGCGGGCGGATGTGTCGAAATAATAAACGCAGGCGATCGCGAGCGAGAGAATAGAAATGTGCAATGCGCCCAGGGTCTCGGAAAGTCCCCCAATGAAAAATGCCAGGAAGGCGAAGAGAACCGCCATGGGAAGGGAGGCTTTTTGCAGGCGGACGAGCCTCACCATCCATGCTGAGAGGAGTGTGAAGAAAACGATGGGGGTCAGGTAGGATACCTGCCCGGGCCGCCAGTAAAGGACCTGGAAGAGGTTCGGTGTGGTAAAAAAGGAGAAAAGGATAACCGCTTCGGCGGCGAGCAAACGGACCGGCGCTTCAAGTTTTGTCTCCAGCATTTTGTTCAACTCGGCCGACAGCCAGTACAAGCCGGTCCCCCAGAGCAGGATGTGCAGGGCAGGAACAAACGCGATGTTGCGGGGGAAGAGTTCCCAAAAGCCAAGGACGAACAGGTTGGAAAACCGGTTGGATTTAAGAAGATATTTGTTCCAACTGTTGGTGAAGATATCGCCAAATTTCACCTGGGCAAGCAGGCAGTAATCGTCGCCCATGTAGCGGGTGAAGATCCCAAGATAGGCATATACGGCAAGCGCCGCCATCATGGCAAGGACGCCAAACCAGGCAAGATAGGTCAGTGATTTGTTGGAGGAGGACATTGTTTACTTCATCAAATTGCAGTTAAATACCCGTCCACTTCGGCAGGACGGGATGGCGTTCGAATGAATGCCATAAACCAAGTATAATTCATCCAATGAACCGAGAATAGGATGTGCGCTCTCAGGCACCCTAGGGACTCCAACAACCATTAGAATGAACCCGACTGGAACGTTTCCTGGGGCAGTTATCAACCCGCCGGCACGGTGACAAATGAATCGAAAGATAAATCGGCGTGACTTTCTCAAACTCGCAGGCCTGTTGCCTTTAAGCCTTGCGGCAGAACCCCTTACAAGATTTGCCAGTTCCACAAATGAGAAGCAGTCAGAGCAACAGAATGTGCTTGTGGTGGTATTCGACGCATTTTCCAGCTACAACATATCCCTTTACGGCTACCCCCGCGAGACCACGCCGAACATAAACAGGCTTTCTGAACGGGCGGTTCGATATCACAACCATTACGCAGGCGGGAACTTCACCACACCGGGAACCGCTTCCTTATTAACCGGCGTCCTGCCCTGGACACACCGCGCCTTTCAACCGGCGGGGACGGTGACTGAACGGTATGTGAACCGCAACCTTTTCAGTGCATTCAAAGATTATTATCCGATAGCCTACAGCCATAACGGTTGGGTGAATATCCTGCTATATCAATTTCTGAGCCGGTCCGATGAATTAATACCTAGGGACAAACTTTTGCTTGGATCGGACGAACTCCTTCATATCCTGTTCAGGAATGATGACGACATCGCCTCCGTCAGCTGGCTGAGGGATATCAATGTCGAGGAGCAGGGATACGCCTATTCCCTGTTTCTCTCCCGCCTTTATCAGGAGTACCAGGAAAAAAAGTTCAAAGACCTCAAGCATTTATTCCCCCTGGGTCTGCCCACGGCCGGTTCGGCCGGTTCAGACAACATTTTCTTATTGGAAAATGCAGTGGATTACCTCGCCAACCGTCTCACGGCGATCCCACAGCCTTTCGTCGGCTATTTCCATTTTCTTCCGCCGCACGATCCCTACAGGCCGCCGACGGAATTCTACAAGCACTTTCACAATGATGGTTTCAAGCCTCCCAAAAAGCCGAAGGATATTTTTGCAAAGAGACCGCCAAAGGATATTCTTGCAAAACGCGCGGAGTATGATGAGTTCATCCTCTACGTGGATAGGGAGTTCGGACGGCTGTATGAAAAATTGGAATCCGCAGGGTTGTTGGAAAACACCTGGCTGGTCCTGACCTCCGACCATGGGGAGTTGAACGAACGCGGGATCACCGGCCATAGCACGGAAGTGCTCTACGAGCCAGTTATCCGCGTTCCGCTGATGATCTTCGAGCCGGGGCGTAAAACCGGCATGGACATCCTTGAAAACACCAGTGCGGTGGACGTCATCCCGACGTTGACCCATGTCACTGGACAGCCCTTCCCCGACTGGGTGGAGGGAGGAATCCCGCTCCCGCCTTATGGGTCAGGAACGGAGCCAACGCGCAATATTTTCACAGTGCGAGCGAGCAAGAACGGGCAATACGACCCTCTTTCCCAAGCGTCGGTGATGATGGTGAAGGGAAACCATAAACTTCATTATTACTTCGGTTATTCTCTTCTTCCGGAAATGCATCAGGTAAAACTCTTCGACGTAAAGGCGGATCCCGAGGAACTAAACGATCTATCCCCGTCACAAAAGAATCTTACCGATACCCTTTTGGATGAAATTATGGCTAAACTGGATGAGGTTAACAAACCTTATCAATAAGGTCGACCGGATGGCCTTTCTTTGACAAATCAAAAAGCCGGATGGTTTACTTCATTAAATTGTAGATGACGTAGCCATCCCCTTCGGCAAAGACGGGATACGGTTCGAGTTTTTCCATCAGGAAGGGTTGGCGCTCAAAGTCGTCGAGATCGGTGACGATGAACAAATCTTTTTTGGCAATGAGTTCTTCGAAATAACCTTCGAAGTCGCGTCCCGGTCCGCGCTCGTCGCCGTAAAGCAAGTCACCGGAGGTGGGCCAGGAACTGATATTACGCCAACCCCAATATGCCATGCGCGCGCCATAGTCCTGGGTCAGGCCTGCCAGGTTGTATCCGTCCGTCTTTGCGCGGATTTCCTCCCACATGGCAGCTTGGGGGCGGTAATCCACGGCGTTGAGTTGATTGCGGACATTCCAGAGAGAGGCAACAAGGCCAATAAAAAGAAAGAGAAAAGAAAAAAGGCGAAGAAGTTTTGTTTGAGTAAGTTGGGCAAGTTTTGAAAATAAAAAATCCGCAAGCGGCGCAAGCGAAAGCGCAAGGATGGGAATCAAAGGCAGGGAGTAGTAATCGTGGGTGGAGATGTGAAAGTTAAAGTAAAGCCCAAAGAGGACGTACCCGGCCCAAAGTCCAAGAAGGAAGCGGAGTTTTTTATCCGCAAAGAAAAATAGTCCCAGCAGCGCAAGCCCGAGCACGAATCCGCCCGCGACCAAATTCAACATATTCAACCAGCCAATATAATAGGACGGTTTGAAAAACAGCGAAGGGATGAAACGGCCGGCGAATTGCTGACCGAGATAATCTTCTATGAAAATTCCATAGATGAGATATGCCGCGCCAGGGAGGATTCCCAAGAGACTCATGACATATATCTGCGGATTCTTCAGCGACTCTTTCATGGACCTGTGACTTAACACCGCGCCCAAGCCTCCGCCTACAATGAAGAATACTGCCGGGAATTTGATGAAGATGGCAAGCCCGCCAAAGATGCCGGTGAGAAAGGTTTTTAACCACGAAGGGTCACGACCCCCATTCTGGGGGCTTGGGGCCACGAAGGTTTTCCTTTGTGTGCCTTTGTCTTTCTGGTGGTTGAAGGGTTTTTCACCCGCCCATTCCCAGACCGCCCACAAAAACATCATAATGAGCATCGTCATCAGCGGATCGGGTTGGAAACTGCGGCTGGCGATGATGGCGTATGGAAGAAAAAGATAAATTGCTGTTGACACAATTGCGCCATCATCAGAGACAAGACGCCGTGCAAGCATGAATAGAAATATCCCGCCTATCAGCCAGAACGCGGAGGAATAAATGCGCGCGACCCAGACCTGCTCGCCGGTGAAGCGATACGTCCATGCGACAATTCTTTCGAAGACTTCCGGCTCGACCGATGCGCGGAACTTCCATTGCTGGACGGCGAAAGCGCGTTCCTCGGGAGAAACATCGAAGCGGGTCTCGTAATACATTCCGCGCGCCTTGAGCGCCGATACCAATTGGCGGGTGGAATGAAATTCGAGCGGCAGATCGGTCAGATCGTACAGGCGGATGGCAAGCGCAAGTACAAAGATCACGACCAGGGCAACTGTCTGCGCTATGCGGGTGGGGAAAAATCTTTCCATGATGGAGGAGTATTGTAACGTATAGCGTGACTTATCTTCTTTTAATTCGCGAAGTATTAACGCAAAGGTGCAAGAGTTTATGACACATCTTTCCGACGCAAAGATTTAATCATTGATTGAATTGAATCCATCACCCGCTCTTCGCGCTTCACCCAAGTCAACTGCTCCACATCCTTGCGGGCTTGTTTACCCAACGCCAATCGGTGCGGCTCATCAGCAAGCAGTTTCTCAATTTCCACTTTCCACTCACCAACTTGGTCTCGATCCGCCGGCGAAAGAACACCGCCGTCTACTCGACCAGCAGGCTCAACCAACATCGCATTGCCCTCATTCAATACTTCCCGTATCGAAGGCAAGTCCGCAGAAACGATTCCCCGTCCCGCCGCCATGTACTCGAACATCTTCATCGGGTTGATCACCTCGGCAATGTCTTGTCCGCTCGAAGCTTCGATCGAACGCGAATACGGCATCAGCAGCACATCCGCCGCCGCCTGATACAGCGGGATCGACTCATGCTTCACGAAGCCTGTCATCGTCACATTGGTCATGCCTGCCTCGGTCAGTTTGCCGCGCCAAAAATCCACCAACTCGGGCGTGCCGCCCACCCACAAAAAATTGACATTGGGCATTTGCCGCGCGAGTTCGAACAAAAGATCAGCACCTCTGCCAGGGTAAATGTGACCTGTGAATCCAACAGTCAATCCCTCTTTCAAATTCAATTGACGACGCGCCTCGGCAGGACTTGGCAAATCCGCATACTTCTCCAACTCGACGCCGTTCGGCGCGAGCAGCAGCGCTTCATTCGGGAATTGGAACCTGGTCGAGCGCTCCAAAGCCTTTCTCAACGCTGACGTGGTGACCGTCATCACCTTGGGCGTGTTCTGCCTCCAAAATTGTTGCATCCACCACACGCCAAGTCGACCCGAATTGTCCGCATGCATTTCGAGCACAACGGAATACCCCATCCATGCGCCCAACGCCGCAGACTGGGGCAGCCAGGTGTAGATCAACTCCGAACCGAATTTCTTCGCAGCACGCTGGGCATGGACGATAAAGTCGAGGCGTTTGAGTCCGCTGATGGATGGGAGCAGGTCGAGGTCCGGGGCGAGGCGCAATCCATAATGGGCAAGTAGTAATTGGTAATTGGGTAATTTCGTCTCCGCAGGCGCGAACATCTTTATGTTATGCCCCAGTTGCATCAAGGCTTGAGCAACCTTCATTGCCTGAATCGAATTGGCAGTGAGAGATGGAATGTGGGAGTTTGTAATAAGTGCGATCTTCATACCGATTCCCGATTCCCAATTTCCACAATTCCTCTCACCACCATCACCCCCACCGAAGCAATGTAATAGAACGACAGCAACCCGCCCGCCGCCGTCACGCCATAGACAGGCACGAGCCAAAACGAAAGCGCGAGTTTGATGACTCCCGCCGCAAGCGTGACATAGACGGGAAACTCCGGCAAGCCGAGTGCGAGCAGGAGCGGGCGATTCCAAAAGAGGATGTAATTGAAGACCAAGCCGATGGTGAGCGCGACGAGGGCGGGATAGGCGGCGAGATAGTCCGCGCCGGAGTAGATGCGAATGACCCACTGACCGAAGAGAATCAAACCTGCGCCGATGGCGATGTTATAGGAAAATGAAAACGCCGTGATTCTTTTGAGAAAACTTTTGAGTTTACCCCATGCCCTTTCAACTGCAAGTTTATTGATCTCGGGGAAGGTCGTAGCGATGAGCGGGTCGGCAGGGATGGCGAGGAAATGCGTTATGGTGTAGGCAACGCGATAATAACCGACAGCAGTGGTATCGAGGAAGAAGCCAACCCAGATCAATTCGCTCTCACGGAAAAGTTTGATGATGGTCGCGCTGATATTTGAGCTGAACGCAAAGCGGAAAATTTCTCTGCGGGTTGTGAGTTTCGAGAAAGGCGTGCGCCACCATCCGCCGCCGAGTTTTTCACGGAGTTGTATTTGAGCAAGTGTAAAAAGCCCAAGCCCGAGGATTGATTTTCCGATGAGATACGCGATAAGTACAATAGTGACATTGCCGCCGAAGAAGAACGCACCCGCAATGATCAGTGTGGTGATAATGGCTTGAATCAAATTGACCGTGCCCTGCAATTTGATTCTTTCAGTAATTTGCAAAATACCTGTGGAAGTTTCGGTATTGAAGTTTGCCAGCAGGTTAATCGCAAAGAAAGTGAACATCCATGCAATGTCGGGAGTCTTGGCAAGGTTGGTTTCGGCAAGTTGTGCTGTGGCGAGCACCACCAGAAACGCCAACAGCGAAACTATTGCTTCGGTCAGACTGGCTGCTTTGAGCAAGGCAGAGGCTTGTTCTTTTTCCTGCTTGTTGAGGTATTCGCCGCCGTAGCGCACCACCAACTCGCCCATGCGGAATGAGAAGACGCTGTTCACTGTCGAAGCGAACGCCATGACCACGCCGATGAGACCGAACCCAGCTGGACCTAACAGGCGCGTCGCCATGATGCCTTGCACCACGCTGAGTCCGAGTGCAAGGGTGTTGTTGCTGAATAACGATCCGCTGGAGCGCATTACTTTGGCAAAGAGCGGGTCATTTTTGAATTTCGAAAGAAGGGACATGAAAATTTACCAGCTACCACTTACGATTATAAGGGTGTAAAAGGTAACCGGTAATTGAAAGTTTTGCACGAGGTCGTTTACGGTGTGAGAATTTCTTTCGCCCAGTCACGGTTTGTGTTATACCATTCAACCAGTTTTGTGACCCCGGTCCGCATGCTAATCTGTGGTTCCCATCCAAGTAACTTTCCAGACTTGGTCACATCCGCCTGGTTTGTCAGCATATCCGCAGGGTTGGCGGGACCATATCTTACGTCCGCTTTTTTGCCGATGATTTCTTCCATCAGCCGGATTAGGTTAATAACAGTGATGACCTCATGTCCGCCAAGGTTGAACACCTCAAATCCCACTGGCTTAAGCGCCAAAATCGTGCCGTGAGCAATATCGTCAATGTATGTAAAGCCGCGCGAGTGATTTCCATCCCCATTGATGCGCACAGGTCTCCCTTCGCTGATCCATTGTACAAAACGGAGATGAGCAAGGTCGGGTCTGCCTGCCGGACCATACACTGTGAAATATCTCAAGATGCTGATATCGATCCCATACAGGTGATGATACGAATGAGCAAGCACCTCTGCGCCTTTCTTACTTGCGGCATAAGGCTGCATCGGCTCGCTGCTGGAAGCGGTTTCGGGCGTGGGATAAGGCGGATTCTCGCCATAAATGCTGGAAGTTGATGCCATGATAAATTTCTTGCATGCGAACTGGCGGCAAACCTCGAGCATGTTCAATGTGCCGATCACATTTGATTCCACGAATACCCACGGGTTCTCCACGCTGTAACGCACTCCGGCTCGCGCCGCAAGATGGATGACAGCATCGAACTTTTCATCCATGAACAGATCTATGCAGGATTTCTCGGAAATGTCGCGCCGGTGGAATTTGAAACCACCCAAACCCTGAAGTTTTTTCAAGCGGTATTCCTTCATGCGCGGGTCATAAGCATCATTGACGTTATCAATGCCTACAACAGTATGGCCCTGCGTAAGGAGCATTTCCGAGGTCCGCGCGCCAATAAAACCAGCCGCGCCAGTAATGAGATAATGAGCCATTATTTTCCCTTACGCATCACGGATGATGCAACACATTCTGCTGATGCGCAAAATAACTAGAGCCGTTCCACCTTTTCAAACTTGCCAATTTTCCCGGTTGCATTTCGCGAATCAAACACAAACTTTGCAGATTCGATGATCGCTTTGTAATCATACACAGCATGATTGGTTACGATCAGCACCGCATCCGCCTCGCGGACCGAATACATCAGGTCCTGCACGCTGTCCATATGCCACCCCTCGTACTCATGATGAATATGCGGGATATACGGGTCGTGATAATCGACCAGCGCGCCTTTCTTCTTCAGCAAACCGATCACATCCAACGACGGGGACTCGCGCACATCATTGATATCCGGCTTGTACGCAGCGCCCAAAACCAACACCTTTGAGCCCTTCAACGTCTTGCCGAGGTCATTCATCGCCTCCAGCACGCGGCTGACTACATATCGCGGCATGTTGGTATTGATCTCAGATGCCAACTCGATGAAACGCGCGTTGTAATTGAACGAACGCATCTTCCACGAAAGATAAAGCGGGTCGATCGGGATGCAGTGTCCGCCCAAGCCGGGACCCGGCGTAAACTTCATGAAGCCGAACGGCTTGGTTGCTGCCGCATCGATCACCTCCCACACATCCACGCCGAGGTATTCGCACATGATCGCCAGTTCGTTGACCAGGCCAATATTGATCATGCGGAAGGTATTTTCCAGAAGTTTCGACATTTCCGCCGCCTCCGCCGTGGAAACGTGATGCACGATTTTGATCGCGCCTTCATACCAAACGGTTGCCACCTCGCCGCAGGCATGCGTGATTCCACCCATCACCTTTGGGGTATTGATGGTTGTGAAATCTTCACGCCCCGGATCCACACGCTCAGGCGAGAAAGCAAGGAACCAATCCTCACCCACAGTAAGATTGTGTTCGGTACCGAGCTTGGGTAGAAGCAACTCACGGGTCGTGCCGGGATACGTCGTTGATTCCAATACCACAACCATCCCCTTATGCATGTACTTGCTCAGTTCTTCCATTGCAGACATGATGAACGACATATCCGGGTCGCCGGTCTGCCGCAGCGGAGTCGGCACACAAATGCTGACCGCATCCATGTTCTTTAGCACAGAAAAATCCGTAGTGGCGGTCAACATCCCGCTTTTGACCAGCTTTGCCACTGCTTCAGTTTTCACATCCGGGATATAGGACTCGCCTTTATTCAGCGCATCGATTTTACCCTTGTCCGGATCCACGCCTGTGACGTGAAAACCAGCCTCCCCGAAAACGACCGCCAGAGGCAGTCCCACATATCCCAAACCGAGGATCGCCACCTTGGCGTTCTTCTCCTTCAGCTTTTTGATTAGATCTGTCTTTGTCGTCATAGGTTCCTCATTCATCAAAATAGACTTAACTGTCGCGGCGAATCGATTTTTTGATGCGCCGCGGGTTTATTCTTCCTGACCACATGCCTGCCCAGGACTGCGCGGGCTTCATTCAACTGATCCGGCAATTTAGCAAAATCCGCCAGAATGGATGGTCTCAGGGCGGGTTGGTGCAGCGCCGCCGCCGGGTGATACATGGGAATGATAAACCTTCCGTCGATACTTTGCATCTGCCCGTGAATGGCGGTGATCTTCGCACCGGGAAAATAGGTTCCCATCGAAATGCGTCCCAGGGTCACAATGATACTCGGGTTTATCGATTCGATCTGCGCATGCAAATACTCACTGCACGCCCCAAGTTCTTCGGGCTGCGGATCGCGGTTGCCCGGCGGGCGGCATTTGACGACATTGGCAATGAACACCTCTGAACGCGTCAACTCTGCCTGCTCGAGCAATTGGTCCAAAAACCTTCCAGATGCCCCCACGAACGGACGTCCCTGCTCGTTCTCATGGAATCCCGGAGCCTCGCCGATGAACATGATCTCCGCATCGGCGGGTCCCTCCCCCGTCACAACCCGTTTGCGCGACTCATGCAAAGCGCACTTCGTGCAAACGGAAACCTCGCTAGCAATCCAGTCAAGTATCTCGATGGTCAATTCAAACTCCCTGGATATGCCCCAGATCGTTCAGGGACATGAGGATGGCATCCTCATTGTTATCCTTGTAATATTCAATCCTTCTTCCGTCTTCCGCAAAACCCAAATTACGATACATGCTCAAAGCAGCATGATTCCCCTCGCGTACTTCCAAAAACGCGCGGGTTACACCCTCGGCTTTTGCGGCGCGCAGGGCGTGCAACAACAACTTTTTCCCGATGCCGCGCCTGCGGTAATCAGGATGGGTTGCGATCGTTGCGATGTGCAATTCATCCATGATCAGCCAGCCGACCATCATCGCCGCCACACGCCTGTCCATCTCCGCCACCCAGGACCGCGACGAAAAATTATCCTTCAATTCGTAAATGAAAGAACTGGAGGGCCAGGGCAGGGAAAACGAAACCTGATCGATGGCGACCACCTGCTCGAGATCGGCTTCGATCATCTTTCGAATAAAAAGGCCTGTCAGGTCTTCCATTTCACGAAATCGGCGTTCCTGCCACATGCAAATAGATCGGCGCAAGGGCTGCCGCATCGTCCACATCATGATTCCGCCAGCGGTTCCAAGCCAGTTCTGCAAGCACAGCAGGACGTCTTACACACAATGCAGGCGAAGCCAAGTGCAGTTTCTTTGCCTTGGATATTTTTTTTCTTTCTTCGGATGTCAATTCGCCCGCGATGGATGCAGGCGAATCGATCCCGGCGATGAGTTCTTCGAGCGTTCCGCTTCTAATCGGACCTTCCGCCTGCCACTGCTTCCCGGTATTTTCATACACACTGAAAGCGATTCGCGTCCGCCCGGCTTGAATGATCGCAATGAGCGGATATTCCGCCAACGGCTGGGCTGTTGCGATCACATCCAATGTGGGAATTCCCATCACAGGCAAATTGCGCGCCAGCGCAATTCCCTTCACCAAGGACAGCCCAACTCGCAGACTCGTAAACGAACCGGGACCAACGGCAACGCCCAAAGCGTTGACCATGCCCATCGAAACGCCGCACCGACTCAAAAGTCCGGAAAGAGCCGGGGAAAGTTCTGCCGTGTGATGTTGCCTGGTTATCCACGTCATCTCGCCGAGGACCTGGACTCCATCATACAACGCCAGGCCTGTCAGCGAAGTGGATGTATCGACTGCAAGCAGCATGGTCATCCTCCCACCACAGACTGGCGGATTTCGTCGAGCAGTTCGTCGTAGTGTTTCCCGTGCGCACGAAAGCCCAGCCTGCGGTGTTCTTCCGAGATATGCTCGAGTTGGATGCGCAGATGATCGTTGGGAATTAGATTTCCGAGTCGTTCGGGCCACTCGATGATCAGCGCGCCTTCATTGAGCATCGAGTCGAGATCGAGTTCCTCCGCTTCCGGCACGGAGTCGAGGCGGTAGGCATCGAGGTGAAAAAGTTTTCCGCCATCGGCGCGCCGATATTGGTTGACAAGAATAAAGGTCGGGCTGGAAACGGCATCGAGTGAACCCCATCCTTGCGCAAGGCCCTGTGCAAACGTGGTCTTGCCTGCGCCGAGATCGCCCTGCAAACAGATCACATCGCCCGGCTCGAGGAGGCCGCCAAGGCGGATTCCGATGCGCCGCGTTTGCTCGGGACTGCGGCTGAAGAATTCCAACATGTGGGCATCGAGAATTGGCATCGGGTTGAAATTATACCGCCCTGTTGCCATGGACTCCAACGTCTCCCACGTTGGAGTCGAAAGTCTGGAGACTTTCGCGTCGGATCACGAAGGAAATAACTTTTCAAACGATTCGGGGCAATACTTTTGCACCATCTCGCTGGATATGCCGTTCTCTTTGCAGATCTCAGCATACAGGTCCACGCTGGGACGTTTGATTCGTTTCTGGGTGTCCACATCCAATCCCCAAAGCCCGAAGCGGTACTTCCATCCAAAACTCCACTCGAAGTTATCCACCAAAGACCAATGGAAATATCCCTTGATGGGCCAGTTGAAATTGACCGCCCGCCACATCTGGTGGATGTGTTGAACGGTATAGCGCGGACGCATCGAGTCGTCTGCCGAGTTGACGCCGTTCTCGGTCACAAGGATGGGCAGATTGGGGAAAGTGCGCACGACCCACTTCAATCCATCGAACATTCCATCCGGTTCCATGGCAAGAAAACCATCGTCGCTTAATTCAACATCCTTGCGATAAAAGTGACGTCCAAATAAGGTGCTGGCATGGCGCAGGTCGAAGGTGACATATTCGCGCGTGTAATAATTGAACCCGAAATAATCCTGCGTGCCTTTAGCCTCCGGAATTTTTATCGAACCGAGCGGTGAACGCATCACGCCATCCGCCAACGTCAATGCAAAACTATTTACCGTGGTGTTAAAGGCATTTGTCAAAAACCGGTCGAGCGGGGACCAGGTGTGATATGGCATCATCGGGCGAAATTGATGCGCAATGCCCACCCGCGCTTCCGGCTGAAGCAAATGAATGGCGCGATAGGCGGCGGCGTGCCCGCGGATCAGGTTCGCATGGACCTGCATCGCCAGTTTCATATTATTTTTACCCGGCGGGAACGAATCCACGCCGGTGATGACGTATCCATTCAAAGCATAGCCCGTCGGCTCGTTGATCGTACACCACAACGAACAGTATTCTTTCAATGCGTCCACTGTTTTGCGAACAAACTTCTCAAAGAGCGGGACGACGGCCTCTGTTTCCCAAGAGCCATAGTTGCCCAACCACAACGGATCGGTGAAATGATGCAGTGTCACCATCGGCGTCAAGCCGCGTTCTTTGAGTCCGCGCAGCATGGTGCGATATTTTTCAAGCGCTTCTTCGTCCCATGTGTCCGGCGTCGGCTGGATGCGGCTCCACTCCACCGAGAGGCGATGCGCGTTCTGTCCAGTTTCGGCGGCGCGGTCGAAATCCTCGCGCCAGCGTCCGCCCCACCAATCGGCTGCCACCGCCGCAGAACCGTCCGTGTGGCCGTCCCGCTCCCACTTCCACCAATTGTTATTCGTATTATTGCCCTCGACCTGATGCGCGGCAGTCGCCGTCCCCCATAAAAATCCCTTTGGAAAATGATAGGTGCCTTGAGGCATGATGTTCTCCGTGATCATGTCATTGCGGGTGGCGTATCGTGCCACAAAGCAATCTCCCAATTATTTTGAGGTTGCATCGTCGGGCAAAAATCGCCCTCCTCGCAGCGACATGTTATTTACGTTTTAAATATGCCAGATACAACGCCACCGACCCCGCCACAGCGGCATTCAATGATTCGATTCTTCCGCGCATCGGCAGTTTCAAAACGATGTCGCACTTTTTGCGCGTCAACTCATGTAAACCTTCGCCTTCCGAGCCGACAATGAGTCCGAGCGCGCCTTTAAGATGACGAGACCCCGCCTCGATCTCCGCTCCGGCCTGGTCCAACCCAACCAGCCAGATGTCTGCGTCCCGAAGCGCATCCATCGCCTGCGAAAGATTCGATTTGGCGATCAGCATGTACTCGCTCGCCCCTGAAGACGCATTGACCACGGATGGAGTCACCTCCACCGACCTTGCCAAGGGGATGATGATGCCATGCACACCGACCGCTTCCGCGGTGCGGATGAGCGTTCCGAAATTCTGCGGATCTTGCAGTGAATCGAGAATGAGGATGAAAGGTTGTTTATCTTTGGCATTATCGAGGATTTCGACAACATCTGAATATGGGTAGCCGCTGACTTCCGCCGCCACGCCCTGATGGTTCTGGTTGATCTTATCCAGTTTTCCGCGCGGCACGCGGTTGACCTTGATTCTTTGCTGCCCCGCCAGTTTGACGATCTCTGCCAGTTTGCCTTTCTCCTGCGCCCCTTCGGCGATTTCTATCGAAAATATCTGTCTGCGTTTTGCCAGCAGGGCTTCATGGACGGCGTTGCGGGAATAGATGAACTCTTTCATATACAGGCGTATTTTACCTTTTTAATCCACCGATGTATATAATACTTTCACGATAAAATCAACCTCCAACTATGATTTCCCTCCCTGAATTCTTCGAACGAAACCGCGAGATTATCTTCTTCGTTTACGGGCTGGTGTTCTTTCTGCTTGGGTTTGCGATCATCCTGCAAACGCGCCGCTCCTCGCGGCTCGAACTGGCGCGCAGTCTGCGCTGGCTGGCAGGATTCGGCATCACCCATGGGTTGTATGAATGGGGAGACTTGTTCATTCCCATTCAAGCCGAGTACCTGGGTGCCCCGACCATGCGCGTGTTATATCTGGTCCACAAAATCCTGCTGGCGTTTTCCTTCGTCTGCCTGCTGGAATTCGGTATCTCCGTGCATCCTTCCAGCAAAAAAGCGCGCGGGGTCCATCGATTCACCATTGTCATCTTCGTATTCTGGGCAATCCTCGCCTTTGGCATTTTTCCAGGCGCGTTCGATGATATCGAATGGCGCAGGCAGTCGAATGCGTTTGCGCGGTACTTGATCGGTTTCCCGGGGAGTCTTCTAGCAGCCTACAACTTGCGCGTCCATACCTATCAACGTATCAAGCCCTTGAATGTCCCCATGATAGTGCAGATGTTTCAAGCCGCCGGAATTTCGCTCGGCGTATATGCAATCGTCGGCGGGATTTTCGTCCCGCCTGTGAAGTTCTTTCCCGGCAATGTCTTGAATACGGATACCTTTACAAACCTTGTCGGTGTCCCTCCGCTGGTCTTCCGGTCACTTGTTGGTACAGTTATTGCCTTTACCATCATCCGCGCGTTGGAAATCTTCGACCTCGAGACCGAGCGGCGCATCGAGCAACTGGAGCAGCAGCAGATCATCAACGCCGAACACGAACGCCTTGCGCGCGACCTGCACGACGGCGCCATCCAAAAAGTGTACACAGCAGGGCTATTGGTTGAATCCGCTGAACGCGTTGCCGACCCGGAGAGTGAACTGGGCAAGCGCCTCAAACGCGCTGTGGGCGTGCTCAGCGATTCGATCCTGGACTTACGTCGAAACCTTGCCGAGTTGCATGCACATACGCAAATTTCCAGCAAGTCACTAAATACCCTTTTGCAGGAGATCGCGGAAAACCCAAACTATAAATCAATGGTAAAAGTTTCGGTGCAGGCAAACCTCCCCGAAGAAAAGACCATGTCGGATAGGCGCATGGGGCATTTGCTGGCAATCGTCAATGAAGCAATGGCGAACGCTGTAAGACACGCGCAGGCGGAGAGCGTGGGTATCTTTGTCCGGGACGATGGCGAAACGCTCAATGTAAGCATCCACGACAACGGTAAGGGCCTGCCTGCGGATTTGAAAGATGGTTACGGCCTTCGCAACATGCGCGATCGGGCGCGCCTGCTCAACGGTAAAATCGAATTTCAAAATATTAAAGGCTTGCTTGTAACTCTCAACGTTCCCTGGAAGGATTAGATGACAAAGACCCGCATCTTATTGGTGGACGATCACGACATCGTCCGTTTGGGACTGATGACCCTGCTTAACGACCGCCCGGATATGGAAGTGGTCGGCGAGGCTAGCACGGCTGCCGAAGCCGTGCGCCAAACTGGGGCGCTTTCACCCAACGTCGTATTGATGGATATCCGCCTGCCCGGCGAGGGTGGCATTGAAGCCACGCGGCAGGTGACGGCGAGATTTCCAAAGGTCAAGGTGGTGATGCTGACCTCCTTTGCGGACGATGAACTTGTGATGCGAGCCATCAGCGCGGGAGCGGTGGGATACGTGCTGAAACAAGTTGGGAATGAAGAGCTTATAAGGGCGATCCAAGCCGCGGCGAGGGGCGAGGCGCTGCTCGATCCCTCGACCACGGCGCGATTGTTGAGTCGAGTCCGCGAGGCGGAGAGAATAGCCGAGGAGGACGCCTTCCGCGAGTTGACCGACCGAGAAATGGATGTGTTGACACATCTTGCAAAAGGAAAGACCAACGCCGAGATCGCGTCGCTGTTGCATTTGAGCGAAAAGACGGTCGGGAATTACGTGAGCAACATGTTAGAGAAACTCCACCTGAACAACCGTATCGAACTGGCGGCGTATGCCTACAATCATCATCTGTTCGAACGCATTGGGCGAGATAGATAAAATTGCAAACAAGCCCCGGAGATCGATCTCCGGGGCTTGCTATTCGCCAGCCCGGACGCCTCAAGGCTGGCATGTAATTGGCAGATTACGGGGCGGTATGGAAGTCGGTCGCCTCTTCCTGCAAACGGGCGTCGTCGTATACGCCTGCAAATGGATCAGCGCTGTTATGACAAGACTTGCAGGCGAAGTTGAGACCGAGTTGTGAGAGCGAATAGGACTTCTCGACGTCGCCCTCCTTTACAGTGTAGAACTGGTCGAAGGTGGTTACGTCAATCGCCATCAGGTGAGTGCGCACATCCCCGCGGAAGGTGTCGGCGTTGCCCCAGGCGCTCTTGCCGACGAAGGGCATGTGGCAGTCCACGCATTCGACTTTCTCCATGCTCTTGCGATACTTGGCTTCCTTGAAGTGGCAATTCTCGCATTGAGTGCGGGTGGTTTGTTTCTCCGCCTGGCGAAGTTGCTCCACGCCGGTATGCGGATCGTGGCAAACCACGCAGTCAACAGCGATGTGCTTCGACTGGAACAGTTCTTCATATTGCTCGTGATGCTCGATGAAGCCGCCTTTGGCGTCCACGAACTCCTGCGCGCCCCGGTCGTGACATTCGCCGCACAGCGCCGAGGAGCGTTCGACTTCAAGTTTGAATCCGCGGGGGTCGGACACGTGCAGGCTGGCGGGTCCATGGCAGGCTTCGCACTGGATGCCTGGTTCCGCCCAAGTGCCTTTGATGCCGGGCATGTCGTCCTGATGAGAATCGGGGGGCCATGAGGAATAACCGGTGGTATGGCAGGTTCCGCAGTCGTAGATCAAACCGGGCTGGTCTTTGGTGGTCTTGCCGGAGTTGTACAACACAAAGCCGGCGTCCTTGCCGACGTACTCATTGGCATAGTTCCACTGGTTCAGGTATTCCTTGTGAGCCTCGGCATCGGGCGCTTCGCCCTTGGGCGAAGTGATGATGAAGCCGTTCTGGTCCATGAAGCGGGCTTTCCATTTGTAACCGCCGATCACATAGGAAATATCCGACCATTCATAGCCTTCGGGTAGTTGCAGATCGCCATTCTTATCCGCGAAGGGATAGGCGGGCGGTTGCCCGTCCACCACCTTGTTCAACTTCCAAGGGTGACCGGACATCATGAAGGTGTTATACAGCGATTCATGACATTCCTTGCAGGCAGTTGAACCGGCATACTCGGCGCCTTTCGGTTCGGCAAGATCACCCGCAGGCCCGGCAGGCCCGGCAGGTCCGGCGGGCCCGGCAGGTCCCTGAGGACCGGCGCACGATACCAAGGCAACGGTGAGCAACAGAATTCCTGCCAGCAGGAAAAAGAGTTTCTTACTCATTACATTCTCCTTTCAGAGTAATTTTCAACTCTGCAGGCAGGGACGTAATTCAGGCGTCCTCCCTGCCGCAGAAACTTGCAGGTTTAGCATAGATTAATCCCCGGTTTATCTAATTCTATAAAAACTGTTGAAGCATGGTTAGGGGAAAAATCCCCTAACAAATTAGGGGATAATGTCATGTCTTGCAAAATTAAAGTTTGCGGGCTGGAGGTTGGACCTCCAGCCCGTTTTCAAAGGAGAAATACTTGTCTTAGCGGGGCATGAAGACCATGCTCGAGACGCCGTTTTGATAGGCATGGCGCACTTGCGCGTTCTCGAAGACTGCAATGCCGAAGAAATACTGGGCGGTCAGGTCGTCGAACTGCACGTCGGTTTCGGAGCCGGTGACGAGCGCGCGGCTGAATTCGATGGTCCATACGCCGTCTTCCCATTTCCACGCGGCAGAGATCTGACCGCGGTCGCCGGTGAATTCAGATGAGACGATGGAGGGGATGATGGAGCCAACAGGCATGGCGTCGAGTTCTTCCTTGGTCACGGCAATTTTTTCGCTGTCGAGGATGAAGCCGGGGAAGCCGGTGGTCATGTCAATGCTCGGGGAGATGAAACCGGGCAGGGATTTATCGGGGACGGTCTTGGTGGCGTCGGCAGGGTCGGGCATGGAGGCGAAGTTATCCACATAGCCGCCGCCATCCTTGGCGTCACTCTTGCGTCCGGCGCCGGGGGTATCAGCGCTATATCGGGTCGCGTCGAGATATTGATCATCAATCTGGTTCAGGTTACGGACGGATTTCCAGTGCCAGATATCGCCGAATTCGCCTTCGACCGCGGTGTATTTGTTGCCATACGGTTTTACATCTTCATTTTCGCCGAAGTGGCAGGCAACCGCGCAGCCCTTTTCGTTGAAATCGGCGATGCTGTTGTTGATGTTCCAGATTATGGAGAACTTGTCTTCATAGGTCAGGTTGTTGTCGCCGCCCTTGTCATCGGGGTCTTTGTCCTGTTTCCACGTGCCGTCTTCCTGTTTCACCCACGGTGAACGATACCAAGATTCGGTCGGGTCTTCGTAGGTCAACAGGAAGTAAACAGTATCTTCAGTGTATACGGCTTTAAGTGCAGTTACGGTTTCATAGCTATTAAAGCCGCCATCCACTTCGATTTCGATGGCTTCAGCGCTTTCCCAGGCGGCGTCATCGGCGATGCCGTCGAGGGTCGGCGCGGCATCCACCGGATACGCGACGAGCGCGCCTTCAGGTCCAACAAAGGGGGCTACCGTGGGAACAACTTCGGTTGGGGCTTCGGTGGCAACAGGTTCTTCGACAACCGGCGCTTCGGTGGCGGGGCTTCCACACGCTGTCAGCAGCATGGATGCCAGAACGATGAGAGACAAAACGGACATCAGTTTTTTCATGGTGATACTCCTCTTATGTAAGATTGAAAAAGATACACGAAGCCTTCTCATGGTTTATTCATATATCCAGCCTTAGTTTATGTAAGTTCGTGTTTTACAGTTAGAGGAGTCTTCCCCTGATTTTCCAGGGGATTTAGGTTTGTGTTTTAGCCGGACCCAAGACCCCGTTTTATATTTGACAATGGATGATAGGGAGAGTAATATTATCGTATGTCGATAACGAAAATCGATAAATTAAACCGCAATTTCTTCCTGGGTTTCATCCGCTTGCATCTCATGCATCACGCCTCGGTTGAACCCATCTTTGGGTTGGATATGATCCGTGAATTAGGAAGGCACGGTTACGAACTAAGTCCTGGTACCCTGTACCCCATCCTGCATGGTCTCGAGCGGGATGGGTTTCTCAGATCGCAGAAAAAAGTGGTGGAGGGAAAAGCCCGCAAGTATTACACCCTTACGAATTCGGGAAGCGCCGCGCTCCATCAGGCATTAGGCAAAATCCGCGAGTTAATGGAAGAAATTACGCCTGTTTCCCGCTGAATTGGCAACCCATCAATCACTTTGACATCTTCAACTTATTAATAGCGCCTCGCGTCCAGTGAAAATGGAGACAAATTAAATGAAGCCCACACTCGACATTCCCCTTCTTTTTACCACGCGCATCATCCGCATGTTCTGTTACGGATTTTTATCCGTCGTCCTTGTGCTGTATCTCTCTGAAGCCGGGCTGACCGAACAACAGGCGGGCTTGCTCTTCACCTTCACCCTTGCCGGCGATGCGTTCATTTCGCTCTACCTCACCACCCACGCCGATGGTTTTGGACGGAAAAAGACCCTCATCATCGGCGCTTTGCTCATGCTGGGTGCGGGCATCGTCTTCTTGCTGACGAACAATCTCATCGTTCTCATGCTTGCCGCCATCATCGGAGTAATCAGCCCGAGCGGAAATGAGATCGGTCCCTTCCTTTCGGTGGAGCAGGCCGGACTTACCCAGCTCATTCCGAACAAAATGCGCACGAAGGTTTTTGCCTGGTATAACCTCGCCGGTTCGTTCTCCACTGCCATCGGCGCATTGACAGGAGGCTGGCTGGCTCGATTTCTGCAAATCAGCGGCTGGTCGGCGTTCGACTCTTATCGTTACATCCTGACCGGATACGCGATAGGCGGTTTCCTGATCGCGGTCATGTTTCTACAGGTTTCCCCCGCCATCGAAGTTCGTACCGAAGCAAACGATACGAAAAAAGTTCTGGGCTTGCACAAATCGCGGAGCGTCGTATTCAAACTCTCGTCATTCTTCGCGCTCGATGCCTTCGCAGGCGGGCTGATCGTGCAAAGCATGATCGCCTACTGGTTTCATGTCAAGTTCGGCGCGGACACGGGCATCCTCGGCAGTATTTTCTTCGGCGCGAACATTCTGGCGGGCATTTCATCCCTGCTCGCCGTCAAGATAGCAGAAAAAATCGGGCTGATCAACACGATGGTCTTTACCCACATCCCATCCAACGTCCTCTTGATTCTCGTTCCGCTCATGCCGACTTTACCCCTCGCCATCGGACTTCTGCTCCTGCGCTTTAGCATCTCTCAAATGGATGTGCCCACGCGTCAATCCTACACGATGGCTGTTGTGGACCCCGACGAACGATCCGCCGCCTCAGGTGTGACCGCCATTGCCCGTTCGGTCGGCGCGTCTTTATCCCCTGTGCTGACCGGTGTTTTCTTCGGCATCCCAGCCTTGCTCAGCATGCCCTTCTTTCTGAGCGGAGGACTCAAGATCGTTTATGATCTATTACTCTGGCGCGAATTCCGCATGGTCAAGCCGCCGGAAGAGAATTGATTTCGTAGGGGCGACACATGTGTCGTCCCTACAATGAATTGGAGAATCGATGTCCACAGCCCCCAAATCACAAGTTTTGAATCTCGCCGAAATGGTCAACTTCCAGGAAGGCTCCGTCGTCAGCCGCCAGGTCACCAAAGCGGAGGCTGGCAACGTCACCTTGTTCGCCTTCGATAAAGACCAGGGCTTGAGCGAACACACCGCCCCCTTCGACGCGCTTGTCCACATCATCGAAGGCGAAGCCGAAGTGACCATCTCCGGCACTCCGTATCAATTGAAAACAGGCGACGCAATCATCATGCCCGCAAACGAACCGCACGCGCTCAAAGCCATTCAAAAATTCAAGATGCTGTTGACGATGATACGGGCATAATGGACGGTGGACGATGGACGGTAATAATGGTCCATGGTCTACCGCCTACGGTCAATGCAACTGCATCACACTCGGTTTCAACCCTAATTCGTCGATCAATCCATTGAGTTCGTCATCTGTCAAGCGCCGACCTTTGCCTGCATAGGCGGTGAGCATGGCTTCGGTGGTATTCGTTCCAAAAGAGCGACCGTCGTATCGTGGCGTTGTGGTGATAACTGTTTTCACTCCGCGTTCTTTGAGTAAATCCATATTTTCTTCAGTGGTGGTGTTCGTCACAACAGTCTTACCTTCCAACCGATGCGGCATGTATTTGCGCATGAAGAGGAAATCACCCGCTATCAAATCTGACTCTTCGAAATATTTGACGTACTTCGGCTCGTGCTCGGCTCCGTCGCTGCCGTAGAAGATCATGGACATGGGGAAGTGACTGACGATGGGAAGCATGATCCGCGCAACGCGCTTGAAGGCGGGGATGCCGTACAAAGGAATTGGAACGCCAAGCGCAACCATCAGATCGCCTGAGACGATTTTGTCCGAGACTTCGGCAACGGCTTGCGCCAGACCTAGGCGATCCACTGCGACGGGGATGAAGGCTTGCCTGAAGCGCACATCGCCCAATTCCGCTTTCACCAGTTCGAAGACCCGCCGCTCGAGCGTGTGTTTGAGTCCGCGGCCGTCACAGAGTGGAGTCTGTTTGACACCAGAGACAAGTTTGAGCGCGGCATGAAGCGGATATTCCCTTTCGTCCAAACGCAGATATAGATCCACGCCGCCGACGCCGAAGGCATCCACTTTGCCGTCAAGGTCAAGATACATTTGGCGGGCTTTTTCCACATCGCCGTCGGTGCCGATGCGCTCGACTTGAATTTCGACGCCGTTGAGATTGACGACAACTTTCTTATCGCGCTTCGAACTCCCCAAACTGATGCCAACCGCCCGTTTCATATCTTTCCTCTTTGTTCTTTCTTCGCAAACCTTATTCCCTCACAAACGGATTGTATTTCTTCTCATGCCCCACCGTCGTTTGCGGACCGTGACCTGAAAGCAAAACCGTTTCATCCGGCATCGTAAATATCTGCTCGCGGATGCTTTTTTCCAGAATATTCCAATCGCCGCCGGGTAAATCGGTGCGGCCAACGCCTTCGTTGAAAATCAAATCGCCGCAAAAGCAAATGTTTTCCTTCTCCGCGTACAACACGCAATGTCCCTTCGTGTGCCCCGGCGTGTAACGGACTTCGAATATGTTCGAGCCAAGTTGAAGGTTCATGCCATGAATAAAATCGATCGTCGGTTCCGGACCCGGGTCGATATCGAATCCAAAGAACGCGCCTCCCCCGCCCGCGCGCCAAAGCACGTGATCGTCGGGATGCAAAGCCACGTGCGGCAGAGGATTCAACGAATCGGCAATTGCCGCCGCGCCGCCGATATGATCGAAATGCGCGTGCGTGTACCACATATGACCGATACGCCATCCGCGCTTCTGCGCTTCGCCGAGGATGACACGGCCATCCCATGCAGGATCGATCACCGCCGCTTCTTTGGTTTCAGGATCGGCAATCAGATACGCATTCGTGGATGCGGGTCCGAGGGTAAAGGAGACGATTTCGAGCATGGGAGACCTTTCGGGTTGCAAGTTGCAGGTTACAGGTTGCGAATTGCGGACGGTTCAGGGCGCGGGGAGAAGATGTAGCTGATCAGAATGGAGACGGCGATCAAGCCGATGGCAATCGGGTAGATAATGAACGGGTCGCGTTCGAAGATGAAACCGGCGATGGGAGGCGCGATGATGAAGATGATCGCGCTGACCGTTTCCATCATGCCATAGGTGAGTCCCATCTGCGAGTTGTGGACGAGGACGCGCGCCTGCGCCATCGCCATCGGTCTCGCTGCGCGGAATCCGCCCAACAGAAAATAGGCAATCATGAAGATGGGCAGTCCCAGCCCGAGCCACATGAACGCGGCAAAGAGCGCGACCATGAACTGCGCGATCAAAAACCCCCAGCGCGGTTTGAAGCGGCTGATCCCCAGCGCCAGCAGGGAATTACCCAGCGCGCCAGCCGAGAAGACCCAGCCTGTCTCGGTCAGCGAGAGATCGCGGACGCCTTCGAGGAAATTCGGCGTGAGCGGCTGGGCGAGATAGAGTGCAAAAACTGCAAAGGCAAAGATCAACAGGAAGTTGACGAAGCGGGTGTTGTTCCATAATAGGGTCGGCGGCGATTCGGGGTCGTGTTTATCTATCGGTTGAGGTTCGATGAAAAGGATGAACAATGTGGAAAGCACGAACGCGCCGAACGCCACAAGATAGCTGGCGTCCATGCCGTAACGCTCAGCCACCCAGCCGCCCGTCACAGGTCCAAGCGACATGCCGATGTTGAAGGTTGCCGTTGTCAACGAAAGCGCGGTTCCGATCTCCCATTTACCGCGCGCGGCGGTGACATAACTGCCGAGCGGCGAAGCCACGAATGCGGTGATGCCGTAGGCGAACAATCCGACCAGGTAGAGCGGCAGGCTTTTTGCGAGTCCCATCGCCAGCGTTGAGAACATGCCTAAAAGCCAGGCCGCAATCAGAAGCGGGCGGCGTCCGATGCGGTCCGCGAGATGGCCGCCGGGGATGTGCGTGATCGCCATCGAGAATCCGAATGCGCCCAGCGCGAACCCGATCTCCTGTTTTGTGAGCAGGAAGTCGGTCTCCAAACGAATGGGAACAAAATTGAAGAACAGCCCCTCGCCGAAACCCCACAACAGGAGCGCGGCGGCGATGAAGAAAAGATTACGATTCAAGAATCCTCTTTCCAGAACGGTTTGGCATATTTATCCCTTCGTTAGATTTTACCGGATAAACCCGGTTTCTTCCTCCATTCGTGATAATAAAGCCAAAATCCATTCCCGGCATCAACGTCCTTTGAAGCAGGCGGCATGACTTGTCTGCATATGACCGGATTTATCAGTTGAATTGGAGTGTCCTTGGGAAAATTCCAATTCGGGAGCAGGTTTACGTTCTCACAGACTTTTTTTGAAAATCACTATTGTTTTTAACAGGCTGCGGTTGTATAGTGAATTTGTGCCCAAGGTCTTTTTGTTTGAAGCATGTTAGGCAGAGAAAGTGTGTCGCCCTCCTGGGCGCGCACCCGGGAGGGCGGAGAAAGGAAAAACGCAATGCACCACAACCGTAATCACCGATTGTCCCGCAGGGATTTTCTCAAGTTAAGCGGAGCCGCGCTGGGTGGAGCGGCGCTGGCTTGCGGCGGCACGGAATTGATTGAGTTAACAGCAATACCGACCGCGGTAAGCACTGTCAAACCGCCGACATTGGCTCCAGGTGAAATCGTCGATGCGATCCTGGTCAATGGCAATGTCGTGACCATGAACGCGCAACACAGTGTTGCCAGGGCGGTGGCGATAAAAAATGGGATCATCCAATTCGTCGGTGACGATCAAGCGGTTCGGAATTTATCCGGGGACGGGACGCAGATCTTTGATTTGAACGGGCGCACCGTCACTCCCGGGTTGATCGATGCTCATTGTCACTTGAGCGCCTGCGGCTTGCTTGGAAGCGCATACGTGGACGTCAGCTGGCCCGCGGTTCTCACCGTGGAACAGATGCAGGAGAAGATCTCTGAACGGATCGCGATAACGCCCCCCGGCGAATGGGTGGTCGGCGCGGGATGGGTGACCTATGAAGGGCGCAGCCCAACCAAGCATGACCTTGATCCCGTTTCGCCAAACCATCCCGTCATGTTGATCAATCAAGGCGGGCATATGGCAGTCGTCAACAGCCTGGCATTGGAGATGGCAGACGTAACAGCGAAGACAAAAGACCCCGGCAATGGGCGCTTCCTTCGTGAGGCGAATGATGAACCGAACGGTCTGGTCCTGAATCATCCCGCCATGGATGTTTTCCGCAAATTATGGCCCGCCGACCTGCTGGACCTGAAGACATATGAAGCAAGCGTCATCGATCCGCAAGCCAAGTTTGCGTCGATGGGAGTTACCAGCTTCCAGGACGTTTACGCGCGCGACATGGACCGCATGAAGGCATACTTCAACGTTGCCAAACGCGGCGAGATGACCATCCGCGGACAGGTGATGAATGTGTTGGAATATATCCAGGAGTTGGATGGGCGCATCGATGAGATCGAGGCCGTGCGCTATGAAGATGATTTCATGCACTTTGGCGGCGCGAAATTCCAGGCGGATGGCGGATTGGAAGGCTCCTACACGCTCGAACCTCATAACGGAATCGCCTGGGACATCCCCATCTGGAAGCCCAGGGATCTGAATGAGGCGGTGCGCGCCTTCCACGATGCGGGATATCAGGTCGCCATTCATACAGGCGGCGATGCGGCTGTTGCCATGGCATTGGACGCGATCGAAAACGCGATGAACAAGAATCCGCGCCCCGATCCGCGTCATCGCATCGAACATTCTGTTCTCAACACAGATAATGATTTGCAGCGGGAAAAAGACCTCGGCGTGATCGTCTCCACCCAGCCGACGCTCATCACAGCCTTTGGCGAAGGGATGTTCCGAATCTGGGGAGAGGAACGCACCCAGCGCGTCATCCCCACCCGCACCTGGCTGGACATGGGCGTTCCGCTTGCTCTCAGTTCAGATGCCCCCTCCATGCCGTGGTGGGATCCGCAAAGCACTTTGTATGCCAGTATCGCGCGGATCACCGTCACCAAAAAACTGGTCGGACCCGAACAGGCAATGACCATCGAAGAAGCCATGTACGCTCACACAATGGGAAGCGCCTATGCAGACTTCGCCGAAAACAAGAAAGGCTCGCTCGAGCCGGGAAAATTCGCGGACCTCATCGTCTGGCATGACAATCCCTATACGGTTGCAACGGAAGATCTCCTCGACCTGACGATCGATCTGACCATGGTTGGCGGAAAGGTGGTGCATCAGGTTTAATAGAGCTCTTGCATAAGTGCTCCCGCCGAAGTCCCCGGCGACGGGGACGCCGCCTTGAGCAAGGTAAAATTTTGACTATTGCAAGAAGTCCATTGAAAAAAAATCCTTTGAAAACACGACTCACCCCGAAATTAAGGTTTCGTGGGTGAGTACGTTCTTAAGAACAAATGGGACGCTGATAAACACTGAAACGCGGATTTTTAATACCTTTTCCGCGTAAATCTGCACTCGTCCGCGTCCCAAATTAAATTCGGGGTTAATTATGTTTTCATTTTTTGACCATCTAAAATATGGCGCGTAATCCCGGCACTTTGAGAGTCAGATAAACGATCAGCCAGGAGATCAGGAATGCCATGAGCGCGATGATGGGAATTATAAGCAGCGAATACCCGGCATAGGGATCGTACCCCAGCGAATCCATTCCGAGCGCCAGCCAGCGCAGAAGCATGGGATGGATGAGGTAAATGCCGAAGATGACCGGGCTGGCTTTCGACGACAAGCGAATCCACGAGTCGGGGACGCGCGCCGCAGCATGCTTGATCAAAATGAATGCGCCAAGCGACATGAGGACAATATTCAGGCTGGGATAGTCGCGCAGGACAGATTCGTTATTGGTGGGCGGCAGGTCGTAATAGAAAATGAAAAAGGTGAGGATAAAGCCAAGGATAAAAACAAAAAAAACCAAACGCAGGAGGCGGGGCGTGATCTCCATTCTTCCCAGGTAATAACCGAGCAGAAAATAACCCACATAGCCAGCCGCATAATAAACATCGAAGCCAACCTTGACCGGGGTGAATGCTTCGACGATCATCAGAACCGGTTTGACGAGGAACCAAAGCGCAATGAAATAAAGAAGTTCTGATTCCTTCGCATTGGCAACAAAGACGCGTAACACGGGTGTGATCATATAAAGACCGATCAATGAATAAAAGAACCAGAGATGCGCCTCGCGCGGGACGCTCAAGATGCGGACGACCATTCCGGCGACTGCATCAACAGATAAACCATCCACAAAGGGGCGGCTGTTCTGAATATCATAAAGCACAGACCAGACAATGAAGGGAATGGCGACCTTTGCGAGGCGCTTTCGGAAAAACGTCCACAGGTCCTCTTCTTTGGAAAGAAGCAGGAAACCGCCGGTGAGAAAAAAGAAGGGCACAGCGACTCGCGAAAGCGTGTAATAGAATGCGCCCCACGACCAGGGCTCATGCCCCCAATCGCAGACGTGCGCAAGCACCACCAGAAATGCAGCGAGAAAGCGCACGAAATCGACCCAGCCAAGTTTTGATGAATCCACCGGTTCACCTGCCTGCAAAGAGGCTTTGATATTCAAGGTATAGCGTCAAACCATTCACCCAGTGTTGGATCCCATCCACGCGGATGGAAGGATCTTCGCAACTGCCGAATAGCCCGCCTTTGTACTGTCGGATGGCATCCGCGGCAAGATCGAAATTGCAATCGTTCCCGGGTAATTGGCGCGCCCGGACGAAAGTGATGAAGGCGCGGGTTTCGCGGTCGAGCCATTCATGATCCGCGCCTGAAAGGAAAAAAGCCTGCGCAATCGACGCAAGCGCTTCGATCTTCGTCGCTGTCGAAATGCTTGAATTGGCTGGGTTCAACGAACGCACCTGACCGGCAATGATCAAGTCGGCGACCTGTTTTGCGTATGCTTCGTCTTTCTGGTTCAGTTCATCCAGCCGGGCAAACAGGGCGAGCGCATGGCTGTGACCGTTATCCTCCGTGACAGGCTGGGAAACCAGGAAATCATTTATCTCGCGCGCCTGTTCGAGCCAGAACCCGTTGCCGGTCATTTCATAAAGTTGAAGAAGAGCCGCGGCTCCTTCGCCGTTGAAACTTGGGTCGAAGTAATCGGGGTTCACCGTCCCCCCGACATGCGGATCGAACGAATGATAAAACCCTCCCTCGGGCTTGCGCATGGAGACAATGAAGTAACCAAGGTTTACAGTATCAACGAGTAAGTCGTGTCCATCGAGAAGGACATTACCTGTTGCCTGCCAGCGTTTGTAAACAGCGTCGACGGTGACCGCCGCGCCGCCAAGCGGACAGGCTCCGTTGGTATAGAGACACGTCCCTTTGAAGCGGTCTGCGTCTGAGAGCAGATTGGGCAGATAATGTTCCAGCGCGCGGTCACCCGCCTCGCAATAGGATGAATCCTCCGCAACGCGGCAGACGATGTATAACGCGGAGACCCCGCCCATCAAACGGATATAAGAAGGTGTGGATGAACGGTCACTTGTAAGGATGTTGACCTGATAAGGTAATTCCCCATTCGCAAGTTGTTGTCGCACCAGATAATCTCCTGCGGCGAGAATGGATTTTTTCAGCGGATCATCCCTGAGCGGAATGACCTCGGGCGCATGGGCGGAGATCGGTGTTGGGGTTGGTGAAGGAACGGCGGTGGATTCCGCCGGAGGCTGAAATCCTGAAAAGACGGGGTTCATCCACAAATAGGCGGCAAAGGCAATGATGAGGAGGGCGATAAGGACCGGGATGATTTGTTTCCGCATAATCTTAATAAATTGATCTCACTATCTCATCAAATCCTTCAAGGATAATTCCGCGAGGGAAGAAACGGTCATGTCACCCTGCACGTTCATCTTTGCCGTGAGTGGATTGGGGACTGCCACCACGAAGACTCCCGCGCGCTTCGAAGCAAGCACACCATTGGGAGAATCTTCGAAGACGACCGCCTCATCATTATTGACATTCAATTTCTCCAACGCTTTCAAGAAAATATCGGGATGAGGCTTCGTCCTGCCGGGCGCAACGTCGTCCTGACAGATAATATGCTCGAAGTGATGATGGATGTCGAGCCGCTGCGTGTGAGAATCCACCCAGGAGTGCGGAGAGGATGAACCGATGGCAACCTTCAAACCATTTGCCTGCGCATCGTGGATCATATCCATGACGCCGGGCATGATGGGATTGGAGTGAATGATCGCATCCGCCTCCCGCCTGTAGCGGGCTTGAAGGGAAACAGGGTCCAGCGTCCCCTGCGAAAGATGCGAAAGATGTTGGGCGGGATCAAAGTTCGAGATGCCGTATCCGCCCACGGTCTTTTGCCACTCCTCCACCGGAAGTTCGAATCCATGTTCTTTATAGATGTTCTGCCAAACCAAAACTTCGGGCGTCTCGGTGTCGAGGATCAGCCCGTCGAAATCGAAGATCAACGCTTTGAGCATATTAAGGAAACCGCCTTACGAAGTCGGAGATTGCCTCCCATATTTTTATGTCACGCACCTCTTCGGTGCCGATGATTTCCAAAACCGTGATCGCGGCTGGTTTCATGGCACGGTATTCGCGCATGGCATCGGCGTCGTTATTGAAGAAACGCGTGTGTTCCATCCAACCGTAGATGTTCAACGAGACCGAAACGAATCCCTTGCTGCGTTTGAGCGTGATGCGCGCGCCGTGATTCTCCTCATCCGAAAGGATCAGGCCGCCCTCGGTGCTGACCGACCCGATGGTGCGTCCATGGTTGTAAATCGTCCACGGATTCATTCGCCGCCGCCTCTCATTTGTGAGGGTTGAATGCGCGCATTTGAAGGCGGAACGCGCGCGGGCTGCGCTTCTTTCACCAGGCGTGCAAGGTGTTTCACCATCACCGCCTGTCGCGGCGACGCCTTCGCGCCAAGATCCTCCAGCACGGGCTCAAGCCAGGCCTGATAGGAACGAACATTCAAATAAGCGGAACGACCGCGGCGGTCCGGCAGATGGGTAACGAGCGACCGGATCTTTTCACTGACTTCATTTTCATCCGGCAGGATGAGCGGCGTGAGCGCCACACCATACACGCCGTAATTGACGTTGGCAAAACAACGCCGCTCGGCATGGATCAAACCGTTCGGGCGATTCGGCGCGGGCTCGATCGGATGCAGCAACTGAGGCACGATCTGATAATGGAGACTTTGCACAGCGGGCAGGTCGACGGATTGAACCCGCCTCCATGCCGCGCCGGAGCTTGATTCTGTTTTCCCGATCCCGCTCACATCCCAGACCCTTTGCCATGCATAGACGGAGAATCCGGACTTACGCAACGCCGTAAAAACTTCGCTGGTCTCATCCACTTCAGCGATGACATGAAACGCCTGCCATACCCCGGCCTGAGCCGCAAGGTGTTCGATCAGCTCAGGAAGGTTCGGGTCGTCCAACCTGGAAGAAGGCGCAAGATATAAAAGTTTCGCAAAAGTTTCACCGCGTGTGTGGATGATTCCTCCCAGCAAGGTCGAACCGTTGCTGTTGCGGAGCGCCGCATACAAATGCCGCGCGGGGTTAATGTATGCCAGCAGTCCCATCGCGCCTAGCGGATGTCCGCGGGTAAGCGCACGCGTGGTATCGAGGGTCAGCACATCGTTTCGATAACGCGCGATTATGGGAAGATCGAGCAGGTCTAGGGGACGGATAGTCATATCTTTGCAGGGGCGCGGTGACTGCGCCCCTACAATATATCACGATGCCAACGAAATGAAATACTCGTGGAAGCGCGGATCATCGGTCAATTCGGGATGAAAGGAGGTGGCCAGCAAATGCCCCTCTTGTGCAGCGACGATACGACCGTCTTCCAAAGCCGAAAGCACCTTAACGCCCCCGCCCACCGATTCAATAATGGGCGCGCGGATAAAGACCGCATGATATGGATGTTCCGTGCCGGTGGCTTTGAACAATTCATCGATCTCCAGGTCGGTTTCGAAGGAATCAACCTGGCGCCCAAATGCATTGCGCTTGACTTTTATATCCATTAAACCGAGCAGGGGCTGGTCCCGCCCGATGTCATTTGAAAGAAAGATGGCGCCAGCGCACGTTCCCCAGATTGCATGAGATTTCCCGAATTCGCGCAGGGGTTCGATGAGCTTATATGCTGTTGCCAGCTTTCCAATTGTGGTCGATTCCCCGCCGGGGATGATGAGCCCATCCAGGCCCTGCAGGTGTTCCGGCAACCGCACTTCCGCGGTTTCCACCCCAAGTTTTTTCAGCATGGAGATATGTTCTGCAAAGTCGCCTTGCAGGGCAAGTACGCCGATTTTCATAAATACATTTTGATGTCATTGCGAGGGCGATGATCTTTCGCCCGAAGCAATCCACTACTGAACAGGAGATTGCTTCGTCGTGCTAACGGCCCCCTCGCAATGACATAATAATTCTACCAACCCCGTCCTGCGATCTTTTCCGCCTCGGGCATCTGCGAGACGTTGCGTCCCACCATGGCTTCGCCGAGATTCTTGCTCACTTCCGCAAGGATGGAAGCATCCTGATAGTGCGTCACAGCTTTGACGATGGCTTGGGCGCGACGCGCAGGATTGCCGCTCTTGAAGATGCCGGAACCGACGAACACACCGTCCACACCGAGCTGCATCATCAGTGCCGCATCGGCCGGGGTCGCCACGCCGCCCGCTGCGAAGTTCACCACAGGCATGCGCCCAAGTTCTTTTGTTTCCTTCACCAGTTCATACGGCGCGCCGTTGTTCTTGGCGAACGTCATCAACTCTTCGTCGCCCATGGTCTGCAATTGACGGATCGCACCGATCACTGTCCGCGCATGGCGCACAGCTTCGACCACATCGCCGGTCCCCGCTTCACCCTTGGTGCGGATCATGGCTGCTCCCTCGCCGATGCGGCGCAAGGCTTCGCCGATATTTCGGCATCCGCAAACGAAAGGCACTTTGAAATCGTGTTTCAATATATGATGTTCTTCGTCCGCCGGGGTCAGCACTTCGGATTCGTCAATGTAATCCACGCCGATGGCTTCGAGAATCTGCGCCTCGACGAAATGACCGATGCGGCATTTCGCCATCACGGGAATGGACACCGCATCCATGATCTTGAGAATCATCTCCGGGTCAGACATGCGCGCCACGCCGCCATCCGCACGGATATCGGCGGGCACGCGCTCCAACGCCATCACGGCGCAAGCGCCCGCCTCCTCCGCGATCTTCGCATGCTCGGCGTTCACCACATCCATGATGACGCCGCCTTTCAACATCTGCGCTAAACCTTTTTTCTCGGTCCATGTACCAGTTTTTGCCTGCATGATTTCACTCCTGATTCCAAAACGTTTTTGATTTTATCATTCTGGTTTCGCCTGAAATCCGGCGAACCCGCAAGTGAATCCGATTAGACGGGATCCATTTTTCTTCTTCAAAACCAATTCTAGGTGAAAATTGGCAGGTGTTAAGAGCCAATAAATGCCATTAACTGACCATCCACTTTTGGGGTATAAATAATTGAGAGAAGGAATTGACCCGGCTCTCGGGAAGAATATCGAACACCGCACCATGCCAATGCGGTTGAGGAGATAAAATGCGCATCCCTCTGGACCGTCATAGCGGAATCCCCCTTTATCAGCAAATCGAATCCCACCTCCGGCAGGGAATCCTATCCGGCAACCTTCCATCCGATACACGCCTGCCCGCATGCCGTCAACTTGCGCGCGACCTTGGCGTCAATCGCACGACCGTTGAAAATGCTTACTCCGCATTGGAAGCGGATGGGTTGGTTTTTTCACGCATGGGCAGCGGCACATATGTGCTTCCCGTATATCCGCTCCCCGCCATTCCTAAAAACTACGCTGATGGACCCTGGCCCCTCTGGCAGACGAACTTTCAAACGCACGACGCCTCCAATTCGGACCTCGAGGATGATGTGCGTCAATTTGGCAAACATCCGCACCCGATCAGTTTCGCCAGCGGAATCAGCGATTCGCGCCAGTTCCCGGTCGAGGAGTTTCGCAAAGTGCTTCAATCCGTAATGCGGCGCGACCAGATCGACTCGCTCGAATATGGGGAACGGAGAGGTTACGCTCCGCTGCGCAGGGGAATCGCCCAAATCCTTGCCAGCCAGGGATTGCAGACCCACCCCGAGAATGTCCTCATCACAGCCGGATCACAGCAAGCCATTTTTCTTGTCGCACAGGTTTTGTTGAAAGCGGATGACACTGTGTTGGTGGAAGATCCCACCTATTCCGCAGCGATCGAACTATTTCGCACGCTCGGTTTGCAGATCGTCGGCATTCCGGTCGACGATCAGGGAATGCAGGTCGATAAACTGGAAAAACTCCTGCAACTCCACCATCCCAAACTGATCTACACGATTCCAAATTTTCACAACCCCACTGGGACATGTCTCAGCAGCGCGCGCCGTCGCGAATTGATCCTGCTTGCGGGCAGATATAACGTTCCAATATTGGAGGATGATTTCGTGGGCGATTTACGGTACGAAGGGCACACCCAGCCTTCGCTCAAATCCCTCGACCCGGGTGGGCAGGTGATTTACGTCGGCACTTTCTCGAAAATGCTGATGCCCGGTTTGAGAGTCGGTTTCATCGTTGCCGACGGTCCCGTCTATGACAGCCTGCTCAACTTCAAACGTCTCAGCGACCTGGCCACGTCTACATTGATACAACGCGCATTGGACGCTTATATGACCGTGGGACGTTATCAGTCATATTTACATCGTTCCTGTCAGGTGTTTCGAAATCGGCGCGATGCGATGGTACAGGCGATCGGGCGACACCTGCACGGCGTTTCCTTTGAAATACCCAAAGGCGGCTTGTTCATCTGGCTCCGATTACCCAAGTCTCTTTCAGCGGATGAATTGCTGCCCGTTGCGCGCAAGGAGGGAGTCTCCTTTGTGCCTGGCAATTCGTTTTTCATCGATGGAACGTGCGGCAGAGAATGGCTCCGCCTCAACTTTGCCTCCCAGCCGGTGGAGGATATCGAAGAGGGAATCAAACGATTGGGGCTGGCAATTCTCAGGATAAAGGGTAAAAAGAGGTAAAAGATCGCCTCGCACAAGCGATCATGAAACGGGCAGGCTGGAAAATATCCAGATGCCCGTTTTCATTTCCTGTGGCTTGACATTAAAATAAAACATGCTACAATTTATACAATGATACAATTAGTACAATTTTGGCGGACGCATGGCTGAAAAGAAACCCTCCCTCCATCTCGATTTTCATTCAGGGTTACCAATCTATACCCAGATCGTCAACCAGATCCAAAGCCAGCTGGCGAATGGAATTTTGAAACCAGGCGACCAATTGCCCACCGTGCGCGCACTGGCGGAAGAACTGAGGATCAATTTCAATACCGTGGCGCGCGCGTACCGTATATTGGATGATGCACGGATCATATCCACACAACAGGGACGCGGCACATTTATTACAGAAATCCCGCCGCCGGAGGTCACAGAGAAACTGAGGCGCGAGTCTCTCTTCGAACTTACGCAACGCTTTATCGGTGAAGCGCATCGGCTGGGCTTCTCGGAGCGTGAGGTCAGCCGGATGGTGAGAGACAGGCTCAAGTCCTGGAAAGAAGCGAAGCAAGTCCAAAAATATGTTTAGGTTTGACAAGAAGGAGAGCATCGAATGAACACAAAATTCTTAAAGTCATTTTCACAAAGGAAAAAGGACGATCAGCATATTCCGCCCATCGCATGGTTCGTCTTTGCGATTATTTTGATCGGAGCGGTCAAGGTCGCCGTCTTGTTGGATATGATCAAGGTATCTGACCTTGTGATCGGTGCGGCTGTACTGGCGCTGACCGGCATTGCCACCTACTTGTTGTTTGCGATCAAGGTCGCGCCGCAATGGGAAAAAGCTGTTGTGCTGCGGCTGGGAAAATTCAAAGCCTTGAAGGGTCCCGGCTTGTTCTGGATCATTCCCATCGTGGATACCACGCCAACATGGATCGATCATCGCGTGATGGTCACGCCGTTCGCCGCGCAGAAAACGCTCACAAAGGATACCGTGCCGGTGGATGTGGATGCCGTGCTTTTCTGGGTGGTGTGGGACGCCGAAAAAGCCGCGCTGGAAGTTGAAGATTACCGCGCCGCAGTGGATTGGGCAGCCCAAACCGCTTTGCGCGACATCATCGGCAAAAAGATGCTGGCGGATATCCTCGTCGGGCGCAGCGCCATCGATAAGGAATTGCAGGCGGTGATCGATGAACGCACCACGCCCTGGGGTGTGACGGTGCAATCGGTGGAGATCCGTGACATTGTCATCCCGCAGGATCTGGAGGATGCCATGTCCCGCCAGGCGCAGGCGGAGCGTGAACGTCAGGCGCGTGTGATCCTTGGCGAGTCGGAGAAACAGATCGCCGCATCGTTTGCAGAAGCATCGCGGGCATACGCCGACAATCCGACCGCCCTACATCTGCGCGCAATGAACATGCTGTTCGAAGGATTGAAAGAGAAAGGCGCTCTGGTGATCGTGCCGTCCTCCGCTGTGGATACGATGAATCTCGGCGGCATGAGCGGCATGATTTCGCTGGCGCAGAATAATCTGCCGAAAGAGAAGTGACACAGTCATCAGCGACCGGTTATCAGTGGATGTTTCACATGAAACATCTCGAAAGGAAAAAAGCATGTCGACAAGCACCACATCCATCATTGTTCTGTCCCTGATCGCAGTCGCCGTCGTGGCGGGAGCGGTCTTGTGGAATCAACTCCCTGAGCAGATGGCTTCCCACTGGAATGCCAACGACCAGGTCGATGGTTATATGCCCAAATTCTGGGGCGTGTTCCTCATGCCGATGGTCACACTGGGAATGTTCGGGTTGTTCCTTCTCCTGCCGAATATCGATCCTCTCAAGGCGAACATCGCAATATTCCGCGGCGCATTCAACCTGTTCATCCTGCTGATCACCGTCTTCATGCTTTACATCCACGCCTTGACGATTGCATGGAGCCTCGGCTTTCAGAACTTCAGGATGAGTTCCGCCATGCTGCCTTTCCTCGGCGTGCTGTTTATTTTCATCGGCTATATGCTCAGGCAGGCGAAGCGCAACTTCTTTATCGGCATCCGGACTCCCTGGACTCTCTCAAGCGATACCGTCTGGGAGAAAACGCATCAACTCGGCTCGATCCTGTTCATTGCATCGGGAGCGCTGGCCATCCTCGGAAGCTTCTTCGGCGGGATGGTTGCCTTCTGGTTATTGTTCATCCCGTTGATCGGCTCGACTCTTTTCCTCGTCGTCTATTCCTACTTACTGTATCGGAACGAGACGAAATCCTGACAAACGAAATAGGCGCGTCTTTTACGGACGCGCGCTTTTCGTTTCACGTGAAACGAAAGGAACCCTTAGAATGAACGACGAACTCAAAAAATGGGAATATCGCGTGCTGACCATAGGCAGCATCTTCGGCACAAAGGACGAGGCGATCGAAGCCACATTGAACGAATGGGGCGAGGAAGGCTGGGAAGCCACGAATGTATACACGCCTGAAAACAGCGGCAAAGTGACCATTGTGGCGAAACGCCCGCTGACGCGCGAGACGATGCGCAGGCGCTCGATGCCGCAGACGTTTTGAGGAAACCCAAATGCTTGAAACCATGTTGGTCATCAATTTTCTGGCGATGATCGTCATCCCCATCCTTGCCGGTTTTTACTTTGCGCGGAAGTTCAAACTCTCCTGGAAGTTGTTCCTCGCAGGCGGATTGACCTTCATCGCTTCTCAAATCCTGCACATCCCGTTTGTGCTCGCGTTGACGCCGACATTTCAAGCCTGGGGATTGATCGCATATGCGGCGATACTGGGATTACTGGCGGGATTATTCGAAGAGACCGCGCGTTACATTTTATTCAAATACATCCTGAAGAATCGTAAAACCTGGAACGAAGGCGTTTATGTCGGCGTCGGCCACGGCGGGATGGAGGCGATTCTGCTCGGCATCGCCGTCGCGTTGACCTTCGTCAACATGATGGCGTATCGCAATATTGATCTGGCAACGGTGCCAAGCATCCCGCCGGAACAACTCGAATTGGCAAAACAACAGATCCAAGCGTACTGGTCCGCGCCGCCATATCTCGCGATCCTTGGTGTCGTGGAACGCATCTTCGCGATGTGTTTGCATGTGTCGCTATCGGTTATGGTGTTGTATGGATTGGTGCACATGAAAGCGCATTGGTTTTGGCTGGCGGTCTTATGGCATGCAGCCGTGGATGGAGTTGCAGTGTATCTCGGTCAGCGTCTGAGTCCGCTGGCGGTAGAAGGAGTACTCGCGGTTTCTGCATCCGTCAGCATTTGGATCACGTTACGAATGAAACCAAAGTTAGCGATGAAAAATATCGAAACGGAGAAGCCGCTTGAAGTGGCGGGACAGGGAACAGGTCGGGAATGATGCGTTAGACTGAATAGAACAAATGTTCTGTATTGTTGTAAAAAAATTTGGGCGATGGTGAGTCGCCCAAATTTTATTATCCCAAATGCATCGGCATGATGACATGCAGGAAGTTATCGTCACCCACCGGCTTGACCACGCCCGGCGCATTTTGCGCAGTCGTTTCCAATGCGACGTTCGGAGTCTTGATGACTTCCAAAGCCTCGCGCAGAAACTTGACATTGAACGCGATCAACACGCCGCCGCCGTCAACCGTCGCTTCGACGATGGTCTCATTCTTGCCGGTCTCTTCCGAGGTCGCGGAAATTTCCACCTCGCTTGGCTGCATTTCGCCGTTGGCTTGTTTGATGTCGAGCCGCGCCACGTTCGAACCTTCGCGCGCGAAGATCTCCGCCTGCTTGCAGGCTTTGAGCAAAGCCGCCGTCGAGACCAAAGTGCGCGATTTGTAATTACGCGGAATGATCTGATGATAATCGGGGAACGTGCCGTCGATCAATTGCGAGACCACTTCCACATCTTTTACGCGGAATAAAACTTGTCCGCGTTGTTTGGGCACGACCATATAGATGGGTTCTTCGGGATCGTGCGCCACACGCGCCAATTCGTTCAACGCACGTGCGGGGATGATGATGTTGATCGAGTCTTTCACCGAATGTGCAAGCTGGCCCTTCCGCACCGAAAGACGGAATCCGTCTGCTGCAGCCATCGTGACCTTATCTTTTTCCACGTTCATCAACACGCCCATCAGCACCGGGCGGGCTTCATCGGTCGAAGCGGCAAACACGACCTGCTGGATCATTTCTTTAAAATCCGCCACGTTCAATTGCACGGCATCCTTCATCTCCGGCGTGGGCATCGGCGGGAATTCCTGTGCATCGATGCACTTGATATCGTTGTTCGAAGAGCCGCACTTCACGTGCAGGTTTTGAGTCTTCACATCCAAAGAAAGCTGCACCTGGTCTCCCGGGAGGGTGTTCACTAGGTCGTAAAATGTACGCGCCGGGACGGTGGTCGAGCCGTTCTCGTCGATGCGTGCTGGAATCCAGCAAGTGATCCCCAATTCCAAGTTGGTTGCTGAAAGTCTCAAGCGGCCCTCGTCGGTCGCGATCAAAATGTTCGATAAAACAGGCAGGGTACTGCGCGAGGAAACCGCGCGCGAAACAGTGCTCAAACCACGGGCCAGATTCTCTTGAAGGACAGTCACTTTCATGGTGCGCCTCGCTTGATGGGTTGCAATTTTTTCAAAAGTATATCATTAAGAAACAAGCAGGTCACGCGTATTGCGTGACCTGTTCAAATCAGAAGCCTGTCACCAGCGAAATCCCGAACATCAACAACCCGAACAACAACTGGCATGCGAACAGTGCCGCGAACACATATGCCACATACGTCCATATGGAAGTCGTCCGTTTGGAGGATTGCGGGCGGAGGTCCTGCCCTTCCGCCAGGGATTTTGCCGTATCCGCCGCCTGCTCGAGATCATTCATCCAAAATACGCCCGCCGCCTCATCGCTGACGATGAGCTTGTTCCCGTTGAATGACCGAATCCACGCCTCGACGTTTTGCGGCGTATTCACGGCCATTGAACCGGGCAGAATGACCACGTCTGCTTTTAGATCGCCGGAAATATTTTCATCGACCTTCAACACTGTGACAGGAACGCTCGTCGCGCGTTTTGCAAAGGTGGCTCTCACACTTTCGCCGAACCTGCCATCCTGGTCGAAGACAAGCACGTGGTATTGCGACTGTTTTTCCGCGAGCACGTCAGAGCGGGCAGTCCCATCCTTGCGCAGGGCTGTGAGATGATATGCCAGCAAAACGACGAACACGATCAATGCAGTCAGTTCATTGAGAGTATCCCGCAGCAACGAGCCGGTTTCCACGCCCAGCGCCGCATTGATCAGGTTGAATACCAGCATCCCCGCCGTCACCATCCCGCCGATGACGGAAGCGAACAACACAAGATACAAGTAAGACTTGCGGACAATCGAACGACGCGCGTGATCGCCCAAATCGTTGTTCTCCAATGCGCGTATTTGTGAAGGCTGCCAGGTCAGCAGCCAGACAGGCAATCCAACCGCCAGCGTGGCTATGGAGCCGGAAAATGGTTCGACGATCCCGCTCGTGCTCAGGTAACTGAAATCCAACACGAGATCGATCAGGACGGAGAAGAGCGAGATCAAACCCGTCACTGTCGCGGCAAGACCAAGGAAAGACAGGATGTAGTCGAAGAGTCTCCGTTTGCCTTCGCGGCGCGGAGGGCTTTCGTCGAACGAAAACTGATTATTGAGCCACTTGCCGTAATATGCCCAGATCACGCCCAGCGGCACGCCGATGGAAATGGGTCCGCCAAGCCGGCGCACAAATTCCAGCCAAGATCCGCCTTCGCCTAGCACCTGCAAAAGGATGAGATAGATCAGGTTTCCGCCTGCGACGAGGGTAACGATCACACCGCCGAGAGTCAATAAGTAGAGAAGCCCAAGGCGAAGATAAGACTCTCTTTCAGCGGAATCAGGCAGCGCGTCCTGCAGGAGCCGCCAGGAGTAATACCAGATCGGTGAGCCGATCAGCATCAAGGCAATCGCATTGACGGCCGTCTCACGTCCAATGTCCCCAAGCACGGCAGTCGGGAAGGTGAACACGTAACTCAGTGCTTGTTGAATGCCATAGACAACCAGTAACAATCCGTACAATACCCAGATGAAACGATACAGACGGCGAATCTCGGAAAAATTTTCCGCGTCAGGGACGCCCGACCAACTGGTTTTGAGGACATTCCAGAAATAAGCGGCGATGAGCAAATTGACGACAATGGCAAGAAGATTATCCACCCAGGTCTGACTGCCCCCGACCACGGCGCGGTATTCCGAAAGATTCGCGGTGAAAAGGATCGTGCGGTTGATGAGCGCAAGAAGATTCTGAACCACGGGAATCAACGTGCCGAGCAAAATTCCATACAGGAAGACCGCGCGAATGCTTGCGGACCGTTCCTCCGGATCCGACGCGGAAACACGCTGCGCCCAAAACCAATGAATGAGAAAGATCGGCACGCCCACGAAAATGAGCGCCAATGCGGATGCCAGATTTGAGGCGTTGTTGGATATCTCCTGCGTGTTGAAGATCGAACGCAGCAGACCAATGATGCCCCACAGCACCACTTCGATGCTGATGAAGGCGACGGCATAAAAATAAAGTCGGCGGATGGTTTTCATAAATATCTTTCCGTCATTGCGGGGACGGCGATCCTTGGCACTCGCAATGACACGATGTTACGGTTTATACGGCTCCTGGTACCAACTGTAATCCCAAAAGTTGTACGGCATGGAACTGACTTTCCATTTGCCTTCCTGTTCCACAAGCAGGGCACGGTCGGGCGAACCGGTGCGGGTGCTGAACGGATCGCTGTACGAATAATAGATCGTCAATTCCACGACCGCCTCATCGCCGTGAATCTCCGCTTCGCCCACATCCAGCCCGGTATTCCCCGGGTTGACCATGCCGTTCAAAAAGGATTGGCGGAAATCTTCATAGGTGGGTTTGTATTTCAGATCGGCAAGGTAACCGTAAGCCTTTTCGTAATCCTTCTCGAGCACGGCGAGGACATAATTGTGCGCCACGCCTTCGGGCGAATCTTCGGGAAGATAGTCGCGGCTGTCCTGCCGGGTGAAGAAGAGCGCCAATGCCAAAAGGACCAGCGCACCGACGCCGATAAGAATGCCGGTGAGAAATTTATCCTGTTTCATGAGAGAGCCTCCACATTTAACTTTACCCCAAAATAGACCGGCGAAACGATTCAAAAGTTCCCTTCTGTGGATGAGACTCTCCAAAAATCAATCACGGTATACTTGGCTGACCTTTGGCGCAAGAGAAAAATGCATGTATCCGCGCCGGGTATGACAAAAGAATATCATCGCCTCACCCAGAGCAATTGCAACCTTCCATGTTTTTTGGAGGAACCATGAAATCGAAAAGAATCATTTTGGCAATTTCCATCCTTGCCCTTGCCGCGCTCGCCTGCCAGACCCTTCTCCCAACGGCGGAGCCGGTTGCGGCTCCAACCCAACCTTCTCAATTCCAAAATAACAACGCGCCCCAAACCGAGGACGACGTTCCCCGGATCGGCGTCAAAGAGGCGAAAGCCGCCGTGGACTCAGGTCAAGCCATTCTGGTGGATGTGAGAGGCGCGGATATCTATGCCGAGCAGCATGCAGATGGCGCGATGTCGATCCCATTGGATATTTTCGAGTACGACTTTGCCAGCATCTCGCTCGAAAAAGAGCAATGGATCATCACCTACTGCACCTGACCGAACGAACATACGAGCGCCCGTGCGGCGTTCCTGCTCCTGCGCAACGGTTATGAAAAAGTGGAAGCCCTGCTCGGCGGACTCCAAGCCTGGATGGATGCCGGTTATCCCCTCGAACCTTAACGATGGAAAACGCGCCTCGAGTAACGCCCTGGCCTGATTCAACACCTCCAACCCGCACTGCGCTCTGGCAGTTGATGGTGGAAGAAGGTCTCGACCCATACGCCTGGTCGAATGGACCATTCGATATCTATTCTGCTCACTCGCACAGTTTTGATAAAGTGATCTATGTCGTGCAGGGCAGCATCACCTTCGGTTTACCCGAACTGAATCAGTCGCTGATATTGAAGCCAGGTGATAAATTGGATTTACCCGCCGGGGTTGTACATGACGCGCATGTCGGCGAGGAAGGCGTGGTCTGCTTGGAAGGGCATAAATAAGCTGTATGGGCGATGTTTGCATCGCACATACAAAATTACGAAAACGCCTGAATACCTGTCTGCGCCCTGCCGAGAATCAACGCATGGATATCGTGCGTGCCTTCGTAGGTATTGACCGCTTCAAGATTCATCACATGACGGATGACGTGATACTCATCTGAAACGCCGTTGCCCCCGAGCATGTCTCGCGCCGCCCGTGCTATCTCCAGCGCTTTGCCGCAGGAATTGCGTTTGACCAGCGAGACCATTTCGGGGGCGGCTTTGTCTTCGTCTATCAAACGTCCCACACGCAATGCGCCCTGCAAACCCAGCGTAATTTCCGTCATCATGTTTGCCAGCTTCAACTGAATGATCTGGTTCGCCGCGAGCGGACGCCCAAACTGCGGACGGTCCAGCGTATACTGCCGCGCCGCATGCCAGCAAAATTCGGCCGCACCGAGCGCGCCCCAGGCGATGCCGTAACGCGCCTTGTTCAAACACCCGAACGGACCTTTTAAGCCCTTGACCTCGGGGAAAATATTCTCTTCTGGAACAAACACTTCGTCCATGACGATCTCGCCGGTGGAACTGGCGCGCAAGCTGAACTTGCCTTCGATCTTCGGTGCCGATAAGCCCTTCATCCCCTTCTCTAAAATAAAACCTCGAATCTCGCCTTCGCTCCTTCCGCCGTCCTCGGCGGGAAGCTTAGCCCAAACCACAAAGACATCCGCTATCGGGGAGTTGGTGATCCACATCTTGTTGCCATGCAGGATATAACCGCCATCCACTTTTTTGGCGCGGCTTTCCATGCTGGCCGGATCGCTTCCATGGTTCGGCTCGGTCAATCCAAAACAACCCACAAGTTCTCCGCTGGCGAGTTTGGGCAGATATTTTCTGCGCTGTTCCTCCGTGCCATAGGTAAAGATCGGATACATCACCAGCGAACTTTGCACGCTCATCGCGGAGCGGTAACCGCTATCCACGCGCTCCACTTCGCGGGCGATCAAACCGTAGGCGACATGATTCAACCCCGCGCCGCCGTATTCTTCGGGGATGGTCGAGCCGAGGAAGCCCATCGCGCCCATTTCGTCCATGATCTCGAGGTGGAAGATCTCCTTACGGTTTGCTTCGAGGATGCGCGGCATGAGTTTGTCCTGGCAATATTTCCGCGCCGCATCACGGATCATGCGCTCTTCGTCGGTCAGTTGATTGTTGAACAAAAAGGGATCATCCCATTTGAAGGTTTGTTTGGACATAAGACCTCTGGAAAACAGGAAGTGGGCGGCGGATCGATAAACGCAAAATGATTGTATCAAATATCAGCGGATGAAAAACGCTGGAAAGCTGAATCAGTTCACAAGTCCAGAAAGAGGCGGCAATAAAAAGAGGACACGCCTCCCAGCGCATCCTCTTCTGTTTTCCATTTTCTGCTTGCTACGCCGAACCCGTCAACCAGCCGCGGAGTTCCATCGCCTTCACCACGCGGTCGATGGCGACCATGTACGCAGCATCGCGCATATAGACCTTCTCTTGCGTGCTGCGCTCGAGCACGGCATTGAAGGCGGAGGTCATCTTGGTGTCAAGGCGTCTGAGCACGGCGTCCTTTTCCCAGTAATAGTTGGCATCGTTCTGGACCTGCTCGAAATACGAAGTAGTCACACCGCCGGCGTTGCAAAGGAAGTCCGGGATGTTGAAGACGTTGTTCTTCTTGAACACTTCATCGGCTTCAGGCGTGGTGGGACCGTTGGCACCTTCAGCAACGATGCGCACGCGTTTGGAAACCTTCTTGACCGTATCGGCATTGATCTGGCCCTCGAGCGCGGCGGGGATCAACACATCGGCTTCGAACTCGATCCATTTATCGCCATCGCTCACATCATAACCGGCGTCCTGCGCCTTCTTCTTATCGATGGTCCCGTATTCATCCACGATGGAGAGCAGGAAGCGCGGATCGATGCCGCCTTTCTTGCTGTAGGTGTAGGCTTTTTTATCGTGGCGGTCGTAACAGGAAACGCAGGCGACCGTGCCGCCGAGCATTTCGACAAAACCGATGGCCGCATACTGCGAAACATTGCCGAATCCCTGCAACGCAGCAACCGAGCCTTTCGGATCGATGCCGAGATGTTTCATCGCCTCGCGCACGGTATAGATCACGCCGTAACCTGTCGCCTCGGTGCGCCCCAATGAGCCGCCGCCGCCAATGGGTTTCCCTGTGAATACGCCAGGCGTATATTGACCGACGAGTTTGGAATATTCATCCATCATCCAGCCCATCATCTGCGGGGTCGTGCCGACATCCGGCGCAGGCACATCATTGCGCGGACCGATATTCTTCCACATCGCATGCACCCAGCCGCGGCACAGGTCTTCCTTTTCCCGTAAAGTCAGCGTGGACGGATCGACAATAATGCCGCCTTTTCCGCCGCCGAGCGGAATATCTGCAACTGCGCACTTCCAGGTCATCCATGTCGCCAGGGCACGGACGGTGTCCATCGTCTCAGCCGGATGGAAGCGGATGCCGCCCTTGTTTGGTCCGCGAGCATCGTTATGCTGAACACGGAATCCCTGGAAAACCTTGAGGGAGCCGTCTTCCATGCGCACTGGAATGCGGAAGGAATATTCGCGCATCGGCCAGCGCAACGTTTCCGCCACGCCGGGATCGAGTTTCAATTGTTTGGCGACCGCATCGAACTGCTTCTGCGCCATTTCAAACGCGTTGATTTGTCCTGCCATGATTACCTCCAGAAAGGATTGTTATAGAAAAACATAAGCGGGCATCCCGGATGGATACCCGCTCCAAACAGCCTATGTGAATTTGCTGGTTCATATCGAAGAAGAATCCAGAAAACTGCCATAAAACTTTACACGATTATGACAGCACAGTCAATATGACAAAAGTACGCGGATTTCCGGCAAAAAATGATGTTTTAAATAACCCGAACACCCCCAAATTGGATACGCTAGTCATATTTCGGCAAGCGTTTTTCAAAGAACGCCCTCACCGCCTCTTGATGACTGGACGACTTTCCCAAATCCTCTTGCAGGATTCCCTCTCGATTCAGCGCCTCCTCCAGGTTTGGCAGGATGGCATCATTGAACACCTTCTTCCCCGCCGCAAACGCCTCGCGCGGACCTCGAGCCAGGTCCTCCGCAAACTGCCTTACCACACGCCGATAGTTGAATCCACCCACTCTGTTGACCAGACCCCACTCACAGGCCAATGATGCGGGAATCTGTCTATTTGAATAGAAATACTCCTGTGCGCGGCCCAAGCCGATGAGTTTTGGCAACAACAGCGAAACCCCCGAATCCGGCGCGAGCGCGATACCACTAAAGCCAACCACGAAATACGCGCTCGAATGCGCAATGCGCAAGTCACACGCCAAAGCGATGCCAAATGCCGCGCCCGCGCAAGGTCCGTTAACTGCCGCGATCACCGGTTTGCCCATCTTTCGAATCTGCAGGATGAGCGGGTTATAGGTCTTCTCCAGGTGTTCGCGATAGGAGATCCCGCCGCCGGCCTGTTTCATCTCGGTAATATCCTGCCCGGCGCTGAAGACCTTGCCTGTTCCTGTGAGGACGATGCACCGCACCTGCGAGTCTTTCTCCGCGTCGATCAGGGCGGTTTGCAAAGCCTGAGTCATTTCAAGATTGAAGGCATTTGCGCGTTCGGGGCGGTGAAGTGCCAGGGTCAATACAGCGGATTGAAGACTTGCCCTGAGCGCAGCCGAGTTGAGGGAGGGAAGCGTGGTCATTTGATTAAAAAAATACAGTCACTTGTGCAGTGACTGTATTTGAATCCTTTCTTATTCGCCGGGGTAGTCGTCCTGCGCCTCGTCGTCGCCTGAGTCGGTTTCGTATTCCACTTTCTCTCCGTCGAGGTAGACCCAAAGGAGTAAAACGTGCCCGTCGCTCGTTTCCACATTGCGCGCGGCAAGGATGGGAGCGGTCTGCTCCATTCCGGTCTCGTTGCGGTAATGCAAGTGGATCGAGTTCCGGTTATGCCATGCGTTGTAACAACGTTCGACGAGCGCCGGTCCGTTGAACGTCCGCAGGCGGGTGAGTGCAGGGATGGAAAGATGCGGGCTTTCGTTCAAGCCCATGGCCCAGCCGTCATTGACATGCTCGAAGATCGGGGGCGGTCCTTCGATGATCGTGATTCTGTCGTCCATAAGATTTACCTGAATGCGAATATACCACAACTGCGCATGAGAATCGTTTCAGAATTTTGTCAGAATCGTCAGGAAAATTACTCGTGGAATCGGGTTTCGGGCGGGTAAGTATAATTACAGCATGCCCAAACTCACCCCAAAGATCATCCTTGAAGGCACGCGCCTGACCTTCAAGACCGACATCGCCTTTGCTCTCAACGAACACCCCCGCATTGTCGGTCCGCGCAAGTATAAGTATCACTCGCCGCTCATCTCCGGGGAGTGGTGCGCATTCACCAACGTCCCCTGGGGGCGCGGCTTGATCAACTTCGAACCGCAGGAGGAGGCTCTGGCAATTGAAACCTACGAAACATGGGCCAGGCTTTTTGAGTTGCAGCGGTATTACTCCTGGATCATAGACCGCTTTCACATCTCAACGCGCATGTATCAATTGATGACATATAACAAGGATTACGATTTCCGCTGGCTGGAAGAACGGCTGTTGCCGCTCAACTTCCGATTGGTGTTGCTCACCCGTTCAGCCGATTCCTTCACAGCCGCCCGCGCGGAACGCTTGAAGGTTTCGGGGAATCCCTCCCAATACGACGATCTGAAAGTGTTCATCGAAGAGCAGAAGGTGATCCGCAGGCTGTTCGATGATTCGATCCTGACAAAGGTCGAGTTCGATGTTTCGGATAACAGCATTGCCTCCATCGTGGAACGCATTGCAGACTGGATGGAATCCACCGGCGGGTTGTATATGGCGGACTGAGTCAGATTACCGATTTTGAATCCCCGCCTGCTTGCGTCGAACCCTTTGAATAGGTATACTTGCTCTCATGACCATTCCAGAGAAGATCGGGCGCTATGAAATCAAGGGGGAGCTGGGTCGCGGAGGTTTCGCCACCGTCTATCGCGCCTATGATCCGCGCTTCGAACGCGAAGTCGCCATCAAATTCCTGCCGCCGGAGTTGATCCACTCCGATCCACAGTTCCGCATGAGGTTCGAGCGCGAAGCGAAGATCATCGCCCAACTGGAGCATCCCGCCATTGTGCCGGTCTATGACGTGGGAGAGGAGAACAACCAGCCCTATTTCGTCATGCGTTACATGAACGGGGGCTCCCTCTCCGAACGTATCAAGGCAAGGCAAAACTTCGGCATCGAAGACGCTGTCAGGATCCTGGAGCAGATCGCGCCGGGGCTGGACGAAGCGCATTCGAAAGGCATCGTTCATCGCGATCTCAAGCCTGCCAATATCCTTTTCACCAACAAGAACGTCCCGCTCATCTCCGATTTTGGCATCGCCAAGTTCAGCCAAGGCGAGGCGAGCGGTAACATGACCGGTTCTGCCATCATCGGCACGCCCGCCTACATGGCTCCCGAACAGGCCTCCGGAGACGCAATCGATGGACGCGCCGATATTTATGCGTTGGGCGTCATTCTCTACGAAATGGTGACCGGGAAACAACCCTACCAGGCGGATACTCCGCTTGGACTGGCGATCAAGCACATCACTGAGCCGGTGCCGCGCATCCTCGAAGCCAATCCCAACCTGCCCGTATGGATGGAAAAGGTCATCTCCACTGCCATGGCAAAAAATCCGGATGACCGTTTTTCCACCGCCGTGGAATTGGTGGAAACAACCAAAGCCTTCCTGCGCGGAGAGAAACCGCCCGACCGCACCGCCAACGTCACCTCGAAAATTTCTCCATTCAACAAGACCACCACCGTCCGCAAACAACACGCAGTGGTGGAATCGAAACGGCGCAGTCCCGCTTTCGCCATTTTTACCGGGCTCTTCCTTCTGGTGGCAGTGATCGGCGGCGGACTCTATTTCATGGGCGGGGATATCCTCCAATCACTCTTCGCGCCGCCTGCCACCGTAGCGATCACAAGCGGACCGCCCGTCGATACACCAACGCCCATCATCATCCAATGGACAGCCACACCCGCGTCCGCCTTGCCGACTTCCACCGCGACCCAGCCCGCGTCCTCGGGACTGCCCGTCGTTGGCGGCGCCGACAAGATCGCCTTTGTGCGCGAAAACGATATCTGGGTCATGAACGTTGATGGAAGCGATAGAAAACAATTCACCAACGACAACCTGCCCAAGTTCAACCTGCAATGGCTGCCCGACGGCAAGACCCTGCTTTTCATGTCCGGCAAAACCGTCAAGACCGTGAATGTCGAAACCGAAGTGCAGGAAGTCATCATCAATTATGTTTCCGCCGAGTATTTCGAAGGGTTCAGCGTCTCTCCCGACGGCAAAAAGGTCGCCATCAGCGTCAACCGCGAACTCTTCATCGTGCCTTACGATCTGATCAAACTGCGCTTCGCAACCCGCCGCAGCGCCCTGCTCGAAATGAACGGATGCCTCTTCAACAGCCTCCCGGTCAAGGATATCCAATGGTCGGACGACGGCACACGGATCGCCATCGAATATGTTGCCAATGTGAACGGCGTCCATGCAGATGCCATCCGCATCGTGGATGCGCAAAACTGCGAAGCGATGCCAAATTCAAACCTGGACGAATTCCCGACCGGGCGTTTCCAGTTCGGGAATGAAATCGTCAATTTTGACTGGGACGGCGACCTGCTCTTCTTCCTAAACAGCAACGTCCGTAATAACGGCTTTGGGGATATGGTCTTCTACAGCATATTTACTCATCGGGCAGATCCCGCCGTTCCGTATGAGGGAAATTGTTGCTACCGCGACGCATCATTCAGCCCGGACAGCAGTCATGTGGTATTCGCGTTTCAAGATATACGACTCGGGAGTACCAGCCCCATCGACCTTTACCTGATCCCGACCGACTCGGTCACCACATCGCGCAAACTCGAGCCCCTTCCATTGCCCGACGGATTCTTTACAAATCGGAGCGAAGCGCCGCAACCCGTCCTGCGTCCGGCACAACCGTAACGATTGCTTTCACCAGACCGGGCCCGCGATAGATCAACCCGGTATAGATTTGAACCAGCGCCGCCCCCATCTCGAGGCGGCGTTTTGCATCGTCGGGATTCATGATTCCCCCCGCGCTCACGACAGGGATTCTTCCATTCACATGTTTCAATGTCTGACGAAGAACCGCCTCACTCTTAACCCTGAGCGGACTCCCGCTCAACCCGCCCGTTTCTCCCCGATCATTCGACCTTAATCCCTCCCGCCCAAGGGTCGTGTTCGAGACGATGATTCCATCCATCTCTGTGTTGAGAATCGCTTCCACCGCGTCATTGAGCTCGGATTCGGATAAATCCGGCGCAAGTTTCACTAGGATGGGAATGCGTCGTGCAAGGGCCTGCTCTTCGAACAGGCGCTGCCGGTGCAATTGGGCAAGCAAACCCTCCAGGGCTTTGCGTCCCTGCAAATTGCGTAACCCAACCGTGTTAGGCGAACTGACATTGATGGTCAGATAATCCGCCAGGCCGGCAAATATCTGAAGCAGGGCAAGATAATCCAACACTGCATCCTCGTTCGATGTTTCCCTGTTCTTCCCAAGGTTGACTCCCAAAACAGTGTTCCATATTCTGCGTTTCTCCAGTCTTTCGTTTACGATGCCCATCGTGTGTCCAAGCCGGTTCGTTTGCATGGCCGGACTCAACCGCCCCTGCACGAACTCCGATCCGCGCGAAGGGAATCCCATGCGGTTGATCACAGCTTCATCCTCCGCCAAACGAAACACGCGCGGACTCGGATTTCCCGGCTGCGGCTTTGGTGTGACCGTCCCAATTTCCACGTGACCGAATCCCAAAGTGGCAAGCCCGCGGATTGCAACCCCGTCTTTATCGTATCCCGCCGCCAGCCCGATCGGATTCTTGAAAGTTAAACCAAAAACATGTACCGGTTTTGGCGGCGACTTATAAATGAATTCAAGCAGTTTACGTGAGGGGGGAAAATTCCCGGCGATGCGTAACGCGTGAAGCGTGAGCGCGTGAGCGCGTTCGGGGTCGAGGCGGAAGAGAAGCGGACGAAGAAGGGAGTACATCACACTCCCTTTTGCCCCTTTTTCAACATCGTTATGGTCTTCAGGATTCGATTGGCGCGCGTCTCGTCTTTCTTCGCCTCATTGATCCAATTCACATATTCCCGTTTATGGGTAAAGGAAAGTTTCTCGAAAATAACCCGCGCTTCCGTATCGTTCTTCAATTCTCTTTTCAGGTCTTTGGGGATCTTGATCACGCGCAGCTCGACATCCAGTTCCACCGTCACTTTCACCTTGTCACCGAACGTTTTGCCAATGCTCTCCCGGATATCCTTCAGAACGATCAGAATATGGTTCTCGCCGCCCATCCGGGCCAGCAAACCGCGGTAGGGAACGCCGTCGAAGGTTGCCTTCACCTTCGGGCGCTTCGCGCCGAAGTCTTTCTCTACATCAAAAGGCACTTCCACAAAAGCGCCGCCCCCGCCCGCATTTTGGATGACCGCTGTAAAGGTATGTTTTTTTGGCATTATCTGTTTTCCAAAAATTTCCGTGTCTCTTCGATCTTTTCCTTGGCGGCCTTTCCATTCGCCTCCCAATGATCCAATAACTGCGTAATGGTCAAAACTGCATGGAAGTGATACCCTGCCTGCTCCAGGGATTCCTTTGCGCCGGATTGACGGTCCACGAGAACGACAACATCCTTCACGAACAGCCCGGCGCCGATCAGTTTTTCGATGGCTTCGAACTTGCTCCCGCCGGTGGTGGCGAGATCATCGATAACCACGACCGTCTCTCCGGCATGATATTCGCCTTCGATCTCGGCTTTCGTGCCGTAAGTCTTCGCTTCCTTGCGCGGATAGATCATCGGATAATTACCCGCAAGGGAGATGGCTGTTGCAATGGGAATGGCGGCGTAGGGCAATCCGGCAATGCGGCTGAACTTCAATTCTTTCAAAACAGGTAAATAAGCAGCGCCGATCTGCTCCAATAATTTCGGAAAGGAGATGATGTAACGCAAGTCAATGTAGATCGGTGATTTGAGTCCCGACTTGAGCGTAAACTCGCCGAACTTGATACAACCGGCTTCGAGGAGTCCGTCTGCAAGAGCTTCTTGAGATGAATTAAATTTAGTCATTTTTATTTTCCCTTGTAAGTTTCCATCCATTTTTCAATTGCATTTAGCAAAACAGGGTTTCCTTCTTTTATTTTTTCGATTACTAGCTGCCTGCCATTTTTTAGTTTTATATGAACCGGGTAGGATATTTCATTTTTGCCCATCTGTTGTTCAAGCTCAACAGAGTTAATATCGTTGACATGAATCCTATATTCCCAAGCAATATATTTCACAACAAGAATATCCATATCAAATGTAATTTCTCTAATTTTTATACCCTGCCATAATAGTACCCCTCCTATAACTAACCCTATCATCAGAGTTAAAATATCTTGACTAAAAGAAATACCATTCTCTAAAGATATAACTATAGTCAGATAAATGGCAGGAAACCCCAAAACTCCAAAAAGCGTTGCCTCAATAATGTTTTGATGAAAAGCTTGGCTATCCTCAGATTTCCATAAATTAGGGCATTGTTGTTGAACAAACTTTATAACAAGAGGATAATCATCTATCTGTTGATTTATAAAAACTTTCACAGTACTATCAGCGTTAAACAGGAACAATCCTTTTTTACTGGCTTTAATTTCAAAAATTTCATTCCATTCAAGTGTTCTTTCTCCGAATATACTAATAGATGAAATAGCTTCGTTTGACACTATAAGTTTATATGTAAATGGAAAAAAGAGATAAATTGCAAAAATACCGATTGCTCCAAAGCAAATGGGAGGTGTTGGCTCATTATCAAATATCATCATGCCAATGATGATTATGATTACTAATGACGAATAGCCTAAGCGATATTTTGAAATACTATATGCCTTTGGCTCGTCGAATTTTTTTTCGTCTTCCTTGATCATTTTTGATTTTCCCTTTTAATTCGCAATATATCATCCCGTATCTCCGCCGCCGCCCTGCCGGGATCATCCGCCCGCGAGATGGCGCGGGAAATGGGCAGCAGCAATCCTTTTCCATCTTCTCTCAATCCCGATTTCAGCGTTATCTCCAATTCGCCGCCCTGCGCGCCGACTCCGGGAGCGAGGAACCACAAGTCCGGCGCGGCGGCGCGGATCATTTCCATGATTTGCGGATGGGTCGCGCCGACGACGACACCGACATTATTCTTCTCATTCCACTGCTGGGCAAGTTTCGCCACATAAATATACAATGGCATGGGCGTATCCGAACCCATCGGCATGACCAGCAGGTTTTGCAGATCCATCGAACCGGCGTTGGACGTTTTGCACAAAATGAAAATGCCTTTCTCCGAGCTCTTGATGAACGGTTCGACCGAGTCTTTGCCGAGATAGGGATTCAAGGTGATGCAATCCACGCCAAGATTTTCAAACGCGGATTGTGCGTACGCTTCGGCCGTGGATGAAATGTCGCCCCGCTTCGCATCCAGGACGATGGGAATGCGCGAGCCCATCCGGTGGGATTCTTCGCCGATGGCTTCGACGACCTGCTTGAGCGCCGTCCAGCCTTCCGCGCCGAAGACTTCGAAGAAGGCGGCGTTGGGTTTGAATGCCGCGGCGTAGCGAGAGGTCTGCTTGACGAGATTCAGGCAAAAGTCCCGGGCAGATGCGGCCGTGGGGCTTGGGAGGTCGGAAAGGTGCGGGTCAAGTCCCACGCACAGAAGGGAAGAGCAGTCATCGACCCGTTTTTCGAGAAAAGTGAAGAAAGATTCCATGTTATTCCTTGGAAAGAAAAACCCTAAAGGTCTTAAAGACCTTTAGGGTTTATTTTACTCAATGAACGTGCGCCATTTTTCATTCGTTTGTTGAATCCACAATTTATCGATCCAGTTCGTGAAATCCCAATAGAAGGGATTCCAAATATCCGCACCATAGCCGCGGCATTCGGGGATGAAGAAGTCAAGCGGGATGGTATCGGGCAGGTTGCAAACGGGGGATTCGACGCCGCCTATGGATTCGGGCGCCTGCCCTTCGCGCGTGTTAGCTAGATTCGGCGTGGGTGTGCAATCTTCGAACCAGGAATCGCCGGGGTTGCCGTCGGGCAGGCGGCAGAAGGACGCGTCTTCGGCGCGGGCGACGTTGTAGGTGTAGGCGTCATAGATCTTGCCGCTCGAGTTGATCAGGCGCACGGTCTCGCCGCCGTCACTGAGCAGCAGGTTGGTCTCTTTGCTGTAGAAAACGATTCGTTCGCCGGGCTTGAGCGTGACCGCAGGCAGGGAGAATGATTTTTTACCGTTCACGCCATCCAACTTCCAGCCGCTCAGGGAGATATCGATGGAGGTCAGGTTCTTGATCTCGACGAACTCGTCGAAGACATCGGCTTTGCCGTCCTGGTTCCAGTCGAAGCCGGGGCGCGCAAGGATTTCGTTGATGATCGGGCGCGGGTCGATTGGGATGGGAGGGGGAATCGGAGTGCCTGTGGGAGTTGCTTCGGGCGTTGGGGTTGGAGTGGGGAGGGGCGAGTTGCCGCTCTTTGGCGTGCCGATGATGTCGCCGCCGTTCGCGTTCTTCCCGTTTCTCGTTGAACCGGAATTGGTCGACCAATTGCTGTCGCTGTCGGTGGATGTGCTTTTGCGCTCCATGGTGCCATAAGTTGACGTACTGCCCGCGGGCCAGCTCCCGCCGTTGCCATTGGCGGTATCGATCACTTTATTGGCGGAGTCGTACAAAGTCAGCGCTTCGCCGCTGTTGGAAAGTTCTCCCGTGTAAACCTGGTCCGCCGGGATATCGGAGACTGTGCTGTCGTCATCGCGCTCAAGAAGGAAATACCCCCCGGCGGGAATGTTGCCGTTGAGCGTGATGGACGGAGTGCCGTCCGCGGCTCTCAACGACCAACCGGTGATGTTGATGGTCGCGTTGGTTGTGTTATACAACTCGATCCACTCATCGCCGGGCAGGCTGGAGACGGTTCCCGCCCACGCCACTTCGTTGATGATGATGGAACGGACGCTGGATGCGGCAAAAGTGACTGAATTATCGGTGGAGGTGCTTGCAGCGTTATTGTTGCCGGAGAGATCAGTGACGCGGTTGATCGCGATCGAAGGGACGATGGTTCCATACCCCGAGGATGTGGCGGAAAGAGTGAAAATCCTGTTATCGCCGGAGTTGGCGATATTCCAGACCACGCTGGAGGCTGTGCCGGATTGAGTAATGTCTGCAGCGGTGAAGGTGGCTGTGTTGATCGGTTCGGAAAACTGGACCGTGAAATTGATGGGTAATGCATTGGTCGGGTCGAGTTGAGAACCAGATTGGTTGATGGTGACAGTGGGCGGAATGGTGTCGTTGAATTGGACGCAATTATTTGGCTCAGGGAGAACACACCCAGGATTGTTTGAAGGGAAATTATGATTTCCCGCCCTATCTCTTACAACCGGTGCGGCATCTGAGCCCGCATTGAGGCTTGGGACAATTGTTCCCGCGCTGGAAGCAATCGCAGACAGAGTGAAATTCTGGTTGTCGCCTGAATTGATTATGCTCCAGGTAATCCCTGTGGCCGTGCCGTTTTGTCTGATATCTGCGGTAGTAAATGTAGTTGCGTCTATCGGTTCATTAAATGCGACTGTAAAGTTAATGGGCAGAGCGCTTGCTGGATCAACCTGGGTCAATGACTGGTTGATGGTTACAGTGGGAGGGGTATTATCTACATTATAGGTTTCATCAGTTGCTGGTTGGGTATCTGGAAGGGAGTTTCCACCTATATCAGTAATGCTATGTCCTACATTTAAATTTATATCAACTGTACTGTTCAGGTTGACCATGACCGCACCTGATAGTCTCAGATCATATAGTCTTCCATTTTCAACCTTTGTTAATCCAGGGGTTGCCCCGAGGACACCGTTGACAGCAAAGTCAGCTACATCCACCCCGTTTACCGCTTCATTGAAGGTGATCCTAAACACAATTTCATCTGCATTTGTAAATTGAGAGGTCGGACTCTGTCGCGTGAAAGACAAAAGCGCTGGCGTAACTGACGTATTATCAATCTGAATATTTCGTGTCGCGCTCAAAGTACCCGTGGTCCCCGGCTTGGGCAGGATCAAAGTCGCGTCCCCGCTTGCGCCCACGATCGTTCCTCCATTCAATGAGAGGGCGTTATATCCGGCGTAATCAAGATCATTCGTATTATCCCCCGGTTGGATCGTGTAATTGAAAGTCAATGTATTTGTACCGCTTCCGCCTGCATAAACAGCAGGTCGGTCGGTCAAGCCGGTTTCGATCGACAATGTGGGCGACCCTGTAACAGTGACAATGTTGCTGAAGGTTAATTGAATATCAATAACGAGACCGCTCGTATCAAGGTAAACGCCGTCGCCAATGGAAGAACTTGTACTTATCACAGCCAAACACGGTACTGCCGCGCTGGCAAAGTTCTGCGGGTTGCTGGTGGAGGAATTTAAAATAAAATCCGTTGCGTTGTTATCAGTATCTCTGCAACTTCCTGCACTGCCGCCAAACCTGCGTTCATAACTTTGATTGGCGGTTCCGCTCATTGCGGAAAGCTGCGTTCCCTCCCTATACGCTGTCGTATTGCACATTCCTACTTGATCGATAATAATACCGGCATTATTTATCAAGGCAATTCCGCCGTCATCCGCGATACCTGTGGAGGCGTAAGATAGATCAAGAGGCATCGATCCTGTGTATTCCGGAGATTTACCGATCAGATAATATTGTCCGGGCACAAGGGTGGTATTTATCGTCACGAGAGGTCCGCCTGCAGCCACGCCTCCACAACTTGTAGATCTTCTTAATACCCAATTATTTAAAGTAACCGAATTCCCGCTCGCATTGTAAATTTCCACAAACTCATCATCCGCCCCGCCTGGTCCGCGCGTGCGAAACTCGCTGATGAAGACGCTCAATTCATCGAAAGCCGCCACCGGCTTTGCCTCCACCACCCCGGCGCGCGGAGAGAAGGTCCCTGCGCACAAGGCGAGGATGAAAACCAGCACGAGAGCAATGCGGGGAAAACGATTCCGTTTGGACATGGGAAGGCTTGGGCGTGGAACCGGCTGTAAGATGCGGATCAGGTCTGGGCGGGGGTTGAGGCGCATTTCGACAGGCTCAATGCGTAGCGAGTCCACGCACGAAAATTATACCCTTAGCAGGGCACAAGTACCCTTCGCGGGCGCATATATTCCACCCTATTAAGTAAGTCAGGTGACAGTCATGGCGCCGCGGCGTCGAGACTGTCACCTCTGAAATCTATGAACCGGCTGGAGCTGGCGGCGCAGGATTACGCGGCTCGACCACCAATTTGATGGCGGTGCGCACCTTATCTTCGATCTCCACATCCACGAACTCGGGGACACAAACCACATCGATCCCGTCGTTCTTGAGATAACTGGAGGCAAGCACGAGAGCCTTCACTGCCTGATTGACGGCGCCTGCTCCAATCGCTTGCACTTCGGCCCGTTTATGTTCGCGAATCACCCCCGCGATCGCCCCGGCGACGGCAGAGGTACGGGAGTTGGCTGAAACTTTGATCATATCCATGGCAACCTCCCAGGGTTGGCAAAGGGGGGACAGAACTTATTTGTGGATTGTACAGGAATACCATAAGAGATTCAATTGGTATATAAGTATGATAATGGATTCGTAATAATAGTAGGGGCTGTGGATGATGTGGATAAGATGAATCAAGCCCCACATCTGGACGAAACCCGCACGCCTCCCCCAGACTTGAGGTTGACTCACCGACCCACGCCTGACTCTCGCTGTGGATTTTTTTCGGATAACTTTTCCGCAGGAGCATTCAGGAATTTATAACTTCAAGTCGATTTTCCATATATTGGATTTATTGAAATCAGCCCCCCATATTTAGGGGTGCCATATTTCTAATCAAAAACTAAAAAGCCTCGGCAAGGACGCTGTTGTCCACAGGGGAGGGGACTTTTCCACAGATTACTGGCACTTATCCACAGAAACAAGGGTCGGAATCGTATAGTTGTCTAAACAAATAATCCGAAATATGGGAGGCAGATGGGATTTTTCGGATAGGAATGGCTGGAATTGTGAAAAAATATACCATTCACCAGACCCGACAGGTTTCTGAAACCTGTCGGGTCTCATCTCACATTCCTGCCAGAACCTGGCTTTGCCAGGACTTTCCCATCTTCGAATGCGGTCTTTCCACGTAAAACAACCTTGCGAACCTTCCCCTTCACCTTCCAACCCTCGAAAGGAGTCCAGCCGCAGCGCGTGAATTGATCCGCGGCTTTGATCTCATAGATGGCGTTTTCATCCACTTCCACCCAGGTTTCAGGCTGGTCGGGCAGGTGGAAGATGCGTTTTGGGTTGGTAGAGAGCCTTTGCACTACATCGTCAATCGTCAACCGTCCATCGTCCACAGCCGTAAGCAACAAAGGCAGCAATGTCTCCAGACCGGGGAAACCCGGCGGTGGATTCTCGCCGTCCTTTTCAGCCAAAGTATGCGGAGCGTGGTCGGTGGCGAAGCAATCGATCACGTCCAGATTTATCCACATGCTATCCACATCCTCTTTTGTCGCGAGCCGCGGGCGGACTTCGGTTCTACCGGCGGGCAGACCTGACAGGTCTTTATCTAAGAACAGGTGATGCGGGCAAACTTCGCATGTGACCTTGATGCCCTTTTCCTTTGCGGCTTTGATGAGCAGGATCTCTTCTTTCAAAGATACATGCGCGATATGAACAGGATGATCGTAAATGGCGGAAAAAAGGATTGCCGCCGCCATCGTGCGGCTCTCGGAGTGCATCACCATGGGCGCCGACTTGGGGAATTTTTGAAAGTGCGGGGTCCACAGCGTCATGTCGTCGAGGCGCAATTCGCCAAAGGTGGAATCAAGGTACATCTTCAGCCCGGCAGCCCTCGGCGCGAGCGAAGCGGCGACATCCGGATTATCGGGACCCGCGCCGATGTATTGACCGTAGTCACAGCGGGATTTGGCTTTCGCGGCACTTAATGCCAATTCAAGGGTCGCTTCATCGAAGATGGGCGGTTTCGTATTCGGCATCGCGAGGATGGTCGTCACTCCACCGGCAAGCGCGGCTTGGGTGGCGGTGTCCCAATCCTCTTTGTGAGTTTGGCCTGGTTCGCGGACATGCACGTGGGGGTCGATCAAACCTGGGAGTTTCAACATGAGGAAAGTATACGGCTTTTTTAATCGTTCTGCATTATCATAAGCGGAAAAGATCAACCCATTTCGGAGGGCTTCCATGAGCATCGGACAGATCAAATGGCAATCCATCGTTGCCAAGTATGCATACCCCGAAACCTGGCGCAGTCTGTGGCAGGTCTTCAATTCGGTCATTCCATTTTTTGTGCTGTGGTATCTGGCATATCTCAGCCTGCAAGTCGGCTACTGGCTGACCTTGCTTCTCACCATCCCTGCCGCCGGGTTCATGGTGCGGATGTTCATCATCTTCCATGACTGCTGTCACGGCTCGTTCTTCAGGACGAAGCTGGCCAACGACCGCCTCGGCCTTCTCCTCGGTGCGGCGGTGTGGACTCCCTATTTTCACTGGAAGCATTCGCACGCCATCCACCACGCCACAGCCGGGGATCTCGACCGGCGCGGAATCGGCGATGTGTACACGATGACGGTGGAGGAATATCTCGCCGCTCCCTGGTACAAAAAATTCGGCTACCGCGTGATGCGCAATCCCTTCATCCTGTTCACCATCGGCGCGATGATCGTGTTCGTTTTCGCTCATCGCTTCTGGGACCGTGGCGCGGGGAAGCGCGAAAAGAACAGCGTGGTGTGGACGAACCTTGCCCTGATTGGTTTTGTCGGTTGGGCGATCCACATCATTGGCTGGCAGGCGTATCTGCTGGTGGAACTTCCCATTCTGCTGATGGCTTGCGGGGCGGGCGTCTGGCTCTTTTACGTCCAGCATAACTTCGACCCGACCTACTGGGAGCGCCACAAGGATTGGAACTTCTTCAACGCCGGGATGGATGGCAGTTCCTACTATAAACTTCCAAAGGTCCTGCAATGGTTCACGGGCAATATCGGCTTCCATCACATCCATCACCTCAGCCCGAAGATTCCCAACTACAAACTGGAGCAGTGCCACGAGGAAAACCCGATGTTCCAGATCGAGCCGCTGACGGTCCGCGACAGTTTGAAGTCGCTGTACTTTCGCTTGTGGGACGAGAAGGAAAAGATGCTGGTCGGCTGGAAGGCGTTGAGGAAATACAAACTGCAGACGCAGAAGACGTAAATCAAGGTGACTGTCACGTTCAAAAGTGGCAGTCACATTTTTTAAGATGAAAGTCACAGAAAGCCGGGGCAGGCGTCGGCGAGGAAGAGGCGGATGTTATAATCCCGCCAACATTTTGCTAGGAGATTCGGAAAGATGGCATATCAAAACGTAAAAGTCCCCGCGGGCGGGGCGAAGATTTCAATTCAAAATGGGAAGTTGAACGTCCCCGATAACCCGATCGTCCCGTTCGTGGAGGGCGACGGGACCGGGCGCGATATCTGGCGCGCTTCGGTGCGCGTGTTCGATGCGGCGGTGGAGAAGGCATATGGCGGCAAGCGCAAAATCCGTTGGATGGAAGTGTATGCGGGCGAGAAGTCGTTCAAGATGTTCCAAAGCTGGCTGCCCGATGAGACCACCGAAGCGTTTAAAGAATTTCTGGTGGGAATTAAAGGTCCGTTGACCACGCCGATCGGCGGCGGCATCCGCTCGTTGAACGTTCAACTCCGCAAATTGCTCGATCTGTACGTCTGCCTGCGCCCGGTGCGCTGGTATAAGGGCGTTCCTTCGCCGGTTAATCATCCCGAATACGTGGATATGGTCATCTTCCGCGAGAATACCGAGGACATTTACGCCGGTATCGAATTTGCATACGGAACCGAAGACAACAAGAAGTTCAAGGAATTGTTCAAGGAAGCCTTCCCGAAGGAATATGCCAAGATGCGCTTCCCGGATACTGCGGGCATCGGCTTGAAGCCTGTATCGGTGGATGGCACCGAAAGGCTCGCGCGGGCGGCGATCCAATATGCCCTGCTCAACAAACGCAGGAGCGTGAACTTTGTCCATAAAGGTAACATCATGAAGTTCACCGAAGGCGCGTTCAAGGACTGGGGTTACGCCCTCGGCAAGCGCGAGTTCAGGAACGACGTGGTGACCGAGCGCGAGAGTTGGATCCTCGGCAACAAAGAGAAGAACCCGAATTTGAGCGTTGAAGACAATGCCAAGATGGTCGACCCCGGCTTCGACATGATGTCCCCCGCCCAGCAGGGCGATATCAAATCCGAGGTGGAAGAAGCGTTGAAATTGTGGCCCACTCACGGCGACGGCAAATGGAAAGCGAAACTACTGTTGAAAGACTCCATCGCCGACGTCACTTTGCAATTCGTCCTCATCCGCCCGCGCGATTACGATGTGATCGCCACGATGAACCTGAACGGTGACTATCTCTCTGATGCGTTGGCGGCGCAGGTGGGGGGAATCGGCATCGCGCCCGGCGCGAACATCAACTATGTGACGGGTCACGCCATCTTCGAGGCGACTCACGGTACGGCTCCGAAATATGCCGATCTGGATAAAGTGAATCCCGGCTCAGTCATCCTCTCCGGCGAGATGATGCTGCGCTACATGGGCTGGACAGAAGCCGCCGATTTGATCGTCAAAGGCATGGAAGGCGCGATTGCGGCAAAGACTGTGACGTACGATTTTGCGCGTTTGATGGACAAGCCGACCGAGGTCAAATGCTCGGAGTTCGGCGATGCGATCATCAAGTGGATGGATAAGAGTCCTGAGCTGAAAGTTGAAAGTGGAAGGTCGCAGGTTGCGGCGAAGAAGCCTGCCAGGAGAGTGGCAAAGAAGGCTGCGCCTAAGAAGGCGGCGAAGAAGAAAAAGAAGTGATCGATGATCAAAGACCTCGGAGGTTTCCAAAACCTCCGAGGTCTTTTTTTAACTCAAGTCCGCTTTCTGTTTTCATTTGTTCTCCATTTTGTTTTTTGTCTGGAACGCCAACCGGACCTGCAAGGCTCCCAGGACTCCCGTTGCAAGAAAGAATAGAAAGAAGATCCATGTGCCAAGGCTTCCAAAATCTACTTGACGTTCCGGGGGCACATTAAGATGCGTGAGAAGCGTTCCGAGGATGGGCAGTATACCGCCCGCGAGCAGGTTCAGCCCAAAGGTCAGGTATTCCGAGGCGGCGCCGCGCCTGCCGCTCAGGATCCACGCGCCGACAGCTGGCGTGACGAAAGCGGAAGCGTAGATGCGGGCATGGAAGGCATCCACGGGCCAGGGCCAGAAGCGGGTCAAAGTTTCAGGAGCAAAGAACAATCCAATGCCGTATATTCCCGTGAGCAAGGCGAATAACTTAAGGATGGTTTTCCAGGTTGGGGAAAGATCATCCTGGATTCTAAGTTCGACATTGCGGAACTTGTATAGAAAGATGGCCGAGTTGATGGGCAGAAAAATATAAAGAGGCCAGAAGACCAGAAAGGTTGCGGGGCGGTCCCAGGCGAACGAATCGACGTGAAGGAACATGGCGATCATGATCAAAGCAGTGAACACAAAGATCATCCAGAGCACCAGCCTGCCGGGGGTCCAGCGCGGGTTGAGCCAGAAGAGGATCAATGGAATGTACGCCGCAAAATAGACTGCGCCGACGAAACGCGCGTTGAACGGGGGAATCGCCCATGACCAAACAGACTCAGAAAAGGCGGGCAGGAAGAACAATATGAATGCCGCCGTGAAAACAACACAACATTCAACGGCGGTGACGAATCTCAGATATGACGGGATGGCTGGATTCTCCGGCGACTTATCGAACATGACCTGCCTCCGTTTGATTTTGACTCGGGAAGAATCCCAGATACAGCCCGATCACCGCCTCCAGCCCGTGAAGCCAGATATCATGGCCGTACAAAGGCAAATAGCCAAATGTTGTATGAAGTTGGGGAATCAAACCCATGACGGTGAAGATTCCCAATGTCACGCCGAGGAAGCGGGAGAAGAACCGCGACATGACGTAATTGCGATAAGCATAAATGCCAAAGACGCCGACCGAAAAATGAAAGATGCTGTGGAGTGTGTTGACCGGGAACAAACCGAGCAGCAATCCATAATTCGAGTTCAAAATCAGATGAGGGGCGTCTGCATGGGGCGGCGGGGTGAAGAAGGGGATGAAACCTGCGATGCCTGCGAGGACAAATGCAAATCCGACCACAAGCGCAAAATACCGGGTAATGTTGTTCATACCTGACATCGATTTCTCTCCTCATGAATTGTCGAATAACACAAATTAAATTTTCCCGATTATAGTTTATCTTCAACGCGATATAAACAGACCGCATCGAGCGATGCGGTCTGTTGGTTCTTAAGGGATGTTTATTACGGCGCCGGCGTGGGTGTCGGCGTTGTGGAGAGCGCGGCAGCTTCCGCGGCGGTTTGCGGCATGCCGTTCATCACCCAGCGGACGAAGACATCCACCACGTCGGGTTTGAGCGCCTTGGTGGGCGGCATGACGCCGATCAGTTCTTCATCGGGTTTCTCAGGATTCATGATGGACTGTCCCTGTATGGTTTGCAGAAGGTATGATTTTTCGTCGCCCGCGATGACGTTGTTCGCAGCCTGATCGCCTGTAGTGAGGATTTCTTCGTAGGTGGTCATCAGGTAATTGTTGTTGTCTTTTCCTGCGCGATGACAGGAGATGCAATAACGCTTCACGACGGGCTGGATGTGAACGTCATATGATGGGACTTCGCCGTCTGCGAGGGGCGGGAAGAGCGGCTTGATGACCGGCGCTTCGAATCGGTCATCCCACAGGTAGCGCATGAAGATAATGATGTAATCGATCTCGCTTTTGGTAAGTTCGCCGCCGTAGGTCTTGCCGAAGGGCGGCATGCCCGCATTAGGGCGGCCATAGGCGATGACTTCGTTCATTGCGGAATCGGTGATGGTATAAAGCACATCGCGGCTGTTGATGGGCGTGATCTTTTCGCCCTCGAGTCCTTCCACGCCTTCGATGACGGCGACGGACCCGTCGTCACCGTGACATTCGGTGCAGTGAATGGAGTACAGGTCCTGCCCGGCGACGATCTGGTCCGGCAATGTGGTGGCGACTTCGGTCTCTTCCGCTTCTTTCTCCGGCGCGAGCGTGAGCACCGTCCCTGAGACGAGGATCATCGAAGCAGCCGCCAGTCCCGTCGTCCAGAGCATGAGGCGGGTGTTATTTTTGAAAGCGAATAACAGGATGTATGCCGCCAGGGGGATGAAAATCCCCGAAATGGTTTGCAGCATCCCAAGCAACGCAGAGCCATCTTCAGAAACGGTCGGGATCTCGGACATCAACGTCAGCAAGACGATGCCGACGACCATGATGGTCATGATGGCGATGGGGAGGACTCGCTTGCTGTAATGGCGGTGCGGACTCTTCTCGATGAATGGGATCAGGGTCAGCACAGCGACGGCAATGCCGGGGATAAGCACCGTGGCAAGCCATTCTATCTTGCCAATGATGGGCAGCTGACCATACAACGCCAGGAATTTGAAAAGGAAAAGGAAATACCATTCCGGGCGCGGGATGTAAGATGTGTCGCTCGGGTCGGCTTTGGGTTCGGCAGGCACGCCGACGAAGGTCGCCAGCAGGATAAGCAGGAGGAAGATGCCCAACGACATGACCACATCTTTGAAGATGGTATCGGGCCAGAAGCGTTCACCTTTATCGAGTTCGCGTTCGTACCGTTCGTTGATCTGTTTTTTGGTTTCGTCGTTCATGGCTTAGTCTTCCTTTTTGGGCCAGTGCGATTCGCCGTGCTTGATGATGAGGAAGAGATGGACGCCGATCAAGGCGGCAAGGATGGCGGGGATGATCCAGATATGAGCGGAGAAGAAGCGTTGGAGCGTTAGGGCGCTCAGGTCGGGTCCGCCGCGCAGGGCTTTGAGAATGAATTCGCCAATGTAGGGAGCCGTCCCGGCGATCTGCGTGCCGACGGTGGTCGCCCAAAAGGCTTTTTGATTCCACGGCAGCAGATAACCGGTGAAACCCATGCCAAGCGTGGTGAGGAACAAGCCGATTCCGATGAGCCAGGTCAGCTCGCGGGGATATTTGAAGGAAGCGGTGTAGAACACGCGCAGCATGTGGACGAAGACCAGGATCACCATAAGAGTGGCGCCCCAATGATGAATGCCGCGGATCAACCAGCCGAAAGCGACGCCTTCCATGATGTAGTTGACGGAGTCATAGGCATGGTCGGGCGAGGGGGTGTAATACACGGTGAGAAAGATGCCGGTCAGCCCCTGCAAAACAAAAAGGAACATGCTGGCTGAGCCGAGCGTGTTCCACCAGGAGGTTTTGGGTTCGGGGCGGTCGAGCAAATTTTTATAGAAGTCGTTGAAACCGATGCGTTCATCGAGCCAAAGGTAAATGTTTTTCCACATAGATTTACTCCGATTTGTCACTCTGAGCTGTGGCGAAGAGTTTCCAAACTGGTCATAGAGATGCTTCGTGGCGCCTCGCGCCTCTCAGCATGACACGCTCCAGTTATGCTTCCTTGAAGAAGATCTCTATGATGCCGTCTTCCGTGATGCGGTGTTCTTCATAGATATCCAACGCGCGCGGGGGAGGTCCATCCAGCACTTCGCCCTCCATGCTGAACTTGGCGTCGTGACAGGGACAGATGAATGCATTTGCGTCCGCCGACCAGTTCACGGTGCAAGCCAGATGCGTACAGCGGCTGTTGAGGATGAGCAGCCCGTCCGGATCATCCGATTTGCGGACGGCGTATCCGCCGAAGGAACTTGCGGTTCGTTCCCAGCCGTTGACCTGTACCCGTGTAAACGAGAAGGGATAGGGCATTCCGACCTGCATATCTTCGAATTTGCCGATGGGAATCCACGCTTCCTTGCCGCCCTCCTTGAATGCGGGATCGATCAAATAGAAAACGGAGGGAAGACCGATCATGGCACCGATCAATCCTCCAACAATACCCGTCGTTACCTTTATGAAATCCCGGCGGGATAACTCGTGTGAGTCAGACATGGACGCCTCCAGGGGAAATGTGCTGCGCTTGCCGTTGATTGTCGGATTAATATGGAAAACCGCGGTTTTCCAAGCATTGGAATTGGATTATAAGGGTCTTTGTACCCTGATTGTGTAGGACGGCAGGAATGAAATTGACAGGATTTTCGTCACGTTTCGATATGCCCGCCTTTTCACTTAAACTTTTAAGAGATAGCGGGTAAAATGAGCGCTCGTAACAATTTTCACCACGGAGGCTAATCACATGGGCTTGAAACGGGATGTCAGCCTATCCACGGGTCTGCGCTACCGCGGACCGGCGGGGTACCTGACTTTTATCCTGCACCGCATCGGCGGGTTGGGAATGGCGGTCCTCATTGCGGTGCATATCCTGGCATCGTTTATCGGCGGGAAGCTTGGGGCGGGGATCAACAACATCTACGAAAATTGGGCGTTCCAGGCATTTGTTTTCTTCTGCGCGCTGTTCCATGCCATCAACGGCTTGCGGATCACGCTTCTCGATCTTTTCCCGAAGATGCTCGAACATCAAAGGGAAGCCATCTGGATCGAATGGGCGGTATTCATCCCCTTGTATGGATTGTGTCTGTACGTCATCTTGAGCACGGGGTTGGGAGGTTAGGATGAAGACGAAGACGAAAACCCTTTCCCTCAAAGAACGCGGGCTGACGAACTTCGAATCCATCATGTGGGTCTTCACCCGCCTTTCCGCGCTCGGAATGTATGCTTTGATCCTCTTTGCCCTGATCGGGGCGCTGGTGATGGGCGCGCGCAACAATATGAACCTTGCCGACGTGATGCGCTGGTCCTTCATGCCGAATGTGACCCATGTGGAAGGCACCGATTTGCAGGACATCGAACCGTGGGCGACTCCCTTCTGGAAGTTGACCGCCAGCGCGCTTCTGCTGCTTGCCACAGCGCACGGTGTGCATGGTCTGGTGGTCATTGCGGACGATTACATCGTAAGTTCAAAGGGACGCAATTTTGTGCGCCTGTTGAGCGTCGTTTTTATGACTGCAATGATGCTCATGGGCTTGTGGATCCTCTGGACTTCTTAAATCCATTAACCACAAAGGACACGAAGTGTCGCAAAGTAGGAAAAAAACTTTGTGCCCCTTTTTGACCCGTTGTAGTGAAAACTAGGAGCAGTAAATTCATGCCGAATGTTCATCAATTCGAAGTGATCGTGGTCGGCGCGGGTGGGGCGGGGCTCATGGCGGGGTTGTACGCCTCCAAGTCCGCGAAGACGGCGGTCATCAGCAAGTTATATCCCACGCGCTCGCACACGGGCGCGGCGCAGGGCGGCATCTCCGCGGCGCTGGGAAACTATGAGGAAGACAAACCCGAATGGCACATGTACGATACCGTCAAAGGGTCGGACTATCTCGGAGACCAGGATGCCATCGAGTTCATGTGCAATGAAGCCATCGATGCCGTTCTTGAGTTGGAACACATGGGACTGCCTTTCGACAGGACTCCCGAAGGCAAAATTTCGCAGCGTCCGTTCGGCGGGCATACCAACAACGAAACGGGCAAACCCGTCCGCCGCGCCGCTCATGCCGCGGACCGTACCGGTCACATGATCCTGCAAACGCTGTATCAGCAGTGCATCAAGAACAACGTGACCTTCTTCGATGAATACCAGGTCGTGGACTTCATCATGGTGGACGGCAAGGCTTCGGGCATTGTCGCGATCGAATTAGCGACGGGAGAGCTCCACACTTTTCATGGAAAATCAATTGTCTTTGCCACAGGCGGACACGGGCGCATTTTCGAAGTGACATCCAATGCCTATGCCTACACGGGCGACGGCGCAGCCATCCTGTATCGGCGCGGCATTCCGCTCGAGGACATGGAGTTCTTTCAATTCCATCCGACGGGTATTTACAAACTCGGTATTCTCATCACCGAAGGCGTGCGCGGCGAAGGCGGCGTGTTGATCAACGGCATGGGCGAGCGCTTTATGCCGAAGTATGCGCCATCGGTCAAGGACCTTGCTTCGCGCGATGTGGTCTCGCGCGCGATATTGACCGAGATCAAGGAAGGGCGCGGCGTGGATGGGAAGAATTATGTCTGGCTGGATATCCGCCCGGAGACGGTGAACAAGTTTGCGGCGGAGGATGGAAGGAAGAATCCGGACGGCTCTCCCTACACCATCACCGGGGATACCGTCTTGAAAAAGATTCCCGACATCATCGATTTCTGCCGCGTCTACCTCGGCGTGGACCCGATAACCCAGATGATGCCCATCCAGCCGACGGCTCATTACACGATGGGCGGCATTCCCACCAATAAATTCGGCGAAGTGGTCGTGGACGATGAAGGCTCAAAAGTCCCCGGTTTGTATGCGGCGGGCGAGTGTGCGTGTGTCTCCGTGCATGGAGCGAACCGGCTTGGGACAAACTCCCTGCTCGACCTGGTCGTGTTCGGAAAACATGCAGGACTCAAAGCGGCGGAGTACGCCAAATCCGCTGAATGGACCAGGCTGCCTGGGGACGCAGACTCAGCCGCGAGGTCCGAATTTGAGGCGCTGCGCAATGGGTCGGGAAAAGAGAACGCGTTCGACCTGTCCAACGAGATGAAGAGCGTCATGTTCCGCGATGTGGGCATCTACCGCAGGGAGAATGAGATGCAATCGGCTCTGGAGAAGGTGCGTGAGATGCAGGTGCGGTACAAGGATGTCCGTGTGAGCGACACGGGTACGATCTTCAACACCGAGTTGTTGAATGCGTGGGAACTCGGCAACATGCTCGAAGTGGCGGAGGTGATCGCGATGAGCGCGTTGAACCGCAGGGAAAGCCGCGGCGGCCATTCGCGCGAGGATTATCCCGAACGCGACGATGAGAACTGGTTGAAACATACGCTGGTGACGAAGAAGAACGGCAAGGCGGAGATTTCGTACAAGCCGGTCGTGATTACGAAACACCAGCCTAAGGCGAGAGTGTATTAAGGTTTCAAGTGTCAGGTGTCAGGTATATGCACCATGCACTTTAGAGGAGTCATTTATGGAAATTACGGTTAAGATTTTCCGTTACAACCCCGAGAAAGATATGCGCGGCAATTATGTGACCTACAAGGTCGAAGCCGACCCGAACGACCGCATCCTGGATCTGCTCGAATACATCAAGGGCAAGACCGACGGCGCGTTATCGTTCCGTCGTTCGTGCGCGCACGGCGTCTGCGGCTCGGATGCGATGCGCATCAACGGGCGGAACCGGCTGGCTTGCAAAGTACTCGTGCGCGATGTGGGCGAGAATATCACCATCGAGCCGGTGCTGGGCATGAAGGTCAAGAAGGATTTGATCGTGGACATGGAACCCTTCTTCGATAACTACAGGAAGATGCTGCCGTACCTGATCAACGACTCGCCTCTTCCTGAAAACGGACGCGAACGCCTCCAGTCGCCGGAACAGCGCGCGCGCTTCGATGAGACCACCAAATGCATTCTGTGCGCGGCTTGCACCACCTCCTGTCCATCGTTCTGGGCGAGCGATCAATATTATGGTCCGGCCGCCATGGTGACCGCCCACCGTTTCATCTTCGACAGCCGCGACGAAGGCGCATCCCAGCGGCTCAGAATCCTCGCAGAGACAGACGGCATCGCCCGCTGCCACACGGCTTACAGCTGCACGGAAGCCTGTCCGCGCGAGATCCAGGTGACGAAAGCCATCGGCGAGGTGAAGATGGCGATCATGACGGGGAGGATCGATTAAGAGCAGTAACCAGCGATCCGTAAAATAGGGAACAGGAAACCGCGTCTGAAAAGATGCGGTTTATTATTGAAAACTTTGGAGGTAATAGGATGACAAACGTTTTACGACTCGCAGCCTTTTCCCAGAATGGACTTGGCGGCAACCCGGCTGGCGTCGCGTTCTACGACTCGATGCCGACGGACGAAGAGATGATGGCAATTGCAAAGGAAATCGGTTATTCGGAGACAGCTTTTCTTGTTAAGCAGAATGACGGCTGGAGAGTCCGCTATTTTGCGCCGGAGCTGGAGGTGCCGTTTTGCGGTCATGCCACAATTGCGCTCGGTGCGGCTCTTGGTGAACGCTTCGGCGAAGGGACGTATAAACTGATCCTGAACGACAGCGAGATCAGCGTCAGCGCGAAAAAGTCTGGGCAGAGAATGTCTGCCACGCTTCAATCACCTGAGACCTGGTCAAAAGATGCGCCAACGGATTTTGTGGATAAAGTATTGGCTGGCTTCCACATGGATCGCAGTCAACTCGATTCGAGTTTCCCCATTCGGCTTGCAGGCGCGGGTGCAAAGCACTTGATCCTTTTCGTCAAAGACCGCGCCACACTCGCGGATATGAAATATGATTTTGAATCCGTCCGCGCTTTGATGATGGCGGAAGGACTCATCACCATCAGCTTGTTATGGCAGGAATCGGATTCGGTCATCCATTCGCGCAATCCCTTCGCGGCGGGCGGAGTCTACGAAGACCCGGCAACGGGCGCGGCGGCTGCGGCATTGGCGGGTTATCTGCGCGATATTGGCTGGAAAGGTAAAAATGAATTTACCATCTTGCAGGGTGAAGACATGGGCGTCCCTTCGCGGTTGAATGTTTCCTTTACACCGAAGGCGGGGGAAAGCATTTCGGTCAGCGGCGAAGTGAGGCATATCGAGTAGGTGATGGAAAGTGAAAAGTTTGGAAAGGTAAAAGAAGAAAGAAGTCGTATCTGTGAGGATGCGGCTTCTTTTTTAGGCGGTAAAATATCGGCATGACAAAAGTAACCGTCCCCAATTCGCTTGTCTCTGCTCAATGGCTGAAAGAAAATCTTCTTGCTGAAAACCTTATCGTCCTCGACGCCAGCATGAAACCGGTGGGGAATGTTGTTGCATCACAAACCATCGCATACATCCCCGGCTCGCTGCGATTCGATTTCGATAACGAAATTTGCGAGAAGAACACTCCGCTTCCGCATATGATGCCCACCGCAGAGTTCTTTACCGAAGAGATGCAAAAACTTGGCATCGATGAAGACAGCGCGATTGTTGCTTATGATAACGTGGGTGTGTATGCCAGCCCGCGCGCGTGGTGGATGTTCCGCGCGATGGGGCATGATAATGTCGCCGTTTTGGATGGAGGTCTGCCTGCATGGATAAATGCGGGTTATGAGGTTTCGTCCACGCTCGCAACTCCATCTCTTCGAGGAAACTTCGCCACACATCCGCGCCCGGAGTTGATCGTTGACTCTCAAGCAGTTCTTCACGCCTTGAATGATTCCGCTTTCAGCGTGATGGATGCCCGGTCGGCGGGACGGTTCACAGGTCAGGAGCCTGAGCCGCGCGCAGGGCTGAGAGGCGGACACATGCCCGGGGCGGTCAATATTCCCTTTGGGGAGACTCAAGTGGACGGCGTAATGAAATCCCCTGCGCTTCTCCAGGAAATGTTTGCGCAATATAAAAATAAAAAATTGATCTTTAGCTGTGGTTCCGGCGTGACGGCTTGCATTCTCGCGCTGGCGGCTGAGCAGGCGGGGCTTAGAAATCTTGCAGTGTATGACGGCTCGTGGGCGGAGTGGGGGCGAGAGGACTCGGGGTTGCCGGTTGTACGAGATTGAGTACCCCTGTATTAGTTTTTCAATGCCATAAACTCTTGCTGCTTTACCCGTTCGAACCCATGGCCCACGGATTGTAGATAGAAGATTTCGTGTTTTTCGTTCGAAGGTTCGAGCCCATACTTTTCTGCCAATTTGCGGCATTCGATTTGCATCTGCCTTTTTTCCACTGATCGTTCCAATAATTTTTCAATGGCTTTGCCCAGTGCTGGAATGTTACCGGGTTGTGCAAGATAGCCGGTTTTTCCATCTTGAACGACTTCAGAGATGCATGTAGCATCGACTGCTGCACTTGGTAAGCCGCAGGCTGCCGCTTCGAGGAGGACAATCCCTTGCGTTTCGATCTCAGAAGCGGTTACAAAAACATCGGCGCTTCGGTATATTTTTGCCAGTTCGCTCTTTTTCGATATGAATCCAACCAAGTGGGTAGATGCCTCAATGCCAAGGGACGTGGATAGCTCGATTAAGGCTTGTTTTCGGCGTCCATCGCCGACGATCAGTAGATGCGCATTTGATTTTTTGATCACGCTCTCTGCTGCCAGTAGAACACGTTCCACATTCTTGTCAGCGTCCAACCTGCCGACATGCAGGATGATGGGCATATGATCTGGAATGCTGTAGCGCGTATGTATTTCAGTTGCTTCATCCACTGCTGCGTTCAGGTTGAAGGTTTTCAAGTCAATACCATAGGGGATCGTGGTTGGGTAAAAACCTGTCTTTACCTGAATGACTTCTGAGATGGTCAGTGTGGGCGAGATGATGGACGAAAAGTTTCCCGTCAGCCAGCCTGCGTATGTCCATGCCAGGCGTTCAACGATTGTTTTCAACATGGGGATGTCTGGCAGGTATGGCGTAATGAACCAGGGCAGCTGATGCGCCGTCAAGATCACGGGGATTCGGGTGGAGCAGGCATACTTGAGTCCGAGAAAACCCATTTGTGCCGGTTCATGGGTGTGGATGAGGTCCGGTTTAAACTCACACAGGGCTTTCATAATGGTTCTGTGCGGGAATGCCAATAGCCGTTGCCGGACGCGCAAAGGGTTGTTGAAGGATTTCAACCGCAGAACGGTTAAATTCTTTTTGTGGGTTTGATACGCCTGCCCGGTATCGCTAGCGGCGATTACCAATATCTCGTGTCCGCGCTCTGCCATGCCCTTTGCCAGTTGCTCGGCGGCAATGGACGCGCCGCTGATCATTGGGGGATAGGGTTGAGTAAGGTATGCGATGCGCATGGCGTTATCTCTTTCTTGCCACAAGATAGAAATCGGTTAGCAGGTACAGCATGGAGTGCGGGCGACAGACGAGAATCTCGAATCCTTCTTGTTGCAGGTAATCGAGAAATTCGTCTTTCTTGAACATGTTGTCGTAGGGATGCTCGACGAAGCGGCGGGCGATTCTTCCGAACGAAGACTCGAATGTGTCAATCGAGAGTTCCTTAATGATGAGTAATCCGCCCGGTTTGAGGACACGCTGAATCTCATCGAGCGCCTCTTCCCAGTTGGGGATGTGATGGATTACGCTCAAGCCCATGACTGCATCGAAATCGCCGTCGGCAAAGCGCATGTCTGCGGCGTTGCCCGCCTCGAACCAGACCTTTGAGCCTTTGTTCTTCGATTGAGCGATTTCCACCAGCGACTCGTCATATTCGGTGGCGATGAATTCAGATGGCTTGAAGTATTCGTCAATGAAGCGCGTGCCGATCCCATTGCCGCAGCCGATCTCGAGGATTTTTTTCCCCGCAGGCAGGTTGGAGAGTTCCTGCAATTCATTGACAATCCCTTTTAGATATATGTTCCTGCCCAGATCGAAGGTCATCAGGAAAGTTTCGAATTGATTCATTTTCATGGCGATTCTCTTATGGTTGGTTTGTAGCGATCAGATATTGCATTGAACATTCAATGCCTGCGGGAGGTTTGTCTTTTTGTAGATGAACCAACCCGCAACGATGGCGATGATCCCAAGCGCGGCAACGACCAGGAACCAGACGGGCGGGTGTGTGCCGTACATGCCGAGCAGGGTGACGAAGACCGCGCAACAGGTGCGTCCCATCACATTGGAGACGAAGAAGCGGCGCGGAGGGATGGTTGCCAGACCCGCCACATAGCACATCAGGTCGCTGGGGAAGATCGGCAGGACGAAGGCGAAGAAGTAGAAAAGGATTCCCTGATGACGGGCGGTCTTGTCCCATTTTTCGATGACGGCCGGGGAAGCAAGTTTGTAAATCAGGTTCCGTCCGTAGCGGCGGGCGATGGTAAAGGCGATCTGGCTTCCGAGGATGGTGCTGGCGATGACTACGATCAAACCGATATTGCCGTATACATATCCCGCAGTGACCATCAGCGCGTGACCCGGGATCACCGCAACAAAGACCTGCGCCACGAGCAGGCAGAACAGCACCACCGGTCCGAGCGGACCAAATCCCCGCAGGTAGGTCGAAACGGATTCCTGATCTGTGATGATCTCGAGGTAATTCCCGATGGACTCGCGATAGATCAGGGCAAGGGTTACAAGAACGATGACAGCGGTAATTTTAAGCGTTTTCATTTCAATTCTCCTTTGTGTCACATTGAGTGGCGCCTTACGCCACAAAGGTGTCTGAGACAGTCGTAGAGATTCTTCGCCGCAAGCGGCTCAGAATGACAAGAAACACTATAACCACGGCGAAGCCAGATTGCAGGCGTGGGTGATGGCTTTGTCGGCGAAGGGGCGGCACAGGTGCGATTGAGCCGTTTGTCGAATGCCAGACGCGAGGTCACTGTAGTAGGCGTGACGCAGTTCCCAGGTCAGTCTCGCGTCGTTGATCTGCAAACAAGACTCGAAGTTGATCTTCATCGAATGAGCGTCGAGGTTTGCCGAACCAAAGAGGATATTGTTATGATCGTTCCATGCGGCTTTGCTGTGCATGTATTTTCCTGCGTAACGGTGGACATTTCCACCCGCGCAGACCAGCTTATGGACGTGGATGTAATTCGCAAAATCCACCGGGCGCACACGGGTCTCGTGCGAAAGCAGTACGTTCACCTGCACGCCTCTACGCGCCTGTTTGCACAGGGCGGCAAGTATTTCATCATCCGGCAGGAAATACCAGGTACGGATGAAGATGAATTTATCGGCATCGGTGATGAGCTTGAGCAATGCCTGGCGGATATCGTATTGGTGGCGGGGGACGGTCAACCATATCCGGTCTGTACCCGCATACAGGTCCGAGACGTTCAACAAACGCGAAGCGAGATCTCCATTTTGGGAAAAGCCACGCAGAAAATCGTAGAGGTCGTGGAACACAGTTCCTAGTTCGCCGTCCACGCGCAGGTTCGAGTCGCTCCAGGTGGTATAGTAGTCGCCGATGTTCGAGCCGCCGAGGAAGGCAGTGCGGTTGTCGACCGCGACGATTTTGCAGTGCAGGCGGTTGTTGATCTTCAAAGGAGAGACGGGGCGGTAAACATCCACCTGAACGCCGTGCGAACGCAAGTGGTCGAAGAGGACAATGTTTTTAAAGGCGTGCGCAGGTTTATCGAAGACCTGCCCAATCTCATCCACCATCAGGCGCACGCTCACACCCTGCGCCGCTTTCGCGATCAGAACCTCGGCGATCTTTTCCGCCCAAATGCCGCTATCGAACGCAAGGAAGGTCATGGAAATTGCATGTCGGGCGGTGACAAGCTCTGCAACCAGGTTTTGGTAATACTCTTGAACGTTAGTGAAAAGAAGGTGTCGGTTCATGGCGATCTCCTTTGGTGTCCCTACTTTCGCATTTTCGAACTGCCAATCACAGAGAAGGAACTGCCAATAGACGCCAATCTTATAAACTTTCATTGTGAAAAAAATCTCACAAAGAACAAAAAAGCCCCTGAAGGTTATAACCTTCAGGGGCTAGGGTATTTGAGATCTGGATTATTTTCTTGTATTATATTTTTCCATCAACAACCGTGCCAAGCCGCGGATGGCGTTACGGCGTGTGCGATTGAACGTGCCTTCAGAAATGTACAGCCGCGCCATAATCTCGCGGTTGGGCACGCCTTCCACGTAGGCATCATGCAATACGGCATGGTTATACCAAACGCGCGGAAGCGGTTCGGGCGGGCGTTTTTCGGCAGGGCGCAGCAATTCAATTGCCCCGATTATCACCTTTTGCAATTCCCGTCCGCGTTCAATGTGCGAACCAGCTTGGATGCCGAGTTTATCTGCCAGTGCTGATTGCCCCAGTGTGATGTAATCTGAAAGATGGCGCAGTCCTTCTTCCACGATCTTGATAAAGTCCGGGTCAGGGTTGTGCTCGATGGCATCTATCAGCTTGCTCGACTCAAGATCAGAATCCACTTCGTCGATCTGGGATTGAGCCTGATCATTTTCTCGGGAGTTCGCTAGCGATATCAACGTGCCCACCTGGTCGGCAACTTCGGCAAGCAGCTCAAGGTCGCCTGTGGAATATTCCAGTTTGGTGTTTGGCTTGCCAATGCCCACCACTGCAATCTGAGTCCGTCCATCAAAAGAAGGTGCGATATGCAAGATGCCCGGGAGACTCTCCTCTGGAAGTTTGGATAGCTCATCGAACGCCACAAGGGATATGGGTAACTGGCTCTCTACTTCGACCGATTGCCTGCTCGCTGCTACGACGAATTCCTGCCCCGACCGAACCGCGATTATTCCGCTGGGTGCATCCAATGTATGGCACAACGTTTCCAGTCCCTTGCTGAGGCGCAGACGCAGGGTGTTCTCAGGGCTTTCGGCTTCGAGCTTGTACAATTCTTTTCGAAACTGACGTTCCTTGCGGGCGCGTAAACGTTCGAGATATTCGCGGGCAAGATCATAGAGGGCATGTGTCAGCACCACGAACGCCGCAATGGGACCGACCAAATGCAGAGGGAGTCCGAGGCGCAGGGACGCAATCGCGTAAATGATGACGAGGACGATGGTCACTACGCCAGTCACCGGGAATTCCTGCAGCGAGGTACGTCTTTCGACGAGTACCTGCTGGTTTGTCACCGAGAGCCCCATGACAAAGACACCGCTAAAGACGAGTAGATCCTGGACCAGGCGGGGCATGGGCGGGGAGAGCGCAAGCGAGACGATCCCGTATGAGACCCCAAATAGTGCGAAGAGAGAAGCGAAAAGGAAATATCTACCTTCCGGCTTGAGCCCCACTCGCTTGTATGCAAGCAGGTTGTAATGGATGCCGGTTAATACCACAATTTCGAAAACCCCATACATCATGTAAGGCAGTCCGATGCCCATGCGTGCCACATAAAGGACGTTGCCCACTTCGCCAACAAAAGCACCTTGTGTGCGAAGTAATAATGTGACTGTGACAATCGCTACGATATATACAATATACGTCAGCGGGCGGCTGCGATAACGCGCATGTTCAGGCAGGAGATGCAGAGTGATGTGATACCACTGGGTGAGGCCCGCGATCAGGAAAGCGGCGCGCCAGGCAGCCGTGCCGGGAATCTGGATGAAGAGGTTGTTGTATGCGCCGAAGAAAAATGCCCCCAGGGCTAGCAGCAAGACGGCTGCGCGCATGGCAATGGCGCTCGGGAAGCCGCGCGCGAATAAATAGAACGCCATCCACAAGCAGATGGACATCGCGATGAGGTCAACCAGTAAAGTCGCCTGGAACAGCATACTGCCTCTTTTCTGCCAACCGATACCTTTCCAATGAGAACACCCCTGTCCCCAATTGGTGACTGTCAATGCGCCGGGGGGGTTATCAGCGGTTATCCCCGTCCCCTTTTATCTTTCCGCGCGCCTGCCTATCCAGAAGTTTCGCAAGGTTTTCTTCCGCAATCTCATCGAGCGGAAGGTTCAACTCGGTGGCAACTTGAGCAATGTACCAGAGCACGTCGCCGAGTTCGGCTTTGAGCGCCTCCCGCTCTGCCTCGCCGATGTTCCACTGTTTATCCCTGAATATCTTTTTGATCTTTCCCGCGACTTCGCCTGCTTCGTTGACCAGTCCCAGCGCCGGGTAGATGACCGGATGCCCGATAGCAGGGTATTGCGCCGTAGCGCGTGATTTTTGCTGGTAGTCGTTGAAGTCCATGAGTTAGTCTCTTTTCAAGGGTTGGTTGATCTCGATCAGATGCCCATCCGGGTCGCGGAAGTGGGCGGTGCGGATGCCCCAATCGGCATGGTCGGTCGGTTCGGTGAGCAGGGTTACACCATGAGCGCGTAAATCCTTGCAGAACTCATCCACGCTTTCGACGGAGAAGGTCAGGCAGACGGTGTCTTGGATCTCGGCTTGTACGGGCTTGGAGGATGTGCCAAGTGTGGCGCTCATTTCGGCTTTGTCGAATAACGAAATATTGACCGCGCCGATCTCGAAGTCGGCGTAGGTATCGTCTTCGGTGCCGAAGTTGGGCTTGAAACCCATCACGTCGCGGTAGAAGCGGAAGCAGGTTTTGAAATCTGTCACGAGCAGGCGTGTGAATTCGTATTTCGGGATCATAGGTGAAATCCTTGTAAGCAGGTTTGCCTGTGTTGCAAACAAATTGCCCTCAAATTATTGGATGTGTCCGGCTAAAAGCCGGACCTACTGGTTGAATACCACCGCCAAATTCTTCCACCACTCATCCTTTTCGCCGGGGACGAAGGGTGTGTAGAGCGTAATTCTATCCGCGATGCCGCCGAAGCGTTTCTTCAAATCAGAAGCGAGGTTTTCCTGCGTGGTCATCAAACAAAATTCGTTGAGCATCTCGTCTGTGATGAGCATTGGCATCTCGGCCCACTCACCTTTGGCGGCGAAACCGGAGAGTTTTTCCGCGGTCGCGCCCCAGCCATGCAACTCCATCACGGGCTTGTAGGATGGCGTCGAAGCGTAGAAAGAAATCTGCATCCGCGCGAAGCCTTCTTCTTCCGGCGTGGTGGCGACAAATGGGGTCATCGAGACGGAAATTTCACTGCGTTTGCGTCCGCTTTTTTGAAGTCCCTCTTCGATAGCGGGCAGGAGCACCTCATTCATGTATCGCGGACTGTTGAACGGGTGCGCGTGGAATCCTTCGCACATTTCGCCAGCAAGTCTCGCTAAGCCTGTGTTGACTCCTGCAATGTATATTGGAATATATGCTCCCCTCTCCTTTAGGAGAGGGGTCGGGGGCGAGGTCAAAGGACCTGGGTTGAAAAACGGCGACATCAACGTGATCTTGTAGTGCTCGCCGCGAAAATTTAACTTCGTTCCATTCTGCCAGCAATCCCAAAACGCGCGGATGACCTGAATCTGCTCGCGGAGTTTTCCCGTCACCGACTCGGGCCACGGCATTCCGAAACGCCTCTCGATGTGCGCCTTGACCTGCGTACCCAGACCCAAAATGAATCGTCCCCCAGACTGAGCCGCCAAATCCCATGCGACATAAGCGAGATTGGCGGGTGAGCGTGCAAAGGACACGGCAATTGCTGTCCCCATTTCCATTTTTGACGTGTGCTCTGCGATCAATGCGCAAGGCAGGAATGGGTCGTGCTGGGTTTCCTGAGTCCACAACCCCGCAAAGCCGATCTCTTCCGCGGCTTTCGCGATCGCAGAAACTTCATTCAACTGTACGAGAGGCATTGCCGCATCGAGTTTCATTATTCCTCATAACAGTGGTCGAGTAGGCGGCGGGTCTCGTTACGCCCTTCGGTTTCGATACGCCACTGCGTGGCTACTCAACCATCGGGCTACTCGACCGACGCCGTATCGAGACCACATTATTCCATCAAATACGCCATGATCCAATTCGTCGTCGCGTTCAAACCGTCCATGTGCGCGCGCTCGTAGTTGTGCGACGCATCGATCCCGGGACCGATCAACGACAAAGCCACATCACCGCCTGCCCGCCAGAACGCTTCACCGTCCGAGCCGTAGAAGGGATAGACATCCGTCTTGTATGGAATTGCATGCTTCTCGGCAATTTCGCGAAGTTTTTTATTCAAGCCTTCATGATACGGACCGCCGCTGTCCTTGATGCATAGCGTCGCATGAAACTCGTCCGACTCCTGTCCTTCGCCGACGACAGCCATATCCACCGTGACCAACTCAGCAACTTCCTCTGGGATTCCAACCGCCGCGCCATGACCAACCTCTTCATAGTTCGAGATGAGGAAATACGCGCTTCTTGCTGGACTTTGACCCGCATCCACCATTGACTTGATCGCCGCGACCAGATTTGCCACGCAAGCCTTGTCGTCGAGAAAACGCGAGCGGACGAATCCATCGGTCACTTCGGTGCGAGTATCGAACGCTACGCAGTCGCCGATGTTGATTCCCATCGCGCGGGTTTCTTTTTCAGAGGTTGTCTTTGCATCAAGGCGGACTTCCAAATGTTTTTCGTCGCGCGGGAGGTCCGGTCCGCTGTGGATGTGACCCGATGCCACGTCGATGAGCACCGAGCCTCGTATCTTTTTACCTTTGGAGGTGAACACCCACACGCCTTCGGTTTCGATTGTCGGCCACTGAATCCCGCCGATGCGGCTGAGTCGCAACCGTCCATTACCTTTGATCTCCTTCACCACCGCACCGAGTGTGTCCGCGTGGGCGGTCAATGCGACAGGGGGCAGATCACTTTCCACTTTCCACTTTCCAACCAAAGCCCCTTTTTTCGTCCTTGAAAGTTCCAATTGCTTGTATCTGGACAGTTCTTTTTCAACGAAGTCAATTGCCGCGCCTGCAAAACCCGTTGGCGAGGGGATGTTGAGAAGGTCAACGAGGAAGGTGGTGAAATATTTTTCGTCAATTTTTGGAAGGGACATGGGGCACCTTTTGTTGTAGGTTGAAAAATTCAGGTTACCGGTTGGTCAAGGGTTTCAAATTGCAACCTTCAACCTTGAACCTTAAACTCTTTTTACAACCCTTCAAACTCCGAAATCTTCTTCTTCCAATCCTCCGGCACAGGGATGGTCTTCATACTCTTGTAATCGAACGTGACCAAAATCACCTCGCCGCTTGCCATTACTTTTCCGGAATCGGCATCCATCACACATTGCTCCACTGTTATGGATTTATTACCGATCTTCGCGACCCTTGCGCCGGTTTTGATATTGTCGCCGTAATGAGTGGGAGACCTGTACTTGATATGGATGTCAGCCACAATAACGCCGATCTCCATAAAGGATTGATCCTTGCTGAACAAGCCCATTTTCATAAAGTGATAGACGCGCGCCTGCTCGAAGTAGGTCAGGTATTTGGCGTTGTTGACGTGTCCCTGCGGGTCCAGGTCTCCATACCGGACTTCGGTGGGGTGAAAGAATTTGTATCCAGTCATGGGGTGATTATAGCCGAGTAAATTTGCGGCGGTATAATCCTTTCCATGCTTCCAAACCTGCAAATGAACGATCACCTGCGATTGCGAAAACCCCATCCATGCGGCTCCTACGAATGGACCGTGGTGCGGCTCGGCGCGGATATCGGTCTGGAATGCAAAGGCTGCCGGCATCGCGTCATGCTCACCCGCCGCGAACTGTCGAAACGGATGAAGGCGAACCTTTCGCAACAGGAACGGGAAAAGAATCGCGACCCCAATGTTTCCGGGGATTTTTAGGGTCTTTGTTTGGAGAATCCATGACCTCGAACAATACAGAACTCCCCATCGGTTCGCTGCGCATCGGTTTGTTTACAGACACGTACGCCCCGCAGGTGAACGGCGTATCGGTCTCTTTACAGATGATCTCGGAGGGACTGAAAAAACGCGGACATCAAGTGACCATCTTTGCTCCGCGTTTCCCCGGTTATAAAGACAACGAACCGAATGTGATGCGCCTGCCTTCGTTAAAATATCTCAACAATCCGCCCATCTATGTTGCCGTGCTGGGAACTCCGCGCTCAACGTGGAAGTTGACGCGCAAGCATTTCGATGTGCTTCATGCGCACAGCCCGGCAAGTGTCGGGTTGCTGGCGTATCTCACTGCTTCCACCAAGAGATTGCCATTGATCTACACTTATCACACGTCCATTACCGATTACACCCATTACATCAAGTTCATCGGGAATACGGGTATTATCAAATATGCGGCGGCGTGGTTTAGCAAGGCATCCACGGATCTGGGGGATCAAATCATTGTCCCTTCGCCGAAATTCCATCGTTTGCTCTTGAATCAAAAAGTAAAACAGCCCATCACGGTCATCCCGAACGGAATCGATTTGAGCATGTTCAAGGCGGTCAAAACCCCCGGGGCGTTGCGAAACAGGCTTGGGCTGGGTCCCGATGCGCCGATTCTTCTCACTGTCGGGCGCATGGACCCGGAGAAGCGGCTCGAATTCATCGTGGAAGCCTTTGATTTGATTGCAGACCGCATTCCCAACGGCCATTTGGTTTTTGTCGGGGATGGCAGTGCGCGCAAACAAGTGGAAGAAAAAGCAAACGTCACCCGTGCCAGGGACCGCATTCACTTCCTTGGCATGATCGACCGCGCGGACCTGCCCGATATTTTGCACGATGCCGATGTGTTTCTCTCTGCATCTACCACCGAGGTTCATCCCATCTCGGTCATCGAAGCGATTGCCTCCGGCCTGCCATTCGTTGCCGTGCAAGATGAAGCCTTCGAAGGCATGCTCGAAGATGGACGGAACGGATATGCGGTTCCGCTTGACGTGAAAAAATATGCCGATGTGCTTGCAGACCTGCTCCCAGACCGTGAGCGGAGGAAGCGTTTCGGCGAACATTCGCTGGCATTGAGCGAGAAGTATTCCATCGAAACGCAGGTCCGTTCGCTGGAGAAACTTTACATGGAGGCCATCCTGCAGAACTGGCGCGGAAGTTTGTTCAAGCGTATTCTCCCCAGGCAGATCAACCAGATCCCCACCCGCATCAACAGGGCGATCCGCGCTGAAATTGGAAAGTTGATTCCCCGGAGGAGAAAATAACCTTCACAGAAAATATGGGGGACTGGTTAACAGATAATTTTCGAACTTCCCGAACGGCGCATCAGACATGATCGAGCCCATGAATCCTTCTAGGCGATAGCCGCGTTTCAGTAGATGATCGATGGCGACAGTGTTTATGGTTGGAACTTCGAACCCGACCGCGGATGCGCCCATCTCCAAGGATTCATTCTCCGCATGGGCAAGCACGGCGGGAAAATCATTCTTGTCCAGCAGCGCGAACGGACCGTACAAATCCTTGTGGATATATCCATACCCGACGATCTCCCCGGCACGTTTGTAGATATGAAGTTTGCGGTCGCTCATCAAATAGCGGTGATCCACATCGCGGCGGTGGCCGATGATCTGCAAGTCAATATCGCTGATTGCTTCAACGGGGGCGGTTGACATGGATGGCGTTTCGATGACGAGGTCGGTTTCAACGACCACAGGTTCAGGCTTGCGTTCGAGATAGAACTCGGTCAGGAAGGGATAAACTCCCGCCTTGAGATACCGCGCCTGGGCGCGCAGGTCCGGCGTTGCGATGATGGAGCGATGAGGCGCATCGTTCGGGAAGGCGCGCTGGAGCAGCTCCCTGCCCACGCCCGCGGATTGATTTCCCGGCAGGACGAAAAACTCGGTCAACTCGCGGTGATCTCCACGCAAAATGCTGCGTGCATAGCCGATGCCTTCCCCGTCCTTTTCAGCGATCCAAAAATTGTCGCTGGTGTTCGTGAGATGTTCCCAGAACGGTCGGCGGCTTTCCCAAAGTTCCCGCATTTTTTGCGGGTCGTTACCGCCCGTGATGGCTTGCACCCCCGTGCGCTGGCTGAAATCCTCCAGCGAATTGCGAAAAATCGTGAAAGTCGTAAAGTTATCCGCGGATGTGGCGCGGCGGTATTTAATAGGCATAGGAAATCTCCCGAAGCTAAATCGAGCCAGTTACGATTCAAAGTCTTTCGTTCATGGATTGGTCAAGATGGGTGTTGTCCCTTTAAAGCTTGGAAAGACGCCATATTCAACTTCGTCTATGTCGAATGTGACTTGAACAAACTGAATTCCATCTGCATTTTCATATACCACATAACCCATTCCAGGTTCTGATGGCACAAGAAGAAATCCGGAACAGATTATAGGTGAACTGAATGGGAAGAATGGATCACTTCGAATAACAAAAGGTTGAACGCTCATCCCTTTGATATCTATACCCGTAATATTTAACCTAGGAATAACATCGTCCCAGATTAGACCAACTGAACAAGTTTCCTTGATCTCCTTAACATCAAGATAGAAGGATTCTATAAAATCCTTGCGTGCCATTGGAGTCGCCGTTGGCGTGGGCGTCATCGTAGCCGTAGGCGTTGAAGTCGGAGTCAGCGTTCTGGTGGGAGTATGTGTAGAAGTTGGTGTCGAGTAAAAGTTGGAGTTGGGATAGGCGCGAACAGGCTTTCTACGCTTGCGCAACCAGAAAGCAAAAGAGCAAATGCGGTTAGAAAGAAAATTCGTCTCAGTTGATTCCCTCCATGAATTTGTTCAGGCGTCATCTTGATCAGGATCCGCTTGCCCAAGCGCATTTTCCAGCGGTCCAATCAATGCAGGCAAATCCTCCTGTATCGTCTGCCAGACAACTTCCATATTGATCCCGAAATAATTATGCACCAGTTTGTTGCGCATTCCCCTTATTTCGCGCCAGGGCAGTCCGGGATATTTTGCGCGAAAGTCTTCGGGCAGTTTTGAGGCGGCTTCCCCAACGATCTCCACTGCGCGGATAACGGCGTAGACGGATTTTTCGTCCCTGATAAATGCCTCATAACTCATATCTTCCGCAAAGCGAATGGCGCGGCGTGCATTGTCGAGCATATCCTTGAGGAAATCATGATATACGCGGTTCATACAGGCACGACCTCGCGCAGGATGTTTTTACCGATTGCAGGCTTGAGGGAATCTTTCATGACCAGGTCCACCTTAACCCCTAAAAGGTCTGAAAGGTGGTTTTCCAAACGGATCAGTTTAAATAGACTTGGCGGCTTTGTGAATGTAACCAATATATCCAGGTCGCTGTTTTTACGCTCTTCGTGACGGACGTACGATCCGAAGAGTTCCATTGTGGCGACATGATATTGTTCCGCGAGGAAAGGACTCTGCTCGCGGAGGATTTCCATGAATTTTTGCAAACGAGTTTTACGCGGCATGAGTTAATTATACAACTATCCCAACACGAAATTATCGATCAGCCTCGTCTTTCCTATGAACACTGCCATCGAAAGCAAAGCTTTGTCTGAGACGATATCCAATTCTTTCAACGAGTCATAATCGGCGCAGGAGACGTATTGAACCCGCGCAAGCGGTTCAGAATTCAATACTTCTTTCATCTTTCCTCTTAGCTTTTCCGCGTCCCTCCCGCCCGCATCATACATTTGCTTTGCCGCACTCAACGAACGGTACAAAACCGTCGCCGCCTTGCGTTCCTCTTCAATCAAATATTTATTGCGGCTGGACATTGCCAACCCATCCGCTTCTCGCACCGTAGGGCAGACGATCACTTCCAGCGGGAAGTTCAAGTCGACCGCCATGCGCCGGATGACCGCCGCCTGCTGGGCATCCTTTTGACCGAAGTAGGCTTTATCGGGCTGCGTTGCGTTGAACAATTTCGCCACGACGGTTGCCACTCCCCGGAAGTGACCGGGCCTCATCGCGCCTTCCAGCCCCTTCGTCAGCGCTTCGACCTCCACCCAGGTTTGGTAGCCGGGCGGATACATCACCTCCGCTGTTGGCATCCAGACCAAATCCACGCCAAGGGGCTCAAGCAGTTTCAGGTCGCGGTCAAGGTCGCGCGGATACTTGGAGAGGTCTTCGCTTGGACCGAACTGGGTCGGGTTGACGAAGATGGTGACGACAACATGGTTGCATTCCGCCTTCGCCTGGCGGACAAGCGATAAATGCCCCTCGTGCAGGTAACCCATCGTGGGAACAAGACCAACCGTCCCGTCGAAAGAGAGGCGGACCTCCCTCATGGAAGCAAGCATCTCGGCAATCTTCATACCATCCTCGAAATTTGTATATACAACAACTGTTTTCCTACTTGACAGGCTAGAAACTTTGTTCTACACTTTTATTACAATTCAGGAAAAGGAGCAATTGAATGGCTTACGGATACACCAACTCAAAAGGCACGACCTATTACCTGCACGCGAAGGGCAAGATGTTCTTCTTCGCGAAAGAGGTCAAGGAAGGCGCCCTCGACGCCGTCCCCGCCGGATACAACGTGGTTGAAATGAAGACCGGCATGCCCGTCCTCAAGAAGGCTGAAAGCGCGGCAACCACGTCCACTTCATCCAATACGGAAAGCGCAGGGTCGTAACCAAGTATAACCCTGTTAATTCTCGCCCATGCGCGGCTTGGGCGATCTACAACTTAATAGCCTGTTCTTTTAGAGAAAAAGGAGACCAAAAATGACACGTAAACAGCATCTAAAAGTAATCGAAACGAAAGGGGAGCCGGCATGCCAACACTAAACCGCGTTCAACTGATCGGGCGGCTCGGCCGCGACCCCGAAACCAAGTTCACCCCCACCGGCAAGAAAGTCTGCCATTTCAGTCTCGCCGTCACCAATCGCTGGAAGGACAAGAACGGCGAGACGCGGGACTCCACCGAGTGGATGAATATCGAAGCGTGGGGGCGGCTCGGCGAAGTCTGCCAGGAATACCTGAAGAAAGGCAGCCTGGTCTTCGTGGAGGGCCGGTTGAAGACCGACAAATACGAGGCCAACGGTGAAACGAAATACTTCACCAAAATCGTCGTCCAAAGCCTGCAATTCCTCGACCGCAAGGAGAAGGAAGAGCCGGTAATGGCAGTGGACGAAGATCCCGGCGAGTACGAGTTGGCCGGCGAGTAAACAACCAGGTAACAGTCACCGCAGGGTGGCTGTTACTTTTTAATATCATTCCAAAACCATAATACGCCCGTTAAATCTTCTTGCGCCGATGTTTTGGCTGGTTTATACTAGCGGGCATGCCACTCCCTGAAAAGATCGGACGTTACGAAGTCAAGTCGGAATTGGGCCGCGGCGGCATGGCAACTGTTTACCGCGCATTCGACCCCAACTTCGACCGCGAGGTTGCCATCAAGGTCCTGCCGCGCGAGATGCTGCATGACCCGCAGTTTCGTTCGCGCTTCGAGCGTGAGATCAAGATGATCGCCTCGCTCGAGCATCCGTCCATCGTGCCGGTGTACGATACGGGGGAATTCAACGAGCAACCCTACTTCGTCATGCGCTTTATGAATGGCGGCTCCCTTTCGGATGTGATCGAAAAAGGGGGCATCTCGATTCAGGACACTGCAAAGATCGTCGAAAAGGTTGCCCAGGGACTCGCCTATGCCCATCGCAAAGGTGTGATCCACCGCGACTTGAAGCCCGATAACATCCTGTTCGATGAGAACGGCGAACCTTTCATTTCCGATTTCGGTGTTGCCAAACTGACGGAATCCACCAGCAACCTGACCGGCTCCGGGGTGATCGGTACTCCCGCCTATATGAGTCCCGAACAGGCTCAGGGAGTCGAGATCGACCAACGCAGCGATGTGTATGGATTGGGAGTCATCGTTTACCAAATGTTGAGCGGACACCAGCCCTACAGCGCGGATACGCCCATGGGGGTGGTGGTCAAGCATATAACCGAACCCGTGCCTGAAATCCTTAAAGTCCTGCCAGACTTGCCGCCCGAGGTGGATGCGGTCATTAAGACCGCCATGGCAAAGGATAAGAACCAACGCTACGAAAACACCATCGAGCTGGCAAAAGCCATGAACACGATCGCGTTCGGGCATTCGGGAAACCTTACCTTCAATACGAATAGCGGCATTACCTCGCGGCTGGGCGCGACAGGCAAACCGGCTTCCCGTAAATGGAATACCGGCCTGATCGTTACAGGCGTTGTGGCATTGGTTGCCGTGATCGGCTTCCTCCTGCTTCGCAACCAACTCCTCGCGCCGGATGTCACGTCAACAGCCCCGGCTGCCGGTGAGACACAATCGGACGAACCCCCGGCTCTTGTCACTGTGGTGGTCACAGCCACGCTCGAACCGACCGCGACCAGTCCCGCATTTGCTCCCGCGTGCTCGGCGGATATCGCCTTCCCCACACCCATTGCAAGGTTGACGGATAACTTGTGCAATCAGAAGATCCCATACGCCTATGCAATGATGGAAGAAAACGCAATATTTACCGTATTGAACACCGATGGGAGCAAATGCCGCCAGGAAGCCGTCAAGAACGGTGAAAGGATTGTCTCCTGCACCGGGCCAAGTTTTGCCGTGGTCCAACTTCAGGTTTGCAAAGTGCCAGAGTTGTCCGAACAGGAACTGGCGCAATGTTCACCGGATTCGACTTTCAATGCCGAAAACGGATGCTGTATTGCCATTCCAAAAGAAGAGGCGGGCTGCCGGGTGATCGAAATCCCGCTCAAAGGATGCGGCGGATAAAATGAAATCGGGCGTATTCAAACGCCCGATTTTTATTTCAGAACCGGGATGATAAAATTACAAAATGGGCACCCTGTTTCTAGTTGCCACGCCGATCGGCAATCTTGAAGACATCAGTCCGCGGGCTTTGAACGTCCTGCGTAATGCGGTTCTGATCGCGGCGGAGGATACGCGTCACACGGGGAAACTTCTCGAGCACTTTGGCATCGATACCAGGATTACCAGTTATTGGGAACAAAATAAACTGGATAAACTCGATTTCATCCTCGAACAACTTTCGAAGGGCGATGTGGCTCTGGTCTCGGATGCAGGGACTCCCGGGATAAACGACCCCGGATATGAACTGGTCCGAGCCGCCCTCGCCGCCTCTTTCGACGTTATCCCTGTCCCCGGACCCTCAGCCCCCATCGCCGCCTTGAGCGCATCCGGCTTGCCCACGGATTCCTTTCTTTACCTCGGCTATCTTCCGCACAAATCCACCGAACGCCGCAAGGCTTTGACTCAAGTCTCCGACCAGACCTACACTCTCATCTTTCTCGAAACCCCGCATCGGATCATTAATTCGCTTGAAGATATACTCTCAACATTGGGCGACCGTCGAATCTGCGTCGCGCGTGAAATGACCAAACTGCACGAGGAATACTGGCGCGGAACGGTCACCGGTGCGGTCTCGCATTTCAGATCGAAGGAATCGCGCGGCGAGTTTACTTTGGTGATCGAAGGAAAGGGAAAAATGGAAAGTGGAAAATGGGGGAAGGATGAATTGCTGAGAGCCATCAGGAGGGGACTGAAAGCGGGAAAATCCGCCAAGGAACTATCAAATGAATTGGCAGAGCAAAGCAGTTGGAATAAAAAAGAAATCTACGCTCTTATCAATTCAATAAAATAGCGGGTGGTATATGTCATGAAAAAACTTCGCGTCCTTGCGCCTTTGCGGTAAGAATCTTGATTGTCAGTTGCGCGCGACCGTGAAAATACACCGGCTACAGGAAATATAACCGCCAGGCACGCCAAGTTTTTGAGCTTCTTTGCTTACTTTGCGATAACAACAAAAACGCACTCTTGCGAATGCGTTTTCAGCGGAGAGGGCGGGATTCGAATGTCATCCCCTCAATGGGGGCCCGCAACCGGACAAAACAAAAACGCACTCTTGCGAATGCGTTTTCAGCGGAGAGGCGGGATTCGAATGTCATCCCCTCAATGGGGGCGCGCGACCAGACAAAACAAAAACGCACTCTTGCGAATGCGTTTTCAGCGGAGAGGGCGGGATTCGAACCCGCGACCGGTTTTACCCGGCACTCACTTAGCAGGCGAGCCCATTCAGCCACTCTGGCACCTCCCCGATTTGATTTACGAATTTATTTTAATCGCAAATCGTCAACCGTCAATCGAAATCGGCTGGCGGAGGGAGTGGGATTCGAACCCACGTTGGTGTGACCCAAACATGTTTTCAAGACATGCGCCTTCAGCCGCTCGGCCATCCCTCCAATTTCCATTTTTTTCGGAAGCGGATGCGATTTTACCATAACAAAACCGTCGACCTGAAGTTTGACGGTGAGGAAGAGAATATTGAGCAGGAAATGGGAGCGACAGATTCACTTGCGGAAATGATCATAGATGGCGATTGCAATGATAATGCCGATCACTGCCAAGACGATCCAGATAAGAATCATAGAGTGCTTCTTCTTCTGATTACAACTATCATAGTAAAGATGGCGCCCCACCCGCGCCGTCTAACTATTCAACCATTTACTATTCACTGCTCGACTAAATCACACCCAACTTCTTCCCCACGTTCTTGAAAGCCTCCAAGCCTTTATCGAGATCATCCTTCGAGTGCGCGGCAGAGATCATCACGCGGATTCTCGCTTTGCCCTGCGGCACGGTCGGGTAGCCAATGGACATCGCGAACACGCCTCCTTCGAACAACTCGCGGCTGAACTGTTGTGCGAGCGGCGCCTCACCAAGCATGACCGGTGTGATGGGTGTTTCGCTCATGCCGGTATTGAAACCAAGGTTCTTCATTTCGGCTTTGAAGTATTTGGCGTTCTCCCAAAGTTTATCCACCAGTTGAGTCGAATCTTCGAGCAAGTCAACGGCAGCCAGACAAGCCGCCGCATCTGGGACGGTCACTGCCGAAGAGAACAGGAAGGGGCGTCCACGCTGGCGCAACCATTCGATGATGACCGCTTTGCCCGCCACGATCCCGCCCACCACGCCGAAGGCTTTGGACATCGTGCCGACTTCCACGTCTACTTTGCCGTGCAAGCCGAAGTGATTGACGATGCCGCGTCCGCCCTTGCCGAGCACGCCTTCGCCATGCGCATCGTCCACCATTAGAAGAATGTCGTACTTCTTCGCCACTTCGTAAATATCGGGCAGGGGCGCAATGTCGCCGTCCATGCTGAAGACGCCGTCTGTGATAATGAGCGCGCGGCGGTAATCTTTCAGGTTGGCTTTTATCTGCTCTTCGAGCGATCTCACGTCGTTGTGTTCATACGCGATGATCTTCGCGCCGGAGAGGCGGCAGCCATCAATGATGGATGCGTGATTCAATCTGTCCGAAAAGATCACATCTTCCTTCCCAACCAAACCGGGAATGGTGGCTAAATTGGCGGTAAACCCGCTTTGGAATGTGATCGCCGCTTCCACCCCTTTGAACTGTGCCAGGCGTTTTTCGAGTTCCACGTGCAAGGTCATCGTCCCTGCGATCGAGCGCACCGCGGCGGGACCCACGCCCATTTCATCCGTTGCCTTTTTTGAAGCCGTAACCAGGGCAGGGTGATTGGCAAGCCCCAGATAATTGTTCGAACAAAAATTCAAAACATTTTTGCCATCCACCAGGAGCCATGCGCCCTGCGGCGAACCAATAGTGCGGATGTTGTTATATAACCCCTGCGATTTCAAGCCATCGATCTCCTGCTGGATCCAATCGATTTTCGACATGATATCTCCTTGTTGAACGTTCGGTTTCATTATAGCGATTTCAAATGACGCGGTGTGTCACGAATCTATTTGTCACTTATCACTTCCGCCAGCACTCCCAGCTCGGCAAGTTCCGCCAACACTTTATGGATGGCTCCGCTTTTGACAACCACTGCGGTCGGGCTGAGGAGTTCGCCAAGGAATTTCCCCGCCTTCGACTTTCGCATCTCTTCCATAATCTCGGGCCTGCTGACTCTTAGCACATGCAGACTCTCCACCCGGGCTTCGGATCCGTTCGCATCCCAGCGCTTCAATGCCTTGACCAATGCAGGCGGGACCGAGCCGTTCGTGTACTTGACCAGCATCGCAAGTAACTGCTCGGCTTTCAATCCCTGTTCGCTGGCGCGTTTCAATGATTCAGCCGAAATGCGGTAAAAATATTCATCTCCCTTTGGCTCATCCCACTCGCAGAACCGCGCCAGTTGATAGCGCACTGCGCGCGAAAACAAACGCGGGACGGTGATTCTTCCAGTGGAAGTGGTGATGATCTTGTTGTCTTTGCTCCCGCTGTCGTCCCCGGCGCCGCCATGAGCAGGGCGAAACGCCGTCGCTTCTTTGTCCTCCTCCGGCGATGCCAGGTCAGCCTGCCCCAGCCAATGAAGCGTTTGAATGACATATTTCACCAACGCGCCATCCACTGAATCCCAATACGCGAATCCCCGCAGGTAGGTGCCGTCCGATTCGCGCCTGATGAACCAGGAGTCGTAATCCCCGGCGGGACGTTGGAAATCCGGGTATTTTTCCTTGACTGCTTTAACGAAGGCTGGAATGCTCCACCACTTGCCTTGTGGGATGTCGCTGATGAGATTTGTCAAGAAATCGCGCGTCACTTGCGGCTGATTCTTCCATTCGCCCTCACAGACGATACCGGGGATCAAACGCAATTCATCGAAGGTGGTAGAGTCGAGCCAGGCGTTGTAGAGCATGTCCAAAGCTTCTGCGCGGGGGACTTCGAGAAATTTTTTGACGGCTTCGGGATGCAATCCCTTGTCTTTGATAAGGCCGGCCGTTTCAAGTAATTTTTGCAGGTCGGGCTTCAAGTGCAACGCGCTTTTTTCTTCGCCAATACGCAATGCAGCCAGGTAGGTGGTTGCATTGTCGAGGATGTGGTCGGTGGCGGGAATCTCGAAGGCTTTTTCAATGGGCGTGGCTGGGCGGCCCAACGGCTCGTTTTGACTCCTCCCCCTCTTCGGCGTGATTGCGGCGGCATCCTCGTCATGCCCCTCCCCGCCAATGATCTCGAGCAAATCCTCGGGGATGTAGGCGAATTCCTGCGCGCCCTTTTCGGTATCGAAGAATGCTTTGGAGATCAAGCCGCGATAATACAAAACTTCTGCGATGGAAACAGGCTTAAGGTGCGGACGTTCGCGGTCGCGTTTGCCTGAACCCATCTCGCGGATCTCGCCGTATTTGCGTGTGAAGATCGTCCATTCGATTTTTCCATCTGCGGCGGCGAGTTCGTTCAGCGCGGAGCGGGCGTCGGCGGGGAGAACCTCCAGGGTTTCGGAGACAGTTTCAAGGTCCAGCAAAGAGGCGCAGAGTTCTTCAAGTGCCGAATCAACGCCGGCGGATTCCAATTCCAATCTCCATAGTTCAGCGATGATGCGTAGATGTCCGATATCAGCTCTTTGAAGACTTTGCTCGAGGGTGGGCATGGCTGGATTCTAACATCCTGCGTAGCGAATTTGCATTTCAGGGTTTTTACTGGCAAAGGAGATATACCATGACTTTATTGTTTTCGATACTGCGGGTTCTTCATATCATATCCGGCATTCTTTGGGCGGGCGGGGCGGTCGCGATGTATTTTTTCATCGTCCCGACCATCGGCGCGACGGGCGATTCAGGCAAGCAGTTTGCCGGGCATTTAATGGGCAGGACGAGTTTTACCCCATTCATGATGATCGTGGGCCTGACTACGGTCCTTGCGGGGTCGGTTCTTTATGGAATTGATTCAAGCTGGTTCCAATCCGCCTGGATGCGGACGCCGACAGGCATTGGGTTCGGGACCGGCGCGACAGCCGGCATACTGGCTTTCATCTTTGGTGTGATGGTGGGTAATACGAATAAGGCGTTGGCGGCTTTGGGGGCGCAGATCCAGGGAAAACCCACCCCAGAGCAAATGTCCGCATTGCAGGCGCTTCAGAAGCGCCAGGCGCTGGTTGGCAGATTAAATGCATACTTCATCATGATCTCGATCTTTTTCATGGCATCAGCGCGCTTGTTTGGATAGCCACTCACAAAACCCACCCCGAAATTAAGGTTTCGTGGGTGAGTTCGTTTATAAAGAACAAATGGGACGCTGATAATCGCTGAATACGCGGATTTTTAATACCTTTTCCGCGTAAATCTGCGCTCGTCCGCGTCCCAAATTAAATTCGGGGTTGATTATGTTTTTTATTTAACCGTGAACCACTCTCAGGGCTTGGGGCAATATTTCGAAACTTGCCTTTTTGAGGTTGCTTCCGAAACTGGTGAAGATCTCCCCGTCGGCATGGATGTAGAGCGGCAGGCTCGAGGTGATGGACATTTTTTTGAATTCGCCCATGCGAATCTGTTTGAAGCGCATGTGCGTTCCGCTCATGAACTCGGGCACGAGGCGGAACATCATGGCACGCGAAACCCTGGTGACGGCAACGCTTTCCATTTTGCCGTCGTCGTTCTTTGAATCGGGAGAGAGCATGAAGCCGCCGCCTTCGCGCGGACCGTTGCACAGCGTGAGCATGAGCAGTTCGTCGTCCCAGTTCCCGCTGTCTGCTTCGACATGCATGCGCGCCGGGTTGTGGTTGAGGAGGATGGTCTGGATGACTGCCGTGAGGTACATCAGAAAGCCTTTGACGACGGGCAGTTTATGCGAGCGGATGGTCACGACCGCGTCGAAACCGATGCCGAGCGTGTTGTCGAAATATTCCCTGCGTCCGTGCTCGTCGGTCATCAAGCCAATGTCCACGGGTTTGACGACTTCCGCTTTGAGGGCATGCGCAAGCGCATGGTCGGCTTTTTGTGTGATGCCGATGGAATAGGCAAAGTCGTTGCCTGAGCCGATGGGGACGACGCCCATCACGGGTCGTTTCTCCACTGGGACCTGCATCAGGCCATTCGTCACCTCATGCACCGTACCATCCCCGCCCATGGCGATGACCATGTCGCACCCTTCCTCTGCGGCTTGTTTTGCCAATTCGATGGCGTGTGTGGGATAGACCGTCCCGCTCCAGGTGAGTTCGCCCTTGAATTCCTGCGCAATGGGGCGCAGGTCGTTGGCGGTCTTCCAGGCGCGGCCCATGTCTGCCATGGGATTGAGAATCAACTTGACTTTGCGGGGCATCGGCGTTCTCCTGAACTTGTTTATGGATATAACCCCGGCTTTGGGGCTTTGTTTCCCCAAAAAAACTTATGCCGTTTCCTTGGCCTTGAGCGGATTTAACTTTCCTGTGACGCCCTTGGCAAGGGTAAACTGACCCCGGTTGTATTTCTTGGCGTGGTATAAAGCCGAATCTGCGGCGCGGAGCAGGTCGCTTGGATTAAGCGCGTGAGTCGGATACACGGCAATGCCCGCCGTAATGCCCAGTTTGATTTCCTTACCCGTTGGGAACGGGAAGCGGTATTCGCTCATCAATTCGATCACTTTCCTTGTGACCGTTTGTGCCGCCTCGATGTCCGTGCTCCGCATGACCAGAGTCAGTTCGTCGCCTCCGTATCGCGCCAGGAAATCGGAACTGCGCATGCGTTGGGCGAGGAAGTTGAAAAGGGAATAAAGCAATTCGTCGCCCACATTATGACCGAAATTATCGTTCACCCCCTTGAAACCGTCCAGGTCCATCATCACCACCGTGAAGGGCAAACCGGTCTGTTGGGCAAGCCGCCACTCTTCCTGCAGGCGCTCGTCCAGGGCGCGGCGGTTGGGGAGCCCGGTTACGCTGTCGGTGTTCGCCATTTGACTCAGGCGCTTATAGAGGCGGGCATTGTAGATCGCCACCGCCGCCTGGTCCGCCAGCAGATTGATCAAACGCAATTCTGAACGGGAAAACCTGCCCGTTACGGTCCGTGACAAGTTCATGACACCCAGGATCTCATCTTTGAATTTGAGCGGGATGCCGATGATCGAACCTGCCCAGCCAGCCGGCCTGTCTTTGTAGATTGGATGGGTGGATATATCTTCGACGATGATCGGTTTGCCCGTCTTGACGACGGAATGGGTCAGCCCTTCCTTGCGCGGTGTGGAAATGGGTTTATTTCTTTCCCCATTGACGTTCAGGGATGCGCCGAATTCGAGTGCGCCGCGATCGAACAGGTAGAAATGCACCGCGTGCGCGTTTTTGACCAGGTTTATGGCTTCCGTCACCATGGCATCCAGCACTTTTTGCAGGTCCAGGTTCGAGGTCAGGTTGAGGCTGATGCGCTGAAGCGCATCCAGTTCGTCCGCCTGATGTTTGACGGTGGACATCAGCGAATGTTTCGAGATGATCTCCTGTGTGATCGGCTTGACGTTATCGCCTTCGGTTTTCTGCGGATCGGGGAATCGTTCGCGCGCCTCGATCAGGACCTGGATCAACTTCAGGATGGCTTTCTTTTCCTCGGGCGGGATGGAATTATCGTGAGAAATGATCTCCCACGCGCGTGAGAAAACCGTCTCGTTTTTTTTCTGATTTCCGTCCATTTCGTTAAGTGATACATCCAGGAATGGCATACACGAGCCCTTTGGGCTATTATACACTTTCAATCTCGATGGCGAGCGCCGAATATGGTCTGTGTTAGAATGACTTTAATTCGTTTTCATTGAGGTTCATGTGTCTGATTCATCCAAATCCGTCGATGCAGCGCGGGGGAAGCCTGCTCCCGCCACGCCTCTCAGTGCCCGCCGCCGCGCTCTGGTGATCGGCGCTTCGGAGGGGATGGGCGCGGCTCTTTCCCGGAAACTTGCCGGGGAGGGATATTCAGTGGCGTTGGTGGCCCGCCAGAAGGAAAAGCTGAACGCCTTGTGCGCGGAGATCAACACGAACGGCGGGATGCGCGCGCTGGCATATCCCCATGACGTGACCAAATACAAGGAAGTTCCGGCTTTGCTTCGCCGGATCGTCGCCGACATGGGCGGGTTGGATGTCGTCATCTTCCTTGCGGGGGTGAACTATCCGCCCGGCGGAATGGATAAATACAATTTCGAGAACGACCGTCAGATGGTGGAGACCAACCTCATCGGCGCGATGGCGTGGCTCACACCGGTCGCCGAAATGTTCCAAAACGCAAAAACCGGGCAGATCGTCGGAATCGGTTCCGTCGCAGGCGACCGCGGACGGGTGGGCAACCCCGGCTATAACACTTCAAAGGGCGGCTTGCATGTATATCTCGAAGCGCTGCGCAACCGGTTGACACGCCACGGCGTGAATGTGCTGACCGTCAAACCGGGGTTTGTCAAAACGGAAATGCTCAAAGCCGCGGTTGGACCAACCCCCTTTGCCATCCCTGCCGAAAAAGCGGCGGATGACATCTACAAAGCCATGCGCAGGCGGAGGCAAACCGTTTATACGCCTTTCTTCTGGTCGTATATCATGTTCGTCATCCGGCATATTCCATCTTTCATTTTCAGGCGGATGTCTTTCTAACGATAAAACCTGACAGGTCTTCAACACCTGTCAGGTTTCATGAACAACCATGTTCAATACATTCAAACAATTCGACAACTTCGGTCATTCATTGAACGCGCCCGGGTATCACATCCAGGCGCGCACTGCCGACGATATCCTTTCCGCGTTCGAGCTTGCCAAAAAACACGGGCTCACCGTCACCGCGCGCGGAGCGGGGCGCAGTTACAACGACGCCGCGCTCAACGGCGGCGGCATCGTGCTGGATATGTCGGCGATGAATCTGATCCAGTCTTGGAATCCCACAACCGGCGTGGTGCGAGCCGAGTCCGGCGTCACGCTCGAGCAGCTCTGGCAGAAAGTCGAACCCGACGGCTGGTGGCCCCCCGTCGTCTCCGGGACGATGAAAACGACGCTGGGCGGTTGTTTATCGGCGAACATTCACGGTAAAAACAATTTCAAAATGGGCACGTTCGGCGAACACGTCATTGAGTTCACAGCGATCCTGCCCACCGGCGCGGAGGTGACCTGTTCCCCAAAATTCAACGCGGACCTTTTCCACGCGATGATCAGCGGATACGGGTTGCTCGGCATCTTCACTTCTGTGACCATGCAGATGAAACGCCTCCATTCCGGACTTTTGACCGTGGATGCGTTCCCTGTGCCGAATCTCAGCCGACACCTTTCCGCATTGCATGACGGCGCGCCGAACAACGATTACATCGTCGGCTGGCTCGATACGTTTGCAGGCGGGCGTTCACTTGGGCGCGGACAGATCCATGCCGCGCGATATTTGCACGAAGGTGAGGATAAGAATCCGGGCGAGTCAATGAAGTTGAAGAACCAAATTTTGCCGCCCTATATCTTCGGCGTCTTTCCAAAATCCCTTCTTTATCACTTCATGAAACCGTTTGCGAATAATTTGGGCTGGTCGCTGGTGAACCTGGCGAAGTATGCCGCGTCATTGCGGACTCACACCTTCCGCCAGGCGCATGCGGCGTTTCACTTCCTTTTGGATTATGTGCCGAACTGGGAACTTTCCTATGGGCGCGGCGGGTTGATCCAATACCAGTCTTTTCTGCCCAAAGAGACCGCCGAAGCCGCATGGACGGAGATCATCACGCTCTCGAAGAAGCGCGGTATGCCCTCCTACCTCGGCGTGACCAAACGCCACCGCCCCGATAGATTCCTGCTCACCCACGCCGTGGACGGCTTCTCCTTTGCGATGGATTTTAGAGTAACGCGCTCGAACCAAGCCAAAATGCGTGAGATGCTTTTCGAGTTCGACAGAATCGTCCTTGCACATGGCGGACGTTTCTACTTCGCCAAGAACAGCGAAACCACCGCCGAAACCGCGCTCGCCTTCTACGGTGAAGAGACTGTGAAAAAATTCAAGCGCCTCAAGAAACGCTGTGACCCGAACGGGCTGCTGGAGTCGGATCTATATAGAAGGATTTTTGGGTAGGGGCGAGGTTACCTCGCCCCTACAGGTTTATTATCGGTATGAACATCGAAATCCAAGACCTCGGTTTGATCGATTACGAATCTGCCTGGAAGCTGCAAGACGAATATGCGGCGCAGATCGCGGAAGGGAAACGTCCGCCGACCTTGCTTTTGCTCGAACACCCGCACGTCTACACATTCGGGCGGAAGGGCAACGCGGATAATTTACTCTGGAATGAAACTCAACTAAAAGAAAAGGGGATCTCCACTCACTGGGTGGACCGCGGCGGCGACGTGACCTATCACGGACCTGGTCAGTTGGTGGGGTATCCGTTGATTCCCTTAAACCCAATAAAACCTGACAGGTCTCACGAAGAATTGTCTGATTTGGAGAATTCCGCTGGGAGACCTGTCAGGTTTACAGCCGATACACCTGTCAGGTCTGATTACGTTGGCTACATTCGCAAACTAGAGGAAATGCTCGTTGGGGTATTAATGCAATTTGGAATCGCATCAGGACAAATCCCCGGAAAGACCGGCGTATGGGTTCAAGCCGACGTTCACTCGCGCTGTCCGCGCTGCTCACCTGAAGACCGCAAGAAGCCCGCCAAGATCGCCGCCATCGGCGTCAAAGTGGATGTGAACGGTGTGACCCGCCATGGCTTTGCGTTGAATGTGAACCCGGATATGGATTACTGGAACGGTATCATCCCCTGCGGCTTGCCCGAGCCGGTCGTTTCATTGGCAGATTTGCTCGACCCTGTGCCGACGATGGAAGATGTGAAGGCAAGGTTAAAAGACGCCTTTTTTCATTTCTTTCCTTCAGCCACCTGAATTGAAACCGATTTTTTCTGTCTGTATTTAATGGCGGGCTTGGCGTTCATCAACCGTATCAATGTCCGCAAGGCTTCATTGACCGATTCGGAGTCGGGGAAATATTCCATCACATCGGGCGCAAGCACAACCGTTCCCGCCGTAATAGCGTAGTGATTGACAACCACGCTCCCATCTCGCTTTGTGACACGGGTTGTATAGCCCTTGTTCAACGGACGGTAAAACTTGCCGCGCTCGGCTTTGCTGAAATCGTATTCCAGGCGCATATCTTTGCTTTTCTTTTTCTTAGTAGTTTTCATATCGTTTCTTTTCGACCTTCGTAGCCTTTCTTGCGCTGATCAATCGAATTCGGGTTTTGCGAAACGTGTGGATTACAGTCAACAAACGGGCGATGACAGAGCTGCCAATGGAAACAAATCTTTCTTCATGTTCTGAATGGTCCGGGTCTAATATGGTGGCGATGTTCGGATCGTTGAAAATCGTGGCGGCCTCATCGAAACTTACGCCGTGCTTCTTGAGGTTGCTTTCCGCTTTTTCGTTATCCCATTCGAATTCTGTATCTTCCATGATGTTTGAACCCTTGAATTATACCTTCCAAAATTGCTAAAACACCAGAAAAATCACCAACGCCAAAATAGCGGGGACGGCTTGAATGTAAAAGATGCGTTTGCTGACTGTGAACGCGCCGAAAATCCCCGCGATGATGACGCAACTCAAAAAGAATATTTTCACCGCGTCGTCTGCAAATAATCCCCATATCAGACCGGCGGCGAGGAAGCCGTTGTATAGTCCCTGATTCATGGCGAGTGTCTTTGATTGCTTGGCTTGCTCCTCCGTCATGCGAAAAGACTTCATCCCGCGCGGCTTATCCCATAGGAACATTTCGAGGTAGAGAAAGAAAAAGTGCAAGAGGGCAACGATCACGATAAGAATATCTGATACGAGTTTCATGCGGTTCTCCTTTGGGTAGGTCACGCTTTTAGCGTGACGTCACGTTACAAACGTGACATACAGTATAGCAGGGACAAAACAGAACAAAAATTCTGTTATACTGACCGCAATGATTTGTATGGGCGAGGTCACCTCGCCCATACGAGAGGAATTATGGCAAAAACCAAAACCCACACCCGATTTGTCTGCCAGCAATGCGGACGAGTCTCCGCATCCTACATGGGCAAATGCCCGCAGTGCGGAGCGTTCGACAGCATGGTGGAGGAAGTCATCCACGATGAGCCTGTGGCGAAGAAAGGCGCGGTCAACGTCCGCGGGCTGACGGGCCGCTCGGAGCCGCGTCCTATTTCCGAGGTCAGCGGTGAGGCGGAAGACCGTGTCCACCTGCCCATCGGCGAGTTTGCGCGCGTCCTCGGCGGAGGCATCGTCCCCGGTTCCATCGTACTTGTGGGCGGCGACCCGGGCATCGGCAAATCCACGTTGATGCTGCAAATGGCGATGGAGATGGCGAAGGTGCAGCGCGTGCTGTATGTTTCGGGCGAAGAGTCGGAACGGCAGATCAAGATGCGCGCTTCACGTTTGTTCAACGGCGGGAAGGATTTGCCCAAGGATTTGCTGTTGGTGACGGAGACCAACCTTGAGATCATTTTGAATCACGTCCGCGAATCAAAACCGGACCTGTTGATCGTTGACTCCATCCAGACCACGTATCTCGCTGAATTGGATTCTTCGGCGGGCTCGGTTTCGCAGGTGCGCGAATGTTCGTCGCAGTTGCGCGAGTTGGCGAAATCCACCGGCTTGACCGTTTTCATGATCGGTCACGTAACGAAGGAAGGTTCCATTGCCGGTCCGCGTGTGTTGGAGCATATCGTGGATACGGTCTTGTATTTGGAGGGAGATCGTTTTCAAGCGTATCGTCTGTTGCGCTCGGTGAAGAACCGCTTTGGCGCGACATCCGAAGTGGGCGTGTTCGAAATGCGCGAAGGCGGCTTGAATGAAGTACTGAATCCATCCGAGGCATTTTTGGCGGAGCGTTTGGTCAATGCCGCAGGTTCTGCCATTGCAGTGACGATGGAAGGCACACGTCCCATTCTCGTGGAAGTGCAGGGATTAACCTCGCCGACTCAATTTGGCAATGCGCGCCGCACCCCGAACGGCGTGGACTTTAATCGTCTGCTATTGATAACGGCTGTTCTCACACGTCGTGTCGGGTTAAAACTTGCCGAGCAGGATGTCTTCGTCAACGTGGTGGGCGGTATCCAGATCGACGAACCCGCCGCAGATTTGGCTGTCGCCGCCGCCATTGCTTCTTCATGGAAGGATGTTCCCATTCAAGCCAATCTTGTTCTCATCGGCGAGATCGGCTTGGCGGGCGAATTGCGTATGCCTGGGCAAATGGTGGCGCGTCTGCGTGAGGCGCAGAAGCTTGGTTTCAAAACTGCCATCGTCCCGAAAGCGATTCGCAAAGGCGAAGAATATCCGAAAGGAATCGAGATCATCGAAGTCCGCTCGGTGGACCAGGCGTTGGATAAGGCGTTGAAAACCACAGATAAACGCGGATAAACGCAGATTCACCCCACCAATTTATCTGTGTTCATCTGTGTGAAAAGAGGAAAGAAATGTGCCGAAGTATCAAACCCCTTAGAAATATGGATCACCCCGTCACCGAGCAGGAGATCTACGAAGCCGCTTTGCAATATGTGAGAAAAGTCAGCGGGTATCGCAAACCGTCCAAAGTAAATGAAGAGGCGTTCAACAAAGCCATCGAAGAAGTCGCCGCATCCACGCGCAAAATGTTGGGGTTATTGACAACGAAGACCCTTCAAGAAAAATCATGAAGCGGGTCATCCTTCTTGGTCCGATTCTGTTCGCAAGCGTCCTCACCATTCTCACCCTCGTCAATTACGAATTCCTCCTCAGCCTCGGCTGGCATCCCATAAACGATCCCACATTCGACTGGCCCAGCGGGCTGGCGCTCGGTCGCTTCGGATGGATCATGACCCTGACCTTTATCGCCACGGGATTTATCATGACTCTCTTCGCCCGCCGCCTCTTTCTGGACCTCAAGCCTGGCATTGCTTCCAAACTTGGTGCAACGCTGATGGCGTTCGCTGGTCTATTCCTCGCCGCCTTAGCCTTCACCACCGACCCGACGATTCGAGACTATCCCGCCACCTGGCATGGACGTTTGCATGACCTCTCATTTGTCTTGCTTGGTCTAAGTCTCTTTCCCGCCATGATCGTCCTCGGCTTCGCCTTCCGCGCCGATGAGCGTTGGAAGAACTTATCTCTTTATACATGGGGGACACTCGCTTTAGCAGGACCCGCCTTCTTCATCAAAGGCGCCGCGTTCTACCTCTTCCTGCTGGCGATTTTGGTGTGGAATGAGATCGCGGCGATCCGTTTGAATTCCCAATCCTAACCTACCCAAATGGCTAGATTGACCCTGGTCGTAAAATATACTATTATTTCGACATCGAAATAATTGACGTCAAAGGAGTTTCGATATGCCCACCCATTATTCTGGAACCCGCGCAGAAATGCGCACCCTCGACACGTTCATAAAACTGACCCGTTGTACCAATTCCCTGCTGGCGCGGTTGGCAGAACGTAATTCGATCGGGGACCTGACCTATTCGCAGTTCGCAGTCTTGGAGTCGCTGTATCACCTGGGGCATATGACCCAGGGCGAGATCAGCAGCAAGGTATTGAAAAGCGGCAGCAATATGACCACCGTCATCGATAATCTCGAACGCGATGGCTTGGTCCGCAGGGAACGCGATGAAAAAGACCGCAGGGTGATCCATGTTCATTTGACAGAGGCAGGCACGAGTAAGATCGAGGCGGTGCTTCCCGGTCATGTGGCGGTATTGGTGGACGAGTTCAGCATCCTGACGGTGAAGGAACTGGAGACATTGGGTGAACTGTGCAAGAAGTTAGGTAAAGGAAGGGCGTCTGAATGAGCATCAAAGGCGCACAGGAACGGATCACAAAGGCGGTCACATCCTGGGCAGGTGTGACAGTGCAACCGCATCGTTTCGGCGGCGTTGAGTATGTGATCGGCAAACGTGAAATCGGGCATATTCACGGCGACCACATGGTGGATATTCCCTTTCCGAAGAAAGTGCGCGATGTGCTCGTCGCCGCAGGACGTGCGCAGCCGCATCACCTTTTGCCGGAGACAGGTTGGATCAGTTTCTACCTCCAACAGGAAGACGATGTGGAAAAGGCAATAGCATTATTTCGTGAAAGTGTTGAGATCGCACAAAAACAAAAACCAAAAACTATAGAGGTATAAAATGAGCAACAAACTTATCGCGGTAACAGGCGCCACCGGGCAACAAGGCGGCGCTGTAGCAAGAAAACTTTTGGCAGAAGGCTGGCAGGTCCGTGCATTGACGCGTGATATCAACAAGCCTGCGGCACATGAATTGAAATCGCTCGGCGCAGAACTCGTCGCAGGCGATATGGAAAACCGAGCCAACCTCGATGCCGCCTTCAATGGCGTCTACGGCGTCTTCAGCGTGCAGAACTTCTGGCTGCCGAACGTCGGCTTCGAAGGCGAGATCAAGCAAGGCAAAGCCGTTGCCGATGCCGCCAAAGCCGCAGGCGTGAAGCACTTGGTGTACTCTTCGGTCGGGTCGGCGCACCGCGGCATGGGACAGAAACATTTCGAGAGCAAGTGGATCATCGAACAATACATCCACACCCTTGGCGTGCCTTACACCATTTTGCGCCCTGTGGCATTCATGGACAACCATAACTGGAGCCGCGCGTACATTTTGAGCGGCACGTTCTCGGGCAATGGTACCCGTCCCGACAAAGCCACCCAGATCATTGCGGTTGAAGATATCGGCGTGTTTGCCGCCCTGGCATTCGCGAACCCCAAAGAATATCTCAGCAAGACCCTTGAACTGGCGGGTGATGAACTGACCGAGCCGCAACTTGCCGAGATGTTCACCAAGATGATCGGACGTCCTGTAACGCTGACCGCGCCAACCGGTGGATGGGGCAACGCCTCGGAGGAAGAAATGAAAGCCGCCTATGAATTCTTCAACGGCAAAGGCTACGATGCGGATATTGCCGCGCTTCGCAAACTTCACCCGGGTTTATTGACCTTTGAACAATATCTTCTCAAGAATGGCTGGAAGAACCAACAGCCGATCCCCATCCCTGAAAAGAATGGTTGGGGATAACAAATTAAAAAATGCACAAAGCAGGTCAGAGAATATCTGACCTGCTTTGTCTTTAATCCTAAAAATTCCTGATTGTCAGCAAATTATATATAATTTACAATCCGCGCCAATTCAAGGAATCATTCCCCCATGCTAAATCTCAACCTCAAAAACACCCCCTTCCACGAACGGACGTCCGCGTTGTGCCAGCCGCAGAATTGGCGCAAGTGGGCGGGCTATTTTGTCGTCGGCTCGTACGAGCATGTGCTCGACCGCGAGTATTGGGCGATCCGCAACTCGGCGGCGCTCATTGATGTCTCGCCGCTGATCAAGTACATCATCAAAGGCAAGGATGCGGCGGCTCTCCTTCACCGTGTCACCACCCGCGATGTCCACAAGATGAAAGTGGGACAAGTCGCCTACACCGGCTGGTGCGATGAAGAAGGCAAGATGATCGACGATGGCACGATCTCACGCCTCGAAGAGCAGACCTTTCGCCTGACTGCTGCGGAACCGAATCTGCGCTGGCTGATGATGAATGCGGTTGGCATGGATGTGTCCATCACCGAAGTAACCGATGACGTGGCGGCGCTCAGTTTTCAGGGACCAAATACCCGCAAGGTGCTGAACAAGGTGGTTGAGAAACCAGTGGACGAGTTGAAGTACTTCCGTTTGATGACCAACAAAATCAAAGGCGTGGAAGTGACCATCTCGCGCACCGGTTACACCGGCGACCTCGGCTACGAGATTTGGATGGACGCCAAAGATGCGCTCAAAGTATGGGACACCCTCATGGAGTCCGGTTCTGATTACGGCATTACCCCCGTTGGCATCCTCGCCATGGACATGGCACGCGTGGAAGCGGGTCTCTTCATGCTTGATGTCGATTACACCTCCGCTTCTCATGCATGGATCGAATCGCAGAAATCCTCTCCCTTCGAGTTGGGGCTCGATTGGACAGTTGCCCTCGATAAACCCGGTTACTTCGTCGGTCGCCGCGCGTTGGAAAAAGAAAAGCGCGAAGGCTCAGCCTGGAAGATGGTCGGCTTGGCAGTGGATTGGGTCGGCATGGAAAAATTATTCAGCAAGGTCGGCTTGCCGCCGCAAATCCCTGGCTCGGCAGTCCGCGCCAGTCTGCCTGTGATGGTGGGCGGTGTGCAGGTGGGGTATGCCTCCACGTCCACATGGTCGCCATTGCTCAAGACCTATATCGCCCTCGCGCATTTGCAGAAACCATATTACGAAATCGGCACCGATGTAACCATGGAAATCACAGTGGAACATCACCGCCGCCAAGCACCTGCAAAAGTGGTCAAACTGCCGTTCTACGAGCCGGAGTGGAAAAAACGTTAGCAAGTTACAGGTTTGAAAGTTGAAAAGTTAAAACCTGTAAACCTTCAAACCTGCAACCTTCAAACAGAAAAGAAGAACTTATGACATCAAACAATTATGACGCAATCATCATCGGCGGCGGTCACAACGGACTTGTGGCTGGCGCGTACCTTGCCCGCGCAGGCAAAAAAGTGGTCGTGCTCGAACGCCGACCCATCGTCGGCGGCGCGGCAGTGACCGAGGAAATTTTCCCCGGCTACAAGTTCACTGAATTTTCCTATGTGGTGAGTTTGCTGCGCCCGGAGATCATCCGCGATCTGGAACTGCCCAAGCACGGATTAAAAATCCTGCCGCTGCCTTCCACCTTCACTCCCATAGAAAATGGCGACTACCTCGCCTCCTGGGATGACCACGACCTGACCCGCCGCGAGTTGTATCGTCACTCGCCCAAAGACGCCGAAGCCTACGACGAGTACGCCCGCGTCATGGCGCGCGCCGCAAAAGCCATCAAGCCGATCATCAACCTCATCCCCCCCGATCCCTCATCCCTGAGTCCTCGTGACTTGGTTGGCTTGCTCAAAGTCGGTCAATACGCAGCGGGACTCTCCGAAAAAGAACTCTACACCATCGCCAAACTCGCCACGCAATCTTCCGCGGACTTGCTCGAAGAATGGTTCGAGACCGACGCGCTCAAAGGCACCAAAGCCGCCAGCGGCATCATCGGCACCTATCTCGGACCGCGCTCTCCCGGCACGGCGTATGTCTTGCTCCATCACTACATGGGCGAAATTGACGGCGCCTTCCGCGCCTGGGGTTTTGCCAAGAACGGTTCCGGCGGAGTCAGTGGCTCGATCTATAACGCGTCGCAAGCGCTTGGGGTGGAGGTCAGAGTCAACTCAAGCGTGCAGCAGGTCAAGGTCAAGGGTGGACGCGCTGTAGGTGTCATCCTCGAAAATGGCGATGAACTCGATTCCAAAGTCGTGATGTCCGCCGCCGACCCGAAGCGCACCTTCCTGCAATTTGTCGAGCAGAAACATCTGCCCGATGATTTTGTCACCTCGATTCAAAACTTCCGCACACGCGGTTCGTCGGGCAAGGTCAATATTGCTTTGAGCAAACTGCCGAACTTCACCGCGCTGCCATATGGCAACCCCGCAACAGGTGCGGGGCACGGCGGCGCGAACTCGGTTCTGCATCGCGGCGCGGTTTCGATCAGCCCGAGCATTGATTACATCGAACGCGCTTATGACGATGCGAAGTACGGGCAGATCTCGAAACGTCCCTATCTCGACATGATCTTCCCCTCGATGATCGACCCCGACATGGCGCCTCCCGGACATCACGTGATGTCTTGCTTCGTGCAGTACGCGCCCTACGACCTCGAAGGCGGCTGGACAGACCAACGCCGTGACGAACTCGGCGAAGCGGTCATCGCCACCATCGAGCAATACGCGCCGAACATCCGCGAGTGCATCGTGGGTATGCAGGTCATCTCGCCGAAAGACATCGAACGCATCGCGGGCATCACCGGCGGCAACATCTTCCACGGCGAACTGCTGCTGCACCAAATTTTCTTCCTGCGTCCCACCCCGCAATGGGCAGACTTCCGCACCCCGCTCAAAGGCTACTACTTCGGCGCGAGCGGCGCACACCCCGGCGGCGGCGTGATGGGCGCGCCCGGCATGTTGGCGGCAAAAGAAATTCTCAAGGACGGTATGCTATGAGCCACTACGACAACATCATCATCGGCGCGGGGCACAACGGACTTGTCGCTGCCGCCTATCTCGCCAAGCAAGGCAAAAAAGTTTTGGTTCTCGAACGCCGTTCCATCGTCGGCGGTTCGGTAGTCACAGAATCTTTTGGAGATAATTTTTCTGTGGACTCTCTCCACACCGGCGGGACTCTCCGCCCAGACATTATCAAAGACCTGAAACTCGCCTCTCACGGACTTCAGCCTGATTCTGCTCCCCAGCCTTTCATCACCCTGTTAGCGGATGGTTCCCCCCTCACGCTCGACGCCGAGTCCATCAAACGCATCTCCGAAAAAGACGCGGCGAGCTTCCCTGAATTTGTGCGCTTCATGAACAAAGCCGCGCAGATCATGGACGTGACCTACTCCACCATCATGCCGCGCCTGCCGATGAACTTTGGCTTCAAAGAAGGCTATGGCTTGCTCGAATGGGCACTTGAATTAAAACTCGCCGGTCGCAAAGACATGCTCAACTTCATCCGCGCCCTGCCGATGACCGCGCAAGAACTCGTGGAGGAATACTTCGAGTCCGAAGTTGTCAAAGTCGCGATTTGCGCCGTTGCCATTCACGGCTCGACGCTTAGTCCAATGGGCGCAGGCACCGGCTACACCCTCATCCACAATTGGATGAATCGCGGCGGGCTGGCTCACAAGAATGTTGGCAAAGCAGGCGAGATCACAACGGCTTTAGCGAATGCTGTCAAAGCCTTTGGCGGTGAAATTAGAACTGAGGCAGAAGTAACGAGTATCCGAGTGGAAAACCAAGTGGCGAAGGGCGTTGTTCTTGCCAACGGTGAAGAGATTTCCGCGAATGTCATTCTCTCCGCCGCAGACCCGAAACATACCCTGCTCAAACTCGTCGGTCCGCGCGAGTTGCCGCCCGAATTCGTCTGGCATACCCAGTCCATCAAAATGCGCGGATCGGTGGCGAAAATCCACTTACAGACCAACGGCAATCATGGCATCCCCGCAGGGACAGTCGTCCTCGCCCCATCCATCAAATATCTCGAAAAAGCCTACGACGCGGCGAAGTACGGCGAAATTTCCGAGAAACCCTATTTGGAAGTTACTACGTCGGGCAATACTGTTTCTATCCATTTCCAGTTTGCGCCGTATGCTTTGAAAAAGAGCAGTTGGCAGGTTGAAGGTTCGAAAGTTGAGAAGTTAGCGATTGACATACTTTCAGAACATTTCGTAAATCTGAAATCGTCAATCGTAAATTCAAAGACCATCACTCCTCAAGACCTAGAGGACACCTACGGTCTCACCGAAGGCGACCTCAACCACGGTCAACTCATGCTCGACCAGTTCCTGTTCATGCGTCCGATACCGGGCTGGTCGAACCACAAGACACCGATTGATAATTTGTATTTATGTGGCAGCGGAGTCCACGGCGGAGGCGGGGTCAGCGGCGCGGCGGGACGGAATGTGGTCCGAGCCGTGAAGTAAGCCAGACATCCCGGGCATGGCTTCGGATGTTTTCTTTGATGATAGAATGCAAAGATGGCAAAGCCAGCGATCCTGACCGTTGATGACGATCCATCAGTTCTCAACTCTGTTGAACGCGACTTGCGCTTGAAGTATGGACAGGACTATCGCATTCTCCCCGTCAACTCCGGCAAAGCTGCATTGGAATATTTGATTAAACTCGAACAGCGCGGCGAAACCGTCGCGCTGTTTTTGGTCGACCAGCGCATGCCGGAAATGAGCGGCACGGAATTTTTGGCTGAGGCGATGAAGACCTTCCCGCATGCCAAACGGGTCTTGCTCACTGCATATGCAGATACAAAAGCAGCAATTGATTCGATCAACGAAGTGGGGCTTGATTATTATTTGATGAAACCCTGGCATCCTCCCGAGGAAAAACTGTATCCGGTTCTCGACGAGTTATTGGAGGATTGGAGGATTCATGTTCGACTGCCGTATGAAGGCATCCGAGTCGCCGGGACGTTATGGTCGCTTGCAAGCCATGAGGTGAAGGATTTCCTCACGCGGCATCAGATTCCCTATCAATGGCTCGATATCGAAAAGGATTCAAACGCGCGAAGCCTGGTCGAAAGCGCGACCGGTGAAACAAAACTTCCCGTCATCTTCTTTCCCGGTGGGACAACTCTCATCCAGCCGGACTTGAAATCGCTGGCGGATAAAGTCGGATTGCAAACGCAGGCGGAACTTCCGTTTTATGATGTGATCGTGATCGGGAGCGGTCCCGCCGGGCTGGCAGCGGCTGTGTATGCAGGCTCCGAAGGCTTGAAATGTCTCGTCATCGAAAAAGCCGCGCCGGGCGGGCAGGCGGGCTCGAGCCCGAAGATCGAAAATTATCTCGGCTTTCCGGCTGGCATCTCGGGCGATGATCTCACGCGCCGCGCGGTCTCGCAGGCAAAACGATTCGGCGTGGAAATTTTATCGGCGCAGGAGGCAGTTCAGGTCGGAGTCAAAGAGGCGTATCGGATCGTCAAGTTAAAGGATGGGACGGAGATTTCGTCTCATGCGGTATTGATCGCAACAGGCGCGTCGTTCCACACTTTGAAGATGCCCGGCGCGGAGAATCTTACCGGTGCGGGAATCTATTACGGCGCGGCGTACACCGAAGCGATGAACTACATGGATAAAAATGTCTTTGTCGTGGGCGGCGCGAACTCGGCGGCGCAGGGCGCGATCTATCTCAGCCGTTTTGCGAGCAGGGTCACGGTGCTGATCCGCGGACACGCCCCCACTGCGTCGAAATATCTTGTCGATGCGCTGAAAGAAAACAAGAAGATAGAGATGCTGACGGATACGGATTTGATCGAGGTGAAGGGTACGAACACGCTCGAAGGGATCGTCGTCACGAATACCAAGAGGAACGAAACGAAGTCTTTCGATGCCGCGGCTTTGTTCGTTTTCATCGGCGTGCGTCCGCAAAGCCAGGTCGTTTCGGGATTGGTGAAGTGCAGCGACAAGGGATATATCCTCACGGGACCCGATGTGATGGAAGAAAAATCCCCGCCTCGCGGCTGGACCCTCGACCGGGATCCGTTTCTGTTGGAGACATCCACACCGGGGATTTTTGCCGCAGGCGATGTGCGCTATGGAACAAACCATCGGGTCGCTTCGGCGGTCGGCGAAGGCGCGATCGCCTATGCGTTGATCAAGGAATATTTGAAGGGATTGTAAATAAATTCCGCTGGTTGAGTAGTCGCGCTGCAAGCGCCACGTATCGAAACCAGCGCGTTGAGATCAATCAAGAGATTATATGGAAACATGGTGGTCTCGTTACGGGCTTCTCCCCACCCGACCACCGGTTTATTTTTGAGATATATGAACTTAAACGACCTTCGCAAATCCCCCCTCTTTCAGGGACTCTCCGACGATGAGTTGCAGCGACTCGTGGACATGGCGGAGCCTCTTTCCCTGCGTGCTGGTGAGTGTTTGATCCGGCAGGGAGATATGGGCGATGCGGCTTTCGTCGTTCTGGGCGGGGAATTGGAGATTCAAAAACAGACCGGTAAATCGTTGATCAAAATAGACGTGCGCAACCCCGGCGATGTGGTCGGTGAAATGGCGCTGCTTTCGAACGCGACCCGAAATGCTTCGGTGATTGCGAAGAGCAATGTCGAGGTTTTGCGGATCCCGCAGGATGCCTTCGTCTCCCTGCTGACCTCCAGCCCCGGCGCGGCAATGACGGTCCTGCATTGGGTCATGGCGCGGCTTCAGCAGAATGAGGCGCTTCTGCATCAACAGGAAAAGATGGCGGCGCTGGGCACGTTGAGCGCGGGGCTGGCTCACGAGTTGAACAATCCCGCCGCGGCGGCTCAGAGAAGCGCCGCTGAGTTGAACCGCGCGTTGATCAAATGGCAGATGTTGACACACGAAGTCGAAGCGGCGGCGTTGAAGGAAGAAAAGATCGAATGGTTGACCGGACTGATGAATGAAGCGACACGGCATTATGAGTCGCCGGTCAAACTCGAGGCGTTGGATAGGCTCGACCGGGTGGAATCGCTTCAGGACTGGCTCGAGGCGAACGGAGTCGAATCCGCCTGGGAGTTTGCGCCCGCGATGGTCAATTTCGGGTGGGATGGTCCGTCGCTGGAAAAATTGAAAAGCACAACGTTTTTTACAACCGCCGTGCGATGGCTGGGAATAAGCTGCCTGGTGATGGGGTTGCTCTCCGAAGTGCGCGAAACGACGGAACGGCTTTCGGGCATCGTGCGCGCGATGAAATCTTATACCTATCTCGATCAGGCGCCCCTGCTCGAAGTGGATTTGCATGAAGGTTTGGAAAATACGCTCACCATCCTCCAGCATAAATTGAAACAGGGCGTGACGATAAAACGGGAATATTCGCCAAGCCTGCCGCGCATCGAAGCTTATGCCAGCGAGTTGAACCAGGTCTGGACGAATATCATCGATAACGCCATTGATGCCATGAGTGGTAAAGGTGAGATCATCCTGCGGACGTATCAATTGGATGATAAGGCAATGGTTGAAATCATGGATAACGGACCGGGCATTCCCGGAGAAATCCAGCCGCGTATCTTCGAGCCGTTCTTTACCACGAAACCGCCCGGGAGCGGCACAGGATTGGGACTCCACATCTCGCACGACATCATCGTCAACCGCCATCACGGGCAGATCAAGGTCGAATCCAAACCCGGCGAGACGAAATTCAAAGTGATATTACCGGTGAGAATCACCAAAGGAGACGGAAGCCATGAACAATGAACAGTTGAGGGAAATCCTTTTATCTGCAAAGACGATCGCAAGCGTGGGGCTGTCATCCAGCGATGAAAAGGAAAGTTATCACATCGCCGCTTATCTGCAGGAGCAGGGCTATCGCATCATTCCTGTCAACCCGACAGCGAAGGAGATCCTCGGCGAAAAGGCGTATGCGAGTCTTTCCGAGATTCCCGATAAGGTGGATATCGTCCAGTTGTTCCGCAAATCGGAGGATGTGCCGCCGTATGTGGACGAGGCGATCCGCATCGGCGCGAAGGTCGTCTGGATGCAGGTGGGAATCGAGAACGAGCAAGCCGCGGCGAAAGCGCGCGCCGCGGGCTTGCAGGTTGTGATGAACGCCTGTCTGCGCATCACGCATCGGACCTTGATCGGTCCAAAGCCGGTCAGTTTATAGGCGCGCGCATTTCAGCATCATCGCGTGAGGGTCGCGCCCAAAGGCGAGTCGTTTTGCCCATGTGCTGGGGAAATTGCGCAGGGATGTTGAATCCATCGTTTCGGATTTCCTGATGAGCCAGCCTGCCCGACTCAAATTCTCGCGCACCCGCTCCGCGCCGTCTTCGAGAGTCCAGCCTGCTTCGGATAAAGCGCCTCCGTTCAAGCGGACCTCGAGCCGGGCACCCGAACCCAAAATGGATTCAAGCCCGAGCATAAGCCTGGCATCGTCATTCAATAAACTGTCCAGCAGGCTGCCCCATGGAAAATTGATGGTGACCTGCGAGACCAGCCCGGTCAACTCATGCGGCAGGGATTGCGCGCTGGCAATGACGTAAAGCAGGTTCGGCAGACTCGCGCGTGAATGCTCACGCAGGTTCTCGCGGCACGAGTCCACGCCGATGACGAAGTGGCCGGGAAAATTATCAGCGAGATTAAAGGCAAATTTGCCATCGCCCGTTCCCAGGTCCAGGATGATGCGGTTGTGATTCGCGATCCGCGCGCGTAATTGATCCAAATCCATATCAAGGGACGTTTTGCCCCGAATCGTTTCCATTTGAAACCTCCAATTTGTCGAATGTGGGAATGTCGGCAAATTGGAGCGGGGCGGCGCGCGGGCGCGATTAAATGCAAACGGACGGCCGCGTCAGGCGCCGTCGAGATCGTCGGGCGTTGGTTTTTTACGGATCAGGATGAAGCATGAATTTACCCCTTGGGCTTCATAGGTTAAGACTTAGCAGGGAGGGCGGGTCCTGTTCATGAGATCGATGATAGCACAGCCGGTTGCAGAGCGCATTAATTTTTTCTATGAGCGGGGATGGATGATTTTTTGCTTTTGGGTATAATTCGAGTCAGCGCCCTGATAGTTCAATGGACAGAACAAGGCACTCCTAAGGCTTAGATGTAGGTTCGATTCCTACTCAGGGCATGGTTGTTGAAATATATCTTCCTTTTCAAGGAGAAAACCATGAACAATAAGAATACCGGTCTCATCGCAACCATCGCTTCGGTGGTTCTGTGCGGCTGCCCCGGGCTTTTCATGTGCTTTTTCGGAGCGGTCTCCACATTTGCCAGTTTCGTGCCGGGAGCGGATATCAACGTGGGCGGCAGTACCGACCCTGCGGCCGCCACCGCGATGGGGATCGGTTCGATATGCGCTTCGATCATCTTGATCGCCATCCCGATCGCAGTGTGGTACTTTATGATGCGCAGGAAACCTGCTGAACCTTCAAGCAACGAACCGCTTCCCCCTGCTTCCTGATAAAACATTCTCCGGGCTCAACACCCGGAGATTTTATTTTTAATTGACCTTGATCCTGAGTTCCATCGGGCAGAAGCGCACCTTCCCGGCGTTGATGCGCCATCTGGTGTAGTACTCCCCCGGTGAGGCCGGCGCCTGCATATCCACTTCGAGTTGGACGGTCGAGCCGGGCTGAACCGTCGCCGGAAAGTCGTAAATGGATTGCAGATGGAGTTTGTCCCCATCCACGTATTGATAGTCCAGATTGTTCGCGTCCCATGTGACCTTGCCTATGTTCGCGATCAGCCATTTGCCGAAGAATCTGGAGGATGCGGCCACCAATTCCTGCGGCTCGAACGAAAGCACCTGGCATTCGAAATCGAGGTTGGAACTTCCGAGCGGAATTTGTGTGGGAGGGATGAAAAGAGTGGGGACCAGAAATAAAAAGGTCGGTGTCGATGTCGGGGTATCCGTCGGCGTCATGGTGGGCAGTGGTGTGGCCGTAGCGGTGGGAGGCGCATTAAGCGCGGTTTGGGTGGCGGCAACCCCGGCCGTTTGGGCGATGGCTGTCAGGGGAGCGTTTGCATCGAAAGTGGGCAAAGGGTCAGGTCCCAGCGTGGGCAGGCAGGCGAGTGTGATCACTGCCGCGATCAATATCAATGAGATTCGGTGACTTTGCCGCATGGTCTTCCGGAAATTACAAACGCGTTTGCCTGTTATTGGGGCGGGTTCGTCGAAAGGTAGGATTCCTTGCCATCGTTCCTTCGAATCGCAACCCATTGCCCGTTGAACTCCCCGCCGACGATCGGTCCCCAAGTGAGAGTGGCATCCTTGCGTCCATTCTGCACATCCACGGTCACTTTCGTGCCGCGCGGCAGCAGGGCGGATTTTTCCGCATTCGTGCTTGGGTTTTTATAGACTTGAGCGCCTTTCGGATCGATCACAAACCAGGTCGGGAGCGGTTTCGCATCCTCTGGTTTTCTCCCGTCGGTTGTGCCGCTTCCTGCCCCGCCCGAAGCGGATGCGCCGCTCGGCAGAGTCTCCGCTGTTGCATTGAAGTTCTCGCGAAGCCAATCGCGCGGGTTGACGAAATGATGCTTGGTCCCTTGCAGGTCCAGCCCTGGCCAATAGGTCGGCGATTTATCCAATTGTTCGGTGGTGGAAATGTCAAAGTGCAGGTGGTATGGGAAACGTCCGAATTGGTTTCCAACCTTGGCGATCGGGTCGCCCACCTTCACCGCCTGTCCCTTCGTAACGACGATATCTTCGACATGCCCGTACCGGCTGAAGAGCGGCTTTCCATTCACAGTGCCGTGGTTGATCACGACCAGGTTCCCCCAGGATGTTTTGGAAACCAAGTGGGCGAAACGGACGACCCCGTCTCCGATGGAATAAATCTGCGCGAGGCGGTCCTTATCGCCGGGCAGGTTCAAATCTGCACCGGTGTGAAAGGCAAAATTACCGGGTCCCAATTGATATTTGGGCGGATTATTCCCCGTCCAGGCGTTGGCGTCAAGCCAGGAGCCGGGCCAAATATTGATGGGCATTTTATTCCGTTCATCTTCGGTACCAACAGGAGATCGAAAAGCCATGAGGTTGCTCCTTTGTCGATGGTTCGGGATGGGTAAGATTCCATCGATTATAACGATAAAAGAATCAGTAATTTACCAGACCTCTTGCATAAGTGCTCCCGCCGCAGTCCCCGGCGGCGGGGACGCCGCCTTGAGCAAGATAAAATTGTGACTTTTGCAGGAAGTCTACTTTACCATGATCGTCACACTGGCGTAACAGATGGGACCGTCCACCTTCCAGGACATGTACTTGAGTCCGCTATTAGCCGGCGCTTTGCCCGTCAGAACGATCTTGTATTGATCGCCCGGGTTCATTGGGACCGGGATTTCTACGCGTGAGGGACCTGTCAGATTCACACCCCCGGCAAATTTAACATCGACACCCGCGTTCCATCGCGCTGTGCCGGTGTTAACCACGATCCACCTGATCTCGAAACTGTCCCCGGGGTTCACTTCCAGTCCGCTCTTGGGGCTGAGCGTACTGATGTAACAGGAGTATGGGGGTTGTGTCCTGGCAGGGGCAGGCGTGTCGGATGGGAATATCAGCGGGGGAAACGGCGTATCGGTATCGATAATCAATGGTTCGAGCGTATCGGTTGCGGCGGGAGTATCGGTAGCGACGGGCGTCGGCGAAGCGATGGGCGCCAGAGCCGTGAGCGTGTTTGAAACGTTCCGCGCCACCTGCTCGTTGACCTGCATGGTCAGGGCAATTGCCGTTTGGACGCGCGATTCGAATTCCGCCTCGTTCTGCCCAGGAAGGCAGGCCGTGATCAGAAATACAAACACCGCACCGATGATCAAATTTTTGCGCATGATATTCTCCTTTGTGCAGACCTGACAGGTATTGGAAACACTTCGACTGGCTCAGTGCATCGCCTGTCAGGTCCTATATCTTAATCCGATTCGCCGGAGCCGATGCCCAGCGGCTTCCACTTGTTTTCGTCCTTCAAGCGGTGCTGGATGCCGTCGCGGTTATGAAGTTCGTCGAAGCCTTCGGGCTTGATGAACATCTCCTCGCCGTCGAGCAGGCCTGTCAGTCCGGTTTGACCCGGTTCGGGTCGTTTGAGTCCCTTATACTGCGCCGCATCCGAGGGGAGGTAATCGGTCGGTTCCTCGTAGGTGGTGATGTAGCCTTCGTAGTTCCGCAAAAGAATCTTGTGATCGGACATGCTCAGCAGATAGTTCGGCATGAGCGGAATCTTGCCGCCGCCGCCGGGCGCATCCACGATGAACTGCGGCACTGCGTACCCGGAGGTATGTCCGCGCAAGCCTTCCATGATCTCGATGCCCTTTGCCACCGGCGTGCGGAAATGACCCGCGCCTTCGACCAGGTCGCATTGATATAAATAGTACGGGCGCACACGGATGCGCACAAGGTCATGCACCAATTGACGCTGGATGTGGACGTTGTCGTTGATGCCGGCTAGTAGAACGGCCTGGTTGCCCAGCGGGATTCCCGCGCGGGTGAGGCGGTCGCAGGCTTCGGCAAGTTCCTTCGTGATCTCGTTCGAGTGATTGACGTGAATGTTCAGCCACAACGGATGATATTTTGCGAGCACGTCGCACAGTTCCTGCGTGACGCGCATCGGCATAAAGACGGGTACGCGCGAGCCGATGCGGATGATCTCGATGTGGGGAATATCGCGCAGACGCGAAAGCAATTCTTCGAGAATCTTGGGCGCAAGCACGAGCGGGTCGCCGCCGGAAAGCAGCACGTCGCGCACCTGCGGCGTGCGCTTGAGATATTCGATCTGCATTTCGAACTCTTCGCGCTTGAATGTCTGACCGGGGTCGCCCACGATGCGCGAACGCGTGCAATAACGGCAGTACGAGGCGCATTGGGTCGTCACCAGCATCAACACCCGGTCCGGGTAACGATGCACCAGCCCCGGCACGGGAGAGTGCCGGTCTTCTGCCAGGGAATCCTCCATCATGGCGGTGAAGGACTGCATCTCCTCGGCGCGCGGGATGATCTGTTTGCGGGTCGGGTCGTTCGGGTCGTCCGGGTCGATCAGGGAAATAAAGTAGGGCGTCACATCCACGCGGAAGATGCCCTGGGTTTGAAGCGCTTTACGTTCGCTTTCAGTGAGCGGAATGACCTTTTCGATCTCTTCCGCGGTGTTAAGCCGGTTGGATAGCTGCCAGCGCCAATCGTTCCATTTTTCGTCGGGAACATCGGCGTAAATCTTTGCGCGTTTGGATACAAACTCGGTTTTCATGGTTCCTCCAGTGAACTGTAAATGGTGGGGTCAATAAGAAAAGATTGCCGCTCCCCTTGGAGGGTCATGGTCGGGAAGGTAAAAGCCTGCGATACCCGTTCCGGGCACTTTCTTCGTCATGAGTTCATTTTACGGGCAAACGAAAAGCGGGTCAATGACCCTTTAAATAATAAGCCGGATTATCCCGCATGGAACCGGCGAGATCCCGCCGGTGTATAAATGACAAAGGACCATCTCTCCGGAGAGGCGCGCTTGGATGAAATTACCTTAATCCGTCAAGCCGTAAACGGCGACGCGGCATCCTGGGAACCGCTGATGCTTTCGCACCAGCAGGCGGTCTTCCGGTTTGCCTATCTGCTCCTGGGCGATCCCGACGAAGCGGAAGACATCGCCCAGGAAACCTTTTTGCGCGCCTGGAATCATCTCAACCGGTTCGATTCATCGCGCCCGCTCCGTCCCTGGCTCTTGAGCATCGCCTCGAACCTTGCGAGCAACAGGCGTCGTTCCGCGGGCAGGTATCTCGCTGCGCTCACGCGCGCCTTCCGAGACGAACCCGGCGAAGCGGAGGTCGAAGAAAGAAGCGCGGAACGCATCGAATCCGACTCGCTCTGGCAGGCTGTGAAAAATCTCGATTCCGCCGACCAGCAGATCATCTATTTGCGCTATTTCCTTGAACTTCCCGTCGAAGAGACGGCGCAGGTTTTGAGTGTGGCGGAGGGTACGGTCAAATCGCGCCTGAGCCGCGCGCTCGAAAAACTTCGCAAGGTCATCCAGCAGGACTTTCCCCTTCTCGTCGAAGGACGCAACGCATGAACGAATTTGAGAATCGTCTGATCGATATTGCAAAAGGGATGGACTATCCGCCCACGCCCGACATTGCCGGATTCGTATCCGCGCGCCTGCGCCCTGATAAATCACCGCGCCTCATGTCCAGGAAATTGGCTTGGTCGCTGACCATCCTGTTAATTCTACTCTCCAGCCTTTTGCTCATCCCGCCCGCCCGCGCCGCCATTATCGAGTTCATTCAAATCGGCATTGTTCGCATCTTCCCACAGCCCATCATACCGACCGCAGAATTTCCACGCACAACCGTCCCTGAAATTAAAACGCCCGCAACCGCCGCGCCAGAATCTGCCCTGCCGTTCCTCGATACCATCGCAGGCGAGACCAACCTTGCGGATGCCCGGCAGATCGCGGACTATCCCATTCTCCTTCCCGCCTATCCCTCCGGTATTGGCGAACCCGATTTCGTTTATGTTCAAGACGCCGCGGGGACCATGACCATCCTCATATGGATGGATTCGCAGGATCGAGTCTGGTTGAGTTTACACCTCATCCCGGCGGGAAGCTGGGCAATTCACAAATTCGAGCCAGCGGTAATCGAAGAAACCGGTGTGAACGGGAATCGCGCCTTCTGGGCGGAGGGTCCTTATCCACTGCGTCTGATCGATGGAGACTTGCAGGTCACACGCCTGATAACCGGCAGGGTTTTGATTTGGGAAGAGAGCGGCATCACGTATCGGCTCGAATCCGATCAACCGCTCGATGAAGCGATAAAGATCGCGGAGTCGCTGCGCTAATCGAAAGGACATAAACATGATTCGCCAAAAAAGACAAATTTCATTTGCCATACTGATGGCGATCCTCCTTCTGAGCGGATGCGCCTCGAAAGACGATTGCCCCGTCACCGAACCTGCGTGGGCATTATCTCCTGAAGACAGCGCAATTTTGAACCCGCCAGCTTACGAATATTTCTTTATCAACGAAGACCAGTCGATCTGGGCGTCTGCATGGTGGGTTGAGCCGGATATTGATTATCGGTTGATTCTCGAGGAAGGCATCAAAGTGGGCTGGTTTCGCCCTGAAGGCGCGGAGTTGGTCATCACAGGCAGAAGATTGGATGCGGACGCGCCACCGCTCGAGTCTCACGTGCCTTGTTGTTATCCAACCCGGTTCCAGGCAACCGGCTTATATTTTCCCGCGGAAGGATGCTGGGAAGTGAATGCAAAAGCGGCGGATAAAGAACTCACCTTCGTGGTCTGGCTCGAGCCGTCGAAATAAACGGGAACCATTCATCTCCGGGCGGTGTATTTTCAAAAACCATTTGGAGGTTGACATGTTTACCCGTAGTCGTCTTTTCATTGGGATGGCGCTGTTGCTGTCCTTTATCATCGTTCCCGCAGTCTTTGCAGGCGGATGGGCGGTTGTTGTAGTGGATGATCTGCCGGTCACTGCCAAAGCGGGGGAAACGCTGACGATCGGATTCACCGTTCTGCAACATGGAAGAACGCCTGCATCCGGCTTGACTCCCACCATCACATTTACGCTGCCAAAGGAGGAACAATTCACTGTTAATGCCGAAGGAACCGACAAAGCGGGGCACTACTCCGCAATAGTGACATTTCCGAGGGAAGGCGAATGGAACTGGTCCATCGATGCATATACCTTTCCCCAGGCGATGCCGGTGATCTCAGTCGCTGCCCCGGTGGCGGCTGTTCAACCTGTGGACGCGAAAGCCATTCCCAGTCCGATCCTTTTACGTGTTGCCGCCTTAGCCATTGGACTTGTCGGCTTGATCCTCCTGTTTCGAACGAAAAGTCGAATCGCGATGGCTTTCACAACAGTCTGCCTGGTGGTTGGAGTCGCCACCTTCATACCAGGAGTCGCTGTCCCCAAGGCTGAGGCGCAGAATGATTTTCCCGTCAAAGCCGCAGATGAATCATCCATCTCACAAGTGGAGTTGGGTCGGCGGTTATTCATCGCCAAGGGCTGCATTACCTGCCATACGAACAGCAAAGCCGCAGCGTCCGGCTATGTGACCATCGATATGGGCGCGCCGGACCTGACGGAATTTTCCGCCAGTCCCGAAGTTTTGCGATTGAGGTTGAAAGACCCATCCTCGGTCAAGTCGGATACGGAAATGCCGAATTTGGATTTATCCGAAGCGGAGATCGAGGCATTGATCGCATTCATCAACTCGAAATAAGATAACTTTGCCGCGCACGATTGCGGACAGCCAATCGCTGTCCGCTTTTTTCTTAAAACGGTACAATCGTGATGAGGAGATAATCATGGCAGAGGAAGGCAATCACGGCTACTGGGGCGACTTGCACCGCCCGGATATGACACCCGAACAGGCGGATTTTTCTGTGATCGGAATCCCATTTGACGGCCTTGCCAGCGCGAGGAAGGGAGCGGCTCTCGCCCCCGAACGCCTGAGATACTGGTCCAGGCATGTGACTCCCTTTAGCGAAGACCGCACCCGTTTGAAGGATATGACCGTCTGCGATCTGGGCGATATTCGAATCACAAACCCTGAAACAGATTTTGTGACCGTGCGCCAGCGCGTGGCTTCCCTTCCAAACATGCCGATCCTGATCGGCGGCGATCATTCGGTGACCATTCCCGTTTTGCAGGGACAGCGCGAACGATATAAAGATCTGCGCCTCGGCGTGCTATGGGTGGATGCGCACCCGGACCTGTGCGATTTCTTCGACGGCTCGCGTATCTCTCACGCCAACACCATGCGCCGCGCGCTGGAGTTCGGCATCGAGCCGCACGATGTTTGCATGGTGGGACTCCGCTCGTGGGAAGATCAGGAGATCGATCTGATCGAAAACAGTGGCATTCACGTTTACACCGCCGCCGACATTGCCGAACGCGGTATGAGAAAGGTGGCAGACAGCGTCTACAACATACTCAACGACTGCGACGCTGTCCACATCTCGCTCGATATCGATTGTCTCGATCCATCCGCCGCGCCGGGGACGGGTATTCCCGAATTCGGTGGTTTGACCTCACGGGACGTGCTGACTCTCATCAAATCCACCCAGGATTTGTCCCTGGTCGGTCTCGATGTGGTTGAGATCGCCCCGCCGCTCGACCCGTCCGAGTCGACGGTCTTCGCCGGCTTGAAGATCATCATGGAATATATTGCGGTTATCGCAAGGAAAAAGCAGAAAAATGGCTGAAACTCAAATTCATATCGATAAACTCGAAGTCACCCACAATCCGGAAGAAAACCGGTTTGAAATTCAACTCGAGGACCTGCTTGCAAAGCTCGATTATATGGAGGATAAGGACTCCATCATGATGATGCATGTCGGCGTGCCGGTCGAATTCCGTGGACATGGCATCGCCGGGGTTATCACCCGCACGGCGCTCGAATACGCAAAGTCCAAATCTCTGCGCGTGATTCCCATGTGTTCGTATGTCAGGGCGTATATCAAACGGAATCCCCAATACGCCGAGCTGACGAAGATTCGCAATGGCTGATTCGTAAGGTTTGAAAACAAAGACGCTCCGGAATTCTCCGGAGCGTCTTGATTCTATCCTTTCGCTTCGCCGCTTTCTCCGCCCCCGCCTCCTCCGCTTTTGGATGGAGAGACGAGTTTCTTCAACAAGTCATACCAGAAGGAAGACCCTTGCGAGACGGCCGCCATCGTCAAGCCCAGCCCCGCCAACTTCATTAAAACAAACTTGACCCAGTCCATCGCGTCGGCAGGCTTTTCCGGGCGCTCGTTTAAAAACCATCCGATATTGATCACTTTCAATTCGCCCAGGTCTGTGAACAGTTTTTCGATATCCTGTTTTTCCTGCTCCTGCTGAACGGCTTCCTCGGCTTTGGCCACCACCAGAGCGCGAAGCCCGGCGTTCTCCCACAAAGCCTGCGCCATTTGGATGCTATCCGTTCCGAGCAGGAGGGTCAGTAAGATGGAGAGCATGATGACAAAACTGCGGGCGTTCGAACGGAATGTGGCGGCGGCCTGGTCCATCAAACCGGTGAAATAAGCGGTGGTCCGCTTGCGCAAGTCCTCGACTTTGGTCACACCCTGGCTGACCCATTTCAACATCGCTTGTTTCCCCTCCGACTCGGGGAAGGCATTGATGAGCATCTTGAGTTCATCCAATTCGAATTCCTTTGAGACGGTCAGACCCATAAAATCAAAATACGACTCGACCAGCGTGGCGGCGGGAACTTTTTCGAGTTTCTTCGGCTCGGTCGCCGAGGTGAGGAAGCTGTACCAGTTCTTGTATCGAATTGGACGCAAAGACTGCAATTGCGGCAGTTTCACGAAATCACCCACGTTCTTGTCGCCGACGATCTTGATCAGATGCTTTTCCAGCGACTTCCCGCGGGTTTCGAGGGCTTCGTTGATCCATTGCGTGAAAAGCGAAACGATAGAGCCCAGGACGTAATAGATGAAGATCAACCCGATGACTACTTCAAGAGCTTGTGAAAATGACATGTTGTTCTCCTTTGGTATGCGTTAATGTGCGTTCTTTTCCAGGGTTGCAAGCCAATCCAGCGGCTTTTCCCAACGAACTCGTCTGCTCACTCTTCCTTTTTTACCTTTGGGTTTGTCCCATTTGGGTCCGGGCGGACCCGACTCTTCACCCAACATGCTTTTTACGCCCCACAATCCCTTATATTGTACCCATCCCGGCTCGGAATTCAAGAGCATACACTTCCATTCCTTCACCGTCGGTAGCGATACCTTTCTATCAGACATGACCCGCCTCAAGTAACTCGCGGATTTCAATAACGGCTCTTTGGAACTCTTTCCCTGGAACCCGATTCGCAGGCCGTCGCCCGTCGCGATCTCCATCGGCAGGCGGACGACATAGTGATCCGTTTCGTCGCGCAGTTCGTCGAAGACATGCTCCTCGAACAACTGGCCATATTTTGCGCGTATCTCCTCCAGGGCGATGTGGCGCGCCTTCTGGCTCGGGTTGAATAAAAGGAACAGGTAGTGGATCAGACCGTCGAACCAGAAAAGGAAGCGTTGGAGGCGCCCCGGGTTGTACATCGCGGGCGAACGGATCACATCCGGTTTGCTGTAATTGGCGTGCGAACCAAGCGCCGCATAAATGACCGGATGCGTTGTCTCGTTCCCGTCCTTATCCCTCGCCTTGATCATGTCCTCCCACTTTTCGAGATCCCCCGCGCCGTGCTGTGAAAGCAGGACGGCATGCGGCGAGTCGTTTTTGAGATAGACGGCCGCCATCTCCCAATCGCCTTCATGATGGTTAAAACCGTTTGCCGCCAGCCGCCAGTCGTTGAAGGCGTAAAAGAAATGGTACTGCAGGACCGTCCAGCGGTTGCCCTCCTTGTCGGTTTCGTTCACAACCCTGCCGTAATAGACAGGCTGGGGATGTTTTTTTAGAATTTCGGCGTAAAGATCTCCCGCCTGTTTTGCGATGGTCTCGGTTGCCTGCGAAAGCATATCCATCACCAGGCCCGGTCCTTCCGGCAGGATTCTTTCAACGATGAATTTCAAGGTCCGCATCAGGAGATAGAACAACAGGAATATATAGATCGGCAGGAAGATGAAATATTCGACCGCGATGCTGATTCCGGGCATGGGCTTGAAGAACAGCGCCACCGGCGCGCTGCCAAGCGCGAGAAAGAATAAGACCGCCAACAAGCCGGGGATGATTCGCAACCGAATGGGCGATGCCAGCATGAAAAGAACCAGCGCGGCAGAAAGCGAAGCGCCGGCGATGATCTCGATCCCAATCCACCCGAGCGTGAACCAGCCTGTTACAAGGCCGAGCGCAGAACCCGCACCCCACCAGAGCCACGCATCGAAATCATTCAGGGGCTTGTTCACGAAGCGTAAAAAATATTCATGGCTTTTCAAGCCGCCGATCCTGCCGATCAACGGCTCGTTGAAATGACCGAATAATTCCGCCGCCCCGGCCGGTCCGCTTGGGAAGAGCATGCATTTTTCCAGGTACGGTTCCACCGCCATGGGAAAGAAGCGTTCGCTTTTTGCAAAGCGCAGAACAGGCTCGTACTTTTTTAACAGTTCAAGTTCGTCCATGAAGTCTCTGTGGTATAAAAGCAAATATGATCCCGGCGACTCTCGTTCGAAAATTCCAGTCTGATTTTAACGCCAAACCGGGTTTTATCGTCCGTGCGCCGGGGCGGGTGAATTTGATCGGCGAACATACCGATTACAACGAAGGCTTCGTCCTGCCGATGGCGATCGACCGCGGGGTGTGGATCGCGCTCAAACCCCGGCGGGATTCAACCGTCCGCATCGCCTCGCTCGAACTTGAAACTGAATCAGCCTTCGAGTTGACTTCTCTCACCCCAGGCAGCGGCTGGATCGAATATCCCAAAGGCATTGCCAATAAGTTGATGAATGCCGGTTATATCTTGAAAGGCTTCGACGCCGTCATGACCGGCGATGTGCCTCGCGGGGCCGGGCTTTCCTCCTCTGCGGCGGTGGAGTTGGCTGTCGCGCGCGCCTTCGCATGTTCCTCCGGCTTTGAATGGGATGCCGTGGCGATGGCGAAACTCGCGCAAAAAGCGGAGAATGAGTGGGTCGGCGTCAACAGCGGCATCATGGACCAAATGGCAAGCGCTGTTTGCAGGGAAGGTCATGCGCTCTTTTTGGATTGCCGTTCGCTGGAATTCCAGCACGCGCCCCTGCCAAGGGGGGGGTCCGTTGTCATTCTCGACACTTCCACGCGGCGCGGATTGGTGGGCTCTGCTTACAACGAAAGGCGCAGTCAATGCGAGGAGGCGGCGCGCTGGTTTGGTGTTAAGGCGTTGCGGGATGTGGGGATGAAGGAGCTTGGAAAGTGGGGAGTGGAAAGTGGATTAAGCGAGATTGCCTTCAGACGCGCAAGGCATATCGTGACTGAAAATGCCCGCGTACTGGAAGTGATTGAAGCGATGAAGAATGTAAATTTAAAGCGATTGGGCGAATTGTTCAACGCCAGCCACGTCAGCCTGCGCGACGATTTCGAAGTGACGAACGACGCCTTGAACATCATCGTTGCCTGCGCGCGGGAACAGGAGGGTTGTTACGGCGCAAGGATGACGGGCGCGGGATTCGGCGGGTGTGCCGTGGCACTCGTTGCAGAAGAAAAAGCCGAGGCTTTTACCAAGACCCTTTCGGCGGCATACAGGCAAAGGTCCGGACTCGAAGCGGCGGTCTACGTCTGCAAGGCAAGCGAAGGGGCGGGAGTCGTCCAATTCGAAGAAGGCGGCAGATCGTAGGCAAGTTGTTTCGCGCCGGTCAACCAAAATGTTTCATCATCGATGAACGGCTGCAGGATGGTCTCGAGCGCGCGGTCCAACATGCGGCGATAACGCGGAAGGTTCACGCGGCGCAGGTCGAAATCCCCCGGCGCATCCCAGGCATGGGCGCGCGGCATTCCCAACGTATGGATCAGTCGAATCGTCTGCCCGGGTCGAAGCGTTTTACCCGCGCTTTCCAATTGTTGTAACGCGCTGAACGCAGGCACGGGCGCGCGATATTCGTTCAAGGTCCGGCTCACGGTTTGATGCACCACCAGTTTTTCAGGCGGGACTCTCCCGCAGCGAAGTTCATTCTGTTTTGCGCGGATCAACGTGCGGATCTCCGGCAAATATTTTTTCGCATCTTCTTCATCACAAGCCTTCGCGAGGATCTCCAACACCTGCATTTGCGTTTCGCGGATGAAGGCGGGGGTATCATGTCGGCGCGTTTCGATTCCGCGCGTTTTTATTTCGCCATCCTGAAAGACTCCAAAATATCGGTTTGGCACGGCGATGCGTTTACTGCGGCGCGACGGTAAAAACGCGACCCATTTATAAACTCCGTCCAATGCGATCGGCAGCCCCGTGCGCCTCTGGACCTCCTCGATCAGGGGCGCAAAATCTTTGGGCTTTTTACTCCCCGGTTTTTTTACCCACATCCCATCCACGTATAGATGCAAGACTCGAAAGCCCAGGTCTTCCGCGGCCTCCTTGGCGCGCAAAAGGACCTCACGCCCATAGGCAGTGACGGCTTCATGCGCCTCGATCCTCCCGAAGCGGGCGTTCTTGTATCCGAGATAGCCAAAGCAGGTGACCAGCAGCCATTTATGCGCGGCGGCGTTCGCCTTGTACGTTTTGTACCTGCAATCCATGCGCGAAAGCGCGGTCAATTGCTGTTTAAGTTTATAACGCTTTTCAAGCAGGGGCGCGAGCGTCTGAGGGATCAAGCCCGATTCTTTTTCTTGTGTCATGTTTTCCAGATCGGCGACCAGGTTTGAAGTGGGGCTTCTTGTATTCACGGTTTCAGGCGAGATGTTGAACTTCACCATGATGCTCGGGTACATCGAAAAGAAATCCACTTCTGCCACGTCTTCATGCAGGCCGATGATGGGGTCGTATACCGTCCCGCCCATATCTTCGCGGAATAATTGTGAAGCGGTCTTGGGGCGTTCGATCTGTTCCTTTCGCAACGGTACAAGGATCTCATTTTCCAATGCTTTGACGATCTGCATGGCTGAGACTCCCGTGCCCGGCGAGACTCGCGCCGCGGTTTGAATCGGAAGCGACGTAACACGCGCCATTTCGAATACTCCATCCACGCCGTAATCGTGATACATGACCGTATTGTTGATATCGAGATGCAGTCTGCCTGCAAGATGAAATTGCTGCCCGCGATAGATGATCTGGTTATATGCAAAATAACTTCGCTCCTTCTTGTAATGAATCTGCGCAGCAGGATCGCGATTGAAGGATAGCGATCGATGCTGTTCCTCTGCAAGACTCAAAAGCAAAGGCAGAAGCCATGTATCTCCGCATGAAGTGATGATGAGATCGGGATCATCTTGCTTCAAAAGATAATCGATCAACCCAAGATTCGATTTTGCCTTCGCCAGATCCAGCGTGATGCAATTCCGTTTGCTTCGAAAATGGATCCGTCCCGGCTTGTCGTGCATCGGGTCCACATCGGTTTCCATCGTAAGGATGTTCAACGGCGGGGCTTCATGATCGAACTCCCATTTCGAGCTCAATACATCGAAGTCACGAATAAGACCCTGTTCGTCCACGGCGACATGGCAGCGCGCCAGCGGGAACGTCCCGTGTCTTGCGGCGTGACGAAGCGCCACGTGCAGGTCGGCATCGTAAAAGGTCAGGTCCGGAAAACGATTTGTCAATTTCAGAAAGAGTTCCGGCAGAAGCGCGGGCGCATCGAGCGAAGCGGACAGGACGACAACCGAACCAAAAAACAGATCCTTGCGCTCCTCACGCGCCAGGTCGATTCGCATCGGCTGGCAGGCAAGGAATTTCCACAAATCCCGCAGGCGGTGCGGCTTCCCGGCGGCGTAGAACGTAACGGGGAATTCCTGCTGCAGGCAGCGTCGTTTGCCGTCGTCACACAACAGCCACAATGCAACACCGCGCCCGGGATGTGGGTACATATCCAAAAGCCAGCCGGTGTATTCATTCATCTTTCTTTGCATGGAAGGCTTCCAGCAGTCTTCTCAGGTTCCGAATCTCTTCGCGCAGATGCATCACTTCCTTGTGATCTTCGATCTGCATGGCAAGCAGAAAGGTCTCGAAGGGCAATAGATGTCCTGCATACGCGGCCGCAGCGCGATGTTTGTATGCGGCGGCAAACAGGTCATCGAACACGAGCTGGTCTTCGCGGCGCAGCGCCCTGCGGAACTTTGCCAGGTTGGCTTCCTCGGCGTGTAAAAGATCGGTGATGGTGGGGGTTACATTTCCCATTATAAGAATCTCAATTGTCCTGGCGGCTGCGGGTTCGATTCATAACTCGACACATTCGGTGCGGCGGCTCGCAGCCGCTCGAAGAGATGGATCGAATCAGGGGATGGGGACGGCGAATCCACACTGACAGCCAGCCCTGCTCCGCGGCTCAAGCGTTGAAAATGGCGGATCGAAACCTCCAGAAGGTAGCGTCGACTCTGCGTCTTCACGTTCTCGTCCTGAAAGGTCGAAAGGAAATCGAGAACGATGACCGGCGCATTTGTGCCCGGCAGTCTTTCGATCAGCTTTACGGCTTCATAGCAAGTGAAAGCCCGCTGGACCTTGATACGATCGATCACGTCGTGCCGTCCCCTTGCGGCGCGCGCCACAACTGACGAGTCGAATTGCCTGCCGCAATCCAATATCGTCAACTCCGCGTGATATGCGATATGGGCAATGGCGATCAACATCCGTGTGTGAGGCGGGGAGATGATCAGGTTCCATTCTTTGGGGCGCAGAACGGGCAGGGTATTCACTTCCCAACATTAGCTCATGAATAAAAACGAAAAAACCCCTGTTCGGGGGAATGTATTCAGGGGAAGGTGTTGGGGGGTGGCAGATGTGGGGGAGGCGAAACGGGAAATGCCTAGCGCTGGGACTTCCTGCGCTCCCATGCGCTGAAATCCCAACCGGCAAAAACCACCCTTAAATCCGCTTTGCTTTGCAGTCCGAGTTTATTCAGTACTTTTTGCAGGTAGGTCTTGACCGTTTCCTTCGACAACCCCAGGCGCGCGGCGATCTGCGGGTTGGTGAATCGCAGGCAGGTCAATGCGGTTACATCCTGTTCCCTTGGGGAAAGCAGGAGCCAGCGTTGTTGAAGATCGTCTTGTTGTGGGAGATACGGTGAACTTACAGCCGGAAAATCGTGCTCGATTTTTTTTCGTTTTTCTTGGGCGGCTGAATTCTCTTGTTCGGCGGGAAAAAGGTTACCCAAAACATAATGATAGGTTCTGTTCTTTTGCTGCAAGCCCGTCCGCCAATTTTTGATAAATTGCCAGATGGACATATGCAGGACTATAACAGAACAAATGTTCTTGGTCAAGGGGAATGTAAAAACGCTCCTGCAATGGAGCGTTTTATTTTACGAAACGAAATTATCCGGTTATGTGTACGCCATCTGCTCGACCGGCACACGTTTGCGCTGCTGGCGTTTGATGATGCGTTCGGCTGCGACGCGCGTCTGGCGGTACTGCGCATTGCGGATGATCAGCTTCATGAACTTGGTGTGATTGGTGGTCGGATCATTCAGCAGCGAGAAATCGGCGGAACCGGGCTCGGTCGGCGGATAGAAGATGCCGCAGTTGGGGTTGATCTCAAGCATGTGGATCGCGCCGTCTGCATCCATTCGATAGTCACAGCGGGCATACCCATTACCGCCGAGTTCCTTGAAGACGCGCACGGTCTGTTCGCGCAGGGTCTTTTCGATGCGCGAATTCTTCACCACGGCAACGGACATCTTCGCATAATCCACCCACTTCATGTCATAGTGCTTGAAGGATTCACCTTCAGGGAAGATGAATTCGACCGGCGTGAACGTATATGGTTTGTTCGGGTTGGTTGGATTCTCCGCCACGAGACAGGTAAACTCGCGACCTTCGACGAATTCTTCGACCAATGCGCGCCCGAATTCGGCGACGGCGAGTTTCAATTGTTCGCGCAATTCCTCGACATTAACGACGCGCGAGTTGCGGCGGATGCCGACACTGGCATATCCGTGCGGCGGTTTGATCAGCATGGGGAATTTCAGTTTCTTTGCGATCTTTTCGGCATCTTCAGCGCGGTTGGCAAAAGCCCAACTCGGCGTTGGAACGGAGACGCGTCTGGCGGCATTCTTCATTTCGTCGCGCGTGGGGTCGAAAAATTTCGAATCGGCGCCGGTGAATGCTGCGTTGAGTTTTTCAAGGGTCTTGACCAGGGCGATCCCCGAGACCGCATCGTCCGGCGTGCCGTCGCATAGATTGACGAATACATCCACCCCCTCGCTCATCAACTGCTTGATCTGTTTTTCAAGTTGTGCTGGCGCCACGAGATGCTGCTTCCAACGATATCCGTTCATATAATGCGACGGATCGTAGGGGATATCGTCCGCATCCGGCGTGCTTGTCAATACGCAGATATACATGTTTTTTCCTTTGTTATATCTCTCTTTGTTTTCATTCCTGTTCTACTGGCGTAGCATTGGATTGATTTGACGTTTCATCATCACGGCATTCAACATATAACGATGTAAACAACATATAAAACATAATTTATCGTAGTTTACATTATTATTTTATACGACAATTCGTTTATGTAAAGGTTTTTGAACACGTTTTTATCTTAAAATATTTGAAAGTCTTGCATGAGATATTGCTTAGAAAACGCGTTGTAAAGCCATTAAGGTCTTTAAGGACTTTAACGTCTTTAAGAAATGAAGTGATTCTGTACAGGCAACAAGATTGTTGTCTGGTGTGATTGAACTTGAAAAGATGCATTGACATGCAGGATCATGCATTGCATCTTCGCGGCCGTGTTATTACTTGTAACTTGTTTTTATATTGGATCCCGTTATGGTGCTGATTCTTCAATCCCCCGCTTCAAATTTCATGATTCGATCGAGGCGAAAGGTGCGCTCGGCTTCGCGTGTATGGCAGTATGCTTGCAGGTAGAGGTAGTCGGACAACCCGATGACCTCTTTCGGTGTGACCCAGCGTTCGGATATTTCGCCTTCCTTGTCGATGTATTGAATGAAGAGGTTTTTATTGCTGTAAATGGCTTCACTCAACTCGGTGGGGAGGTAAATGCCCTCCGCTGGCCAGGCGGGCGAGTTGTATATTCCGATCAAGTCGTCCAGGGACCTGTCGACGGTTTTGAGCGAATCCGCCATGGCGAAGAAAAGATTCTTCATGGTAACGGCATCGGCAAAGGCGCGCGAGCCCTGAATATAAGTGGTGAGTTGAAAATCCCGCGCGAGATGACCCAGGCTATAAGACGGCAAATCAAAATACTCGCGCGCCAGCAGGAGCGTGTCGATCAGGTTGGGGAGTTCAATGACGCGGCCCAGTTTCCGATACTCGTTGTCGAGGAATTGGATATCGAACCTGGCGTTATGGCAGACGACGACCCCTTCGCTCAATGCCATGCCGATCTCGTCAGCGACGTTTTCAAAACGGGGCCTGCCTTTCAATGATTCGCCATCCAGCCCATTGACGTGAACCGCAGACGGCGAAAGTTCCCGCTCGGGGTCGATGAGCAGGTCGAGGGTCCGTTTGATGCGTTTCCCTTCGGTGACGATCACAGCCACCTGGCAGATGCGATCTCCGAACCAGGGGGAAAGCCCGGTGGTTTCGATATCCAAAAATGCGAATCGCGTGTTGGAAAGTTCAAGCATGCGGTTTTCGACGTCAGCCGCAAGTATAACAAGAAGGCCTCAGATAATTATCTGAAGCCTTCCTGGATGAAGCATTTTTGTTTATATAAAAAATCCCACTCCCATTGCGCGCGGACCGGCATGAACGACGATGGCGGGCGGCAATTCATAGATGGGAATGTGCGGGACATTGACCTTCGATTTCAATTCCTCGACGAGAGCCTCCGCTTCTTTCTCCGCCTCGACCTGTAACACACACAAGTGAGCCGACTCCCCGCCGGGACATTGTTCGGTCACCACCTCCACGAGCCGGGCAAGGGCGCGTTTCTTTGTCCTTTGCTGCTCGAACGCCTCCACCTGTCCATCCTTCACCTGCAATATCGGCTTGACCTCCAACAACTCAGCCACAAGCCGCTTTGCCCCGCCGATGCGCCCGCCTTTTGCGAGATATTCAAGCGTATCGACCAGAAAATAGATTCGTCCGCGTGGAATCATCTCATTGAGCTTTGCCACGATCTCATCGGCAGATTTCCCAGCCTTTGCCATGTCGTCTGCCAACAGCACGAGCGAACCGAGGTTGCATGAGATGGTCAGTGAGTCCACGACGCGAATATCCACACCCGGATATTCCTGCGCCGCCGTCTGCGCCGAACGCACCGTCCCGCTGGCTTTTCCCGTCGGGGCTACTACAACGACGCTTTCTCCCTTCTCTTTCGCTTTTTCGAAGATGGGAAAATACAAAGGCGGCTCGGGCGCGGCGGTTTTCGGAAGCGTTTTCGAGGCTTTGAGTTTTTGAAGAAATGCCGCGGTGTCGAGGTCCTTGTCGTCATGGAAGGACTCTTCCCCAAAGATCACAACCTGCGGGACGGTCGGAATCCCTCGTTTGACGAGCAGGTCGCGCGGCAAGCCGCAGGTGGTATCGGCGACGATGATTGTCATGTCAGCCTCCTGGCTTTATTGTATTCGCATTCGGGAGGCAAAAGAACTGTAGAAAGAAACGATTTTTTTGTTACAGACCTCGCCCTTGGGGGCGGCTCAATCCATCCCCATGCTTTTCTTCCCTTTTTTCAAAACCTCGTCATAGAGAGTTTCAAGTTCCTTGTTCGATCCGCGCACCCCTTTAATGACTTTTTCCGTCCAAAGCAGGTATTCCTGCCTGCGCTTCAACGGCCAATCGGCGGGCGGCGAGTTGACGATGTCTTTCACATTGCAGATCTTATCTGCCAATTTCAGGAGTTTTGCCCGCGGCGATTTGTGCGCCGCCGTCTCGATCTGCAATTGTTTGCGGACCTCTTTTGGCAGGCTTTTATCGTCGGTCACTTCGAGCACCAGGTTCAGCACCTCCCCGCCAAATTCCCGTCCGAGCTCTTCCGGTGTGGCATCGGTGTCTTCGATGGTGTCGTGCAGGATGGCGGCGGCGATCAATGCCTCATCTCGCACACCGCCCACCGTCCACAACGTCTCGGCCACCTCGATGGGATGGTTGATATACGGCGAGGATTTCGAATCCTTCCTGCGCTGGTCGTTGTGTTTCTCCGCTGAAAAACGCATCGCCTTCAAGATCATTCCGATTGTATTGTCCATTCATTGTCCTTGTTGTGAAAGCCGCCGATCGTGCGCAAACAGTATTCGGACATTACACCTGCCCCGGCGGAGGGTGCCAGGGGAGGACGTCTGCTGCGCTTCTAAACCTTGCCGTCATCACCGGGCAGACAGCGTGATCCATGATCTCCGCCGTGACGTTCGCCGAATACATCTGCCGCAGGGAATGCACGCTGTAAGACGACCCCATGCACAACAGATCATGATTGCCGTTTCGCATTTCGGCAAGGATCTCCTCGATCACATTTCCATGCCGGACTTTGACCGAAGCCGCCAACCCTGCGCCGCGGGCATTCTCCAGCGATTTCCGTAAACTCCGCCCGACAGGCGTATCGGTCTCGGTCAGGTTCTGCCAGTTCCGGCTCATCGCCTTCGCGGTCGGATAATCCAGATCGATGGGCGGCACGATATGCAGAAACGCAACCTCTGCGCCGCACTTCGCCGCCACCTGCATGGCGAGATGTTCCGCGGTCACGTCGTAACCCAGCCCGCCCACACTGATCAGAATCTTTTTTACGGGCAGTTTCGTCTCCGGCACGTAAAGAAGCGGCTGCTCGATATCTTCGATGAACGTGCGGATCGAACGTCCCGTCATCCAGCGCTGAAGTTGCGGACGTCCCAACGGTCCCAACACCACAATGGAATCATTCTTCTTTGCTTCCATTGCGACGATCTTCTCCGCGCTTCCATTGCGGACCTCGAGCTGGTATTTCAATCCCTGAGCCTCAAACACGCCGACGGCTTTTTCGAAAACGTTCTCCAAAGGGTGGATCGAATCAATCGCGGCCGGATCCTGCCTCTCGGTCACGCCCAGAAGCGTGATGGGCGAGTCGAGAGTCGCCGCAAGCCACGCCCCCTGCTCGATGGCGGGATAACTTTCCTTCGTTCCATTGGTGACGATCAAAATATCATCAGTTGGCATATAAAGTCCGATCAACGGAAAAGGATCACGCCGAAAACTCCTGCGCCCAATAAAACCAGCGGCGAAGGGACATTCAGCCAGAGGGCGATCGCGCTCAGGGCGGCGATGAGAAGCGTGCGCTTGCCGATGCTTTTGGTCTGCCCCACGCGGAACAACTCCCAGGCCACCAGCACGATCAATGCCGCCACGGCGGGACTCATCCCTTTCACAAAACCTTCCAGCCAGCCCTCGTGTTGAACCTGTTGAAGGATGAGAGCCACCACGAACATCATCACGGTTGGAGGCAATACCGCGCCAAGCAGGGCGACGAACACGCCCGGCACGCCGCCTGCGGCATAACCGACGAACATCGCCAGTTTCAATGCTTCGCTCCCCGGCAGGAAGTTCGAGAAGCCCACCGCCTCTACGAATCTTTCTTCGGTCATGATCCTCCCGACCGCTTCCTTGTACAACAATCCCACCGAGGCGGGACCCGAAGGCGAAAGCAGGTTCACCTTCAGGAACATCCAGAATAATTGAGTCCACTTGTTCATGATGCCGATAGAAAGATCACGCCGATGATTCCGGCAATGATGATCACGAATCGCTCGGGGACCTTGAACCACATGGCGGTGAAACTTCCCAGGGCAAGCCCCCATCCCATCCAGGTCAACCCGCCGCCTTTATCGAAGATTTTCCAGGCAGTGAAGACCATTAACACGGCAATGGCGGGGGTTAATCCTTCGACGAAACTATTTACCCATGCTTCGCGGCGAAGGCGATGCAGTACCATCGTCACGCCGAGGATGATGAGGGTCGGCGGCAGGATCGAAGCAGTAAGAGCCACCAACCCGCCCGCCACTCCGCCCGCCGCGTAGCCGATGTACATTGCCAGTTGGAGCGCGTCGCTCCCCGGCAGGACGGATGAAAACCCCACCGCCTGCACGAACTGCGCTTCCGTGACGAACCGCCCAACGGCTTCGTGATACAACAATCCCACCGAGGCGGGACCGGAGGTGCTGAGTAAGTTGACCTTTAGAAATGTCCAAAAAAGATGAAGGAGAATTTCCATCCTTCGAGTTTATCACGCGATAACCGCCCCTTCCAATTTCAACAACCATTCCTTTGTCGGGAGTCCATCCCCGCCGCCGTAGCCGTGGAGTTTGCCATCCACGCCGAGGACGCGGTGACAGGGAACGATGATGGGCATTGGATTCATGGCGTTGGCGGCGCCAACGGCACGATAAGCATGCGGACGGTCGATCTCGCGCGCAATGTCAATGTAAGTGCGGGTTTCGCCGTATGGTATGCGGAAGACAGCTTGTAGAGCTTCTCGCTGGAAAGGTGTGAAAAAAGTCCAATCGATGGGGATGGTGAAGGCGGTGCGCCTGCCGTTCAGATATTCTTTCAATTCCTTCGCGTACGGAGTGATTTTCCTCTGGTTCGGCTCTACAGGGCGCTTCAATTTCGCTAGGTAGGCATCAAACTCGAGCTGGGAATCTGCCCACTCGACGGCGACCAGGCCCAGGTCCGAGGCGGCGAGGCGGAAATCTCCGAGAGGGGTGTCATTCAATTCGCCCAGGTAGATTTTGGGAGGGGAGGATGTCATCGGGAATCCTTTGTCAACAAAAATACTCGAAAACCGCTTACAGAACGGTTAGTTGTTCGACAAACGTAGGGCAATCGTAGGGTTTGCGTCAAGTAGGTTTCGGATAACCATGATAAAAATACGCTCGTAAGGTGATTTCTCTTCTCCTCCTTTCAAAGGGAACCGCGGTCGGCGTCCGCGGTTCTCGCATTTTAAGGGAGCGGCTGGCGTATAATTCGGTCATAATCCAAGTTTCGAGGTTGACATGCCTGTAAAAATCACCATCATCGGTTTGGGTCAGATCGGCGCTTCGATGGGGTTGGCGCTCGCGGCGCACAAGGACAAGGTGGTCACGACCGGCCACGACAAGGAATACAGTGTGGAAGGGCGGGCGAAGAAACTCGGCGCGGTGGATCAGACCAGCCACAACCTGCCCAATGCGGTGGAGAACGCCGACCTGGTCGTACTCGCCCTGCCCCTGACAGAGATACGTGACACATTCCATTATATAGCGCAAGACCTCAGGAAGGATGCTGTTGTGGTGGATACTTCCCCGGTCAAGGCGCAGGTTGCGAAGTGGGCGCAGGAACTTTTGCCCGAGTCGGCTCATTACGTGGGAATCGTCCCCGCGATCGGGGCGAAATACCTGGCCATGACGGAAACGGGTCTGGACTCAGCCCGGGCGGATCTGTTTTCAAAAGGCATTTTCCTCCTCTCAGCCCCTCCCGGCACTCCCGGCGAGGCGGTGAAACTCGTCTCTGATTTTGTCGAGTTGCTCGGCTCCACAGCGATCCTGACGGATTTCGTCGAGTCAGACGGCTTGATGGCTTCGACCCATCTTTTGCCGCAGCTGCTCTCTGCAGCTTTGCTCAACGCCACCATTGGCCAGCCCGGTTGGAACGACCTGCGCAAAACGGCGGGCCGAAATTACTTTACCGCCACATCCACATTGACGGATTCAGACGGCGCGGAGGCGCTGGGCATGGCCTCCGTGCATGACCGTGAGAATGTGGTGCGCGCGTTGAACGCGGTGATCACATCGCTTATTGATCTGCGCGACGATCTCGAAGGGAACGAGGACGCCTTCCGCAAACGTCTCGATTCTGCACGCAACGGACGGGTAAACTGGATTCTCGAACGCGGCAAAGCCGATTGGACGAAAATGCCCGACGATAATTTCGAAAAACCGTCCCTGATGGAAACCCTGCTCGGTTCGAAACTTGGGAAGATGGGCAGGGCGAAAGACAGGGGATAGTGAATTGTATTTGGGTGGAAGGATGAGTTGTTTTTGCTACATCCTCGAGTGTTCGGACGGGACGCTTTACACCGGCTGGACGAACGATCCCGAGCGCAGGATGGCGCAGCACAACAAGGGACTTGGCGCGCGTTACACCAAAACCCGCCGTCCGGTGAAGATGGTCTATCTCGAAGAACTGCCGGATAAGATCGCGGCGTTGAAACGAGAGAGAGCCATCAAGGCTCTCCCACGAAAAAAGAAAATGGAATTATTTTCAGCGTAGGGGCGGGGTTATCCCGCCCCTACACGTTTAATCGGTAAACAACGGCAAATGCCCCAACGCGTGGATATGCATCCATTGGGCGCGGTCGCCTTCGGTGAAGATCGCCGCTTCGCCCGCCACGCTCGCGCGGGCTTTATCGAGGATCATGCGCATGCCTTGAAGCGTCGAGCCGGTGCTGATCACATCGTCCACAAGCAAGACCTTTTTGCCCTCCAGCGCGTCTTTATCCTTCTCATCCAAAATCAAAACCTGCGGCTGACCTGTGGTGATCGAAAGTGTTTCCGCTTTGACGGCGTCGCCCATGTACGGCTTGTATGTCTTGCGCAAAACGATGTATGGTTTCCTTGTCTCAACTGAAAGCGCGTGGGCGAGGGGGATGGATTTCGCCTCTGCTGTCACGATCAAATTGAAGTCCACATCCTTGACCTTTTCAGCCAGCCCGCGCGCGCAGGCTTGCACAAGTTCGGTGTCGCCCAAAATGTTCAAAATGGCGATGCGCAGCCCGGGCTTGATCTCGAACAGCCGCAAGTCGCGTTTGATTCCAGCAATTTCGACGGAATATGTTTCGCGTTTGGTCATATGATTTCCTCGCAATAACGCCGAAAGTTTATCACGGTTTTTCATGTCATTGCGAGCGCCTGCAAGGCGTGAAGCAACTTCCGGATTAATGGGGAGATTGCTCCGACAGTTCCGCGGTCCCGCAACGACATCAGCGATTAGAAAATTTGTGCTATACTGTCCCCATGCGCGCCATCCGTTCCTCTGAGATCGGCAATTACCTGTACTGCCGCCGCGCCTGGTGGTATCGCAAGACCGGGACTCCTTCGGAGAATCAAGCCGAACTCGCCTCCGGGACAGAACTCCACCGCCGCCACGGACGGCAGGTCCTCGCCGCCTCTCTCACGCGGACTTTGGGCTGGCTCCTGCTCCTCGCGGCGATCCTTACGCTGGTGGCGTATCTCGCCTTTCAATTGATCTAAATAATGGATTTCACTCCATGACCGTTCTGAATCGACTTGCCTCCGCATTGAAGCGCCGCGACGAAGTTCCCAACCAGGAACTGGCCCGCGAACTCGCCGTGAAAAAAGACAGAGCCGGGATTCGCGAAGTCGCGGAAAATTTATGGAACAAGGATAAGAACATTCAAACGGACTGCATCAAGGTCTTGTATGAGGTCGGATACATCGAACCAAGGTTGATCGCTCCTTTTGTGGATGATTTTGCAAAACTTCTCAAAAGCAGGAACAATCGACTCGTCTGGGGCGGCATGACCGCGCTCGCCGAAGCCGCCAAAGCGAATCCCGATTCGGTGTTCGCTCATCTGGACGCGATCAAGAAGGCGAAAGAAACCGGTTCCGTCATCACCGTGGATAATTCCATCTCCGCGCTGGCAATCACCTCTTCGGCGCATAAAAAATATTCCGAAGTGATCTTTCCTTACTTGCTGAAACATCTCTCCACCTGCCGCCCCAAGGAGGTGCCCCAACACGCCGAGCGGACTCTGCCCGCCGTTAACAAATCGAACAAAGACGCCTTCATCAAAGTTTTGACCGGACGCCTGGAAGACTTGAACGGAGGCGGGTTGGCGAGAGTCAAGAAGGTGATGAAACAAGCTTCCAGTCTTTGATCTCTTTACCACGCATGTTATACGTTTTTTTTCTTCTTTTCCTCCTCGCGTTGATTTTCTTCTGGCGGTCCAACCGCCAGCGAAATGCGGCCGGACTTCCCGGCGGGCGAATCGTATACACCGATACGCGCGGCTGGGGCAAAGTGGAGAAGCCCTTGTACTACCCCGCGCTTGCGTTGACCGGCAAGCCGGACTACCTGATCGAAAAGAACGGACAGATCATCCCGGTGGAGGTCAAATCGGGGCGCGCGCCCGAGGCGCCCTACGACTCGCACATCTATCAACTGGCTTCGTATTGCCTGCTCGTGGAGAAGACCTACGGCAATCGTCCGCCGTATGGGATCATCCACTACGAGAACCGCGACTTTGCCGTGGATTACACGCGGGAATTGGAATCGGCGTTGATCGAGTTGATCGCCGATATGCGTGAGGATGACGTCCGCGGAAACATTGCCCGCTCGCACGAACAGGCATCCCGCTGCAAAGGATGCGGATTCAGGAATATCTGCGAGCAAAGTCTGGCGTAAAAGCAGGCGCGTCGCACATTATCAAAAGGTATAATTTCCCGCATGTCATCGCCCTTCATTCCGAAGCGCATTGTCATCACGGCTTACCCGAAGATCAACGAGGCGTACTCCGAGGCGGAAGCCATGCGCGCATTCCTCGGGGAAAAGGGCTTGGATGTGCTTGTCGGTTCCCTTTATGATGAGGGAATCCGCCAACGGGTCAAGGAGGGCGAGTTCGATCTGCTGATCGCTGTCGGCGGGGATGGAAGCGTGCTGCGCGCCGGTCATTTATGTGCGCCGGCGAAGGTTCCCATCCTTGGCGTCAATCTCGGCAGGCTCGGCTTTCTCATCCAGATCGACCGCAGGGAATGGCGCGGGTACTTCGAGCGTTTGCTCGACGGCGAGGCATGGATCGAAAACCGCATGATGCTCCGCACGGAACACGTGCGCGCGGGCGAAAACCTGGGCGTATTGATTGCGTTGAACGAGGCGGTGGTCGCGCGCGGTGAAAACCTCAGGCCGGTGCGATTGACCGCCTTCGTGGATGCTCGTGAGCTATCCAGCTATGTTGCAGACGGGTTGATCGCCGCCACGGCGACCGGGTCCACGGCGTATGCTCTTGCCGCAGGTGGACCGATCCTGCCGCCTGAACTTCGCAATATCCTGCTTGTGCCCATTGCGCCTCATCTTTCTGTTGACCGCGCAGTTGTCCTTTCAGAAGGTTCGTCGGTGGGCATCGTAATAAAAAGCGAAAATGCCGTGTTGAGCGTGGATGGACAACCGCCCACACCGTTGATGGAGGGCGACCACGTCAATGTCACCGCCGCCGACGTGACGGCTCAATTCATCCGCTTTGGTGACCCGGGATATTTCTACCGGAATATCACCATGCACATAAACGAAAACTCTTTAGGATTTCCACGATGACCGAACCTGCGATCCAGTACTGCTACGCCCATCCGACCCGCGAGACTTCGTTGCGATGCAAGCGGTGCGACCGTCCCATCTGCACTTCGTGCGCGGTGAGCACCCCCACCGGTTACATTTGCAGGGACTGTATGCGCGAGCGGCAAAAGAGTTTCGATACCGCCGTCTGGTACGACTTCGTTTCGGGCTTTATCATTGCCGGACTGCTTTCAGGGCTGGCTTCTTTTCTTGTGACCTTTGTCGGAGGGATTGGTTTCATCGGATGGCTTTTGATTTTTCTCGGCTCTTCCGCAGCCGGGGGCATTATTGCCGAAGCCGTTCGAGCGGTCACCCGCCGACGCCGTTCACGCGCCCTGTTTCTGACGATCGGCGCGGGCGTTGTGTTCGGAGCCCTGCCCATGCTTTTATTGCAATTATTGAGCGGAAATATTTTTGGTTTAATCTTTCAGGCAATCTACCTTGTCATTGCCGCTCCAATGGTATATGCCCGGCTCTCCGGCATCCAACTTTCCAGGTAGCCCATGCTTACCGAACTTCACATCCAAAACTTCGCGATCATCGACAAGCTCGACCTGCGCTTCGGACCGGGACTCATCATCCTGACCGGCGAGACCGGCGCGGGCAAATCCATCATCCTCGACGCCGTGGTCATGCTCATCGGCGGCAAAGCGGATACCACTTTCGTGCGCACGGACTCCGAGGCGGCATTCGTCGAAGGCGTGTTCCAACTCAAAGGTCCCGAACGCGAAGCGGTGCATGAGATCCTCAAGCGCGAAGAACTGATGGATGATCCCAATTACGTGGTGTTGATGCGTGAAGTGAGACGCGAGGGACGAAGTGTGGCGCGGATCAACGGGCGGACGGTGAACGTCGGTCTGCTGAAAGAGATCGGCGCGTTGTTGGTGGATATTCACGGGCAGGCGGAACATCTTTCCCTGCTCGATCCGCGCGCGCATCTTGGACTGCTCGACCGTTATGCGGATGTTTCGAAGCCGTTGAACGATTACCGGCAGACGTACCATTCTTTGCTCGCCCTTCGCAATGAATTGAATTCCCTGCGCAAAGCCCAGGCAGATGCAGACCGGCGCACCGAAATGCTGACCTATCAAGTGGAGGAGATCGACGCCGCGAAATTGAAAGTGGGCGAGGATGAAGAACTAAAAAAGGAACGCGACCGGCTTGCCAATGCCGAATCGCTTGCAAAGAATGCGCAGGAAGCGCTGGCGATCCTTGAGGAAGGCTCGCCCGATACGCCCGCCGCAACCGATTTGATCGGTCAGGCGGCGCAGGCGCTTGCGGCGCTCGCGAAAATCGATTCGGGCCAGGCGGAATTGTCGAATCAAGCCGAAGTGATGCTCGATTCACTCTCGGATATCATCCATGAATTACGCGGGTATCTGGATGAGATCGAATTCAACCCGAAGCGGCTCGACGAAGTGGAGGAACGGCTTGACCTCATTCATTCGCTCACGCGCAAATACGGTGGCAGCATCCCGGCTGTGATCGCCTACGGCGAGGACGCGCAAAAACAACTCGAGACCATCACCGGCGCGGCTGACCGAATCAATGAACTGGAAATGCAGGAAGCAAAACTGCTGGAAAAACTTTCCAAACAGGGAACCGACCTTTCGGAGAAGCGCAAATCTGCCGCGACGAAAATGGGCAAGGGCATCGAGACCGAACTCGACGATCTACGGATGGCGTCTGCAAAATTCGGAACGGACTTCCAGACCAAGCCCGACCCGAATGGTATTCCACTTGCGGACGGGACCCGCCTCGCCTTCGACCAGAGCGGAATCGACCGCGTTGAATTTCTCGTCGCCCCGAACCCCGGTGAAGGACTCAAACCGCTGGCGAAGATCGCATCCGGCGGCGAGACCTCGCGCCTGATGCTCGGATTGAAAAACGTCATGGCGCGCGCCGATGAAGTCCCGTCCCTGATCTTCGATGAGATCGACCAGGGCATCGGCGGGCGCGTGGGCATGGTGGTCGGTCACAAACTTTGGAATCTCTCGCGCAGTCACCAGGTTTTCTGCGTGACGCATCTTCCGCAACTGGCTGTTTTCGGCGACTTGCATTACCAGGTGCAAAAACTCGTGGACAAGGGCCGTACCCTCACCCGCGTCGAACCGCTCGAAGGGGAGGCGCGTTTGCTGGAACTTTCGCAAATGCTCGGCGAAGTGGGAGAAGGAACACTGCGTTCGGCGCACGAACTTCTGCAGACCGCACGGCAAATGGTCAAGGAAAGTACGAAGAAATAAGAAAAACATCCCGATGAGATCATCGGGATGTTCGTTCCCGGCGTTCCATGCGATTGGGGCGGCTGCGCTGCAACTGGTGTTACAGGGTATCGCATAATGCAGTCAGCAAAAACTTCGATGAAAACGCGCTTTTTGGCGAACCGTTACCTTAATTTCATGACAAGAGATAAAATAACGCCACTTCAATTCAAAGGCGCATCGAATTATGTCACCAGATAAACAAGCCGAGCCGAAACCGACCGTAACCAAAGACTCCTCCGAATTCAACAAGGACGCCTACGCCTCCATCCCGCCGGGGGAACTGGTCGTATTTGCCGTTCAGGTGTTACAAGCGGACGGCTCTCCCGCCGCGACCGAAGATATCGTCTCGATCTGTTTTCGCTTCTTCCCGCACAGTTTTTCGCTAAAGAATTATTTCTACTGGCCCGACTCTGCCCTGGTGACCCGCCGATTGCATGACGCCAAAGAAAAGGGATTGCTGAAAGGCAACGCGGCCGACGGTTTTGAAGTGAAGGTTCAGGGCAGGCGGGTGGCTAAGCATGTAGCGAAGGCATTGGGTGTTGTTTTCCCCGCCCCGCCCAAAGTGGAGGTTCCGCCCGCGCCCGTTGAAGAGAAGAAGGAAGAGCCCAAAGCGCCAGCAAGAGCCGAAGAGAAGGTTGTCGCAACGCCGGTCAAGCCGCAAAAGAAAAAATCCGCTCAAGGCGGCAGGGGCAAATTGCAGAAAAAGAAAAAAGTTGTGAAGAAGTCGCCGGTCAAAGAGATAAAGCAGGTAAAGAAGCCCGCAGTCAGGAAGAAACCAGTTGTTATCAAGATGGCGGTTGTTAAAAAGCCAAAGCCGAAAGTCGTAAAGCCGGTTGTCTTAAAGAAGAAACCTGCTCCAAAACCGAAGGCAGGCAGGAAACAGGCGAAACTTGTGAAAAAGGTAAAAGCGCCTGTTAAACCGATTGCAAAGGTCAAGTCAGAGCCTCAGCCGAAGAAACAAGCTAAAGCGCCGAAGGTAAAGGTTCAAAAGCCGAAGCCGCAGAAAAAGCAAAGGCAAATTGCAAAGCAGGCAAAAGCGACTCAACTGACGGTGCTGCTCGCTCCGCCAACGGCGTGGAAAAAGGCTGAAGTTCCGGCGATCAAGCCAAGGGTCAGGGTTGAGGCGCCCCCCATTCCGGAAAAGAAGCCGGTCAAAAAAGAAGCGGCGGTTCCGGTCGTTGCAACGAAAGAGGAGAAGGTCAAAGCCGCAAAAGTCGTCAAACAGATCGAACATTCGGACGCGTACCGGTCGTATCGGCGCAGCGGCAGGCGGGCGATCATCGGTGAGTTCGATTTCCGCAATATGCTCTTTGCGACGATGGAATCTTCGGCGGAGACGTTGAAACGCAACATGGATCTGTTCAAGCGCTACGCAGGCATTCATTTCCGCGCGGACCTGATCGCGTTCCTCGATTTTTGTGAAGAGAAATTCTCCGTTTTATTAATATCGAAGGCGAAAGTTAAAGGTGGAAGATAGGCATGGCAGGCACAAGAAAATTACAGTACGCCGACCGCGTTGCGATCCAGCAGGCGGACCAGGCGATCCGCAAGGATGTGCTGCGCGCGCTGGTGGAGGTCATCACCAACAGCAACGACAGCTATTCGCGTCTCGAGCAGGCGGGCTGGTCGGTCGGCGGCGAGATCTTCATCCATGTTCACCGCAAGCACAAGAATTCGACCATCCGCGTCTGGGACCATGCCGAAGGGATGAACGACTCACGCATGGATAAAGTGGTCGGCACGTACGGCGAAGCGACCAGCGGCATCAAGGAGGATAAGCACGTGCGCGGCATGTGGGGGCGCGGACTCAAGGATTCCATTTTTGGTTTGGGTCACGGGTATGTACATTCGTTCAAAGGCGGGAACTTTTATTCGTGTTCCCTGCTCATCAAGAACGGCGTGCCGACCTTTACGCTCGAAGAGCCTGTCAGGGCGTTGGTTCCCGTGCGGCAGCAATACGACATACTCGAAGGCAACGGGACGATCGTGGATATCATCGTCTCGCGCGATGATGTCAAGGTGCCTCAGTTCGACAACCTGCGCAATTACCTGCAAAGACATTTCGAACTGCGGCCCATCATGAGCAATCCCCGCAGAAAAATCGTTTTGCGCGATGTGGCGGCGGATGGAACGGTGCGCCAGGAATACACGTTAAGTTACAAACCGCCCAAGGGCGAAAAGGTCCTGAGCGAACGCATCAAAATACCCGGATATCCCGCCTGGGTGAAGCTGGAGCTTTTCCGTTCGGCGATCCAGCTTTCCACGCGCGGCGAGGAAGGCGATTACGCCGACGGCGGCCTGCTGGTCATCAGCAAAGGCATGGTGTTGTCGCTGACCATGCTCAGATACGAGAATGATCCGGTGGCGGCGTATTTCTACGGGACGATGCAATGCGACTTCCTGCATGAACTGTTGAAGAAGGACGAACCCGTGTTGACCGCTACGCGCGACGGCATCAACTGGTCGCATCCGTTCGCGAAGGCGATCAGGACCGCGGTGGAGTCGAAACTCGAACCGCTGATCGAAAAGGAACGCAAACACGCCCTGCGCGAGGAACAAACCAAGCTCGACAAAAAGTTAAGGCAGAAGATCGACCGCGCCTTGCACGAGTTGAATCACATTGCGCTGACCGAATTGAGGGAACGCAGGGATGGCGACGCGCGCATCCTCCTGCCCGAGACCGGCATGGCATTCATCCCCGAACGCGCCTACGTGCAGACGGGCAGGGTGCTGACATTGACGCTGCGCGCCGATATCGCAAAGAAAGTGAATCCGAACGCCGTGATCCAGGTCGCTTCCAACAGCGGAGAGGTGATCGTGCTTACCCCGCAAGTGACGTTGAAGCCGCACAAAGCGGATCCGTCCGTGGGCGAGGCGCAGGTGAGAGTGGAAGGCAGGCAGGTGGGCGAGGAAGGCATCGTCACCGCCTTTATCGGAAAACTCCATGCGCAGGCGATGGTGCAGGTCCACTCGAAGAAAGAAACACTGGTTGAGCCTCCCACGCGCGGCAAGAGCGCGCTCTTCAACGATATCCGCTTCGACGACCGCATGGACCCGCGCCAGCGCGTTTACTTCGACCGCGTCAATTCGAGCATTGTCATTGCGACGAACGCGCCTTCGGTGAGAATGTATTTGGATGAAAACAACCGCCTCGACACGTCTGTGACGGGTCAGGTGCTGTTGGCGGAACTCGTCACCGAAGCCGTGTGCCGCGAGATCGCCCGCGAAGGCGTGGAGAAGGGACGCTTCCTCGTCCTCGAAGGCTCCGAGGCGGATGCGATCCAGAATCACTTCATTCGTTTGCAGAACCGCTATTCACATTTGATCCACGAGCATATTGTGACGATGGGGTGAACAAGGAAAGAGGAAAGAAGAAAGACGGCAGGTGGGGGCTGCCGTCTTTTGGTTTTGCAAGGATGTGGTTTTGATCTATTCGACTTATGACTCGCAGTATTTCTGGACAAGTTCGGAATTCTCAAAGCTACTTACAACCGCTAATTGTGAGAAAATCTGATTGAAGCACAAACAAGCCATTTTCGCTATCAGTAATGTAAATATACGGACATACAATCGTAAAACTGGATATAAAAGTACCCGTTACATAAGACCCCACCACGGCGGGCGACTTTGGATTCGAAATATCTATAACGAAGAACCCGTCCCTTGAGGCAGTCGCGAAAAGAAAACTATCAACAATATGCAAGTCATCAAGCCATTTACCCGAATCGTAAACCGTGATCAAACGAGGATTCTCAGGATCGGAAAAATCCACGATTTCCAAATTACCGACCCGATCAGATATATAAGCTATTTTATCTTTCACAACAAGATCATTAACGCTTTCCCTTGTTGACAATTTATAATGTCCAATCGGATCTGGATAAGGGTAGTGCTCCACCCAAGTAAAGTTGGATATATCCTTGATATCTACATGGCTATAAAAAGAATAAAGAACATCACCTTCTATAAACATTCCATTTGGCAGGCGGGTTACTTCGCGCCCTTCTATATCAATAAAGCTGGGAGAAAACCCGTGTTTCCTCTGGCTGATTTCGGCAAGGTCAGGAGGAATCGCTGTTTCATCGCTTAGAGTCGGGTTTTGAAGATCAATTACTTTCATACTCTTCGTTTCACCATCCTGCTCTATAAAGCCATAATGATCAACAACGGCTACAAGCCGCGAACGGGAAACCAGATGGCCCACGTCTAATGGATTCTCAGGGTCTAAGATATTAATAAGGTGTAAATCCCAATATAGATTTGGAGGATCGTGAGAGACTTTGGTGATAAATGCGTTTGAACCATAAATCATTACATCTACAAGCTCGAGTGGCGGGGAATAAGAATAAATCGCCGTCGTCTGAAGCATTGGTGGAGCATCAAAAACTTGAAGTCCCTCCTTTTCCGAAACGGTATAAAACAGTCCATTGGCTTCGTCGTTTTTTTGAAAATTATCGACCAGTTCCCGACTAGCTCCCAATGCTAATCTAAGCAGGCTGCCAGGAATTCCACCAATGCACCATGTTGCTCTCTCAGGATTTAAGATATTCACAATGTGGAGCGCCTTTCTGCATCCAGTTGGAATTCTAGACCCAAAGCCAATGGAAATATATTCACAATGCACTGTGGTAAGAAATGCGCTGTTGTTTACTATCTTGATGCTTTCAATATACCCTTGCGGGTAAGATACATGCGCAGCAGACATATTGGCAGGGTCTGAAATATCAACCTTCCACAATCCTTTATGGTGAACATAGGCATATTGACGGTCTTGATCAATATATATCAAATCGCCGGGAATTAATAAATAACCATCTCGATGAATTCGAGTTGGATTTGAGACATCGAATGCTGCCAATTCAAGCCCAAATTTTACAAACACATGGTCTACGCTCGTGAAAACCGAAGAGGCTTCCCCTCCAATATGCCCAACAGTATGAACCCGATTTTCAACTGGCTCAACTTCGCTGATATCCAAAAGATTCCAGTCACCTCTTTGTTCCTTTGTACATACTTTTGGAATGGGAAGGAATAATCTGCTAAATGCATACGCAGAAAGCCAACAGATTGAGATAAAAATGATTGTACTTAACAATTGCTTGGAGACAGACTTCTTTTCTTCCATCCTCACCTCACCGTCAGCCACACTCCCAACATCACCACCCCAAATCCAATCACCCGCTGGAGATCGATCGCCCGCGGAGCCATGCCGAGCAGACCGAAATGGTCGAGGATGGCGGCGACGAGGATCTGTCCCGCCATGAGGGTGATCAACGCGCCCGCCGCGCCGATGCGGGGAATCATATATCCCATGCCCATGATGACGATCAAGCCGAGCGCGCCCGCGCTTAAGGCATACCATGGCACGTTCTTCCATTGCCCGAGTCTCGAGCCAAGGAACGCCATGGGAATCAAAGCCGCGATCGCGCCGCCGATGTGAACGATAAAGACGCTTTCAAGAGGTCCCAGTTTTTGGGTGATGAGACTCGATAAAGGTCCCTGCACGCCAATTGCCATTCCACCCGCCAGACCGACAAGGATGATGATAAAGAGGGTATCCATTCGATTCCTTTTGTTTTGTAGGGGCGACTCGCGAGTCGTCCCTACGGATGATTATTCTTCCACATACGGCACGTAATCGGCGCGGGCGATGCCCTGCCTGATCGCAGTCTCCGCCACTGCTCTTGCAACCGCGCGATGGACTTTCTTGTCGAGCGGGCTGGGCACCAACTCGCCGGGCGGGGTCATCGAAGCGATGGTCTCCGCCGCGGCAACCAGCATCTCCTGCGTGATTCGAGGCGCGTTCGCATCCACCGCGCCGCGGAAGATGCCCGGAAAGCCCAGCACATTATTCACCGATTTCCCGTCTGCTGCAAAGACCGCGCCGTGTTCCATCGCCACATCCGGGTCGATCTCCGAGTTAGGGTTCGAGAGCGCGAGGATGATCTGTCCCTTGCGCACCATCTCCGGTTTGATCAAATTTGGCGCGCCGGTCGTTGCAACAACAATATCACAGTTCGCCATGATGTCTTTCAAGTTGGATTTGACCCCGCCCGCTTTTTCGAAGCGACTCAACGCCTCTTGACTCAAGTCCGCGCCGTGGACCGGATTCCCCGTCAGACGCATCAACATCTGACCGATGGCCTGTCCCGCCGCCCCAAGCCCGACCTGCCCGATGACGGCTTTCTTCATGTCCATGCCCGCTTCGCGCGTGGCGACCATCAATGCCGCAGTGGACACGACCGCCGTCCCATGCTGGTCGTCGTGCATGACGGGCTTATCCAGCATGGATTGCAAACGTTCTTCGATCTCGAAGCAGCGCGGCGCGGAAATGTCTTCAAGTTGTATCGCCGCGAAGGTCGGGGCGATCGCCGCAACGGTATTGATAATTTCATCGGTATCTTTGGTGTTCAATAGAATCGGAATCCCCGAAAGCCCCACCAATGTTTCCATCAACATGGCTTTGCCTTCCATGACGGGCATCCCAGCCACCGCGCCTATATCGCCCAATCCCAATACAGCGGTTCCGTCAGTGATGATTGCAACCATGTGGCTGATGCTCGTGTACAAACGCGCTTGAGAAGGCTCCTTGGCGATCCGCATGCAGACTTCCGCCACGCCGGGCGTGTAGACGCGGCGCAGGGTTGTCAACGAATCGATCGGGTAGCGCGAGCGGATGGCGATCTTCCCTTTTTGATGCAGTTCCAGCACTTCATCGCGCACTTCGATGATTCTCGTGCCTTCGTTCGCTTCCATTGCAGCAAGAACGGCGGCGAGGGTCTTTTCGTCATCTGCGGTGACGGTAATATCGCGCACCACATGCCGCGAGGTTTCGGTCAACAGCACCATACTGCCGATGCTCCCGCCCGTGTCTGCGATGGCGGTCAATAGTTTTGCCAGCACGCCCTTCTTCTGTGAATTTCTCACGCGCACGATGCGCAGGATCTTTTGGTCCCAAGCCATGGGGTCTCCTTTACTGAGCGGAGGATTGACTGTCCTGCCTGCACTGTGCCGCAGGCACACGCGGACGGACAGTCCAGGGAGAACGTCCGCTGCGCTTATCAAGCCCATTTTAACGCGAATACCGCGGAGTTTTCTCCGCGGTATTTCCAACAATGCATGGTCGGCAATTTATTATGCCAGCGGACGCATGAGAGAACGTGTCTTACGCGATCAGCAACCCGTGCAGTTCGTCGAACGAGCGGATGACGTCACATTCGGCTTCGGGGAAGAGTTGCCCCGGGTCGTAGAGAACAGGCGTCAGCCCGGCGCGAAGCGCTCCGACCACATCCGCGAAGTAATTGTCGCCCACATAAATGGTTTCATCGGCGGAGGTCCCTGCAAGTTTCAGGGCATGCGCGAAGATGAGCGGGTCGGGTTTGAAAGACCGCACCTCGCCGCCTGCAAGCGAAAACTTGAAATAAGACTTCAAGCCGAGCGAATCGAGTTCTTCATGGAAAGGGTCCTCGCGGTTCGAAACAACTCCGAGCACATAACCCGTTTCCTGCAGTTTCTGCAGGACGGTTTGAATCCCATTGGGAAGTTGGGACTGGGGTTTATAATTCGCCTCCATGCAGTTGGAAATGTGCGGGGCAATTTCATCCGCCTTCCCGTTATGAAGCCCCAGCGCGATCAAGCGCCGTTTGGTGAAGTTGACCCAAAAACCCTTCTCGTCATCCTTGTAGGTCTTGCTGTCTGCCTGGATCTCGAACGAGTTCGCGAAATAAAAATGTTCCCAGCGTTCGGCGCGGGTGTGGTCCTCTCCCGAAGCCTCCACGCCCATGCCTTTGAGACAATCGGCAAAGACATCGACGGAATTGGGAACGTTGAGACGCAGGGTCCCATCGAGGTCGAACAAGACTGCCTTGATATTTTTTGACAAACTTTTCTCCATGATTATCAGACCCCAAAGGTTTCCAAAACCTTTAGGGTCTCTTGATTATCCGATTACCCGCCGATGTGAGACATTTCAACTTTGGGGAGCGGGACGGTATTTTCAGAACGGATCTCGGAATAACGGTCGGCGCGTTTGCCCCATACGCTTTCGATCTTGTGCGAGATCTCTTCGTCGCTTGCGCCATTACGGAGCAATTCACGGAAGTCATGTCCCTTGACTGCGAAAAGGCAGGTGTAAAGTTTTCCCTCCGCAGAGAGGCGCGCGCGGTGGCAGTCGCGGCAGAACGCCTGCGTGACCGAGGCGATCACGCCGATCTCGCCGCCGCCGTCTTTGTAGCTCCAGCGTTCCGCCACCTCGCCGCGGTAGTTCGGGTCGGCGGGTTCGAGCGGGAATTCCCTGCCGATGATGTTGACGATCTCTTTTGCCGGGACAACATCGTCCATGCGCCAGCCGTTGGTGTGGCCGACGTCCATGTACTCGATGAAGCGCAGGATGTATCCCTTTTCGCGGAAGAAACGCGCCATCGGCAGAATGCTGCTTTCATTGACTCCGCGCTTCACCACCATGTTGACCTTGATCGGCTCCAGCCCGGCGGCTTTGGCGGCGTCCATGCCTTCGAGCACTTTCTCGACCGGAAAATCCACATCGTTCATGGCTTTGAAGATCTCGTTATCCAATGAATCGAGGCTGACGGTGACCCGCTTCAGCCCTGCCTTTTTGAGTTCATCTGCAAAACGCGGAAGCAGCGCCCCATTGGTGGTCATCGTCAGGTCGAGATCGGGAATCTGCGCCAGCATTTCGACGAGTTTCGGAAAGTCCTTGCGGACAAGCGGCTCGCCCCCGGTGAGACGAATCTTCCGGACGCCGAACCCGGCAAAAATACGGGCGAGGCGCGTGATCTCTTCGAAGGTCAGCACCATGTCGCGGTGCAGGAATTGATAACCCGGTCCGAAGACTTCCTTCGGCATGCAGTACACACAGCGGAAGTTGCACCGGTCGGTGACGGAAATGCGCAGGTCGCGCAGGGGTCGATTTAACGTGTCTAGCAGATTCATAGGATTCACAGTTTCGGCGTCCATCGACTGCCGTGAGAGGGGCGATTATATCAATTTTATTAGACGGCGCTTAATTGAATTGACGCAGGATAGCAGCCATGCTATTATGACGTTGTCATTATTCTTTTTATTTCAGGAGTTATTCATGAGTTTCGAATTTATTCTTCGCATCATTGGCATGATCATGTTGGGGATCGCCGGAGGGGCCTGGGGATTTCAACTTTCGCAGTTCACGCCCGAAGACGCGTTCCGCACCACGCTTGTGTTCGCCTTGTCCGGCGCGCTGGCGGGGTTGATCCTCACGCCATACTTTACCACCCGCCCGGCGCGCGCCATCCGCTCCCTGTTGGCACGAATGACCGCTGAATCCCTGTTCGCCGGGTTGACCGGGCTTGTTGTCGGTCTGTTGATCGCCGCGCTGCTGGCATTTCCGCTTTCGATGCTTCCGGCCCCTTTTAGCCAGATCCTGCCTTTCATCGGCGTGTTGATCTTCTCCTATTTCGGGGTTTCTCTCTTCGTTATGCGTCAGGGCGACATCATGGGTTTGCTCAGCGCGCTCAGCGGACGAAGCGAGGGCGGCTCCTCCTCTTCGTGGACCAATCTCAACCGCAACATCCTGCTCGATACCAGTGTGATCATCGACGGGCGCGTGTCGGATATCGCCAAGACCGGCTTTCTGCCCGGCACTCTTCTCATCCCGCGCTTCGTTCTGAACGAATTGCAGTACATTGCCGATTCTCCCGACGGAGTCCGCCGTCAGCGCGGGCGGCGCGGCATGGAGGTGCTCGCCGAATTGCAGAAACTTCCCAATGTCCTCGTCCGCATCTCGGACATCAACGTGGACGGCGTGCGCGAAGTGGACGATAAACTCGTCGTACTCGGCAAACAGCTCAAGAGTCCCATCCTCACCAACGATTACAACCTCAACCGCGTTGCCGAATTGCAGGGCGTGACCGTGCTCAACATCAATGAACTGGCGAACGCGGTCAAGTCGGTTGTGCTGCCCGGTGAAATCCTGCGCATCAACATCATGCAGGAAGGCAAGGAACACGGACAGGGCGTGGGCTACATGGACGACGGCACGATGGTCGTGGTCGAGAACGGACGCGACTACATCGGCGAATACATGGACGTCAACATCACCAAGGTCCTCCAAACCGCAGCCGGGCGCATGATCTTCGGGCGGGTGGAGGAGGAGAACGGGAAGAGGGGGAAGAGCAAGTAAAAAGTGAATAGTGAGAGTAAACAGGGCGTCGAGAGGCGTCCTGTTTTTTTATGCGGTAAAATAAAACTGCCTATAAAAAAATCCTTTTTGCTCCTTCGTGACGCTTGGTGGTAAAACGAAAATGTTGAAAATATACAATACCCTCACACGCAAAACCGAGGAATTCCAGACCCTCGAACCCGGCAAGGTCAAAATGTACGTCTGCGGCGTGACGGTCTATAACGACGCGCATGTCGGGCATGCCATGTCCGCCATCGTGTTCGACATCATCCGCCGCTACCTCGAATATCGCGGATACGATGTCAAACACGTGATGAACTACACCGATGTGGATGACAAGATCATCAACCGTGCCAACCAATTGGGCGAAGACCCGCTTAAACTTTCGCAAAGATACATCGAAGATTATTCGCGCGACCTCGCAAACTTGAACGTCATTCCTGCCACGTCCAATCCGCAGGTCAGCAAAACCATGCCGCTCATCATCAAATTCATCGAAGGGCTGATTCAAAAAGGTCACGCCTACGCTGCTGCCAACGGCGATGTTTATTTTCGAGTGACCAGCGACGACGATTACGGCCGTCTTTCCGGGAGGAAGCTCGAAGACATGCAGGCGGGCGCTCGCATCGAAGTCGGTGAGCAGAAAGAACACCCGATGGATTTTGCGTTATGGAAAGCCGCCAAACCCGGCGAGATTTTCTGGGAAAGCCCCTGGGGCAGGGGCCGTCCCGGCTGGCACATCGAATGCTCTGCCATGAACCTCGCCGAACTCGGCGAACAGATCGACATCCACGGCGGCGGCAACGACCTGATCTTCCCTCATCACGAAAACGAGATCGCGCAGACCGAAAGTTATACAGGCAGGGAATTCTCGCGTTATTGGATTCATAACGGCATGTTACAGCTCGGCGGCGAGAAGATGTCCAAGTCGCTGGGCAACATCATCAGCATCAAGGAGTTTCTCTCCCAGCACTCCTCCGATGTCATGCGTATGCTCGTCCTGAACGGGACCTATCGCGCGCCGCTGATGTTCAACGACGAAACGCTTGCCGCCGCGGAACGGAACGTCGAGCGCCTCAAGTCCGCGCTCAAGCCTGCCTCCCCCTCCGCAAGCGGACTCAACACCGATAGTCTCTCCGCGCTTTCCACCGCCATCGAATCCGCGGGCACCAACTTCACCGAAGCCATGGACAATGACTTCAACACGGCGGGAGCCGTCGCCGCGCTGTTCGAACTCTCCAAGTTCATCAATACCGCGCGCGATAACGGCGCAACTGCTGACCAACTCAAATCTGCGCAGGACACTTTCAAACAACTCGCCGGCGTGCTCGGGCTGAAACTCGAAGAGAAAAAAGGCTCAAGTGAAGATGAAGCCCAGGTGGAAGCTTTGATCGCCGAGCGCACCGAAGCCCGCAAGCAAAAGAACTGGAAGCGTTCCGATGAGATCCGCGACCAATTGAAAGCGATGGGTGTCTCCATCGAAGACAGCAAAGACGGCACCACCTGGAAATGGAGTTAAATTTTGTAGGTCACGCGAACCGCGTGACCTACTTTTTACAGACAAATTTCAGATGTATAATTCAAACATCACAACGACTTTTCAAGGAGACTCTCCATGCAAAGAATGTTCGGATTTTTGATCGGCATCTTTACCGGCGCGCTGGTCGGCGCTGTGATCGCTCTACTTCTCGCGCCTGAATCTGGCGAAGCCCTGCGCGGACAGATCCGCGAGCGCGGGCAGACCTTCCTCAACGATGTCCGGCACTCGGCAGACGCGCGCCGCATCGAACTGCGCGGTCGGTTGGAATCCCTGCGGGCGCCACGGAGCGAGTTCTAATACGTAAAACCGTAAGAACCACATTACGAATTACGAATTACGGAATAGAACCCTTCCACCCTCTTCATGCACGCCCCGTACTCTGCGCGAGCAGAGACGATCTTCGCATTGAGACCTGCGGCTTCTGCCCGCAGGTCTTCTCTTTCCAAGCCCAGAAGAATCGCATCCGCAATCGATTGCGGGTCATTTGAGTCGAACAGCAAACCGTTCTGCCCGTGCGTGATCCACTCGCGGATGGACTCCAGATCGCCCGCCGCGGGGAAACATCCGCACGCCATCGCCTCGAGCAGCGTATTCGGCGTCCCGTCGTGAACGCTGGGCGAGACCACGATCTGCGCCCCGCGAAAGACCTCTCCCATCTTTTCATGAGCAAACGCGGGCAACAACTCAACGGCGTTTTCGATCTTCAATTCTCTCACCCAATCCATAGCCTGCGGTTCGGCTTGCATCCCCGTGCATAAAATTTTCGCATCCGGTCTTTTCGCCAGCACGAGCGGAATCGCCTTGAAGAACGAATCGTTCCGCACGTAGGGGCGCACCCCGCGCGGATTGATGACGACCGGACTCTTTGTCAATTCTTTTGGCGGATAAAAAACATCGCCTCTCACTCCGCCGTTGCCGGGCGCGACCAGAGTGGGCTTGTCCACGCTCAAGCCCCACTGATGCGCCAGCCGCACATCTCGTTCGGAATCGGCATGCAAACCGTCCGCATATTTCATCACTTTCCGGGTGTAATATCTCATCAACGGCGTGGAAGGGGCGTGCAGGGTAAAATCGTTGCCCCAGATGGAAACAAGGAACGCCGGTGGTCTTGATACGCCTTCGGCTACTCGACCACCAGATATTGCAACCGCCGCCAACATCCCTTCGTATGGGATTCGCATCGCATGAACGATCTCAGGTTCGACTTCTTTTATCAATGCCCGCAACTTGCGCGCGGACGCGGGAACGGTCAGGGGACCAAGCCACTGCCTGATCCTGGTGCGCAAGCCCAGGGTTCGCGAAGAGGCGCTGGAGGGGGCGGAGGTCCGTTTTTTGACGGCGCTAAAAGCCACAGGGACGAATTCCATCCGCTCGATGGGGAAATCCAACTCATCCGATTCGAAAGTGGAGGCGATGAAAATTTCGTCCCCGCGCCGGGAAAAGTAACGCATCCAATTGCGGGAAATGGGCGAGCGGGCGTCTGTGACAAATAGCAGGCGCATGTTTTAATTATACTCATCGGCTCGAAATGCCGGGAAACTGCCATCCAGTTTGTAGTATATTTAAGCCATGTCCGCAGGTCGTATCTTGATTGTCGAAGACAACATGGATACTTATGAATTGGTGCGTTTCATCCTGGAGAGAAACGGGTTCGAAACGTTTCTTGCCATGAACGGGCGGGACGGGGTGAATGCGGCCGCCAAACAACAGCCGGACCTGATCATCATGGATCTCTCGATGCCCGAGATGGATGGCTGGACTGCAACCCGCCTGATCAAAGGCAATTTGCTGACCTCATCCATTCCGTTGATCGCGCTTACCGCGCATGTCTTGCCCAGCGACCGCAAACGCGCCTACGATGCGGGCTGTGATGAATACATCACCAAACCCATGGACCTGCTCGACCTGCTCGAAACCGTGAACGAATGGATGCAAAAGGGGAAGAAAATTACCGGGTGATCTTAAAAACACTGGCGTGCCTCCTGCGCTTTGACCGGTCAACGGACGGCAAGCCAAAACTATCAATCAAGAGGAAACAATATGAAACAAATTTGTGTCGCCGGCGTGGGTTACGTCGGCCTGGTAACAGCGGCGTGTTTTGCCGACCTGGGCAACCGTGTGACCGCGCTGGATGTGGACGAGAGGCGCGTGGAAAACCTCAAGAAGGGCATCATGCCCATCTACGAGCCGGGGCTGGATGAACTGGTCAAGCGCAATTTCAAGGCGGGGCGTATTTCGTTCACCACTTCATACAAGGAAGCCCTGAAAGACGCGGAATATGCCTTCATCGCCGTCGGAACGCCTTCCGGTTCGGACGGCTCGGCGGATCTGCAATATGTCGCCGCCGCCGCAAAATCCATCGCGGAGAATATGACCGCGCCGCTGGTCATCATCAATAAATCCACGGTTCCGATCGGGACCGGCGACTGGGTCGCCGACATCGTAAAAGGCGCCCAGCCGAAGCCGATCGATTTCTCGGTCGTGTCGTGCCCTGAATTTTTGCGCGAAGGTTCCGCCATCGGCGACTTTATGAATCCGCACCGCACAGTCATAGGTTCGCTCGACCGCGACGCCGCGAACAAGGTCGCTCATTTGCACCTGCCGCTGCGCGCGCCCATTGTCATCACCGACCTGCGCACGGCTGAGATGATCAAGTATGCCAGCAACGCTTTTCTCGCCACAAAGATCTCTTTCATCAATGAACTCGCGGATTTATGCGAGCGGGTCGGCGCAGATGTAAAGGAAGTGGCGGCGGGCATGGGTTACGATGCGCGCATCGGGCGCTACTTTTTGGATGCGGGTCTCGGCTGGGGCGGTTCATGCTTCCCCAAGGATGTGGAGGCGCTGGCGTTCATGGCAAAAGAAAAGGGACTCGAGCCGAAGATCCTCAACAGCGTGATGGTGGTCAACTACGACCGCCGCAAGGAAGCTGTGAACGTGGTGGAGCAAATGCTGGGAGGCAGCCTGAAAGGCAAGACCATCGGCCTGCTGGGTCTGGCGTTCAAGCCCAACACGGATGACATGCGCGATGCGCCGTCCATCGATATTTCGGAAGAATTGATCGAAGCGGGCGCAAAAGTCCGCGCCTACGACCCGGTGGCAATGGACGTGGCGCGTTCCATACTTCCGGCGGTGGATATGTTCGAGGAACCGTACCAGATGGCGGCCGGGTGCGACGCGCTGATGGTGATCACCGAATGGAACGAGTTCAAGCAGCTCGATCTGGATAAAGTGAAAGGCCTGCTCAAATCGCCGGTCGTTTACGACGGGCGCAATATCTACGAGCCCGCGCGCATGCGTGAAATGGGATTCACTTATCGGGCAATTGGACGGTAATGAAAACAAGTAGGTCACGCTATTAGCGTGACCTACAAGCTTTATGAACACTCCACCTGTCTGCAATTACGAAGGCTCCGATTACCAGCGCTCCTTTTGGGAGGAGGGCGGGCGCGCGTATGAAGATCGAGCCGAAGCCATCGCGCTGAAACGATTGCTTCCCAAAGGCGGGAGGCTCATGCTCGAACTCGGCGCAGGCGCGGGCCGCAACACGCCGCGCTATGCGGGCTTTGATCGAATCGTCCTATTGGATTATTCGACGACTCAGTTGGCTCAGGCTCAAGAGAGGCTTGGCCGCACCGATAGATACATCTATGTCGCGGCGGATGTCTATCGCCTTCCCTTCCGCGCAGGCCTGTTCGACGCCGCCACGATGATCCGCGTCCTGCACCACATGGCAGACGCGCCCAAGGCGCTCGTACAGATCCGGGGGGCACTACAGCCGGGAGGAGTTTTCATCCTTGAATTTGCGAACAAATTGAACCTCAAAGCGATTCTGCGTTACTGGTTGGGAAGGCAATCGTGGAACCCGTTCGATTTGGAGCCTGTCGAGTTCGTCAAATTGAATTTCGATTTTCATCCGAAAGCCATTCGGCAGTGGCTGGGCGGACTGGGCTATTCCATCGAAAAGATGCTGACGGTCTCTCACTTCCGGCTCCGACTCCTGAAACGTATTCTGCCTGCCAGGTTCCTCGCCGCGCTGGATGGCTTATTCCAACCGACAGGCGCGTTTTTCCAGCTTACGCCGAGCGTGTTTGTAAAGGCGAAACTCCCGGGCAATGCGGATTCTGCCATGCCTATCAACATCATCGAACTCTTCAAATGCCCGGACTGCAACAGCGGAAATTTGATCGGGAAGGAAGACCACCTCGCCTGCCCCTCGTGTGGGGCGAAATGGTCCGTGCGCGATGGAATCCATGACTTCAGGGAACGGATGAAATAAAAAACCACAGCGTATTCGATATGAATGATTCGGCAAAGAATGAGACCACGCTTGGCTTTGTGACCCTGCTCCTCGGCATCACGATGGCGGCTGTGTTCCATTGGCTGATCCTCGCCTTAAGAATCCCGGTTCTGGATTCGTTCCCCGATTGGAAATATAAGCTTCAACCGATCCCGGTCTTCCATGCATGGATCGCCCTGGCATTCGTCGCTTTCGGCGCAGCGATCCTTGTATCGTTCATCAAGCTGGATTATCGAATCAAGATCGCCGCATTGATCCTGCTGGGCACGGCGCTTCAATTCAGTTTTGCCTATTCCAAGGGAAAGGGACTCGACGGGATACGCGACCGAATGGTCACGCTGGGGCACGGGGAATTTGCCAACGTCGCCGCCGAACAAACGGATACCTTATCCGCCCTGCGGGACTACGAAACCCTGGCGAAAAAGAAACTATACGGCCATATCCCCAGCAAGCCGCCAGGCACCTTGCTTTTTTACATGCTGACGGAAAGAGTCTCTCATGCGCTCTGGCATGGATCGACGACCGCGGAGCGCGGGGATGACCTGCGCACCTTTGCCAGCCTCACATGGCCTTTTATTTCATATCTCGTTCTCATCCCGCTCTTCTACCTTGCGCGCGAGTTGACGGGAAACAATGAAACGGCTGTCCTTGCATGCCTGACATATATCGCCATTCCGTCCGTCACCCTGATCACGCTTCACACAGACCAGGTGATCTACCCATTCCTCACGGTTCTTCCCCTGCTGTTGGCGGTATACGCGGTCAGAAGAAAAAATTTCTGGCTGGCGGTTCTGTGCGGAATCATAACCTATATGACGGTTTACTTTTCCTTCGGTCTGGCCGTGGTTGCATTTCTTTTCCCGCTCCCACTCTTTTTCCAGACCGGGGATAATCCGCCTCGTCCTTTCATCCCGGCTTTGAAATGGATCGGAGGCTTTGCCGCCGGGTGGCTGCTCGCCGACAGACTGGCAGCCATCGCCTTGAATTACGATATCTTTCTTCGCTATAGATTGGCGATCGAGCACCATGCAAATTGGAAGGCTTGGGAGAATACCCTGGGGACGGTCCTGCGTTTCGGATTGACCAACATCGCAGAGTTTTCCGCCTGGATCGGCCTGCCGGTTGCCTTATTGTCCTTTGTTTGTTTGGGCGTCGCCATCCATCAATTCATTAATCGAAAGCCCGGTACAATTTCCCTATACACCGCCATCCTCACAGGGATTTTTGTCTTCCTGCTTGTGTTTGGAAAGACCAAAGGCGAAACGGCTCGTTTATGGCTCTTTCTGGTTCCCTTCCTTTGCATTAGCGCGGCAAACATCATCCAAACCAGGGGCTGGTCGGCCCGCAGTAAGACCGTGTTTTTTGTGACGGTACTCTTTCTGGAGTTTGGCACCACGTACTTCACCCTGCATTACCAGGATTTCAGCTGACCGGCTTTGCCGCCATCCCCCGCAAGATTCATCGATCCGATATGCGCATCATTCGCGTGCCGTGCTTGGAGCCCCTCCCCGAGCTTGACCATGCCTGCCCCAAGCCTCGCCAGCCAATGCCTGGCGTTTAAATTTCGAAGTATGCGCCGCACCCGAATATCCGCCATGTCTTCACGGTGTTTGCGCTGGGCAAGTTGCAATAGATCAACCGGGTGGATATTGTCCATTCTGAATCTCCTTCCAATAAAACCGCGAACAATCACAACCTTTTGAGTAAGCAGTTTTGTTTGATGGAAGGAAGCGGCGAATTACCGCCGCTTCCTTCCATCCCGCTACTGGGAATCTGCGGCATCCAGGTATTTCCCCAGGACAAAATCCCAGCCGGTCACATAGCCGTTGCGTTTCTCGAGTGCCTGTTCGCCCAGGGTTTCCCATCCGGTGTGGATCAATTCGAGGCGCGATCCGCCGGCTGTTTCAGTGAACATCACCGTCACTTCCTGCGCGGTTTCTGGAGTCCGGTCTGGGTACCATTGAAACGAAACCCTGGTGTACGGCTCCCAAACCAGAACCTTTCCCCATTCTGATTCTTCGCCATGTTTCGAGACTTCGACGATCCTGCCGCCCACCCATCCTTCGAAGTAACACGACTCTGCTCCCTCACCCCAAACGGAATGGGTCATCAGGGGCCACCATTTGTTTATCCCCTCTGTAAATAATCGGAACGCATCTTCTGCGGGAAGTTTTACCTCCAATTTTTTTCGGACGGGTTCGATCTGTTCGTGCTTAACCTGCTGTTTCATCATTTCATTTCTCCTTTTGCGAATTGTGAAAAAATCGTTACGGGTCATCCCGCTGAATTCGACTCCTGATCCTTGCCGGATGCGAGCCTGGACGCTTCCTCTTCGAAGGCTTTGAATACATCGGTCCACATTTCCTCCACGTACTGCCTCAACTCCAGCAGACCGACGGGGTTTATCCGATAAATACGCTGTTGACCTTTTTTTTCCATACGGACAAGCTGCGCCTCCTTTAGTACCTTGAGATGCTGGGATACAGCCGATTGACTCACTTCCACAGTGTGGACGAGTTCAGTAACAGAGCAGGGACCTTCGCGCAATCTCTCGAAAAGTTTGCGGCGGGTGGGGTCTCCAAGTGCATTAAGTGAATTTATATTAGTCATAACTAATATAAGTATAAACTAATATATATTTCTTGTCAAGAGTAAAATGCGCTTGAAAAGCTAGATCAAATGATATTTCGCGGTGTTTCCCTTACGCAAACAAATACCCCCATTTACCGGTTTATTCCTTCTTCAAGGGCAATCGAATGAAAAACGTGCTGCCGGGATATTTTTCTTCATCCCGCCTGGGGCTTTCCACCCAGATGGTTCCCTGCAAGGCGCGGACGATGCCTGCGGCGATGGCGAGTCCCAACCCGGCTCCGCCGCCTTTGAAGTTTGTGCGGCTGGACGAATGCAGTTGCACTTCCCCCATTTGATACAACTTCTCGAAAATGACCTTGTGATGTTCCGGGTCGATGCCGATGCCGGTGTCCTTGATGGCGACCTCCGCCATTTTTCCGCGATTGGTATCCTCCACCACCCAGGCAGAGACCGTGATCGAGCCCCCGTCGGGCGTGAATTTGATCGCGTTGACGATCACCTGGTCGAGCGCCTTCTTCAGTAATTCCGAATCCGCCAACAGCGGAGGGATCGTATTGATGGACTCGTCCAGGTTGAGGGTCAGGTTGCGAGCCGCCAGGTCTTTCACGTAATCCTTATGGACGAGTCTGAGGATCAAACCCAGGCTCACCGATTCAAAATGCGGCGTGATGACCTGGCTTTCAAGGCGGACCATATCCAGCATGCTGTTCACGATCTGATGCAGGCGGTTCGTGCCGCGCTGTACGCCCTGGATCGCCTCGGACAACGTGGGATTTGTCTGTATCGTTTCATCGTTCAAAAGCATGCCAATGAAGCCTTTCACCACCGTCAATGGCGTGCGCAGTTCGTGCGCCGCGACCTGAATGAACGCGGATTTATTCTGGTCGTGTTTTTCCAGTTTTTGGTAGGCTTTGTTCAATTCCTCCACCCGTTCCGCCACCATGCGTTCCATCACCTGGTTGATGCCGGTTACTTCGCGGTAGAGGCGCGCATTTTCGATGGCGATGGTCGCCTGGTGAGCAAATGTGTCTGCCAGCAACCCATCGTCCTGGGAGAACGATCCTTGCGCGCGGCTCATCAGCAGAAGCCCCACTACATTATCTTTCGAATATAACGGGATTCCCATCCATGACTTGTCGCGCGGAAGCCATTCAGGCTGGGTCCAGTCTTCCGCCGTGTCGATATCGTTGATCAGCAGGGTTTCACCCATGCGTGAAACAGCGGTGTACAAATTGCTTCCCTTGAGTCCGAGGCGAAAGCCGGACATATCCGTACCGGCAGGCATGCCGCGATGCGCTTCGATGCGCGGCTCGTTGTTGACATCCTCCAGATAGAAGACGCCGCGGTCATGCGGGATCACCTGGCTCAACTGATCGAGGATTTGTTCGGGGAGCTGCTCGATGGTTTTCAATGAGGATAATTGGCGCAGGGAACGAGCCAACGCCTCGGCTCCGCGGCGCCGTTCCTGTTCGGAGGCAAACAATAGGGCATTTTCGCTGGCGGCTTTTTCAGCCATATCCTTCGCGCCTCTGAGTTCCTCGGCGCGTTCGCGTGCCTCGCCCAGCAGGCGTTCCACTTCGCGTTGAGCCTTTTCCCGCTGGGTGACAAGCATCACACGCAGCAACGCGCTCGAAAGCAGGTTTCGCACGCGTACATACACATCCCAATCGTCCTGCCCCATCTCCGCCCACATAAAGCCGAACCGGTTGCCTGCCAGTGAAAGCGGCATGACCACGGCATCGTACCGACGGTCGGTCGGCGTCTTCCCGCGGGGTGTCAGTTGACCCGTAACCAGCCGCGTGCGTTCGCCCGGCATGGCGAATCTTTTTTCATCATATTGCATCAAGAGCCGGTAGTATTGCGGCGGCGGAGACGATATGGATCCCGGTGAATCGGCATCGTCGTAATACATCACATACCAGGACCCGATCCCCAGGAGAGGAAAATGCGAAGCGATCGCTTCGCCGATGGCGTCGAAGGTCACAGCGGATGCCATCGAAAAACTGAAATTATTGAGCAGCTCCTCCTGCTTGACGAGCAGGAGCCTGCGGTATGCCTGCGTCCTTTGCGATAATTCACCTGCCAGCATGCGCGCCTGTTGAAAAAGGTTTTCGGCGTTGAGCATGGTGGTGTTGCTCGAAAGGCCTCCCAAGGCATAACGGCGGAACGTGGTAAGCACATTCTGCCATGTGTTCAGGTCGTAACCGTGTTTTTCGAGGAGTCCCATCAACTTCTGCACAGATTTTAGAAATTCCTCGCTTTTTCCCAGTTCGCGCAGCCCGGTCAGGAAAGTGTCCCAGGTGCGGCCTACCGCATCGATATACTCTTCCCGCGCCGGGTCCCCCTCTTTTACACCGACAGAGCCCAACAGGGCTTTGATCGCCGCAACGCGTTTGTTTTCAAGCCTGCCCGTGTGAGCCACTTCGCGCGGAAGGACTACCGCGCGCTGGATGCTTTCAGGAAGGCACCCGCAGGACCAGCGCACCACCAATTCTGAAGGAAGTGATTGGATTTCACCCGCTTCCACGCCGTTGATGCGTTTGACCAAAGAGTCAAATGCCAATGCGCCCGCATCGTAAAAGGATTGCCTGACTGTCGTCAACGGAACCCCCATGGATTGAGACTCGCTCACATCGTCGAAACCGGTCACGGCGATCTGGTCCGGCACGTGTATGCCGCGGTCCTGCAGCGCTTCCAGCACGCCGAACGCCATGCGGTCATTGGCGGCGACAATGGCTCGCACCGACATGCCGCGCTCGTCCAGCAGCGTCCGCACGGCTGCCCGTCCGCTTTCCGCTGAATAATCCCCTTCGAGAACCAAATGTTTGTCGAAACGGATCTTGCGGTCTTTAAGTTCGTCGAGGAAAGCGTTGTAACGCGCTTCAGCTTCCACTTGTCCTGCGGGTCCGCGCACGAAGGCAATCCGCTCGTAGCGGTGTGTTTCGATCAAATGGCGGACGATGGAGCGCATCCCGCCCTCGTTATCCGCCATCACCGAAGGGATGCCTTTTCCCGGAACAGCAAAGGATGCGATCGGCGTCGGTGATAGGTAACCGATAAAATCTTCGATTTCTTTTTTGGGAAGACCGTGCGCAAGGTCCGCCGAGAGCAGGACGCCGTCGAATTTACCGGATTTGATCAGGTCATATAAACCAAAGGAACTCCCATTATCCAGTGCGGCGGGTTTCCCACCCACAAAGCTGACCACGTTGACATCCCCCGCCCGCGCAGAGTCCAGCACTCCCGCCATGAATTCATTCCCCCAGGCGCGGTTCAATTGCGCGCTCAACACGGCGATGGTCTTGCGTTTTCCTGCTGGTTTTTCGGATTTTTCCATGAATGAGTTGTAAAATTATACGGCAGGTTGTTTGAGGGGAAAATTGCAATTTTGCAAGAATAATTGATAAAAAAAACAGGTCGGATTGTAGGTCCGACCTGTTGCATCCTTATCGTATTTCTATCTGGTAATTGGCAAGTTCGCGTGTGAACCGGGTCGTGCCGGAAACGACCAGATAGGCCGTCTCGCCAGAATTCAGCGAGACCGGGATCTCCGCCGTCTGGTCGGGATTCACGGGAATCATCGTCACGCTGGAGTCGCCCGAATGGATCAACGCCAATCTGAAGGTCTGGGGCAGGACGTTTTGAATTCGCACAAAGCCTTCAGCGGCCCAGCCGCCGTCGTCCGCCTCGAAATCGGAACTGTAGCCTGCCGCCTCCACCCGGACATCATCCACCATGAAACCTTCTCCATTGACCGCCGCATCGGTGACATATTCGAATCGGATCAAAACCTTTTTGCCTGCATAATCCGAAAGATCGACCGTTTCCTCGATCCAATCGCCCGACACGCCAGTATATCCCCAGCCGTAGGAATTTCCGCTCGGGTCGGTGCCCGTGCCGGAGGGTGTGGTGAGGATTTCCCAGGTCTCGCCGTTTTCAGAAACTTCCACGTAGACATAATCCCAATCGGTCTCGATGTCGTACCAGGTGCGGAAGGACAACTCGATGGGTCTGCTCGCATCCGTGAAATCGAACTCGCGAGTCAGGGTCATGTCCGATTCATCGCCCTTGTTCGACCAAAAGGCGTAGTCCCCCGAATAGGGGTCAGCGGGCAATAACCCGGTCACGGTGGAGCCGGTGAAGTGGATCGTAAAATTCCCGGCGCATTCGAAGGCAATGTAATCCGCGCCATATTGGTGAACGGTACGGGTGAAGGGCTCCTGTGGGCAGTTGAATATCGTCTCGGTCGCCGAGGCGCGCAGCGCGTCGGGATAATTGGTGTAGATGTAACGTCCATCACCGATGGAAGGATCAAGCACGAAGTTGGTTACAACCCAATCCATGAAAAAATCATCGGCGGTGATGGGCTGACCCGTCAAAGGATCGGTTGCGCCGACCTCTTCAAGGACATCCTCCACGCTGTCCAACCCGTTGGCGGGGTCTTTGACAAGCAGTTGAGTTGCCTCTTCGCCGAAGCGGTCGAGGAAATAGGTCATGAACAGGAAACCCGCCCCGTAATGCGGCGACGTGGCGTCCTGGTCGTTGGGCCAGTCGTTCAATTGCAGGTCGGGGTCGGCAATGTAAAGCATATCGAAGCCGCCGGTGTCATAACCGTTGAGCAGGACCGCCAGTTCCGAAGAGCCTTCGTTGAGCCAGGAAGTTTCGTTCAGGTCGTTGTTCCAGTGGATCATGTGTTGGAACTCATGCGCCAGCACCGCGTAGGCATAATCACCGCCCAGCGGGGTGTTATCGGCATTGAAGAGGAACATCTCATGCGCGTTCGAATATTCCTGTATCAATGGGTGCGTGGAATCCGAAGTGGAAAAATATCCCGCAACCGAGAAGCCCAATCCGCGCGAATATAAAATGTAAATGTGCTCATCGCCGTCAATGCCCGGTGACCATTCACTGCCGAAGAACTCGCGGTTTGTCGGGTAGATCTCGTTTTCGAACGCTTCCACCAATGCCTTGACTTCATCCTCGTCCACATCCACGCCGTCCTGCACCCAAAAATATACATGCGGGGTGATATAGCGCAGAGTGGCTTGTACTTCATTGTTTTCATTCGAATCCAGATCGTGAACCCAGAAATTCTTCTTGTCGCCCAATGCGCGCGGCACGGCGGATTCAGCAATCACTTCGGGTACGTTGCATTTGCCATCCAACCGGCATGCCAGCACGCGCGGATCATTCTCAGGGACAATGGTGCTCTCCAGTGTTTCCAGCGTTTCATTGGAGATTGACTCGACCGGCGGCCGGATAATCTCTCCTTCATCCTGCGGCACATCCGGATTGAATGGATCGGCAAATACGGGAGAATCCTGCGAAGGGGTGAAGCCGCTCAGGGTGTAAAACGCATATCCGCCAACTCCCAAAAGTAGCAGGCAGAAACAACCCAATAAGAGGACGACTCCCACAAAGATGCCGATCGTCGAGCTTGAGGAATTATTTTCCGAATTGTTCATGAAGGTTCCTTTTACGAGAGAATGCCCGATGGTACCCCAGCCCGCTGAAAAATGGATGAGGAAATTCATGTAAAAAAGGTGCCCCAGTTTCCACCGGGGCACCTTTGCCTATGCTTCCACTTCCTGTTTGGATTTCTTCTTTTTGACGCCGGTCGTGGAACTGAAGATGATTTTGTTCTGTTTCGAATCCACATCCACGACCACTTCAGCGCCGTCCTTGAACTTGCCGCTGAGCAATTCCACCGAGAGCGGACTCTCGACGTGCTTCTGGATCGCCCTGCGCAAAGGACGCGCACCAAAGGCGGGATCATAACCTTCCTTTGCAAGCCACGAGCGCGCGGCATCAGTCAACTGCACGGTGATGTTGTGTTCGTTGAGCCGATCCTGCACTTCCTTCATTTGCAGGATGACGATCTGTTCCATTTGCTCGAGCGAGAGCGGCGAGAACATGATGATCTCATCGATACGGTTGAGGAACTCGGGACGGAACGCGGCTTTGAGCGCCTTGTCGATCTTGTCGTGGGCGTCGCGTTCTGCGTCGTCCGATTTTTGCGGAAGGAAGCCTAGGGTGCCGCCTCTTCTCACATACTCGGTGCCCAGGTTAGAGGTCATGATGAGAACCGTGTTGCGGAAGTCCACCACGTTGCCCTGGCCGTCGGTCATGCGCCCATCGTCAAGGATTTGCAGCAGGGCATTCCAAACTTCCGGGTGAGCCTTCTCTATCTCGTCGAAGAGCAGCACGCGGTACGGCCTGCGGCGGACAGCTTCCGTCAGTTGACCGCCTTCCTCGTAGCCGACGTATCCCGGAGGCGCGCCAAAGAGTCGACTCACCGTATGCTGTTCGCGATACTCGGACATATCGATGCGCACCATTGCATCTTCATCGTCGAACATGAACCAGGCAAGCGCCTTTGCCAATTCGGTCTTGCCCACGCCGGAGGGACCGATGAAGATGAACGAGCCAATGGGACGCGCCGGGTCCTTCAGACCGGAACGCGCGCGGCGGATCGCATCGGAAATGGCGTGGATGGCTTCTTCCTGGCCGATGATGCGCTCGTGCAAACGCGCCTCCATGTGCAGGAGTTTTTCCGATTCCGTCTCGAGCATTTGCGTCACGGGAATGCCCGTCCACTGATGCACGACCGCGGCAATATCGTTCACATCCACTACTTCATCGAGATGATGCTCGGCTTCCCACTGGTCTCGTTTTTCGTGATATTCCTGTTCGAGCCGCAGACGCTCGGCTTTCTTTTGCGCGGCGCGTTCGTAATCGCGGTTCAAACCGGCTTGTTCCTCTTCGGCTTGCAGTTTTTCGATCTCGGTTTTCATCGCCTTGAGATCGGGCGGCATGGAATACAAAGCCACGCGCAGTTTCGCGGCGGCTTCGTCCATCAGGTCGATGGCTTTATCGGGGAGGTGGCGGTCTGTGACGTAGCGATCCGCCAAATGGGCGGCGGCAGATAATGCCTCATCCGAGAAGCGCACTTTGTGATGCGCTTCGTAACGGTCCCGCAAGCCAAGCAGCATTTTGATGGTATCGTCAACGCTCGGCTCATCCACATAAATGGGCGCGAAGCGGCGCTCGAGCGCGGCATCCTTTTCAATGTGTTTGTGATACTCGTCCAAAGTCGTCGCGCCGATGCATTGAAGTTCTCCGCGGGCAAGCGCGGGTTTGAGCATATTGGACGCATCCATCGCGCCCTGCGCGGCTCCCGCGCCGACGACCGTGTGCAATTCGTCGATCATCAATATGATGTCGCCCTTCGCGCGTTGGACTTCCTCCATCACGGCTTTGAGTCTCTCCTCGAACTCGCCTCTGAATCTGGACCCGGCGATCATCGCACCCAGGTCGAGCGCGACCACCCTCTTGCCTGAGAGGATCTCCGGCACATCGTTGCTGGCGATCTTTTGCGCCAATCCTTCAGCGATGGCTGTTTTACCAACGCCCGCTTCGCCGATGAGGACCGGGTTGTTCTTCGTGCGGCGGGACAATATCTGGATCAAGCGCAAGATCTCGTTATCGCGCCCAATGACCGGGTCGAGTTTGCCTTCGCGCGCGAGTTGCGTTAAGTCGCGCGAATATTTTTCGAGCGTGCGATACTTCGTTTCCGCCTGCGGATCGGTCACGCGTTGACCGCCGCGCAGATCCTGAATCGCGTCATACACACGGTCGCGCGTCAAACCAGCGGATTCCAAAATGCGCGCCGCGGGTGTATTGCGCTCGGTAAGAATCGCCAAAAAGATATGCTCGGTGGAAATGTATTCATCCTTCAAGCGGTTGGCTTCTTCGTTGGCAAGGTCGATGATCCGTTTGACGCGCGGCGTGATGAAGATCTGCCCTGCGCCGCCGCCGAAAATATTCGCCTTCGGGCTGGCGCGCAGGGTGGCATCGAGTCGTTCGGTCAACGCCTGGGCGCTGACGCTCATTTTTTCCAAAATTTGTGGAATCACCCCTCCGGGCTGTTCGATCAATGCAAGGAGGATGTGTTCGGTATCGATTTGGTTGTGACCATAGCGCTGGATGATCTCCGCCGCGCGCTGGGCAGCTTCCTGCGCTCTCTCTGTAAATCGGTCAAATCGCATCATAAGAATTTCCTCTTTCTGAAAAAAGACCCCAAAGGTCCTCGAGACCTTTGGGGTCTTTACTGACTAGGGGCATTATAACAAACGCCGCGTCGGCGAACTGTCAACGCGGCGTAAGAGGAGTGTTGGAATTCAAGGACAGCAGTCGTTTATGGCGTCGGCGTGGAGACAATCTGTTCGATCAGCCCGCGCTCTGAACCAATTCGAGTCAACCGAATTGTCGCATAAGGAGAACATTGATAACATTGCACCGCCGCATTGCCGGTAATCGTATCGCCGCCATTGTGTGTAAAGTAATAATATGCGCCGTCAGATTCCAGCGGCAGTCCGTCATTCCACATGGGCAGGTAAGCTTCTATTTCAAAATAGATGGTGTTTTTTTCAAGAGTGGGATAGACAGCAAACCACGCTTTTCCCTCGCCTCCCTCTCTATAAAACAAAATGGTGCCGGGAAACTGATTTGTGCCGGCAAACCTATCCTCAAAAACTTCGAGAACAACATCGAGCCGCTCTCCGTTGACATTCTCATACACTCCCTTCCACGTCCCGGCAAGGAGGTAGACAAGATGAACATAAGTCGGCGTGGTGGTAAAAATGGGCGTGAAGGTCTCCAACGGTTCGGGGGAGATCGCTGGCGTCGCTGTGAATGTTCCGGCGGCAATGGCTGGCAGGCCGCAGGAAAGAGAGGCTAGCAAAAGTACGAAATAAAGGGTATTGCGCGGCATGACGTTTCACCTTGACCAGAGAAGTGGATTTTTTACGTGGGCGGATTGTAGCAGAACACATAAATCAACGACTGTCCCATAAACATCCCACAAAATGATCGATCCGGCGTAAGAGATTGTTATAAAAGTCACCGGAAATTACAGATAAACACAGAAGAACACTGATTTTCTTGATGAACAGCTTTCTCTTAGTCGCCCAAATCTCTTTTATCTGTGTTCATCTGTGTCTGATTTGAGTTCTAAATCCCTCTTTAGGGGGAATGTTGGAATTCAGGCGGATGAGAACCTATACCTCCACATTCCAACTCGAATATTTCGTGTTCTTTCCCCGCACCACGTCATCAAACATCATCCTCAGCTTCGTTGTCACCGGTCCCATCGAACCGTTCCCCACCGGGCGGTGGTCCACCTTTGTCACAGCCACCACCTGCGCGGCTGTTCCGGTCATGAACATCTCATCCGCGATGAAGACTTCGGTGCGGTCGATCGAGCGTTCGACCACATCCAAACCGATTTCTTTCTTAGCAAGCTCGATGATCGAACGGCGGGTGATGCCTTCAAGGATATTATCCGTGACAGGCGGGGTGACAAGGACGCCATCGCGCACCATGAAAACATTCATCGCCGACCCTTCAGAGATATGTCCGTGCTGGTCCAGTACAAGCGCCTCATCGAAACCCGCGCGGTTCGCATCCGTTTTGATCAATGCCGAGTTGGCGTATGCCCCGGCCACCTTGCCGCGCGCCGGGATGACGTTATCGTCGATCCGCCGCCATGAAGACACGGTCACATGCGCGTTCGTATCGTTCTTGACGTACGGCTCGTACGCCATCACGAACATGCAGAACTCATCCTTTAACTCGTGCAATCTCACGCCGATGCCCATATCCGCCTTGTAGATCGTGGGGCGCATGTAAATATCCTGCCGCCAGTTGTCCGTACGCAAAAGGTCAACGGTTAATTGAATCAGGCTTTCCTCATCGTACGGAATACTCATCGCCATCATCCGCCCCGAATTCAATAAACGGCGGAAATGATCATAGGGACGAAAAACGAAGAGACGTTTCTTCTCTTCGTTCCAGTAACCGCGCACCCCGCCGAAGACGGCGGTGCCATATAAGAATCCATGCGTGGCAATGTTGATCCTTGCCTCGCTCAAAGGGACAGTCTTACCCTCGAAGAACGCGTGCTTCGAAAGATCCACGTGCACCTCCTCTATGCTGAATTGATTAAAAGGATTATACCCGCAAGCAGGTATCTGGTAATGTATATAACCCTGACGGGATTTCATCGCTTCGTCTTTCCAATGAGAACCATTCCGCGCCTCAGACTCCGCCCCGGCCTGCCTCGTTTATCCAGGCCTCCTCCCGGCCGCAGCCGATCAGCCGCGCAACATGCCATCTCATCTTAGTGGAGGCGCGGGTGGATCAGATTGCATCCATCAGCGACGGGGGATCCAAAAAATGAGGCGCGATCATCCCTTGACAAACCCAGGATTCGGTTCTAAAATCTAATTCGATAAGCATCGAAATAAATCTACGGAAGTGAACCATGAACGAAATGCTCGATTACGTCAAAGCCCTGTCCGACCCGGTCCGTCTGCGGATCGTCGGATTGCTATCGCAGGGAACTGCCACCCGCAAGGAAATAGCTGACCGCCTGAACCTTTCCCCAAAGGACTCGCTCACCCACCTGGGATTCCTCGAATATGTCGGCGTTGTCACCCAGACCGACGGCGTTTTCACATTGGACAACGATAAACTCGCCACGCTTGGAAAAGAAAAACTGGCCGGAGAAGTGAAAAAATTTACGCCGTCAGAGGACCTGGATGAGTTTTCGAAAAAGATCCTGCGCGACTTTCTGAACGCAGACGGCACGATCCGCCAGGTGCCGGAACAGAAGAAGATCGGTCCTGTTCTGGATTATCTGATTCAATATTTTGAATTCGATAGAACCTACACCGAGCGTGAAGTCAACACCGTCATCAAACGATTCAACGAAGATACCGCCGGTCTGCGCCGCGACCTGGTCGATGCAAAGATGCTGGCGCGCGAGAGCGACGGATCGCGATACTGGCGGGTGAAGGCATGATGGACAAGACCTTTGTGACCCTTTGCTTCCTTTGTGGTAAAGAACAATGAGTGAAGAACTTGTAGCCTTCTTCAAAGTCCTTTCGGATGCGAACCGCCTCAAGATCGTCGGTTTGCTTGCCCAAAAACCCTACAGCGTGGAGGAACTTGCCGCGCTCCTCGATTTGAAAGCATCCACAGTGTCGCATCACCTCTCGAAGCTCTCGAAGGTTGGGCTGGTGCATGCCAGAACCGAAAGCTATTACAACATGTATCAGCTCGACCAAAAAACGCTGGAGGAAAGATCTCGCAGCCTGTTCTCGCAGGAAAAAATGACCGCCTCCGTCGCGGACGTGGACACGGATGCCTACGACCGCAAGGTCATCAGCGATTACACGCGCAAAGACGGCAGTCTCAAGACCATCCCGGCTCAACGAAAGAAACTGGAAGCGATACTGCGTTATGTGGTCAAAGCCTTCAAGGTCGGCAGGCGCTACAGCGAGAAGCAGGTCAATGAAATCCTGGGTGGCTATCATGACGACACTGCCACCCTGAGGCGCGAATTGGTCGGATTCAAGTTAATGAAGCGCGAAGGCGGCGGCGGGGATTATTGGAGGGAGGAGCAAGAATCTCGCCGAAGTGATGAATGAAAACCCGACCGTGAAATTCTTTTCACGGTCGGGTTTTTTATTGGTTTGTCAACTCCCTATGGCGTCGGCGTGATGGTGGGCGTTTCGGTGGCGGTCGCTGTCGGTGTAAAGGTGGGCGTGAAAGTCAGCGTGGGGGTGAAGGTTATCGTCGGCGTGAAAGTAATTGTCGGTGTGAATGTAGTTGTCGCGGTGGGCGTATTGGTCGGCGTGGGCGGATTTCCCTGCCGGACGATGTGCGGGTTCAACCAAATGGCAAAGTCCTGGTTATTGCCGCCGTTCGCGCTGACCACCAGGATGAATTTCAGCGTTTCGCCTTTGAGACTGCTCAGATCGAGATCGACCGGATAATATTTTCCTTCATAGACCTCCGCCCAACTGGCAAAGGTCTTGATCACGCCGTTGTTCAAATAATCGAGCCGGAAGATGACATTGCAGTTCGAAGCGTTGCGCTGGCAGTTGACGATCGTGCGGAAGCGGTCGCCCGCCTGAACGGTGATCGACGGGAACTGCGCGCTGATATACCCATTGCGTACGTCCTGCGGAACCATCAGCAAGCCGGGTTCGTCCTCCGTGACGCCATTTTCCATCACTGGCGCGCTCAAGCGGATGATATATCCGTTCGGGTCGCCATTCGTTCCCGGGCACGGCAGATTGCCCGCGCCGCTCACCCAATTGGCGGAGCAGTAATTATCGGCAAAGTTATACGCGACGAACGAAGGACCCGTCACGCGGATATCCACCCAGAAGGCGGTATCCGCCGCCGAGCCGATCCCGAACAAACCGCCCGATGCGTTGCGCAATTTCCAATAGCCGCGATATTTGCCGTCCGTGTTCGGCGAGACCAGCGTGACGGGAATCTCGATGTACTGGCCCGGCGCGACGCTGCCCGGCATTTGGACAAAAGATGGCGCGCCCATGCTGTCTCCGCTGGCAAAGATGATCGAATAGGATGTGTTCCAGGTGCAGGTGCCCACGTTGCGGATGCGCCAGATCTTGACGAAAGTAGTGCTGCGCGGGACGATGCTCCCATCGGGATAGGTGACGTCCGCGAGGAATTGCGCCGCATCACACCGGGACACGGGAGCGGGCACAAGCGTCACGGGCTGATTCGTCGCTGTGGGCGATCCTGCGAGGGTCACTGTCGGCAAGGGGAGGCCCGGGGTGGACGTGCCAGCCGCGGCGAGAGTTTGAGCCGAAGCGGTGTAGAGTCCGTTTAGGGTGGCGAAGGGATCCGGGGTGGATGAATCCGATGGAAGGTTGCAGGCAAGCTGGACGATCAACAAAACGATGATCAAAAACAGGAGGGGTGAATATTTTCGAGGCATGCTTCTCCATTCCTTTCAAACAATAAAGACGAATCGCATGACCGGGAAGTTCCCAATAAAAAGAAGCCGGGCGAACCGGCTTCTTTTTATTGCTGCTATGGGCAAAAGAATTCGAACCCCACCTTTTGATATTCCCGGTAAAAAGGTTCTTTGATAAGGAATTGCATCCAGCGATTGTCGTTCTGAGAGTTGGCGCGACCCACCCTCCAGCGATGGTCTTTCAGCACTATCTTGGATGCTTCCTTGAATTCCAGCCACTGCGCTGAGGAGTTTCCGCCGTCCGAATGGATGTATTGATATCTAATCTTGATCGGTCCATTGCTGGTGATGGTAACCACAGCCCAATAGTCAATGTTCGCGGGCGCGCAACCATAATCGGGCTCGCGGTCAATCTCCAGCACGACACTGGTGATGTCGTACACCGGCTTTTCCTCGGCGGAGACGGCGATCTCGGTATAGAAGGACGCCTGGTAGATGCCCACACCGAAGTTGATATTATCAGGCGTTTGAAGTTTCCATTCGGAGCGATAGGTTCCGGCCGTGGTTGGGGCGGTCAGGACCAGTTCGATGGGCACGGTCTGCCCTGGAGGTGTGACCCGCGGCAGGTTATAGACGTAGCCGCCGCCGAGCATATCACCGGACCAGAAGATGATCTTGTAGGTGGTATCCCAAGTGCAGGGGCTGGTGTTTTTGATGTACCAGGTTTTCACGAATTCCACCCCCGGTTTGAAGATCTTGCCGTCCACTACGGTCTCATCTTCGAGGCTGGCGCTTGCGCATTGCGCTTTCGACCCGGCGGGAGTGAACGAAGTGGGCGAAGGGATCGGCGAAGGAAGCGGTGTGAGAGAGAATGGGGTCTGGGTGGGGATCGAAGTAACGGTGGGGGTTTGGGTAACGGGAGCTTCGGTGGGAGCCTGCGCTGTAAAGGTTTGAGCGATGGAGGTCTGGATGAGCGCCTGTGTTTCGGCATCGCTTCCGCATGCGGTGATGAGCAGTGAAATGATAAAGGTCAGTGTGATCAGGATATTTATTTTTTTCTTGAACATTTTCTTCCTTTCGTGTTGCTCGTAAAATTATACTGTTAAATGGAGACGCCCGCTTTCACGGGCGTCTCTGGATTAATGGACTATTATTTTCTACGGACAGGTGATTTGCGCCCGCCCGAACTGCTGGTTGATTGGGCTGAGGATTTGAATATCGATCCAATGCGTTCCGGCTGCGCCCACACTCCAGGTATAACTGCGCGATTGAGTCCCGGCGGCGGCGAAGTTCAGGGTTTCGTTCGGCACGGTTGCGCCGTCGCTGAACTTCCATGTGTATGTGACGGTGCCGGGTCCGTTGGTGGTGATATTGGCAGTGGCGGTAAATCCGCCGCAAGCGCCCGAGGTGGTGACGGTCACATTCGTGACGGTGAAAGGCACGGAAGTGTTTGTCGCTGTGGCGGTGGGAGGCGCCTGGACTTTGATATCCACATAAAACGATCTGCCCTGATATCCATTGAGCATGGGCACGAGCACATTATTGTTCGAAACGATGCGCCAGTAACCGCGATAATTCCCGGCTGTGGTTGGGGCGGTGAGATTCACTTCCAGGTCGATCTCCTGCCCCGGATTGATAACGCCGATGGGCTGTGAGGCGGGTCCGCTCATGGAATCGCCGCTGTCGAAGACCATGCTATAGCCGCTCCAGGCGCATGTCCCGGTATTTCGGATGCGCCATTTCTTCGTGAAGGTTTGCCCCGGGTTCATGATCGTCCCGTCGGGGATGGTCACATCGGTAACGAATTGTCCCTGCGGACAGACCGGGGTGGCGGTGGGGACGGGTGTATTTGTGTTTGTGGGAACCGGGGAGTTTGTGGGCGGTACAACAAAGGTGGATGTGGCGGTGGGGGTTATTTTTAGAAGAGCTTCCACGGTTTGCGCGGCAAAGGTGCTGCTTGCTTCAGCGCCTTCCGGCTCGTCCGCAGGCAGGTTGCAGGCGCCGAGAAACAAGGCGCAGATGATGAACAAATGAAACATGCGTGTAAACTTTTTCATTGCTTCTCCTCTTTTTACGAAAATATTTTACCGCAGTAGTGCAGGTCTGCAGGCTTGTCCCACGAAATAAAAACAGGAGTTGGTAAAACTCCTGTTTTGCGGATCAAGCTAAAGGTCCGAGTGAGGGGCTTACTTCTCGTACGGCTGGCCGTCTGCTGCGGGTGGAATGGCACGCCCGACCACGCCGGTCAGGATGATCATGGTCACGATGTAGGGAGCCATGAGCAAAAACTCAGAGGGGATCGGCACGCGCAGAATCTGTAATTTGACCTGCAACGAATCCGCGAAGCCGAAAATGAGCGACGATGTGTATGCGCCGATGGGATTCCAGTTGCCGAAGATCATCGCGGCAAGACCGATGAAGCCCTTGCCGGCCGTCAGGATCTCGTCGAAACGTCCGACTGAACCGATGGTGAAATATGCGCCGCCGAGACCCGCGATCATGCCTCCCAGTGTCACATTGACGTAGCGCGTGAGGTAAACGTTCACGCCCAGTGTGTCTGCGGCTTTGGGATGTTCTCCCACGGCTCGCGTGCGCAGCCCCCAGGGGGTATAGAACAGCATGATGTGCATGATGATCACAAGGATGATCGTGAGATATACGATCAGGTTGTTTTCGAACAGCACCGGTCCCAATATGGGAATTTTCGAAAGCCCGGGAATGGCGATGATGGGGAATGTGCCGGAATTGTTCAACGTGTCTGTTGCGTGCGCCATGAAGCGCGAACTGATGAAAGAGGTCGCGCCGGCGCCGAAGATATTGATGGCGACGCCGCTGATGATCTGGTCCACCTTGAAGCGGATGACGAGAAAGGCGTGGAAGGCCGAAACCAGTCCTCCCATGAGGATGGCCGAAACCAATCCGACGTATAGATTGCCTGATACGGTGGCGGTGACGACCGCCACCAATGCTGACATGAGCATGATGCCTTCGATGCCGATGTTGATGACCGCCGAGCGCTCGCTGATCACGCCGCATAGCGCCGCCAGGGCGATGGGCGTGGCGCGCACCAGCGAACTTTGTAACATACCGGTCAGGTTGAAGGATTTATCCTGCGCCGCCCACATCAGGAATGCAAATACGAACGTGAATGCCAGAATGCCGATCAGCAAACCGTTCGAACGCACGCCGCGCGCCAGTTGATAAGCGCCTACGAAGACCGCGATCGCCGCCATGAAATAAATGGCAGGCAGCGCGGGCACCACCAGGTCTGGAACTTCCATGGCCTGCGAACCGAGCAGGTTCAAGCCAAAGGTTGTCATGGTGCCAGGCACGGTGTTCAAGCCGAACAATAGGTAAATGACCAGTCCGACTACAATCAATGTAATGCCGAAGGAAATGCGACGACGTTTTTCCGCCGCCGAACTGATCTCAAGAGTTGAGTTTGTCATGGATGCCTCGTTAACTGCCCCAGCCGCGGGTGAGCACAGTCTCATCACTCTTGACTGCGCGGATGCGGTAGAACCAGCGAATGATGGCCGGAGCGGCAATGAAAATGATCACCATGCCTTGAATGATAGAGATGATGTCGATCGGAATTCGGGCAATGGATTGCATGTTTGTAGCGCCGCTGCGGAGAAATCCGAACAAAAGCGCTGCCATAACGACCCCTGCCGGGTGGCTTTTACCGAGCAGGGCGATCGCAATCGCATCGAATCCGTACCCGGCTGAGAATCCCTGCCCGACCCAGTGATCCACGCCGAGAACCTGCGCTGTGCCGGCCAACCCGGCCAGCCCGCCCGAGAGGACCATCACCAGGACAAAGTTGCGCACGATGTTCATGCCCGCGTATTTGGCGGCATCGGGATTTGCGCCCACCGACCGGATTTCAAATCCCAGTGTGGTCTTGAAAAGGAACCAATAGACGAGATACGCGACTAGCAGGGCGATGAAGAAACCGAGGTTGAAGCGCAGCGGGTCCGGGAAGAAGCGTGGAAGTTCGGCGGTCGCCATTACATTCGGGGTGACGGGCCTGAAGCCGGAAGCTTTCATCGGTCCGTTCAACAGCCAGTCGCTCAACTTGAAGGCGATCCAGTTCATCATGATGGTGTTGACCACTTCGTGCGCGCCGAAACGGGCTTTGAGGTAGCCGGGCACCATGCCCCAAATCGCGCCGCCCAGCGCTCCGCCGAGAATTGCAAGCGGCAGGTGGATTACCATGGGCAGACCTGAAATGCTGTAACCGACAAATGCGCAGCATAACGCGCCGATGAAGAACTGCCCTTCCGCGCCGATGTTGAATAGCCCGCAACGGAAGCCAATCGCCACCGAAAGCCCGGCAAAAATGTACGGTGTGGCAGTGACAAGGCTTTCTGTAAAGGGGTAGAAAGCGCGCAACAACAGGCGGGTCTCGCCGGTGGAGAAGTACGCTTGAAAGCCATCGATGAATCTGGCGGGAGAGCCGAAGGAACCGGTGAACAGGGCGCCGTATGCGCGGATCGGATTCTCGCCGCTGACAAGGATGACAATCCCGCCGAGGATCAATCCCGTCAGTACAGCAAGCGCAGGGACCGACAATTCCTGCCAAAAGGAACTGCGTTTTCTTTCTTTCTTTTCGGGAGCGGCTGTATTACTCACAGATTCAACTCCTTAATTCTTCGAGGTTTCGGCGGGGTGAACACCGGCCATGAGCAGACCCAATTGCTCCCTGCTGGCGCTACCCGCGTCCAGGATATCCATGATTTGCCCTTTGTACATTACGGCAATGCGGTCGGAGAGGGCGAGAATCTCATCCAACTCGGAAGAGACGAGCAGGACCCCGGAGCCATCGTCGCGCTTCTTGATGATCTGTTTGTGGATGTACTCGATGGAACCGACATCCAGGCCACGGGTCGGTTGTGAGGCGATCAACAAATCGACGGGGCGGGAAAATTCGCGCGCCACGATCACCTTTTGCTGATTACCTCCCGAGAGGGTCCCTGCGTTGACATAAATGCTGGGTGTGCGCACGTCGAACTGCTTCACGAGTTCCTCGGCGTTGTTGAAAATGGAGGTTGGCTGGAGCGAGATGCCCTTTGCAAACGGGTTCTTGTAATAGGTGCATAACATCAGGTTATCGTGGATGGGAAATGATAGGATCAAACCATGGCGCTGACGGTCTTCGGGGATGTGAGACACGCCTCTTTCCAAGATGTTGCGCGGTGTGGTGTGGTGGATCGGTTCGTCGAGCAGGCGGATCGTCCCGGACTCGAGCGGGAGTAAGCCCGTCAAAGCGTAGACGAGTTCGGTCTGACCGTTTCCCTGAACCCCTGCCACGCCCAATACCTCGCCTTTGCGCACGTTGAACGAAACTCCCTGTACGGTCAGATGCTGGCGTTCGTTGCGCACATACAGGTTTTCGACGACCAGAACAGGTTCAGCGGGTTTGGCGGGTCCCTTTTGTACAACCAAACTCACATCGCGGCCCACCATCATGGTGGCGAGGACCTCGGAGGTGGCATCCTGCGGCTTGATCGAACCGGCCACCGTTCCCAATCGCAGAACGGTGATATCGTCGGCTATCGCCAGGACTTCCTTCAACTTGTGCGTGATGAAAATGATGGACTTACCCGCCTTGATGAGCGTTTGAATGATCTTGAAAAGACCTTCCACCTCCTGCGGCGTGAGCACGGCGGTGGGCTCGTCGAGGATGAGGATATCCGCTGCCCGGTAAAGGACCTTGATGATCTCCACGCGCTGTTGGATGCCCACAGGCAAATCCTTGATGTATGCGTGAGGGTCCACTTCGAGACCGTACTGGTTTGATATCTCCTGGATCCGCTTCGCAACCTTTTCCCTGTCCAGGAACACGCCGTTCCTCACCGGTTCCACGCCGAGCATCACATTCTCGGTCACGGTCATCACCGGCACGAGCATAAAGTGCTGATGCACCATGCCGATGCCCTGGGCGATGGCGTCGTTCGGTTCGTTGATCTCCACCTCTTTGCCGCGCACGATTATCTTTCCCTCATCGGGTTTGTACAATCCGTACAGGATGTTCATCAATGTGCTTTTGCCCGCGCCGTTCTCCCCCAGCAGGGCAAGGATCTTCCCCTCCCGCAGGCTGATATCGATCTTGTCGTTCGCCAATACGCCTGGGAATCGTTTGGTGATGCCGCGCAATTCGAGAACGTTCGTCATGCCATGCCCTCCATGCTCATGGGTTCGATAGATCCAAAAGGTCTTTTTTACACTGTCCCATTATAAGGATGGTCTTTGTGACAAAGGAGGTGACGAAAACACCTTTGGGATCTAACGAAACAGGACAGAAAAAGCCGGGGGAGAACCCTCCCCCGGCTTTCCTTGGTGTGTTTACGGGTGAACTATTGAGAGGCGATTGAACCGTCGCTGATGCCCTGACGAATCGCATCGAGTTCAGCCTTGAGTTCGTCCGAAGCGCCCTTCACATCGGCAAGACCCACACCGTTGTTGGCAAGCGTTCCGACATACACGCCACCCGCGAAGGTGCCATCCTGGACGGCTTTGATCGTGTCGAACACGGCCACGTTCATGTTCTTTAGAACGCTGGTCAGGATCACGTCGCTGTATTCGGAGGCAGAGACGGTCCAGTCGGTGTCCACACCGATGACCATGCAGGAGCCGGATTCAGCACAGTAGGCGGCGCCGCCCAAGCCCGCAGGACCCGCAACCGGCATGACGATGTCGGCGCCTTCCTGAACGAGCGATTCAGTCACGGAGCGGCCGTCATCGAGGGATTCGAAGTTCCCGATGAAGGAGCCATCCGCAGCGTCATTGCTCCAGCCCAAGACTTCCACATTCGCGCCTTTTTGCTCGTTGTAGTAATTCACGCCGTTCTCATAACCGATCATGAAAGAGACCACAGGCGGGATGTTGATACCGCCCCAAGTGGCGACTTTGCCGGTCTTGGTGCTGGCAGCTGCGGCGTAGCCAGCCAGGAAACCGGCCTGGTCGATCTGGAAGGTCAGACCAAGCACGTTGGACAATTCAGTGGCGGAACCGCAGGATTGTCCTTCCACCGCATCGCCGAAGCAGTCGGGATAAGCATAGTCCACGATGGCGAACTTGGTTTCGGGATTGGCTTTCGCGGCGGTGGCAGTATCCACGCCGAGGAGGAAGCCGACGGTCACGATAAGATCGGTGTCCTCATCGAGGTACTGCTGAATGTTCTTGGCATAATCAGCCTGCTGGGTGGATTCGAGATACTTGCCCTCGATACCTAGCTCGTCGATCGCCTGTTGGACACCGGCATACGCGGTGGCATTGAAGGACTTGTCATCAATACCGCCCAAGTCGGTCACCATGCCGACCTTGAGACCGCCGCCGCCCGCCCCGCCGCCACAGGCGGTAAGGACCATGGAAGCAACGATCAACACAGCCATAACGAAATGGAATTTCTTCATGGTATTTCTTCTCCTCTTTAGAAGATATTTTGGAAAGGCTTTTGTTCACAAAGCCTTACGACAATGTTAAGTATAAATCCACTCCATACATTGTGCAAGCCTGAACGAATTAGGGTTTTTCCTTTGTAACATTTGGGACAATTCCACCCTTTGACAACAAAGAGATCAAAGCCTCCAAGCCTGTGATTGAAGAAGGGTCGACGCCTGGATGCGGGACCGAAAAATGGATTTTGCCGACACGTTCACCGCTAAATTCACCGTTTTTTGCCCGACGGATCGCTTCCTGGACCTCGAACCGGGCATCCCCATAAAAAGATGTCACCAAACCTGGTCCGGTTCCTCCCAAAGCCGCCGCCTGATTCCGCTCCGCTCCGATCGCAAACACGTCGAACTCCAAAGCCGCCCGTAGTGCTCCCTGACCCGTGACTCCGCCTGCCGCGAAAATCACATCCGCGCCGCGTTGGATCAAACTCGAACCGGTTTCATATCCCCACGCTTCATCCAGAAATAATTTTTCCCTGTCTCCATCATCGCGATAGATCACCGCTGCCTTGACCGTCCCATCCGCAAACTCCACGCCCGCGCGAAAGCCCTCGCAATAGCGCCACATCGAGTCGATGCCGGAGGTTTCACATATGGCTCCCACGGTCCCGGTTTTGGTTAATTGGGTTGCCACGACCCCGGCGGCGAATCCCATCTGGTCTTCGGGAAAAATAATGGAGACCAGGTTGGGGCGGCTCTCTTCATAGGATTGATTGAAGCCAATGAAGATCGGGCTTGGACTCCCTTGCGTTTGAGCTGCAAAATACTGTGTTGCAACCTCGAACGTGGCGTTTCGCAAACCGATGCCCGCCGTAAAGATCGCATCGTATCCGCGCGAAGCAAAATAGACGATGTTCTTCTCGTAATCTCGGGAATCGACTGACTCGATGTAATCCACCTTGTCTGCCAGCCCGTTCTCCTGCGCTTCGAGCATTCCCGCCCAGGCATCCTGATTGATCCCGTGATCTTCCATCCCAAGCGTATCCGTCACCAACGCCGCGCAGAAAACATCTTCGCGAAAACAATCTGACGAGGACAGGCAGGCTGTGAGCGCCAGACCCGTCATTGCCAGAAAAATGTAATGCGTAATCCGTAACACGTAAAACGAATCTCTATCCTCTAATTCTCTGATCTTACAACTGCTTCCCCCCGCTTCACCCCCATCATCAATCCCAGCGCGATGAGCATGAAGAACGGGGCGATCAACATGATGATGTTGTAATTTCCTCCGGTGAGTTGAACCGCCCAGCCGTTGACATTCGGGCCGACAATGGCGGAAAGGGTGGAGAAGAGATAGTAAAGACCTGTGAAGGTGCCGATGCGGGCGGCGCTGGTCAAATCCACGATCATGGGCAGGGAGTTGATATTGATGAACGCCCAGCCGATCCCGCCGAGGATGAGCAGAACGCCGGCGAGCGTGAGCATGCGCGCGCCGCCTTCCACGAGCGGAATGCCGACAAGAGGCAGGGGCGCGATGCCCGTCAGCAAGGCTTCGGCAGGCGTGATGAAGAGTAGGACAAGCATGATGACGAGGATGATCAAACCGGTTGCAATGGTGGTGCGCCGCCCGATCTTCCCCGCGACGAATCCGGACGGAATGGCCGACAACACAAAGAACAATGGCAGGACGGAAAGCAGGGTTGCCCCATCGCCTTCGTTCAAGCCCAGATGATTTTTAGCATAGAGGGTGAAGAAGGTCTCGACTGCTGAAAAACCGAGGAACCAGAAGAAGATGGCGGATAAGATGCGCAAACCGCTTTTGTCCGGGTCGCTGATGACTTCCTTCAGGCTGGCGAACATACCGGGTTGCTGTTCCGCCGCTTCGTATTCCTTCGGCTCTTCGATGAAGAGATAAACGACCAGCACCGCAAGTAAAACCAAACCCGAGCCAAGCCAGAATGGGAAATTGGGACTCATCTTATAAAGCATGCCGCCCGTTTGCAAAGCGACGATTGTTCCTACGCCGCCCATGAAATTGATGATGCCGTTCGCCTGCGAGCGGAATTCTGATGGCGTGATATCGGGCATCAGCGCCACGACCGGGGTTCGCCATAAAGCTGCGCTTAGGAGGAGCGTGCTGGTGCAGGCAACGAACAACGGCAGAATTGCCGCAATGGGGATCAACCCGAATGCAACTGCCGAGATCGGCGCGCCAATCAATATGAAGGGGATGCGGCGACCCAACGGCGTGCGGAGTTTATCCGACCACGCACCCACCGGCGGCTGGATGAACAGCGCCGCAATATTGTCGAGCGTCATGAAGAAACCGATCAGGACAGGGGAGAGATCGAATTTATCGGCGAGGAAGATGGGGACGAAGGCATTGTACACGCCCCAGATCACACTGACACCGAAAAAACCGAACCCGAGCAGGAAGGTCTTGCCGTAATTCAAACGCGATGACATGATAGCCTCCGATTTTCGATTGACGATTTGTGATTGCCTGACTCGTGATACGCGTTTCGTAATCCGTAACTTCCGCATCACGTATTACGAATGGCGAAGCGACTCGATAAACTTCAAATCCTCTTTTGTTAATTCCGCCTTCTCCAGCATATCCGGTCTTTTTCTGAAAGTGCGCTCCAAAGCCTGTTCCCTGCGCCACTTGTCGATCTTTGCATGGTCGCCGGAGAGCAGGACGTCGGGCACTTTGCTTCCGCGAAACTCAGGCGGGCGGGTGTAATGCGGATATTCCAGCAAGCCCATCGCGTGAGAGTCATCCTCCGCGCCTGTGGGGTCGCCGAGAACGTCGGGCAGGAGGCGGGCAACAGCGTCGATAACGATCAATGCGGGCAGTTCCCCCCCTGTCAGCACGTAGTCGCCGATGGAGATTTCATCGGTGACCAGTCTCTCGCGGATGCGCTCGTCAATGCCTTCATAACGCCCGCAGATGAGCGCAATGAGTGGATGCTGTGATAATTCAGCGGCGATGGTCTGGTTGAAGACTCGTCCCTGCGGGGTGAGGAGAATGATGGGGATGTTTGAAACAGGTTCGGGCGGAGTCTGCGGCGAAACAAGTCCCAGAACGGATTCGACCGCCTCGAAAACCGGCTCCGGTTTCATCACCATACCGCCGCCTCCGCCGTAGGGTAGATCGTCGGTGGTGTGATGCCTGTCGTGCGTGTAATCGCGGATATTATGAATGCGCACATCGATGAGCCCCCGTTCGCGTGCGCGCTTGAGTATGCTGGTTTCGAGATAGGAGGGAAAGACTTCGGGCAGAAGTGTGAACACCTCGAATTGCATGACGGGATTGTAGCATATAAGAGCCGAATAAGAACTCCGGCATCCCTGCTTGACGACGGTTTCTCGCGGATGGTAATATGAATTTATGTATTTAAGAGGAAGCAAGTGGAGCATGAACAAGAAAAAGCGGGACCGGCCGAACTGGTTCCGCATCATCGTCCTCTGTCTGATCGTGCTGGCGGCGGCGTATATCAACCGATTCGTCGTCGCGGATATCGAGCCGCTGGGCGTCCCGTCTCCCACGCCCACCATTTCGGCTGAGACGCTTATCGCTGAAGCGCAAAATCTCTTCGGTCAGGGGAAACTCCTGCCCGCCATCGACACGTATCAACAAGCGATCGTCTCCCAGCCGGACAACCCCGCCACGCACATCATGCTGGCGCGCGTGCTTGTGTTCGCCGGAAAGTATAAGGAAGCACAGACCGCAGCCGAAGATGCGCTCCTGCTCAACCCCGATAGCTCGATGGCATTCGCAGTGCGCGCCTGGGCACTGTCGTTCCAGGGCGAATACCTCGAAGCAGAGACGGACATCAAGCGCGCCTTGGAACTCGACCCGAATAACGCGCTGGCTCACGCATATTACGTGGAAATTCTCGTCGATTCGTTTTACAACGGTCTTGGTTCGTTCGAAGGAGTCGAAAGAGCCATCGAAGAATCCCGTGTGGCGCAGGCGCTTGCGCCCGACCTGCTCGAAACCCATCGCGCGCGCGGGTACGTTCTCGAAGCTACCGGCAACTATGAAGAAGCCATCCGTGAATATGAAGCCGCCATTGCCATCAATGCCAACATCGCCGACCTGCACCTGGCGATCGGACGCAACTACCGCATCCTTGGGATTTACGACAAAGCGGTGGATTCCTTTACCCGCGCCGACGCGCTCAACCCCCAAGACCCCAACCCTGATCTGCTTTTATCGCGTACCTACGCCACCATCGGCGAATACGGCAAAGCCATGCAGTTCGCCGAATCAGCGGTCGCGAACGATCCCGCCGACACCAACCTGCGCGGCAATCTCGGCGTGATGTATTACCGCAATTCCTACTGGCCCGAAGCCGTGAAGGAACTTTCCTATGTGGTCAAGGGCGGTCTTTCCGACGACGGTCATGAAATGGAGTTCATCAACCTCGTGCCCGATTCGCCGCGCATCGCCGAATATTATTTCACCTACGGGCTGGCGCTTTCCCGCACGAACCAATGCGGCGAGGCTTTGCAGATCGCGCAGTTGATCATCTCGCGCATCCCTGCCGACGAACTGGCGGTGGACAACGCGAACGCGATCGTCAACCGCTGTCAGGAAAACCTGAACGCGCCTCTTTCCACGCCGGAGGCTGAGTCCACGCCTCAAGCAGAATCCACCCCGACCCCATGAACATCAACTATCGCCGCAGTATCTTTCGCCGCCGGGATGACTCGAGCGTTTACCGCATGTTCCTTTTCGTCATCTTGATTCTGGCGGGCATCTGGCTCATCCGCTCGGTACAACAGGGAGATATCAAGCCGCTGTTTTTGCCCACGCCTACCCCCACGCGTTTCGCCGCCTCTTACACCCTCGAAGGCGATGCGCACTTCACCGCCGGGAAATTGGACTCTGCGATCCAGGCTTACCGCGAAGCAACACGGGTCGACACGAGCAACGCGGACGTCTGGGCGCAACTCTCGCGCGTGCAGACCTATTCCACGGCGCTCATCGTAAAGCAGGAAGATATTCTCGCGAGGTTGGATGAAGCCATCGCCTCCGCTGAAAAGGCGGTTGAAGTCAACCCGGACAGCAGTTTTGCCCATGCCGTGCATGCCTTTGCATTGGATTGGAAAGCCTCTTACACATCCAACGAACGCGAGCGGCAGGCGCTCCTGCAAAAATCGGAGCAGGAGGCTGTGCGCGCGATCCAACTGGATAACACCAACGTGCTCGCGCAAGCCTTCTACGCTGAAGTGCTGGTGGACCAGCAAAAATGGACCCAAGCCCAACAGGTCATCGAGCAGGCCGTGGCGCAGGACCCAAGCCTGATGGATGTGCATCGAGTCAACGCCTATGTGCTTGAATCTTTGGGCGAGTATGCGCTTGCCATCGAATCCTATGACCGCGCCATTGCCATCACGCCAAACCTGACCTTCCTTTACCTGCGCGCCGGCGCGGGATATCGCCGCCTCGCCTTCGAAAGCCCCAACGAGGATGTTCAACGGCAGTTGTATGAAAAGTCACTGGAATATTTCGCGCAGACTGCCCGCATCAACCAGCAGTTGGGTGTGCAGGACCCTGTTCCCTATCTTTCCATCGCCAAGACCTATTCTCAAATGGGCGAGTTCTTCATCGCCATTCGCAATGTGCAAAGGGCGATAGAGTTCGAGCCGTCCAACCCCGTGTTTTATGGCGAGTTGGGGGTTTTGTATCACAAGAACCGAAATTACGAGACGGGCATCCTCGCGCTGGGTTGCGCGATCAACGGATGCACGCCCGAAGAATCCTGCGATGGGCGCGGCGGGTGCGGTCCCAACGATGAGCCTGCCGAAGTGATCGGTTTGCCCATCTCAGCCAGCACGGTTTATTACTACGATGTGTATGCCTCCGAATTGGCGGCGTTGAGCACTCCAAAGGTCAATTACTGCCCGCAGGCATTGGAGGTTGCCGCCATTATCGAAGCTTCGGAATATATCCAGGACCCGAACATCGCCGCGGATATGACCGTGGTGCGGACCATCTGTTCCTTCAGCCCGGGGACGACGGGCTCCGGCTCATCCCCAACGCCGACAACTGAACCGTCCATGACCGAGCCTGCGCCTACGCCGTAAACCCGCTTCCAGAGTAGGTACGTTTGGGTCGGCGAGTGAGGTATCAGGTATGAGGAGAGGCGGGGAACGAGAGTCAGAGAATTGTAAGAATTTTTATATTCCCCTTGACTTTGAAATTCTAAATGGGTAAGATAGCAATTAGCACTCAGAAGTTTTGAGTGCTAATTCTATGGTTAATTAGAAAATCCACTTGGAGGCATCATATGGCAAAAATCTCGTTCAAACCCCTCGGTAGCCGCGTGCTGATCGAGCCCATTGAACAGGAGGAAACGACAGCGAGCGGAATCATCCTCCCCGAAACGGCAAAGGAAAAACCCCAGCAGGGCAAGGTCCTTGCGGCGGGACCCGGCGACCGCAACGAAAAAGGCGAGCGCGTTGCGATGGACGTGAAGGTCGGCGATACGATCCTGTTCGCAAAATATTCCGGCACTGAAGTGAAGATGGATGGCAAGAAACTGCTCATCCTGCGCGAGAGCGACATCCTCGGAATTGTTGGATAAAACATGTCGCTGCGAGACGCGGAGCGGCGAAGCAGCCTCCCGGTATAACGTAGGAGATTGCTTCGTCGGGAACCCCGCCCTCCTCGCAAGGACATAACATTCTAAAAAGGAAGTGAAACTATGGCAGCGAAACAACTGGTATTTTCCGAAGAAGCCCGCCGCAAGCTCAAGAACGGCATGAACGCCGTTGCGAATGCGGTATCCGCCACGCTCGGTCCGAAGGGACGCAATGTGGCTGTCGATCGCAAGTTCGGCTCCCCCACCATCACGCACGACGGCGTTTCCGTGGCGAAGGAGATCGAACTTGAAGATCCGTTCGAGAACATGGGCGCGCAGCTCCTGAAGGAAGCCGCCACCAAGACCAACGATATCGCCGGTGACGGGACCACCACCTCCACCGTGCTCGCTCACGCGATCGTGAACGAAGGTTTGAAGGCTTTGGAAGCGGGCTATAACCCGATGCTTCTGAAGCGCGGCATCGAACTCGCCACCGAGACCGTCGTTGCGGAATTGAAGAAGAACTCGGTCAAGATCGACACCAAGGAAGAGATCGCGTCCGTCGCCACCAACTCCGCGGCGGATGAAGAAGTCGGCCAGCTCATCGCGGACGTGATGGACAAGGTCGGCAAAGACGGCGTGATCACCGTCGAAGAATCCAAGACCATGCAGTTCGAGACGGAATTCGTCGAAGGCATGCAGTTCGACCGCGGCTATCTTTCCCCCTACTTCATCACTCACGCCGACCAGATGGAAGCCCAGATCAGCGAGCCCTATGTTCTGATCTACGATAAGAAAATTTCCGCGGCGGCCGACATCGTGCCCCTGCTCGAGAAACTCGTCCAGATCGGCAAGCGCGAACTGGTCATCATCGCCGAGGATGTGGATGGCGAAGCCCTCGCCACCATGATCCTCAACAAGATTCGCGGCATGTTGAACGTGCTCGCCATCAAAGCCCCCGGCTTTGGCGACCGCCGCAAAGCGATGCTGCAGGACATCGCCATCCTCACCGGTGGACAGGTCGTTTCCGAGGAAATGGGCCGCAAGCTCGAATCCGTCACCGTTCAGGACCTCGGCAAAGCTGAGAAGGTCGTCTCCGACAAGGAGAACACCACCATCATCGGCGGCAAGGGCAAGAAAGGCGATATCGAAGGACGCATCAAAGAGATCCGCATCGAGATCGAAAAGTCCACCAGCGACTACGATAAGGAAAAACTGCAGGAACGCCTTGCCAAATTGAGTGGCGGAGTCGCCATCATCCGTGTGGGAGCGGCGACTGAGACCGAAATGAAGGAAAGAAAGCACCGCGTCGAAGACGCCCTTTCCGCCGCGCGCGCCGCGGTGGAGGAAGGCATCGTTCCCGGCGGTGAGATCTCCCTCATCAATGCCTCTGCCAAGCTCGACAAACTCGCGAAGGAAAACGCCGAAGACGGCGAGGAAATTCGCGTGGGCATCAACATCGTCAAAAAGGCGCTCGAAGCCCCGATCCGCAAACTGGCTTCCAACGCCGGCCAGGACGGCTCGGTAATCATCGATACCGTGCGCCGCACCGCCGCCGAAAAGAAAGACAAGAACATCGGCTACAACGTGCTGACGGACAAATACGTGAACATGATCGACGCCGGCGTGATCGACCCGGTCAAGGTCGTGCGCGGCGCGCTCGAGAACGCCGCCTCCATCGCCGCGATGATCCTTACCACCGACGTGTTGATCACCGACATGCCCGAGAAGGAAAAGGCTCCTGCCATGCCTCCGGGCGGCATGGGCGGCATGGATTACTAAACCTTGCCGTAGGGTAATTTCCAGCAAAAGAGTGGCGTCTTCACCCGAAGACGCCATTTTTGTTCTTCGATTCCCTCCAAGAGGAGCGGGCAATTCGAGAAACAAGCGGGTACAATTTTATTTGGTCATTGTCATTTCGGAGCAAGGAGACTCTTATGATCGATTTCAAATCCAAACTTGGGCGCAAGGCGATGCGTCATCTCAAAAAGGAATATTTCATCTGGCTTACCACGGTCGACTCGACCGGCAGTCCCCAACCCCGCCCCGTTTGGTTCGTATTGGAAGGCGACTCCCTGCTGGTTTACAGCCAGCCAGGCGCGTTCAAACTCAAGCACATCATCAACGACCCGAATGTCTCCCTGCACTTCAACACCCCGGATGAGAAGGGCGAAGAGGATGTCATCGTTTTCGGCGGGAAAACGAAGATCGATCTCAAAGCCGAGCCGGCGGACAGGAACGGCATCTACATGCGCAAATATCGCTCAGGGATAAAAGGGCTTGGAGCCACGCCCCGGAAATTTTCCGAAGAATATTCCACAGCGGTCCGCATCAAGCTCACGTCCCTGCGCGGATGGTGATATGAACCGGGACCAGATCATTCAAAAGACCGCCGAATACATCAAGCGGGAATTTTCAGGCGATTCCTCGGGCCATGATTGGTGGCATATCCACCGCGTCTGGAAGAATGCCATTGCCATCTGTGAGATCGAAAAAGCGGACGATTTCATCGTGCAACTTGCCGCCTTATTGCATGACCTCGACGATTGGAAATTCAACGGGTCGGGGGACGAAACCCCGCTCCGTGCCCGTGCCTGGCTTGACTCTTGCTCCGTCGACCCTTTCGTCGCGGAAAGCGTGTGCCGCATCATCGCGAATATTTCCTACAAAGGCGCGAACGTCGAAAATATGATGGAGTCACTCGAGGGTTTCATCGTCCAGGATGCCGACCGGCTCGATGCCATCGGCGCGATCGGCATCGGCCGCGCCTTCGCCTATGGCGGGTACAGGAATCGCCCATTGTACGATCCAGATACCCCTCCTCAAATGCATGCGAGTTTCGACGAATACAAGAACAGCAAAAGCGCGACCATCAATCACTTTTACGAGAAACTTTTATTATTGAAAGACAAAATGAACACCCCAACCGCCAGGCGAATCGCCGAAGAACGCCATGCTGTAATGGTGAAATTCATCGAGCAGTTCATGAGCGAATGGGAAGGCAGGGATGTCATCTCTGCACCGGAGAATCCATGAAACGAACCCTGCGAATCATATCAACCGCGATTTTTGTAATGCTGGCTTGCAAGACACTCACTCCCACATCCCCCACAGAAATCCCAGTCATCGAAGTTCCACCCACAAAAACCCCCGCACCGACAGAGACGGTCATCGATGAACCGGTTGACCCAACAGCGGGCTCTTCCGGCATGGGTGATTCGCTGTATCCCGGGTTCGGCAACGGCGGCTATGATTCCATTTCCTACACCTTGAATATCACCGTCAGCGATGTAGCCACAAGCGATCTTTCAGCTTTTACCGCCATCGAAGCCGTTGCAACCCAGGAATTAAGTCGCTTCAATTTGGATTTTGCCGGGTTCGAGATCACCGGCATCACGGTCAACAGCGAAGCGGCGGAGTTCGATAGAAAAGGACAGGAGCTGACGATCATCCCCTCCCAGGTGCTGTCCAAGGATGAATCATTTACGGTTGTTGTTTCTTATCAGGGCATCCCGAATCCCATGCAATCGCAAGCCCTGCCTTTTCCCACCGGCTGGATCGTGTATGACGGCGGTATCTTTGTCCTGAGCGAGCCGGACGGTTCCGCCAGTTTCTTCCCCGTGAACGATCATCCACTCGACAAGGCGACTTATACCATCATCGTCACCGTGCCGGAGCCGTATGAAGTCGCCGCCAATGGCGTCTTGCAGGATGAAGTCGATAACGGGGATACCACCACCTACACCTTCACCGTCCGCGACCCGATGGCGAGCTATCTCACCACCATCAACATCAATGACTTCGATGTGGAAACCATGGAATCAGATGGCGGCATTCCGATCCGCAATTATTACGCTGCCAGTCTGCCCGACGATGTCAATAAACCGTTCGCCCGCCAGGGTGAGATGATCGACTACTTCAGCGAACTCTTCGGGCCGTATCCGTTCGAAGTGTACGGCGCGCTTGTCATGGATACCTACTTCGGCGCCGCGCTCGAAAACCAGACCATGTCCATCTTCGGCGTGGATATGGTGGACCTCGACGACATCGAAGGCACGGAATCTGTCGTGGCGCATGAGCTCGCTCATCAATGGTTCGGCGACAGCATCAGCGTTGCCGATTGGAGCGACATCTGGCTCAATGAGGGATTTGCCACCTACGGCGAAGCCTTGTGGGTCGAATACGATTACGGCCGCGAAGGTCTCGATGACTGGGTCGCAAGCGTGTACACAGAGGTTAATGAATATCCCGAATATTATCCTCCGCCGGGCAGCCCGAAACCCTATAATCTTTTCAATGGCGGCGTGTACCTGCGCGGGGGATTGACCCTCCATGCTTTGCGGCTCGAGGTCGGCGACGACGCATTCTTTGAAATCCTCCGAACCTATTATGACCGTTACAAATACGGCAACGCATCCACGGAAGATTTCATCGCAATCGCCGAGGAAATTCACGGAAAGGACCTGACCGACCTTTTCGATGCATGGTTATATGACGAAGACCTGCCGCCCATGCCAGGAATTGAGTAAGACAAAGTGACTGTCGCCCTTTTGGTGACGGTCACTTTTTATATTCGAAGATCAGCGCATTCGCGGACTCGTAAACAATGACATGAGCGGCTGACGCGCGTGCAGAAAGCCCCAGGCTTCTCAACGACTCCGCCATTTCGCCTTCCGCCAAATCGGGGGGTATCAACACGATCAAATAATCGTAAGCCCTGCCGTTGCGAATCGACCATTCATTCAAGCAAGCCACATTTGGGCATTTTTGGAATTCGGTCAACTGCTCATACCAGGGAAAGAAATCACCGGCAAGGGTCCATTCCATTCCTTGAAGGGTGGTCAGGCTCGTCTGCCCCGTCAGCGCTGGGAACCATTCCTGCAGCGGGTCGGTCATTGAAAACTCGCGCCCGGTGGCGAGCGCAAACGTTGTACCCGCGTCCGAATTTTCATTCACCCATTCGATCATCGCCAGGTCTCCCGCCTTCAGGCTCGTGTTGACAAGGCGGAAATCAGTGATGACTGCCACGAGGACGAACCAGACCAGCATACCCACCCCGACGAAAAGCAATCCGCGCCTCACTGCCGGACGTTTGACCGATCCGTCCTTCCCGGGGTCGATCCACGCCCAAACCTGGATCGTTCCCATGGCGGCAAGCACAGCTTTGGGAAAAAGCGCAATTCCATCCGCGCCCCGCGGGTCGGAAAGATACGCGGAAATGATCCACACTATATAAATGAAATTCCGCTCCCTGAACGAAACCAAAAGACCGATATAAAACAGGATCAAAAATGGAATGGCGGGAATATTCGACGGCAGATGCAATTTGAGGACGATCAAATAAAACTCGAGGCTGCGCTGGCTGGTCTGCCCCGCGGAGAGGAAAGTGTCGAGACCGTGTCTCTGCAACACGATCAGCCACCAGGGCGATGTCAGGATTCCCACCCCCAGCGCGACGATAAACGCGGAAAGAATTCCACGCTTGTTTCGTCCATAAAATAGAAAGATGATCAGCCCGCCCAACGCGGCATGGAAGGCTGTCTGCGGATGGCTCACCACAGCGGCGGCGCCAAACAACATGGTCAGGATCAACCTGTGGAGGCGGTACTCCTTGAACAACTGGAGCGCCTGCCAAAGCATCAGCAAAAGGAAAACCACGCCAAAGGAACGCGTGATGCCCCCGCCCATCACCAGCCAGAGGAAAGATCGCGGCTCGAGCGCATAGATCAGGGTTGCGATTGCCGCGACGACCCGGGAGGACGAAAACCGCCTGGCGAAAAGATAGAAGGCCGGGATGGCAAGTGAGGCGATGAAAGCCGGAAGGTAGAGAAAGATGGATAGGTCCGAACCCGGCACGAGCGTGGAAAGAAGCGCGGCGACGTAAAATCCGAGCGGCGGATAGGCGAAAGGGATTTCCGCATTATTGTAGGTCGTAAAATCCGGCAGGGCAAAGCCGTTCGCCCGCAAATCCTGCGTCATCACAAGGAACATGCCGCCGTCGTTAAGTGGGAATCCGTTTGCCATCGCCGGGTAGACGCGGACAATGACCCCGAAAAGCAATGCCGCTAGCAGAAGAAGAGCGGGGAGGTCGGGTTTGCGATGCATGGGCGAATTATAAGCCTTGACATTGCGGTGGTTTTGCGGATAATTCAAGACAACAGGCGAGCCATAAGACTGTGACAGAGGAAAGTAGGCTGACGGAAGCCGCCAGAGACGTGCAAAGCAAGCGGTGAAATTGCACCCGACCGAAATTAGTTGAAGTTCCCTCTCGAGTCGTTCGTGTGAAGAACATGCTATGCGTCATGTTTGGTAGTGCGAGCCGCAATCCCAGCGTTAACAGGGAAGTCGATACTCGAAATTCGATATTCGCGCAACGAATATCGAATGGCGAACGTCAGACGCTGAGTGAGTTGTCCGGAGTGAAATCGAAGGATGGCTAATTTGGGTGGCACCGCGGGAATCTCCCTCCCGTCCCATTGTGGACGGGATTTTTTATTGACCGCGAGGGAAAAACTTTGTGATCTTTCGCGGCAAACAAAGAGGTGAAACATGCAGGATAAACTAAGTGAGATCGAAAAAGCGGCGCTCAAGTCATTGGAGTCCGTGAATGATCCGTCTGCGCTGGAAGCGTGGCGTGTGGCGAATCTTGGACGCAGTTCGGCGTTGATGGATGTTTTTTCCGGGCTGGGCAAACTTTCGAAAGAGGAGCGGCCCGTGATCGGCGCAGCCGCGAACCGTGTGAAGGCGGCGTTGGAGTCTGCATTGGAGGAACGCTCCAGGCTGGTCAAGGCTGTCGCGTTGGCAAGGTCGCTGGAAGAAGACCATATCGACGTAACGCTGCCCGGCCGCAGGAAACATGTCGGGCGTCTGCACCCTTCCACGCAGCAGCTTCGCCGCGTTCTGGACATTCTGGCTGAGATGGGTTTCCAGGTCTTTACTTCGCGGGAAGTGGAGACGGACGAATACAACTTCCAGTTATTGAACTTCCCGCCGCACCATCCTGCGCGCGACATGCAAGATACACTGTTCATTGAAGCAGAAGGGCGCGGAGACAATCCGATCATCATGCGCACCCATACCTCGCCGGGCCAGATTCATGCCATGAGGCAGTTTGCCGCGACGAATCCGCAAGACCCACCACCGATCCGCATTGCTTTGCCGGGAATGTGCTTCCGCTACGAACAGATCACGGTGCGCTCGGAGGTGCAGTTCAATCAGGTGGAGGGTCTCGCCGTTGGAAAGAACATCACCTTCGCGGACCTGAAGGGCACGCTGACCGATTTTGTCCGACGCATGTTTGGCGAAGGAACAAGGCTGCGGTTCCGCGCCTCATACTTCCCGTTTACGGAACCAAGCGCCGAAGTGGATGTGGAATGTTTCGTCTGCGGCGGGAAGGGCTGCCAGGTCTGCAAGAATTCCGGCTGGCTGGAAATCCTCGGGTGCGGCATGGTGCATCCCGTTGTTCTGCAAAACGGCGGCTACGACCCGAGGGTCTACTCCGGCTATGCCTGGGGCATGGGACCCGAACGCCAGCTGATGCTGCGGCACAAAGTCAGCGACATCCGTTATTTTTGGGGTAACGATGTCAGGTTTTTGGAGCAATTCTAGATTCAGATATTAGAGATTGGAGAATTGAGATTGGTAATTCGTAATTGGTAATCGATGGTGGTCGAGTAGCGAGCATTCGTTGCGAGCGTATCGAGACCACGGTTTCCTGTCTCAAGTCTTTCCTAACAAGGATACGCATATGAAAGTACCTATTTCTTGGTTAAAAGATTTCATTGATTTGGATGGCTTGTCTATTGAAGATATAGCCCGCAAATTAACTTTGGCGGGTCTGGAAGTGGATGAGATTCTCTACGTCGGCTTGCCGATGCCTGTTTATAAGGAAGACGAGAAACACGAATTCAAAACGGGTGGCATCGGCTGGGACAAGGAAAAGATCGTCGTCGCGGAGATCCGCCAGGTGAACCCGCATCCCAACGCGGACAAACTGACCCTGCTCGATCTTTTCGACGGGGAGAAGGAGCAGGTCGTTTTGACAGGCGCGCCGAACATCTTCGACCTGAGAGGGAAGGGCAAATTGCACAAGCCGATCAAGGTTGCCTACGCCAAAGAGAGCGCGACCATCTACGACGGTCACGCCGAAGGACTGGTGTTGATGACGCTCAAGCGCGCCAAGATTCGCGGGGTCGATTCCTATTCGATGGTCTGCTCCGAGAAGGAACTGGGCATCAGCGGTGAGCACGAAGGCATCATTCTGCTGGACGACGATGCGCCCGTGGGCATGCCGCTCGCCGATTACATGGGCGATGCCGTGCTGGATATTTCCATCCTGCCGAACATGGGGCGGAACGCGAACGTGGTCGGTGTGGCGCGCGAACTGGCGGCGATGCTTGGGCGTGAGCTGAAGAAGCCCCAGACGAAATTGAACGTCAGCGGACAATCCGTCAGGGAACTGGTCGAGATCGAGATCGCCGAGCCCGAACTCAACCCGCGCTTTGTGGTCGGTCTGATTCGCAATGTGGAACTCAAGCCTAGCCCATATCAAATCCAGCGGCGACTCAAACTCGCAGGTGTGCGTCCCATCAACAACGTGGTGGATGCCACCAACTACGCCATGATCGAATACGGCGAACCCTTGCATGCCTTCGATTATGATGTTTTGAAGAAGCGTGCTGGCGACAAGAAAATTAAGATCAACACCCGCACCGCCAAGGATGGCGAGAAACTCAAAACGCTCGACGGCAACGAGCGCGCGTTGACTTCGAATAATGTGCTTGTCTGCGATGAGAAGGGATCGCTCTCGCTGGCAGGTGTGATGGGCGGCGAAGAATCCGAAGTGAACGATAAAACAAGGAACGTCCTGCTCGAAGGCGCGGCGTGGAACTTCATTAATATCCGCCGCACGGCTAAACAACATAATCTTCCCTCGGAAGCGTCGTTTCGTTTCTCCCGCGGTGTGCATCCCGCCATGGCGGAAGGCGGCGTCCTCCTCGGTTTGAAATACATGGCGGAATGGTCCGGCGGCGCGGTCGCCCCCGACCTCGTCGATGTGTATCCGCTCCCGCCGAAAGATGTAGTGGTTGACATCACTGTCCGCGATATTCATCGCTGGCTTGGCATCGATCTCACGCTCGAAAGGGCAGCCGAGCTTCTCTCGCGCCTCGAATTCAAATGCGAGGTTAAGGGCGAAATTTTGCGAGTCACCGCGCCGGATCATCGCATGGATATCGGCGAAGGCATCGTCGGCATGGCGGATGTGCTCGAAGAAGTGGCGCGCAGTTACGGCTACGATAATATCCCGACCACAAACATGGCAGATGCGCTCCCGCCGCAAGTCGGCAATCCCATCCACGAATGGGAGGAAGCGCTGCGCGACCTGCTCGTCGCGCTTGGTTTGCAGGAAGTTGTCACCTACCGAATGACCACGCCGGAAAAAGAATCCCGCATCGTAAAGTATGACGAATACGTCCGCATCGCGAATCCCATCACGCTCGAGAAAAACGTCCTGCGCCGCAGCCTGATCGCCTCCGTGTTCGACTCGCTCGAAAAGAACATCCGTTACAACGAAGCCTTCTCCTTCTTCGAGATCGGACCCATCTTCGAACCCGTTAAGAACGACCTGCCGCGCGAACCGCGCAGGCTGGTCATTGTGATGACGGGCTTCCGGGATGCGACAGCATGGGATGTAAAGGAACCGGCGACACTGGACTTCTTCGACATGAAGGGCCGCATCGAACTCATGTTGGGCGGTCTGCGCCTCACGAACGTTTCCTACACTGCGACCGAATCCCATGCCTACCTTCACCCTGGCAAAGCCGCCGAAGTCAAAATTGGCGGCAAGGCCATCGGCGCGTTCGGCGAACTGCATCCGGTGGTAAAGGAACAATACGAGTTGGGCGATTTACCCGTGCTGGTTGCCGAGTTCGACCTCGATGCAATACGCTCCATCCCGCTGGCATACGAGATCAAGCCGATTCCCGAAACTCCGCCCATTTATGAAGATATCGCCCTCATCGTGGATGAATCAGTGAAGGCAGAGACCATCGAATCATTGATCCGGCAAACGGGAGGGAGAAGCGTGACAGGCGTCCGCCTGTTCGACCTCTATCGCGGAGACCAGGTCGGCGCGGGCAAAAAATCCCTCGCTTATGCATTAACCTATCAAGCCGAAGACAAGACCATGACCGATGCTGAAGCCGCGGCGATTCGCAACAAGATCGTCAAGAGGCTGGAAAAGGAAGTTGGCGCGAAACTGCGAAATTAACAGAAAGCGCCGCTGAACCTGTGATGGAACAATAATTCGGAATCCGTTTTTGTGCCCGCCTGCCGAGATTAGAGTATCTTAATGCTCGAAGTTAACCGCTTGACATTTAACTGACCGGGGTGTATTATTGCAATCGATGATTGCTAGGGTGCCCCCCTCACCCTAGCAATCATCATTTAATCTCCCGGATGAAGGAAAAATGGACAAATTTAGGGGTGTTATTAATAACAAGGCGGGCCGAGAGATTTCGATTCATTGTCAATCAATCATTACTTGTATATTCAAATATCCGCACGTTGTTTCCCTTGTCTTCAAAGACCAGTTCGAATCGACCCGGCAACGCCTGGATCTCGGCATCGATTTGGCTTACCTCTTTGCTCAGTCCTGTGCTTCCCGGCGATTGCAGCAGCGGCGCGACGACGATGTAGTCCACCCCCTGATTCTCAAGGTATTTTTCCAGGTCCTGGTCGTTCTTTGGGAAGTTGATCGTCCTGCGTTTGACGTGAACGTAAGCAGGCACCGGCTCGTTGACCATGACGATCGCATCAGCCGGGGCATGTTCGGCGATCCAGCTTGTTCCTATCGAAATGTCAGTCATCTGCTCGCGGATGGGATTGCGCCAATCCAAAATATTCCTTGCCAGCAGGATGATGGAAATAATACACGCGACTACAATAAGTCCGCGCTCTGCGAAGCGGGCGTTGAGTTTTTCAGCTGCCCAATTCAAACCGGTTAGAAAATAGAAATAGAAGAAAGGCAGGATGGGAATCAAGAAACGCGCCTTCACACTCCCCACTTTTGGGTTCCAGAACGCCAGAATGCCGATGAGATAAATGGCAAAATACAGATGCATCCATTCAAGTTTTGGTTTTGCTGCAAAGAGCCCACCGGCGATGGTTAGAAGGATCGCAAGGTTCAAAACAAAGAAAATAGCGGGAAGTATTGAATCCAGCCGCGTGCCGAAGATGGGAATCAGCGACCCGGCGAGGATCTGGTCGAAATAGCCTGAGACATTCGACCCTACCTGGCTTATTTTCTCCATGGCTGATCCACCCAACACTTGCGCTTCATAACCGGACGAGATGACGCTTCCCCCGTTGCTAAGGTTGAACCAGGCTTGGAGGGAGAATCCAAGAATAAGGATGAACGATGCGATTCCAAAGTCCCGAAAGCGGCGGGTGCTCGCAAGGTAAATCAGAAGGGAAGCGGACAATGCGATCCCGATCGTGCGAATCTGCTGGGAATAAAAAGCGAGGATGGCGGCAAGGATGAGCCATCCGACCTTTTTATCATCCGTTTTGTCGAAAACGACCAAAGCCAGTAACGAGAAAAACACATACGCCGACTCGGACATGACCGAAACGGACGAACCTATGAGCAGCGGGTTTAATGCAACGAATGCGGTGAGAACTTCGAGTCCGGGAGAATTGAGCCGCTTGGAAAAAAATTTATGAACGAGAGGGATCGAAGCCAGCCAGAGGACGAGCGAAACGAGTTTGAGCGCTTCGAAATTTTTCTGGAAGACGAGTGTGAAGGGCGCAAGCAATATTGGAAATCCCGGCGGGAAATTCCTCTCGATCTGCGGGCGCGGAAAGTTGATGAGTTTGTAGCCCTCACCGCTGACCAGGCTTTCGGCGAGGATGATGTAATGCGCATCGTCATAGGAGGTTCCGAGTTGGAGCGAGTCGAAACGCAGAAGCGCCAGAAATGCGCTGGCGGGGATCAGGATAAGAAGGAACAGACATGAGGGTTTCATTCGGTGAGTGCAATCATATCATTGTGGTAGGATGTGAAATAAATCCTAGACAGGGAGCGTCTAACCACAGGGTGACCGAAGCGATGTCTCACATTCGAACCTTGTTCCGAAGCGATCTTATGCGTGTCTTCGATTATCGCTGCACGGGTCACGACGGCCGGGATGAGATTCCGCAGGGACATGAGATCGCCCTCTCCCGCGCGGGAGCGTTTCAACGCAAGGATGCGCACGGCACCTTCCTTGCCGACCCGAACCATATCCTGTTTTACAATAAAGGCGAGCCGTACGATATCAGTCATCCGGTCGGCGGCGGGGACGCCACGACGGTCTTTATCTTCGCGCCTTCGTTGCTGGTCGAATTGATGCGAACTTACAACCCTGATGTCGAGAACAACCCCAGCAGGCTATTCCACCGCAGCCATATCACCATCCCCACCCAACTTCAAGTATTGCAATACCGGCTTTTGCAGGCGCGCGGCCACGACGATCCGCTCGAAATTGAGGAAAGAATTCTCGCCGCTGTGAGCGGCGTCATCCACGCTTTGTATCAGGGTCGATCCATAAAGCGGAGAAACTCTTCATCACACACATTGCGGGCGCACCTCGAACAGGTGCAGGCGGTAAAGACTTTTCTCAACGCGCGTATCCATTCTTCCCTGCAACTTGAACGGATAGCATCTGCTGTTTATCTTTCCCCCTACCACCTCTGCCGTATTTTCAAACAGAACACGGGTATGACCCTTCATCTTTACGTCAAGCGATTGCGCCTTTTCAATGCTGCCGAAAAAATGCTCGAAAATCCAAGATCGCGCCTCGACCTGCTTGCGCTTGAATACGGATTCTCGAATCACGGTAACTTTTCCACGGCATTCCGACAGACTTTCGGGATGAATCCCTCCGAACTTCGCGGCGCGCAACTCCAGCAGATGAGCAAGAATTTAAAAGCCTGACGCGGCGATATCCCCTATCATCACAACCTAAAAAACGAAAAGCCGATCCCGCCAGCGCAAGCGGAGAGTAGATGCACTTTTGGAATGAAAAGGAAATCGACATGACACAACTTCAACTCACCTCCTACCGCGATATTCTGCGGAACAAAAATTTCCTTACCTTCTGGTCGGGATTCACGCTTTCCTCTCTCGGCGATTCGCTCACCCGTGTTGCGCTGACATGGTACGTCTTTGAAGAGACCAAATCCGCGCAGGCGTTGGGCATCCTCGCCATCGCATATACCGCCCCGATCCTTATCGGCGGGTTCATTGCCGGTACTCTGATCGACCGCTTCTCCGCACGCAAGGTCATGATCTGGGATAACTTGATCCGCGGTTTCGCCTTTTTCATTATTCCCGTCCTTCACATGTTGGATTTGTTGGAAGTCACTCATATCTACATCTTTGCCGCAATCTATGGAAGCCTGATGATGATCTCGCTGGCAGGCGGCCCGACCTTGATTCCCTCCATTGTCAAGGAGGAACAATTGGAAACAGCCAACGCCATGGAGACGTTGATCTACACGTTGAGCGGGGTGATCGGCTTGCCGCTTGCCGGGTTCCTTGTCGAGTGGATCGGGATCGCCAATGTGGTGGTCATCGACGCGATTTCGTACATCGTTTTTGCGCTGGCGCTAGCGCGCATCTCTGTGGCGGAAGCGGGTCATCATTCTGCCGAAAAACAGACCACGTCGTTCAGTGTGATGGACGCGGCTCGTTTGATGGTCGTGAACAAGGTGATTCTCTCCACCACGCTCATGTTCATGGCGGCGAACATCGGGCTTGGCGTGATGACGGTTTACCTGCCTCTCGTTTCAGATCAGATCGCGCCGGACAGTTCAAGTATGTACGGGACCTTGCTGGGATTCATGGCGCTTGGGGAGGTCATCAGTTCATCGCTGGCGGGCACGCTTGTGACAAGGACGACGTTGGGCCTGCGGATCGCCTTTGCACAGGTTCTCTCCGGATTAAGCATCGCCTTTTTGCTGGCGGGATCCGCATTCTGGGCGGCGGGAGCCGGACTTTTCCTCCTCGGTTTTTTCAGCGCGCCTCTCACCATTTGGGCGCAGACACTTCGGATGCAAGTCATCCCAACCGAGTTGCGCGGCAGGACGTTTGCGTTATTGCGCACTATCATGCAAGGCGCGACACCCATCGGCGGTGCGCTGGGAGGATTTTTATTCCCGCTCGCAGGATTGCCCATGATGATCGCCATTTCCCTGTTGGTGATCGGTCTGCCCGGCTTGGCGGGTTTGCAGGTGCGTGAGTTAAGAGAAGCGGGTTGAATTTAGAACCTATTCTTTTCGGACGACCCCCTCACGCCAGGCATACACGGCCGCCTGGGTTCGGTCCGCGAGATGCAGTTTGCCCAAAATATTGCTCACGTGTCCCTTCACGGTTTTTTCGCTCAACACGAGCTGCGACGCAATTCCCGCATTGGACATCCCATCCGCAATCAACTTCAAGACTTCCAACTCGCGTTCGCTCAATTCGGTGAATGGATTCAACGTGCCTTCGCGCCTGCCCTGCAATTCCTTGATAACGCGCGCCGCCACACGCGGATGAAGAACCGCCTCGCCCTCCGCGGCTTTCCTCACCGCCGACGCCAATTCCTCCGCGCTGACATCCTTGAGAATATAAGACAGCGCGCCCGCCTTCAAGGCAGGAAAGATATGTTCATCTTCATGATATGAAGTGAGAAAAACGATTTGCGAACGCGGACTTATTTGCTTGACGCGGCGCGTCGTCTCGACCCCATCCATATCGGGCATGATAAGGTCCATGAGAATCACATCGGGGATTGACTGCGCTGCAAGTCTGATCGCCTCTTCGCCCGAACCCGCCTCGCCCACAACGGTTATATCGGGTTGCGTTTCCAAAAACGTTTTCACACCCTGACGCACCACCGCATGGTCATCCACCAGTAGGACCGAAATCGATTCGTTCATTCCAACCTCCTCAACTTTGCAGTAATTTTTGTGCCATGCCCTTTTTCGCCCACCACTTGAAAAACTGCTCCAATTTGAGACAACCGCTCTTGCATGGATCTAAGGCCAACGCCCTTTTGCAAATTATCCACGTTAAATCCCATTCCATTGTCCACAACACAAAATAATATATGGGAGTCTTCATAAACCAACTCAATGTCCACTTGCGTAGCTCGGCTGTGGCGGGCAATATTCGATAGCGCCTCCTGAATGACACGGAAAAACGCCTGCTCTTCATTGACATTCAAAGGCAGATTGTCGCCCACCCTGAGATTGGTTGCCATATTGTTTTGCTTCGACCATTCGTTGACATATTCCTTGATTGCGTCGGTCAGTGATTTACTCTCCAACACGGGCGGCCGCAAGGCGTTGATGAGCGTGGTCAGCTCTGCGCCTGCCTGTTGGGCGAGTCGTTCGGCTTCGGTTATCGATGAATACGCTTTATCCGATTCGGACAACGATGTCCGCGCTGCGCTCAATTGCATCGAAATGGCGAAGACCTGTTGCTTCACCGAGTCGTGCAGTTCGCGGGCGAGGCGGTTGCGTTCCTCCACCACAGCCAGTTCCTGCAGCTTCTTCTGCGTGGACTGCAACTTTTCCACCAGTTGCTGGTTGTGTTCGCGTGCCAGTTCCGCCTGTTGCAGGATGTGACCGAAAACACCCGAAACGGCATACGTTACAAGGTAAAACGCCGCCGCAAAGAAACCTTCCGTGCCATGGGTGATCAACATTGCCGCACTGACCGTGAAATAATATGCGGCGATCCATAAAACGGCAGCGTTGCGCGTCAGGACCAGCGCGGCATGGATGGCGATAAACAGGAAGATGAAATTGATCGGGTCAACTGAAGAGCCCTGCGCGGCAATAAGCATCAGGGCGAGCACGGCAAATTGCGACCCGAAATAGAGAACCGGATTCTTTTCGTAGCGTCCCGCGCGAAACACAAAGCGATACAACAAACCGCATATCGCGCCCAAACCAAGCAGGGCTGACTGGGCTGGAAGGGATTGCAATCCTCTCACAGCCAACAGCGACATTGCCCCGATGCTGATATACGTAGCGACATCCAGCGAGGCAGGGATGCGGACGCGGACGACGGTGGAACTGAGCATGACGGGATTGTACTCCCATCCCCCGCGCGTTGACCTCATGTGGTGCTCCGACATTCACCCATCGTTTCTTTCTTGAATGTGCCACCACTCGCGGAATATCCGACACAGCCCTTCATCATCGAACTCAACGACGAAAAGGCAATCCAGCGCGAGACGTTTGCCCGATTCGATGACGGTGAACTTCGATTTCCAGCGCGCGATGCCGCAGGTTCCCTTTACAGAAAGGATTTCAAAGTTGGATTCTTTATCTTTCAGGGTTTGTGCGCCTTTTTTCCAATAGCGATGGATCGCGTCGCGTCCCGTAATGGGTTCATCGAATGGATTTTCGTAATAACGGGCGTCCGAAGCGAAGAGAGCGGTGGAGGCTTGCGGATCGTTCTCTGCGCTGGCGCGGCAATAGGATTCCATCCATCGCTGGAATTGCATGCGAGTCAATCCGTTTATGGGGCTCATGGCGCATATCCCAGTTTGAATTTCGATTGCCAGATGATCATCAGCGCGGCGAGACAGGCGGAGACGACAAAGAGGATGTAGTACATTTCACGCGCCCCGCCTGTGAACGCCTGAAGCATCATGTTGCCCGTCAGGAGGTTGGAGGCAAGATGGAAGACCATGACGGCGGGGACGCTTTTGCCCGATTTATGATAAAGCCAGGCAATGATGAATTGAAACGCGAAACTAAAGAACGCCGCATCGTACCAGGCGATACCGCCGTAAAGCACCAATGGCAGGTGCCAGATCGAACGGAAGAATCCGGTCAGGAGCGCAGCGGCAAGCGTCCCGTAGGAATGAGGCGCAAAGCGTTCCTGTAATTTCACGAGCGCGTAACCCGTCCAACCCGGTTCTTCCCATTGTCCGCCCATCAATAGGAGCATGATGAGCGTGCCGGTCGTGGGAAACGGAAACGGATTCACCGCCTTCGCGCCTAACAGAAGGCTGGCGACGAAGGCTGCCAGCAGATACGCGAGGATGATCGCGGGACCGGCGAAATACCACCAGCCCGCGCGGAAGTTTGTCAACCGCTTCCAATACTCGCGCAAGCCTGCCCTGTCCGAAGTCAGCCAAATGACGATGACCGCGGCGAGCGCCGGACCGTGAGGAAGCAAACCACCATTCGCAAATGGTGCGGACGACCAACTCAGGGTGTATGCCAGCAAAAGGAACAATGGAAGTTCGTACGTTTGAAGGAAGGTTCTTTTGGTGTTCATGCGATCACACCTGCACCTGTTTTTCTTCCGTGCGCGAGAGCCGCGCAGGACCTGCAACGACGGTTATGACAATTGCCGCGAGGGCTTCGAACAAAACGTAGAAGATATATGCGCCCATATTCCCGCTCGATACAGTGTTCGCCATCGGCATGAACACGCCGACTGCATTCGAGATTGCATGACTGACAGCGACGATTAATAAGCTTCCTCGCGTGTTGTTATATAGCCAGGTCTGGATAACGGCAAACGCGAGGAAATGAAGCGCCGCCCAGCCAAAGGCGGTTGCGTTGAAATGGGTGATGTACTTCGGCAGGTGCCAAAACGCCCAGATCGCGCCGAGGATCAGCGTGGAGGTCAGGGCGTTATATTTTGACTGCAAGCGCGGCAGGACGTATCCTCGCCAGCCCATTTCCTCCCCATTGGTGATGAGGTCAAAGAGAAAGAAGACAGGGAAAAAGACCAGCGGGGAGGCGGACGCGCCGAAGATTTGATACGCCATCGCCTCGCTGAAATCGGGGGGAATTCGAGCCAATGCGGCATTGAGATAAACTCCCGCGATAATGCAGAAAGGCTCGAGCAGGAGCGCCGCAAGGAACCACCTCCAGCCGACGCGCCAAAGGAGGAAGCGTTTGAATAACCTGATCATTTCATCCCTGCCGAGGGTCAGCCACGTCATCAAGAGGGATGCGAAGATGAATCCCCAGCCGAGAGTGATATAGATCGGGAAGGGAACTTCGAACGGCATGACGCCCGAGTTCGAGAGGTCGATCGTCCACGTGTAAACGAACATCAGGACGAGACCGATAATCAGCGAGTGACGCTTCAAAAAGGCAGTCGTCAAATTCATTGAAATCTCCTTTGGTTGATGTCCCAAGGATATCGAAATGCCTGTGGTTTGAGAAGCGCCCCAAGACCGTTTCCCGGCAGGTCTTAAGGCGGTGTCTTGGTAACGGGTGTTCGGCCTCTCTGGATAAGAGCGAATATTTAATTTGCGGGGTTGTATCAGGCGGAGATTTTTTGTGGTTTGGCAATGGTTAGAGGGCTGGACGAAAAAACTAGGTACTCCCCCGACTTACAACTAGGTATTTTCCACGATGGCACGCCATCGTGTCTTTGATTTAATGCAGCCATCGACGCAGGGCATGCCTGCGAGATCAAACTCAAACAGGAAAAATAATGAGCGTATAACTTTAGAAAAGACTGGAGAGGTGCCCCCTGAATTTGAAGGATAGACATCGGTATAAACATTTGGCTTGCAAGACATACTCAATTTTATAGAAAAGGAAATACGAATGAAAACTTTTACCAATGGAACCAATATTTTGTTGATCGTTATGTTTGTTTTGGTGCAGGCATGCGGCGCTTTGCCCGCGTCGAGCGAGGGGTTTGCGACTGAACAACCTTCTGTCGCACAGCCTACACAACCACCAATTGATGAACCCGAGGAATCGGTTCTGCCTGTTCCTCAAAGCAATGTCGTCCCTGTAAGTCTTCCAGAATCTGTGAGCGGACATGCAGGCGATCAAGTCTCCGCCCTGGACAAGGCGATTTCCGGAGGCGACCGGTTCACCTACGGTCAATTCGAGCGCCCGTTCAATCCCGGAAGCATGGATGTATATTTCCCGAGCCTTGATATCGTGGACACCCTCGTTCATCAGGATGAAGCCTGGATCTACGGTTCAATCCAACTCAATGCGCTTGTAGGTGCGGACGTGTCAGCCGATAAATATGCCCTCGAGCTCGACACCGACCGCGACGGCAGAGGAGACTGGCTTGTCATCGTCTCGAATCCCGCCTCCGCCGATTGGACCGTCCTGGGTGTGCAGGTCTACAACGATGCAAATGATGATATTGGCAGCCTTACCCCGATGTTCACCGACGAGGGCGCAACCGGCGACGGATTTGAATCCATCGTCTTCGACCAGGGTGCAGGTTCAGACCCGGAAGGCGCGTGGGTTCGCATCTCGCCCGATAACCCGAATCTAATTCAGATTGCCGTCAAACGTGCCGTGGTCGGGAATCCACAAACCTATATGATCAGCATGTGGGCGGGTCATTCCCTGCTCGACCCGGCGCTCTTCGACTTGAACGATGCGTTTTCACATGAACAGGCAGGCGCCGCAAACCCCGGTTATGAACTGTACTATCCGATCAAATCCGTCTTCGAACTGGATAGTTCCTGCCGCATGGCTGTAGGTTTCCAACCGGCGGGTACCGAACCTGGGCTTTGCAATGCTCCCATTCAATATACGATCGATGAACCTCCAGCAGAAGTTTACAACCAGCCTGCTTGTCCCCCATGCCCTCCCGGAACGAGCCTGGTCAAGGACTATCCGGATTGCGAATGTGTCGGATAACACCCTCTCTGTATCGATAATTCCTTCAAAACAACATAAAAGAATCCCGATCATTTGTTCGGGATTCTTTTCTTCAGCGTAAAGAAGTTTCTCGTTTACCAGAATTTCAAAATTATTAATCGACTCATCCGCCGCGCCAGGACAAAGGTTACGAGAGGAGGCCAGAAGACGAAACAGGTTTCACTTCGTAAACTTCCATCCCGTTAACTGCGAGTGACGGACAAAGGCAGCGAGAGCAAGCAGGGCAAATGAGGATATGGCGTAAAACTGCCAGGGGCTTTCGGGCGTGACGCCGACAAAATCCAGCGTGGGCACAGCATTGAGGATGAGATACATCCACGTGACGTAGATGACTTCGAAGGGTTTGCGGCTGGAGGTCAGCACACCGAGGGCGAGCGCGAGGGAGGGGATGAACAGCGCGCCGCTCATCCATGCGAGGAGGCGGGTGATTTCACCATCGAGGAGGTGGCGCAGGAACGCGCCCGACCCCATCAGCGCAGTGACAGTGAAGGCGGCAAGCCACGCAGCGGGTAGTTGGTTAAGCGTGGGTCTCGGTGCGGAGAAGACAATTTCACTTGTATTGTGCAAGGCTTCGCGGTTACCCAACGCGCTTAGAAGCAGAATCATCCACAGCCAGGCAACGGCGAGCAGGAAGGCAGTCGTCCCTTGCGGCACGGCGACTTGGGCAATGACCAGCCCAAGCGATGTCAGATACCACCACCAGCGTCGCCCTTTGAGGAGCATTTTCAATTCGGCGAGATAGAGTGCGCCAAAACGGAAGCGCCGCGTGTTTGGGAGCAAGGTCAGGTGAATGTTGGGGAGTGGGGAAGGCTCGGAAGCAGAATCCCGCGCGGGGTTGGGATTGAGGCGTTTCTTCCCGCGTAGAACTTTCGCCGTGTTGAATCGGTCGAAGAAAAGGGCGGCAAGCACAGCGAGTCCAATCGCCATCAAAACGAAGGCGAAGCGCGGCAGGAGGATGTCGGCAGTCCACGCGAAACCGTTGTACAGAAAGTATTTGACTTCGGCGGCGCTGGTCACGATTTGAAATGCAAAATCGCCTTCACTTTCGGGGTAGATCATTTTTGCGGCTTGCGCGATGCGGTCTCCGATGAGACGGAGACCTGTCGGGTCGAGCATGGGCTGGTAGGATTCGGCTTCTAAGCCGGGAATGAGCCCCATGAAAAAGAGGAAAAAATAAACGACGTTGCCGAAGCCGCCGCGCAGCCAGCCGACGGTTTCAAAGAGAACGGCAAGCGCGGCAACGACCGCCATGCACGGGAGCGCGAGGAAGAGCAGCGGCGCGGTCAATGCCCACAGATCGAGCGGCGCGCTGCTGAAAAAGAGATTCATGGCAATGCCCGCGAACATGAGGATGACGACCATCACGCCCAGCACGGCGAAGTTGCTCAGCCATTTGCCGAGCGCATACAGCGGACGCGAAAGCGGCGTGGTGGCGATGATCTGCCCAACGCCCGTCTCGTAATCGCGCGCGACCGAACCTTTGACGAGATAAAAACCGAACCAGCCGAGAAATATCGTGACCGTGACGGTCATCAACGCGCCGACCCACGGTGAGTTGACTTCGCCCACGTAGTTGGGCGGCACGCTCATCACCAGCGCGCCTGTCGCGGAGAGATACCCAAGCCAGACCACCAACCCCAACATGACCAAAAAACTATAACGACGTGTGCGCTCGAAAAAGTCCGCGCGCGCCATGTGGAAGAGCGTTCGCAGGCTGTTCATTGCGACGCTCCATTTTGCGAAACGAGTTGGAGATACACATCTTCGAGACTCGGCGGGACGGGCTGGGCGTTGGACGCGGGAGCCGCTTCACTCACCGCCCGAACCTGAATCCCATCCTGACGGCGGATGACTCCGCTGATGATGTGTTTCTGCTTGAGCGCGGGCAGGGCATCGGAGGGAATGACCCACTGCCAGACTTTCCCTTCAAGAGTCTGCAATAATTTTTCAGGCGCGGCGTGCTGGAGTTTGCGTCCTTTGTTGATGACGACGATCTCGGTGGCGGTCGCTTCCACGTCCGAGACGATGTGCGTGGAGAGGAAGATGATGCGCTCGCCCGAAAGGTCGGAGAGCAGGTTGCGGAAGCGTACGCGCTCTTCGGGGTCGAGTCCCACCGTCGGTTCGTCCACGATGAGCAGTTGCGGATCGTTGAGCAATGCCTGGGCGATGCCGACGCGCTGCTTCATCCCGCCCGAATAGCCGCCCAGCGGTCGCTTCGCGGCGTGGACGAGGTTGACCAGCACGAGCAATTCTTCGATGCGGCGGCGCGCGGACTTGGCGTCCAAGCCTTTGATGGCGGCGATGTATTCGAGAAATTCCAGCGCGCTTAAATTGGGATAGACGCCGAAATCCTGCGGCAGGTAGCCGAGCGTGGAACGCAGTGCGTCGGGCGCTTTGACCACGTCCACGCCGTTCCACTGGATCGTCCCTGCGCTGGGCTGGGTGATGGTGGCAAGCATGCGCATGAGCGTGGATTTGCCCGCGCCGTTCGGTCCCAGCAAGCCGATGACGCCGGGCTTCACTTCGAGGTCAAAATCGCGCAGACCCCAGAAGTCGCGGCGGTATTGTTTGGAGAGGGATTGGATGGTGAGGTGCATAAGAGTTTCCTTTTTAACTTTCTTTCAATATGATTAATGCAATGCAGGCGGATTATCCACATACGGTTTCAATGACTTGAAATGCGGCATGGGGATACCCCGTTCCTCGCCCGATTTCAATACGTCGCGGTAGATGACTTGCAGTTCGTCCACCGCCGTGTGCGTTTCCATGATCTTGCGGGCGGGCAGGTTGGTTTTCATCATGTACCACACGCCCACCGCCGCGAGCCAGACGGGAAGATAGAAGGATTTCGCGTCTTCGAAGGAGTCCACGTTCACGCCTCTTGCGCGACAGACTTCCAACGCTTCGCGCCCCGCAAGGATTCCTTTTCGCAAAAGCGGAATACTGTTCAATAGTTTCTGCGCACTGCCTGCCTTGAACGCCGCGCCGATGATTCCGCTGTTGATGGCGAAGTGAACCCACAGCCAGTGCTGCATGTTGAACTGCACATCCACCTTGATGTCCGCGCCCCGAAACACGTTTGCAATGCGCTCCAGCCGCGACGTGGATTTGCCGTCCAGTTCGCCGAGCCGAATCTCGTCGAGCAATGCGCCGTCAAGAGTCATCCCATTGTAACCGCCACCCGCGACGGGGAATCCCAAGAGGTATTGTGAGCGCGGCAGATATTGGTCGAGATTATCGATGCCGTCCCAATTGCCGTTGAAGATGAGAATGTCGGTGTTACCGATTTTATCCCTGATTACGGGCATAACCGAATCGAGTTGATAATGCCGTACGCTGACAATGATAAGTTCATAACCATCCGCGCTGGAGAATTCTTCGACGATTTTCACCGGATAATGCACGGATGCCTGCTTCGGCGGATTTTCGCGTCCGTCCAGGAAGTTGAGACGGATCCCGTTCCCGAACATTTTCTTCTTCCCAGGGCGGACGTAATGCGTCACGTCATTGCCCGCCTGTGCCAGGGCATAACCATAGAGGGTGTTGATAACACCTGCTCCGAACATGAGGATTTTCATGATGCCTCCCCTTTTGGGTACTCTTTCACCGTTGTTCTTCCCAGCATTTCGAGTTGGACGGATATCAACACGATCCCCAATCCGTGCAAGCGGCGTATTAAACCGACCAACCCGGCTTGATCCATGACGATGTTCGAGAACGTGGTCACCTGCGTGTCGTCAGCCAGAGTATCGGAACGGACATCGGCTTGACCGAACCAAACCAGCCACGAGGCGTCCGGCTGACCGTAAATATGAATCTCGTACTTATTTTGCGAATTCAAACTGATGGATTGCGTCATATTCACTCCATGGCAGGAGTTACGCCAGACCAAGAACGAGTCCCAGGATCAGGAAAAGGAGATATACGCTCTGCCCCGAGTGCAGAATGATCGAGAACCAGGTCGTGCGGAATCGTCTGGCGGGAAAGGTATACATCCAACCCGTCAGAACGGACGAGAGGATGCCCCAGGGCTGGTGAAGATGATAGAAGCCGAAGATCACACCATTGGCGACCCAGTCCCATTTGCCGAACACGCCTTCCATTTTGGGGAGCAACACGCCGCGGAACAGGAACTCCTCGCCGAGGAACGTATTGAACAGCGCATTCACAAAGAGCACCCCGAGTAATCCCCACGCGCCGACCATCTGCGCGCGCAATTCAGGAGTGAACATTGCGGACGCATCGTAGCCTTCCCGCTCGGCGAAGAAGGGGAAGATCCCCGTCCACAAGTTGACAAGCGTATCCCGAAAACCGATTTCCACGAAGGCAACAAGCAGGATCAGCGGAATGATCCACCACCACAAGGATTTCTTCGTCTCCCCGCTTCGCGCGGACTTTGGGTGGTTCAGCCAGAAACGACGGCTGATCGTCCCCAGACGGATGTTTCCCTCTTCGCGATAGAGAATGATCATCGCCAGCGCAAACTGCCAGATCAGCCCGACAGTGAGCAATTTGTAGCGCAACAGACCTGCGTCCAATGGCGGGAGTCCGGCGCTCAGGGTGGGATAAGCCACCCAACTCAACAGCCACATCGGCGCGCCGCCTGCAAGCCAGATTCCGAGGATCTGCCAGAGAGTGTATTGATCTTTTTTAGATGTTATTTCCTGTGTTGACATGAGATTTCTCCTTTATTGAACAACCTTGTCATTCTGTTCTAAACCAATCCCATGATAGCCATGATGAACATGAATATCAGACCCAGGGCGTCAAACCCATGAACGATGGCTCCCATCCAATAGGATTTGAAGCGTTTTGCGGGCAGGGAATAGGTCCAATCGAGGAGCAGGCGCGCGGGGGTATTCCAGATGAAATGCAGATGGTATGCCGTGAACAGAAGGTGGTTGGCGAGCCAGTCCCACTTTCCGAACACGCCGTTCATTTTGGGCAACAGGATTCCACGGAAGATCAATTCTTCACCCAAAAGGTAATTGAACACGATCTGCACTGCCAGCAAGCCCAATAACCACCACTGTCCCACGGCGGGTCCAGCCAGGTTTTGGATGACCGCATAGGGACGCGGCTCGAGAAACGGTAGAGCCTTCAACCACAGATCATCAAGCCATCCAAGGTTCGAGAACCCGATAACGGAAATCGCGATGAGTGGGATCGTCCACAGGAAAAGCCATTTCGAGGGAATACCTGTCCTGGGATCGGAAGGGGTGTATAGCCATAATCTGTCCTCCACGCCCTGCCAGGTGAATGGTTTCACTTCGCGCCTCAGCAGGATATAGGCAAAGACTCCCTGCCAGATCAATCCGGCATTGATCAAAAAGAGAAACGCGAATGGACTCACGCTCCCGCGTGAGAGCAGGATGGGCATGACCACCCAATAGCTGATTCCCATCGGCAGGGCGGCGCCTGCCCAAATGCCGAGGATCTGCCATAGTGTATATTGGTCTTTATTGGATGTTATTTTTTGAGTAGACATGAAATCTCTCCATTTCGTAACCAAAAGATCCTTATTGCGAGCCTGAGGGTTGCGCAATTCCTTCTTTTGATGGCTGAACGGTATCAGGCTGTCCATTCTTAATTTCAAGCACGTTTCGATTGAATGCGCGGGAGAGATTCTCTGCTCCAGCCAGCGGGACGACGACAGCGGTGATTAGCACAGATAAACCCGCAAGGGTGAGAATCCCGCCAAAGGGGACATTGCCCATGCCGAGATATCCAGCCCATGCATTGCTTGCGCCATGGAAAACCGCCGCCAGCAGAACACTGCCTTTGGTGTTGTTGAACAGCCAGGTGAATTGGACCGATTGGACGATCACAAACATTGCGTAGCCGAGAATAGCGGGGAGCATTCCGTTTGCCAATCGCTGTTCGTACTGGTTTGTCCCCTCGATGAAAAACAGGGGGACATGCCAGGTGGCCCAGGCGACTCCGACAATGAGACCTGAAACCAGCGCGTTATGGCGGGATTGAAGCCGCGGCAGGAGAAATCCTCTCCAGCCAAACTCCTCGCCGATCCCTGCCGCGAGGGTGAGAAAGACGAACGCGGGAACGATTTGATACAGCGGCTGAAGCCCGCTCCAATCCACAGACGGTCCGCCCAACAAGTGATACACGTAGAGGGCAGCCACAGATGGGACGATCATGAAGAACAATGCAAAGATCCACCAGCGGATACCGACCCGCCAGATCAGGGCGCGGCTGAGCAATTCACGCAGTCCGCCCTTGCGACCTTCGATCAGAACGAGCACAACCGCTGCCACACTGGAGCTAAGCGCCCCAAGTTGGATCCACGCCGGGGGAAGTAAACCAGCAGCCACGGCAAGCGCAGGCGCAAAGCCAAGAATCATGGCAAGGACAAGTAGGGATATTGCAGGGTATTTCTTAACGATTGTAGACATTTCATTTTCTCCTTTTCTCATGATTGGCTGGCGGGGACGGATGGCGCACCCGCCAGCGTTGAAATAGTCTCCGTGTAGTCGGCGCTCTCTTGCACCGACTACACATGTGAATTGTTTTAATACCGCCAGCCCAACCAGTTCCAGTAATGCAGGAACCAGACAAAAGCGGCCGCCGCGATCGTTGCCAACGTGTAATAGATACGATAGGCGACGCCCCAATAGCGATCCTTCCAAGCTAGCGCGGTGTAGACCAGCGAGGCGGGAGTCAGCAAGGCAGACAAGACGCCCAACCCCATCACGATCTCAACGATCTGTGGAATGTCGTGCAATTCCGACGGGCGCATGGGGCGGAACCACAGCGCGAGACCGACCACGAACAACACATTCAGAAGGCTGATGCCGAAGAGGATCGAGTCCGCTGTGCGGGCGGATCGTGAAGCGGGGGCAAAGCGGCGATTCCGAATCGCGCGCACCAACGCCACCGGGAACATGGACAGGAACATCAGGATGCAACCCAGGGCTAACAGCATATTGAAGCCGGTCGTTTCATACCAATCCATTTTTACGTAACCATAATGAGGGCTGAGGTCGAAAAACAAGTTGGTAATACGACCCTGATCGTCCTCTCGGAAAACGATGGAAAGCGAACCATCCACCTGGCGGAAGTAAAGCGGCTCCACTTCCACAAAGCGCAGCTCGTGCCCTCCCCCCATGGGAACAACCAGCGTGCCGTCACCGCCATCACGGATTTCCAGCGCGCCATCGCCGAAAAGCCGGGCTACTTTTTCAGGGGTGGTGGAGTGGTTGTTGGCGGCTTTGTAAAAGCCCGCGAACCGTTCCGCGCGTTGAGCAAAATCCGCCGGGGGTTGGATGGGAGAAACCGCCGGGGCGGGATAGTAATGGTCAAAAAACGCCCTTTGGAATCCAAAATGTTGGAAAATCAATGCCCCCTCCCTGGCGCCCAGGCTGTTGTAGGTTACATATACACCCAGATGCTGGTCGGGCAGCAGCAGTAGTTCGCTTACCATCACTGGCGCATACCCTGTGTGACCAAGAACCAACTGACCGTTATCGCTGAAATCGAACAAGCCGTACGCCGTACCGCGCAGGCGCGGGTCGGGAGTGTACAGGGTGGTCAGCATTTGCCGCGCCGTGTCTTCTTCCAAAATGCGAACCTCAGTGGAGGCATTGCCGTAGAAGCCGCCTTCAAGGCGCGCGATCATGAACCGCGCCATGTCTGTGACGCTGACCCAATGAAAGCCCGACGCCAGTCCCGCGGGCTGGGGAAAATAATCAGGGAACGGTTGGAAGGCGTCATCAACGAACGTATAACTCTTGGAGGCAAACGGGAACAGGTTCCCCGGCATTTGCGGTTTGACGGTTGAGTGAGTCATGCCCAGCGGGTCAAAGATATGTTTCTGGATGTACTCCTCATACGGCTCGCCCGATACCTGCGCCACGATATATCCGCCCAACATGGCGTTGTAGTTCGAGTAACCTGCTATTTCGCCGGGCGGACGCACCCGACCCGGGAAATTCGCGATCATCCATTCGCGTTCGGGAACCAGTTCGCTGGCGTCCGGGGTCAAACTTCCGACCCAGCGGTCTTCGATACCCGACGTATGAGTCATCAAATGCTTTAGCGTGATCGGCTGTGGATAGGTATCCGGGATGCGAAAATCGAGATAGGTGTTGATGTCCGCGTCCAAATCCAATTTGCCCTGCTCGACGAGTTGCATCACCGCCGTCCAAGTGATTGCTTTGCCGACCGAGCCGGTGCGAAACATTGTTGTTTCAACGTCAACGGGAATTTTGTTTTCAAGGTCAGCGTACCCGTAGCCTTTGGCAAAGAATAACTGCCCATCCTTGACGACTGCGACAGCCGCGCCCGCGATGTGATTCTCGTCCATTTGACGCGCGAACAACTCGTCCATGAACGCTTCCATCTCCGCCGCATCGGTCGGACCCTGTGCCTGATTCGGCGAAACAGGCATTTCCTCCCCTTTTGCGACTCTTCCCACCCCCGCCGCAACAGGCACGGCAATAGTCAACATGAGCAAGACGGAAATCACAAGACTGATCGAAAGTTGTTTTGTGTTCATTGTCGGGTCTCCTTCTTGGGGCGAATACATTGCCTGCATTCTAGGGCTAAAGGTAAAAAAAAGAACCACATAAACATGTGGTTCTTCGGTGGAAAAATATGTGGTCTGGATATCTGGTTAGATCAACCTCATCTCCCGTGCCTTCTCGATCGCCTGCATCCGTTTGTTGACCAGCAATTTGCGATAGATACTCTTGACGTGGAATTGCACCGTGTTCAGGCTGAGGAAGAGTTTCTGCCCGATCTCTTTATAGGATTCCCCCGCTGCCAATCGTCTCAACACATCGAGTTCCCGGTCGCTTAATATATCCTCCGGCACGGAGGCGGATTTGACTTCGATGGATTTTCCTGGCATCGCCTCCAGCAGGCGTTTGACGTAGGCAGAGAGATCGTTGTTTTTCAAATGCCGAAGCGTGGATTCAAGCAGAGGGCGCAGGAGGTCGGCTTCATCAAGAAAGATGCGGAAATATCCCCTTGGGGCAGCCGCCTCGAGCGTGGGCTGCATCAAGCAACGCGCCTCCTCCGCATTTCCCTCCACATGATACATCAGCGCTCTGAGAAGCCAAATCTCGATCAGCCAGTCGTAGAGCTCATGGGTATTCGCAAACTTTTCCTGGCGGGCAAAGTATTTATGAACGTCGAGGAAAGAATAAGCTTTTTGATTTCCTGCAACTGACTTTGTCAGGTTGTAGGCATCGCTCAGGTGAGTCTGAAATCGGATTCTACTCATTAAGTCAATACCGGTTATGTCGGGTAAGGCGCTAAACCTGGCTGCGGCTTGTGTCACCGAGATATGCGCTTCCTCAACATTGAGCTTATGCTCCTCCGGATCGTACACCGAAAAACGCTGCCGCAACGTCTGTGCATAAGGGGCGCTTTCCGGTCGGGTCTCTTCAAGGAACTTCAGGCTTTCAGCGATTCCTTCCCGGTCACCTTGAGCGGAGTGCAATCGCGCCAGGGCGGCATAGCCTTTCATGTGAGTCCGGAACTCACCGGTCCAGCGGATAAGACTCAGACCTTGAGTCAACGCCTGTTCCGCTTCTGCCAGAAGATTTTTCTCGAGAAGGACGCATCCTTTCAGGATGTAAAGCGCGCCAATGGGAGGAAATCTTTGTCCAGCAAGGAGTCGGTTGAACCGATCAATATTCGCCTCAGAAAGCTGCAGGGCAAGTTCCAACTGTCCTTTTATCATCGCGATCAGGATAAAGTTTACCGGCCCATAAATGGCGGCATAAAAATTCCCGCCAGCCACGCCATCCTCAAGGGTTTCTTTGAATGCTTTCTCAGCGGCTGGCAGGTCGGCAAGCGCCAAATAACCGTTACCGGCAACCATGGCATTAACACTGCGAATGGCTTTTTCATTTTCCGGGAGGAGGCGCTGGGCGTTTCGGGTCGTTTCGATCAATTTTCCAGCCCCCTCTCGCGTCAAGCCCGGCGTTCCCATAACAAATGCTTGAATGGTCGCGATGTGCCCAGCCACCAGGTTTCGCAGGGCTTCATCCGAGTTGACGTGGTCCAAGGCATCCCCGGCGGCTTGCAATGCCTGTTCCGCTTCCCGTATGCGCATTGTTTTTCGTTGCATCAAGACCAACGACCAAGCCTTGCAGACGCATAGCATGGGAGAAACTTGAATGAGCGGTTCCGGGAGTCTGTCGAACCAGCCTGCAACCGTCGAAACCTCGCCCTGATAGATCATCGGCAGGGCATGTCTCTCGATCAATCTGGACACTTTGCCGCCATCCGATATCTGGAAGGCATGTTCGACCGCCTTCTGGATGAAACCGTTTTTCTCATACCAGTCCGCGGCGCGTTCGTGCAACTCGGACACGCGTTCCGGTTCGACCTGCAAAAGTTGGTTCTTCAATAGTTCGCCGAACAGAGCGTGGTAGCGATACCAGTTGCGCTCTTCATCAAGGGAAACCAGAAACAGGTTGTTGCTTTCCAGATATTGGAGAATTTTCTTGCTTTCCCGTTGTTCGGTCACGGCTTCGCACAGGGGAGCGGATAACTGGTCCAAAACGGACGTTCGCCGCAGGAATTCCCGCATCTCCTCCGACTGGCTGTTGAGGGTTTCTTCGATAAGATAATCCAGAACGTGACGGTGAGTTCCGCCAAACGCCTCGACAAATTTTGCCGTGTCCTTGTTTTCCTTCAATGACAATGCCGCCAGTTGAAGACCCGCAGCCCAGCCTTCCGTCTTGTCTTTCAGGATCTCCGTTTCCTTTTTGGAAAGATTGACTCCCATCACGTCCGCGAAAAATTCGACCGCCTCTTCGAGGGAGAAGCTCAAGTCCGCCGCGCGAATCTCGGTGAGTTGATTTCGCACCCGCAGGCGCGTCAGCGGCAGGCTGGGGTCTTCACGGGTTGCGATGACCAGCCGCAGGCTGGCAATGGATTGAGTGAGCAAGTATTCGACAGCCTGATCTATCATCTCGTTTTCGATCAGGTGATATTCTTCCAAAACCAAAATGATCGGCTGATCCAGACCGTGCAGGTCATTGACCAACAATCCAAGCGCAGCAGTAGGATTTATCTCCTGCGCGTTTTCCACCATCTCCAGCGCGGACTGACCGAGATCGCTTACCGCCCTGCCCAAGGCAGTAAAAAGGTAAGCGAGAAATTGTTTGAGGTCGTTATCCGATTTTTCCAGCGTGACCCAGGCCACCGGGCATCCCGCCTGCTCCACCCACATGCGAATGGTGGTGGTTTTTCCATATCCCGCCGGGGCGGATACCAAAGTAAGCAAATGTCCATCACGCAATCCGTCGTTCAATTGCTCGAGGACTTTTCTTCTGGGAACCAGAATCTGGCGCAAAATCGGCAGACTGATCTTGGTCGCCAGCAAGGGATCGGACATTTGTGTGTCTCCGGAGAAATATCATTCCTATTTTACAACAAGCCCGGGATGTTTTGCAGTATCCACAATTTGGAGATCGCTGGAAGGAAATTCATCTTTGATCCGGAGATCAATACATTGATAATGAAACAGGAGCGACAGATTGTTTGCGCGTATAATTCACACAAAAGGATTACCGGTATGAACAACAAACAACTTGCCGATACATTCACGCTGATCGCCAACCTGCTCGAGATCAAAGGCGAGATCATTTATAAAACGCTGGCATATCGAAAAGCCTCCGAAAGCCTGATGGGCCTGGGGCGCGAGGCGGAGGAATATTGGAAAGAGGACAAACTCGAGGATATTCCCGGCGTTGGCAAAGCCATTGCGGAAAAGATCGACGAGCTGCTTTCCACGGGAAAGCTCCAATTCTTGGAGAAACTGAAGAGGGAAGTGCCCGAAAGCCTGGCAGGCTGGCTGCAGGTCCCTTCGCTGGGACCGAAAAAGATTTCACTGATCTGGAAAACGTTGAATATCACAACACTTGCGCAGCTTGAAACGGCGGCAAAAAAAGGCAAATTGCGCGACCTGCCCGGCATGGGCGCGAAATCTGAAACCGCAATTTTGGAAGGCATCGCTTCATTGGCGCGGAGGTCAGGCAGGCTTCCGTTGGGGAGGGCGTATCCGCTCGCGCAGGAGATCATCCGAGTCCTCAAAGGCGTGAAGGGAGTCGTCGCCGTGGAACCCGCCGGGAGTTTAAGAAGGATGCGCTCCACCATCGGCGATCTCGACATCCTGGTTGCATCCAAAGATTCTGCAGCGGTGATGGAGGCATTCGTCAATCTAAAAGGCGTGGAACGCGTGCTGGGAAAAGGCGATACGAAATCAAGCATCGAATTCTTCGACGGTGTGCGCGCGCAAATTTGGGTGCATCCGCCGGAGGAATTTGGAACGGCGCTTCAATATGCGACCGGCTCCAAAGATCACAACGTTCAGCTGCGTCAGATCGCTTTGGATAAAGGTTTGTCCTTGTCGGATCATTCGTTCAAAAAGGTCAAGGGCAAAGGTGAGATATTTTGCTCAACGGAAGAGGAGGTGTACAAGACTTTGGGCTTGCCGTGGATACCTCCCGAGTTGCGCGAAGGGCGTGGCGAAGTTGAAGCGGCGAAGAAAAATAAACTACCGAAACTGATCGAGGTGAAGGACATTAAATCGAACCTGCAGACGCACTCTACCTGGAGCGACGGTAAATTAAGCATGTTGGAGATGGCGCGCGCTGCGGCGATACGCGGCATGAAGGTTATCGCGTTCACTGATCATTCTGCAAGCCTCGGCGTGGCGGGCGGCATGAAGATCGAAGATCACAAAAAGCAGGCTGCTGAGATCAAAAAGATACAAAAGGAACTCGACAATGAGATCCTTGTGCTTCATGCAACGGAGGTGGAGATAAAAGCCGATGGCTCGCTCGATTATCCGGATGAATTTCTCGCCTCGCTCGACCTCGTACTTGCATCCATCCATTCCAGCCTGCGCCAGCCGAGAGAGAAGATCACGGAGCGTATGCTGAAAGCCGTGAGAAACCCGCATGTGGATATCATCGGTCACCCGACGGGACGCGAACTTATGCCGGATAGGGAAGGGGCGGATATCGACATGCAAGTTGTTTTGCAAGCCGCGGCAGAATCCGGTGTGGCGATGGAGATCAACGCCCATCCCTCGCGCCTCGACCTCGACGATGCGTTTGCGAAGCGCGCCAAGGAATTGGGTGTGCTCATCAGCATCAACACCGACGCGCATTCCGAAGGCGATCTGGACATGCTCCATTACGGAGTCGCCATTGCCCGCCGCGCCTGGCTGACAAAAGATGACGTGATCAATTGCTGGTCAACTGAGAAGCTCTTGAAGTGGTTGAAACAGAGGGGATGAGCAATTGGAGAATAAAAACGCAAAACGAACTGCGTTATTGATCGCAAGCGGCACGGATATTCTAATCGGCGCGCTCGGGCTGCTTCTTTATTTTGGATTCATTCCCCTGGACATAGAGGGCCTGGGGATTCCCCGGTGGATTGCGGGAATGGTTGGTGCCGCGTTGTTCTTTTCCGGTCTTGCTGTTTTCGCCCATAACTTTTCCAGGCCGGGTTCACCCGAGTAAGAAATAGGGAGAAACGACTTCCATGAAAAGCATGTTGAAGCCAACATTCCTAAAAATCCTGCTCACTGTAATCCTGTTCGTGATATTTAGCATCGTGTGGAGCCTGGTAGTCCCTTTTGTCATCTCGGATACGTTTCCGCTTGGGTTTCCCTTCCCAATCATCCTTGCCTGGGGACCATGCCAGCCGGGGGAGAACTGCTCGGAGTTCAGCACAATAAATCTGATCGTGGATGTCGCTATCTGGTATTTCATCGGCGCATGGACCGGGAGCCGATTCCAAAAACCGCGATGACCAGATTAAAGTCGATTCTGTTTTTCATGCTTGCGCCGGGTATGGTTGCAGGCTTGATTCCATTGGCGCTGTTTCGAATCGGTCCGAGGCTTGAAACCGGATTCCTCACTTTCCTTGCCTTTCCATTATGGGTAAATGGAATCGCGATTTTGGTCTGGTGTTTTTGGGATTTCCTCGTCAAGGGAAAAGGCACACCCGCCCCGATCGATCCGCCGAAGCAGTTGGTGGTTTCAGGTTTGTATCGATACGTCCGCAACCCGATGTATATGGGCGTGCTATTGATTCTTATCGGTCACTTCGCATGGTTTGGGTACTGGGGATCATTGATCTATGCAGCCGTTGTATGGATTGCATTCGATCTCTTTGTCAGGTTTTACGAGGAGCCGAATCTTCGTTCCAAATTTGGGGCAGACTATGAAGGTTATCTCAAGCGTGTACCTCGTTGGATTCCGCGCTTTCGATGATTCCAAGCCCTCGCATCAATTGCTTATAATGCGGGTTCTTCGATGCTGGAAAAATTGAAAGCCCGCGCTCGAGCATTGAAGCAGGAAGCGTATGCCGTCTACCTCGGGTCGAAGGATCCGCGCACGCCGTGGTACGTAAGGGTGCTGATCTTTTTGGTTGTTGCTCACACCTTTAGCCCAATTGATCTCATCCCGGACTTCATCCCAGTGTTGGGGTATCTAGACGATCTGATTATCACTCCGGGCGGATTATGGCTGGCAGTTAGGTTGATTCCGCCAGAGGTGATGGAAGAGGCTCGCAGGGAGGCAGCAAGCCGGGGCGAAGTGGGAGGCGCGGGTTGGGTTGGGGCGGTATTGACCATCCTGATTTGGATCCTCCTTCTGATCTGGCTGGTTAAAATTCTGGCTAAGATTTGAGATTCGGCTGGCAAATTTGTAAAGTAGCTGTAAGCAGGGCGGGCGGGGCTGGACAAATATCACTTAAATTTCACCCCTTCTGACATTATAATAGTGTTGCATTTCCACGAGGTCCGAGAACCGCCCCTTTATAATGCCTTTGGCAATATTGTACTGGTTTTCACATGAGCATCCGCCTAAAGGTCGCCCTGCCGTTTCTTTTGTTGACCGTGGTCGTATCGGTTATCGGGGTCTATGTTGTAACGCGCCTCGTGACCGGCTCACTGACGGAACGTCTCACCAATCAACTGCTCGAGGCGGGCAGGGTGGTTTCCGATAGTTTTGTGCGGCAGGAGGGATATCATGTAGGCGAAGCGCGGCGCATTATCTTCACGGACGGGTTTGCGGAAGCGGTGATAAAGGAAGACCGCGATGGGGTGTTCCAGATCGCGGAGCCATTCTTTGGAACAAGTTCGGTCGAAAACCTGATCATTGTTTCGCCGCAAGGGACGGAGATTCTGCATCTGCTAAAGGATGGTGAAGGAAAGTCGATCCGCGTGGAACAGGATACGGGAGCCGGGCAGATGCCTTTCGTCGAATCGTATTTGCGGAATCGGAATCCACAAGACCCTCCGCATCGCACACTGGGCGGGAACCTGGTCGACGAAAAGGCATATTATTACACGTTCATGCCCATCAGCGTGGACGATGAATTCGACGGGGTTATCATTCTCGGCACTTCAATTAATACTCTTCTCCCGACCTTCAAACAAATCGCCCTTGCAGATATCGTCCTTTATGGAATGAACGGCGATGTCATTGCAACGACCTTCGGTTCCGCCGGGACGGATAACCTCGATCCCTTGAACATCACCGCCGATCAGTACCAGGAGATCATCAAAACTTCCGAAAAACTCGTGCGGGGGGAGAACAATGTGGAGATCGCAGGCCGCCCCTACACGATCGGGCGTGCGCCGCTCCAGGTGGGGAACGATCGCATCGGCGTCTTTGCGGTGGCATTGCCCACGGAATTCGTCCTTCAGGTCAGTGAGAATAACCGGACGACCTACGTGATCATCTTTTCCATTTTGATGCTGGCGGTGATCGTCATCGGCTATTTCGTTTCGCGCAAGATCATCGTTCCCTTGTATTCGCTCGTCCGCACTTCGCAGGCGATCGCGGGCGGCGACCTGGACCAAAGGACCGGCATCGAAACCGGCGATGAGATCGGCGTCCTGGCGAACAGTTTCGACGACATGACCGCCAAACTCCAGAAGAAGACCCATGAACTCGAAGACGCGAACGAGACTCTCAGAAAGATGGACAAGACCAAGACCAACTTCATCTCGATATCGGCGCACGAACTGCGCACGCCGCTGACCTTGATCATGGGTTATTCGCAGATGCTCGAACAGGATTTGAAGAAAGACTCTGAGATGCAAAAACTCGCGACCGGCATCCTGGAAGGCGCCGAACGCATGACGGACGTGGTCGAAAGCATGCTGGATGTTTCCCGCATCGACAGCAACGCGTTGATCCTGCGAAAAGCGAACATTCAATTGGAGCCCGTCATTCGCAAGGTGCAGAAGGAATTTTCTCCAGCGTTCGAAGAACGCAATATCCATTTCAGCACCGAAGGGCTGGAGAAACTTCCGCCCGTCACTGCCGACCCCGATATGATGCAAAAGGTCTTCTATCATTTGATGATGAACGCCATCAAATTCACGCCCGACGGCGGCAAGGTGAAAGTCTCTGGCAGGTTTGTGAACGGCGCGGAGCCACCCCAATTGGAGATCACCATCTGTGATACGGGTGTGGGCATCGACCCGGGCATGCACGATATCATCTTCGAGAAATTCTCGCAGACCGGCGAGGTGCTCATGCACTCATCGGGTAAGACCAAGTTCAAAGGCGGCGGACCCGGCCTTGGGCTTGCGATTTCACGCGGCATCGTACAGGCACACGGCGGCCGCATCCGGGTGGAAAGCCCCGGACACGACGAGGAAAAATTCCCCGGAAGTAAGTTCATCGTTTCCATTCCAGTCCCGCACAGAAAGGACAGTGGGTCATGATTCACGATCAAAAACGCGAACGGCGCGACTGGACGCTCCTCATTTTCATCATTCCCATCGGCATCTTCTTGATCATCATCGTCGGGCAGATCGCCATCCGCCTCATACCGATCTGGAGCGTGAACGCGGATATGAACTCGAACCTCGAGCCGGATCCGAACTCAGCAAGACCCTTTGCCCTGCTCGAACCGATCCTGCCGCAGATTCTCACGCCGATGGCATGGATGGAGTATTACCTCACGCCTGGAGCGGATGTTTACTACCCGCCCTTCCTGACCTTTTCTCCCACCGCCTCACCCCCGCCAACAGAGGCAACGCCCACCGCAACCGAATCCCCGCCGACGCAAGCCACACCCACCAGCACCCCTTCTGCTACATCCACTTCTGCTACAGGGACGGCATCTCCAACAAATACTCCTGAAGAGACCGAACCTCCGGATGGCAGTTCGACTCCTCCGTCAACCTGCACAGACCCCAATGCAAATAATCAGGGACAGCCTCTACCCTGCACGTACGACCCCACTACTTGCGAAGACCCCAATGCAAACAATCAGGGGCAGCCATTACCCTGCACGTACGACCCCACTACTTGCGAAGACCCCAATGCAAACAATCAAGGGCAGCCTTTGCCATGCACGTATGACCCGCCTCCCCCGGTTTGTCCTGGCGCACACAACCCTGACGGACCCGAGCCTTGCGATTATGGCGATATTACAACAACAACTTACACGCCGATTGCACCTGCACCCACACAAATCAACGTGGGCGCTCCGCCGGATAATACGAATATCTATAATGACGCCAACACAGCAAATATCAATGAGGGATTTTATGTTGTTCTCGGGTTAAATGTTACGGTCGAAGCCACCCCGGATGGCAATTATGACCTGGCGGTGTATGAATTCCTAAATATTAATGTTATCTACCTTGACTGGTTCGTTGTGGGAATTACCAATGACGATACCGGGGCAACGTATTACGAAGTGTTTAACTGGGGAAATGGCATTCCTGATGACAACTCCAACGTTGGCGATATAGCTGTAACCACCGGCGGCGAAGCGGATAACGAAATAGTCGACCCAAGCCAATTGTACGACTCAGATGGCGCAGGACCCGCTCCTGGAACAGGCATTCTGATCGATGTCGATGATGGCACAAGCGGGCGACCTCCACCCGGCACCTATGGTTTTGTAGTGATTATCAATCCGACTGGCGGAGCCGATGCTGTTCAGGTGGATGCAGTCCAGACTGTCGAAGTACCGATTTCTGCGCCACTTGCGCCAGCCGTAAATCAAGCAGCGTTGGAACCAGTCATGGAGGCTTCAATTCAGGTGGAAGAACCAACAACAGAGGAGCCTGCCCAAACGGAAGAAGCCTCAACAGAAGAAGCGCCACCCACCCCCTAAAACAAGACCTGACTTACTCTCGAAATCAAGTTTTCGAGAGTAAGTTTTTATGAACAAGAATACTGCATATTGGGGATGTATAGAATTGGCAGAGGTCTTCGCATTCAACGGCGCTATCAGGCACCTTATTAAGGGCCGGTAATGTCATATTGCGTCATTAAAATTTTGATCGCTTCCCCGTCATCGAATGCGGGGTTAAGCTTTTCCATCCGGCCGCTCTCGCTGGTGACAGAGAGCAACAGGCTGATGGTGAGGGTGATGACGATAAGTAGGTTCGCAAAATATAGGTATGCTTTGGGGAATCTTCGAACAACCGTCCAATAACCGAAGACAGCCAGCAGGGTGATCTGTGAGATCACATCCACAAGGAAGCGCATCTGCCCGTAGTAGTAAAACAGGATGCTGGTGAAACCGATCAGGAAGGGACCGCCGAGAAGGTACAGGATGAATCTTCGCAAATCGGAAACCTGCGCCTCTTTTCCGCCAGGCGGTTTTGGTTTGACAAAAGGCAGGAATGCAAGAAGCAAAAAAGGCGCGAAGAAGAGCATGCCGGTCACGTTGCCTGCCGCATAAAGACCCGGGGCGGTGATGCCGTGGTCTTGGATCAAGCCAGTGTAGCCAACAGGTCGTATGAATGGGAATCCTGAAACGAATTGAAAAGGCTGCAACACGTAAGCCGTGAAATTATACGGCAAATACTCCAGTTCGAAGGCGAGAGGCATGTCGCGGTTCATGTTTTGGACCGTGATCTGGTAGCGGAGTCCGAACTCGAGCGGATCGTCGAAGCGCGCGTAGTTGTACCATCCGATCAGGATCGCGCCAAGCACAAGCGGGGTCAAAAGCGGAGCGGTTGATTTAATCCAATCAATAACGCAGGTTTTCCAGATCCAATATAAGGTAAATGCTGTCAGAAAAAATATCGAAAGGACGTTGATCGCGCGCGAACCGACGGAACACGCCCAGAAGAGACCGGCGAGAAATAATAACAACCCTGCTTTTGGCGGCATCCCCTCCGCCGGGGAGGGTGGCTTGAGCAAATATTCGAATGCCAGGATGACGAAGTAGATGCCGCCAATGAGGAAAAATTGACCCGCGCCAATTGCCGCTTCATATACGTCCGGGATGGAAAGCGACCACGGGATGGGCAGGATCAAGCCAAGGACAAGGAGAGAGGCGGTTACATTCCGCATGGGGATGTCTGCGAAGAAGAGCCGCCGCATTTTTAGCGCGATCAGTGAGTTTAAGATCAACAATCCGCAAAAGAAAAAGAAGACAGGGTATATATCCGCAAGGTCTTTATTTAAGACGAGTTGAATTGGTGTCAGGAGCAGGGCGGGGACGGGTCCCCAATACAAATAAAGTTTTCCCTTGTAAAGGGACAAATCCCAAACGTCGTCATCGAAGGGTGGGCGTCCTTCGTTGTTGTAGGGATCGTCTGCAGCGAGAAGCGCCGCGCCGGGTTCCACATCCACGTGAAGTTGACCCTTGCTGAATGCATCTGCAAGCAGTGAATAATAGCGGGTGGAGGCGCGCCATTCTGTGAACGTGCCAAAGGTGATGAACCATACGTAAATGACGAGAATGACCGCCCAGGTGTGCCCGATAATCGTAAAGGTCTTTGTCGCATCCGAGGAGATGAGCGCGGGATTTTTCCTGCGCAGAAATATCGAGAGCGCAAGCAGCGAACCGCCGAAGAGAAAAAGAAAAATGCGCGAACGTCCCCAATCAGGATTAGGATCGATGCCGAGAGCATGTGCGAAGATCGCGCAACCGATGGCGATCAGCCCGTCGATAAAAAGTAATACGGAAATGGCGCGGACGGCTTTGGGGGATATTTGCATGCAGGAGATTCTAATCGAACTCGTTGAAGAACAAGTCTTGAAACTTGTACTGCTTGCCTTGAAATGGTTGTAAAATTAGCCAACCCATTTTCAGGGAGAGAACATGACCGAACCCAATCCGAAACCGACCTATCGAATCGCAGACCTGCACCAGGCGGATCGCCCGCGCGAACGGCTGGCGATGCTCGGTCCGCAGGCATTGACGAACGCCGAATTATTGGCGATCCTTTTACGAGTTGGCGTTCAAGGCGAGAACGCCGTGGATGTGGGGCAGCGTCTTTTGCAAAACTTCGGCGGCTTGCGCGGACTGCACCGCGCGCCGTTCAAGGAATTGATGGACCAGCACGGAATGGGGGAAGCCAAAGCGTCGCAGATCAAAGCCGCCATCGAATTGGGCAGGCGGCTGACCTTCGAAGCACCGGAGGAGAAACTAGCCATCAACAGCCCGGCGGACGCAGCGGCGCTTGTGCAGTATGAAATGTCCGCATTGGAGCAGGAGCATTTGCGCGTGATCCTTTTGGACCGGCGCAATCGTGTGCTTGCCATCGTGGAAGTCTATAAAGGTTCGGTCAATTCGTCGCAGGTGCGTGTTGGGGAATTGTTCAAGGAGGCGATCCGCACAAATGCATCGGCAGTCATCGTCACGCATAACCATCCCAGCGGCGACCCGACTCCCAGCCCCGACGATGTGGCTGTCACGCGCGCCATCGTCCAGGCGGGGAAACTTCTGGATATCGACGTACTCGATCATTTGGTTATCGGTCAGGGGAAATGGGTATCTTTGAAGGAAAGAGGGTTGGGGTTTACATAGGGTTATTGGCCCAGGGTCTTGCCATGCTGACCTTGTTTTTTCCCCCATGCTTGGAAAGGTAAAGAGCCTCATCGGCAAGTTTAATCACTTCATCGCTTGTGCGTCCCTGATGCGGGAAGACCGCCACGCCTAATGAGAGCGTGGTGGATAATATTTCGCCATCGAACTCGATCCTCGACTGTTCGAATATACTGCGCCAGTCTTCGGCGCGGCGGGCGGTGGTATCCAGGTCCGCGCCCGGCATGAGGATCAGGAATTCCTCGCCTCCATAACGGCAGACCACGTCCGCGGCGCGGGAATGCGTGGTAAATATCTCTGCAAGCGTTTTTAAGACCAGGTCCCCCGCCTTGTGCCCGTGCCGGTCATTGAAGGATTTGAAGTTATCGATGTCTGCCATGCAGACGCTGAGCGTGGTCTCTTCGCGAATTGCGCGGGCAAGTTCCCGTTCGAAGGTTTCCTCAAGGTATCGGCGGTTGAAGAGCCCTGTGAGCGGATCTCGGATGGATTGTTCGCGCAGTTCCTCCTGGAGCAACTCGATCTCCTTCAGATGAAGCCTCATGCGGTCGTGTGCGTCGCGAAAGGCTTTTTCAGCCATTTTTTGCCTGGTGATGTCGCGGAAGACGATCAGCCGCCCTGTCATCATTTGCTTTTTGTCGGTGAGGGGTTCCACCCGCAGGTCGAAATACCTTTCGGGCTTGTCGGTGGTATGCACTTCCGTTTCTATATACAGATTCGTGGGGAAGATGGTGATCTGGTTGTACCAGTCGCCGAGAATTTCCTCCATATCCCTGCCGATCGGCGAGTGCTGATTCCATCCGAGCCAGCGCAAGGCGGAGGGGTTGACATCCACCACGCGGTTTCGCGCATCGATCAAGATGACACCATCCTGCATGGTTTCGATCAGCATGTGGCGGGCAATTGGCGCCATGTCGAACAAGCGGTGTCGAAACAATCCATAGGCGTAAAAGACCCCCATCACAGTGAAAAGGAGAGGTGTGGGGTCGATCCCGCCGTTTCCCATGCCGAGAAGGAATGTGTAAACGATGTTCCCGATGAATGGTATCAACGTGCCAGCCAGTATCACACCAGCCTGCGACCGATATTCTCCTGCCGATTGGGAAAAAGCCTGCGCGAGAATTCCGACCGTGAAGATCATAACCGAATAGGAGTAGGCGACATAAACCCAATACATGATACCCGGGACGAGATTCCATTGTCCGTTCGGAAGCCGGGTCCCGAAATCGAAGACCTTGTAGAACAGGTCGTGGTATCTCGCCGTCCAACCGAGCAGCACGGAGAGGATTGGAATAATGCTAACAAGCAGGATGTTGCGCCGGGTAAGCCAGTGATCGCGGCCGGTGTATTGCACGCCGAACGCCCAAAAAGCGGGGGTTCCCATCAACGAACCAAAAAGGAGGAAATTAAACCAGTAGTATCGGCTTTCCGAATTCACGGCTTCATTGATCAGGACGCCCGCGCCTGACCAAAGGATTGTCGTTATCAGCATGAGGAAAAGAGGTAATGCCCCCGGCGCTGACCGGCGGCGCCAGGTGATCACTGCCATGATCGATGCGACCAACGTGGATGCCAGGAGGTAGGGCGAGTAGGGGTTGGTGAAGGTCTTTAAGACTTCCACTACGCTATGTGCTCCTCATAACCCGAAAATCAGTGAACGAGTTTCCGACCATCTCTTCCCACTCGATTCTTGATTCATCGACCCGCGACATTCGCGGACCTTCCTTTACCGCCTCGAGAAACCGCTCGACATCTGCGCGCCGCCCCTCGGCGACGGCTTCCACGGTATCGTAGCCGACATTGCGCACCCAGCCGGTCACCCCGATCTGACGCGCATAATATTCCACATGAGCGCGAAAGCCAACCCCCTGTACGCGGCCCTTCACCCAGACATGCGCTCGCACAATTTCATTTGGATCGGGGGGCATGTCTCCTCCTCTGGCGGGCAAGGTCGATGGCGCCCCAAATGGGAACGACGATGACGATGACCAGCAAAAGCAGGAAGGGGAGCAGATTAAGGAACGCCGCCCCGCCCCGGTTCAAACCAAGCACGGTCTCGCGCCAGCGCGAGTCGAGTTGACCGAGCGATGCGCCGAGCGCCTTCGTCGCGCCGAGATCGCAATCGAAGCCGTCTCCGTATGTGGCGATGAGGCGGGAAAGGCCTGAAACGCCGAACGAATCGCGGATGTAGGTGACAAAGGATTGAGACTGGGCATATGCCAGGTACGCTGACCCGGAGTCGGCGGGGAATGAGGCGCACAATTCCGTGAATGGGATCAAGGTATCGTTGGCGCTGGCGATCTCCAGCGCGCGGGTGTAATCCGGATTCGGATAGCGTTCCACCATCGAAGCGATGCCTTCGATCAACCAGGCCGGCTGTTCGTGGTACGTATCGCCGAGGGTGCGGTACAACATGACATGTGCGAGTTCATGGGGAATGAACGTGTCCATCTCGGTGGATTGATTTGCCCCCGGAGGGACCGCGACAAGAATTACGCCGAGGTCGGCATGAGCATGTCCGCCCGCCCATTCACGCCCGCCGAGCAGAAAGGTATCGTTGAGGTCTTCCACGTTGGAATAAATGTAAATATTAACCGGCTCGGTGAGCGACAAAGGGATGAGATCCCTCATTGCGAAGAGTCCCGCCCCGGCGCTGTCGAGGGCGGCGGAACCGAATGCATCGTCGCCCGCGTACCAATGAATCGTAACGAGCGATTGCGAAATCTCGCGCCAGGGAAAACGATTATCGGTATATTGATATGTCTGTGGTTCGCTGGTGTAGATGTTGCCGTCGTTCAATGTCGCTTGAAACCAATAGATGATCCCGCTGAAGGGCGGGAATACATTGAGCGACGCGTCGTAAACGAAATTCGCCGAGCCATCCTCCGCCACTTGCAATGTTTCCACGCGCGTCACCTGCTCGTTGACGCCGCGAAACAAAAGCGACGCCTGTTGGATCGGGCCCGGTGTTTTTATGATTGCATCGAAGGTGATGGATTTGCCGAACTCATGCGTTACCTGCGCTTCCACCTGGATTCCGCCCTGCGACTCGGGGCGGCTCGAAGATTCCGCCCGGGCTTGATCCGATTTCAGGGAAAGGGTCGACACGAGAAGCACGACCACAATAAAGCGAAGAATCCCTGGGTGTGAAGCGGACATTTTCAATTTCCCGCAAGGTAAACGATCAACGGAGTCAGCGTCAACGGGCTGAGGACGGTCCCCAAAAACACGATGGCGGTGACAAGTGAAGGCTCCAGTTTATATTCCGTCGCCACAACGGTGGTCGCCACCGCAGCCGGCATGGCCGATTCGATGACGTTTCCCTGCCGCGGGTGACCCTGCAATCCGAACCAGGCTGCAAGAACAAGTCCAACCAAAGGACCCAGCAATAGTTTTGTGGCAACGCCCAGACCTACAGCGCGCAGGCTGTGCGACCATTCGATGCGGGTCAATTCCAAGCCGAGCAGGATGATCATGGCGGGAATGGCTCCATTGGCGGCGATCTCAATGGTGCGGGCAATGGGCAGGGGAATCTCCACGCCCGTGCCTTTGATGAGCAGGGCGACCGCCACCGCGTAAAGGATCGGGAGGCGGAACACCCCCAGTATAGCGGATTTCAAGTCCAAATGGCCAAGAGATGCGATGACGACGCCGACCGTGTTGAAGAGGATGGTGGTGGTGACATAGAAAATGGACGCGACCGCCAATGCTTCATCGCCAAACGCGAATTTGACCAGCGGCAATCCATAATTGCCCGTATTGCCGAATGCCACTGTGAGAATGACCGCAAGCAGATGGGCGCGCTGGAGTTTGAAAAGTTTCCCGAGGATGAAAGCCATCGTTCCCATGACCGCAATGACGGCCGTTGTGTATCCGACCGTATTGAAGGCCTGGCTCAGATTCAACTGGCTCGTGATCATTAGATTGAAGACCAGCAGGGGACTGAAAATATAGAAGACAATCCTGCCGATGGTGCGCGAATCGACGGTGAGGGTTTTGCCTAGAATAAATCCAGCCGCCGCGATGAGCAGGATGGGCAGGAGGTTATTGGCGAAGGTACTGAAGAGTTCGGCAATGGACATGGTGATGAGATTATAAGCCCCGCAAACGCGTAGGGGCGGGGTTACCCCGCCCCTACCACGAATTATATTGAGATCAATTCAGGTTGTTTCAGCAGACCTGCCTGCATCGACCACGGTCCCGTCCAGGTGACGGTGACGGGCAAAAGTCTGCCGCGTAGATCGTCGTCCGTTTCGATAAAGACCAGTTTGTTGGTGGGGGTGCGGCCTTTCCAGCGGTTCTTGACCTTATCTTCAAACAATACTTCTACGGTCTCGCCGAGATATTTCCTGTTGATCTCCGCGACGATTCCCTCCTGCAATTCCTCCAACATGCGGAAGCGGCGCATCTTTTCCTCGTCGCTGACGTTATCCTCCATGCGGCGTGCGGCGACGGTCCCTTCGCGGACGGAGTAGCGGGCTAAATGGGCAACATCCAGCTTGAGGTCCGACAGGAGGCGGTAAGTTTCCATGAATTGTTCCTCGCTCTCGCCGGGGAATCCGACGATGATGTCCGTCGCGATGGAACAATGAGGGATGCGGCCGCGGATCTTTTCGATCAAGTTGCGGTAATCCCTTTGGGTGTATCCGCGTTTCATGTTTTCGAGAATATCGTCATCGCCCGCTTGAATGGGTAACTCGATGTGCGGCATGACGCGCGGCAGCTCGGCGATGGTATCGATGAGTTCATCGTCGAAGTAGTTGGGGTGCGAGGTTAGGAATCGGATGCGCTCGATGCCTTCCACGTCATGGACAATGCGCAGCAGGGCGGCAAGGTTGGGTCCATCGGGGATATCTTTGCCGTAACGGTCTACGATCTGACCGAGCAAAGTAATTTCCTTCACGCCCTGCTTTGCCAGTGAACGAACTTCACTGACGATATCGCCAACCGGGCGCGAGCGTTCCACGCCTCGCTTGTAGGGGATGATACAGAAGGTACAGGCGTGCGAGCAGCCATAGACGATGGGCACATGCACACTGACGGTCTTGCCTTGCTCGGCAACCGGCAGTTTGAGGTCTTCATCCATCATCAGGAAACGACGGGTTGTTTCGGCATCTTCGAGTGACTGCACTTCGCCCTGCGTGAGATGCGAGATCAACGGACCCGGGTCGGAGGGCGGTGAGAACACGTCCACGTAGGGGAGTTTGGCTTTGAGCTTTTCCGCGCCGCGCACGCCGACGAGACAGCCCATCAGGTTGATCGTAAGGTCCGGGTTTTTCTCTTTGAGTTTCTTGAACGAGCTGACGCGCCCAATCGCCTTGTCCTCGGCGGATTGGCGCACGACGCAGGTGTTTAAAACAATAACGTCTGCTTCTTCGGGCATGTCGGTAAAAGTGTAACCGAGGTGCTCCAACGACGAGCCGACCCGCTGTGAATCGGCGACGTTCATTTGACAGCCTTCGGTCCAGATGTGGTATTTCATAACGGGCAGGATTATACCAAGAGCGGTTTAGAATCATAAAGTGACTGTCACTTCGCCACCCGGACTCACTTTTTCTTAATTGAAAGGGAGCTTTTGCTCTGATAAAGTTTCTATATCATACGGACCGGACTTGCTCTGCAAGCGGACCAGTCTCTGCGTGAAAAGTATGTAGATTTGTCAGACCTTTTTTAGGAAACAAGATTTCCCTATACCTGACGGCGCTTTGCAGTATAATACCCACAAGGTAGAAAAAAGAATGCCACTGCGCCAGCAGTGACATTCTCCTTGCTGGGGCTCACGATTTATTTCAGAAATACGTCAATGACGGTGCCTACGAGAAGCAGGATGAACGTGACGGCGTAAATCTCAATCGTGAGCCCCTTGTATTTAATCACGATGGCGGGCAATCTCACCACCTCCTTTCTTTGTTATTTTTGCATGGATTTCGATTCCCGCCCAATCCCGCTCAGATCCCGACGAAAATCGAATTTCTGCAGGAACTATTATGGCACGGTTTTCTTGTTTTGTCAGAAGTTCGTGCGAAATTACAGTCAAGTTGTTGCCAATTTTATTGAGAAATTCGCATTTTATGGGGTTTTTTCCGGTATGGGATCCAAGGTGTCGGAGGTTTCGCTTCACGGGCTGTCGCACATCCCGGCTAGTACCAATTTCCTAGTTGACTCCGCCCTGTAAATTTTATAGACTAATTCCATAGCAGGGGGATACGGATGTCCTCCTGAAAAAAACAGCCAAGGAGGATTGTCTCATGAGCGTCAAATTCAATGTTGTGGAACGCGGCAAGCCCGGCGACCCAGCCGCGCCGAAGAAATACTACCCTTCCATTCAATCGAGCGGACGGGTGACCCTGCGCCAGTTGTCGCAGTCGGTGGCGCAGATGTCCACCATCTCCAGCGCCGATACGCTGGCGGTGCTGGAAGCGCTGTTGACCGTCATCCCGCAGGAACTTTCGCGGGGGAACATCGTGGAGCTGGGCGATTTCGGCAATTTCTGGCTGAGGACGGACACCGAAGGCGCGGAAACCGCCGAAGAGGTGCGCGCCAGCCAGATCACGGGCGTCCTGCCGCGCTTCAACGCCGGTAAGGAATTCAAGAAGGTGCTGGATGCCATCGAGTTCGTGAAGACGGCGGAACCGCCCGCCAACCCTGACTAATTGTAAAAAATGTCGTGATATTTTCCCAAAAATGTCACGACATTTTCTTAAAGATGTGCTGACATTTTTAAAATAGATAGACCTGCCAAAGCATGATTTTCAGGTTCTCCCCTTTGAGGTACCTAAATCGTGGATCGAATCATTAGCAAGAGAAGGCAAGTCCTATGTTAGATAGATTCTTGACAGGTATAATACAGAACATGAAACAAATCGAATCCCGCCTCATCCTTGGTGATTGTCGAAAAGAATTAGTAAATCTCAAAGATAATTCCATTGATTTAATTTTCACCTCCCCTCCATACGCCGATAGCCGAGTTCATACTTATGGAGGCGTCAACCCAGATAAATACGTAGACTGGTTTCTTCCCATTTCTAAAGAATTACTCAGAGTTCTAAAGCCAGATGGAACCTTTGTATTAAATATCAAAGAAAAAGTAGCAAATGGAGAACGCCATACTTATGTTATTGAGTTAATACTTGAAATGCGTAAGCAGGGATGGCTTTGGACAGAAGAATTCATTTGGCACAAAAAAAATTCCTATCCAGGAAAGTGGCCTAATCGTTTTAGGGATTCGTGGGAACGTTTGCTCCAATTCAATAAGACACGAAAATTCAATATGCACCAAGAAGAAGTTATGGTACCAATGGGAGATTGGGCAAATAGACGGCTAAAGAACTTAAGCGATACAGATAAAGTGCGCGACCCTTCCCGGGTGGGCAGTGGATTTGCAAAAAACATATCAAACTGGATTGGTCGTGAAATGGCATATCCAACGAATGTTCTTCACATGGCAACTGAAACAAGAAACAAAAACCACAGTGCTGTGTTTCCTGAGGATCTACCCGAATGGTTCATCAAACTTTTCACAAAACAAGGAGATTGGGTTCTCGATCCCTTTATGGGCTCTGGAACAACGATTCGAGTAGCCCAAAGAATGAAAAGAAACGGCATAGGAATCGAAATTTTGCCAGAATATTTCAATTTGACTCAACAAGCGATTTCTGAACAAACAAGGTCAAACAAAAACAATCAGCTTACATTATTAGATAAGAAGGGAAAATATGAAACAACTAAACCCAAACGACGTAGTTGAGTTTGTAGAAAATAATATTGGCACATTTCACAAACGGCGAGCAGATAATTTACAAAAGTTAAAACTTTCTCAAGTTTTAGAACGGAAAAATCCATATCTATTTAAGGCAAAAAATATATCGTCTGCCCAAGATTTTGTTAAATTATTGCTTGAAGCCCACTTATCCTCCCAAGAAGAAGCAATTTTCGGAGAGTTTCTTGAAGAATTGGCTATTTTCATCTGTAACAAGGTCTTTAATGGCAGAAAATCTTCAGCAGAAGGAATTGATCTTGAGTTTGAGCGCGAAAATATCCTCTATATTGTCTCAATTAAGTCTGGTCCTAATTGGGGTAATAGTAGCCAGATAAAGAAAATGATCGACAACTTTAAGAAAGCCCAACGAATTTTGAGAACTAGCAATTCCGATCCTAGAAGTATTCTTGCAGTAAATGGGTGTTGCTACGGCAGAGATAACCAACCGGATAAAGGAGATTACTTTAAATTATGTGGACAGGAATTTTGGGAATTTATTTCAGGAAACAATAACTTGTATACAGAAATTGTAGAGCCCCTTGGTTATAAAGCTAAAGAAAGAAATGAAAAATTTTCAGAAGAATACGGAAGAATATTAAATCTTTTCACAAATCAATTTTTTCAGGATTACTGTACTAACGGGAAAATTGATTGGAACAAATTAGTAAAATACAATTCTGGGAAGAAAGACAAATAAGGTACAAAAGGCTTTCACGATTGCGGCTGTTTAACTTAACACACCCGAGTCGCCACCTTCAACGCCGAGGAACGAGTCGAATAAGGTTCCAATGAAACTTATCAGATCTAAGGAAGAAGGAGGTAGAAAATGGGCATGCACGAAATCGAGTCCACGGATCGGGGGATCGATGGTCTGGTCTATGAGTTGTATGGGTTGAGTGAGGAAGAGATCAGGATTGTGGAGGGAGAGTAGGATGGAAGAAAAAAAGAAAAAGGGCAATAAGGATTTGAAATATATCAAGTCTGTTTGGCACAAACTACCTTGGTGGTTACAGATCAAGATTGCTTTTATTACTATGTGGTATGCCAAAACCTATTGGATACGTCAAATTCCCATGAGGTGGATTAAGTACCAGATAGAAAAAGAAAGAGGGCAAAATGAAGATTTACTTCACTGACTTTTTTGAAATTTCCCCAAAATTATTAGAACAGTATGGGGCATTCAATATATCCCTTATAAATGACTTACCCCTCTTTATCGACCCTTTTCTTTTATTCAACAGCAAAAAACTTGAATATCAAAAGCTTCATGCACACATCATAAAGTACGTGAAATTCTTACGTGACAAATCGGCAGATATTAATTTAGAAAAGGGCTTATTACAGGCTTGGTTCTATTTTCCTGAAGTCAAACAAAACTGGCTTGGGTTTTCTGTTTCAGGGAACAGAGGGTCGGGACTTCGGGATGATTTCGCAGAATCGCTTCATAAAAACTTAAATAAAATCTTCTCTGGCTTCGGAAAAGAAAGGATAACCACAGGCAGTCATCTTGAAAAATTATGTCTTATTAAAGGCGGCGTTGGCAGAGATAAAATCAGCGATTTCACAACAAATTTAATAAAAAACCATCTTTTAGAATACACTCAAAAATTTGCAAAACAACACCTTTCAAGAAATTTAAAAAAGCGTGTTGTGATAAATAAAGTTAATTTCAATTACAAAACAGAAACTTGGGAAAGCAAAGCTTTTACACTTCCTTACATCAACGGAGATTATATTATTCTCACGCCCAAGAATTTATTAACGCGCCATGACCTATGGATTAACAAAGTAGACTTAATTGATGACTTCGAGAAAATTCCAGATTCCATTCCAGATGCGCAACTTCGGGCGCAAATAAACAATTACTTTAGAGCACTACTTCCGAAAGATCCTGCAAACAAAGATATTATTAAAGCAAGACAAGAGACAATCCATGCTTTCCCACAATTACTTGATTACTATATTCGGTATAAAGAGAGGAATGGGTATAAAGCAAGTGCTTCCAGTTCATACAAAGTCAAGGAAGCTGAAATTCAGTACATCAAACAAATACAATCTTTAGCCGAAGAATTAAGAAATCAATCAGATTTTTACAATACAACGGGTAAAACATATGAAGAGGCAATGAAAAGGGTTAAGTTTTTAAAAGACGTTATCGAAAACAAGGATGGATATAAATTTCTGTATCATCAAGGCAAATCTATTGAAAACGAAAACGATCTGCAAATCCTTTATAGATTAACCTGGTACGCCACAGAACTTGATGTAAACAGAGAGGTAAATAACGGTCGCGGTCCCGTTGATTATAAAATCTCTAAAGGCGGCAAAGATTCTACTCTCATAGAGTTTAAGCTGGCAAAAAACTCCAAACTTGAAATGAATTTAAAGAACCAGGTAGAAATCTACAAAAAAGCAAATAACACTAAGAGCGCCATCAAAGTTATCCTGTATTTCAACGAAACCGAGAAAATTAAAGTCGAAGAAATACTAAGAAAACTTAGAATTAAGCGCTCACCAAATATAGTATTAATTGACGCGATTAAAGATAACAAGCCATCAGCTTCAAAAGCAAAATCAATGTTTTAAAAATACTTTTTGGTAATTTTACGTATTTGTTTTCGTCCATACACACTGCAGAGTAGGAAATCCTCCAGCACGAGATCGAGTCCACGGATCGGGGGATCGATGATCTGGTCTATGAGTTGTATGGTCTTACCGAGGAATAGATAAAGATTGTGAAGGAAATGAAATGCTCCACATAGGGTGAGGGGGGCACCCAATGTGGAGCAACCTTATTTTACACAAAAATGGTATCTGCACAAGAGTAAAAACGGGGAAGAAAAATGCTGTTTACGTTACCAACAATTCTTCGTACTTCCTTCTCACCTCGCGGATGTCCTCCCACATCAGGGATTTGGGCGAACCAGGCTCGCGGGATTGATTGCGGAGAAGGTAGGAAGGGTGAAAGATGGGCATCAGCCAGCGCCCGTCCATCTCGGTCCACCTGCCGCGCAGGGTGGTGATGCCTGTTTTTTGTAACACAGACTGACAGGCGACATTACCCGTTAACAGGATCACCAGTGGGTTCATGAGGCGGATGATCTCGAAGACGAATGGGCGATAGAACTCGATCTCCTTGTCGTTGGGTTTGCGAAAGGATTTTCCATCATCCCCCGGCGGCATGCGAAATACCGAGTTGGTGATGTAGATATCGGTTTCGGGGTCGAAGTTCGCGGCTTGCAGGATCTTATCCAGCAGTTGACCGGCGGGACCGACGAATGGTTTGCCCTTGATGTTTTCCTGCGGTCCCGGCGCCTCGCCGACGAGCAGAAGTTTTGCGTTCGGGTTTCCGCGGCTGATGACGATGTTCGTGCCTGCGTTCGCCAGCGGATCGTTGTTCAAAGAGCGAAGCGCTTCGAGAACTTCATCCAGTGAATTGAATCGGGGGGAATCGAACAGACCGGGTTGAGCCATGGCGCGTTCCTTTTGCAGGAATGAGGATGCCGTTATTTTACGTCATCTCACGCCCAAGTAGGAACGCGAGATCTATTTCTCTTCGAGAGGGGCAAACCCTCCACCGAGGATCTCCTGGGCGGGTGAAACGATGACAACGGCTTTCGAGTCCTCCTTTGCGACCGCGGCTTTGAGATTGTGGACTTCCGTGATGGTCAACGCGCACATCAAGATCGAGCGTTCCTTCCCGGTATACATGCCTTTGCCCTGCATGGATGTCACGCCGCGCTTGAGGTCGGTCATGATCCGGCTGGATACCTCTTTGGCTTTGTCGGTAATAATGAGCGCCAGCAACTGCCTGCGTTTTCTGCGCGGCACAAGCAGGGCGCGCAGCCCGGTATGCTTTCCCTCCATGGAAGGCGCAGCAGGTGCGGTCTCGTCGCCAAAACGCGGCAATATCTCGCCTGTCGCGCGGGTCATGGTGATGGTGGCAACCGCGAAGACTGCAAGGAAGACATAGAACAAGATGCCCAAACCGATCATGACCTGACCAGGAACGGGTCCGACGGAGGCGCGTTCCAAAAATTCAGCCAAGTCGTTGGGCGCTTTGGGAAAGAGCCATACCTTCGCGATCCACGATGCGAGCAGGATCAAAAAGATCCAATAATAATTTCGCCGCAGTCTTCTGCCGAAGGCTTCCCACATCGAAATAGGGAAGCTTGGTGTAAGCAAATTTTCCGCGAGGTTTTCCGCCCATTCGGGGGAAGGGTGAAACGGCGGCACGAGCATCGCGGCGTAAAAGTCCGTTTCCATTAAACGAACGCGGTAACTCCATAACTCATAATAGCGATAGCGCCGCGCTTCGATAAATAAAAACCACAATACCAGCAACGTATTCAACAAGATCACAGAATGATGAACGCTCGATTGACCGAATGCGATCGATAATGTTGCGCCCGTCGCAACGACCGCCCAGTTTGTCGTGGTATCCAATCGCTGCCGCCAGACATTCGCGCGTTGAATTTCGGCACGGAAGAAATGCACCATCGCCGTGACGAATTCACTGGATTTAAGTTGATAACCCCGATATGTCCACACCGGCTCTTCAGGCACTTCTTTTTTTGTTTTTGGTTTTGCTTTCGTAGATTTCACTGCCATTTGATCTTCTTTCTGAATGACGAACACGCATCAAACTTAGCTGAATATTGATTCTGTTTTCTGGAAATTTTTCCTACGCTGCTGGCAAGTCTACATCCGCAGCGGACTCTGCATCGTTATTCTTTCATTACTTAGACCTGATAGGCTTTGGAAACCTGTCAGGTCTTCTTTTTTACTTCGGCAACTTATATGCTTCCTTCGTCGGCTTGAGCGGACGTGCCAGCCACATCGGACGACGATTGCCATCGGGGCTGACTTTGTCGGCGGGACGGGTCATCTTCAACCACTCACGATACACCTGCATGGACTTGTTCGTATCCACGAACAGGTCGCCTGCTTTTTCGCCTGCTTCGGCTTTGCTAACCTTGTACACCTTTTGCAGCCAACAATGCACTCCGCTAATCGGATCGGGGTGAACCCCATGAGCGAGGTTTTGGTTCACGCCGACGTTGCTCCACCAAATACGGCTGGTATCGGGGTCGGAGGATTCCCACGAAGTTGCCCCGTGAATAACACGCATGAGAAAGCCGCCTTTGCCATCGTCGTGGAGTTCCACGAGGTTGGATGAACCTTTGCTCACACCTTTATCTTCGTTCAAGCGCCAACGTCCGAGGTGATGGCTGATGGCAATAATGCCAGGCTTGATTCCTTCCGTCACCCAGATCGTATCCACGAAGTGACCGATTTCCGTCTCCACTTTGGCGAGGTCACCTGTGTCGAGCCCAAGGCGTTGCGCGTCTTCGGGATTCATCCAGATGGGATTCTTATGCGAGATCTCATACAACCATTTGGCATTTGCGCTGCGTGTGTGAATCAGAGTCGGCAGACGGAAGTTCGGCAATAGAATCATCTCGCCTTTTTCGCGGCTGATGTTTTCCTGATGGACATGACTCTTCACCGCCCATGGGATGACATTTTCTTTTTCGCTCCAGCCCCAGTTGGCGAGCGTGTCGCTGAAGAACTCAAGTTTCTTTGACGGCGTATCGAAGCCCGCCTTGGGTTGTCCATCCACCATCAAGCCGAGGACAGCACCGTCTTTTAGTAATCTGTCGTGGTTATCAACTTCAAAGGTAGATTGGGAATCGGTAGATTGGTCGTTGCTCTGAACCAATTTCCCATTAACCAATGTACCAATCCCCTTATCAAAGGGAGAATAATTTTCCTTCTTCACTTCGAAGACTCCGTACTTGCGCATGTATGCCAGCGGAGTCAATCCTTCTTTTGCGGCGGCCTCGGGCAGGCCAGGCACAGAGTTTTCAAAAATCCATTGATAGTATTCATCCACCGTGATGATCTCGCCAGGGCGATATGGACTCTCGAACCACTGACGAATGCCGAGCGAACCATCGGGGTCCATCTTCGCAGAAAGTTGAATCCAGAACTCGTTCTCTTCCCACACTTCGCCAGGGTTGGCTTGATAGGTGAAATCCACCTTCATGCCCGCGCGTTCCATCGCAACACGTCGCACAGGTTGGCGGAAGGCAATCCACTGACCCGCGTGAGTTTCCTGACTCATCAGGTCGTGACGCTCAGGTCCGTGACCAGTGGGCAGAACATAATCGGCAAACCATGCGGTTTCATTCCACGTGGGCGTGAGCGCAACATAGCATTTGATTTTCGATTCGTCTTTGAGCGCCTTGAGCCACATGAAGCCATCGGGATTGACCCACATCGGGTTGTAGACGCGCGTGAAATACACGTCGATGTCGCCGCGACCTTCTTCGAGCATGTGCGGCAAAAGAATCGACATCTCATAATGCGCGAGCGGATACTCGATGGGGTAATGCAGTTCGTTCCACGTTTCGGGCGCGGGCGCACCTTTGAACGGCTTGGGCACGAACTTGTTCCAACCCGTCATCGATGTGCCGCCTTTATTGCCGATACTGCCTGTCAACACATTGAGAAAGAACAGGCAACGCGCTACTTGCCATCCACCTAAATTACCAACGCTTGCAGAACGCCACACATGTGTGGCGAGTTTGCCTTCGCAGTTCGCGATGAGTCGCGCGGTTTCTTGAATGCGCTCAATTGGCACTTCCGATTCTTGTGCGGCACGTTCGAAGGTGTATTCGGCGTAGAGGTCTTTGAGTAATGCGTCGAACAGGTTGAAGAGTTCAACGTCGAAGGTCGAAGGTCGAAGGTCTTTGGGTGTTGCCAATGCAGTGCGAATCTTTTCTGCCAACTCACTACTGTTCACTGTCAACTGCCCACTGACCACTGCACTTAATGTTTCCTTCCAGTTGACCCATTTGCGCATGAAGTCTTTGTTGTACAAATTATTTTGAATCAGATGATTCGCAATCGAAAGCAGGATCGTATTTTCACTGCCAGGGTAAGTCGGCAGCCAGACATCACTCATGGACGCGGTGTTGCTTAAGCGTGGGTCGAAGGTGATGAGTTTTGCACCGTCCGTTTTGGCTTCGATGATACGCTGCGCGTGCGGGTTGAAGTAATGTCCCGTTTCAAGGTGACTTGAAATCAGCAGGATGACGCGTGCATTAGCGTAATCGGGACTCGGTCTATCTTGCCCGATCCAGAAGTTGTATCCCGCACGCGCCGACGATGAGCAGATGTTGGTATGGCTGTTGTGACCGTCCATGCCCCAGGTCTGAACGACACGGTTGGCGTATCCATCTTCGCCTGGTCGCCCCACGTGATAGACGATCCCATTCGGGCGGCGTTTCTTGCTCTCGCGCATTTTCTCCGCGATTTCGGTCAGCGCCTGCTCCCAAGAGATTTGCTCCCATTTGCCTTCGCCGCGCTTGCCGACTCGCTTGAGCGGATACAAGATTCTTTCGGGGTCATACACCTGATTATGGGTCGCGGGTCCCTTGGCACAGTTACGTCCGCGCGAGCCAGGGTGGACGGGGTTGCCTTCGAACTTGCGAATCTCATAGGTGTCTTTGTCCACATAGGCGAGCAATCCGCACGCCGATTCGCAGTTGAAGCAGACGGTCGGCACGAGCGTATATCTCCGCGCGACTTTGCGAGGCCACTCCTTGCCGTCCCATTCCACCCATTCATCCCACACGTCAGAGGGCGGATATTGACTGATACGTCCATCAGGGTGGACGACTTCGGTCAGTTTGATGGGCTTGCGGTCAGAGTCCGCGAATTGCGGGACAGCGGTGCCTGCGGAGGTTTGAGGGATTTTTGTCATAGGGTATCAGGTTCCAGGTGTCAAGTTTCAGGTTGAAGGTTGAAAGTTATAGGTTTAGAACCTTCAACTTTCAACTTGTAACTTTCAACCGACTAAGAATTCGGAATATGCTGCGGCGCCATCACGAAGGCGTATTCATAGAAGAACAAGCCAATCAGTGTAGCGATCACAGCCACAGGCAACGCGGGAGCGAAGGCGATCATCAGCACGAGCGGAATGACGTGACCGAGTGCAATGCCGCCCCACCAGTAATGGTTACGGAATTTGCCGTGGGTCATCTCGCGGGAGGCAAGCATGGCAGTGTCTGTCGGGAAGGAGTTGAGTTTGCCCGCGAAGGTCAGCAGCAAGTTGATGGCGATGCTGGCAGGGAACAGAATAGTCAGCAAAGCGGTCAGGTCGGCGGGGAAGTCCACGAAGAGATTCAGGACAAAGAACACGCCGCTTGCCACCATGGCAGATTGCGAAAGCAATTGAAATGGAAGCAGATTGCTCTGCCACATGTCGCGCCCTTCGGCTTGACCGAGCAGGAAGGCGGTGTAAATCACCACACCCAACGCAAAGGGGAAGATGATCCACGCGGCGATGGTGCGGATGCCCGCGACAAACTCAGCAGGGAGAATATTCCAGAACGCGCCTGCTTCGAGCAGCCACCACAGTCCAGCCACGGCGGTGAATGTGACCATGATGTATGCGCCGCGTGCCACCCATGACTTCCACTGTGGGCGGAGCAAAATATTCAAGAAGCGTTTGGGCTGCGACAAGTCCTTGATGAGCAGGATGGTCGTGATGAGCATAAAGACCATCGCGGTGAAGCCTGTAGCAAGGAAGGTCCCGGAGTCGAATGCAAATATATTGAACATCGAGCCGAGACTCAAGAGCATGAAGAGTCCGCCCGCGATGTTTTTGGTGACGAGATACGAAGGCAATTCCCAATGCCAGTTGATCTTATGCTGAGCAGTGTAGGCAGTCTGCACCATGTGCTCGGCGACACGTCCGCCAAATTGGATGGGACCGTTGAGCGGCTCACCTTGAGTCTGCGGGGTGCGGATGGGTGTACCCGATTTGGATTTCAAGACAGGCAGGGCAATCGCGCCGCGCTCAAAAGCGGTGACGTTCTGCTCGGTGACTTTATCTGCCCACACATATGAGTCGTGAGTTTGAGTCGCAGAAGGATGCAGCGACCAATCATTGCCGTTGATGTAGAACAGTTTGGGACCCGTCCCCTGCTCAGGCTTGCGAACGCTCACTTGCGCAGTGGACAACTTTCGGCTTATTTCCGAAGCGGGGTCGTTCAAGTCCCCAGCGAGAATCGCATGTTCGGGGCAGACCACCACGCAGGCAGGTTCGAGTCCCACATCCAAACGATGGGCGCAGAAATGACACTTCGCCGCGGTGTTGGTTTCGGGGTCGAGATAGATCGAGTCGTAGGGGCAGGCTTGCATACAGGATTTGCAACCAATGCAGATGGACGGGTCGAATTCGACAATGCCATCGTCACGCTGATACATCGCAGTGACGGGACAGATGCGCACACACGGCGGGTTGGCGCAGTGGTTGCAGCGCGTCACCTGAAAGCGGCGGCGCACATCGGGGAAGGAGCCTGTCTCCACATACTTGACCCACGTGCGATACACACCCAACGGCACTTGATTCTCGGACTTGCACGCAGTGGAACAGGCGTGACAGCCGATGCATTTGGATTGGTCAATGAGAAAGCCGTAGTTTTGAGTCATTAAGTGAAAAACCTTTTAGCCACAGATAAACGCAGATGAACTGGATATGTTCGAAAAATGTTCATCAAACATCTGTGTCAATCTGTGTTCATCTGTGGTGAAGCATTAAGCGGCTTGCGGAGGAGTGACCGCATTCATAATCGCCGTTGTGAAATCGGTGGGCGTGACGCCAGGCGATTGGATGTTGAGGCGGTAATACGCTTCTTCGATTTTGGATTTGAGATTCTCTGGCGTGGCAGCCACACCGCGCAGGGATTGTTCGAGCGCGCCAACGGCGAAGACGGGCAGCAGGGTGAAATCGCCAGAGATGGTGACGTCGTCAATGCGACCTTCGCGCAAGCGGGCGATGATACGGATCAACCCGCCCTGAGCCTTGAATGCCGCTTCGACGATGTGTACATCCTGATGAATTTTCACACCCTGTTGTTTGAGTTGACCCTTCTGATACAGCCACTCGTCGGAAGTGAAGCGCGCGTCAATTTCCTGCGCCATGGCTTCTTCCTCGGCAGTCCATTCACCTTCGTAAATTTCCGCGCCGAGTGCTTCGGAGACTTTCTTCAGGTACAGGTCTTTGACCATCGCGCGGTCGGGTGTGGAGCCGAGTTGTTCGGTCATGGTGGTCATGTAGGCTTCGAGCGACTCGAAAATCTTGTCGCGCATTTTCTCGGAGGGGACTTTCAACACCTGCGACATGGTCTTCTTGTCAAAGGTATACATCAGGCTGCCGACGAGAATTTCCGCAATGCCCATCTGCGCCGCGCCTGTGCCGCCGATCTTCTTTCCGTTCACATGCACATCGTTTATGGGACGCAGGTTGGCAGGAATGCCGAGTTCCTGATACGTCGCTACGAGCGGGTCAATATAAAGCTTGAAGCGTTCTTCAAGCGTGGCGGGCAAATCTTCTTTATGGAAGATCCACTGCGTGAAGAGTTGACCGTTATCCAAAAACACCGCGCCGCCGCCGACCTCACGACGATAGACAGGCAGGTTATGTTTTTCGCAGTAATCCAAGTCCACTTCTTTTTGGATGTCTTGATGGTAGCCCACGCACACATACGGCGCATTCGGCGAGACCATGATGATGGTGTTGGGGGTATCTTTGGTCATTGCATACCCAACCGCGTGATAAACGGTCTGCGAACGGAGCGGGGATACGCCTTCCATGTAAAGTAAGCGGATTTTTTTGGACATTGGGGAGTCTCCTCTAAGTTGGTTTTCGTCATTGCGAGGGCGGTGTTCTTCCGCCCGAAGCAATCTCATAAAATGATTGGGGATTGCTTCGCCGCAAAGAGTAAGAGCGCGGCTCGCAATGACAGATTCGGTCTAATCAATACATCTCAAACAATTGACTTTCAATTCCTTGATTCTTTCCTTGTACTTTTCTGCCGCCGCTTCGCCCGTGACAAGGTGGCTGGATTCTGCTGCGAGATTCGTTGGCTTTACTTTGACCAGCCAGCCATCAGTGTACGGTTCTTTGTTGGCAAGCAAGATATTTTTTGCAAACGCTTCTTCGTTGGTTACCACGATCTCACACGAGAACGGCGCGGGGAACGGTCCCACCCACTTGGCGGATTCAATCGTCACCAGCGCCTTGCCTTGCGCCACCTTCTTGCCGACTTCCCGAAAACTGAGCGCCGCGAATTTTCCACAGCGAGTCTGCGCGACATCGGTCATGCCAAGCGTGGCGATCTCGCCATCAAAGCGGATCCATACATCGCGCTCGATGTCGTAGGTCAGGTCTTCGGGGATATCACAGGCGTAGAAGATCATGGGGGAAGATATTAGAGAATAGAGACTAGAGAATAGTCTCTTGATCTACTACTCTCTAGTCATCTAATTATCTACTCTCTATTCAAAATTTAAATTCTGTTCTTCCATAAACTTCTGATACGCCGCCACTGCCGCTTCACCAGTGAGCAGGGAAGCACTTTCTCCAGCCCAGTCATTCGGCTTCACCCGAACAAACCAGCCATCGCCATACGGGTCAGAGTTGATTAAAGAAGGCTTACCCTTCATCATCTCGTTGACTTCGACGATCTCACCAGTGACAGGCGATGTCACAGGTCCCACCCATTTGCCGCTTTCCAACGTCCCAGCGGACTTGCCCTTCTGCACGGTGCGTCCCGCTTCCTTTGGCGTGGCATTGACAATGCCCTTCGCCAAATTCTGCGCCACATCGGTGATCCCGATCTTCACTGTGCCATCGTCCATGGGCAATGCCCAGGCGTGTTTCTCCACCCAGTAGTAGAGATTTTCAGGAATGTTACATCCACGAACTGTTGCCATTTTTATTCTCCTTTGAATTCATCGTTGGTCGAGTAGCCGCGCTCTTGTTCTTTGCGGCGTATCGAGACCAACATGTGCCAAGAGTATTTTTGTTAGTGGTGGTCTCGATACTTCCCTCAAAAAGCATTCGGGACTACTCGACCACCGAGCCTAAACCATGTTCACCTTGCAGGTGATACAGAAGTAGATCGAAAACAACCAACCGAATCTCGTATTCATATTCTGACACAAAACTCGGGTCGCGGCGTGCTTTCTTGGTGACCTGTTCATAACTCGCGCCGCAGACAGGACAGGTGATTACATAAAACGTGTGCTTCGTAAATTCATCCACGCGCACACCCAGCGTATCGCCATGATTCTCCGCCAGATGGTTGTGGACTTCGGAACGCTTACCGCTAAAGTCGCAATAGGGACATTTGAACATTTAATCACCGTATCTCGTCATTGCGAGGGCGATAGCCCGAAGCAATCCCATGATTAAGTCTGAGATTGCTTCGTCGGGAAGAACACCCTCCTCGCAATGACGAAATAACTATTCGACTACGCAACTACTGGACTAACCTCTTCCACACCGACGGCTTCCGCCACCAACTGAATGATATCGCGGACTTCGATCTTGCCTTCGTTGCCTGTGGTCTTGACCGCGTCGGAGTACATGATCATGTCTTTGGGACAAGTGACGATGAAAAGTTGCGTCTTGGTATTCGCGCCTTCGCCGAAGGTGGTCAACGCTTCTTTGATTCTGTTCTCGGCAGGGCGTTCACCAGGCGCAACCTTGCCCATCCAAATTTGACCGCCGCCCGCGCCGCAGCAGAATGAGTTCTCGCAGTTGCGCGGCATTTCGACAAATTCCACACCGAGCAATTCAAGCAACTTGCGCGGAGCGGTGAATCCGCCGTTGTAGCGTCCGAGATAGCACGGGTCGTGGAATGTGACTTTGTAATTCGTCAACTTATTCTTGATGGTGAGTTTGCCTTCTTCGATCAACTTGAGCAATGTCACGGTGTAATGCTTGACTTCAAACGTCCCGCCGAATTGCGGATACTCGTTCTTGAGCGTGTTGAACGAGTGCGGGTCGGTGGTGACGATCTGCTTGAATTGTGCTTTGCCAAATGCCGCCATGTTCTGCTCAACGAGTTGCTCGAACAGACCTTCTTCCCCCACGCGGCGCACATCGTTCCCAGAGTTGGATTCGTTCTGGTACATAATGCCAAAGTCCAAGCCGCCTTGATTGAACAGCCGCGCCACCATCTTGGTATTCGGGATGACACGTTCATCGAATGAAGCGGTATCGCCGACAAACCAGAGATGTTCGACGGGTTCTTCGGTCGCGTTCTTGACGGGGAACTCCATCTCCTTCGCCCAGCGTCCGCGCAGACGTTTGCCTTTGCTCATCCAGTTGCCGTTGGTCGCGAGAGACTGCAACGCGTTCTGCACGCCGCTGTCAATTTCGTAGCCATCGATCAACATGCGGCGGCGGATGTCCACGATGTCCGCCATTGGTTCATTGCCGACAGGACACACACGGACACAGGCGTAACACGTTGTGCAAGACCAAACAGCCTCAGGGGAGATCACTGTCTCAGTAAGCGGAAGCAGCAACTTCTCGGGGTGAGAGCCGAAGGTCGCTTCCTTGAGAAGATAACGCTTGTTCACTTCCAATGCCGAAGGGGAGAGCGGTCGCTGGTAAAAATTCGCGGGGCAGACATCCTGACAGCGGTTGCATTGCACGCAGGCGTAGGCGTCCATCACGCGCGTCCAGGCGAGATCGTAAATGACCTTCGCGCCAGGGTCGAACTTTTGACCTTCGATCATCTTCAATGGAATCGCAGGGTCGAGTTGACCGCGCGGATTCTGTTTCGCCAAACCGAGATTGACGGGCGACATGAAAAAGTGCGTGTGCTTGCTGCGCGAAAGATACGGGATGATGAACATCACCCAGCCGAGACTGATCCACCACGCGACATGCACGCCCGTTTCTGATGCGCCGAAAATGGAATTGAGAAAACTTGCGATGGGCATGAACGGGTCAGCGCCTTCGGTGAGGCGGAAGGCTTGACTCATGAGACGCGCGCCAACGTGCATAATGACGAACACGCCAACGGTGAGAGAATCACGCGCCTGCCCGCCCGCCTTGACTTTCGGATTCAGCAAGACGTTATCACGAAAGGTTAACGCCTTGTCTTTGACGATGAAGCGGCGCACTAGGAACGTGGTGATGGCAATTAACAAAAATCCGCTCATCACATCGGCGATGAGGTTGAAGGCATTGATGAGTCCTGTCGGCGCGTTGGGTAAATTCTTGCCGCCATAAACCAACTCAAAGCCTGGGATAAGTCCTTCGAGCACATCCACAAGATTCACAATCGCATATGTGATGAGACCGAAGAAGAGTCCCATGTGAATGGCGCTGAGCACTTTGCGCGCTTTGAAAATTGTCTGCTGAAACAGAACCGCAATCGCGGCTTTGATCAGACTGCCAGTCACATCCTTCAACTCAGGCGCAGGGCGCCCCTTGCGAATCGAGTCGATGATGGTCTTGAACCCATGAAATGTAAACCCCGCCGCCGTAATTGCCAGCACAATGAAGATGATTTTTTCAATCGTAGTGAGCAACGTACCCTCCCGAAAAAAAATAGGAATTATGAATGATGAATTAGGAATTATGAAAACCACAATTCCTAATTCCTAATCACCTAATCCCTAATTATCTAAAGCAACTCCAACATCGCCTCAGCAACTTCAAACAGATCCGCCGTTGCACCGTAATGCGCCACGTTGAAGATCGGCGCTTTCTTATCGGTGTTGACCGCGATGATCAACTCGGCGCTCTTCATGCCTTCGAGATGTTCAGGCGCGCCAGAGATACCGAGCATGAGATACAACTTAGGCTTGACCTTGAGTCCCGACTTACCGACCTGCCTTGTGCGCGGCAACCAGCCCGCGTCCACCACAGGGCGAGAAGCAGAGACCGTCGCGCCGAGCGCCTTTGCCAATTCTTCGGCGAGTTCCACATTTTCTTTGCCGCCGATACCACGACCGATCGAAACCAACTTCGCCTGTGCCGTGATGTCCACATCGCCGCCAGCGGGTTTGATCGCTTCGACAAATTTCACTTTCAACGAACCCGCGTCAATCGGTGAAGCCATCGTCGTCGCAGCCGTCGAGCCCTGCCCCGCTTCCACAGGGAACGAACCCGCCAGACACGCCACGATCGCCATGTCGCCTTCGGGCGCAACTTCCGCCATCAACTTGCCGCCATAGACCTGGCTGCTGACCACAATGCCGCCGCCTTCGACGCGCACATCTTTCGCGTACGCCGCCAACGGCGCACCCGTCCGCGCAGAAAGCCACGCCGCCACATCCATGCCCGTCACCGTCCAGCCGAACATCACAACCTTCGGCGACTTCTCCTTGACCAACGCTTCGATCACTTTGCCATACGCTTCAGGATTGAAGTTCGACAGCGCTGCGTCATCCACATGGAACGTGGAATCAGACGCGAAACCATTGGATGAAACTCCGCCTCCGACTACGACCGCAACTGCCTGCCCTCCCAAAGCGGACGCCAACTCTTTAGCTTTTCCTACCATTTCAAACGACACATCAGAAAACTTGCCATCCATGTGCTCGGTGATTACGAATACATCATTACTCATTTGCGTGTCTCCTCAATTGACCATAGACCATTGACCACAGACCATAAAATCCATCGTCAATCGTCTGCTATGCCAATCCCTTGCTCTTCAACAATTCCACGATCTTCGCCGCCACTTCCTTCGACGAACCTTCGATCATCTCGGCATGACCCGTCACCACGGGCGGAGCCATCTTCTTGAACGCCAGCCCCGAAGAAGCGTCACCCGACGGGGCGACTTTTTCCACCGTGGCAGATTGCGCCATCTGTCGGACTTTGCTCACAGGCGCATAACGCGGCGGCTTGGGAGCAGCCTGCACACCCGCCACGAACGGCATGGACACGGAATACTTCGCGCCCGCGCCACCTGCAAATTCCTTGTTGACCGTGGCAGAGTCGCCATTGGCTTCGACAGAACTCACGCCACCGATGTAGGGCATATCCAAATGCGCCGCGATCATCGGGCCAATTTGTCCATCAAGATCGTTCGACGCCTGCACACCCGCGAAGACCATATTCGCGCCCATGCCCTTGATCGCTTCCGCCAGCCACTTTGCTTGCATGTGCGAATCCGCGGCGGGGTCGTCAGCGGTGATCTTGACCACTTTATCGGCACCCTTTGCCAGCGCGAGATGAAGCGCGTTATCCAACTCCCCGATCAAGTCCACGCCGACCACGGTCACCGTCCCACCGACGGCTTCCTTGATCAACACGGCTTGCTCGATGGAATGCTCGTCCCATTCATTGAGGACAAAATCCACCGAGTCGAAATCCACGTTATTGCCTTTGACGGGCACGTCATCGGCAATGCTGGGGATATGTTTGATGGCTACTACAATGTTCATGAAATCTCCTGTTTCAGATTTACTCGGTGGTCGAGTAGCCCCGAGTGCTCTTCGAGGGGCGTATCGAGACCACCAGTGATAGACATACTTTCAATTTCAGGTTTGCTCTTCAGTGTTGGTCTCGGTACGAACTTCGCTATCGCTCAGTTCTACTCGACCAACGGTTACTTCTTTATTCTTTTCAATTTTCTTCTTCGCCAGCGTTGGCAACAATTCAGGAGTTCCTTTTATCAATGCTTCGCGCTTTGCTCGACTCCAATTTTGAACTTGCTTTTCTCTATTGAAGGCGTCTGTCACTCTTTCGTATTCTTCACTGTACACAAGTTTTACAGGCAACCGTCTTGCTGTATATCTTGCGCCTTTACCTTCTTGATGTTGCTCTAACCGAAGTTTCAGATTTTTTGTTGAGCCTACATAGTAAGAATCATCCGCGCACTGAAGGATATACATCCATGCCATATAAACTCTTGTTTCATCCATACTCGGTGGTCGAGTAGCCGCGCTCTTACTCTTTGCGGCGTACCGAGACCACCTGTCATCAAAAGCACTTCCATCCACTGATGGTCTCGATACGGCGGCGGAGACAAGATGACTTGCACAGGCAAATTACTTCCCGCCGCCTACTCGACCATCGGGTTATTCACCACGCATAGACTTGTCTAAAAGTTCCAAAATATCCAACACATCCACGTGCTCATTGCCCGTGGACTTGACCGCGTCGGTGAAGCGTGAGACTTCGAAGGGGCAAGCCACTGCCAGCACGTTCGCGCCCGTGGATGCGGCTTCCATCGCGCGTTTTTCGGAGAGGCGCATGGTGGTGTGTTTGGCGGTGAATGAGTCCATCCACATGCCGCCGCCACCACCGCCGCAACAATAACCATTCTCGCGGTTGCGTCCCATCTCGACCAGTTCCACGCCAGGGATGGCTTCGAGCAGTTTGCGCGGCGCTTCGTACTCGCCGTTGTGACGCCCGAGATAGCAGGGATCATGATAGGTGATCTTCTTTTCTACAGAGTGCTTCAACATCGGCTTGAGTTGGTCAAGGTAACGCGCAAGGAAAGTGGTGTAGTGAACGACAGGGCGTTCAAAGCCATACTTCGGGTACACGTTCTTGAAGGCGTTCAATTCATGCGGACCTGTGACAACGAGTTCGTCCCATTCATATTTATTGAAGGTCTCGATGTTGTACTCGGTCATCATCTCGAACAGACCCTTCTCGCCAGCCAAACGCTGCGAGTCGGCGTCGTCTTTTTCTTCCTTGCCGAGAATGGCGAAGTCAATGCCGAGCGCGTTGAAGATTCGCGCCGCCGCTGCTGCCGCGTCGATGCCGCGCGGGTGGTAGGACGGATAGGAACCGACATACCAAAGCACACTCACTTTGCGACCGAGATCTTTGATGATCGGCACAGGCACGCCCGCGGACTGGATCCACGCGTCGCGTTTGCGTTGCGGTTGACCAAGCGGATTGCCCGATTTGGCAGTATTCTCGAACGCCTGCTGTAATTCAGGCGGGACAAACTTGCCATCAAGAATCGCCTGCTCGCGCGCGGCGGGCATGATCTTGACCATGTTCACTTCTTTGGGGCACACCCGCAGACAGTTGGCGCAGGTGGTGCAGAGCCATAATTCAGGCGCTTCGGTCAAGTCCATGCCTGTTTGGGCATAGCGATACAACTTGCGCGGACCGTAATTCCCGACCACATCCACAGGGCAGACGGCGACGCACTTGGCGCACTGATAACAATTCGCAAATGATTCCGCATTGGGGATGTCTGCAATTTTTTCGATCAGTTCAGGCGTGTATTCGGTAATGACCCGCTGTTCGAACATGCGGTTCCAGTGACCCGAAACATCAATTCCGTCCACAACGATATTTTCTTTTTCTATCGCTTTTGCTTTTTCAAACTTAGGTGCCATGAAGGATGGTCTCCTGTTTTGTGTTCAACTCGGTGGTCGAGTAGCCGCGTTCTTGTTGTTTGCGGCGTATCGAGACCACTTGGAGTTGAAAGTACTCTTGTAAAGTGATGGTCTCGATACGGTGACGACGAACACGTCACCTACTCGACCATCGGAATAACTATGAACCTGACTTCTTCAATCCAAGTAGCCGTCTCGCCATATTCGGCAGTGTGGGCAGCAAGCCATTGAACTCGCGGCTCAAACGCCAACTCGTTGTGCCATACAGATAGACACTGTACGCGCAAGCCAGAAAGGCACTATTTGCAAACGGAGCGCGCTTCTCGTTACTCGTCAACTCACTGACAAACAACCCCGTCCCTTCGCCGAACTTGACGCTCATCGCAGTCACCGCGCCGACTCGAGCATATCCATCCGCGAGATTTTCGGCGTTGAGGTTGTGGGTGCTGCCTGCCAACAATGGCAGAATGCCCGTGCCAACGGTGGGATCCCACAGCCAGCGAGTCCATAGCCAGTGTTGAGAGGGGAAGGTGTTGTGTAAAAGTCCAGTAGCGAGTTCGAGCGCGAGTCTTGTATCGAGCGCGTTGAACTTTTCAACGAAGGTCGCCACTCGCACAGAGACAGGCGCTTCACCATGAAGTAATTGGTCGAAGAGGGAGTAATCGCCTTGGGCGAAGTAGTTGGTGATGGTTCTGGCGTTCGCTTTGGTGTGCGCGACAGCGGAAGCGATGTCAGCGAAGGAAGATTTCAACGAAACTGAATCAACTTTCAGGTTAAGAAAGAGGCGGGCGTGACGTTCCGCCAATTCGTCTGCTATCGCGATCACATCCTCAGGCGCGACTTGTCCCAACGCCTCTTGCAAATTGCTTTGCAGTTCGGGGTCGTCGGGTCCTGTCTTTTGCTTGATGATGTGACTCTGTCTTTGTGGCAATGTCATATGTTATCTCGCTGGTCGAGTAGGCGGCGGGGTCTCGATACGCAAAGAACGCTACTCGACCGCCGCCGTATCGAGACCTACGCCATCACTTTGCGAGTCAGCGCAACAGCACGTGCTGCAGCAAGACCAGCACGCGAAATCGAATCGTCGAGATCAGCTGGACCCGCCGCAGCGCCCGCTACATAAACACCATCCACCGAAGTGGCAACAGGGTCAAGACCGCCTTCGCCGCCTGCCTCGATGAAGCCATATTTATTTTGTTGAACGCCAAGTATTTGCGCGATGGCGCGTGTGCCTGCGCTCGGCTCCATACCAACAGACAAGACAACCATATCCATGGTCACTTCCATCGAGCGGCTCATCGTGGTGTCTTCGCCGCGGATCAAAAGTTGATCGCCCTTCTTGAGGACTTCACTGATGACGCCCTTGATGTAATTCACTTTGTACTTCTCTTGCGCGGGCCAATAGATTTCATTTTCCCAATACCCATACATGCGCATGTCGATGTAGAAGATCATCACTTTGCTGTCGGGTAATTGTTGGCGCAACTCAATGGCTTGCTTGCTGGCGATGCCGCAGCAAACCTTCGAGCAATATTCGTTTCCAATCTGGCGGTCACGCGAGCCCACACATTGAATGAACGCGATCTTCTTTGGCGCCTGTCCATTCGATGGTCGCACGACGTTGTGTTCCTTCAACATCTTCTCAAGGTCGGTCAGCGTGACGACATCGGGGAACGAATAGTAGTTGTAATATTGCGTGGCGCGACCTGGATCGAAATGTTGGAAGCCCGTGGCGATGATGACTGCGCCCACATTGAGGGACTCGGCTTTGCCGCCCGCTTCGATCTGGACTTCAAAGTTGCCAGCGCTCCCAGACATTCCCTTCACTTCGGCTTGATACTTCACTTGCACATTGGCGTTGCTGGTGACAGCATTGGAGAGTTCCGCCATCGCTTCAGACGCGTCGCGCCAGTGATGGGTAAGTTTGGCGTAGTTCTCACGGTCGGGCGTGCCGCCAAGGCGTTCACGCTTTTCGATAAGAATGACTTCCCCGCCGAGTTCAGCCGCAGACCGAGCCGCTTCCAATCCCGCAGGTCCGCCGCCGATGACTAACACTTTGTTGGATGCCATTGATGTTCCTCCGAAAGTATTCAGTGATCGAAACCACCAGTTATTTCAAAATCAACCTGCCATAAGGCGAATGTACCCGCCCGCAGATTGAGTCTTCATCGTAACGTTTGCTCCTGGAATCATTTTCAACATCGAATCCAGAACCATCTTGCTGGGCGTTCCATACACATCGAATCCGACAATTTCCATGAGCGAGAATGCTTTTGCTCCAACATTGCCCAGATTTTGCATATGCTTCTCCATTGCTTCGATATCGGGGAAGATGTGAACGACACTCGCTTCTGTGCCATCTTCGCTGATGTATGCAATGTGAGCCGCGGTCTGAGGCTTGTTCGCCTTCATCCATTCTCCAACTTCCTGATAAACCTTTTTGTACTCTTCGGCTTTGCCCTGTTTGACCTTTTGGTGTGCAATGAAAATGATCGGCTCAGACATGTCGCTTCCTCTAAATCTCTGATTCCATCATTTGCTTCCTGAGTTGAGCGGCATGTTCCAAGCGGCTGTTCAGAAAGGTTTTGTCCGCATTTTCATCCATCCAGGGAATATCAATAATGGTGGTGAGTCTGGTTTGGTTTTCGTTGAGCGCTTCGAAGGTTGTTCTGCCATACATGACAGCGGGACCGTCGTAAATCTCCATTGCCATTACGCGGTTCGTTTCATACTCTATAACCTTCATTGTCCCTTCGACAACTTTTCCGCTGCGTTTGTTGCGTCTGTGGATGACTGTCCCAATAGCGAGCGGAGCGTCATCATCGAGCCAGAGTTCAATATCTGAATCCCAGCGCGGATGATTGCGGACATGCTCCACCGCGTAGAAGTGGAATACTTTGTCAATCGGGCGGTCTATCACTTGCGATGATTCGAATTGTAAAGCCATCGTTTTGTCCTTGGATTACGCATACACAACAGGTTTATCCGCATCTTCCCAAGTGATTCCAGACTTCTGCCCAGCGCGGATCAGTTCAAGGTCGTTCTGGAATTCGTCCCAGTATTTTTGCCAGTTGATTCCCAACTTATCTAGGAAGGGACGCCAGTCGGTCGAATGCCAGTGGAACTGCACCACGCGGAAGGGATGAGCGCCCATCGCCAGTGCCGCAACCTGCGCGTCTGAAAGAACGGGAATTCCCACATTGCGGTCATGGGCTTTGGCAGAGAATTGACTCTTATCGAGCGTGGTCACACAACCTGTATCATGAGTCACGGTCAGATCGGGATTGACTTCGTTCTTCATCACTTCGATCTTGCGCAGTGTGGAGAAGGAACGAGTGAAGTCGCGCTGAACCAACACATGGCGGAAGCCGAAACCGCAGCAGTCGAACCAGGTTGAATAGTCGGCAACGTCAATGCCGAGTGATTCGAGAGTCGCGGTCACGGTGGCTGTGCGTTGACCACCGTAGATTTCGGGGTCATAGATCGCGTCTTCCGCGACGATCTTGTAGTAATGGCAGGCAGGGTGAACCGTGGCGCGTATCATGCTCATGTCCACGGTTTGTTTTTCCGCGAACTTCTTGCGCATGACATGCACCCACTCGCTGTAGTGGACGAGTTCTTCGGGGATGACCAGCGGCTTGCCCATCTTGTCTAAGATGCGGCGAACTTCATCACGCAGTTCTTTGTGATGAACCAGTTGCTCGCGGATTTCCTTGTAATGTCCGTAAGATGTTCCGCAGTGGATGGTGGGGAAGTAACCCGTCTCATAGGCGGCAGCGAAATTGCGACTCATCACCGCAGCCTGCGCAGCCGCATTGGACGTTGCCGAAGCGTAGTAATTCCAACCCGTGCAGGAGGTTTGGTCGGTGGGGTCGAGATAATCCAAATTGAATTGACGGTGAAGCCAATAAATAGACGAAGTGTAGCCAGGAATATGCCCGCACTGACCGCAGGATTTGTGGTGCCAGGTGTGGTCGATGGGAATCTTCTTGGTGCGCCCATACTTTGTGGTCACTTCGACATGGTTCTCAGGTACACGCTGGACGACGATCTCGCCCTTCGCTTCAAGCTCGAACAACGCTTCGCGAATATCGTGCGTCGGCGCGACTTCTGCATCACGCGTCACTGCATGGGATTTACGTTCAAGGATTTCTTCTACAGTTGTGGTCATAGTTAACCTTCTTCCAATTCTTCCTGCATCACATCTGCCAATAAATCGAACAAACCTTCGTCAATTTCCTTGATGATGTCCATGTTGCCTGTTTCGAACCAGATGGTATAGAGTTCGAGCAGGGTCTTTCTATCTGTTTTCCACGCCGCATCGGTCACGCCGCGCAGGGTGTCCACAGGGATGGCTTTGCGCCAGACAGGCATGTTCTTCGAGAACTCTCCCACCCACGGACCCCAATCGGGGAAGAAATCGGGCTGGAGCATATCGGGCGAGACCTGGTTGCCCTTGAGCATGACCTTGTAGATCACGCGGCTGTAGCCTTGCAAAACGTCTTTCGTTTCCTGCAAGCCGTTCTTGACCGCCACTTCGCGCAGCAGAGTCACAAGTCCGCCAGGGTTGTTTCCACGCGGACAGCGTAAGCAAGAGAAGCATTGCGCGCAGTTCCAAATATCTTCCGAGATGATGTCATACACGCGCTCGATGTCTTCACGCGCCATCGCCTGCGCGATCACCCGCGGAGAGTAGTCATAGAAGCGCGCCGAAGGACAGGTCGAAACACAAATGCCGCACTCGTAACATCCATACAGGAAGTCTTCGTAGCGCGGATCATTTTTCACCTCAAGGAAGAGGCGCTCTTTTTCTTCGTATGAAACTTCAGGGTGGCGGTTATCCGACTTGCCGGGATTCCAGTTTTCTTGTGTGGTAGGCATAAGCCTCCTAAATTCGCTAACCGCGAAGCACGCTAAGAACGCGAAGAAAACCTTTAAATAATCTTTGCGCCCTTCGCGGTCTTAGCGGTTCAAAGTTCTTAGAAACCAATCACCGCATCCGCATCGCACGCCATGTCGTTGAACGCCGCGCCGCCGATCATCTCCACGCCTTCGATCATGTCGTCCATGGTGTAGCCGTGCAGGTCAAGCGATGGCTGGCAGACGAGAAAGCGCACACCGATCTCCTGCGCCTGTTCGATGAAGAACTTCAACTCCTTGCCGCCGCCGCCCTTACGAGGAATGATGATCTTCTCGCCGTTGCCCTTCGCCACGCACTGCGGTCCGTTCATGGTGAAGTAAATGCAGACTTCGTTATCCATCGCCGCGCCAGCCGTCGCCAGAAAGAACGGCGTCGCGGTCCGCTCAGGGTCTTTTTCCCCATGCGTCTGCACGTATAAAATCTTTTTTACATCCGGGTCGTTCGTCTTCCAAACGCTCATGCTGCCCTCTCCATATCAGGAACTAGAAACTTGCTATTGCTTCTTCAACGCTCGCAAAGGACTCGAGCTTTTGATTAAGACCGACAGTGTACATAACTGAAGTGATTTCCTCGGGGACGGATGCGAGTTTGACGGAACCGCCATTTTTTTCTGCGGCTTGCGAAGCTTTGATCGCAACGCGCAGCCCGGCCGATGACATAAACTCCACGCCTTTAAGGTTAACCACCAGTTTTGAAGTGCTGCCTGTGATTTTGGTCAGTTCCGCATCCAACGTAGGCGCAGATTCGGAGTCGATCCGTCCGCTCACCGTCACAACCGCCACATCGCCTTTCGTCTCGGTCTTGATGGTCAGTGTTTCCATTGTTTTCTCCATCGTTAGTTAATTTTCGGCGGTCAATAGTGACCGCCGAAACGCCAGGACATGGATTGGTCAAATGAACAATTGCACATCGGCATCCGCGGCATATTCGAGGAAAGTTGCCGCCCCGCCAATCTCACATTCCTTGATGAAATCCTCACGCTTGAAACCAAAGACATCCATCGTCATCTGACAGCCGATCATGCGGACATCCAATTCGACCGCCATATCACGCAACTCTTCAACGGAAGCGACGCCTTTGTTTTTGAAGGTCTGCTTCATGAGGGTTGTGGCCAGAGCTTCAAACCCCGGCACATTTGCCATCAGCAAATTCGGCATGGGCCAGGCGATGTTTTGGAAGCCTTCGGGGCCGAAGGGCATTTTCATCGGCATGGCTGGGTTGCCTAATGGGGAGACCGAGGCCGAGAGGTCCGGTTTGAGAAGCGTGAGACCGTAGAAGGTAAAGAAAACGCCCACCTCCCATCCCATCGCGCCTGCGGCGGTCGCGAGGATGAACGGTGGGTAAGCCCAGTCGAGTGTTCCCTTGCTTGCGATCAAGGCAAGCCGTTTCGGGGCATTCGGATCAGATTTTGACATATCAACCTCTTTTCCAAATTATGGAATGAATATTTATTTCTTCTTCAAATAGAAGATGAACTTGCCGTTCTCGGTCATCGAGCGCAGCAGTTCATTGCCGGTCTGGCGGCTCCATGCTTCCATGTCTGGGGGCGCGCCGGGGTCGGTCGCGATCATCTTGAGAATTTGCCCGGCTTGCATCTCTTTCATTGCCTTGGATGCTTTGACCACAGGCATGGGGCAGAGCATTCCGGAGCAATCCAACACCTGGTCTTCCTTGATCACATCTGTCATTCGAGCCTCCTTTGAACCTCTCTAATGATAATGAATTGGCCCGTCCCTTACCATCCCGCACGCAAGGGATTTTCCCTCCCCCGCACGGGGGAGAAAGTCAATTCGGATATAATAATTCTACGCCTAAACCTTCGAAAACAAGACCGAATATCCATGGTTGAACGTATAGAGTCCCTCTTCCGCGCGAATCGCGTTTTTATCATCCTGATAATTTACCGCTGGGCTTCTTTGATTCCAGCCCTGTTCGCCCTGAATGCGGCGGCACAATTCGTCATACCTCCCCTGGCATTGTTCGGGATCTCGCTTGGCGCGAATGCTTTTGTTTCCGTTTTCAACCGTCAATTGAACCGCCAGGTGGTGGAACGTCCCGTTCTGCTTGGCGTGGATATCATCTTCTCGGCATTAATGCTGGCATTGAGCGGCGGCGCAGGCAGTCCCTATTTTCTCTACGCGCTCAGCCCCCTGCTGGCAGGAGCGTTTTTCTTTCAGATGCGCGGGGCGCTGCTCGCCTCACTTTTCTATACGCCGTTTTATCTCCTTGTTGTCATGATCGGTCCCGCGGTTCGAGGGGATCCTGTGACTCTCGCCACGGCGCTTGCAGGCATCTGGCTTTTGCCGCTTCTCTTTTCCTATCCCTCAACCTTGCTGAAATCGGTGAATGAAACAGCGACCGAACTCTCTGCGGCTCACCGCCAGTTGGAGATCATTCACGACCTCACGGTCCTTTTGCAAGCCGCGCCCGATCTTCTCTCTGTGCAGGAGCGGGTGCTGGGCGCTGTGACAACCGAACTTGGATTTTCAAAAGCCGTTGTTGCGCTTGTTGACCCTGCGCGCGAAGAACTGGGCGGCTGGATGGTATACCCCCGCGAAGATTCCTTCCCGCAAACCAAGCCGCTTCCATTGAAATCCGGGAACGGCGAGGTGGTCAAAGCCTTGCTCAACCACAACACGTTCATATCGGACGGGCAGACCCTCATCGGGGATTCCAATCTCAATGGCTGGTTGATGCAAAACAAGTGGTTTATCACGCCGCTTTATTTGAGGGAACATCCCGTAGGCATTCTTCTCGTCGATGAAGCGGGATGGAGCCGCGAAAAGGAATCTACGCTGATGACGGTCGCGAATCAAGCCGCGCTCGCGCTTGGCACGACCATCCTGTGCATCGACCGCGCCCGACGCCTCGCCGTCGAAACCGAACGAAACCGCATCGCGCGCGACATCCACGACACAGTCGCGCAATCGCTCTTCGGCATTGTCTATTCTCTCGACGCCTGCATTACCATGCTCCCGCAAAAAGCGGACGATGTTCGCAGCGAACTGATCGAACTTCGTTCGCTTGCAAATAACGCCCACGATGAAGTACGCCGTTCGATCTTTGATCTGTGGCCCTCCGCGCTGACCATCGAACTCTTCATGGCGGACCTGACGAATTACGTCAGCAGTTGCTGCCGTCCGAAATCGTTCAGCATCGTCTTCAGCAACAACGGGGATTTCAATTCGCTTTCAGCGGGCATGCGTCGGACGATCTACCGTATGGCACAGGAGACGCTTGCAAATTCGGCGCGGCATTCCGGCGCGAATTCTGCGCGGCTGTGCCTAACAGTATCGGATCATGAGGTCTTTCTCGTCGTCACCGATGAAGGAAAAGGCTTCGACCCTGCCGTTGCATTGTCTCGGAGTCAGAACCGCGAACATTTTGGTTTGCATGGAATCCAGGAACGTGTTCATGCCCTGGGCGGTGAATTCGATATCGCATCACTACCCGGCGCAGGAGCGCGGGTCATGATCACTCTGCCGATCAACGGGCATCATCATGGTTGATTCAATCCGTATCCTGATCGTTGACGACCATGCCGTCGTCCGCAAGGGATTGGCGATGGTCCTTCGCCTGGAACCGGGTTTGGAGGTGATAGAGGAGGCGGAGAACGGGCGGGAGGGGCTGGATGCGGCGCAGAAATTAAAGCCGGATATCGTCCTCGTGGACCTGATCATGCCGGAGATGGACGGGCAGGAGATGGCGCTCTCGCTGCGCAGATCGAATCCCGAAATCAAGATCATGATGTTAACCGGCACTGAAGTGGACGACCGTGTGTACGATTTGCTTGCAGCGGGAATCGAAGGCTATGCGTTGAAGAACATCGAACCGGCGGAGCTGATGCGCGGAATCCATGCCGTGGTGCATGGGGAAACCTACCTGCATCCCGATGTGATGAAAAAGGTATTGGAGCGCATGAAGCCCCAGCCCGCCCCGGCTGTCTCGTTGACACAACGCGAGATGGAAGTCCTTGAATGGATGGCGACACCGAATACTTATAAGCAGATCGCCTCCCAGCTTGGCGTGGGAGAGGAGACCATCCGCACACACGCCAAAAACATTCTCGAGAAAATGCATCAACCCAACCGCGCGCAAGCCGTCCTCGCGGCGATGAAAAATAAATTGATCAAAATGAGCGGGTGAGCCGTTTGAATCTTATGGGGGAAAAGTTCACTGTCCCAACTTGAAAAGCCTGAAACCGACCAAAAAATACCAAACCATCGTAAGCAGCGAGGCGAGGATGATCGTCATCCCGCTTATGGAGTTTGAGAAGAACGAACTTGCCACTGACACGATCGCACAGACTCCTGTGGCGATGCCTGTATAGGCTGTGGCTTTATTGAATACCCCGTTTTGCATCACAAGGCCGGTCAGGAGAATCCCAACCGCGAGGGTGAAAGAGTTATAGATAAAGATCAGGTTTGAGTCGGCCACCGATGATGGGGCCATTGCCGCCGTTACGATAACCGCTCTATCCGCTTCGTTCGCGGCTGTCGCATATTGTTCGCCCAGGGTAATGAGCGAGCCAATGTTCGTCCAGGTAAGCGCCAGATCCAACACAACAAACAATCCGACAAAGGCGGTGGCGATCAGCATCGCATTTCTTCCGAACTTTTTCAGCGCGAGGTAAAGCGAAAGGGAAATGGGCACAAGCAGGAAGTCCGTCAGCACGGAGAGACCAAGGATGCCCCACCATGACGAACTAAATTCAGCTGTTTGAGAAAGCCATGCCTCCGCTCCGGTGGGTTTGCCCCCGAGTGGTAGATAAAGTGCCATGATCGAAACATAAGCGATTCCGAAAATAATCGCGGCAATGCCGCCTGCGCGATGCACCCATGTTTCTTCCGGCGAATTCGTATTATCCATTTCTTCTCCTTGACTGGTCGATGCGGGAATATACGTCGAACAGAATTTATCGTCTCAAAGCGAATCCCCGAAACCTGCCTGGCTCCGGAGGTTCGTCAATTTTCTTTTTTCTCTTCCTGTTTTTCCTTCCTTGACCTCAACCAGCCATTCAAGCTGTATTTCACGACCCTCTCATTGCCTTCGAACAATTTCCTGATGTTCGGCCTCAGCGCCCAAATGAGCAAAATCTCGGCTCCGACGCCGTACAACACGTCTGCCCAAGGCATCAGACCCTGCGAAGCGCGGATGGCGAAGGCGATGGTCGCAAACAACGCCACCGCCATGGTCGTGATCGAAGCGATGCCGATGGTGAAAAACGTCAACATGCCCAAGGGTAGGATGATGAGGATCGAACCGGGCCATAAACCCATTGCGCCGCCCACAGAAGGCGCTCCACCCGCCCCGCCGCGCAGACGGATCAGCTTCCCGTTCTCGTCGCGTTCGGGCAAAAAGATCGAATGGTTATGCCCAACGATGGCCGCCAGCGGGGCAAGGACATGCACAAGATGATGGTCTGGCGTGATCCATTGCGCCAGCCATACACCGACAGCCCCTTTTAAAATATCGAGCATTGCCGTTGCAAATCCCGCCCAGAACCCGGCAGCGCGCATCGCGTTTGTACCGCCCGTCCGCCCGCTTTCCACCTGGCGAATATCCTTCCCGGTTTTAAGTTTGACCACCACCAAACCGAAGGGAATCGAACCGATGACATACGCCAACGCGATTGCCGCAAGGTCAAAAACGATTTGCATTAAAACTCCTCCACGGGCTGGGTTTTCGTTGAAAGCAAAGATAAAAACACATAATCCTATCCTTGGTTGCTTACTTCCAATGGAACTTCCCGATGCCCTTCATCTTCGATCCAAAAGGCGCGGGCGCGCCATTCCCCATGCATTCTGGAAAGGACGACATGCACAACCGAATAGGCGGAGTCTGCAATGTCGGTGGGTGAGACAGTCTCGGGTCCGGTGGGATGCGAATGAAAGATGCCGAGGAGTTCCAACCCCTGCGATTCGATCCACTCGAATGCCTTGAGCTGTTCAATGGGGTCCATCACGTATCGCACCGGACTTTGCGCCCGATTCGTCACTTCGATCAAGGATTCGACCCTTGAGCCGCGTCCAGCCAACAACCCGCACGCCTCGAGCGGCAGTTGAGAGTCGACATGTGCGATCATCTTATTCAGCTGTTCGTTTGTTATGGTGAGGGATTGCATGTTACAGGAAAATTGCCGAACCCCATGCAAGGAGCATCATCAGCGCAGGACCCACAACCGCGCGGCGCAGGGGAACATTCTCTGAGAGGCTGAGGGAAAGCATCGTGAGCGCATAAAGGGGACCGGTGAGCGCCAGTCCGAATTGAATCGCTGAGAGGGGCCAATAATGCAAGCCTGCGCCGATCTGTGCGCACACCATGCCGATGCCGGCCGCCCAGGGAAAATCCCAGCGGTCGGTGCCGTCGAGATGCAGGATGCGCAGGCTGATCAAACCCGCAACGATGAAAGTGGATGGGATGACCACGACCATCCGCGCGCCTGAAAAGCGAAGGGACGTAACTAGGACGAGGAACAGCGCGTATGCAACAGCGGTAAGCCCTGCGCGGGCAAGTCCATATAAAGGGGTGGATGGGTCGATGGTAATGTATTCGGCGACACACACTGCAGTGAGAAGAATTGCGCCGAAAATAAACCCCGACCACCACGCCTGACTGTCCGCCAAAATCGCAAGCGGTGTTCCCATCACGAAGGCGGTGAGGGTGGGCAGGAGCAGATGCTCGCGGGAGGCGCGGTCCTCTGAGGCGGGATGTTCGTGCATGAGCCAATCCATCCCGGCCGACGTCAGAGCCGCGGCAAATAACGTCATGAACGAGCCAAGAGTGATGGGAAACGCATAATAGAAGCCGGGCAGGCTCAGGCTGAGGGTGAGCCCGGGGGTTTGGATCAAGCGCGAGAGGGCAAATGTCAGCAATACCGAAGCGATCAACATCCCCATGCGGTCTGCGGAGGGCAGAGAAGAGCGGCTTTCCAGCATGGGCGCATTGTACCAAGAATCGGTATGGTAGAATCACGCAGTTATGGAAGTTTCAAGCATCGAAAACCTGCCGCCCCCGCCCGGCATCATCAGCTCCATCAAGGCTGGTTTCGACGCCATTGCAGCGCGAATTACGGCGATTCTCCTGCCTTTACTGCTGAACTTGTTGTTATGGCTGGGCCCGCGCCTGCGCATGGACGAGATGTTCAAATCCATGGAAGGCGACCTGGTTTTGTTCTGGCAGGCAAGCCGGATTCCGGCGGAAGAGATCCAGAAGATGCTCGACCTTTATGAAGGGATGGCGCAGTCGATCAACCTGCTTGGGTTGATCCGCACGCTTCCCATCGGGATCTCGAGCTTGTTCGTCACAAACCAAAACACGGCGGTCACCCCATTGGGTGGACCCGTTACCTGGCAGGTCGATGTGTTGACGTTTCCCTTGTGGATGATGATCCTTGTGTTCATCGGCTGGATCGGCGGCGCACTGTATTTTCGGGATGTGGCCTGGGCTGCACTCGCTGAAAAGATCAATACCACCCGGCTTTTCCGGGCGATCCTGCAAACGATCCTGATTTCCATCTGTTGCAACATGATACTTATGGCGATCAGCATACCCATCCTGCTTATCCTTATCGTGGCATCCCAGATCAGCGCCCTGCTGGCGAATTTGATCGTTTTGTTCATCGCACTCGGATCGGTCTGGATCATCGTACCGATGTTCTTTTGGGCGCACGGGGTTTTCCTGAACCGCCAGAATGTGTTGACCTCCATGCTGAGCAGCCTCCAGTTGACGCGCTTCACTCTCCCGACAAGCAGTCTCTTCGTGCTAGCGGTCTTCCTGCTCTCGTACGGGCTAGCGTATCTGTGGCGGATCCCCGCCCCAGATTCGTGGATGACCCTGGTTGGAATCTTCGGTCACTCCTTTGTGACCACGGCGCTGCTGGCTGGTAGTTTCATTTATTATCATGACATGAATACATGGGTTCAGGCTGTGCTGGAAAAATTGAGACCGAACAATACCGTAAAACAGGCTTGAGCATGGGCTGCCATCGCTCGCTTTGGAGGATTTTGTGGCTGAGAAAACGAAATATGATGTAAGTTCAATTCAAGCGCTGGAAGGCATCGAGCACGTCCGCAAGCGCCCCGGTATGTACGTGGGCGGCACGGACATCAAGGCGCTGCACCACCTCGTTTATGAAGTTGTGGATAACGCCATAGACGAAGCCCTGGCCGGGTTCTGCACGCGCATCGACATCACGATTAATAAAGACAGCAGTGTCGCAGTAACAGATAACGGGCGCGGCATCCCGGTCGGTCCGCATCCCTCGAAGAAGGACGCCAACGGCAAGCCGATGGAAACGGTGGACGTGGTCATGACGATCATCGGTGCGGGCGGCAAATTTGGCGGCGGGGGATACAAGGTCTCCGGCGGTTTGCACGGCGTCGGCGTCAGCGCGGTCAACGCGTTATCCGAATGGATGACGACCGAGATCAAACGCGACGGAAAATTGTGGCGTCAGGAATACAAACGCGGCATCCCGCAGGGGAAGATCAGGCAGGTCGGCAAGGTCGAGAAGGATGAAACCGGCACGACCCAGACTTTCAAATTCGACAAGCAGATCTTCACCGAAGATATCGATTATCGCTTCGACACCCTGGTTCAGCGCTTCCGCGAAATGTCCTTTGTGACCCGCGGCGTGACCATTCGGTTCGTGGATGAGCGCGCCGACCGCGAAATGACGTTTTATTTCGAAGGCGGTATCACATCCTTCGTTCGCTATCTGAACCGCAACCGCGAGAACTTGCATCCCGTGGTTCACGTCGAAAAGGAGATCGAAGGCGTCGGTATCGAAGCCGCCATCCAATACACGGATGCATACACCGAGTCGGTTTACTCGTTCGCCAATACCATAAACACCATCGACGGAGGAACGCATCTGACCGGTCTTCGGTCTTCGCTGACGCGCGTCATCAACGATTACGCCCGCAAGAGCGGCCTGCTCAAGGACGCCGACCCGAATTTCTCAGGCGACGATACCCGCGAAGGTCTCACTGCCATCGTTTCGGTAAAGCACCCGGGTCCGCAATTCGAGTCGCAGACCAAGGTCAAACTGATGAATCCCGAAGTGCAGACCTACGTCACCCAGGTGGTGGGCGAGTCGTTTGCGACCTTTCTCGAAGAGAATCCGCAAGCCGCGAAGTCAATTGTCGCGAAATGCCTCACTTCGGCCCGGGCGCGGGATGCTGCGCGCAAGGCGCGCGATCTTGTCATCCGCAAATCGGCGCTTGAGTCATTGACTCTGCCCGGCAAACTGGCGGATTGCTCCGAACGCGACTCGAACAGGACCGAATTGTATATCGTGGAAGGCGACTCGGCAGGCGGCTCCGCCAAACAGGGACGCGACCGCCACTTCCAGGCGATCCTTCCGTTACGCGGAAAGATCCTCAACACCGAACGCGCACGACTCGATAAGATCCTCGGCAACAACGAGGTCAAGGCGCTCATCTCCGCGCTGGGGACAGGCATTGGCGATAATTTCGACCTCGAAGGCTTGCGTTACGGACGCATCATCATCATGACCGATGCCGATGTGGACGGCAGTCACATCCGGACGCTGTTGCTTACGTTCTTCTTCCGATATATGCCACAGTTGATCGAAGAGGGACATTTGTATATTGCCCAACCCCCGTTGTATCGTATCGCGCACAAGAACAACGTCAAGTACGTATACAGCGACAAGGAAAAGGATAAGTTGCTTAAGGAGATCGGCGATAAAGCGTCCCTCCAGCGATACAAAGGTCTCGGAGAAATGAATCCGGAACAACTTTGGGAGACGACCATGAATCCCGCCAACCGCACACTTCTTCTCGTGACCGTGGACGACGCCGCCGAAGCCGACCGCACCTTCGATATGCTCATGGGCGACGCCGTGGATCCGCGCAAGAAGTTCATCCAGACCCACGCAAAGAGTGTGAGGAATTTGGATATATAAATTTGCTTCGATCCCAAAGCCGCCGTAAATCCGGCGGCTTTTTTTAATTCAGTACCAGGGTACTGGATGGGAAGGGGAACTTTTCAGGCAGCTGTGTCGTTCTAGGCAGGCAAATGAAAAGAGGACCCATGAAATTTACAACCAACAACATCATTATTATCTTTGGGCTTATGGTCTTGTGCCTGCTGGCGCTCATCCCCATCAGCGTTTTCGCCATGCCTTTGCTGGAGTCAGACCGGAGTGAACCGGACCCGCAAGCCACCGTTGAAGCGATGGTTGTCCAGACCATGATCGCTTTGACTCAATCCGCCCCGAGTCAACCCTCGACGCAAACTCCGCTTCCTTCCACGGCGACGGCTGTTCCTGCCACGAATACACCTGTGCCAACGCTGACAGCGGTTCCCAACACCCAGGTCGTGTACTGCGATTGGATGGCTTTCGTCAAGGATGTATCCATCCCGGATGGCACAATCCTCCAACCCGGAGAGACGTTCGTCAAGACCTGGCGGATCAAGAACCGCGGCACATGCACGTGGACTCCCGATTACACCTTTGTCTTCAACGGCGGCGACCAGTTGGGCGGCACAACTTCCGTGCGCCTGCCCGGATATGTGGCTCCCGGTCAAACCGTCGATATTTCAGTGACGTTCACCGCGCCCAGCACCGCCGGGTCTTACAAGGGTTACTGGATACTGCGGAACACTTCCGGTGCTCTCTTCGGTTCCGGAGACAAGGCGAATGCTCCCATCTATGTCGATATCCGGGTCAGGCAGCCTGAGAGCCCACAGCATGGGACAGTAAGCGGCAACCTATGCTACCCAAGTGAGTTCAACCCGCGCATGACCCTCTACCTTGAGAATGCCCATACGGGAGAACGTTTCTCCTTCTTCATGCCGGAGAACGAATATGTCTACACCGTGCTGGTCCCGGCTGGACGATACTATGCCTACGCCTGGGCGCCCGGTTACAACCTCGAAGGCGCGTACACCCACGATAACGGCTTGATGAAATCCTTCTTCGTCGAAAGCGGGCTGACCACTCCCTTCATCAACTTGTGCAACTGGAGTCCCTATCCTCATGCAAAGGGAGAATAAATTAATGAAAAATGCGACCTGCCCAAGGTCGCATTTTTCATTGAAACAATGATTTCATTGCACCTCTCGCAATCATCCCACTTCAAGCGAATACAACACTGTGTCCATTTCCTGCGGCGTCAACCCGCCGTGGTGACCGAGGAAATTCATTTCAAACTTGTCCTTTTCGTACCACCAAACGGATTCGTAACGATAGGGGAGGATGACGAGATTCCCAACCCGTTCCAAAAAACGCTCTGATACTTCCGGTCCGAAATAGCCTTCCCGGATCAGTGCCTCAGTCTTGACCACGTCTGCTTTGCCCTCCAGACGTTTTGCAAGGAATTCTTGCGCCTCATCCAACATTTCTTTTTTTAAGTAGAGGAACATATCCCTCGCCGAACCTGCAGGGACGAGCAGGTTTCCGCGCCGGTTCGTGCGGATGAACCGTTCGAAACCGGAGAAGGACCAATCAGTGTTGAGATACACCGTCGATTGGGGGTCAACCTCACACATGCCGTGATCCGCGGTCATCATAAAAAGGATTCTCCCCCTGCCGCTGAAGGTACGGTCAAAGAAATAATCCATCATCATCAGAAAGGTCAGGATCTCGGCTTCGGTCTGCGGCGCTTCGGGGCCGTATTCATGTCCCATCCCATCGATGCGGTCGAAGTAAAGATGAATGAACGTCGGGGCAGACCGCCTCTCCAACTGCGAACCGATATTGATCAGCGCTTCGGAGAGGGTTTTGTAGGGGATGATCTCGGAATCCCGCATCACGACCTTCGAGTAAGTGGAAGGGGTATGGTCGCGGTGGCCGTAATTGAACGACTCCACGCCCAAGCTTTTTAACTCGGGGTAGAGTAAACCCTTCGGGTAAAGCGCCTCCGGCTTGACCTTTTTGACTGGAAGCGTATCCCGTTCCTTCTCACCCGAATAGGAAAACAAAAGCGGAGCAATGATGCGGTCCAGAAGCGGCTCGTAGTAATACCATTCGTATATGCCGCTCTGCCCGACGTTCAAGCCGGTGTGGATCGTCGTCACATGCGCGGCAGTCGTGGATGGAAATTGCGAGGTGATCTTTTCAACCCTGCCATGTTTTGCGAACCGCTGAAGGAAGGACATCCGCTGGAATTTTTCGAAGAAACTCCAGCCGAAGGCATCCACGAAAAAGAGTACGACGGCGTCGTATTTCCGCGATGTGAACGCTTCCTTGATTCGGTTCGGGATACCGGCAAAGCCGCCGGAGTCGTACCGTGGTTTGACAAAGGATGGATTCAGGTTCATTACTTTTCACAATCCAAACGGCATGGCATCGAACAAATTGAATGGAGGGATTATAAAACAGGAGCTTTTGGAGATAAAAACTCCCCGTCATCCGGGGTATACCGGTCGAATCGGGCATATAATAGAAGCGGTTCTTTGGTCGTCGGGTATGGCGTGGGAAGGAACCGTCATGCAAACAGATCGCGCGGGACCGGATGAGGATTCGCGGTTTCGCATCCTGACAGAGATCAGCCAGCAGGTCACATCCATTCTGGATATCAATGAATTATTGGTCCAGGTGGTCAGACTCATCCAACGCACCTTCGATTATTATCATGTGGGGATCGGGCTGGTCGAGAAGGATGAGATCGTTTATCGGGTGGGAGCGGGAGAGCTTTGGGACGATCCCAACTTTCAGTTCAAACCACAGCGATTGAAAATCGGCGCGGAGGGGATTACAGGCATGGTTGCATTTACAGGCAGGGCCATTCTTGTCCCGGATGTTTCGCAAGATCCGTATTATGTCTGGATGCAGGGGAGCCTGACGAGGTCCGAGCTGACCGTTCCGATCACGGTTAAAGGGAAGACCATCGGTGTGCTGGATGTACAGAGTAAGCGGGTCGACGATTTTAAACAGACCGATCTGGAACTCATACAAGCCATTGCCAATCAAACCGGCGTCGCCATTGAGAACGCGCGTCTCTTTTCTCAAATAGAACGCCGGGCGGAGCAATTCCGCGTACTGGCGGAGGTGAGTCAGCATATCATTTCCCTGACGAGCGCGGATGAATTGGTGGAAAAAATCGCGCGCACGGTCAGGGAGACTTTCGGATATCTGCATGTTGGCATCGGGTTGGTGGAGGATGACTTTGTGGTCTCCAAAGCTGAAGTGGGGGAATTTCAGGAACCCTATCGCGGCATTCGCGTTTCAATGGGGAACGAAGCATGGGGATGGGTTGCCCAACATGGGCAGGCCCTGATCACCAATACCGATACGCCCAGTGACACGAAATCCGGCATCCTTTGCCATCTCTGCGTGCCTCTCAAAGTGAAGAATCAAGTGATTGGAGTAATCAGCGCAGAGAGCAACCAGGTGGACGCGTTCGATGAAAGCGACAAAACCATCCTGCAATTGGTGGCAAACCAGGCCGGTGTGGCAATCGATAATGTACGGCTGTATGAACAATCCAAGCATCTGGCGGTATTGGACGAAAGGCAGCGCCTGGCACGCGAACTGCACGATTCGGTTACGCAGTCATTGTATGGGATCAGCCTGTACGCCCAGGCGGCGACGGGCAATATCAACGCCGATCAGATCGAACAGGCAGGCCGTTACCTTGAGGATATACAGAATACCGCGCAGGAATCCCTGGCGGATATGCGCCTGCTCATTTATGAATTAAAACCCCCGGTCCTTGATAAGGAAGGGTTAATCGCCGCTCTTAAACACAGGCTGATTTCGGTGGAAGACAGGGCAAGGATCAAAACCAGTATCGAGACCAACCTGACCAACCGCCTCCCCTCCAACATGGAAGAGGGGCTTTACCAGATTGCACGTGAAGCGCTCAACAATATCATCAAACATGCCCATGCGAAAAGTGTTTCGATTAATATTCGACGCACACCCACTGATCGGATTCAGTGCAATCCTGCCTTAATCTCGATGGAAATCTCAGATGACGGGGTCGGATTCAACCCTCGGTCCGCTCGACGCGCCGGCTGCCTGGGGCTTGTTAACATGCAGGAGCGCGCCCAGTCACAGGGCTGGCAGTTGGAGGTCTCGAGCAGTCCGGGAAAGGGGACCCGGATCAAAGTGGAGATAGTGAACCATGAATGAGAAACAAACAGAAAAAACTGCGTTCATCCGGGTGCTGGTTGTGGATGACCATGCCATCATCCGCAAGGGGATTCGAGCGATGCTGGACCTTGTCCCTGATATTGGGCAGGTAGGCGAGGCTGAAAATGGAATACAGGCCATCAAACTGGCGTCTGATTTGAAACCAGACGTGATCCTGATGGATTTGATGATGCCGGAAATGGACGGGATCGAGTGCATCAGGCAGATCAAAGCACAGCAGCCAGAGTCGCGCATCCTGGTATTGACGAATTTCGCGGGTGAAGACATGATATTCCCGGCGATCAAAGCCGGGGCAATGGGGTATCACCTGAAAGATTCAAGCCCCGAGGCGCTGGTCGAGGCGATTCGGCAGGTGAATCAGGGCGTGGCGGCTCTGCATCCGACCATCGCTAAAAAGGTGCTGGAGGAATTCCATCACCCCGAAAAACAGCAGTTTTCCAGTGAGCCGCTCACCCAGCGGGAAGTGGAAGTCCTGCGGCTCATCGCGCAGGGACACGAAAACAGGGAAATCGCCGACCACCTGGTCATCAGCGAGGCGACTGTTCGCACACACGTCAGCAACATTCTAGGGAAACTGCACCTAGCCAGCCGGACACAAGCCGCCCTTTACGCGCTGCGGGAAGGCCTTGCAAGCCTGGACCAGTAGGGATCCGCCGTCCGCTTTTTGTGTAGTCGGGGGGTAGTCCAATCGCGGAAAAGACCGTCCAAAAACGGTCTTTTTGTTTTTCGAAACCTCCACGCGAAACCGATGCGCAATTTCCCATTCAAGGATAAGCTATGGACAGTCGGCGCCGTTGACTTCATGATACATGTCAATCACCAAGAAAGGAGGTACTCATGAACGCCTTTTACACCTGGGACAACGATGAGATCGTGGTCACAGAAAGAATGAAGGATATCCAGCGCGAGGCTGAGACGGTCCGCCGGTTCCATCAGGCAGGCCTTTCCAAGCCGGGTCTGTACGAACGTGCGGCAGCCGCGTTCGGGAGTATCCTCAGCAAACTGGGTCATCGCCTGCACCGGAAGGATCTTCATCCACAATCCACCAGCGGCAAGTATGCTGTGTAAGAATCCTCTCCTCTCAAAAATCAAGGCTTTCATTCCACGGAATGGGAGCCTTGATCGTTTACCATGTGTCGCCGGCATCATCAATCTACGCAGGCGATCTCATCCGGCAGGATGATAAATTACAGTCGTAATCTCAATCTGTTGCGGATGCGCTTTATGAGGTTTGCCAGTATTCTTGATTCGACGCAAAACGCCGCTAAACCAATTTTGCATGCCTTGAGGACCAATATGGATGAAATTTCGAAATTAATGATCGTGGAAGACAGCCCGCGCGCCCGGTGGGCGTTGAAGGCTTTAATCTCGCAACAGACCGGGATCATAGTAACCGCCGAGGCATCGAACGGGGAGGAGGCAATTCGGAACATCGAGAAACAGGTCCCGGACATCGTGTTGATGGATGTCCAGATGCCGGTCATGAACGGATTGGAAGCGACGAGGATCATCAAGCAGAAATGGCCCCAGATCAAGGTCGTTGTCCTCACCATGTACCCGGATTATCAAACCGATATAGTACCCGCCGGGGCGGACGCCTTCCTGCTCAAAGGCTGTCCCGCAGAGGAGATCACCGGGTCAATCCATAGACTTCTCCGGGGGAATTGAAGCGGGCATATGTAATCGTGCGGACGGGGAAATCTCAACAAATTGCGTAGTTCATCCCTTCAGGTTGATTAGGAAAAATACATCTCGCTGCGGATGTAATAGCGACCGTAATTCGCTACACTGAAAGCGAACGATGGTCGCTTTTCGACTATTCCAATCCGATTTATGGAGTACGCCATGCCCAAAGGCATTCCGCTTACAGAAGAAGAACAGGAAAAACGCCGTCATGAGATCTTTCACCAGGTTGTCAACATCTTCCTGAAAAAAGGCTTTCAGGAAACCTCCATGCGCGAGATCGCGGAAGCTGCGGGGCTGGGCAAGTCCACGCTGTACGATTACTTCAAGACCAAGGAAGACATCCTGGTCTATTTCTTCGAAGATCAGTTGAGCGACATGACCGAAGAAGCGCAGAGGATCGCCATGCAAAATCTTCCGGCAGATAAACGACTGCGCCAGGTGATGGAAACGTATATCGAAAACCTGCAGGCAAATAAAAGCCTGTTCTTGAAAATGTCCTTCGAATCACAAAGGCTGAAAGCGGAAAGCCAGAAACAGATCCAGGATAAGCGACATGCCTACCAGGACATGGTCCGCGCGCTGATCGACGAAGGCATCCGTGAAGGCGTCTTTCGCAAAGTGAATTCGCTGCTTGCCGCCCGGATGCTGGTCAGCGGGATGGCACCTATTGTTTTCGGCTCTCGATTTACCGGCACGCCGCAGGAAATGCTGAAAGATACGCTGGATATTTTTTTCAAGGGCATCGAGGTGTGTAAATAGTAATGCTCTAAAGAGGAATGAAATGATCGCATCCAAACCCAATTTCCCCTGGCGCTATCTCCTCCTCGCCTATGGCTTGACTTGGATATTTTGGATTCCCGTCGCGCTGACAAGGCAGGACTATCAAGCGTCGCCAATTTTGCTTGCCGTGATGTTCCTCGGTGTTTTCGGGCCAGGCATGGCGGGGATCCTCATGACCTACCGCGAGCAAGGTCGGGAAGGCAGGCGGGATTTCTGGCACCGCGTCGTTGACTTTCGCCGGATCAACATCAAGTGGTATGTATTGATCCTCCTTCTCTTCCCAATCCTGCACTTCATATCCATAGCGGTCAATCATTGGCTGGGAGGTGATCCACCAGAGTTTGCGTTTGTCAAAGAAGCGCTGGCAATGCCTGCTGGCATATTGATCGTTGTGATCCTCTATCTGCTCCAGTCCGCGCTCGAAGAACTCGGCTGGCGCGGTTACATGCTCGACCGCTTGCAGGTGATCTGGAAGCCGGTTACTGCTTCCCTCGTCCTCGGCATCTTCCATGCATTCTGGCATTTTCCGCTGTTTTATATCGTTGGGACAAATCAAAGCAGATACCTGTCAGGTATTGATTTCACGGTCTTTGTCGGTTTTGTGCTCGCTGGCTCGATTTACTCAACCTGGTGCTACAACGAGAATCATCGCAGTACGCTGGCAGTCATCCTATTGCACACAGTCGCAAATTTGTCTTTGGACACTTTCCTGCTGCCTGAAACAGGGGAATACATTTTCAAGATCGTGACGGCTTTCGGCGCTGTGATGATCATCATTGCCTGGAGTCTGCCATCCTGGAAGCGGAAACAAGTTCAATCCATTCGATGGAGATCACCATGAATGCTCAACTTGCAGGTTCAAATCTTCGTAAAGAAGGAACTATCCAAACCAACTGGCTTCAACGCCTCGGCTTGTTCATCCTATTCCTGTTCTGCGAAGCTGCGATATTTATCTTCGGCTCGTACTACTTCGATATCCTCCGGACGAACAAGAACCTGACCTTCAATCTGGCTGCCTCTGCCGTGTTCCTGGCCGCCACGCTGTGGTTCAGATGCGACCAACGCGTGAACAGTCATTGGCAAATCGCGTTCGCGTTTTTCATCGCTTCAGTCGCCTATCCTTTCTCGGCGATCTTCGATGGGTGGATCCGCGCAGTGCTTGACTGGTTTGCCGTGACCGCGGACACCTCGCAGGGACTCGCCATCGAAAAAGTATGCGAAATGCTGTTGAAGGTGATACCCATCCTCGCACTGGTCAAACTCTCCGGCGCGGACCTGGGGTCGGTCTTCATCAAACGCGGAAATTTGAAACTCGGTCTGGGGATCGGCGCGCTCGTAATCTTCTTCCTTGGCACAGCCACGTTCATGTTCGCCGTGGAACGCTTCACCAGTGTGGATGCGCTTGTCGCGGCGGTTGTGTGGGGACTGGTCTTTTCCGCTGTCAACGGTTTCATGGAGGAACTCTGGCTGCGCGGCATTTTCCTCAAACGCTTTGCGCCGCTGATTGGCGTCAATGGCGCGGTCTGGGTCACATCCCTCATCTTCGCCTCGATGCACAGCTTCGTCTTTTATTTCGATCCCTTCGCGCTGACTTTCTTTTTTGTGAATACCCTTGCGCTGGGATTGGGATGCGGCTACCTGATGATGAAATCGGACAACATCTGGGGCGCGACCATCATCCATGCCGCATCAGATTTTTTCCTGTTCGTTGCGGTGCTGGCAAATGTTTAAAGAAGTGGAGCAAGGTTCCATTGGAAAGAAGGTCCACCATGTTGGAAAGAACAAATCTCATTGGAGCTGTCACAGCAATTGCATTTTTTATCTCGGCGATCCTGGTCTTCGTATTCAGGCTTCTGGGCAAGCCGCAATACGGTCACTGGATCGGCTACTTCGAATTCCTGCTTGCCATCCCATTGATCTACCTGCTCATACAAGCCCCGCAGTTGGAACGGCCGGCCCTGTACTACATCCAGATCGCCTGCATGCTGGCATGGCTATTGGTGGAAGCTCTGCTCGATTACATCCTGAAAACTGACTTCCGTCAGGTGCGGTGGATGGTGATCAGCTATGTTGTTCTATTCTTTGCGGGTGCAGGAGGTCTGCTGGGTGTGGCAACAAATGCCGGGCGAAATTGGAGCATCGCGGCAATTGTTCTCTTCCTTGTCATGGCGGTCCTGACCTTCGTTCAGCGTGCCGTCACTGGTATGTGACCCAGGAAGAGTGGAAAAGGATCGACCATGAAAACGACCAACCGCCGAAATCTTTTCATCCTGGTCTTTGCCCTGCTCGTGGTCATGCTGGGATTCGGCATGGTCATTCCCGTCTTCCCATTCCTCATCGACAAGCTCGGCGCTAGCGGCAGCACATTGGGCCTCCTTGTCGCCACCGCCGCGCTGACCGAATTCCTCTTCGGTCCCATCTGGGGCAGCATCTCAGACCGCATCGGTCGCAAACCCATTCTAATGATTGGCATGTTCGGCTTTGCGCTGGCGATGTTCCTCTTCGGCATCGCCGATCAGATCTGGATGTTGATCGTATTCCGCGCATTCTCGGGCATACTTTCCTCCGCCACCATCTCGACTACGATGGCATACATCGGCGACAGCACCTCTGAAAAATCGCGCGGCGGAGGGATGGGCATCCTCGGCGCGGTTGGCGGAGCGGGAGCCGTGATCGGTCCGGGCATCGGCGGATTACTGGCAGGTGGTTCCCTCTCGACGCCATTCTTTGTCTCAGCGTTATTGGCCTTATTCTCCCTTTTGCTGGTTGCCCTGCTCCTCCCCGAATCATTGCCTGTCGAAGCCCGCGCCTCAAAGGGACAAAAGATTCAACTCATTCGCTTTGGCGAACTCTGGCGCGCATTGACGGGTCCCATCGGTTTGCTTCTCCTCGTGGCGTTTCTCGCAACCTTTGGCACCAGCAACTTTGAATCGGTCTTCGGCTTGTACATGCTCAAAAAACTGGACTACGGTCCCGAACAGGTCGGCGGCATCCTCACGTTGGTCGGTGCCATCGCCTTGATCGGGCGCGGATTGCTGACCGGTTACGTCACCGAGCACTGGGGCGAACCGACCGTCATCAAGACATCGTTGATCGTCGGTGCGGTGGGCTTCATCCTCCTGCTGCTGGCGAACACCTACCCAACGGTTTTGCTGACCACAGGCATCTTCACCTGCTCGATCACCTTCCTGCGTCCATCGATTCACTCGCTCACATCCAAACGCACAACGGTTGGACAAGGCGCTTCGATGGGGCTGAGCAACTCTTTCGTCAGCCTCGGGCGTGTGGCTGGACCTATTGTTGCGGGCATTATCTTCGACATAAATCCGAACTTTCCCTACCTCGCAGGTGCGTTGATCTTATGCACAGTCTTTGTGATGAGTCTGATCTGGATCAAGGAAGAACAATCATCACCTGCTGAGTTTGGAACCGCGAAGGAGAAATCATGAACGCTCATGTTATTTCCGTTTCTGACCCTCCTGTCGATTTTGGAACGGTCAGCGGGATGACGCTTTGAATCGTTGACGCGGCTTTCGTGCTAAAAGGAGATCGTATGAAATCAGATGCTTTCCGTGATCAAGCGGTGATCATCACAGGGGCTTCGTCTGGTATTGGAAAATGGCTGGCGCTGTTGTTGGCGAGTCAGGGTGCGAAGGTGGCGATTGCGGCGCGGCGTGCAGAGCGACTGGAAGAGGTCGCGGCTGAATGCCGGTCACGCGGAGGCGAAGTGCTGACTGTCCCGATGGATGTCAGCAACGAAGCGCAATGTAAGGATCTAGTAGAGAAAACAGTTGCCACGTTCGGCCGGTTGGACATGCTCATCAACAATGCGGGACTGGCTGTGGTGGCGTTGTTACGCGAGTACCCCGATCTGCATTTATTTCGCCACGTGATGGATGTCAACTTTTACGGCGCGGTCCATTGCACGTATTACGCCCTGCCTCACATTATGCAAAGCAAGGGACGCATCGTGGCGGTATCAAGCCTGGGCGGCAAGGGAGGGCTTCCTTTCAACACATCCTATACTGCCAGCAAATATGCGCTGCACGGATTTTATGATTCTCTGCGCATGGAAATGCACCCGCACGGCGTCAGCGTTTCGGTGATTTGCCCTTATTGGGTGGTGACTGAATTTCACGAAGCGTATCTGGACAAAAACGGTCAGCCGCGCGGCAAACAGGGGCGGGCACTCTACACCAAAAAGATGATGACCGCCGAGCGTTGCGCTGCGATCACCCTCGAGGCAGCATACAAACGCAAGCGCGAATTGCTGATGGGACCGGGCGGTTTGCTGGTCTGGCTCAAACTGATCGCCCCCAATTTCCTGGATCGAATGGCCATCAAGATGATTCTTGAGCCGATCGCCAGGCGCACCAGGGCGGAAAAGATCGAGGCGTAAGCATGACGATAGAACCTCAACTTTATTTAGCGGCTATCGTTTCGGACCTGCTTTGCCTGTCTGTGAAAGGAGAACATCATGCATGTAAAAATTAAATCCACGTTGAGTCTTTCAGACCCTTCTGCCACCCTTGAAAATGTCGGTGGGAAAGGCTTGTCATTGGCAAAAATGATCGGTGCAGGATTCCCCGTCCCGGATGGATTCCATATCACTACCGAAGCCTATCGCCAGTTCGTCGCCGAAAATGAATTACAACCAAAAATCCTTGCCGCATTGCGCATGGCGGACGCCTCGCTTCCCGCCACGCTCGAGACAGCTTCGAACACGATCCGCGAATTCTTCGATCACAGCCACATCCCAGCCGATCTGAGCGAAGCTATCGTAGACGCATACCTGACGCTTGGAGAGGAACACGCTGTGGTTGCAGTCCGTTCCTCCGCCACCGCCGAAGACTTGCCCGAAGCCTCGTTTGCAGGACAGCAGGAGACCTACCTGAACATTCACGGCATTGACGAGGTGCTCGACGCGGTCAAAAAATGCTGGGCGTCGTTATGGACAGCACGCGCCATCGCCTACCGAAACAAAAACAACATTGACCAAAGTGTTGTCGCGCTTGCTGTCGTTGTTCAAGAAATGGTCAACGCGGAAGCCGCTGGGATTTTGTTTACGGCGAATCCCATCAACGGACGCCGCGACGAGATGGTCATCAACGCCGCCTGGGGACTCGGCGAAGCCATCGTCGGCGGACTCGTTTCACCTGACACGATTGTTGCGGATAAAGCGACGGGCGAAATCAAGCAGTACGATGTCGCGGAGAAGACCGTCATTACGGTGTTGACGGAAAAAGGCACGAGGGAGGAAAAACTCGAAGAAACGCGACGCCGCTCAAAGGTCATGAATGAGGCGGAGGTCGTCGAGTTGGTCAATATCGCTCGCCGAATCGAATCCTATTATGGCAAGCCGCAGGATATCGAGTGGTGTCGTGCGGATGGCAGATTCTTTATCGTGCAGTCGCGTCCCATCACCGCGATGGCTGAGTCGCCCATCGAGTGGACGCCGCCAAACCCGAAAGGTGTCTACATGCGCACCAGTGTAGTGGATTTGATGCCCAGCCCTCTCAGCCCGCTGTATATCACGTGGGCGATACCTGTATTGAGAGAGCAAATGAAGCCGCTCAGCGCGCGCCTGGGGATGGGTCTGCCGGTATTGCAGGAGGATTATTACATCGCCATCAATGGTTACGCTTATATGAACGCGGCGTTTCCTGCAAAAGCCTGGTGGTGGATTCTGACTGGTATGCTGCCTGCCTATCCAAGATTGCTGCGGAGGATGGTTCCATTTTGGCGCGACGAGTTGCATCCCGAATATCAAGCGGCTGTCGCAAAGTATCAAGATAGGGATTGCGAAAAAATGTCGGCGGGCGAACTCTGGCAGGAGGCACAGGAAATTCTGACCGCCGCCATGTACTATGCCACAGGCTTACTGTTCGCCACGATGGGCGCGTCGGCTGGCTCGGAGGGATTGCTGACACGGGTCTATAACAAATATGCCAGACAAGAAGGCGACCCCGATGCCACTGCCCTGTTGATGGGCTGGGACAACATCCCCGTCCGTTCGGAGAAATCGTTGTATGACCTTGCGATGTGGGCGCGGGAAAATGATGAGTTGGCAAAGTACCTGCTGGAAACGCCAACAGGGGAATTAACCGCAAAGTACGCAAAAAGCGCGAAGGAAAACCAAATTAAAAGACTTGGCGATCTTAGCGGGATTAGCGGTTCAAAAAGCGATTGGGATGAATTCGTTTCCCGCTTCGAATCTCATCTCGACCAGTTCGGGTACCTCGTCTTCCAAATGGACTTCGCCGAGCCTCTCCCTCGCGATCATCCTGAATTGCTTTTGGAAACAATCAAGATGTATCTGCGCGGAAAAGGAACGAATCCGCACGAGCGCCAACGCGCCAGCGAAGAGAAACGCATCCAAACGGCTGAAACCATGCGCAACCGCCTGAAAGGATTCAAACGCTGGACATTCCTCAAGGCGCTCAATTGGGGACAATCCCTGGCGGAGGTGCGCGAAGACGCCTTGGCTGAAATCGGTTTGGGATATCCCATCCTGCGCGCCATGCTGCGAGAGTTGGGAAACCGCTTTGTCGCAGCGGATGTCATCGGCTTATCCGATGACATCTACTGGCTGGAGAAAGTGGAAGTGGAGACTTGCGTTCGTAAACTTGAACACGGCGACCAATTGGAAAACCTGTCGGCGTGCGTGGCTGAACGCAAAGCCTTCAGCAAGAAAGCAGGACAAGAGACGCCGCCGCCCATGATGCCGATGAAGAAAAAATACATGGGCATCGATACCTCCGTCTGGCTGGCGGAAGCCGAGAGCAACCGCACGGGAAATGTACTCAAGGGCGTACCCACCAGCGCAGGAAAAGTCACCGCGCCCGCCCGCGTCTTGCGCGGTCCCGAAGATTTCGAGCAAATGCGACCTGACGAGGTGCTCGTCGCTGGCACCACCACCCCCGCCTGGACTCCACTCTTCGCAATGGCATCCGCGGTCGTCACCGACATTGGAGGTCCGCTCAGTCACGGGAGCATCGTCGCGCGCGAGTACGGCATCCCGGCTGTGATGGGAACGGGAGTCGCCACGAAGCGCATCCAAAGCGCACAAGTCATCACCGTGGATGGCACGAAAGGCGAAGTCATTCTCGAAACCGCCAGAGAAGGTCAAACCGAACACCCCACTGCGCGAATCGAATGGAAGTTGCCGCATCCAAAAGCCATGTTGGCGCGCGGCAGTTTCGCAGAGTTCGTACCGGAACCGGTTTCGCCGTTATTCGCAACGCTGGCAGTTCCCATCGCGCGCAGGGAAAGCCTGAAGCTGATGGGCAGTATCGGTTTTGGAGGCGAAGATAGTTATCTCTTCTCCGTCCTCAACGATTATGTCTATGTCGGCTTTATCTTCACGCCCAAAATGATCTGGGCGATGACGAAAGCCAGTTTCACGATGATAGGTCCCATGATGAAGAGCGTACGTCAACGCGCCATGACAGCGCGTGAAAAGTTTTTGACCACCGTGCAAAAATGGGAGGTGCTGGAACTCGAGTCGCTCGCGCCGTCCGAACTGCTCGCAGGTGCTCGCGAGATCTTCACCGAGACCGCCGCGTATTACACCATGGCGCAATCTGGAACCATTCCCGTCGCGATGATGAGGGAAGCATTCTTCGGCGCCTTTTACAACCGGCTGATCAAACGCAAAGGCGATCTCGAAGCCTCCAAATTCTTGTTCGGTACTGAGAACCATGCCATGCGCGCAGAGAAGGCGCTGTTCGATTTGACAATGTGGGCAAAGGAACAACCCGAACTGGCAGATTATCTGACGCGCGCTTCTGCGGATGAAATTTGCGCGGCGCTTCGTGCCGACCTGCCACCTGCTCCTGTTTCAAAAGAATTTGTTACCCGCTTTGAGCAGTATCTACATCAATTCGGTCACGCCATATACGACCTCGACTTTTCCAAACCTACTCCCGCAGATGACCCCGAGCCACTGATCGAAACGATGAAGGTGTACCTGAGCGGAAAGAACAATCCGTACGAACGCCAGGGAGCCGCGTTGAAATTGCGTGAAGAGGCGATGGGAAGCATTTCCAAACGACTTGGTTCATGGCGCCGCGGGCAGTTCCTGAAACTGCTGAATCAGGCGTTGGACGCCGCACCCCTGCGTGAAGACAGCATCGCCGATTTGGGATTGGGGCATCCGCAAATCCGCCACTTGTTGGGCGAACTCGGCAAGCGGTTTGTTGCTGGAGGCGCGATCCCCACCGTGGAGGATGTCTACTGGCTGGAGGCTGAGGAAGTTGATGCGATGGCAATCGCGCTTGAAAAAGGCGAAGTGTTGAAAAACTTCTCTGAAGATATCGCGCGTCGCAAAGCCAAATGGGAGGCGATGCGACATGTCATCCCGCCAACGACACTGCCAAAGGTGAGTTGGATGGCAAAGTTCTTCCCGAGCAACGAAGGGACAGGTAATACCATCAAGGGCTTTGCTGCCAGTGCAGGGAAGGTTACAACGCGCGCGTGTGTCATGCTCGGACCCGAAGATTTTGACAAGATGCAGTCTGGCGACGTCATCGTGGCGGGCATCACCACCCCCGCGTGGACTCCATTGTTTGCGCGCGCCTCTGCCATCGTCACCGACATCGGCGGACCGTTGAGTCACAGTTCAATCGTGGCGCGCGAATACGGCATCCCTGCCGTGTTGGCAACCGGCGTCGGCACACGCCGTATCCGCGATGGTCAAACCATCACCGTGGATGGCAGCGCGGGGACGGTAACACTTGCTTCGATATAAAGGATTATTAAATGAAAGGAGTTTCCAATGAATAAAAATCAAAAAACCTGGTTTTGGTTATCCGCTATCGCATCATTTATTGTGGGGTTCATGCTCGTCTTGAACGACAGCGGCGCAGGATGGTTTCTCATAATAATGGGAATAGTCTATATCAGCGGCACGACACGAGCTGGTCAAGCGTGGGCAGAATCCAATCCCCGCCTCACACGGTGGGGGCTCATTGGAGTTTCTGTATTGCTTGTCCTCCTCGCCATTGTTGCTAGTGCAGTCCTTTTGTTTAGGTAACCATCTCGTCATACACAGCATTTCTTGCTACCACAGATATATATAACAGAGCAAATTAGAAGTAAAGCACAGAGCATCATCCATACTATCCCTGAATATGTATCGGTACGCACAAAAACTAGGATGGTCGACCATCACGTTGGATGGCGGCGCTGGAATCATATCGTTGAATTAACATCCGAGGCGCGCCGGGCAGCGTGCCCATTACTACAAAGTTGAGGCTTTTATGAAACGCGTATTTCCAAAATCTGGTTACGACCCTGTTACAGGCGAGTGGAATGACAGCCTTACCGGCGGGTTCCTCTGGTCGAATGTCAACGTCAGCGAAGCTGTGCCGGATGTGATGACGCCCAGCACCTGGTCGTTGTGGCGGATTCATCATTACGACGCCAACCCGATCAAGATGCCGGGCAGGATTCCGTTTTGCGGAAACATTTGCGGGCGTCCCTATCTCAACCTGAGCCTGCTTGCCTCTTTGTTTCGAGCGATCGGAAGAGATGTCCGCAGGGAGATGCAGGGCGATATGATAGGCTCCGCCCCGGATGAAATGAACATTCCACTCATTCGATTTTCCCCCATCACAGTCGTCGTGAAGGTGTTGCCCGGGATGTTGACAGCGAAACGTGATGCGCATCAGAGCCAGAAAGCCGTCTCGCAAATTACAGCGTCCATGCCTCAGTGGTGTGAAGGGATGCTCAAGGTCATTCAAGCAATACATGACAAATCCAGTCTCTTGGTCCTCTGGCATGAAAGCATCCGTCCAAAAATTTTCGAGATATGCCGGATGGTACGCGGCGCGACCATGGCGTTTGCGGATCCCGCCACGAGTCTGCGGCTCGAATTGACAAAGGCGGCAGGAGAAGCCGATGCAAATACCATCATGTCGAACTTGTCCGGGGCATCTGCCAATCTGGAAAGCCTTGGTCTGACGGTGGGTTTGTCACGCGTCGCAAACGGGAAAATGAGTCGGGGGGATTATCTCAAGAGGTACGGGCATCGCGGTCCGCATGAAATGGAATTGTTCATTGCAGGCAATGAGGAGGAAAAGGATTGGCTCGACCGCCAATTGGAAGCTTTTGCCAGATCACCTGTGGATGTGGAGGAGTTGCTGGCAAGTCAACGCGCGGAGTTTGAAAATGCCTGGGAGCGGTATCAGGCAAAACATCCGCGTGAGGCGAAAACAATCCAGAGGAAATTAAATGCCGTTGCGATGGCGGCTCGGAATCGCGAAGCAATTCGATCCGAATTGACGCGCCTCGCGCGGCTGGTCCGTCAATACCTATTGCGCGTGGGCGATATCACAGGCTTGGGCGATGGCGTCTTCTTCCTGTCGTTGCATGAAATGGCGAACACGCTGGCAGGCGATGAAACTGCAAAGGCATTTATCCCGGCGCGGCGCGAGACGTATCTGAAGTATTCGGCGCTGCCGCCGTATCCATCCATCATCATTGGAAGATTCGATCCATTCCAATGGGCGGCTGACCCGAACCGCCGCAGCGATTACTTTGACTCGCGGATTACTGCGACGAGGATCGAAAAAAGCATCAAAGGGTTTGCGGGTGCGGCGGGTTGCGTGGAGGGAATCGTCCGCCGAATTGATTGTGCAGAAGATGGAAACCAAATTCAACCCGGTGAGATTCTGGTCACGGTCACAACCAACGTTGGCTGGACACCACTCTTCCCGCGTCTCGCCGCGATTGTCACCGATGTAGGCGCGCCTCTGTCTCATGCCGCGATTGTAGCCCGTGAAATGGGCATCCCCGCCGTGGTGGGATGCGGCAACGCGACCATGCTTTTGAAAACCGGCAACCGCGTCCGCGTGGATGGAAGCCATGGTACGGTGACAATTCTTTAGAAAGGCGGAACCATGAACACGAAAATCGCACAGCTAATGGAAGAGGCTGACAGGACAGAAGTCGAAAAAGTCATCCATGATTGCATCGGCTGGGCATTGACCAAGAACATCGACAGGTTGTTCTCCATCGTGGCGCAGGATGATGATTTCTTCATCTTCCATCCCGATTCAAAATCAACCATCGTCGGCTTCGAGGCGTTCAAAAGTCTGGGTGAGCGTTTCTGGATGAAGGACGCGTTCAAGGCCACGGACTATTCCATCAAAGACCTGCGTGTCAAATTTTCCGAACTTGGAAATGTCGCGTGGTATTCGTGCTTTCTCGATGACCACGCCGAGTGGAACGGTCAACCAACGGGATGGGACAACTGTCGTTGGACAGGCACGCTCGAAAAGCGAGGCGAAAAGTGGGTGACGGTTCAAATGCACTTCTCGTTCCCGAAGGATGAATAAAGGAAAACAATCATGATCTCCATACATCCAAATCAAGTCACACCCAAATTGAGATCCATGTTCGACTTGAATATGCCCACTGGTATTCGCGCGTTCGCCGTGCTTGCGGGCGGCAACGCGGGCAAAATCTTCACCAACGATCCCGCGCGCCCGCGCTGGTGTCTCGTTTGGGAGGCGGATGATGGGACTCTCTATCGCGGCGGCGAATTCGACGAGGATGTTTTATCCGAAGCGATCCATTTACTCAGGCAGGATGAGGTCGTCGCGTTGGGATTCCGTGATGGAGATTCGGATGTGAACCGCTTCCCCTCCGACCCTGATGCTGGCGCGGAATGCCTGGAGTTTGATCGCCCCGTTGGTGGTTCCGACCTCACCCCGTATCTTGGCACGTTGCCCGACGGATTCTCCATTCATCGCATGGACCGCGCGCTTTGGGAACGTAGTCCCAAACTTGATGAAAACCTGAATCGCTACGGAAGCATGGAAAACTTTCTTGAAAAGGGAATCGCTGTTTGTATTTTGCACGGCGATACAACAATCGCAGAAGCCTACGCGGACATGGACATCATGGGCGTGCGCGAACTCGGCATAAGGACACACGAAGCATATCGAAAGCAGGGTTTCGCGACCATCGCCTGCGCACAACTGATCAAACTCTGCGAAGAAACAGGCTCAAGCGCCTATTGGGATTGTGTCAAATCCAACGCGGGTTCTATTGCGTTGACCCGCAGGCTGGGCTTTCAAAACAAAAGAACCTACAAATTGCTGGCATGGTTTGAACCAAAGGAACAACCGTTGCCAATCAGACAACTTGCTTCGGCATCGCCGCGCTGAAACCGGTATATCGAAAAAGAAACCAGGAGGAACCATGGACTCACAGGTTTTTCATAAATTTCTTGAAGAGAGAAAATTCCCGCCCGAACGCATTGATACATTCCTCGCGTTCGCGGAAAAATTCGTCGCAGCCTGTGATGGGAAGTCCCTCGCGGAAGCATTCCCTTCCTTTTCCGCACGAATGATCGCCGAGGGGCTCAACGCGTTCGATAATTACTATGCCATTGCGTTATATGGCAGGTTCTTGAAAGATAACGCGCTCCTGCTTGCCGCGCTCGAGTTGATTGACGGCGGCGAGGTGCTCGACAACCTGTACAAAAAGACGGGCGAAGTATTGGGCGAAACGCGGCGCGACGAAATTTTTACAGGCGTGGAACTCGTCCCGTTGGGGACGCCCAATGCGGAGAAACCAGCCGCGATGCAGGTCATGATCGAGAGGCTGGAACGCGCGGAACCACAAGCCTGCAAACAAATCCTTTCGAGCGGATTGCGCGACCTGCCCGATGAATACTATGCGGGGACGAAGAAAAAGTTCGAGGAGTGCGCGAACATTGACGAATACCTGCTTCTCAAAAAACAGGATTTGATCACCGAACTCGAAACGGTCCGGCGCGAGGGCAGGCTGTATTTCAACCAGGAGATCACCGATGAAGTGATCGAATATGTCCGCCGCGAGCCGGAGATCGGGCAGGGTGTGCGAGTCGGCAATATCATCCACGAGACGAAGATTCCCCATCAGGCAAGGGAATATCTTGCGGAGACAGATGAGGATAAAAAGCGCTATTACTATGCCACTGCCCATGGGTGAAGGAATCGCTGAAAGCGGGCAGGTCGGATATCTCACCGACGTTTTGCAATTGCTCCGCCGCGTTCCACAAAAAACCGTGGGAGGTCATCTTCGGTCAGACCCTGCAAGCCGATGTGCTGGAATCCGTTTTGCAAGGCAATCTGCGCTGCCGCTTCGCCATCCACCTGCCGGAGAAAATATGAACGCACAGAATGATTGGAAAACGTTTTTCGGTTTTGCCCTGCGCGTGATTGTCGCACATATGGCGACCTACTTCGTCTTCGGCATCATCATGTCCAATGTGTTCGATTACGGGGAAGTCTTCAAGCGCGAGGTCATCCGTGACTATATGCTTCCAATGGATGAGCACAACATCGTTCTCGGTCCCTTGATGCAACCCATCCGCGGATTGATCTTCGCCATTGGGCTGTGGCCCCTGCGCGGTCTCCTGATCGAAAAGAAACGCGGTTGGCTCATCCTGTGGGGACTGCTCGTCACCATAGGAATTCTATCCACACCCGCGGCTTCGCCCGGCTCCATCGAAGGGATGCTCTATTCAAAACTGCCGATGTGGTATCACCTGATGGGCTATCCGGAGATTGTATTGCAAACATTGGTCTTTTCCATCTGGCTGGTCTGGTGGGAGAAACAGTCGGTGAGAAGCCATGGGACAGAAATACGAAAGGAAGATTCGCTGTTCGCTGAAATCGTAAAAGCGGTCATGACTGCCTGTTTTGCCTACATCGGTTATGCCCTCGGCGGAATCCTGATGGCATTGGTGGCAAACGCCCGTGCAACCGCAACCGGCACAGGTGGTGTGGATTTCGCAACCGCAGGCGCGGACTTCAAAATGCAGTTCATGTTTGTGGTGGCATTTATCGTCAACATCATTGCTATTTTATGGGTCGCGCGCCGGTGGCAGGCGAATCAAATTACCTTGCGTGGCACCTTCCTGCTTTTCTGGTTCATCGACGCGCTGGTTCCCTGGCTGTATCAAACCTTCGTTTTAGGCGGTTCATTCATCCCGACAGCCATCCTTCTGGGACTCTTCCCCGCTGCGATCATCGCCCTCAGTGTACGGATGAATTACCGGAGGACTGCAATACAAGAAGGCAGGTAAGAATGAAATGGATTTGGACTCTGACAGCGATCCTAATTCTATTGACATCCTGTTCAGCGCCTGCTACAGACATTTCTCAGGCTCAGCCTACACTAACTCCGAATGAGGCGGAGACAGCTACTCTTCGATCTCTGCAGCAGGTGGATGATTATCCGCTCTACGCGATGCGCTATTACGGGACTTACCCCGAATTGACATTCTCTTACGAATTGCCGGATCTTTCCCAGCCGATGGCTGTTTCTGCACAAATGTCCTGTCGCGTCGCCTGGGGCTGTTCCCTCTTCGCCGCGTTGGGAAATGAGGATGACCGCCTCTTCGGTCGCAACTTCGACTGGCGTTTCAGCCCCGCCCTGCTTTTGTTCACCGACCCTGTGGATGGATATGCCTCCGTTTCCATGGTGGATATGGAGTATCTCGGCTTCGAAGGGGACCGCTCGAAGAATCTGACCGACATTCCCCTCGAAGAGCGACGCGCGCTTCTGGATGCTCCCTCCCTGCCGTTCGACGGTATGAACGAAAAGGGATTGGCAGTCGGAATGGCGGCTGTCCCGGAAGAGGATATGCCTTTTGATCCCCGGAAAAAAACGCTCGATGAATTGGAAGCGATTCGTGAAATCCTCGACCATGCCGGAACGGTGGACGAAGCGATTGAAATCCTTGGCAGCTACAACATTGACATGGGCAGCGTCCCGATCCATTACCTGATCGCAAGCGCGTCCGGGGAATCGGCTTTGGTGGAGTTCTATCTAGGGGAGATGGTTGTGTTTCATAACGAATCTCCCTGGCAGGTCGCCACAAACTTTTTATTTGCCTCCACAAAAGGCAATGCGCAAGGTCATTGTTGGCGGTACGACCTTATCGAGCAACGTCTCGATGGGCATGATGGTCGAATATCTTCCAGGGATGCGCTTCGTCTACTCGAAGATGTGTCCCAGGATATTACGCAATGGTCGATCATCTACCACATGACCAGCGGCGAACTGGAGGTTGTCATGGGACGTGGCTATTCAGGGAAAGCTCACATCTTTAATTTGAAACAAGCGATACGGTAAGACCTATGACAAAGAAAATTGTCATCACTCTCATTGCTCTGTCCGTCGCCGCGCTCCACTTCTTGACAGGTGAAAACTATCGCGGACCGTTTCCCGCATTCGTGAACAGTTATTTGATTGATATTCTCCTGCCAATGACATTGTTCCTGCTGATTGGCCTCTTCCAAAACAAAATCGTTAGCTCAACTATCTTCCGCGCTTGTGCGGTATTTGGAATCGGCTGTCTTGTGGAAGCATCGCAATATTTCGGTCGCCCCATCTTTGGTAGTGTCTTCGACCCGTTTGACATTCTTGCTTATGCAGGCGGCGTGGCGCTCGGCGTTTTGCTCGATCTCGTCCTCTTCCCGCGCATCATCTTGAGTTGGATGGAAGCGCGGGGACGGTGACGTTCATAAGCTGACATCCTATCAAAAGGAGAAAAAATGGATCACGTTGTATATCTCGATGCACAAGCGGAGGAACTTGAAAACCTGCTGGCTGGAAGGAAAACCATGATCATCCGCGGCGCAACGGGACGCAAACTCCCGCACGGGCGCGTGGACGCGGGAGACATGCTGTACTTCATCAACAACAACGCGGAAGGAGCGGTACGCGCGAAAGCCAAAGTGAAGAACGCCTTTCATTCCGAGAAAATGACCGAAGATGAGTCTCGCGCGCTGGTGAAAAAGAACCAGCCCAAACTGAGTCTGACCGAGAAACAGATGAAACGCTGGGCGGGCAAGCGTTACATTGTCCTGATCGAAGTTGCCGATGTAAAAGAAATCCCGCCTTTTGCAATTGATAAAAGCGCTTACGGCAACATGGACGACTGGCTGCCTGTGGGAAAGATCGAATCGGTGATTGTTGAAAGGAAAAAATGAAGAGAGACCGTTCTTTTCCAATGCTATTCCGATCGGCTCTAAATTGGCTTGCGGGTTCATCGGGGCGCGCTTTCGTTTTTATCTTCTTCCTGGCATTTGGAGTCAGGGCTTATTCCTGGATAAGAAATCCCCCTTTGCTTCCAAATCCCGACAGGGAACTGGGAGCAATCGCCCGCTCGCTGGTTGAGACTGGTCAATTTGCAAATCCCTATATCATTGAAACGGGTCCCACCGCGCACCTGCCGCCGATTCCTCCGGCTATCCTGGCATTGATCCTGTCCGTGTTTGGAAACACATGGTACGCAGGGTACGTATTCGCGATCTTCACGGCAATGATCATCGCCGCGGCGTACGCGCTGATTCCCTGGGTGGCCAACAAACTTGGAATGGAAAAACCGGCAGGACTCATCGCAGGCTTGGCTGGCGCGCTGACCCCGGAGTTGGAAACACTCAATCATGGTGAGGGACTGGCAGGACTCGCGCTGGTCTTGATGCTGGCGGCTTTCCTAAAAAGATGGAGTCATGAACGAAGTTCGTTATTCGGTTCATTCCTGCTTGGGTTGGGAATCGGAGCATCCTTCCATGTCCAGCCCCCCATTCTGCTTGTTTTTCTGGGTTACTTTGCCTATGAAATTGGATGGCGCCGCATAAACAGGAAGTTGGCAATGAGCGGTATGTTGGCGCTGGGAGTCGTACTCGCCTGTGTGCCGTGGGCGTGGCGGAACCATAACGTGCTTCACGGATTCTTTTTCATTCGAAGCAACCTGGGGTTGGAACTACGCATGGGCAATAATAATCATCCGGGCGTTGCCGCCACCTTTGCCGAGATGGATAGAGAGGGATTTTTCTACCAACATCCTCGTCTTATTGCCACGGAAGCGCTAAAGGTCAAACAACTGGGCGAAGTGGAATACATGCGGCAGGCTTTGGATGATGCAGTGAATTGGATAAAAGAAAATCCAGGTGAATTCCTCAGGTTGACCTTCCTGAGATTCGTCAACTTTTGGTTTATTCCTCAACGCCTCTCATCCGCCGCCCTGTTTCTCGCCGTTTTTACGATTCTCGCAATCCTCGGCGCCTGGAGAATATTTCCAAGCCAGTCGCTTCCCCAGCGAATCGCACTCCTGACCCCGTTGATCGCATACCCGCTCATCTATTACCTTGTCCCATTTATGCCCCGCTATCGCTCGCCCATCGACTGGCTGGTTTTCATGCTCGCCGGCGTTGAAATCTGGCATGGGCTTCTTCTCAAATGGGTGCTTCCGAATCCTAACACGCGAGTTTCACATGTCTACAAACACTGACAAGCCCTCCAAAGATCGCTGGATGAATGTAAGACAAAGCATCGGTATTGTTGTGATCGCGCTTCTACTCTTTGCCTACTATGTTTACACCTGGCGAGGCACGGGCAATTTTAGAATCGCCATTGATAGATGTTCGCAAACCTTCTGCGACTTTGCAGATTATTACTACCCCATGGGCGAGTCGATTCTCCAAACTCGCGAGCCCTTGACAGGTTTTGTCTACTCGCCCTTCATCGCCTTTCTGTTTGCCCTCTTCACGCCATTGGGAATCGACTCAGCGCTTCTTCTCTGGGGACTCCTGCAAGGCATCTGCATTCTTCTTTTTATTGGACTCTTTCACCGCCTCATTCCAACGGGATGGTGGATTCAACTTCTATTCATTTTCCTCGCCTTATCCTCTTTTCCCCTCCTGCACAACCTCGTGTGGGGACAGGTTGGCATCATCACGACAGTTTCGATTCTAGGCGCGCTGTTCTTATACGAACGTGGTCAACGAGCCCTTGCCGCGGTTCTTCTCGCTTTTGGAATCAGTTTCAAGTTTTTCCCTCTCATCTTCCTTTTGCCTTTTGTGATTCGCCGTGACCTCCGCTTCCTTCTTTACTCTTTTATTGCGTGCGCCGTATTCCTCATCGTGATTCCCGCCGCCCTCCTCGGCATGGACGGCGCGACGCGTTTCTATGCCGCATTATTCGACTCGTATCGTCACTTCGATTGGGTCATCGCCAATTACAACTCTCAACACTTCCCGCACGTCATACTTCGCCTGGCAAAGGCGACGGGGATCGATGACGCAATGCTTCGACTGGCAATATCAGCGGATTTCAACCCGAGCATGTATCTTCAAATACTACGCTGGTTTTCATACAGCATTACGGCATTGAACGCGGGACTCGTTTACTGCATTCAACGTGCCCGCCTGCCCCATGCGAATCTCCGGAGTTTTCACATCCTTTTCCTGACGGTCCCCTTCGTCCTGCTGACGTCCTGGCCCGTTGACCTCGTTTACATCTCCTTCGCGCAGGGACTGCTTGCCTGGCAACTTGTGGAGGAACAGAAGGTAATCCGCGCATCGCGAATTACATCTTCAATTTTGCTTCTAGCTTCGATCATTATTTCAAACATCGTCTTCTTCAACCTCCTTGGCAACCGTAACCTCTATGGCTCGAGCGGCATCACCTTTTGGTCTAATGCGCTCCTTCTGGCGGCTTCGTACGTGGAACTCCTGCCGATCGCATTCCGACAGATTCGCATTGCAACCAATAGCAACATCCTGCCAAGCAGGTCTGCCAGCGTGAGGACAGTAAATCTGAATAGTTGAAACAAGAAGGAATATGATATGTCTAAAAATGAAAAAAAACATCGACAAGGATATTGGATGGGAATCGGTATAAGCATTGGAATAGCGTTCGGCGCGGGACTCGGACCGATCTTCGATAACTTCGGCGTTGGCATCGGTGTCGGAATTGCCTTAGGCGCCGCCATTGGTACGGCGCTGGAACAAAGGCATAAGGATGAACTCCGTCCGCTCACGGAGGAGGAGAAGAGAAGACGACGAAGAGGCATCCTCATTGGCGTGGTATTGACAACCTTGCTTGTCGCAATCACCATCGTGATATACCTCCTTAAAGCTATTTAACGATGTGCTCAACTCTCAGACATAGTAAAAGATAGGAGTTCGACATGTCGGCAAAATATCGCGTCCATCGTTTTAACCTCCGCATGACCGCCGATCAAAGCAAGTTGGAACAATTCCTGAACAGTTTGGAAGGCGAGATCATCTCCATCATCCCGAACGTCACCTGGTTCCCGAGCGGCGCTTTGGTGGATTTTCTGCTCATCGTCGAAAAGATTGTCTGAATGAGAGTGTCGTGTATAAAAGGTATATGTCGTATGGATGTCGTGCGCACGACGTTGTAATTTTGGGTCCTGTTCCTGATAATGGCGTCAAACCAGTAAGGAGTAATAATGAACCAACCTCAACTCGGACTCAAAGTCTCGGAACTGCGCCAGCAAAAAAACCTGACGCAGGAACAACTGGCGGAACGCTGTGAAGTCAGCGCCCGCACCATCCAGCGCATCGAAAGCGGAGAAGTGGATCCGCGCGCCTACACCCTTCATTGCCTCGGCGAAGCGCTCGACTTCGACTTTGGCGGGGAGAATCCAACCAACGAGAATCTCTGGCTGACGATTCTGCACCTCAGCAGTGTGTTCTGCATCCTCATCGTCCCGCTGCTGCTGTGGTCGTGGAAGAAGAACCAATCCTACAAGATTGACCAACATGGACGCCACGTGCTCAACTTCCAGATCACCATGACGCTGTCGCTCTTCGCCGCATTGTTCTTCATGCTTGTTGGCCTGCCCGCATTGCTCCTGCTGAGCATGGATAAGGGAGAGGGATTTGTGGTATTGGCTTCAACTATTGGAATATTCAGCATCTTTCCCTTCATTTTCATCGGGATATTCTGCGCCTATCAGGGTGTGGTCAATGCCATGCGCGCGTTGTCGGATAAACCCATCCGCTATGCGCTGAGCATTTCATTTGTAAAGTGAAACCAACAAGGTGACAGTCATCTGCAAGATGGCTGTCACTATAAAAAAGGAGTCATTTATGTCCGTGCAAACTGTAAGAAATATGACAATCCATATTCCCTCCGCGTTGAGACTGGTCGGCATCCTCGGCGGGACGTGGGCAATTCTGATCACTGTCGGAATGGTCATCGCCTATCTCCCCGATCACCCCGATTTTTCGCCCTTGACTACTTACCTCAGCGACATGAGCGATACGCCCGGCTGGTCGCAGATTATCTGGAATTCGGGCACGCTCATCGCGGTTCCCATTCGTTATCTTGTGCTGGTGTTGCTGGTCATGCGGCTCCAGCAACTGGGCGCAGGCAAAGCATTCGCCATTGCAACCCTCATCATCGGCTTCTTTTCCACCGCCGGAACCGCGTTGATGACCGCCACTCCTTTTAGTGTATCTCCCGTCGTCCATAAAACGGGCATCGGCTTGTATTTCTTCGGCGTGGTGGTGCTTCAAACGATCATCTTCATCAAGGAGTGGTCGCTGAAAAGCATCCCCCGGGGCTTGCCGCTGTTGAGCCTGGCGATGGTCATTGTCTATTTCGTGTTTGTGACTCTGGTGGTGCTGCTTGAGCAAGGCGTGGTGAGCCGGGCAACACCGGTCATCTGGGAATGGCTGGCGTTTTTCACCTCAATTACCTGGGTGCTGGCGCAGAGCATTCTACTCGGGAGAACAGATCGTGTCCAATCGTAGGCGGCTGACGCTTGAGCGGCTCGAATATTATTTGGTTTATCTCATTCTGATGTATCGTCGTTTGATCTTGATCGTTGGGTTGTTTTTTCTGGCATCTGCCGTTATGACCATATCAGCAAATCGAATAGCAGGTTTCGCGGCTTTGTTTCCCGCCGTCGTCCTGCTCCTGTTGGGAAGTTCATACAATGTCGTCGTCTACACTGCCCGACTTGGAGCATGGATAGGAACACTCTGGAGAAGCGATAATGAACACAAGGAATGACCAACTCACCCTGCTCATCAAGGGCAAACTTGCGCCATACTACATCTTTTCATTCATCATCGCCATTTTGATGTTGATCGCCTCGGTGATCGGTCTTCAATACAACACCATCATCTACCCGACAGAGGAGTTGGCGCGAACGTTCATTCCCAATGATGTGGTAAACCTTCTTGTCGGGTTGCCCATCCTGCTCGGCTCGATGTGGCTGGCATGGCGCGGCAAACTCATCGGCTTGCTGTGCTGGCCCGGCGCGCTGTTCTTCGTGTTTTACAACTACACCGCCTACGTTTTCGCCATGCCGTTCAACTGGATGTTTCCAATGCATCTCATCCTGATGATGCTTTCCGTATACGCGCTTGTTGCCCTCGTCGCGCTCATTAACGGGAAAGCCGTCCAACAAAGGCTCAGCGGCTCGGTCCATGAACGATTCGGAGGCGGCGTCCTTGCTGGGTTCGGCATCCTTTTCCTTTTACGTGTGATCGGTGTGATGGCCGGAGCGCTTACCAGCGGAACCCCGCCCGCAGAAACGGAACTCGCCGTCAATATCGCAGATTTTCTCACCACGCCCGCCTGGGTCATTGGCGGCATCATGCTTTGGAAACGCAAAGAATTGGGATATGTCACAGGTATGGGATTGCTCTTTCAGGGCTCTATGTTGTTCATCGCATTGATCGCCCTCCTGCTATTGCAGCCATTCCTTACCGGTACGCCATTTGCGTTGGTTGATGTCATCGTGATCTTCGTGATGGGGACGATCTGCTTCATCCCGTTTGCACTTTTTGCGCGCGGGGTGTCGGCAAAATCATAACAAGGATGCTTTAACAATGAAACTGACATTACGCAACTATCGGAACGAAGAAGACTATTGACGTCATCGCGAGTTTTGCTCCGCGCGACGATCCTTAATCAGCGCCGCTGGCGCAGTTGGCACGTTTCACGCCTGGATTATTGGCGGTGGTTTGCGATCCCCAACCCGGAGAAACTCGACCCTGACAGCCGAAGGCATCCATGAAGAAGGGTACAACGGTGTCGCATTTACGCGATGCGAACGCTTCCTTGATTCGATTCGGGATACCGGCAAAGCCGCCGAAGTCGTACCGTGGTTTGACAAAGGATGGGTTCAAGTTCATAGTTGGCTTCTCACTCTGGGTTGGATGACTCGATTGACCTGTTGGTAGAACTGGTGAGTGTCACTTTCGAAACTACAGTCACTTGCAGTGAGAGGATTTTATACATTCCCGATGATTTTGAAAAACTCCTCAACCACCTGGGGGTCAAAGTGTTTCCCGGATTGTTCCCGAATGTATTCAAACGCCTGTTCACGACTCCAGGCAGGGCGGTAGGGACGATCGCTGGTGAGGGCGTCCCACACATCTGCGATGGCGAAGATTCGCGCAGCGAGGGGAATCTCGTCGCCTTTCAGCCCGTGCGGGTACCCCGTGCCGTCCCATTTTTCGTGGTGGTAATGGGGAATATCCAGCGCGGGGCGCAGGTATTCGATTGGGGCGAGCATCTCGTAAGCGTATTCCGGATGGCGGCGCATGACGCTCCATTCTTCGTCGGTTAGCGGACCGGGTTTGAGCAGGATGTCATCGGGAATGCCCATTTTGCCGATGTCGTGCAGGAGCGCGCCGCGGCGGATGTGAATCATGTCGGCTTCGGGAATACCCATTTGGCGCGCCAATTTTATGGTCCGATCAGAGACGCGCTGGGTATGTCCTTCGGTTTCCCTGTCGCGCAAATCCATCGCGTGGGACCATCCTTCGATGGTGGAGTCGTATGCCTGCATCAACTCGGCGTTCGCACTTTCCAGGTCTTCCAACAATCCGGCATTCTCGAGGGCAATGGCCGCCTGCCCGGCGATCATTTCAATGAAATTGAACCATTCCTTGTTGGGCGTGATCGTACTCCGTTGATAGGTTTCAAGAACGCCGATCGGGTGGCCTTTTGCGATCAACGGAACAGCGTAGTAGCTGGAGAATCCCTCCCTTTGCCAAAGATGGTAAAACTCGGGAACGCGGCGGACAGTTTCCATGTCGGCGTTGACTGCCCGTTTTTCCGAGACAGCGATGCCCGCAAAGCCCTCACCAATCGGGACATATACTAATTCGTCCAAAGGGTTGGTGAAGCCTTGATAGGCTCCCAAATGCATTGCATTCACTTTGGGGTCGAGCATAAGAATATCGGCGGCACTGACTTCAAGTTGCGAAATGACCTGGGTGAGAATGGTTTCAAGAGTGGTACGGCGGTCAAAACTGCCGGTGATAGCCATATCGATCTGACGCAATGATTGAAGTCTTTCCAGGTGAAGTCGCACCTCTTGATTCAGGCTCATGCGATGTAAGGTTGTTCCAGCCATTTCAGCAAGCGTTTGGAGGAGGCGGAGATCTTCCCGGCGAAATGCACGTTGGCTGGGAAGGGCCAGGGTCAACACGCCCAGGATTTTCTCATTGGAACGGATCGGGAGGCATGCGCCTCCCCACCCAGGGTGAAGAAGCGGGCGGGACTCAGGCAGTGTAAGCGGATCACTGGCGAATTCGGTCGAAACGTGGGTTTCCCCGCTGGCGAAAACAATCCCAAAAATCCCTTCTCCAGATCGAATTGGGCGTTCTGTTATCTCTGCAAGCCAGCCGCGGGCGATCACCTGATTCAATCGTTCAGTTTCTGGATCCCACAAACTGATGACCCCGTGGCGTGTGTCGAATACGTTAATAATTTCTTCGAGCAAAATGGCCAGAGCATGTTTTTGATTGCTCGACGCCCGCAAGGCAATGGAGATACGATTTACAGTCTCCAATTCGCGAACACGCTGGCGGATCTCAGCTTCCGTCCGTTTGCGCTCGGTAATATCCTGCTTGATGGCGATGAAGTGCGTGATCTGTCCGGTCGAATCGATGAGTGGGGTAATGAGTTGTTCTTCGTGGTAGAGCAAGCCGTCCTTGCGTTTGTTGGTCAACTCGCCATGCCAGGGTTTGCCGGCATGGATCGTATCCCAGAGTTCCTTGTAAAACGCTTCGTTTTGTGTGCCGGATTTTAAGATGCGTGGGTTCTTGCCGACGGCTTCCTCCATCGAATATCCGGTCAGGCGGGTGAATGCCGGGTTGATCCATTGTATGATTCCCTCTGTATCTGTGATGACGATGGCATTGGCGGCAGCTTCCAGTGCGGCTCCGCGCAGGCGCAGGGAGGCTTCGGCCTGTTTACGCGCAGAGATGTCACGGTAATTGACAACGACCGCTTGCACGTGAGATTCTTCGAGCAGGTTTGTGGCGGTGGCTTCGATCCACCGCCAGGAACCATCGTTGTGGCGCAGGCGGAAGATGCCCTCTTTGCTCTCGCCCGGCGTTTGCACGACCTGCTCGAACATGGCTTGGGTCCATGCAAGGTCTTCAGGGTGCATGAGTTCGAAGATGTTCCGTCCAACAAACTGGTTGGGCGCGAATCCGAGCGTGCTGGAGGCGGAAAGGCTTTCCCACAGCAATTCGCCGCTTGCCGACAACAGGGAAATATTATCGCGCCCGTGCTCGATCAGGGCTCGAAAGCGTTCCTCGTTGTTTTTAATTTCCTGTTCTGCCCGTTTCTGTTCGGTCACGTCGCGGGCGATGTGAAGGGTTTCAACGAGTTTTCCATCTTTGTAAATGGCGCGTCCGCGTATCTGTACGATGAAGGTTTTTCCATCGAACGTTTGAATGGGGAGTTCGACTTCTTCAATGGATTCCCCGACCCAGATGCGTTGCAAAGCATGCGCAATCTCCGCCCGCCACTCGGGAGCAGCCAACTCCAGCGCGGACTTGCCCAGCAACTCCGATTCAGTACAGCCGAGCTTTTCGTACATTGCCCGGTTTGCGCTGGTTATCCTCCCGTGGAGGTCGAGTGTAAAAATGTTGTCATTGGCGTTTTCGATATAAGAGCGGAATCGTTCCTCGCTCTCGCGTAGAGCCTTTTCCGCCTGTTTTCGCTCGGTTACGTCCATGGCGACTACAAGTTCGGCGTGGCGGCCTTTGTATTCGAGAGTGTGCGAGACGATCTCCACAAAGATGAGGCTGCCGTCTTTCCTGATGTGCCGCCAGACTCCCGCCTCATCGAGACCTTCCGTGACGTGTTCGACATTTTCGACCAACCGGGGAACGTCTTCGGTCGGGCGGATATCCTTGATGGTCATGGACAGAAATTCGGCTTCGGACCACCCGTATTTTTCCACTGCCGCATGGTTGACCTCCAGAAACTGGTATGTTTCCAGGTCATAGACCCACATCGGCAGGGGATTGTGGTTGAAGAATAGATTGCCGGGTCCGTCACTCATGGCAGAGCCTGTTATCCGGTTTGCCCTGAAGCGAGCATTTCTGTTGGTCATAAATAGACCTGTTCTCCATCAAAGGCCTCCAAGATGCAAACCCAGCATCTTCGTTTTGTCATTGCCTGCGGAATAAATCGCCAGTACTAAAGTCAAGGGAATCAATGTCTTGCTCCTATCGGATATTCGCAAGGAGCATCCGCACCGACTCGCAGGGCGGTGACGCGCGATTTCCCTCGTTTCCCATCGAAATTCGAGCAGGCTTTACTATCATCATTGCGCTTTGTCTTGAATGGCATACCAGCTTGGTGTGTCAGGTTTCTGTTTATTTCATTTTAACGTAAGTACTGTGCTGCGTCAGCCAAGGACATGATTCCTTGATGTTCAAAAGAAGCCTTCAGTAAATCCGCCTCCTACGGTGAAGGCGATCCATTACGCATCGTAGACCACAGTCCGGTTGCGCCCTTGTGCTTTGGCGGCATAAAGCGCTTCGTCTGCGCGTTGGATGACGCGCTCGACGTTCTCGTCTGGCGGTTCGCGCACCAACTCGGCGATGCCGATGCTCAGTGTGATCTCGGGATTCTTCTCCATCCCCTCGATGCGCAGGGAAGTCACGCTGGCACGAATGCGCTCCGCGACCGGAAGCGCCTGTTGCGCGCTGGCGTGGGGAAGCAGGGCGATGAATTCGTCCCCGCCGTAGCGCGCGATCACATCGGAGGCGCGCACTTGCGATAAGGCGGCGCGCGCCACCTGCGACAGCAGATCGTCTCCCGCGGCGTGCCCAAGCGTGTCGTTGACCTTTTTGAAGTCGTCCATGTCGAACATCAGGAAGGAGAGCGGGCGTCTATGCCGTAAAGCGGCATGAAATTCGCGCGCGGCGAGTTCGAAAAAATGGCGGTGATTGTACAGCCCGGTCAATCCGTCGGTGCAAGACAGACGTTTTTCGCGCTCTAGTGAATCCTGCAGTTCGCGGTTGGCTTCTTCTAGCGCGTCCCTTGCGCGACTCAAATCCTCCTCGGCTTGCCTGCGCGAAGTGATGTCAGTGACAAAGCCTTCGTAATATAAAATGTTCCCCTGAGAATCCCTCACTGCTCGGGCGCTTTCCTGTGTCCAGATCCGCCCGCCGTCTTTGCGTTTGTTCTCGCTGATCAACCCATGCACCTCGCCCTCCTCTGTAATCCGCCGTTGGAATTCCCTCCGGTCAGCCGGGTCTACGTAATAATCCGCTTCCATGCTCGATATGCCTTCGATGAAATCCTTGGGTGAATCGTAGCCAAAGATGCGGGCCATCATCGGGTTGGCTTTCAGGGACTTCCCCCCGGGTGTGGATTGATATATGCCCACGGTTGCGTATTCGAAAATGGCGCGATAATTCGCCTCGGCGGTCCGCAGCGCCTCCTCTATTTCTTTGCGATGTGTGATGTCGTGCGCCACCCACAACGTGCTATCCGCATCCAGCGGTGAGATGGTGGCTTCAAACCACAAGGGCTGGCTGTTGATGAGCAGTTCGTATTCGATGTGCGCGACCTGGTTCGTTTTCAGGACCCTTTCCACGACTGTGCGAAAAAGTTCCGCTTCGCCCGAAGGAAAGACGTCCCGTAGATTTTTCCCGAGCAGTTCCGCGGGCGGGCGGACCAGTAAGCCGGGATTCGTCGGACCGATTTTGCGGTAGACCCCTTCCCGGTCAATGACCAGCACCACGTCATGCATCGAGGCAAACAAGGCGCGCAGTTCCGCCTCCGAAGACGCCAGCGCGTTCTCGATCCGTTTGCGGTCCGTGATCTCGCGCTGGATGCCGAAATGCCCGGTGATGCGACCAGCCGCGTCGTACATACAAATGTAATCGCCCTCGATCCACATCTGCGTTCCATCGAAGCGGCGTTCGTCTGTTTCAATATGCAGGCGCCCCTCATTGAAGAACTTGCGCCAGACGCTTTTTCCCTGCGCCGGATCGTGGGCGAAGAAATCGTTGGGGGTCAGCCCGAGGAACTGTTCCTTGGTTGCGCCATATTGATGGAGCATGGCATCGTTGACCCTGGTGATGCGCATATGCGAGAAGGCATAGTCGAGGGCGCGCTCTTTGTCAGTGCCGTCATCCCACCGCAGGGGTTCGTCCAGCATCATGAAGAAAAAGCCGTCGAGGGATTGCGAGAAGAAAAGTTCCAATCGTTCCTCAGCCTCCCTTGTTTCTTCCTCCGCCCGCTTGCGCTCGGTGATGTCACGAAATGACCAAACCCTGCCCTGCAATCCGGATCCATCCAGAAGCGGGCGCGACAAACGCTCGAATATCCTGCCATCCTTGAAATACAGCGTGTCGAAACTCTCAACCGCCGAGTTGTACAATTCCCGCACCTTGTAGAGGAACTCCTGCGGATCGGACAATTGATCGAGAACGGATTCGAGCAGAAGCGCATCGTCCTTCCTCTTTAGCAACTCCCGCGGGATGCGCCACATCTCAACGAAGCGTTCATTGGCAAACAGGACTTCGTTATCCAGGTTCACCGCAAGAATACCGTCCGAGGAGGCTTGCAGGATCCCTTCGAAGAAACGGGGCTTTCCCATCTGCTTCTCGCGATTTGTGCGCACTGGTTTGCGATTCGTTTTCATGGCGATCGCCTTTCGGGATGGACGTCCATCCATTGAACGATGGATTCATTTATACAACGAATCCATCGTTCATAACAGGGCAGGCATATTGCAAAACTGTAACTACAATGCCCAATCATGGATGGATTCCCAAACTCATGATTGGTGGAAAACTGGAGGGGGTTTGGGTTGGAAAACGACTGAGAAATTCGGAGTTGGAACCATAATGTGGGTATCAAAAGGTATCCGCATGAAACTCCTCCTGCTTGGCGCGTTCTTCATCAAATTCATATTTCCCAGGATGTCGGAATTATCCCTCTTGATTGCAGAACTGGTCTTTCCGCCCCCGGTGATTTATTCTCCCGCGTTTCGTTAGGATGAAATATGGGAGAGACGATGACGTCATTGTTGAACATGTAGATGTCCCGAAAACGAATGCCGGGAATCGCGTCATGAACATCGTCCTTTCCTGCCTGCGGAATGTCATCATTATTGTCGGATTCGGAAGAACGGATGCTAGAATGATTAAGATGCGTGCAGGAAACCGACCATGCAAAATAAATTGTTGACCGAGTTGCAGGAAGCTGAGGCGGGTTTCCGCGCCATGTTCGAAAATTCCGCCATTGGCATTGCGTTGGTGGGGTTGGACGGCTTCCCGCGCATGGTCAACCCGGCGATCGTCCGCATGACGGGGTACAGCGAGCGGGAGCTGCTCGATATGCCGGGTCTGGCAATGAGTTATCCCGAAGACCGCAGCCTTGCGCTCGCCCCCATGCAGGAATTGCTGGAGGGAAAACGCAATACCTTTCGATCCGAAAGCCGCTTCGTGCGCAAGAACGGCGAGATCTATTGGGTGCGGCAGACGATATCCGCAGTGACTGGGCAGGGAGGAAAACCGCGCGAGCTGGTCATTATGGTCGAGGATATCGATGAATCCAAACAAGCCACGCTGGCATTGCAGGAATCAGAAGCCCGTTTTCGCGCCATGTTCGACAGTGCGGCGATCGGCATTGGGATGATGGACCTGAAGCGGCGGGTCATTCGGGGAAATTTGCAAGCCAGGGGTCTGCTCGGTTACAGCGAAGACGAACTTCGGAATCTTGATGTGATCGAACATACCCATCCGGAAGACCGTGATATTGATCGGATATTGTTCTTGGAACTGATTTCTGGCGAACGCGATTCGTATCAGGTGGAAAAACGATACAAACATAAGGACGGCCACTGGGTTTGGGCTCGTTCGACACTTTCAGCGGTCAAGGGTTTCGACGGCCGTCCCATGTACATCCTTGCCCTGGTCGAGGATATCAGCGAACATAAGCGGACGCTTGCCGAATTGAGCGAATCGACCGAACGCCTGCGGTCATCGGAGGCGCGTTTCCGCGCCATGTTCGATAACGCAGCGGTCGGCATGGCGTTGATGGGCATGGATCGGAGAATATTGCAGATCAACCAGGCAACCGAGCGCATCACGGGCTACCCCCTGGATGAATTGATGACGATCGATCCCACCCAGTTGGCGCATCCCGATGACCGTTTTCTCGACAATGAATTGTTTGCGAAACTGACCCGGGGAGAGATCGACCGGTATCAAATTGAAAAAAGATTTATCCGCAAGGATGGCACCCTTTTCTGGGGTCGGGTGACATATACGAATGTCCGCAATGCCGGTAAAAAGCCCGAATATCTGATAGGCATGATCGAGGACATCACGGAACAAAAACATACAGCGGAACGATTGGCGGAACAGGAAGCGGAATATCTTCTCACCCTTCAAAAGCGGGTAACTGAACGAACGCACGAACTGGAGGAAACGAATCAACGATTGCACAAGGAGATCGAACAACGCCTTAAGATCGAAGAGGAGCTTGCCGAAAATGCCGCAGACCAGGCCGTGACCGCGGAACGGACCCGCCTTGCCCGGGACCTGCACGACGCAGTGACCCAAACATTGTTCTCTGCCAGCCTTACAGCGGAGGTACTGCCCGAGTTGTGGGAAGTGGATGTGGAGGAGGCGAAGAAGTCCACGGAGGAACTACGCCAGTTGACGCGCGGCGCTCTGGCTGAAATGCGGACGCTGCTTCTCGAACTACGTCCCGCCACACTGACCCAAACGCGGCTTGTCGATCTCATCAAGCAATTATGCGAAGCGTTCATCGGCCGTTCGCGGTTACCGATCAAATTGACCGTCGAAGGCGAGTCCGAACTCCCGCCGGAGGTGCAGGTCGCTTTTTATCGTGTAGCCCAGGAAAGTCTGAACAATGTGTTCAAATACGCGCGGGCAACCCAAGTGGATGTTAAATTATTCGTTTCACCCTCATCGGTGCATTTCGAAACCTGCGATAACGGCATCGGCTTCGACATGGCTGCCAGCAAACCGACCAGCCTCGGCATGCGCATCATGCACGAACGCGCTGAAGCCATCGGAGCCGACCTGTCCATCTCCAGCACCATCGGTTCGGGGACCTGCGTGGAAATGACCTGGAACAAGAATCCGAATATCAAATTGCGAGTTTTGTAAACCGCCTGCGCGAATCGGAAAAGTCGAAGCAAATACCCAAGGAGTAAGAATGGCCATCAAAATCCTTCTCGTGGATGACCATGCCGTGGTACGAAGCGGCCTGTCGAAATTTCTCGGCGTCAACAAGGACCTTAAACTGGTCGGCGAAGCGTCCGATGGGGAGGAAGCGCTGCAAAAGGTGTCGCTGTACAAACCCGATGTTGTTCTCATGGACCTGATGATGCCGGGCAAGGACGGCGTCACTGCCACGCGCGAGATCATTCAGAAATATCCGCAGACCAAGGTCATCGCGCTGACCAGTTTTGCCGAGCAGAACATGGTGCAGGGCGCATTGCAAGCCGGCGCCATTGGCTACTTGCAGAAGAATGTCACCGCCAGGGAATTGGGGAACGCCATCCGCTCCGCTTGCCAAGGCCGCATGACCCTCTCGCCCGAAGCCACACAAGCGCTGGCAAATTCCGTTGCCCAACCACAGATTGCAGGCGAACAGCTGACAGACCGGGAACGCGATGTGCTCAAATGCATGGTGGATGGACTCAACAACAATGAGATTGCCGAAGCGCTGGTCGTGAGTCTCGGCACGGTGAAATTCCATATCTCGAACATCTTTCACAAACTCGGCGTGGATAGCCGCGTGGAAGCCGTCAAGGCGGCGATCGAACAAAAGCTGGCCTGACATGCCCCGGCGTTGGGATGAGGCGCACTATCCACTAGGCTAGGTAAAGACCATACCATCGTCGGTTTCTCATGAGCCTCGCTTGTCATAGACTACAAGCGAGGCTCATATGATTCGCATCCTCATTGCAGATCCCGACCCCGCAACCCGCAAAGCCCTTTCCCTTTTGCTTCGCCGCAAACTGGGTGTGAACGGCATCGTCAAAGTGGGGGATGTGGAGTCATTGATCCGCACTCTGGCGGATTCGCCGCCCGATCTGCTTCTACTCGATTGGCAACTCTACGGCTCGCCCGCCCCCGAAACCTGCCGCCTGCTCCAGAAGGCGTATCCACGCCTGAAGATCGTTCTGCTCAGTGTGAATGCCAGTGACGAGGCTGCGGCAAGAGAGGCAGGCGCGGATTTCATCTATAAGGGCGCGCCGCCTGAAGAATTGATTGCAACGTTAACCAGGTTTTTGCGTAGGGACTCAATAGTCACCCAAACTCGAAGGAATTAAACCGAAAGGAGAATGAAAATGCAAACGAATCGTTCCAACGCCGGCGCTTTGATCGGGGGTACGCTTCTGATCATCTTTGGTATTCTGGCGCTGGCCGGGCAGATCTTTCAGGGATTTAACTGGGGGTTTCTGTGGCCCTTCATCGTGATCGGATTGGGAGCCATGTTCTTCGTGGGAATGTTCGCGGGCGGCAGGCAGGTTGCCGGTCTCGCCATCCCCGGAAGCATCATCGGCGGTATCGGGCTGGTGCTGCTGTTTCAGAACATCACCCAACGCTGGGAATCCATGTCCTACTTCTGGACGCTGATCATCATGTTCGTCGGGGTGGGAATCTACATCATGGGTTGGTATGCAGGCGACGAGGGCCAGAAAAAATCGGGCATCAATGTGATGAAAGTGGGCTTGATCCTGTTCATCATCTTCGGCGCTTTCTTCGAAATGATCTTCTCGTCGTTCAACGGCCTGATCTTCCCGGTCCTGTTGATTTTGCTCGGCATCTATTTGATCCTGAGCCGCTCGGGGCTGCTCGGCGGGAAGAAGGACGCTGACTCGTCAGAGCAGGTTCCCCCGGCAAGTTGAAAGGAAGAATCAATATGTCTCAACCTCGATCGATATTCGGTCCATTGTTCCTCATCGGCGCAGGCGTGATCTGGTTGTTGGTCAGATCGGAGTACATTCCCGCCTCGAATTTGTGGGCGTTGACCTACATCTGGCCCTATTTGATCATCGCGGCGGGCGTGGGATTGATCTTGCGATCCTTTTGGAAATACAGCTCCATCCTGATGGACGTGCTGGTCATCGGAGGCATCCTGCTGGCTATCAACTTTGCGCCAAACCTTGGATGGAACACACCCTCCCTGCCGTACTTTGCAGGCAATGACGGTTTTTATTTCGGTCCCAGTGACCCCGGCTCTGGGAACGTGGTTACCGAGTCGCGTGAAGTCGGCGATTTCACAACCATCGAGTTGGACTATCCGGCCCGGGTCACGGTCACCCAGGGCGATTCCGCATCGGTCACGATCGAGGCGGAAGACAACATCCTGCCGGGTTTGCGGACGAGGGTCCAGAATGAAGCGCTAAAGATTTATTATGACGCGGAAGACGGGAAGCACGTCAACCCGACCAGGGTCGTCAAGATCACGATCGTCGTCACCGAACTTCATGAAGTGGATTTCGATAGCGCGGGCGAGATTACCATCAGCGGCATCCAGACCGACGAATTGGATATTTCGCTCAGCGGCGCCGGGAATCTCAAGGTGAATGATCTCGATGCGGTGAAATTTTCCGTTGACTTGAGCGGAGCCGGGAGCATGACTGCCTCTGGGAAAGCGGATAATTTCGAACTGGACCTGAGCGGCTTCGGCAGTTTCACCGGCAAGGATTTGCAAACCCAAACGGCAGATGTCAACCTAAGCGGGGCTGGAAGCGCCACAGTTTGGGTGGAGGATGAACTCGACGCGACGATCTCCGGCGCGGGCTCGGTCAATTACTTCGGCTCGCCGTCCGTGAGCAAACAGATAAACGGCGTGGGCACGGTCAGCAAATCCGGCGATAAATGATCCGTTCATTCCTCCGCACCGTCCAATCGGACATACTCGCCGTTCGGCTAGTAAAGACTCTCCCATCGGCGGGGGAGTCTTTTTTTATCCTTCGTTACGATTAAGGTGAAAAGGATCAATGAATGTCACAAGTTTTTATTTCCTTGTCCAGCTGGCTTCATGCTTTGGCAACCGTTGTCTTCATCGGACATTTCGTCCTGCTCGCTGGAATCTACCTGCCTGCACTATCGAAAGATGGAGCAGCGCTCAGCGAAATCTCCAAACGAAGCCGCTTTTGGATGTACGCCGCGTTAATCGTCTTCACGATCACAGGGACGCATCTCATGCTGATCGACCCGGATTATCTTGGTTTCATGAATTTCGGCAATTTCTGGGGAATCGTGATGCTGGTCAAGCACATTCTCGTCCTGGTGATGATCGGGCTTGGGTTTTGGTACAACGCCATCCTGCGCGTCGGTCCGTTGATGAGTTCGAACAGCCCGGAAAAAGCGATTGTCCGTTTTCGGAATCACACCCATATGATGGCGGTTTGCGGTGTGTTGGTTTTGCTTCTTACCGCGCTGGCGCAGATGGAATAAGTAAGTACATGAAGATCCTTGCGCTCGAACACGAACTCGATGATGCAACAGCCGGGGGGTTCCAGCAATATGCCAAAGACGAGGCGAGAAAGGTCTGGGAGTTGGTTCAGGCTGGAGTGGTCCGCGAATCATACTTCCGCGCGGATCGAAGCGAGGCGGTTTTGGTGTTGGAATGTCAAACCACGGATGAAGCGCGGGAGGTGTTATCCACGTTGCCGTTCGTCCGGAATAAGTTGATCACATTCGAGTTGATTCCCTTGAAAGCTTATACCGGCTTCGAGAGATTGTTTGTGTAAAAAAACAAAAAGGAGATTCGACCATGCGTAACCATGCAAAGAGAAAAACCTTGCTTTTCTTTTCCGTGTTCATCATTTTAACCCTGGCTTGTGATATTGCCATCAACCTTATACCTGACAGCGGGGTCCCGGCCGCTGCGGAGACCCCTGTTCCGATCGAGCCTTTCACAACCACACCCGAGGTTTTTATCTCATTGACCCAAGCCATCCCGGCGACCGCTATACCCACAGAAGTTGGAACTGTAATGGTAACCGTCGACCCGCTGACCATAAACCTGCCGCCTGCGCTGGCAGAGGGTGTACGAGGTCTTCAGGTGCCGCCCGCCGCCGGACAGGACCTTCCTTACTGGGAGTTGACCCCCGGCCATACGATAATCGAGTTGGAAGATTATGTTCTGCAAGAAAAATTCCACAAGCCGCAGATCTATGTGTACCCCGCAACTGCATATGCCGAGATTTTTCCAGGCGCGTTTGAAAGTATGCATCGATTGCGCAACGTCATGAATGATCCCGGCATGGCCATCAGCGCCGACCAACTTCCTGCGGTTCCATTCTTCAATGCGGCGCAGATCTTCGCTTCGAACTTTCGAACCATCTCGTTTCAAAATGGGAGCGGTGTGCGCTTCCTGACCGAATATGCCCAGTACTTCGCAACGGTGAACAACTACGATCTGATCTACCATTTTCAGGGATTTACCGACGACGGAGAATTTTACATTATCGCGATTTTGCCAGTCACTGCCCCCGCGTTGGCTGAGACCAGTGACTTTGAGGCAGTTGTCCCTGTGGGAGGAATCGCATTTCCCGACATCAACGATCCAAATGTGGATATGCAAGCTTATTACGCCTCGGCCACGGAACTGTTGAATGCGACGCCTTCCGAAGCCTTTACTCCCGCCCTCAGCCAATTGGACGCATTGATCCAGTCCATGCGGGTGAATCCTTAGGGGTCGATCGAACTATCCACTTGGCTAGCAATACACTCTCCCTTTGGCAGGGGGAGTGTTTTCCTAAAATCCGTATGATTGGAGTGAGGAGATGCAAGATGTCCATTCTGACCGATCGTATAAACCTCGAGCCTTCGAGCGATGCGAATCCGCCCATGGTGGACTTGCGTGAGGTTGACAAGTTCTACCAAAGTCCCGCCGGTGATTACCATGCCCTGAAATCCGTCGACCTGCAGATCAATGCCGGAGAGTTCGTGAGCATCATCGGCAAATCCGGAAGCGGAAAGAGCACCCTGCTCAACATGATCACCGGCATCGACCGCCCCACAACAGGCGAGGTCTATGTGCATGGAAGCGCAATTCACGATATGAATGAGAATCAACTGGCGGGTTGGCGGGGAGAGAATTTGGGCATTATTTTCCAATTTTTCCAATTACTTCCCGCGCTCAGCCTCAAGCAAAATGTGATCCTACCCATGGACCTGGCTGGGAAATATAGAGCGCGCGAACGGCGTGAACGCGCGGAGCATCTTCTGGAGATCGTCGGTCTCGAGGAACACATGCATAAATTGCCAAGCATGGTTTCCGGCGGTCAGCAACAGCGGGCGGCCATGGCGCGCGCGCTGGCAAACGACCCGCCCATCCTGATCGCCGACGAACCGACGGGCAACCTTGATTCCAAGACGGCCGCAACCTTGTTCGACCTTTTCAATCGACTGGTGGCGGATGGCAAGACCGTCATCATCGTCACACACGACAGCAGCCTTGCCAGGCATGCACACCGCACTGCACTGATCGCGGACGGTGAGATCGTCAATGAATACATTGCCAAGGCGCTGCCAACCCTTACATCCCAACAGCTTCTCCTCGCCACGCACAAATTGAGATCCCGCATCTATGAACCCGGGGCGATGATCCTCACCGAGGGGAAGAACAGCGACGCGTTCTACGTCATTTCCAAGGGCACGGTGGATGTGATCCTGCCGCGCGAAAATCAATCGGATGTCGTTGTGGTTCAACTGGGTCCTGGAAAATATTTCGGTGAAATGGAATTCTTTCATGAACGGCGCAGCCGCGCTTCCGTTCGCGCCTGTCCCGCGTGCCCGGTCGAGGTGCTTGCTCTCGACTATGACTCGCTCGGCGCCATTTTAAATGAATCCGAACCGACGCGTGAAGCGCTGCACCTTGCTGCCGATCGCCACGAGGATGAAAATGTCGGAATGCGGAAACCAAAGAGATAGACCCTCCGCAATTTCCTGGAGAATGCCATGAGTGTCATCTGGCACAAGATCTGGTTCGATATCTGGCACAATAAAACGCGCACATTCCTTGCCGTGTTGAGCATTGCCGCGGGCGTATTCGCGGTCGGGTCGATGTTCGGAATGAGCGACATGCTCCTGACGACCATGAACGAATCGCACCGGGCTGTTCGCGCCACACACATCAATGTGGGATTGTACGCCCCGATCGACCGCGAAACGATCCTCAGCCTGCGCGATGTGCCGGGAGTTGAAGATGTGGAGCCGTACAATGCCGTTTCCATTCTTTATAAACTTAAATCGGAAGATGAATGGCGGCAGGGTGTGATCCAAATGCGCGATGACTACGACGCGCAAAAATACGAACTGCTCCAACTGCGCGGCGGGGAGTGGCCCGACGGGAAAAATGATTTGAGCGTGGAGCGCATGGCGGCGCAATTTCTGAATGTCGGGGTCGGCGATTCGGTCATCATCAAGATCGGCGACAAGGAACGCGTCTTTCCCATAACGGGTCTGATCCGCCATCCTTTTGTCCCCCCGCCTCAGTTCATGGACCTGGCATTCTTCTTCATGAGCGCGGAGGGGATGCAGCGTTTCGGCATTCAACCAGGCACGTTCAATAACTTTTATGCGCGCGTCACACCCTACAGCGCGGAGTATGCAAAACAGGTCGCCACGGCGATGAAGGAAAAACTGGCTAAGCAGGACATCAATGTAATGGGTTTCAGTTATGAAGATCCCGATGAACATTGGGGGCGGATGTACTTCGACTCGGTGACCCAGATACAAAAACTGCTTGCGCTCATCTGCCTGGCGATCAGCGCCATCCTGGTCTTTAACACGATCTCGAACCTGATCACGCAGCAAACGAATCAGATCGGCATCCTGAAAGCCATCGGGGGAAAAACGACTTCGATCGTCGGCATGTATCTGATCAACGCGCTGGTGTACGGCATGCTGGCATTCGTCATTGCATTCCCTTTGGGGATGGTGGTGGCTTACTCAATGACGAAGACCTTCCTCAACCTGTTCAATATTGATTTCGAACAGTTCCAGATTTCCAAGAGTGCGGTCGTTCTGCAGGCGTTGTCTGCCATTCTGGCGCCCCTGCTCGCGGGATTGCCTCCCATTTTAAAAGGCGCGGCGATCACCGTCAGGCAGGCAATTGCAAGCTACGGGATCGCCGGTTGGTATCGCGCAGGGAGGCTGGTCCGCTTTGTGGAGTCCATCGGTGAACGGCTTTTACCTTCGCACTATGCGACGGCGCTTGGAAACATGCTCCGTCATCGTGGGCGGTTGATCATGACCCAATTGGTGTTGATCGCGGCGGGTGTATCTTTTCTCATGGTGATGAGTCTCAACTCGTCACTAGACCTGACCCTTGATAATTTTTACGGACGAATGCGTTTCGATACAACCATCCAGTTCGAACAGAACGAGAGGGCGGACCGCGCCATCCAATTGGCAAAGTCGATCCCCGGCGTGGAGGAAGCGGAGATCCGTTTCATCCAGCAGGCGAATCTATTTGTCGAGGGTCAACTTGTCAAAGAAGCGGGCCTGAGTTCAACCATCCGCAGTAATTCCGCGGGGAGCGACTTCTTTGAACCAATGATTATCGCAGGTCGCTGGTTTGAGCCGGGAGATGGCCGGGCGGTGGTCATCCCCCGCGAGATGGCGGAGGATAACAATATTGAAGTGGGCGATATTGTAACGATCGACATTGGCACATTAGGCAGTGAACACTGGCAGGTGATCGGGTTGTATGAGCCGGTATTTGCCGGCGGATTTACATCGGTGATCCTCTTTGCTCCAGAGGAGACCCTCTTCAAGATCAGCAAGAAACACAATCAGGCGGCATGGATCGTCGTCCGCACGACCGAACATGATGGCGCGTTCACAGCAGAGGTGACCAAAAACTTGAAGGAGACCTACGAGCGACACAGCATGAAGGTTTCCTCCAGCCAGACTCAAGCAGATGCGCGCGCGACCAACGAGTGGTCGTTCAGTATCGTCACGTCGATGCTGCTGGCGCTGTCGGTCATTGTTGCCATTGTCGGCGCGATCGCCCTGATGGGGGTACTTTCCATCGGCGTGATCGAACGAACAAAGGAGATCGGCGTCTTGCGCGCCGTTGGGGCGCGGTCCCGCACCATTCTTGGAATCTTTGTGATGGAAGGTGTCCTGCAGGGTGTGATCAGTTGGATTGTGGCGGCACCCATATCCATTCTGGTCAGCCCGGTTGTAGCGCGCATGATGGGCAACATCATGTTCGGCGCGACGCTGGATTATCAATATAACTGGGCGGCAGTTTTAGACTGGCTCGGGATGATCGTTTTGATCTCGATCCTCGCTTCCATCATGCCCGCGCGTGGAGCGACCCGGATCAGCGTGCGGGAAAGTCTGGCGTACGCATAATAATCGACTCATGGGACTGTGCATGGGCGCTCACATCGGTGTATTTCAAGGACGGTTCATTGCCCGGCGACGTTTCAACAAGATAAAAATAACGAGAAAAGATTATGTTCAACGAACAAAAAACCGATAATCTCACCCTGCTCTTTATGGCACTTGTCGCGGTCATCTTCCATATTGCCCTCAATGGACAATATGGTTTTCATCGCGATGAACTCGACTTCATCATGAACGCACGCCGATTGGATTGGGGATACGTTTCGTATCCACCGATCACGCCGTTCTTTGCGCGCATCGGGCTGGAAATCTTCGGCGAATCGTTACGCGGATTACGCGTCCTGCCTGCCATTGCGCAAGGCGCTGCGATGATCCTTGCAGGGCTGATGGCGCGAGACATGGGCGGCAAGCGCAGCGCGCAAATCCTTGCCGCGTTCACTGTTTTCATCGCCCCCATGTCCCTGTTTGGCGGCACGGTCATCATGTACTTCGCTTTCGATTATTTATGGTGGGTGTTGGTCGCGTTCTTCATGGTTCGTTTACTTGCTACCGACGACCCTCGTTACTGGCTCGGCATCGGCGCGGGCATTGGTCTCGGCATGATGACCAAGTACACGATGGCGTTCTTTGTTGTGGGACTGATTGTGGCAGTGCTGGTTACGCCTGCGCGAAAGTATCTAAGGACGAAGTGGTTATATCTTGGCGCGGCTTTGGCGCTGCTCATCTTCCTTCCGAATCTCATCTGGCAAATTCAACACGACTTCATCTCGTTGGAATATCTCGCTTCGATACATGCGCGGGATGTTTCATGGGGACGCGGGAATGATTTTTTGCCCGAGCAGCTTTTCCTCACGACCAATTCCTTCTCCATCCCCTTGTGGACGGTCGGACTCAGCCTGTGCCTGTTCTCTGCTTCGATGAAACGCTTCCGCACGTTGGGTTGGATGTTCCTTGTTACGTTCGTGTTGTTCCTCATCAATCAGGGACGCGGCTATTACACGGGTCCCGCGTATGTGATGTTGATGGCGGCGGGATGTATCTGGTTCGAGAGTTGGTTTGAGAGGCTTGGCGGGAAAAAACGTCAGCTTGGATACGTCGTATTGTGGACGATGCAGGTCCTCGGGGGTCTGATCGGGGTTATCCTGATGAAACCGATCGGGGCAATTAATTCCACATTATGGGACTTCCGATCCGATGTGAGCGGCGATCTGTTTGTCGAGATGGTTGGCTGGGAAGATTTGACAAGGCAGGTCGCGGAGATATATCAAGCGATTCCTGAATCCGAAAAACCGCGCACAGTGATCCTGGCGGGCAACTACGGCGAAGCGGGCGCGATCGATTTATACGGAGATGAGTACGGCTTGCCGCGTATGATCACAGGCACGAACAGCATGTGGTATCGCGGCTACGGCAATCCCGAACCTCAAACTGTAATCGTGGTCGGTTTTGAAGGTGATTATGCAAGGCATTTTTTCAAGTCGTGCGAATACAGCGGCACGGTGACAAATTCTTATAACGTGCAGAACGAAGAGACGACCTTCCACACAGGCTTATACATTTGCCGCGAGCCGCGCCGACCGTGGAGCGAGATGTGGCAGGAAATGCGGTGGTTTCAATAGCCTGATCTGATGTTGTTTATAATTTGGGTTGCCGCTGAATTTCTGGCGGTAGAGCGCTGGCATCTTTAACCCGGATTTTAATATCACGTCATCACGAGCCTGGGAGTGGCAAGGGTGTTTGTCAATGTCTGGGACGGGATATCGATACATTAAGCAGGAAATTGAACAGAGGGAGCGTCCAATATCAAAGATAGGAAATGTCATTGCGAGCCTGATAGGGCGAAACTATCTAAGACTCTAGGGGAAGATTGCTTCGTCGGGCTGCCGCCCTCCTCAAAACGACATAATCTGATGTGTCGGATGTTAGACACTCCCTGGATAGAAGTTTGGCGTCATTCCATGGAACCAGTTGAATCCAAATGTTGTTTTGGCGATGTTGTCCTAAGGGATCACAATAATTTAGTAGCTCAACCTTTACAACCTCCCCGCCAGCGGTAGGTGCAGCCCTGTTTTCTTTCGGAGCCATTTGACCCACATTAAAGTTAACCCGCAGCCGATGAGCGCCCACACAAGCCCGATGAGTCCCACCTCTGGCCCGTAGATCCCGCCCGTCCAGGCGGTGGGACCGATGACTTCAATCGAGAGAAGATGCGTGGCAGGGGTCGAGCCGCTCACGGAGAATCCAAACACGTTCGCTTCAAATAGATTCCAGGTGAGATGCAGGCCGATCGAAATACCCAATTCCCCGGTAAGCATATAGGGCAGGCAGAGTGAGAGACCGGCAATTATCGTGGTGATGACACTAAAAACGGTCGCGTGTCCATTTGCCATGTGGCCGAGCCCAAAAATGGCAGACGAGAATAAAAAGGCGAGCAGAATCGCAGAACGCGGACCAACATGCCTGCCGGCAAACCCCTCGGCGATATTTTTCAATTGATAGGCGCGAAAAGCCATTTCTTCGTTGATGGATATCACTGTAAACATCAACACCTGAAGAAGAAAAGCCAGGCTGAAGGGCAAGCCGGATGCGGCGCTGGCAGAGCCAGTGATCAATAACCAGCCTGCTATTTTCATTGAAAGAAAAATACCGGCCATAAGGAATATGCCGAGTATCAAACCGAAACCCAGATCCAGCCACCAGTTGCGGTCAAAGTTGAAGCCAAGGTCAACAAATGATCGGTGATCAATGAAGCGTGCCATCCACCAGGTCAGGACCAACCCGCTTGCAAGATAGATCAAATAGGCAAGGGCTTTCGACAAGGGGGCCGCGTTAAAGGAACTGACCAAAACATCTTTGCCTATGGTGAGCATAAAGAAAAGGATCAAATAGAATAGGAAACGCCAGCCAGCACGTAGACGGTTTTGATCGGTGTTCCAGAAAATGTTTGTAATTGTCTTCATAATAAATCTCCAGTAATTTCTTCCATCTTGTTGATTCTTAACGGGCGGCGGCCTGCGCCAGCTGCTCCAATTCCGTGACATAAATTGGGTACAACACCTGTTTCGTCATCCAGCCTTCCACCTTGCCCGCCCATCCATCACGGACAGGTGTGGTGGTGATAATGGTCACATGGGCTGACTTGCCAGCGTTGCGCGGGTCAACAATGAATTTCGTAACGACATCAGTACCATCATTCGTTTCCACCAAAACACGGCCCGGCTCGGGCTCGCTGATGGTTGCGCGAAAGTCCCGCACTCTGCCAAATACTTTCATTTGAAACCTGACAATTGTGCCTGCGCCCACACCGCCCTGCTCCACTTGCAAGGATACAAAGAATGGTTTGGGGAGAACGAGTGGGTGACCATGCCGGTAATCGGCAAGGATGTCGTAAATTTTCTTGGCGGGTGCATCGATCAGCTTTGATGCTGCGATTTCATAGGGGATCATATTTGGGACTCCTTTATTTCTTTCATGGCAATAGGGACCAGGTTGGGCTGGGCAATGCGTAGATATGAATCTTTATCCATAAAAATCGAGCGGTCCAGCCTGCCTGCATTGAAGACGAGTTCATCATTCTCGAATAGGGAAGGATCAGCCAATACAATTAGATTTTGGTTGAACGAGAACGGCGGGACGGCGCCCATTTCACAACCGGTCAGCTGGCGGGCTTTTTCGGCGGGAGCAAACATGACGCGGGTTGCATTGCATAATGTCTTGATGACATTCAAATCCACGCGGGAATCGCCCGGGATGTTGGCGAGGTAATAGCGGCTTTCCTTCTTGCCGATCTTTACCAGCACAACCAGCGATTTGACGGCTTGTGAAAGCAGGTTGCCGCGCATCCGGCTGACAGGTTCCGTTTGTCCTTCAGGTGCGTGTTCCACTACGCGGAAGTTTGCTTGATTTTGTTCCAATAAAGCAATTATTTTTTCGTAAATATCATTTGCAGGGTTTGACATGATCGTTATTCCTTATTCAAATGTTTCAGGGATTGTTGATCGTTTGTATTCGGCGGGCGATTCCAAACATACCAGGCGATGATAAAAGCGAATGGAATCAGCATGACACCGAATTCACCTGTGAAGTATTGGGTGTTTCCTTTATCAACAGTGATTCGGTCCAGGAAGGTTTGGATCAACCCGTTATGCGTGGCATGCATAATGGCAACGGGCCAGATGCTGCCCGATTTCATTCGCAGCCATGCCAGTATGATGCCAGTCGTGATAACCATTGCAGTAAAACAAGCGATTTGATATGCCTTTGGCGTGCCCGTAGAACCATAACTGCCTGCGAAAATTCCAGGCAGGTGCCACGCTGCCCATAACAGACCACTGAGCAGGCTGGCATTTCGGAAACCAACAAAATTTGTTAGTTCAGGGACAAGGAATCCGCGCCAGCCGATCTCTTCGCCAAGGCTAAAGATCGTGGCTGGAATCAGATTAATGAGTGTTATGTAGAAAAAGGCGGAGACAATCACCGTACCGTCTGAAGCGGATGACATGTTGAGAGTCAGGCGGGCACGTTCAAGAAATGTCGGGTTGGGAATGCCGCCAAGTCCTGTGAACCAGACCAGGGCGTAGGCAGGAAGCGCATAAAGCATCGGCAGTACCCAGCCAAGCGCCATCCATTTCACAGGCAGCAGACGCCAACCAATATCCTTTAGTGAGCGATGGGTCAGCAGGCTTGCGATCACTGCCGCCAAAGCAGGGCTGGACATGACGATCAACGATACCACTGGCGGATCCTTGAATTGAGAGGCGAGTGCATTTGCCGCTAGCGTTATAAAAATTAAAAGCACAATGTAGGCAGCGACTCGATGATTAAGATGTGTTGTATTCATATAAAATCACCTGTCCGGGAAATAGTTGTCGTACTTCTCGTACAGCGCCAGCAGCTTGCTCATATCCTGCGGGGGCCAGCTCGGTTCAGACTGAACCATAGTTGCCAGTTCCTTGAAATATTCCTCGAAACCGCCGGGCGAAAGGAAGGTTAGAAAACGCGCAGGCTTGTCTTCATTATTGGAAAACGTATGCAACACGCCTGTCGGAATGTACACCATCGCGCCAGGTTCACCCTTGAACACCTCATGCTCTCGTCGGAACGTTACCGTGCCTTCCAAAACATAAAAGGCTTCATTGGTCACCTTGTGCCAGTGCAGCGGCGGGCCCGCAAACTTCGGCGGCGCAATATATTCCAGCAACGCCCACGCGCCATTCGTATCGGCGCTCGAAACTTTGAACGCCAAATTCACGCCCAAAAATGAAAGGGTCGGGCCTGCGCCGGGTTTCAATAAACGCGCTTGTGATTGAGTAATATCATTCATTGGCATCTCCTTTTGATGGCGGCATCATACGCTTCACATCCCATCATTGGGTGGCGCTCACTGACACAAAAAGTAACACAAGCCTGATACAATCCCGCGCGATGAATGTAGACACATTCGGAACATGGCTAAAAACGCGTCGCAAACGACTCGACCTCACGCAGGAAGCGCTGGCGAACCTTGTCGGTTGTTCGGTTTCCGCCATTCGCAAAATCGAAAACGATGAGCGCCGTCCGTCGCGCCAGATCGCGGAATTGCTGGCAGCGCATTTGGAAATTCCACCCGAGGAGCAGACTCTGTTCCTCAAGATCGCACGCGGCGAAGGCAGTTCCCAGGGACTAAAAAGCGCCTCAACCCGCCCCGAAAACTGGTCTGCCCTTCCTGAATCATTTTCCCCGCCCTCAAATATTCCCGTTCCCCCTACGCCCTTCATCGGGCGCGCAGACGAGATCGAAACCCTCACTCGTATGCTGGCAGACCCACACTACCGCCTCATCACAATTCTTGGGGTGGGCGGCATTGGCAAGACCCGCCTTGCAATGGAAGTCTCACATCCCCAGCACGCCTATTTCATTCAACTCGCCGCCATCAGCACCAGCGATTCGATCCTGCCTGCCATTGCGTCCGTCTTGAACATTCCCACTGGCAATGCCGACGAACTCAAGCCGCGCCTGCTTGGATATTTGCGCGAGAAAAATACCCTGCTGGTTCTGGATAATTTTGAGCACATCATAGACGGCGCGCCTTTGCTTTCGGAGTCTCTGCAATCTGCGCCCAAATTAAAATTCCTCGTTACATCGCGCGAACGCCTCAACCTGCAAGGCGAATGGACGCTCGAACTCAGCGGGCTTTCCGTCCCGCCCAATGAAGATGAAGGAATGGCAATCTATGGAGCCTTGCAGCTCTTTGAGTCACATGTGCAGCGCATCCGACCTGACTTGAAGCTGATCGGCAAGGAACGCGAAGCCGCCATCCGCATCTGTCAGCGGGTGGATGGAATGCCGCTTGCCATCGAACTTGCCGCAGCCTGGGTCGATGTGCTTTCATGCGAAGAGATCGCGAGCGAGATCGAACACAGCTTCGATTTTTTGTCGTCCACATTGCGCGATATGCCTGAACGGCATCGCAGCCTGCGCGCCGTTTTTGAACACTCTTGGAAGCGGCTTGCCAAACCTGAACAAGCCGCATTGAGCCGCCTGACCATCTTTCAGGGTGGCTTCAGCCGCGAGGCAGCTGAATCAGTTACCGGCGCGAAGAGAGGCGTGTTGTCGGGCCTGGTATCCAAATCGCTGCTGCGGCGTTCCTCCAATGGGCGCTTCGATCTGCACGAGGTCATCCGTCAGTATGCAAGGAATTATTTGGAGGATGAATCCACTTTGTGCGACAGGCACAGCGAGTATTATCTTGACCTGCTGCATCGAAGCGGATCGGATCTTTTTGGTGCAGATAAGGCAAACTCGCTGGGCAAATTATTCGATGAGTTGGGGAATTTGAATGTGGCGTGGGATTGGGCTCTGTCGCATAAGCGATTTGCGCTGATGGATGCCGCTCTCGAAAGTTTGTGGATGTTGTATGACGTGCATGGCTGGCTCAGCGATGGCATCGAACAGACAGATGAATTGATCGGCGCATTACGGACTGAAACGGATTCGCAGATTTATCTTGGACGCGCGTTGACGTTTCATGGAATGCTGGTTTTCCGCGCTGGGGATTACATTCGAGCGCGCAGGGTATTCGAAGAAGGCATCGAGATCCTGCGCGGAACGGGTGAATTAAAACATCTGCCGCCCGCGTTGATCTTCAATGGCATCGTGGTTTCGTTGATGGGTGATTTTTCGCATGCGCGTGAGTTGATGGACGAAGGCGTGGAACTTGCGAAAGAGCACGGCAACCGCTGGTTCATGGCGCTCGGTCAATTCGACCAGGGATTTATTGCGGGACAGGAAGGGAATCTCGAACATGCTTATGAGCGGATGCAGGCGGGCTTATCACTTTGGCGCGAACTGGGCAACTCACGATTTATTGCTTTTGCGTTGAATTTTCTCAGCCCGATCGCGATCCAATTGGGCAGGCTGGAAGAAGCACAAGGTTTTCTTGAAGAAAGCCTGGCGCTCGGTACGCAAATCCATGACCGTTGGGGTATGGGAACATCGCTCGGCAGGCTGGGAATACTGGCATTGCTCCGAAACGACCCAAACGGCGCGAAGTCCATGCTGGAGAAGAGCCTTGCCTTGTTCACAGATCTCGGCGCGCGCTGGGATATCGCCTGGGCATTGACCCAGTTGGGGAAAGCCGCAGTCGCGTCTGAAGAATGGGATCAGGCGAACGACTTGCTTAAACAAGCCATCAGATTATCGCTAGAAGCAAAGGCACTCCCCCAAGCCATCGACGCCGCGCTTGAACTTTCGGAGTGTTTCATTCATAAGAATGAGTTTGGAAAGGCGACGGAATTGATTTTGACTGCGATGGGTCATTCCGCCAGCACAGACTCCGCCAAACAACGCGCCGGGCAGTTGATGACGATCATCGAGGCTCGAGGCGATGCCGAATATCTGGAAAAAGCGAGACGGCAACAGGCAATATCCGGGGATATGGAAACGATTCTTTTGCATTTGGCGGAATGAGATGAGAGCATGGATATAGTCGTAATTGGCATCTCCTTCAATCCGCTAATGCTTAGTAACGCGGTCATGGTCAACTGACTTTGCTCTCCCTTATTTCGTAGGGTGTCATTTTGGTTCAAGAGAACAGCCTTGGATAAGCTAAAATTCTAAAAACATAAATTTGCAAAGAATGGGATCTTCCTCTGCCACCGCCATCAGCCATCCGAATATTGCTTTCATCAAGTATTTAGACTGGATACTTGATGGAATCTACCGCAAGGTTTTTTAGGCGGCAAACTTGTGGTTAGCTGATGTTTTTTCAGCCAACCAAAATAAACAACAGACATGAGGCACGGAGCGGGACAGGTTTTGCAGCTTGCCCTGTTTTTCACCTAAGCGTCTGCCGTGCCGATTGGAAATCTTGGGTTGCCATTTGGAAATTTATGTTGAGCAGAAGACATTATTCCTCCAACGCCAAGGCGATAGCCTGTTCGGGTGACATTGCGTGGCCCTCAGACCAGGCGGAAGCATACACTTCCTCGCCAAGTTGAGTACGCGCCTGGGTCATAGAGGCAGCGTAGTCCCTTTGATAGCTCGGGGGGAGCGGTTGGTTGATCGCTTCGCGCCAAGCGGATGCGGCACCCCAGAGACGCGCCGCTCGCTTCGCATTCCCTAGCGCAGCGGCAACCAATGCTAGTGCTTCCAGCGTGAACGGTGGGCCGAACTTACTTCCTGAACTCAGATAGAGGGACAAGGATTCTCTGAACATTCCTGTTGCACGCTTGTAATCCGCGCGCAGACGCGCCACATCCGCCAAACCACCAAGCGACCAAGCCATCAGGTAGGTCTCCCCCAACTCCTGGGTAAGGCGCAGACTTTCTTCCCAATTGGTGGCGGCGCGTTCAGTATCTCCCATCCTGAAACATGTATCGCCCAACCAGCAGAGCGCGTAGGCGATCCCCCAACGCTCATCAGTTGCCCGAAGCAGACGCAAACTCTCTTCGAGCGACTCGATTGCCTCCTCTCCCTTGCCGTCCCAATGAAAGCTTGCGCCCAGGTCAGCAAGCACCAAGCCTGCGCCTCGATTGTCTCCAATTTCCCTATATAATTTAACGCTTGCTTCTGCAAATTCTCTGGCCCGAATGTAATCGCCTTTACTTGTTGACAGGATGGATGACGCGCGCAGCGCTTTCGCCCGCTCCTTTCCCTGGGTGCCGATGCCAGAGGCAAGAATTTTCTCCAACCATAGGTTGCCTTCGCTTAAATAACCCTGACTGTGCCAGAACCATGCCAGCGCCCCCGCCAATTTCAATCCTGCTTCGATTTTATTGCTTTCAAGCGACCATGCCAACGCGACCCGCAAGTTATCATGGTCCAACTCCAATCGATTCTTCCAGCCCTGTTGCCCGACGCCAAATAGGTACGGCTCTGCCTCCTCCGCAATGCGCAGGTAGTACGCAAGATGACGATCTTGAATCAAGTTCGATTCTCCGGTCTCATTCAGTATTTCTTTGGCATACTGACGGATTGGCTCAAGAGACCGGTAACGCGGTTGATCCTGTTGTTCGAGGAACAGTAGTGATTTATCCACGAGGCGCGAAAGCGCCTCGAGAATCGATCGATTGGAATCCAGAAGCGCCACCGATTCGAGCGCATCCAATGTAAAGCCGCCAACAAAGACCGAAAGTTGTCGAAAAAGTTCTCTTTCCGTTTCTGTCAGCAGCTCATGGCTCCAATCCAGAGTCGCCCGCAATGTTTGTTGTCGTGAGGGTGCAACTCGACTGCTGCTGGTTAGCAATGCGAAACGGTCATCGAGCCGTGCAGCGATTTGCTCTATTGAAAACGTTTTGACGCGCGCGGCAATCAGTTCGATGGCCAATGGCAATCCATCGAGCTGTGAGCAGATGGATACGACAGCCCAGATGTTTTCGGCATTCAATGCGAAATCGGAACGAGCTGCGCGGGCACGCTCGGCAAACAGGGTCAGAGCTGGAAACTCCGAAACCTTTGCTACGTCAACGATGGAGTGCTCTTTTGGCATATCCAGTGCAGGGACCGAATGAAGCCATTCACCCGGGATTCCCAGCGCTTCGCGGCTGGTGGTCAGGATTTTTAAGTGGGAGCAGGTGGAAAGGAGGGAAGAGGCGAGCCGGGCCACATCTTCGATCAGGTGTTCGCAATTATCCAACACAAGCAGCATACGTTTGTTCCCAATACCTTCGGTAAGATGTTCCTCGGGAGACAGGTTATTCTTTTCAATATATCCAAGCGCCTGCAGGATGGCAGAAGGTATCAAGGATGGCTGATCAAGCGGCGCCAGCGCGACAAAGAAAACGCCATCGGAGAACTCGGCCAGTGACTGGCTCGCTGACGCGATACTCAGGCGCGTCTTCCCGATTCCCGGCGCGCCGATCAAAGTGACCAGGCGGATATCTGGATTGGTTAGATAGTCGTGGATAGCTGCAATATCCTTATCCCGCCCGATCAAGGAAGTAAAGGTTGCCGGTAAATTCGAACGGGGTTGTTGGGGTAGTGTTGGTGTTGAGACGCGCCAGGGGGCTTCTTCATTCCCCAGGCTGGGAGCCGATCTCCAGTCGCCGCGCGCAAACCGTAAAAAGGCTGTTCTTTCAGTTGCGGGAATCTTGAAGATTTCAGCCAGCAACTCGGCAATCTGGGCCGAGGGACGCCGTTCTTCTTCTTCAAGTTTCCGGATCATTGACACGGAACAACCGACGCGGTCAGCCAGAGCTTCGCGAGTGAGATCGAGTGTCTTTCTCTTGAGCCTGAGCCAAGAGCCAAAAGAGTGTTGTTCCTGCATCAATTTCTAAATCGTCCGTATCGCTTCAGTTTACGAATAAGTGACACTTTTTGTGACATTTTTTGCCACCAAACCGGAAGGGCGATTTGCTACAGTATGGGCATGGAAACAGACCCTTGTTTCTGAAAACATTATAACTGGTTGAACCAAAAAGGAGATCAAAATGTTCAAAAATCGTTTTCTTATTGTTCTTGGGGTTCTCTCCCTGTTATTGGTCGCGATGGTGATTTCATCCCCACTCTCCAATACGCCAACATCAATTGAGCGCGGTCGAGACGCTGATGCCGCACGCTATAGGTCGATGGCAGAGTACTACGTGATGTTGGAGGAACCCGCATTTCAACGCAGCCGGGCCGCGGATGCGGCGCGTTGGACAGCAATGGCGGAACGCTATCAAAGCGTGGGAGAACCTCAAAATCTTCTGCGCGGTCGATCCGCCGATGCAGCCCGCTGGACGGCGATGGCCAATTATTATCTGCAAGTGGTTGGAAAATAGAGACGGTTCGCTCCATTCGGTTCGCTGATTGAGACGTACCTTCTAGACTCAGTTTCTTCCCAATCAAATGTCAGACCCTGCACTGGAGTTTAACCAGTGCAGGGTCTGAAAAAAACATTCTTCATATGGCAGATCGGGGCAAAAAATAAAAGGGAATCACCTGATGCAGGGGCATCATCATCCCATGGCCACAGCCATTGCCCAAGCGAATCCTAAATTGCGATGACCACATTGCCTTTCTTGTAACCGCCTTCCACGTACCTGTGTGCCTCCGCCGCCTGCTCCATCGGGAAAGATTTATCAAGGCTGGCTTTTATCTTCCCTTCTTCCACCAGTTTTTTGACGAATGCCAGGCTATCGGGGGTCTCATTCGCAAAGGCGCAAATGACCTTTTGTTTGCTGCCTGTGAGTGATGTCCACAGCATATCGAGCAGTGCTTTCATCTTGAAGCTGGATAAGAGGTAAATTCCATTTGGCTTGAGTGAGCGCCTGACCTGCGAAAACGAACTTTTGCCGAGGACGTCGAAGATCAGGTCGTAGGTCTCGGCGTTCTGGGTGAAGTTCTCTTTGGTGTAGTCAATAACCTTCTCCGCGCCGAGGGATTTGACGAATTCCAATCGCGGTGTGCTGCACACGCCTGTCACTTCCGCTCCGTAATATTTGGCAAGTTGGACAGCCATCGAGCCGATTCCGCCCGAGGCGCCGTTGATGAGGACTTTCTGACCGCGTTGGAGGTTTGCCTTCCCAAGCAGACTCGTCGCCATGATCGCCCCGTAGGGCAGGGTGGCTGCCTCCTCATAACTGAGTTTGGACGGTTTGAGCGCCACAGACCCAGACTCGGGGATGCAGACGTACTCAGCATTGGCTCCCATGCTCATGCCAAGATAGGCAAAGACCTGGTCGCCCGCTTTGAATTTCGTCACGTCCTTGCCAACCGCTTCGACCTTCCCGGCCAGTTCGCTGCCCAGAACGGTGATATTGGGTTTGCCAAGACCAAAGGCGATCTTCGCAGGGAGCCAGAGGAAGAACGGCATGTTGAATTTGCGCGGGGAGACGGCCTTGAAATTTCGCGCCATTAAATCTCCGAAGTTGACAGAGGCCGCATACACCCTGACCAAAATTTCATTGTCCTTTGGCGTGGGCTTTTCCATTTCTTTGAGATGCAGGACATCGGGTGTTCCATATTCTGTGCGTACGATTGCTTTCATTCTGTTCTTTCCTTTCGTCATTTTCATTTAGTATAGGTCTCGATCTCATCTGCCGGGCGCATTACGCCGCAACGGGGATGAGTGCATCTGACTTTACGGTTCTCACACCGACGATGAGCAAGTACAGCACCATCCAGAGTTCAAAGACCCAGATCGGAATGCTCACATAGCCCTCGATTACTGTCCACAAGTCTGGAGCCAGGAATGCCGCGAGCAGTTTCACGTGATAGCAGACACAGACTGTGATAAGCGCCGCGCCCAGCGCCTTGGGGAAAATGCCTGACTTGTAGACAAGATACCCCAGCGGAACCAGCCACAGTCCCATGAAGACCGAAGAGGCGAGACCACCGTAGCGCTGGGTGTCGAGCAGCATTTGCACCAGGGCATCCGCTCCCCCGGCGCCCAGGGCTGCCGCATAAGAACTATCGGTTGCGACCCGCATACCCTCGAATGCGAAGACGTCATTGAGGCTGACGATTCCGGCGCCAATTGCGACGAATATCACCATTGCGCTCGCGGCGTCCTGATGCACGTGCTTGAGCAGACGGTAGAGAGTAAAGGCGAGGAAGACCCAGGCTGTCACCATGACAAAGTCGGAGACGACAGCTATTCGGATTACCCCTGCCTTCGCGACGACATTCGCAGTCGTGGTTGCCGCGTCGTCAGTAACGTACAACCCGTTGAACACTTTATAGGGAAATGCGGCGAAGATGGCGACAAGCAAGTACAGGATGCCGGCAATTCTTGCAATGCTTTTGGGCGAATTCATGTTAGTTTCTCCTTTTTATGACATCTTGTTTGGGTTTCTGAGCAGCAATACAATTCCCAGCCAGATGAACCAGATAATTTGTCCCAGCCCAAAGACGCCGGTGAAGCCAGTCAATGCAGGGATGATCGTAATGATGCCCACCGCGCCAACGAACAAGCCGAGGATGTTCAGCCCTTTGGGAAGTCCGCCGGATCGCAATGCGCCAATGCTGACCAGCAGTGTCCACACGCCACCGAGGATTTCGCCGTTGGCATTACCCAGCCCATTTGCTACGGCTTCGATTCCTTGAAAGGTCAACACAGCCTGGGAAGGGTCTTTGGAATGGAGGGCTACAACGGTTGCAAGCCCCGCATTTGCGACCATGCCGCTGGCAATGAGCGAACTAGCCCAAATGATTCCAATCACGGTCCCCACTTGCATGAGCGCGGACGCGCCGGATTTGATGCGGTCGTACAGAGCCAGTGACAGGACAATCAGCGCAAAGCCGAAGCAGACGTACATGAGCAGGTTGGTCGAGAAGATGACCGACTTTTTTTCGACGTTCAACGCGAGCTTTTGAGCCGGGTCGGTGATGCTGAGATAGTCCAAGATGACGAGAAAGATGACAATTCCGATCAGGTGACTGATCGCCATGTACAGAGCGGCGATGCCACCGGATTTCTGTAATGTTCTCATGTTTATCTCCTTTTATTCTTTACTCTCTACCACACAAATGTCGTTACGAGGGTTTCCTCCCCGAAGAACCCTCTGTTTTGGCGAGGAGATTGCTTCGCACACTTGCCCTGCGTGATGTGCAGGGAAGTGCGCTCGCAATGATATAGATAGGTCATGCTTCGGCATTGCGCCAGGTCCATGCGAACCCGATGATGAGCAACAGACACAGGGTCTCGACGCTGGCGATGAAGATGTAGTGGGAGTATGACGCCATGCCGCCCCAGATATAGGCTATGGTGACGAGACCCGCAACAATATTGACCCAGCGATTGATCCCGTATTTCAACACGCGGGACAAGACGATCATGGCAATTCCGATCTGCCCCATGACCGCGCCGACCAGCATCAATTGGGGAATGGATGCGCCAGAGCTGGCAGCGGTTTTCGCCACTTCTTCCGCCGCGCCAGGGATGAAGAGCGAGAGGATATCCGCTTTCAACATGTTGACCATGACCGCGATCCACAGGGTCGAGAGCAGGACTTTCGTATCGAACTTTTTAATGGATTTCATTTTTGTTTCTCCTTGTTTTGATCGAACTTGATTTATCGAGACCAATGGCATTCCGAGGTCGCGAACTTTTTTGAGCAATCCGTGCAGGGCTGACTGATCCGCTACAGGTCCGGAAAGAAGCGTGTTGCCATCCTCTTCCAGCGTGATGGTCAGTCCTTCGAATCGATCCCCCCAGTGAGCGTCAAGGTGTCCCTGGAGACGGATCTCGTACTGCTGGACGGTTGGGGTCGGCTTATCAATCATTTGTCGCCTTGTGTTTGATCTGCCCCAAGATACTATTGGATGTGGTGAGACGTCATCACCACATGATGTGATTGAGATGGTGATTGCAGGAAACAAAAAACTCCAGCAGGTGAGGCTGGAGTTGGATTGGGAAAGTTTCAGAGGTCTAGAATATTTCGAGTTCTTGGGCGCGGCGGACGGCTGCCCGGCGGCTATTGACCCCCAGTTTGTTGAAAATGCTCTTTGTATGGGTGCGCAAAGTGTTGAGCGACACAACCAATCGTTCAGCGATCTCGGGTCCGCTCAGTTCGCTGCGGAGCAATTTAAGCACTTCCAGTTCGCGTTCGCTCAGAGGCTCAACTATTTTTGATTTACGATTTTGGATTTTGGATTGGGTGATAGCTTCCTGGGATTGGGGGAAAGTAGCCAGAAGTTTATTTACATATTCAAGAAGTGCAGGGTGTTCTCTTTTTTCATGGGTCGATTTGAAATCCGAAATCAACAAACGCATGGCTTCGCCTTCATCCACAAAAATGCGCACATAGCCTTCCGGTTCAGCGAGCCTAAGGGCACGTTCCAGCGGAGTGAGGGCGCGCGGCGGATCGTCCTGGGCTTGATAAGCGAGCGCTTGTAGAATCAGGATTTCGATCACGCTTCCGTTCCGCCCTCCAGCCTCGGCGGCTTGCTGGAGGCGTTCCAGCAATCCCAATGCTGTGTGAAGATCGGCATCCACCTTGTTGGCTTTGTAACGAGCGATAAGCGCCCGAGCCAGCGCGAGATGCTCGAACTCGCGCCTATAGCTCAACTCGTCCTCTGGGGACAGGTTCTGTTCGCGCGCCCAGGAAAAAGCTTCGATCAATCGCCCCTGCCTGATCCATATCCGCGCTTTCAATGCTGAAATCGGAGGATCGGGCAGCGGATTCTGGACGTATTGCCTCTCCGCCTCCTCCAAGCAAGCAAGGGCTTGAGTCAGGTCACCTTGGGACGCTTTCAGGCGCGATTGCGCAGTACATAACCGCTGGGACCAGCCGGTTGTCGCGCCTTTTTCGCCCATTTGCCGAGCTGTCAACAAAGATTGTTCCGCGGCTTCCAGATCGTTTTGCTCACAGAGCAGTTCACTCAGACCTCGGTGCAGATCAGATACGCTAATAAAGAACGGCATACCGCGATTCGCAGCAAGTTGCAGTGACTGCTGATAAGCAATGACAGCCTCTCGAAGGCGGCCCTGAACCAGCTTGATATTTGCCAGGGCGAACGTGATGCCGATGGCGCTGGCAACGTCATTGACCTGCCACATCATCGCCTGAAACTTGAGGAGGTCCCGTTCTGCCTCCTGCAAATCGCCGCTGGCGTATTCCGCCAGCGCGAGCAGGGCAGTGGCTTGCGTGTGATAAGGTGTGGTTACATCAGGAGCGAGAGACAGTGTTTGACGGGCATGCATTTTTGTAGCGGGGATATCGCCCAAAGCCAGGGCGCGATAGGTACGGGCGGCAGAGATCGAGGCGGGCAACGACCGAAATTCTTTTTCGTCCACCACGATCATCCTTGACGATGAATTCTCTGCGGATTCCAGCCATCGTTCGGCATCCAGAAGGCGGGACTCGCTCGCCTCCAATTCGCCGGTTCCCAACAGCGCCCAGGCATAGCCTACGCAGATCACCGGATGGGCGCGGACAATTTCATCGGGCAAAGACCTCACCCACTTGAGCCAGGTGTCATATTGATATGTGCTGTCCTTCTCCCGCCAGACGCGTTCTATTAAGCCTGCCGCGTGTTCTAACTCTTTGGCAGCCAGGGCATGAGGGATGGCAGCGTCGGTCAGATCATTCTGCTCGAACCAAATGCTTGCCCGCCGATGCAACGTGGACACTTGATCGGGCTGCTCCTGCCGCAGGTACGATTGCAAAACCTCCGCGAAGAGATGATGATAGCGATACCATTGGCGTTGGTCATCCAGAGGAACGAGGAAGAGGTTGCTGTATTCCAGCGCGGAAAGCATTTCTTTGCCGTCCTGCCGTTCTGTGACCGCGTTGCACAACGACGCGCAAAATCGGTCGAGAATGGAAGTATGCAGCAGGAAGTTACGAGCCGATTCTGGCTGGCGCTGAAGTACTTCTTCCACCAAATAATCCAACACAAAACGATTGCTGCCGGTAAAGGCGCGGATGAAACCAGTGATATCCTCCCGTCCCTGCAAGGAGAGCGCCGCCAATTGCAAGCCGGCGATCCATCCTTCGGTTCGAGACTCCAATGCGGCTACATCTTTATCGGAGAGGTTCAACCCCATCATCCGGTTGAGAAACTCAGCGGCTTCGGCAGGGGTAAACCGCAAATCCGCGGCGCGCAGTTCGGTGAGTTGACCTCGCGCACGCAATCGCGCCAAAGGCAGGGATGGGTCCTCGCGCGTAGCAATGATCAGACGCATCTGCGGCGGTGGGTGCTCGACAAGAAATGAAAGGATTTCGTCAACCGGCTTGGAATCGATCACATGGTAATCGTCCAGGACAAAAAGGAACTCGTTCAGGGATGTTGCGATTTCATTCAGCAGCGCCGTCAGAATCGCTTCAGTGGAAGGTGGCTGACGGGATTGGAGCGCCGCCAGTAAACTTTCGCCAATTCCCGTATGTATAGTTTGTAATGCCGTTATCAGGTAGGAGATGAAGCGTACTGGGTCGTTATCCCCTTCGTCCAGCGAGAGCCATGCGACTGGGAGTCCGCTCTGGGCGACCCATTCACTGACCAAAGTGGTCTTGCCAAATCCGGCGGAAGCGGAGACGAGGGTCAACTTGTGAACTGAATGGAGACCATCATTCAATTGTTCGATCAGGCGTGGACGGGGAACAGTGCCGGGTCGTGGCGGGGGGATGTATAGCTTCGTTGCCAGGATCGGTGCGGGCATAGCTTGATTATAATGCTGCAACCTCCACCTTCCGATTTGTGATGATGCCGCCGTGACAACTGCCTTTATCAAGTATTCAAACTGGAAACTCGATCGAACTAACCGCAAGATTCATTGTGGCGGCAAAATCGTCTTTATTTGGTACGGTTTTTTCCCCGTCAACCCAGAAAAACATACTATAAATGAGTCTATGTTTATAAATTGATGAAGTTCTTGTATAAATTGCCTGCAAATATATAGAATATGAGGATGTTCACTCGAAAGTTAGATTACCCCCCCCATAATGGACTGTTCAAACTAGCAACCGAGTCAAGCAAAATGGGCGTCTATAACGTCAGCATGTTATGGACAAAAGCCAAACACTTTTTATTGGTTTTCGCCAAGCTAATGTAACGAACCCGGGTCGCTCTTGCCAATATCCTTTAGCAACAGCTCCGATTCTGCTCCCAAGCCTGGAGGTTGCGAAATTGCCTCACCTCCCCGACGCGCATGACCGCGTTGCAGAGCTAACTCTACTTTCCCAGCAAATCATTCACCAAGTTGACCGCGCGACTGGCGTCGAGGGCGAAACCATCGGCTTCGATCTGTTGGGCATAGGTCTCAGTGACGGGTGCGCCGCCGACTATCACCTTGATATCCCTTCGCAAACCTGCAGCATCCAGCGCATCAAGGGTCGTTTTCATGGAGGGCATGGTGGTGGTCAACAATGCGGACATGCCAATCACGTCCGGCTTAAGTTCCATCGCCTTCTTCACAAATTCCTCAGCGGGGACGTCCACCCCCAGATCTATGATCTCGTAGCCTGCGCCTTCCAGCATCAGCCCGACCAGATTTTTCCCGATATCATGCAGGTCGCCTTTGACTGTACCCATCACCACCCTGCCACTCGATTTCTTCTCCGCTTGTTGCAAATGCGGTTTCAGGATTGCCATTCCGCTTTGCATGGCGCGCGCCGCGATCAACATCTCAGGCACGTAATATTCCCCCGCCTCAAAGCGAACTCCCACTTCGCGCATTGCCGCGATCATGCCGTCGTTCAGGATGATGTTTGGATCCAACTCTGCATCCAACGCAGACTGCACGTTGGCTTTCACGCCTTCAAAATTTCCTTCTAACACCGCCTCGAATAAATTCTGTAAAACCTGTTCCATCTTCATTCTCCTTATCAGTTTAGTCCAATTCAGCCAGGACTGCCTTCATGTATTTTTCGATTTCCGCGGCGGTGCCAAGGGACATGGCTTGATTGGCGATCTCTCGCGCTTTGTCGTCGGTCAATTTGCCAATCAGGTGTTTGGCTTCGGGGATGGCACGCGGGTTCATGCTGAACTCGTCCAAGCCGAAGCCGAGCAGGATCGGGATGGCTTTGGTCATGCCCGCCAGTTCGCCGCACATGCCCACCCATTTCCCTTTGGCATGACCGGCTTCGATGGTCTGCCGGATGAGGCGCAGCACGGCGGGATGCAATGGCTGGAAGAGATTCGCCACTTTCGCATTGCCGCGATCCACTGCCAGCGTATATTGCGTCAGGTCGTTGGTACCGAGACTGAAAAAATCCGAGGCTTCGGCGAGCACATCCACCAGCACCGCGGCAGCGGGAGTCTCGACCATGATGCCCACGGGGATGTCCGCGGCAAATTCAACGGAGGCAGACTTGAGGCCCCGCTTGACCGCTTCGACTACATCACGCGCGCGCCGCAGTTCGTCCAAATCCGAAACCATGGGGAACATGATGCGGGCGCGATGTCCTGTGGCGGCGCGCAGAATGGCGCGGATCTGAGTCTTGAAAAGTTCCGGCTCATCCAGGCTGATGCGGATCGCGCGCCAGCCCAGAAACGGATTCAACTCGTCGGGGAAGGGCAGGTAGGAGGGCGGCTTGTCACCTCCTATATCCAGCGTGCGGACGATGACGGGGCGACCGGACATCACTTCAAAGATTTCGCGATAGATGCGGAATTGTTTTTCCTCGCTTGGAGGCTGGGTGTCTTCGAGGTAGAGAAATTCCGTGCGGAGCAGACCGATGCCCTCCGCGCCATGTTCGATGGCATCTCGGGCGGAGGCGGCCTCTCCCACGTTCGCGGCAACTTCCACGCGACGACCTTCCACGGTGCGGGCATATTTCAACGCGGCGGATTTGAGGATTTGCAGCTGTGACTCGCGCTGCGACTTGATCTGTTTGCAGCGCGTGATTGTTTCCTGATTTGGCTCAAGGATCATTTCGCCCGAACGACCATCCATCACGATGAACGCGCCGTTGGAAACGTGATCGAGCAGACCGTTCCCCATGCCGACAATCGCGGGCAGACCCAGCGTGCGAGCCAGGATCGCGCTGTGCGAAGTCAATCCGCCCTGGGCAGTGATGAAGCCGAGGGTCAACGATGGATTGAGGCTGGCGGTGTCGGAGGGGGTAAGGTCCTCCGCCAGGATAATGGACGGTTCACTGACCGCGCCCAAGGCTGTATCCGGCAACCCCAGCAGGATTCGCAGCACGCGGCGACCGACGTCCTTCACGTCCAGAGCGCGCGCCGCGAAAAGTTCGTCGTTGACACTGGCGAGCAGGTCGGCGAGTTCGTCTGTGGCGTTAACCAATGCCTGCTCGGCGGTTTGACCGATCTCCACGAATTCACGGATTTTCCCCTCCAGTGCGGGATCGTAGAGCATTTCCTGGTGAGCCACGAAAATGGACGCTTCCTCTTTGCCTGCCCTTTTTTCGATGGAATCATACAAGCCCTGCAATTCGACGCGCGCGCGTTCACGCGCGGCATCGAAACGTGCCAACTCTTCCTCCGCACTTCCAGCGGCGCGGACCGGGACCGTCAATTCCGCCGGGATGTAACAAAAGACCGGACCGATGGCGATGCCGTCGCTGGCGGGGATGCCCTTGAAACTCTTTTCTGTCATAATACTTTTGTCTCTTCACACGAAATCAAGTCTCGCCGAAATTGCTTTCGATGAGGGATTTCAACGCCTCCAGCGCGGATTCTGCATTTGCGCCCTCGGTCTGGATGAGGATTTCATGGTCCTTCATGACGCCGAGGGTCAACACCATGATAATGCTTTTGGCGTCCACAAATTTGCCGTTCGTCGTCAGGTTTCTCACCTTAATGGTGGAGGAAAATTTGGAGGCGGTTTGCACGAATAATGCGGCGGGACGCGCGTGCAAGCCCACTTTGTGTTTTACTTGTATTGTAGCTTCAGGCATGGTGAATCTATGCTCCTCAAAGGAATGATTGCGTAAAAATCTTTATCTGCTACTCTCCGCGATTGCAGGAAAGCCTGGCACTTAATACAAAAGCATGGACGGCGACTCAAGCCCGGTCACCAGGTCGGACAGGAAGCGCGCCGCGACGATGCCGTCAATCACGCGGTGGTCGGCGGAGAGGGTGAGCGACAGCACCGGTCGGACTTCGATGCGGTCGTTTTCGTCCACCACCATGGGTGTCCGCACGATGCTCCCGACAGCGAGGATGGCGCTCTCCGGTGGGTTGATCACAGCGCGGAATTGGCGGATGCCGAACATACCGAGGTTGGAAATGGTGAACGTGCCGCCATGTACATCCTCCAATTTCAGTTTGTTATCCCGCGCCCGGTCTGTCAGTTCGGTCAGACGCAGGTTGATCTCGCTGACGCCCAATTTGTCCCCGCTTTTGAGCACCGGCACGATCAAGCCTTGCGGCGCGGCGGTGGCGACGCCGATGTTCACGTCTTTCCACAGGGAAATCGAATCGCCGTTGAATGAAGCGTTGAGGTATGGGTTGCGAACCAGCGTCCACGCCACGACCTTGATGATTAGCGCCGTGAGGGTGACGCGCGGTTGCCCCAACTTTTCGGCTTGCGCGTTGAATCGCTTGCGGACGTTTTCCGCTTCGGTCATGTCCACATCCACGGTCAGGGCGATGTGTGGCGACTCCTGGAAACTTTGCTGCATCCGCTCGGCAATCGTGCGGCGGATGCCCGTCAACGGGATGACCTCCGCCTCGCGCTCGTGGATGACGGGTGCAGGGATCGGTTTCGCCATCTCCGACACATCGGCGGATTGCACGCGTCCACGCGGACCCGAGCCCGCCACTGTTTCGAGGGCGATTCCACTCTCGCGCGCGACGCGGCGGGCGGCGGGCGTGGCGGCGACGGTCACGCGCCCAACCGGTTTTTTACTCGCGAGGAATCGTTCCACGTCTTCGCGTGTGATACGCTCACCCGTCGCGGAAACTTTGGAGAGGTCCACGCCTTCTTCTTTTGCCATGCGCAGCGCGACCGGTGTGGCAAGGATGGAAGCGGCTGAGGCGGCGTTCACGGTTTGGGGAACAGGAGCAGCCGCTGGCTTGGGAAGAGGCGAGGGCACGTCAGCCATTGAAGGTAAATCTGCAAGCGTCTCACCTTCCTTCAAAATATAGGCGATGACCTTAGTCACTGGAACCACGTCGCCGTCCTTGAACAGGATGCGAGCGAGAGTCCCAGTGGCGGGTGCGGGGACATCAATCGCCACTTTTTCAGTTTCCACGGTCAGCACGGTTTCATCGAACTTGATGAAGTCACCCTCTTTTTTGGACCATGTGATGATGGTGGCTTTTTCCTGGTCCATGTCAAACTTAGGCATGATGAATGGGATGGGCATGTTAGAGCGCGCCTCCCACCATTGCTCGGATCTCGTTCTCGATATCGGCTTCCTGCGGAACGGCGAATTTTTCGAGACCGCGGTTGTAGGGGATGGGGATGTCCTTGCCGCCGAGCCGCCGCACCGGCGCGTCAATGTAATCGAAGGCGGGACTGCCGACGACCGACGCGATGACTTCGCCTGCCCAGCCGCCCGTCTGGCAGGCTTCATGAACTACGAGCAGCCGTCCCGTTTTGACAACCGAGTTGATGATGGTTTCGGTATCGAGTGGAAGCAGTGTGCGCGGGTCAATGACTTCGACCTCGATGCCGTCCTGCGCAAGACGTTTGGCGACGTTGAGAGTCTTCATCACCATAATGTTGTTGGCAACGACGGTGAGGTCGCGTCCCGCGCGTTTGACCTCCGCCACGCCAATGGGAATTATGTAATCGTCTTCTGGCACATCGCCTTTCGTTTTGTACAGCGCTTTATGTTCGACAAAGCAGACAGGATTCGGGTCGCGGATGGAAGCGAGCATCAAACCTTTGGCGTCGTATGGCGTGGAGGGATTCACGACTTTTAGCCCCGGGAAATGCATGAGAATGCTTTCTAGCGATTGCGAATGCTGCGACGCCGCGCCAGTGCCAGAACCGCCAGGCATGCGGACAACGATGGGGACGCTGGTGCGCCCGCCGAACATGAAGCGCATCTTGGCGGCTTGATTTGCGATCTGGTCGAGCGCGAGCAGGACAAAATCCATGAACATGATCTCGGCGACGGGGCGCATTCCCAGCAGGGAGGCGCCGACCGCGGTGGCGACAATCGTCGCTTCGGAGATGGGCGTCTCACGCACGCGTTCTGGACCGAACTCGTCCAACATGCCGTGTGTCAACCCGAAGGCGCCGCCATATACACCGATGTCTTCGCCGATCAAGAAGACGGACTCGTCGCGTTTCATCTCTTGCCAGAGCGCCTGACGGATTGCTTCGAGATAGGTCATTTCAGGCATAGACGTATTCCATCAGTGTCGAGATGTCGGGATCGGGAGAGGCTTCGGCATATTCCACCGCTTTGAGTATGACCTGTTCCGCCTGCGCATTCACCTCCCGCGCCTGTTCTTCGCCAAGGATCTCGGATCGAAGCAGACATTTGGTGAAACGCATAATGGGATCGCGATTCTGTTTCCAATCTTCGATCTCTTCCTTGGGGCGGTACAAGTTGCGATCGCTCTTGGAATGACCGAAGTAACGATAAGTCATCGCCTCCACAAAATAGGGACCGCTTCCCGCGCGGACGTATTCAGCGGCATTCTTCATGGTTTCGTATACCGCAATCACATCGTTGCCGTCCACGGTTGACCAGGGAATTCCGTACGCTTCGGCGCGCTGGGCGATCGGCAATTTTGCCACGACGCGCTCCACGTCCATCGACATGCCGTATTTGTTGTTCTCGCAAACGTAAAGAACGGGTAGTTTCCATAAACTCACCATGTTCAAGGCTTCGTGGAAGACGCCCTCATTGGATGCGCCATCGCCAAAGATGCAGATGCAAATCTCCTTGCGCCTCTGCATCTGGAGGGCAAGTCCCACGCCCACCGCTTGCGGGATTCCGCCTCCGACGATTCCATTTGCGCCCAGGTTGTTGGATTGAAAGTCCGCGATATGCATTGAACCGCCGCGTCCGTGGTTGTAGCCCGTGTCCTTGCCCAGGAACTCTGCCATCATCATGTTGACATCTGCACCCTTGGCGATGAAGTGACCGTGTCCGCGATGATGGTTGATCAGGTAATCGTTAGGTTGCAAGGCCAGACGCGTGCCTGCCGCCACCGCTTCCTGCCCAGCCGAGAGATGCATCGTGCCGTGGACTTTTCCCTCCGCGTAGAGTCGATCTGCTGTATATTCGAAATGGCGGACGGTACACATTGTCCGATACAAACCGATCAACGTCTCATCGGATAACCCCAGCCTTCTTACGCGTTCGTTAAAATCATCCTGTATAATATTTTCCTTCACCTTTGGTTTCGCCATGAAAGCCTCGATTATTTATCATCCGCCATGTCGAGCACTTTTCTGGCGGTTGGAGTATCCGTCACCAGCACGTTGACATACCCGCCACGCAACGCGCCGAGAATTGCCTCCACTTTACCTTCGCCGCCCGCCACACCCAAACGGATCGGAATGGACAGCAAATCCCTGCGGCGGATGGTCATCAAGCGGCGCGTAAATTCCTCGCAGGCAGGCTGACCGTGGATGTCGAAATGCAATCCACAAACATCGCCGATGCCGCCTTCGCGCCGCAAATCCTTCAACTCCTGAAGTGAAACATAACCCGCCAGATAAAAGCTGGAATATTCGGGCAATGTTGTACCGACCCCCACTAGCGCCACGTCTGTTTTTCTACCCGCCTTGACCGTCTCTTGGATGCTCTTTGTTTCCAACAGGGAAGCCACCATTTGTTCGTCCTTACAAACGTATGGCGCGTTCAGATAATATGCGTCCCCGCCCACTTTTTCCGAAAGGCGCGATACCAGATCGTGGCCGTCATATTCCATGTTGCGAACGCCCATTGCGCCGACCAATTGCACAACGCGCATCGGAATCGATTCGGAGGTTTCGAAGGCGTCCACGGTTGCGCTGATGGACGTGCCCCATGCCAGACCGAGGGTTATATCCGGTGCGACGAAGCGTTTCAACAGTTGCGCCCCTGCGTTTCCCAGCGCGCGTACGAGACGCTCGCCCTCTGCTGGAGCCGTCACTGCAAAGGCGTCCTTCAATTCGAAGCGTTCGATTAACGCTCGTTCCAGGTCAGGGTCCGATTTTGCGGCGCGCCGAATGCGGATCTCCACGATGCCGCTCTGCCGTGCCTCCGTCAACATCCGCGAGATCATCGAACGCGTCACACCCACGGCTTTGGCGATCTCGGACTGGTTCTTATCCTCCAGGTAATACATCTCTGCGACATCCGCCAGCAGACTGGCGCGGTCCTGGGTGGCTCGTTTATCCTTCATACATTCCTTCCAATAAAAATTTATACTGCTACGCGAGGCAAAACGCGGACCAACACATTCATGAACTCATCCATCTCGGCTTCCGTGGTGAACATGCCCAGCGAGATGCGCAATGTCGCTTCGATCTGTTCGCGCGGCAGCCCCATTGCGGTCAGCACGTGCGAAGGCTCGATGGATTTCGAGTTGCAGGCGGATCCCAGTGAGACGGCGACGCCTTCATTGCTCAGGCGTATTTGCAGCATTTCCGCGTCTGTGCCAGGGAAACTAACGGAGATGACGTGCGGCGAGGTCGTATCTTCCAATCCATTCACGGTCACATCCAGACCGGTAGCCTGTAACCCATCCACCAGGTATTTTCTCAGCCCTGTCAGCCGCGCATGCTCCCCGGCGCGATGTTCTCGGATGAGTTTCATCGCTGCACCCAAGCCCACGATGCCGGGCACATTTTCGGTTCCGGCACGGCGCGCACGTTCGTGAGATCCGCCAAAGAGCATCGGGAATAATTCAATTCCCGAACGGACGTACAATGCGCCAACGCCTTTTGGTCCATAGATTTTGTGCGCCGAGAGCGAGAGCAAATCCGCGTTCAACTCGTCCACATCCACATCGAACAAACCGACTGCCTGGACGGCATCGGTGTGAAAGAGGATGTTGTGTTCGCGGGCAATCTTCCCGATCTCTGAGACCGGCTGGATGGAGCCAACCTCGTTGTTTATGGACATGATTGAGATCAGTTTGGTCTGGGGACGGATCGCCTTCCGCATATCTTCAGAGTTCACCAAGCCGTGTTTATCCACCGGCAGATACGTCACGGCATATCCCTCCTGCTCGAGGCGATGCGCGGCGTGCAGGACGGCATGATGCTCAATGGCTGAGGTGATGAGATGAGCTTCTTTGGATGGGAACAGTTTGAGGATTCCGAAAAGAGCGAGGTTATCCGCCTCGGTCGCTCCGCTGGTGAAGATGATCTCGTCCGGGCGACATCCGATCCCGCCGGCAACGTCCGCCCGGGCTTGATCCACAAGTCTCTGGGCATCCTTCCCCGCCCAGTGCAGGCTGGAGGGGTTGCCAAAGTTGGCATCCAAAGCCTCCAGCATCCGGTTCCGCACGTACGGGTGGACCGGGGTTGTTGCACAGTAATCCAGGTAAATTCGATGACTCATACAATCTCCGATAAAGTCACTGAGGCACATACTGAATGGTTACATGATGTAATCAGCCCGTATCTGTTTCAGTATTTTTTCGAGGGTGGCTGGGTGCATGGGATCGCCGATCAACGGCTTGATGTTGATGACCGGACAGCCCGCCTCCGCTTCGGTGAAGGCTGGCAGCAGTTGCAGGATCAGATTCGAGTGCGGAGGGAAGCCGTATTCGCCCGCCGCAAGGTGCGTGACGACCTGACAATCGAGTCCGTGCTTCTCGAAGAATTCGGTGAGTTGTTCTGCCACAATCATCACCCGGTTGGAGCAATGTCCGCCGACCACACAAACTTTATATTTCATGTCTGCTTCTCGATCTTTCCTTGGAGAGTGGATGGCTTCCGCCCAGTTTAGTAAAGCGGAAGCCACCTCTCTATTTAATTGTAGGTTTAGCTGAACAATCCGAACAGCCTCTGGATGAAGAAGCCGAGGATGTCGCCGCCCATATCCCAGCTAGCCAATTTCAAGCCTTGTGAAATCTGCTCGCCGTACTGCCCCATCATCTCGAAGGCGGCAGTGTGTGAATCCACGGTCAGCGTGGAGAAGTACATGAACGGGATCGAGTAGAGCAGGATTACGATCACGGTCTTGATGACGTTACCCTTGGTATAAGGCACCACTGCGCCCGCCCAGAACGGAATGACCGCCAGCGAAGCGATGGGCAGCATTTGCACGCCAGGCAAAACCGCCGCCAGCAAAACACACAACGGGAACAGGATGACGGAGGACGCCATTACCGCCGGGTGACCGAGCAGGACGGCGCAGTCCACCGCGACGAAGATCTCGCGATCCTTGAAGCGTTCGCGCATGTACTGGACGATGGACATGGTGATCGGCACGATGCCTTCAGCGATGATCGAGACCATGCGGGGCAGGACGACCATCATGGTTGCCACTTGCATCCCCAAGCCGAGCCACTGCTGGACGTTATAACCCGCAGCGATACCAATGATAAAGCCCAGAATGAGACCCAGGATTGCGGGTTCACCGATCAGCCCGAAGCGTTTCTTGATGCCTTCGGGGGAGGCGTCCCAATCTTTGAGACCGGGAATGCGGTCCAGCACCCAGACCACGGGCATGGCGAAGAGGCTGGCTTGCACCGTCGTACCGCAAGGCACGCCGATGCCCGGCATGTCGTTGAACTCTTGATATTTCTTGGCGGTCAAGTCGCTCATGAGACTGCCCAACACCAGGTAGAGCACACCTGCCGCGATACCCAACACCACATTCCCGCCGGTGAGCGCCCAGACGAAGCCTGCCAACGCGGAGCCGTGCCAGTAGGACCACACATCCGTCCACAAGGTCTTGGTGAGTTTCAACACCACCATAAGCACATTGATCACCAGGATCGAAACCACCAGTCCTGCGACACCTGGCCAGCCCCAGGCAATGCCTGCGTCGGCCCAGTTGACGTCCACATAGGATTTCTCAATGCCCATGTTGGTCGCCAGTGCCTGAACGGCCGGCTGCAGGGCAGAGATGATCAGGTTGACAACCAGGAACAAGCCTGCCAGACCGACACCCGTGGTGACACCACCGCGCACGGCTTTGGCAAAGCCAACGCGGAAGATGAGACCCAGAATGATCAGGACGATCGGCACGATCACGGTGGAGCCCAGTCCCAGGAACCAGGCAACAGCGTTTTGTAGAATTTCCATTTTGTATTCTCCTATTGAGATCTTATTTGTGGCCGGAAAACCTCCGGCTACTTGCTTTTGACTACGTCGACAATCTTTTCCAGTAGTACGTTCTTTTCTTCCTGCGAGCCGATCAGGAAGGGCATGCCTTGGATGACCGGAACATCGAAGGTACGGAAGATCTTCATCATCGAAACGATTAAGACCAGGTCGCTGCGCGTCAGATAGCCTTCGATGTCAGCCATCAGAATTCGCTTGACCTCCACGTCTGCAAACCCCTCCTTTGCCATGCGCTCACGAATCGTATCCTCCGCAATCGTGGAGGTGTTGATGCCAGCGCCGCAGGCTACGACGATCAATTTACCCATATCTTCCTTCTGCCTCCTTTCATACAAAATTCGCGACCATCGGAATGAATCAGTTGAAACATCTCCAGCGACCTGCCTCCTTCTCGAAAACAAACCATTTCCTGATTCCTCAACCCAGGCGGAGTTCACGCCTGAGCCAGGATTCGACCCCCTGCAGATTGGCTTGTTCCCGTAATTCAACTAATTTTTCAGGCTGACCGAACAACTCGGCCAGGTTTCTCAACGTTTGGATCTGCTCCTCCGGATCACGGTTCGCCAGCATGAAGACAACGCTCACCTCCAGACCTTCATCCGGATCCGCCATATTTTGGAATACCACCGGCTGACGCATCATCGCCACCCCTAAAGCGGATCGGTGGACTCCCTCGGAATCCGCGTGGGGAAAGGCGATACAGAAGGGCTTTGTCGGCAGCCCGGTGGGATGATGTAGTTCCCGTTCCCAGGTCTGCGCGCCGTACTCTGCGGTGACAAGTCCCTGCGCATGCATCCTCACCGCCAACAGGTCAATGACTTCACGGGCGTTCTGCGCCTGTACATCGAATGCGATCAAGGCTTCGTTGAATTCCAGCGTCATGGTTTCTTTTGTCCGTAACGGTTGTGGTAATAATCAAAGGAAGCAGTCGCCTGTTCTTTGGATAAAATGACAGGCTTGCCTATCGCACATGCAATGAAATAGGTGCGCGCTGCTTCTTCCAGCGTCACCGCGCGTTCAAGGGCGTATTCGAGCGTCCTGCCGACTGTGATCGGTCCGTGGTTGCCGAGCAGGACGGCGTATCTGTTCCCCATCACTTTGATGGGCAGGGTGGAAAACTCAGGATCTTCCACGCTCAGGTAGCGTGTCACCGGCACGGACTGCCCGAACCAGTCTGCCATTGTCTCGGTGATGACAGGGATGGATTGGTGAATAACTGAAAACGCGGTCGCATGTGGAGAGTGCGTATGGATGACCGCGTAAATTTCGTCTGGCCGGGCGCGCATGAAACCGGCCCACAGGTTGAGCGCTACGGACGGGCGAAATTTACCCTCGACAAGATTCATATCCATATCGGTGACGATCATGTCGTCCGGAGTAAGGCGTTCGTAGTCCAATCCGCTGGGAGTGACGACGATGTATCCCGTTTGCGGGTCGCGCGCGCAGACCGTCCCTCCCGCCATCCACACGAGGTTGTACTTCGGCAGGAGCAGGGCAGTCCGCAGAACCTGAGCGCGCAATTCTTCGAGGATCATTTCAATGGATACTTTCCGAGTTCGTGCCCGGCTTCGAAAAAGGCGAGCATATTCTCGAGCGGGATGTCGTTGCTGAAATTGTGGGCAGGCGCCAGAATGTAACCGCCGCCCTCGCCCATCTGCTCGATGCGCAGGCGCACCTCCCGGCGCACGTCTTCAACTTTCCCGTTGTTGAGAACCGTCTTCACATCCACGCCGCCCTGGAAGGTGAGGTCTTTGCCAAAGTCGCGTTTCAACTCGACCGGGTCCATGCCGCGCAGATGCCCCTCGATGGGATTGAGAATCTCGAAGCCTGTCTCGATCAGGTCAGGGATGAACTTTCGGATCGCGCCGTCGTTATGCAGCAGCACCTTCGCGTTGGGCGCTTTCTTCTTGATCATGTCGATGGATTTTTTATATCGCGGCTTGAAGTATTTGGTATACACCGCCGGGTTGAACATGGGACCGGCGTTCGTGCCGTAATCATCCGCCATTTCAACGACCTGCACATACGGTCCGACCACGCTGAGAAAGGCATCATAGAAACCGTCCAGCACCTCCGCAAGTTTGCCGAGCAGATAATCGAAAATGTGCGTATCCATCACGGTGAGAAGCAGGGCATTTTCCATGCCGACCAGCGCGCGGGTCATTTCCCACAAGTTGCCGTAGACCGGGCGGTGCGCGACAATGGCGAAATTGGTGTTGTAATATAGGTGTTCCACTTCCTCCTTTACCCCCTCCAAGCGAACTGGGTCGTACGGATCGGGCCATGGATAATTCTCGATCTTTTCGATGGACAAATCCTTGCCCAATGGCGCGCCATGCAGATCGTAGTAACCGGAGACCAACCGGTGGGTGATACCCCACTCGTCCACAAACTCCTGGAATTCCCCGATCATCGAATTGGCGACATAATTTTTCGGCGGGCGGATGTGGATGAAGCGGAAGTCGGTCCCGAGTTTGTCGAGGATGGGGTTGTAATCCGGCGTGGTGTAGAAGCCCACCAGCGTGCGCCGCGGCACATCCTGCACCCCGAAGTGATTCCGAAGCAGAACGTATCTCTGCTCCGTCAGGTGATTGGCTGACCCTCCCAGGGTGATCGGAACCCGGTCCGGTTCCTTGTGGTTCAAGGCGGCCGCGATGCGCTCACGCGGCGTCAATGATCCAGACATGAAAATCTCCTATATTCACACTTGTGAATACATAATCACATATGTGAATTATAGGGTATTTGGATGGCGCCTGTCAACAGGTTTCACAAAGTCATGACAAATGTCATACACGTTCACAAATCGGGATTGATGACCATTTTGACCACCTCACCCGCCATCATACGCTTCAGCGCCTGCTCCACCTGATCCAGCGAGACCTCCCCGCTCAACATCGGAGCGACATTGACCGCCCCGGAGACAATCAGTTCGAACGCTTCGCGCGCTTCTGCCGCCGTCCCGCCATGCATGTTGAGCAGGTCAATCTCACCGTAGTGGACGCGGCACGCGTCCACCGCGACCTTTGTTCCGCCTGGCAAGCCGCCAAACCACAGCACCCGTCCGCCCCGCCGCACTGCCTCCACTGAAGTTTCCCATGTGGACTTGGTTCCGGCGCACTCGATGACCAGATCCGCGCCGAAACCGTGCGTCAGCTCGCGGACTACTGTCAACGCATCCTGTTCCTTCGCATTCACCAAATACGTTGCACCAAGTTCTTTCGCCACCGACAGCCGCGCCGGACTGTGACCGATGGCGATCACCTGCCCTGCCCCGGAGCGCAACAACAACTGGATGAACATCAAACTGATCGGTCCGCCTGCGCCGATGATTGCCACTGTTTCCCCCGGCTGTACCGCCACCTTATGCCAGCCATGCACCACCGTGACTAGCGGCTCCAGCAACGCTGCATGAGCATAGGGGACGTGAGCGGGGATCTCGAACGTTGATTTGCGCACTATAGAAGCCGGGATGATCATGCACTCAGCGAACGCACCGAAGTTGTATACCAGGTTCTCGCACAAGTTTCCCTGTCCGCGCTGGCAGTAATAACATTCCCCACACTCGGCAAAGACGTTTGCCGTGACGCGCATTCCTTCGTGGAATTGCGTCACCCCTTTCCCAACCTTCACCACATCCCCTCCGAACTCGTGACCAAATACGAACGGCGGCGGGAATTTGGGATGCCCGCGCCGGTAGGTTTTTACGTCTGTACCGCAAGTGGTCGCCGCTCGAACTTTGACCAGAAGCTCTCCCTCTTTCGGCTCGGGAATGGGGAGACTCTGCAACTCGATTTGCTCTGGTCCGAGATAGACCACCGCACGCATTTCTTTTCTCATGTTTCCTCCGCCTTGAATGTCTGGTGTCGCATATTGCGTATCAAGGCATGATCCGGATCCAGACTGCCCCGCTCACAGTTCGAATCTGCAACGCTCCGTCGCCTGCCCCAAATTTTCCGTCGCACCAGCGCGTGGATGAATTGATGCCAGCTAACATGCAAGCCATGTCGCCGCTGGTGGATTGCGCGGCGAGCGTCAGGCTGGACTCCGCATCGAGATACGCCTCCACAGGTCCATGATCCGTCTCAAGATGGACCTTGTCGCCTGCATGAATCAAGCCGTAGAAGATAATCGTTCCCATGATTGTCGAAACACCAATATCCCCTTTTATGCCATCGAGAGTCAACACGCCGTAATTTCCAACGATGCTGATTGTTCCCGCATTGTTCTTCACGGTCACATCCCCGCGGTTGGAACGCGCCGTCACCATCCCTTGAACATCTTCAATCAAAATGGCACCCGAAACCGAGGCTGCTTCCACCTCGCCCGTGTAATCGCGCACTATTATGGAGGCAGAGTCGGTCTCGATTGTCAACGAGACATTATTTGGAATGCCAATCTCCAAATGAACCGGTGGATCGGAAGATCGCTTTCCTGTGTAATTGAAAACATACTGGATTTGATCGTTCACCGTCGTCACGTTATATTCGGTTTGATCGGGGGAGAGTGTTTGACCAGCAACGGTCACATGCCCCTCTTCGCCGCCGTGAACGGTCACCGAGCCCATGTTGAGGTGTATGAATACAGATTGACCTTCAGCAATTTGCGCAACGCGAATTGGCAGTTGAGTGGGTGGGTTCCCAGACGCGCAGGCGAAGAGAAACAGGCACAGGGGGACGGAAACGATTTTTTTCACGACTGGATAATGATGAGACTAAGTTTACCTCATCATCTTCGGTCTGTATTGCAGCGCATCCGCCAGGTGCGGCGATTCAATATCCTCTGCCTGTCAAATCCGCAATCGTTCGCGATAAATCCAGGATGCGATGATAAGTAGTTTGTCGAAAATAATTTTACAAAGATTTGCTCTTGGCGGCGTCCCCGCCGCCGAGGATGGCGGCTTGAGCCGAAAATTGTTTTCTAAAAACTTACGACCGATTACTTAGTCGCGCATCGACAATTTGAGTTGACCCATCTACAGCACAATGCAGTCACCCGCATCAGGCATTGATGTTCGCGGGCATAAGATCTGGTCACTGGTGGATGACTTCGAATGGGGATATGGCTTTTCCAAACGCTTCGGTCTGACCCGTACCGACTAAGCCACCCAGAAATGTATCGCCAAGAATTCAGGGGAGTTGTATGCAGATGTCACTCGGAAAAGGGGGGGTTCTGAATGAGCCAAGCGAATAAAAAAGTTCTTCGTGATAAACTTTCTACATGACCACCTCGACTGCATAAGCGTTTTCTAATATCGCCTTGGTCAAGTTTACATTGGCAAAACTCGATTGAACTAACCGCCAGGTTCATTGTGGTGGAAAATTGGCATTTGGAATAGTCAACTCAATTCTAGCTAAGTTTTCAAAGCCGCCAGGCATGCCGGAATCCCAGCCGCTCACAACTGCGTTCCGCCGGTATCCATAGTGCGGCTTATCCTGCACAGCTTAGAGCATCATTTCCAACTGTAGGGCATCCTGTATTGGCAAACGTTGCCAGAGCCTCAAGTCCATGCTGATCGCTTGACCTCACAAGTAAAATACTGTATTATGTGAACTGGAAATTAGTATTAAACCAATTTCCAGGCGAAACATGCAAAAAAGCCAGTATTTAGAGACCCTTTTACGACCCCCCAAGACCGTCTTCACCTTGGAAGACATAGCCTTATTGTGGCAAGAGCCAAGTACGCAAGCTGTCCGGGTCCGGCTCAGCTATTATGTTCGGCGCGGAAAACTACATCGCATCCGAAAGGGACTCTACGCCAAGGATAAGAATTACAGTAAATTGGAACTTGCTACACGGATATTTACCCCTTCCTACGTAAGTTTTGAGACCATCCTTGCCCGGGAAGGTCTGATCTTCCAATTCCATACCCGGATCAGCGTTGCTTCCTATTTGACACGCGATATCGAGGTGGATGGACAGGTCTACTCATTCAGGAAGATCAAGATGCCCATCCTCACCCATCCCATGGGCGTCGAAAATAATAATGAGAACTCCTTTGCAACCAGGGAACGCGCCTTGTTGGATACCTTCTATCTCCGAGGCGGGTATCAAATTGACAATCCTAACGGTTTGGATTGGAATAAGATATTCGACATGCTTCCAATCTACCATAACCAAAGAATGGCAAGTCGGGTACGCAGGTTTTATAAGCAAGTAAACCGTTCAAAGTAGGGATAACCATGAAACTCGATATCTCTACCCACAAGACCATCCTCTTTCAAATCCTCAAGGACATCTATTCGGACACAATGATCGCGCCTTTCCTGGGTTTCAAGGGCGGCACTGCTGCCTTGATGTTCTACGGTTTGGATCGCTTCTCTGTCGATCTCGACTTCGACTTGTTGGACGAGCGCAAAGAAGAGGTTGTATTCGAACGTGTCACGAATATCATCGAGAAGTACGGAACGATCCGGGAAGCAAACAGGAGGCGCTTCGGTCTCTTCTACGTACTGTCTTACGAGGATACGGCCCGCCACATCAAGGTGGAAATCAACCGGCGGCAATTCGGTTCCCGCTACGAGATCAAGACCTATTTGGGTGTATCCATGCTTGTGATGGTTCCCGAGGACGTTTTCGCGCATAAATTGGTCGCCATGCACGAACGGATTGGCAAGACCAGCCGTGACATTTACGACGTTTGGTTTTTTCTTCAACAGCGGTTTTCGATCAATCGCAAGATCGTTGAAGAACGCTCCGGGATGTCCTTCGACACGTTCCTGCAAACTTGCATAGTGCAATTGGAAAAGATGAGCAATCGCCACATCCTGGACGGGGTTGGGGAGTTTTTGACGTCTAGCCAGAAGGATTGGGCAAAAGCCAAATTACGTGAGGAGACAATTTCTTTGTTGAAATTGAGGTTGGGGAGTTAGCTGCTGGGCGGTTCCTGGGGAAGCAATTTGCTTTCAGAAATTGGTGCAAATCTTGTTGAAATGAAAGTTTGCGGTGGTATCATCACCTTATGACCACAGCCACTGCACAAGCGTTTTCTAATATTGCGTTCATCAAGTTTACATTGGCAAAACTCGATTGAATTGACAACAATAATAATATATCACTAGTAACAAATTTAAAATTTACCAATTCATACTTCTGTCCTACAAAGCTACATTACCAGCCGGTTGCTTTCTTACAGCGCGGGCAATTGACCGCTTTGTAAGGAATCTGTCTACTACAGTTAGGACATCTTACCATGCCATATATTGCATGCCCATTAGGACAGTAGATACTAGCTGGCTGTTGCACAACTTCACCACAAACCCGACACCGGATCAACGAGTAAGTTGCCTTATTTGTGTTTGGATTAGTGGAATTACTTGGTACTTGCTTGATATTCTTGATTGGACTGGATCTTTTGGTATTACTGTAAACCGTAGAGCTAGCAACTCTGCCTCGTAGAGTCTGTTTTGGAAGTATGGTCAAAGGTGTTGGCACAATAGCCCCAATATGCCAGCCTAACTGTTCCCCTTCGCGAATAACAGTCTCTAGGCTTGGGAGTGTTCTGATGTCTCGGATGTGGCAGAAATCAACTGCCTTTCTGGTTAAGTACCTCACCTTTGGCGATAATGACAATGCCATTGTAAAAGCTGCGGATGTGCGTGGGCTTAATAGATCTGCTTCTGAGAAGACTAATTCCCTGTCCTGCTGACCTTTTTTCCATTGTCCCGGTTTCTCTGAATAGATTAACAAAGAGAGATATATTATCAACTCCGAAAAGTAATCAAGAGTTGGATTGAGAAATTTATTATCGCCGCGATTGGGAGATTGATAAGCAGGTAGCCCTTTGATTTGATCTGGGAAGTTCTCGAGTCCTGGAACAAAAAGTGAGTCATAATCGATTAACTTCAAGAAAATACCATTGTTATTTGACACGACAAGGATATTCCCATCTTGAAGGTCTCCATGCGCGATCTTGTTCGCATGAAGTTCTTTTACCATTGTCAAAAACTCGTCGGCAAGAAAAGTTAGGGCTTGTGGATTAGAAATATTCTCGTCTATGTATTTGTCTAATGTGCGGCCCTCAACCCATTCCATATAAGTGATGGGATAACGTTCATTATTTACGATAATGCCGCTTGGGATGTATTCATATTCAACGAAATACCTAAGGTGCCTTGTGCCAAGGTATGCGGCGGTTGTTTGATATTTTCTATATGCATCAGTAACCTCTGCTGTCCAACACCTCAAAGCTGCCTTGGCTGGTTTTTTGGGCTGCCTGAAATCAATTAGGTAAACTCGCGAGTAGCCTCCTGCCGGCGCGAACAACCCAATTCCGGTTTTCTTTTTTCGCGGCGTTCCACCTTTGAATCGTAACGACTGGACGGTTCTATCGAGATAAGTCACAGCGAAATCATAATCTGCCGCATTTGGATATTTCTTTGGCATTATGAATCCTTCATTAGGAGTGTTTTGGAATGCACATCGCTATTCTATACATGACGGTTTGAACCCATCTGTCTCGCACTCTATAAAAAGAATTATTCGCAATCCCTTTGACCATGCTTCATGTAAAGAAGACGATTGATCATGTCGACAACTCCGGATTGCCTGAGTAGGCTGTCGTTGAATCCAATAAGATACATCTCGTGAGTTGATAATATTAATAACATCGTTTTCGCCTGGTGCTCGTAATAGAGTTACTATACATCAACATAGAACTTGCAATTGACTATAACCCTTTTCAAATCCAAATCACATCTTGGATCGCCATGTCTGAAGGTCTAAATATAGAAGAATATTGATGTATTCGACGAACAGACTACTGTTTCAACGCAAGGTTGCGAGTAATAGTCGCTAATTTGCGTCCGATTTTTCATCGTGAAAATACCTACCTTGCGTAGTAATACTAAGACAACACCAGCAAGTCTCTTCCAATTATTGAATGCTTTACTCCACGAGGGGTGCCGATGTTGTGTCTATCCCTGACAAACGAATCACTATACAGGATGTGTCATCATCTTCAAGACTGATATCGCTTCGTCTTGCAGATTCGATTAATACACGGAATTCTGAGAAAAACTTAAGATCGATAATTCTCGTCATCATTTGAGAAAATTGATCTTCATTCTCCTCATGTATCTTTAGTAACCATTTGGCAAATGCATCAGATGCAAGTATGAAAGAGTCGTCACGTCTCGCACCACCTTCAGTGAATACCGGTTCGTTAGCTTGTCTTCCAACACTGGTAAAGCATGATGGAAAATTGTCAAAGTCAGCCGATCCTGTAGGCAAAAAAGACCTCATTAAAAGGTTGTCACGGATTTGGAAGATACAACTATCTCCCATGCATAAAGCTTTCCACCTTACAGAATCCCCCTCTTCATAAAATCGTATTGCTACAAATGTCGAGCCTGCTGGCTTTTGCTCGCGGAGCCTGTTTCGGAGAAAGTATTTCTCGGGTCTAGCGTGATCCACAATTTCCCTGACCTCGTCCGACCACTGACCTTGCAATGGTAAAAACCATTCTTTCCATTCTCTCTGGACCAACAAGTGATCAAGTTGTTCATCGCTCAGGTTTATGAATGAATGTACTAGAGTCCGTGCCCATACAGCTGGAAAAAAAGATTGCCCCACTCCATCTGCAAGGCAGAATAAATTCTTCGAGGGTTTTCTGCCGACAAAATCTTGACACTCAGATAGCTGTTCAAGCTCCTTAGGAATGCGAAACATTACGGAAGTAAGGCCGCTCATTTGCGTGTCATCCCTTTACGACTAAAAAGTTCAGACTCTATTTTATCTAAACAGTTCGTATTCAGTAGCCATGTTCGCATCTTTGATTTAAATTCTAGTGATTTTATATGACCTTGTTATGAACAAATAAATTCTAAATCGGACTAAGCTAGTCCCTCTGCGCGCAAATCACCCATTGTGGAACCAAATGAGAGAAGCTTGACCAGTGTTTCTGCGCCGGCCTTATATACAAATCCCCTAGCCGCGCCTTCAGGGTTGAAACCAGCCATTTTCGCATTTGTAAGCGTTGTTTCTGGCAATTCGCTAGAAATGCTAAAGAGGAATTTGGAAAATTCATCCTGAAGCCCAGTTTCAGAAATCGGCAACAAGATCTCTCCTCCTGCGGCCTGTTGAATGTGTGCATTCAGAAGAAGTAAATTACCATCATTGCTACGAAGTTTCATTAATTCTTTGGCAGCACTAAGCGCCTTAGACATATCATTTGGCTGACCATCCGTAATGTTGATTAAGACGGGCGGAAAGCTATCTGTGTGATCCTTCACCCATTTGTCTGCTTCAGCATGAGCTAGTTCAAACGCTTCTGCCATTGGTGTACCATTAGCAAATGCTGGCTCGATCCAGATTGGCATTTCCCACGGCATGTCAACCAATCCCCCTGCTCCATCTGGAACTTTTCTCATAATCTGTTCAACACGCGCGGGGCTTTTGGCGATATCTCCTATTACCCCACTCACAAGGAGACTGACGCTGGCTCCGTAGCCAATCACGCTTATACTACATCTATTCTTCACTTCTTCGCCGGCCTCGTTGGCTCGAATAATCTCATAGATTACTCGATTTACTGCTTTGGCAGCGAATGTGGCCTTTGTTTCGCCCTCGTAGGGATCGCCCATCGACCCGGATTGATCCACAAGTATAAGGATGAGACCAGGTCTCTTACTACTCATTTTTGCGACATGCGACTTTTCCATTTCGATCCTCCTTGAAACATATGATCAGACACGCGAACAATCCGAAGGTAATAGACGACAACCCCTGGGTTGTATCCATACCATTGTTCAACCGTGATCATAGCACAGTATTTAGTCGCTTTCAAGTGCAGACAGCAATCATCACAGGTTAGCAAGTGTGGAGTAGTGTTTAATCCAAAAATCTGTGCCGTTTTGTCCTATCTTCTGCACTATAGTAAAATACTGTAGTATCGCCTTTTTATGGTTTTGCGAAATTTTGAAAAAACGACTGCCATATATGGTGTTTTGACTTTTCAATAAACCACCAAATATGGTGCGTAAACAATATTGGCGAAAGTCCGGTAAAATAAAGTTGTCTGGGATTTGCTATTATGCCCTACTATATATTGCGAAGTGCGACCGGAAATTGCCCATATCTGGTTGTTTTCAAGGAAGATTCACCGTAAATCCTAAAGTGCCCAAAATAACTGAAATGCAACAGTTACAAATTATGGAAGATGGTGGCAAAGAGTGCATATCCTTCATATGCATATGGTGAAAAGAGTAGCCCAAGGGATCCCGTATGTTAGAAAGCATTTATAAGCCATTTCGAATAAGGTCCAAAGATTACTTCATAAGGTACCCTTTGGGTTCAGAGGGATACTTGGCAGGGGCGTTTTTAGCATCAACAAATGAGCCTGCCGAGGAAAAGGTGGTGATAAAGATTCTCCACCCGCACATTTTCGCGGCTTTACTAGGTAAACATTCTGCAGAGCAAGGCTCCCCCGACAAACTAGTGAGTGATTTTGTACGCGAAGCGATAATTCTGAATGAGTTAGAAAAGAACGGTATTGGCGAAGGGGTCATGCTACGGGGGGTCTCTATAGGTCTTAAAAACTTAGAACTTATCGATGAAATGCGGGAGGATATAGAAGTATTGTGTCTTAATTATCCAGCTGCTGCTTATACGGAATTTCCACTTTTTCTTATTGACTTTTTTAGTGGGAGTGATAAGGATCATAAACTATTGGTCGAATCTCTTGAAGCTTCCAAGTCGCTCTTAGAGAATCCGAATATTGGTCTGCCATTTTTAGCATTAGAGTATGTGGGGGATGGATATGATGATCTCGACAATTTGTTGGATAAGGGCAAGCTAACATTACAAAGCAAACTCTTGATTGCTCAACATTTCGCGCATCTTCTATCTAAGATTCACTCCATTGGAATTGCCTATCAGGACTTCAAGGAGAACCATATTTTTTGGTATGACGAGAAAATGAAAATCAAGGTAATTGATTGGAATGAAGCATCACAGAAAGCAACAAATGAGCAGAAGCAAAAGGATCTTCGTGAATTTGGAAAGTTGCTTTATGAATTATTCGTAGGCCGAAAGTACATAGGGAAGGGCATTAGCGCCGATGTTCGTATCGACGAAGATGTCCCAGGGACAACATTTATGATTATGAGTGGCGGTGAACACGTTACACTTGACTTTGGAGAAAGTGGTTGGCGATTGCCTTTTGTATTACGACTCCTAATAGAGGAATTGATATCAGCTTCAGAAAAAGGACGATATCGAAATACAGAAGTCCTTTTGGATGATTTGAAGAATCCGGGACTAATCGAATGGCTATCTACCAACCCTATTGAACCGGACTTCCTTAAGCAAGCGGGTCGCAAGGCAGATGCAAAACGATCGCTCGCCCAGAAAGCCTTTATTGCTGCAGACTATGAATCTGCACGAAATCTCCTCCTTGAATCATTATTCTATTCTCCAAGTCTGGTGGCCCTCGCTCTGTTTCTTGAATTGATTTTCCTTCAGAGAGGAGAAATAGCGCCGTTAACAATCTGTAAAAATGTCCGAGAATTGTTAGAAAATGATGAATATAAATTAGCGCTTAGCCAACTTGACAACAATGATTATCCCGAGTTTCGTGCTCTTTACCAAATTGTCAACGACTTGGAAACCTTGCTAAAATCTGCGGATGACCATCTTAATGCGGGCAACTTCTTGGAGGCTAAGGATTCCTATTTACATGCCCTTACCATCGATTATCAATGCAAGAAGGCTAGAAATGGATGGTATAGTTCAAATGAAATTGCAGGTTTATTTCAATCTGCAGATGAGGCGCTTAGGAAAAATCAGTTTGAGCAGGCCACAATAATTCTCGATGAACTTAAGGGGAGGTTGCCAAGTAACTCAGCAACAGACAGCTTTGAAAGGAAAATCAAGTATGGCCGGCACTACCAACGTGCTCTGATAAATGAAAAGAACGAGCGATTTGACATTGCCATCGAGGAATTACAGCAAGCACTTCACTTTCAGTCAACCTTAGAAGCTCAGGAACTGTTCCAAAAAATCTCACGTGCAGGATCTCTTCAGGCATCATTGCAAAAACAGTTAGATGATGACAATTATGAAGAAGCGCGGAATGAAGTTGATCAACTGCTTAAACTTTATCCAGAGAGTCAATCTTTTCAGGCGGTAGCTCAGCGAGTTTTGGTGGGTAGAAACGAGTACAATACAGCAAAAGAGTCTCTCGAAGATGCGGCAAAGTTAGTGCGCGGATGGAAATTAGAAGATGCGCGGCACAGACTCAATCAAGCAAGGCAAAGGATAGCATCGTCAAATTTTACGAGCCCCTCAATTTTGCTTTTTCGAGAACAAATAGATTTACAAATCACTCAGATTGACAGGGTTTCTCGGCTCCAACAAGCCCTGAATGGTGCTCTGGCTAATGGTGAATTTGCCATGGCACTCGATGTAATTGACGAAATCAGCACGATAGGGCTTGAAATCGAGGTGGCTAATATCCGCCAGAAGATCTCGGAACTCAAATCAAGAGTAGATCAGGTTCACGTTGCTCGGGAAAATGGAAGATATGATGAAGCTCTTAGAGAGTTAGAGAACATAGAGGAATCGACGCCTGCTACCAATTTTCTCCAGAGGTTGAAAGATTTAATTTTGTCAGAGAAAGACGTACGTGAGGAAGCAGGTAGTCGGCTCGAAGAGGGAAGGAGTTTAGCACAAAGCGGCGAATGGGAAAGAGCCCTTATCTCTTATCAGTCAGCCGTCGAAGTTATATCCAAGATTGACTTGGTGGAAAAGCAGGAACTGAAAAGGCTAAACACTAACATAGATATCAATATAAGATGGGCAAATGATGCACTTGAGGCCTATCGCGCCGCGGAACACGCATTTGAGTCGGGGGATCTGGCGGATGCCTTAGCCAAATTGAACAGTATTCCTGAGAAATTGACTACCTCTCCCCGTGTAGAAAAACTCCGTCTGGTTTTTAGGAATGCCAAAGACGAGATAAATTCACTTAAAGGCACGGTTCTTGATCTAAAAGCTGCTTTTACAGCAGGTGATCTCGACGCTGCAAGCAAATCCATTGCAAAACTACCTGGGAATCTTGCCTGGAAATACTCCAAGCAATTTTATGAGGAACAGGGCGTGGCGAAGTTGCGCGCGGTTATATCCGATGTTAAGATACATCTGGAAGCCGCCCAAAGTGCCTTCGAACGTGGGAATTTGGAATTGTCTAATTTTGAATTGGATCAGGCAGCAGATTTTTGGCCAGAATGTCGTGATATTAAGGCGATGCGGTCCCGTTTCCACGAGCAAGACGCACTCGCAAAAGAGGCTGTGCGAATACGGAATGAGATTCAACAACAGGTAGCCAATTCAGAATATGAACATGCCCTGGAACTCTTATTGCGTTTATTAGAAAGAAACCCAAGCGATAATCAGCTACAAGTAGAGATTTCAGATATTCGCGAAGAAGCCAAACTCTACCAATACGGAGTTAAAGAATTTAGAAAAATACGAAAACAGAGTCAAATCGATGATGAAATGATATTAAAGTTAGATCAACTCAAGCGGCGTCTTTCCCCGTTGGAATCAAAGGCTGATCAGAACAGAGTCAGAGTCAAGGAGCTATTCAAGGCAATTGATGATTTGCTGTACCAACACGGTCTCAAACTCACAGAAGCCCTGAGCCTCGATCTCTTGAAGGCAAACCGCGGTAAGAAATACAAACATGCGCTTGAAATTATTAATAGGCTTTCGCAGATAACTGGAATAACTCAGGTTAAACCGTCTTCTGAAATTATTGCCGTAGCCTCTAATCTTACCGATCGAGCTAAAGCGATATCGGTAGCGAGAGAGCACTTGATAAGTTTTGAGTTGCTTGAGTCAAAAAATGCACTTTCCAGTCTCGATGTTGATGACGACAGTGAAACTCAAAGTCTTAGTATACAACTTGAACGATTATTGGCTTTTGAACATGCGATTCTCTCGAAGGATTTCGATTTAGCTCTTGCGACCTATCAAAGCTTGAGGAAAGAATACTCATCAGATCCAATAATCAAATCACTCGATGAGATTGCTCAAGCATGCATCGCTCTGTTACAACCAGGAGGGGCAAAACTTGCCGAGCAAGCTTATAAAGTAAGGAGCGATTTTAGCCAACTTATAGCCACCAGACCCACCCGTATTGCCAACTACATGAATGCCTTGCTGGAGGCAATCGAACAGCAGGTACGCGTGGAGGAACATATCGAAAACCTCATACAAAGCGAGCAATATGATGAGGCTCAGAAGTTGTTGCTTGATCCGACTATTCCCAACAAAAGGATATTCCTCTTACAAACTAAAATCAATAATGCACTGTCTACGAAAATAAGCTCTCTTAAGGTAGCAGCCCGTGCAGCTCAGGAAAGGAAAGATTATGGCACCGCTTATGGCCTATATTCAGATGTACTCCGTTACGCTAATGAAACAGAGCGTGAGGTTATTGAGGGACAACTAAGAGAATTGGATAGTCTTAGAACAAGAGAGATACTAGAGAAAACGCAAATTGCAGAAGACAAGTTAAAGACGGCCCAGGATGTGTATAGGAAGCTCCAGTTGTGGTGGAAATTGGATCTAGTGGAGGGTTTTAATAAAAATAAAGAAATTCCGGTACTCGATGTCGCGAGAAATATGTTATACACAATCAACCAATTGTTGCGTGAAGCCCTTAATCTGAATCCGAATAATAGTGCCATCAGCAAACTTCAAGGCGAGGTTGCTCAATTTGAATCAAAACTTAATACGATGAGCGACATATTTGTGGTGATAGATTCGATAAGTTATATTAAGGCATGGTCTATAGCAGCACCACTTGGGGAACGCCCACTGATAATAAACCTCATTGTATCTCGAAGAATTAAAGAGAAAATCTTTGGGATCAAAAAGTCTGTCCGCGAATTGATAGAGAGAGGGAAAAGTCTCATCGGTATAAGTCATATTGCCGCTAATCAATCTATTCACAATTCTCATGACTTGTCTGAGGGGGTGGACAGGGATTTAGTTAAACAAACTTCCGAATCTGCTGGAATACCCCGGCCTAAAATTAATCTCATTGGAATAACTGCTATTGTGGTTATCTTAGTGTTGATTGGTTTAGCAGTTCGAACTCCTGCTCTGAAATTTCTCCAATCCCCAATGGCGGTTCCGACCGAAGAACCCACGGGAACGCCAACTTACACTTTCACTCCCAAGATTCCGACAAACTCGCCAACCACAATACCTAGTGAGACACCAACTCCTTTTCAACCTCTTGTAATTGGGTTACCCCGCGTTATCGGGATTAGAATTTACAACGACCAAACACTTAGCGTGGTGGCCTTTACTTTGGGAAAAGATGAACGAATAGTATTGTGCGGGTATGACCAAGTCCTGGACCGCTACTCCCTCGTGAGAGAATCGATAGCCACTTGTAATGAAACGGTTTACTGGGCGAATGCCGTGGATATAAAGATTGGAGAGGTTTTATCACCACAAATTGGTATTGCCAAAACGCAACTAGCAATATGGGATCCAAAGAACCCTGGAAACTCATTGGAGGGGCAGTTTCTATTCGACAAAATCCCTGTATTAATATGCAAAGTAAGCAATACTGGGACAACTCTGTTGTTCAGTTATAATAACTGTTCAGATCCTACTGGGTGGGTCGCAGAAACTTATATGAGGACGCTGGTTGAAGTGCCGGGCTCACAAGTACCCGATACTCCCACCATCATTCCCCCGCCGTAAGACTTATCCCAACAAGGTACTGTCTGCATTTCATTTTCGTTTTCAAACGGGAGTTGTCCCAAGTGAGGATAGGATGACACAACCACAACTTGACGCCACTTCAATCGAAATACGCTTATCTCAAGCCCGAACCGCTATTCGCGATGGTAATTATGCCGACGCAATAGCTCTTGCCGATCGAATTCTCGAAATCGAGCCTGATCACCAGGATGCCAAACGACTTAGAGACGACGCTAGTTTGCAGCACGCCAAGCAGTTAGTGGCATTGGGAATGAACGCATATTCGAAGGAAAGTTTTGAAGAGGCAGCAAACCTCTTTGATGAAGCGATCTCATATGAAAAACATAACTCTGGTATTGAACGCTTGATCAATACGGAGAGGATCAGGGAATTTCTGGAAGAAAGCCGACAAAAGCAAAACCTCCCAGAAGATCTGCGATTGGCGCATATTGCTTTATTTGCGGGTGACCATATGAAAGCCCTGGAAATGATTTCAGGATATCAAGATGCACTTGTGGTTAATTTTCGGAACAAGGTCAAACAGCATCAAGAGGCTTCTTCGGCACTCTCCAAAAATGATTTTGTAGCCGCTCTTCCGCTTTTGGAGCAGATCAATAAAGAAGACCCAAAGGCTTCGATTGTTCTTGAGAATCTTCCACGCGCGAGATATCATAAAGCGCTTGAAGAGGGTATCGAGGCGCTGGATGGGGGAGATTATCCATCGGCTGAAACGAAATTCCGGGGGGCGTTAAAGCATATTCCAGGTGACGCAAAAGCCCGGGAATTACTGGAACAAGCTCGCGACCATCGTGGAAGGCGAGAACAAATTTCAAAGATTCTTGCTCGTGCGCAAGAAACCATCTCAAGGCATCATTATCAGGAGGCGATAAATCTTCTTGAACAGGCATTTAAGTTGGAACCGAGCGAGAAAGTTGCAGGGAAGTTGTCAGAAGCACGCAATCTATTTAACGAAGATCGGCGCCAACAGGCACTTGCCCTTGTGCAAGATGGTGAAAGATTAACTGCCTCAAGTGAGCTTGAACGGGCACAGGAGAAATTTGCTTCTGCATTGCAGTTAGTTTCAGGACTGAAAGAGGCGCTTCTTGGCCAAGAAAAAATAAAACGGCTACTCGGAGAACGTGAAAAAGCAGATTCAGCCCATAGAACAGCATTAAACTACTTGGAAGCTGGGGATTTTGATGGCGCAGAGAAGGAACTTCTTACAGCGCGACCCCACGCTTCTGATCCAGTTGCAGTCGAATCAGCCCTTCGCAAGTTGCCTCTACAACGGGGTCTCTCCAGAGCTAAAACGCTTATGGCTGGGCGAAAATATGCCCGAGTTATGGATGAACTTGAAAAGATCCCTCGAGAATTTTCCTCCGACCCGGCTGTTGTTCGTTTAATGGAAGAGGCAGATCAAGGCAAGAGACTAATGCTTGCTCAAGGCTTTCTTGACGCTGGCGATCCAGATGGAGCGCTTAAGATTACCGGGGAACTAAGACGAGAGTTGGGCGAAACCAATGAGCAACTAAATACAATTATTAAAGATGCTGAGGATTCGAAGAGAAGAGCGGCTGAAGGGAAGGATGCAATCCGCAAGGGAAAATCCGCTCTCATTGCCAATCAGCTGGATGCAGCACTTTCTTTTTTCGACTCTGTGATGAGGAGTACCTCCCCAGATTCACAGGAGTATCAAGAGGCTTATGAGGGTTACAACGATGCGCTCTCGCGCAAATATACGGCTGATCAAAAAAACGTCAGCGCCGGCTTGGATCGCGCTAGTCAACTTTTAAATGAGGGGAATTATGAAGCCGCATGGGAGGCGTTGGAGGATACAAAGAATATTATCAAATTCAGGAAGTTTACGCCGGATGCAGATACAGAGAGCCGGCTGGCTGGTCTCAAGAGTGAAATTGAGCAAGCAAGGGCAAGATATGAACAAATAACAGGTCTCATCGCAGCTGCGGATGAGAAAGTGAAATTTGGGGACTATGCAGCCTCGTTGGCAATATATGACCAGCTCCTTCAATTGGCAGGCGAGCGACCTGAGCTTCGACATGCACGAGACCGGGTTGCGAAGTTACTCAACCAAGAAGAAGGAGGGCAGGATGCGAAAGCTCTGGCAGTAGCAGCCCTCGGGAAGCACGATTTTCAAGAGGCTTGGAAGCAAACTTTGATAGCAATTGAATATGATCCCAAGGATTTCAGCATCCAAAGCTTGCAAAACCAAATTATTACCCAGGTGAGAGATCTTGCTAATGGGGCCTTCCAAGCTCAAGATCTCGAGAACACGCTTCGTTATGTTAAACAATGGCAGTCATTCTGGCCATTTGATCCCGATGCCATTTATTTGGAACAGCGGGTGAATCAGGAGAAATCCATCCGCAAAACCATCGCTGAAACGCTAAAGAAAGCGCGCAAGTCAAAAGATCCTGAAGAACGATTGCGAATCTTGGATAGCGGGATAGCCGAGTTGGGTGAGCACCATGAAGAACTTACCCGCGAACGAAGGGAATTGAAAGCCAGGCTTGATGCCGAAGAGGAAGTAAACTGGATTCTGGAAATAACGGCACGATACAAAGAAACCGGCTATTTTGGGAAGGCAATTGAGGCATTAGAAAAAATTCATAAGGCCGACCCGGCGAATCGTAAGGTCGATCGGGAGATCGAGCGTACCCGACATGATGGTCTATTGTTTTTACAGAGCGCGTTCCAAGAGGTTGAACTAAAACTCGCAGGCGGTGATTTTGAGGGTTGTCTCGAACATTTGGAAATGGCCCTGCGCGCAACTACAGAAACCGAGGAAAGGAATCGTCTGATTGCGCTAAAAGAACGTGTCTATCGTGTTCAAAGACAGGCAAGGTATTTGGAAAGCGCTGTTCGTAAATCTCAGCGTTTTATGGATCAAAAACAGTATGAAGCAGCAAGCCAAGCGATTCGCGTTGCTCTGGAACCAATCAAGCAAGATGATCGGCAAGAATCTGTATTGCATGCATTGATACAGAAACTTGACGACGACGCCACCTTTGTTGATTCGCAATTGCGAATGCAGAGGGCAATCAATGACCTGGTCAATACCGCAGAGGAAAGCGCGGCTTCCTACAAATATGAAGAGGCGATTGAAGCGTTGGAACAAGCAGTTGTGCTTGATCCAGCCAATGGTAGAGTTACGAATCTCCTCACTTCAATTAAAAAGAAGAGGCAGGCAAGCGATGAAATAGTTCGCGTTGCGATTGAGAACGCGACAGCCACACAGGAGACCGATGTTGAGAAAGCTCTTGAGTACTTGATTCAGCTTCCGGTTTATGCCCAAGAGTTGCCAAAAGTACGAACACTTAAATACGAATTGGAATACCGCGCCAAAGAAGCCAGTTATCGAAAATATATGGACCAAGGAAATGAACACTATAGGCGCAACGAATATCAGGAGGCGATGAAAGCTTTCGAAAGCGCTCTTAATATGAGACCCGCAGATGCCGGGGCTACGAACGCGCTTGCCTCTGTTCGGCGAGATGAACAGAAAATGCGACGAGAACGAGCGCAGATCGAAATCGCAAAGGGAAAGCAGGCCGAGGAACAAGTAGAATATGCCACAGCCTTAGACCACTACAGAGAGGCACTTGACCTTGATCCTGAGAACGAATCAGCCAAAACTAGCTATCAGAGAATAAAAGATCGTGCACAGGCGGAGATCCGGGATCGCCGCCGCCGCCGAGGGTTGATGTTTGGTGGCTTGACAGCACTATTGCTGATTATCGGCCTACCAACATTCTTTGCTATGGGTGGACCGAGGCGGATTGCGGCTATGTTTCCTACACCAACCAGTACATTCACCCCATTGCCAACGCCAACGTTTACGGCCACGCTAACACCTACCGTCACTCCCACATCAACATTTACTCCTCTACCGACTCTAACGGCATCACCTACCTTCGCGGCTGGGGTATATCCTGGCACCTTCTACCCTGTTACAACAATTAGTTATTTTCCCGATCCGCTACTCTCGAGTTCGCCCGCTGGAGCATGGAGTGGACTATTCTATATCTGCAATCGTTATAACGCTGGGCAGTTTGATTCATACCGAATTGCAGCATATCCTGAAGATTGTACTACCAGGAGGTTTCTTGGGTGGGTAAATGGAAGATATGTGTTATTGCAGTTCCACGGAGATTTTCCAACAGAACTGACAACTCCAGGACCTTAGCATCATATTGATTATATAAAACTTGACGGATGAGAAAATAAGTATTTATCCATAAGCGAAGAATATGTATAGACTAATTTTTGGTATCTTTAGTCAATATCAATACCCTTCAAATTAGTAGAAAAGGGATAATTTTCATCCATGTTACTCAAAATTTCACTATAGGTTGGTTTTTTCGCAAATATTTAAGTTGTCAAACCTCTTGTTCTAATTGCCAATTAATGTATAATACGCAAATGCTATAGGTACTGTAAGATCATTGACAGGTCGGTTCTAGGAGGCAGAATGCTAGCAAAATTCCTAATTGTGTGCGGCGGAAGCGGCGAATATTTGCTTGGGCAAAGAAGGATTGCTGGTATCAGAGGTGAACTCCAAGTAGATGTATCTGGTGAGATCGCTCGGACTACGGATAGAATTAAGCGGGGGGCCAATGACCCGAATTCCCGCACAGTTGCAGCCGATGCCGGCGGGGCTTCCGTCAAACAGCATTTAAATCTCATTGATGAAATTGCGAAGCAAAGGGGGTGGAATCAAAAAGCTAAGGACCATGCGCATTTCGTCTCAGATTACTTTGTTGAGGAATTGCCTCTTGTCGACGGTATGGCACAATCCCCCGCCATCGGCGGTTTAGCGATCTCTCATCCAGATGTGCATTCGCAGTTAATTGGCGCGATCGAAGGCCTGTTGCAGGGAGTTGCAAATGGGAGTGAATTAGAGTTTTGGATAGTTGCATCTACGTCTGGAGGTACTGGAGCGGGAATTCACCGACTAGTTGCAGAGGCAATTAACGAGGTAGTGCAAGACCAGCCATTTGGTAGCCTTAAAATCAAGTTCATCATCATCGGACCATCTACCTACAAAACAATCGCCGGCGACAGATCTGCAGTTAGTACTTTCTTGGGACTAGCGGCAGATGCCGTGCTTGTAGATGAATTGACCAGGAAGTTTCCAATAAAACCAGCCAGCATATTCTGGTATTACATAGATGTTCCCGATTATGGCTCAGGCGACCCAAGCAGAAAACCACGAGGAGAAATTATTGCAACGATAAGCCGGGCTTTAATGTTGCAGGAGCTAGTTCGAGACTTAGATGCAGCCAAAGTGAATGTGAACACAGTCTTATTCCGTGCAGGGTATTGGGGAAAGGAATATGATGAGGATGTCCGGTACAAAGCTGCTTTGGATGGCTTTACGACGAAAATTGACCAGTTTATACGCCCAGCCTCAGATCCATTTTCGGACCCTTTTACGCGTCCGGGAATGGAGCCAAAGTTCAAAGTCAATAGTGGCTTGCAAAGTGTTTTGGACTCTGTCGGAAAGACCGATTACCTCGTTGAAAGAATTGAGGCTATGAAGGGGATAAGCCGACAGAGCATGCCTAAGCAATTCGGCGACTTAGATAATTACTTGCAGTCTTGTGAGAGGGAGGTTGCAGACTTCTTAGATAGGCAAAATATTGATTACAAGAAACTGAGTCCAACTCCACCTCCACCAAAGTATGAATTTACGCCACTTGCCAAGGGATCGGAACCAAATGTGGAGGAACCCATCACTTTCGAGTCGCAAACTGAAACAGGGAATATCGGAACCCCACAGTGGTTCAAAGATGTTGAGGTAAGCCAATCAGTTGATGCATGGGTCAAGAGACTTTTAGGTGTTCGTCGTCTGGTCGAGGATCAAAAAAGAAAGTCGCGTGTAGAATGGTATACGCCGGACGGCTTATTGACAAAGCTATTTGCAGCTAACGATTTGTGCGCGAAGGCTTTTCGACTGAGCAATTTTAAGAATACTGATGTTATAGCTGGGGCACTTGTCAAGTCAATCGGAGAATACATCACGCTTCTCGTTCAGGTACGCATTCTCTATGATCAATATCAGAGAGCTCGCCAATTGCTGAACAACGAAATGGCTCGGCTTGATGCAGTTAGAAAATATGCTGATCACGAACTGGGAAAATATAGTAGTGCAAATACGGACGGCGCACCCATAGTTGTGGCCAATTTAGATGACATATTGGACAGAGTGCGTACTGTGAGTTGGCTTGAACTCGCGTATGAGCAATTTGAGGCAAAAGATACACGGGGATTTAAGAACGTCATACTCGATGGCGTTGTTGGATTGACGGAAAAAGGATTGCAGGCAGTTTTGGGATTGGGAGCACGAGCAACAACCAACCTCATCCAAACTGAGCTCATGCAGTGTGGGAATATGAGGGATCCAAATGGTAATCCCTTGCAGGCACTCTATTTCAGTGGCCGAGATCCGATTAATGAAGCCAAAGCAGCTCTTTTCTATCGGTTGTTACCAAAACTTGAATTAGGATATAAATTGGATGAGCCGTCGGGTAGCATTATCAGTTATAAGTTCCCTCCGGTCGGGGTCCTTGGTTTACGGATTCTAGCATTGGAGGGGGTCGCGATTGCTAAGCCGCGCGATTTGATCACCACCCATGCCTGGCTGATAAAACCATTTGCGGCCATCGTAAAGGAAAAGCTCAAAGATGCCTCATGGAAAAATCCCGCAAGAGGCGATGACAGTTCGCGCTTGGAGATAGCAACGCTTGCCGTGATTGGCGATCCACTTTCATCGGAGGTCTTGAAGGCTGCCGGATTGAACACCGACGAAATCAAGGAGTTAAGTGAGTTGCTTTACGTTCGCACATTTTCAAAAGATATTATGAAGCAAGCCGCGGCTGTCACTCCCCCTAGAACAAAAAGCCGCCCTTGAGAAACTACACCTGCCAAATAGCCACCAATCAGTAATGCTTCGAAGGATTTCCAAATGAACTTACTCGACAGGCTACCTCATTTTTCGCGCCGCACATCGATGCGCGTCGTTAACACCGCTACAATCCTTTTGGCTTGTGTTCTTCTTGTATGGAAGGGGCTTGATTATTTTCCCAATAATGCGGATCCTGCCTTGTATAAAGCTATTCTCTACACTCTTACAGCCGCAAGTGGGATTTTAGCATTATGGGTAACGTACAAATCGGGAGCAAATAATCTTCTCACCGCGGTCTTCAAGATGCTGGCTGTAGGCGTCATTGTTATGGGTGGAACTTGGGTTGCTGGCGCAGTGCTGACTGTGGTGAAGCCAGTTGAGACGGGTCAATGCCCACAATTATTTGAGCTAGCTGACAGTCTTCAGAAAGAGGGAAACCTAGCCGGAGCCGAATCCTTATTGAACGATTGTATTATGTCTCCCGACACTCCTCCTCGATATATCGAGGAAGGCAATATTCGGCTAGCACAGATATACATTGCTCAGACCAATGAGTATTTAGATCAAAATGTTTGCCAAGAAGAGTTTTTTCAGGAACGATTGAGCCGTGCTCTCAACATTGCTCAAAAATACAACCAAGCTTTCCTTGAACAATTGATTGAAGAAAAACGGGAAGAGGCTTCACTTGTTTGTAACAGACCACTTCCCATCTCGACCCCATTACCAGATACATATGCAGTAGATGTGCTTCGCGCTCAACAACGTGGTAATGCCGCTGTAATTGACTTGCAGGTAATCAGGAACCACACAGACAAGGTAAGCGACTTGGGGGAAGCAAACTTTCAACTGTTAATCAACAATAGCCCGGTGCCGATTACGAACTTCTCCGCCCGAAATACGGATGATCCGGTCTGTCTGATAGCGGTTGTAGATAATTCGGGTTCCATTAACTCAGTCAACCCGAACGGTGTCGATCGAATTCGTAATGCTCTTCGCACTCTCAATCAACTCCAGAAACCAAATGACGAAATTGGGCTTGTAATCTTCGGCGAACCGGATCATGTACGTACAATCCGGCAACCCGCAAATGGAAATCTTTCCGAGTCCGATATAAACCTTGTTGATGCATCAGATGAACTTACAGCTCTTTGGGCTGGCGTAGAACAGGGGTTGAACGCAGTGCGCCAATGCATATCACAAAATAGATACATGATTGTTCTAACGGATGGCGGAAACAATGTGTCCTATCCCTATGCGGGCAATGATGCTGCTCGCTATCTCGCGAACCAAGCGAAAGCCGATAACATCAACATATGTACAGTTGGGATTAAGTCAAAGGACTTGGAAGAAACACCGCTTGTATACTTGGCGCAGGCTGGTTGCGACTATTTCTCTGCAGAGGCTCTGGACAAAAAAGGTGGGGAGGATAACCTGGCATCTCTATTACGCAGCATCATCGGTTACGTGAGAGAATTCTACCGAATCGAATTACCAGCCAGCCAAATTCTGGGAGGCCAGCCTTTACTCCTGAAAGTAACGATCAACGGGCAATTTGCGTCTCAGGCGCAGATAACATTCGGAAAATAAGAACAATCAGGTGATCTATGGATGATACTAAGGGTCAGGTATATGTCAAACCGAGTGTAGTGCTCTTTCTTGGTCAACTTGATCTCAGCCTGACCACAATACTGGAAGCAGGCGTCGAGAGACGCATCCGGGCTACTTTGGAACTACCTGTACCGGTAACAGCTTGGGGGCATATTTCGGACTTTGACCCAAATAGCCAGCCGACTGGGAACAGCCAGGACCAGATTCGATTGTTGTTGTCATCGTATCTTTCGATTTCCTACTGGGATAAATTGGAAAGCCTAAGCCACATTGAGATGGACGGCAAGCCAGGCGCTAAGAATCAATTGCCAGAACTACAACTAGTCATTATTGCACAAGCCTCCGACCACCCACTTTGTCTCGGTCTTGCAGATTGGTTTCGGCAAGAATACAAAGACAAAGCCGTTATCAAGTTAATTTTGGTGATTTTGGGTATAGGTGCTGGTGTACGTCCGGAATTCGATTGGCCACACGGTCCGCGGTTTTGGGTCAGCCAGATTGCGCTGGGAAACCTCCAAGTGGAGGACGCCGATCTTTTCGAGGTCTCACAGACTCTTGTCATCCTCCTGGTTACGAGTCAGTTGCTTGATAATTTGGCGAAGTCGGTGGCACCAGAACTCACATCCTTGTCAGGACGATGGATCGTGATTGGTAACTCAACCGTTCTCGCTGATCTAACATCCATGGAAGAATATTTTGTGAGCAGATTTAAGAAGGATTGTCTTGAACCACTCATGGGCACAACGCTTAATGCGGCTCAGGCCTCCGAAGTGGATCGCATCGTGCAAAATCTCGCTGAGAGCTACTATGTCAAAATGCTTCAACATGCAGCTACGGCCGTCAAGTCAGCATGGAAGATAGAGGCACACGATATCACAGTGGATCGCGTCGCACTGGAGAAGAATACATCTGTGTGGAAAGCCATAAGAAAGACTGACTTGGAGCAATCTGATCAACTTTCCGGTGATTTTCTCCAACATCTTGGGGAGATGGAAAACAGGATCAAAACTGAATTGACGATTGAAGCCAATGGGCACCTGAAACGAATACTGCGAATGTTGGGATATATGTTGAATCGCAGCACGAGCAAGGAAACCACATCTGATTTGCCCATTACCTTAGAGCCAACTTGGCCCAAGGGAATCCCACCGGTTGACTACGCTTTGCAAAGACTGGTTGATATATTTAGATCCCCCGATCTTTTCACAAGTGGCAACCGCATAAAGCCCAATGTGCTTTTCGGTAAAGACCACAATCAACATGTCGCTCACCAGATAATGAGGGAGCAGGTACGCGGCTATCAATCTATCTATCGCACGCGCCGAATGCTGGCAAATTTAGGAGGATTTTTGATCTACCTAACCCCAGCCTGGCCTTTGTTGTATGCTCTGTTTCTCCGATTCTTCAATATTGAAAAGATACTTGCACTCTTGATTTCGACGGTGATCATTGTCGGTGCAGGTCTTATCGAGTTTTTCCGTTGGCGCAGTATTTTGCAGGCGAAAATCCATGCTCATCAAGATTCTATCGAATTGCGACTTCGAGAGACCCTGCTAGGTATTATCAGCCGATTGTTGCGAGATCACCGCATCCTCCTTCGCGAAGGTCTCCGCCTTCGAAGCATTGCAATGAGTCGGGTAAGGCATGATGTGGAAAGTGAATTTTCACAGGCTGATCTGGAGCTTCTTGAGATCGAATTGAATCCGGGCAGCGACAATACCAATGCTCGGACTATCAATGAGTTGGCGGATTTCAAGCAGGCGCATAGCTTTGCGCAAAGTGCGGCTCAGGAGATCGATGCCGACGCACTCGCCAATGAGATTGTCCATGATGGCGTCCTCCCGCTCATCTTTGATCCCGGTCGCCATGTCGACGTGACTGGGCAGTTTACATCTCAGTTGGACGTGTTGGTCAAAAAATATTTCAAGCCTCAGGACTTGTTGGTCAATGAGTTAGCCTCAAAACAGGCACATCTACAAAAAGGCAAGATCTGGCGGTGGTTGTTTGATAGGGCGCACCCGCTCGGGATCGCCAGTCCACATGACAAGCCGGTTGAGAAGACTTTCATTGTATTGGGAAAACGAGCCATACTACGAGGCGGATTTGGGGAAGGTACTAACAACTGGCCCACTGGAGCACTTGTTGTCGACTCGATGTTGGGCAATGAAATCGTCTGCCTTCGGGCAATCGTTATGATGGATAAGGGTGCAGTATGACACGTCTGAGTTTTGCTATTGTCGTCTTGATCTTCTTTAACCCGGTAATAGAGGTCTGGCGGCGGCTGATCGAAGAGCCGCCTGCTTTGCAAGCCTTCGGCTTTGCGATCCGGGTGGAATCCCCATATGTGGGCACGTTATACCTCATTGTGCTTGCCTTCGTGACCTGGGTCCTAATTACACTCTTGCTTATAGGCTTGGAGGCCTACTTTAAACGCGATGTGGGAGGTGCCAATAGTGCTACTCGTCGAGAAAGCATGGAATTAATCTGGCGCCGTCAAGGTTTTAGAGATGGTGTCATTTTAATTTCAGCACCATCCCTGATTTACTATCCCGAAGTTTTGGCCAAATGGGTATTTTGGATTGTGCTCATCAAGTTGCTCATCGTGTCGTTGGTTGATTTTCTTCTGAAGATACCAACGATTGTGGGTTTATTCAGTCCTGAGCTGCTCGGCAAAGTGACAACTGTGTTAAATGCCTTGCGGGGAACTTTGAATGGACAAGTACTTGAGCTAATGATGCTGGCGCTCTGTTTTCTCATTTTAATCTTGATGCGTTACTTCTACCTTGAAAAGGATTATGTATTTTTTAATGCCCTGAAGGAAATGCAACGAAATCTTTTTGAGCGAGAAAAGTTTGATCCAGGTGCTCGACATATAATGTGAGGAGAAAAAAATGACTCAACCACAAGCTACTACTGGAGGTTATTCAGGCGCCGATACGGATGGGGTACTACGAATTGAGTGTGAACTTTTTTTCCTTGACAAATTTTTAGCTCTTGACCCCCCGGGTAAGCTTCGAAAGAAACGCCCAGTACTCCCATCATGGCCCGTCCGTCTGCAGATAGATATAGGGAATTGGGGCTTAGTCACGTTAGGCAGATCGCTCCTTGATAGGGATAGTTTACTGGAGGTGTACCATGAGGGTGACATGGTTATTGTGGACGAATATGACCTGACAAGCGGCCTCGAAATTTCCCAATTACGCGTATATCCTGGCATTGTTCGCGCCTTTTACAATCTCCACTTACCAGGCCTGACATGCAACACAATTGAAGAAACTGCGTCTGTTGAGATGGGTTTTGATGTCAAGCTCGCTAAACCAAAAATGTTTTACTCCCAGATACGTTCCTTTGTTGCTGACCCGCATGATGAAAATACCAACGATATTCTCAAACAGAAGTTTTGCGAAATGATAAGTGCCAAGTTGAATGAGACAATTGATTCAAATATTGATCTTTGGTCTCATCCAGATCCACGAGAGCGCTCTGGAAATATTAGAGCGGGACTTGAAAGTCTGTTGAGCAAATACGGTTTGGATGTATCAGTGATATTCACCTCGAGGAAACTCCCGCCCTCACTTCCCGATTTAGTAATCGAATACAGGATTGCTGAGCAAGAGCTTTTGGATCAGATCCAGAAAAGCCCAACCGCACCAAATCCAATCGGCCTCAACGCGGCTCAGATCACCGACATTCGTACTACTTCGACACGGCTTGGAGACGGTGCAGGTCTATTCGAGTTATCCAAAGATATCAACATTGTCGATGCTTGCTTGGCTTGGTTTGAGGATCTGCAACCCCTTCCGGCGGCTGGCATCTGTTTTCTTAAGTTGCTCAAGGATGGTAAGATCTCGCCACGCCAACTTGAATTGACTTCAAAAATTGTCCTTTCGTCGTTTAGAAATCCCATGCTGGGCCTCGGCGAGTGGGCAAATCCGGAAAAAGATGTGGAGAGTGCCGAGATTTTCCAAATCAGCAGTCAAATGATGGCGTCTGGCGTGGCAGGACAAGGTGGGGGATTCTCCACGGGAGGCGCGCCGTGAGAAAAAGCCAACTTTCAAGAAAATACCTCATTTTCCTGCTATCCCTTTGCTTTGCCACTTCAGGCTGTAGTGGTGGTAAATTGAGTGCCATGTTTCCTGGCACACCGGAATACACTGTAAATCGGTTTGCGAATACCATGAAAGATGGCAATTCGGACAAGGCCATTGATTATATTTGCAGAACAGGCACTTTTCTCACCGTTCTGCCAACATTGAAGTACAGTTGGTCAAGGGACAAGTACACACTTATCGAAAATGACGATAGCTTGGCAACAGTCCAAATGATCGGTGACTCCAAGATAACAGAAAGGGACTGGAAATCGTGGAGCGAAGATCTACAAATACAAATTCCCCAACTATTTAGTGCTAGGATAACCATTGATTATACTTGGATACTTGCCAGAGAAGAAAATTCCTGGTGCATTCCAAGGGATGAAATTGACAGGTTTGTAAAATATTTCATTGACGAGATTTTGATTGAAATTAACTAAGTTTAAAATGCTTCCTTTAGAGAAGTTTGTTAGATTATTGTTAATTAATTGGAAGGAAGATATGAATAATCCCTAAACAGGCCTGGACCGGATTAATTCGATAGGTAGTCCCAAGAAGATTGTATTAAGGTGCATAATCTGACTTAGAATGTCGCACAACATTTATTTTGCGACGTACCTTCCAGAGGAAAATCGATTGGGGTCTTCAATAACTCTTCCTCACCAGGCTAGATCACCTGCACGAGCGTCCCATAGCGCTAACATGACGGCTCGAATTTTTACATTGTAAAAACTTGAAAATTACCTGCGTTTGCGTCAAAATGCAAATGTGGCAAACCACTGCCTACCTATGGCATCTGCGGATATAGAACAATATTACTTCGATTTCGACACCATCGTTGAGGATGCGAAGAAAAAGGTGGTCCAGGAGGGACAACATCCTCCCAGGGCTTTCGTTGAAGGCAACAAGGGGCCATTTGAAACCGAATTACCAGAATTTCCTGAGACTCATGAAGATAAACTGGAGTACATGGCTGCTCTCGGTCAATTGGCGGCGGAGAGTGGTCGTATTGGAGAATTACTCCAGATATTCATTGTTTCAAGCGGTTTGCTCTGGGAGGTGGAGGACGCAATTCATCTAGAGTTCTCACAACCTTATCACCCCGAGGCAAAGCCAGTTTTGATTATCAGTGGAGTTCAACTTGAAGAAAAAAGGAAGTCCCTTGTCATCTTTGAGGTTTTACGCGGGCAAGAACACCAAGTTGTTGGTTTTCTTGACCTACTGATCGAGACAGATATTGGAATTCCGCTTGAAACACCATTGGAGGACGCATTCATTGCCGGGTTTCGAGGACTTGATACTTAAAAATTCCTTTTACTCTGCTTACTGGGGCGATTTACAAAATAACTCAGTCCCACAAAGAACGCTAATGCGGCCAGCACGGATAAACCAATTGGAATTAATCTTTCGTCTGCGATCATACTCTCATCACCCCCTTCATAAGCTGATTTGCCACAATGTAGGCTCCAGCAAAGCCACAAATACCTAAAAGAAACATTCCCCATCGGATCGGGGAAGTTCCCGGCACGATCTGTCCAATGACAAACCCAACGAATACCAAATTACCCCAATCCATGATTTTACCGGCGAGCAATTCAGCCCGCTTTCCTTGGACACGTCTTGCCATATAGGGATGATAGCATCCGGGACTCCTAAAGGCAATTTTCAGGCTATTTCGAGATATAATCTGAGCGGCAGCGTTTGGGTGCCCCCCTCACCCAAGCGTTGCCATTTTTTTGTGGATCGCCTGTATAATTCCTTATAGAAAGTAATGCACCTAAACAATTCCAATATTGTTGCACTCTGATGCTCCATGTCTGGCAGTAAACAAGGGATCAGTTACCAGCCACGTCTGGATGAATTGATCTCCCTTAACGAAGCTGCCAAAATCAGCGGGCTGTCCCCAGACCATCTTAGGAGGATTGTAAGAGATGGGGAGTTGTGGGGAATACGTATTGGCCGGAACTGGGCCACTACAGTTGAGGCAGTCAGAGAATATTTAGCCCGCGACCGGAAACCAGGGCCGAAACCGAAGAAAGCCCCAGGCAAGAAAAGTTAAATCCTAATTATGCCCGTTATCGGGTATAATTACCCTTGCTTTCAACCATTCCCGCCACACTTAGCGCTCCCCTTTCCCGAACTTATTCCCAGCGGCCGCACATCACTTGCGAAAGGAGAATATGCCATGGGCGGCGGATCCGGTTAGAGCGACGAAGCGACAGGAACCGCGAGCCTGTCGCTTTAGGTTTTTAGGGTAAAATGGTCAAACTCGTTTGGGGATAGATTCCCCCAGAGACCCAACAATCAGAATGTTTCAGCCCAATTTTTCATAGGAGGCAAAGATGATTTCCGGTGTTCAGGTAGATGCCTGGGGTGCATTTGTGCCTAGTCAGGGCAAGTTAATTGAAAAGCTTCGCGATGGCGTGATCGCCGAAGTTGAGAAAAGAGGATTGGCCAATCTCCAAATCAGTAGTGGTGAGATGGCAATTTCCGACAGCATGTTTGGGGGTCTGATTGGTGAAAAGCGGGAATATATATTCTTCCAACAAAAGCTCGGATCGTCCGCAAATACAACATTAGCACTTCGGATTGCTCCTCGCGGAACAGAGGATTTGGAAATATCTTGGCGTCTTCTGGAAAGTAACCCAGCCAAAAGCATTGCATTGGGTCTTTCCCAAACAACTCTTGTTTACTTGGGTGGGACACTGGCAGTTACTGGCCTCTTCTTAATTCCGTTTGGCATGGGGCTATGTGTATTGCCATTTGGTGTTTGGATGATGGGGATGGGGCTTGGCTGGTGGAAAGCTTCATCTAACAAAAGCCGTTTGACGGCCGATCAAATGCTTGATGCCCGCGTACTGGCGCAAACAGTAGATTATTGTTTAATGAAACAGATGGAAAAACTTGGTGTTTCTGCAACCGAACTCAAGATCCTTCAAGCGGCACAGATGGAAGGAATTGGCAGGCTCGGCACGGAATAGTTACCAATCCCACCGCAGGATGTAGTGCTCATATAACCGGGGTCTGTCCGTCAACCAGGCAACTTGCCAACTACCATTCGGCAATTGTTTTATCGAGTCGTGCCCCAAGATGGTCGCTTTCTGGATATTACTCTCGACAAGGCGGATATTGTGAGGCGGACGATCTTTGGGGAAAATGACGTTGACACTTATCGATTTCGTGCGACTGCTTACATCTGTTTCCCAAAAACCGTCCGTTTTCAAAAAACCGTTCCTGATCTTCCACTGGATGTGGAATTCATCCACGTCTCCCCTGTTCTTAACCTCCCGTAACGAGAGCAGGATGTAGGTTTTGTACCCGATTTTGTAACGATCAACCGGGACGCCGGGCTTGGCTTGGTAATCTCGAAAATGCTCCCCATCCCCCCAACCATAGTCCTGGTAGGCAATGATGTTATCTTGCAGGTAGCGCACTTTTTTGCGCTTTTTGAAGATCGCCCGCTTGCCCTCCACATCCAGAATTTCCAGCGTAGACTCATACTCCAATACCTCGTACATACCTTCATCTGACAGCCCTCGGAAGACTTTCTTTCCGATTTTCCAAACCTCCGCAATGACCTCGATCCAGGGAATGCCTAACAAGAGGGCGGCGATTTTACTAATCGTGCCAGTCGGGACGTTATCTATATCATTCTTCATGGTTTTGCCAGACGACGGTTTGACCTCCGGGGGAGCGAATAATAATTCCATTGGGCAGAAAAACTTGTTCGCCGATCTCAAAACCCAGGTCGAAGGGGTGTAGTATTTTCAATCGCTCGTCGAGGGCTTCGACCTCCAACCGGGTCAATAGGTTTGCAATCCAAAAAAAGCCCGCCGAGTCGTTCAATGGCTCGGGGTCGAAACAGCAGATCAAATCGAATTTAGTTCCCTCTTGTTTTGAATCTGGGAATGCTACGATTTTCTCGATCCGCTTGTCCCACCTTGCCAAATAAACTGCTAACTCTTTGAGTTTCTCAAGTTTCTCGCTTTGTATAATTTCCCCGCCCATGCTCCTAGCATAGCATTTGGTCGCAACACCTACCACCAATCAGGTTGGCTACATCTCATCCGGCAGAATTGTGTCGCTATCATCTAGTTCGATGATTTCTTGAATTGGCACACCCGGAAAAATATGATACCGGGCGAGAATTTCCGGCGGAATGTTCATCATTACATTGGCATAATCCACACCTCTCTCCACCAGCTTTTCTTGTTTCAAATACGCCTTCCCGCCATCTGTTTGCAACCATTCCTTTGCCGCGGCATCGATATTATCGTCGATCTCTTCGGCTGGGACATCAGTCAGAACACACCACCCCATCAACGCACCGTGATAGGTTTTGAATAGCAGAAAATGAGTTTCCAGATTGTTGAGAATTAATTCCTCCGGCGCTTCCAAAGACATATTATCTTTCCCTCCTGTGTAAATCTGCTAATTCTTCAAGGGGTTTAGGCTCGAAATGCAAATCTCGCTCGACCGGCAAACCCAGCGGACCTCGTATGTCCTCAAGTTCAGAAAGCGCAAAATAGCCAAACTCGACTTCCAACCCTGAGACCAACCCAAAGAAAATGTCTTCACCGTCGAATTCACTGGCGTACCACGTCCAATTCGCATCTGGTGTAAAGAACTTGACCAAGGCTAAGGCTGCCAATCCTATCTCTTCATTGGCATACAGACGTGGAAGACGCTCCCGTGTTGCTTGGTCTAATAATTGATGACCTCTGAGTCTATCCCCTTCGGACAATGCCATAACGCTATGATAGCAAATTGGTCAACTATGTTCCAGAGCCAGCCACAACCGGGCGGGGGCAGACAGCCCTGCGACCAACCCAGCCGCCTCTAGTGGGGCAAGTCACTAAAGGCAACACTTCCCATATGCCAGCAGGATCGCGCCTGACTGGCCCTGGTTGCGATTGCCTCAGATTGCTTATAATCCGAAGCACAACTTATTGTATAGAAAAATTGGGATCGCACACGCCAGATAGCATATGCCAAGAGACCGGTAGTTTCGTCTCTTGCTAGATTCTTGAAGATTTGACAAATGTAGGGCTCTTTATCAATTCCCTGATTCATTATTGTTGCTTGTGATAGGCAATCCTCAATACAGTTGATTGGCAGTTTAGGTTTATTTTTCACTCCCCTCCCCTTTCCTCGTCTTTTCGTAAAGTTCGAGCGCGTCGCTGATGATCTTCCACTTGGGTAAGGGATGTCCTGTATCGAGACGGTAACGGCTTTGCCATTCTTGAATGATGGATAATGATTTCAGCGTAATCTCAAGCGTCATGCGCACACGCCGCTCTCCAGTCGAGGTGGGAGGCGGGATTTCCAGTCGGCTCTTCTGTTCTTTGGAAGTCGCTTTCTCAGGCGGTAAGAACAGAGACTTCTTCCCGATCACTTCCGGCTTACCTAACCCGACTGCCTTGATTGTGTTCATAGCCTTAACTCCGCCTGTAATTGCTGGTATGCCAAGGCCCCTTTACTGGCAGGAGCAACTTCAAAGACACTCCGAGCCCGCCCAATCGCCTTTTGGAGGTCGTTATTCTTGGGAACGGTGGTATAGAGCAGGAGCCCCGGATATTTGGATTGGATACGGTCTTGCGTGTCTTTGGTGATGGAATATGGGTCAGCCAGGGTCAGCAAGATACCCGTCACGTTCGGCTCTTTGGCTTTTAGAAGGACTTCATCCCGCACAAGGTCAACATTTTCAAACATCCTGTCGATGGCGTCCAACTCCAGTTTTCCGGGCGCAACCATGACGATGACCTCATGAGCAGCCGCGAGCGCATTGATTGCAAGTGGATCGAGACCTTTGCCTGTATCAATCAGAATGACGTCAAAGGTATTTTCCGGCAATTCGTCGAGAATACTGCGTAAACGTGTTGGGCGTTGGGATAGTTTTAGAGCGGCGTCCGCAAGGTCTGAATTGGACGGGATGACGAATAGATTTTCGTAACGTGGAGCCGGGAGCATGACCTGCTCCAGAGTATAGTGACCAGTTAACAAGGCGTGGATCGCGGGTGGAATGTACCCCTGCCCTGCTTCAGGAGCGCGTTGCGCAAGAAGCGCATAGGTCACATCTGCTTGGGGATCCATGTCAATGACCAGGGTTTTCTTCCCCTGCCTTGCAAGACCCACAGCTAGATTCGCTACCGTGGTCGTCTTCCCGACTCCCCCTTTGTCATTTGTAAATACGATCCTTCTCATATCTCCTTTTATGTTTTTGTGAGTTTATGACTTTATGTTTGTATGTGTTTATGCTTTACCGCTTTTGTGTATTTATGGTTTTGCACAATCGCAACATTATGGCTTTATGGTTTTATGCGTTTATGTTATTGTGCAATGATGCTTTTGCAGTATTGTGATTTTATGATCTCATGAATAGAGAAGGATTGTCAAGAAACTTCTGTCTCAGTCTAAAAACACCAGTGGGACAGATTCTTTTCGGTCAATGCGTCGCCAGATAGGGGAGTGAAGCAAGGTTTTAGGGTTGACCTTGTCAAAGGTCGTAAAGTAGAACAAGCCGTTGACCTTTGCAAGGCTGGCTTGACTGAGCATATTTGATAGCCTGCGCTCTCCGGTAGTGACCACGAGCCAGCGACCGCTTCGATGCCCAAAACGTTTTTCGTATGACTCACTTTTTTGATATGCCAGACCTGGCAAAATTTTCTCCCTGAGGAAACGCGGATTGTCCTCTGTACTGCGGTCAATTTCCAGTAAGTAGCGGATGCGATGATCGCCGGTATTGAGCATGAAGAATCCGTCCGGGCGGAGGTGTCGTTTGACGGACTTGCCTTGGAAGTTGTAAGTTATTTCGTCTGGGTATGCCCAGAACTCACTTTCGGGAATCCAGGATTCGATCCGAATCGAGGCGTCCGTCTGGCAGGCTTGAAGCAGGTCAAGGCGAAAGTCGGTTACTTTGAGATCATGTTCGAGTTGAAACCAGCGCGGTTCTTTGCGCCAATAGAACTCGGGGAGGGGAGTGCCATTCAGGTTGGCAACGATCTCTGCGCCTTTTTTATCCAGCCAGTAGATCATTTCAGGCGTTTGCCTGCGTTGATCTTCGTTTGGGCGGGCCAGGTAGCCGTTTTGGTAGAGGAGCCTGAGGCGTAGTTCGGTCTGGCTTTTGCCGGTGAAAAAAAGGCGTTGGAGTTGGGAAAAGCTCAAAACCCCATCGTAGGTGTGAAGGGCTTCCAAAATGCACCTGTCGCGCTCTGTGAGCCGCATGGAGGGCGGATTTGGGGCTCTGCCGTACCGAGGTAGCCTTTGCTTCTTTTCTGCCATAGGGACAGTATAGGGAAGCTTGAAGGGATTGTCAGTAGGGGAGTTAGGTTGGAGTTAGCATGTATCTATAAGTACATTGTTTTTTATCAGGATAAGATATTTTCGGGTAAAATTGATTTCGGCAACATTGATTGTATTAGCAATATCACTAAAGTCAATTTTGTATATAAAAGTGGGCTGATAACCAACGCCATTTCCTGACCAGTGTCAAGTTTACTTCACCCAACTAATCGAGTCCTCTAGCTACATAAAGTAAATATCCTAAAATGAAAAGTAAAAACGATTGGTCTTTTGCCAACTTGAAAAGGTTCGATACGCTTTGGGGTCCTCATGGATATCATAGGTATCCGGCAAAGTTCATTCCCCAATTAGTTCGTCGCATTATTGAGACTTATTCAAACGCAAATGACTCCGTTGCTGATCCATTTTTGGGATCTGCAACTACTGGCATAGAAGCATTACGTGCTGGGCGCCGTTTTTGGGGATCCGATGTAAGTCCTGTTGCTTTGTTGATTAGTCAAGCAAAATGTGCTCCAATAGCCCCGACCAAGCTTGAAAAGACATGGAATAATTTAGATAAACAAATAGGGAAACTTACTTTTATTGGCCGCCGCTCATTAACAACGAACGAAAAAAGAATTATCAAAGATATTGATAATGTACATGCAAGTAATGAAGAACGGCTATCATATTGGTTTCCAGCATCCCATATAGCAGTATTAGATAGTATTATTCATGAAGTTTTGAATATACCAGAAAAACAAATAAGGACTTTCTTTTTATGTTCATTCTCGAATATTCTAAAGCGGACTTCGATTTGGCTAAGTGGTAGCACAAAATCACAAAAAGATCTTGAGAAAGTTTTAAGTGACCCTAGAGAAGCTTTTCGATTACAAGCAAAAGACATGATACGTCGAAACTCATTATATTGGGCGGATTTGAAAGGATCCGGAATACCGCCTGAGCATTTATCACGTAAATACAAACTTGCTCTTGAGGATGCTCGCCACTTATCTATAGAATCTAGTTCTATAGACCTTCTTGTAAGTAGCCCACCATATGCGACATGCTACGAATATTCAGAAATACACCAACTTACTCAACTCTGGTTAGAAAAATATCAGGTTATTTCAAACAAGCAATGGCGGCAAATTTGCATTGGCTCCAAAAATATTTCCACCCGTCAAAGCAAAACTATCAAAAAAGCCAACGAGACTGGCTCTTTAATCGCAGATAAATCATTAACTAAATTAGAAAATCTTGGTTCCCTTTATGGCCACTCAACAAGACGGGAAACATCTGCATTGCGTTATTATTTTCAGGATATGCGACTTGTTTTAGAAGAATTCGCACGAATTGTTAAACCAGGGAAAAATATGGTATTAGTAGTTGGAGATTCGCGGAAGCGTGGTATTGATATCCCAACTTCAGCCGCCTTACGTGAGTTAGCAAACTTAGTTGGTTTTGAACTACAAAAAAGAATCGTCAGAAAAATTCCAGGCAGGGTACTTGTTATCAATCGTAACAAAACTACGGGGCGTTTCTCCTCAAGTGTCGAAAGCGATGGCAAAGCTTATCCGGAAGAAGATATTCTCGTTTTCAAGAGGAATTTCTAAACCCTGCGGGTGGTGTGACAATGGATAACAGTGTTTTTAATCAACCAACTCCAGAACAACTGAATGCGTTTGTGGTGGGTGATCCTATTGCAATCAATGAGGTTGTAGAATTGCTATTGCCTCAAATTGTTCGTTGGTCCATTAAGCAATATCGCAATTTGCCTCAAGATGAGGTTGAGAGCATGACACATCAAGTATTTGCGGAAGTATGCATTAATCATGCTCGTTACGAACCACATAAGGCAAAACTTACTACCTTTGTGATAAGGTTACTAAAGCTTCGTCTTGCAGACCTCTATCAAGATGTAACAGAGATTTCGAGGGCTGAGGATTCCTCCCTAGATATTTCCGAAAAGCTGCTAAAAAAACCGTATAACACTACAGACACTTTAGACTCTGAAACTCACCTAGTACGTGAGGCTTTTTTCCGAGAAGCGGTACTTTTTCTCGACCCGCACGAACAGGATTTTCTTGAGATGATGCTAAAAGGAGAAAAACGCCAAGAGATTTTTGTCGATATATTGACGCGCCATGGATATCAGATGCCCGATCCTGATCGTGTTGTTAAAAATGTAAAAGAACGTTTAATCCGAAGACTTAGGTCTCTTGCAGATGATGCAGGATATAGCCTACAAGACTTATTAGGCTAAACAGGAAATAAATGATATGAAAAATGATTTGACCGATGATTTGCTCCTGAATAAGTGGTATCAATATGCTGCAAAACAAAAAGGATTCGTAGGAATTTGGCTTAGAAGGCTGCGCGAACAGCAGAAAATTACACTTGGTCAACAACGAAATGACTTTGGAGCCAATGAAGACGACTTTGCCAAGCTTCAAGGAATGCCTTTGCCGCGGCCGAATCAATTCACAAAAGATGCAAGGCGAATTGCTGAGAGTTGTCACCTTGCCAATCCATCTGCCTTTGTTAAAGCCATGCTTCTTGCACGAAGTGTTGAGCGTAATTCATCATCTGAAACTAATACGTCACCGTTACTTATGAATGGTTCATATCAAGCAGCTTATGATGCTGATGATGATTTAGATAAACCGCTAGACGAGGATGACGAATGAGAAATGCACAATACTTCGTTATTTCAAAATGTTAAATTAGTTACCAAAGCTATCTATGACTTGGTTCTTACCAACATTAAGGAGGCTAGTCTCCTAGAACAATTTCCTCGCGATATTGAAATGTTCATATTATATGGGTTGGAGATTCCAATTGTTCGCCTACCAGTTCTCTCTCTGCAAACCACAGCGCATTATTTATGTACTTTAGCTAAAAATGAAGCTCTCTCCGGGGAAGAAGAAGTAGATAATCGTCCCTTATATGGATTGCTTCATGTGGGTCCTCCTTCGAACGTTATTTTTGTACAAGATGGTCTGTCAACACCTATTGTCAACTATGTCCTAGCACACGAAATTGGACATTTTATAGCAGATATTTTTTTGGTGCGCCAATTATGGATGGCAACCATGCCGGAAAAAATGGCATCAATTCAAAGAGCGTTTGCTTGGGAGAACCTTGATGGCGAATTGGAATTGGCAGCAGCCGTAAAAGGGCTACCAGGTCGTCCAAAAACTATCACTGGAAGAGGCAAGGCGATTGTCCAGGGTACCTCCCAAAGAGAAATTCGAGCAGACTTGATTGCAAGAGAGATATTAGCACCTTGGGATATAGTTTCAAAGCTTTTCGATTCCAATAAGCAGGTAATGAGTTCGTTATTGAAACAACGGTTTGGATTGCCTAAGAAAATCGCAGGTCAATATGCTGACGACCTAAGCCAATGTTTGACAAAGCACCCTGATACCATAGATCGACTTTTTGGCACTCTTTTCCGAGGGACAAACCAGAATTTGCCCGAAAATTGATGGGTTCCTCATACGAAAACTCCTCCGCAATACCGTATAACTCCACATGACACAAAAGGACAAATTTCGAAGCAACTTTTGATGAGAATCGTTGGAAGGAAGTTAGGATGACAATTAATGAGGATGAGTACTCAAGCAATGCGCATATTGACGAGGCATTCGAAAACGAATTGGATTTTGATAGCCTAATTGACTCGACAAGTTGGCAACCTCCGGGCAAGTATTATCAAGTCATGCCCAAATCAATACGTTCAGCTGTAGAAACTACGGTTGGGTCAAATGAGCGATTACGTCAGGAATTACGAGAGGAATATTTGCCAGCATTGTTGAAAGGTGGCACTCTCAAATGCTGGTCAAAAGCAAACCCTCGTTACATTGAACTGTTACAACAAAAACAGCTTTATGCGGGTCATGTCGCCGCTGCAGATGGGACCTTGGCAAAATATGAAACTCTTGGATTGGTTGGGGCCCAAATTGCCATCACTCGTGTCACATATCAAGGGAATACTGGGCAACTAGCTACAAACATTATGTACTGGGGAAAAGAAATACCTCGCAAAACAACAGCTGCTGACATCGCTGAAGCAATACGATCACGTGGTAAAGAATTAACGGACAAACTTCCAAACCTGTTCTTGTATGCTTTGATGCTTTACAAAGAGCGCCAAATGCTTTTGGATGCCCCAGCTAATACTTTCAAAATATTACATGGCCCAATTTTCCCGCATGAAATGCTCAGTGGCTCTGGCAAGCATTACACTATGAAGAGATGTCTAGAGTTGATTCAGAATATTATTGATGATGGTATGTATGTCTCTATTGTAAGCAAAGAAAGACAATACCCCGAACTTCTTACTCTAGGGATGGCGTTAGATGCGGGTGAATATATTATTGTGAATTCTGGGATAGAAATCTTAGATGATTTTTATGGGGACGGAGAAAGGGCCCATTATACAGACACCCGGATTCCTGAATATGGGAATAAGTCTCAAAAGGAATTATTTTCTGATTTCCAAAAAGGCTATGGTCCCAAAGTGGTTCAAGGTGTTTTCCGTGCTCACCCAATGAGCCCTCCTTATGTCTTTTACTGCAACGCTGAGAACCTAGATATAGCGGTTCATATGTTATTGGCGGATGCAGCCAACACCGGGGCTCGTGGCTTTCCCTTACTGGTCGATTTAGCAGATCAATATAGTTCAGGGACATTCAAGGCAGGAGAATATACCGAGCATATGAATGCAGAGTTTGTTCGTGCATCGCATGGAAGTGGTATGTACCAATCAGAGCGATCAACTCGCGACTGACAAAGGAGAAATATTATGGATAATTCGAATGACATTCGCGGAAATGGAAAAATCAAAGCTGGGCCCACACAGGCCAATGTTGAATCAGAAATCCCCAAACTAGAGGCAATAGAAGACAACCCCGAGATTTTACGTCGTGCGGCACAATCAGCAGGTGCAGTAGCATTTGTTCATTTTGACCCAAATGCAGCTAAAAGTAATATGGTGGAAGGCCTCGTGCATAACGACGATTTGACAAAAATTCACCGTGGCCTCTATGTGCATATACTTAGCTTGAAAGATGGCCGTCACTATACGGGTAGAGTCGTAGAAGGACCATTCTACGATCCTGATGCTCTCAAACGCGACTCAACACCAGTGAAATTTATCATCTTGAATCAGGGAGAGGGTAAAGCACTTGCTTTGCCAGAGTATCATGCAAGAGTTCAAATAGAAATTCTTGGTGAAGAGCGAAGCAATGTGTTACACGGTGCAACGAGACGTCCGCACCCCGCGTCTCCAATCTTTCCGTACGATTCGACTCTCATGAGTGACATGTTACATATGCAGGGCAACTTAATTTTGGGGCTGTTAGATAATTACGATGACGTTTTAGTACGAGTGGACGAGAATGATAAAGGGGTAGTGCCTCGCAATTGGTTAACTGTAGGAACGATTGGGAGCGGCAAGTCTAATACTAATCAAGTATTTATTGAAGAAACCTTGGCAGCTAATTATGCACAAATAGTTGTGGATCCTGAGGGCGAGTATATTTTTATGGATCAGCAGTCCGAAATGCCAGGTATCGAGGCAGATCTAAAGCCATATCACCGTGAACCAGCAGGAGTAAAAGGTATTACTGTCTATCATCCACCTTTATCGAAGTCAAAGAGGGATGGTGCGATTGAATTTTCTGTTCCATTTGATTCGCTCAGTCCTGACATCGTTGTTGAATTAGCAGAGATGAACGCTGCCCAACAAACTCGGTTTACTTTCCTATATGAGCAAGCGATCAAGTGTATTCAGAAGGAGAAAGAGCAGCAAGGTAAGAAAAACAGCAAGCCTGAAGAAGACCTAGATATATCGAGGGGGTACCCTGGCATTACTTTAAAAAGGCTTATTGATATGCTTTGGGAGGAACTCCGATATTACGATTGGAAACGGGCTCACAAATCAGATAAGAAAGAAGGCAAAAAAAAGTCAGGTAAGAAAGGAGAGGAGGAGGAAGCTCTCTCCACAGAAGAGGTCAACTTACGTCAAATGGAAATTTATTGTCATCGCTATAACTTGGAGCCTCTGATTCAAGAACAGTATGATGCAAGTTCTTATGGTGCATTATCCAAGAAACTTCGCGAACTGGATATGGCCCGTATATTTGACCGGCAAAATACCCCACCGCTCGATATAAAGAAACTTTGTAAACCAGGACATCTCTCGGTTATTGATATGTCAGATGCCGACAGCCAACAGGTCATAAATATTGTAATTGCCGATCTGCTGGCTAGAACTTACCATTACAAAATGAGTTTGAGTGAAGAGGAGAATGTGGAAAACAAAGTTTTTCTCACGATCGAAGAGGCGCATGGTTTCGTATCTCGTGAAAAGCAAGATAAGATGGAGCAAACTCTTGACCAACTCCGTCGCATTGCACGTCGAGGTCGTAAACGCTGGCTGGCATTGCATTTTGTTACCCAATCTCCCCAACATTTACCATCTGAACTTTTCGAGCTAGCAAACAACAAGATTATTCATCAGACCACAGGCTCAGAGAATCTTCGCGTATTGAAAGCTGCTGCAGGCAACGTAAATCAAGCTATATGGGAAGACGTTCCAAGTTTAGGACGTGGGCGAGCAATTGTGGTTTCTAGCCAATACCCACATCCGATTATTACTCGGATTAGGCCCGCCTCATCTCGGCGTAATTTCACATCCTAAACCCCATACGTGATTTGTAATCACACTGAGATGCTTGCACATGAATAAAAATTAGATCACCCATCACTGTGCGGAGTGGTGTAATTGAATACTGTCAATAACAGTAAATCAAAATCCTGGTGAAAAGAAGGGAATTCAGAGAATGCCGAAGAAATCACCGTGGCACTCGATTAAGCAACCCGTGCATCACAACAACACCAATTGCAACACGGGTAACAATATCGAGAAAGAAAACTTGCGGGAAGGCACTGGCGGAAAACCGCTGTGTGCCGAGTGTGAAAAACTCAACCAGCAAGGAAAGTAGTTAGGACTCACGAAGGGTGTGAAATCTTCGTCAATAACGCGCCAAATTCATTTCCGTCCGCAAACTGGAAAGTTGTTATGGAATGCTATTGATAAAGACCGCCGTCACGCTCTCCGTGAAATCACATTGAAGGCTCTGGGCATGCACACCAGAGCCTTCTTCATTCGATTCGGACGTCCCTGCTCGTGTTTCATTCAATACCAGAGCCACACGGTATATGCCAGTATTAAGGGGAGGGTCATAATCCTTCCCCGTTATTACAATATTTAACAAGGGCTTGCATTAGATTATTTCACTAATCTAGTGAAAAGGCCTAATAGTTTTTAATATCTGTTTTCCGTCGAGTGAAATTTATACATCAAGTATGCAAATACAATATTATTTCAGCCTTTCACTAGTACCTATCGAGCTTTGATCAAAAATTTCCCCAAACGACCTTCTAGCAATATCCTGTTCGACTTCCTTCTTGGTCTTGGCAAGGCTTCTTGAATTCTCCCGAATTTGCTTTGCAATTTTTGTATCTCTGTCCTTATCGCCAAGATTTTCCGTCAGGATATGCCTTTCAACAAGTTGCGGACGTCCCTTTTTCGGAACGTGGATCAACCTACACCATGCCTCATAATTTGGGGAGATGGATAGCTTATTCGCCCGTTCCCCCTCCATGTCAGAGTATGTCCGTCGAATCCGCTCTACCTCGTGATAGAGACTTCCCACGCCTGTTGTAGATTTTGGTTGGATGTATAAAGTTTCCCCGTCGCTGGCATTGTCATATTTGCGATACACCGGTTCCATCGTTTTCTCAGGCGGTGGCGGGGTGTTATCGAATTAGGAGGCAAGTTCATAACTGTCCCGCCCCGTGGCGCGAAATACCACCATATTCCCAACATTCAAGGTCGAGCCGCGGCTAAGGTCATCCAGAAGTTGGTCACGGTATTGGTGCGCCACAACAACATCCACCGCATATTTTCTAGCTTCGCTTTGTAAGATAGCAAAACTCTCTGTCGCCATATTCTGAAATTCGTCTACAACCAAATGGAAAGGGCGGCGAATATGTGCAGGGGTGGAGCGTCTCTGCAAGGACGAGATCAACACAAGATTGACGATCACAGAACCAAGCAGGGCAGAGCTTTCCTCGCCCAAATCGCCTTTAGAGAGGTTCACAAACAAGATTTTGCCCTCATCCATCACTTTGCGAAGGTCAACCGTATTTTGGGGCTGCCCAATGATGTTGCGCATACTTTGGTCAGTGATAAAGGGACTGATCTTGTTCAAGGTAGAGCTTATCAGGTCGTAGCGCTCCCGCTCACTTCGAGGGAATGAGTTCCAAAACTCTTTGATGATCGGGTCTTTGACCTGCTCCACGATCCGCTTACGGTAATTTTCGTTGGAGAGGAGAAGGGTAAGTTCAATGAACGTTGAATCGGGTAACAACATCGCTGTCAAAAGGGAATGCCGCAACACATGCTCAAGCCGCGGACCCCATGAGTAGGAATACAGCCTCCGCAGTGTCCCCATGATGGTTGATACCACCCAGCGGACTTGATGCGGATCGTTCCGGTCACAAGCCAGGAGATTTAACCCGAATGGTCTCTCCAAATCCGTCGGGTCATAAAGGATCACATCTTTTACTCGGTTCTTGGGGACTAACTCAAGGAGTTCGTCGATCAAGTCACCGTGCGGGTCAAGCACACAAATCCCATGCTCGGTGTCGTCGCGCATGTCCTGGTAGATGATGTTTTTAAGCAGGGTGGATTTGCCGGTTCCGGTTGTCCCAATGATATAGGTTCCCTGGCGTCGCTCGTCGAGGGACAATTCAACCGGCTCATTACCGTCAACTGTCTTTCCAAGTCTCAGCATGGCGCTTCTCCCTTGCGGGCAATTATAGCGGTATATCGGCAAAATTAATATGTTTCCAGGCGGGGATTTGGAGTAAACTAATCGTAAGCAGGTTCCCAACCGTTGCTTGCACCTTAACATTACAGAAACATTTATGCCGGAAGGGGGGTGATAGTTATGTTGAATTTGCTAAGTTACTCTTTATTACTAGCCAATCCTTTGGGTTTGGCTGTAGCGGAGTTTCTCGTCTGGGAAGTTTTCTCAGATGGTCGTTGGAAACAACGACAGGAGCAACCCAATCCTGCCAACTACTGGCAGGGTCAAGCTCTCGCGGCAACACGTGAGCTTCGTGAGTTAGAAATAACGTCACGGCGTCAAATGGACGATATGGAGTCTAGGTTCCGTAAGGAACTAAACAAAAGGAGCGCGAGATAGTTCTATCTCAACGCTCCTGAGCTTCAAGGTGTAGTGCGGTTTGGGAACTTGCTACACCTTTTTTATTTTAACAAACTCGTCAAACTGTTGGTAGAGAAAGGGAGGGGAACGATTAACCGGTGGGCTTCAATAACGTACCCGCCAACTCTTTCACCGCTTGCCTAAAATCCACGTCCTGCCATTTCATCCAGAAGTCAATAATGCTGCCACCACCACAGCCCGCGAAACAGTGCCAGTAATTCTTTTCCGCATTCACCGAAAAGCTAAAGTGATGGTCGTCGTGAAAAGGGCATAGACCGCGCCCAGCCGGGGAGAGTTCAACGTACCGCCCGACAAAATCCAAGACGGTCACACTGCGCTTGATCTGCACGGACAGCGGTTCTCCATCCGCCTCCCCCTTGGTTTGGGTCGGTTTGGGAATGATAGCCTTGTACTGGCTGATGAATTCATCAAGCGCAGTCTTATCGACCGTCCTTGGATTTGCCAACATGCGGATTTGCTCCGCAAAGGTCTTGGCAAGTGGTTCGCCTCGCGGTGTCACGAACCCATATCGTTGACCGTCTTTTCGGTGAATGCCAAAAGGCAAGCGGATCAATGAGCCTGGACCCTCCCAAAGCTTGTCCTGCTTTGGAAATAATTCAATTTTATCCAAACCATTCGAGGCGAGAATCTTCTTCCCAAATGCCCGCGCCACTTGACCGGAGATAGTCTGGTGAAAGAAAATCCACAAGTGCCCACCTCTTCGACTCGCCTCGAGGTAGGAGGGCGTCCCAACTTTTTCCAGGCTCATTGATATATTCGCCAGGCGCGCCAACTGGAGGTCGTCATCGGCATCGATGACGGCAAACCGCGCCTTGTTGTCTTCTCCAAGCACGTACGTACCCAGGGTCAAATCGCCGTTTAAATGAGCAATGATATGTTTCTCCTCAAGCGGTTTGCGGACGCAACAATAGCGTCCATCCTCCAGTTGGCGCGCATACAAATCTTTGCGCCGAATGAATGTGCCGGATAACATCCCAGCCAGGACATGAATTTCGGGGCTTCGTTCGAATTCTTTTTTCATCTTGCACCTCCACGCTCAACTTAACATGGAGGGGAGAAAAAGTCTCCGGCTGAGTTAGCGGCAAATAAGCCAAGACCAAAACTGAGGTGCAAGATGAAAGATAAAGCGCCGCAGGCGCAACCGCTTCCGAGGCCGCCGGAGAGGTCCAGGAGAATCCGGCGGCCGCACGTGTCGGCGTCGAGGACGCCGACTGCCAACGCGCTAGCGAGCGCAAGAGTCTCACGAAGTGAGTCTCTTGCCGAGCGTGGCACCGAGGTGTGGACGAGCGAAGCGAGATCACACAACGAGGGCACCCCGGCCGACCAGAGGGAGAGCCGGGGTGCAGCGTTGGCAGTCGGGGTACGACCGCAACGCGGCGACCCCGACACGTTGACCCGACGAGTGGGGGTCTGGCCAAACAGTCTGTTTTCCGGCGGCACCAGCCTGCGTAGTGCCAGAGGAAAATCAGTCTGTTGGACACGGCCTCCACGAGGAGGGGCAAATCTCCTGGCTCAATCCGAGCGGCTCGATGCCCGAAGGATTGAGGAAAAACCCCGTGTGGGCTACACGGGGGTATGCACGGGGGTCTGCCTTGGGTCTTTATGTTCTGAGTAAAATGGTTGTTCATTTATACAATCCATCCCAATTGGATTGATACAGCGGCGAAAGCCGACAGATGTCCCCTCCAAAAAGGATTTATACTTAAACTGTATCTTAGTTTCCTGATTGATAATCACTGCATAGTATTAGTGTCAAATATTTGGACTTCAAGAAGTGTAAAGATTTGACATCAAGATGTAAAAAATTTTGACATCAGCCAGGCGTTCAGCGAGATCTTTTCCAGAAGGAAGCTTTGATGTGAATGGTGTAGAGGTTGGGTCGACCTTGCCCGCGGCGTTGAACGGTGATCAGCCCTACGTCGCTCAACTCCTTGATGTAGGTGTTGACACTCTGCCGGGAAGTGCCCATGTCAGCGGCAAGGCGGTCCTGGCCGGGAAAGCATTCGTCGAGTTCACGGGCGTATTTGAGTAGCATGGCGTAGGTGAGTTTGGCACCAATGGAAATCTTTTCACTCTCGAGGATGAAATTTGGAACGCCGGTCCAACCGCGCTGGGTAGCAATATCTGCACCTCTCAAGCGAAGGTTCCGATCTTTGAATGCGGCGATTTCTCCTAAACGTTGCATGATGTCCCCATTTATGGCTATCACATCAAATCTCGAATAGATTGTCAAATCAACCTATAACGATATGCCCCACGCCTTAACTCCCCGCCAACGTGAATACCTGGATTTTCTGCGAGAATACATTCGGGTTAACGAAGCCTCTCCGCGTTTGGATGAGGTGGCAGATCATTTCGCTGTAAAGCCGCCTACGGCTCATAAAACCTTGGAAGCGCTCCACAACAAGGGTTACATCTATTTCGCCCGCGATAGCGTCTCAGGCTTCTTTATACGGCTTCTTGAACGCGGTGGCACTGCGGAAGCCATTGTTGAAGTGGTAATCGCGGGAAAAGTCAATCGTTACGGGGAATTGCTGGAATTTCCCGAAAAACACGGGCATTTTTCCAGTGTTTTGCTGGGCGCAAACCCGGAAGATGTGTTTGCATTGGTTGTATCTGAAAATATTCCTGAGGCATCCATAGTAGCAGGGGACTTATTGATCTGTGACCGCGGCAAACGCCCTCAGCCAGGCGATATTGCCATCTTACCTTTTGGAAAGAGCGGCAAGCGATTTTTGCTTTGCCGTATCAGTAGCCTAACTGCTGATAGGGACTTGGAAAGCCTGGAAGTATCCAACCCGTACCCGATTCCGGAAAAACTCATTGATGCCTCACTTGGGCAACGGTTGAATTGGCTTCCTTTGGCGTTTGGAAAAGAAACTGAGGATTTCTTTACACAAGAAGCGGAAAAAGAAAACGTACCCATGCGGGCTATTCCGCCTGAGCTTATTTTAGGGACCGTGCTCCGCCTCACCAGACACCTTGCGTTCTAATGCAAATTCTTTAGGGGGTGAACTTAAGGCTAATTTACCCAATTACATTCCAACCTGCATATCTTAGGATAGGGGACAGACAGGTGATCGCAACCAACTGCAAAGGTCATACTTGGCTCAGTAGTCAATCACCGCTAAGACAAGAAAATGGTCCAAGTTAATCTTCCTCCTCTTGATCTAGAAGCCGAAAAGCGCAAGGCGCTGGCGAAGGTGTACAGCCTTTTAATCAAGCTGGCGGAAGAAAAAGAAATCACCTCTGCGGAAATTGATTCAGTCGAAGAAGTCCTCGAACCTTTAAAAACGAATAACCCAACACAGGGCAGAGTATAATTTGCTATAGAGAATGATCTATGGCAACGAATGGTGACTGGTTGAGTGTTAGTGAAGCCGCTGAACTAAGTGGTTATCATCCCGAATACATTAGGCGCTTGATCCGGGACGGGGAAATAGAAGCGAGAAAATTCAGCATAGTTTGGCAAGTCAAACGCATATCCCTCCTGGACTACATCAAGAATGCCAAATCCAAAACCGACAAAAGATACTCCCCAAAATCGAAAAAGGGAGTATAATTAGTTTGTAGGTTACAACCTATTTTCCCTTGAGACGGGCGTGAGAAGTGCAGCAACACTTGACACGCCCTGACCCAACCCACCGATGACGCGGCGGATGGGCTATATGTAATTATAGCCGCCCTGGTGGGATTCACCGGGGCGTTTTGCTTTCTTGCCGGGGGAGAGCAAAATGCTCCAAAGGAGCTAAGAATGACCCTGCAACCCCCGTTAGATGGTCTGATGGACTACCAACCAAGCGAAAGAACTCGTTTGATACTCGCGCTTGCCGAGCTTCGTGAAGAATGGCAAGTGATGGCACAAGGAGCTACGCTCCTCGATGTCGAGATTCCTGTGGGCTTGCTTTTGAACGACATTGCCACCAGGCTTCAATTATCCCCCCAAGAACGCTATGTGCTTCTGGGCGGTGAATTGATCAACGACGTTAACAACTTCTTGGACACTCGCATAGCGAAGAAGTTGCCAAATTAACGATGCGAACTGCTCCCGGCGCAGTTCCCGCCCAAGAGGCAAAATGAAATTAGCAGCCATATACTCACGTGTAAGCACCGACGAGCAATCAAAAGGGTACAGTTTACAAACCCAAATAGATGCTTGCCATACTTACGCTTTAGAACGCGGATACACGGTCGTCGAAGTATTCACAGATGACTACACGGGAGCCGCAATAGATCGTCCTGCATTAAATAATTTACGCGACTATATGGCGCGTAATCCTCTAGATGTGGTTATTGTGTACGATATTGATCGCCTTGCCAGGAAGAGCGCATATCAAGTTCTGATCGAGGAAGAATTTAATAGGGCAGGGGTTGCCATTGAATTTGTGATGGCACAATATGAGGATAATGACGAAGGTCGGCTTCAAAAACAAATTAGAGGTGTAATTGCCGAATACGAAAAAGCCAAAATCATGGAGCGCAGTAAGAGGGGTAAGCGAGGCAAAGCCAAAAGCGGCTTCGTCGTAGCTGGCTCGCGTCCTCCTTATGGGTACAGGGTCCTGTCAGAACCACACAAAGCGTGGTTTGAAATTGACGAGGACGAAGCCGCGGTTGTGCGGATGATCTTTGACTGGTATATAAACGGAGACGAAAGGGGAGTTCGGCTTTCCGCTAATGGTATTGCCAAGAAGCTTACCCGAATGAGAGTTCCCACTAGAGGCGACAGGGAAGAGCATGTCGCAAAGAAACACGGTAGAGGGGTTTGGCAAAGGGCTATGGTTATACATGTCCTCACAAACGAGACCTACACAGGTACCTGGTATTTCGGTAAAACAAAGATGATTGACGATGGTAAAAAGAGAAAGCCAAGGACTAAGTGTGGCTTCGGAAAGCAGGTTCCTCGGTCACGTGACGAATGGATACCTGTGGATGTTCCACAAATAATCGACCCAGATACATTTGCAAGGGCAACTAAACGCAAAGAGGAGTTGCATGTTCAGCGGGGTGGACATGCTGTTAAAGAATATCTCATGAAAAGCCGACTGACTTGTTCTAAATGCGGCTATGCTATGCGTGGGCAGTTTGTACGCCAAAAGCACCAATACTACCTTTGTAATGGCAGAAGACAGGTTGTAAGCCTATGTGACATGCCTAGTATACGCGGAGATTGGGTTGATGCCGTGGTTTGGGAATGGGCGAAAATGATAATCGAAAGCCCCGAGAACTTGCGGGTAGGACTGGATGACGTTCAAAAGGAGTTAGAACAGGAAAATCAGTCTCTATTTAATCGCCTTGGCATTCTCGAAGAGCAAATGTCGCAATATCAAAGTCAGTTAGATAAGCTTCTCGATCTATATCTCGACGGGAATTTTCCTAAAGAAGTATTGACGGAAAGAAAATCCCGACTTGAAGAACTGCTTTTTAACTTAGGCAAAGAAAAGAATGACCTAATGTCTCATGTACGGCACGTTACAATGACGGATGACCAGTTGAACTACATTGAAGCATTTTGCGCTAAAATCAGGAAAGGCTTAGATCGTGTTGACTTCAATACGAAAAGGCAAATCATTGAACTTCTTGATATACGTGGAAAGGTCGCCTTTGAAAATGGGCAGAAGGTTTTATATCTAAAATGTCTGATCGATCCGATAGATTCAGAGGAACAACAACAGCGATTGCCAATGCAAATATCGCCTTCATTAAATACTGGGGAAATCGTGACAACGAACTCCGTCTTCCCGTCAACGGATCCATTTCCATGAACCTGGATGGATTGTTCTCGCGCACCACGGTCAGTTTTCAGCCGTCTCTGCCGTTCGATGAATTGATCATCAACGGACGCGAAGTGGTGGGGAAAGGCTTGGAGCGTGTTTCGTACATTCTCGATCTCGTGCGGGAAAAAGCCGGGATAAAGATGAACGCGGAGGTGATGAGCGAGAATAATTTTCCCTCAGGCGCGGGAATTGCCTCTTCCGCCGCGGCGTTTGCGGCGTTGGCATTGGCGGGAAGCAAGGCGGCGGGACTGGACTTGAGCGAACGCGAACTCTCCGTCCTTGCCCGGCGCGGATCGGGCTCGGCTTCACGCTCCATCCCCGGCGGATTTGTCGAATGGCAGATGGGTGAGGGAGATGAAAATTCTTTTGCTTATTCCATTGCCCCGCCAGATCATTGGAACCTGGTCGATTGTGTTGCCATCGTGAGCTCGGTGCATAAAAAGACGGGCTCGACCGAAGGTCATGCCATTGCAGGGACGAGTCCTCTGCAGAATGCGCGGGTGGCAGACGCGCCGCGTCGGTTGGAAATTTGCCGAAACGCTATTTTGAAAAGTGACTTTGAAGCCTTTGCGAACATTATCGAACACGACTCGGATATGATGCATTCGGTGATGATGACTTCGAACCCGCCGTTGATGTACTGGCAATCCGCTACAGTGGAAATTTTCCATCAAGTGCGTGAATGGCGCGCGGGCGGACTCCCGGTGGGCTACACGGTGGATGCGGGAGCGAATGTTCACGTTCTGTGTTTGGGGGAATACAAAACCGAGGTGGAGAAACGTCTGCGGGAAATTCCGGGCGTGAAGGATGTTTTGGTTGCAGGCGTTGGCGGAGCGGCGAAGATAGTGTAGTCTGCTTTCACGAAGAAAAGCCTGCAGAAAACCGAATCAAGCCCGGGCGGGGAAAGAGGCGGGGGAATCCGTCTTAGAAAAGATTAACGCATGCAAGATATAATCGAATTACCGCGTCTTATCGCGTGAAAGGAATCACAAAAAATGGAATTTGGAATTTTGACGCTGGTCATCTTTTTTCTGGCGCTCGGCGGGATGATCTTCGTTCACGAACTGGGGCATTTCATCGCCGCACGCTGGGCAAAGATCGAAGTGGAGGAGTTTGGCTTCGGCCTGCCGTCTTATAAACTTGCCACTCTTTTCAGGTGGCAGGGGACGGAATTTACGGTTCATGCCCTGCCCCTGGGCGGATTTGTGCGCCCAAAAGGCGAAAACGACCCGAATGTTCCGGGCGGTTACGGCGCCGCGAGCCCATGGAAACGTTTGATGGTGCTTATCGCAGGTCCTCTGATGAATTTGATAACGGCGGTGATCGTCTTTACCATCTTGATCGCTTCCGAGGGCATTCCTATGCCGGGAAGCGTGAAGATCGACACGGTGGCGGAGAATTCTCCCGCCCAACAGGCGGATATTCAGCCGGGCGATATCCTCGTTTCGATCAACGGTGTGGATGTGACCGACATCCAACCCGCGATCGAAATCATTCGCGAAAATCTCGATCAACCGGTGGAACTGGTGATAAACCGCGGCGGCGAACTGATCACAATGACTGCAACGCCGCTATCGAGCCGGACGGCTCAGGAGGGCGCGCTGGGAATCGGATTGACTTATCCCACCCGGCCCGCAACTTTGATCGAAAGCCTTGCAGGCGGTGCGACGATTACCGGCTTGCAAGCCGCGACCATTATCTATCTACCGATCGCGCTGATTCAAGGCGTCATCGCTCCTGACCAGGCGCGGTTGATCGGTTTCAAAGGCATTTATGACCTCTTCAATTATTCCGTGCAGGAGGATGTGACCAGCAGGCAGGAAGTGGCTGTGCAGCCCACCGGCGGAGGAAGCGCGCCCAAACCCACGAACTTCACGCTCAACCTGGTCGGGTTGCTGAGCGTTTCGCTGGGCGTGTTCAATCTCTTTCCCATCCCCGCGCTCGACGGCGGACGAATCCTTTTCACGCTGCCCGAGATCCTTTTCAAGAAACGCATCCCCACCGAATGGGAAAACATGGTCAACGGGATCGCCATGCTTCTGCTCATCGGCTTGATGTTGTTCGTAAACATCATGGACTTTGTGAATCCCGCGCAACTTATCCCATAACACATGGCTGAGACCACTTTCCAATCCGTGCTCGCCGCCCTGCTCGATTCCAAGAAGGATATCCCGCAGGCCCATCTTTCCTATTATTCCGACCTCGACCCGAAATCCCTGCGTCTCTTTCTGGATGCGTGGAAGAACGTGCCCATAAAACGCAAAACCCTTTTGCTGGACGGCCTGACTTCCTATTTGGATGAAGACACCATCGTTTCCTTCGAGGAGATCGGGAAAGCGCTTCTGGACGACCCGGACTCTGAAGTCCGCGCCCGGGCTTTGGGACTCCTCGCCGAATCAGACGACCCCAGGCTTGTGGATGCGTTATTGAACATTTTCCAGGGTGATCCCGATCTCGCTCCGCGTTTGAAGGCGGCGATGTTGCTGGGCGAATTCGTCCTGCTGGGCGAGTTGGAAGAACTCGATGAAAAACGTCTCCACAAAATCGAAGATGCGTTGATCTCGGTCATCCGCAGCGACGAGAATCCGGCGTTGCGCAGACAGGCTTTGGAAGCCTTCGGTTATTCGGGCAGGGAGGATGCGGTTGGGATTCTCGAATCTGCGTACGAGCGGGAAGATCCGCTCTGGGTGGCAAGCGCCCTGCGCGCGATGGGACGTTCTCACGATAACCGTTGGAGCGACAGCGTGGTCTCCAAACTGTTGGACTCCGACCCGCGGGTCCGGTATGTGGCGGCGGAAGCGGCGGGGGAACTCGCCATCGAAGAAGCCGGACCGATCATGTTGAAGATGCTCGAAGACGAGGAAGAGGACGATAACGTCACCATGGCGGCGATCTGGGCGTTGAGCCAGATTGGCGGGGAAGATGCGCGGACCTACATCCTTAATATGCTCGATAATTCAGACGATGAGGATGTAACAGAATTCCTCGAAGACGCGCTCGAGAACCTGGATTTCAACGAACAGTTGGACCGGTTCGATATGATGTCGCTGGATGAAGACGAAGACTTGAGCGAGTTCGATGAAGATGAAGAAGAACGCTAGCTAGAAGGAGAGCAAGAAGGAGTCCAAAGTCTCCAGACTTTGGACTCGGAAGTTATTCGAAAGTCTCGAGACTTTCGAGTCCGGTCATTCCCCAAACACAAACAAATCGCCGATGGATTCACGGTTGAAGTTATGACCGATGGAATCGGCGAAGATATTAGCCACAGATAATACCGTCAATTTGGGATGGCGTTTCCTTTTGGGGATGTGAACCGTATCGGTGGTTACGATCTCTTTGATTTGGGGGATGGCGGCGAGTTTTTCCAATCCGCCGCGGGTGAAGACCCCGTGCGTACACATCACCAAAATTTCCCTCACGCCTTCCTTGATGAGCACGCGGGTCAATTCCGTGATGGAGCCGCCTGTGGCGATCTCGTCGTCGTAGATCAACGCGCGTTTGTGTCCCTTCACTTGATTTCCCACCAATCCGCTGATGATGACCTTCGTATCCGAGACGCGTTCCTTGTTTCCGGCGGCGACCGGCAGGCTCAGGCTTTTTGCAAACCGCGCCGCAGATTTTGCCTGACCCATATCCGGCGCGACGATGATCGTGCCGTTCATGTCGCGGTCCTCGAGATATTTTTGAAAGACGGGACGGCTGCTCAACGGGTCGGTGGGGATGTGGAAGAACCCATGCACCTGCGGTGAGTGGAACATCATGCTCATGACGTGGGTCGCGCCTGCAGTCTTCAACAGGTCTGCCACGAGACGGGCAGTAATCGAAATGCGCGGCGCATCCTTTTTATCCGACCGCCCGAAGGAGTAATACGGGATGATGGCGTGGACTTCGGAAGCGGCAGCGTCGCGGGCGATGTCGATCATCATCAGCAGTTCCATCAAATTATCGTTGACCGGCGGCGTCAACGATTGCACGATGTAAACCCGGCGATACCGCACGCTCGCGCCGAGTTGAATGTACATGTTGTCGTTGCTGAATTTTTTATGGTGCGTCTTTTCGAGCGGGACTCCCAGTTCGGCGGCGATGCTTTGGGCGAGGGGTTTGTTCGACCTGCCGCTGAACACGCGGACTTCGTCGGCGGGGATCGGGCGTTGGGTCATGCTTTCCTCCATTCACGGAATGCGCTTCGATTATCGCACAGAGCGGGGATTTATGCGCTAGCGGACGCAGGGGAACGCCCGTTCCGCGTTAATGCTATACTGCCCGCATGATGTCGAATCAAGTAATTCTGAATTGGGATCCGGTGGACTTCTTTACGGTTCGGGATGCATCCGGGCATCGAATCAACGTAAACATGGGGCGCGGATTCGGTTCGTCGGACCTATTGTCTGCGGCGTTGATCGGATGTTCCGCCTATGATGTCGTTGAAATCCTGAGGAAACAGCGTCAGGAACTGAAGCAGCTCCAGGTCCGCGCTGAGGCGGTGCAGGATGAGACTCCGCCCTGGAGGTTTCGAAAAATCCACATCCATTATCAGGTCATCGGCAGGGGACTCGATCCAAAGAAGGTAAGAAGGGCTGTTCAATTGAGCGAAGAAAAGTATTGCTCGGTGTACGCCACCCTAAGGGATGTCATTGAGATCACGCATGATATCGAAGTGATTGACGAATAGAACGACCCGTCCACGCACGGGATAATTGTCGGTTCCTACCGCGCATTCCAGATTGCGTCCGCCACGATCATGCCGATGAACATGGATATAAATTGAAGGATCCCGCCTGCGATCAAGCCTGCAAGCACGGAGACCGCCACGGCGATGACGGTATTCCAGTCGAATTTGTTAACAAGCCAGCGCGGCAGCCTCCATGCCAATATCGCGGCAAGGATGATGCTGATGATGTTGCAGACCAAACTTGCGAGCAGGGCGGGACCGCCCGAACTGTCGTTGAATCCGTTCAGCATGATCAGCAGTCCGAACATGACGACCGATCCGCCAAGCAATAGTAGAACAATGGTAATGATAAGGGACACGATGGCTGGTGTTTTAGTGGGCATGGTAAATATCTCCTCGAAGATTATACCTTTTGGGATGTCAGACTTTCATTAACCTCTCCCTTTGTCCAGTTGACCAAACTCATCTGCGAAGGCAAAATAGAAGACATGTAAATTGTAGGGACACGATACCCAGCACCTGCGGTCTGGGCAGGTGTATCGTGTCCCTACGATCAAGGAGACAACTTTATGCACGGATACGGCTGGTTCATGGCAATGCGCCAGGGCGACGAAAAGCCCAAGGTCACCCGCGAGCTTTTATTGCGCGTTCTCAATTATGCCAAACCTTATTGGGGACATATCGCGGGCATGCTTGTCACGATTTTGCTCAGCACGGGCATTTCCCTGCTGACCCCGCTCATCTTCCGTAACATGATCGACGTGGTGTTGCCCGCCAAGGATACACAGCGGCTCATCTGGCTCGGACTGGCGCTGCTCTTCATCCCCGCGCTCAACGGCGCGATCAGCGTCGTTCAGCGGCGGCTCAATTCCACCGTTGGTGAAGGCGTGATCTTCGATCTGCGTTCCGCGCTCTTCTCGCGCCTGCAACGGATGTCATTACGTTTCTTCACGAACACCAAAACCGGCGAACTCATGTCGCGCCTCAACAGCGACGTGGTCGGCGCGCAGAACGCCATCAGTAACACCATCGTCAACATCGTGACCAATCTTATCGAAGCCATCGCTTTGCTTGCGGTGATGCTTACCTTGGAATGGCGGCTCACGCTGGTCAGTGTGCTCATCCTGCCGCTGTTCATCGTCGTCGCTCAAAGGCTTGGAACCGTTTTACGCGACATCGCCCGTCAAGCCATGGACACGAACGCGCAGATGAACGCGCACATGAACGAGACCCTCAACATCGGCGGCGCGCTGCTCGTCAAACTTTTCGGGCGCACCCGCGAAGAGGAGAAACGCTTCCGCGAACGCGCGGCGAATGTCCGCGATATCGGAATCAGACGGGCGGTGATCGGTTCGACATTCTTTGTCATATTCGGTCTGGTCACGGCAGTGGGCACGGCGCTCGTGTACGGGCTGGGCGGATACTTCGTCATCACCGACGTGTTCACTGTCGGTACCATCGTCGCATTCGGTTCGTATCTCGGTCAACTGTATGGAACCTTGCAAGGTCTCGCCAGCGCGCCTGTGGATTTCTCCACATCGATGGTAAGTTTCGAGCGCGTCTTCGAGATCGTGGATTTACCTCAAGACATTGCCGAAAAAGAGAATGCCATCGAACTCAAAGAAGTCAAAGGTGAATTGCAATTCGATAACGTCACTTTCAATTACAAGGTCGACGAATCGATCCTTTTGAAAGATGTAAAACGCTACGGGAGGATGGAGGATGTAAAAGCCGTTTTCAGCGGAGGGAATGGAAATGACCGCGGACCGAAGACTGCAGATGGTCCGTCGTCCATTGTCCGTCGTCGGGATGGAAGCGCCTCAGACCCCCCCGAGCCTGATTCAATCTCTCAAGCCAGAGACGTCGCCCTGGAAGGAATCTCCTTTACCGCCCGGCCCGGACAGTTGATCGCTTTGGTTGGTCCCTCCGGCGCAGGCAAAACCACTGTGACCTATCTCATCCCGCGCCTTTACGACCCAAGCGATGGCTTGATCCGCATTGACGGGCATAACCTCAAAGATGTCACGCTTGAATCGTTATCCCATTCCATCGGCATGGTCACGCAGGAGACCTATCTCTTCCACGACACCATCCGCACCAACCTGACCTACGCCAAACCGGATGCGACACAAGAAGAGATCGAGTCCGCCGCAAAAGCCGCCAATATCCACAACTTCATCATGGATTTGCCCGAAGGGTACGACACCATCGTCGGCGAGCGGGGATATCGACTGAGCGGCGGCGAAAAGCAACGCATTGCCTTGGCGCGCGTGATCTTGAAAAATCCGCGCATTCTTGTTTTGGATGAAGCGACCAGTTCGCTCGACAGCGAATCCGAAGCGTTGATTCAAGAGGCGTTGAAGCGGGTAATGGCTGGGCGCACGAGCATCGTAATTGCCCACCGCCTTTCTACGATCCTTGCCGCCGATTTGATTCTGGTCATGGATCGGGGAAGAATCGTCGAGAGAGGCACGCATGCAGAACTGCTTTCCCTCAACGGTTTATATTCCCAGTTGTACGAGACGCAGTTCCGTGCCGAGAAAGTTTGAACGATGATAAATGGGCGATTGGAAAGATCATCCATTTATCGGCGCTGATCCCAAAGTTGACGCGTGATCTGCAAATGACCAAGATGCAGGTGGGAATGTTCGAGCGCGTGCAACAGGGACCAGCCGATGGTGAACGTCCCGCGCGATGACGTGCGGAGCGTTTCGAGGTCTTGCAGGGTGAGTTGTTCCAGTTTGGCTGTTGCATATGCAAAACTGTCAACGAGCCGCCTGCGCAGGAATTCATCGCCCAGATTTTTTACTCTGAACTCCGCATCGCGGTCGCGGTTCGACGGTTCCTGGGCGGCGACATCCCCGATCCAGAACCGTTCCGCGCCGGTGATGTGATAGACCAGCACGCAGATCGAATTCATGTTCGCGCCGGGGGTCCAGTCGAGCGCTTCGGGCGGGAGTCCGTCCATGGTCTTGCGTATGTCATCGTGACATTTTCTGAGCAGGTTCAGATAATCAGCAAAAAAGGATTGCATCGTTTCCGTCACTTTCCAGTCAATTTGTAATTCGGGTTCATGAGTTTAAGTGAAGCCACATATCCCGCATTACCTGGATATGACCCAGATGGGTTGCGGTGTGCTTCAGGGAATGACCGATCACCCAGCCGACGGTCACTTCGCGCGTGCGGAACATGCATTTGCGGTCAAGGTCGGCGGGAGTCAATCCTTCCATCACGCTTTTGATAAATTCGAGGCTCCCGGTAAGGCGTTGGGTCAACTGGCTGGAAGTCAGTCCCTTCGCGCGGAATTCTGCGTCGCGGTCGCGATGCACGTCCTGTCCTTGAATGACCTCCCCAAACAGGAACTTTTGAGAACCTGTCAGGTGGACGACCAGGACCGAGATCGGGTTCACGCCGGGCTTTGGCGACCAATCCAGCGCTTCAAGCGAGAGTCCCTCGAGCGCATTTCCGATGTCGCTGTGCAGTTCTTGCATATTGTTCAGGCAGTCGGCGAAAAACGTTTCCATCGTCATTCCTTTCTATGTCCTTCGATTGCTTAAACACAACCGATAAAATTGAGATGCGATACCAATTCCTATCCACAACCGGGCAGAGGACGAGATCCATGCGAAATATCGTTTTTGTCCATTCTGCCTCTGACCGATTTCGATATCAAAGGCGGTTCTCCCGTCTGGCAGCCGTAAGTGGCAGATCCATCCCAAATGGCCGTTGATTGTATTTCATCGAATAACGGTTTATACTGCCGTGTACCATTCCATCTCGACGGACAAACCCCATGCAACCTCTCAACGGCATTCGCATTCTCGATATCACCCGCGCGCTGGCGGGACCATACTGCACGATGATGCTTGGAGACCTTGGCGCGGACGTGATCAAAGTGGAACGTCCCGGGGTCGGCGATGAGACGCGCGGCTGGGGACCGCCGTTCGTGGGCGAGCCGTATGGGAATTATCCCGGCGAGTCGGCGTATTTCATTGCCGCGAACCGGAACAAACGCAGTATCACCGTCAACATTCAAAGCAGGGAAGGGCAGGATATCCTTCGCAAACTCGCGGGCGTGTGCGATGTGCTCGTCGAAAATTATCGTACAGGCGATCTGGATAAACTCGGTTTGGGCTACGCGGAGATGCATGCTTTAAATCCCAGGCTGATCTACTGCTCGGTGAGCGGATACGGCCGCACGGGTCCGTATGCAGACCGCCCGGGGTACGATGCGGTTCTTCAAGCCGAGGGAGGAATGATGAGCATTACGGGTTCCGTTGAAGGTCCGCAATCCCGTGTGGGGATTCCGATCATTGATATAACTTCCGGAATGTTCGCCTCCACGGCAATTCTGGCTGCGCTGCGCGCAAGGGATGTAACGGGCGAAGGCCAATTGGTGGATATTTCCCTTTTTGATTCGCATCTTGCCCTGCTCACGAACGTCGCTTCGAATTATCTGGTTGGCGGCAAACCGCCCAAACGCCTGGGCAATGCCCATCCCAACCTTGTTCCGTATGATTCGTTCCAGGCGCGCGACAGTTGGTTTGTGTTGGGCGTCGCCAACGAAAAACAGTGGGGCATTTTGTGCGATGTGTTGAACCGGCCGGAATGGAAGACCGATTCGCGTTTCGAGACCAACCGCAGGCGCGTCGAGAATCGTTCCATCCTCGCTGAAGAATTAAATAAGATCTTTTCCCGGCAAAACGCCGACCATTGGCTGGAACAATTGGTGAAAGCGGGTTTGCCATGCGGACGAATCAATACCGTGCCGGAGGTGTTCGACCTGCCGCATGCCCGCGCGCGTGACATGATCCTTGAATCCGAACACGCCTCAGCCGGGACCTTGAAACTGCCCGGTTTTCCCTATAAATTTTCCTCCACCCCGGCAGCGATCCAAAAACCGCCCCCGATGCTGGGTGAGCACACGGAGGAAGTTCTCAAAGGTCTGTTGAATTTTTCCGCAGAGGACGTGGCTGCATTGAAGGATAAGGGAGCGATATAACGCCCACGCCGAATGCAGCCCTGATGGATTTGTCGTTTTATTTTCCGATTCGACCGGCAAAAGATTCGAGTGATCTCGGCTCGCGCTTCAGGAGCCACTTCAACACATTTGGATTCCCCGCCAGTCCCCATTGATCGTAATACTCGAACATCCGCACGAGATTCTCCCGCGCATATTCGTTCAATCCCTTCGCGCGCAATCTCCAGTCTCGAATCTCTTCTTTCTCGGCTCGAACAGGGCGATTCAATACGCGGCTGAAAATCTCCGCCACCTCCGCATGGGACGTGGGACTCGTCCCTGCCAACTCATAGATCGCATTGATGTGACCCGGCTCGGTCAGCACGATCCGTGCGGCTTCGGCAAGGTCTTCCAAATCGAGAAAACTGAACTTCGCTTCGACCGAATACGGAACGCGCAGCGCTCCCTCCTCGACGATGTTCTTCCAGCCCGTCAGCAGATTCTGCATGTACGGTGCAGGCTGAAGAACGGTGAACGGAATCCCAGACTCTAAGAGCATTTCCTCCACACGCATCTTTTGCCAGTGATGATTCATCACTTCAATTTGCGGGTGCAATACCGAGTGATAGACAAAATGCTCCACGCCCGCCTTCTTTGCTTCCCCAACTACCAACCTGCCAATTACATCTTCCTCCGGGCTCATGTTGGGACAAATGTGATAGACCGCCCTCACCGCTTCCATCGCCGAGCGGATGGCGGACTCATCGCGCAAATCCCCGACGATGATTTTCTCCGCGCCGGACAATTTTATCTCTGCGACCTGATCCTGGCGATGCACGAACGCGTAGATGTCCTCCTGGTTGTTCGAGAGCGACTTGATGATGGCTTTGCCCGTCTTACCACCCGCGCCTGTTACGAGTATCATAAGGAACATTATCCCACGAACGGAGCGGGCATGACCTCTATTCGAAGAATTCCAATTCCAGCGTATTCAATGATGGACACATATACGACAATGACCGGTGCATACACCGATTGCTATGTGACCGAGATTCAGTTCGCAATTTCCATCCCCGAATTCGTTTATGCCTTCTACACAACGCCGCTCTTCAAACTGGAAAGGCTGATTCTACAGTTCACGGTTTCGAAACCCTCGACGGATTTACAGGCGAGACAGGCGGCGGAGGGAAAAATCGGTGAATTCGCCGCATGGACGGTGGAAGCGCGCGGAGGAAACGAACTGTTGATGTGCGACTTTCTCAGCCGCACACGCTCGTGGTTCATGACGATTCCCGTGGGGAAATCACGAACGCGGTTGTATTTCGGCACAGCGGTTGTTCCGAAAACAGGAAGAACAGAGCTTGGGTTTGGGTTTCGTGCCATGCTGGGGTTTCACCAAATCTATTCGGTGTCCCTGTTGTACTCGGCGAAAAGAAAATTGGAGCGCGGGGGCTGACCGCCTTGTCAAATCGATCTTCACACCCTACAATCGGTCTCAACGTTTCCCTCCCACTTTAGAAAGGATATGCACCCATGTTGAACCTTAATTCAGTGATGATCGGCACGAAACAGCCCAAAGATATGGTCGCTTTTTATGAAAAGTGCTGGGCAAGCCCGCGGATATGGTCGACCCCGAAAATGGATTTTGGGGCTGGCAGCTCGGCGGATCGTTCCTCGGAATCCTCAATCATTCCGAAATGGGCGGCAAGACCAAGGACCCGGGGCGGATCATGTTCAATTTTGAGACCGGGCAGGTCAAGGAGGAATTCGAGCGCATCAAATCCCTTGGCGGGATGAGCATCCACGAACCGTACGAGATGGGACAGGGCTGGATCGCCACGCTCGCCGACCCCGACGGCAATTACTTCCAATTGATGAATCCCATGAGTTAAAAATGAGCGAAAATATTCTCGCAAGATTATTCGAGCACAACAACTGGGCGAATCAAAAGATCCTCGAGGTTTGTTCCGCTCTGAGTGACGGGCAGCTCGACGCCCCGCCTCAATCCGCCACGGAGGGAACGATTCGCAGCACATTGCTTCATCTCGCGGATGCCCAACTCGGATACCTGCGGATTTTGACCCTGCCGCTCGAACGGAGACAGGAACCCGTCAGCGTGGAATTTGCCCAGGCGGGGGAATCGATCAAACAGACGGGAGAGGCGCTGTTGAATCTCGTCAGGGAGGAAAAATATCCAAGGGAAAGGCTTGTCACAAGAGACGGCCATTACGTCGAGCCGTGGGTGATTTTGGTCCAGATCATCAACCACGCCACCGAACACCGCGAGCAGGTCAAAAGCATGCTCACCGCGATGGGAATCGAACCGCCTTCGATCGACGGCTGGGATTACGGCGACATGATGAAGGCGCTTGTGCCGATATCAAAATGAACCAGCGTCGCGGAGAGGATAATGAAAGCGGTCATCCATAAAAAATACGGACCACCCGATGTTCTTCAATTCACAGAGGTCGTAAAGCCGGTCCCGACCGATGACCAAATACTGATCAAGATCCACGCGGTGTCCATCAACGGCTCTGACCGCGAAGGAATGATCGGCAAGCCGTTGTATGCCCGCATCGGAAGATTGCCCCACAACAACATCCTCGGTTCGGACATCGCGGGAGTGGTGGAGGCAGTGGGCGGCAACAACACCGAATTTAAAGTCGGCGATGAAGTCTTCGGCGAAATACCGGGCTACCATGGAGGCTTTGCCGAATATGTCTGCACGCACGGAAGAACCATGATGCTGAAACCGAAGGCGATGACGTTCGAAGAGGCGTCCGCCATTCCTCAGGGCGGGATCATCGCGCTGAACGGGATCGCCAAAAAAGGACGGGTCCGAGCCGGGCAAAATGTGCTCATCAACGGGGCGGGCGGAAGCGCAGGGATATTCGCGTTACAGCTTGCCAAACTCCACGGCGCGGAAGTGACATGCGTGGACAATCCGTACAAACTGGATTTCCTCCGCTCGCTTGGCGCGGACCATGTGATCGATCACACACGCGAAGACTTTACCAGGAGTGGAAAACGGTTCGACCTCATCCTTGACCTGATCGCCCATCGTTCCATCTTTGACTACGCCCGGACCTTAAAACCCAACGGAAGAAGTCTGTTTGTCGGCGGTTCGGTCTCGACGTTGTTTCAGATATTGTTCCTGGGACCAGCGATCAGAAAAATGACGGGCAAGGATGTGGGCATGCTGATGGTTCCACAGAACCGTGAAGACCTGGTTGTCATCACAGAACTTATCGAGGCTGGCAGGATCCGCACCGTGATCGATAAAACCTATCCGTTCGATGAGATTCGCGAAGCGATGCGCCACGTCAGCGAAGGACGCGCCAAAGGGAAGGTCGTCATAAAGGTTGCCTGAAACGTTATGTCCAAAAGACCGACGGACATCACCTATGAGGAAGCCGCTGCCGTCCCATTTGGCGGACTCGAAGCCTTACATTCCCTCGATAGGGCAAACATCCAACGCGGACAAAAGGTCTTGATCGTCGGCGCGGGCGGGAGCATCGGCACGTATTCTGTCCAACTAGCCAAACATTACGGCGCGGAAGTGACCGGTGTGGACAGCGGCGGAAAGCTCGAAATGCTGCGCTCCATCGGCGCAGACCACGTGATCGATTACACGCGGGAGGATTACACAAAGAACGGACAAAATTACGATGTGATCATAGATACGATCGGCGGGAGCCCGTTTGCAGGGAGTGTCAGGTCGCTAACCGAGAATGGAACTTATCTAAACGTGAATCCCAGGTGGCATCACAGACTTCAAATGGGATGGAGTAAAGGGAAAAGCGATAAGAAGTTACTCTTCTGGGAGGGAAGTTATACGACCAGGAATCTGCTCAGGCTGAAGGAATTGGTCGAGGCAGGAGCAATAAAACCTGTCATCGATAGAGTCTATCCCCTGGAGCAGATCGCCGAAGCGCACCGATATGTCGAAACCGATCAGAAAAAGGGAAATGTGGTGATAACGATGAGGAGTGAAGGCTAGTGATTGGAGACTGGAGACGGCTGAGAATTGGAGGAGTGGAGAATTGGTGTTGATTTCAAGAGGGCAAACAGACACCCCGATTGCTCAAGCCAATCAGGCGCCGCGCTGAATGGCGCAGCCGTGCCGAAGTGGTGAGGTTCGATTTCATTTATTCATAACGCTTCTTCAGTGGGAATTTGTCCCTTGCGCCTGTGTACACTTGTGCATATAATGGAGCCGTATGAGCTACGAATGGGATCCCGATAAAGAATAGCTAAATTACAAGAAGAATCGCATCAAATTTGCGGATGCTGTCGGCGTCTTCGAAGATGAAAAAGCCATCACGATTCAAGACGAGCATAAAGGCGAAGACCGTTTTATAACAATCGGTAGAGACTTCCTTAGTCGCATCCTGGTAGTAGTGTACACGTTTCGAGATATTGTTATTCGGATCATTTCCGCGCGGAAAGCCACTGCGCGTGAGAAAAAGATGTATGAGGAACAAGATGAAGAAAGAATATAACTTCAGCAAAGGCAAGCGTGGAGCGGTTCGCCCTGCGCCGAAGGGCAAAACGCGGATCACCATTCGCATCGACGACGATATTTTGGATTGGTTTCGCGGTGAAGTGGACGCCGCAGGTGGCGGTAATTATCAGACATTGATTAATAATGCTTTGCGCGAATATATTACCCACCAGCAGGAGCCCATCGAGGTAATTCTTCGGCGGGTTGTGCGCGAGGAACTGCACAACGTTTCGCACTGAGCGGACTCCCCTCTCCCGTGGGACGTGTGCCCCGAAGGGGTAGAGGGGGATAGGTGCCGCGCTGAGCGTGCCGAAGCGTCCCAACCCACACCCCGATTGCTCAAGCCGATCAGACGCCGTGCTGACGACAAGTCAAATCAATCGTCACAATCGGGGAGTTTCTGAGCAATTTGGCTTGAATTCAATTCAAACCCCTCTCCTGTCTACCACTCCGCTTCGCTTCGGGTATGCTTCGCGATCCCCCAAGGGGGAGAAGCCTTTGCTCATCAAACCAATCACTGACTTGGAAACCCAACTCCCCGCTTGTATAGAAAAGAAGTCAACTCCATACCCTCTCCCTTGGGAGCCCCACAGGGGTGCTACGCAAAGGGGCAAACGGACATGCCGATCACTCAAGCTCATCAGGGTGAGGTCCAACCCACACGCCGATTGCTCAAGCCAATCAAGGTGAGGTCCGATTTCATTTATTCATCAGTGCGAGTTAATAGAACATTGCCTTTTGAAATTTCTCGAGCCCAGCCAACTCTGCCCGACTCAGTTTTTACTTTCCACCAAGTTCCATCATGCGAGCATGTCGGCCCATCGATAACTTGTACTTTATCTCCTTTCCGAAGTACAAGAATCACATTTGCATCGCTAACTTGCGGAACTATTGGTTGCTCGCGAAGATTGACATCTAATTTTACTATTTCAGCAAAAGCACCTACTTGCAAATTTATCCTATTTCTATCGGGACATTTATAGTCTGCTGGAATAGGTTGGAGGTTAATTTGTGTTGAGATGGGTTTAGTTGTCGGGAGTGATGTAGGCCTAGTGGTAGCAGTAGAAAATTTCCGTAGAGTAGGTGTAGATATGGTTGTATTTTTGGTAGGAATTTGCTGAGCAGGAGTTATTGGCTTGATGTTGCTTAAGACCATAGCACACATACCAAATGCAAAAATAAAACAAATGATTAATGCCAATCGAACGCGTGGCTGTTTTAGCACTTGGCTAATTTTGAGTTGTATTATGCTCGATTGTGTACTATTTACCGCCGTTCCGCAGACGGGACAAAAACTTACATCGGATGGAAGATTTGCTCCGCAATTTGCACAGACATCGGGCTGTTTTAGTGTCTTGCCAGTCTTGGGGCAAAAACTTGCTTGATCAGGATGTTGATCGCCACAATGAGGACATTTCATGAAAACCTCCTTGTCAGAGTACAAGGCTCATTAGGGTAAAATCACAGATTAATACAAGGGTTTGTTGAGGCTTATGCCTCAGAGTACCCGAAAAGTGCCGCTCAACTCTTATCGTACTTTTTGAAATGAAAAAGAAAAGGTTCTTGAGAAGGTAGTCCAATTATTGCTTTTCCAATTGACAGGCTGTTTATATCCCAATCTTCCACAACATTAGCCTCCCGAACTTGTTCTACTAATCCGCGTGAAGCAACTGTAGCCATGTAGGTCTCTCGCTTACGGTTCTTTCCAAATAGTTGCTGCACAAATGTGCGGGTTGCTGAATCATTTACACGAAAAGCAACAGTTGTCATAAACCCTGATAACATGCTGCGGGCCAGTGCTTCTCCGTAGGCATGAAATACCTGTTCAACGCTTTGGACTCCTATGATGAACTTAGCTCCAAGGCTTCTCCCAAAATTAACACCATCATCAACATGTTGTAAATTTGGCACTAATCTAAACTCATCAATAATGAACCAAACATTACCTTCACTTTTTTTTCGGCAAAGTGCTTCCTTAATAGCAAGGTCTAGTATAAGACGATAGATTGGTGTCAGTATATTTCCCAGACCTAAATCGTACTCAACGAAAATAACCCGCCCTCCTTTATTGCGAATTGCCTCTCGGATGGAAAGATTTCCTGCTTTTCGGAAATTTCCTATTAATATTTCACGCGCTAATTGTTGAAGCTCAGAGATAACGCCTTGCGTCTGAGGGGAACGATCATCGGATATATAGCTGATCATGGCGCGTAAATCCAAATGAGACTCTAGCATCGCCCGAATTTCCGATGAAGGAGATTGATCCAAGAAAGTGCGTATCTGTGCATTATTTGTTTTCGACGGCCCATTTGAACGGAAGAAGTGCAATAAGATTGCCGAGAAAATATCTTTTGCAGCATTGGGAAAGAAAGGCTGTGTAGAATGCTCAATTTTCTCGTAAAATAAGGCGCGTGTAATCTCGAAGATGCTCTCTTCAATAGATTCTTCCAAGCCGACCTCTTTGAAGATATTCCAGTAATCTTCACCGCCTGCGCCTGTTGCTTTCTCATCGTTGCTGAAAACTATATCCCCTTTTCGATAGAATTCGTTGTAATAATCTCCTTTGGTATCAAAAACGAGCATGACATCATTTTGTGTCATATTTTTGCGTAGCTGTTCCATTATTTGGAAGATGGCATTTGTCTTTCCAGTTCCTATTCCCCCAAGAAAAAGAATATGCTTACTAAACAACTCATCGTTTAACGATATTTTAGTTTCTTGATTATTAGCCCCATTCCCAATTAATAAACAACGAGGATACTCACTAGAGAACTCTGGTGGATTGTCTCTTAATTCATGCCCCTCGAAAACTTCAATATTCTTCTTCGCCATAGCTAATGACCATACCCATAATATTGCTCATCACCCTCCGTAGCATCATTAGCTGGGGACTCTTTAGCAATTTCCTTACTTGCTTTTATTGGCTCTTCTGTTGATTGTCCCGCTTGTTCGTCCATCTCAGTTTTTGCTTCATTTGCTACTTCGCCTGCCACCTTGCCTGCCTCTGCGCCCGCTGGCCCGCCAGCCGCATCTCCAATGACCTCGCCTGTCGCGATAGTTGCTTCTTCAGCAAGTTTTTCATCTGCTAATTGATCTTCTGAGTCATTGCCTTGCATATTGGTGGCTACTTTCCCATGACTGGTTTCATAGATATTTTCCGCTATTTTGCCAATATCGTGTGAGTTATATTGACCATCAGTTATAGGTTGGACATGATCATTGACAAGGTTTTTTGCTCGGGTTTCAAGGTCCGCGTTAGCGGTATCATTATTTATCCCATAATCAGTTGGCGAGTTCAAAACTCTGTTGTAGAGATCGTCCCTGACAGGATTTACTTGATCATATGGTATCTGTAAAATAGAATTATCTGCCATGGCGCGAGACATTTCTTCTAGAGTTTTAGCATTTGCAAGTTGATACGGTAACTGCTCCGTTAATTTAGTATTGTCTTTTCCAGCATTCAACATATCCTGAGCGGCTCGTTGATTTGCCTTTGAATCTGGGTTGACGACATCTCGAAAATATTTGTTGTAATCTGCAAACCTTGGTTCACCTTGTTCTGTTAATCCCTTGACTTTGACAGATGATATACAATCTTTTGAAACTAAGTCGTAGTTCGCAAAATTAGACTTGCCTGTTAGGTCATTTAGATTAGCACCATTGATGCTTTCTTGAGATAACTCTTCTCCAATACGCCCTCGCAATTTATAAAGTTCAACTTCCCTGCCATCATGAGTTGGCTGATGAAATGCAACGTGTTCTCTTGCTCGTTGGGCCGCAAGCTCTACGATATCAACATTTCGCATTTGGTTTTTGACGGCTGTAGCCATTATTTCTCGCCTCGCAATTCTCTGGCTAATTTGTTAACCGCTGTTTGCCCATTTTTTGATACCTAAATCTCCGAGTTGTCGAATATCGATTAAGAGGGCTCCTAGTTCTCGGGTTACCTGTTCTGCGTCTTTTGCAGGACTGGCGCCAAGAGTATCTGGGGCTGTTGTGTCACGAGTAAGTATAGTCAGAAATGATGTTCCAGGGATAAATATTCCTGAACCCTTCATCGTCTTTGAACCAATGGTCAAACTAAAGGTACGTTGTTGCCCAAACAAATAAAGATAAATACCCAAATAGATAGCCAATAGGACAAGATAATTGAGGGGAGAGAATCGTTGAAAGAGTTCTGAGAATGCAATATTCCAGCCTAAGATTGCGCACCCAACGATGAAAGGGGCCCTCATTAAAGGTGCGAGAACGGGTAGTATTTCAGATGTTCTAACTTTATTCTGTAGCGCTTCGTCAACGGAGTTGAAAATTTGGTTTTTGGTCTTTTCATTGAGAATGTTAGTGGTAAATACCCAAATCGTTGAAAATGGCAGCATTAAGAGTATGGCAAAAATAGGATGAATTAGGAAAGGTACTCGAAAGGATAGAAAAGTCATTATAGCGAACACAATCGCAAATAAAATCGCAAAGTAAAGCCAGTTGATGGTTACTTCCAAATATGCCCTCACCCCCGCAGTATCTTCGAGCGGCATTTCATTAATCAGGAGACTTTTTCCTATTAGAGATCTTCCGCTGCTATGAAAAATTACCCGTTTATTGGTAATGGTAAGAAACCCAGTCGTGACAGGTGCCAGAAACCTGCGCAATCGAGTGCATTCGTAGGTGCGTACCACCTTCTCGTCTGCTTCGCCTAATTGAAAAATTGAGTCTTCCTGCTTCATGGCTTAATCTCCTCGTTTATCATTGGAAAGATTCGATTCGATTATTTTGCGCGCCATTGGTTAACGCCTAAATCGCCAAGCGTTTGAATATCCATGACCATAGCGCCTAACTCCTTTACCAAGGCTTCTGCATCTTCAGCAGGTTCTGCCGATAATGCTTTGGATGCCGCTGTGTTGTAAATGCCAAAACTGGAGATACCAGATATAGCGATAGGAGTACTTGAACCACCTTTGGAACCAACAGCTAACGACATGGTCGGGCGTCTAGAATACCAAAAGAAACAAACCAGCGCATAGATGACCACAAACATCGCAAGAACAAGAACGAAACCAGAACCTCCCGTACTTTGTTCGCTGTTGAGATAGTCCTGAATTTCATTTGAAATGTAACTTAAGCTGCCCAACACAGTTAGGGTAAAAGCCGCCAATGTTGCAAATGCAGAACGGAATATACTCTGTTTTGAGAGAAAGAAAGAAATTACTAGTGAAGCGAAAGCAAGAATCCACAGCAAAACTTGCAACGCTAAATACAAAACTTTCGCGGTAGTTTCCAACGACTCAACATCAAGATTGATGAGAGATTGATCTTGAAGGAAGAAGCGTGCCAAAGCTAATATTATGCTGGCTAATATAGTGATTACAACGTTGCCAAAAAAGATGGACAAGAAGAAAGCCCCCAAAAGATGTGTCAAGCTAAAATATGATCCTTTATATATACTGATACCCGATACGTCTTCAATGGGAACCTCGCTTTGAAGAATACTTTTACCTGCAAATGAAGTACCGAATGCATGAAAAACGACACGCTTGTTGGTAACTACAAGATAACCCTCAGCATTTAGGCTGAGAAGTAACGATTTGAAACTTGTACAATGATAGGTTCGAACTTCTAGTTCACTATCGGCAGGTGCAAGATTTTCTTCTAGAAGTTTGAATCTGGCACCTCCCTGATTTTTGATTGGCTGACTATCGCTTGGTTGTGAGGGAAGTGTTGTTTGAGCAGATGATATTGAACGTAAATCTGCGCCACATTTAATGCAAAAATCATACCCATCTGCATTTTCGTGTCCACAATTTTGACATTTTTTCATTTTGCGCTCCCTTTATGACTCAGCGGACTAAAAAGGTGTTTTGACCTTACTTGAAAATATTTTAGCACACTTCTGCTCGTAGTATTACATCAATCTATCATCAGCGTCTTGGGCAACCTCTCAGGAAATCCCCGTAATTTCAATCTTTCATGATTTTGGTTTCCACTTCTTCAATTCCCAACGGCGACAAATAAACTATCTCATTTGCTTTGTCGTACTCAATTAATCGTTCCCCATGAAGTTTTACTAACACATCGCTTTTGAATTCCCTTATGCGTGGATGTTCGACCCACTCGCATAGATCTTCTGTAAGCACACCTGTATCAGGCTCTGTGTAAAGGAGAACCAATGCTTGTTGTTTATAAGAAAGCCCTAATTTCAAAACTCGTTTTTTACCCGCAATGTGCCAGATAAATGGCAATTCCCTTTGAGAAAGAGCATCTACAATTGCTTGGGCTTCTTCAAGAGATAGTTTATGATAAATGCGAATCAGTTCACAGATAATCCAATCGCAAGCACGAACAATTGTCGCCATATCGATTTGATTAGCTTCAACATCACCGCCCACATGCCCTATCCCTCGCTTGCCACGCAAGGTATATAAATAAATAAGCGCGCGGGGAATAATTATCCTCGTCGATTCGTTCCCGCTTGTTATAGGAAGTTTAGTTAGTTTCCCACACTCATCAGCAAAATTTGGAATGTGCTTGCCGAAGGGGATAAAAGTTCCTGTAAGTTCATTTTGTAAAAACCGCAATACGCCTTCACAGAACTTTCCCGCGCTTAATCCTGCCGCATCCCATGACGAATCGCGGCTTGCGCCAGAATATCGCTTTTTCAGTTCCAAATATGCAGTTATTATTTTTTGTTTGAATTTATTTGGAACATTAGAAAGTGCGGTTTCTAAATCAATGTTACTAAGTGAAGTACTCGAATTGCCCATCTGCGTTCTTTTCCCTTTTTAGCCGTCCGTCACGAACAAACCTGGCAAGAGGACCAGATATTTGGTTGGGCTTCAAAATGGTTGCTTTCTTGTTTCTTGCTTGTTCAATAATGCTATTAAGAGTTTGGCGTTTGGAAAAGAAACTCTCATCAATCAACAATGATAAAACCGTTGCGGGTCCAGTCGTTTTTGATTTGGATTTCTTATTTTCAGTCTTGGATGTACTATCAGATTTCGATTTCCTCTTTGTTGACGACTTCTTCCTATCCCTAGAATCTGTTGTTGGGTCTTCTTGGCGATGGGTAGAGCTAACACCAAGAAACTCACTCAGAACAATCTCCACAACTCTCAATTGCACCGCTTCAGAATTAAAAGCGTTTACAACTTTTGCTAATTCAGTAAGTTGTGTTTTGAGTTCATCAAAATCACGAATAGTTGCCATATCTGCTCTCCCTGTCAACAAATTTGGACGAAACACGTTGGATGTTATTATAACATTTTCCTGAATTATCTCGGTCTTATTTTGTTCAACCCATTGTCAGCGTCTTGAGGTGAAAGAAAAAGCCGATGGTCAGTATCAACTATCGGCTGAGAGTGAGGCGGTTCTTCATCCACCACCAAATTCTCCCATCCACTAATTCTCAGGTCTCGATACGCCCCTCTTAAAGCGTTCGGGGCTACTCGACCATCAGTCTCTAATCTCCAATTACTACTTACCACTTACTAATTCCCAAAGTCGATTCGAATTCAACGGAATCTCCAGCACCTCAAAATCCACATCATACAACGCATCCTCCAACGCCTGCGCAAACAGCGGACCGACAGGTATCGCACCTGCTTCGCCCGCGCCTTTCACGCCCATCGGGTTGAGCGGCGAGAGCGTTTCGCCGTGTCCCGTTTCGATGCGCGGCACATCCAGGCTGGTGGGCAGGTGATAATCCATGAACGTGCCGTTGAGCAGCTGCCCGTTCTCGTCGTACGCCAGCCGCTCGTAAAACGCATTGCCGATGCCCTGCGCCACGCCGCCGTGAATCTGTCCATCGAGAATCAGCGGATTGATGACCTTGCCGCAATCATGCACGACGAGATATTTTTGGATTTGGATCTGCATCGTCTCGGGATTCACTTCCACGATCATGGCGTGGATGCCGCTGGCAGTGGCGCCTCGTTCTGGACCGAAATAGTTGGTCGCCTCCAACCCAGGCTCTGTCCCAGGCTTGACCGCGCCGCGCGTCGGGTTGGCTTTGTTCGCCAACTCACCCAGCGAAATGGATTGGCGCGGCATATCTGCCACGCGCACTTCACCGTCGGCGAGTTCGAGTTCATCCTCGGGCGCGTTGAAGTGTTCGGAAGCGAGTTTGAGAATTTTCTTGCGCACCACTTTCGCGGCTTCGTTGATGGCATTGCCCGCCACCACCGCGCCGCGGCTGGCGAACGTGCCTGCGCCCCAATAGAACTGGTCGGTGTCGCCTGTCACCACGTCGATCTTGTCCACGCTCACGCCGATCTGCTCGGCGACGATCTGCGCGTAACTCGTGAAGTGACCCTGTCCCTGCGTGCCCACGCCCGTGACGACCGACACGCGCCCGCTTCCCATCACCTGTACTTTTGCCCCCTCGTAGGGACCGATGCCCGTCCCTTCGACATATGCCACAATGCCGATGCCAACGTGTTTGCCTTCGGCGCGTAACTTCGGTTGAATTTCGTTGACGAACTTGTGATAGTCCATGCGTTTGAGCGTCTCGTCGAGCAGTGGTTCGTAATTGCCGCTGTCGTACACCAGCGGCGCAAAATCCTGATAGATGATCTCGTTGTTATACGGGAACTGATTCGGCTGGATGAAATTGCGCCTGCGAATTTCAGCGCGGTCGATCTTCAACTCTTTTGCGGCAATGTCCAACGCGCGTTCGATCACAAACACGCCATGCTGCCTGCCCGCGCCGCGATACGGCGTGACGATGGTCTTGTTGGTGAACACCGCCGTGAATTCGCTGTAATAATTCTTGATGTCGTACAACCCCAGCACGTTGGCTTGTGAGTTGAGCGCCACGGTCAGACCATACGGCGCATACGCGCCCGTGTCGTGCAGAAAGACATCATGCACGCCGAGAATGTGACCGTCCTTATCGAATGCGATCTCCGCATCGTGTATCTGTCCGCGCTCGTGGGTGGTGGCGACAAAATTTTCGGCGCGGTCTTCGATCCATTTGACGGGGCGGTTCAACTTCATCGCCGCCCACGGGACGAGCACTTCCTCCTGGTAGAACATCATGATCTTCGGACCGAATCCGCCGCCGATGAACGGCGCGATGACTCGGACTTGCCGCTCCGACAACCCCAGCATCCCAGCCAATCCGTTTCGAATCACGACGGGAGCCTGAGTCGTATCCCAGACAGTTAGCCTACCCGCGCGCTTATCCCACTCCGCGACGATGCCGCGATTCTCCATCGCAGCGGCACAGCCATGCTCGTAACTGAATCGCCGCTTGATGACCAGCGCCGCCTCTTTCTTCGCCGATTCATAATCCCCCTTCGTCTGCACAACATGTGCGGCAATGTTTGAGCCGATCACTTCGTGGATCATGGGACTGTCCGCTTGCAGGGCTTTCTCCAAATCCACGACCGCCTCGAGTGGTTCGTAGTTCACTTGAATATCAGCCAGTGCATCTTCAGCGATGTAACGACTCTCCGCCAGCACCATCACGATCGGCTCGCCCGCAAACTTGACCTTATCCTTCGCAAGCGGAACCTGCGTCTTCTCATTGAAGACGATGTCCTTGACAGGCGGCGGCGAAACCAACAACGGACCAGGCTTCCAGTAATCGCCCAGGTCGTTCGCGGTGTAAACGGCAATCACGCCCTTGCGCTGTAAGGCTTGCGAAACATCAATGTTGTTGATCCGCGCATGCGCATACGGACTCCGCACGAAAGCCGCGTGGAGCATGTTCGGTAAATCCACGTCGTCCACGTACAATCCCTGCCCCGTAAGCAGACGCGGGTCTTCGTTGCGTTTGATCCGTTCGCCGAAGTATCGTGTTGCCATAATTCTCCAGTTCTCCGTCATTGCGAGGGCGGTGCCTTTCCGCCCGAAGCAATCTCCAACCGCGTGACGGGGATTGCTTCGTCGGGCTATCGCCCTCCTCGCAATGACGATGTCATTGTTATGCCCACGCCACCGCCCTACAAAACGCTGCCTCTCCACCTTTGAACTTCCACGGGAAGACGCCGAGGGTGATGCGCTTGTTGTGCAGTTCCTTCAAACCGATGTCGCCGCCGAGATTCTCCACGTGGATGCAATCGTGCGGGAAGAGGGCGTTGTGGGTCAATTGATATGCCGAATCGGGGAACAGCTCATCCATCTTGTCCGCGCCGTAGATCGCTTCGGTCTTCGCGCGGACCTTCTGCCAATGTTCCAATCCGCCTTTGCCGAGGAAGCGACCGATGGGCAGGTTCATCGGGTGATCGGTGGAGATCATGTCCACGCCCCAGATGTGGATCTTTTTCTTCAACAGCCAGTCGCAGATGCTGTAATGCGGACCCGGGTGTCTTTGAATATATCGTTCTTCATCACCCGTTGGGCTGAAGAATGAATATTTGTGCCAGCCGGTGTGAATGAAGAGGATATCGCCGTCTTTGACTTCAACACGTTTTTCAATGTCTTCGGGTGTAAACAAGCCCAGGTCATCGAGCATGTCGCTCAAATCCACGATCACTCCCGGACCGTAGCACCACTCGATCGGGATCTGGTCAATCGTCTTGCCGTGAGTCACGAAATGTTTGGGCGCATCCAAATGCGTGCCCATGTGATTCGACGTCATAATGTACTGGGCATTCACTCCCTGCTCCGCTTTGCGTTTGATGTATTTCACTTCAAACGGCGGGTAGAAGGGCCAGAACGAAGCGTCGGCGTTCAGGTCTTGGGAAAGGTCGTAGATTTTCATGAGGTTCTCCTTTAGTTTGGTTGGTTGATTAAGAGAATTGGAGGATTAGAGAATTGAGAGTGTGGGCGGTGATTCCAGCCAGGCGATGTCGGTTTCGTCAAAAAGGATGTCTGGAAAATCGTCTGGCGAGCGTGATTTAAGATATTCGACGGGACTTTCTTTTACGGTTTTAGCAACGGTAATTTCACCAGAGCGTTGACCTTTGAGGCTGGAGATGTACAAATTGAGTTGACGGGCTATGTCGGTTAGACGGGTGACGTAATTTTGAGAATCAGCAGAAGACATCAGTTCACGAGCAGAGGCTCGATTGAGCCAGTACTTGGTCTCGAATACACTTCCACGAGCATAATACAGAAACTGGATTTTCTCCCCAAAATGATACCGCCCAAATGACTCGGCGATATTCGCTCCAACAGAATCAGCGGCGCGAGCAATTTGCTTGCCCACAACATCTTTGGCGAAATCGTTCCATCCATGAGCAACTTTGTAGATCGCGTCAGCCACTTGCTCAGCGCTCTTCAAGACTCTGACATCCTCTAAAGAAGTCGGCATACGAAATTCTCCAATTCACTAATTCTCAGATTTTGTATTTCTCTGCAAACGCCACCAACGCCTCCTCAAAAATAGCCAGCGGCGGTCTCACCAACCCCGCTCCCACCTGACCCACACCTGCATTCTTGTGCGCAATGCCTGTGTTGATGCGCGGTGTGATTCCAAGCTCAACAACTTTGCGAATATCAATGCCCGTCGGTGTGCCGCGGAAATCAAGTGATGGCATCGTAAAGTATTTGCTTTCGGCAAATGTGATCTCATACATTTCAAGCGTCGCATTCATCGCATCTTTCGGCGTGCCACCGACGAACGTGACAATCGCGGGCGCAGTCGCCATGGCGAATCCACCGATGCCTGCGGTTTCAGTGATGGCGCTGTCGCCGATGTCGGGATTGGCGTCCGCTTGGGAAAAGCCCGAGAAGAACAGACCCACTGGAATTTCGGCGGGAGCCGTGAACCATTGCTTCTCGCCGAGTCCGCTGACTCTGATTCCAAAGTCCGTGCCGTTGCGCGCCATTGTGGTGACAATCGTCGAGCCCTCCACGCCATGTGCCGCGTCGGTCATCGCTTTGCACGCCGCCATCACGGGGTTCAACACGCTCAACGCGTTGTCGCCGATGAACTGCAACACCTCAGACATCGCCGCGCTATCCTTCATCGTCTTTGCGATCAACGGTGAGATCAACTTCAAATACAACAGCGACCCCGCCTTGTTGCGGTTATGTCCTTCGTCGCCCATGTGCAGAGCCTCACTCATCAGCGCGCGCATATCAACGCCATTCGACGCCGCCAGCGCATCCGCCAGCGCGACGCCCAGCACATCGTTCATCCAATACAGTTTCTTCAACACCTCATCGCTGTACGCGCCGTAGCGCAAAACTTTTCCGTAGCCTTCATTCAAATTCGAAAACGACTTGTTGCCATGCTCGGCATTTTCCACCACGTAGACTTTCATCGAAGCGGAGGTGACCCCCGCCATCGGACCGACCGCGCCATGATGATGACACGAATCAAATTCGACTTCGCCTCTTTCCACCATTGCAGTTGCCTCTGCTTCGGACGCCGCTACGCCCTCGAACAGCATCGCGCCGATGATCGCGCCTTTCAACGGACCCGACATCCGCGCCCACTCAATCGGCGGACCCGCATGCAGGAACAGGTTATCCTTCATCCCAGGGATGACATCGCGCGCGGTTGCGACTGCTTTGAGAATTGGTCGCGCTTCCATGAGGCGATTTACTGCGGTGGTATTGGCTTGGTCTATGTCCATGTTTATCTCCATTGATTTGAGAATTAGAGGATTGGAGAAATCTCTATTCCTCTAATTCCCTTTCTTGCCCTTCATCTTCGCCAGCAACGCCGCCATTTTTTCATTGCCACTGGCAGGCGGTTTCCACTCCACATGCACGGCTTGCGCACCTTGTGAGATCAGGCTGTCGTAAAACGACTCAAGCCCAACGTTGATCGCGGCGAGGGGTTGTTTGAGTTGATCCAAATTTACAGGCGTGAAATCATCCTTCTTGCTGGTACTGAGTCTAAGACTGATGTGTTCAACGGCTTCGGCAGCGGTGCGAAAGACCGTAACGCCTGCAGCCTGTAATTGCGAGACTTGAGACTGGAGGTTTTGTGGGTCATCATCCGTGCCAATGACCATCGCTACAAACTCCAATTCTCCAATTCTTGTCTTTCGAATCTCATTAATTACAGGAACTAATTCTCCCGCCGGATCCATATGTGAACCTTCACCTAAAACCACGTCAAAAAGAATCATCCCCACTTCGGCATCAGCCGCTTCCTGCTTCATGCGTCGGATGCGCAGGTCGTTGTCGATCATCGGGTGCAGACGACCAACCATGAAGAACTCATCGCCGAGGTCTATGATTGTGTGGGCTTTGCTGCGGAGCGGGTCGGAGAGTATCTGAGAATTAGTAATTGGAGAATTGGAGTAGATGGGAGATAAAAACGATTGCAAACCCAGGAGAGTCTCGTAGGCGAGCGTTCCGCCTGAGAACAAACCACGAACAAAACGAGAATTTGAGGAGTGGAGAATTTCTGCATCTTCAATTCTCAAAGTCTCCAATTTTCTAACAGCGATTTCCGCCGCTTCACTCAAACTGATCGCAAACTGCAAATTGCCGATCTTTCTTGCAGGCGGGGGGTAGCCAATGAAAAAGACGACAACTGGTTTGCCAGTTCCCTGCGCGGCGGAGATGATGCTTGTGGCAACATCGGGCGATGGCGGTTTGGAGATCAACACAATGACTTTCGTTTCGTCATCCCGCGCCAAGGCATCAAGTGCCAAGTGTGCAGTTATCGCGCCGACTTCGGATTTCAAATCCCGCCCGCCCGTGCCGATGGCGTGCGAAATCCCCGCGCCGAGATTGTGGATTTGCGCCGTCACGGCTTGTGTGCCTGTCCCCGATGCGCCGACGACACCGATAGAACCGCGCCGGACGCGATTTGCGAATCCCAGCCCGATGCCGTTGATGATGGCGGTGCCACAATCGGGTCCCATCACGAGCAGTCCCTTTTCACCTGCGGATCCTTTTAACGCGATCTCATCTTCAAGCGAGACGTTGTCGCTGTAGAGAAAAACGTGCTTCCCAAGATCAAGCGCTTCTCGCGCAACACCAGCCGCAAAGCGACCGGGGACCGAGATCAGCACCCAATTTGCCTCAGGCAATTGCTTGACCGCGCCGCTCAAACTACGCGGGCGGAAGTCGAGAGAATTTGGAGAATTGGAGGATTTGCGACGTAGGAGCAGTTCATCAACCTGACCGATTGCATCGTTCGCAGCTTGATCGTTTTCGGCTTTGACGACGATGAGCAAATCGTCGGGGTTGGCGGTGATGGATTCTGGCAGGAGATTATTTGCCGCGAGCAATTCACGGTTGGCGGGGGTTGCCATCACCACACCCGCATCCACGACGCCGCTCAAGCCGAGCAAGCCGCGTTGCAGTTGCATCAACACGACCGAGTCGTAATACGCTCCCGCGCGGACGTTCCACTTGACGACGGTCATATCGCCCTCACTGCTTCCTCGATCTCTTTCGCCCATGAGAACAAAGACTCGTCCGCATTCCACTTGCCGACCAGTTGCAAGCCCATCGGCAGATTGTCTTCACTCTTCGTGGTTGGGATGTTGATCGCAGGGAAGCCGACCTGTGTCCACGGGAGGCACATGACGGGGTCGCCAGTGGAGTCGAGTCCTTTCGGAGCGGGTCCGATGGCGGGAGGGCAGATCCAGAGGTCGATGTTGTTTTCGGTCATGGTTTGGGTGATTTGGTTGCGGAAGGCGTCACGGGCAGAGATTAGAGATTGGAGATTGGAGATTTTTTGTCCGCGTTTGATGAGGTCGGAGAATTTGGAGGAGTAGAGGATTTCATGTTTGGCGAACCAGTCTTTGTGGACTTGGGATGCGTCAAATGACATGATGGCGTCGTGGCGATCACGGATGTCTTGGAAGTTGTCCATGATTTGCACACGGCGGATGTTATAGCCTGCTTGGGCTAGGATATTACATAGGTCGTTGAAGCAGGCTAAAGCGTAGTCTGAAGCGCAGGAGAGGTAGGGACCTTCGGGGATACCAAGAGTCGGCTTACGAGTCGTAGTCTCCAATTCTCCAATTCTCCAATTCTCTACCAACACGCTTGCAACCTGTTTTACAGTATCAACATTTGAGGCAAAGAGTCCAATATGATCAAATGTTGGCGATAGCGGAATGACGCCTGCGCGAGAAATTCTTTCGTAGGTCGGTTTGAAACCGACCGCGCCACAAAACGCGGCGGGACGAATGACCGAACCGATTGTTTGGGTGCCGAGCGTGAGGTTGCACATGCCCGCACCGATGGCGGCCGCGGAACCACTGCTCGACCCGCCTGGCGTATGACCTGGATTATGCGGGTTGCGCGTGGGACCGGGAGTGAAGTAGGCGAACTCGGTGGTGACGGTCTTGCCCATGACGAGCGCTCCAGCATTTTTGATTTGCGTCACACTGGTTGCTTCTTTACCTTGGATATCTTCAGCGGGTAATTTACTTCCTGCCTGCGTGACGAAACCATCCACATGAAAAATATCCTTCACGCCCAAGGTCATTCCAAAAAGCGCAGGGCGACTGTTTACATCGGGATATTTTTTTATGAGTTCTTCGGCGTCATTGAGCAATCGTTCGAAGCGATTCGGTTCGGGAATAAATGCCAAAACTTCAGGCTCACGGGAATCATAAAGCGACTGGAGACTGGAGATCAAATCTCGCGGAGAGAGATCGTTATTTCGAAAGGAAACTGTGAGGATGTCTGCATTCATAGTCTCAAATCTCTAATCTCAATTCTCCGATCCACTAATTCTCCGCTTCTCGCATCTTATCTGCCGCCAACTTCACCGCATCCACGATATGCTGATAACCTGTACAACGACAAAGATTGCCCGAAATCGCGTGACGTATCTCGTCTTCGGTGGGATTCGGATTTTGTTTGAGGAAGGGAACCAGCGTCATCAAAATACCGGGGGTGCAATATCCGCATTGCAGACCGTGCGCTTCCCAAAACGATTGTTGCAACGGATGCAGGTTGTCTTTGTCAGGCGCGAGTCCTTCGACGGTTGTGACGGAATGGCCATCTGCCTGTACGGCGAAGATCAGGCACGAGCGCATCGATTCGCCGTCGAAAAGGATCGTGCAGGCGCCGCACACGCCGTGTTCACAGCCAACGTGCGTACCTGTCAGCCCGAGTTCATGGCGCAGGAAATCGCTGAGCAAGAGGCGCGGCTCCACATCGCGAGTGTATTGTGTTTCGTTGACTGTCAAAGTAACCTGGGTCATTGCGATTCTCCCGCGCGCTGCGCAGCCTGCTTCAATGCTTTTTGTGTCAGCACTTTTGCCAGATGACGTTGAAAATCTGTTGAGGCATGGATGTTTCCGAACGGATTGATCTCATTTTCACTGGCATGAACTGCAGCAGACTCGATCGATTTGTCGCTGAGACTCTCCCCCGCCAACATCTGTGCGGACGCAACTGCATCCACGGGTCCATCGCCAGCGTTGAGATACACGAGTGTTGCAGACTTGCACTTTCCATCTTTGTCCAGCGTCACCAGCGCGGCGACGCCCATCATCGCATAATCGCCCGAACGCGGCGCAACCTCCATGAACGACCAGCCCGTGCGCGGCGGCATGAACGGAATTTCGATCTCCGCCAGGATCTCATCGGGTTCGAGCGCGGTCGTGAACATCCCCGCAAAAAAACCTTTGGCGTCGATCCAGCGCTCGGCGGATTTATTTTTCCCCTTCAACCTTGCATTCAAAGCGACCATCAACATCGGCAATTCGGCGGCGGGGTCGGCATGGACAATACTCCCGCCGATCGTGCCGCGGTTGCGGATCTGCGGATGCGCAATGTTCGGTACGGCTTCATGCAAAAGCGGAATCCGCTTTTCGATGGATGCATCGAATTCAAGGTGGCGTTCACGCGCCATCGCGCCGACGCGAATCGCGTTTCCCTCTTCGCGGATAAAACTCAACTCCACCACGCGGTTCAAATCGATCAACAGGCTGGGTTGTACCACGCGGAAATTCATCGCAGGCACAAGGCTTTGGCCGCCTGCCAGGATCTTTGCCTCTCCCGCATGCTGGCTCATCAAATCCAATGCTTGCTCGAGCGATGTCGGGGCATGATATTCAAATGGAGCAGGTTTCATAAGACTTCATGTCATTGCGAGGACGTTAGTCCGAAGCAATCTCCTTTTAATGAGAATTGGAGAAGTAGTGACTAGAGACTGGAGACTGGCTCCGCTTCGTTCTTAACCGATACTTGATTCTCTTTCCTATAACTTTTCACCACCTCAGACATAATGGCAAGCGCGATCTCCTCTGGCGTGGAGGCTCCAATATCGAGCCCAATGGGAGCGTGCAACCGCGCAAGTTGATCCTCGGTCATGCCGTAGTTCATCAAACGAACGCGGCGTTTTTCATTTGTGGTCTTGCTCCCCAATGCGCCGATGTAAAACGCAGGGCTGGTCAATGCGATCTTCAACACGGGATCGTCCAGTTTCGGGTCGTGCGTGAGCGATGCGACCGCGGTGGAGCCTGTGACCTTGATCTGCCTGAACGCGTCATCGATCCATGATTGGATCAAAACATCCACGTTCGGGAATCGCTCTGCATTCCCCCACGCCTTGCGCGGGTCGATGAGAACAGTTCGGTAGCCGAGCGTCTTCGCCAACGACACCAACGCGACCGCGATATGCACTCCGCCCATCACTATGATGGTTGGCGAGGGAAGAAACACATCGAGAAAAACTTCCAATGTGTCACTCAACTGCACACGGCATGATGTGCCCTGGTAAAGTGCATCTATGCCAATCTTTAACACCGCATCGTTCCATTCGTTGCCGAGCGAGCCGGCGATGAGTCCGCTTTCGGATATCAACAACTCATGTCCGACCAAATCATCCGCGCCGCGGATGACCGTGATATGAACAACAGGCATTTCATCTATTAATGATGATCGTAGAGTTTGGAATAATTCAAGATCAAGGGGTTGAACAAAGATATCTATGCTTCCCCCGCAGGCGAGTCCCACCTCCCAGGCAGTCTCGTCCGCGACGCCAAAGTGAAGCAATCGGGGTCGCTTGGATTTGAGGGATTCAAGTCCCGCTTCGATGACCGCATTTTCCACGCATCCGCCGCTGACCGAGCCGACGATCTTTCCGCTGGCAGTGAGCGCCATGCACGAACCCGCCTTGCGCGGCGAGGAACCCCAGGTTTGGATCACGGTGGCAAGCGCGATGGTTTCCCCTGAGGCTAACCATTTTTCGACATCCGTTAAAATATCGCGCATCCTAAGGTTGCTTTCGGCGCCGTCTTCGCCGCCGGGGACGGCGGCTTGCGCGCGTTGTTATTCCTTCTCTATCCTCTTCTTCACTTCATCGTAAAACACCCCTGCCAGTTTCTGTGAGACGGGAACCATCAACCGTGAAACGAGGCTCGCCAGTTGACCGGACACATTGACATCCGCCGTCCAGTTGACGAGGGTTGAGTTTTCCGGTCCATCGCTGAGGGTCATTTCACAGACCGCGTCTGCCGCGCTGCCTGTTGCCGTGCCATGCGCCTTGAGTTTGGCGCGGTTGGGTTCGTCTAATTCGAGAATATCCACATCGCCGGAGAAACGCGCTTTCACGGAGCCCAGTCCCACCGAGATCACGCCGCGGTATTTTTTGAGATGTTCGATGGTTTCGATCTTTTCCACACCGGGCGCACATTGCCCGAGTTGATTCGGGTCGGTGAGGAAATCCCAGACCCTTTTGCGCGGGGCTTTGACGGTCACGTTACCTTTGAGTTGCATGATGCATTCTCCTCAAAACGGACGTAGGCGAACATCCGCTGCACGTCTGTGTGTAGTCCTGCCAGGCAGGCTTGGAGTGTAGCACAATGAGGAGACGAGAGTCAACGGGGTGGAAACGCGCGGGAAACAGGGGCAGCCCAAGGGGTGGGGTGAAGCGGATTTTCATCTGGAAATGGCTTGAATCCGCGTATCCCGGTCCGAATTCGAGGGTTATGTACAATTAAGATGAGACCAATCAGAGTGCAGGGATTTGATTCTGCGTTGAACATGCTCATTGCCCGTGAGCCTGTCTGCCATTTATTCTGTCGCCGTGCGTAAGATGCTGGCGACTTTTTATTTGGAGGTGCGAACACAACTTGATACATACACTCGCAACCGTCGGAAAGGAGAATGGACCAGATGGCAACAAAGAAGAAAACCAGTAAGGCAAAACCCGGCAAGGCAAAGGCAAGCCTGGCAAGACCAACCCAAATCGTCAAAGGAGAGAATGCAATGGCTAAGAACAACATAATGGGGTATATGCCCAACGATACCCCTCCAATGGGACAGACCATCCTGTTGGGCTTCCAACACGTGCTGACGATGTTTCCTGCAACCGTGTTCGTTGCGGCTTTCTGCGGTTTCCACGTGGGAACCGTGCTGCTGGCTTCAGGCGTTTCAACGATCGTTGCGCTCATTCTTTCACGCCGGAGCATCGGGACCTTCATCCCGTTGTTCTACGGCTCGAGCTTCAGTTACATTGCGGCATATCAAGGCATTTCAGCGGCGGCAACCGGCTCGCCGTATGTGCCGTTTAGCGGACCTCTACCCAACGATGTGATCAGCCTGATGCAGGCAGGGATCGTCGTCACCGGTTTGATCAACATCGCCGTTGGATTCCTCATTCGGGCAATGGGGAAAGCCAGTGTGGATCGGTTCCTCCCGCCGGTCGTGACGGGTTCCGTTGCTGCGATCATCGGCTTCGGTCTGGCAAAAGCCGCCGTGGTGGACCTCGCCAGCAACAATTTTCTGGTTGCGTTTATTACGTTGATTCTCACCATCCTGTTCTCGGTCTATTTGCAGAACAGGGGTTTCATCGGGATGCTGCCCGTGCTATTGGGCGGCATTGCAGGCTATATCGCTTCCATGCTGTTCGCTCCGGGTTCGGTGAACTTCCAGCCGGTTTTGGAGGCGAATCTCATTCAAATGCCCAACATCACCCTGCCCTCATTTGGAGGAGAGCTGCTCATCACCGCGATCGTCAGCATCTCGATCATGGCAATTGCCACAATCCCTGAATCGACCGCTCATCTGTATCAAATGAGTCTTTACATCGATCGATTCGCCGGGGAAACCGGACGCGAAAAACTGAACCTCGATAAAAACGTGGGTTACAACCTTGTGTTCGACGGTATCGGTGATTTTCTCAACGGCTTGCTTGGCGCAACTGCGGGGACGAACTACGGTGAGAACAATTCATTGATGGCGATCACCCGGAACTATTCGGGTCCCGCATTGATCTCTGCCGGTGTGATTTCCATTATCCTGGCTTTCAACGGGAACCTGGCGGCGTTGGTAAATTCGATCCCGCTGGCAGTGAGCGGCGGTCTTGCAATCTACCTCTTCGGCGTGATCGGCATGCAGGGCATTGCTTTGATGCAGGAGCATAATGTCAGCATGTTCAATCCGCGGAATCTTGCGATCGGTGCCGTGATCATGGTCGTGGGCATCGGCGGGAATATCGCTTATCCGAATGGATTACTCCCGCTCGTTATTCCGGGAATTTTCCCCAGCGGCTTGCCTGCCATTGCCACCGCGGCCGTGTTGGGAATCTTGCTCAATGCGGTTTTCCTGATCTTCAAACCGCCCATGGTCGAGACCGAGGCGCTCGACAAAGCGATGTCGGCTGCCGATTAAATTTACCGGAAAGAACAAGTAAGATTACGGGACAACCATTCGGTTGTCCCGTTTTGTTTGATCGTTCTCATCCGGCAGAGACTGGGTCATTGCCAGTCCGATTCCATTATTTGCGCCGGTGAAAATGATCGTCCGTTTCATGCGGATGATTTTGCCTCGCTTCCCATCAAACCCGCGGCGACAACTCCGGTGAGGAAATTCTGAAGGAAGATTTCCACCGCGCTGGCAGCGAGCAGGAGCAACGGCAGGGAGCCGATTTGCAGGACGAGCGGGACGATTCCGCCGATGGCGAATAACAGCCAGCCGGTTTTGAGCGTCAACTGGCGTTTTGTCCCGCGCGCGGAGAGGAGATAGAACAGAACCGAAAGCACGATCAACGGCGCACGGATGCTTTCAGCCATGAGCACAACCATCGGCGCGGGCACGTTCAAGCCACCCGCGTGAGCTTCGTAATAAGGCGCAGTTACAAGCGAGTAATTTAACGCGCCGAAGAAAAAATAGAACAACAGATAACTTATCGAACTGACGACGAACCGCCACAACCACGAATACCATGGGCGCGCGCGAAGCGCATCTGCCCAGGAGACGGCGGGCTTGCCAATGGATGAAAACAACAATACGATGGCCAGCGCCGCGCCTGCCGAAGCCAGCAATTGCTGCGCAAACAACACAGGCAATGGAATTGTCACCAACTCTGGCGCAAAGTATGCACCTTCAATGGCGACCGAACCGAGGTTGAAGAAGATCAGGCTGCCCCACAGAATGAAATGTTGAAGGCGGGTCAGCGTTAGGTGTGAAGCAAGCGGTCCCAGGATTACGCCGAGAAGAATGCTGGCGATGAGCAGCCAGGCGAATGTGGAGCTATTGCGGGTGCTTGATGCCATCTGCGCGCCCAACATTGCGCCAATCATTCCCGCCAGAATCAGACCTGTGACATATCCGATCGCAACCAACAGGCTGCGCCAGAAAACTTTCCAGACCGCTTTCATTAAGTCCATCTCGACCTCCGTTCTATCTTCCAATCGATCCTTCGGCGCGTGCCTTGATGCCCAGCATCATGCCGCGCACCATGATGAATTCACCGGGGCGGATCACGTCCCACATCCAGCCTACTTTTGCATCCCGTGAGCGCAGGATAAAGCGTGTCGAGCCGTCGCTTTGAGGTGCAAGGATGAACTGCCAGACATCGCTCCAGACGCCATCTGTCTGATGTCCCATCACGATCACGCGGTTCGGTTCTATGACCGCCACTTCGTAACCGGGCGGCATGTTGTTTTTACACATCAAGACCTTGTCGCCCACTTTCAATCCCTGCCATTCCTCGTGAATTCGGTTTGCGTTGACCTGGGAGCATTGCAGGAGCGCTTCGATCCACGTGTAACTGTACATGCCGCCTTTATCCGCGCCAAGTTGGACGATCCACGGATAGATATCTTCAGGGGGCGCGTGGATGGTAATGGCTCGGGTGTAGGCGATGCGCGGAGATGGGACCAACTCATCCCCTGCGAATGAAGCGGCAATCTCTTCGTCAGTCGCGCCCCACCTGTCCATCCATGGCAGGAGGGCAAACATCACGATCAAGGCAAGGAGTCCGATTCCAGCCGGAATTCCAATGATTTTGAGAAATTTTTTCATGGTAATCTCCATGCTGCGATAATAGCCAGCCGGGAAATAAAACTCCCCAGCCGATGGAGGAGTTTTCATACTGGTCGGGTGGATAGGTCATGTTTGAAATTACATTGTGTCTGCATCGCCTCTGGGCTAAAGATTAGGACTCACTGACTGCCCGTCGTATTGCATCCGCGCTGTCCATTTCAAGCGCGCGGCGAGCCAATTCCTGCGCATCTGTCAGCGACCAGTTTCTCACGACCTGTTTCACCAAGGGAACCTGGCGCGGCGACATGCTGAGTTCGTCCATGCCCGCCGAGTCTTTTGTCGCGTTGCGGACTGTAAGTTTGCACTTGAACTGCGCCGCCCTGACAAACTCCGCCGCGGGGCGGGCGTGCAAGCCGGCTTCATTGATGACTTTCAATCAGATATTCTGCATTTCGCGCCTTTCAAGCCAGCGTTTTGTGAATGAGCGCGAGCGCTTCGGCGGAATCTTTTGCCTGTGCCAGGTCTTCGAGCAGGCTGCCTGTTTGAATCAATTTGACCAATTGCCCGATCATCTCCACCTGTTTTTCGCGTTCCTTGACCGCGAGCAGAAAGATCAAACGCGCATCGAGCGACGTCGAACCGTCCGTGCCCATTTGCGCGAAAAGAACCGGCGCGTTCAACACGCCAATGCAAACCGCCGATTTGTTAACGTGGTCCGGGTCGGCGTGAGGGATGGCAACTGCCAGCGGCTGGGTGGGCAAACCCGTCGGGAACGTCTGCTCGCGCTTCCAAACATCTTCCGCAAAACCGGGCGAGACGTGCCCCGTCTCCACCAGCGCCGCCGTCAACGTCTGGATCGCCTCCTGCGCGTTCTTCACATTCATATTGACTAAAATATGATCCGTCCTGAGCAAATCCGTCAAAGTATTTTGCATTCCATTTCCGATCAAGCCGCCGCGCGCAGGGCAGCCATATTTTCAGTGATCTTGCCTTCCTTGAAAACCGTCCGACCCACGACGATAGTATCCGCACCGGCTTTCTGGATTTGGGATAAGTTCTCCGCCGAGACGCCGCCATCCACAACCCATTCGCATCTTCTCTGACCCGCAGCCTGTTTGCCCTCCCGGACCTTTTCCAACACTTCAGGCAGGAACGGGCAATCGGGCATCTCAGGTTCGGTCGTCAGCACAACAATGAAGGAAAGATACGGCACAAGGTAACTCAAATCCGGGATGGGCGTGGCGGGGTTGAACGCCAGGCCAGCCTGCGCGCCCAGCGAGACAATTTGCCGCAGCACACGGCGCGGGTAGGGACAGGCTTCGTAATGTACTGAAATGCGGTTCGCCCCGTACGCCGCCAGGTCGGGCAGAATCCATTCCGGGTTGACCATCATCAGATGAACGTCGAACGGCAGGCGCGTGAGCGGGCGCAAATCTGCAATGATCTTTGTCCCCAAGGTCATGACGGGCGTGAACGACCCGTCTTCCACGTCGAAGTGAATATAGTCCGCGCCGGCAGACTCGAGGTCCGCGATGACCCGGCTGAGATGAAGCATGGGAGCAGAGGCAAGCGAAGGGGCGATGCGAAGCGGCATGACTATTTCTTCCGTTCCAAGCGAAGACCCATCTCCCCAAGGCGGCGGGCACAGCGCTGGATCAATTCTCGTTCTGTGATCAGTGTGCGGATGTTTTCTGGGCTGGCGCGATGAATTAGTATATCGGTTTGTTTTGCTACAAAGGGAAACCTGCTGACGGAAATGGCTTCCTCCCACGACAAGTCGAAGTCACTGAGGCGAATACTCTTTGGTTTTTTGGTCTTAGAGCTGGCTTTGATTTTTCTGCCCGCCTGCTCCAGGATTTGCCCAGCCAGTGCATCACCAATCCGGGCGAGGTTTTGCCAGGAAAGCAGCAGCAACAATCCATACGCCACCAGCAAGGTGTTCACCCATCCTGCGTTGCGGAAGTAAATATCCAATAAAGCCGGTCCCCACACTCCGGTCTGACTCTTTACCCATTCAAAAATACCCATTAAACCTCAGCGCATCCTGATCATATGGGGGAGCCTTGAGCGCAAGGCTCCCCACAAGAACATTAAACTACTCGCCCATGCCGAAAATATTTTCGAGCTTGACGCGGCGTTTTAGGAAGTACAAGCCGACCACCGCCAACAGACTGACGACGATTGCCAATCCGGCCGGGGTTTGGAAAAGGAAATACAATCCGTAAGAGGTGGGAATGGCGGCGTCGCTCATGACGGTATAGGTGGCGTATCCTGCCGGGATGTCCAAACCAAGCGAACTTGTATTCACCAATTCGGTCACGCCCGGCGCGAGCAGTGTGGTAAAGATCAAACCGATCCCCATCACAATCGCGCCCAGCAGGGTGGTGAGAATGACATCTCCTGCCACCAAAGGAGCGAGCATGGCTGCTACAAACACGCCATCTGCCAAATCAATGAAGGGCAGGGTGCGGTTACCCAGCGGGGAAAGCGCCAGAGCCAGCAGGATTTCGATGGGTACGAGGAGCAATCCTGTGGCAATGACCGTCGAGTTTCCAGCCAGAACCGCAGAGTCGAGCCCAATGTAGAATTCCCGTCCCTTGAAACGGTTGGTCATGAAATTATTCGCCGCCTCGGCGACAGGGGTCAATGCTTCCACAAGAATGGAAACCATGCGCGGGATGAGCAGCATGACTGCGGCAGTGTTCACAGCAGTGAGGATCGAATCCTTAAACGATTGCCCGCCCAGGAGTCCCAGCAGGAAGCCGATAATGAAACCCAGGACCATCGGTTCGCCGAGCAGGCCGAGTCGTTTGCGGATCGCATCGGGATTGGCTTTGAGATTCTTTAGAAACGCCAATCGGTTGAACAACCACGCAAAGGGAACTGCCAACAGCATATATCCAGCCGATTGCAGGTGAGGGATGGACACGCCCGGCATCTTGAAGTGCTTTTGAATCAACGGCGCGGACCAGTCCGCCAGGAATAAGGCAATAACCAGCGTCAGGAGCGCGGCGAACAAGCCAAGTGCAAAACTGCCTGTCACAAACTGCACCAGCGCGCCGACGAACGCCATGTGCCAGAAATTCCAGATATCCACATCCAGGGTCTGCGTCAAGCCGAAGATGAGCAGGAGGACGTTGAGCAGAATCCCCAGCGGAATGATCAGGTTACCGACCGGCGTGGCAAATGCCAGGGCAGATGCGGCGGGCCAGCCGATGTCAATGATATCCAGATTGGTGCCGGTATTCTGGGCAAAATTTTGTCCGATGGTGCTGACGGTGTTTCCCAGCAATCCGACCGTCAGAAAGATGCCGACAAACGCGACAGCGGTCATCAAGCCACTTCGGATGGCACTGTCCCACTTCTGACCAAGGAAGATGCCCAAAAGGGCAATTACAACCGGCAGCGCGATCAATGGACCAAGCCCATTAAGGAACTCTCCAATTGAGGCAAGAATACTTTCCATCATCATTCTCCTTTAGGTCTTTGCAAAGCGTGCGCGAGACTTTGGAGGGTCTCGCCTTGACCGATGCCGGTGATGAGCGAAATTCCATTTATGACGGCGGCAACCTCTTCAAATTCCGGGGGGATTTCGGTTGTCGCAAGAATGACGTCCGCTTCACAGCGATCAGGGGAAATTTCAGTAACCCGGTATTGCAAAACCCGGGCTTCGATGCCCTGCTCTTCAAGGTATTTTTCCACCTTCAAACGAAGCATGGTGGAAGTGGCAATCCCCGTTGCGCAAACGACATATACTGTTTTCATCGCATTTCTCCGGTCTGGTCAATATCACAACAAGCAGCATGTTGTTTTTGTTCAATAACAACCTCCTTGCCCGGCAGGATTATCGAAATTCCTAATTCGATGCCGGCACTCCTGCTCTTAACTGGCGGACTCGGTCCATGAGCGCTTTAACGCGCTGGCCGTCCACCGGATTCCATGTATTGCCATTCTGTTTGAAAGTGGTGCCGATCACGGCTCCATCCGCCGCCTTCAATTGTTCCTCGACGTTATCCAGCCTGACACCCGTGTTGGCAAAAACAGGCGTATCCGGCACAACATCCTTGACCAGTTTCAAGGTCTGGGCGGATGTTTCTGCGCCCGCTGTCAGCCCCGAGACGCATAACGCATCCGGTCGGTTGTTGAATACGGTCGAGCGCGCGATGTCTGTGACCGGGCGATCCCCGAGGTACGTAGCCGCTTCCGGCACAATATTGAAGAACAACCGGACGTGCTGCGCGCCAATGGCGTATTGGTGGCGAATCACTTCACCGGCATTCGTATTCCACAAACCGAAGTCGCTTGCGTACACGCCGGTGAAAATCTCGCGTACGAAGCGGGCGCCTGTCGCCATCGCCAGATCAATGGACGCGCGCGGGTCCCACAAAACGTTCACCCCATAGGGGATTTTGACCTCCCGTTTGAGTTCGCCGATCACCGAACCCATGCACGCGACTGTGATGGTCTCCACTTTTGTCAGGTACGGCAGGCTGAATTCATTCGAAAAGAGGATGGCGTCCACGCCCCCTTCCTGCAGGGCGAGCATGTCGGCGCGCGCCTGCTCGTACACCCAATCCATGCCTTTGACTGCATCGTACTGCGGATCGCCCGGCATGGCTCGCATGTGGCACATGCCGATGACGGGTTTTTCGACTCCAAAAAGATCTTTTACCCAGGTTTGCATAGAACCTCTTTTATGATGTTTACCCCCGACTCAAGTCCAATTCGGGAGTGAAGGATCGGGCTGCGGCTTCCACAAGTTGGATCATCTGAAGAATGTCCGTCTCGTGGCACATTTGAATGGATGCGTGGCTGTATCGGTGCGGAATGGACAGCCCGGCGATCACATAACCTTTGTCGTCCAGATACAACTGGAATGCCGGGTCGGTGATCACGCCCACGATGACTTCGCGCTGCAGGGGGAGGTTTTCCTGTCTGGCAATCCTTTCGATAAACCGGCGCAGTTTCGGCGAAGAGAACAACCCGCCCAGCGTGCCGCGCCCGTGAAAGTCCATCATTTTGATCGCCGGTCCCTTGCGCATGGCCACCGGATGCAGGGGTTTGTCGATCGGGGTGTCAGCGGCGATCGTAATATCCAGCGAGAGAATCGCATGAGGTTTGGTGGCAGTTACCGTCGGCAGCGAGCCGCGGATGCTGAATTCCTCCAAGACCGTGAACGAGAAGACAATCGTGGAGGGCGGCCTTTGCACGGCGAAGGATTTCAGAACCTCCAAAAGGATGAAAACGCTGACGCGGTTATCCAGCGCCTTGGAGCAGATCATCCCATCGCCGAAGCGGTGATAGTTTGGGTGATACGTCACCGGGTCGCCCACCTGGACCCCCGCCTGTTCCACCGCTTCCCGACTGGTCAGCCCAATGTCAATGAACATGTCATGCACAGTGGGGACCTTGAACTTCTCGTCGGACGACGTGATATGGTGCGATTTCGTCCCCACATAACCGGGAACCAGCCGATTGTCGTCCGTCAGCACGTCCACTCGCTGGCCTAACAGGGATTTCTCCGGTACGCCGCCCACACGTTCGATACGCAAAAAGCCATCGTCGGTAATGTATCTGACGATCAATCCCAGTTCATCCATGTGCGCCTGCAGCATCAGGCGATGATCGGGATGTTTCGTGCCTTTCAAAATCCCCACCACGTTGCCGAGGTTATCGACGCTGACTTCATCCACCAGCGGACGAATCGTATCCCGGACCAACGCCGTCATTGCGTCTTCGCGCCCGGAGACGGCATGGACGGCGCACAACCGTTCGAGCATACCCCAGTCATGTTGGTTCATGAGAACTCTCGAATCTTTCTAAAAAGCGATCGAATAATGCCGAATGGAGAAGGGAATTGGATCCCTTCTCCATTTAGACGAGCGGTTACGACTAGCCTCCAAACAATCCGCTTATGGTTGTAAGGATCCAGGCGATCCAGTTCCCGCCAGAGAGGCCGGTAATCTGAACCGCGCCTTCCGGAATGGCATAGCCAATATCCGAGGCGATCTGGGTCAGCAGTGGAGCAAACGCGCTGGAGATGTACAGCACCATGACCATGATGATGGTGCCGTACAGGATCGAGCGGAAGAAGTTCCCTCTGGTCAGGGGCGGAACCATACAAATGAAGAAGGCGGTCGCAGCCAGGTCAGCGGCGGGCAGGGTGTTGTTCCCCGGCAGGATGGCGGCGAGAAGCAGCGTGATCGGGATGAGCAGGATACCGGCGGCGATGGTGATCGGATGCCCGATTAGGATGGCGGAATCCAGGCCGATGTAGAATTCGCGCCCTGCAAAGCGCTTCTGCATAAACTCACGCGCGGCTTCCGAGAGCGGGGTCAAGCCTTCCATGAAGATGGCGATGATGCGCGGGATCAACAACATGACGGCTGCCATCTGCACCGCAACGGTCAGGACCTTGGTCGAGAACCCATAGGCGATCAACCCGAACAGCAAACCCAGGGTCGCGCCCATGATGATCGGCTGTCCGAATACGCCGAGTTTCTTCTGCATCCCTTCCGAGTCCCAGTAGATGTCGCGCAGACCGGGGATCTTTTCCACGATCCAATTCAGTCCCTTGATGATCGGCACACTGGTGACCGCCCAGCCCTGCGGAATGGACACGCCCGGAATCTTGAAGAATTCCTGCACGTCTTTCGCGGTCCAGTCGGCGATGAGCAGCGACACGATCGCATGGATCGCCGCGGCGATCAAACCCAGCACCAGGTTGCCTCCCGTGACCAAATAGACCAATGAGCCTGTAAAGGCATAATGCCAATAGTTCCACATATCGACATTGAGGGTTTTGGTCCAGCGGAAGACGAGCATGATCAGATTAACGCCGAGGGCAACAATGAATACGAGCGAACCGACGACTGTGCCGAAAGCGATGGCAGCCGCCACACCCCAGCCGACATCCAACGCGTTAAGTTGAATCCCGGTCGCTTCGACCAATGCGGCAGTGGCTGGTCCAAGCGCGTCGAACAACAGCGTGATGACCAGTCCAAGACCGATGAAGCCAACGCCGACTGTAATGGCGGAAATGAAGGCGCGGCTGATTTTTTGTCCCAGGATGAGCCCCAGGATAAAGATGATGATCGGCAACATGACCGGCGAACCAAGCCCGGTCAGGAAGTCGAAGATCGACTTGATGGTTTCCATATGCATTCTCCTTTTGTGATTGGGTACACGTCATTCCTTCTTCAAAAGCATCTCTATCTTTTCGATGACCTCCTTTATGCCGATTCCGGTCAGGAATGGAATCCCATCCACGACAGGAACGTCAATATCATAGGGCACTTGCGCGGTGGCGACCACCAGGTCGGCATCGGGCGCAAGCGAAGGCACCTCTGGGACACGACATTGAATGGTGTGGATCCTCAAACCGCGCTCTTCCAGCAGTTCCTTGATCTTGATGGCGACATGCGTGGAAGTCGCGATGGCTGTGCCGCATGCAACAACGATCTTGTAAACCTTTCCGGCGGAACCATTGCCCGGCATAAGTCAGTTCCCTTCGAACAGGTTTCTAAACGTGGTTTCGAACATCCAGATATCGTATTCGTAAACGTCGTCGAACGGCGGCGGCACGACAGCCAGGAGGTGGAATTTCTTCGAGGCAAGTTGAACTTTGAATTTGTCCATCACGTTCCCCGGCTTGCCGTACTGCGAATGGACGACAACCGCGTCCACCCCTTCGACATCCTTCAAGAGGTCCAGGATATCCTCCGTTTCGGGCGTGACTGATTCCGGCTCGCAAATGGACAGCGTGTATTTGCCCGCCGACCCCGCCGCCACATCCACGCGGACGGTTTTTCCCGCCACATTCAATTGCGGCAGCACGTAAATATCCTGCTCGCCGCGCTTTTGCATGGCACGCGTCATGTAAAAACGGAGTATGTGCCGGAGATGGGCTTCTTCGTTCGAGGGTTTTGGAATCGCGCTTCGAAACGCCATGTACGTTTCGGTTTGTCCGGGGTTTACTTTGGCTTGGGCATCGAACTTAAGGTCCATCGGCATTCTCCTTTTCAGAAATCAATCCGCCAGGATGACTTCAACTCCCCGCTCGCGCACCTTATCGAGGACTTCGGGCGGGGCGGATCCATCCGTGACGATCTTGTCCACGGCGGTCAACGGCGCGACCGATGTAAAAGTCGTCACGCCGAACTTCGCGCCGTCTGCAACCACGATTTTTTCCTGTGCGCTGCGTATCAGCATTCGTTTGATCTGGGTGTCTTCGATGTTATATTCCGTCAAGCCGTCTTCGAGGCTGACTCCCCCGATACCGATAAATGCCTTGTCCACATGCAGGTCTTGATAGACCTGCTCCGGGATGTGACCCACCATGGATAACTCCCGCGGGCGCACGATCCCGCCTGTGATGATCAGCCGGGCATCCACCTCGAGAGAAATTTGATCGACGATCTTCGCCGCGATTTGCAGACAGGAGGTGACGATTGTAAGGTTACGTTTCCCCTTTAGCCCCTGTACGATTTCAAGGGTCGTGGTGCCCACATCCAGGGCGATGCTGTCCCCGTCGTAAATCAATTCCGCCGCCTTCCGCCCGATGGCGGCTTTTGCTTCCTTATTCTTGACCGCCCGCGTCTGGAAGGAAGGTTCATAACTGCGCCCCAGGTTGGCAATTGCCCCGCCATGAACACGGCGAAGCAATCCCTGGCGGTCCAATTCATTGAGATCGCGGCGGGCGGTCATATCTGAGATATTGAACCGCGAGCATATATCGGCAATGGAAATATTTCCCCGCCCCATCACCATCTCCACGATTTGGCTCTTGCGATCAATCGATTTCAACGCATCTCATCCGATGGGCAAATCAATGTTTGATTTTGTTTACATGCTATAAAAATAATGTTTGAATGTCATGTGACATTAAGCATTTTTACGCATGAAGAAAGTCACATCCGAAGAGACCTCTTCATCTATTCCCCTTTGAGCCGGGGGAATCTGAAGCGCAGTGAAATGCAAACAATATGACGGGGACTTGGCATCTTGCACGTTGGGAAAAGGTAGTGTAGTGTTCCCTGCATCTCCCGCCTGTGTTTGAATAGAACTCTTGCATAAGTGCTCCCGCCACAGTCCTCGGCGGTAGGGACGCCGCCTTAAGCAAGGTAAAAATTTGACTTTTGCAAGAAGTCTAATGGTAACCCCACTAAACAAAGCCGTAACTGTTTTACCTCATCACATTGTGGTGTGCATCAACTTCGGGCGGTATTGCAGCGCCTCTGCCAGATGCGGTGACTGGATCGCTTCACTCCCTGCCAGGTCCGCGATGGTGCGGGATAATTTGAGGATGCGGTGATAAGCGCGCGCCGACAAATTGAGTTGACTCATCGCCGCTCGCATCAAACTCTGACCTTCGGGCTGCAACTTGCAAAACTGCCGCACCTCTCCGATGCGCATGTCCGCGTTGCAAAGAACATCGGTACTTGAGGAACCGGAATTCGTAAATCGGGTGTGTTGAACATCCCTCGCGGTTTGAACGCGCTTGCGGATCGACTCGCTTGATTCACCGAGACGGCCTCTGCTGAGTTTCTCGTAATCCACACGCGGGACTTCGATGTGGATGTCGATGCGGTCGAGCAAGGGACCGGAGATGCGCTTCTGGTATTTGGTCACGACGGCGGGAGCGCAGGTACAAGCTTTTTGAGTATCGCCCCAATAGCCGCATGGACAGGGATTCATGGCGGCGATCAATTGAAAATTGGCTGAGAAGGTCAACGAGCCCTTGGCGCGGCTGATGGTGACAACTTTGTCTTCCATCGGCTGGCGCATCACTTCGAGGACGCGCGTCCCGAATTCGGGGAATTCATCGAGAAATAAAACGCCGCGATGCGCCAACGAGATTTCGCCGGGTTTGGGAATGTTCCCGCCACCGACCAGTCCGGCATGTGAGATGGTATGATGCGGCGCGCGGAAGGGACGTTGTTTGATGAGCGGCGTGCCCGGCGGGAGTTGGTCTGCGACTGAAAAGATGCGCGTGACATCCAATGATTCTTCGATGGACATTTCGGGCAATATTCCAGGCATGGCTCTTGCAAGCAATGTCTTCCCTGCGCCCGGAGATCCGACCATCAATACGTTATGCCCGCCTGCCGCAGCGACTTCGAGCGCGCGCTTGACGTGTTCCTGTCCCTTGATCTCGGCGAAATCGGTGGGGGTGAAGAGCGGGTCGGGGGAATCCGCTTCGGAGGGTTGATAAGGCTGGATGGGTTCGCGATTGGTCAAATGTCCGTAGAGATGCGCAAGCGATTTGACCGGGTACACTTCCAGGTCGGGGATCAAAGCTGCTTCGCCAGCATCCGCTTCGGGGACGAACATCCGCTTGAATCCATTGGCTCTTGCAGCGGCAGCCATCGGCAAAACTCCGCGCGTGTGACGGACGACTCCATCGAGCGAAAGTTCGCCGACGACCATCGCACCTTCGATGGTCTCTTGTGGAAGAAACCCGGCGAGGATGACGACGCCCAACGCGATGGGAAGATCGTATGCAGGACCTTCCTTGCGAATGGCGGCGGGGGATAGATTGACGACGATACGATGACGGGGGAAATGCAAGCCCGCGTTCTTGACAGCGGTTTGCACGCGCTCTCGGCTCTCCTGCACAGCGGCATCGGGCAGACCGACGATGACGACGGCGGGCAGGCCGTTGGTGTAATCCACTTCCACTTCGACGATCACACCTTCCAGCCCCACTACGGCGCAGGAGTACACTCGCGAGAGCATAACGCATTTTATCAGACTTATTTGTCCGTCGTTTGCTCCATTGGGTCTTTGAGTGCAAATAAAAAGAGCCGGGTGTTGTCCCGACTCTTTCCTTTTTTCTTATTTCTTCTGCTAGTCCAGCAAATTTTGCGGGATGTTTCCGCCGTTGGCGGCGATGCGGCGCAGGACTTCCTTGTGGAGCCAGGTGTTCATGCGCGCAGAGTCGCTCATCTGATCGGCGGGGCAGTTGAGTTCCTTGGCGAGTTCCTCGCGGGCTTCGCGGCTCGAGTCGAGGTCGAGCAGTTTCAACAGGTCGACGATGGAGACCTTCCAGTTGAGGTCCTTGCCCTTGGCTTTGGTTTCGAGTTGGGCAACCACATCCACAACTTCGATGGCTTTCGGTGCGGACTCGACGGAGGAACTTGCCTTGCTCGGCATCGAGCGCATCCCCGCTCCGGCGACCGAGGCTTTCGGTGCAGATTTTCCGGAAGCGGCTGGTTTTGCGCCTGATGCAGCGGCAGCCGGTTTTGTCTCCTCTTCCTCTTTCTTTTTAATTCCGAGCTTTTCGAGTATCTTACTGAATAGTCCCATGACAGAATTCCTTTCAATAATTTGGATTTGAAGGCATTCGACTGCCTCGTGAATTTATTATATCAACTTCCATTGTTCATCGTATTAATGTTTCGTTATATTTTCGCGCATTAGAATTTGTTTCATGATAACTTGGATATTTACAATCCGATATAATTCGCGCATGGAAAAAAAGAACCATCCATTTTGGACTCGCGATTCATCCATCCTGCTCGGTGGATTCTTCGTCACCATCATCCTGATCGTTTACATCTGGTGGCCCCTTGCCGAAGAAGTGCTTGCGCTCATCGATTGGGATGGCGCCTGGTGGCTGTATATGGATTGGCTGCTGCTCGGCATCTTCCTTTTCATGTCGGTCACCATCGTGGCGCGCGCGAATCTCAAGACCGATGTACTGATCGTCTTCGTCGGCGTGTGCGGCGGGCTCGCAATCGAAAGCTGGGGTACGCAAACAAATCTCTGGCATTATTACACGGCAGAACGCCCGCCTTTGTGGATCATTCCCGCCTGGCCGATTGCAAGCCTCTCCATCGACCGAATCACCCGGTTTATGGATTGGTTCATCAAACGGATGGAAAATCTTGCAGGCGAACCCATTCATCATTCCCTTTTCCGTGCCCTTTATTGGATCATCTTCGCCTCTTTCCTGATCCTGATGCTGGTCTTTGTTTCCCCGACCTTCGGCAAATCCTACACCTTGCTCTCTATCCTGTTGTGCGCTCTTCTCATCCTCACGCCAACCGATCATCGCTTTGCCTTGTTGACCTTCATCGCCGGTTCGGGGTTGGGATATTATCTCGAGTTGTGGGGCACGACCCGTCAGTGTTGGACGTATTACACGCTGGAGACTCCGCCTTTGTTCGCTGTGCTGGCTCACGGCATGGCGGCGGTCGCTTTTTGGCGGGCGGGATTGTTGGTGAAGATGGTGTTAGAGAAGGCGGGGTGGGATCGAAAGCTTATTGTGAATAGCGAATAGTGAGATGTCCGCAGGGCGATGGTTCCTGCGGACTTTTTGTTCACTCAAAGGGAGCAAAACGCCGGGGGAAGCCGCCTCAGGCAAAGGTCAAGAAAGAGGCGAAAGTGACATCCGATCCCTTGACAGGCGGGGAAATTACCCTATAATGTGACCGGTCGGTCATATGACCAGGTAGTCACATGACCTGGAGGTCACTCCTTGCCCAAACAGACATTCCTCAACCTTCCCGAAGAAAAGCGAAACGCCATTGTGAATGCCGCCATCGATGAGTTTGCGGAGTACGGCTTTGAATCCGCTTCCATCAACCGGATTGTTGCAAACAGCGGCATTTCGAAGGGCAGTTTTTATCAATACTTCGAGGACAAGCGCGATGTATTCATGTACCTGCTCACGCTGCTCGAACAGGAGAAAATTTCCTACTTCAAGGATAAGCGCCCGCCGGGCAATAACATGGATACCTTCCAGTATTTCCGCTGGATGATCAAGACGGGCATGGAGTTCAACTCGGCGTATCCGCGCATCACACAGGCGATCAGCCGCGTGCTGTTGGTGGAAGGATTGTATTACGGAAAACTATTCGGCGACTACCATCAGAAAGCCCTTGACGCGCTGCGGATGATGATCAAGGGAGCCATGGCGCGCGGCGAAGTGGATCCCAGTGTGGACGTGGACCTGGCGGTGATGGTCATGGATACCTGGAGCAACGCCATCAGCACCTACATCCTGAACGAAGGCATGAAACACAAGGACATGATGAAATGGGTGCGCTCGTCCAGGACACAGGAGAAGATCGACAAATTGCTTTATGTGATGGAATACGGCTTGCGGAAGACCGAATCGGAATTCGAAGCGAGCCGGTAGAAAGGAATCAATCATGTCACTTTATCTGCGCATTGCATGGCGCAATGTGTGGCGGCATCGCCGCCGGACTTTTTTGATCGCGATCGGTATGGGCGTCACGATGGCGATGCTTGTGTTATACGACGGGCTGATCGGCGGCTTTGAGCAGGCGATCTACGGCAACGCCATCCAATTGCTTGGCGGAAATATCCAGGTCCATGCGCCGGGATACAGCGAAAAAGCCGGGCGCAAACCGCTTTTGCCTTTGGACGATCCCGAGGCGCTCGTGCGTGCGGCGGAATCGCAGCCCAATGTGGTTGTCGCATCGAAGCGCATCGTCACGGGCGGCCTTGTCACCAACCGCGAAGGCGCTTTTGCGATCACCATCGTCGGTGTGGAGACGGATAAGGAAGGCAGGATCACGCCGGTCTCGGAAAACATATCGAGCGGGCGTTATCTCCTGCCGGATGACGGCGATGTGATCGTCATCGGTCAGGGATTGGCAACGGCGATGGAGATCGAAGTGGGCGACCGCATCACAATGGTCGGCAACACAACTCACGAGCAGACCCGCCAGCGGACCATGACCGTGATCGGGATCTATGATGTCGGCGTGCCTTCGGTGGAAAAGGGAACGATCTATATCTCGCTTGCCGAGGCGCAAAGCCTCTTTGGCTTGGAAGGTCAGGTGACCGAGATCGTAATTTCGTTGAAGCAGATCGGGCAGGAGCCGGGTGTCATGGACGCCCTCAACACTTCCGTGCCGGGTTATGAGGTGGAGAGTTGGGTGACGAGCATCCCCGACCTGAAAAAGACAATGGACATGAAGACCGGCGTGATGAGCGTGTTCGGTGTGTTCATGCTCGGCATCGCAGCCATCGGCATATTGAATCTCCTGATGATGGCGGTCTTCGAACGCACGCGCGAGATCGGCATTGTCGGCGCATTGGGACTCAAACCGCGCGAGATCACCTTCCTGTTTTTGCTCGAAGGGATTCTCATCGGCTTGATGGGTGCGGCGATCGGCGCGATTCTGGGTACCGCGATCAACGGCATCCTCGGCATCTACGGCTTGGATTATTCGCAATTCGCAAACCTGACCGAGTACACCGCCCTGATCAGCGGAAGCATCTATCCCCAGCTCGTGCCGTTGAAGGTGTTGAAACATGCCTTTACTGTTGCGATCATTGCTGCGCTGGCGGCTTTGTATCCCGCCATCGAAGCGTCACGCCGCGAACCGGCGGAAGCGCTGCATTACGTGTAATTGGGAGGCTGCGTAACAGGCATTCTCAAACGCCGTCATCGCGCGTTGGAGAACGCGCTTCTGCGCAAATCTTCCAACAAGAGGAAATCCTATGAACTACTTCAAAATGGCATATCGCAACCTGGGCAGGCATCGCAGGCGTTCGCTCCTTTCGGGGTTGGCGCTCGCTCTCGGCACAGCCCTGTTGATGTTCATCGCCGCATTCTTTCAGGGTGAGATGCGCAGTTCGATGGAAACCACGCTGAAACTCAACACCGGTCATCTGCAAGTGCGGGATGAAGACTACGACCCGGACAAGCTCTCCGTCGCTTGGGAATACCTGATCGAGAATCCGGATCAAGCCGCGGCGCAGATCGAAGCGCTGGACCCTGTCCGGGTGGCCACGCCGAGACTGGTCGCAAGCGGAATCGTCTCCGTCCGCGATGAGTCGGCCGGGGTGCAGATCATGGGCATCGTCCCGGAGTCTGAGGCGAATGCGCCCTATCGCGATGGAATCATTTCCGGTGAATTCATCACCGCCGACGACCGCGAAGGAATCTTGATCGGGCTTCCGCTTGCCGAAAGCCTGGGTTTGAAGGCAGGCGATCAAATCAGCCTGCTGGTGAATACCTCCGACGGCGATGTTGACGAACAGCAGTTCACCATTCGTGGAATCTTCACCACCGGCACAAGCGCGTGGGATAAGGGTATTGTTTTCCTTCCGCTTGCCAAGGCGCAGGCGTTCTCCCGCGCAGAGAACCACGCCAGCATGATCTTCATATTGCTGAAAGACCGTGAAAAAGCGGAAGAAGTTGCCGGAGCGATCCAGGGTGAAGGGATTGTGGTGAAGACCTGGACGCAGATGAACGAACTGCTGGTGTTGGTGGAGGATTTTTCGAACGCGTATCTTGCCATCATCAACCTGATCGTGCTGGGTGTGACGGCGACGGTTATCGTTAATACCTTGTTGATGTCTGTTTTCGAACGCACGCGCGAGATTGGAGTTTTATCCGCCATCGGCATGAAGGGCAGGCAGGTCATCGCCCTGTTCCTTTCCGAAGCAACCCTGCTGGCGTTCGGCGGAATCGGAGTCGGCGCATTGGCGGGCTGGGCGCTCTCGGCATACTTTGGCAAGGTCGGCGTGTACTTCGGCGACCTGGGCATTAGCGGTGATATGTTGTTGGAAGACCGCATCTACACCTACCTCACGCTCGATTCCGCCGTCAATCTCATCATCACCGCATTTTTGATCACCATCCTCGCTTCGCTCTACCCGGCGCGCATGGCATCCCGCATGGAGCCTGTCGAAGCCCTGCGCGGCGCACAATAAAAAATTGCGTAGCGGATGTTCACTGACATCCGTCTCAAGGAGAAAAAATGGAAGTCGCAAAATTAACGAACGTAACTCGCATCTATAAGATCGGCGAAGTGGAGACACGCGCGTTGAACGGCGTCAGCATGACGATCGGAGATGGAGAATTTACGTCGCTGGTCGGTCCCTCTGGCTCCGGCAAGACGACGCTTCTGCAATTGATCGGCTGTCTCGATAAACCCACTTCAGGCAGCGTGGTCATCAACGGGCATGAAACTACCAACCTCAACCGCAACCAGCGCGCGGACCTGAGAAAAGGCACGATCGGATTCGTGTTCCAGTTCTTCGCGCTCATCCCGACCCTGACAGCCTACGAAAACGTGGAAATGCCGCTTCTTCTCAATGGCAAGTCTCCCGCGCAGCGCAAACAGCGCGTGATGGAACTGCTCGAAGCCGTGGACTTGAAAGACCGCGCGCATCACCGCCCCGATCAACTCAGCGGCGGCCAACAGCAGCGGGTTGCTGTCGCTCGGGCACTATCGACGAATCCCACGATGATCCTTGCCGATGAACCCACCGCCAACCTTGACACGACCAACGGCGAGCAGGTGATGGAGATCATGAAGAAACTCAACAAGGAAACCGGCGTGACCTTCGTCTTCGCCACGCACGACCCGCGCGTGATTAAACATGCCGCGCGCGTCGTCACCCTGCGGGACGGCGTCATCGAGAGCGATAACAACCCGCCGAAAAAATAACATTGGAGTATTTGAATGAAAAAAGCTTATTGGATCATCCTCGTCGCCGCGTTTGCGGTATCTGCCTGCGGTGGGACGAATACACCGGAAGCCATCCCAACTGTAATGGTGGAATCAGGGGATGCGTCTCCTTCCCAACCGCAGTCCTCGAGCGGTGATACTGTCACCGCCTCTGCAGTCGTCGTGCCAGCGCAGTCCGCGCGTTTATCTTTCACGAACATCGCGCGTGTAACGAAAGTCAATGCACAGGCCGGGGACAAGGTCAACGCCGGGGATGTGCTGGTGGAGGTCGACACCTCCATATTGGATGCGAAGGTCCGCGAGGCGGAGGCGAATCTTGCCTTTGCGGAGGTTCAACTCAGTTACCTGGTCCGCAATGTCGGATGCCGGGGTGAAGGCTGCGCGCCATCCTGGAAACATGTGGAAGTGGCGCAGATCGATGTCGCCCGCGCCCAGGCTTTGTTGGATTCTGCCAAAGCGACTCTCGCTTCCCAGTCGGCTCTGACCGCGCCTTTTGCCAGTACCGTTATATCGGTCGATATCTCCCCGTATGAGACCGTCGCTCCGGGCCAGGTTGTGATGGTCGTCGGCGATCTATCGAAGTATCGCATCGAAACCACAGACCTGAGCGAACGCGACGTGCCTGATGTGAAAGTGGGGCAATCTGCCAGCGTTTTCATCGAAGCGTTGGGCGGTGAATATGCCGGGAAGGTCGTGGACATTGCCCGCATCTCCTCCGAGTTGGGCGGCGATGTGGTCTTCAAGGTGACCATCGAACTCGACGAACAACCTGCCGGTTTACTGTGGGGCATGAGCGCGGATGTCGAGATCGGTGTCGGCGAGTGAGGCGGGAATGAATAGAATCTTTTTTATCGGCTTGCTGGTGTTGACCGCCTGCGCAAGCCCTGCGCCCGTCCTACCTGAAGCGACGAACGCCCCCATCGAAAACGTCTCTCCAGAATCGCCCGATTCTGTCGTTGCATCGGCGAGGGTGGAACCTGCGCAAGTCTCGCAGTTGAGCTTCACCACGTCCGCGCTCGTGAAGGAAATTCCGGTAAACGAAGGCGACGCGGTGAAGGCAGGTGATGTGCTGATGGTTCTTAATACACCCGGACTTGAATATGACGTTATCGCGGCGGAAGCAGATTACAAGGCAAAGAGTCAAGCCGCCGAACTTCAAAAAGCGGAAAAAGTTCTTTATGTGGACCCGGATACCGGCAGAAAAGAATGGTATTCATTGCCGCGCGAGGTTTATCTCAAAGCCGTCGCAGAAGCGGACGTGGCAAAAGCTCAATGGGATTCCGCGTTAGCGAATCTCGCCCAAGCCGCTTTGACCGCGCCTTTCGATGGAACGATCGTTGATGTTAACGTCGTCACCGGCGAGCTGGTTCAGGTGAATCAAGTTGTAATGACGATCGCGGATTTGAACCGTCTTGAGATCGTCACCACCGACTTGAGCGAGCGAGACATCACCCGCGTGAAGATCGGTCAGAACGTGAAGGTGACCATCGAAGCAATGGATGTGACGATTTCGGGAAAGGTGATTCGAATCTCCCCTCGGGCAGTCACCCTGGGAGGCGACGTGGTCTTTCCCGTCACGATCGATTTGGATGAACAACCAAAAGGATTGTTGTGGGGCATGAGCGCGGAAGTCGAGATCGCAACGGGCGAAGACTAGGGATCGTGCAGGCGCGTGTTTCGGTACAATTGGGGTCTTATGATCAGTAAAATATTTTCCGTTCTGTTGATTGCGGTCTTCCTCACCTCTTGCATCAGTGTGGAAGTAAACAGGCAGGAAACGCCCGCCCCGTCAAATTTTGTCACCGCGACTCTTGTCCCTACGAAACAGGCGTACGTGCCGCCCACGCTGACTGCCACGCCTGCAATAACATCCACGCCGACATTTGCCGTCACCATCGACCCAAACTGCAAAGACAGCGCGATTCTCCTCCGGGATGTGACCATCCCCGATGGGACTCAAATGAAGCCGGGTGAAAAATTCACAAAGACCTGGGAATTCATCAATAACGGGACCTGCCCCTGGTATGGATACACCCTCAAATTCGCCGCGGGCGACCAAATGAACGCGCCTCTTTCCGCTCCCGTTCCTGAAACGTTGTTAAAGGAAACGGTCCAGGTCTCGGTGGACTTGACCGCGCCCACCTTGAACGGTTCGTATACCGGCTACTTCACGTTGAATGACCCGAACGGAAAAGATGTGCCCATCGGTACGGAAAAGACATTTTGGGTGAAGATCAATGTAGGGAGCGGCGGCACATCTTCGCAGGCGACGGTGCCTGCGGCCACGCAAGCATCTTCCCCTACTGGCGGGAATTGTAATTACACTCAAAGTGCCGCCTATGTGAATCAGATCGCTTCGATGATCAATCAGGAACGTACGAATGCCGGATTAGGAACGCTGACGATTAACTCCATCTTAAGCAGCGCCGCCCAAGCCCATGCCGCGGATATGGCATGCAGCGGGCGCATCAGCCACACCGGGTCAGACGGTTCATCCGCCTATGCGCGGATTCTCTCCTTTGGTTATTCACCGTCCTATTCGGAAGAGATCATTTACGGCGGAGGCGGTCCGCAGGCGGCTATGACTTGGTGGATGAGCGACCAAGTCCATCGCGATGCGATTCTTAATCCAAGATCCACAGAGATGGGCGTCGGGTATGCCTATCTGGCTAGCGGTTCGTATGGAGATTATTTTGTTGTGGAGTTGGGGAGTCCGTAAAAAATTTAATTTACATTGTAGGGGCGGGATTACCCCGCTCCTACAATGTTATTTCATAATATTTCTTATTACAGGCCGATATTCGGGGAAAACATCGCTCGTAGCTTGATTATTCAATCGCTTAACTAAAACTTCGGAAAGCACATCACGGTAATCTGTCGTGACGGCCAAATCACCGGGACCGATGAGTTGACCATCTTCCAACCCGGGCCATTGCCCGTGGACCTTGCCGCCATCTACATTGCCGCCCAAGACCATCATCATGCTGCCGTGTCCGTGATCGGTGCCGAGGCTGCCGTTCTCATAAGCCCGTCGCCCAAACTCAGACATGGTGACGGTGGTCAGTTTGCTCATGTGGTCTGCCATATCGGCATGGAAGGCGGCAAGCCCTTCGCCGAGGTCTTTCATCAGGTTCGGCATGATGCCGTTGAGCGAGCCTTGGGTGAAGTGCGTGTCCCAGCCGCCAAGGTCAATGGCAGAGACTTCGAGCCCCACTTCCGCTTTGATGAGCATGGCGGTTTGTTTGAGAGCAAGACCGAATTCGGTGTCAGGGTAATTGGTAATTGGTGACTGGTAATTGAGCGGGTCGAGTTTTTGGAGGGTATCCATAATAGACAAGGTATCTTGACCGAGTTCATCATTTTGATAAACGTAACTTAGCGCGGCTCGCATTTGTTGCAGGGCGCGTACATCGCCGCCAAGGTGGAAGTCTGCGATGGAACGCAGGGCAGAGACGGGGACACTTCCGCTCAGGCTGCGCTGCGGACGAGTGCCCATACCCACGGCTCGCAAAGGCGATGAGTTGCCTGTGTTCAACGTGGCGAGGTGACGTCCGATCCAACCTGAGGCGGGACCACGCTCATCATCCACGCCGCGTTCCATCAGTTCCATCGCTTTGAAGTGACTGCGCGATTCATCTGGCGCACCGCAAGCATGGATGATGGCGAGTTGTCCGCTTTGCCAGGCTTCGAGTAAAGAACTCATGTTTGGATGAAATCCGAAGAAACCATCCAGATTTACAACTCTTTCATCTTTCATCTTTCTTCCATTATCAGGTCTTGCAATTCCCAATGTTGGGCGTAACGCATAATAAGCGTCTTCGCCATGCGGCACGACCATGTTCAACACATCTGCGGCGCCGCGCAGGAAGACGACGACGAGAGTATCTCCGCGTGGGGCGGTGTTCTTGGGCGCAAAGGATAGACGCGGCATCCAGGTCTTGGTTGGGATTTGTTGAAGCATGGGTAAGGTTTCTAACATAACTACTCCTAAATATTTTCGTCATTGCGAGGGCGGTGTTCGTCCGCCCGAAGCAATCTAATGAGACGATGCGCGAGATTGCTTCGGGCATAGAACAAGAGCGCCCTCGCAATGACGGAGGGCTAACGCCACTGAAAGGCAGGCGACGCAATCAAACTCGCGGCGATGATTTGCAGAGTCTCTTCCTCGGTGGCACCAGCCGAATGGACGGTATCAATCATCCCGTCGCGGGTGAGGCGATCTAACGGCGTGCCTAAAAGCAATGAGGTGAGGGAATCTACATCGGTGTGTAAACTGCCCGTAGAGGCGACATCCAATAAAGCATTGAGGTTGTGTTTCGTCTTGGGAAGTTCGTTGCGAATTAATTCAAACGCAAATTGCCAGCGCGGCATGAGGTTGCCTTGCCATGCGTCGCTCGTGTCGGGGTAGCCGTCGGGCGTCGTCCAGTTGAAATACATTTGCCCCATTTGCATGAGCGGGTCGTGCATGGCAACGCCATCGGTTTCAACGTTGAGCATGCGCAACGCAGAAAGCACAAAGTTGAGCGGACGTTTGTATTTGGGTTGCACGAAGGCGAGACCTTCAAGCAGGATAACGCGCAGAACCGATTTGATATCGCCTTTGGTGGCGAGAAATGTTTGCGCGGCTTTCTCGATAATTTCCTGTGGCGGCTCATCGGCGATGAAGCGACGCGCGAGTTTTGTTGAAATAAATTTTGCAGTGGATGGATGAAGCGCGAGATGTTCGATGACTTGCTCCGCCTCACTCTGACCCGCTTCCTGAATCGCGAGACCCAAAACATTTTTCTCACCGGGTTCGTGCTGGTCTTGCTTGAAGACGAAATCGCCAAGCCAAAAATGTTCTTTGACCGACCAACCCGTGAGACAACGCGCCAGTTGCATGACGTCGTTTTGAGAGTAGCCGCCTTCCACGCCGAGGGTGTGAAGTTCCATCAGTTCGCGGGCGTAGTTCTCGTTGGGCGTGCCTTTGACATTGGCTTGGTTATCGAGATAGGTGAGCATGGCAGGCGAATGCGCGGACGCCCACACCAGATCACGGAAGTTGCCGAGGGCGTGTTTGCGAATCACATCGCGGTCGTCAACGGTCTTGAGATAGAAGCATGGTTCTTTCTCGATGAAGATGTTGAAGTGGTCACTCCAGAAATCGACCATCACTTCGTAGAGTTGACGTTTGCTATAAAGTTGACGCAGAAATGTAGCTTGACGCAGTTCATTGATGGGACGCTCGCGATCATAGCCATCGAAGAGTTGATTGGTGACGGCTTCGATCTCGTTGGCTGACATGGTTAAAGTGTTGAAGGTTGAAAGTTGCAGGTCTAACGTCAGGTCGTTGATGGCTTCGTAATCGAGTTGTTCTTCGATGTAATTCGCCAAGCCGATCTCTGCCAGGCGGGCGCGTTCTTCCACTCTCGCGCCGAAGGTGATGCGGTTGAGCGCGGTGAAGTCTGCCATGCTGAGCGGACTCCACGGGACGGCGGGTAGGTCGTCTGTCAGTCGTCGCAGGGCGGGGGCGCAGGCATTGAGTGCGGCAGATGCAGAGAGGAGGGTGGCGAGTTTGAGGAAGTCTCTTCGAGATAGGGTCATGGTGAATAGTGAATAGGTGAACCGCTAAGCACGCGAGGATCGCAAAGAAAATCTTTTTATCTTGGCGTCCTTAGCGCTCTTCGTGGTTAACTTAAGCCTGAGTTGGTAATGGGCTTGCGGAAGGTTGGGTCTTCTCGCGGGGTGACCAGTTGAGCAGGGCAAAGCCTGTGGCACCGAAGGAGATCAGGATGATGGGAATCCACACGAAGAGCCAGCCGATGAGGGGGAAGAAGGCGGCGAGTTCGAGGATGACGGCGCCGCGAATGAATCCGTTGAGCGGAGTCATGTTGCTGTGTTTGGAGAGTCTCGCGCCGAGATGGGAGGCGATGCCAGCCGAGCCGATGGTGGAGATGGCGAACGCTGCGCCGAGGGTAATCCAGCCGATGAATTTGGCGGGTCCGAAGGGAAGCGCAAGCAGGATGACGATGGGAATGGTCACGGCAATGACGAGGATGAGTCCCAGCCAGAAGGTGCCCCAGGGAGTTTTTTCCACACGTGAATGAGCGCGTGCAATAAGAGATGGGAATAATAGCCACCATGCGGTGAGCATGGCAGGGAAGGCGATTCCGATAATGAGCAGGATGAAAAAGAAGGCAGAAATGTCAGCCATGGATGAAGTCCTTTCGTTTTTGGTTGATGTAAGGGATACAGGGATGGGGTGGGGAAAGTTGCAGGGATTTCAAACCACGAAGGGTCACAAAGGAGCACAAAGGTTTAAACCAAAAAGACGCGGGGTGAGCGCGTCCTTTGATGGAGTATTCGGTGGTTGAGTAGCCTCGCATGTTCTTTGCGAGGCGTATCGAAACCACTAGTAATTGAAGGTTGCTTTGTTAACGGGTGGTTTCGATACGCCACTCGCTGTCGCTCGTGGCTACTCAACCACCGAAGTGGACTTTAACTTTTTTGGAAGAATCCTAAGATCGTTGCACCGATGCCAGTGAAGGTGACATAGGGCAATAGCAGGAACCAGCCGACAAAGGGCAAGGCGCAGGCGATGCAGAGGATGATGGAACCCCAGAGATTGCGCTTCCATGCGGATATGTCGGGGAAGAGGCGTTCGGCGAGGTGTTGGACGGTGGCGGTGAGTCCTATGCTCAAAAGAACGGAAAGAAATGCGAGGATGAGCAAGGCGGGAATGGTGAGAATCCCTTTGACGAAGGAACCTGCGTTCTCGGCAAGCGAGAGCATGACGAAGGCGATCAAACCGAAGAAGAAAAAGTTGACCATGCCCAAGCCGAAGGATCGCCCGGGTGTGAGGTTGAGACTGGTTTGGGTCTTGGCAACGCGGGCGGTGAAGAGTGCGCCGATGACGAGGAAGTAGGCGCTGAGGGTGATGGTCAGCAAGAGGATGATGAGGGTAAGGCGAAGGATGTCGGTCATGAAAGGCTCCTAAGGTTGTCACCCTGAGCGAAAGCGAAGGGTCTCTGGTACGGGGTAGAGATTTTTCGCTTCGCTCAGAATGGCACGGTTAACGATTCTGATTTCTCAATAACAGCCCATTCCCAAAGATCCAAAAGATGGAGACGATGGCGAGGGCGATGAAGAGGGTGGAGAGTTCAGTTACAGGCAAAGGTAATGGTTCGATTTGTGGAAAGTGGAAAGTGGAAAGCATATCCAGAAATGTAATCCATTTAGATTGAACTTCAATGAATAATGATGTAAAGGATGGCATTTCCACTTGGGGCAACATGATGGAGAAGAATGGGATGGCGACGATGAGCGCAACCAGTGCGGCAGCGGCTTGCAGAGATGCTGTCAGCGTGAGCCAGCGTGGGAGTGACGGAGTCAGGCTGGGGCGGGGTGCGAAGCGGGCGGCGATGTCCGTAGATAATTCCACTTCGGGCAGAGAGTCTAAATCTGCGAATAAAGCTTGGAGGGCAGAGAGTCGCGCCGCGCATTCGTCACATGAGTCGAGATGCGTTTCGATCTCTGCGCGGTTGGCAGATTCGTTGTCCAAATATTCGTTGAGTTCTTGGTCAGTCAGGTGCATGGAGTTTCTCCGCGAGAAGTTTGCGGGCGCGGAAGAGATGGCTCTTCACGTCGCTGAGGGGGATGTCCAGTTCGCTTGCGATCTCGTCGTAGGATAGGTCTTGATAATGCCGCAACTCGACAACGACGCGATAATGCAGCGGCAGGGACGCGAGCGCGCTGCGGATCTGCTCGCTTCTCTCTTTGACCTCAACCTGCCTGGCCGGACCTTGAGTTTTATCTTCGTCCCGTTCCTCGTCGAGCGGAGCGGACGGTTTCTGCGCCTCGAGATGGTTCAGGCACAGGTTGGCTGCCACACGGCGAATCCACGGGCTGAATTCGCGTTCGAGGTCAAAGGTGTGCAGACGGTCGAGGGCGCGGATGAAGGTCTCCTGGGCGAGGTCTTCGGCGTCGGCGCGGTTGTGCAGAATGCGGTAGCAGACGTTGAACACGCTCGTTTGGTGGCGCGAGACGAGATCGCCGAAGGCTTCAGCGTCGCCGCGACGAGCTCGCAGGATCAGGTCGCGGTCGGTGGGCGCATTCATGGCTAGAGTTTAATACAGGCGGGAAGGGGAAATAGTTGCAAGGGAAGATCGGTAAATTGGTGATTGGTTGGTGGAAAGTGGTTTACCTCCCGTTTTCTGCTTTCGGCAGGAATTCCGCAAACTCGGCGGGGATTTCGATCCCGAACTTCTCGCACAGTAATTTCACATCGTAGTAATCGTTCTCATCGAGTTTATATCCAGTGTGGAATTTGACCATCCATTCAGGCGTGATGCACTTGACGGGATAACCTGCTATGGAGCCGGTTCCCTTGAGCGAGTCGAAGGGATACTCGACGCCAAAGATCACTTTGCCTTCTTCATCGAACGTGTATGAGTGGATATCGATCAGCCGTCCTTTATCATCCCCCATGACGAAATTGCACTCACGCGTATCGTCGCGCAGAACTTCCTTGTAACCCCGCCCTTCCAGCAAGGCGCGGATATTCGGCACGTCCGCACGTTCCACAGCGATATCGAGGTCGCTGTGCGTGCGGGTCTGTTTTCCCAGCAAGGCGTCCACGCCCCAGCCGCCGTCGATGACCACGCCGATGCCGTGTGCATCGAGCAGATTTACGAGTTCGATCACATCCGCGGCGGTGGTTTGGGAAGTGGGATCATTCATGGACGATCATGGGAATCCGATTTTGTTTCTGCCCGGCACACCAATGAGGAATGGTAGACGAAGAATTTCGTCGCCAGGCGCGGGAAAATCTTCAATAAAAGTTCCTTGATGTAATAATTGACCGTCCCTTTCCAGCCGTACCTGTATCGATGCACGGCGTTTGAGGGATTCGTCACCGTCTGTTTCAAGACCTCCAGGCTGCAGGTCTGGACCAGCCTTCTGAACGTGACGGGCGAATAAAAATTGATATGACCCACCTTATCGAAAACGAAATTGGGTTTCAGACGCAGGGTATCCTCGAGCGGCACTTCCACAAAAACATGCCGGGCGACCCTGGCGGCTTCGTAAAGGAGTTTCCGCGGATATTCGACATGCTCGATGACATGGCTGAGAACCGCAAGGTCGAACTTGAAATCGTTGTAGGGGAGTTCATACCCGTCGAAGAGCAGGCATTCAACCAGGTTGGGTATCCCTTTGTTCTTTATCGCCTCCACGCCGGAGGGTGAGATTTCGAGCGCATGTAGTTTTTCGCCAAATCCCAATTCGGATAATCGCTTTAATATCGCTCCATCGCCAGCGCCGATCTCGAGAATGGTTTCGTGAGGCAGATCACGGCAAAGGGAGACGATGTTGGCGCACTTGTCCACCGCGCCTAATCTCCGCCATTCCGGGTCTCCACTCTCGTAATAATCCTCGTAGTTGGTCTTCAAGCGACTGCTTGTGGCAATGTTCTTCATGATGATTTACCTTGTACAGAAACAATACGCTTTAGTGAGCCTTGCATTTTAACTGTGTCTTGGTCACCAGGGCGGGCAGGGCTGTCTCTCGATTGGAAGAAGGAAAGGATCGATTCTGCGCAGATTTGGTAATAAACTCTTCCCTAGCTAGCCATCGCCGCTTCTCTCGGCTCTGATTTCATAATGCTGGGATCGTTCATCGAAGCGCGCAAGTACCGCTCTCGCCTTCTGCGGGACCACAGCAACTTCATAATCTTCGCCAGCAAACTGGCGGACAGCATCCAGGGAATCGAACTTCATGATCGTGATGAATTCCACCTCTTCTTTGAGTTCGCGGCGAAGCAATTGAATGCCCTTAAAGCCGGGGATGTGGCGGTTTTGAATGCCGACGAAGATCTCTTCCTTGAGTAAATTCTCATAGATGTCTGCGTTGGACGGCGATGTCCAGCCATGCCAGATACGGATGATCATGATTCGTGCCTCTCTCCTGTGGGTGTTGATTTTATTTCCATTTGAATTGGAACGGAGCATTTATAACATGCTTATTCGCCTCACAACAGGCATATCCTGAGGCTGATATATTTGATTAACGCTGAGATGCAGATATAGCTTTGGTTCTCTGCGCTGAAAAAAATATCCACCTATTGTTGACAGGCGCAGATTCGCCGCCTGCCGGGTGTCACATATGTCGCATCCGCTGTGGTTGGCTGCTCGTCCCAATATCCATAAAAATTCCCGCTGGTGGTTTGGATCGCAAAACATCCGAGCCCGCCTTGAGCCGTTTCAAAGAAATCGTCTTGCGCAATGTTCAAGGCTGTTATGATATTTTTGCAATTGCCCGGGGAACCATCCGAGCCTGCATACGTTCTGGTCGCTTCGTTATACCCTCCGTGGGAGGAGCATACATCGCTGCATGAAAGATTTTCACTGCCAAAATACCAACAATACCCTCCCGCTTCCGTGCCGCTGCAGGTGGATGCCGGTGCATCCGTTACATCCTCAGGCGGATTCTCGGCGGGCGGAGCATAGGTGGGTGGAGGAGGAAATAGCTTGTCCCAATTATTTATGATTGCCGCTCCTAAAACCCCGCAAAGACTAATTAATGCGACAATAATAGCGATGCCGGACTCTTTTTTCATATCAGCCTCCTTGCAGCAAATTCGCGAAATTACATCTCCACCTGCTTGTTTTCATTCTACAACTCCCGCGTGCCAAAATCAACTCCCCACTTTCCAATTTCCAATCTATAATCCGCCCCATGGCAAGCATCACCCTCCCCGCGCGGAGCGACACGCAGGCACACCCCAACATCCGCCCCCTCAGCGTCCTGCGGGATCTGCCCCCCGTCGCGGACCTGATCGAGTCCTGCTTCTCGTCCACCATGGATGGCGACGGCAAACGCTACGTGCAGGACATGCGCCGCGCCGGGAGCGACAACTCCTTTTTGCAATGGGCAAAACGCGCCGCCGATTCCACCTCCCTGCCGCTCACCGGCTATGTGTGGGAGGAAGACCGTCGCATCGTCGGCAACGTCAGCCTCGTGCCCTTCCGACGGGACAAACACCGCCTCTACCTCATCGCCAATGTTGCCGTCCACCCTGAATACCGCCGCCGTGGAATCGCCCGCGCCCTCACCTTGCGCGCCATGCAGCACGCCCGCGAACGTAAGATTCACGACATCTGGCTCAACGTCCGCGCCGACAACCCCGAAGCCGTGCATCTTTATGAATCCCTCGGTTTTCTGGAACGCGCGCGACGCACAACCTGGCAAGCCGTCACTGATTCGCGAGTGGAGGGGAACCGAACGGACATTGCCGTCACGAACCGTCATCCGCGCTTTTGGATTCAGCAGCTCGAGTGGCTCTCGCGCCTCTATCCCTCCGACCTTGCCTGGCACAGCAAATGGAACTTTTCTTTGCTCAAGCCCGGATTCCTCAACTGGCTCTACCTGTTCTTCATCGACATCAACGTCCGTCAATGGGCGGCGGTGCGCGGAGAGTCCCTGCTCGCCACGCTTGCGTGGATTCCCACCGGGCGGGGTGAAAGCCTCTTTGCCGCGGCAGGCGAGAGGTCCGACCCCGAGGCATTGACCGTCCTCCTTCAACAGGCGCGGCATGACCTGTATCGTTATTATTCCAACGTCTCGCTCGAATTCCCCGTCAGCCGCTTCGACGACGCCATTCAAGCCGCGGGCTTCAAACCCCAGCGCACCCTGATCTGGATGCAGGCGCCAACTCCCTGAGCGCGCCGGAAAATTATTGCAACCTACTCAAATGCCTCAGCGTACATATTAACAAAAGGAGTCCAAATGACCAAATTCATCATCCGCTGGGCGATCAACGCCGTCGGTTTGTATGCGGCGGTGTGGCTCGTGCCCGGCATCGAATATCTCGGTGATTGGACGGGCATCCTCTGGCTCGCCCTTATCATCGGCTTGTTGAACGCGCTTGTGCGCCCGCTGCTCAAGTTCCTTACCTGCCCGCTTATCATCCTCACCCTGGGCTTGTTCACCATCGTCATCAACACCGTCATGCTTTTGCTCACCCGCACCATCGGGCAATCGTTCGGCATCGGCCTTTCGGTGGACGGGTTCTGGTCCGCGCTGCTGGGCAGCCTTGTGATGAGCGCGGTCAGCATCATCATGAGCCTCATCTTCCGCGACGAGTTGAAAGGCAGGAAGGGTTAATCGTCCAGTGTGATCGCACAGCCGCCTTGCAAGGCGGCTGTTTTTATTTATCGAGCAGGACGTGCTCTCTTGCGCATGTGTGTTCGAATGAACAAAGGATATAATCGCGCGAAAGGAGTCGCTACAGAAAATAAATGACAACACAGCATCATCGATCACGCGGGTTCATCATCGCACTTGTCGCCACGGTCCTTTGGTCCACCACCGGACCGTTCATCAGTCATCTTGTCAAAACCTATTCGCTGCCATCCCTCGTCCTCGCCTTCTGGCGGGACCTTTTTGTCGCGTTTGGGATGCTGGTCGGTTTGACGATATTCAGCCACAAATTATTTGCCCTGGAACGAAAACATTGGGTCTTCATGCTCGTGTATGGATTGACCCTTGCCGTATTCAATTCGTTATGGACCTTTTCGGTTCAATACAACGGGGCGGCGGTCGCCACCGTTCTGGCTTTTTCCTCTCCGGCAATGACGGCGCTCCTGAGCCGCATCATTTTCAAGGAGACCTTCAACTGGGTCAAAGTCGTTTCGATCGCTTTGAGCTTTCTCGGTACGATACTTGTCTCAGGCGCCGCCGATCCCGCCGCGTGGAAGTTGAATCCGCTCGGTATCGTATTTGGATTGCTGACCGGTTTGATGTTCGCCTTTTACAACCTGTACGGCAAGGCCGCCGGTGACCGTCATATCGATTCGTGGACGGCTTTGCTTTATAGTTTTGCCTCGGCCACGTTCTTTCTCTTCTTCTTCAACATCGCCAGCGACCTGTTCATCACAAGACAGCCCGCGCTCTCGAACATGCTCTGGCTCGGTGATTCTCTTCCGGGTTGGGGCATATTGTTCTTTCTTGGGGTTGTTCCCACCCTCGGCGGGTTTGGTTTATACACACTGAGCATCCGCTATCTTTCACCGACGATCTCCAATCTCGTGGCCACGCTCGAACCGGTTTTTACCGCAGTATGGTCTTATCTTTTCCTAAGCGAGATTCTGACCGGTATTCAATTGGGCGGAAGTTTTCTGCTGTTACTCGGGTTAATTCTTTTGAGGGCAGGAGATCACAGTTAAACAAGGTGACGATCTCTTTCGAAGCGACTGTCACCTTGTTTGCGTCCGTTGGATTATGGCCGTCCACCTGCGGGCACGCAAGCCAATTGAGTTGAGTTGGGTGGTATCTGACAAGTCCCGGTCGTCGGACCGACCGAGCAGCTTGCGCCTTGGGATAACCCCATGCAAGCGTTGATGGCTTCCTGCGGAGGTTGACTTCCCTGCCCCTGACCGCCTCCAGTTGGACCTGTAGGCTGATTCTCACCAGAGGGTTGATCCTGTCCCTGTGGACCGCCACCCTGGCCTTCACCTGACGAGACCGCGCGCACCGACGGAGTCCCGTGGAAACACCCGACCGTATAGGGGAATTCATGAGTGGCGTGATAGTGATACATCTCCACCATCTGGCCGTCCCATTCGATCACATGCGTGTGGCCGTGACAATCATCGAGGTCTTCATTGGTCACTTCGCCGCCGTCCTCGCTGTAGTAACCGTAGATGCCGTACCCGTCGAAGGCGTAACCGACAAGTGAGGAATGTCCGCTTGTGGATATATCCTCGATGCAATCGCTCAGGCTGTGATAATGATAGAAGCCGGATTGCTGCGGATGCCCATCACAGCCATCCTGCACTTCATGAGCCACAGCATCGCGTCCTTCTGCGTCGAAGGCGTTGAAGATGACGACACCCGAGAGCATGATACCTACTTCGCCACCGACGCAATTCGGTTGGGCCGCCGCGCTGGGGTTCGCAGGCACGCTGAAGCTGACTGTTTGCTCACGGATCGAATTCGGGTTTCGGTCCACCGCATAGGCGTCATCGCTCGGCGAGACGGGGAAGTTCCCGGTGGGATGATCGGGCAGGTCGTTGCCGGTGAAGATGCGTTGATCGCCCTGCAGTGTGATGGTGAACGAATGCGGCCAGGTGACAGAGCCATTCACAACCGCTTTCCTGGTCGCATCCCAGGTTCCGTCCCCGTTCATCCACGAGCCGGTGCCGGTTGCTCCACCGCCGTTGAATTGCGTCTGACAGGTAAACACGTACCCAGCTTGCGGGCTTGTGGAGTACTTGCCGTCGCCCAATTCAAGACGGGTCAAGTCCACGTCGGAATGATGGAGATGGTCCGCATCCGCTCCGCCTTCGGGAGCGGGATCTTCTGTCAGGACAGGTTCGGACGAATCCGCTTCAGGCTGGGAATCGCCCGATGCGCCGAGTCCGCCCGAGGTCGGGGCGGGAGGCGCGCACGCCGTAATGGCGATACAAACGCTCACAAATACAACCAATAATTTATTTCGGTTCATCTCATTCTCCTTTGGTGAGTTGATTTTCGATATTATATGGATGTGAACCGTAGGTGAAGAGTGTGTAAAATCATCTTCCGCTGGGTTATCCCGTGAAAAAAAGAAAAAGACCCATGACGCCTGTCATGGGTCGCAGAAATTAGACGAGGATGTTTACTGGTTTAAATCCCAGATCAAGCGCAATCCTTCGAGGGTCAGCCAGGGGGCGATGATATCGATAACCTGCGTCTCTTTTGCAACCACTTCTGCAAGTCCTCCTGTTGCGACAACTTTCATATCCTTCCCCAACTCCGCGCGGAAGCGGGCGACCATTCCCTCGACCATGCTGACGTAACCGAACAACAGACCCGACTGCATGGCATGGACGGTGTTTCTTCCGATGACCGAAGGCGGCAGTTGCAGGTCGATGCGCGGAAGTTTGGCGGCGCGGGTGTAGAGCGCTTCGGCGGCGAGGTTGATTCCTGCTGTGATCGCCCCTCCGAGGTATTCTCCATCTTTTGTGATGGCGTTGAAAGTGGTCGCAGTGCCGAAATCGACCACACAAGCCGGACCGCCGTAAAGTTTCATCACCGCCACAGCGTCGCAGATGCGATCCGCGCCAACGGCTTTCGGGTCTTCATAGCGGACCTTGATGCCGGTCTTGACTCCCGCATCCACCACGAGCGGTTCCTGTTTGAGATATTCGCGGCAGGCCTGAATCACGCGTCCGGTGAGCGGCGGGACGACGGAAGCCAGCGATATGCCTTCGATATCTTTGATAGTCTTACCCGCGTTTTGAAGCAAGCCCAAAAACTGCAGGCCGTATTCATCGGGCATGCGGTTATGGTCGGTGGCGAGGCGCCAGTGCGCGCCGAGCTTTCCGCCTTCGTACAAGCCAAGTGTCAGGTTGGTATTGCCGATGTCTATCGTGAGGAGCATAGGTTAATCCATAAGGCGGGAGAGAATTTCCTGCGGGACTTTGGATCGCAAGTTTGGATAAGATTCCAGAATGCGTGCGATATCCGCGAGGTCCTTTTGTCGTTTGCTCCCACGGCGCTCGGTATCCGAAACCGCCCAGACTTTTCCCTGCAAAATATCCTCCACGTTTGCGACGGGCAATTCCATCCCCAACACCGTGCGTGTCGAAGCACGTTCAAGAAACGATGCATAACGCGCATCGGTATGGACCTGCACGCGTACATCCGAGCCTGGCATGGAGATGTTCAAACTGTGAGGGAAACGTTTTACTGTAAATTGTTTTTCGAGCAGGGATTCCACTCTCTCGATCTGGTGAACTGCCACCACCAAATCAAGGTCGAGACTGACCAGCGGTTCGACGTATGCGTTGACAGCCTGCCCGCCGATGACGCAAAACTGAATATCCCGATCTCGTAATAACGCGATCAGGTTCTCAAGCAGATTTGAATGGTCCATGGTGACTGTTTTCCAGAATTGCAAAACTTGCATGGGCGCTCACTTAAAATCATTCTACCATCAGGAAAGCTCCTCGGGCGATTCCAACCAGAGGAAAAACCATAGAAGCGCCAGTGGAAAAAGGTGGAGATAAAGCCTGTCCAGCGAAGTGCTCAAATGCCAGGAAAGGTCATGCGGCGTGAGAAGATAGGTTCCGAAGTAGACTGCAAGTTGTATACCGATAATGGCGGGAATACTCCACAAACTGGAGACCTGCTGATTTGACCTGCCGATGAGGATCGCCGTCAAAATTATAATTCCGAACAGAGGGAGGGGCGCGTCGCCGAGGTTCCATAAAGTAGTGAGCGCCTGTTTGATGATGATCGCGTATCGTTCCGGGTCAAAAAGTTTGTCGATCAGGTTCCCCCGCGCGGAAAGCAAATCATTCGATGGGGCAAGGAAGAGTTTGAAAAGGATGACCACGACAAGCGGAAAAGCCAAGCCAGGCATGTATTCCTTGAACGCCTGCCGATTCGTTTTCCAGATGACCAGCACCCAAATGATTGTGAATCCAAATATTGCCGCGAGCCCTTCGTTCTTTGCCCAGCCAGCCAGCCCGATGAAGAGCCCCGAGAGCAGGGCGAGGTGTTTTTCTTTCGTTTGAAGATACAACAGAGTCAGTCCTCCCGCCGCAAGGATGAGATGTGCTAGGAGCATGTCCGCGTACTGGCGCATCCCCTGCCCGATTGTGAACGGAAGCGAGATAAAGATGACTGTTGCCAGCACCGCTTGTTTGAAACCCCGGAAACGGTTTATGAAAGAAAATAAAAGCCCCGCCGTGAAAAAGGTGTTGACGAAGTGAAAGGCAATAGGTCCCCAGGTGGACGGTTCGCCGATGAGCGACCATGTAATGGCGATTGTCATCGCCAGAAACAACGGATAATCGGGATGATCCAGTTGACGCAGGAAGGTATTTTGCCAGTCCGTGCCGCCGAGGTAAATGAAGCGGGCGACCACGTTCCAATTGATCCACGCATCGGAGAGTCCGTGCGGATGTTGGCGGGAAAGCATGAAGAGATTAAGCGCGAAGAGCAAAACGCAAAACGCGAGGAGCAAAGCCCAGATGGCGTTTGATTTGTCAGAAGTATTTTTAATAGTGAAAAGTGGGCGGTTGTAGAAAAACACCATCACTGCGAGAGCGATGGCAATGAGGCTTTCAAGAATTGCATAAATCGACAGAGGCAAACCAGCCCAGATCCATAAGAAGGCGAAGAGGGAGGAGAGCCCGAAACCGAGTCCCGCTGAAAGGAAAATCTTGATGAAAAAAGAATTTCCATCGTTCTTTTTCCAGAGAAAATGGGCGACGCAAAATCCCAATGCGATGCGAGGGAGAAGCGCGGAGAAGGAGAACAGCAACGTCATCTATTCGTCCAGGTCGTGGATGAGGTACAAGCCAAAACCGAAGCTTTGGGTTTCATGCGCTCCGAATGTTTCATCCAGCCATGCTTCGATGTTTTCGTTGTCGTTGAAATTCCCGATGACCCACTCTTGGTCGACGCCGATCTGCAAGGCGGCGGGAGCAAGCGAGTATTGCATCAAAAAAAATTCGTTTAGGTCGAACAACGCTTGATCTCCGCTGACCGTTGAATCGTCGACATATCCAAACTGATCCACGCCGGAAGGCAGAGCCTCGCGTAAAGCCCGGGCATGTTCCTCCCATTTGGTGACCATCTCGTCTGACGGATTCCTCCACTCGCCTGAAGAATATGTCTTGGAAAATTGGTAGACCGCAAGGACAAGGGATAGGACTGCCAAAAGGAATGGAGTCGATTTCCGTACGAATCTCATGCGCATATTTTATCGCCTTTGGGAAGGGGAATGAAAGAGGAAAGATGAAGAGAAGAGCAAAATGTAGAAAGTGGGAAGCGGGTAATTTAGGGAGAGGCGGAATAGAAGGGGGCAAGGGCACGGAAGATGGAAGAGACAAAGAAAAAATTGTTAACCATGACCAGCAACACGAAGACGCTTAGTCCCCATTGCATCCACGCTTTTTCAGCCAAATCGGAGTATGCCAGAGCGGCGAACAAAACCAGGGCGTACACCCAGTACGAAGTGTAAAGAAACAGTTCCGTGCCGTAGAACAGGTGCATGAGGAAGTTGAATCCCAGCGCGCCGAGGAGACCGAGCATCAGCGGTGTGTGTTTCGATGTGTGGACATTTTTTATGAACATCATAAATGCGCAGAGAAGCAGGACCAGCCAAATCGCAAGCGGCAGGTTGGAGAATCCCTTGTAGGAGGCGAGAGTCCTTTCACGGACGTCGAAGGTCTTGAGGTCGATGGTGGGGAAGGGCGGCTTTTCCGAAACAGATTCGATGACATCCGGCGCGACGATGCCGTATAGCAGTATGGAACGCGAGACGACGTTGAACTTTCGGATAACGGATGAAGGTTCGGATAAACGGATGGGGTCGGATAGGACGCCTTCGCTTTCGGGGCTGACAAAACTGAACTCGAAAGCAATATCTTCAGGGACAAAAAAGAAGGTAATGTGTTTGGGATAAATGATGTTCGTGATCAATGTGAGCAAAACGCCAAGAGCCAATATGCAAAATATATATTGGATAAGGCGTTTGAGATCGAATTTATTGAAGAAGAGGGCGATGATTCCCTGCGCAATGTTGGTGATGGTGATGCCGAAGAGGAGCAGTCCGGCTGGGATGAGAAGGGAGAAACGAGTCTCTTTGGCTTGCAAAAGGAGAAAAAAGAAGATCAACGATGCCGCGCCGAAGATGTAGTTTTCTACCAATGAACCAAAGAGCAGGTGAGTTGCGGTCGAGCCAAGAAGGATGGCGAAAAGGAAGGCGTGGGTTTTGGAATCCGTGGCGCGTTTGACGAAGAACCAGGTCATGAAGACGCAGGCGGCGGCAACCGCAGAGACGACGAGCATCCCGCCGAGGGCGTAGTGTTCGCCCATCATGCCGGAAACGAAACGCACCAGCGGGCGGATGAGGATGAGACTCAACGGATGGACGGAGCGATTGATCGTCGTGCTTTCAGGGCTGGCGAGGATGGTCATCCAAGGACCGGCGTCGGATTCGAAGAGGACAGTGTTGTGGTCAAGCGCGGGATGATTGAGGGATCGGGAGATGACAAGCTCGATTAGGAAGACCATTCCTGCGGCGTAGAGTCCGGGGAGGTGCTGGATGAAAGAAGGAAGTGAAAAGTGGCTGGTGATGAGTGACGAGTGACGAGTGATGATAATGAAAGACGGGAGGGCGGAAGCGAGGACGGTGAGGAGGAAGAGCGGCATCCATTCGCGGTAGATGCGGAAGTAGTCCACTACGGACATGGAGGGGAATTGGGAGGTAGAGATGATGAGAGCGATCCAAAGAACGGGAAGGGATAAGGCAAGGATGAAGTTGAGCGGCTTGCCGAGGAATCCGTCGCGAAATGATCGTGTGGCGTGTTGAATGAGGAAATAGCCGATGGTCGTTCCGATGGTCATGCACACAGCGGTAAAGAGAAACATCCCAAACGGGGTGCGCAGGACATCACGCATGAAGCCGACAGCGCCGTAGGTCAGGTTGAGAGTGAGGAGAAATGAGAGCAGGTAATAGGGAATAGTGAATTGGATTTGGGGATTTCGCGTCCACGCAGATAGGTGGGGAAAGGCTTGGTGGAAGAAGATTCCAATGGCGAGAGTCGGGACGAGGATGAGAAAGAGGCGGTCTATAGGCGAGGAAAAACTCGAATAATGGAAGAAGGTCACAGCCAGGAAAATACTGGTGAGGAGACCTGTCAAAAAACTGAAGAGGATGCGGAGGAATTTCATGGGATGAAATACCCGTCGCCGAGGACGGCGACGGGAGCAACATTTATTCCTTCACCGCCACGATGATCTCGGATGCCTGGTCGTAACGATGGAATTGGGGCATCATGTAAATGCCGCCCGCCCAGGGTTTGATCTTTTGAATCAACTCGACGGCCAGTTCCGCGCCGACCTTCGCCGAGTTGTCTTTTGCCGACTCGATGCGCGCGCGCGATTCGTCAGGGATGAAAATGCCGGGGACTTCGTTATGCAGGAAGTTGGCATGCTTTGCGCTGACAAGCGGCAGGATGCCTGCGAGGATGGGCTGATGAAGTTTTCCATGCTTCGCCTCATAGGCTTCGAGAAGTTTGGGTCCGTCGTTCGGGTCGTAGATGGGTTGCGTCAGGAAGAAATCGGTTCCGGCTTTGACTTTGCGGTGGAGATTCTTGACCTCGGTGTCGACATCCTGAGGGCAGAGGTTAAGCGCGGCGCCAACGAAAAAGTTCGTGGGTTGACCGATGCTCGTGCCGGAATGATCGACGCCCATGTTGAATCCCTGCTTGATGAGTTTGATAAGACCGGATGGGACGAGGTCGTAATTATCCATCGCCTCGGGATAATCGCCAATGGAAGTTGGGTCACCCATGACGACGAAAACATTCCGCAGACCAATAGCATGAGCCGCAAGCAGGTCGCCTTGCACGCGCAGAAGATTCCGACCGCGTGTGGGGAAGTGCAGGGTTGTTTCAACGCCCAACGTTCTTTGCACAACATCACACACCGCCCAGGCAGACATGCGCATTCGCGCCAAAGGGCTGTCGGCAACATTGATAATATCTGCGCCGGAGTCGTGAAGCAATGACGCGCCTGCCAAAAGTTTATGGGTGGAAAGCCCGCGCGGCGGGTCCATTTCCACGCAGATGGTGAATTTGTTTTCCGAAAGCCGTTGCGCGAGATGGGTCGGTTGTTCGGCGGGTTCGGCGAAGATCTCGTCTTCGGGTTGTGTGGAAATTTCCGTCAGGATAATCGAAGGCGAAGCATCGAGTGATTTCTTCATCGCGGCAATATGCTGGGGAGTCGTGCCGCAGCAACCGCCCACGATGTTTGCACCGGCTTCGCGAAACAACAAAGCGTAATCGCCGAAATATTCCGCATCGGCTGGATACATGATCCGCCCGCTGACCTGTTCGGGCCAGCCTGCGTTCGGCTTGACCCAAAACTTCGCATTCGGTTCCGCCTGCCGCATTTGTTTGAGAATGCGCAGTAATTGCGAAGGTCCGCCCGAGCAATTGACACCGATCACGTCCGCGCCAGCCGCAACGAGACGATGCGCGACCTTTGCCGGGTCATCGCCCAATAAGGTTCGGTCGTCGCGGGTGAACGTCACAGACGCAATGATGGGCAGGGTTGAATTTTCCTTCGCGGCAGTGATCGCTTCCTTGATCTCGTACAAGTCGGACATGGTTTCGATGATGATCAAGTCCGCGCCGGATTCCGCCAAGGCTTTGACCTGTTCTGCGAACGCCTCACGCGCCTCCTCGAGCTTGACTCGTCCATACGGGGCGATCCTCACCCCAAGCGGACCGATGTCCCCTGCAATCAACACATCCTTGAACGATGCGGCGACGACTCGCTTCGCCAGTTCCACTCCTGCGCGGTTGATCCCGGCGACATCCTCCTGCAATCCGTGCTTGGTCAACTTATATCGGTTCGCGCCAAAGGTGTTTGTGATAATGAGTTCCGCGCCAGCCTCGATATATTCGCGGTGAATCTCGGCGACTGCGGCAGGATTGGTCAGATTCAACTCGTCGAAGCATTTGTCGAATCCGATACCGCGCGCGTGGAGCATGGTCCCCATCGCGCCATCGGCAAGAATTGTTTTTTTTGTAAGAGTTTCAAGCAGGTTCATGGTTTTCTCTTTCAATAAATGTAAATCACAATTCTATTCAAGGTTTTCTGATCACAGCCAGTACGGCATCGCCGCGCATTATTCTATGAACGATTACTGCGCCCGGTTGAGCGGTTTCATTGTCCATAAAGCGCGAGGATGCTACCACATATTCGTATCCGCTCACCGGTTGATAGGAACTCCACGAATTGACGTTGAGGTCCGGGCGCGAGAAGGGGAAGAACACATTTCCAGGTCCCTCGACCCAGACTCCGGCGGAGGGAGAGGCGTTCTCGTTGATGTATTCCGCCGCCTCACGATAGGACGTCAGCCAGTAGTCCGTCTCGAAGCGCCCGCTTGCGCCGTGGACACCTCCAATGAATTGGTTGTAATACGAATACTCATAAGGATACAGCGAGACAACGCCGAAAAGACTCGGAAGAAGGCAGACAGCGATTACAACGGTCCGCCATATAGGTTTGGTAATTCTCTCGAAAAGAACTCCAACCATGAGAAAGACTGGAGGAAAGATGAAAAGAATCTGCCTGAAGTTATCATATAAAGAAGCGCCGCGAAGCATGAGGATCGCCACGGGAAACAGGAACCATAAAAGAAACAATATCGGCAGGCCCGTTTTTTTTGCCGAACCAAACAAGGATAGGTACAAACCTGCAAGTGCCAGGATCCAAACAGGCTCGGTGAGTTGGATGGAAAATAATAGTGGTAGATAAGAAAGAGGCAATGCCGTCGAGGGAAATTTCGCGCCGTTGAAAAGCACATCTCCCTGCCAGGGATAGGATGACATGGTGGTGAAACTTTCCCAAAAATGACCGACGGGATCTAGCCACAGGTAGGGCCATGTCAGGTAGGCGGCGGTGATGGCAATGAAAGCATACATGATGAGGGCGGGGATCGAGGACTTTCCCGAAGTGCGTAATAGGTAATATGCAACGATCAAACCGGCGAAGGGGCCGAGAACGCGGGTGGAAGTAGTGAGTCCTAACAAGATTGCTGGAATGAGAATAATCACAAGGAGTTTCAACAATACAGGTTGATGACGCCGCCAGTAATAAAGGAGGGCGGTTGTTGAAACCAGAAAATAAAAGGCACGCGCCTGCATAAATAACGTGAAGTACCGCCGGATATAAGCTCCCGCCGGGGCCTCGTTTAGTTTGGTGGCGATGAACGAGATGATATTTGTTTCACCCGCTTTCGCGGACATAACCAAAGCAATGATGATGTTGTGAATGACCTCAGTGGAAGCGAAAAGCAAAATGATGGATAACAACCAGAAAAGTGAGATAATAATCGTTTTCCTTCCAATCGATTGATGAAATTCTTCTAGCGAAAGTCGTTGAATCACATCGACCATTTTGAATCCGGCGGCGACGCTCAACAAAAAGAGGGAGAGGAAAGGAGTGTCCTTTGGATTAATGAAGGCATGACCCCAGAACAATGGCTGTGTTGCAAAGAATAAAGTTGTACCGGCAGCGGAAAGCGGATCCAGCCAGCGACGGGCGAGCGAATGAAAGGCTATGAGACCCGCAAAATAGGTAAGGAAATAAACAAGATGCCGCAAGTCCGTGGCGGGAAGATTTAGTAATTGATCGAGAAATCCGGTTGAGACATACACGAATATCACATAGGCTGGACCGTAATGACGGAGATTTTCGTGTTCGAACTCCACTTCGCCTTTTTCCATCCATGTGGAATGGGATTTGATGGATTGCTCCGCATAAATCTGGAGCAGGTTCTCGTCCCAACTTTCGCCGTAATTTTCGAAGGTCAATAATCCGAACAGGAGGATCAAGGCAAAGATTATCAAAACCGGGAGGTTTTGCTGAAAGAATGTTGAACGTTTTGTGATTACAGATTCCACTGTCAAGGTTTCTTTATCACAGCCAGATCCGCGCCGCCGCGTGAAATGGTGTGGATGGTCTCGGCTTGGGGATAAACGGTTTTATCAAAGTCATATCGTGTGGTGACGACGATGTAGTCTATCGGTTCGGACGGTTCGAGGCGGCTCCAGGAATAGACGTTCTCTTCCTCTTTTGCAAAGATCGAATATAGATGACCCGGACCTTCGACCCAGATTATGGAATCGGGCGGGGCGTTCTCGTTGAGATATTCCGCAGCCTCGCGGTAGGACGTGAGCCAGTAGTCAGTCTCGAAACGTCCTTGCACGCTACCGACTCCGCCTACAAAGGAGTTGTAATAGATGTATTGATAGGGATGAAGGTTGATGAGAGCGGTCAGACCGGGAATCAGGGTAAGCCCGATTGTAACGATCTGCCATTGAATCCCTTTGATCCGATCGAAAGACAATCCGGCAAGAAGGAATATTGGAGGCAATACGAACAGTATTTGGCGGAAGTTGTCGTAAAGGGAGATATGCAGGAAAATGAACAATAGGGTTGGAAGTAAAAACCAAAGGAAGAAGAGGATCAATAGATCTTTTTTTTGAGCAAACTCTTTAACGATAAAAATGAAACCAATGGCAGCAAGGATCCAGGCAGGTTCAGTCAATTGAATGCTAAAGAGGATGGGCAAGTAGGAAAAAGGTAGGTCATCTGCCAGGTATTTCCCACCGTTGAATAACACCTCTCCATACCAGGGATAGGATGCCATTTCTCTGAAACTGCCGAAAAAATGCCCAATGGGATTCATCCACAGGTAGGGCCAGGTGAGGTAGGTCGCGATCATGGCGACGATGGCGTACATGGTGAGTGGAGTCAGCGCGGATTTGCCGCGAAAACGCAAAGCGTAAAGCATAACGAGCAAACCGGCGTAAGGTCCGAGAATGCGGGTGGAGGCGGTGAGTCCCAAAATGGTTGCCGAGGGGAGGATTGTGATTAAAGTAGTTGGTAATTGGTAATTGAGTTTGCGCCAGGCGAGCAGAAGGGCGAGTGTGGAAAGAAGAAAGTAAAAAGTTCGGAGTTGGAGAAAGAGGACAAAGTAACGCTGGGTGTACGTCTCTGCAGAGATGCCGGTGATGTTCTTCGCGATGAGGGAGAGAATATTCGTGTTACCAGATTGGGCGGAGAGGACGAGGGTCTGGACGTAGGTATGAATGTTTTCGGTGAAGATGAAAAGCGAGAAGACAGAGACCAGCCATACCATGTTCAGAAGCGCGAGGATTCGTTTGGAGCGAGGGGAAAGGTCGATGGGTGGATTCGGTTCTAGCTTGTCGAAGGCATTCATCCCCAATGACAAAGAAAGAAGAAAGAGAGAAAGGAAGGGCGTGTCTTTGGGATTGATGAAGGCGTGACCCCAGATCAGGGGTTGGGTTGCGAAAAGCAGAGTTGCGCCGAGTGCCGGGATGCGACTCGCAAACCGTTTGGCGATTGAATAAAATGCGGCGATGCCTGCAAACCACGTGAGGAAGTAAATGAGATGTCGAAGGTTTGCGATGTGAATTGGGAGAAATGCACTTAGGAAGTTGGAGGTTACGGCGGTGAAAGAAATGAAGAAAGGACCATAGAACGCGAGGTTCTGCGGGTCAGCTTCCACGAAGCCCTGCCGAGGCCAGGTGGCGTAGGCTTGCATCGAAAGCTCGGCATATTTTTGAAGGGAGCGGTCGTCCCAGCTTTCGCCATATTGATCGAAGGTAAAAAGACCTGCGAGCAGGATGAGGGCAAATACGATTGTTGACAGGTGTTTCATCATGAAATCAGCCCGCAAGTTTTGCAAGCCACTGGTTTGCGGATGTGATGAAGGGAGACGGCTCGTTTTCCTTGCGCGTGGCAAACACCAGCCAGAGGACGATCATCGGCGCGAGCAGGCGCCCGTATGACCATGGGAAGAAATCAAAGGACGGCTGGATGAATTCAAAGAAGTAGGCGCCGAATAACCAAATCCATTGCGCGGGGGAATGGATGCGTTTAAGCAGGAGCAGGAAGGGAAGCGTGACGAATAATCCGTGATGATCCCAGACGATGGGCGAGCCAAGGGTCATGAAGATGAACAATGCCGGCGCGGCATTGAGGAGACGATTCTCTTGGGAGAAGGATCGTTCGCGGATGTTCCGTGCCATGGAGTAAAGCGTGGCAATCAGCAGGATGATTTTTGCCACGAGCGCCATGATGCGGGTGGTTTCAATCTGAATCCCGAAGAAAGGATTGAGAAAACGCAGGAAGGAATCGAAGGATGTGTCGTGGAAGTTCGTGTCTGGAATCTGTGTGAGGAGGACGGCATTATTGACGTATTGGAAGTATGGGTCAAAACCGTTAATCGCTGCAGGGATTAGACCGATGACAAGAAAACTGAGCATGAACCAAGCCAGCCAGCGCCAGTTGAATTCGAGCAGGAATGCCAGCACAATGACCGCAGGGGAGGTCTTGAGATGAATCGCAAGCGCGAGCGTAAGCGCGGAGAGGAGGGTGTTTTTGGGGTAAGCAAGAAGGCTAAGAAAAATCAAATCCATCGTCAATAGGTTCACTTGAATGAAGCCGAGCGTCCGCATGAGCGGGGTGTTGACGAGGATGAAGATGACGGTGATGAAGATGGAGAGGTGTTGGGAGAAGTTGTAGTGTTGGAGGATTTTGATGAGTAGAAAGTAAAAAGCGGAAAGTGCGATGATATTGACGACCCAGAGGACGATCATGAATCCCTGATCACCTATGGGGACGAGAAATCGAAGCAGGGTTGCCCAAAGGGGAAGGTAAAGATATGTATCGGGCAGGGGCTGTCCGTTCGCGAGGGCGTTTGCAGCTTCGAGGTAGTAGTGGTAGTCGCCGTAGCGGAAACGTTCGCGCAGGATTCCCAGATAAACGAACATCACAAGAAAGAATCCAGCAGTCAGCCAGAGGTTGGATTTGTTAATCTTCTCATTTGCGAGCAAATATACCAATGCGCCGATCAGCAGCCACGAGGCGGCCGTGGATGCCAATGTCACCGCGAGGTTCGAAAGCGGCCATTCCTGAATGAAGAGATCCAGCCCCATCATGCCATTGCGAAGGTAGATGACGGCGAGGCTGGCGGCAACAAGGAAGGTAACAGCATACCAGGCATTCATCGCGGTTTTGAAATATTTGCTCATGCGTTTATCTTACCAGCAGTTTTATTTACAGCGCCCTTCCGGACCCAGTTTTTTGATGAACGTGAATACCGCTTCGCCTCGACCGACCGTATGAACGGTTTCCGATTTTTTGCAGCGCCCTTCGTTGACGTTTTTCCGCGTCAGGATCAAGACGTAGTCATAAAGTTTCTCCTCCGAGTAATCCGTCTCTTCGGTGACAACTTCCATATCTGGGCGGGCGTAACTGCTGGCAATGTCATTGGGACCGGCAAGGATGAGGATGCGCGCTCCCTCCGGTGCGACCGAGTTGACGTATCCCATCGCCTCTTTAAAAGATATTCCCCAATAATCCGTCTCGAAGCGGCGGACCGCGCCGTCCACGCCGCCGATCAGGGAGTTGTAATATACGTATTCATAAGGATGGAGCCTAACGAAGGCGATCAGTCCCGGCAGGACGGTAAACAACAGGAAAATACTTCGATGTATGGGACGGGTAACGCGGTTGAATACCCAATCGATTGCGAATCCAGCCGCGAGAAACATGGGAGGGAAGAGAAAATACAACTGTCGGGCGTTGTCGTATAGATTACTTCTCAATAAAACGATCGCGGATGCAGGCAGAAGAAACCACCCGGCGAAGATCGTTATCGGTTCGAGGACTTCCTTTTTCCGAAAAGACAAAACCAAAAGCGTAAAACCAAACCCAAAGAGCAGAAGCAGGGATTCGGTCAGTTGAAGCGCGAACATCACAGGGAAATAAAATCGCGGGGTGCGGTCCGGGGGTAGGAGCGTCCCGTTGAATAGAACCATCGCATCGAAAGGGAATTTCGACATCAAGCTGAGACTCTCGAGATAATTCGGGATGGGCGCTCCCCATAGAAAGGGCCAGGTGAGATACGCAGTCGTGCCCGCGATCAACAGATAGGGAACGCAAATCGTAAGCGCGTTTTTCCAATCCTTGATCGCCGCGTTTGTCAGCGCGATAATTCCAGCAAGCGGACCCAGCACCCGAAATGAAATCGTCATTCCCAGAAGAATCCCGGCAAGAATGAGCCAGATCAGTTTACCCGAAGAACGAGGCGTGGCATCCGTCATACGTAATCCGAGGTATATGCTTGCCATGAAGAAAACCATGAAAGGCGTATCCTTCGGGTTGATGAAGGCGTGTCCCCATAGCAATGGCTGGGTCAAAAACAAAATCGCGACCCCGAACGATGCCCATTCGCTCATCCAGCGTTTTGCCAAAAGGTAGAGGGTGTAAACACCAATGAGGAAGGTTGCAAAGTAAACGAGATGCCAGGCGTCAACATCCGACCATGAAGGGATCAGAGCCGTGAGCCCGCGCGATAAGATTGCTGCGATCATAAAAAAGGCTGGACCATAAAAATCGAGATTCGTGTCGAAGTTCGGCATGTCTTTCGGATGCCAGAAATATCGATAGACCTCGAGTGTGTAATCGCCGTAGCGGTAAATATCCGGCTCGTCCCAGCTCTGGCCGTATCCTCGGAGGATGAAAATCCCTGAGAGCAAACTGATCGTTAGAAGAACGAAAATGGGGCGCTTGAAAAAGGTCATTGCTTCGTATTATCCCGCAGAAACGCAAATTGCAAAACCAAGGCGAGCACGATCAACGCAGGCGGAAGGAAAGACCAACTGTAGCGCGGGAAATATCCGATGGGTTTCAAGACCGCATAGACCGGCAGCATGCTCAACAAAAAGAGACTCAGGCGCAGGTCCAACTTTTCAAGAATCCCCTTGCGATAGACCAGCGAAACCAGCGCAGTCGACAATCCAAACAAAATCGGGAATGCGATCAAGACCAGATCGAGCGGATGAGTACGGATCTGGAAGGCAAAATACTCCCGGTCGCTGCCAGCGATGACACTTGCAATGCTTTCCGCTATGGAGGCAAGGGACGATTGGTCGTTCATTTCATGCGTCAAAGTATAGCCTGGATGAAATTGGGTATAGATGTAGGCGATCAACAGGGATGGAAAGGGGATCGCGATAAGATAGACAAAAACACGCCTCCAACTTAACCGAAGCCAGTGGACGAAAGAATCCCAGGCTTGCGCCAACCCGCCAGTGAAGGAAGGCGCAAGGAGGGTGATCGATGTGAAGATGGCTCCTGCATAGTTCAGGCGCAGCATCCCTGTGATCAGTCCGAGAACAAACATCGCGCCAAATTTGTGTTCTTTAGCATAATACACGGTCAACAGCAAGGTGAGGATGGCAACCGGTTCGATCAACCCGAAACGAAAAAAATAAGTGAAACTCAACGGCAGGAGCAGCAGGATAAAGAAGACACTTGAAGCAATAAAGGAAGCAGGTTTGGCCAGGCCAAAGAACAACCCCATCTTGTTCATGAAAGCGGCGCTCAAGAGCGCGCACCATGCATTCAGGAAGAATTGCGCCGACAGGGACTGCCCGAAGAGGATGTGCAGAAACCCGACGACGTAGGGAAACAGCACTTTGTAAGCCCAGGGCGGTGATTGGATCAGGAACGTATCCCCGCCGACATAAATGTTCCGTGCCAGAATCTGGTATTCCATCGCATCCTGATATTGGGGGATGGGGATCACAGCGGCAATGTTGTGCATGTCCAGCGGCAGAAACATAAGGAGCACGGGAAATCCGATCGCGAACATATACCCCGTTCCTGAATAGGCTTGGAATCCCCAGAAGTATTCGTATGCCTTTGCCAAGGTAAAGGCAAGAACGATGATCAGAAAAAAGAAGTCGATGCCGGGCTTGTCCGCAACATCCACTACGTAATAAAGGACGAATCCGGTGAGCGCAAGATAAAAGTCGGGAAGGGAGATAGCTCCCGTTCTGTATGAAAAATGGATTCCATCCAATAAAGCGAACGCGATAACCCCAAAAAACACCAGCGCGATCAGGTTTTGGACGAGCTGAAAACCGCGCATTGGGAAGCTGGGATTGGAAGGATGAAGTGAGATTTTTGTTAATGCAGAGGCGACCGAACCGTCCGACCTTAGGATGACAGGTTCGAACCGCCCATTTCCGTAGTTCGGGAAGACCAAAAGGCCTTTGATTACTGCATTACCGATATAAGGCAAATCGGTGAAAAAATCTACATCCAGGTCTTGCACGGATTTGGTGGTCTCGACGGGAATATATTCACCGGTCGAGAGGTCCACGAGTTCGATCTCGCGTTCCACCGCACCTTGAAGAAGAATGACCAGTCGTTCGTCTTCATTCATGGAAATCACACCGTTGATTTCCACTGTCATCCGGAAGCTTTCCTTGTCGAAACCGTGACGGTTGATGGATTCAATAGGAAATTCGAAGAACGTCCGGTATGGTTTCTGCATCACCTGGCTGTAGGAGGGATCGAGAGATGATTCGTACGTCCTCTCGAAAAAGCCGGAGGCGCGATCTTGCTCTGAAAGGTATATCCGTATACCCAACCCGGATTGGGGAAGGAAAAAACTCAGGGATATTTTGGCCGCAAGTAACAGGGCGAGAAGAAGCGTTACTATTTTTTTCGAGAGGAATCTTTTCCCAAAGAAAAAGGCATAAGGCAACAACATTGTCGCAGTGATGAATTCCCACGATGTATTCCATGGTACGCCATCGAAAATCGAAGGAACGCGCGAGGGGATGACAAGGATTCCATACCCCAATGCCAGGGCAAAAAACAAATAACGATTTGACGCGACGTTTTCCCGGCTTGATTTGCCCGGGATAGGAGAGAAGTAAAGGACTTCGATTCCGATCAGCCAGACGCAAACGGGAATCGCGGCGATTATTTTCAGGGAATCGATATTCGGCATGCGGAGAAAAAGGAAGGCCGAAAGCAGAATGGGAATCGCAAGCGCGCCAAGACGCGTGAGTCTGTTTTCCAAAACTGAAATGATAACGGGCGCCCTGTTCTTCAAGATGGCTGGCGCAATTAGGCAAGCCATGCCAGCTATCATCGTCGCAAGTGCAAGCAGAGTTGTGGTGCGCAGAGTTTGAGAAAGCGCAATGGCAAGCGTCCAGATCCCTGCAAGTGTCAGTTCAAAACCGGCAAGTTGGAAGAAGCGCATAAAGCGGCGTGGATCGGTCTTGCTTGAATTGCTCATATCATTTCATCAACTGCTCGACTCTTGATTCACCGACCGAGTAATATTTCGCGACCTTGTGATGGACAATAATCGCCGCGGTGGATTGTTCGGGGATCAGCTGATATGACGGGCTGAGGGTCATGCCCAATTCCTGTGTGACCGCGGGCAGCAGTTCGAAGATCTTCTGATGATCCTCCAACTCAGGGATGGCGGGGTAGCCCCACGAGTAGCGTTTGCCTTGATTCTCAGGGATGCCCATCTCGCGGCGCAGATGCTCGTGCAGGTAATTCGCGGTCGCTTCGGCAGTCTGGACGCCCAGTCCATGCGTGAAGTAGGCTTCGGTGTAGTTGTTGGCAGATTGCAGTCGTTCGAAGCGTTCGGTTGCCTCCTGCCCGACAGTGACTACCTGGAAGGCGACCACGTCCATTTGACCGGATTCGACGGAGGCATAGTAATCCGCAAGGCAGAGATGTTCGTCATACGGCTGGCGCGGAAAGGAGAGTCGCGTCAACACCTGGTCGAGATTTTCTGGGTTGTAGACGATCAGATCGTCGCCCTCCGACTGGGCGGGAAAGAGTCCGTACACGCCCTGGGGATTGAGCCACTTCTCGCGCAACGCCTCTTTCTTCATCCGGAGCAGGCGCGCGTCGAATTCAGTCTTTAGCTTGTCCCACTCCGCACCGTGGGTGTTCTTGGCGCCCCACGAGAGGCGATACAGTTCGTTGATATTAAGATGCGTGAAGACGATCTCCAGCGGCATGTTCTTGACCACGCGCATGCCGAATTTGGAGGGAGGCAGGGTGAGAGGAGCGGGCTGAATGTTTGAACGTTGTAAGGTTGGCACGTTGGCAGGTTTGGCGTTAGCGCGCCCGAGTTCCATCTCAGCTTCCTTGACCGTTTTGGCGAGAAGTTCGGGACGTTTCTCGTCGTTGATGAGGATGTCCATCGTTTCAAGACCTTCGAAGGCGTCCTTGCAGTAGAAGACGCCGGGCTCGTAGAAATCTCCGCTTTCGGTTTGGAGGATGCGACGCCCAAAGCGACGGTTGATCGCCGCGCCGCCGATGAGTACGGGGACTTTGTGTCCACGGCGGTGCAGTTCGTTGACAATGAGCGGCATTTGTTTTGATGTAGAAACCAATAATGCCGAGAGCCCGATAGCGGTAGCATTGACTTCCACAGCTTTGGTAATGATCGTCTCTGCTGGGACTTGCTTGCCGAGGTCAATGACGGTGTAGCCGTTGTTGGCGAGAATCGTTTTGACGAGGTTCTTGCCGATGTCGTGCACATCACCGTAGACCGTGGCGATGACGACTGTGCCTTTGGTGACGCCTTCCATCTTCTCCAAATAATTTTCAAGATGGGCGACGGTCTTCTTCATCACTTCCGCGGATTGCAGAACGAACGGCAGGATCAACTCGCCCGCACCGAATTTGTCGCCGACTTCTTTCATGGCGGGGAGCAGGACGTTGTTGAGGGTGTGGACGGCTACTTCGTGTTTCGTTCGTAAGACCTCCGAGGTCTTGGAGACCTCGGAGATCTCTCTGGTAATGATCTCATCAATATCCGCTTCGACGCCGTCTTTCTTGCGATGGACGATCTTCCAGTGCAGGCGCTGTTCAGGGGTCATGCCTTCGGTGGGATCGGTGAGAGTCGCTTCGGATGTGGGCGTGACCTTTTCGTAGTATTCGATGTATCGTTGCAGGGCATCCTTGCGGCGGTTGAAGAGCAGGTCTTCGCAAAGTTCCTTTTCTTCGGCAGGGATGTCGGCGTAGGCGGTGACGTGGGCGGGATTGATGATCGCCATGTCCATGCCAGCCTGGACGCAGTGATAGAGCATGACCGAGTTCAAAGGCGGACGAGCATGCGGCGCGAAACCAAACGAGAGATTGCTCACGCCGAGCGATGCCATTACACCAGGCAATTCTTGTTTGATGAGACGAATGCCTTCGATGGTTTCGATGGCGGAGTTGACGAATTCTTCGTCGCCAGTGGCGAGGGTGAAGGTGAGAGCATCGTAGACCAAATCTGCGGGCTTGAGTCCATGGTCGTTGACGGCGATGTCGTAGATGCGTTTGGCGACTTCCAGTTTTTTCTCACGGGTCTTTGCCATGCCGTTCTCGTCAATGGTCAACACGATGACTGCAGCGTTGTGGTCTTTGGCGAGTTTGAAGATCTTATCGGCTTTATCGCGACCTGACTCGAGATGTGTTGAGTTAATTAAACATCGTCCAGGCGCGGTCTTGAGTGCGATTTCGAGAACGTCGAGTTCGGTTGAGTCGATCACCAACGGAACGTCCACGCCCATCTCGAGTTTCTTGACAACCTTGCGCATGAGTTCGGCTTCGTCGGGGCGTTCGGTGACGGCACAAGAGATGTCGAGGGCGTGCGCGCCGAAGTCCACTTGTTCGCGGGCAATTTCGAGGATCGAGTCATAATCCTCCTCGAGCAGGAGCCGCTTGAACTTGCGCGAACCCTGGGCGTTGAGTCGCTCGCCGAGCAGGGTGGGAGGTGGGTCCTGTCGCATGGCGATGGCTGACATGGCAGAGGCAAGCTGAGGCGTAGATTGATCCGGTCGCTTGGGATGTGGATGCGCATCCAGTTTTTGAATCAGCTGTTTAAGGTGTTCAGGCGTCGTGCCACAACATCCACCAACAATTGAAATATTATGTTTGGTCACAAATTCGTAGAGGTCGTTCGCAAATGGTTCGGGCTCGAGCGGATATACGGCTTGACCGTCGACGTTGAGAGGAAGTCCTGCATTTGGAATACAGGACACAGGCAGTGTGGAATTTTCGCCGAGGATGCGGATGGGCTCGCGCATGTGTTCGGGTCCGGTGGAACAATTGAGACCGATGGCATCGATGCCCATGCCTTCGAGGATGGCGAGCGAGGCGTTGATGTCGGTGCCAAGCAACATGCGACCTGTCGTATCAAGCGTGACCTGAGCCTGGATCGGCAAATAGACCTGAGTCTCGTCCATGGCTTTGTGCAGACCGATGATGGTGGCTTTGACTTCGAGAATGTCCTGCGAGGTTTCGATGAGGAGGACATCTACGCCGCCTCGAATCAGACCGACAGCCTGCTCGCGGAACGTATCCACGAGTTCATCGAAGCTGACGTTGGATAGCTCGGGGTCGTTGGTGGAGGGAAGTTTGCCTGAGGGTCCGATGGAACCCGCGACGAATCTCGGTTGGGTCGTGCGTACTGCGTATTCATCGGCTAATCGTCTTGCCAGAGATGCCGCTGTTTCATTGAGTTCGATAACTCGATCCTGCAATCCGTATTCCTGCATCGTGATGCGATTGGAACGGAAGGTGTCCGTTTCGAGGACATCCACGCCGACCTCAAGGAACGAGCGATGGACTTTTTCCACGGCTTCGGGATACGAGATGACGAGGTAGTCGTTGCAGCCGTTGTATTGCTCGCCGCCGAAGTGTTCGGCAGTGAGGTTTTGCAGTTGCAGACTCGTTCCCATTGCGCCATCGAAGACAAGGACTTTCTTTTCGAGGGCGTCGAGGTAACGGCGGTTAGTGTATTTGCGTTGGGTCATTAATTAAGCACCTATTCTTCCCAAAATGGGCGTAAAAATTTGGCGGGGTTTGCAATAAATGCAAAAAAAGCGAGGACACCAAGTAAAGAAATGTCATCAGAAATGTTGCCGCTATTGGTAATAAGATATTTATTCGTGGAGTATCCATGTGCAGAATTTCTTATTTGGCGGACTACCTCACGAACATACTCATCAAATGAAATATTTTCCCCAGTAGGCAAGTTGACTGTTTCGGTCTTGTAATTCTTAAGGTCACTTAACACAACCGAGTCGATCACCTTGATTTTCAAGTCTTGTCTAACCCTCTCAAGCTCACTGATAAGATATTTACTAAAAATTCCATGATAGCTTTGAAGTCCATCTTTGATAATATCAGTTTTTGTTTTAGGAATTATGAAATCTTTGAACACTTCTACTTGTTCGCGATTTGTTTTTTCTTTTAATGAAGCAAGTTGATCCAAGATTCGAAACAACGACATTTTTCGCAGAAACTGATTTTCTTCTGTAATCAAGAACACAACCTCGTCGCATATTCTTTCAAAATTCAACCAAACGAAATATTGTGTCAAATTTGACCAATATCCATCACCTCTCAAGAAATTTACGGGGTCTGTAATATAAAACAAAAAATTATTTAAACGATTAACATATTGATTGAAGAAATTCCACCACTCTTGTTGCGAAAATTCTTTATTTATCATTGAAAAATGATCAACTTTTGCCCCTACAAGAATTTCAGAAGCGGATAGTCCTTCTCTGCTTTCATGTAAAAGCAAGGATGCTTCCGATTGAAAATATTCAATTCCACTTCTCGGAAATACTCCCCTGACATTTTCAATCCTTTCTCCAAACATGAAAATAAATGTATCAACAAGCCTCGGAGACAAAAAGCCAATAGGCATAGGAAGCGACAGAGCAATAGGAATTGATAGATATTTTGATGGTCGTACAATATGTGATGGTTGTGCATCTGCAAGACCAATATATTTTAAATATTTTTCTTTATCCTTAACATCTCGGTTCCCAATCTTTTCAATTGCACCTAATAGGCGCAAAACAGATAGTTTGGAGTTTAGCGTTACATCCATAGAAGAAATATATACAGAGCCATTTGGGTGCCATTTGAAAAAGTTTGGAGCCAGATGATCACAAAAGACATTAAATAATTGATTTTTAGACGAGTAGAATATGTATTGTGATAACAGCTTGAATCTGTGAAAATCTTTTTCGTTTTCTAAATCCTTATCAATACTTGGTAAAACATCATCCGCCAGAGAAAACGGCGTCACATCTTTGTAAAATGGAGACGTGTAGTTTAGTAAACGAAAGTTTGCTTGGTCTTTGTAGTTCTTTTTGTTTATTCTCTTCGAAAGCTGAATTAATTTTGTAGTTGTCCTTACATCGTAACTTGTCTTAAAGTATATATTTCCGTTTTTCGCGGCAACTTGATATGGGCTCATCTTGAGCATGTGTTTAGCAAACTCAGAAAAACCATCACCTTGTTTCCCTATCAGCGCCCATCTAGCTTTCATAAATATTCTCCAATAAATCCTTGCATATCTTCAAGATGGGCTAAAGCCCTTCCCTAGTTCGTGGAAGCACTTCGGGGCTAGGCAATTCTTTTCCTCAACACCAGATCATACTCTTCATAGCCAAGTTTTTTATATAGCGCCAGAGCAGACAGATTATCGTCACCGGTTTGCACGAGAATACTCCGTGCGCCTTTTTGGACTGCGATTTGCTCGGCGAAGGCAATAAGTCCGCTTGCAATGCCGCGCTGACGATATTCTTCCATTACGTATAACTCGGTCAACTCAGCGTGGGGAGTGGAATATAAAACACTTGGCACCACATGCACAAGGGCGAAACCAACAACTTTATTCGCTATTTTTGCAAGGATGGCCGTCTCCACACAGTTTGGGTCGCTTATGCGGGCGGCGATGGCTTCGGGAGATTCGTCCACTTCATTAAAGAGCAGATTCAATTTTGCGACGGCGGGAGCATCGTTCGCAGAAGCAAGAAGGATGTTTACTTCTGTTTTCATGTCATTTCGCGCCGGAATGAATGGATGATTTGCCGTCATTCCAATAAACTTTTTGCGTGATGCCGCTGATCTTCCACTCACCATTCTGTTGCAGAAGCTGGAAGATATAGAAGCAATGCGAAGCGAATTCTTCCGTCTCAGACCTGCGCCACACCATCATGGATGCGCGGCAGGTCGCGTCGCCGGAATTGGGGAAGTCAATTTCGTAGTTGCTGACCAAGTGATGCAGTTTCAAATGATCGAGCGACTCGCGGCGCGATTTGACATAATCCGCAGCGGAAACGGTTTGCGATGGCATTCCGCGCAGGTCGGAATAATCCGTATAAATGGATTCGGTGAAGCAGGATTGCAATCCAGACCAATCTTTCAGGTCGAAGCTGTTCGCGAATTTGGCTATCAATTCTTGAATTAACACTCTATTATTGACCGACATACATCTCCTTATACAACAAAAAAACCTCTCATGAAGAGAGGCGCTTTATAAGGCATATTTCCTCTCTCATCTCCCAGACAGTTGTCTGCCGAAATTGGCACCGCTTGAACGGTTGCCGAGGCTTCATCGGGTCGGTCCCTCAGCCTCTCTGGATGAGTCTATCCGTTTCTTGTCTGCGTTTTATAACACGGAGGGAAGATAAATGTCAAATAAAAATCATGCTTGACTCACATTCCTTTAACCGGTAGACTCACGACTAAGATTTCCCTTACCTGTATAGATGAAGACCGTCAGCCCCATCAAATCGTTCGACATGATAAAGCTGCTTGCGGATTCGCGCCGCATGGATATTCTGCGCCTGTTGATGGCGGCTCCCGCCACGCTCACGCTTCTTGCACGGACCTTGAAACAGTCGCCCGCCTGGGTGCGTCATCACATCCTTGCGCTTGAGTCTGCCGGGCTGATCGAGATCAGCGAGATCCGTAAGACAGGCAAGGTAACGGAAAAGTTCTACCGGGCAAAAGCAGATGCATTGCTACTACAAGAGATCGTTCTGCCCAAGAGCCGAAAACCCTCGCTCATCTTTTCCGGCAGCCATGATATTGCGCTTGAGAATGTAACCGACCATCTCACCAGACATTTCAACCTGCTGAGCCTGCCCGTCGGCTCGCTGGATGGGTTGGTTAATTTGCGCCAAGGGCTATGCCAGATCAGCGGCTCGCATTTGCTGGATGAAAGCGGCGAATACAACACGCCTTTTGTAAAACACCTCTTCCCAGACCGCGACGTGGAAGTCATCACGCTTGCGTACCGCATGCAAGGATTGATGCTGGCAGGCGGAAATCCCAAAGGCATCAAAAAGGTAGCGGATATCGCCAAACCGAATGTCCGGTTTGTGAATCGCAATCGCGGATCGGGGACACGCCTGTGGCTGGATGCTGAATTGCGCAGGCTAAGAATCCCAGTGGAGAAAATATCCGGGTACGAGAACCAGGTCAAAACACATAGTGAGGCGGCAATTTTAATTTCCCAAAACAAGGCGGATGTATCTCTCGGTTTGCAGGCGGCGGCCCATCAGAAAGGATTGGACTTTATCCCGCTCTTTGAGGAACGTTACGATCTTGTCCTGCCGCGTGAACAGGAAAGGAATCTCAATCCGCTATTCGATTACATCCAGACCGCCGACTTTCGCGCGTTGCTGTCGTCATTGACAGGCTATGACACCCGCCACAGCGGGGAAGTGGTGCCGATCTAGTTTTTTTATTTTGCATTTACGATTAGGTTTTTCCTTAATCGTTCAATGATCGCTCTCAAACCGAAAGGAAGAAAAGAATGAAACACACCCACCGCAACACCCTTTTATCCCTCTTGCTGCTGCCTGCCGTTTTCCTTGCGGCTTGCGCGCCCCCCGCTCCTGCCAACCCGAATCTCATCCTCGCCACCACCACATCCACACAAGACTCAGGTTTGCTGGATGAACTTATCCCGTTGTTCGAAGAACAGACCGGCTATACCGTACAGACTGTGGCGGTCGGTTCGGGCGAAGCGATGAAGATGGGCGAAGAAGGCAACGCCGATGTCCTGCTCGTTCATGCGCCGTCCTCCGAAGTGGCCTTCATGGAAGGCGGTTTCGGCAAGGACCGTTTCCTCGTCATGCATAACGATTTCATCATCGTTGGTCCGTCGTCCGACCCGGCGGGAATCAAAGGCATGGCGACTGCCGCCGAAGCCTTCACAACGATCTTCAATGCGGGCGCATCGTTCATCACCCGCGGTGATGATTCAGGCACACACAAGAAGGAACTGGCCTTGTGGAAAGCCGCAGGTCTCGATCCGGCCGGACAAACCTGGTACATCGAAACCGGCCAGGGCATGGGTGCGTCCATGACCGTGGCTTCTGAAAAACAAGCCTACATTCTCACCGACCGGGCGACGTATCTTGCCAACAAGGACAACTATCAGCTTGAAGTTCTTGTCGAAGGCGAGCCTGGTCTGTTGAATGTATATCATGTCATCACAGTCAACCCGGAAAAATGGACGGAGATGAATTACGAAGGCGCGCTTGCCTTTGCCAATTTCATGGTGGCTTCCGAAACCCAGGCTGTCATCAGTGAATTCGGCAAGGACAAATTCGGTCAGCCGCTTTTCTTCCCGGATGCCGGACGCGACCCAGCCGAACTCGGTCTCGATAATTAGGTTTCACGGGGGCGGTTCATGTGAGTCGCCCCCATTTCTGTATAATCAACCCCGTGAAAAAGATTTCTTTGTCGTTTCTCTTGCTTGCCTTGTTGTCTGGCGCCTGCCAATCTGCATCCCAACCTCAAACGCTGACCGTTTATGCCGCCGCCTCTTTGTCCGACGCCTTCACGGAAATGGGAGCAGCCTTTGAAGCCGCCCACCCGAATGTCATTCTCAGATTTAATTTCGGCGGCTCGCAAAACCTGCGAACCCAGATCGAACAAGGCGCACCGGCCGATATTTTCGCCTCTGCCAATCGCAAAGAGATGGATGCGTTGATCTTGCAGTCGTTGATCGCTGATGGTGTTTCGCAAATCTTTCTTACCAATCAACTGGCTGTCATCCTGCCGCAGAACAACCCGGGAAACATCGTGTCGCTTGAAGACCTTGGCAAACCTGGCATTAAACTGGTTCTTGCCGCAGAAGAAGTCCCTGCCGGGAAGTATGCGCGTCAAGTTTTGGAGAATCTCAATGCGCAGTTCGGAGGTGATTTCAGCGCGCGGGCCCTCGCGAACCTCGTTTCCAATGAAGACAATATCAGGCAGGCATTGGCCAAGGTTCAGTTGGGCGAAGCGGATGCGAGCATCGTCTATGTCTCGGACGCCATGATCGCGCCTGAATTAAAGGTCATCGAAATCCCTGCCGGTTTCAACATAACTGCGGAATATCCCATCGCGCCTCTGGCGAACTCGACCAATGCAGAATCCGCGCAGGCGTTCATTGACTTTGTGCTATCACACGAAGGACAGGCCATTCTCGAAAGATGGGGCTTTACACCGGTGAATCCATGATATAAAACCACTCACTTCATGTGAGTGTCATGGCATCTCCGCGTAAAACGACCCTCTTTTTCAAGTACGCTGAATGGCTGTTCCTGGCGCCAAGTCTTCTTTTGATCGTACTGCTCGCATTGCCGGTTTTTTCCCTGCTCTGGCGCGCCGGCATGGACGGCATGTTCCATTTTGTGACCGAACCCAGGGCGCTCTCTGCACTACGGTTGAGTTTGTTGACCAGCTCGATCAGCACCTTGACCGCTGTAATTACTGGAACTCCGCTGGCTTTCGTTCTGGCGCGCGGAAAATTCAAAAACAAAACCCTCCTGGAACTCGCGATCGATTTGCCCGTCGTCCTTCCGCCTTCGGTGGCGGGCATTGCACTGTTGATCGCTTTTGGCAGGCAGGGATTGTTCGGAGAATGGTTCGGGATGTTTGGGATCACCATTCCATTTACGACCACGGCGGTCATTCTTGCGCAAACTTTCGTCTCTGCGCCATTATTCGTCCGCTCTGCGCGAATCGGGTTTGCCGAGGTGGACCCGCAGATCCTCGAAGCCGCATATGTGGAGGGAAGTAACAACTGGCAGGTCTTTCGCCATATCATGATCCCGCTCTCCGGGAGAGCGATATTAAGTGGATCCATCCTTACATGGACGCGCGCCATCGGCGAATTCGGAGCGACGATCCTCTTTGCAGGAAATCTGGAAGGCGTCACTCAAACCATGCCTCTCGCCATCTACCTCGGCCTGGAACGCAGTTTGGGAATTGCCATTGCGCTCTCGTCTCTTCTAGTCATTGTCTCGATCCTGCTTCTGCTCCTCACACGCAGATTGGAAAGCCATAAGGAAGAAACGCGTGACTATTGATCATGTCCTTCAATCCTGAAATCTTTGAAATCACAACCCTGTCTTTACAGGTTTCACTGCTTGCCACAACGATCAGTCTTATCATAGGCCTCCCGTTTGGAACCTGGCTCGCTCTGGGAAGATTCCCAGGCCGTTCAGTGTTGCTAAGCATTGTGAACACAGGCATGGCGCTTCCGCCTGTCGTGGTCGGACTCGTCGTGGCAATGACTCTCTGGCGCAGCGGTCCGCTCGGGGATTTGCGCCTCATTTACACACCCTGGGCGATCGTCATTGCGCAAACGGTCATCTCTGCGCCTGTGGTGATGGGGCTCACAGCCGCCGCGCTCGAAGCGCTCGACCCGCGTCTGCAGCAACAACTATTGGGACTCGGCGCCTCGCGTCCGCAAATGATCTTACACTTATGGCGGGAAGCGCGGCTTCCATTATTGGCGGCGCTCATGGCAGGCTTCGGCTCGGTCATCTCTGAAGTGGGCGCGTCCATGATGGTGGGTGGAAACATCCGCGGGCAGACGCGCGTGCTGACCACTGCCATTGTGCTCGAAACCTCCAAGGGCGAGTTCGATCAGGCGCTCGCGCTCAGTGCGTTGTTGCTGATCATCACCTATCTCATCAATCTCGCATTGACGTGGATCCAGCAAAAAGGGGCGCGCAAATGATTGCGATAAAAAATCTGCTCGTCCAACGCAATGGGCGCGATGCGCTCAAGATCGAATCGCTCGACATCCGCAAAGGCGAGACGCTTGCCGTGGTGGGTCCGAACGGGGCGGGGAAAAGCACGTTTCTGCTGGTGCTGGCCCGCTTGCTCAAATCATCCAGGGGAGATATTTCCATGCATGGTAAACCGCAAAGGGAATGGAAAGACCTCGACTACCGCAGGCGAATCGCTTTCGTTTTTCAAGATCCGTTGCTGATGGATATGTCGGTCTGTGAGAATATTGCGCTGGGGTTGAAATTCCGCAGCGTGGATAAAAAGGAAAGGCACGAGCGAGTCCATAGGTGGGCAAAAGCCATGGGCGTGGAAAAACTTTTGGAGCGCAGAGCCGGTCAACTCTCCGGGGGTGAGGCTCAGCGCGTCAGCCTGGCGCGGGCGTTCGTTCTCGATCCCGAATTACTTTTGATGGATGAGCCATTCTCCGCGGTCGATCCGCAGACGCGCGAAAAACTGCTCGAAGATCTTTCGCGCGTCCTGGGCGATGATCACCGCACGACCATTTTTGTAACCCACAACCTGAAAGAAGCGTCCCAATTCGGCGACCGGGTTGCTGTCATCATCAATCATGAATTGAAGCAGGTTGGAAAGCCGAAAGAGATAAAAAACGGTCCCGCTGATGCAAGCGTGCGGGACTTTGTGCGCGGACTTTAACGGCATACGCCGCGCAGTGCGCGGCGCAGCCTTTAGACCAACTCAGAGGGAGGAGAGAGAGTTTGGATGAACAGCGTTTTGCTGCTGTTCTATTCAACAGGGTCAATGTCAGGGTTCGTTCCGCTCAATGAACAGGCGGGATGTTCGACACAATTGCACTCCAATGCTTTCGAACAGCGCCTTGCACGGATGCGCGGGGCTTGCTCAGGCAGATGCTCAGCCGGGTAGACAACCTCGACTTCGATGGCAATGACTTCCTGCACGTGCTCGCAGTATTTGGTTTTTTCAACCTGCCAAACCTTCTTTGCCATACTGCCTCCTGACTCTGCACTGTTAGTTTAAATGGAAAACGCCTGCCTTACCAGTGACAGGCGTCATAAACTCGAATGACAAACCGCTTATTTTGGATATGATAAGTCTTTATTTTCTTGCAAGGATGTAAACACTTCCGTTATCGCTGGAGAAATACAACTCGCCGGATTCATCCTCGCCGAAGGAGGTGATTGTCGCCACCGCCTCGAACATGACTTGTGACTGCCACTGCCCATCGACTGGAATCAGCCCCCAGATCGTTCCCGAGCAATAATCGCCGTAGACATAGACACCGTACCACTCAGGCATCGAGCCGCGATAGACATATCCGCCTGTAACGGAACAACCAAAGTCGTGGCTGTATTCCGCGGCGGGGAGAAGCAAGCCGGGTTGAGGGACGATCGTGTCGTAGCCATGGTTGCCTTCCATCAGGCTCCAGCCGAAATTCGCGCCTCCAGGCGAACCAGCCGGGAGATAATCTATCTCCTCATATTGGTTCTGTCCCACATCGCCGATCCACAGGTCGCCCGTGACTCTGTCGAAAGATAGGCGCCAGGGGTTGCGAAGCCCATACGCCCAGACCTCATTGCCGAAAGGGTTATCAGCCGGGATGGAATACGTGTCGCCGTTATTCACATCGATGCGAAGGATTTTTCCCAATAGAGAACCCTTGTTCTGCCCGTTTTTCATCGGGTCGCCACCCGATCCGCCGTCGCCAAGTCCTATGTAGAGGAAGCCGTCGGGTCCGAAGGCGAGCGCACCGCCGTTATGATTCCGGTAGGGCTGTTCCACTACCATCATTACCAGTTCACTGGCCGGGTCGGCGGTATCGCCGCTGGCTTGAAAGCGCGAGATGCGCGTATGCCCGCCAGCGCCGGTGTAGTTGACGTAGAAATACCCGTTTTTTTCGTACTGTGGATGAAACGCCAGCCCCAGCAAGCCCATCTCGTTACCTTCGTCATTGACGCGATCGTCGATGTTCAAGAAGGGCTGGGGATTGAGTTGACCGTCTTTATAGATGCGGATGGCGCCGTATTTCTCGATGACGAACAATCGTCCTGAACCGTCGAATGCGGATTGCACATCCACGGGGCGGTCCAACCCGCTGAGGATGGGGATCCAGCTAAATCCACTCGGGTCGGGGAAGCTGTTTGCCTGCGTGATCGGCGTTTCGCTGGCTTGGGGTGTGTTGGTAACCGGCTGAGGCAGGGTTTCGGTTTGTGGAATCGAATCACCGGTACTTACAGGGAAGGGAGTACTGGTTGGCGCAACAAAGAGTGCATTCCATCTGCAGGCGAGCAACGGGAGGATTAATAGAATTATTATTCTTTTCATTCGTCTTTATTCTTTTACTTCAGTCGTCTCGCCGTCCACAACGTCGTCGTTGACGTCGTTCGGTTTCATGTTTCCAGCCAGCGCCTTCATATGTTCATCGACAACCTCCGGTGGGCAGAGTTCGGTGAAAATGTAAGAACTAAGCCAGAGGATTGCCGCATCATCCACCATGCCGATCACTGGCAGGACGACGTTTGGCGCCAGGTCAGCCGGGAGGAGCAGGTATGCAAACGCTCCCAGTGGAACGAGTTTTGCGAAGAAGCTGACCCGCCGGTCGCCGATGAGGCGGAAGATCAGTTTGAGCTGGTTCATCAGGTTGCGAATCACACCGCCCTGCTGGGGGACGATGATGTCGGAGGATTTTTTCTCTGTCATTTTTTCTCCTTTGAGTTGTGAGTTCATTATATTCGGATTTTGGGTTCGGGATGTTCGTCATGGGTTAATCTACGAATTCGGACTGAAACCGATGCATTTGCCGGATGATGACAAACGTCACATCAAATCCACGATGAATGTTCGTAACAGGTAAACGGGTTATGCGTCAAAAATATGCAAATCAAAATTGGAGAATTCCAGATGGACATGATCATTGATTTCCCCGGCGGGCAAAAAGTGGACGCGCACTTCCGCGGACATACGATAAAAACCGACCAGCCGAACGACGACACCGCGCCGATGCCGTTCGAGTTATTCCTGGCTTCCATCGGCACTTGCGCCGGCATCTATGTGCTGGGGTTTTGCCGCCAGCGAAACCTGCCCACCGAGGGCATCCGTATCATTCAGCATCATCACCCGAACCCGGCGACCGGTCTGATGGATCACATCGAATTGGAGATCCAGGTCCCGCCCACATTCCCCGAACAGTATCATGCGGCGCTGATCCGTTCGGCGGAGTTGTGCAAGGTCAAGAAAACGCTCGAGCACCCGCCGACCTTCGATGTGATGACCAAAGTGGTGGAAACAACATAATCCACATGTGACTGTCACCCCGCAGGTGACAGTCACTTTTTAAAGTACAATGCCTTGATGCCCTACTTGATTGACGGTCATAACCTGATTCCCAAACTCGGATTGCGCCTCGATGAGCCGGACGATGAACTGGAACTTGTACGCCTCTTGCAGGACTTTGCGCGGATCACGCGCCATCCGGTTGAAGTCTACTTTGACGGCGCTCCCGCGGGCCAGGCGGGGATGCGGAAGATCGGTATGATCAAGGCTCACTTTGTAAGGCTCGGTCAGACGGCAGATACTGCAATTCGTAAACGATTGGAGTCCATGGGGAAATCCGCAAGGAACTGGTCTGTGGTCTCCTCCGACCGCGAAGTGCAGGCGATTGTAAAGGCGAACAAAGCAGTGACGATTCGATCTGAAGAGTTTGTCGATCAATTAAGAGCCTCCCTGTCAGCCGGACAAAAATCAAGCCAGGAGGAAACGCAATTATCCAAACAGGAAGTGGAGGAGTGGCTGAGAATCTTCAAGCAGGGGAGATAGCGTACACGATAGTACCTTTTTCTCATATTTTTCTATTGCAATACGGATAAAAAAGGTGTATATTATCTTCATCGACACCTGCCCTCCCTTTTACTGGTATTCTGGTGTCATCCGCCGCTCTGCCCAGCATGTCCCCCCCATGCTGGCAGGCGGCGGTATCTTTTGAAGAATTAAAGATCGATTCGTATTGGGGTTATTCGGCAATAGCAATATGGGGGCTATAATTTGTCCATGACCACGATGTATACATTCGTCCCTTCGCGGGAGCACGAATTCCCGGATCATCCCGAACAGCCGGCGAGGCTGGAGATCTTGGAGTCTTTACTCCCGACTTTTGGCGCGGAAAAGATCGAAGCCGTTTCGGCAAATGAAGAAGACTTGACACTGGTTCATCCACCGCGGATGATCGAAGCGATAAAAGAAGTCTGCAAGGAGGGACCGGGCATCATCGATTATGCTCCGACCTTTGTAACTCGAACTTCTTATGAAGACGCCATGCTCGCCGCGGGCGGAGTGTTAACCTGCTCCCGCGCTGTGATGAACGGCGACGCGAACAACGCATTTGCCATTGTCCGCCCGCCGGGGCATCACGCCGAACCGGATCGTGCGATGGGTTTTTGCATTTTCAGCAATATCGCCATTGCCGCAAAAGACCTGCTGGCGAAAGGGATGAAACGCGTGATGGTCATCGACTATGACGCGCATCACGGCAATGGAACTCAAGCCTCTTTGCTGAACGAAGACCGCGCGGGATTTATCTCCACGCATCAATGGGGAATCTACCCCGGCACCGGCTGGCTGGACGATGCGCCTGACGCCAGGAATCGACTCGTCAACATACCTCTCCCGCCTCATGCGGGGGATGAAACCTTTTCCCAAATCGCAGACTTAATTTTTAAGCCGATGGTTAAGTCGTTCAAGCCGCAAATGCTGCTTGTATCTGCGGGCTTTGATTCGCATTGGAACGACCCGATTACTTCATTGGGGCTTTCGACGCGCGGGTTTTATGAGGTCTCGAGGAAGCTTGTTCAAATGGCGGATGAAGTCTGCAGCGGGAAGATCATCTTTGTGCTGGAGGGAGGATACGACCCGCATAATGTCGCCAACGGGGCAGCGGCAGTCTTCGACGCGCTGATCAAACGTCCCTTAAGGGATGAAGCGAATGACAGGTCTCCGTACAAGGAACCGGACTTCGAGCCGCGTTTGAATGAGATCAGGAAACGACACGGGATTTGAAATTTTCGCGGAGTCATTTTCATAATAGACTCCGTGTCATATCAACAGGAGTTCGCGATGCAAAGAAGAACAAAAGGTGTTGTGCAACTTGAATGGGTCTGCCCGAACTGTGATGGGCGCAATCCGGGTCCGGTGAAGACGTGCGAGAATTGTGGCGCGCCGCAGCCTGAGAACGTTCAATTCCAGCGTGCTGTGGATGAGAAGCTCATCACAGATGAAAAAGTGGTCCAAGCCGCGAAAGCCGGGGCAGATATCCATTGCGGATTCTGCGGCACGCGCAACCCGGCAACCGCATTGACCTGCTCGCAATGCGGCGCGGATTTAAAGGAAGGCAAGTCGCGTCAGGCGGGACAGGTGATGCAGGCGGCTCCATCCGCGCCGAAGGTGATCATCTGCTCGAATTGCGGGAGCGAGAACCCGGGAGCGGCGAAGAAGTGTGTCAACTGCGGTGCGCCGATAAAGGCCACCCAGCCTGCTCCGGCAAAACCTGCGCAGCCCAAGGCTGGTGCGATGCCGGTTCCACAGCAAAAGCCGAAAAAATTCAACTGGATGATCGTGGCGGGAATCGGCGCCTTTCTGTTGTTATGCTGCGGCGCAATTCTGTTTCTATTCGTTTTACCGAGCCGCACCGTGGAAGGGACGGTAACCAGCGTGTATTGGAAGACATCGGTCCCCGTTCAGGAAGTCCGTGCGGTTGACCATAACAACGAGCGCGGCAGTCCGCCTTCGGACGCGTACAACGTCTCATGCCGAACAGAGAGCCAGGAGATCTGCGAGGACAAAACGATCGACAGGGGCAACGGATACGCCGAGGTTGTCACCGAATGCCGCACCGAAACCGAACAGTATTGCAGTTATACCGTGGATGAATGGACGACCATCCAGACTTATGAGTTGGATGGGGACGACCTTTACCCGGTGTATGCGGAGCCGTCCGTTTTCAGCGGACAACGCATCGGTGAGAGCACCGAATCCTTCCAGGTTACCTTCAGCTCGAGCGACGGACAGATCGGCTATTCCCCCGGTTCGGTTACAGAGTTTCAACAATTTCAACCCGGCAGTACGTGGACTCTCCGTTTGAATGCTGTGGGTGGGATTGTGAACGTGGAGAGATAGTTTTATTTACCAAGTGGTCGGTCGAAATAAATTTTACAAAAATACGTTCCCGGCGACAGGGACGCGGGGAACTGCCTCTCAGGGTAACAATTTGTAAGGTGAATTGTTTTACTCTGGACAGACAAAAAGGACACAGCGAAGCAAAACGCTGCGTCCTTTTTGGCATATAGGCTATCGTGAAGGAAATGTTTCTTCCGTGCCATCGAAGATGACCAAGCCATCCCTGACCTGCGTCAGGCCGTTGGTGCCTTTGTCGAGCACATTGCCGCCTTGCAGGACTTCGTAATCGTAGACGACCGTCCCGTCAGTGTTGCGGAAGTTGCTCAGGTTGAAGGTGATGCCGTCTTTGACCAAGCCTTCGAGCGATTCGCGGATCGCATCCGCGCCTTCGTAGGTGCCTGTGGGATTGATGAAGACCGCATCGCTGGCGACGAACCCCATTGCTGAGTCAATGTTCCCGGCGTTGAGCGCTTCGTAATATTCCTGCACGACCCAGATCTGCTCGGCGTTTTCCAGCCCGTCATAGACGATCTTTCCATCCACTACATGAGTCACGTTGCCGCACCCCTTGTCTATTGAAGTGCCGTTCTCGAAGACTTCGTAGCACGAGGTCACGCGACCGTTGCCGGTGTGGACGAAGTTGGTCTGGTTGAAGGTCAAACCCGCATCGAAGACAGCCTGCCACTGAATTTCGGCATCTGCGCGGTTGTATGTGCCGAAGGGATCGTTCATTACATAGTCCTCGGCGGTCAGGCTCATCGCCTTTTCAATATCGCCTTCATTGAATGCGTCGTAAAAGGCTTTGACAATGAGGGTGGGGTCGTCGCCTTGGGCGGCGGGGGAGCAAGCGCCGAGAATGAGGGCGGCAAAGGTGACGACGGAAAACAAAACGGAGAGATTTTTTATGTTCATGAGATTTTCCTTTCGAGAAATGAGTTTTGGATTGGGGATTTACGGATAAAGTCAATTCGTCTTTTCTGGCGGATCAGCCTCCTTTGGAATTGCATCGGGTGGAGCGGTTTCAGGCGAAGATTCGACTGGAAACGCCGGGTCCGCTTCGGGCGGCGCGGGCGGCGGATCTTCCTGCCAGGAGATTGTCCAGGTGGTGGTGGTCACAACGGTCACTTTGCGTTCGATGATCCTGCGCATATAACTCCTTGTTCGATGTTGCCAGTGTAGCAAGAACCGGGTTTCCATTTATGACATTTCTTGTCAACTTGGAGGTACACTTGAAAACAATATGTCAGGTGAATCTGCCATCCCCCTTGATTCATTTGTCACCTTTGGCGACCTGTTGAAGTATCTGCGCCGCCGCGCGCGGCTGACTCAGCGCGAAATTGCCATCGCGGTGAATTACAGCGAGGCGCATATCAGCCGCCTAGAACAAAACCAGCGTCCGCCGGACCTTGCCGCCCTGACCGCGTTGTTCATTCCCGCTTTGTATCTTGAGGATGAACCGGAGATTGTGGCGCGGCTCCTCGAGCTTGCGGCACAAGCGCGCGGCGAGGAAGCGCCACGGGGGGGCATCCTCACTTTTTCAGGCTCCGCTCGAAAGGAGGTCATTGAATCGCTGCAAACGGAAGAGGGTGTGAAAACCAACCTTCCGCTTCATCTCACCAGTTTCATCGGACGCGAGCGTGAGATTACAGAGATCAAAAAACTTCTTGACCCTGCCCACGGAAAAGCCAGGCTGGTCACTCTGACAGGCAGCGGAGGCTGCGGTAAGACGCGGCTGGCGCTCGAGACGGCAGGGCGTCTGACGCAAGCCTATGAAGATGGAATTTGGTTGATCGAGTTGGCTCCCATTCTCGATCCCGTTCTTGTACTGCAAGTTGCAGCCACGACTCTTCACATCCCTGAGTCGCAGGACAGCGCGCTGCCCGGCGCGATCATTAAATACCTGCGGACAAAACATGTTTTGTTGATTCTCGATAACTGCGAACAAGTCGTTTCGGCCGCGGCGCAGCTCGCGGAGGACATCCTGCGCGCCTGCCCGCACGCGCAAATTCTCGCGACGAGCCGCGAGATCCTCAACATCCCCGGCGAAATACGCTTCCGCGTTCCTTCCCTTTCGCTGCCGCAGGATGAAACTTTGCTGCCAGACAACTTCTCAAGTATTGAGTCGGTGCGTTTATTCGTCGAACGCGCCCAGGCGGCTTTTCCGCCTTTTGAATTCACCAAGGATAACGCTCCTTCCGTCGCGCAGATATGCCGCCGACTTGACGGAATCCCGCTTGCAATCGAACTTGCCGCGGCACGGATGACGGCGTTATCGATTCAACAGATCGCGGCGCGCCTGGAAGACAGTTTTCAAATATTGAGCGGGGGAAGCGTCACCGTGGCGCGCCATCAAACCTTGCGAGCGACCATCGAATGGAGTTATGGGTTACTCTCGGAACCTGAGCGGACATTATTTGAAAGGCTTTCTGTATTTTCAGGCGGATGGACACTGGCTGCGGCGGAATCAGTGGTCGGCGATGCATCTGGATTGGCCAAGGGTAGCCTGCTCGATCTACTAGCCCAATTGGTGAACAAATCCCTCGTGACCGTGGAATGGCAGTCAAAAGTGGAAACGCGTTACAAAATGCTCCAAACGATCCATGATTTTGCGCGCGAAAGACTCGATGCCACAGGCGAGACGGAGAAATTACGCGCCTCCCACTTTGCTTATTTCCTGAAATCGGCAGAACTGGCGGAGCCGAGGTTATTTGCGGTCGAGAGTTCGCTGGACTGGGCGGAGGCGGAAATTGACAATCTGCGCGCGGCGCTCACATGGGCGCTCGATGAAGGAAACGCCGACTTTCCCTCCGAAGAGCGCACGCGGCAGGGATTGGAATTGATGGCATACGTGTGGCCGCTGTGGTTGTACCGCGGGTATCTTACCGAGGGCCGTGAATGGATGAAACAGCTTCTGGCGGCGCACCCTTTCCCGACCCTGGCGCGGGCAAGGGCATTGTTAATCAGGGGAGATTTTGCGCGCGCAGACGGCGATTATACGGGACAGATGACGTTCATCCAGGAGTCGTTGACGCTAGCCAAAAAACACGGCGACAAGAAGCGGATTGCCTGGGCGTTGATGGAACTGGCGGCAATCGATCTCGATCACCATCGTTATTCCGAAGCGGTTCCATTGCAGCTCGAAAGCCTGCAACTGTTTCAAGAGTTGCAAGAGGAACTATGGGTTTGCAGGCTTTGCTTTTTCCTGGCTGAGACTTATGTGGCGAACGGGGATCCGGAATCAGCCAGGCCTTACTTGATGCAGGGATTGGAAATTTCTCGCGCCTTGAACGACAACTGGCACACCGCCATTGGGCTGGAAGGATTGGGCAATTTGGAACGCCTGGAAGGGCGCTTTCGTCAAGCCCGCGAATTCTATCTGGAGAGCTTGAATCTCAGGCGGGGGGTCATGGACCGGGTGGGTATCACCTATTTGTTGAAAGCCATCGCGCAACTTGCTGCAAGTCAGGGACAATTCGACCGCGCGGCAATGTTGTGGGGCGCCGCGGAGAAGTTGCATCAGAGCCTGGGTTTCCTGCCCACCCCCTTGCGGGAACGGTTTTACACCACTTTGATCCCAACGGCGCGCGAACGACTGGGAAAGAAATTCGCAGAAGCATGGGATACGGGGAGAGCCATGAAATTGGACGAGGCAATACAGTATGCATTGACACCGCCTGATGAAAAAGATTCCGTTCTGTTTAACTGATCGGGGATCTGATTGAATTCGGGGAATTCGTTGTGACGCTAAATGCGGGCAGGAACCGGATCACAAGCATTGCGAATGCCTATTGTGAAAGAAAGCGCTCACATCGGCTTGGATGTTAGGGAATTGTAATGACAGTGAAAGCGCGGGGGGGTTATATTTATGATGCTTTCCTTTTATCCCCGGGGGGAAATTTACCGAAATGTTGCGAGGCATCAATGAACGCGAGATCGAAGATCAAGACCAGCGTAAAACCGGCGAGAAGCTTTAAAAAGGATTTGGCATCTCACGGAGACCATTCAACTTTTATTGTTAATATGGCACACCACATCCCCGATGCGATGATCGCCTTGAACAACCGTTTTACCATCATTGGCTGGAATGCGGCGGCTGAGCATACCTTTGGCTGGAAGGCGGAAGAGGCGGTTGGGAAGAACTTCAACAGACTCCTTAAGACCAAACCAACCGTAAATGGAAAAAGCAATCCATTGACCATAGCGCGGCGGATGGGAAAATGGTCGGGCGAAGTGACAAGGGTCCGCAAAGACGGGGTGCGCATCTGGGTCTGGTCTTCGGTTTCGGTGGTCCGAAACGAGGAGGGGAACCCCATCGGGTTCATCTGCATCAGCCGCGATGTCACTGAACGCAAGCGGATGGATGAAAAACTGCGTGAGAGTCAGGCAAAACTTGCCAGTGTGGTGAACTCAGCGATGGACGCCATGATTTCGCTGGATGAAGACCAGCGCATCATCCTCTTCAACCCGGCTGCTGAGTCGATGTTCGGCTGCCCGGCGGCTGAGGCGATGGGTCAGCCGCTGGACCGGTTCATTCCGGAAAGATTCCGCGAGGCGCATCGCAGGCATATCCATGCCTTTGGGCGAACCAATCAGACCCGGCGTGCGATGGGGAAGCTTGGACAGCTTACCTGCATGCGATCCGACGGCGTGGAATTTCCTGCGGAAATATCCATCTCTCAGGCGGAGGTTGGCGGCAGGAAAATCTACACCGCCATATTGCGCGATATCACCGAGCGGTTGGAAGTGAATAAATCCCTGCGGACGAGCGAGACGCGTTTCCGTGCCCTGTTCGAGGATGTCCCGATCGCCATTTGGGAGGAGGATTTTTCGGAGGTGAAGGAGTATCTGGATTCTTTGATGGAACAAGGCGTCGCCGACCTGCGCGCGTATTTTGCCTCCCACCCCGAGGAATTACTACGCTGCGAAAATATGATCCGCGTAATGGACTTGAACAACACCGCTGTAAAAATGTTTGAAGCAAACAGCAAGGAGGAATTGCTCGCCGTTACGCGGCAGACCAACAGCAAGGGGGAATTGGACAACAGCCTGGAAGACATTATCGCCATTGCAGAGGGCAGGACCAACCGCAGCTGGGAAGGCGGCGATGAGACCCTGACCGGCAGACCGATAGAGATCAGCCTAACCTGGTCAGTCGTGCCCGGTCATGAAGCGGATTATTCCAAGGTCATCGTGACGACCAGGGATATCACCGAACAGTTGAGAGTGAATGAATCTCTGCGCGAAAGCGAGGAACGCTTCCGTTTGCTCTTCGAAAATTCGCCGGTCGCGATCTGGGATGAGGATTTTTCGCGGGTGAAAGCCCGCCTTGAAGAGCTCAAAGAACAAGGCGCGGTAGACCTGGACGCATATCTCGATGCGCATAAGGAGGTTGTCGAAGAGTGCTTGCGGCTGGTCGAAGTTCGCGACGTCAACCGCGCCGCGCTGGGCTTGTACGAAACCGACAGGAAATCCGAACTGCTGGGTGGATTGCAGAAAACCTTCCCAGAGGAATCGCTCAGGAATTTCAAGAACGAACTGCTGACGATCGCCAGCGGCGGGCTTGTTTATCGATCCGAGAGCAGGGTACAAACATTCCAGGACCGGGAGCGGAACGTCCTGATCGATTGGGTGGTCGCTCCGGGGCACGAACGCGATTATTCGAAAGTGCTGGTTTCCCTGACCGACATCACCGAACGCAAACTTGCGGAGGAGGCGCTGCGTACAAGCGAGAAAACCTTCCGAGGACTCTTCAACAGCGTGGCAGAGGCGATTTATATCCAGGATGCCGATGGGCGGTTCCTTGATGTCAATGAAGGCGCAACGAAGATGTACGGCCACCCAAGGGAATTTTTTATCGGCAACACGCCCGAGCCATTGAGCGCGCCGGGCAGGAACGATCTGAATGAGGTCGCCAAAGCAGTGGAAGCCGCATTCAAGGGGCAGCCTCAGCAGTTCGAGTTCTGGGGCATACGCAGCAACGGAGAGGTCTTTCCCAAGGATGTCAGACTCTACAAGGGTACTTACTTTGGGCAGGATGTGGTGGTTGCTCTAGCGCAGGACATCACCGAACGCAAACAGGCGGAGGAGGAGATACGGACGTTGGCGCGTTTCCCGTCCGAGAATCCCAATCCTGTAATGCGCTTCGACTCAGGCGGGCAACTGCTCTACGCTAACCCTGCCAGCGACCCGCTCCTTTCATTCTGGAACTGCGAAGTCGGCGGGTATCCGCCCCCGGAATGGAGGGAACGCATCGAAAATCGGCAGGCGGGAAATCTCGATATGGATTGCGGCGAACAAATCTTTTCGGTGATTGTTGCGCCGGTCGAAGGCGAGAATTACGTAAACCTTTACGCCAGGGATATCACTGAGCGCAAAAAGGCGGAGATGGCGCGCGAACGTCTCTTGAACGTGCTGGAAGCCAGCCTGAACGAAATTTACATCTTCGACCCCGACAGTCTCAAGTTCGAATATGCCAACCGCGGAGCGCTCCGCAACCTGGGATATTCGCTGGAGGAATTGAAGACGATGTCCCCGGTCGACCTGAAGCCGGAGTTCACCGAGGAGTCTTTCCGCGAGTCGATCGCGCCGCTGCTTCAGGGCGTGAAGCCGATCCTCAACTTTGAGACCGTCCATCGCCGCGCCGACGGCAGTTTATATCCCGTGGACGTCCATTTGCAATTGGTCGAAACCGGGAACGAACGCGCCTTCCTCGCGGTGATCAACGACATCACCCAACGCAAACAAGCCGAGGAGCAACTGCGCGATTCGGAGGAACGCTTCCGCCTGTTTGCGGAAAACGTCGAAGAGGGATTCTGGATCACCAACGCGGACGACGAGAGGGAAGTCTACCTCAGCCCCGCCATCGAACGGATCTGGGGACGCCCCCTTGAAGAACTAATACAGCCAAGCGCTTTCCTCGAAAACATCCTGCCCGAAGATCATCCCATCGTATTGTACAGCCTGGAAAGACAGAAGGAAGGCAAACAAACCGACATGGAATACCGCATCCGCCGCCCGGACGGTTCGACGCGCTGGATCTGGGACCGCGCCTTCCCCATTCTGAGCGAGGATGGGAAGGTCAGGCTCGTGACAGGGCTGGTGACCGACATCACCGAACGCAAGGAAGCGGAGAGGAAGATTCGGGTTCACCTTCAGCGCATCACAGCCTTGAACGAGATCGACCGCGCCATCGGCTCGGGCTTCGACATGCGCCTCTCGCTGGAGGTCTTGTTGAAGGAAGCCGTCTCGCAATTGGGCGTGGACGCCGCCGACGTGCTCTTGATGAATCCGGTCGACCTCTCCCTGGAATATGTCGCGGGGAAGGGCTTCCGTTCGACAAAAATCCGTCAATCGCGCCTGCCGTTGGGGCAGGGGCTTGCCTGGAAAGCCGGCTTGGATCAAAAAGTTTTGCATATCCCCGACCTGCAGGCGGCGGGCGGCGATTTTACCCGATCGTCCTCTCTTGAAGGGGAAGATTTCGTGGAATATTTCGGCGTGCCCCTGCTTGCCAAGGGAGCGTTGAAAGGCGTGCTGGAGATTTTCAACCGCGCGCCTCTGAACCCCGACCCGGACTGGATGAGCTATCTGGCAACCCTCGGCGGGCAGGCCGCCATCGCCGTGGACAACGCGCAGTTATTCGAAAGTATGCAGCGTTCGAACCAGGAACTTGCCATGGCGTACGACGCCACCATTTCCGGTTGGTCGCGCGCCATGGATTTGCGCGACAAGGAAACCGAGGGTCACACCCTGCGCGTGACCGAATTGACCGAAAAGCTGGCAAGGCGGATGCGCATCGGTCAACAGGAATTGCTCCACATCCACCGCGGCGCGTTGTTGCACGACATCGGCAAGCTGGGCGTCCCCGACAGCATCCTTCTCAAACCCGGCAAGTTAACCGACGAGGAATGGGAGCTCATGCGCCAGCATCCGCGATACGCCTTCGAGATGCTGCTGCCCATCAAGTATCTGCATCCGGCGCTGGATATTCCCTACGCTCATCACGAAAAATGGGATGGAAGCGGATACCCGCGCGGGTTGAAGGGCGAACAGATTCCGCTTGCCGCCCGCGTCTTCGCCGTGGTGGACGTCTGGGACGCCCTCCGTTCGGATCGTCCCTACCGGGACAAATGGTCGGCGGAACGCGCGCGCGAATACATCCTTGAACAATCGGGCAAGCACTTCGACCCGCAGGTGGTGGAGGAATTCATGCGCATGTTGGATGAGGTGCCGGAACCAAGTCTGTGATCAGCCTTCAGAAAACAAACGCGGAAAATAAGGCGGTTTGAAGCGGGACTTGTTTTATTCATCCCAGCCTGCCCACCGTCTTTTCCACTTCACTTAGAATTTCCCCTCGTTTTACCAATTCTTTCATCGCGTTGTGGTCGTTATACAGCGGACGATCTACTTCGAGATGTTCTACATATTTACGAATCACTTCGCGCGCTTTGATCGAACCTTTGCCCGGCGTGAACTCTCTAAAATCCAGCGCTTGCGCGGCTGCCATGAATTCGATGCCGAGGACGCCGTAAGCGTTATCTAATATCTGTCCGTTCTTGATGGCGGTGTTCATGCCCATCGAGACGAAGTCCTCTTGATCGGCGGCGGCAGGGATGGATTGAATGCTCGCAGGCGTGGATAAAATCCGTTGTTCGACGATCAAGTGGTCGGCAGTGTATTGGCTGAGCATCATCCCAGAGTAGAAACCAGGCTCATGGGCGAGGAAATCAGGCAGTCCCTGAGAGAGAGCCGGGTTCGTCAGTCGGTTCATGCGTCGCTCCGACATTACACACACCATCGTGATGGCGGCGCCCGCCATATCCATCGGCAATGAAACGGGAGTACCCTGAAAGTTTGCACCCGTAAGAGTCAACTTATCTTCGGGGATAAAGATCGGGTTATCGCCAACGCCGTTGAGTTCGATCTCGACCTGTGTGCGTGCATACGCAATTGCATCCCGTGCCGCACCGATGACCTGCGGCGTGGAGCGCATCGAATAGGCGTCCTGCACTTTGGTTTTCATTTTGCCCGTGGTGAGGTCGGAGCCTTCGATGACCTTCATGATGTTCTTCGCAGACGTGACCGCACCGCCAAAGCCACGTAGTTCATGCAACTTTGTGTTGTACGGTTTCATGTTGCCGAGCAATGCCTCAATGGACATCGCCGCCGCAATCTCTGCCTGCCTGAGCAGGCGTTCCATATCATAGATGTGGAGGGCGGACATGGCTGTGAGGAGGTTGGAGCCGTTGATGGCGGCAAGACCATCACGTGCCTGCAAACCTGGGGCTTCGATACCAGCCCGCCGCATCGCTTCTTGACCTGGGAGTCGGTCGCCGTTAAAGAAGGCTTCACCTTCGCCCATGAGCAGTAAAGCCGCTTGCGCCATCGGAGCGAGGTCGCCGCTCGCGCCCACCGACCCCTTCTGACAAACAACAGGCGTGACGCCTTTGTTCAGCATCTCCACCAGTGTCAGGGTGATCTCGGGTCTGCAACCGGAATTCCCATGCGCATGGACGTTGATGCGCCCCGCCAGCGCCGCACGGACATACTCGATGGGCGCAGGTTCGCCGATGCCAGCGGCATGATTGTAGATAAGATACTTCTGAAATTCCTTCACCTGCTCATCGTTGAGCATCGTCTCTGAAAACTCACCGATGCCCGTGTTCGTGCCATACATGACTTCTTTTTTGGCAAGTTTCTCCTCCAGCATGGCGCGGCAGACTTTGATCCGCTCCAGGGCTTCGGGGGCAAGTTCTACTTTCTCGTTATCTCGTGCAATCGCAACAAGTTTTTCTATCGTGAGGGAGGTTCCGTTCAGGGTGATGGTCATGGGCTACTCCTGGAATCTTTCTCGGTATGATTTCAAATCCTCAAGAGACAAATCCTTCGACTTAACCAATTTATAGTGTTTTTCAGAAACAATCTTGATTTCATCTTCCCCATATTCAAATTCAAAAAGAGCAATCAAATCATCAGTCAACGACTGAGCAGCAATTGGGCGGCAAATCAAGTTTTGGAATTTAGATTCACATACTCGAATGTCTTGTTCTATTTGCACAATACCAATTTTGTCTTTTCTACCTTTGGCTTGGATTGGCAACACATAGTGAATACCGCGCTTATCGATGCCTATGTAAATTTCATCAGTTTCCACTTGTCCCATTTCGGACACGGCAGTTCGCAAATGATTTTGGAGGGAATAACAAGTTAAACCAGTGAATATATCAATGAGTCTGTTGTATCGAATTTTTGCCAGTACAGCCTGCTCATCATTCAAGGCGTATCGGGAAATAATTCCTGGGGTTGCGTCAGGTATTTTCGTCTCTGCCATCATGTTGGATGGCACAACAATGGACTGCTGAACAAGAGCCAGTTTGTATTTCGAACGTCCCGCAGGGCGAATTATCCATTCAAAGCCATCGGGAGCAGTTGATGTAATACTCTCGGGCAACGATGACCTATACCTAAAAGTATAGAGGACATCACCAAGATTCTTGGGTAAAACAATTTTGAGTTCTTTTGCCGCCTGCTCAATTTCATCACGCGCAAAAGTAATTTCGTTCATTCCCTCTTGAAAATATTTAGAAAAGATAGATTCTATCAAGCGAGAATAACGATTTGGTTCTTTGTTCTTAGCCATGGCTACTCCTTTTTATTCCACCGCAAAATGACTACTTCTTCGCGAAGTTGTTCCTTCGTGGCAGTTGCAAGTCTTGTTCGAAAAAGATCAGTTCGAACATGTTCATACCCCAAAGCCACTGCAATTTTCGCAAGAAGTTCCCCTGTTCGTATCATAACCCGCAAATAAGATGCTTGATCACCAACAACATAAGCCAGTTGAGCGCCTGGACGAAGCAATTGCCGTAAATCTGCCAAATGACGAGCCATGCCGCCAAAATAAAGTTTTGTTACCCGAGCATATAGTCTCTCAAAACCGGAGTCTTTTTCAAGGGCAATCCTGCGTTCTTCGATTTCGTCAGCAATTTTCTGGATTTCAGGATAATCTTGAATCCATTTGTCGTCATCATCCGCTTTATAGACTCCACGAGTATTGGAACGGACAAGAGTTTTCTTCAACGCCCTTAATTCTTCTTTTGAATTAACAAATCCAAGCAAAACTGATTCCAAGCGGGTTGTACGCGTGTAGTCCTTTTCGTTTGGATATGGAGGAGAAGTGATAACTGCATCGATCGACTCGGGAGAGATAAAACTGGCAATCTCTCGTGAATCACCTAGATAAATTTGAGATTGCGGAAACTCCTTGCCTTCAACTGTTTTGAGATCTGAAGCGATCTTTTCAACTTCCTCAAGCCAACACCCTATAACATACACATCAGCCTTAGGGTTACGGACACCAACTTCTGGTCCAAAATGCAAATTGCTGATTTTATAAACTAAAGCATTTCCTAATGCCAAAAGCGCGTGATTATAAATTTTTTCTTTTTCAATTTCTTTCAGACAATCAAGCAATACAAGTATTTTATGAAGAGGCAATGGGCTGATTGAATTCGAAAGTATAAGCTTTTCCGTATCATCATCCAAGGTACGAAGTTTGAGCTTCTTTGGTTTTTCTCCAAAAGGCTTAGCATCATCAAGCCCTTGAAGCTTCAACATTTCAAGGGCAGTGTGGGCAATATCTCTGGATTTTGCGAGCAATTGATCTGCATCAACATCCCAATCCAATTTTGTAGAAGCGGCAAAATGAGCAAATGAATTAGCTTCCAGACCAACAGATTTGAGTCCTAAAAGCCTTGCCTCAACAAGAGTTGTTCCAGTACCGCAAAATGGATCAAGCACAACACTATTCTTGGTAAGCCCAAAATCCTTGATGTAATCTCTTGCCAAATGCGGCGGAAAGGAAAGGACAAATCTATACCAATCATGAAATGCACGGTCTTCGGACGCCAATTTATTAGCATTTCCGTTCTTTCTAGTTTTGGCGGATGTATTCAAATTCAAGGCAACTGCGGATTCACTCAACTTCATAAAGTTATTTTATCATCCCCTAAAATTCTTTGTCGGTGACTTCTTTGATACAATCCGCCTAACACAAACATTCAAACACAGGAAAGCATCCATGATCTCCACAGCCACCGAAGCGGACGAAGCACAAATCACCGACATCACTGCCTGGGCTGGCATCTCTTTGAAATTCTTTGCCAGCCTTTCCACCCCGGCATAGACGGCTTCGGAAGCGGTCACGCCATCATTGTATCCGCTTCACCGGACGGTTATCGCCTCATTCCGTCGAATTCCTTTGACAATTCAAACGACCTGATATAGAATCGCGCTCATGCAGGGAGGATACGGATGTCCTCCCGCGAAACGTTTGCCGGTCAAAGGAGGTATCCATGGCAAAGTTACTTCAAGCGATCACACAATATGGACCGCGCGTGGAACTCAAGCCCACCGCCCAGCTGGAGAAGGTGGCGGAGTGGATGTCCATGCGCACCGGGCTGAACAAGTCCGAGATCATGATGGTCCTGCAGGAGCAGAGCGAAGCCATCCTGTACTTCAACAAGGACGGCACGCCCGTGAAACTGCCCGGCGTCGGCACGTTCACGCCCAGCGTGGACGGGGCAGGCGCGTTCAACATCGGCTTCCGCGCCGATTCCGCCTTGAAGAGCGGGATTAACACCCCCAACGCCTACCAGGGCGCAATCCGCAACCGCGAGCGCATCGGCTGGACCCAACAGCAGTATAAGGAGTTGTGGGACAGCGAGCACCCCGACGACCCCTTGGAAGTCAGCGATTGACCGTAAAACCGAGCCGCTTGGAATCGAATCCGGGCGGCTCGGATGCTTAATCGGAGCGGCTCGAATCCAGATCCGAGCGGCTCGGATTCCAAAGACCTGACAGGTTGCCCAAAACCTGTCAGGCTTTACCAGTCGTTTTTAGGGCGCAATGTTCCTGCATCCTCCTTTGCAACCCCCCTATGCTATACTTTTCTTCCAGGAAAGCCTTCATCGCTGTTTTTCCGATTTAATACAGGAAGCGACCCATGGCACAAGGAAACAAATCCAAATCCAGGACGGAGCGGGGGAAAGCCAAACCCGCCAAGATCGGCGCGGATAAGACGAAACGAAAAGGCGCAAAACAAATCGAACCGCCCATCCGGAAGGAAACCGACCTGCTCGAGCGGGTCAGCGACGGGTTCATCGCCTGCGACGCGGAGATGAACTACGTCTACGTCAACCGGCGGGGCGCGGAATTACTTGGGCGGAAACCCGAAGACATGATTGGCAGGAATTTCTTCACGGAATTTCCGGAAGCGAAAGGCTCGCCCTTCGCAAATGCTTATGCAGAGGCATTGAAGACACAGAAGCCCATCGTCTTCGAGGACTATTACGCCCCCTGGGGACGCTGGTTCGAGAACCGCATCTATCCGTCGAAAGAAGGGCTTTCGATCTTCTTCACGGAAGTGACCGAACGAAAGCGCGCCGAGCATGTGCTAAGGGAGAGTGAGGAAAAGTTCAGAGATGTCTTCGAGGCCGCCAATGTCGGCAAATCCATCACACTTCCCACTGGGGAAATCTCGGTCAACAGAGCGTTTGCCGACCTGCTGGGATACAGCCGTGACGAGCTGGCAGGCAAAACCTGGCAAGAGTTGACGCCTCCCGATGACGTCGAGTCGACAAGTAAGATCATCGCTACGCTCTTGAACGGCGAGAAGGATTCAGTGCGATTCAACAAGAGATACATCCACAAGGACGGTTCGATCATCTGGGCGGATGTCAGCACGGTAATGCGCCGCGGCGAGGACGGCAAGCCGCTGTATTTCATCTCGACCATCGTTGATGTCACCGCGCGCAAACAGGCGGAGAACGACCTCATCGAAAGAGAGGCCCAGTTAAAGTTCTCACAGCGCATAGCGCATGTGGGCCATTGGACATGGGACATCAGGGAAAACCGCGTCATGTGGTCCGACGAAATGAAACGCATCTTTGGGCTCGACCCAGACATGGTCGAAGGAGACCTCAATGAGGTCATTGCCCGATCCATCCACCCCGATGACCAGGAAAAAGTGAACGCGGCCAATATCTCTGTCATCGCAGATGGCAAACCGACGCCTTTGGAATATCGCGTCATTCGTTCTGATGGGTCTGTCCGAATGGTTTGGGCGGAGGCGGGGGAAGCGATCACCGATAACGATGGAAAGGTGGTCAAGCTAAGCGGAATCGTGCAAGATATCACCGACCGCAAGCGGGTAGAGGAAGAATTGCGCGAAAGCGAAGCCAAGTTACGCAGACTGATCGAACAGTCAGCAGATGGAATCATGTTGACGGATGAACAAGGTCGGCTCGTAGAATGGAATCGAGGTCAGGAAGAGATGACCGGACTGGGACGCTCTACCATCCAGGGCAAGCCTCTGTGGGAGGTTCAATACGAAAACATGCCGGAAGAGCGGAGGACTCAACAGTCGGTTGAGCAACTGCGCACTATCCAGCTTAAATTCTTCGAGAATGGACACCTCCCGGAGGAGTTCAGGATACAAGAGCAGGTCATTAATCGTCCGGATGGAACCCAACGCATCGTACAGACCCATGTATTCCCGATTCGTACTGATAAAGGCTTCAAGATTGGTGCTATCACACGCGATATCACCGAGCGCAAGCAGGTGGAGGACAAGGTTCAAAGGCAGCTCGCACACTTGAGCGCGCTCCGGGAAATAGATCAAGCCATCGCTTCGACCGGCGATATGCATGTGAGCCTGAATATTTTGTTATCGCAAACCATGAAACTTCTGAAAGTGGATGCCGCCGCAGTCCTGCTTGTCAATGAATCGATGTTCACGCTGGAATACGAGGCGGGAACCGGTTTTCGGACGAAGGCCTTACGAACCGCCTCCCTGAAACTGGGCGAGAGTTATGCCGGGAAAGCCGCGTTGAAACGGCAACTCATGCAAATTCCCAACCTCGCATATGAGCCGGATAACATCTTCCTCACCGGATTCTTGAAAGGAGAGGATTTCGTCAGTTATTACGGCGCGCCATTGATCGTGAAAGGAAAAGTGGTCGGCGTGTTCGAGATCTTCAACCGTTCCATCGTGGAGCGCGATGCAGAATGGCTGGATTTCTTCGTTACATTGGCGGAACAAGCTGCCCTTGCGATAGACAATGCCAGGGCATTCGAAAACATGCAGCGTTCCAATATGGAGCTCATGATGGCTTACGACGCGACCATTGCCGGATGGTCTCACGCCATGGACCTGCGCGACAAGGAAACCGAGGGTCATACCCAGCGCGTGACCGACCTGACCCTGAGGCTTGCGGAACGCATCGGAATTAGTCAATCGGAGAGGTTGCACATGCGCCGTGGCGCTCTCCTGCACGACATCGGCAAATTGGGGGTGCCCGATTCGATCCTGGTCAAACCGGGCAAACTAACGGATGAGGAATGGGTCATCATGAAACACCATCCAACTTATGCCTTCGAGATGCTGATGCCCATTTCGTATTTACGTCCCGCCATCGATATTCCTTATTCCCATCACGAGAAGTGGGATGGGACGGGATATCCACGCGGATTGAAGGGTGAGGATATTCCTTTATCTGCGCGTATTTTTGCGGTTGTCGATGTTTGGGATGCCGTCACCAACGACCGACCGTACCGTCCGGCGTGGACGCGCGAGAAAACCATCGAATACATCAAGGAACAATCGGGCAGGCACTTCGACCCGAAGGTTGTGGAGGAGTTTTTGAAGATGATTGAACAGGAGTGATCTATGAACCTTATAAGGCAAATTCGATCTGAGCGTTCGCATCGATTCGTGAAAAATCCTCCCGTCTAAGACTGTAAGCGGTCTGTTAGGTCGCCTGGCGCGAAACTGGCGTAGAATAGGTTTGCACGCAAATTTGGGGAACGGCTAATTCAATAACATTATCAAGACATCGATAATGGCAAACCCGCCGAAAGGCGGGGACGCAAAGCTATGGGTCTAAAGGCAGGCAAATGCCTACGATCGCCAAGCCGCCGAACGTCACCGAATCTCCCGGGCAGGTGCATCCTGTCGCATGATTCGAACCGTCTCTCAACGGAGAACTTAAGGCTTGGCATAGTGTCCAAGCCTTTTATTGTTAACCGCACCTTACAAAGAGACACACGATAACGGCAAACCTGCTGAAAGGCAGGGACGCAAAGCCATGGGTCTAAAGGCATGAAACATGCCAATGATTGCCAGGTTACCGAAAGTCAAATGAACGGATTGCGCAAACCACGATTCTCTTCGCGCATCTGGCATTCCGAACAGAAGTACCTGGCGACCCGCCGTCAAACGCTTTTGTTGCTGAAAGAGGAATGCCATGAAAATTCTATCAATTTTGGCTGTTTTACTGGGCCTGCTCCTGGGATCGTTCGATCTAGTTACGACCCGGACGAGTAACTCCACCTTAACGGATGAAGCCGTTTTAGCCGACAGGCAGGGGATCCGTACGGTTTCGGAAACACCCATTTCCAATCCTGTGGAGGAAAATTCTTTCGCCTCGTTCCCTGAAGACGAAGCCGAATTACCCGCCCATGCTTTCGGAAACCCGGCAGGATGTTCCCTTTCTGCGCCCAACCCGACCCCTGAAGAAATGCTAACAAATGTCCAGGTAGACCTTGGCAATGAGATCACCCTGAAAGACCTTCGTGAAAACTATATCTGGAACGGTCCGCTTGGCACAATGTTGAACGTAACAGACGACCCGTTCGTTTACGAATTCAGGATCGAAATGTACCAGTATCCGCTCACTTACCGGGCGGACCGGCTTGTCACCACATTCCTGACAAACGGCTTTGCGGTCTGGCTCAGAAAGAATGGAAACGGTTTGCGCCTGCTTGCGGTCCCCATGGTGCCGGGAGCGCTCGAGTCTTCATGGGCTGAGTATGTAACCGCCTACTGGCAAAAAGACGGCGCCCCTGAGGATGAAACGATCGTTCCCATTCTCAAAAAACTACCCTGTCATTGGATGATCGAACAGGGATATGTCAGCAATGAAACCCTTCAGGAGATGTTCGACTTTGACTGGCGTTTCCCCGATTACCTCTCCGCCGGGCGGCAATATCTCGCCTCCAATTGCCGGGAAGCGAATCGGATCTCTCAGGAAAAGATCGGATTCTGGGATGCCTCTTCCATGTGTGGACCTCTCGCATGGACGATCATGAAGGATGCGAACGGCTTCCCGTACCGCATCGGGGACTGGTACGCAGACGCCTCGATCTTTACCGCCGCGAACCCAAAGTGGAACGGACGCCCCTGGCTTGGCTTTGACCCTGAAACCTACGACGTCTTCCACACCGATACGCCCATGCCCGGCTATGATTTCGCCAGCAATGGAAACCTGTACACGGGAGATATCATTTATTCGTATTCATCACTCTACCAGAGCGGAGATGAACGCTTCGACCACATCTTCCTGGTGGCAGGCGTGGATGAGAACAATGCCCGGATCAGCATAAGCAATATGATCCAGAACCTGCCCACTTACGATTGTTTTATCAGCGAAATCAACCTGTATACTCCCGGCGATCTCGTCAATGGTGTGATCAACAAGGAATGGAATAGTTACGAAAACGGGCGCACGGGCGTGATGGGCTTTGACATCTTCCGGTGGAAATGGCAAACCTATCATCTTGAAGGGCAAGCCCGTGAATATATGGTGCGGGCGGGCGAAACCATCGAAACCGTCGCATTCGACTGGAAAATATCCCCCGAGAGTCTCGCGGCAGCAAATCATTTGATTTTGACCGACCAACTCGCGCCGGGACAGATCATCCTCCTGCCTGCGGCCGATCCATCGTCATTGGATTATTTGGGAGGCTGAATTTCTGGTGAACGGATGAGCCCGGCAAAATAGTCCGATCGAAAAGTGGTTATGCAGTTCTCGCCACTCGTCACAAAAGAGAAAGGAAAAGGCTATCATAAAACTCAACGGCGGCAGATGTGACATCGCCGCCGTTTCCGTTTACCGAACGTCTTCTACCGCGCCAGTACCTTCACCATATGGTAGTACTCCATATTCACGTTCCGTTTGTTGCTGATCACATCCTCCAGCGGGATGAAATCGATGCCTTTGCCTTTAAGCCCGGTCATCACGCCGTGCGTGCCTTCGACCAGCGCCTCCACGGCTTTGACTCCCATGCGCGAAGCGAGCAGCCGGTCATATGCCGACGGCGAGCCGCCGCGCTGGATGTGACCTAAAATGGTCATGCGGGTCTTGAAACCGAGGTCCATGTCGTCGATCATCTGCGCCAGGTCCATGGTGCGGATGCCCGATCCCTCGGCGTTGATAATGATGGCATGCGTCTTACCGCGTTTGTAGGCTTCCTCCACAGTCACCGCGACCTCATCCCGCAAGACCGGCGTTTCGGGAATCAGGACGATCTCCGCGCCGCAGATGATGCCCGCCATCACAGCGAGATAACCGCTGTTGCGTCCCATCGTCTCGATGAGGAACGCGCGCTGATGCGACGAAGCCGTGTCGCGCAGTTTGTCCACCGCATCCATGATGGTGTTCATGGCGGTATCCGTGCCGATGGCGATGTTCGTTCCCCAAATATCGTTGTCGATGCTGGCGGGGATGCCGATCACCTTTATGCCTTGTTTCGTGAGAGCGTTCGCTCCGTTCATCGACCCTTCGCCACCGATGACGATGAGCGCATCCATGCCCGCTTCGTTCATCTTGCGGATCGCGTCGCGTTGACCGGTGGGTTCCTGAAAGCGTTTGCTGCGGCTTGTCAGCAATACCGTCCCGCCGCGCTGAAGAATCCCGCCGACGTCGCGCACACCCAGCGGACGATACTCACCATTGACCAGACCTTCATAGCCGTGCATCACACCGAGCACGTTCATATTGTTCGCTTGCGCTGTCCGCACCACAGCGCGGATCGTCGCGTTCATACCGGGGGCATCGCCTCCGGAAGTGAGCACCCCTATCGTAGATATATCAGACATTCTAAATTTCTTTCTTTATCACATAAGTATCGAAATCGCGCGCCACCGCGGTGTTTTGGAAGATCGTCTGCGCTTCAGCGAGTACGTCTTTCCCGCGATACCGCCGTGAAATATGCGTAAGGATTAGCCTCTTAACCCCTGCGTTTTTGGCGAGTTCCGCGCCCATTTTGGCGGTGAGATGCGAGAACTGCTCCGCCATCTCTTCCTCTTCATCAAGATAGGTCGATTCGATCACCACCATGTCTGCGTCTTTGCAGATTTCGATCAGGTTATCGATGCGTCCCGTATCCCCTACGATGACGAGTTTCGCTCCCTTTTCCAAATCCCCAAGCACATCGTCCGGTGTGACGCGTTTGCCGTCAGGCAATTGGATCGTTTCGCCTGTGACCAATGCCTTCCGTTCGGGACCGAACGGCACACCCAGCGCATCCGCCTTTTCGGCAAGGAAGGGGCGCCTTGCTTTTTCTTCGAAAACATAACCAAGACTGTCTGCGCCGCGGTGAGTGACCGGGAAAGCTGTCACCGTGAAGTCCTCCGCTTCGAAGATGACCCCGGGCTGAATCTCCACCAGACGGAGCGGCATCGGCGTTTTCTTTCCGCGCAGGACGACATCATATAGAAGAGTTCGCACGCGCTCCAATGTGCCGCGGCTGGCATAGATCTCGAATTCTTCGATGGCTTCCCAGCGCATGAAGGTGGAAAGAAGCCCGCCCAAGCCGAGGATGTGATCGAGATGCCCGTGCGTGATGAGCGCGCGCGTCAGCCGTTTGAAGCCCTTGCCCGATTGCAGGATTTGTCTCTGCGTCCCTTCGCCGCAATCCACCAAAAAACGGTATTCGTTATGAGAGACGATATGAGAGGAAAGCCCGCGATTCGCCGACGGCGCGGAGGCCGATGTGCCGAGAAATAATATTTCGAACAAATTGAAGTCCTATCCAACTGCGGAGATTTTGCCTGCCCCGCGACTCAATCGTAAGTTAAGCCTTGCAATTTTACCTTAACTTATGCTATGTCACCCTGAACGATAGAGAAGGGCTTCTAAGATGGCATTCGAGATTTTTCGCTTCGCTCACCTGTGCCTGCGGCAATGGCGCAGGCACAGGTGACAATGAAGAGGATGAACAAAAAAGATAAACAGACCATTTGTGCTATAATGACTCAGACGATACTTTATTACCAATTTCGTATACGCTTTACATCTTACCCAACTCACTGGATCTCCGATCTCCAATCGAAATGCCCCTGCTAAAACCAACCGCGCCGCAGAAGAAAAGCGGAAAACCTTTGGGCAAAACCCTCTCGCAAAAAAAGGGAGGCGCGATTCCGCACACCAGGGGTGGAGTGAAACACAAAGCGCCGCCTCCGCCGCCGCAGCGCGAGCCATCATGGTGGGAAAAACTTTCCCCCGAGCGCAAACTGGATGTCGTCGGCATCATTCTCGCGTTTCTCGGCCTTATCATTCTATTGGGATTGATCTCGGCGAATCGTTCCATCATCATTGGCGGCGCAATCCTTTTTCTTGCGCAGTTATTCGGCTGGGGCGTGTACGTCCTTCCCGTCGGCCTGTTGGTCTTTGGCTTGTGGCTGGTCTTTCGCAAGATCGAGCGCATCCCGCCGCTCACTCTCGAGCGCGCCATCGGGAGCGCCATCCTTTTCCTCTGGCTTCTCACCGTTTTGCATTCCATCATCACCGATGTTGAGAACGCGGAAGCAGTTGCGTTGACGGGACAGGGCGGCGGAGCGTTGGGCGGTCTCTTTCAACGAATGCTTTGGGCTGGATTCGGCGGAGGCGGCTCGGTCATCGCCCTGATCGCGTGGCTGATCATCGGCATCGCTGTCACGCTGGACAAACCCGTCACCGAACTCTTCTTCTGGCTCAGACCGTTGAATCAAAAGATAAGGGAAATCCTTCACCGTCCCGTTGCGCCTCCAACCCCGCTCAACCCTGATTCATCCCCTTCGAACGGACTCACCCCGATCGATTCATCCGCCATGCCCGCCGTGGAAACGGTGCCTGTGCCGGCACAGCCCATCCAAACCCGCAGCGGTCAGCGAGTCATCGAATGGAAACTTCCCGACCTGGCCGATATTCTCGATGAGGGCGGCGAAACGACGGTCAACGATGAATTCATCCAGCAGCGCGCAAGACTCATCGAAGACACGCTTGCCTCCTTCGGCGCGCCAGCGCAGGTGGTGGCGATCAGCCGCGGACCGACGATCACGCAATTTGGGGTCGAGCCGCTTTTTCTTGAGTCCCGAGGCGGGGTGCGGACGAGGGTCAGAGTCAGCAAGATCGCATCCCTCGCAGACGACCTTGCGCTCGCATTGGCTGCGCCGCGCATCCGTATCCAGGCTCCGGTGCCGGGGCATAGTTATGTCGGCATCGAAGTGCCGAACGACGAGATGGCGCGCGTTGCCCTGCGCGATATTTTGGAAGGTGAAGTCTTCAAGAATTTTAAAAAGCCGCTTGCCTTTGCGCTTGGGCGCGATGTGGCGGGACTGCCCTCGATCGCCAGCATCGAGAACATGCCGCATTTGTTGATCGCAGGGACGACCGGCTCCGGCAAGTCGGTTTGTGTCAATTCCATTCTGACCTGCATGCTGTTGTATCACACGCCCGACGACCTGCGCGTGGTGCTTGTCGATCCGAAGCGCGTGGAGTTGACCGGCTACAACGGCGTTCCGCATCTGCTCGGTCCCGTCGTCGTCGAAATGGAGCGGGTCATCGGCGCGCTGCAATGGATCACGCGCGAGATGGACAAGCGCTATCATCTCTTCGCGCAGGCCGGGTCGCGCAACATCGTGGACTACAACGCCAAGATGAAGCTGCAGGGACAGAAAAAACTGCCCTTCCTGATGGTTGTGATCGACGAACTGGCGGATTTGATGATGATCGCGCCGGACGAAACTGAACGAACGATCACGCGCCTTGCGCAACTCGCGCGTGCGACGGGCATCCACATGATCCTTGCCACCCAGCGCCCGTCGGTGGATGTGGTGACCGGTTTGATCAAAGCCAATTTCCCAGCGCGCATCGCCTTCGCTGTTGCTTCGAACACGGACAGCCGCGTCATCCTCGACCAGCCCGGCGCGGAGAGATTGCTCGGGCGCGGCGACATGCTCTATCAAGCGCCCGATGCGCCTGCGCCCGTCCGCTTGCAGGGTGTCTTTGTTTCAGACGGTGAGATTCACAAACTGGTGGATTACTGGCGCGACCAGGCGGGGAATACCAATCCGTATGTCGCTGCGGGAGGCGCACCGCACGAGACCATCCCCGATAATGTGCCGCTCAAACAAGCGCCTTTATGGGAAGAGACAAAAAAAATCAACGGCGATCCGCTTTTCGATGAAGCTGTTGCGATTGTCCGCAAAGAAGGCAAAGGTTCCGTTTCGATGCTTCAACGCCGATTGAGAATCGGTTACACCCGCGCCTCGCGCTTGATGGATACGATGGAAGATAAGAAGATCGTCGGTCCGCCCGAAGGAGCGACTCAGATGCGGCAAGTGTTGGATTATGGAAACGTCCCGCCGCCGCAAAGTGAGGCGGAAAAGTAATTTGTTTGATAAAAAAATCCGCCGAATTGTCCGGCGGATTTTCATTTCTACGGATTCTTCTTGAACTTCACCAGCGCAAGATTCTTGCCGCAATCAGCATAGGTGTTGATCGGAATATTGTCCGAAAGCGGCAGCCCCGCCTGGTCGAGGATTTGAATGGAGAGCTGACCGTTCGAAGAAACGGGCACAGTGCCCAGGACAAACTCAAAGCCGGATTTTCCATAAGAAGGCGCGATGCCGCTCACAGTTAATTCATTTTTGGTCTTGCCGTTGTAGAAGCCTGTCAATCGCACCGCAATGCCGAGCATATCCGCATTGTTCGCGTCGATGATCGTCCCCGCAACACCCTGCCAGTTGCAGGCCGCCTCCGGGTGGATGATCGTGCTGTCGATGTAGGTAATGGTGGCGGTGAACGGCGCTTTGGGCGTGCGGGTCGGTGTGGGGGTAACGGAGGGCGTGATCAACGAGACCAATGTCGGCGTGGCGGGAAGCGTGATCGTCGGAAGCAGGGTGAGGGTCGGCGTTTCAGAGGGACCGGGAAGGGTCGGCGTCCATGTGGAGGGCGGCTGGATCTGGGTGATGGTTGGCGTGGGTGGGTCGTTGCGACCGGGTTTCAATAAATTGAACGCTGCACTTGGGTTTGCGAACACTGCAACGAAGTACGCCCCAATGCACAACGTCAGCAGAAGGGTGAGAATGCTCAGCATGTCCCAGAGGTCGATCCGCGCAGGTTCGCGCTCCGGCGGGGCATCGTCGTAATCGAATTTGCTTTTGCTCATGAATTCACTCCAACATCACTCGAAGAAGATTACGGCGCGATCACGATCTCGCTTTTTTCGCGCTGCACTGAGATCCATTCCTTCAACGCAAGTTCCTGCACGGCAAGCAGGGCATCGGGGGAGAGTTGGTGTTCGCCGCGTTCGATGGCTTTGAAAATATGAAACCCGGCTTCAGTGGCGATGATGCCGCTCACTTCCCCGGCTTGCAAGGCAAAGACGGCTTCGTCCGCAGTCGCATCCAACAGGTAGCCTTTCGGCACCCAGCCGAGTTCACCGTTCGTCACCGGGTCGTATTGGCTTGCCAGTTCGTCGAAATCGGCACCCGCGTTCAACTCCTGCAAAGCCGATTGAGCGTCCGCCTCATTATAGGTCAGAATCTGGCGCAGGTGGATTTGCTCCATGGATGCCGGTACAGCCGCAATGATATTGTCACGCATCCAGGCCGCTTCGATGGAACGCTTCAACGCGATTCGGAAGGATGCATCGTCATACCCTTGCGCGGACTGCCATTGACTCAACGCATCAGCGCCCCCAAGTTGACTTGCCAGCGCATCGATCCTGGACTGGAGGTCTGAGTCGCTGACTTCGAAGTTTTCCTCCCTTGCGGCTTGACTCAACAAGAACTGGGCGATCATGTCTTCCAGGACGATCTTGCTCGCATCGTCTTCGGTGAATGAAATTCCCAGCGCGGTTTGCGCGGCTTTAAATCGCGCGAGCTCCGCTTCGAACTCGGCGATTGTAATGTATTCTCCATTGACAGACGCCGCCGAAGGCGGCGGGGTGGGGGTGGGCGGCGCGGGAGTTTGAGTCGGTTCGGAAGGGGTGGGCGTGCCTCGAACCCCGAAGGAAGCGCAGGCGGTTATCCCCAACGTGAGGAGCATTGTCAGGACGATCCGTTTGAAAACCATCCCCAAAATTATACCGAAAAAGCAAAACAGCCTGCCCCACTTTCGGAGCAGGCTTGAAAGATTTGCCTATCTCTTTTGTAAGAATAGGAGGATTAGAACAGTGATATTGGTTGCCGTGCCGATGGGCAGATACCACAACCCAAAGAAAGCGGCGGTCATTAGCGCGCCTCGCCCCCAGGGCTGATTTGTCAGATATGCGCCGAGTGCGATCGATGCAGCCAGGCCGTATACGACAAAGATGGATTTTATGAATGCGGAACGCGGGTCGAAACCAAGGTAGGAAACCAGCCCCGCCCACGGTCCCAATTGACCGGCATACTCTCCGCTCCCTGGTGTGATGTAATCACCGACCGTCAATGCGCGCATGCCGTCGAAAAGCATGTACCCGGCGGTAAGAATGACAAGGATGGCTACGATCCACTTCATATGATTATCCTGACTTTCGCCATTCTTCTGTAATTACCCTGGGGTTAAAGGAGATCATAAGGTCGCCTCAACTTTACAAGATGCATAACGCCTGGCGGATCTCGCCGAGATGATACGCGCTATGCACCACAATGGACAGTGCTCCGCCGATGCTGTCTTCGCTCCAGGCGGGATTTTCGCTGAAGAGTTTCATCATGCGTTCGTAAGCGCCACGCAGTTTTGATCTGTACTCTTCCCATTCCTGCGGTGTGACCTTTTCCACAGTGCGCCAGATCAAATCCCAATCGCGCGGGCTGTCGTCGCCCTGCAGGGCAAATCGCTCGAAGGATTCGATGAAAAAAGTCACATGCGCAACCTGGGCTGCGAGCGAGGCGCACTTCCCGCCTACGGGAATCGATGCTTCTTCGGCGGAAACAGTATCGAGCGTTTGGAAAAGCGACGTCTTCGGATCGAGATAGATTCCCATCGGCGTCTCGAAGGTCTCGGTCATTACTTGAAGAAGGTTATTTTTAAAAGCCTGTTCAACCGACATGAAAGCCTCTGAAGATGATTCGGTTTATAGTTGTTGCAAGCCGATGATGTTGCCATCCGGCGCGTTGATGAAGGCGAATGCGCCGCTGCCCATCATGGTTTTTGTCACTGCCACACGCCCGCCGAGTTCCTGCGCCTTGACGAGGACGGCGTCGATATTCTCGACGCGGATGGACACGTTCGGCGAACCGCCGGGGCTCATCTGCGTGGATGCGTTGATTCCCACACTCACGCCTCCGCCTTCGGGCAGGTACATCAGATACCCCGGGGCAAAGGCCTGGAATTTCCATCCGAACAATTGCGAGAGGAATCTCTCAAGCACGGCGGGGTCGGACGAGCCCCACTCTACATGACAAACAAACGGCTGCGACATTTGATCTCCTTTGATAAAAGAATTTATCCAGCTTCCTCATACGCGGATTTGATCCAAGCGACCAGTTCCGCATCGACTTCCTCTGCGGCTGCCAGCGCCACGATGTAATTGCACATACTCCCTTTGGGCTGCGCCATAAGCCGCGGATTCTTATTCAGTCCCTTCGAATTGATGCCCACCTCGAAACGCGTATTCGTTTTCGGTCCGATCATGGCAAATTGCCTCTTGCGTCTCAGGCTGACGTATCCCTTTTTCGGCGCGATCTCGAATTCGCCGAACTTGTTGATTTGCTTCATCAACGCCTCATGGATGGGACGCTGGGCGGCTTTGGCTCCGGAATAGATTTCATCCAATACCGCGTCCATCGCCTTGCCTGCCGCGGCGCTTGTGCCATCGGACCTGAGCACATGGTGGACGAGGGTATTTGCATCGCCATGACCCAGCCCGAATTTTTCCTTGAACATGTCGCGCAATTCGCCGTGTTTGGTCAATCCGCTCTTTTTTGCGATCACGGCCAACTCCGCCAGCGATTTGCCGGTCTTTTTCTGGATGTTTTCCAGTTGGGTTTGGGTGGCTTTATCGAGAGTGCTCATTTTATTTCTCCTCTATCGCCAGATACCGAGGATGAAACCGATCAGGGTAAAGTATACGGTGATGAATCCGCCGTTGATGAAGATATATCTCCACGAGCGTTGTTCGAAGAGGGCAATCATGGTTATCGACAATGCCGCCCAGCCGAACCCGGCCAGGAAGCCCGCAGTTGCGCCCCACGCCGGTGTTGTGGCGGAACCTCCCAAAAAGAATGCGAGATTGTAGGACATGACCCACGAGAAAAGGAAGGCCAGCCCGTAGGTCTTGGCGGGATTCTGTTTAGCAAGCTGTTCGTCCGTCAGACCGGCTTCTTTTTGCCATGCCTTGCCGAAAAGTACGGGCGAATACCACAATGCGCCTATCGCGAGGTTGGCAATTGCGCAAACGAATACAGCCAGATGGTTGATAAGTAGGTTTTCCATGGTTTTATCTCCTTTGGATGTGAAATGGCGTGAATATAATCTTATCGGAGACGACACTGCGCGTATTGGAAAATATTTACCTACAGGACCGGCACGTAATTCAGGGTGTCCGCTTTCGAGCGCAGATACTCGGCGGGTGTAAATCCGGAGAAGTTCCGGAAGTCGTTGATAAAATGCGCCTGGTCATAGAATCCGGTTCGGAGGGCGAACCCGGTCCAATCGGGGGGCGAGGCGTGAACTTCCAATTTCTGAATCGCGTGCTGAAAACGGAGAATCCGCAGGTAGCGTTTGGGAGTCATGCCTACCTGCTTCTTGAAAAGATCGATGAAATGTTTTTGCGAATAACCGATCTGGTCTGAAAGGCTCAGCAGGCGGATTTCGTGCGGCTCGCTGACGAGATTCTTTACGGCGAACTCCACACAACGCGAAGGGGATTCGAGATGGATACGATCCCCGGCTTGTTCGAGCAGGAATTTTTCGACCAGATGGAACATGACCTCGACGGATTTTGAGGCGAGCAATTGCTCCCGCAGGGAAAGGATGTTGTTGCCAAAGACAAGGTCGGCGTTCACAACCGTATCCATGATCTCATGCATGGGGAAGGGATAGAAGGGATAAGCCGCGCCTTTGCGGAATGCCACCACCAGCATGCGGCTGTTCCTGCCGGAAGGAATGGTGATGGGTTGTGTGCGCACTCCGCTGACCCATGACCGATGGCAGGATTGAACGACTTTCAAAGTAACATTATCATGGATGTGCTGGGGCTCTCCCGAAAGGCTGAAGATCAATTCCGTGTTGCCGTCCGGCAGGAAACGTTCCAGCGAATGGGCAGGGTCGAGCCCCTCGAAATACACCAGGGATTCGACAAATCTTCCCAAAGGAAATGAAGGCTGATGAAACCGGAGCATGGCAGGAGATAAGATATAATAGTATAGAACATATTTTCTATTTCCGCAATACCGATTTTCCGAGGACTTGTCGTCTGTAGTAATATGGATATTTGAAAAAGGAGGAAAAATGAATCGCCTTGCCCTGCTTGCGGGATTTTCAATCGTGCTGGTGGGATGCGTGAACCGGGTCGCACCGCCTCCCTCCACGCCGACAGTTGTTCCCGCACTCCAAACTGATCCCACTCAGCCGCCCGTCACACCCACACCCATGCCTGTTGAAATTGCTGTGCAGGTGATCGTGGAACTCGCCAATTGCAGGTTTGGTCCCGGAACGGTTTATTTAAGCCTGAACGAGATTCGCCAGGGTCGAACGCTTGTGGCTGTGGGACGGAACGACGATTCAACCTGGTGGCAGGTCGAAGATCCCATCAACCCAGGCGGAGTTTGCTGGGTCTCTTCCGAAGTAACGGAAGAAAGCGGCGATGCTTCTCTCCTGCCTGTTGTTCCCGCTCCCTTCGTAAGCGTGACGAAAGTGGATCTGCGGGTCGAGCCGAACCGAATCGTTGTCGGTTGCGATCAGTTCCCGCAGACAGTCTTCTTCGAGGCGGAGATCACCACGAATGGTCCCACCCTGCTCACATGGCAGTGGGAGGCGAGCACGGGCGTCGTCTCGGATGTGGGCACTTTGATCTATGAACAATCGGGCATGCAGGTCATCAACGAGTTCTACCGCATCAACGCGCCGAACGAATACTGGGTGAAACTGAAGATTCTGTCGCCGAATGAAATAACGGAACAGGTCTCTTTCCCTGTAAGTTGTACGCCATAGAAAAAAGACCTGACAGGTTTCGAAAACCTGTCAGGTCTCATTAATTGGAATCAGAATCAATCCTGAGGGAAGATGACCGTGTCATACCCAAGCGCGCTGAAGAATCTCAACAAGTATGCTTCGGCATTCTGTTCCGCCTGTAGGAGGATCCCATCATCCAGCGCAACGCTCAGGATCTTGTCCTGCCCGCCCTGAATGGTCTGCAAAACCAGAGTCGGGTCCACATCTGCCAGCAGTCCTTCCTGAAGCGTGTACACTTCGACCTTCTCCGTATCCAACGTGACAGCAAGGATTTCAGCCGGTGGAAGGTTCACATACAAAATCCCATTCTCGAGACGCATATCTCCTGGCTGGATCTTCTCCATATCGATTCCAGCGATCACGGAGCCATGCACGACAACAAGGATCTTTGTACCAAAGGCAAAGCCGAGAGTCCCCTGCCGATCCTCGCCCGTCATCACCTGAGAAACGCTGTACTGGATCGTTTCCAACCGGGCGAGCGCGCGAATCTCATTGATATACGTCACGGGGTCCGGGATGATCGTGGGCGTGGGATTCATCAATTGCGCCATCTGAGTCTGCAGGGCATAATTGGCTTGATTCACCTGCTCGATCGGTTGCGATGCCGCCGCGGCGGTCTCGCGCACGGTCTCTACGATAAAATAGACACCGGCGGCAAGCACCACCAAAATCAGGATGGACATGATCGTGTTAAACGTGTTTTTCATTTTCGTCCTTTCGAAACCTGCATTATTATAGCAAGGTCATGATGCTCGAAACAAAAAAAGTCCTGCTTACGATAACACTATTCTTTACGCTTGGATGTTCATTTCCGTTGCAGGTGACGTTGGGGACTCCCACAGCGATTCCTACCAGCACGCTGACTCCCGGTCCCACACAGGCGCCTCAGACTCCGCCCGAGCCTGGCACTGAAAACAATCCCTTGATCCTCGCCCTCGCTCCAAACCCGCGTCCGACCGATCCTGTCATTTCTGCGGGCGACAGGCTTGCCGCTTATCTCGAAGAACGAACCGGGTACCGCATCGTGACAGTGATTCCCGCCTCGGAAGATGAATTGGTCGAGTCGCTTGCAAATGGGAATGCCCACATCGCTTCGCTTTCGCCGTATGCATTCGTGCTTGCGCGCGAGAATAATTCGGTCACGGCATTGCTGGCGCGAGTCCGCAACGGGGGGATGTTCTATGGGGCGCAGATCATCATCAACCGAGACGGCGAATTCACCGCCTACTTCGATGAGACTCGCGGAGAGAATATCACAGACGCCGTCACCGCCCTGAAACAATTCGCCGATAAAAAACCCTGCTGGAGCGACGAGACTTCGCCATCGGGGTATGTGGTGCCGCTCGGGCTGCTGAGTCAGTCCCAGGTCCAGACGAGAGCCGGGGCATTTCTCGCAGGTCAGCCCAATGTGGTGCGCGGAGTCTACGCTGATGACATCTGTGATTTCGGCGCGACCTTTGTCGATGCCCGCGAATCGCCCGTCCTCGAAGCGGATTATCCCGACGTGATGGATAGAATCCTTGTGGCGTGGCGCATCCCGGATATCATTCCGTATGAAAATATTTCCATGTCTGCAGCGCTGCCTTTTGAAATGCGGCGCGGCATCCAACGCGGGCTCATCGATTTCATGACGACACCCGAAGGCAAAGCCGCCATGCAGACGATCTATGGCTTTGATGAAATGTCGCCGGTGGATGATGCCGCATACGCGGAGTTCATTGTCTATGTGACCGCATCGGGGCTGGACCTGCTGGATTTGATAGAATAGCGCGATGTTCGGTAAGTTCTTGAAATTTTTTTGGCGGGCTTTGCTCGCGGCCGCCGTTGGTTTGTTGTTGCCAAGAATTGTCATGGGGCTGTACGCGATCCCAAGAACGTTTACAGCGGACGACGTGCCCAAAACACGAATCGCGATCGTTTTCGGCGCTGGCTTGCTGCGCGACGGCTCGGCTGGACCGGTGCTGAGCGACCGCATGTTGACCGCCGTCAATCTTTATCAATCCGGAAAGATCGAAAAAATTCTGATCAGCGGCGATAACCGCTTTATCGAATACAATGAGCCGGAAGCCGGGCGGCAGTTCGCGCTCGAACACGGGGTGCCCGATGAAGACGTCGTACTCGACTACGCGGGCAGGCGCACGTACGATACCTGTTACCGCGCAAAGGACATCTTCGGCGTGGACGAGGCGATCTTGATCACGCAGGAGTTTCACATGCCGAGGGCGCTGGCGCTTTGCAACTGGTTCGGCATCGAATCGACGGGAGTCGAGGCGGCGAACCGTTATTTCCTCAAACGCGCGCGCCTGTGGTGGAACCTCCGCGAGACATTTGCCGCCTTCCAAGCCGCATGGGACATGCTGGTCGCGAAGCCCCTGCCTGTTTTGGGCGAGCCAGAGCCGATACAATAGTGCCACTGCGAGCGCCGCTGGTCGAGCAGGGCGAAGCCCATATCGAGACCCGGCACGAAGCAGTCTCATTGTTCTATGGTTAGATTGCTTCGGACTATCGTCTTCGCATTGACATTCAAACTGGAGAATCGAAATGACTCGTGAAGAAGCCCTTGCCCTTGTCCGCGAATACGTCAAGAACGAAGGATTGGTGCGGCACATGCTGTCTGTCGAAGCCGCGATGCGTTTCTACGCCGAAAAATTCGGCGAGGATGCGGAAGCCTGGGGCTTGATCGGTCTTCTGCACGATTTTGATTGGGAGATCCACCCATCCCTGGAACATCATCCGCAGGACGGCGCACCCATCCTGCGCGAACGCGGCGTGCCAGAAGATATTGTTCAGGATATCCTGAGTCACGCCGACCATCTCAACCTGCCTCGCGACACGATACGACGCAAAGCCATCTGCGCCTGCGACGAAGTGACCGGACTCATCACCGCTGTTGCGCTTGTGCGCCCGTCGCGCTCGTTGTACGATCTCGAGGCGAGTTCGGTCAAAAAGAAGTGGAGGGATAAAGCCTTCGCCGCCGGGACGGACCGCGGGGAGATGGAACGCGCCGCAAAGGAATTCGGCGTGGACTTGTGGGAACACGTCGGCAATGTAATTCAAGCCATGCGAAGGATCGCGCCGGAGTTGGACCTGGTTGGGAATTTGGGATGAAACGAATCCTGCTCGTTGCATGTGCACTCCTGCTTTCCGCCTGCGTCACAGAAGAACTGCCCCCGCCATACAACCCTCCCACGCCCGTCATCGATCATGCGCCTACGATCTTCGATATCGACATCCCATCTCCCGCCTCGCCGGAGAGATTTAACGACCCGCGCCCGAACATCATTCTCATCGTCACCGACGACCAGCCCTATCACACCGTCGATTACATGCCTTTCGTCAAAACCGAATTGATGGAGAACGGCGTCGTCTTCGAGAACGGTTTTGCCACCACGCCATTGTGCTGCCCGAGCCGCGCGAGCATTTTATCCGGCCAGTATGCGCACAACCATCAGGTGTTGACGAACAACCTGCCCATGGGCGGCGCGCCAAAGTTCGATGCGGAAACCAGCTTCTCGATCCAATTGAAGGAGTGCGGTTACCAAACGGCTTATCTCGGCAAATACATGAACGGTTACGATGACCTGGCGCCTCTCGGTGTCGTACAGCCAGGCTGGGATGTGTGGAATGTTTTTCTCGGCAGGAACATCGTGGAAAGGGAAGAGGCGGGCAACCTTCAGTATTATTACAACTTCAGCCTTTCACAGAATGGCGAGATCGTCGAATACAAACGCAACGATTTCAACTTCAGCGCCGACGTTATTACGAATCTGGCATTGGCTTTCATTCGCGATTCGAAAGACACGCCGTTCTTCATGACGGTCAATTACTACAACCCGCATTCCCCCTACATCCGCGCGCCCCGCCACAAGGATTCCTTCCGCGCCAGCACCGGCTGGGACTGGGTGCAATACCGCCCGCCCAGTTTCAACGAGGAGAACATCCGCGACAAGCCGGATTACATCGGGGACCTCTCGCCTCTTTCCGAGTCCGAGTTGGATACCATCCATTTGCAGATTCTGCGCTCGCTCCTCTCCGTGGATGACGGCGTCGCTTCCATTGCCGCCGCTTTGAAGAAAGCCGGGCTGGATGAGAACACCATCATCATCTTTACCTCAGACAACGGCCTGACCATCGGCGATCACCGCTTCGGCGCGACGAAGAACTGTCCCTACGAAGCCTGCGTCAAAGTCCCGTTCATCGTGTATGGACCGGGCTACTTCGAACCGCGAATCGATCCCAGTCTTGTCGCCAACATCGACCTCTATGCCACAATTGCAGAATGGGCAGGGTTCCACGTTCCCGCTACTGTGGACGGCTTGAGCATGAGTCCTTTGCTTGAAGACCCAAATGCGCCGTGGAGGGACGCCCTTTTACTCGAACACTGGCCCACCGAAGAGGGAGTTGGCTCGATGATTCCCGAGTTCCATTCCATTCGCACGCCTGAATGGAAATATACCGAATACTCCACGGGGGAAACGGAATTGTACGATCTGGTCAACGACCCGCATGAGATGCTGAACGTGGCGGGGAAGTCAGCCTACCGCGAGATACAAACGGAATTGGCGGAACGATTGCAATCCTTGAAGAAGGAATGATCTACAGCCATCCTTCGTCATTGCTCAGAGCAGCGGTTTGTAATCACAATTCCAAAAGTGGTTTTCACGACGCGGAGAACAGCCGAACGGGAAGGATTATGGATTGGTCAGCCAGATAAATGCCTCGTCCATGTCGCTGAAGATGCGATAGGGAAGCCCGCGATTTTGAGCGGTGTTCTCGAAAAACTGCATCTCCTTCTTGAACTCCTGGTCGTCCAGCGTTAAGACCGCCGCCACCTTCCATACGGTCTGTTTGGCGCTTTGATGTTCATCCCATAATTCCTTGACCCGTTCGTATATCTGAATGATGGACGCGCGGATTTCCACCTTCCGCATATCCACCAGGACAAGCCGTAAATGGGTCGCATCCACCGTCTCGGCGATCTCGCGGCTCATGGCGCGACCGAATTCCAGGTCCCATTTGCCTGTTGCCCTTACTTTTATGATCTTGTCCTTATCGTCGGGCTGGATGACATATTCCATGGCTGTAAAATTGGCTTTTTACTGGCGACCCAGCAGCGATAAAGCCGCAGGGATTGCCGGATCGGTTTCAAAGATGAACTCATCCCAATCGGCGGTCACTGCGAGGTCCGGGATGATGCCTGTCTTTTCCCAATCCGTATCCGAGAACGCGGAGTCGAAGGTCTCTGCCGCGATCCATAGGCGGGACCCGTCGTCGAAATCATAGCCGTGGAGAATCTCCACGTTCCCCAAACTGGTCTGACCGACGATCTGCGCGCGCCCTGAATCCCTCAATACGCCGGAGAAGATCTCGCCGAAACTGACGGTTTCCTCGCTGACCAGAATTACGAGTGGAACGTCCTGAGAATTTTCGATGGGATTCGCCGTGATCGTCAGCGGTCGTTTTCCGTCGCGGCTCACGAATTCACCCATCGTGCCGGAGGCGAAAAAAGCAAGGATGGGCTCGACGACTTCACTGCTCCCGCCGCCGTTCAAACGATTGTCGATGATCAACCCGTCGAGCGGACCGAAACTCCGCAGCGCTTCCTCCACCTGACCGGGAATGGTCTGGTCGAAAAACGTCGGGAGGAACATGTATCCGACGCGCGACCCGTCCGAGGTCGGGATGAGGCGCGAGTCGATCAGCAGCGGGCTTTGAATCCGCTGTCGGACGATCATCACATCGCGCGGTTCCCCGCCCGGCGAGCGCACCGTCAATACGATGCTGGAACATTCCGGTCCGCGCGCGAGAAACAGAAAACTTTCTCCATTCGCAACGATAGGCAGGCCGTCCACGGCGAGGATGGTGTCGTGTGGTTTTAATCCGCTCAACTCGGCGGGCGAACCGGGAAAGACAAAGATGACCGCCGCCTGATCCTTTTCCAACTGCGGCAGGATGTAAATGCCCACGCCGACGTAATCGTTGTTCCCGGAAAGGTCCGCCTCGGACTGCGCCACGTCGGCTGGCGACTCGAAACCGGAATGTTCGTCGCCCAGTTCCACGATCATGGCTTGCATCGCGTCATAAAACTGTTCGGTGGAAAGACCCGCCTCGATCCGGGCGCGATAATTCGCGGCGATGGCGTTCCAATCCTTCCCGTTGAAATCGGGATAGACATAGACATCGCCGATGATCGGGACCATTTCATCGAAAATTTCGAGCTGGGTGTCCTTCGAGATTTCGGGATTGATTTGCAGTTCAGGCGTGGGCTGAGCCAGCGCCGTGGCGGGAGGAACCGTTGCCAGCGGAATATTTTGGCAGTTCGGCGGGATGTAGGCAGGCGCAAGCGGTGTCGTTGTGGAGGTGGGAACGGGCGTCGCGATTGGGGGCGTGATAATGTCGGCGATAAAATTGCACGCCAGCATGGATGAGATCAGGAGGATGTAAGCAATACGTTTGGAGTTCATGGGAATACCTGTAAATTGATTTTTGAATTTTCAGCCGGTTCAAATCAGTATACAGCAATTTTTGGGGATAAAATAAGGATAGCAGGAGGATTCCCCATGCCTGACGCCTCGAAAACCTATATCGTCAACGACCAACCCACTGACAAGGATGCGCTCGATTTCACGCCCTACGTCGAAACGCTGGCGAATCATCAAATCATAATGAACAAAGGTTATTTGAGTAGCTGCAATAAAGTCTTATATCGTCGCTAAAGAGGTATAGTTCATTAAACTCACCAGGTCGAACCTTCCCCACCCTCTAATTCTTACAGTTTGAATACTGCCCGCTCTAATTGCCGTGACAAGATCATCAATGTTTGCCTTATTTTGGATGCCAAGAATTCTTTTTAATTTATCAAAATATTCTTTTTGTTGAGCTCTTGCAAATACTTCGAAAGGCCTACTTCTGTATTCAGCATAAACAAGTGTCATAGGCCACCACTCGCTAAAATCCTTATCGTTTTCTTTTTGATTTAATCTTCCTAATAAATCGCAAACATAAATAATAAAGTCAGCTTGCATAATGTCAGCGAAGTTTATTCCCAAAACCCCATACGCACGGTCCTTGATAACATCAGCATGCAGCGACAATCTATTTAACTTCAACCTGTTGTTTCGATACTCAAGCGATTTTATGTAGGGACTAAAAATTGTCATTCGCCTCATTCGGTTATCATCACGACTGAGATCGTCGAAGAAATACCTCTGGTTAAGCATATATCTAGCCCCGTTCACATAGTCCTTTTTTATAAAAGCAGCAATGCAATATAAAAACAATTCATGGACAATTATTCTAAAATTATCGAAATCCCAATCGTTCCACTTTGTTACATGCTCGCGTTTAGTCAAGTACGGAATAAGTTTTTCAAAAAAACTGTGCGTTTGATTAATAGCACCTTCCATAGAGTTATATTGAGCTATTGTCAGAAAAACTTCTACTACTTGATCTCTATATGGCAAAAAGCTTTTTATGTTCTCTAAAACAAGTTCATCATACTCCCCTTCGACCTTGTCAATCCGGAAATTTTCCAGGTTGGCGGCAAATAAATCATAAAACTCGTCAAGGGCGCCCCTTGCATGTTCTTCACCATTCTTAATGGCATTAATTAATCTTCTAAATGCTGTTGTGGTATTTAATGACGGTGATTTCGTTTCATCTAAGAACGATGGTGTCTTTCCTACATCAGGCTTTTGGTAAAGCGGCTTATCAAAAACCCATCGTAGTAGCTGGTCAAAATTTTTTGTATACAAGTTACGATCACTCAAATCAATGTAAATTCTAGAACGGTAATAAGTAGGTAAATAAGCCTTATCATTATCGTCTTTTTCGGCAACAACCGCAACAAATTTGTTTTGATCTGTACGTTCGTAAATTTTACGAGAGATTATTTGGGCTTCTGTACCAACACCGCCTTCTCTTTTATCTGCTTTTGTCGCATACGTCTTGTCACATATCATTGCCACCTTCTTTACACCTTCATCGGTAACCATTTTTTCCATAAACGCATCTGAATCTTGCCCCTCTTTCAAATCCCACTTGTCAAGAATGACATCAACACCATTTTCCCGCAACTCGGTTGCCAGATTTAGAACCCATTGTTCATGTTCTGGGGATGACCAGCTATAAGAAATAAAAAGTTTGGGGTTTTCCATTCTTGCCTCCTACATCAAAAAGAACCTATGACAACATACTTCGTCATCCCAGAGTCCGCCTCATTTCCTTTTCTTCTTCATCGAATTCGCTGACTTCTTTGCCGCTTTCGCCCTCGATTTCATAAGCATCTTTTCAACGCCGCATTTCTGAAAGAATTTCCACCGCGCTTTTCTTGTTCTTAGATCCCTTGCCCATTTTTCTACCAATTTCAATCAGTCGTTCCCAAGCCACTTCACTCCGATAAGCCAGAACAGCCTCCACCGCTTCCCTGCTCAACTGGGGATATGCGGAGAGAATTTCGTCAACGGTCATGCCGTCTTCTCTACTTTGAATGATCGTCGAAACAGGGATGCGCGTACCAGCCATGCACGGCTCTCCATGATGGATTTCAGGGTCAACCATGATAAATTTATGCCAGTCTATTCTCATAAGAAACTCCTTGAGCCAACTCGATTATACTGCCGAGTCATTACTTCCTTTTCTTCTTTGGCGCAGGTTTTTTCTTCGCCTTCACTGGCTTGGACGCCTTCTTCGCTGGTTTCGCCTTGGTCTTCTTAGCGGGTTTAGCGGTCCTTTTTGCAGGAGACTTTACAGCCTTCTGCTTCCTTTCTTTCTTCTTCGGCTCTTCCACCTTGACATAACTCTCCAGCATCCACCCAACCGCCAGCGCAGTAACCGTCTCGCCCGGCTTGACCTCGACCACCACATCTCCCTTTGAGGAGGCGCGTTTTCTCAAACCAGCCGCATCCAATCTTGTGGATTTCGGCGCGCCCTTGCTCATGTGAATCGTCGCGACGTGGTTTGGTTTACCAGAGGCAACCGCCGCCAATGTGGATTTACCCGGCAAGTCCCATGCGACCACACCTTTGCCGTAGCGACCTTGAACAGGGAAGTCTTTTTGGTCCACGCGCTTGGCTTTGCCGTCGTTGGTGAGCAGGAAGATATCGCCTTCCGCGGGCAGGATTTCCGCGCCGACGACTTCGTCCTTATCTTCGAGTTTCATTCCGTTCACGCCAGCCGCGACGAGTCCCATCGGGCGCACGTCGTCCTCCTTGAAACGGATCGCCATGCCCATCGCGGTCACGAGCAGGATTTCCTTTTTCCCATCCGTGATGGCAACCGTGTTGAGTTTGTCGCCTTCGTTGACCTTCACCAGCGCAAAGGTCTGCGATGATGGACCAGGCAACTCAGTGACGAGGCTCTTCTTGATCATGCCGAAGCGCGTGGCAGTGAGAACGCAGATCTCTTCGCCTAACGTAGATTTATTCGCTGGCAAAGCAAAGACTGCTGATAATGTATCTGTGTCACTCAAGGGCGAGACACGATGCCATGGCACACCCTGTCCCAGTTTGCTTGCTTCGGGGATCAAATGCGCGGCGACCGCGGCGGCTTTGCCGAGTTTGCTTACGAAGTAGATCGTATCTGTTGTTGAAGCCTTCACCAGGAATCGCGGCGCATCGTTGCCGGAGTGACGCGGCTGTTTTTCGTCCGCGGTGCGTGAGACGAGTCCATCATCGGTTACGCCGATCCACACGGATGCGTGCGGCAGTTGACTGGCTGTGATCGCAGAACCCGCCTTCGCGCCTTCTTTCACGCTGACAACCTGCGTGCGCCGCCGGTCACCGTAAGCCGTTTTCACTTTCAAGAGTTCTTCGGCAACCATATCGCGCATCAACCTGGGCGTCTTCAAAAGTTTGGTCAACTGCGCAATGGTCGCTGTCACTTCCTTGTATTCGGTTTCGATCTTCTTACGCTCGAGCGCGGCGAGACGGCGCAACTGCATATCGAGAATCGCGTTCGCCTGAATCTCCGTCAGCTTGTAACGCTTCATCAGTTTGGCGCGAGCCGTCTCCACGTCCGATGCGGAGCGAATCAGTTCGATGATCTCGTTCAGATTCTTCAACGCGACCAGATACCCCTCCAGGACGTGCTGCCTCGCCTTTGCCTTTTCCAGATCGAATTGCGCCCGCCTCTTTATGACCGTGAGCCTGTGCTCCAAATAGACGCGGAGTGCCTGTTTGAGAGTTAAGGTGCGCGGTTCACCGTCCACCAATGCCAGCAGGTTGATGCTGAAAGTGGTCTGCATCGGAGTGCGTTTGTAGAGATCGCGCAGGACAAAATTGGGGTCGGCGTTCTTGGTCAGTTCGAGAACGATGCGCATGCCCTGACGGTCGGATTCATCGCGCAAGTCCGAAAGCCCTTCGAGATGACCATCACGCGCCAGTTCGGCGATGCGCTCGATCAGGCTGGATTTGTTGACCATGTACGGTAACTCAGAGACGATGATGCGGCTCTTGCCGCGCTCCATCTCCTCGATGTGCGCCTTCGCCTGCACGGTGATGCGTCCACGCCCCGAGCCATACGCGGATTCGATTCCTTCGTCGCCTTTTTCTTCGATGATGAGACCGCCAGTGGGGAAGTCCGGCCCCTTGACGAACTTCATCAACTGCTCCACGTCAATGTCGTCGAGCTTCTCCCAGCGTTCGAGCATGAACACGAGGGCATCCACAACTTCACTCAGGTTATGAGGCGGGATCGACGTCGCCATGCCCACGGCGATACCCGTCGCGCCGTTCACAAGCAGATTCGGAATCGCGGAAGGAAGTACGCTCGGTTCTTCGAGGGTATCGTCGAAGTTCGGGGTGAAGTCAACCGTATTTTTATTGAGATCGTTCAAAATATCGAGCGCGGCGGAAGTGAGTCGCGCCTCGGTGTAACGCATCGCAGCGGGCGGGTCGCCATCCACCGAACCGAAGTTTCCCTGACCATCCACCAGCATGGTGCGCATGGAAAAATCCTGCGCGAGGCGAGCCATCGCCTCATACACCGACGAGTCACCGTGCGGGTGATATTTGCCCAGCACCTCACCCACGATCCTCGCGGACTTCTTATACGGCGAGTCGCTACGGATGCCCATGTCGTACATCGCATACAAGATGCGTCTCTGCACTGGCTTCATGCCGTCGCGGGCATCGGGCAGCGCGCGAGACACGATGACGGACATGGCGTAGTCGAGATACGCCTGCTGCATTTCGCTGTCGATGTCTATTTTTCGTACGATACCAAGTTCCATAAGGAAATCCTTTTTGAACCGCAAAGAGCGCTAAGGTCGCAAAGAAAAAAATGTACTTCTTCGCGCGCTTGGCATGCTTCGCGGTAAAAATTTTGTGGTGAATTAATGTTCTATTGCGGGGTTTATCTTACGGGCAAACAAACGATGCGTCAAGTCCCGCACTTTTGGGTGATACTCTGGTTGTAAAGTGTCTGTATAATTTGTTCAATAGAGGTGAACCATGAAACTTAATACATCAAAAGAAGTTTGGATCGGACGCATCATCGCCTGGGTCTTGCTCTGTCTCGTATCCAGCGGCATTCTCTTCGTCACCACCTTCATGCTGGGACCCACCCTGTTCGTCATCCCCAATTTTAGCGAGCGCATCGCCGTTGCCATGTACTGCCCCGGCGCAGAAAGCACGTCACTGCAAGAGGGCGCGTCCACACCCACCACATCGAGTCCATCCGGCACACGCGGTCACACCGTTGAGATCACCTGTTATTTTTCAGATGGAAGTACGGACACGATCGATAATGCCGAGTATGCCGTCGCATCCATTGGCGGCGTGTTCGGCATCGGCGGTTTGACCGGCTTGCTGATTTCCATTCCGCTTCTGCTCCTGCCCTTCTTCTTGATTCGACGAAAAAGAGAATAGTCTGCTTACGGTGTCAGCGGGATTTCCTTCGTTGTGCAGGCACCCTGCTGACCGTCTTTGGTGCAGACCGTGACACTGGCGCGCATCAAATTTCCCTTGAAGTTGTAATTGAACTTCGCGCTGCTGATGAGAACGGCAGTGTCGTTCGGGATCTTATCGTTGACGCTCAACCCGTCACAGCCGATGGCGGCGACAAAATTGTCCGTGGCGAGTGTACGGGTGATATTCCTATCCGTATCCAGCAGGCTGACAAGCACGGATTCGAACACGTACTGGCTCTCACTGGTGATCTCGAGGTTCATCCAGAATGCGCCACTGCACGATTGGAATCCGCTTCCCTTCAATTTGAAGTTCAGCGTCGGGGGAAGGGTCGCTGTGGAGGTTGGCGTGGGGGGCGGCGTAAAAGCGGGAAGCAGTATGGGATCACCCTCGAACTCCGCATACTCTCCCCATACCCAGCAATAATCTGTGAAAACGTAGGGATTGTCGATGTAGAAATACTGGCTTGTCGGGTCACGCGCAATCACGGGGGCTTTCATGCCGACCAGCAGCGAGCCGACGATCTCGAACGATCTTCCCGGTCCGGTGCGGCAGTGCGTGGGGCGCGTCACACTGATCGTGACAGTGCCAGGCGTCAACGTGCTCGTGAGCTCATTTGTGGGCTGAAAGGATGGCGTTCCGGTTTGTGGTGTGAAGGTAATGGTGGGGGTTTCGCTGGGAAAACGAGCGGTCGGGTATATCAGTGTCGGCGTGAAGGTGCGGGTGAGGGTCGGAGCGGACGTGGGCGTAAGGGTGTCGGTCACATTCTGGGTCAGCCCCGCAATGACGGTTTCCGCCGCCGAAGTGCTGACTGCATCAGAATTTGACAGTTCAATGCCGGGCAATGCACATGCGAACATCGCAAGCACGATGACGGGATAAAACGGCTTCCAGGATCGGGGCATAATGGTTTCCTTGCGCTTATTATATAGGCTATGGGGTAAATTTTAAATTTCGCTTCACGCAATCTCCCTTCTGGCTTGGCTGACTGCATAAAGTCAAATGAACGGCCATTTCGTTACCAGTTGGATCATAGGGAAATACTGGTGAACTGATGACAAACTCATCGCCGGGAACGAGGACATCCTTTGTGGTTATTGCCGAACAGCCGTCGACATTGGCGAAACCGTCGCTGAGGGCGATTAACTTTTGACCTGCGACCAAATCACGGATATCGAACTTCATAGATCGAAAGGTTACCGAACTTGAATTCCTTACACGTACCTCCATCCACCAACCTGAACAGGAATCGCTGCCCTGATAGGCGAGGGTGAAATTCGGTTGAAGCGTGGGTGTAATAGTGGCAGTGGGCGTGAAGGTGGGAGTTGGCGTGGGCGGTGGTGTGAAAACCGGTAAGTAAAGATAAGCCCCGGTCAATATGGCATATTCACCCCAGACCCAGCAATATCCGCCGGCCTGGTCGGGATTGCGAATATACCAATACCTGCCTGTCGGGTCTCGCCCGTACACTTCAGCGATCTCACCCACCAACAAGGCTCCCACTCGTGGATACACCCGCCCGGGTCCTATCCGGCAATTTGTATCAACAGAAACGGTGATCTGGGGAATGAGCGCTGTAGGAGTGAAAACAGGGGTGGCGGTCAGTGTGATGGTAGGGGTGAGAGATGGTGTCCACGTGGGAGAGACCACCTCAGCAGTTGAGGTTGAGGCAGGTTGGGCGGAAACCTCCGGTTCGGAAATGGCTTGAGTAAGCTCCGCGATAACAGTTTGCGCGGCGGCGGTCCGAATCGGGTCGGTCCCCGGCATCATCACGTCTGGGATGATACAGGCAAAACCCCCTAACAAAAAGAGTAAAAACACATAGCGACGGTCGTAAAGCAGGCGCATACAATTCCTTTCGCTTTGCCAAAGACGCTCTTTTTCAAATGAATGTTCCCTATCGATACCAGATCAAATACCCCTTGCTGAGCCATTTTTTATGAAGGTCGAGTTCGAATCCTTTTTGCGCCAATGCCTCAGCTGAGGCTGTGAACCATTGTTTCAATCCAAACGTCCTTGCGGATGCCGCCTCCAATGCGGAGCGTTTCCATGCTTCGAAGAAATCATAAATCGGCTCGCCTCTCACCACGCGATGGATGTAATTCTTCGGTAGGATGGTTTGGAACTCTTCGACGTCGAATCCGGAGTGGAAATTCGTGGAGAAGATCAACGCCTCGAAGGTCCATTCATTTGTCACCCTGAGGGCTCCAACAAATGGCCGAAGGGTCTTTTTCAACTGGGACGGAGATTCTTCGTGGCGCAAGACGCCACTCAGAATAACATCCCTACGGCGAGCCAGGTTGGCGGACCAAACATTTCCAAACGGCGTGGATGTCCCTTCGATCATCAAGCCGTCGGGGAGGACATGTTCCGCGAGACGTTCATAAGCCGGGACGAAATCTTTCTCTTCGTATTGTCTCAACACGTTGAACGCGCGGATGAGCCGCACCGTCTCGCCAGATAGCAAAGGCAGATTGAAGCCGCCAAGTCGAAAGAATGTTTTTTCATCTGCAAAGGGATGCGCCGCTTCCACCCGTTCCTTGTCTATTTCCACGCCGAGGATTCTTAGATTTGGATTCGATCTTCTGAAACGCAATGCGCTTTCGAGCGTGGTTCGCGGATCAAAGCCATAACCGAGGTCCACGAACAGGGACTCGGCAAACAGGCCATCGTTCCGTGAGAGAAGCGAAGGTTCATAAAGAAGGATAAAGTTGTCGACTCGCCGAAGCCGGTTATCGGCGGTCTTTCCACGAGTGGGCTGTCCTTCCGGTTTTTTACTGACTCGTTTCATAAATATTCGAATTGTTCTACGACGCCGGTGACGAAAAACGCCTCGGATGAAATTCCGAGGCGTTTTTTTTGATTTAGTCTGCCGCTGTGGTGGGCGGAATTTCTTCGGCCGAGTCTGAAGCGGGTTGTTCCTCGCCGGGCTGAGTGAAACGCCCGTGGATGAAGCCCGTCCCTGCCGGGATGAGTTTGCCGATGATGACGTTCTCCTTCAAGCCGAAGAGCGGGTCGGTGGTGGAACCGATGGCGGCGCCAGCCAGCACTTTGATGGTGTGCTGGAAGGAAGAAGCCGAGAGGAAGGAGTCGGTGGAGAGGGAGGCCTTGGTCACGCCGAGCAGGACTTCGCTGAAGCGAGCCGCCTGTTTTCCTTCCGCGATCAACGCTTCATTCTGTTTGCGGATCTCGAGGCGGTCGACCACATCGCCGGGCAGGTACTTGGTGTCGCCAGGGCGGGTGACCTGCACCTTGCTCAACATCTTGCGGATGATGACCTCGAAATGTTTGTCGTGGATGTTTTGACCCTGCGAGCGATACACTTTCTGCACTTCGGTCATGAGATACATCTGGCAGGCATCGCGTCCCTGGATCTTGAGGATGCGGTGCGGATTGAGCGAGCCTTCGGTCAGCGGCTGCCCGGCTTCGACGTGCGCGCCGTCGCGGACGAGGATACGCGAGGTGTTGGGGATGTCCATGACAACTTCTTCGCGCTGCTCATAGGATACGATCACCTTGCGGTCTTTCTTCTCCACGGCAACACGACCGCCGTGCTGGGAGACGATGGTTGCTTTATCCTTCGTTGCGAGAATGTCGCCAGCCTGAACCTCCGATTCGTCCTTTGCCATGATCTTCCAGTCTTCGGGGATGGCGTATTCGTCATGCACCATTTCGGCATGTTCGATGTGGACTTCGCGCATGTCTGCGTATTTCTCGGACTGTTGGACTCGCACCACGCCGTTGATCTCGGCGACCGCGGCTTCGCCCTTCGGCTGCTTGCGCGCTTCGAAGATTTCCTCGACGCGTGGGAGACCGGTCGTGATGTCTGCGGCGCCCGTAGACGCCACACCGCCGGTGTGGAAGGTGCGGAGCGTAAGTTGTGTGCCCGGTTCGCCAATGGACTGGGCGGCGACGATGCCGACTGCCGAGCCGAGTTCAACCATCACACCACGACCGAGGTCGATGCCGTAACATTTGGCGCAAATGCCGTGATCCAGCTCGCAGGTCAGCGGCGAGCGGACCTTGACTTCCGTCACGCCGGCAAATGTAATGACGCGGGCCATTTCATGGGTGATCACATCGTCCGGTTCTGCCAGTACTTCGCCGGTCTTCGGGTCGAGGATGCGGTCGACGGCGAGGCGGCTGTACATACGTACCTGCATCGATTGGCCCGCAACATCGTCCGCCTTGCGGATCCATACGCCATCGCGTGTGCCGCAATCGTGCTCATTGATGATAATGTCCTGCGCAATGTCCACGAGACGGCGCGTGAGGTAACCGGCGTCCGCGGTGCGGAGCGCGGTGTCGGCGAGACCCTTGCGCGCGCCGTGAGTTGAGATGAAGTATTCCTGCGCGGTAAGCCCTTCGCGGAAGTTCGAGCGGATCGGCATGGGGATGATGCGCCCGGAGGGGTCAGCCATCAAACCGCGCATGCCCGCCAACTGCGAAATGGTGGAGAAACCACCCTTTGTCGCGCCGGAGGTCGCCATGGTGGATAGATTCCCGTCGGGATCCATGTGCTTCTTTACGGCGTCGCCGACCTTGTCGGTCGTTTCCTGCCAGATCTGGATCTCGCGTTCGTTCTTTTCCTGTTCGGTCAACAGACCGCGGCGGAAGTCGCGCTGGACCACTTCGACCTGTTTAAGCGCTTCGTCAATGATCGGCTTGCGTTCCGGCGGGATGGAAATATCGGCGACTGCCAGTGTGGTGCCTGATTTCATGGCAAATTCGAAACCGATGCTCTTGACCTGGTCAGCCACATTGGTGGTGACTTCCTGCCCGCACAGTTCGTAGACTTCAGCGATCAAGTCCTTCACGCCGCCCTTGTCCAGTTTCTTGTTAACGAACTGGACTTCCTCGGGCAGGATGCGGTTCAATAATACGCGACCGACGGTTGTGTCGATGACGCGGGTCTGCGGCTCCGCCATGCGTTTGCCTTTTTCGTCGTACCAGGTATTGGCGCGCAGTTTGATCTCGGAATGCACTTCGACCTGGTCGAGCGCGTAGGCGAGTTCCACTTCGTCCATATCGGCAAAGGCGCGCCCATCCCCGCGGTGCTTGGCTTTCTGTTCCATCGAGAGATAGTACACACCCAACACCATGTCCTTGGACGGCGAGATGATCGGCTCACCGTCTGCCGGTTTGAGCAGGTTCTTGGAAGCGAGCATCAAGTCGCGCGCTTCCTGAACCGCCTTCTGGGAAAGCGGAACGTGAACCGCCATCTGGTCGCCGTCGAAGTCTGCGTTGAAGGCGGTGGTGACGAGCGGGTGAAGTTGAATGGCGGAGCCTTCGATGAGAATCGGCTCGAATGCCTGAATACCGAGACGGTGAAGCGTAGGAGCGCGGTTCAACAATACGGGACGATCGCCGATCACGCCTTCGAGCGCTTCCCACACTTCGGGGCGGTTGCGTTCGATCAGGCGGCGGGCGCCTTTCACGTTGGCGGCATATCCATTCTGCACGAGTCGCGCGATCACGAACGGACGATAAAGTTCGAGCGCCATGCTCTTGGGAAGACCGCATTGATTCAATTTGAGCTGCGGACCCACCACGATCACGGAGCGCCCGGAGTAGTCCACGCGCTTGCCGAGCAGATTGCGGCGGAAGCGGCCCTTCTTGCCTTTGAGCATATCGCTCAGAGACTTGAGTTCGCGGCGTCCGCGGCGGGAGAGCGCCTTACCGCGCTGGCTGTTATCGATCAGGGAGTCGACCGCTTCCTGCAACATGCGCTTCTCGTTGCGGATGATGACATCCGGCGCGCCGAGTTCGAGCAACCTCTTCAAGCGGTTGTTGCGATTGATCACGCGGCGATACAGGTCGTTTAAGTCGGACGTGGCAAAGCGACCGCCATCGAGCTGAACCATCGGGCGCAGGTCGGGCGGGATGACAGGAAGCACGGTCAGGATCATCCACTCGGGGCGGTTGCCGGAACGTTTGAAAGCTTCTACAACCTTGAGGCGGGTGGTGGCTTTCTTGCGCTTCTGCTTGCTCTTGGTGGTTTTCACTTCGTGCCAGAGTTCTTCAGAAAGTTTGTCAAGGTCGAGGCGGTCGAGCACATCGTAGAAGGCTTCGGCACCCATGTCGGCGCGGAAGACCTGACCCCAGCGCTGTTTCAACTCGCGGTAGCGAATCTCGCTCAGGAAGGTGAAGGGACGCAGTTCGAGCAATTCATCGCGCAGGCGCGAAGACTGGTTCGAGGAAACCGTGGTCTGCGAATCCAATTGATTGCGCAGGGCCTCCATTTCGGTGTCGGCTTGCGCTTTGATCGTGGCGGCTTTGGCCTTCAGTTCTTCGATCTCAGCCTGGCGCTTGTCCTTCAACTCGTTTTCGAGAGACTCGAGCTGTTTCTGCACGGTCTTCTGGATCAGGGTGATGTGCTTGCTGGCGATCTTGTCGCCGGCATCCACGATCTTTTCGCCGGTCTTATCGAAGACAATGGCTTTCTTGGCAAACTCGCCCATCTGATCCTGGAGCATGCGTTCCAGTTTCTGACCTTCTTTGATGATCGGGTCGAGCTGTTCGGCAATGCCTTCATCGTAGCCCTGCTCGAGCGTGGCCTGCTTCTGCTTCAACTCGGCGATGCTGGCGTCGCGTTTGGTCTTGATCTCGACGATGTTGTTATTGATCTCCGAAGCCTGCTCGCGTTCGGATACGGTGATCTCATCTTCTAGTCGCTGGAGGGCTTTCTTGCGGGCCTCTTCGTCCACGTAGGTGACGATATATTGGGCGAAGTAAAGTACCCGGTCCAGGTTGCGGCGGGAAATATCCAGCAGCATGCCCATCTGCGACGGGATACGGCGGGTGTACCAGATGTGCGCCACAGGGGAGGCAAGTGCGATGTGACCCATGCGCTCGCGGCGCACGGAGGAGCGGGTCACTTCGACGCCGCATTTTTCGCAGGTGATGCCTTTGTATCGGGGGTTCTTATATTTGCCGCAGTAGCACTGCCAGTCGCGGGTGGGTCCAAAAATCGCTTCACAGAACAGGCCGTCTTTTTCGGGGCGCAGGCGGCGGTAGTTAATGGTTTCGGGTTTCAGCACCTCACCGTACGACCAGGACATGATCGTTTGGGGGGAGGCAAGGCTGATACGGAGTGCAGTCAATCCCTTGGTTTCCACTGGATCCTCTCCTAAGAAGATAAACTCGTTCGCGCGAAAGAGCGTGTAGGTGACACGCTCCAGAGACAAACAAATGCAAGCGCTTTGAGTATTTTTCTCAAGCGCTTGCTGGTGTTATCTCGTTTTTTACATCCAACAGTACTATTATATGGATTCAGGGAGTTTGAGTCAAGGTCTTGATCAATGAAGAATCTGCGCCTCGTCCCGGACCTGGATCTGGTTCTGCCGCCCAAACATTTTCTTCATCCAATTCTCATGCTATGGCGTCGGTGTTTCAGTTGGGGTATCGGTCGGAAATGGCGTCAGTGTTGGCGTGTCGGTGGGCGGAATGATGACCTGCGTCGGGGTTTCTGTGGGAGTCATTGTCGGTGTGGAAGTAGGCAAGGTGGGAACCGGCAGGCTGAGGTTGAGTCGGACGCGCCTGTCCACCTCGGCGTGTTCACCGATGAGGGTCAAATGCAGAACGATGATCCCGTTTGGTGTGCCGGTCAGATTCCAAACGGTGAAGACTCCATCCTCCACGGGTTTATCGCTTTCGGCAAGCAGGTTCCAGTTACCGGGATTCTCACCGATGCCAAATTCCAACCTCCAGCCTTTGAAGCCTTCATCAGAGCTCGCAGTGCCTTTCACTTCCAAAACCGGATTGGAGATGACCTGCCCGTCGTTGAAAACCAGTTCGATCTCTGGCTGGGGGTCGCCTTCCTGACATTCACGTTCGGGCGCGTAATAGGGGTCTTCGGGAAGATCGTTGCTTGCGAGCCACCTCTTCCCATCTCCGGTTTCGAACCATTTGCGCGCCCAGGGATCTTTTACATTCAGGACCACTTGTTCGTCCGAAGGACCATCGCACGCCTCGGACGCTTCAAAACCGGTCCATAGATCGATGCGGACGCGGCGGGCAAGGTCCTGCCCGTGTGGAAGCGGCAATTGATTAGAAGCGAAGATTTCCGTGTATTCGGATTGACATAAATTGGAAGGCTCTGTCCCGCCGAGGCGGCAGACAACTTTATCGACGATGCCGGCAGGGCGGCTGAACGGGGTTGGGGAGCCGTTGGTGAGATAGGGCACGGCAAATTCCATGAACTGGGACCAGATGGGCGCCGCGCCGCTTAAGCCGGATGAACTGACCATTGGAGTGTAATCCGCATTGCCGATCCACACGCCAGTGACGAGGTCGGGGGTGTAGCCTAGAGTCCAGTTATCGCGGATGTCGTTGGTTGTGCCGGTTTTGGCGGCGACCTGGAAGGAAAGGTTCAATGCAGAGTTCGGCCCGAACATGAGCGAACGCGCCTGATTATCGGAAAGGATGGATGAAATCAGATAGGCGTGTTCGGCGCTGATGACCTGCTCACCTTCCGGCGTTTTATGTTCATAAACAACTTCGCCGTCGAAAGTCGTGATCTTGAGGATCGCAACAGGGGAAATCTTTTTGCCGCTGTTCGCAAAAACGGAATACGCGCTTGTCATGTCGATCAAGCTGACATCGCCCCCGCCCAGCGTAAGCGACAATCCGTAATCATCCCGCGTGAAGGAAGTGATGCCGAGGCGTTCGGCCATGGCGATCATGCCGTCCTTTTCGGGCGTGTTGGGATCGTCGTAAATGCCGACGAACTCAAGCGTCTTGACCGCAGGGATATTGAAGGAATTCGCAAGCGCGATCCTTACTGTCATACCGCCGTGAAATTTTCCATCGTAGTTCCGCGGTTCATAGGGTGGATTGGCTCCATCGGGAAATTGAGAGGGAACATCCCAGATCCAGGTGGAGGGCGTCCAGCCCTTTTCGAACGCGGCAACGTACGTGATCGGTTTGATGGAAGACCCCGGCTGGCGTGTGGGGCTGATTGCCATGTTGATCTGGCCGGAGATGGCGGCGTTGGTGAAATCGGGCGAACCGACCATGGCGAAGATCTGGCCGGTCGAAGGCTGCATGGAGACCAGTGCGCCGTTCTTTGCGTTACTCTCCACCATCTTTGCGACTTGACCCGTCACCAATTGCTGAGCTTGATCTTGAAGCACGGGATCGAGCGTGGTGTAAACAACGAAACCGGAGCGATAAATGGTCTGCGCGTCGTATAGTTTCTCCAGCTCGGCGCGGACGAAATTGACCCAATGAGGATACTTCGCATCACCAAAGACCGGCGGAATGAACGGGTAGTTCTTTATTTGATTGGCGGCTTCGGTCGCAGCGATCGGGTCCACGCACACGCGCTCTTCGCTGTTGCTGACCTCGATGCAGCCTTGTACCTGACTCAATTCGAACATCAGGACGAGGACCTGCTGCTGGCGAGTCAGCGTCGTTTCGGGATCGGTGTAAATGTCGTAAACGGCGGGGGATTGCGGTAAACCGGCGAGGAAGGCGGATTCGCCGAGAGTCAAGTCCTTGGCGGATTTGTTAAAGTAGGTGTTTGCCGCGGCTTCGATTCCGTAGGCGAGGTTGCCGTAATAGATTTCGTTCAGATACAGTTCGAGGATTTCATCCTTGGAATAACGGCGGGTGATTTCCGCGGCGAGAATGATCTCACGCGTCTTGCGTTCGACGGTGCGCTGGGCGCGTTCTTCGGGAGAGAGCAGGAGCGCGCGCGCCAATTGTTGCGTGATCGTGGAAGCGCCGCCGCCCTCGCCCTGGGTGACGTAGTTCACCCACAAGGCGCGGGTGATCGCGATGGGATCGAAACCGGGATTGTCGTAGAAGTCCTTGTCTTCTGTGGCGATGGTCGCCGCGACCAGGTTCGGGGAAATTTCACTGAGCGGGATGTAATTGCGCCGCCCGGCATTCGGGTCGAGAAGCTCGAACAGCACCTGTCCATTGCGGTCGAGGATGCGCGTGGTCTGGAATTGCGATGTGCGGTTCTTCAGATCGCTGACGTCGGGTAAAGTGCTGGCGATCCGGGCGTATTGGTAGACCAGGATCGAGCCGGCACATAGGCCGAGAATCACAATTGCGAAGAAGGAAACGACCAATACACGGACCAGACATCCCTTGTTGCCGCGCAGGGAAGAGCCGATCGAGCCGAAGAATAGCGCCATACGGTCGGCAAATGTGGGACTCAGCGGAGCCCTTTGATATTGATTTTGATGCGCGCGGGGCGGGCTTTGATTTTCCGGCAGTCGATAGGCAGGGCGTTGATTCTGGACCTGTGCCTTCCTGGGCGGTTTTGTTTCTTTTGCAGATTCGTAGGCGGCATTCGTGACGCGCGTGCCTTCCACATCCACTTCATCCACCCGCTTTGGGAGCGGCATGTTGTTTTCGTCGAGATCGGGAAGATTCAGAATCGGTGTGGTATTCCCCGTCTTTTTGCGTGAAGCGGTCGTCCCGCCGGGGGGAGGCGCGGGATCCAAATCCTTCCGGGTTTCATCTTCCGAACGCAGTAATCGTTTAAGTTTGTCGTTATCGTCTTCAGTCATATCAGGTTTATTTTGTCATTGCGAAGGCTGTTGGTTGATTTACGGCTCGTGATTGATGCACCGCGTATCGAAACCCGGCCCGAAGCGGATTCGCAATCACATTCCTATTTCGGTTTGCTCAGCATCAATAAATTCAACGTACCTTTTTGGAGCACTTCTTCACTTTGATTGCGGACTTCCACATTCGCGATCAACGCGCCGCCGCCGATGCGTGGCAGGGCTTTGGTCTCGTTGACGGTCAACACGGCGTGGATGGTATCTCCGATGAATATCGGTTTGACGAACTTCCATTCCTGAATTTCGCGGAAGGCGAGCACGGTCCCTTCGAGCAGGCCGGTTCGCATGATCAGGCCGGTCGCGATGGACAAGCCCAAAAGTCCGTGCGCGACGCGCTGACCGAAGGGCGATGTCCTGGCAAATTCGGCGTCGGTGTGAATCTGATTGTAGTCGCCTGTCAGACCGGCAAAATTAAAAATGGCATCTTCACTCACAGTGCGTGAAGCGGTCTTCACCGTCTGCCCGACCGAAAATTCCTCGAAATAAAGTCCAGACATGTTCGTCTCCTGGTTGGTTGGTCTGTTAGTCTAATAGTCTTTGACCATTCGACGACAAGGCCACGCGACTATAAGACTAAATTATACCTGTTTGACCACCCGCCCATCTGCCCGTACAATTGGCGACATGCGCGACTGGTCCCTCCGCCTCGGCGACCCGCTTTACCTCACCCTTGCGGCGGATGCCCGACTATGCAAACCGGATTACGCCAATGACCACATCTGGGAGGTGGAAATCGGCAGCAACGACCCCGAACGGTCGGCGGTCGGCATCGTCACCACCTACGGCTCACGGGCGCGTTCGATGCGCCTCTTTTTACGCTTTACCGAAGGCGCCAACACGGTTACAGACCCTAACACTTTTGCCGCGAAACCGTCGCTGCGGCGCTTCTATCCAAACTTCCTAACCCTCGATTTTGTTCCCTTCGAAAACCTTCAAACCAACGCGGATTTCTGGGTCCCCGAATCTCACGCCGTTGCCGGGCGCGTGACCATCGCCAATAAAACAACGGCGGTGCGCAATATACAACTCGAAGTTTGCGCCGTGCTTGCGCCGCTCAATGGGCAATCCATCATCCCCACCCAACAACAATTAGTAAACATCTTAGCTGGACAAACCAGCGGAATCGCCCCCGTGATCTTCATGACGGGCGGACCCAAACACGGACCCGGTCCGCACGCCTCGCTCATTCTGGACCTGGAGCTGGGTCCCGGCGCCGCCCGGACCATATCCTTCGCGGTAGCCGCGCTCGATACGATCCCTGAAGGCTTCGACCTCGCGCGCAAGACCGCCGCCCGCCCATGGCAGGCTGAACTTGCCCGCATCGAAATGTTGGATGAAAACCAGATCCTCGACATCCGCACCGGGGATGTGGAATGGGATGCCGCTCTTGCCTTCAGTCAAAAAGCCGCTCATGCCCTGTTCATGCAAAGCGACCATTTGCCGCATCCATCCTTCGTGCAAGCCCGCCACCCCGATCATGGACATTCCAACAAAGGCGATGGCACGGATTATCCACCCGCATGGAGCGGTCAATTCGCGCTCGATGCATATTACCTTTCCAGCATCCTGAACGTCACGCCACAGGTGGGGAGAAATCTCCTGCTCAATTTTTTTTCGACCCAAAACGAAGATGGCGAAGTGGATGGGAAACCCGGCATCGCCGGTCAACGCGGGCGATTCCTTGCCATGCCCATCCTCGCCAGCATGGCTTGGAAATATTATCAGGCAACAAACGACGAAGAATTTCTTGCGGATGTATTCCCCAAGTTGATCAAATTCTTCTGGTCCTGGTTCTCCGGCGCGCATGACCGCAACCGTGACGGATCGCCCGAATGGGATCATATTCTCCAAACAGGCTTGGAGGATAACCCCTTATTCGACGTTTGGAATCCCTGGTCGCAGGGGCTGGATGTTTCCTTCGTCCACAGCCCGTCGCTCGAAGCCATGCTCCATCGCGAAGCGCAAACGCTGTTGAAAATGGGGAGGAAACTCGGCAAGCCGGATGAAGAAGTATCTTTGATCCTTGCTCAAGCGGAAAAACTCAAAGATTCACTCGATGCAGGCTGGAATCCGCGCGTCAGTTTCTATTCCTACCGTGACCGCGGAACCGGGGTCATGACCGAGAGCAAGGTCATCGCCAAACGCAAAGGCGACGGTTCGATGCGTCCCAGGTTTGATTCCGAGTCGCCGGTCAGGTTGCTGGTTGAGATCCAAACCAAAAGTCCGGCTGCGAAGCGACCGGAAGTGGAGATCAGCGAATACTTCACCAAATCCAAAGGCGAGAGCGAAATCATCGCCGGGCATCAATTCCAATGGCGCACGGGCGGGCTTGTCGCCACCACACAAACGACGTTTTCGAAGATCGGACGAATCAACGTAACGGGATTGGAAGAAGACGATAAACTAATCATTAAAGTGGTTGATACGACCGGTGAAGATATCACTCTTGGACTGCCGTTGTGGGCGGGCGCGCTTGAAAAGCAACGCGCGTACGCGATGATCGGTCGCAACCTCATGACCGCGGATCGGTTCGACCGCCCGTTCGGAATGCCCTCCCTGCCGAATGTGCCGGATAAAGAGGCGGAGACCGTTTCGTTGAGTGTGAGCCTGCCGTGGAATCTCTTGCTCGGCGAAGGCTTGCTGCATTACGGCTTCCGCGCCGAAGCGACTCGCCTGACTGCGCATGTGATGAATGCTGTCATTCTGAACTTAAAACAAAACCGCGCTTTTTATCAACGTTATCACGCTGAAAAAGGCACAGGCATAGGCGAACGCAATTCGTTGACCGGTTTCGCGCCGGTCGGTTTGTTCATGCAAGCCCTGGGCGTTACGGTTCTATCCGGCACGCGGATTAGACTGGAAGGGCGGAATCTCTTCCCGTTCGCAGTGACCATCAAATACAAAGGCATGTCCATTGTGCGAGGGCAGGAACAAACGACGGTCACATTCGCGAACGGCGAAAGTGTGATCGTCAAAGATGAAGCGCCTTGTATTGTCGAGATGTAATCACCATCAAATCGAGCGGCAGTCACTTTTATGGTGACTGCCGCTTTTTTTTAAAAGGGAATTAATCCAAAAGCCTCAATTCATGGTATAAAAATTTCGGCATACCTCATGCAAATTCATATTTCTCACGAGGCAGATGACTGAAAAGCTCTTGGACCTGCTCAAATTTCTTTACGGGGGAAGCATCTCTGCGCGTCTGCTTGAACGAACCCGGCAATTATTGGAAGAATATCGACCGCGCATCAAGCCGCAATTCAGTCGTTTGACCGAACGCGATGCGATTCTTATCACGTATGGCGATCAGGTACAGGCACAAAATGAAAGACCGTTGCAATCGCTCAAGAAGTTTTGCGACCTGCATTTAACTGGTGTTTTAAACGGGATCCACATCCTGCCGTTCTACCCGTGGACATCCGATGACGGTTTTTCGGTGGTGGATTATCGAAGGGTCGATCCCGCCCTCGGCGATTGGGACGACGTTTCTGCGATGCAAAATTTCCGTCTGATGTTCGATGGCGTCATCAATCACATCTCGTCGCAGAGCGGATGGTTTCAAAATTTCCTGCACGACGATCTGCGTTACAGGGATTACTTCATCACCATTGAAGGCGAACCCGACCTTTCACAAGTTGTCCGTCCGCGGACATTGCCGTTGCTGACTTCCTATCAAACTCCATCGGGCGAGAAAAAAGTGTGGACGACCTTCAGCGCAGATCAGATCGACCTCAATTTCAAAAACCCTGATGTCTTGTTGGAGATTCTCGACACCCTGCTTTTTTATGCCGAACGCGGAGCGACCTTCATCCGTCTTGACGCGATTGCCTATCTTTGGAAAGAGATCGGCACCACGTGCATCCACCTTCCGCAAACGCACGCGGTTATTCAATTTCTGCGCGCCGCGTTGAATGAAGCCGCGCCGCATGTGCAGCTCATCACCGAAACCAACGTCCCGCACAGCGATAACATTTCCTATTTCGGCGACGGCACGAATGAAGCGCAACTCGTTTATAACTTCGCCCTGCCGCCGCTCACGCTTCACGCCTTTCATACTGGTGATGCTCGTGTTTTATCGGATTGGGCAAAGACTCTGATGTTACCATCCGATAAAACCACCTTCTTCAACTTCCTCGCCTCACACGACGGGATCGGGCTGAATCCTGCCCGGGGAATCTTATCCAACGCGGACATCGACTCGCTGGTCAATAAAGTCATCGAGCATAGCGGCTTGATCTCCTACAAACAGGACGCGGACGGGGCGCAAAGTCCCTACGAGCTAAATATCAACTATTTCGACGCGCTATCAAGCCCGAGCGGGAATGAGCCGATAGAGTTGCAAGTCCAGCGCTTTATCGCCGCACAAGCCATCATGCTATCCATCATTGGCGTGCCAGGCATTTACTTCCACAGTCTCTTCGGTTCACGCGGCTGGATCGAAGGCGTGAAGCAGACCGGGCGCAACCGCACTATCAACCGACAGAAATTGCAGTTCGATGAATTGCAACTTCAACTTGAAGATGAAAATTCTTTGCGACACAAAGTTTTCGCAAAATATAGTGAGTTACTGAAAACACGCAGCAGTTCATCCGCATTCGATCCGCATGGAACACAGATCATCCACAACCTTCACCCCGCTGTCTTCGCAGTGGAACGTATTTCAACCGATGGTAAAGAGCGCATCTTTTGTTTGCACAACGTCAGCCAAAAATCCGTTTCGTTTTCTGTGAATGAAAAGCTGATTAAGTTGGAGCCGTATCAGGTGCTCTGGATAAAAGATACTCCGGTGGTCGAGTAGGCGTGCTCGTCCGCCGTATCGAGACCACACATTTACAAAGCAACTCTCCATTAACTGGTGGTCTCGATACGTGGCACAAAAACCACGCGCCACTACTCGACCACCGGATAAACAATTTAGAGGCAACCCATGAATCCTTCTTCTCACAATATTGGTTTTATCTCCACCCGTTTCGCAGGCACAGACGGGGTCTCGCTTGAAACCCAAAAATGGGTGACGGTGCTGGAGCGGCTTGGACATAAGTGTTTTTACTTCGCAGGCGAATGCGACCGCAGCGCGGACCGATCCTACGTCGTGCCCGAGGCGTATTATCGACATTCTGAGATCGATGAGATCAACCGCATGGCCTATTCCGGCAGTTGGACAGTCACGAAAGAAGCGCGGGCGTCGCATCCTGAAATGGAGGACCTGCACAAGGACTTTTTCTCCATCTACGTCCGTCCATCTAAGATGACAAAGCGCATCAACGAATTGAAGGAACATTTCAAAGGGGAGTTGTACCAATTCGCGCGCCGCTTCGACCTCGAGATTCTTGTCGTTGAGAACGCGCTTACCATCCCGCTTAACATTCCGTTGGGGCTGGCCATCACTGAATTCATCGCGGAGACGGGTTATCCCGCCATCGCGCATCACCACGACTTTCATTGGGAACGGCAACGCTTTCAGGTCAATTGTGTGGGCGATTATCTTGCCGCGGCGTTCCCGCCCAACCTGCCTTCCATCCGGCATGTTGTCATCAACTCGATTCAGTCCCAGCAAATTGCGTCGCGATATGGAGTTTCCGCGCGTGTGATACCCAACGTGATGGACTTTGACTCTCCTCCGCCGCCACCCGATGAATATACCCAGTCGGTTCGCGCGGACTTTGGGATTGGTCCCGGTGAATATTTTTTCCTTCAGCCGACACGAGTCATCCAACGCAAAGGCATCGAACATGCCATTGAGTTGATGCGCCGCCTCGAGCTGCCAGCAAAACTTATCATCTCGCACGCCAGCGGCGACGAAGGCTCGGACTATGAACATCGCGTCCAAGAATATGCCCATTTGCTGGATGTTACCGTCCGTTTTGAGTCGGATCAGGTGCAAGACCGGCGCGGAACCACGAAAGACGGGCAAAAAATCTATACGCTGGGCGACGTATATCCGCATGCAGACCTGGTTACTTATCCATCGAATATCGAAGGCTTTGGCAACGCCTTCCTGGAAGCGGTGTATTACAAACGGCTGATCCTGGTCAACAACTATTCGATCTATGAAGTGGATATCAAACCGAAGGGCTTTCACACGCTCTGGTTCGACGGTTTCATCAGCACCAGCACCCTGACCGCAACCCGGCATGCATTGAAACATCCCGGACAATCACAGGAATGGGCGGAGACGAATTACCAGCTCGCCAAACGTTATTTTTCCTACACGGTTCTGGAACGAAGACTCGAATCCATCGTTGCGGATTGTCTGGGGTATCAGGTATGAAGATCGCGATCCTGCATTATTCCGTTCCACCCATCGTCGGCGGCGTCGAAAGCGTCATCGCCCATCATGCGCGGCTGATGTCCGCGGATGGACATTCCGTCCGCTTGATCGCAGCGCGGGGCGATTCCATGAACGATGACATCCCGCTGGTTCGCATTCCGTTGGCGGATTCGCGCCATGAACGCGTGGTCCGAATGAAAGAGGAACTGGATCGCGGCGAAGTGACGGAAAAATTCGAGACCTTGCGCGACGAATTGATGACTGCTTTACAAGCCGCCTTCGCAAGCGCGGAAATATTGATCGCACACAACGTCTGCTCGTTGAACAAGAACCTTGCTCTCACCGCCGCGCTTCATCAATTGCATGCAGCGGAAAAAATGCCGCGCCTCATCCTTTGGCATCACGACCTTGCATGGACCACCCCGCGCTATTTGACGGAATTACACGAAGGCTATCCGTGGAATTTGCTAAAGATGGATTGGGGCAAAACCACTCATGTCGTTGTTTCTGATCTGCGGCGCGATGAACTCTCAGGCTTGATGAAACTCCAACCAGGCGCCATTCATGTCATCTCAAACGGCGTGGATATGGAGCGCTTCTATAAGCTGGAGGCATGGACGCGCACCCTGCTCGAAAAAACCCATTTGCTCGATTCGTTGCCCATTCTGCTTTTGCCCGTCCGTGTAACGCCGCGCAAGAATATCGAACTTGCCTTATGGGCGCTGGTTGGCTTGAAAAAAGATTTTCCTCACGCCGCGCTGGTCGTGACGGGACCGTTGGGACCACACAACGCGAACAATATCAAATATTTCGAGATGCTCGTCGATCTCCGCAAACGTTTGGGTTTGGAAGGTTCGGTTCATTTTCTCGCCGAATTGAGCGATGGCTTCCTGCCCGATGAAGTCATTGCGGATTTTTACCGCATTGCCGATGCGCTTTTCCTTCCGAGCCGCGAAGAGGGTTTTGGCATCCCGCTGATCGAAGCGGCGTTCAGTCACCTGCCTGTATTTTGTGCTGATATTCCGCCGCTTAGAAAACTGGGGTCGGGCGATGCCCAATTTTTCACTCCCGATGAAGACCCCGCCCGCGTTGCAAAAATGATCGCAGACCATTTTCAAACATCCATGCCTGCGCGGCTCGCCATGCGGGCGAGGGTTTCGTTCCGCTGGGAAACGATCTATCGTGAAAAGATCGCGCCGCTGCTCGCCGAAAAAGGATAAACCAAAATGATACAGCTCCGTTCAAAATTCGCACCCATTCACACCATCCTTGTGCCGTTCGTCCACAACGGTCCCGGCTTGCACGCCCTCGATGCCGCGCGTCAATTCGATGGGGAGATCGTCCTCGTCGGCGTGGTGGTGGTTTCAGAGGAACACTCCCTTAGCACAGGCGCTGCCGCGGCACGCGCATTGCGGCGTACTTTGCGCATCTTCGGCAAGGATAAACGGATCACGAGCAGGAACCGGGTGATCGTCTCGCACCAGCCCTGGGAGGAGCTTTCGAACCTGATACAGGATGAAAACCCGGATCTGCTCTGTCTTGAGTTTGATTCACACCTCAAAGCTTTGAGCGTCACCGCAAGCGACGTGTTGACTCGTCCGCCCTGTGATGTGGCTCTGGTGCGCGGAAAAATCACCGGCAAACCGAAGCAGGTCCTCGTTCCCATGAGAGGCGGTCCGCATGCCGAGTTGGCTTTCAAGGTTGGGCTGGGATTGCAGCCCAAGGGCGTGACTGCGCTTCACATCCGCAAGCCGAATGATCCCGAAGTCAGGGCGGATGCGGCTTTTATCGGGTTGGAGCGGGTGTTGAATCAAATGCCTGAAGTGCAGAAAAAGTTCGAGGTCACGGATTATGCGGCGCAGGTCATTTTGGACAACGCAAAAAGATCGGATGTCATCATTTTGGGTACGACGGCTCAACCCATCACCAGTTCTGCATCGCTCGGAGCAGTCGCGGATCGAATCCTGCACGAAGCGCCGTGTGCGGTGATCGCCGTCAAAAATGGCAGACCGATACCGCAGATCAAATTCGATGAAAGCGCGGGGTTCGAGGCGATCTCGATCCTTGTGGATAAATGGTTTGCGGAAAACACGTTTCATGCCGATGAGTTCAATAACCTGCGCGAGCTTGTAAAACTGAAGGAACAACAGGGCGTGAGCATCAGCCTTGCTTTGCCTGCATTGAACGAAGAAGAAACGGTGGGAAAAGTCATCCGCACGATGAAGAAAGAATTGATGCAGCGAAACCCGCTTTTGGATGAGATCGTGTTGATCGATTCGAATTCGACGGACCGTACGCGCGAGATCGCCATCAAGGAGGGCATACCCGTTTATATTCATCAGGAACTATTGCCGGATTTGGAACCCCGCCGCGGAAAGGGCGAAGCCCTGTGGAAAAGCTTGCTGGTGACCAAAGGCGATATCATCGTTTGGATCGATACCGACATCGTCAACATCCACCCGCGCTTTGTATACGGCATCATCGGTCCGTTGCTGATAAACCCGCAAGTGCAGTTGGTAAAGGGTTTTTACCGCAGGCCGTTGAAGGTCGGGCAGAGATTGCAGGCGGGCGGGGGAGGGCGCGTGACCGAGTTGACGGCGCGCCCGTTGTTGAATCTGTTTTACCCTGAACTTTCCGGGGTCATCCAGCCGCTTTCAGGCGAGTATGCTGGCAGGCGCAGCGCCTTGGAACAGACCGCTTTTTATTCGGGTTACGGCGTGGAGACGGGTTTGCTGATCGGCATCTATGAAAAGTTCCATTTGGAATCCATCGCCCAGGTGGACCTGCTTGAGCGCATCCATCACAACCAGCATTTGGAGGCGCTGGGCAAGATGTCCTTCGCCATCATCCAGACCGTCATCCGCAAGCTGGAGAAACGCTTCGGACGCGCCGTGCTGGAGGATGTGAACCGCTCGATGAAATTGATCCGCCACGACGGCAAGGGCTACCTGCTGGACGTGGAGCAGATCGCCGAATACGAACGCCCGCCGATGATCGAAGTGCCGGAGTATTTAAATAGGAAAAGATAAACGATATACGATGAGGGACGGTCACTTTCGAAAGTGACCGTCCCTGTATGGTTTAAGGGGAATTAATCTTAAATCCAAAAGTTCATGGTAAAAAATTTTGCAGGTTGCCCATCTCCACTGTGGAAAAACAATATCGAAAGGACCATCCATGAAATTAACCAAACTCTTCAAAGAGTTCTTTGATAGTGAGCAGGCTTCGGGGATTGTTCTGATTTTATGCACAGCCGCCTCCATTGCGGCTGCCAATTCGTTTTTTGGGAGCGGTTATTACGATTTCTGGCATACCAAGCTGGGTTTCGACGCGGGCGGGTTTGTCCTGAAACAAAGTTTGGAGCATTGGATCAACGATGGTTTGATGGCGATATTTTTCCTTTTGATCGGGCTTGAAATAGAAAGAGAGCTGTATGCGGGAGAACTGTCCAGTCTCAAAAATGCATCCCTGCCCCTATTTGCGGCGGCTGGCGGAATGGCCTTCCCTGCGCTGATCCATTTTCTCTTCAATCGCGGGACGATTTTTCAGGATGGCATCGGCATTCCGATGGCAACCGATATCGCATTTGCGCTCGGCGTCCTGGCATTGCTGGGCAGGCGGATTCCCTCTTCGCTGAAAGTATTCCTTGCGGCGCTGGCGATCGTGGATGATCTCGGCGCGATTGCCGTCATCGCCCTGTTCTACACAAACGATCTCTCGATCTTATATCTCTCGCTGGCGCTGGGTGTATTTGCAGGATTGCTTCTACTGAATCGTCTAAAGGTGCATAACCTGTGGGTGTATTTGATTCCCGGGTTGTTCATGTGGTATTTCATGCTGAAATCGGGAGTCCATGCCACGGTGGCGGGAGTCCTGCTTGCGTTTGCGCTTCCGTTCGGCGATGGCGGCGAGAAATCCCCGTCTTATAAACTTCAACATGTGTTACATAAACCCGTCGCTTTCGTCATTGTGCCGTTGTTTGCCCTGGCGAACACGAGCATTGTTCTCAACGAAGGATGGGTCGCCGGGCTGGCTTCGTCCAATAGTGTCGGTATTTTCCTGGGTTTGTTCCTTGGCAAACCGTTGGGCATTGTCCTTTTCAGTCTGATGGCGGTCTGGCTGGGGATATCACGGTTACCGGCATTTATCTCCTGGGTTCATGTGCTTGGCGCTGGTTTTTTGGGCGGCATCGGATTTACCATGTCAATCTTTATCACGCTACTGGCGTTCAACGACCCTGAAATCGTTCAAAGTTCCAAGATTGCCATCTTGCTCACCTCTCTCCTTGCAGGAATCACGGGTTTTGTCATCCTGCACAGAAGGGGACAAGCCAGGCAGACTACTTCGGTAAAATAACAAAATTGTATTAATAGACCTCTTTCATAAGTGCCACGCCGTAGTCGCTTGCAAAGCATCCCAGTGGGACGACAGTGGGGAAGCCTTGAGGAGGGTAATGATTTGATTTTTGCAAGAAATCTGATAAATGGTGATGGGATACAAAATGGCTTCAACCTTCATTTCTTTCCTTGCCGGATTATTGATTCTTATCCTCGGCGCAGACCTGCTGGTACGCGGCGCATCGCGTCTCGCCGCGGCGTTCGGCGTCTCGCCGCTTGCCATCGGGTTGACGGTTGTCGCGATTGGAACAGCATCGCCTGAGATCGCTGTTTCACTGCATGCCGCCGCCAGCGGACAAGGCGATCTGATGCTGGGCAATGTGCTCGGCTCGAACATTTTCAACATCCTGTTCATTCTCGGCATTACTGCATTGGTCGCGCCGATCGTGATCGCCGAACAACTCATCCGCCAGGACGCGCCCATCATGCTGGGAATCTCCCTGCTGGTTTTTGCGTTCGCCCTCGATGGCCGCTTTGGGCATTTGGATGGCGCGGTCCTGATAATTGGGTTGATCGTTTATACGATCTTCGCCCTTCGTCAAAGCAGGAGGGAAAGCCGGGCCGTGCAGAGGGAATATGCCCAGGAGTTCGCAGCAAAGGAACCGCGTACAGCACGCAACATCATCGTCAACCTCCTTTTCATTTCGGTTGGTTTGGGATTGCTCATCCAGGGCTCGGTCTGGCTGGTGAACTCCGCCACCCAGATCGCGAGCGCTCTGGGCGTAAGCGAGCTCATCATCGGTTTGACCATCGTCGCAGCCGGAACCTCCCTGCCCGAAGTGGCGACCTCGGTCATCGCCGCGTTCAAAGGGGAAAGTGACATCGCTGTCGGGAACGCGGTGGGAAGTAATATCTTCAACCTGCTCGGGGTTCTGGGAATTGGATCGATCGTCGCCCCGGATGGAATTGCGGTTACAGGACGTGCGCTTGCGTTCGATTTTCCTGCCATGGTCTTTGTGGCAATGGTCACACTTCCCGTCTTCTATATTGACAACCACATCTCGCGTCTCGAGGGCGGACTGTTATTTGCTTATTTCCTTCTATATATGACTTACATCGTCACGGATGCGATGAACAGCCCGGTGTTTCCGGGTGTTGCGTTGTTTGCGGCATTATTTATTCCACTGACGTTTATCGTACTGGTTGCGTTCGCGGTCAGGTCCGCCCGTTCCAAACGGGCATAGCGCAAAGACGCCAGGTCGCCAGAAATTAAATGAACCTTTGCGCCTTTGCGTTTGCGCGCAGCATCCAACACGGAAAATTTTTACCGATGCTTTCGCGCTAAATCCGTTCTGACTGGAAGGCGATCTCGGAAAGGATATTTCCGTTATAATCGAAAAGATGGCGATGGAGTCCGCCTTTAACCGCCGAGCGCTGATGACTCCTGCCAAATATTCTTTGGTCAGGAGAAGGAATGAACAAATTCATCATCATTGGGTTCGGCGGATTTATCGGCTCCATCCTGCGGTATGTCCTCAGCGGATATGTGCAGGGGATGTCGAATAGCATTGCTTTTCCTTACGGCACGCTCGCAGTCAACCTTGCGGGTTGTTTGATCATAGGCTTTCTTTCGCAGATCGCCGAATCTCAAGGGGCGTTTACGCCTGAAATGCGCGGCTTTTTGTTCGTTGGACTGCTGGGCGGATTCACCACCTTTTCAACGTTTGGGAATGAAACTTTTAATCTGATGCGCGACAGTGAATATATGTCGGCGCTTTTCAACCTGGCTGTGCATATCATGCTCGGCTTGGGGGCGGTCTGGCTGGGCCACGCACTCGCTTATTCGATCTGGAGGTAACCGATGACTTTACCTGAAGAGGGTTTTTTGCTTCGCATTTTCATAGGCGAGAGCGACAGAATCGATGGAAAGCCGCTTTATGAGTGGCTGGTTGCGGAAGCGAAATCGCAGGGTCTCGCAGGGGCGACTGTTCTGCGAGGGATGATGGGATTTGGCGCGCACTCCAGGGTGATTCACACATTTAAGATCGAACGCCTCTCGGAAGACCTTCCCATGGTGGTCGAAATCGTAGACAGCAGCGAAAATATCGAAAGGTTTTTATCCTTTGCCGAGAGACGGATCAAACGCGGGATGCTTGCCACTGTTGAAAAGGTGCAAATACGCGTCTATCGAAGCGGGGAGACTGGCAGTTGATCCGTACCCGGCGCCACAGGATATAAATAGGGTAATATCGTCTTCATCCATCTGACTCCCGGAGTGTCCCATGAACGTGTCCTCTTGTATGAAGCGCAATGTGATATCCGTTTCCGCGTCCACGACTGTGCGTGAAGCCGCGGCGATTTTCGTCAAGAAACATATCGGTTTGCTGCCCGTCGTGGATAAAAACCATAAACCCATCGGCGTGATCGGCATCCGTGACCTGCTCAAGCTGGAAATGCCCGACTTCGTCAACTTCGTGATGGACGTGGATTTCGTCCACGACTTTGGCGCGGTGGAGGATACCCGTCCGCCCGCTGCGACATTGAAAAAAACGGTCAGGTCGATGATGCGTCCGGTCATTACTGTGGATGAAGACTCCGGGCTTCTGCGCGCCTACGCATTGATGCTCCAGCAGAACCTGCACGATATTCCCGTCGTTGCCAGGGATGGAAAATTGATCGGCATCGCCTCGCGCGTGGATATCGGTGTGACGATCCTCAAAACATGGGAAAAGGTGGAATGATGGAAGTCTTTTCCGTCATTCTCACCTTTACGATCTTCTTCGGGAGCCTGGTTCTTATTTTTTGGGAGAAGATCAATCGTTCCATCGTCGCCATCGCGGGGTCGGTGTTGATGATCGGCGCGGGCAAGATCATCGGCTTTTACAATGAAGACCTTGCCATCGAAGCCATCGACTTCAATACGCTGGGACTGCTATTGGGAATGATGATTCTCGTCGCCCTGCTCGAGCCGACCGGATTCTTCGAATACCTCGCTGTGCTCGCCGCGCGCGCCTCGCAGGGCAATCCCATCCGTTTGTTCGTGCTGCTCGGAATTATTACCACGATCCTTTCGATGTTCCTCGATAACGTGACGACCGTCGTGTTGATCGCGCCCGTCACCATCCTTATCAGCGAAATCCTTGGCATCAGTCCGCTGCCGTACCTGATGACCGAAGCCCTGCTTTCGAACGTGGGGGGTGTGGCAACGCTCGTGGGTGATCCGCCCAATGTGCTGATCGGCTCGGCGGCGGGATTGTCTTTCAACGATTTCCTGCTGTATTCCATGCCCATCGTGCTGGTTTCGTGGGCGGGCGCGCTCTATTTGCTGCAGATTCTTTTCAGGAAGGAACTATCCAAACGCCCGCGCAGGAGCAAGGCAGTGATGAAACTCGATCCTTCCGAGACGCTGAACCACCCGCAAACGGCGCGACGCATCCTGATCGTGCTTGGCGCAGCGATCCTCTTGTTCTTTTTCCATCACGTCTTGCATGTCGAACCATCGCTGGTCGCGCTCGGCGCGGCGGCGGTTTCCCTGCTCTGGGTTCAGCCTGACCTTCAGGAAGTATTGAAAAAAGTGGAATGGAGCGTCCTATTGTTCTTTGGAGCTCTCTTTGTGATGGTCGGCGGACTGGAACACTCGGGTGCCCTGGAGTTGATCGTGAAAGTGTTCGAAGACGCAGCGGGCATGGACCCGGTTCTATTTGGCATCATTCTTATCTGGATCGTCGCCGGGCTCTCCGCCGTCGTGGATAACGTACCGATCACGATCGCATTGATTCCGGTCATCCAGGGGCTTGGTGAATTGGGCATGGATATCGCTCCGCTTTGGTGGGCACTGGCGTTCGGAGCAGGATTTGGCGGCACCGGCACGATCATCGGTTCCAGCGCGAACATCATCGTTGCCACGCTATCCGAGAAAACGCGCACGCCCATCACCTCGGCGATATGGATCAAGCGCGGTCTGCCGGTCATGATCGCCACCTGCGCGATCGCGAGCATCCTTTATGCCCTGGCATTCCCTTTATTTTGAAACGGCACTTCAAGGTTGAATCATCGCGGGAGTGATGATAATATCGAAGCGGGAAACGCCTGCTGAAATAGAATCAAACCCAGGCGCGGAAAGAGGCGCTGCCTGGGTGTTGGGTCCAACCCGGAAGGCGAATCGTCCCAGGAGAAGAGCATGGATCATCCAAAGTTCTTATTGTTAATGGCGGTGGTGCAGGAACAGGACCTTGATTCCGCAACCAACGCCCTGCAAAAGATCGGCGCGTCATCGACGTATCTCGCAAGCGCGGGGGGATTTCTGGGCAGGCGCAACGCCACCATTTTGGTTGGCCTGCCTGCAGACCGTTTACAGGATTCGTTGAAAATTCTGCATGAAGCCTGCCGTCAGCGCATCGAATATATGACTCTGCCGTTGGAAGGCTCGCCCATGCCGATGCCCGCGCCGGTGCCTGTCACCGTTGGCGGCGCGACGGTGTTTGCTTTACCGGTGGAACGATTCGAACAGATCTAACAGTAAGACCTGACAGGTGTTAAAAACCTGTCAGGTCGCCTTGAGGAGAAACCGCCATGAAACTGATCATTGTCATCGTAAAGGGCGATGACGCCGAAACCCTGACACAGGCATTCACCGCCGCAAATTTCCGCGTGACGCGCGTCGCATCCACGGGCGGCTTTTTGCGCCGCGGCGTGGCGACCATGCTATTGGGCGTGGATGAATCGCAAGTCGATAAGGTCATTCAAACCGTGCGTGATGCGCTCCCTCCCAGGGGCGATGAAAAACGCGCCACACTTTTCGTCCTGCCCATCAGCCATTACGAACAAGTATGATTTTTTTGTATTCACTCGAACAAAGACGTCTTCGCGCGTCTTTGTTTGCTTAATGAAGAGGTGATAATGAAGAACAAAAACTGGATGATCGGGTTTTCTGCGTTGATCCTTTTTGCTTTGGCATGCGCCAACCCGTTGGGGACTCCCGCGCCCCAGGAAGGACCCGCCAATGTGGAAACGGTCGTCGCTGCGACGTTTGCCGCGATGACAGCCCCGGCTCCCTCCGCGCCCGCGCCTGTCGACTCAGCCCCAAGCCTTTTACCCCGCTCGATGTATTACCTCGCCAACGACGCCGCACAGATATTGCAGGTCTTCCGGCTCGAGAAGGACGGCAGGACGGTGACTCAATTGACCTTCGAGCCTTCCAAAGTAACGGATTTTGACGTGTCCATTGCTGATGGCAGTGTCGTCTTTACCTCCAATAATCAGATGTTCCTGATCGACGCCGACGGCTCGGACCGCCGCATGATCTTCGACGGCGGCGCGGTGGACGAAAACAACCCGTTCCTGACGCGCATCAACAGCCCGGTCTTTTCGCCGAACGGGGGGACGATCGCCTTCGGTCACAAGGGGTTGAATTTTTACTCTGTTGCAAGCGGACAAACCAACCGCGTGCTGGATGATTCCCTCGACGACGTCGGCGGCGGGCTCGTCATCCCCCGCGAGTTGTACTGGCCCGAGATGTACTCCTCCGATGGGAGCCGCCTCATCGTTACGCTTGGCTATTATGAAGGAGCATCCTCGGCGATCTATTACCCCAACGGCGGCGGACTTGTGCGTTTGGTCAACGAACAACGTGGAATCATCTGCTGCGGCGATTATTCCATGAGCAGCGACGGTTCTGCTTTATTTGCCGCCAGTCCCACTTTCGGTATGTTTGCCGCCGGGTTGTGGCGCGTGGATACGAACTCCGGGAATGTGACGACCCTTCTGCTCGGAGATTTCGATACAAATCCCGCCGAGGTGGCGGACAATCCCTTCGCTGCGCCGGATGGACATTTGTATTATTTTTTTGGCAGCATCCCAAATCCGAACGACATCCCCAATCGTACGCCATTGCAACTCGTACGATCCGCGGCGGATGGCGTGACCGGAAGAACGGCTTTGCGCCCCGAAACCTTCACCACCATGAACGAAGCGCTCTGGGCTCCCGATGCTAGTTTCGTCATCGTTGCCAACGCGCAGAACGAGCAGATCTATTTCGGCGGCGCGGCGCAGTTGTTTTACACCGACGGTCAAAAGGCGATGATTCCCCTTGTGCCTTACGCCGAATCCATGAAGTGGGGACCGTAGTTCGCGGACCTTACCATGCATTAAATGTCTTCACCTAAAATCAAACATGACTCACCCCGAAATAAAGGTTTCGCGGGTGAGTTTGTTTATAAGAACAAATGGGACGCTGATAAACGCTGAAAACGCGGATTTCTAATACCTTTTCCGCGTAAATCTGCGCTCGTCCGCGTCCCAAATTATATTCGGGGTTAATTATGTTTTCATTCTTTAGACCGTAAAATTACGGCGCATCTTTTCTGATCGCCACCAGGACACTGCATGTCAGCATGATCAAAGCGACCGGCGCCCAAATGGCTCGTTCGCTTGCGCTCGGGGTGATGGCATTAAGAACGAGGCTGATCGCTGAAAATGCGACGACGACCCAGATCAACCAGCGCGATGTTCGCGACCATTTCTGCAGTGTGATGCCTGCGCGCGCCAGTACAACCAAAGCCAGCAAAGCCAGAATTATGGCTTGAATGACTGCTGCGACGCGCAATTCAGGCGGGAACTGGCCGGGGTATGCGCCGCCCATGGCGAATTCCCCCCATGGCGCGCCAGCGGCGAGCGCGAACTGAAACAGAATGACAACGATGGAAACAATGACGTAGACGGACGCGGCAATACGATGAATTTTCATTATTCAAGACTCTCTATTTATCATGGGTTCATTTTGATAGCCCGAAAAAAATTTGCGGTTAAACGCCATTGAATGCTGGGTGGTATCGTACCACTCCCGTTTTGCCGCCTAGCGCGCCGTCTTTTAACTCCGCGACCATGAAAACGTCTTCAGGCACGCTGATCTCCCATTGAATCCCAAGCGGTTTGGAAGGTTTAAAGCCAAAACGGGGATAGTACTCCGGATGACCGAGGACGATAACAACGAAATGCCCGGCTCTGATCAATTCCGCGAACGCCGCCCGTATCAACTGTGACCCTACGCCTTGCTTCTGATAAGACGGTAGAACCGCCATGGGACCAAGCGCAACCGCACTCCATTGCGAACCCTCCGAATCGATCGTTACGGGTGAGATCAGGATATGTCCCACAACCTGACCGTCATCCATCGCAACAAGGGAAAGAGTGATCGCATGATCGAGGCGAAGTTTATCCACAAGTTCGGCTTCGTTGACCCGCCCAAAGGCTGAGCAATTGACTTCGAATATTCCAGGTATGTCTTCGTCTGTTTCACGACGGATTACGATTTGCATTTGAGAAACCAATTTACGTCTCTCTTGAATAGAGGTTATTATTGAAATTGCTTTGCTGACATAATAATGCATCAATCATCGGAATTATTCTAACTCTTCATCCTTATTACATTGAATCCCGGTTTCAATCATTTGCCAATGCTCGGATGATCTCTTCAGCATGTTTCTTGAATAAAGACAAATGTCCTTCGGCTGGATGGAACTTCGCCTCGCACTTCGGGATGACTGTCGCGGCAAAACGAGCCATCTCCACAGGGATGTTCTGATCCGCCTCCCCATGCCAGAGCAGGACCGGAGCGTTGATATCCTGCAATCGGAATCCCCAATCGGTGACCGTTAACAATGATTCATGAAATGCGCCTCCAATTCCCTGCCTTGTCGCCTCGCGCACCATCTTGATAAATCCCTTCTGGAAATCCGGATCATCAATGACGATGGGCCGGTCCGGCGCGGGCAATAAGGTATTCGCTTGCGCGACGAACCGCTTAGGAGCGATGCGCGGCATGACGCTCAACGCCGTCCACATGAATAACCGAGCGAGCCAGGGCTTTTCACGCGGCAAGGTCAGGAACTTGCGCGTCCCTTCGTTGACATTCTTTACCAGATCGGGCTCGGTGAACAGCGCCGCGCCGCTAAGGATTCCCACTTTCGTCAGCCGCTGCGGAATCTCAAAAGCGCAAGCCAATCCATAAGGACCGCCGAGCGAATAAGCCAGAATGGCAAATCGTTCGATCTGCAAATGATCCGCCAGCACAACGACATCCTGCGCCCAATCTGTCATGCGGAGATTCGGCTGGGGATCGGACAACCCCATTCCTGGGCGGTCCGCGGCGATCAAACGGACATTAAGTCTTTGCAGGAGTTCTTCATTTACATATAATGCGCATTCGAGACGCGAACTGGGCGAGCCGTGAAAATAAAATATCGGCTTCCCATTTGGAACGCCGTATTCATCGTATCCGAGTTTGCGCCCATCGGGCAGTTGGAATTGTTGATTCAGTTTTGGCATGCGATATCAGCGCTCGACAGGATTTATGCGGGGTTGCCGGCAGACTGGGTGGATTATACGATACCAACCCCTTTTTATCGTCGTTTAAATTCCGGCACTTCCATGTCGTCCAGGATAACAAGCGTGCTTTCATCCAACTCGCATCCATCCAAATTAATCTTTCGGTAACGCATCCCAGGCGGCAATGCCAGCCACGCTTCGGTGACAGTAACCAACGGCAAAATCAGCACAGAGTTCGCGCGTCCCCTCTCGCGGTTCAAAGCGCGCCTACCAAGCTCCGTTGACTTGCAGCAAGCAAATTCCTGCAAAACTCCGCATCGAGAAGATTCACCCGGTATGTGCGGTGAACCCGCATCGTGGAAAATCCTCGGGCGTACCGGTTTTCTGTCCGCACAGGATTATCCTCAACGACAAAACCCATTGGCTCCACCGCATAATGACTCCGCTTTAATTCTGTACCCATCGTTTCTTCGAACTCTTCCGCTAATTCGCGATCAGGCGCGGATTCCAGCTCAGAGTCGTTTGGATTCCACCCACTTAACAAAATCCTGTTCGTCTCTGTGAAGATGGTCTTGAGTTGGCTTTGTCGTTCTTCTCCTGCGCCAGTTGAATGACTTGCTGATATTCAGGCGGCAGGGATGTGAAATCAGCGGTCAGTTCGGGCATTGGCGAATTATACGCGCTACATCCAAAATTGAATCAAAAACGGGACCATGATTTAACCGTAGTCCCGTTTTTCTATAGACCTCTTGCATAAGTGCTCCCGCTGCAGTCCCCGGCGGCGGGGACGCCGCCTTGAGCAAGATAAAATTGTGACTTTTGCAAGAAGTCTAATAAAGGATTCGTCATCCGCCAGTGACTTGATAAATCTGTATCAGATTCCCGCACGTATCATTGAGTATTGCGGCGGTCGTCGTTCCCATATTTGTTGGTTCCATGGTGAATTCCACGCCGAGATTCCTCATCCGCTCATATTCTTTCTGAATGTCGTTGACCTCGAACGCTGTGAACGGAATACCATCCTTTACGAGCGATTCTTTGAGCGCTTTCATTGCGGGGTAACTCGCATTGGGTTCGAGAAGTAATTCAGTACCGTTGGGTTCCTCCTGCGAGACGACAGTGATCCAGCGGGCGCCTCCTCCCAAAGGAATATCCCGTTTGAGTTGGAAGCCCATCATCTCGGTGTAAAACTTCAGAGCCTTATCGTAATCGTCTATCGAAACACTTGACAGTTTGATCTTCATTTTTCGATTCCTCTCGTTAAAAGTTGTGTGGCTAGGCTGCAGCTCAACCGGCGGAATTCACTGGGACTTAGACCGAACTGTGCCTTGAACGCCTTACCGAATGCCGCATGTGACTCGTATCCCGCCGCCCGCGCAACCTCGGTGATGTTCACTGCTCCCATGCGGAGTTTGCGTCCGGCGCGTTCGAGCCGCATCCGTCGTAAATAACCGACCGCGCTCTCGCCTGTAGTGGCGGTGAAAACACGATGAAAGTGCGGCACAGAAAAACCTGCCACTTCTGCCAGGGTTTCGCGGCTCAGCGGTTCGTTGATATGCTCACGGATATATTGGGTGACGTTTCGGATCTGTTGGGAATGGTCCAGCATTCTCTGAATGTAGACAGCCATGCGGCTGAATATATTTTACACGAGGGCTTGCCCGCTACTCCAAAAGTATCAACTAGAAGATGTCACCTTGGGAGTATTTGCTGAGATCAAAGAGCCCTTTAATCTGGCAGATGACAACCAAAGGCTGTCACTTCCAAATATGCCCATACCCATATTCCCCTTCCAGCAACTTCCCTTCCACGAAGCGACTGAATCGAAATGGCGTGATATCCACCGTCTGCGGTGTTCCATCCAGGATCAACTCCGCCATGCTCGCGCCCGCCGCCGGTGACGTTTTGAATCCGGTCCCGCTCAAACCGCAGGCAAGGTAGAAACCATTCAAGTCTGTGCCGCTGTAGATGGCGCGCTGGTCGGGCGTAATGCCGTCGCGCCCGACGTGGATGGAGTGCAAGCCGCTCTCTTCGATCTTCGGGATGCGCTTCACCATCTGGTCGATCAATTTTTCGAGGAAGGTGGGCGTAGGGGTCTGGTCTTCCTCATCGGGCGCTTCGCCGCGCAGAGACTCATCTTCTCCCGCGGCAAGGATGAGCGCACTGCCCTCGGGGCGATAATAGCAATTGATCACGTCATCGATGCAGGCAGGGATTCTTCCAAGTGCGGGCGGACGATGCAGGAAGGCGACATCGTGAGTCCATGTCACCAAAGGGACATCGATATTTGCCAGTGCAGCGACATGCTTCGCCCACGGTCCCGCCGCGTTGACGACGATCGGGCTTGAGAAGTCGCCTTTGGTCGTGCTTACGCCGGTCACTTTTCCGCCACTTGCATGGATGGCGGTCACTTCACAATTTTGAATCAACACAGCGCCGTTGCGCTTCGCGGCTTCGATGAACGAGTTGGTCGTGAGCGTTGCATCGGCATAGCCTGAATCCGGTTCATAGGCGGCGTAATCGAAATATTCGGTGACGAGGTCGGGGAAGAGTTTCCGCACTTCGTCCACGCTGATGACCGATGTGTTGATGCCGATCTTCTGCTGGTTCGCGACGTTGCCGCGCAGTTTGTCCTCATGCTCGCGTTTGGCGATCTGCAAGAAGCCGGTGTTCTGGAAACCGCACTCACCACCGACCCTTTCTTTCCAATTACTGAAATAAATTTGATAACTCTTGAACGTCAATTCGGATTCGGCGGCGAGGTCGTAGTGCATGCGGACGAGTCCGCTCGAGTGACCGGTCGCGCCGGAGGCGGTCACCCTGCGTTCGAGGATGGCAACTTTCAATCCGCGCTCAGCGAGGTGAAATGAAATACTGGCGCCCATCACGCCTGCGCCGATCACAATGGCATCGTAAGTTTGGGTCATGTTGAATTCCTTCTTGACCACGAAGGGTCACAAAGTAAAACAAGGAAAAAATCCATACAATTCCTGCATTTTTCGGCTGACAGTTTCGTCCTTGGAATTGTAGCAGGTCGGGCTGGGTTTGTGTCGAATAATTATCGTGGGGTCACACCGGGGCAGCCGCCCTGCCGCAGCGGATCGACAGGCAAGCCGAAGGCTTCATAGACAGGCACACCGTCCCAATCTGCTTGGATGGGCAAACCAAGAGCAAATGCGACGGTGGGGGCGGTGTCATAGATATAAACCTGGGTTTGCAATTCACCGGGGACGATCTGCGGTCCGCTGACGACCCAGGGAATGGTCATATCTTCGGGGATGTTCAATCCATGATCGGAGTTGTGCCCGCCGTGGTCGGAGGTGACGATGATGAGCGTGCCGTCGTAGAAGCCGCTGTCTTTCATTACTCTTAGAAATAGCCCAAGCGATTCGTCTTTTTTGTGAAAGGCGCTGAGCTGTTGTTTCGACATCCAGTCGTATTGATGCCCGGCAACGTCGCCGTCTGGGAAGTGGACCATCAAAAGCCCGAAACCCGCGCGGATCTGCTCGATGGTCATGGATTCGATTGTGGTTTCGTCAAATTCCTCGTCGGTGTTATCCACAAAGCCGAAGAAGTCGGTGCTGCCCGGCTCGGTGATGTGACGGAGTTTTTCTTTTCCCACCACGAGTGCGGTGCGCAAGCCGACGGCGTGGGTCAGATCGAAGATGTCGGTGCCGAGGGCGTATCCGTTTTGCGGGACGTATTCGTTCCAGCGCGCGATGTGTTTGGCGGGGCATGTGCCTGTCACCAGCGATGCATGCGCCGGTAATGTGATGCTTGGTATGATGGTCTGCGCTTTCATCGTATAAGCGCCGGTCTGCATCAATGCTTTGACGTTGTCCATCTCCGCGGCTTCGATGGCGTCGGGGCGGAGGCCGTCGAAGGTGACGATGAAGACTCGCGAAATGGGCTGGGGCGGAATCAGCACAGGCGTGGCTGTCGCTTCATCAGGGACGGAGGGTTGAATCGGTGTGAGGGTTGCTGTAGGAATGGGAGGAACAGGGGATGCTGTCGGCGTGAGGGAAGAGGCGGAAGCAGAAACACAGCCTTGTATAAAGATCGAGAGCAGGACCAGGTATCGGAGTTTATAAAGCATGGAGGGGGATGTATTCGTCAGGTCTTGCAGGGATATTTCTCGTGGAATCGAATTTGGTCTTCGCCGAAGATTTTATAGACGGGGATGCCGTCCCAATCGGGCTGGATGGGCAACCCAAGCGCGTATGCCACGGTGGCGGCTGTATCGAAGGTGTAAATCTGTAAATCGAGAATTTGCGGAACGACGCCTGGACCGTAGGTGATCCAGGGAATGCGGTAATCTTCGATGATGAGGCCGATGTGATTCGAGCCGTGCCCGCCGTGGTCGGATGTGATGAGGAAGAAGGTTGTGTCGAACAGATTCTTTTCTTTCAAGGTCTTGATCATCTCGCCCAGCACCGCGTCTCCTTCGCGCAGGACTTTCATATATTCGCCGGACATCCAATCGTATTTATGGCCGCGGTTATCCGCGCCCGCAAAGTGGACGAACATCAAGCCGAAGTCCTGTTCGATCTGCGGCAGGACAGCTTTCTGGATGGCGGGTTCGCCGTAGGCAACTTCGAACACATCGGTGGTTTCGGGTTCCGCCATCTGGCGCATCTTGTCTTTACTGACGATCATGACGGTGCGCATGCCCGCTTCGTGCGCGAGTTGGAAGACATCTGTTCCCTTGGCATAGCCCATGTACATGAAAAATTTATTGTAGATGACGCCGTGGTCTTCCATGCAATAACCGGTGAGCATGGAGGCGTGGCTGGGCGACGTGGCGGGATAGTCGATGGTGCGCGCGGTGAGCGGGGCGTAAGCGCCGCCGTTCATTAACTCCATCAGGTTGGGCATGGGCGCCTGATCGATGGCGTCGGGGCGCAAGCCGTCGAAGCTGATGATGATGGCGCGTTCGATATTCGCTTTGGACGGTAAAGGCGTGATGCTGGGCGTGAGAGTTGCCGCCGGCGTTAAAGTCGCCGTAAATGTCGGCGTGATCGTCGGAGTGGAGGTTGCCGGGGATGTTGGCGTGATGGTGGGCGTATCGGTGGGAATGCCGGTGGGCGATGGGATGGGCGGCAGGGAACTGCCCCAAATGTTGGGAATGCCCGTGCAGGCGACGAGAAGGAAAGCAAGAGCTAAAACTATAGGGCGTTTCAGAGAAAGTTCTCCAAAGTATGCTGTGACTGGAAAGTACTTTTAACGCAAAGGCGCAAGGTCGCAACGAAAAATCCTTGGAAGCTTTGCGTCATGGCGTCTTTGTGTTAAGAATCCTGCTCAATCATTTTCAGAAACAAAAAAGGTGCTTGTTCCGTTTATCAAAGAAGCTATTTCAGCATCGGCATTTTGATGCCATGACGTTTTGCGGCTGCGATGGCGATGTCATACCCGGCATCCGCGTGTCGGACCACGCCCATGCCTGGGTCGGTCGTCAGGACCCGTTCCAACCGTTTGGCGGCTTCGGGAGTCCCATCCGCGACGATGACCTGCCCCGCGTGCTGACTATACCCCATTCCGACCCCGCCTCCATGATGGAAGGATACCCAGGTCGCGCCGCCGACCGCGTTGATGAGCGCGTTGAGCACCGCCCAGTCGCTGACGGCGTCCGAGCCGTCTTTCATGGATTCCGTTTCACGGTTCGGCGAGGCGACCGACCCTGAATCAAGATGGTCGCGTCCGATGACGATGGGCGCTTTGACCTTACCGCTCGCGACGAGTTCATTGAATTTCAAACCGGCTTTGACACGCTCGCCGTAACCGAGCCAGCAGATGCGCGCGGGCAACCCTTGAAACGGAACTTTCTCCTTTGCCATCTTCAACCAGCGATGCAGGTGTTCGTCTTCTGGGAAGAGTTCCATGATGGCTTCATCGGTGACGTAAATATCTTCCTTGTCGCCGGATAACGCCACCCAGCGAAACGGTCCCTTGCCCTCGCAAAACAGCGGACGAATATAAGCGGGCACGAAACCCGGAAATTCAAATGCATCGGTCACACCGTTGTTGTATGCCTGCTGGCGCAAGTTGTTGCCGTAGTCGAACACTTCCGCGCCCGCGCGTTGGAAGGCAAGCATGGCGCGCACGTGAGTGGACATCGAATCCATCGCCATCTTTTTATATTTTTCAGGATCACTGACTCGCAGTTGATTTGCGGCGGTGATGCTCAAGCCTGATGGAACATAAAACAACGCCTCATGCGCCGACGTTTGGTCTGTCACCACATCCGGAACGATCCCTCGCTTTGATAGTTCGTCGTAAACATCTGCCGCGTTTCCGATCAGCCCGATGGACTTCGGCGTTTTGGATTTGACGTTATCCTCCACCAGAGTCATCGCCTCTTCGAGATTATCCACCACCATATCCACATAACCAATGGCGCGGCGGCGTTCGGCGCGTTCGGGATCCACTTCGACGATCAGACCGACACCTTCGTTCATTGTAATGGAGAGCGGCTGCGCGCCGCCCATCCCGCCGAGACCTGCCGTGAGGACAAATTTCCCTTTGAGCGAACCCCAGCCTTTGAGTTTGGCTAATGCGCCGAAGGTCTCGTACGTTCCCTGGAGAATCCCCTGCGTGCCGATGTAGATCCACGAACCGGCGGTCATCTGCCCGTACATGATGAGTCCCTTTTTGGCTAACTCATCGAAGTATTCCCACGTCGCCCAATGCGGCACGATGTTGGAGTTGGCGATCAAAACTTTTGGCGCGTCTTGGTGCGACTTGAAAACAACCACCGGTTTACCGGATTGCACAAGTAAGGTCTCATCTTCTTCTAGATTCTTCAGCGATTCCAGAATCGCATCGAAGGCTTCCCACGAACGCGCGGCTTTGCCTCGTCCGCCATAGACGACGAGATCTTCGGGTTTCTCCGCCACTTCGGGGTCGAGGTTGTTCTGGATCATGCGGTAGGCGGCTTCGCTCAGCCAATTCTTGCAGGTCAGTTCGGTTCCGCGCGGCGCGCGGATCACGCGGGGATCAGGCATGAAAGACGGCTCCTATTTCAACAGGATGAAAGATTCGATGATCTCGTCGAACGAAGGCTCGACGGTGGTCTGCCATTTTTCAGTAGTCGAGAGCGTAATGGACAATGTTCCAATGGGCAGGTCGAGGAAGACCAGTTTCTGAATCACCACGATCTGGACCCCCTCCTGCGTAAGCGCGGGGGTTTTAGCCATGATCACGCCGTAAGGGATTTCGTTCTTTGTGGCTTTGAGCTCAGTGCCGGTGACTTCCGCGTCTTTTAGCGAACCGGGCAGGGTTTCGGCAAGCGCCTTCAAATCTGTATCCGTAATAAGGGAGATTTCCATCTGCCGGTCCCATACTAGGTTTATGTTAGTGACAAAACCGCTGTCCAGGTGTTCTTCAGCGATATCGAGCATAAACAAACGGAATACGTTCGGATCCTGGTTCTTAATGGTAGAGAGGGAACGTTGAATGGCGGGGATCGAGGCTTCAGGCAGTAGACCAGCCTGATCATATTCCGGCGCGTTGATCCGCAAGGCAAGCCACTGCATGGGAATGGTGATCTGATATTTTCCGTTCAAGTCGATGAATGAACTTGTGCCGTCAGTGTTTTTATCCAGCACGCTTTCAGCGGATTGAGTTGGAACGGCAGGAATCGGCGTATTGGTCGCTGTCGGAGCGGGCGTGGCAGATGGAACTTCAGTGGCGAAGGGAACAGCTTGTTGGGTCAATAACAACGCTGCGGACACAGTCTCAGCGACCATGCGCTCCAATCGTGTATCAGGCGTCGGGGAGGAGGAAGCGATGGGAAGTCCCGGCATGGCGCATGCCAGGATTGCAATCCCCAGGAGGACAAGAGTCGAATATCCGCGATTTTGTTTCATGGTCCAATCCTTGCAGTTGAAAATAAAAAAGCCTCCCGGCTATTATAGCCGAGAGGCTTTGATTTCCAGCATCAAGCAGGTACGCGACCCTTTGCAAGCATATCAGCAAAGTTCGTTCCTTTGAGGCGGCCCACCAGTTCCTCCTGTGCCTCGCACCACACCGGGCGCAGGGGACAGTTTGCATCGAAGGTGCATACCCCGGTTTCGCCCACACATTCGTTGAGTTGGATGGGACCGTCGATGGCTTCGATCACTTCGAGCAGGGTGATCTCCCTCGGATCTCGCGCCAACGTTACGCCGCCACGCGCGCCGCGAGAGGTGTGCAGCAATCCCGCAATGGATAACTGGGAGATGATCTTGGCAAGGAAGGATGGGGGAATCTTCTGTTCTTCGGCGATGACGCTGGTGGCAGTGCGCGTCTCCCCGTTGCGCGCCAGATGGAGCACCGCGCGAACGGCATAGTCGGCTTGGCGAGTAATTTGCATAATGACCTCACATTGTAGGCAAAAATTACCTACAATCACGATTTTATTGTGATTGCTGTTACAAGGCAAGTGATAGAGGTCATGGATGAATTATGACCTTTCGCGCTGAATCAAAAAGACCTGACAGGTTTTCGAACCCTGTCAGGTTTCGATTTATCTCGCGAGCGTAAGGTTTCCCGCACCCATTTCGATGACGAAGGTCAGAGTGGGACCTTCTCCTTTTTGGACGTAGTCATCCCCGCTTCTTTCCCAGCCGGTGGTTGCGTTCACATTCGACAACCCTCCCTGCACTGAGACCACCGCGTCCACCCCTTCGGGGACGATGATGATGAGGTTGCTGAACCCGGTCTCGATCTTGATCGAAGCGTCGCGCCGCAGGTCGCCGGAGAAGTCGAGGGTGTAATCGCCCGCGCCGGATGAGAAATCGAACAGAGTGAAATTCGCGTTTCCCAATCCAAGGATCTTCACATCCGAAGCGCCGGTGTTGTAGGTGAAGGTGCTCATCTCCACAGGGTTCGGTTCGGAGAAGGAGAGTTCCACGTTCGAAGCGCCATCTTTAATATCAAGGCGCGTGAGCGAGAGACCGCCAAATTCGAAGATGCCGTCATATGCGCCGGAATCAATGGACAGGTTCATCGGCTGGTCGCCGAGCTTCAGATCCCATTCGTTCTTGAGGTTGTTGAGGTTCGGAAAGATGTTGAAATCCCCATCCCCAACGCGGACCTCGACATCTCCGCCATTGGTGATGACCTCGGGCTTGAGTTCATCATAATTGTAGGTGGCGGTGCCGTCTACGAGCGCATCTGCGCCGGGATTAAGCGTCAGGTTGCCAGCGCCAAATTTAAGCGCCAGGTCGATCTCTTCCGAATCGGGATATTCGACATTGATCTCTTCCGTCACCTCGGGGCTGGGAGTCGGCGCTTCGGGAACGCTGATCCCACACGCCATTGCCGCCAGCGCAAGGACTGCGATAAAGATGATAAGTTTATGGTTCATAAAGAAAAACCTCCTCAGGTTAATGCCTGAAGAGGTATACGGTTGAGAATGGAAAATGGTTGCGAGGTTAGCGAGTCCACCCGCCGGGAAGGCGCATGACGCCGATGTAGACCAATAGAAGAGCTCCGAGGATGCAGAAAAGCGCATTGCGGAAGCGGATATTATCTGCGGCGTTCTTCCAGCGTGACGGCAGGTGGCCGAGAACCGCGGCCAGGATCATGGTAACAGCGTGCTCGATTCGGTAGGCTGGAAATCCGCCGCCGGAGTCGGAAAAACCAAGCCAGAGAATCAGGATGACTCCCAGCGTGGCTTGCAGGTCCATCAGGCCGCTGAACCCGGCAGCGAGGCCGCGGTCCATGCCTTTGAAGGCGCCGCCTCTCAGCCAGCCGACGGCAAATTTGACCACGGCAATGACGGCGATCAGAAGCACGAGCCACCTGAGGTGCGAATGGGCGATCAGAAGAAGGGTCATTTCGAAATCTCCGTGTTTGGATATGGGTTGCTTTACAGGATAAATGGAAAGATCGCTTTGCGTTCTATCGGAAAATCCTTGAATCGTTCGCGATACCAGGCCAGCGTGCGAATGGCGCGCGCGGAAAGATAGTCGAAGACGAAGAGCAGGATCAACCACGCCGCAAGATGACGGGAAAGCAGAGCGATGCCCAGCCAGGTAATTATCTCGAACAGGTAGTGCGGACAGATGACATGTTTGAACAATCCGCCTCTTGGTATGAAATAATCGAGCGAATCCATTCGCAAATCTGCCAGCAGTTTGTGATGATAAAAATTCCCGGCAATGCCGACGAGAAAAACAAGGATCCCAAGCACAAACCATGCATCGACGACGGGGATTGGGTTTTGATTCAGCCAGCCGATCAGATATGCGGCAAAGGAGTAGAATGATCCGACCAGAAGGGCGGTCAGGATGCCGGCCGTGCCGGAATATTTATGCAGAAAAAGGGATTCCAACACCCGTTTGAGGAAGTGTATGAATACCGCACCTCCCACGATCCATTGAACAAGATTCGCATTCGGCAGATAACCCCGCACGGAAAAGAACAATGCCACGATGGGCGCAGAGTAAATGAAAAACATGTAAAGACGTGAGGGTATGCCCCCCACCCGGCGAAACTTGCTGTAGTACATCATGGTCTGCCCGTAATATTCACCGGGGGCAACGCCTACCCCCAGAACGGCGAGAGCGATGTAAAGGATAGTATTGCCGGTTGTCCATTCGGGGAATATCATTGCGGGCTCCTTGGTGCGCGAATTATACAACAAGGGGTTCATCCTTTATAATTTCGATGATCTCTACGACAATTGGTTTCGATATGGAGGAACCCATGACCTACGACACGATTCTGACGGAAACCCGCGGACGGGTGGGTATCGTAACATTGAACCGCCCGAAAGCGATGAATGCCTTCAACCTCGTCATGCTCGGTGAGGTTTTTGATGCGCTGGAATCCCTCGACAAAGATGAAAACATCAACGCGATCATCGTCACAGGCAACGAAAAAGCCTTTGCCGCCGGGGCAGATATCAAAGAAATGGCGGAGGCGTCGTACGTGCAAATGCTGACCGAAGAACGCGTCCAGGTCTGGGACCGCATCCGCGGGATTCGCAAACCGGTTATCGCCGCAGTCTCAGGTTGGGCATTGGGTGGTGGATGCGAGTTTGCACTTTCCTGCGACATGATCATCGCGAGCGAATCCGCCAAGTTTGGACAACCTGAAATCACCATCGGCGTCATCCCCGGCGCGGGCGGCACGCAGCGTTTGGCTCGTCTTGTTGGCAAACATCTCGCCATGGAAATGGTCATCAATAACCGCACACTCACCGCACAGGAGGCGCTTCAATTCGGTATCGCAAATCGGCTTGTGCCTGTCGAAGGATATCTCGATGCCGCCGTCGCCTTTGCGGATGAGATCGCCTCGCGCGCGCCGCTCGCGGTCCGCATGGCAAAAGATTCGGTCAACGCCGCATTCGAGACCACGCTCACCGAAGGGCTTGCCGTCGAGAAACGAAATTTCTATCCGCTGTTCGCCACCGAAGATCAAAAAGAAGGCATGCGCGCCTTCGTCGAAAAACGCAAAGCGGATTGGAGGGGGAAGTAGTTTTGCAGTTCGTTGGACGAGTGGTCACATAATCGCATGGCTGATTTGGATTACTCGACCATTCGACCATTTGACCATAATGCCCGCCTCTCCTTCTGCGCTCAAATCTGCCTTCTCCGACCTTGGCTTGGGAAAACGCCTTGTCCTTGTCCACGCCTCCGACACCGTGGACGCGGACGAGTTGCTTGCGACTCTGCTCGAGACCACCCGCGGATTTATCACCCCGGCCTTTACGCCCAAAGCCTTGCTGCCTCTCGATTTTCATCCATCCAATTACAAAGCGGATATGAGATCAGCGGCTGAATCATTTCATCACTCCATGCCTGCGGATGATGTCTTCGGCCCTTTCCCGGAAATCGTCCGAAAGCATTCTCTTTCAAAACGTTCCTTGCATCCGGTGCTCTCTTTTACCGGCCTCCACGCAGATATGCTCATCCAATCTCAAACCCTACAAGATGCATACGCCCCCATCGCCGCACTTGCAGAAAAAGATGGCGTCATCCTTCTCGTCGGCGCCGACCAGCGTTTGAATTTCAGCATTCATTACGGAGAAAAACTTGCCGGACGCATGCAGTTTATCCGTTGGGCGCTGACGGCATATGGTGTGGTCGAATGTCCGCATTTTCCCGGCGACTCGGAAGGCTTCAACGCGATTTCCCAATCCATCAAATCGTTCACTCGTCATATCGAATTGGATGGGCTGGCTATCCAAGCCATGCCCGTCAAGGATCTATTGCGAACAGTGGTGAACACCATCCACGAAGACCCCTATTCGCTTCTGTGCGGCAGACCCGACTGCGAACGATGCGAAGCTGTTCGTTGGGGGTAAATGAACAAAAAACTCCTCGAAAGAGGAGTTTGTGAGCGCGGAGGGGATCGAACCCTCAACAAACGGCTTAAAAGGCCGCTGCTCTACCATTGAGCTACGCGCCCAGCTTGAAAGCGGATTGCATTCTATCACGGGCATATAGAGGCGTCAACGAATTATTACTTCTCTTCGTCAGTATCGATATGACCGGGCTTCTCCTTGCCCAACTCCAATGACCTCTGATACGCCGCCCACACCGCGCGTGAAATCGCCGTGCGGAAGCCAGCCTTTTCCAAATAATACAACGCCTCTGCAGATGTTCCGCCCGGCGAAGTGACCTGATTCCGCAGCGTGGCAGGATGTCTCGCCGCGCCTTGATAATACGACGCCGAGCCTTTGATGGTTTGCAGTACAAGTTGTTCCGCAATGCGGCGCGGAAAACCCATGTGGACTCCAGCATCGATCAGTGCTTCGGTAAAAAGAAAGACATAAGAGGGACCCGAACCGGAGAGCGCGGTCGCCATGTCGAGATAGCTTTCATCCTCAACGAAAACTTCTTCTCCCAAAGCGCCAAGAATGGCGCGGGTCATTTCCTGTTGTTCCTCGGTCACTTCTTTTGATGCTGTCCAGACCGTGATTCCCTCACCGATCTGGCCGGGCGTATTCGGCATCGAACGGACGACGGCTTTGTGCTTCAAGCCTGTGCTGATCTTCTTGATCGTCGCGCCCGCAATTATGGATAAGGCCAGCGCATCGCTTCGAACACCTTTGAGCCCCTTCATCACTTCGGTCAGCCGCTGCGGTTTGACGGAAAGAACCACCACGTCCGCTTCGTGACTGGCGGTGGAGTTATCCATGGTGAACTTCATCCCGTATTTTTTTTGCAATTCTTCCCCGCGCGCCTCCCGCGGCCCGGAAACAATGATATTCCTGGCGTCCGCCAGTTTTTTACGAAGCAAGCCCGCGATCATTGCCTCTGCCATCACACCAGGACCGATGAATGCGATTTTCTTTTTTAACATGAAAGGATCTCCATAAATTTTCATGTATTTTACCCCAGCGGACTTTGCAAACACGACTCGCAGAAAAAAGAAAGGGATGCGTTCGCATCCCTTTCATAATAAACTTGCTTTCTCCTACTCTTTCACTTCACCGTCCACCACATTACCGTCATGCGGGGAAGATGGACCGCCTTCGGGTTGAGGCTGCCCGCCCTGTCCCTGGGCGTACATCTGCTGGCTGAGAGCGTGGAAGGTGTGCTGCAGGTCCTCGGTCAATTTCTTGATGCGCTCCACATCCTCGCCTTGCGCGGCTTGCTTCAACTCGTTGACCTTGGTCTCGATGGAAGCCTTCTCAGCGGATGGGACCTTGTCGCCAAGTTCGCGCAACGCTTTCTCGATCTGATACGTGAGATTGTCCGCATCGTTCTTGACCTGGATCACTTCCCGGCGCTTCTTATCGGCGGCTTCGTTTTGGCGTGCCTCCTGAACCATGCGGTCGATGTCGTTCTTGTTCAGGTTGGTCGAAGCGGTGATGGTCACCTTTTGTTCCTTGCCTGTGGCTTTATCTTTCGCGGTCACATGCAGGATTCCGTTCGCGTCGATGTCAAATGTCACTTCGATCTGCGGAACACCGCGCGGTGCCGGTGGGATTCCGTCGAGGCGGAAGCGTCCGAGGCTCATATTGTCCTGCGCCATCGGACGTTCACCCTGCAGCACGTGGATGTCTACAGCAGTTTGATTATCCGCGGCGGTGGAATACACTTCGGTCTTGCGGACCGGGATGGTCGTGTTGCGTTCGATCATCACCGTCATCACGCTGCCCATTGTTTCGACGCCGAGCGAGAGCGGAGTCACATCCAGCAGGAGGATGTCTTTTACCTCGCCGCCTAACACACCGCCTTGAATTGCCGCCCCTACTGCAACGACTTCATCAGGATTGACGCCTTTATTCGGATCTTTTTGAGTTAACTTACGGACAAGGTCCGCGACCATCGGCATGCGGGTCGAGCCGCCGACCAAGACCACCTCATCGAGTTTATCGGGAGACAATCCGGCGTCTTTCAACGCTGCTTCGAACGGATGGCGGCAGCGCTGAAGCAGGTCTTCCGTCATTTGCTCGAACTTGGATCGGGATAGTTTCAACTGCAGGTGCTTCGGTCCGGTGGCATCGGCGGTGATGTACGGCAGGTTGATCTCCGTTTCCATCACGGTCGAGAGTTCGATCTTTGCCTTTTCCGCCGCTTCGCGCAAACGCTGTAACGCCTGGCGGTCGTTACGCAGGTCGATGCCCTGATCCTTCTTGAATTCATCCGCCGCCCAGTTGGTGATACGCTGGTCCCAGTCGTCGCCGCCTAGATGAGTGTCACCGTTGGTGGCTTTAACTTCGATCACACCTTCGCCTACTTCAAGGATCGAGACGTCGAACGTGCCGCCGCCGAGGTCGAAGACGAGAATCGTTTCATTTTTCTTTTTATCGAGTCCATACGCAAGGGCGGATGCTGTCGGCTCGTTGATGATGCGCAGGACTTCCAAGCCTGCGATCTTGCCTGCATCTTTGGTGGCTTGACGTTGGCTATCGTTGAAGTATGCAGGGACGGTGATGACCGCCTGTGTGACAGGTTCGCCCAGATACGCCTCAGCATCCGCCTTGAGCTTGCCCAACACCATCGCGCTTATTTCCTGCGGGGAATATTCCCTGCCATTGACGGGGACCTTCACACGCACATCGTCCGACGATCCCTTGATGACTTGAAATGGAACCATGCTGCGTTCATTAGCGGTCTCTTCGTAATGCCGTCCGATAAAACGCTTGATGGAATAGATAGTATTATCCGGGTTGACGACCGCCTGGCGTTTGGCGGTCTGCCCGACCATGCGCTCGCCGTTCTTATTGAACGCCACAACCGACGGGCATAGTCGTCCGCCCTCAGCAGTGGTGATGACAGTGGGGGAGCCGCCTTCCATGACAGCCACAACACTGTTGGTCGTGCCGAGATCGATGCCTATGATTTTACCCATGTGAAATCTCCTTACATTCCTTTATTGATGTGAAAATATTAAGCGATTTTTGCAAGAATTCTGTTAACACTCCATTGGTTTTGAATAAAAAGAGCCGCCTGAAAAAGACGGCTCTTACCTTCACGGGTCGGACCTGATCAGGGCTGTGCAATGTCGAAGGATTTTACATTGACCGTGATTGGCAGAACATTAAGGGAGGAAATATTGAAACCCACCTTGCCGTCCTTAAAGTTGTACACTCGATCGGGGAAGGATTTTAACTTGTCACCGTTGACATACATGGTAATTGTATTTCCGCTGCATTCCAACCCGTATTCATTGATTGCATTTCCCTGTTTCAGACCAGCAGCTCCGCCGTAATCGAGGGTATGGTATCCATCGTCGAACGCGTAGAGATACCAAACTCCGCCGCTTTCGACGCTGAATTCATACCATTTCCCGTTATTGTAGTCCAGGCGGCAGACCATGCTGACGTTGTTGTTATTGCGTCCAAGGTTCTCAGCAACCATTGTAATTTTCACATCGCCATATGTCTTTTTGTCATAGATGAAGTAAAAATACATATCAAGCTCACCGAGGTCGATCGTCAGTCCATCGCCTTTTTGCTCCATCGAGAGCTTGTCTTCCTCTTCAGAATTGGGACCGGTGAGAAAATGAACCCATTCGTCGAAGAACCGCTCATCCTCGAATTCTTCTGTGAAAAATTCTTTGTCGGCAAGGGTAGGCGTTGCAGTGGGCAGGGGTACCTCGGTGGCTGTTGCGGCAGGAGCGTCGGTGGCGGTGCTGGCTTTTATCGGAGCCGGAGGAATTGTGGCAGCCAGTGTAGGTTCGCCTCCAATGCCCAAAGCGGCGCAGGCCATACTCCAAACGATCATAAACGCGACCATGATCACGACCGGTGAATTTGATTGTTTCATTATCCGCTCTCCTTTTGTCACCCAAATTTGCTTAAATCAGTGTAGCAAATTTCCGATTCGAATACAAGCCGTTTTATAAGAAGATCTAAAATGGTGTGAAGACAGGATTACTTATCTTTGATTGAAATCCACTCGAGGGTTGCCGTCATGGGAATTTCTGTGAAGGAAGCGGCGGCAAAGCCGACATTGCCGCTGGTCAGTCCGTAATTTGTCGCGTCGAAGTGACGGATGGCGGAACCGTCCAGGTACAAATGAAGAAATCCATCTTCGCAGAACAACCCGAGTTCGATGCCGGGATCTAGGATCGAAAATTTATGTCCATCTCTTACAAGGGGGATATATTTAACGACCCCCGGCGATAGCCATTGCCCGAGAAGGAGGCTGTATGTTCCGTCGCTGGCAACGTTGAATTCATACCATCCGCTGCTTTCGTTGTATCGGCAGATCAAACCTACCGAGCCACCCGGCTTGACCGATGCCTTTGCGCGGATGAATACATTTGAATAGGAATGAACGACTTGAATTCCTATCATCCAGGCGTCAGGAGAAGATTGGTCGATGCGGAGCGATCCGTTGCCCGTGGAAATGGACGGCGCTTGCCCGCCCGCGGCTTGGAGAAATTTCCAGTATGGGGATGGTATGTCGAACTCTTCGGTGAAGTACGGTGGAGGCGGTACAGGTGTGGAGGGAGCGGATTCAGTGGAAAAAAAAGCCGGGGTTGACGATTCAAGTTCGGGGGGCGCGAGAGGCGTACCTGTCTGGGCAGATTCGTTCCCAGGCGTGGGGACGCCAAGATTGCAGGCAACGGTCAGGGTAAGACATCCAGTAAGAGCAAGGAAGAGTATTTTCATAGTTGTCGATCGCGGTTAATGATAATTGTCCAGCATCATGCTGGACAATTATAAGGTGGAGATGGCGGGAATTGAACCCGCGTCCGAAAGATTCGACCCTCGGAACTCTACGAGCGTAGCCTGCCGTTATTCGTCATCGCATGCATCCCGGCCGGCTGGTAAGCCTGCGACCATCCGCTGGTCTTTCGCGTGTTTAGCGGAGTCACACGCGGCACCCTACCTTTGTCTCGCCCGGTCCGTCACCGGGTGGGGAACGGGGACGGTGGACGTGACGCCCTTAGGCGCCAACCGTTACGATCTCGTCGCACTAGGCGGCGAGGGGCATAGCGGCGTAAGTGCGGTTGTTGGCACTTAAAGTTTGCGCTGATTTTACGAGGTCGGCGCGCGCTCGGCTCGCATTCCGGAACCAGCCTCTCCCGTCGAAGCCTGTCATCCCCGTGGAACGGCTTTCCGGTGTTTGGAAATTCCGGGCTGTTATTATTATAGCATTATATTCGGACGAAAGTTGCGCACTTGTCCGTTATAATTGGTATATCAGGTCGGCACTTGTTTGCAGGAGTGCGGGACCTGTGTATGAGGCTTTCAATGTCTGAAAAAATCCTGGTGATAGATGATGACGTAGATACCCTGCGGCTGGTGGGGCTGATGCTCCAGCGACAGCAGTATCAGGTCAGCGCTGCTTCGAACGGTACGCAGGGGCTGGAGAAAGCGCTTGATGAAAGGCCGGATTTAATTCTCCTTGATGTGATGATGCCGGATATGGACGGATTCGAAGTCACCCGCCGCTTGCGAAAAAATCCCGCCACTGCTTCCATCCCGATTCTCATGTTCACTGCGAAGACCCAGTTGGACGATAAAGTAACAGGATTCGAGGTTGGCGCGGACGACTACCTGACCAAACCCACGCACCCCACTGAACTCCTCTCCCATGTGAAAGCCCTGCTGTCGCGCGCCACGCCGAAGGGTGCCGATGAGGTTGAACCTCCCACCAGGGAAAAGGATGGATACCTGATCGGTGTCATTTCTGCCCGCGCTGGGTTGGGAGTTTCCACTGTTGCGATCAACATCGCTGCAGGTCTTCAGAGGCATTCCAAGTCGGAAGTAATCGTTGCTGAATTGACGCCGGGGCAGGGAACGCTGGGCATGGATTTGGGGCTTCCGCCTCAAAACGGATTGTCGGAGATTCTGCGGGGTACGGCAGCGGAGGTGACCCGCGAGAAAGTGAAAAGCTCACTAGTGGAGCACAGTTCGGGCGTGAAGTTACTTGTCGCTTCTGAAAATCCGCGCGAAGTGGACCTGGTTGCAAAGGTCGAAAACCTCAATACGCTTGCCCTGCGTTTGTCGACGCTTGCCCGCTTCGTTGTTTTGGATTTGGGCTCGGGATTGCCGTCATCCGCTCAGAAGCTGCTGACATTGTGCGCGGAACGGATTATCGTCATGGAGGGAACCCCCAATTCCATCCGTCACACAAAACTGCTGCTGGATGAATTCAGCGTCATAAATGTGAATCCAAAAACCGTGTCGGTCATTTTGAACAATCGTCAACGATCGGAGGCGCAAATTCCTTTAAAACGGTCCCAGGAGCAATTGGGTCATCCCATCCTGGCGGGACTCACTCCAATGCCGGAACTATTTCTTCAGTCCTTGCGCACCCAAACGCCGGCCGTGATCGCGCAACCGACGAACATGGTCTCACAGGAATTCATCAAGATCGCGGACGGGATTCTCCAGCGCGAAAAGGCGCGATGACCCCGCTTTCTCCCCAGACCCGGACGAACATCGATTATGCCGCGGATCTTATTCGCCAATCCAAACACGCTGTCATCCTGACCGGAGCGGGGATATCCACACCGTCGGGGATTCCCGATTTTCGCTCCACGGGGACAGGTTTATGGTCGCGCGATGAACCGCTGGAAGTGGCATCCCTCAGCGCGTTTCGCACAAAGCCGGGTCAGTTCTTTGAATGGTTCCGTCCGCTGGCACGTCAAATGTTCGATGCCAAACCGAATTCAGCGCACACAGCCCTGGCAGAACTTGAGACGCGCGGATATATCAAAGCCATCATCACCCAAAATATCGACACCCTTCATCAAAAATCCGGTTCGAAAATTGTCATTGAAATGCACGGCACCATGGAAACACTGACATGCACACAGTGTTATCATCGAGTGCAGGCAGAATCATACATCGGGCGTTTCGTGGAATGTGGCGAGATTCCCCGCTGCCCGAAATGCGCGCAAGTGCTCAAACCGGACGTGATCCTGTTCGGTGAACAGCTGCCGCAGGCTGCGTGGTTCATGGCGCAGCGCGAGGCGCGTGCCTGCGACCTGATGCTGGTGGCGGGCTCCTCACTCGAGGTGCTCCCGGTGGCGGGTTTGCCCATGCAGGCGCTCGACCGCGGAGCCCATTTGATCGTCATCAATAACATGTCCACGTATATCAACGTCCGCGCGGATGTTGTCATCCTCGATGATGTCGCCACGATCCTGCCAGCGATCGCAGAAAGAGTCTTGAATGGCTGAAATCAAAACGGAAAGATTGGATAGTTACCGCCGCCTGATCGACATCTCGCGCGATCTCGCTTCGACCCTCGACCTGGACATCCTGCTCAGCCGGATCGTTCATGCCGCAGCTGAGATCAGCGGCGCGGAGGCGGCTTCGATCCTGTTGTACGATGATGCTTCGCGGCAACTGTATTTCCAGGTTTCCACCAACATGGATGAATCCACGCGGCGCGGAATCACCGTCCCGCTCGATGGGAGCATTGCCGGGTGGATCGTGACCAACCGCAAACCGGTGCGCATCACCGACGCTCACGAAGACAAACGTTTTTATTCGAATGTGGAAGCGATCACGGGGTTGTCCACGCAGTCCCTGCTTGGCATTCCGCTGATCACCAAGAACAAGATCGTCGGCGTGCTGGAGGCATTGAACAAGCACCGGGGGAAGTTCACCGAGACGGATGAGTCCCTGCTTTTGGTGTTGGGTGCGCAGGCGGCCGTGGCGATAGAAAACACGCGCCTCTTCCAGCAATCCGACTTGATCTCCGAGTTCGTGCATGAACTACGCACGCCGCTTTCTTCTCTCAGCACCGCCACATATTTATTGCTGCGCCCGGAGATGTCGCAAGACCAGCGCGATCAGATCATCCAGAACATCCATAACGAGACCATGCGGCTAAACGCGCTGGCTTCTTCCTTCCTCGACCTGGCGCGCTTGGAGTCGGGTCGCGTGCAATACCGCAAAACCGTATTCAGCCTGGCGGACCTGATGTACGAGTGCAAGGACATCATGGCGACCAAGGCAGTGGAAGACAACATCCACCTGCGGGTCGAATCGCCGGAGGGTTTGCCGCTTGTGGATGCCGACCGCGACAAGATTAAACAGGTCTTCCTGAATCTGTTGAGCAATTCCATCAAGTACAACCGCCCCAACGGGAGCGTCCTTTTGCGCGCCGAGATGCGTGAGAACGAGATCATGATCGTGATCCAGGATACCGGTATCGGCATCCCGGACGAAGCGCTCCCGCATCTTTTCCAAAAGTTCTACCGCGTGCGTGAACACGAAACCCGCGCCTCGGGTACAGGCCTGGGGTTATCCATCTGTAAACAGATCGTGCAGGGACATGGCGGACGGATCGAGGTCAAAAGCAAAATGGGAGTCGGAACCGTTTTTATGCTCTATCTACCCCGCTCGACCAAAACCATTCCACGCGATCTCGTCGCAGAGTCGTCGCTCAGGAAAGTGAAGAAATAGGGAGCGCCGTTCGTGTGGGAAATAAGTACGGTTTGACTTTTTTGATTGAAGGGAATAAACTAGGCACGAGCAATTGATATTATTTTCGGAGGAAGAAGATGGCACAATTTCAATTCGTCATGCGTTCGGGACCCACGCCGGGAGTCACCTTTCCGCTGGATGGAGACCAGCTCACCATTGGGCGCGATTCGACCAACGGTGTCGCGATCAACGATGCGGAAATTTCCCGCAAACATGCGCGCCTCATGTTCCAGGGCGGTAAATATGTGCTGGAAGATCTCGGCTCGACCAACGGCACGTTCGTCAATGGGCAGCGCCTTGCGGGCCCGGTCGTGCTCAAGCCAGGTGATGTTGTTTCACTCGGTGAACAGATCGTCCTGATGTATGATGCCATCGCCGGTGATGCTGGAGCGACGGTGGCCGTCTCTCGCAAAGCAGTCCAACCTTCGCCCCCGGCATATTCCGCTCCCCAGCAATCATACTCAGCACCTCCTCCTGCCTATTCTGCGCCCCCCGCAGCCAAGAAGACCAACATGATGCCGATTTTCATTGGCGTCGGCGTGTTGTTGTTCCTCTGTGTATGCGGCGGCTTTTTCTGGTGGGTGGACGCAACCTACCGTTGGTGCACCTTCTTCCCCTTCATTTCGGGTTGTTAGTAACGAAATTTACGCCCCGCGAGTAATTACTCGCGGGGCGTTTTATTTTATGGACAGCCGGTTGTAAAATGCAACATCTTTGATAGAATCGAAGAAAAGATCGTCGATATCCGATCATTTCACCGGGATCACCGCCTATGGAACCGACCTCCAAACCGACTTCGCCTGTCTGGGGCACAAACACCAAACTCGTCATCGCGCTGACCATCGTGGTCGTAATCGGCGCGTTACTGGTCAAATTCCAGTTCATCATCACACCACTGGTGATGGCATTCCTTCTTTCCTATCTTTTCCACCCCGTTGCGGACCTTTTACAGCGCAAACTGCGCTTTTCGTGGAACGCCTCGGTGGGCGTAATCTTCCTGTTTATCATCATCCTTTTGCTGGGTCTGCTCACGCTGGGCGGTGTGGGATTGGTGCAACAAATCCAAAGTCTTGTAGTCATCGTGCAGGATGCGCTGCGTACCCTGCCGCAATTGATCGAAAAAATCTCTGGCCAGGTGTATCAATTCGGTCCCTTCAGATTTGATTTCAGCGCCCTGGACTTGAGCGACCTGAGCCAGCAGGTTTTCGGCATGATACAGCCCCTGCTCAGCCGTACGGGCACCTTGCTTGGCACAGTGGCGGGAAGCGCCGCAAATTTTCTCGGCTGGACGTTATTCGTCCTGCTTGTTTCCTACTTTACACTCATCGAAAGCCGCGGTTTGCGCGACCAGATCATTACGGTTGAAATCCCCGGATACAACCAGGATTTTGCCCGCCTCAGCCGCGAACTGGGCCGCATTTGGAACGCCTTCCTTCGCGGGCAGATCATCATCTTCTTTATGGCGGTGGCCATTTATTCGATCGTCCTTAGCGTGCTTGGTGTAAGCTATGCCATTGGTCTTGCATTCCTTGCCGGGCTGGCGCGCTTCGTTCCTTATGTAGGCCCGGCGGTCAACTGGACATTACTTGTCATCGTCGCTTATTTTCAACAATATTCCCTCTTTCATCTTCCGGACCTGACATATACCTTCATCGTCCTTATCGTCGCGCTGATCATAGATCAGATATTCGATAACATCGTCAATCCGCGCATCATGTCGAGCGCATTGAAGGTGCATCCCGCTGCCGTGCTCGTGGCCGCCATCATTGCCGCGAACCTTTTCGGCATCCTTGGGGTCGTCGTTGCCGCGCCCATTCTTGCCACGGCTGCGCTGCTTTGGAATTATGTCATGCGCAAGATGTTCGACCTGGATCCATTCCCGGAAAAAGAAGCAACTCAACCGGCGCCGCCTCCCGGCTCGCGGATCATGGTCGCAATCCGCCGCTTCTTCCGGGACCGGAAATTTGGCGCAAAAAAATAAGCCGATCGCTCCGCGTAATGTGCGTTCACTATCGCGCTTTTGGCGCAAGAGGGCGCCGCCTACACATTGTTATGTTTTTAGGAGACATCATGAATAATACCCAGGATCTTAATACCGAAACCATCGCCGAAACCGAAAACTTCAGCGCACTGCGGGCGGACGAACCCGACGGCGAGACGGTGTACTATCTGCAATTGGGACGCGCCACTTTGAACTTCTTCACCGAGGAATGGGAGGAACTGATGGCGGCGATCCCTGAATTGATTCAAACCCGACCCGACGATGACGGGATGTATGCCGTCTCATTCGATAATGTCGACATCTGGCTGGATAAAGAAGACTGGGCGGAGTTCGTAAACCTGATGCGCGGTTTGGAAAAATAAGACGGTATGCGCAGGGCGTGTTATAAAACGCGCCGATCGATCTCAATCGATGAAAAAACTCCGCAATTCAATCACAGACGTGCCCGGCATCGAAGTGGGACATGCGCAGAATAAAAGGGCGCTGACCGGCTGCACCGTGATCCTGTGCCGCAAGGGGGCTGTCGCCGGTGTGGATGTGCGCGGCGGCGCGCCCGGTACACGTGAAACGGATTTGTTGAGTCCGGGCAATCTGGTTCAACAGGTTCATGCTGTATTATTGTCAGGCGGTTCCGCGTTTGGGCTGGATGCGGCATCGGGGGTGATGCGCTATCTCGAGGAGAATCAGATCGGGTTCCAGACTCGCGAGGCGTTCGTTCCCATCGTGCCATCCGCGATTTTGTACGATCTTGATCTGGGCGATTCCAAAATCCGCCCGGATGCGAAGATGGGATATCAGGCGTGCCTGAATGCGTCGCGGGATGAAACGACCGAGGGTGTGGCGGGGGCGGGAACGGGTGCGAGCGTTGGCAAAATGCTTGGAAAGAGTCAAGCGATGAAGTCGGGGATTGGAGGCGCGAGCGTTCACATCGGCAGGGGGGTTGTTGTGGGCGCGCTTGCCGCGGTCAATGCGTTGGGAGATGTGTACGATCCGAAGACGGGTGAAATTGCAGCCGGAATACGCGGTGAAAAAAAGACGATGGAGTTGATGAGGCTGCTTTCATTCAATCGTGCGCCGAAACAAAACACCGTGATCGGCGTCGTTGCGGTGAACGCAGGTTTTACAAAGGCTGATATGACGCGCATTGCGCAAATGGCGCATGATGGAATGGCGCGGGCGATCCGACCCGTGCATACGCAATATGACGGCGATACGATCTTTGCGCTTGCCACAGGCGGTAAAAAAGCCGATCTTTCCGTCGTTGGCGCATTTGCCGCGGAGGTTTTTGCGGAGGCGATCGTCCGCGCAGTGCGGGCATCGGTTTCGACAGGGGGCTTGCCAGGGCTGGCTGGCAAAGAGAAAAATCAATGACGGACCGGAAACTGGTGATTTTTTTGCGTGTGCTTGTCAGCGCCGTGACTGGCATGGTGATCTCATTTGCGGCGGCGCAGTCCTTTTTTGACCTCGACTCGCGCGCTTTTCTTGACCAATTATTTTTGGTTTTGATCCCGGCCCTTGCAATATTTGCATGTTGTTTGTATCTGTTTCCCATTCTTGAAAAATCTCTCGAGCGCACGTTCTTCCCCGCCCGCTTCTTTATCATCCTTTGGGCGATTCTCTCCACCCTTCTCCTGCTGTTTGTTTCCAGCCTTTCGCCGCTTTCGTTCCTCTCTCTTTTTATAATTTTTTTTCTCCTCTCCCTTCCTGCCGCGCCTTCCATCCAGAATCTGATCGAAGCAGGCGGACGCCGCCGGGTATTTGGCGCGTGGTTGTTCGCGTTCTTTGCAAGTTCGCTGCTCGTCGGTTTTTTGGATGATTTCTATTCCAGCCCGGTCGAGATCGTTCTGCTGACATTGATGTCGCAGGCGGTTTTCGGCGTTGGCGGTTATTTCATGATGGGCAGGGTGCGGCGTGTTGCGGGCGAACGCTGGTTCGATGCCCTCATTCACAGTTCTTTGTTCCTGCTGCTGATCGGCTTCATCATCTGGCTGTTCCAATCCAGCCGAGTCGTTTCTCTCTTCCCGATCGGTTACTTCATTTTGAACCACGGAACGAGCGATGTATTTTTATACACCAGCCTGCTTGCCCTGCCGTGGCAGGCATGGCTGCACATCAAACTCAAGTTCGCCGGTTTTTATAACCGGTTCAAGTCGACGAAAATCTATGCCTATGTCAGCGCCAACCTGGCGGGATTTTCGCTTTCTTTTGCCTTTTTCGTTCTGTATCTTGTTTTTGCTTCCGTCATCAACGACCCGCGTTTCGACGTCGATGATATCTTCTTCGACGCCGACGGGATGAATTGGCGCGTCCGGCTCACGACCGATAATTGGAGCGATTTCTATGAGCGTTCAGTGCATCCCTTTGTGCTGCTTCTCTTCAAGCCGCCTGTTGACCTGCTCGGCTTCCTGCTCAAGGGGAACAAACTCTGGGGCGCGTACCTCTTCACTGCTTTGGGCGGCGCGGCGTGTGTGTACCTTGTTTGGCTCTTCATCAAATCCGCAACAGGGAGTTCAGCCTACGCTTCGTTGATTGCTTCGCTGTTGGGATTCACCGCCTCGCACCTGGTCTTTGGCTCGCTGATCGAATCGTACATTTTTCTCGCCGCGAGTTTGATCCTGTTCTTTGTCCTGCTCATCAAGGATAGACCGCTCCCGGCATTGCTCGCCGCGAGTCTGACGACCATCGGCATCACGCATACGAACTTTGCCCAGAATGTGATCGCGCTTTTCACGGTCAAACCGAACATCAGGCAGATGATCCGCTTTGGTGTCACAGTGTTTGTATTTTTGATTTTGCTAACCCTGTTGAACAACCTGCTCTTCCCCGATGCGCACCCTTTCTTCTTCGTGCCGTCCACTTTGCAGGCGGAACAGCAGAATTTATTCCCGTTGAATTCCCTGCGGATTCAAGCATTGACCCGCGCCTTCCTCTTCCACAACATCGCGGCGCCTTCGCCCATCTTCTACGACAAGGACATTCCCTTCATTCAATTCCGGTTTTTCAAACCGGAGATCGACGAACTCAGCCGGTATGACTTGCCGATACAGGACGCCGCTTCATGGTTCTGGCTGGCGTTGCTTCTCCTTGGCGGTGTTTTGTTCTTGATGAACCTGAAGAAAAACCCTCACCTGCGATTTTCCTTTGCCTTGATCGGATGTATGCTCCTCAACCTGGGACTCCACTTGCGCTACGGCAAGGAGTTGTTCCTTTATACGCCCAATTGGACTTACGCGTTGATTCTGTTGCTGGGGCTTTCGTGGAATGGAATCCACGACCGCAAATGGTTCCAGGCGGTCTTGCTGATATTTCTATTTCTGCTGGCTTGGAATAACGGGGTTTTGCTTTCGACGATATTAAATGTGCTGGGGATGCAGGTGTAATCTTGCGTAGGGCGCGTACTCTTACGCGCTTCGGTATCGGTCGGCGTTTGAGAACGCCGTCTATGCGTCATTTTGGCAGATGCACCACGAACTTGACGAATTTCTTTTCCTTGTATCCGATACCGGGGTTGGGCGGGGATTCCCTTAGGGTGAGGATGTAGGCCGCCTTGGGGTCGCTCAGGCAGGCTTCCGGCGTAAAGCGGAAATTTTTCAGCGCGACCAACTTCCGCGCAGGGTCGGCGGGATCGGCGGGATCGATCCATTCCAGGTCGGTCACATATTCAGACGGATGATATTTTTGTGCCAGCAGCACATAGATGTAAAGTGAATAATGTTCGTCGGTGAGACAGATGAGGGAGTCACTTTTATCGGCGGCGTAATCTATGGCGGGAACGATGCCTTCGTTAAATAACGCGCTTGTAACCTTGCGATAATCTTCACTGTGATAGGCACGGTTGAAGTATAGGAAAGCGATGGAAAACAGGACAACAGCGGCGGGAATGATCCTGGGCAGGCGCGGTTCGAGGTCCAGAAAAAGAAGCGCGATGCATAACAGGATGGGAGTGAAGATGATGTTGAGTCGCGTCAGGTTGACGGGATGGACCAGCCCAATAATGATCGAGGCGAGCATCCATGCGGCGATCAGCCAGCGCCCGGGACGATTCTCCTTGATGAAGAAAGCGAGGAACAGACCGATGAGGACGAGAGGGAATGTAACTTTGTAGAAATATCCGAACGGCTCGACGAAGTTCCAGGGGAAGGCATCGGACTGAGTCCATAACAGGTCGAACATGATCCTTGCATTTCCTGCTATCGCCGCAAAGGGGGTTTCGCCAAAAACCGCCGCCATCGTTTCGTATCGGGCTTCGACAGGCAGGCGCGGAATGGTGATGACGCCCAAATGCATGGTCTCGAGTTTGAAGGTGTTGACGGCGATGAACAGCCCAATGGGGAAGGCGAGCAAAATGAAAACGACCGCGCCGATGATGACCTGAGTGACCGTCAATCGGTTGAGTTTGAGCAGGTAGGGGACGGTCAGCAAAAGAAAAACCGGCACGCCGACATATGCCGTGCCGTACGCGTAAAGACAAAGTGCAAAGAAAAATATCGAAACGTAAACCCACAAGTTTTTTTTGTCCGCCAGTGTGAGTGTGGTAAAGCCCGCCAGAAAAAGAAACGGCATGATGTTCGACTCGACCGCCCATCTTGAATTGACGATGTGCCAGGGCGAGACCGCCATGAAGAACATCGCCAGCAGCGCGAATTTCTCATTGAATAATTTTTTCCCGGCGATGAAAACCAGCGGCAGGGAGAGGATTCCCGCCAGCATCATCGGCAGGCGCACTGCAAAGGCGTCGATCCCCTTCAATGCCACGAAGGGCATCAGCAAATACGCATACAGCGAATTTTGTCCGCTGCCCCATGAAATGAAATGGACGGGATAGGAAAGTCCGAACCGATCCATGCCGAATTTATAAAGGTAGTACGCTTCCACGCCGATGGAGGCTTCGTCCACGTTCAAGCCGGGGGGCAGGGAGGCGAACTCCCAGACGCGGGCGAAGATGCCAATCAGCAGGATGGCGGTGAAGAGCATGTGGGTTTTCCAGCGGGAGACGAAAGGCTCGAGCGTATTCATCCGCAGGAAAATATACCAGAACGTGAAACCGGAGTCCAACGTCTCCTGACGTTGGCGGTCGGAAGTCTCCCGACTTTTGAGTCCGGTTGCGTGTGGTAAACTCCAAACGCTCTGAGAAAAATGTTGAACAAACGACTCCTCTCCGCATGGGCGTTGGGAATCCCCGCAAGTTATATCGCAATCGGTTTTTTGGATGCCTATTACAAAATTTTGATCGAGACTGCCCTGGTTTCGGTTGTTCTCCATGCGGTTGTTACCTTGTTTGCGTATTTCGCCCTCGGCAGGCTGGCGGATAAATTCCGGACATATCCAATGGATGCTTCCATCCTGCTTGCGCTGGCGAGTTCGAGCATTGTTTTCTTTGCGGGTCTTGTGAACATGGCAAGCCGTTTTCCGCGCCAGTTCGATGTTTCGGCGTATGCCCATGCCCCTGAAACGCTGACCGGTTTCCTCGTCGGGATTGCGGCGGCTCTTCCCCTTTCGATGTGGTTCGTTGCCCGGGCGCATCGCAGGGATTTTCGCCGGAGTCGTTTTTATCGCTTCGTGGATTCCAACCTCGGCGGCTTGGTCGTCGCCGCGCTTTTTTTCTCGGTCTATTTCCTTCTCGCCTCCATCTTCAACCAGCCCATCTTCCGCTTCGACGATATTTTTTTCGACACCGACAGCAAACTATACCGCATGCGATTCGGGACGGAGCATTACCAGGATTATTACGAACGGACCGTCCACCCGTATGTGTTGATCATCGTCCGCCCGTGGGTCTGGATGATCTCATTGTTCCTGAAAGGGGATATGTTATACGGTGCGTTCATCGTCACGGCATTGACCGGCGCTTTGTGCGTTTTCCTCGTCTGGTTTTTTGTAAAGGAAACGACTCGCAATCCGCTTTATGCCTCGCTGATCGCCGCCCTCTTCGGCGCTTCGACCTCGCAACTCGCATTCGGTTCGTTGATCGAGAACTACATCTTCCTCGGCGCGGCAGCGTTGATCTTCATCGTTTTGCTGTTGAAAGATAAGCCGCTTCATATGCTGGTGGTTGCCGGGCTGGTTTCGTTTGGCATCACCATCTCGAACATTGCGCAGACGGTCATCGCGCATTTCATGGTGAAGCGCAGCATCCCCCAGTTGATCAAATACGGAATGATCGTTGGTGCGCTGGTCATCCCGTTGAACCTGCTCAATAACTTCATTTACCCCAAAGCCCATCCGTATCTCTGGGAGGTTTCCACCCTGCAATACGAGGAAAAGAATGTCTTCGAGCCGACCCTCCAGCGCGCCAACTACCTGGGACGGGTGATGCTCCTGCATAGTTTCGTCTCGCCGGACCCGCTGCTATTGAAGGAAGATATTCCCTTTCTCAAGGTGTGGATGTTCCGCGCCGCGTTGAAAAAGGTGCCGTTGCAGATCGCAAGGTACGAAACGTCTCTTGGAAATGCGGTTGTCACTGCCTGGCTCGGCTTTGTCGCCGTCGGCGGATTTCTCTTCCTGAAGAATGTTCTCAGGCAGGATAACCGCTTTCCCTTTGCGTTCATCCTGACCTGTCTGTTCTTCTTCGCGCTTCATATGCGCTACGGCAGGGATGTCTTCCTCTACTCCGTCAACTGGACGTATGCCATCACGCTCTTTCTCGCGCTGGCGTGGCGCGAACTTTCCGGCAAACGCTGGTTTCAATTTTCCCTGTTGGGTTTCATCTTCCTTTTGATGCTCAACAACTCGAGATTGATCCTCATCATGCTCTGGGCATCGTACATGCATCTCCGCTGATCAAAGGAAAAGAAACGTGAAGACCTTCGATAAACGCCTCCCGCTGGCATGGTTGTTGGGCATCCCGGCAACTTATTTGGCGGTTTCCTTCCTGGAAAATTTCCACAAGACCGCGCTTCAAGTTGCGTTGTGGACGATCCTGGTCCACAGCCTCGTCAACATCTTTGGATATTACCTCCTCGATCGGATCAAAAGGGAAATCGTTTCAAATCGAATCGACGCATCGCTCAAGGTGGTTCTCTTTACGGCTCTGATCGTCGTCCTGCCCGCCTCGTACAACCTCGCAAAACCATTCACGAACCTCTTCGACCCCCTGACCTTTCATCTCGACGCCTCCGTCCGCGTTTCGTTCGCCAACGCGCTCATTCCCGCTTTTTTCATCGCCATGATCGCGGTCGGCACTGCCCACAGGAAGAACTGGAGAGAATCGCGCATCTACCTGTTCCTCGAAGAAAATCTCGGCGGCCTGCTGATCGCCTTTCTGTTCTTTTGCGTGTACCTCCTTTTCGCTTCGATCTTCAACCGTCCCCACTACGACGCGGACGATGTATTCTTCGACGCCGACTCCAATCTCTACCGTTATCGCTTCACCATGCCGACCTACGAGGATTACTACTGGCGTCCCGCGCACCCGTTCATCCTGCTCATCATCCGCCCGTTCGTTGCGCTTCTCGGTTTTCTCTTCAACGGGAATAAACTCTTCGCCGCCTTCACCCTCAACGCAATGGTCGGCGGATTATGCGTTTATCTCGTCTGGTATTTTGTCAAACACAAGCTGGGGAATCCGCTTTACGCGCTTTTGATCGCCGCTCTCTTCGGCGCCTCTTCGGCTCAACTGGTGTTTGGTTCCGTCATCGAGAGTTATATCTACCTTGCGGCTGTGGCTCTCGCGTTCCTGGTCATTCTTCTCACGGACAAGCCGCTCTACATGCAGGTCATCGCCGGGCTGACCGCCTTCGGCATCACCATCTCGAATGTGGCGCAGACGTTCATCGCTCATTTCTTCGTCAAGCGGAATATCAAGCAGCTCGTCATTTATGGGCTCATAATCGGCGCGCTGGTGATTCCGTTATCGCTCCTGCATAATTATATTTATCCCGATTCCCAGCCATATTTCTGGGACTTTGCCACCCTCGAAGCCGAGGGACACAACCAATTTCCCGCCACCTTCCAACGGGCGGATTATCTTGCCCGGGTGATGACCCTGCACAGTTTCGTCGCGCCTGAGCCGCTCGTCGTCCGCGATGGATTGCCCTTCCCCAAGGTGTGGATGTTCCGCGCCTCCATCAAAAAAGACCCGATGCTTTTGGCGAACTATGAAACGCTGTTGGGTGATGCGTTGGCTATCGTCTGGGCGGGATTGCTCGTCCTCGGCGGGGTCCTCTTCCTGAAAAACATCCGCAGGCAGGACAACGGCTTCTCATTTGCGTTTATCGCCACCCTTCTTTTTTACTTTGTCCTTCATCTCCGCTACGGCAAGGACGTGTTCCTTTACTCAGTGAACTGGACCTATGCCATCCTGCTCTTTCTCGCCCTCGCATGGCAGGATCTTGCGGAGAAGCGCTGGTTCCGGATCCTCCTGCTTGCTTTTGTCCTGCTGCTTATCGTCAACAACCTTGGAATGTTCGAAACCATGATGCGGATCACCGCGCCGACGGTAAAATTTCCCATCTGGAAATAGACGGGAGTTTTCAACTACTCATCCGGGGTCCGTCAGCGCATCAGACAGGTGTCAGCAATATCCCCGTCCGGTTCGACAGAGCCGCACCAAAAGGTATCGCTTTCCGCATCGATGACGACGACCCGCTGATTCCCTTCATCTGTGGCGGGATAGATCACCATTTTCCAACCGCCGCTGCGAAAGCAGTACTCTCCATTCGAACCCGCGCTCGCATCCGCCCGCCACTCCTCGGTGGCCGGGATGGATACAAGATGTATGGAGTTCATATGCTCCAGAACGCTCATCTGCGTAAACTTTATCAGTTCCGGAGTGGAATTTTTCGCCTCCGCATCGAGATCAGATATTTGCCCGTTGGTGAGGCAACCTGTGAAGACAGGAACAACAAACGCAAAAAGCGCGAACAGACGAATCGACTTCGGGTTCATGCCGCACCTCCTTTAAACTGAGCTGTTCCTTGACTTCATCATAGCACGGTGGAAAGCAAAATACACCCCTATTTCCTGCTCATAAATAACTGCATGCAGCTAATAAGAAACACACCCCGGCTTTTTTACCGGGGTGTGTTTCTTATAATTAGGTACTAGTTACGGCTGGTAGGTGACGCTGACTGTGATGTAGTCGAGATAGAAATCGCGCGAGTTGTTGCTCGCCACGTCCGTCACGCGCAGGCGGAAGTTCGTGTTGCTGAAATCGCCAAGCGCCCACGTGCGTCCCCAAGTGTCGGAGGAACTGCCGAGGTTGTAGGTCGCTTCGGTGGTGCTGAGAGTCGAAGTCTGCTTTACCGCCGTCCAGTTTGCTCCGTTGTTGTATGACAGCTCGACGCAGATCTTTGGCGAGCCGCTGGTTGAATCTGCGCGCGCATCGAGCCTCACTTGAATACCCTGGACCGTCCCGGCAAGACCGGCGATGTTGAAGTTGTAGAACTGGTGCTTGTCCTTGCCGGTGTTGGAGCAGGAGGTGTTCTTGTTCGAGCCGGAGTTCAGGTCAATGGCGAACACGGAATCGTTGGTAAAGGCGTTGGCGGGATTGGATTCGTACCCGTTGTTATCGCCCGCGCTGGAGGTCACAGCGGCTTGCGCCGAGGGAGCAAATGGACCCGCTGTCTGCGGAGCGGGAGCGGCGCTGATCGTGCCGCCGTCCACCACGAGCGCGAATTTCTGGGGGCCGTTCGGGATGTTGAAGGCGTTCACGGTCACGGTGTAAGTGCCGCTCGGAGACTGGATGTAAATGTTCTCGACGTTGTTGACGTTATCTGCCGAGCCGCCGGTCGTGCTCCAGCCGCCGGAGAAGACGTTGCCGCGATAGGTGTTCGCGCCGCTGACGGCTGTCAGGTTCAGGTTGTTGACCAGGTTTGTCGTCGCGGTATCGGTGGAGGGGTAGTCCGACCAGACCAAGGTGATCTTGAGCGGACCACCGGTGGGCGTGACGGTGAAGACGGTGGAACCGCCGGTGCTTAAGCCTGTTGGGGCTTCATCCACGAACGCGACGGTGCCGTCGGTGGCGGCGTCGAGGTTGATCAAGCCCCAGCCTTCATGCACGTTCGGGATCGGGAAATCGTTATCGTTGAAGCCGTCGTTGTTCTCGTCTGCCAGGTCCACGGCGGTGTTGATGAGTGTGGCTTTGACGAGCGCCGCGCTGGCATTGATGCTGAAGGCTTTGGTGTAATAATCCTTCACGACCGTCGCGCCGCCCGCGGCGATGGGATTCGACATGGAGGTTCCGCCCATGTATTTGTATTCGCTGTTATAGGGCATGCCCCAGCCGTCCCATTGATACGCGCCGTTGCGGGGATTGACCGGATCGCCGTAGCCTTCCTGATACATGGTCGAAGAGGCGGAAAGGATCCACGTGCCGGGAGCGACAACGTCCGGTTTGATGCGCCCGTCATCCGTCGGACCGCGGCTCGAGAAGGGAGCCATCTGCTGGGAATTTCCGGCTGACACATCCGAATTGAGCGGCTCGGTCGTGAAGCCCCAGCGCTGTCCGGCGGTGCCGAGGAAGTTCTGCTGTGTGCCGCCCATGCTGTTGCAGGTCTGCCCGGTCTGATAAACGTCATACGAGCCGTAGGTCAGGCTGGTATCGCAGGGCCAATTGTCGGGGCGCAGGTTCTCGCTGGCGCCGATCGTGATGACGTTCTTAGACGTGCCGGGCGCGCCGATGGAGTCGTTATCCACCACGCCGTTGTTGTTGGCATCAACGCCTTCATTGCCCGCTGAGAAGGTAATGACCATGTCGCGGTTGGTCCACACGAACGAGTCGGTGTTGACGCTGTCCACGGTGTAATCGCCCGAGACCGCCGCGCCCCACGAGTTGGAGTGGATGCGCGCGCCCGCGTTATACGCCTGCTGGTACATGGTCTTCAAGTCATCCGGCAAGCCCGTCAGGAAATATCCGTTCGCGGGCCATCCGCCGAACATCTGGCAGAAGTTCGAGATGTTCGCCCAGTTTTCGGTCGCTTGGAAGACCAACCTCGCGGCCGGAGCGACGCCGCGGCCCTGGCCGCCCGGTTCGCCTCCGCTCAAGACCGAGCCGGAGGTGTGCGTCCCATGACCCGAATCCACATCCACGGCTCCATCGTCAATGATGGATTGGAAGCAGGTGTCCGTCGCGCCGGGCCAGTTATAGATCGCCACGATGCGGCTGGACGGAATATCGGGGTGCGCCCCCGCCGCCGTGCCGTCTCCCAAGCCTGTATCCGAAACCGCGGCAATGACCGTCGAGCCGTCATACCCGCGGCCGTTGGCGACATCAGCGTTCACAATATCTCCAGCGGATTCGTTTTGGGCTGGTGCGCCCGAGGCGCTGTGCAATTCGTGCATGACGTAATTGTTGATCGAAGCGACGTCATCCACGTCGGCAATGGCGTCCACGAAGGAGCCGTTCGCCGCAACCACCATCAAGTCTTCTTCGAAGCTGAGGATCTCCGCCCCGGTCTGGGCGACGGCTGCGCGGGTCAAGCCGAAGTCCGAGCCGCGTTCGATGCGGACGAGATAGAGATTCTGCTCCCCATCGCGCTTCAAGTCCGCGCCGAATTTGAATTCCGGCTGGAAGGGCGTGACCGAACTGACGAATCCCATCCCCGCCACCCGGTTTGCAATGCCGGGATTCATGCGGACTTTAAACGCAAAATCCGGGATGTAATCCAGGATCTCCGCGCCCTCTGCTGTGACTTCGTTCTTCCAAGATTCTTCGATGGGACCGGCGAACTGGACGACGAAATATTTTTGACTGCCCGCCTGTTGAGCGGGAGTCATTGCCATTGAGCCGAGGGTCAGGACTACAATGACAAGAGCTGAAACAAAATACCTGACTGCCTTTTTCATACACGTCTCTCCTCTTGAACGGTTGAAATTTGGAAACGCCGACCCGTAGGCGGGACCGGCGTTGGACACAGGGTCAAGCTGTATTCAATTTTCGATAGATTAAATTGGATGGATTTTATGCCTTTTCTTCGTACTGTCAATGATTTTCGATGGAGTAGTTCTCTAGTATTGTGCGCGTAGGTTTTTCAGTTGATAAACCCAACACCGGTCGAATCGCGTGGAAAAGGTGATGTTTGGATGGATTGAAGCGTTGCTTTAATTGCGTGAAGAATTAAAATGAAGGCATGACAGTAAATCCCCTCCTGCAACTCGCCCGCGCAAACGGAAATCCCGTCATCGAAGGCAGTCGCGTTACCTTTGTATGGAAGGGCAGGTCCGCGCCGTATTTCATTGATGACATTCATATGTGGGAGAACAACCCACAAAAGATGAAGCGCATCGCCCCCGATCTGTGGACCATCACCCTCGAACTGGATTCAGACGCCTATCTCGAATACAGTTTCTATGATCCGAGCACGAAGAAACGCATCAAAGACCCGTTGAACAAGAAGACGGTCTTCAACGGCATCGAGCATTACAACCATTACTTCTACATGCCAGAGGCGGGTCCCACACCGTATGCGACCAAACGCCGCGGCATTCCGAGCGGACGGGTCACCCATCACCTCGTGGATGCGTGGATGATCCAGGAAAACGGCAAGCGTGAGCTGCATCTTTATCAGCCGCCAGTTAAGCATCCTGTCCCATTGCTGCTCGTCTATGATGGCACGGATTATCTCAAACGCGCCAGCCTCAACATCATTGTGGATAACCTGATCCACGAGAAGCGCATCCAACCGATCGCGATGGCATTCCTGCAAAACGGCGGTGACCGCCGCGCCGTGGAATACGCCTGCTCCGATGCGACTCTGATGACGCTTCAACACGCCGTCCTGCCGTTTGCGGCGAAGAAGTTGAACCTGATCGATGTCCAAAAGAAACGAGGCGGATACGGCGTACTGGGCGCCTCGTTCAGCGGATTGATGTCCGTGTATACGGGGTTGCGCATGCCGGAGGTCTTCGGCAGGGTCATTGCGCAATCGTCGGTGTTCGAGGCGGAAGGGCGGGACTTTGTCGCCGTGGATCTGATCCGCGCGAAGATGTCACGCGAAATAAAGATCTGGATGGATATCGGGCACTTCGATTGGCTGCTGGAGGATAATCGCCGCATCCAACCGCTGCTGCAGCAGAACGGATACGACGTCACCTATCACGAAGCGCCAGCCGGTCACAATTACACCTTCTGGCGGGATGAACTTCCGCAGGCGTTGATGGAGATGTTCGGTTAGAAAAAATTCGGTTCCACCGATTATTACGCCCATCGGTTGCTCACTCATTTCAATGCGATGTGAATTGCCTTCCAGTCCTGCTCATCAACACCATTCTGTTTAGGATGATTTGTGGTTTGCTCCGAAACGGGTTTGCGGGTTGAGCAGCAGGTAGAACATCGCCAACCCTCCGCTATATACCAGCACAACAATATACACTACAAGATTGAGCATACGATCTGGCGGGACTGTGTTTATCAAGCCAATAAAAGGAACGATGAGTACGAGGTCGTACGCGAGAAAACTAAGCAGTTGACCCAGCGCGTTATGCCATTGCGGACGGAACATGCCATAGAGGAAGTAGAACGCATCGCCGAGGAAGATACAGCCAAAGATCACGGACGAATCGGGGTTCAATGCCCACGGGAAGATGGGAGCCCTCAGGATCAGCGCTCCACCCGCGAGGAAGAGGGAGGCGATGAATATTCCGAATGAGATCCTGACCAGCCCGGGCATGGGGCGTTCATCCGTGAGTGGAATCCGCAAGCTCCAGAAAAATGCGATCAGGCTGATAACGGCTGACAGCGCAGAGAGTGAGCCATAGAGGGTCATGTTCGCGCGGCCTTGTGAGGCGAGTTGGAAAAAGTAGATGGAAGTGGTTAGTGCGATCACAAAGACATTCAGCGCGCCAGCCGGCAAAGCGCCAAACTCACCCGTCCAGCCGACCCAAAGTGCGGCTGCGCTGATGGCGGCAAGGATGGAGCCAATAAACAAATAGGAGTAGCGACCATCTTCCCAGGGCCAGATGGCAATTGCAAGAGGGACTCGAAAGATGAATCCAAACGCGAAGAGAAGGATGACCAGCCCGCCAAGGAATGTAAATCCACGAAGAATTTTCATTTGTGTTTGCTACCAATTCGTTTTTTATAATAACCCCATATCAATGATTGGGTGTTGAATAGATTTGATCATCAGGTTCATCAGGGTGAGGTCGCGCGGACTTGTTCCATCCCCACTCCAAGCAGGGACAGTCCCTATTATGCGCCGAAAATCAACCTCTCCCCCGCCTCCCCTAAAGGGGAGGAGCTTAAACCACCCCTCCACCAAACATTGACTTGGAACCTCAGCCCATCCACAGAACAAAAATTAAAACAATACCCTCTCCTTCAGGAGAGGGACAAACGGAGGAATTTGATTATGACGCCAATCAGGGTGAGGTCCCAATGACTTGTTCCATCCCCACTCCCAGCAGGGGCAATTCCTAAAGCACTGATTCCTATGCAATGCGGGCGGAATTCTACAACAGTTGAGTTGACAAACAACTCAACTGTTGATATAATACTCAACAGGAGATTGAAATGAGTAAAACTTTTGGTGAGGCGTTAAGAGATTTTCGACGTGCAGCTGGTATGAGCCAACGTGAATTAGCAAAAAAAGCTAATTTGGACTTTTCTTACATCAGTAAAATGGAAAATGATCGTATCCCTCCTCCAGCCGCTGACACCATAGTTGTCATTTGTGCAATTCTGAGCATCCAACCAGAAGAACTACTGGCAATTACAGGAAAAATACCATCTGATATAAAGGCAGATATAAGTACAAGTAAAGCAGGTCAAGAATTTCTTCGTGTTGTGAATGAAATGAAACTCTCCGAGTCCGAATGGTCTAAAATTATCAAATCGCTCAAGGAATTGCGAAAGTAATAAACGATGAAAAAACACTCTAATAGTGGGCAACTTCCTCTATTTCCGGAAGACCAAATCCCAATCAAGAATGATGAAAAAAATAAGCGGATTAATTGGTCTTTTAGTAAACGTTCGACATTGGAACAATGTTCAAGAAAATACTATTATGAGTATTATGGCGCAAGCAAAAGAAACGCAAAACAAGAAGAAAATAAAAGTGAACTATTTCTTCTCAAATATTTACAAAATCGCTACGAAAGAACTGGTGCAATTTTGCATCTAGTCATTAGCCATTATTTGAAGAAAGCACAACAAGGTGAGGTGATAACACTAAATAGGCTTGAAGATTGGGCGAGAATATTATTCAATAAAGACTTGGAAATCTCCACTAATTACAATGAACCTACTCCGCCAGAAGGTCAATACCCGCCTGTAATTCTTCAAGAATTGTATTACAAAATTCCTGATGCATTAAAGTTATGCAACGAGGCGCTTGACAATGTAATTCAAGCTTTCCGAAATTTTTATACGTCTTCCCGTTACGCTAATTTTCGTGAAATAAGCCAAAAACCTGAAAGTTTAGTAGAACATCCATTTAAGATCAAAAAACGGTTTTTCAGGATTGACGGAAGAATCGATTTTTCATATAAAGATGCGGACAAATTGGTAATAATTGATTGGAAATCGGGTAGCTTTGATGGAGGAGGGGAAGATAGTTTACAGCTATCAACATATGCATTATGGGGTGTAGAACATTACTCTTGTCTACCTGAAGATATTCAAGTTATCAAGGCATTTCTACGTGAAAACGAACTAGTAGAATATTCTGTTGACAAAAAACTACTGACAATCGCAGAAGCAAGGATTTCTCAAGACGCAGAACGAATGGTGAGTTTGGAGAAATTTGGTGAAGAAGCATTAGTGGATGCTTTTACACCTTGTAGTCAGTATGCTATATGCAAATTATGTGCTTATCGCCGTTTATGTCCTGAAGGAAGAAAGGTTATTTATGCTTGAAACAAATATTCGTATCGTTTCCCCTGGTAGCAGTCTTTTCATCTGGACAAGAAAAGTTACTGTGTCTGGATCCCTATTATCTGTTGAAATTCTAGAGAAAGCATGCAATAAATTACGCAGAAAATATGGAATTGCCGCAATTAGAAATCTCGAAGAACAAAACACATTACTTGTCGCTGCCAAAAATCCAGTACGAAATTTACATCTTGAAGATAACGAATGGGAATTGGATATTAATGATTCAGGAGAAGAAAGCCAAAAAGTAGTATTTACAAGTGAACTTGGGCACAGAATCATTCCTCAATTAATTGAAAGGGTAATTTTATCGGCAATTCCTCAACGGAATGATTTTTGGACAATTGATAGTCCTAGAATTTTCTACGAAAGACAACCTTTTGTTGAAAAAGATAATATATCTGTTTTTCGGAGATATGAAATCAGCACATTACCCATTGAAAGTATAGGTGTTGGATTTTCTGTTGATGTAGGAACAGCATTTTTTACAACAACTAATATGGATTATTTTATTGAGCAGAACATAAGTGATGAAGAAAAAAAAGCAAGAAAGGAACAGTTTGAAAAAATAACTGGACGACAATACGGACAAAAAGGGACTCTGCTATACGACACTGGGCACTCAAAAGTAAAGTGTTATTTTGAAAAATATATTCAAGGAGAAACCTGTTCAACTACCGGAGCTATAAAAATTGCAAATAAAAGATATGGATCGGTTTTTGAATATTACAAAGAGACAAACCCTAACTTACCTATCAGTGAAGACACACCTGTCGTACGCGTTTCGTTTCCAGGTCTAGACAAAGGTCTTCCAGTAGCAGCAACTAGGGTGAAAATTCGGGTAATGAACGATGATGTTCCAGAAAGTTTAAGTTCAATAGACAAAATTTCCCCTTTGGATCGTCGAAATTTACTGGAGTTATTTTGGAAAAAAGTTGAACCGAATTGTTTACGTGGAATTGCACCAGGCATTAATCCAGGATATTGGCGTCCGAATGGTAATCATGTCTTAAGTGTAGAAGTTCCAGATTTGATTTTTGGAAACGGGAAAATATTGAATTCTCCTAATCCCCAGACACCAGAGTCTTATAAAAATAACTTTCGACAACGCTTAAGATACTTAAATCAATTCGGCTGCAATTCTGTCCCTCCTACCATGTCGAGGACTATTTACTGTGTCTATCCAACTTATATAGGAGAGGAAATACCAAAATCCTTTGCTGTGAGCCTTGTAGAGCAAATACGTAAATGGACAAACATTAATGTCAATGCTGAAATTGTTTCGTACTCTAATGTGGCAGACGCTGCTGAAAAGTTACGAGATATTGATAACGCTGGAGTTTCGGTATTTATACTTGATAACGAGCCAGTGACTTATTACGATGTTTCGTTTATGTTACCTGGGTGGCGAATCAAAAGAGTAACAGATCGTACTGTTCAATCTCAATACTCTTACCTCACTAAGGGTAAAAAAGATAGAACCACTAGAACATTTAACTTAGAAAAGGGTAAAAAGCAATGGGATAGCTTTGTCGAGATGAACGCTTTAGCGTTACTCTACCTATTAGATGTTGTTCCCTTCAAGGCAAATAGTTTAGGTAAACATGATGCACATTTGGCAATTGATGTAGGACATGACAGAAGGTTTTCAGCAATGTCCCTTCTCATTATGCGAGACTCCAACGAACAACCGTCTTTTTTATCTAGGTCAGAAGTATATGACAAGCCAGACACACAACACGAAATGATAAATCCGATATTACTTGAAGATCACATTATTAAGCTTTTCGGAAATATCTATCAGAAAAACTATTCCCCCTTAAAATCACTTTTGATATTAAGGGATGGACAAATGTTTGAAAAAGAATATAGTGGACTTGCAAAAGCTATCGAAAAATTAAAATCAAAAGGTTTCATAACACAAGATGCAACCGTCGACTTAATAGATGTGCATAAAGACACACTGAAAGCAATACGCTTATGGGATGTCTCCACAGACGGCATCATTACTAATCCACTTGAAGGAACCGTCGTCAAACTGAATCAAGATTTTGCTGTGATAACAACAACAGGTTCCGCCACCTTACATCAAGGTACTGCTGATCCAATTTTAATCAGGTCAAATGGACACTGCTCGAACCTAGAAGAAGCAGCTAAATCTGTTTTCTTTGGAGCTCAGCTAAACTGGTTTAGTCTTGGAGTAGCTCAAAAACTACCACTTGCTCTGAAAATAACAGATGATGAATTAACCTCTAGATATGCTCAAGAAATAAGGCGAGTTAGATAGGAGATGTTGTTATGAAAAGTGACTGGATGACCGCATCAAGTTTTAGCAGAACTAGGGAAGTTATGTCAGCTATAAACACTATATCAATTTACGCAAAAATAGTTGCAACAAATGGAGCATATCCTCACAACCTCGACGAATTAGAACATGCTCGCACTAAACTTTGCTCATTTTTATATGACTTTGGAAACCTAGTAGAAAAAGGAATATCTGAACAAGATGGCATAATCATAGGCTCAGATCCAAGGCTAGGGGAACTCGCAAAAATCTTCATAGAAGAAAAAAGGCATTTACCTCAAAAATCAACTCTATTTAAACTTCCAACCGACAAACTCATTAAACTTGTCAAATCAAATAATACAGAAGAAATGCCAGAATTAATTGCTTGTTTAAGGGATTTACGAAATATCCTTGATCAACACTCCCATTCGGATACTGTAGGGATTTTAGGCGAAATATGATTTTAGATGTCCTAAGAAAACGAAATCATGAGCTTCATGAAGATGCAAAAACTTTACTAACACTGATTAGCAAAGTAAGTATTCCTCCGGAATTAGAAGCTTATCGGGCTTTAATTGTAAGCTTATGCCATCACGTTACAGAAAAAATTTCGACCAACATTGAAAATATTAATCTTAATCGTGAGGATATCCTCGAGGATATATTGAGTGATATTCAAGAAACGATGTTTTGGATAAGACTAATAAGTGATAGATTTTCAATCCCTATTATTCGCGCCATGCCGTCAGATAGACTATGTCTTTCAGTATTGAGTTGGGTACATAGCGCGCATAAAAAAACAAGAAATTTCCCTCCAGCTATTAGTGATGGATCTGTTTCTGTTATGCCTATGTATCCGCAAGTATATATGTTCCCCCAACTTGAAAAGCGGAGTTTGCTGTATCAATCATTATTGTTTCATGAATTTGGTCATGTCTTGTATGCTTGCCATAAGCAAGAATTAGATAGCTTGGTTATGGATTTACAAAGTGATATTACGGAAATTATTCTGCCTAGATCTCAAAGAAACGATCGACATTCGGAAATACATTCATCCCGTCGCCAAACAATAGCAGACACATGGTATAGCTGGATACAAGAACTCTACTGTGATGCTGTTGGTTTTCACATTGGTGGACCGAGTTTCCTTTACGCATTCTCATCTTTTTTAGGTGCTGTAAATAGGAATCATTTTTACCGGACACCTAGAGATTTAGCGCTTAGCGACCATCCTGTAACCTGGCTTAGAGTTCATTTCCTTGCCGATTTAGCACGAAATGAAAACCAAGAAAGTTTAGCAAATGATATTGATACTGAATGGTCTATTTTTGCAAAAGCAATGGGAGTTCGTGAGGACTATCATGGCTATTACGATAAATCTTTAAATAGAGTAGTTAAAAACACCATACAAGATATGATAGTAGAAACTAATCCACAAAAAAGCACAAAACATGAGCTTTCTGGTGGAGGTTGGGAAGCTGGCGAAAGTCCTGTTCGGCTTCTTAATTGGGCATGGCAAATAAAATTAAATAAAAAATTATCGTATAAAGAATGGGAAAAAAAACAAGTAGATAGATATCTTAAGCTAAGTAAGTTTCAAATAAATATAAATAGTTATGATGAAGAAAGAAGTTTTTCCATGGCAAATAACATGTTCCGATAAAACAATAAAAGGATAGCAAAAGCTATCCTTTATTGTTTTATTAAAATTTCCACTTATTACAACTTCGCGAAGCGACTCACCACCTTCGCCAACCCAGCCGGACGGTCCACATTCCCGCCCTGATTGACGCCGATCACTGTGCCTTCCTTCGCATACGCCAACTCCACGAAGGCTTGACCGGTAATGAAGCGCGCGCTGTCGATGGCGCAGGAGGTCACAAAGCCGATGCGTTGACCTTCGGCATTGACCACCGGGTCGCCGTTGTGCGCCATGCGCGTGCGCTGTTCGTCGAAGGTGAAGCGCACGACCACGCCCTTGCGTTCCTTCTCACGCGCCACAAAGGCATCGCGACCGATGAACCACGGCTTGTAGGTCTTCACATACGAACCAAATCCGCCTTCGGCAACGCCCAAATCGCGTATTGGGATCGTAGGGGCGAGGTCCCCTCGCCCAAGTGCATTCGCAATAGAACCCAATCCCATCTCATGCCCATATAACGGCAAACCCGCTTCGGTACGCAGCGAGTCACGCGCACCCAAACCGATCGGCTTCACACCGAATGACTCACCCGCTTTCAGCACGCCGTTCCAAAATGCCACAGCGCTATCGGGGTGCACGAACAATTCGAACGCCATCTTCTCACCGGTATAGCCCGTGCGCGAAACGATCAGGTCAAAGCCGCCCACGTTCGCATCACATAATTCAGTGCGCTTCAACTTCATAATGCGAGCGCGTGTCTCATCGTCCACGCCCATCGCCAACAAAATATCGCGAGACTTCGGTCCCTGCAGGGCAATGTCCACGCGCATGTCGTTGCCAGATTTCGGGTCGCGCAAATTGCGGATCTCCGCGTTATAGCCATACGCGCGCGCCCACGGACGAGCGTTATCAATTTTCACCTTGCCATCACGCACACTCTCCAACCATGTGCGGTCTTTGTCATCGTTCGACGCGTTGACCACCACCAGGAAGTTATCAAATCCGCGGCGGTACACCAACGTATCGTCGATCACATCGCCATCGGGCGTGAGGAAGTGAGTGTACAAACTCTCACCGGGCATCAAACCTCCGCAGTCATTGCCGCAGACCGTGTCGAGGAAAGAGGCGGCATCCGCGCCGCGCACGTCATAGGCGCCCATGTGGCTCACGTCAAACAAACCCGCTGCCTGCCGCGTCGCCAAATGTTCCTCAAAAATAGACGTGTACACCACCGGCATTTCCCAACCTGCAAAGGGGACCATTCTGCCGCCGAGGTCTCTATGAGTTTGATTCAACGCTGTTTTCTTCAACTCCCCTTCGACCTCATTCCACACGAAGGGCGGCAGCGCCTCTTCCTTAACGTTTGAGTTGACGCCTACAAACCACGGCTTGACTTCACTCTGAAGCGGCGGATTCGTAGCGGCGAGTTTCGCCTTCACTTCACTCACCACGAACGGACCTGGCACACGCTTGGTGCTGAAATCTTTCGAGCCATCCAAATTGAACGAAGTGTAGCCATCCGAAAGATCGCGCAGCCATGTACCGACCACCGCAGCATCTTTCACCGGCACAGATAACTGATAGGTGGTGTTATCCACGTTCTTCAACAAACCTTTGATAACACCCCTAGGCGTGGCAATCGAAGTGACCTGCGTCTTGCCCTTCTTCAAAGCAGAGAGGTCAGACGATGCAACATAATCCAACACCTGGCGAATGCGTTGACCGCTGAGTTCATACACGCCGGAGGTGGCTTTATCGTCGATGTAATAGAAGTGCGGGTACCCGGTCTTGGTCGGCTTGAAGTCAATGCCTGCGCTCATCGCCAGCTTGCGGATTTTCAACTTGGCATCATTGAATACTTTGAAGTCCACTTTCGCGCGGCGCTGCTTGCCCTTGCGGACAGTATCCACCGCGTGCGGCGCACAAGCCAACAAGACATCGGCAATGATGTCTGCCAATTGGCGTGACTGCTTCTCGTTGAATCCGCGCTGGGTGATCCACGGCGTACCGAGGCGAATGCCCGAAGGCGCCGCCGCGCTCTTATCACCGGGGATGGTGTTGCGATTAACGACCACACCGATGATATCGAGAATGCGAGCCGCTTGATCTCCGCTGAGTTTGGTTCCGTCCTCACCGATGACAGATGAACAATCCACATTCAGCATGTGGCAGTTCGTGCCGCCGAACGGCACGCGCAGTCCGCGCTTGGTGAATTGATCTGCCATCGCCACCGCGTTCTTGATGGTCTGGTCTTGCAGTTTCTTGAACTGCTTGGTCTGCGCCAACTTGAAGGTCAGCGCCAAACCTGCAAAGACGTTCACATGCGGTCCGCCCTGTTCGCCGGGGAAGACGGCTTTGTCGATCTTCTTGGCAACGTCGGCACGGGTGGTCATCAACACCGCCCCGCGTGGACCGTCGAGACTCTTGTGCGTGGTAGACATGACGATGTCGGCAATACCGATCGGTGAAGGCACCACACCCGCCGCCACCAACCCACCGATGTGCGAAATATCCGCGAGGAAGTACGCGCCCACTTCATTGGCGATCTCACGGAACTTCTTCCAATCGGGCACCCATGAATAGGAGGAGTAACCAGCAATTAAAAGCTTCGGTTTGTTTTCAAGCGCCAACTGACGAATGGCTTCGTAATCAAGCTTTTCATCCGCGCCTACGGAATAATGCACCGCCTTGAACCACTTGCCGCTGCGGTTGACGGGGGAACCGTGCGAGAGATGACCGCCATGCAGCAGGTCGAGTCCCATCACGGTATCGCCGATCTCCAACAAGGCTTGATACACGGCGTTGTTGGCGGGTCCGCCCGAAAGCGCCTGCACGTTGACGTAGATCTGGTCCGCGCTGAAGCCGTTGGCGGCGAAGGCTTCGGCAGCGCGTCGGCGGGCAAGGGCTTCCACGGCGTCGGCATATTCCACGCCTTTGTAATAGCGTGGGTCGCCGTTGCGGCGATAGTCCGCGAGTCTCATCGGGTGATCGAGAATTTCCTCTTCGGTCATCCAGCGCGATTCTTCGCTGGGGTAGCCTTCGGCGTAAATGTTCTGAAAGGCAGACATCAACGCTTCACGCACCGCCATCGGCGCAGTCGATTCGCTGGGGATCATAATGAGCTTGCGATATTGGCGTTCGGCTTCGAGTTGGGTCAGGTCGTAAACTTCTTTGTCCAGTTTTTCGAGCGAACCGCGGAATAGAAAGTCGGGCATGAGAAAATCTCCTTGAAAACGGAAACAGGTTCCGGATTAGTTGGGATGCGTGCCGTCAAATTGTAGAACTTTCCAAGGGAAGGGTCAAGTCAAAAACGAAACAGCCTTCTTGTTGTATTTGTCATCTCTTTTTGCTATGATGATGCAGGAGGTGTGATCCATGGTATTTCTTCGGGGAGGTGCATAGGGATAAATTATCTTCACCACCTGTATATATGAGTTCAGGCGGCTATGATCTGGTAACTTAATTTGGACGCTCATGGGTTATCAGGGAGCCAATAGCGAAACCGGCCTTTGCGGCCGGTTATTTTTTTCATTGTGGAGAATCAATATGAAAAAAAGAATGTTTTTTGTTTTGCTTGTCCTTGCGCTGATCTCAGCCGCGACATCCTCGCCTGTCACAGCCGCGGGAAAACCGCCTCCTGTTCAGGTGCAGATTCTTGCTCTCAACGATTTCCACGGGGCGCTCGATCCGGCGTTGACGAAACCTACGGATCCCGCCACAGGTAAGCCGACTACAGACCAGACCCAGTGGTACTACCGCGGCGGCGCGGAATATCTCACCAAGTTCGTGCAAGCGGCCGAAGCGACCAATCCCAACACCATCAAGATCTCTGCGGGTGACATGATCGGCGCCACGCCCCTGCTCTCCGCCCTGTTCCATGATGAGCCAACGATCATGGCATTCAACCTGATGGGCTTCGATCTCAGTAACACAGGCAACCATGAGTTCGATGAAGGCTGGCAGGAATTGCTCCGCATGCAGTCTGGCGGCTGTCATCCAACCGATGGGTGCTTCCCCGGGGTGCCGGAATTTCCGGGCGCGTCGTTCGAATATCTATCTGCCAATGTCTTCCGCCTGGATACCGGGCAGACCCTCTTCGCAGCGACCAGCGTAAAGGAAGTGGATGGAGTGAAGATCGGCTTCATCGGCATTGCCCTCGAATCCACGCCGACCATTGTTGTGGCTTCAGCTGTGGAAGGTTTGATGTTCGAGGCGGAAGTGGAGACCATCAACCACTACGTCAAGTATCTCAAGGATACGGAAGGGCTCAAAGCCATTGTCGTCATTCTGCATAATGGCGCAGGCGCGGCGTCCAACCATAATGCGTGCAATTATGCGGACCCGTTCTTTACCAATGTGATCATGCAGATCGACCCCGAAGTGGATGCCGTGATCACCGGGCATACGCACAATGCATATAACTGTCAGGTCAAGGTCAAGAAGAACTACGACCCGATGCTTGTGACAGGCGCAGCCTACAACGGTCGCTACCTGACCGACATCGACCTCACCATTGCCGGCACGAATGGACAGGTGATCGGCCGGACCGCGAACAACATCCCAGTGGAAACGCCTTATCTGGGCGCCGTAGCAGACCCGACCATGAAGGCGCTTCTCGATCAATATCGCACAGCATCTGCACCGCTGGCGAATCGCATAGTCGGCTCGATCACTGCGGATATCAAACGCGGCGGCAATATGGATGAGTCCGCATTGGGTGATGTGATCGCCGATGCTCAACTTGCTGCCACGAAAGATGTTGGTTATGGCGAAGCCGTGATCGCAATGACGAATCCGGGCGGGATTCGCACCGACCTGCTTTACAGTCAGATCAGCGGCGGTGAAGCACTCGGTGAGGTGACTTACGCTGAAGCTTTTGCAGTCCAGCCATTCAGCAATAGCTTGGTGACCCTCACACTAACCGGCGCCCAACTCAAGGCTGTGCTGGAACAGCAGGCAACCGCCGGCTCAGACGGGACCGGAAGAATGCTGCAGATATCCTACAGCCTGACCTACACGTGGAGTTTGTCCGCGCCGGTGGGCAGCAAAGTGAGCGATATCAAGATCAATGACGTGCCCGTTGACCCGGCTGCCAGTTACCGCGTAACAGTTAATAACTTCCTGGCAGGCGGCGGCGATGGCTTCACTGCATTGACCGCCGGGACCGATTTGTTGACCGGCATGATCGACTTGGATGCGTTTGTGGCATATCTGACAGCAAACTCACCGGTCGATCCCGGACCTCAAAATCGCATCACAAAAGTGCCTTAGGGCAACCTTCTCCATAAGATATCTGTGCTGATCCAAAAGCATCCCGGCGGGCAGTTCCTGCCGGGATGCTTTTAACAACATCACTTGAAATTCGGTCAAAGAACGCTTGCCGGCGATACTGCCTGTCGGACCGCTAAATTGCAGGGCGGTCACGGGCATGGTCAAGTGAAAAAAGCACATTGGACGACGTCCCCCCTTTGGCTTGACTCTCCAGTCGCTGGAGGGTGTATAAAACTCACTGGAGGCTTCCAGATGATCCGGATCGGAGACTTTTCAAAACTCAGCCGTGTGCCTGTAAAGACCCTGCGTTATTACGATGAAATGGGTTTGCTCAACCCTGTAAGTGTGGATCCCGTCACAGGGTATCGCCTCTACGAGTACAGTCAGCTTTCGATCATCAATCGTATTCTGGCGCTCAAAGACCTGGGCTTTTCGCTCGAGGAGATCGGCCGTCTTCTCGACGACGACCTTTCGGCGGAGCAGATTCGGGGGATGCTCAAGCTCAGGGAAACGGAAACCCGGCAGCGGGTCCGGGAGGAGGCGGAGCTTTTGCAGCGGGTCGAGGCGCGGCTGAGACAAATCGAACAGGAGAATACCATGTCCAGGTATGATGTCGTTATCAAACGTGTGGATGCGATGAAGGTCGCCTCTGTACGCGATGTAGTGCCGACGCCTCCCGATCAGGGACGGTTGTGGCGCGAATTGGAAGGCTGCCTTGCCATGAACCATGTCCGCGCCTCCGCGCCCTGCCTCAGTCTGTATCACGATGACGAATACAAGGAGCGCGATTGGGATATCGAAGTCTGCGAGCCGATCACAACGGATGTGAAGGAATCCGCCCGCGTGAAGGTGCGCGAACTTCCAGCCGAAGAAACGATGGCTTCCGTCATTCATCACGGCCCGTTCACGGCCATCGGAGAAGCGTATGACGCGGTCATGAAATGGATTGCAGGCAATGGATACCAGATCGCGGGACCCGCGCGCGAAGTCTATGTGCGCGAGGCGAAGAATGGCAGCCAGACCGACCCGAACACAGTGACAGAGGTTCAGTTTCCGGTGAAGAAAGCCTAGCGAGATCGAATACGGGAGACGGCAGGCGCCGCCTCCCGTACTTTCACGGGTTGGCGTTTGTCGCGGGTGTATCGCAAAACTATCGGTAAAAATTTCTCAAGGTCTTTAAAGCAAGGGCGCAAAAGACGCAAAGGATTAAATTCTTGGCGACCTGGCGGCTTTGCGTTAAAAACTCCCCACGGTTTTATGCTACGCTCGTTTGTCACCTTCGTCTCCTTGTTCGGCGCTTCCATGGTAAGCAGGCGATTGAAAAGGCTGGCGGCTGTCTGCACAGGGGGGAAAGGTCGTTGCCCGCATTGTAAAGATCGCATATATGGGTGCGGAAGGATCGAAACACAACACGATACCGATCTATCGTTTCGACCTCGGAGTGGATGACGAAGGCGAAACCTTCCGCGCGGGCACCGAAATGAGATCGAGAAATTTGGACGAATCGCGAGATTCCCACCCGGCACGAAGGTCAGCGCGGTGTATGATCATTCCACAGGCGCGATCGCAATGTTGGACAAAGACGGCCGCGTCGTGGGGTATTTCTGATCCTCAGCGGGAGCGGACCCAGGCGGAGCGTATCATCCGATTAATGTGATGACCCGCTTTCTTTGCTATGATATTGATGATGGTTGTTTGTTTCATTCGAAGAAAGAGAATGGCATGAACACAAATCCCTTCGATTTTCAGGCAGGCCGGGAGGATTTTGAAAACCTCCCCGAGTTGACCGTTGAATTCGACCCGGACTATATTCTGTCTCTCGCGGCGAAACAACGCACGGAAAAGGCGAAGAAGAAACAGCGTTCCTGGCTGGCGGCGGTCGGCTCGTGGTTCGTCAGGGTGGGGCGCAGAATTCAATACCGGGCGTATCCCCACTTCGCCGGGAGGCGAATGGCGCCCAGACCGGTTAATATCCACCGTCATCGCCGCCGCAAGTGAATCCGACAGTTATTTGACTTGAAATCCGCTTTAAAAAACTGTACACTGTATCCATGCCATCCTTAGCGACCACGGGCGCGTTGAAACATCTCGAGGGCAAGGAGAAACTTCTCCTGCGCCTCGTGGATTTAAGCATCCAATTGAATTCCACGCTCGACCTGGATGAACTGCTTCAACTGATCACAGCCACCGCGACCGAGACGCTGAATTGCGAAGCCGCCTCCATCCTGCTTTACGATGAAAAAAATCCGCGCCTGTTCTTTGCCGCCGCCACCGGTTCCGACCCCGCAAAGCTCGCGGAGATTCCCGTCCCCATAGATAACAGCCTGGCGGGCACCATCTTCCGCACCAACCAGCCGCTCATCCTGAACAATGTGGAGCAGGATCCGCGCCATTATTCCCTTGTCTCCGAACATATCAAATTCAAGACCCGGTCCCTGCTCGGCGTGCCGATGCCGATCAAGGATCAAACCATGGGCGTTTTGGAGGCGGTCAATAAACGGGACGGTGGTTTCAAGGAAAGCGACGCCACAGTATTATCAGTTATTGCCGCGCATGCCGCGATCGCGATCAACAACGCCCGCCTCTTCCGCGCCCGCCAGCAGGCGCTGGAAAAGGTTCGCGTCACAAACGAGATCAAGAGTAATTTCCTTTCGCTCGCATCTCATGAACTCCGCACACCGTTGGGGATCATCATCGGCTATGCCAGTTTTCTTCAGGACAGTTCAAAGGGCGAATCCATGGATCACGCCGGGCAGGTGCTTGCCGCCGCAACCCAGATGCGCGCACTTCTCGATGAAATGAGCAACCTCACCCTCCTGCAATCGGATGAGATGGTTTTGAAAAAAATAAAAATTCCCTTGCAGGATGTTTTGAATTTTGCGCTGGATGAGATCAAATACTCCGCGGCTCGGCGGGACCTTTCGCTTGTACTGGCGTTTCGAGAGGAACCCATCCCCGTAAATGTGGACCCCGAAAAGACCACCCTTGCCATTGTGAATTTGCTGAACAACGCCATCCGCTTCTCGCCAGAAAAAAGCGAGGTCACGCTCGGCGCTGTGGAGCAGGGCAAAGAAGCCATGATCTGGGTGCAGGACCGCGGCATCGGCATCCCGGTGGATAAACTGCAAAAGGTGTTCGAAGAGTTCTATCAGATCGAGCCGCCGAACACGCGCCAATACGGCGGGCTGGGAATTGGGTTGACCATCGCAAAGGGAATCATCGAAGCGCAGGGCGGGACGATCTGGGCTGAGTCAGAGGGGAAGGGGAGAGGTTCGACCTTTAAAGTACTTCTGCCCCTCGCATAGACCCATTATTTGCCTTACCCCACTTTTTATTTGACATTCCCCAACCCCTCAGGTAGAATACCCTTCGCTTTGAAGATGGGCCTGTAGCGCAGTTGGGAGCGCGTCTCAATCGCACTGAGAAGGTCAGGGGTTCGAATCCCCTCAGGTCCACCTGTTCAGTAACTGCTTGCTGAACAATTAACAACTGATCACTGACATCCGGGCCCATAGCGCAGTTGGGAGCGCGTCTCAATGGCATTGAGAAGGCCGGGGGTTCGAATCCCCCTGGGTCCACAAAAATGTTGGGGCGGAGTTTCTCCGCCCGATAAAAGTCACGGCAGGAGTAGTAGGTCATTCCGTCAGCGAGAAGGGAGAGTGAGGTGAGAGCCCTTCAACGGCATCAAACGGAAATGCCGGAGGTCAAGACCGAACTCGCCTGTTTCTCGCAAGAGGACTTGGATGGTGAAGCGATGTAGTCATCCGCGGGTCAGCCCGTTATAGCAAAAGAGAGCGTTTGAAAGTTGGAAGGTCGAATGTTCAAGGTGAAAACCTGCAACTTGTGACCTTCAAACCTTCAACCGAATTCGGGTGGTACCGCGGAGCAATGCCTTCGTCCCTGATGTGGATGAAGGCATTTTTATTTTTTGACGATGGATTCCAGTAGAACTTTCGATTGGCAAAAGTTCACCGCCCGTCGTCCGATCCTTAAAGGAGGCACGCATGAACATCGAACGAAATTTCTGGAAGCAGGGTCCCTTACCCTTCGACGAGGCTCAGGACAGGCTTGCGGGTCTTCTTTGTGATTCCCTGATGATAAAGGGTGAACATCACCTGACACTGCAACCCCAACCATGCACTTATTAAATGAGGTAAGAATGGCAACCAGAAAAAAGAAAACAGTAAAAAAGACGATAAAAAAGATTGTCAAACCGAAGAAGACAAAGGTTGTTAAGAAGAGATCCGCCGTCGCGAATAAAGCGGTCAAGAACGTAAAGAAGACAGGTTCTCCGAAGGCAAAGAAAACTTCCGTTCCCAAGGCGATCATCCCTGCGCCGGGCGGAGCCATCATACCCGTGACTGAAAGGCCGAAAGCGATCATGCCTGTTGAGAAACCGGCAAAAGGGCAGAAACAGGTGAAGGATATTTCCTTCAACCCCGGCGTATATGAGCCGAACTGGCAGGCGAAATGGGAGGCGGACAAATTGTATCGCTCGGTAATGGATGAGAGCAAGCCCAAGCATTATGCGCTGACCATGCTGCCCTATCCCAGCGGCGACCTGCACATCGGTCACTGGTTTTCGATGACTCCACCCGACGCGCGCGCGCGCTTCAAGCGGATGCAGGGATATAACGTGCTGTTCCCAATGGGCTTCGATGCGTTCGGTCTGAATGCGGAAAACGCGGCGATCAAACATAACATCCACCCGAAGAAGTGGACGTACGCAAATATCGAACGGATGCGCAAACAAATGCGAACGATGGGCGCGATGTTCGATTGGGAACGCGAAGCGGTCTCGTCCGAGCCTGAGTATTACAGGTGGACCGAATGGTTCTTCATCCAGTTGTACAAACACGGCCTGGCATACCGAAAGAAAGCCACCGTGGATTGGTGCCCGAAGGACAATACGACCCTGGCGCGCGAACAGGTCAAAGGTGATGAACGGGTTTGTGAACGCTGCGGAACACCTGTGATTAAAAAGGAATTGGAGCAATGGTTCTTCAAAGCCACGAAATACGCCGATGAATTACTGCGCTTCGACGGCATCGACTGGCCCGAGTTCATCAAGGTCTCGCAGACGAACTGGATCGGCCGCAGTGAAGGCGCCTCGGTCATCTTCAAGACGGAGGCGGGCGACCCCATAGAGATCTTCACCACCCGGCCGGATACCCTGTGGGGCGCGACCTTCATGGTCATGTCGCCCGAGCACCCGCTGGTGGATAAGGTCACCACGCCGGAGAATCAACAAACCGTCAGCGAGTACAAGGCTCAAGCCGAGAAACAGACCGACATCCAGCGCGAGGCGAAGGATAAGGAGAAGACGGGAGTTTTCACCGGCGGTTATGCGATCAATCCCGTTAATGATGAGCGCATTCCGATCTGGGTTGCGGATTATGTGTTGATGTCATACGGCACGGGAGCGATCATGGCGGTCCCTGCGCACGATGAGCGTGACTTTAAATTTGCGCGCAAGTTTGGTCTGAAGGTGATCCCCGTGATTCAACCCGAAGGCGTCGAGTTGAACGGCGATACGATGGAAGCCGCGCACGAACACGAAGGCGTAATGATCAATTCGGGTCCGTTCAACGGAACGCGCGCGACGAACGACAAGGGCATGGCGAACCCCGCCATCAAAGCGGTGACCGAATGGCTGGAACAAAAAGGAATCGGCAAACGCGATGTGAATTATCGTTACCGCGACTGGCTGATCTCGCGCCAGCGATTTTGGGGCGCGCCGATTCCAATGGTGCATTGCGAAACGCACGGATGGAATCCCGTGCCCGACGATCAACTGCCCGTGCTGTTGCCCGAAGATATCGACGAGTGGAAACCTACGGGCGAATCGCCATTGAAGTTCCATCCGACATGGAAGGACACCACCTGTCCCGTGTGCGGTGAATATGCGGTGCGCGAAACGGATACGATGGATACGTTCATGTGCTCGTCGTGGTATCACATGCGCTACCTGAGCCCGCACAACGACCAGGCGCCGTTCGACGAGGCTGAATATAACTACTGGATGCCGGTTGACACATACACGGGTGGGAGCGAGCACGCCAACATGCACCTGTTATATTTCCGCTTCTTCCACAAGGCGTTGCGTGACTTGGGCATCACCGAAGGGAATGAGCCTGTGATGCAATTGCGAAACCAGGGCATGGTGCTGGCGGAGGACAACCGCAAAATGTCCAAGAGCCGCGGCAACGTGGTCGCGCCGGATGTGTTGGTTCAGCGCTATGGCGCAGACACGGTGCGCGCGTACTTGATGTTCTTCGCCCGCTGGCAGCAAGGCGCGCCGTGGGATTCGAACGGCATCGAGGGTATCGCGCGCTGGATGCGCCGCGTGTGGACCCTGTTCACGGACCCATATGGCGCGTCAGACTCAGCCGGGGCTGCCTCTGACCAGGCGAAAAAGAATCTACGCCGAAAGGTTCACCAGACCTTGAAACGTGTGACGCATGACTTCGAGAATTTTGAGTTCAACACGGTCATCTCATCGTTGATGGAACTGTCGAACGAAATGTACAAGGCGCGCGAGGCAGGTGCGGCCGGAACGCCGGAGTGGGAGGAGGCGAAGGAATATTATCTGAAAATGATGGCTCCGGTTGCGCCGCACATCACTGAAGAACTGTGGACGAATCATCTGGGCAAGCCGTATTCGATCCATCAGCAGAAGTGGCCTAATGTGGATGAGTCCGCCGCAAAGGAGGATACGATCGAGATCCCTGTCCAGGTCAATGGCAAGGTGCGGGACCGAATCACGGTCGCGTCTGATGCGGGCGAGGAGGAGATCAAGTCCGCAGCGCTGGCTTCAGAGGGAGTCCGGCGGTATCTGGAAGGGAAGGAGCCGCGGAAAGTCATCGTGGCGAAAGGCAGGCTGGTGAGCGTGGTCGTTTAACCAATCTTCAAAATGACTTAACCGCACAGTAGCATGACTCACCCCGAAATTAAGGTTTCGCGGGTGAGTTCGTTTTTAAGAACAAATGGGACGCTGATAAACGCTGAAAACGCGGATTTTTATACCTTTTCCGCGTAAATCTGCGCTCGTCCGCGTCCCAAATTAAATTCGGGGTTGATTATGTTTATTTCCAATGCTTATTTGAAAATTAGGCTTTTGCAGGAAGTCTTATTTTGGACGACAACGAGAGTCTTCGTTTTAAGCGCGCCTTTGGGTGGATGGTCCGCGAAATGCTAATTGGCATTGACCAGGATTTTTATTTTCCCGTCCCTTTTGCAGCATTGAGGAACCTCTATTGGCTTTATAATCCGACCGTGCCCTCTGTCCAACTCTTCATCACATGCCTGACCGATTCGTTCTTCCCGCAGACTGGTGAAGCCGTTGTCGAGATTCTGAACCGTCTCGGCGTGGACGTGGATTTCACACCCGAACAAACCTGCTGCGGTCAGCCGCAATTCAACGCCGGTCTGCGCAACGATGCGCGCATGATCGCGGAACATACCATCAAGGTCTTTGAAAAAACCCGCGACGAGATCGTCATCCCCTCCGGTTCCTGCGCACATCATTTCCGGCATAATCTCCTTGAGTTATTTGCCGATGATGCGGCATGGTATCCGCGCGCGGAGATGCTTGGCAGGCGCGTCTTTGAATTTACCGAATATCTGGTGGATAAACTCGGTATCACCGATGTTGGCGCGAAATGGGAGGGATTGCTCACGTATCATCCTTCCTGCCATACCCTGCGCGGACTCAACGTGGATAAACAGCCTAGGACCCTGCTTCAAAACGTCGAAGGCGCGACTCTCGTGGAACTGCCCAATGAGCATGAATGCTGCGGGTTCGGCGGGATCATGTCTGTGGAGCACCCGGAACTCTCGGCGGAATGGTTGAAGCGCAAAATATCCAATCTTGAAAAGACCCAGGCTCCCACGCTCGTCGTCACCGATGCGGGCTGCCTGATGCACATCCTGGGCGGCTTGAAACGGTTGAAGAAGGATCAAAAAGTGATCCATATTGCAGAAGTTTTGAATTCACGTTGACCGGGTGATCTCATGTTCGCAAAATCGGAAAAATACTACGACGTTCTCTATGAAGCCTTGGGCAAGGATTATGCCGCGGAGGCTGAAGCGGCGCATATAGTCATCCAGAAATACAAACGGACGATCAAAAATTCCTTGCTCGATGTCGCCTGCGGAACCGGCGCTCATGCCGAGGTTTTGAGGAAGTATTACAAATATGAAGGCTTGGATATCGACCCGGCGATGTCGAAGATCGCCCGCGCGAAATTTCCAAAATTGAAATTCCACCGCGGGAACATGGTCGATTTCGAGCTCGGCAAACGATTCGATGCCGTTGTCTGCCTTTTTAGTTCCATTGGTTATGTGAAGACCAGACCTGGAATGACGAAGGCAATCAAGACCATGGCAAGGCATCTCCTCCCCGGCGGAGTATTGCTTGTCGAGCCATGGTTTTCGCCGGTCGATTGGAAACAAGGCAGTGTCCGTTCATTGCATGCTGAAACCCCGGATTTCAAGGTCGCCCGGATCAGTTATTCCAGCAGGAAGGGAAATACCTCTCTCCTCGAATTCCATTACATGGTTGGCGATATAAAAGGCGTCAGGTACTTCATGGAAAATCACATCATGGGGTTGTTTACTCATGAGGAGTATATGGGGGCTTTCGAGTCCGCAGGCTTGAAAACTGTCTATAACAAGAAGGGGCTGAGCGGACGCGGTCTGTACATTGGGGTTAATAAATGAGTAACACATCTTTCCGCGCGCGCATCCGCGAATCGATTGAAAACGAAACCCTCCAAGTCGCGTTGGATAATAACTCCGAGCGTCGACTCAATGGTAAAGCCGCTGCCTTTGAGTCGATCCCCGATTGGCGCGAAAGGCGCCAGCGTGCGCATCGTGTCCGTGCTGACGCGATCGAACGCCTGCCGGAATACCTGGATCGATTCGTTGTCAACGCCCAAGCCAACGGCATCATCGTCCACACGGCAAAAGATGCAAATGAAGCAATCGATATTGTTTTGAAAATTACCAAATCAATTACCAATCAGCAATTGCCAGAAATTCTTGTCGCCAAATCCAAGAGCATGGTCAGCGAGGAGATCGGGCTGAACCACGCGCTTGAAAAAGAAGGCATTCGTGTCGTCGAAACCGATCTCGGCGAATATATCGTGCAGCTGCGTCATGAACGACCCAGTCACATTATCACACCGGCGGTGCATCTAAAAAAAGAGCAGGTCGCGCAGCTCTTCCACGAAAAGATCGGCATCCCATACAGCGAGGACATTCCCACTCTCACCGCCACCGCCCGGAAGGTCTTGCGTGAAGTTTTTCTCACTGCCGATATCGGTGTCAGCGGGGTCAACTTCGGAGTGGTTGAATCGGGCGGCATTTGTATCGTCACCAATGAGGGCAACGGACGAATGGTCACGACCCTTCCCAAGACTCATATCGCGTTGATGGGCATGGAACGCCTTGTTCCCAATCTCAACGATCTCGCGCTCATGCTTTCGCTCCTGCCGCGCTCGGCGACCGGGCAAAAGATCACCGTCTATACCCAATTGATTCACAAACCGCTTCCGGGTCAAACCCGTCACCTCATCATCCTCGATAACGGGCGAAACAAGGTTCGCAATTCGCCGCTAAAAGAATCGCTTTACTGCATTCGCTGCGGTGCATGTCTCAATGCCTGCCCGGTCTTCCGCGAGTTGAGCGGCCATGCCTACATTGGCAGGGATAAAACCATAGCGCCATATCCCGGTCCGATCGGTTCGGTCGTCTCACCGGGTTTGTTCGGCGAAAATTATTTCCATCTTGCCCAGGCCTCATCCCTTTGCGGCGCTTGCAAGGACGCCTGCCCCGTGGATATTGACCTGCCGAAATTGTTGACAAGAGTAAGGGCGGGCCAGGCTGATAACAAGAAAAAAGAAGGGGTCGGCTTGAACTGGTTGACAAAGATATCCTTGAAGATGTACGCCCGCCTCGCGACACAGCCGAAGCTGTTTGCCCTCTCGCAAAAGTTGGCTTCGGTCGGAACCCATCTGCTCTCCCCCCGTTCCGAATGGGTTCATCTGCCTGCGTTCACCGGTTGGGGGTTCAGCAAGGATTTGCCGCGCTTTGCGGACAAGACGTTTCGGGGGAGATATAGGAAAACGGAATTGGTGGATAGGGAGGTCAGGTCACAGATCAATATTGCCAAAGAATCTGTGATTGTCCAAGCCACCCAACCTCCGAATTTACTCGTTCAATTTACTACCGAACTTAACACCCTTTCCGGCAATGTGTACCAAACAAAGAATCCAACTCAATCGATCCTCGAATATCTAAAATCGAAAGGTGTCCAAAAATTCTATCTTCAACCAAACGTGTTGGACGAAACCCTTTTGCGCCGCTCAGGAATCGACTTTACTCCCAAGCCCGACCCGTCCCTCACTGTTGGCGTGACGAAGGCTTGGGCTGGGCTGGCAGATACCGGGTCCGTTTTGGCGGCGGACGAGGAATTGTATGGATCGCTCTTGCCCGAAATCCATATTGCAGTTCTGAGGTCGAGCGACATCGTCCCATCCCTGCTGGATGCGATTGAAATGACTAAAGGCAAAAACGCCGTCTTCATTACCGGACCATCGCGCACGGCGGACATCGAAATGACGCTCACCATCGGCGTGCATGGACCGAGGGAAATTCACGTCTTCGTTGACGATTCAAAATCGGGATGATACAATCTCGCCCGCTCTCGCCCCCATCGTCTAGTGGCCCAGGACGAAGCCCTCTCAAGGCTTAAACGGGGATTCGAATTCCCCTGGGGGCACACCACCGCTTCATTATTATTATGATGATGAGGCGGTTTTTTTATTTTCGTAAGCCCTGCTCATACCATCGAGGTACGCGAGGCTTAAACGGGGATTCGAATTCCCCTGGGGGCACACCACCGCTTCATTATTATGATGATGAGGCGGTTTTTTTATTTCCGTAAGCCCTGCTCATACCATCGAGGTACGTGAGGCTCAGCCGGGGATTCGAATTCCCCTGTGGCACATCTGAAACCGTTTCGTTAAAGACGTTTTTTTGTAATATATCCATTTAATGTGATTCTGAGCGAAGCGAAGAATCGCCACGCTGGTTTTGCCGTGTATCTTGTTTAGTCCCCAACCTCTTACTTCGACCATCTGGCAAACACAGCCTGCGACAATAATCGGTTTGCGCTTTTCTCGCGTGTGACCAATTCGCCACTGTCGAGCGTGCCTTTGTATTTATTCATCATCTCGCCCAGGGCTTGCGCAATATGAATCGCCGATGCGCGGACGGCATAAACAGTGACGATCACAAAGAGCGGATGATCACTCAGACATTTACGGATTTCATTCAAAAGATTCGGCAGGGATCTATAAACTTCCCACACTTCGCCCTTCGGTCCCCGCCCGAACTTGGGTGGGTCGAGGATGACGCCATCGTATTTGACCCCGCGTTTGGCTTCGCGTTGGACGTATTTCAACGCGTCTTCCACGATCCAGCGGATGGGCCTGTTGCTCAGCCCGGAGAGTTCCTGATTTTCGCGCGCCCACGACACGGACTTTTTCGACGCATCCACATGAGTCACGGAAGCCCCTGCGGCAGCGGCGGCGAGGGTGGCAAGACCGGTGTAGCCGAACAGGTTGAGTATGTTAGGGTGTGAACCAGCTTTCTGGATTGATTCAGCCATAAAGTCCCAGTGAGGCGCGACTTCGGGGAAAACGCCGAGGTGACGACCGGGAGTCGTCACCACGTTGAATCTTAAATCCCTCACCCCTTGCTCCTCTCCCATCAGGAGAGGGGCTGGGGTGAGGGGATAACTCATGACCCATTGCTCTTCCACTTTCTTCCTTAACTTCCAATGACCACCGCTTTCCTCTCCGGTGGGAATGAAGACCCCGTCAGCATTCTCCCACTCAGACTGGGGCAGGGCGCGGCTCCACATGGCCTGGGATTCGGGACGTGCAAAGGTGTATTTGCCGAAACGTTCGAGTTTAAGACCGTCTCCGGAGTCGATTAGTTCATAGTCTTTCCAGCGAGCGGCTTCTAAAAAAGTGAAAGATTGCACAGTATCCTTTTTTGCAAGGTTAATGGTCACTTAAACTACTTGATTTTTACCCTCCAAAGGGTATAATGTGGTAGAAAGTGGTAGAAAATGGTAAGAGCGCCGGGTTTCCCGGCGTTCACATCATTAAAAGGAATAGTAGCACAAATGTTCTTAGGCCAGTTCCAGCACAATCTCGATGATAAGGGTCGCCTGATGATCCCGGCGCGCTTTCGTGAGTTGCTGGAATGCGGCGCCTTTATCACGCAGGGTTTCGACAAATGCCTGATGGTGATGACCGAGGCATATTTCAAACAGGTCTATGAGCGCATCGAAGCCATGAACCTTGCCGACCCGACCGCCCGTATGCTGCGACGCTTGATCCTCGCCAACGCCTATCCCATCGACGTAGACAAAATTGGGCGCATCCTTGTCCCGCAGAACTTACGCACTTTCCTTGGCATTGCCAACGGCGAGTTGGTGGTGGCGGGGCAGGGCGAGTACTTCGAAGTGTGGACTCCCGCAGCCTGGGGCGAGCAGATGGCTCTGCTTCAAGATGTGGAAGCCAACAACGCACGCTTCTCTACGCTCGATCTTTCTAAAACGAACTCCGCGTCTTCATAACGGTTGTTATGACTGCGCACAAACCTGTACTTTACCAAGAGATTATACACGCTCTGCAACCCCGCAACAGCGGGCGGTATGTGGATGGCACCCTGGGCGCGGGCGGGCACGCTCGCGGCATCCTGGAGGCTTGCGCGCCGGATGGGCAACTGCTCGGTCTCGATGTGGACCCGCAGGCGCTGGCGATCTCTCGTGAGACCTTGGCTCCTTACGAAGGTCGCTTTCACCTCGTGCAAGCCTCCCATATCACTCTCAGTGAACAGCTCGCTTCATTGAGTTGGGATGCCATCGACGGCATTGTACTCGACCTGGGCGCGTCGTCCATGCAGTTCGATAACTCCGAGCGAGGTTTTTCCTTCATGCAGGATGGTCCGCTAGACATGCGCTTCGGTATCAATGCCGTGATGAGCGCCGCGGACATCGTCAACACATTCGACGAACGCGAACTTGCCGACATCATCTTCAAGTATGGCGAAGATCGGGATGCCCGCAAGATCGCGCGAGCCATCGTCCAAGCCCGACCGCTTCACACGACGGGTGAGCTGGTCGCCACCATTGAAAAGGCATCTCCCCGACGCGGCGACAAGACTCACCCCGCCACGCAGACGTTTCAAGCCCTGCGCATCGCCGTCAACGACGAATTGGCGGCAGTGGAGAAAACGCTTCCGCAAGCTGTGACGGTTCTCAAGTCCGGAGGGCGATGCGCAGTGATCTCCTTCCACTCGTTGGAAGACCGCATCGTCAAAGAGTATTTTCGAGAGCAGAGCAAAGATCTCATCAATCCGCCTTATGAAAGAATTTATGAAGTGGAACGTAAGGCTGTAGTAAAGCTAGTGAATAAGAAGCCGATCCTGCCGGGCGAGGAAGAGCTACGAGAAAACCCTCGCGCGCGCAGTGCAAAACTTAGAGTTGTCGAGAAGCTGTAGGAACGGACTTCATGTCCGCCATTTGAGAGAAGTACTGTGAACATCCCGAACCATCTCCCGAACGTCACCCATCTGATCCATGCATATCGGGTCGCGCCCTGGCGCGTCCAGCGTCAGTGGATCGGCAACGCCTTGCTGTTGGTTGTGGTTTTCGCGATGGTGGCGGCTTTGTATCTTAATGTAACCTCCCGCACGGCGATTGCCGGGCGCGAGATACAGGATCTGACCGACGCCATTGCCATAAGCCGGCAGGTAAGCAGTGACATGCAGACTCAACTTGCGGGTTTAACCTCCGCCGCTTCGATGGAGGCGCGCGCGAGGGAGATGGGTTACCGTCCGGTCGAGCCTGATGAATTGGAATACCTCGTGGTGCCCGGTTACGTTGCTCCCAAGGCGGTCGATCTTTCTTCGTCGGCGGAGACGCAGTTGAACGTTCTGACCATTCCGCCTGAATACAACCAGTCGTTGTTGGACTGGATGGATGAACGTCTTGTTTCTGCGCGGAGATTCCAATGAGACAGCAATATGGCAGGCGAAGCCAGGTGTTGGCGGGCGCACTCGCGCTCTTCGCGCTTGCCATCATCGTGCAGATGACACGCATTCAGAACAGCCCCGAGGCGGATATCTTTCGTCAACAGTCTGAAGCCTACGCCTACGAATACCGCACCTTCTATCCGAACCGGGGTGAGATCTACGACCGCAAGGGACGGCTACTCGCCGGCGAGCAGATCGTTTATGAGATCGGTTTGGACCTGAATATCATGACCGATCCGCACGCCATCTCTTTTGCCGTTGCGGATACCCTCGGCATGGATTACGACAGTCTGATGGATGTCATCCAGAATCCTCCAGAGGGACTTTCCTACATCATCCTCGCTGATTATGTGGATGCGCAACAGGCACTTTATCTTCAGGAATTAAAGAAAGCATTGAACGAGGAGGCTCCCGAAGGTTCGGTGGGTGGATTGACCGGACTCCAGTTCAAATCGCATCCCCAGCGCAGTTATCCGGAAAACGCCCTCGCTTCGAACGTCCTCGGATTTGTCAGCCGTGAAGGCGTGGGTTATTTTGGCGTGGAGGAAAAGTACGACTCTTTGCTTGCGGGGAACCCGGTTACGGTGCTTGTGCCGACAGACCCGAACAAAGCCTTTGAAATTCCGCGCGCGCCGGACGGGACTACATTGATCCTGACTATCGATCGCGACCTGCAAGCCGCCGCAGAGGATATTCTGGATTCATCGTTAGGGGAATATGGCGCACAGGATGGGCTCATTGCCATTATGAATCCTCGCAGCGGCGAGATTTACGCGCTTGCCGTCTCGCACCGCATGAACCTGAACAAGTTCTGGAATTACGGCGCGATCTATCCCAACTCCACCTACTTCAACCCGGCCATATCCATGTCGTATGAACCGGGCTCGGTCTTTAAAGTTCTCACCATGGCAGCCGCTTTGGATAGCGGAACGGTCACACCGGAAACCACTTATCTGGATACCGGTTCGATCCTGGTGGGCGGCGTTACCGTCCAGAACTGGGACCGCAATCCATGGGGCGTGCAAAACATGATCGGTTGTTTGCAGCATTCCCTTAATGTTTGCATGGTAACTCTTTCCACGCAAATGGGAACCGGGACTTTTTACGATTACATGGATGCATTTGGCATGGGTCATCTCACCGGCGTGGATATGGCTTGGGAAGCGCCGGGCAGGCTCAAGGTCCCGGGAGATGCGGATTGGTATCCCGTCGATCTTGGCACAAATGCCTTCGGTCAGGGCGTTGCGGTCACACCAATTCAAATGATGGCGGCTGTCTCCGCAGTTGCGAACAACGGACGCATGGTCATCCCGCATGTATTATATGCAATGGTGCGCGATGGACGGCAGCATGAGGTCCCCGAACAATTCGGGGCGACTCCCATCTCCGAACAGACGGCGGCGACCTTGAACGAGATGCTTGCCATCTCGCTCGAGCAGGAATCGTCGCTCGCGCTTGTCCCCGGTTATCGCGTGGCGGGCAAGACCGGCACCGCGCAAATCCCCGTCAACGGCATTTATGATGGAAGTCAGACGAACGCCTCTTTCATCGGTTGGGGACCGGTGGACGATCCGCAGTTTATGATCTACGTTTGGCTCGAACGCCCGACCACATCGCCCTGGAGTTCTGAAACCGCCGCGCCTGTTTTTTCTGAAATGGCCCAACGCGCTGTCATCCTATTGGATATTCCGCCTGACTCGATTCGTCATCAACTTGCCTCAAGATAATATGTTGACCCTTGCAGATGTCCTCGAAGCCCTGACCTCGGTTCGCCCGCCGAACGCATCCGCCGTGATCACGGAAGGCGCCATCGATTCGCGACAGGCGATTCCCGGGTCCCTTTTTGTGGCGATTCCTGGCGAGAACGCAGATGGACATGATTTCCTCCCAGATGCATTTCGCAGGGGGGCATCTTTTGCTTTAATTCAACGGGACGCGGACGCTTCCTATCGGACCCTCGACCTGCGAGGCGGTTTGGTGGTTGATCCTGCACTGACATTTGAACCGCCCCTCCTTCTCCGCGTGGATAACACACTTTCAGCTTTGCAGCAGATCGCTCGTTTCTGGCGCCGCAGATTGCCGGATTTGCGCGTGGTTGGAATCACCGGCAGTGTCGGCAAATCCACGACGAAAGAGATGGTGGCGGAAGTGTTGAGCGTCCGTTACCGGACCTTGAAAAGCCCCGGCAACCTGAACAATGAGATCGGACTGCCGCTCACTTTATTGCGGCTTGGCTCAGGGTACGAACGAGCCGTGCTCGAAATGGGATTCTACGTCCCGGGTGAGATTCAATTTCTGTGCGACATTGCCCAGCCCCAGATCGGTGTTGTCTCGAATGTGGGAACTGTCCATGCCGAGCGCGCCGGTTCGCAGGAAGCCATCTTTCGCGGGAAGAGTGAATTACCCGCTGCGCTGCCGCCGGATGGGGTCGCCATCCTCAACTTCGACGATCCCTGGGTTCGCAAAATGGAAGAGAAGACCAAGGCGCGAGTCTTCTTCTACGGGCTTTCTCCCGAAGCGCATCTATGGGCGGATCAGATTGAAGGCTTGGGACTGGACGGAATCCGTTTCCGGCTGCATTACAAGAAAGAAACCCTGCACATGCGCATCCCGATGATCGGACGCCACTCGATCCATACCGCCTTGCGCGCCTCTGCGGTTGGTTTGAATGATGGTTTATCCTGGCAGGAGATTTTGGAGGGTCTCTCACAAGGACATGCCGAGTTGCGCCTGGTTGCAGCGCGCAGCAATAACGGCGCGTTGATCCTCGACGATACCTATAATGCCGCGCCTGAATCGATGCTGGCGGCGTTGAACCTGCTCGACGAACTCGACGGCCGCAAGATCGCCGTGCTCGGCGACATGCTCGAACTTGGTCCTTACGAGCGCCAGGGACATGAAATGGTAGGTATGCGTGCCGCGCAGGTCGCAAAGATTCTCATTACGCTTGGCACTCGCGGACATATGATCGCAGATGCCGCGCGCCGCGCAGGGATGAAACCGGCTTCGATCCTGGAATACGAGGAGATCGCTCCCGTTGTGGATTGGCTGACAAAAAACCTGTCTGCGAACGATGCGGTTCTTATCAAAGGTTCGCATGGCTTGCGCATGGATCGCATCACAGCCGCGCTGGAGGTGCGCTCGTGAGAGACATCGCCCTCTCCCTCAGCATGGCGGGGCTGGCTTTCATCATGACGGCCATTTGGGGAACGCCGTTGCTGCGCATCCTGCGGCATTTCAAGATCGGGAAGATCATCCGCGTGGAGGAGCCGGATGCGCATCGCGTCAAGATGGGCACGCCAACCATGGGCGGCGTGATGTTCATCCTGCCGGTTTTGTTATTGAGCGGCTTACTGAATGCTGTGGCATTGATCGGCGTGACCACAAGCGGGATCGGGCGCTCCGTCCTTTTGCCGATGGCGGTCATGGTCGGGTTCGCCATCCTTGGCGCGGTGGATGATTGGGAAGGCATTCACGGAAAACGCAAAGGTGACGGGATGCGCGCCCGCACCAAGTTCATATTCCAGGTGGCCCTTGCGCTGGCAACGGCTTACGCTTTGAAATACGTCATCGATGCGCCCGACCTGTACCTACCTGGTTACTTCTTCGAGATCGAGATCGGCTGGATTTACGTGCCAATCGCCGCCTTTATCATCGTCGCTGAATCGAACGCCGTTAATTTCACGGACGGCCTCGACGGTCTCGCGGGTCTGATCGCTGCCACCGCCATTGCCGCATTTGGCGGCATTGCCCTGATGCAGGAACAGACCTTTCTCGCGCGCTTTTGTTTCATCCTTGTTGGCGCTTTGTTCGGGTATCTGTGGTTCAATGTGCATCCCGCGCAATTGATCATGGGTGACACCGGCTCGATGGCGCTCGGCTCGGTGTTGGCGGTCATCGCGTTGATGACGGGTCAGTGGCCCATGCTGTTGATCATCGGTATTATTCCTCTCGCTGAGATGCTCAGCGTCGTGATCCAGATTCTTTATTTCCGCTGGACGGGCGGAAAACGTTTCTTCAAGATGGCGCCGCTCCATTTGCATTTCGAATTGCTCGGTTGGAGCGAGACTCAGGTCGTCCAGCGATTCTGGCTCATCGGTTTGATGGCCGGGCTGATTGGAATAGGATTATCGCAGGTGTAGTTGTGTGAACAATGATAAGTGAAACGTGATTTGCACATCACGCTTCATTTCCTTACTTTTTACGAATCATGAAAAATTGGACAAACACCCACGTTCTCATCCTCGGTGCCGCAAGACAGGGAATCGCCCTTGCGCGCTGGCTATCCCGTCACGGCGCAATCGTGACCTTGAATGATTCGCGCCCCGAGGCGGAACTTGCCCCGGCGAAGCAATCGCTTGCAGATATGAACGTGAAGCTCGTCGCTGGCGGTCATCCGCTTGAATTGCTTGATAGTTGCGATGTGTTGTGTCCCTCCGGCGGCGTGCCGTTGACATTGCCAATCGTCGAAGAAGCCGTCAAACGCGGCATCCCGCTCTCGAACGATTCGCAGATCTTCATGGAGGTCGTTCCGTGCAGGACGATTGGCATTACAGGTTCGGCGGGCAAGACAACGACGACGACTCTTGTTGGCAACATGGCTAGTCTTTCGATCGCAAATCGCTCTTACACAGGCGGCAACATCGGCGACCCGCTCATCAACTACGTGGACGATATGACAACCGACGACATCGCTGTCATGGAATTATCCTCGTTCCAACTCGAGCAGATGAATATATCCCCGAACATCGCGGCGATTCTGAATATCACGCCGAATCATTTGGACCGACATGGAACAATGGAAGCCTATACAACCGCCAAGGCGCGGATTTTGGAATTCCAGAGTGAAAAGGACACTGCCGTACTTGGCCGCGATGACATCGGCGCGTGGGGCTTGAAGAATAAAGTTAAAGGGAACTTGCTGGCGTTCTCCCTTCACGACCTGGATGAAGGCTTGAACGGCGCTTATTTGCACGATGGCTTGCTCAGCCTGCGGGACGGATTTGCCTACGTTCCGCTATTGATGCGCGAAAGAGTTCAACTGCACGGCGACCATAATGTGGCGAACGTGCTCGCGGCTTTTGCCGTCGGTCATGCGGCGGATTTCAAACTGGATGACATGCTTGAAGCCGTGGAGGAATTCCGCGGCGTGCCGCACCGGTTGGAATTGGTCCGCGAATTACGCGGTGTGCGCTGGTACAACGATTCGATCGCAACAGCGCCCGAACGGAGCATGGCGGCGATCCATTCATTCACTGAACCGATCGTGTTGATGCTTGGCGGGCGAGATAAGAATCTTCCCTGGGGAGACCTGGCGAAATTGGTCCATGAACGCGTGGATCATGTGGTGGTTTTTGGTGAGGCGGGGGAGATGATTCAGAAAACAATAACAGGCTTCAGCGGAGTCGGAGCCGTGGACATCCGCCGGGCGAAGACGCTCGAGGAGGCAGTTTCGGCCGCGGCGGAAATTGCATCCAGAGGCGATGTCGTTCTCTTATCGCCGGGCGGCACGAGCTTCGATGAGTTCAAGGATTTTTCAGAGAGAGGAGAGGCGTTTCGGAAATGGGTATCGGAACTGTCGTAAAGGAAACACCCACGCAGGCTGCCACGCGCACGATACGCGGGTTCGACATGCCCCTGCTTGTGATCGTGGTGGCGTTGATCGTGTTTGGTCTGGTTATGTTGTATTCCGCATCGTGGGATTTCTCTCGTGCGGCGAACGACGGCGACGCCATGTATATGTTCAACCGCCAGGTCATGTGGCTCGGACTGGGACTCCTCGGCGCAACGATCCTTGCGTTTATCGATTATCACCGCTGGCGGCAATTGATCGTGCCCGCCATGGCGCTCACCATTCTTTTGTTGGTCGCAGTGTTGGTGATGAGCGAAGCACGGTTCAACGCCAACCGTGCCATCCTGAACGGCTCGATCCAGCCTTCGGAATTGGCAAAGTTGGTTTCGATTCTATATCTTGGCGTATGGTTGTACGCCAAACGAGACATGCTCAAAGACGTAACCTTCGGCCTGATACCGCTCGGCGTAATTCTCGGATTCGTGGGCGGCTTGATCTACTTGCAGCCGGATCTGAGCGCCGCCGCCACCGTGCTCATGCTCGGCGGCTTGCTCTTCTTCCTTGCAGGCGGCGATATGAAACAGATCGGCGGCTTGCTGGTTGTTGCTGGGCTTGTCGCTTATATGGTCGTATCGGTCAGCCTCACCGGGCAGCAGCGTGTGCAGGATTTCGTCACCGGAATCAAGGATCCCTTGCAGGCTTCATATCATGTGCGCCGTTCGTTCGAAGCCATCGTCAACGGCGGCTGGTTCGGTGTTGGCATCGGCAAGTCGCTTTCCAAAGTGACCGGCTTGCCGGTACCTCCGACCGACAGCATCTATGCGGTCGTTGTGGAAGAACTTGGCTGGGTCGGCGGTGTCGGTTTGATCTGTCTCTTCGGCGCCTTGATCTGGCGTGGATTGGTCATCGCCCGTCGCGCGCCCGACATGCTCGGCACGCTCATCGCTTCGGGTCTGGTCATCTGGATCGGGTTGGAGGCTCTGATCAACATGGCAGTGATGGTTGGGCTTTTGCCTTTCGCGGGAAACGCCCTTCCCTTTGTGAGCGCGGGCGGCTCGAACCTAGTCACCACGCTTGCGGCGCTTGGAATTTTGTTCAATATTTCCCGCCAGGGAAGCACTTCGAATGTATCGGATGATTGGAGGTCGTACGGTGCGGTTGCTAATCTGCGCTGGTGGAACGGGCGGGGGAGTGTATCCCGCGCTGGCCGTTTACGAAGCGCTAAGAAGTGAACATGCCAGCGTCGAAACCTTGTGGGTCGGCGGTGAAGGCGGCATGGAAGAGGACCTAGTGAAACGCGCAGGCATCCCTTATCGCGCCATCCCGGCCGCAGGCGTTCACGGCGTTGGTCTGCGCGCATTGCCGGGTAACATCGGCAAACTGACGCGCGGAATCATGCAATCGCGCGGAATCTTAAAGGTGTTCAAACCAAACGTCTTGTTCTTTACCGGTGGTTATATCGCCGCGCCGATGGCTGTCGCCGGACGCGATTATCCGATCGTGCTGTACGTACCTGATATCGAACCGGGACTCGCGCTTAAATTCCTCGGTTATTTTTCGGATGTCGTTGCTGTGACCGCACCGGACTCAAGAAAATTTTTCCCCAGCCCCGAGCGGTTGGTCCACACCGGGTATCCGCTTCGCCCCGGACTTTCGAACTGGTCCCGCGAAAAAGCCTTGTCTCACTTCGGCTTGGATTCACAGATTCCCACACTGCTAGTGACCGGCGGAAGCAAAGGCGCGCGCTCGATCAACATGGCAATCTTGAATCACATTAATGGATTACTTGGCATGGCGCAAATCGTTCACATCACCGGCGCGCTGGATTACCAAACATTGAAAGACGCGGCGGAAAAACTTCCCTCCGAAAAAAAAGCCCGTTATCACGTCATATCCTATTTGCATGACATGGGCGCGGCGCTCTCCGCAGCAGACCTTGTCCTTTCGCGGGCAGGCGCGTCCACCCTCGGCGAATATCCATATTTTGGACTGCCCGCCGTGCTCGTTCCATATCCATACGCCTGGCGATACCAGAAAGTGAATGCGGATTATCTTGCCGAACGCAACGCCGCGGTGATTTTGCAGGATGAATTGTTGAATGATAATCTTTTGCCTGTCATCAAAGACCTTTTGCATAACGAACACAAACGAATTGCCATGCGGACGGCGATGAAAAATCTTTCCATGCCGCGCGCGGCAGAGGCAATAGCCAGCCAGTTGGTGAAACTGGCAGGAGAAGAAATCTCATGATGAGCGTTATCTATCTTTTTTGGATGTATGTATTTCTCTTTGGCGTGATAGGCGCCATGCGCGGATGGGCGAAGGAGTTGATGGTCATCTTCAGCGTGGTCACCTCGCTGGCGGTCAACCTCCTGCTGGAGAAATATATCCCGCTGGTGCGCGACCTCGACAAGACCACCACCTCTGTGTTCTGGATCCGGGTCATCATCTTGATCGCGCTGGTGTACTTCGGCTACCAGACCGTGAACATCTCGCGCTTTGCGGGTAAGGCTTTGCGCGAACACCTTCAGGATTCACTCTTCGGGGCGGTGTTGGGCGGCGTAAATGGGTACCTGGTCGCGGGCTCGATCCTTTATTACAACCACATGGCGAACTATCCCTACCCCAAAGTCATCAGCCGCGCCACCGACCCGGCGATTGCAGACGCCATCGAAAGGATGATGGCAGTCATGCCACCGCGTTTCCTCGGCGAACCATCGATCTACTTTGCCGTCATCGTCATCCTCATCTTCATCATCGTGGTATATATCTAATGACTTGCTCCAGGCGGCTTAGGCAGAGATAACCATGACACGCGTTCATTTCATCGGCATTGGAGGTTCAGGGCTTTCTGCCATCGCGCGCCTGCTCACGGAGAGCGGGTACGAGGTGACCGGTTCGGATCAGGCGCTCTCTCCGTTTGCCGCTGATTTACAGAACATTGGCGTGCAGATCTATGTCGGTCATCACCCGCGCAATGTTTCCGGAGCGGAAGTGGTGATTCGTTCTTCGGCCATCAAGGATGACAATCCCGAAGTCGAGGCGGCGAAGCGGGCGGGCATCCCCGTTTACAAGCGCGCCGATTTTCTCGGCCAATTGATGGAGAAGAAGACGGGCATCGCCATCGCTGGAACCCATGGCAAGACCACGACCACCGCCATGGTCGCCTGGATCTTGATCGCGCTCGACCGCGACCCGTCTTTCATTGCAGGCGGGACGCTGAACAACCTGCAAGCCAACGCCCGCGCAGGAAAAGGCGAGACATTTGTCATCGAAGCCGACGAATACGACCACATGTTCCTGGGATTAAAACCGCAGATCGAGGTGGTCACGAATCTGGAACACGATCACCCGGATTGTTTCCCGACCTTCAATGACATGTATGCCGCCTTCGAAAGTTTTGTGAATCTCCTTCCGCCTGACGGTACCTTGATCGCCTGCGCGGAAGATGAAGGCGCCGTCATGCTGATCAACCACGCCCGGCGCAGCGGATTGACCGTGGTCTCCTATTCTGTGCAGGGCGAAATGACCATCAACAGCCCGCAATGGGTGCAGGCGCGCACCATGAAGAAGAACGAGCGCGGCGGTTTCGACTTTTCTGTCATGACCAACATGGGCAGTATGACGAACGCGTTCAATGTCTCGTTGCAGGTGCCGGGCGAACATAACGTCCGCAATGCGCTTGCCGCGCTTTCTGTTGCAGCAGTCATGGGACTTCCGATGCAAAAAGCGGCTGAAGCATTGGGTCACTTTACTGGAACCGGACGCCGCTTTGAAATTCGCGGCGAGCCAAAAGGCATTCTCCTGGTCGATGATTATGCCCATCATCCCACCGAAATTCGCGCAACGCTGGCTGCGGCAAGGGCGCGTTATCCGAAGCGGAGGATTTGGGCAGTGTGGCAGCCGCACACGTTCTCGAGGACGCAGACCTTGCTATACGATTTCTCCCGGGCATTTAGCGAAGCCGATGAAGTTCTCGTGACGGAAATCTACGCTTCACGCGAACCGGAACAGGATTTCTCCTCCGCTGAAGTGGTTGGGGCAATGCCTCATGCCTCTGCCAGGTACAGCGGCTCGCTTGCAGAGACGAGTAAATATTTGTTGGAACATTTGAGATTCAATGATGTGGTCATTGTCCTTTCCGCCGGGGACGCAGACCAGATCACCGCAGATCTGTTGAAGGATTTGTAGTCAGGATGTTCATGGTTAACGCCGCCCCTTCCGTTGAGATCTTGCGAGAGAAATTTGGCGATGCTGTGCAGGAGCATGTCGCCCTTGCGCCGTATACGTCTGCGCGCATCGGCGGACCGGCGGATGCGATGCTGACGGTCAGATCGGCGGATGAACTTGCAGACGCGATGCAACGGATATGGGAACACGATCTCCCGTATTACATACTTGGCGGCGGGTCGAATGTGCTCGTCAGCGATAAAGGCTTTCGTGGAGTCGTGGTTTTGAACAGGGCGAAGGGAATCCGCTTTGAGATGGGCGACCAGCCTCAAGTCTGGTGCGAGGCGGGAGTCGTGATCGGCAATCTCGCCAAGCGCTGCGCATCCAAAGGCTTGGGCGGACTGGAATGGTCGGCAACGGTCCCCGGCACAGTCGGTGGCGCGGTGTATGGAAACGCGGGAGCGTTCGGCGGCGATATGACTCATAACCTAATGTGGGCTGAACTGCTGACGAAAAAAGGGCGGGAACGATTCGCTCTCGAACAAATGGGATACGGCTACCGCACCAGTATTTTAAAACGTGGTGAATTGAAAGCCGTTGTTTTGAGCGCGATGTTGAAATTAAAAAATTCATCGAAAGAGGAAGTGTCTGTTAAAATCGAACAATTCAGCGAACGCCGAAAAGCCACGCAACCGCCTGGCGCAAGCATGGGTTCGATGTTCAAGAATCCGCAGGGCGACCATGCGGGACGTTTGATTGAAGCCGCGGGTTTGAAGGGGACGCGCATCGGCAACGCTGAGATCAGCACGCTGCACGGAAATTTCTTTATAAACCACGGCAGGACCAGAGCCGAAGATATTCGCGCTTTGATTCTCCTGGCTCAAAGAACGGTGAAGGAAAGATTCAACGTGGATTTGGAATTGGAAATCGAGTTGGTAGGCGAGTGGAACGAGTGACCATGACGAAGAAACTTCGAGTTGCAGTTATCTTTGGCGGACGTTCTGGCGAGCATGATGTTTCGCTGATGTCTGCGCGCTCGGTGATCTCCGTTTTGGACCCGGAACGTTATGAGGTTGTGCAAGTGGGCATTACGCTCGATGGCAACTGGCTGACTGGAAGCGATGCGCTCGGTGCGTTTGAAAATGGCGATGTCAGGAATCTCGACCGCGTCATCCCGCCCACCGACCCGTCGGCGCGGCAGAGTTTGTTCGTGCTTCGTTCGACGAAAACCGGAGACAAATTCGAAACGCTCAACGCCATCGACGTCTTCTTCCCCGTCCTGCACGGACCGTTCGGAGAGGACGGAACGATCCAGGGTCTGTTCGAAATGGCGGATGTGGCATACGTGGGCGCAGGCGTAGCCGGGTCAGCCGTTGGCATGGATAAAGCCATTTTCAAAGATGTAATGCGCGCTCATGGGATCCCTCTCGTGAAATCGGCTTTGATCCTGCGCGGCGAGATCGAGAATGATGTGGATTCCGTCATTGCGAAAGCCGAAGCGCTGGGTTCGTATCCGCTCTTCACCAAACCTGCCAATCTCGGTTCATCGGTTGGGATCAGCAAATGCACCAGCCGTTCAGACCTTGCGGAAGGTTTGATGGATGCCGCGCGTTATGACCGCCGCATCATCATCGAGGGCGGTGTGAAAAATGTGCGTGAGATCGAAGTCAGCGTGCTTGGCAATGAAGACCCACAGGCATCGGTCTGCGGAGAGATCCTGCCGAGCCGCGAGTTCTACTCGTATGAGTCGAAATATATCGATGGCACATCGGGGTTGATCATCCCGGCGCCGCTGCCGGAAGATACAGCAGACCAGATCCGCGATTATGCCGTGCGCGCCTACAAAGCCATCGATTGCGCGGGCATGGCGCGGGCTGACTTTTTTGTCGAAAAAGACACGAATAGGATTTATCTAAACGAATTGAACACGATACCCGGCTTTACTTCCATCAGCATGTACCCGAAATTATGGCAGGCAAGCGGCATGACGTATGCCGAACTGGTCGACCGCCTGATTCAACTCGCGCTCGACCGCAAAGCCCAACGCGACCGCACCGAGCATCGGAGGACGGCATGAGCGACAAACGCCAGCCTACCCGTGCCGAGATCGTCCGCCGTCGCCGCGCCGAGCATGCTGCGAAAGAACTTCAACGGGCGGCGAAACAGGCCACCAAACCCATGGTCAAGGTTTCTGCGCGCACACCCACACTTCCGCTATGGGCATCGCCCAAGCCGACTGAAAAGCGAAAGTTCAAGATCGCGTTGGGTTTGCCGGAATTTCATCTCAATAAACCGAAGATTGCCCTGCCGCGGCTTCCGCAACTGCCGCGCGCGCATACCAACTGGCGAATCGCGTCGGTCTTATTTGCGCTTGCTTTTGGGACCATGCTCGTGCTGGCGTTTCGATTGCAGTATTTCTATGTCCCCTCTGCGTATGTACTTGGCAACACACGCATCCTTAGCGAAGAGATCAACGGCATCATCGGCGTGAACGGGCAGAACATCTTTACCGTCCAGCCGGATGAACTTGAACGACGGCTGCGATTGAATTACCCCGAGCTTCTCTCCGCACAGGTGGATGTGTACCTTCCCAATTTCGTCTACGTTACTGTCCTTGAACGCCAGCCCGTCATCCTTTGGAATCAAAACGGAGGATACACCTGGGTCGACGAATCAGGCATCGCGTTCAGGCCCCGAGGCGAGGCGGCGGGGTTGATCGTGGTCAATGCGTTGGATGCGCCCCCGGCGGGGATTCAAACCTCGGATGACCCGTACAGCCCGCCGCCCTTCATCCAAAAAGATCTTGTGGATTCCGCTCTCGGTCTCGCCCCGCTCGTGCCTGCTGGCGCCACCCTGACCTTTTCCTCCGTTGATGGTTTCAGCTGGGTCGACCCGCGCGGTTGGACGGTCGCATTCGGTACTTCATCGAGCGACCTGCCGTTGAAGATCACCGTATATCGGACGCTGGTCGAATCGCTTTTACAACGCGGCAAGACTCCCATTTACATCAACGTGGAGCATCCCGACGGCCCGTATTACCGCATGGCAGAAGTTGATGCAGAAGAAACACAGGAAATCTTTGTAGAGAGCCCGTAACATGGATGAAATTGTTGTTGGCATTGACGTAGGAACGACCAAGGTCTGCACCCTTGTTGGGCGGGTGGAGGACGATAAATCCATCCGCATTCTCGGTGTGGGCATCGAACCTTCCGAGGGCATCCGCAAGGGGATCGTGGTCGATCTCCCCGCTGCGTCGCGCGCCATCAAACGTTCGGTCGAAAAAGCGGAGAGCACTTCCGGTCTCGAGATCACTTCCGCGTTCGTGAGTCTTGCGGGCGCGCATGTGGCTTCGGTGAACAGCCGCGGCGCGGCGGGAATCCCCGGCGGGATCATCGAAGTCCATGATCTGGCGCGTGCGCTCGAACAGGCTCAGGCGATCGCCATCCCTCACGACCGCGAGATCATTCACGTCATCCAGCGCGGCATCACCGTGGACGGGCAGGAAGGCGTGAAGACCCCGGTCGGGATGCACGGTTATAAACTCGAAGTGGAAACGCACATCATCACCGCCGCGAGCGCGACCGTCGATAATTTGCGTCAATGTGTGGGCGCGGCGGGGGTCGAGATTCAACAATTCGTTTTGAATCCGCTTGCCTCTGCTGAAATTGTGTTGACCGAACAGGAACGCGAAATGGGCGTGGCGGTTTGCGACATCGGCGGCGGGACGACCGACCTTGCGATCTACGTCGATGGCGATGTATGGCACACGATGGTCCTGGCAGTCGGCGGGAATCACGTCACTCAGGACATCGCACACGGACTGCGACTATCGCTGACGCAAGCCGAAGAAGTAAAAAAGCAGCAGGGACATGCTGTGAAGTCCGATGTCGGCGCGGATGAATATTTCCTCATGCGTCCCTTCGGCGAGGATAAGGATATTCGCATCAGCCGCCACGATCTGGCGATGATCATCGAAGCGCGCGTGGAAGAGACATTCAATTTAATTCTTCAAGAGATCAAGCGCTCAGGGTATGACGGATTGTTACCGGCAGGCATGGTACTGACAGGCGGCACGTCTGCTTTGCCCGGAATCAATCGTGTGGCGGCGGGTTTGTTGGGCATGCCGGTCCGCACAGCCCAGCCGCAAAATCTGAAAGGACTTGTGGATAAGCTCAATTCGCCCATGTATTCCACGAGTTTCGGATTGCTGCAATGGGCGATCAGCATGCACGATCATCAGGTCGCGGTCTCGACCGGTGGCAAACGCCGCAAGCCGCGCGGTGATAGGAGTTCAAATATGGATTCAGTGAAGAGTTGGTTGAAGAGGTTGCTGCCATGAATGAAAAGAGAAAAGATTCACAAGTGGTGAAATTTGGGCAGTTTTAACCCTGTTAAAAAATCGTATTGTCGTTTAAGATTAGGCAAATTCCTTGCCAGGAGGAACAAATGGACTCGAACAAAAGATCATTGCAAACCGAAACCTTCGCCCGCATCAAAGTGGTCGGCGTGGGTGGAGGCGGACAAAATGCCGTCAACCGCATGATGGAAGAAGGCATCCAGGGCGTTGAATTCATCGCCGCCAACACGGATGCGCAGGCATTGACCTTGTCGCGCGCGCCGATGCGTGTTCGCCTCGGCGATAAGATCACGCGCGGGCTCGGTGCGGGCGGCGATCCCGAGATCGGCCGGAAAGCCGCGGAAGAATCTTCCGACGAACTGTATAACGTGCTCAAAGGCGCGGATATGGTCTTCGTCACAGCAGGCATGGGCGGCGGCACCGGAACCGGCGCGGCTCCCGTCGTTTCGCAGATCGCAAAGGAATGCGGCGCATTGACCATCGGCGTAGTGACGCGACCATTCACATTCGAAGGCGGCAAGCGCTCGCAGTCTGCCGAGGCGGGCGTGGCGAAGATGAAGGAACACGCGCATACGCTCATCTCGATTCCCAACGACCGATTGCTCCAACTGGCGGATAAAAAATCGTCGCTGCAAGATTCCTTCCGCATGGCGGATGAAGTATTGCACCAGGGCATTCAGGGCATCTCCGAATTGATCACCATCCCCGGCTTGATCAACCTCGACTTTGCCGATGTGCGCGCCATCATGTCCGAAGGCGGCGCGGCTCTTATGGCTGTCGGCCGCGGCTCCGGCGATGACCGCGCAAAGACCGCCGCCGAGCAGGCCATCTCCAGTCAGTTGCTCGACATTACAATTGACGGCGCGCGCGGTGTGCTCTTTAACGTCACTGGCGGACCGAACATGACCCTCTTCGAGGTAAACCAAGCCGCTGCCATCATCCGCGAGACGGCTCATCCGGATGTCAACATGATCTTCGGCGCGGTCATCGACCCGAACCTGGGCGATGAGATTCGCTGTACCGTGATTGCCACGGGCTTCGAACGAAGCGGAGTCACACGCCGCGTGCTCGAACGACTGCCGCGCACCACTGAGAAGCCTCTTTCAGCAGCAAACACCCCCTTCACTCCGCGCCCGGTTGAATCGGTGACCGCCAATACGGAAACCCGCTCATCTGCAGACGTAAAGTCCCAGCCTGCGCCGAGCATCAATAACGACGATCTCGACGTTCCGACGTTTTTGCGGAATCGAAGATAGGAAACGAAATTAGACCCTAAGGGTTTTCAAAACCTTTAGGGTCTTTTATTTTGGTAAAATACGTTCGATGGCTTCCCAACTCCCCAAACTCGCTGAACGACTCAAGACCCCGCCCGCGCATTACTCCTACCTCAAACACCGCAGGCAGGTGATGTGGAAGATCATCCTGCCTGTCGCGCTCAGCGCCTTGGCATTGATCGGCATGGTCGTATGGATCAGCATTGCCACTTTTCAACAGGGCGGCGACGTGGGCCGCTGGGCGGCGATCTCGACCATCTGGGTCATCATCCCGATGCTCCTCGGCGGGCTGGTCGTGCTTGCTATTCTCATCGGACTGATCTATCTTATGGCGCGTTTCCTCAAGGCGGTTCCATATTACACGGGTCTTGGGCAGGATTACATCTTCATCGCGCGCGGGTACATCATCCGCGGGGCGGATATGGCGGTCAAACCCATCCTCGTCCTGAACGGATGGCTTCAAACAGCAAAAACCTTTTTTGAAAGGATGACACCATGAATAGAAGCAGGGTACTTCTCGGCGGCGCGGTCATCGGCGCAGTCACGGGTCTGATCGCCGCCATGCTTCTCAATCGCCGCGCCGCAAGGAGCGAGCGCGAAACCGCCATCACCACAGGCGAGGGGTTGAAACTTGGCGTGCTGATCTTCGGTCTTCTGCGCGCGATCGCTTCATTGGCTGACGATTGATTTGCCGCCGTGACCGATGGACCGAGGCGCAATGCCTCGGTTTTTTTAATCTCAACTTCAACGCTTCGACAACGCTCAGCGCAAGCCTCTAACGTAAACCTTCAGCATGGATACAATCTCCAAACAAGCCTATCGACGCTTCCTGCTCGGCTCGCAGGGACTTTGGCCTGGCCGCCGCTTCCGTGGTTTGACCGGCGCCGAATCCGCCTTGAAACAAATGCAGGCGCTGCAACTTGATCCGCTCGTCATGGTCGCCCGCAGCCAGGACATCGCCATGTATGGGCGCGTCCTCGACTACAAACCCGAACTGCTCTACAAGATGGCATACGACAAACGCAAAGCCTTCGATTACGGCGGTTGGCTGATGATGTACCCGATGCATGAGTTCCCGTATTGGCGATTGCATATGAAGCATCGCGAAGAGAGAGGATTGCGTTACGAATCCTTCACCCATCCGCCGAAGGAAGTCATTAAATTCGTGTTGGACGAACTGCGCGAGAAAGGTCCGTTGGGGAACCGCGACATCGAAGGCGACGCTGTGAGAGTATGGAGTTACCGCGGGCGCAAGGAAACCTCGGTCACTTTGTTCTATCTCTGGCTGATCGGCGAGGTGATGATCTCGAACCGCAAGGGCTTCGACCGCATCTACGACCTGCGCGAGCGAGTCCTGCCGAGTGAATATGATTATGCCGCGCCCAAGGCGGAAGCCGAGGACTTTCTAGGCAAAAAAATCATCGCTTTTTACGGCATGGCGCGCGAGCCTTCCTGGAAGACCGCGTTCGGTGAGTATATTCATCGTAAAGTGCCTGCTCAGGATGCGAAGGAACACATCGAACGGCTCATCGAAAAGAAGGAAATCTCGCGGGTGAGAGTCGAAGGCTTCAGCGAGAACTTCCTCATCTGTAACAGTGACAAAGCCCATCTGGCGGAGTTGGAGGCGGGGCGCGTCCCGAAGGCGTGGAAGCCCAAAGGGCCATCCACGCTCGAAGAGGTCACGCTTCTCGCTCCGTTGGAAATCGTCAGCGCCCGCGGGCGCGCGAAAAAAGTTTTCGATTTTGATTACGTGTGGGAGGTGTACAAGCCTTTACATCAGCGCAAGTGGGGTTATTACACATTGCCGATTCTATACGGCGATGATCTGGTGGCGCGGCTCGACCCGAAACTCGACCGCGCGACGAACACGCTGCACATCCTCGGCTTCTGGTTGGAGGACGACGCGCCGAAGGATTCTGCATTTGCTGATGCACTCGCAGAGGGACTGAAACGATTTGCAGATATGATCGGCGCGGAAAAGATCGATCTTGGCGGTGTCAAACGTGCTACACTACGAATGGATTTGAAAACGAGATTGAAGCGGCTTGGGTTTTGAATTTCACGAGGCGAGCATGAAGTCAATTCACATCGCAGGGGCGCTTGCCGTACTGCTTGCGGCATGTTCCCCGACTCCGCCAGTCGAAGAGAGTGAGGTCGCAATGGATAATTTGACCCTGACCAGCGCCGCCTTTTCCGAAGGCGGGACGATCCCGGACAGTTACACCTACAACCTGCGCGGACAATGCACCGGCGGGAATTTTTCGCCTCCGCTTGCATGGACAGGTGCGCCCGACGGCACGCAGAGTTTTGCCATCCTCATGAGCGATCCCGATGGCGGGAACTGGCTGCATTGGCTGCAATTCAACATCCCGGCAAATGCAAGCGGACTAAACGAAGCCATCGGCGGACCGGATGCAGGCGTCAAAGGCATGAACGATTTCGGCGAACTTGGCTATGGCGGTCCCTGCCCGCCGAGCGGCACACACCGTTATATCTTTACATTGTATGCGTTAGATACGACCTTGTCCCTTGCAGAAGGTGCAAGCCGCGGGCAGTTTGAATCTGCGATCAAGGGACATGTAGTGGGCACAACTCAATTGATCGGACTGCGTTCCCGCAGGTAAGCGGGCAGGAATAGGGATCGGCATTCCGGCCTGCTCTCAAGGAACAGCCAAAGTGAAAAACTCCTCGCATGGTATGATGACGCTCTAATAGGAGTGTCATGATCAAACCTGTTCGCTGGAATACCTTTATCCGTGATTTTCTCGTCATTCAAATCGGCTTTGCACTCTTTGGTTTATCCATTGCGTTGACCATCCGCGCAAACCTCGGCACGGGGACCTGGTCGGTCTTCGAGGTGGCGCTTTCACAAATAACCGGACTTACGGTTGGAACGATCACCGTGATCGTCGGCTTTACGGTCCTGATTGGCGCGCTGGCATTGCGTGAAAAGGTCGGCTGGGGCACGCTGGGGAACATCCTTTCCATCGGTCCATGGCTGGATCTTGCCTTGTGGCTGATTCCATCCGTCGAAAAGAATTTGATATTGCAAAGCGCGATGCTCTTGGGTGGGGTATTGGCGCAAGGCATCGCCAGCGCGGTGTACATTGGCGTGGATGCGGGAGCGGGTCCGCGCGATAGTTTGATGCTGGCATTGCATCGCACGACGAAGTTAAGTCTGCGGGTGGCGCGCGGATCCGTGGAGATCACGGTCTTCATCCTTGGATGGTTCCTGGGCGGACCGGCGGGAATCGGCACAGCGGTCTTTGCATTGCTCATCGGCCCGTCCGTTCAATGGGCGTTCAAGATATTCAATGTCCATCCGCACAGGGAGGAGGCCGAACCGCAGACAAGTATTGAAGTTGTAAAACAAGGAGACACACAATGACGGAATCCGAAAATACCCCGGTCTATGAAGAGAAAAACCGGAGCGGCGGCGCGCTGGCGTTGTTCCTGATGTTCGTCCTGCCGATGCCGTTGTGTTTGTTCATCTATCATTTCATCCTGTGGACGACGGAACAAAGCGCAATCGTTTCATCTAGTTTGCAGCAACTCGCACGGGCAGGCGCCATCGGTCTGGCGTCACAGGCGGTCCTCATGAGCCTGCTTTTCGGTCTTTTGTGGTATTTCACAACGGACGATCGCTTCAAAGGCTGGTATGCAGGGATGTTCGGCGCTTCGCTGTTTGGATTCCCCGCTTTGGCACTGCGATTCCTCGGTGCGAACAACGATCAGGTTGGCTTGATTGCACAGACCCTGCTTGCCTTCGTCGCCGCATTAATAGTCATTCGTTTTGGTAAAAATAAACCGGCATGGCTCCCGCAGTCTGCGCCGTTTGGTTTATTGATCGCCGCCCTGGGGATCTTTCCGCTGGCGATCTTCGGCTCATTGGGCTCGTTTGCAGACGGATTCCTAAGTCTACTGGCTGGCTTGTCCTTCGGCCTGCTCGCCGCGGTTTGGATGGCAGACTCCGAAAATGTTTTTCTTGATGGCGTCGGTGCGGGCGCCCTGTTGGCTTTACTCGCCTCTGCATTCGGGTACGACGGCGGGCAATTAATTCTTGTTGTTTTAATTCCCGCTTTTGCGTTCGGGGTCGCGGCATTATTGCCTTCACGCACTGCCGCGGCTCTCGGAACGGGTCTTCTCGCGTTTGCGGGTTTGGCATTTTTCGACCCCACCGAGTTGACATTCGTTCTCGGCGATATTGCCGAGCTTGCGAGCAAAGCAGTTGGCATTGCCTTGCTCATCGGCTGGAGCGTAAGCGTCGTCGCGTTGATTTTGTTCCATGTTGCCGGATCAGGCTCGGGCGCGGGGGTGAAGCGCATCATCGGATGGACGGGAGCGGCTCTCGCGTGGATCAGTCTTGTTGCCGTCTTCTTCATCTTTGGCAATCCCGGAAATTACGGCGACCGATTGTTCGTCATCTTCAAGAATCAGGCAGACCTTTCAAACCTGGACTCAATGACGGACCTCGACGCGCGGCGGACGGCGGCATATGAAACGCTCGTCAAAACGGCGAACATCGAACAGGCAGGTCTGCGAAGCGCCTTCGATACGATGGGCGTGGAATATACGCCATACTATTTGCAAAACTCGATGGAGGTTCAGGGCGGGACTTTGGTGCGGCTTTTCCTGTTGACCCGCCCCGAAGTGGACCGCGTCATCCCCAGCCCGCGCCTGCGTGCCGCTCCCGAAGATTTACCTTCGCCGGGATTTGAGTCCGCGCCTCCTTCTGATTACATTGGATGGAATATCTCATTAATCGGCGCGGATCGCGTATGGGATGAGTTCAATGTACGCGGCGAAGGGATCGTTGTCGGTCAATCCGATTCGGGCGTGGACGGGAATCATCCCGCGCTGGCGGAACAATATCGCGGTTATAACGGCAGCGACGATTACAACTGGTTCGACCCGTGGGATGGAACCACATCGCCGAACGACGAAGGCGGGCACGGCACGCATACGATGGGTACGATCCTCGGAAGCGGCGGCATCGGCGTGGCTCCCGAAGCGCAGTGGATCGGCTGCGCCAATCTCGACCGCAATCTCGCCAACCCGGCTTTGTATCTCGATTGCATGCAGTTCATGCTCGCGCCGTTCCCTATCGGCGGCGATCCATTCACCGACGGCGACCCGACCCAAGCCGCGCACGTGATGAACAACTCCTGGGGCTGCCCCGAGATCGAAGGCTGCGATCCGAATGCGCTGCTTGTTGCGTCGGATAACCTGCGCCATGCCGGAATCTTCGTTGTCGTCTCCACCGGCAACGACGGACCGAATTGCGAGACGGTCTATGCCCCGCTATCTTTATATGATTCTGTTTTCTCTGTCGGCGCGATCGATCGGTTCGGAAACCTTGCCGATTTCTCCAGCCGCGGACCTGTCACCTCCGACGGTTCGGGAAGGGTCAAACCCGATATCGTCGCGCCAGGTGTGGATGTTTTTTCTTCGCTTCCTGAAAATTCATACGGCTCGAACAGCGGCACATCCATGGCGGGACCGCACCTCGTCGGCGTGGTGGCGTTGATCTGGTCCGCCCAACCTGAATTGATCGGCGATATCGAAGCGACCGAGAATTTAATTATCACAACAGCCGAGCCTTACACGGGCAATACGTCGCTTGGCTGTTTCACCGGAGATCGTCCCAGCAATGCGTATGGCTTTGGCATGGTGAACGTCTATGAAGCGGTGAAAGAAGCGTTGGGAAAATAGGAGGATACAATGACAAAGATCACCCGCCCGAAATTTCCAAAAGGATATGTTGATAACCCCATTTCCGAAGTGCCTTGGGAATATGTCGAAGAAAAATTGACTAACGCCAAACATTATTGGATGTGCTCCGTTCGTCCAAATGGGCGTCCGCATGTCGTGCCGCGTTGGGCAGTATATCTCGATGGCAGGCTTTACTACGACGGCAGTCCTGAAACGCGCCATGCCCGCAACATCTTTGAGAATCCAAATGTAACTGTAAATCTTGAAGATGGACAGAAGGCGATCATCCTTGAAGGAATAACCGTCCCTGCGCCCAAGCCGACGCCTGAATTCGCACAACGTTTGGTCGCTGCTTTTCATAAATACGCAGAAGACGGTTACACTCCTGAAGCCACACAATGGGACGAAGGCGGTTTGTTCGTTTTCACCCCGCGCCAGTGCATCGCATGGACGGTTTTCTTCGAGAACCCGACCAAATTCATTTTCGATTGATCCTACGCTCTGCAGCAACCATGTGGATTTATCTTCTTCAAGGGATAGGATTCGGCTTCGCCGCGGCCTCCCAACCCGGACCATTCCAGGCATTTCTCATTTCCCAAGCCCTCACCCGCGGCTGGAAGCGCGCCCTGCCCGGCGCATTGGCTCCATTCCTGAGCGACGGTCCCATCATATTGTTGAGCGTGCTTGTCCTCAGCCAACTACCGGATTGGGTTCAGCGAATCTTATACATCCTAGGCGGGCTCTTCATTTTATATCTCGCCTTTGGCGCGTACAGATCCTGGCGGGATTATGACAAGTTAATCGCGCCCTCCAAACCTGCAAATCATCAGACCATCTTCAAAGCGGCGATGACCAATGTTCTCAGCCCGGGCGCTTATATCTTTTGGATGGTTGCGACGGGCCCCATTTTGGTGCAAGGCTGGCGCGAGATCCCCGTTTATGGGATCGGGTTTCTCTCAGGTTTCTATCTTGCCATGATCTCCACCCTTGCCCTGATCATTTTTATCTTCGGCAGTGCCTCGGCATTGGGACCGAAATTGAATCGCACCATGCTTCTCATCTCTGCATTCGCTTTAGCGGGATTTGGCTTGTATCAATTGTGGCAGGGATTTATCGGTTAGAGAGATTTCATGCAATAGTCACTGATTTGATTTGCTCAAGGCGGCGTACCCATTCTGGGCACTTTCCCCGCCGCGGGGACTGCGGCGGGAGCACGTATGCAAGAAGTCTAATAAAAGAACCTGCTTCACTAAGAGGCAGGTTCTTTTATATTTTCACAACTACTTCCTGAATTTCTCACTAACTTCCATCACGATAAACACGACCAACCCGGAAGCTGCCGAGATGGCAAGGTCAGCGAGACTGAGCGGGACGACTTCGAAGAAATTCGCCATTGCCGGGATGTAGATCACCATCATCTGTAAGGCAAAAACCAATAGCGCCATGCCCGCAAGAACAGGATTGCTCCATATACCGATCTCGAATAAAGATTCTTTATCCGACCGTGCGGCGAATGCCTGAAAGATCTGCATGAATGCCAGCGAGGTGAAGATCATCGTCTGCCATTCGGGGCGACCAGTGAAGAAGTACCATGCTCCCAGCCCGAGCGCGAGCCCGCCGATCATCATGCCGACCCAGATCGTTTGAAACCCTGCGCCGCGCGAGAATACGCCCTCGGTGGGGGAGTAGGGTTTGCGCTTCATCGTATCCGTTTCAGGGTTTTCCACTCCCATGCCCAAACCGAGCAAGCCGTCGGTCAATAGATTCAGCCATAACAACTGCAATGGAAGCAACGGCAACGGCTTTCCTAAAAACGGAGCGAGCAGCATGACCAAAACCTTGCCGATGTTGCCTGCCACGCTGAAGCGCACGAACTTGCGGATGTTGTCGTAGATCGTGCGCCCTTCTTTGACTGCCGCAACGATGGTCGCAAAGTTATCGTCGAGCAATACGAGGTCAGACGCTTCTTTCGACACATCCGTGCCGGTGATGCCCATCGCCACGCCGATATCCGCTTTGCGCAGGGCAGGCGCATCGTTGACTCCGTCGCCGGTCATCGAAACGATGTGACCCTTCTCCTGCAAGGCTTGCACGATCCGTAATTTATGTTCGGGGGCAACACGCGCAAACACGCTCACTTCATCGACGACATTTTTCAATTCATCGGGCGTCAGGTTTTCGAGTTCGACCCCGGTCAATGCCTTAATACTCCCGGCGGAGTCCCCGCCGCCGGGGACGGCGGCGGGAGCGGAAACGATGCCCAATTGCCGCGCAATTTCGATGGCGGTCAACGGATGGTCGCCGGTGATCATGATTGGGCGGATTCCCGCGGCCTTTGCAACCGCCACCGCAGCCTGCACTTCGGAGCGCGGCGGATCGATCATGCCGAACAGACCGACGAAGGTGATATTCTGTTCCAGGTCGGTTTGAATGATCTCAGGGATGGAATTCATCAAACGGAATCCAACGCCGAGGACGCGCATCCCTTTCCTGGCGAGACGCTCATTTGCCGCTTCGATCCTGGACTTCCAGTTATCATCCAACGGAAGAGATTCGCCGTTCGCCCAGACGTGGCTCGTGATATCGAGCAGGCCGTCCACGCCGCCTTTGATGAACGCGATGTAACGCTTGTCGCCGATGTCCAGTCCGGAGAGCACGGTGGGGTCGTATTGACCGAGATGATGAACGGTGGTCATGCGCTTGCGTTCCGAGTCGAAGGGAAGTTCCGCCGCGCGCGGGAAGGAAGAATCAAGCGAGGATTTCCAATATCCCATCTTTGCCGCAGCAACAACGAGTGCGCCTTCGGTCGGGTCGCCCATGGTGCGAAAGCGGTCATCGCCTTCGTCGATCAATCTGGCGTCGTTGCACAATGCGCCGCCGATCATCGTCAGCGAGAGGGAGGATTGGACCGGCGAACCCAGCCTGCGGGTGGCGTGAAGCGAACCGTCGCGGGCCACATCCCCGGTCAGATCGATGGCATGTTCCGCAACATCCAACACGACCACGGTCATTCGATTCTCCGTCAGCGTGCCGGTTTTATCGGAACAAATGACCGTGACCGAGCCGAGCGTTTCGACGGCGGGAAGCCTGCGAATCAATGCCTGCCTTGTAAGCATCCGTTGTGCGCCGAGCGCGAGGGTGATGGTTACGACAGCGGGCAGGCCTTCGGGTACGATGGCGACCGCAACGCTGACAGCGGTGAGCAGCATGTGGCGCAGTTCGTCGCCGCGCAGGATGCCGAGGATGAAGATCAAAACTGCGATACCCAACCCGATGAGGGCAAGGGTTTTACCAAGCGCGTCGAGCCGGCGTTGAAGCGGCGTTTGCTCCTGCTTTACAGATTGGATCATGTCCGCGATCTTGCCGAGTTCGGTTTTCATCCCCGTTGCAACGACGAGCGCCAGCCCGCGCCCTTGTGTGATGATGGTGCCCATATATGCCATGTTGCGACGGTCGCCGAGAGGAAGGTCTTCCGCGGAGATGGCGGCGGTATGTTTTTCGATCGCCTCCGATTCGCCTGTCAGCGCGGCTTCCTGGATGCGCAGATTGACCGCTTCGAGCAGGCGCAGATCGGCTGGAATGATGTTGCCGGTCTCGAGTTGAATCACGTCGCCGGACACAAGGTCGCGCGCCGAAAGTTCGTTTAATTTGCCGTCCCGCAGCACGCGCACATTCGGCACGGACATTTTCTTGAGCGCGGCGATGGCCTGCTCGGCGCGGTATTCCTGGATAAAACCGAGCAAGGCGTATAACGCGACGATCGAAATGATGGCGATGGTATTTTTCGTGTCGCCGAGCATACCTGCCGCGACCGCCGCCGCGATGAGGATCAGGACCATCGTGGCGGTGATTTGCTCCCAGAGGATTTTCAGGGGTGTCCGCCCGCCGCGCTCGATGAGTTCATTCGCGCCGTATTGGGAGAAGCGTCTCTGCGCCTCTTCCACGGTCAAGCCTGAGTCCCGGGAAGAGCCGGTTTCGTTTAATGCCTGTTCGATTTCTATTGTGTGCCAGTTCATTGGTTGAATTTCACGTTCCTGAGTATTGCGAACCATCTCAACGATTTTATCCTATTGCGGAAGTGATATGCCAGAAAGGCAAGCATGGCAAGGATGCCGAGGGAAAAGACCAGCGGGAGGTGTGTCTTGATGTAATGGCTGATCAGCATCCACTCGTGCCCGAGGATGTAGCCCGCCCCTATGAATAGTGTACACCAAACATACGCGCCGATGAAAGTGGCAGCGAAGAATTTGACGAACGGGATCTTCGCCAGCCCGGCGGGGATGCTGATCAATGTGCGAATGCCCGGTATGCAGCGTCCGATCAATACCAACCCCGGACCCCAGCGGTGCATCTGATCTTCCGATTTATTTATGAGTTCGGGTTCGATGTTCAGATAGCGGGCGAAGCGGTCCACGACCGGCCTGCCGCCGAGGCGCGCCACCCAATAAGCGATGGAGGCTCCCAGGGCGCTGCCCAACCCGGCGTAAATTCCAGCGATAGGGATGAACGTTGGCGAAATACCGTGCCGTTCGATCAACATCCACCCCGCAAAGGCGAGGATGATCTCGCTGGGAGTGATGCCGGTGGCGTTCTCGAACGTCATCAACGCGAAAACGCCCGCCCAGCCGAACTGGTCGAAGATGGTTTGCAAGGTGGAAAGTATCGTCGATTCGATTGTGTCTGACATTCGTTACCTCGATTGATAAATAAAAAGACCATCGTCAAGACATTGACGATGGTCTTGCCTTTTCAGAACAGCCGGAGGCGCATCGCGCCACGTATTGACGACTGTGCTACCCATATTTGGGCGGCTACTCCCCATCGGAGTGCTGAGAGTATACAGAAAAATATTATTTCGTGGTTTAGAAACCTCTTATCTAAACCGTCTGGTGCGATCAGGGTGTGACGGGGATCCGCGAGGATTGCAAAGCGGTTCGGATCATCAAATATTCGGTGATGTTCTCGGCAGTAACGATGCCCACCAACTGGCCTGAGTGGGTGACAGGCAGGGATGGAAAGCCCGATTCCTGGATCTTCATCAATGCCATTTCGACCATGTCGTAAGAGTCCACTTCCGGTGGATTGCTTCGCATCACCGCCGAGACGGCAATGTTTTGCCCGTGTTGGGTGAGGGCAGCCAGGAAATCATCGCGTGTGACCACACCCAGGATGCGTCCGTCATCGTCAATGACTGGGAAGTCGTGCTGGGAACCCGCCAGGATCAACTGCGCCATGCGTGATAATGAGTCGCGCGGCGAGAGACTCTTGTAATCGGTCAGCATGGCTCGCCCCACAGGGATGCCGCTTATGACGTTCTTCATCTGGACCGCGCTGGCTTCCTGCGATGCGCCGATCCATACGAAGAAAGCGATAAAGAGCAGGAAGGGGTTCGAAAATAAACCGACGAACCCAAATACGAGAGCCAATCCCTGCCCGATGGAGGCCGCCACCTGCGTTGCGCGGACGTAATCCATGCGCATGGCAAGCAAAGCCCGCAGCACGCGTCCGCCGTCCATGGGGAAGGCGGGAATGAGATTGAACAGAACAAGTGAAATATTCACCACCATCACCCGTTCAAGAAAACTTCCCGAGGCCACCCCAAGCTCGGTCAGCGGCACCAAGCCGCCGGTCAGGAAAAGAAGCGCGAACAATCCCGCCGCTATGACCACATTCACCGCCGGTCCCATCAGGGCAACCCACAATTCCTCGATCGGTTTTTCGGGCATTCGTTCCAAACGCGCCACGCCGCCTATGGGATAGAGGGTAATGTCGCGTGTTTTGATTCCATATTTACGGGCGGTGAGTGCGTGCCCATACTCGTGCAATAGCACACAAAGAAAGAGCACGAGTATAAACCCGATGCCGCTCAATACATCCAGCCAATTGTTATTTTCCAGCCAATGACTAAATCCAACCCAACCGATCAACAAAAGAAAGGTCGCATGGATGAATACATCAATACCTGCGAAGGTTCCCAACTTCCATTGCCATTTCATGATATTACTCCTTATGCATCAGGACGGCATTGTAAACGGGCTTTATTAGAAAATCGTTTTAAATTTGCTTTCAATCTCTATCAGGATGCCCTTCGATAAGCGCCTCCAACCCCGCTCAAACCTGCCTCGCCGCCCAGACAATGCCCATCGCACCAGGCCCCGCTGGCAATCTCCACCCGAAACCAGATACTGAACCCGCCTGCCTGGTGAGTCTGTATTTCGCCGAAAAAAATCGCCCATTTCCATCAATGAGCGATTTTCAATCTCTAATTCATCAAACTCTCTTATTTCACCATCCCCATCTCTTTGCCCGCCTGATAGATCACTTCCATCGCGTGTTCAATGTCGGCGGGATCGTGCGCGGCAGTGACTGTCGCCCGTAAGCGCGACATGCCTTCCTGCACGGCTGGCGAGACGACGGGAAGGACGAAAATGTCGTTTTCCTGACAGCGCTTGGTCAGTTCGAATGCTTTTTCGTCCGTGCCGCACAGCACGGGGACAATGGCGGTCTCGGTCAGCAGGGTGTTGAACCCCATGCTTTTCAACCCGCCGATGAATTGTTTGGTGTTGGCGTTCAGGCGTTCGATCCGTTCGGGTTCGTCGAGGATGACTTTAAAGGCTTCGTTTGCGGCGGCGGCTTGAGCCGGGGGCAGAGCCGCAGAGAAGATGTAGGCGCGGCTTCCGTGGCGCAGGAAGTCGATCAATTCCTTTTTTCCGGCCACGTATCCGCCCACCGAAGGGATGGTCTTGCTGAGCGTGCCCATCTTGATATCGATGACTTCGTCCATGCCGAAGTGCTCTTCGATGCCGCGCCCGGTCTTGCCGAGCACCCCGATGGAGTGCGCTTCGTCGATCATCAGCCATGCGTTGTATTTGCGGCTGAGTTCCACGATCCTGGGCAGGTCGATGATGTCGCCGTCCATGCTGAAGACCGAATCAGCGATGATGAGTTTGGACACTTCGGGCGGCGCGTTCTTGAGCAATCCCTCCAGGTGAACCATGTCGTTGTGTTTGAAACGGCGGAATTCCGCGCCGGACATCAAACACCCGTCGACGATGGAGGCGTGATTGATCTTGTCCGAGAAGACGTAATCGCCGCGCCCCAGCATGGTGGAGATGGTTGTCAGGTTGGTCACATAACCGGAGGAATAAGTAACGGCGGCTTCCGCATGTTTGAAATCGGCAATGGTCTCTTCTAGTTCGTTATGGATGGTGAGCGTGCCTGCCAGCGTGCGGACCCCGTTCGTGCCTGTGCCGAATTTGTCCACGGCGCGTTTGGCGGCTTCGTTGATGCGCGGGTGACCGACCAGCCCCAAATAAGAGTAGGAGGCGTACATCCCCATGATTCGGCCATTTACGCGCACCTTCGCGTTGGGCAGCATATCCTCCACCGCCTGGTTGTAGAAGTAGTAACCGTGTTTCCTGACCTCGTCCACGCGTTGTTTGAGGGCGGCAATGCGGCGGGTGCTGTTGTTCTCTACGCTGTGAAAATCCATGAAAATGCCTCCGAAAAAGATGGCGCAAGTTTAGCCGAGGGGGTGGTTTCTGTCTAGTTTGGTGTGCTGCGCGGACTCGAACGTCACCCAACGCTCCATCGAACGTCGGGTGACATCTCATTCCTTTTTCCCTTTATCCCGCCAGCCGCTTCAATTCGGCTTCATCGATGACCTTTACGCCCAGCGATTTCGCCTTTTCGAACTTCGAGCCGGGATTCTCTCCCAATACCAGATAACTGGTCTTCTTGCTTACGCTATCGGTCACCTTGCCGCCGTTATTTTCGATGAATTCCTTGGCATCGTCGCGCGAAAAATTTGGCAGCGTGCCGGTTACAACGAATGTCAATCCTGTGAACGCGCCCTCCTTCTTCCTTTCATCCTTCTTCATTTGAGGATCGACGCCAGCCGCTTTCAACTTTTTCAACAATTTCTGATTCGCGGATCTCGAAAACCAATCTGCAATGGATTCAGCGATGTTCGGTCCCACGCCTTCGATCTGTTGAAGTTCATCTATTGTGGCTTTCGATAAGGCGGATAGATTTCCGTACGTCCGTGCCAGATCGCCTGCCATCACTTCTCCCACGCCATGGATACCCAATGCCGCGATCAAGCGGTTCAAACTCTGATCTTTCGCCTGCTCGATGGACCCAAGCAGATTCTCCGCCTTTTTCTCGGCGAAGCCTTCCAGTTCAAGCAGGTCTTTCTTATTAAGTGTGAACAGGTCTGCAACATCCTTGACCAGCCCCGCTTCGATCAATTGTTCCACGATCTTGATCCCAAGCCCGACGATGTCCATTGCGCCGCGCGAGACGAAATGCTCCACGTTGCGGACCAACTGAGCCGGGCACGCGGCATTGACGCAATACCAAGCCACTTCGCCTTCGAAATGCTCCACGTCCTGCCCGCATGCCGGGCATTTTGCGGGGGGCTTGTATTTCTTTTCTTTGCCGGTGCGAGCATCCAGCACGGGACCGATAACATACGGAATCACCTCCCCCGCGCGTTTGACCAACACCCGGTCGCCGATGCGGATGTCCTTCTCTTCGATGTAATCGAAGTTGTGCAAGGTCGCATTGCGGACAATGACGCCGCCGATCTCCACGGCGTCCAATTGCGCGCGCGGAGTCAATACGCCGGTGCGGCCCACTTCCACGTCGATGCCGAGCAGGGTCGTGGTCACTTCACGGGCGGGGAATTTGAAAGCGATCGCTCCGCGCGGGTCCTTGCCCACGAAACTCAAATCTGCGGCGAGGGATAAATCGTCGATCTTGATGACCATGCCGTCGGCTTCGTAGGGAAGCGCGTCTCGTCCTTTTTCAAAGGTTTGAGTGTATGCAACGGCTGAATCCAGATCATTGAATCGTTTGGGGATATCCGAAACAGGAAAACCAAGGGATTTAAGATATTCGAGAATCTCCCATTGCGATGTCGGCACCCTGCCGCCTTCAGAGTGGACGATCTGATAAACCAGCATGGTAATGGGGCGTGAAGCGGTTAATTGCGGGTCGAGCTGGCGGAGCGATCCCGCCGCTGTGTTGCGCGGGTTGAGGTAAGTCTTCTCGCCCGCTTCTTCGAGTTTTTTATTCAACGCTTCGAAGTCCTTTATGGGAATGAAAGCCTCGCCGCGCACGACAAGATGTTTCGGCACACTGACCGCTTTCGACTTTCCACTTTCCACCGGAATTCGCAAAGGGATGGCTTTAACTGTACGTAAATTGCTCGTGATGTCCTCTCCAATTTCGCCGTCGCCCCGTGTTGCACCCTGCGTGAACTGACCCTCTCGATAATGCAATACCACCGATAACCCGTCGATCTTTGGCTCGACGACGAATCTTGCCTTTTCCACACGGTCGTCCAATTTCTTGATGCGCTCGAACCAGGCCCGGGCATCGTCTGCGCCGAAGGCATTGGCAAGCGAAAGGATCGGCGCGGGGTGGCGAACCTTCTCGAACTTTTCCGAGACTTTTGCCCCGGCACGCTGTGTGGGGGAGTCAGACGCGATCCAGTCTGGATGATCCGCTTCGATCTTCTTTAACTCGTTGAGGAGGCGGTCATATTCGAGATCGCTGATCACTGGCGCATCCAGAACGTGATACCGGTAATTATGGAAGTTGATCTGCGCCTTGAGTTCTTCGTAACGGGAGAGGAGTTTATCTGCCATGTTTCGATTATAGCAAAACAAAACCCGCCTGCAGAATGCAGGCGGGCGATGTTCAATCTATCTTTTTCCAGATATCCGAAGGCGGGCGGGTGAGCGGACGCGTCATCGCGGAAAGGCGGGCTTCATAATAAGGCTCTTCTTCGGTGGCGAAACGGGATAGGTCGAAAAGATGGCGTTTGATCAGCAAGTCCGCAATCCGCTTGACTTCTTCCCTTGTAAAGTCCGGCAGTTTCTCGTGGAATTCGGTCAGGCTGAAGCGCTTTAGCCGTACGACAAAGTTCACAGCAGAACGCAACGGCTCGGAGAAAAGAACGACATCCGATGGGCGGATATCCTCCTGCCGTTCCTCCAATTCCTTGATCGCGTTTTCGAATAGCGGGTGCGTCACAAAGCCTTCTTTCAGGTGGACATCAACCGGCTTTCAGCTGTTCCACCAGATTGCGCAAACCCTTGGTCACAGTGTGTTCCGGGAATTGAATGGTAAAAAGCCCGGAACTTGCGAGCATCATCATTTCATCCGAGTGCGGCAGGATCGCTCCAACTTTCGCTTCATAGGTCTGTTCCACGCGGTTGCGCACTTCCTCGAAATCGAGGTTGCTGGGGGTCTTGTTCACGAGGATCAGCAATTTTGGGACATCCAGTTTTTTGGCGACGTCCACGGTCACAGCGGTGCCCTGGTAATCCTGCTGATCGGGGCGCATGATGATGATCAACGTGTTCGAGATGGCGATGGAGAGCAGTGTCTCTTCGTTCAGACCGGGATGCGTGTCGATCAACAAATAGTCCAGTTTCAACTTTTCGATCACATCGCGGAAGCCATCGTTCAACAACCCCACATCATATCCTTCGCGCAGGATACGGGCGATCTCGCCCGCTTTGATGCTGGCGGGGATCAGGAAAATCTGCCCTTTGACCTCCGCTCCGATATGTCCGGACACGTCTTGAGCCGCCTCTTCGATGGTGCACTTGCCCCACAGGTAGTCGTTCAGAGAGTGTTCCATGTCCGCTTCGTCGAGGTTGAACAGAACGTGGATGCCGGGGGAGGCGATATCGGTATCCACCACGCCAACGCGCGCGCCGTCCATTGCCAGAAGCGCTGCAATGTTCGCGGTTGTGTTCGATTTACCCGTCCCTCCGCGAAAGGAATGAACTGAAATGATTTTGGACATGTGCCATCTCCAAATTTATGATAGTCTTGTCAAACCTAAAGTTGCCAGCGGTTATTATAGCCTAACTGCATTGAAAATAAAATCCCGCAATTCCGCCTTGATTATGTTATAGTAATTGCTGAAAATGCAGAACTGGGCGACCCATTTTTGACGTCCGTGACGACTGAATATATGCAAAATAACAAGACTCCCCCCCATGACCTCAGCGACGAGTTTCTCATCCAAAACTTTAGGGATGGAAACACTGAGGCGTTCGATGTCCTTTACCTCCGCCACCTCCCCCGGGTCTACAACCGGGTGCGATACGTGGTCCCGGAAAACGACGTGGAGGACGTCACTCAGGAGATATTTCTCGCCGCAATGAAATCCCTTGCCTCCTTCCGTGGGGATGCCAAATTTGGAACCTGGCTTCGCACGTTGACCAACCATAAAGTGGCTGAGTACTACCGCAGGCGCGCCCGCAAACAGGAACCCCGGCTCGCGCCGCTTACGGAAGCCATCGCTCAGACGACGGGAAGCACTTCGCAATCCCTGGAGGAGCGGATCTTCCTCCAAAGAGCGCTTCAGAACCTGCCTGAAAGCTATCGCGAGGTCCTGTTGCTCCGATTTGCCGAAGAAATGCAGTTCAATGAAATTGCCGACCACACCGGGCAGAATCTTGAAGCGGTCAAATCCCTTTTTCGGCGGGCAGTTTCCGCTCTTCGCACTCATCTGGAGACTTAACCATGGATCAAGAGACTCAATACACCGAAAAAGACTCCAAGCTTGCAGATTTTACCGACCGCCTGCTCGGTGGCAAAACAGCCCCCATAGCCTCCGCTTCTGACGAGGAATTGCTGCACCTTGAGCAGACAGTGCTCCGTTTAACTCATGCTTTTCCCCCTGATTCACAGAGAGACGCGAAAGCAAAGCAGATGCTGGTGCGCTTTAAAAACCGTGTGAGCAGGGAAGAGACACAAGCAGTAAAGCCGTCCTTTTGGAAGCGGATTTTTGATTTTCATGCCAATCCCCAAGCCGGATTGCTCCTGGCAGTCGTCTCTGTGTTGATATTGGCTGTTGTCGCTCTGCCTTTCATTCAAATTCCCGGTTCTTCCGTTTCGGGATCGGCGATAACCAGCAGCAACTTCTATATCGCGGCAGGTCTGGTTTTGGTGCTTCTTGCTGTGTACTGGATCTCGCGCAATAAGTAGGATTAGAAGGGGGTAGTAATGCTGAGGAAGTTCGACCCAAACTACCTGTATTGAACAACATAATATTTTAAGAAGCATCGGCTTTTCCTGAATCCGCAGGCGTTGGCGCTTTGCGCAAAACGTATGCAAATTGAAAGGTTACCAGCGGATTTAATTGGTATAAAAGAACGACAGTTAATTTTAAAAAGGAGATGATCATGAACGCGATACGTAACAAACGACGAGAGAAGGGGCTGTTTACCCTGGTGGCAATGCTGACAATATTGTCATTGCTATTTTCTGCGTGCGCCCCTTCACAAGGTCTTGAAGGTGGAGCAGGCGGGGGCGGCAATGACGGTAACAACGGCCAAGGCGGTGGTAATTCTGGCGGCGGCGGAGGTGGGGGGGGCGGTGGAAATTCCGGAGGTGGAGGCGGTGATAACTCCGGTGGCGGAGGTGGCGGTGGAAATTCCGGAGGCGGGGGCGGTGGTAACTCCGGTGGCGGAGGTGGGGGTGGCGGTGGTAACTCCGGTGGCGGGGGCGGAGGTAGTAGTAACTCTGGTGGTGGGGGCGGTGGAAACTCTGGCGGCGGTAACCAAGGTAGTCAGGGTGGGGGTAACTCCGGTGGTGGCGGCGGTCAAAATCAAGGCGGCGGACCGAGCGACCCGGGAACCGGCGATCCATCAGTCCAGAATCCTGACGGTGTGGTTGTTCGCGGCTCCAAACAAGATTCTTCAGATCCTTGTTTGGATGCAGGACAACTTCCCTGCGGGCAAGGCGATCATGGCAAAGGCAACCCGGTAAATGGAAGCCTTCATGCAAATTGTCGCGCAGCTCAAGGCGAGGTGGATCCGGTTTGTACGCCAAAGGATGTGCTCGGCTCTGGTGGAAACAGGCCTCCCAACTCAGGTAATCCTGGTAATCCTAGCAACCCGGGTAACCCTGGCGCACCTGGAGGAACTGGTAACCCAGGCGGCACGAACAATCCACCTGTGGTTCTTGACCCGATCCTTCCTGTTCCCCCGATCGTGGAAGTGAAAGCAGCCCCCGAGGTGAAAGTGGATGAAAACGGCATCGCCGCCTGCCCGAACTGGATTTTGTTCCATTCGTTCCGCACGGGAAATCTGGATGTTTTCCGTCTGGATGGCATTGAAGGACCCGATGGTCTGGAAGCGATCAATTTGAGCAACGGAGGCACGATGGACTCGCGCCCGAGCCGTTCGCCCAACGATGAATGGGTGGTATTCCAGAGCGACCGTGATGGGAATGTCGAACTATACCTGGTGGACAGCAATGGACAATCTGCCAGTCGACTGACGAATACGAATTCCGATAACATCAACGCGATGTTCGGACCGAACAGCCAAACCGTGGTGTATCAAAGCAATCGCACCGGGAATTGGGATATATTCCTTTTGAACAAGGATACCGGCGAGGAAGTGCAGTTGACGGATGATACCGGCAATGATGTCAATCCATTCTACTCTCCGGACGAGAATTGGATCACTTTCCAGTCGAACCGCACCGGGTCGTGGAATGTCTACATCTACGATATTTCGACCGGGCAGGAGTACCAGGTGACCTCGTTCTCTACGGACGTTCTTTTCCCGAGTTGGTCGCCAAATGGAAAACAACTGGCGTTCTTCATCAATGTCAGCGGCACATGGGACCTGTACGTCTCGGACATAAAAGGCGAAAACTTCAAACAGATCTCGATAGGCGGGGATGCCGGGAATGCCACCTGGTCTCCTGAAGGCAACCGCATCGCTTATCAGGTGACGGTTGGAGATAATACGGACATCTTTACCTTCGACCTGACGACGAATAAGGAATATCAGTTGACAACCTTCGGCGGTGTGGACTCTGCCCCAACATGGAACTGCGGCGGAACGGATGTATCGTTCACATCGAACCGGGAAGGCGACCCGAACATCTACTCGACATGGTGGCAGGGCGGAGGTGACATCTACGGCATCACCCTGCATCCCTCGACCGACAAGTGGTCGCAGTGGTCGCCCTCCAAGGAACCCGGCTCGCGCGGCTACTAATACGAAGACTGCGCATCAAGCGCTGAAATGAATACAAATGAACGCGGCTGCAAATCCTTGCAGCCGCGTTTCCGTCCTTGCAGGGCATATGCAGATAAGGTAAGATTTCCGCATGACTCTGGCAATTTCGATCGTCATCGCTCTGATCGGGCCGGTCGTTTTTCTTTACCTTCTTCGCGGATTCGATCTGCATAAAACCGCAAAATTCAGCAGGAACATCGTCACGTTGATATGCGGTATTGTCGCCTACCTGTTTGCATTTTGGATCAATCGATCAATCATTGATGCGGGTCTTGCGACACGCACCCAGATCATCCGGGTGGTGGCTCCGGTCGCGGAGGAAATTCTCAAGTCGGCGATCCTGATATATCTGGTCACGCGGGCGAATTTCAATTATGTCGTCGATGGCGCATTGTATGGATTTGGAGCCGGAGTCGGGTTCGCCCTGATTGAGAATGTGGAGTACGTGACCGGACGACCCGAACTTGCCCTTACGATCGCCGTGGCGCGCGTATTTTCCACCAACCTGGTACATGCCACCGGCAGCGGCGTGATCGGCACTGCGCTGGCGTACTCGCGCGGTCAGCGAGGTAAAGCCAGGGGCGCGGCCGTGATCCTGGGCGGATATGCGCTGGCGATCTTATTCCATGCCTTGTTCAATACGATGGTCAATGCCGGGACGTTCCTGGCATTTGCCATTGGCTACGGCGTTGTCGGCATGGCCTTGATCTGGTACATCATCAAGCGGGGCATGGACGTGCAAAAGGTATGGGTGGCGGAAAAACTCGGCATGGGGGACCGCGTCACACAGGAAGAGACGCGCGTGGTCAGCAATATTGAGATGGTCAACGAAGTTCTGAAACCCATCGAAGCGCGTTTCGGAGCGGAAAAGACGTCATTGGTTCGTAATTTGATCTATAAACAAGCCGAGATCGGCATCAAACGCAAATTGATCGAAACGGCGCAGAGCGAGGCCCGCAGGCAGGAGATCGAAGCGATCATCCAGGAGCTTGTGAAGGACATCAACGACATAAGAAAGCAGATCGGCGCATATTGCATGATGATGGTGCGGGAGGTGTACCTGGGCCAGGACTTGCAGATCTGGAATTTGCTCAATGCCCGTATCGCCGCGGCGGGCCCGGGTCAAAAGGGAGGCGGGTTGTGGGACCGCGTATCGGAGCGGATGCGCGATTCATCCACTACCCAGGAGGAGTCAAAATCGTGATCGATGCGGTTTTGGAAAAGATCCGCGAGGCGGATTTTTTCAAGGAACTTTCGGACGACGCGCTTGCGGCAGTGGCTGCAAAAGCCACCCTGCGCAAATACGCTACTGGTGATGCCCTGATGCGCAAGGGCGATCCGGCTGATTCGTTCCATCTCATTCTGGAGGGTCATCTAAAGATCGTCACCACCGACGCGCGCGGAGACGAGATCATTATCAACAGGGTGGGTCCGGGCGAGACCATCGGCGAGCTTGCGCTGGTGGATGAACGTCCGCGGTCGGCGGGCGCGATTGCGCTCGATAAAGTGGAGGCGCTCGAACTGACCAAGGAAGCATTTTTCGACCTGCTCGATCACCGCCTGGATGTGTCCTTGGGAATCCTGCGCGGATTTTCCAACCGACTGCGCTTTTCGACGACTTACATCGAAAAAGTGATCGATTGGTCGCAAAAAACGGCGGAGGGCGATTATTCGTTTTTGGAGCATACCCAACCGATCACCAACCGCCCCGGAACGGACGATGACAAGGCGGCGCAATTGCTTTCGGCATTCTATTCCATGGTGAGAAGGGTGAAGGCGCGTGAAGAAGGTTTGAAGCAGCAGGTGGAACAATTGACGTTCGAGATCGACCAGGAACGCCGCAAGAAGGAGTTCGAAGAGATCACCGGCACCGAGTTCTATGCCAGGCTGAAGGAACAGGCGCAGACCATCCGCAAGAAGCGGCAGGGTTTGTAAATCGAAGATTCATGGAGGCATGATGAGCGAAGGCAAGATCGTATCCATTCACTCGTTCCGCGGTGGGACGGGTAAATCGAACACCACCGCCAACCTCGCGGCGCAAATCGCCATGATGGGCAGGCGAGTGGGCGTGGTGGACACGGATATCCAATCTCCCGGCATCCATGTCCTGTTCGGGTTGGATGACCAAAAGATGGGAAAGACCCTGAACGATTTTCTGCACGGCGCCGCAACCATCCGTGAGGTTGGTTATTCTGTGGGGGAACATCCCGGCGAGGGCCAGGGGCGCGCCCAATTGAAAGGCAAACAGATTTTCCTGTTCCCGTCCAGCATCAAGGGAGGCGAGATCAGCAAGATCCTCAAAGAAGGAATCGACTTCAACGTATTGAACGAAGGCTTGCAGACCGCCATCAGCGAATTCGACCTCGATTATCTATTCATCGATACGCATCCGGGCCTGAATGAAGAAACACTGCTCTCCATCGCCACATCGGATGTGCTCATCGTCATCCTGCGGCCCGATAACCAGGACTTGCAGGGAACCGCGGTGACGGTGGACATTGCGCGGAGTTTGGATGTGCCAAACCTATTATTGCTGGTGAACAAAGCCCTGCCCAAACACGATGCGTCTGCGATCAAAGCCGAGATCGAATCTCAGTTCGATGCGCCTGTCACCAGCGTCATGCCGCTCTCGTTCGACATGGCTGAAAATGCCAGCCGGGATCTGTTCTCCTTGAGTTATCCCGGCCACGAATGGTCGCAGGCGCTGAAAAACGTCGTGCCTTACATTTTGAATGCGAAATAACGGGAGAGGTTTCCCATGAAATGCTGGCATTGTGAAGAAGAACCACGCGCCTCCTGCGCCTTTTGTGGACGTTTCGTCTGCAAGGAACATGCCGCCACCATGTCCACCTTCATCACCATGTTCGTCGGCGCGAACAACACCCCCAAGGGGCTGGCGGTCGCCAACGTGATCTGGTGCGGCGAATGCGAGCCGCAGCCCGAACCGATCAGCATGCCTGAACTTTATTGAGGGAGGTTCCCATGCCCGGACTGTTCGACAGGCTCGACAAGGAAATCAAAGACAGGCAGAAAGAAGGCGGTATTTCGCCGCTCGATCTCGCCGCCCTGCCGCCCGCCCTGCGCAAGATCATGCGCGTGATGCTGCGCGAATTGAGCGCGAGTTACCCGCGCCTGTGCGAGGTCATGGATGCCATGCCGGATAAGGACCGCCTCTCCCGTATCGAGTTGGATTCCGCCCTCTCAGACCTGACCGAACAATTCTGGCTGATTCGCGTCGGCGAGAAGGAAAAAGCGATCTACAAGGTCAACCTGCGGCGCAAGGAGGGCAGTAAATTGGCGGCTGGAATATGGTCCGCGTTGGATAATAAGTTGAAAGGCAAATCGCCGGGCTCTGATTAATTGGTCGTATCCCCGCTTCAAAATAAAAAACTCACCCGCGAAAAAGAAATTTCGGGGTGAGCATTTTATTAATTCTCTTCCTTCGATTTTCTCCCCGTCAATTCATACAAACTCAAGGGCTTGCTCTTACCTTTGAGGGATATCTCTCCCAGGGGAGTACAGTCATATTTTTCCTCGATGGCGTTCTTGACCGCCTCCGAGACGACGATTTGATTCTTTTGTGCGCGATTCATCAGGCGCGCCGCCGTGTTGACCGTATCGCCAAGCACATTGAACTCACGCCTCCCGCGCGGATCGCCGATCTCCGCAACGAAGGCGGGACCCATGTTGATGCCGATCTGACAATACACATCCGGCTTGATGCCGCCGATGGTGGGGGCTTTTGCATTGATGGCTTCCACGATCTCGAGGATGGCAATCGCAGCCGAAGCGGCACGCATTTCGTTATTCGTATGCGCGTTCGGGACGCCGAAGTAGATCACAATGTCCGAGCCGGAGAGGTGATAGGTCACCTTCTTCAATACGCCGCCACGGGCGTCGACCGAGGCATTGATCAATGAAAATGCCTTCGAGAAACTCATCGCCAGTTTGCGCTCCTCGCCGGGAAGCGCGCGGTCTGCTGATTCAGGCAGGCCGATGAAGTTAACGAACATGATGGTGGGAGTGGGGAAGTCCGGGCGGATCTTGCGGTCCGCCGCGCTTTCCACAAGCATCGATAGGACAGGATCGGGGATGTAACTGGCGAGCGGTTCGATGGAATTGAGCAGTTCGACGATATTGTTCAGGACTTCCTTTTTGTCCTTCCTGTCGAAAAGAACACTACTGGCGCTGCGCCGCCCCACCGGTGTGATTTCGTAATCCCCGAGCGAATCTGCGGTGAGGTCATCCACGACCAGGTGATAATCCGGGTTGCCCTCTTCGAAGCGAAAATCGTCCTTTGCAAGCTGATAGGCCGTGCTCGAAACGTTCACGCGCTCGTTGCGGCCGTTGCTTTCGGTCAATTTCGCTTTCTGCACATCCTTGCCGAGCAGGACATGCTCCATGCGGCGCGGCGTTCCGATCTCTGCCGTGAGGAACCTGCCGCTGTGAATCCCGATGCGCATTTGCAGGTTGACGACCCCCGACGGGGTTTGGATTTCCGCGAAATCCTTCATCGCGCGCTGCATCCGCAGACCGGCGCGGATGGCGCGCTGGGCATCGTCGGCTTTTTCCTTTTTTTTCGCGAAGACCACCAGCATTGCGTCGCCGGTGAACTCGACCAGTTCGCCCCCCGATTTGCTGATAACGGAGATCATGGTCGAAAAATATTTCGTCAGCTCTCTCAGCAGATTTTCCGCGCCTTCGCGACCTTTCGAGGCGTTGGCTTCCATCAGTTTCGTGAAACCCGCCAGGTCTGTGAACATCATCGTGCCGTACTGCCATTCGGTCCTGACATCTCCCGGCTTCAACTGGGCAATGTCGATCTGCCTCGAAGTGTAATCATGGAGGATGCGTTGCAGGGTCCGCAGGTGGTTATGCACCTGGATCATGATCTCCACAGAAGGGTTTCCCCACATTTCCGCATACATCTCCGAGGGAATCAAATAGCGTAATCGGCTTTCAATAATGGCAAGCGGGGATTCTGGAAGCATGGGCAAAATTATACTTGAAACGACTATAATCACTACGCAGTGTCTCGAATGGATGCATTCGAGCGCCGCCGATGAACTGCCCCAATGCCCATCCCTGCTGGGTGACTGTAATGGATTTTAGTCCATGGTGAGAGGGCAGTAATTATTATACGTTCGAGGAGAAAAAAATGATTCAAAAACGACCACTTATCCCTTTCCTGCTTCTTATAACAGGTATGTTACTGGCGGCATGTGGAAGTGATCAGGATTCCGGCGCATCCGGGACTCCAGCCCCCGAAGCGGCTCCAACTTCTGAAGAAGCGCCTCCCGGCGTGGACCTGAATCTTGACCCGGCAAACCTGGAGAACGAGAACTCCCGGACAGTCTCGTTGTACCTTTACGAGACACTGGTCCGCGAACAAGACGGAGTTATCGTTGGTGCCCTGGCTGAATCGTTCACGGTTTCAGAAGACGGGCTGGATTATATATTCAACCTGCGTGGAGATGTTGTCTTTCATGACGGGTCATCCTTGAATGCAGACGTGGTTATGTTGAACTTCAACCGCTGGTTTGACAAGGAAGACCCAAATCGCGGAAGCGGCGAATATGCTGCATGGCTCGCGAATTTCGAAGGCTTCAAAGGCGATACCAAAGACGATGGCAAGCCCAAATCGCCGGTGGATGGTATGGAAAAAGTCGATGAAAGTAGTGTCATTATTCACCTGAATACCCCGGACCCCGATTTCCTCAGGAAAATGACCGATATCGCATTCGCGATCGGAAGCCCAGCCTCCTTTGCTGGACGAGATGGGGGCAGCGGTCCCTACCGTGCAGAATCCAACGACGGAACGACGCTGGTCCTTGCGCCATTTGATGAGTATTGGGATTCCGCTGCCATCCCGGGCGAAAAGATGGAAATCCCCGCTCCCTGAGCGAACAAAAAATTCACGATAGATCAAAAACAGCCCCGGCATTTACGCCGCGGGCTGTTTTTTCAAGATATTTCTTTCCGCAACTTACCTGGCAATCCAGACTGGTTTTCCATCGACCCCGGGAAGGGAAGTGACCTGCATGAACTCGTTCGTACGAACGAGGACTTGAAAGAGTTCCATGTTCCCATTGGCGAATGCTTGAAAAGCCAGCCTCAAACCATCCGGCGACCATGCCGGGATGCCATGCGGCTCGATTCCCGCCTGCGAAATTACGATGTCCTGACCATCCCTGATATTGAAGATATGAATGCTTGCGCCTTCGGTGGAGGCGATCCAATTTCCATCCGGCGACCAGGTCGGCGTGTCGAAATCAGAGGGGTATTCGTTCAAACAGCGTTTGTTCAGCCCGTCCCTCCCGATCAGGCAGATGTTCGAGAGTTCGCCGGAAAATTCTAAATACGCAATTGCGCTTCCGTCCGGCGACCATGCCGGGTTGTTATCGGGACCAGGATTCGTCGTCAGCGTGGAAGGCGACCCATTTGGACTGAGCAGGAACAGGTCCGAGTTGCCGAAGCGGGAACTGGAGAAAAGGATCTCATTCGTTGTCGGCGACCAGAGAGGGTTGCTATCACCGACCGAGTCATTCGTCAGGCGGGTCGGGTTGGAGCCGTCGGCATTGACGGTGTAAATTTCGAGATTCCCATCGCGGAAGGATTCAAAAACGATCCGCCCCCCATCCGGAGACCAGGAGGGGGAAGAGTCTCTTCCCTGCGCGTCGGTGATACGGCTGATGGCATTCGATGCGATATCGACCACGTAGATGTCGGTGTTGTTGCCGATTGTTGCAGCGAAAGCGACCCGGGTCCCGTCGGGGGAAAGTTGGGGAGTGCCGCTTTCATCCACAGATGCGCCGGCTGTGAGGCGGGTGGTTTCGCCGCCATCGGGTGTGACCATGTACAGGTCATTCTGTCCGTCGCGGTCGGATGTGAAAATGATGTGACCGGATGCTGCGGGGATGGGAGTTGCAGTTGCGGGGGGAATTTCCGGGGGGGTATCGGTCGGAATCGTTGATTGCGCTTCCTCGGTACCAAGACCGGCAGCGCCTCCAAGATCAATTTCCGCCGTATCACCGCAAGCGCCCGGGATGATAGCAAAAAGAGCAAGAGTTGCGCCGAACAAAATATTCTTTTGTTTAATTGTGAGAGGGTTCATGAATTTCCCTGCCCTTGAAGGGCAATGACGAGGCTTTTTCGATTTCTCTTGATGTTTCAATACCTTAGTGGTCGGTCATCCCCCAAAAGGGTCATCGAATTAAAACCCGGAAAATAACAATTGTGCAAACCGGGAAATCAGCCCGGATGCCCAAGCGATCATTTTTTGGTTTTCGTTCGCATTTCTTCCGCACGGGATTTGAGGTCGCGGAAAAAGTTCGTGTCTGTGATCTCCTCCACTTGTTTGTCTCTCCGCGACTTATCGATCTCGATCTTCAATTGGGCGATCTCGCGCCGCAGGGCAGCCTCGCGGATGTAGCCGTCCAACGCGGCGGTGGCGAGCAGGACCAGCGCTTCCAGTACATCATCGTCTTTGAACGGTACGATCTCCCCCGTTTTGGGGTCCTTTGCGTTTATCAATTGCAGAACCCCGATCACCAAACCTTCCTTATTGGTGAGCGGTATGGTGAGGAAGGACTTGGAGCGGTATTTGGTCTTTTCATCGAAAGCCTTCGTGCCGGAGAAATCGAATCCCTCGGCCTCGTAGGCGTCGGCAATATTGATGCGTTGGTGCGTGAGCGCGGCGTAGGAAACCACGTTCGCGCGGTTCTCCGAGCCGTCTTCGTTGTGCAGGCGAACCGGGTAGAAGGAGATCGGCGTGCCGCTTGTGCCGCCCATTGTCATGTCCAAGGAGGTGTTGCGCAGGATCACAAAACGCAGCTTATCCTCCTCGACGAGATAGAGCGAACCGGCATCTGCGTTCGTAAAAGACTGCGCCTCCACTACCAGCGACTCGAGCAGGCGGTTGAAATCCTTCTCCGCCGAGAGCGAAACGCCGATCGGAATCACCTTGCTCAATAACATCAATTGCGTATTTCTCTGGTGGATGGTGTTTGCCACAGTATCCAATAACTGGGCGAGCTGACCCAGCTCCCCGGACTCTTTCAGGAAATCGCGCAGAAGCGACGAATCGTAGTCTCCGCGTTCGATGGCGCGCACCGCATGCATGATGCGCTTTAACGGCGAGGAAGAGCTGATGATCGTTGCCTGGGATTGAGACATATCCGGTCAGTATACCGCAAGAATCCCGGCGGTCGGATTGGGATATACTACCTTGCATGCTGCAACGAATCGGAGTCTTCGGCGGAACTTTCGACCCGCCGCACATCGGCCACCTCATCCTCGCAGGGGAGGCCGTCCATCAATTCAAGCTCGACCGCCTGCTTTGGGTGCTCACCCCCGAACCTCCGCATAAGCTGGACGCTCCCATCACGCCTTTGGATCATCGCCTGTCCATGCTTCGCGAGATGATCGCGCATAATCCCATCTTCGAACTTTCCACCCTCGAGATCGACCGTCCCGGACCTCACTACACCGTGGATACGATCCGCCTGCTTGCGGGTCAGGCGCCGGATGCGGAGATCGTTCTGTTGATCGGCGGCGATTCGCTTGCGGACCTTCCAACCTGGCGCTTCGCCGCGGACCTCGTGTCTGCGGTTTCCAAACTCGGCGTGATGCGCCGCCCGGGCGGTTCCATCGACCCCGCTGTGCTCGAAGCGAAACTTCCCGGCATCACCGATAAACTTTATTTTATCGATGCGCTGCTCCAACCTGTTTCATCCAGAGAACTTCGCAGGCGGGTTTCAGTCGGAGAGATGTACCGCTATTACGTCACTCCCGATGTGTACGACTACATCGAAGCGAATGGGTTATATCGATAATTCAAAATCTAAAATCGAGAACGGTATATCGTAAATCGAATGTCCCTCTTCTTTGATTCCATTTTCTCCTACGTCGCCCTCTCCCACTTCATGGTGGATGTCTTCAACGCGAGCCGCCCCGTGCTGCTTACCTATCTCGGTCTGAGCGAATCGCGGATTGCCCTGTTCTCCACGATCTACATTTGGGCGTCGGCATTGACCCAGCCCCTTTTCGGTTGGGCTTCAGACCGTATCGGTCCGCGCTGGCTGGCGGCGGGCGGCGTGCTGTGGATGACGGTCTTCTTTTCGCTGACGTTGGCATTACCCGGCGATCTCGGGCTCGGTTGTCTCATCATCGCTGCATTTGGTTCGTCGGCATTCCATCCGGTTGGGGCCGTCCAAGCCGCCCTGCGCGGACGCGAGCTCATGAAAGGGCGCGAGACCACTTCCACATCGCTTTTCTTCACTGCCGGGCAGATGGGTCATTTTATCGGTCCCATCTTGGCGGGCTTGATTCTCGCGTATTTGAAGATTCCCGGCATGTACATCCTGCCGCTGGTCTCCATTCCCATCGGGTTGGCATTGATGAGCCAGCTAAAGCATAATCACCCGCACCCGCAAACGGCGAAGGCGGAGTCGGCGAATCGCGCCAGGGCGGGGCTTGCCTTTATCCTTGTTTTGGCGACGGTTGCCGCCCTGCAATCGTGGGCGCAGGCAAACATGGTGAATCTGCTTCCCAAGTACATCAAAGACCTGGGGCAGGGAGCCACTGTGTACGGGAGCATGGCCGGATTGTTCATGGGCGGCTCTGCGCTGGGAAATGTGGTGGGTGGTCACTTTGCAGACCGTTACCCCAAGCGCATTGTGACTTCGATTGTTTTTCTCCTTGCGGCGGTTCCCATTTTCATCACCAGCCGGATCGGTTGGTCGCTCTGGTTGTATGCGCTCATCCCTCTGGCAGGCGCATTTACGGGAGCGGTGTTGAGCATTTTGGTGGTGCTTGCCCAGCGCATCATCCCCGGCGGGATGGCTCTGGCTTCAGGTTTGATTCTCGGCTTTATCTTTTCATCCGGCGCATTGGGATTGTTATACACGGGTCATCTTGCCGAGTTACATGGCTTCCCTTATGTGTTGACGTTGACCACGTGGATGGTGCTTGTCGCTTCACCGCTGGCGTTGTTCTTGAAGGAGTGATTTACGCGCGCTGTTGGCGCAAGAGAGCGCCAAGTGGGCGGGATGAAAAATCCGCCCCGGTGTGGACCGAGGCGGATGGTTGGGATCAAGCACAAGTCAAATTATGAAGCGGGGGGAATTTCATCCGGGACGACGGGCGGGATGTATCCGGGCGGATTACGAGTCCCGAACCAGGTCATGGCTGTGGCGCCGATGCCCATCAAAGCAACCAGCGTGGAGGGAATCCAACCGATGCAGGGGATGAGTTCGATGAATCCGATCACGAGCATGAGCAGGAAGACGCCGAAGCCTGTGGAAAGAACAGGCGCCCAAACCTGATTGACGGCTTTTGCAAAACGTTCACCCACCTCCTGGCCGATGGCGATTACGCCGAATAACCATGCCAGCGGGACGAGGACGACCACGACCGCCGCCACGGGAATCAGGATGATCGTCAAAGCCATAACGATCAGAATAATCGGCAGGACGACAAAGATGATCAAGCCATATCCGCCGGATATCAACGGCTGACGGACGATCGTATTGGCTGTGCGGTCCAACTGCGGTTGCAGGAAGAGGGAAAGCAGCATGCCAACCGCCGCAACGACAACAGCCTGGGCAAGTTTGCTGAAGATATTCCAGAACGGGTTGACGTTTACACGTACATCCGGCGGGTTCGGAATGCCGGGCACCTCGGGCGGATTCGGGACATCGGGGACTTCAGGCACATCGATGCTGGGAGGCGCGTTATGTACAATATCTCCTCCGACTTCCGCGCCCGGTTCTTGAGTGACCTGCCCGCCGAACGTCGCAATATCTCCGGTGACGATCGAATCGGATTCCAACAACGCCTGCCCGCCGAAGATGACGATATCTCCTTTAACTTCGCCGGAGACGATCAAGTTTCCGCCGAAGACGGCCAGATCGCCGTCGATGACGACACCTTCGGCGATTTCGAAGTTTCCGCCGAAGATCGCGGCGGAACCGTTCACCTCGGCATCCTTTTCGATACTGATATTGCCTCCGAAAACGGCAATGCTGCCGTTGAGGGTTTCGCCTTCACCAAGGGTGTAGTTCTGACCGAAACGGACGACATCTCCGTTATGGACGGGGTCCTGCGCCAGCACCGAACTTGCGGGTAGGATCAGCAATGCCAGCAGGAGCAGGCTGATTGTGGGTTTTAATTTCATGCAGTAACTCCTTGAGGGTTGCGCGCAAAGCGCCAAATGGATACGACCCAGAGCAAGCCCATGCCCAATAATGCCGAGAGGACCACCATCCAGGCGTAGGGCGGTAGGAACGCGGGAAGCATCCGTGCGAGGACGCTCAGGAACTCGCCAAAAGCTTGCAGGGACGAGAAAAGAAATAGAAAATAACTTGCGGCTGTGATCAACCATTCGATGGGGTTGGAGGCGAAGGTAAGGGCATACGGCGCGATGGACCAGGCGAACAATCCCGCGCCGCTGAAGAGGAGGGCGAGCAATCCCCAAAGCCTGCGGCGCCGTTCGGTCACCTTTTGCGCGGCGAGCCTGTTCTGGAAGCGCATGGCAAACCCTGGCGCGGGCGAAACCACGCGCGCAGAGCGCAATGCCAGACCCGTTTCGGCAAGAGCCGCGCAGGATTTGCATTCTCTCAGGTGCGCGTTGAGATCGCGTTTTTCCGCAGAGTTGAGGACTTTATCTTCCAAAAGCCAGGCTTCAAAAGGCTGGTGATTCATTATGTCTCCTTTCCATTTCGGCAAGCAGGTCGTCTTCCTGTTCGACCCATACGCCTGCCAATTCCTTGCGTGCGCGGTGCAGGCGACTTTTCACCGCGCTCACCGTCAAATTCAATGATTCAGCAATTTCCTTTTCTGAATAATCATACCAATAGCGCATGATGATCGCCGCGCGGTCGGTCGTATCCAGCTCCTGCAGCATCGCGTGGACGCGTTCATTCGTCTGCCCGGTGATGGCTTCATGTTCCGGGTTGGGCGCGTCCATGTCGGGGAGCTCGAATGAGTTCCCCTCTTCGTCCTCTGCATCCATCGAAAACATCGAGAACTTGCGGCGGCGAAGGCGGTCGATGCAGTAGTGTGCCGCGATCGACAAAAGCCACGTCGCAAAGGGGCGTTTACGGTCATACCGGTGCAGGTGCTGGTAGGCGCGTAAAAACGTCTCCTGCGCGGCGTCTTCCGCGAGTTCGGGTTCGCCCAACATGCGATAACACAGGTTAAAAACGGGGGTCTGGTAGGTTTCGACCAATCGGGTGAAGGACTCGTCATCACCTTGCTGCGCCTGGGCTACCCAGGTCTGTTCTTCGTTCACGTTTCTCCTCGGGAAGGCTTTCCACCTTCTCTTACGCATTCACTGGAGGAAAAGTTTCGCAAATTTGACTAAACAATTTCAGTGCGGAATGCTGACACCAACTCTTGGACACACCTAGAATACTCCAAACTGACGGTGTTTCATACTGGCTTGATGACCGGTTTCACCCCTTCTTAGTGACCATGGCTGTGCCCGCTTCCCTCTGGACCGAGAACCCGTTCCCACTTCCCGAGCGAATCCACCCTCTGAGAGAAGAAAATGGCAATTGTCGTGGTGATCGGCACCGCCGCGATCAATCCCAGCGAGCCGACCAGCGTCCGCACGATTTCTTCGGCAATGAAGGAAAAATTGACGATATAGCCATAATCTCCGCGCCCAAGAGAGAACATCAACAGCATGGGGAGCGAGGCTCCAGCGTAGGCTAAGACCAATGTGTTCACGGTGGCAGCCACATGGTCCTGACCGATGCGCATGGCGGAGGAGTACAGTCCGCGAAACCCGAGGCTGGGATTCGCGTGGTGAAGTTCAAAAACGGCCGAGGCTTGAGTCGTCACCAGATCATCCAATACACCGAGCGCGCCGATGATCAACCCGCCGAGGAAAAGCCCGCGCAGGCTGATGGGCGTTTCACTTAACTGCATCAGGAACATCACATTCTCGTCGCCTGAGCCGTTGAGTTTGGCGAAGACCACAAAAAGGCCCGCCAGCGCGCCGGTAATTAGCAGAACCAAAACCATGCTGATGACCGCCGCGTGCGTTTTGAGAGTCCAGCCATAAGTGAGATACAAGCTGACGCCCAGTAAAATGATCGAACCGATGATGCTGACGGTGAGCGGATCATCGCCAGCAAGAATATGCGGAATGATGTAGCCGATGATGATATACAAACTGAACGCCATGCTGAGCATCGCGCGAACGCCCTTCCATTGACTGATGAGAACAATGGCAATGGCAAAGATGAGAGTCAACCAGAGGATCGGCGTGGTGCGGACGTAATCCACAAAGTAGGCATTGACCACGTTATCCGGCGTTTTCGAAATCGTGACGATGATTCTATCGCCGGGTTTGAGCAAATAATCATCCGACCGCACCTGGCGCCTGCCGTAGTCGATCTCCATTGGAATGTCTTCGTACGTGCCTTCCAAAATGGTGATGCGCGCCACCTGATATTTTTGCGTAAAGCCGCCCAAGTCCACTTCGCCTTCTTCGATGATCTGCGTCACCTCCGCGCGGACGGTATCCGCGCCGAAGGTGGCAAATCCGTCACCGGGGAGTTGGACTCGGGCAAATAATGTGTAAGTTGTGACACCAATGAGCAAAAGAAAAGGAAAGAGCCATGAAGATTTTTTCATGGCGAAGATTATATATCATGTAGGTCCGGCTTTCAGCCGGACAAGTGAAGGCTGCAATTGCAGGTCACGCTTTAGCATGACTTGCGAGACATTATAATTTCACTATGAACTTCAGGCGGTATTACATTCCCGGGTCAGCTGTATTTCTGACACAAGTCGTTGAAGGACGTGAGCCGGTTTTTGGAAATGAAGCTTTGATCGAATTGCTTCTTGAAACGTTACGCAATGTAAAGCAATTCCATCCATTCACCATGCTGGGATATGTATTTCCACCCGATCATTTTCATATTTTTATACTGGTGGCTGGCGGGAACTTCAGCGAGATAATGCATTCCTTGAAACCTAATTTTACGAAAGTATATAAGCGGAAACTTGGATTGTCTTCTGAAGATTCAATGAAATTCTGGCAAAAACGCTTTTGGGATCATGTCATCCGCGATGACCGTGATTTCGAAAACCATCTGCATTGCATCCACTTCAACCCGGTCAAACATGGATATGTTACCGATCCGCGCGCATGGAAATATAGCAGCTATATCGAGTGGAAAAAACGTGGATTGTATCCGCCTGCATTCGAGTGGGATGAACCAATAGATGTAGATTGGGGAGAATGATTTTGTAGGTCACGCTTTTAGCGTGACATGTACCGAATGAACACGAACGTCACGCTGCAAGCGTGACCTACGAAACTATCTCCCATACGGATACCAATACTCCTTATCCTCCATATTGAAATCCCAATGGACGTGCTTGGTTTCGCGGAATTCGTCGAGCCCCTCCTCGCCGAGTTCGCGCGCGCCGCCGGAGTATTTCATCCCGCCAAAGGGACCGGCGTAATGATCGGTGAGCGGGTCGTTGATCCAGATCGTCCCGGCTTTGACGTCGTCGAAGAACTGCTTGATCTTCTTCGCATCGTTCGAGATGAGCACGGCGCCCAATCCATATTGGCAATCATTGGTTAGCTTGATGGCTTCATCGAAGGTCGTATATTCCATCAATGGCACGGCGGGACCGAAGGTCTCATCGCGCATGATGACCATGGAATGATCCACGCCGGAGAGCACGGTCGGTTCGTGGAAGAAGCCCTTGGTCAAATTCTTTGGTCGTCCGCCGCCAGCAAGTATTTTTGCGCCGTGAGATTTTGCATCAGCAATTTGACTCTCGAATTTGGCTCGGTAGGTTTTACCGATCATCGGTCCCATATCGGTTGCGGATTCCAAACCGGAACCCAGGCGTAAGGACCTGACATGCTCCACGATGGCTTCGGTGAATTTCGCCGCACCCCGCCTCGGGATGTAGACCCGTTCCGTCGATGTGCAAACCTGCCCGGCGTTGATCAGAGCCGCATAGGCAACGGCTTTGGCGGCAATCTCCGGATCAGCATCCTCGGCGATGACAGTCGCATCCTTGCCGCCCAATTCCAAATGAAGTTTCTTCATCATCGGCGCGGCGATGGAGGCGATCTTTTGTCCGGTCGCGAGACTGCCTGTAAACGCAATGACCGGCACATCGGGATGTTTGACCAGCGGCTCGCCGGTTTCCGATCCATAACCGGTCACTACATTGACCACACCTGCGGGTAGATGGTCGAAACAATGCTCGGCAAGATATAGCGCCGTGAGCGGAGTCATCTCCGAAGGTTTGATAACGACCGTATTTCCCGCCGCAAGCGCAGGCGCGACCTTCCACGCCATCAGCAACAACGGATAATTCCACGGCACGATGCATCCCACCACGCCGTATGGTTCCTTGACGATGAAATTGAACTGCGAGGATGAGCCTGCCGCCAAGACACTCCCGCGATGATGGCGCCCCAACTCGGCATAATAACGGAAAGTGTTCAGCACCCAATCCACTTCCTCTTCGTTTTCGGAAATCGGCTTACCCTCTTCCAAAGTCAACAAGCGGGCAATTTCCCCGCGATGCGCATGGACTTTCTCCGCGACTTCATGCAGGAGATTCGCCCTTTCATTTGCTCCCAACTTTCGCCACGCATCAAACGCGGATTTCGCCGCCCCCACCGCCGCTTCGATATCTTCCGGCGTCCCGCGCGGGACGCTGTCCAGAATTTCTTCAGTGGCGGGATTCTGTACTTCGATGGCTTCCTTCGAGTTTCCGTTCGTAAACTTGCCGTTGATGTACATTGGGCGCATGATAATCTCCTCTGTGATTGCTACGGGCTCTGCTCACAATGACTACTTAATCTTTCGGCAGTTGCGACTCCTCGATCAAATCCTTCGGCGTCGCTGCGCCGCAGCTGGGACAGACAAATTTATGTTCGACAGGGACGTAGGATCGCGAACAGAAGGGACAAGTGACCGGCAACGGCTCCTTCGGCACTTCCTTGATGACCTCTTTCGTTACTTCGCGAGTCTCCACGCGCGTCCGACCGCCCCCGATAATGACGGGATCGCTGGTATGGTGGTACGTTCCGCCCGATGACGATGAACCTCCTGATGGACCGGATGATTTCTTCGACATGCCACCCGCAAGCGCACCGCCGAAAAGTCCCTCGGCAGACGAATTGCTTTTCGATGAACTCGATCTTGCCCGTGAAGAAGATTTGCCGGAAGACCTCGATCCGCCGCCTTTCATATTTCCCAGCACGAAGAACAGCACAGCCACGATGACGACCGCCGCCAGTGTGACGAAGACAATGATCGCAGTCAGGCGGATCGCGCGCGGAATGTTGAAGAGTTCATACCCGTAACTGAAAAGGAAAACCCCGCCCACGTAAAATGGCGCAAGGATCAGACATAAGAACGTGCCTGTTGATTCTGAGAGACTGCCCTCGAACCAGGTCAGGTAGGCGATGAAGACGATCAACGCCAGGGTTGCCAGTGCGATCAGCCCGCCGGGAATGAGGATATGCAAGGGTTTTCCCGGCTGGGAATCGTCATGATCATATTCATAAACTTCGTGCGTTTTATCGCGCACCTGTCTTGCCTTGTAATCGGATGTTGCCATTCTCTCTCCTTGCTCAAGTCCTTCACCCCATGCCCCTCTCCCGCAAAGAGAGGAGAAACTCCCCCTCCCCAGTTGGGAAGGGGTTGGGGGTGGGGTCAATTATTTACTCAAATCCTTCGCTGTCGATTCCATCTGCGCGAGGATCGCCGCCACCTGCCCGCTCGAAACGTTCACGCGGTACATGTGTTCGAACCCATCGCCGAGCATTATTTTAACTGTACGCCACGAATCGAGTTGAGGTTGCAATTCGCCGCGCGGGATCAAACCCACAGCCTGCCGCCAATGGGGATGGGTCAACTCGTAGTCGCCGAGCAGGCTCACGGTCGAGTCGCGAAGCGGGAAGTTATGAGTCGCCTCCACCCAGCGGGCATCCTGTTCGTTTTCCAAAAGCCAGCGCGCGAATAGCCACGCTGCAAGCTGCTCCTCTTCCGTCGATCTCAGAATTGCATACGACGAGCCATAGGCCGCGATGATCCCGCCGTTCTCATTCGGGAACGGAAGCACAGACCACTCGTCGCGGTTGTTCTCGCCGACGAAGGCGCGCGCCACAGCGGGCAGGTCGCTTAAACTCACTGTGATGAACAACGCCTCGCGTTTTGCAAACGATAGTATCGGATCGGCATTGCTTTGCCACGAACAATTTGCTTCTGCGAGTTCGCGCAAGAATTTGAATGCATTGATATTTTCGGGAGCGAGAAAACGATAATTGCCCTCCTCCAACACGCCGCCCTCGAATGCGAGCATCCACGAATAAACCGTCATCGGTTCGGTGTCCACGATCCAGCCGCCCATCAGATCATTTTCCGCGAAGTCATCCTTCTTCATCGAGTCGTGCGCGCGGCAGGCTTGCTCTCGAAATCCTTCGACAGATTCGGGTTCCGCAGCGAAATTCAATTCCTCCGCCCAGGTCTGGTTCCACAACATCACCTGCGCCGTTCGCTGTGCAGGAATTGCAACTCGCGCATTTCCCGCCAGGTCCTGAGTCCAGAACGCATAAGGGATGTCGTCCGCGGTAATTCCATACAATGGGTCTTCCGCATATTCCGTCAGATCGCTTGTCACGCCTTCTATAAACCATTCCTGCGCATGTTCGGGCAGGACGATCACAAGGTCCGGTTTGTTCTCTGTCGGCAGGGACGCCGTCGTCTCTTCGTATAAATTCGTGAAATTGATGTGGCTTTCCGCTGCAACCTTGATGCCCCACTCGTTGCTTTCATTGAATTCCTTGACGAACGACTCGAACAGACTTTGCTCCAGGCCGTACCACGGCGTCCAGACTTGAATCTCCAACCCGTTCAGCGCCTCCGCATCGACCTCGAGCCGGGTCGCGGGTTTGGGAGTTGAGTCCTCGCTTTGAGCGGACCCGGTCGCCGGTGCCGCCTCGGGCGTTTCGGTTTCTTCCACAACGGAGGGGATTGTCCCCGCGCCGCAAGCCGATAAAAAGATGGATACGGTAAGAAGGAAGGAAAATATTTTCTGCATTGATCTAGGCAGCCAGCAGCATGAACGGCACGGGGGTGAATACCAGGATAAACACTGCGATCATGGCATAAGCGACTGCTTTGCGCTTCGGATCGAGTTCGGTGATCTGGTCCATCGGCTGGGCATTGACGCGGCCGAGCCAGAAGAGCAGAGCCGCCCACAACCACCATCCGCTCCAAAAGACGCCAAGGACGATGAGCAATCCGACAATAAAAGGAAAGGCTTTCTTTGCCTTCTCGCCGAACAGCGAATAGATGATGTGTCCGCCGTCGAGCGTCCCGGCGGGGATAAGGTTGAGGGCGGTGACGAGGATCCCCGCCCAGCCTGCAAATGCAACCGGGTGAATGAAGACGTCGAGTCCGCCAAAGGGAACGGGACGGCCCGTAAAGAAATATTGAAGCCAGTAAATGAGTCCCTGCGGCGCGGCGGGAGCGGGGAGCAACTGCCCAAAGACGATGAACTTCGCAAGGAAATAAAGGATCGAGTTGCCCTCCAAAAACCCATTCGGGTTCGGTTCGATGGGACCGAGCGAGGAAAGCGATAATCCATACAGCAAAACGGGGATTGCGATCACCAATCCGGCGATCGGTCCCGCCACGCCGATATCGAAGAGAATCCGTTTATTCTTCGGTATGCCGCGCATCAGGATCGCCGCGCCCATCGTTCCAAGCGGACTGAACGGTAACGGAATGAAATAAGGCAGGGTGGCGGGAGTCTTGTGATAACGGCTCATGAAATAATGACCGAGTTCATGCGCCAGCAAAATCCCGAGCAGGCTGAGCGCGAAGGGCCAGCCGGTAAAGATGTTCTTGACGATCAAAAGGATCTGACCCAAAAAATCCTCCGGAACGGGTCCTTCGATCTGCACTCCAGCCATCATCACACTGAAGATGGTTAAAATAAAAAGGATGATGTTGGTGGAGACCTTTTCCCGCGCGGGTTCGGGCTGCCTGGGGGCAAGGTAGATGACATGCCTGCCGTCTTCGTGGCGGAAATGAGGGGAGAGTCCGTGCGGGGCGAGCGAATCAGCTAACCGGTCGTAGGCGGAGGCGGAATCCTCATTCAATAATCGACCGCGATAGCGCATCAAAAATCCGGGCTGACCTCCCTCTTGCGTACCCAGGCTGGTCACGTCTTCGATGCGGAAGACACGCGCGACAAGTTGATTCAAAACTTCAGGTTCGGGAAAGGACATGCTTTACTCCATATTTCAAGTACGATGGGCGACCCGTCCATCCACGCCCGACAAAACCTTATTGCGCAAAGGAAGGGTCGCCCGAATGTATCATAGGCGGGAGTGGATGGGAGTCGAACCCACCGCGACCCGCAACGCGACCCGCCACAGGTTTTGAAGACCAGGAAGCCCACCGGGACCTAACCACTCCCATTGGCAAGCATAACCGAGAGGGATGGGTTTTGCAAGTTTGAGGTTAAGAGGGGCTAAATTAAACGGATTGCAGTCTTACAAGGAGGCTGTAATAATATTTAACGCAAAGTCGCAGAGTCGCAAAGAAAAATCCCGGCGTCCTGGCGGCTTTGCGTTAAGAAATCTTGATTGGCCCGGTACAAAAAAGAATCGTGACAGAAAATTTAATGGAGGGTAAAGAATTGGATTGGATCTATATTTGCCGACCCGGTAATATCGACGGGATGGTATCGGGCGCGAAGAAGAATAAAGAGACGATTGCGGCCAGCATGAGCACCATGCAAAGGAAAACAAACCCGCCTGTCAGGATCCCCGTCCATGCCATTGTTTTCCCGCCTTCATTATTCCTGCGAATTGTCTTCAACGAGATTGCGCCGTAGATCAAGGCGAGTAGTCCGAGAAGGAAGCTGATCGGAAAACAAACGAAGCCGGTTAACGGGACCGGGACCATCCCGCCGCATAAAGCCAGCAGTGTGAGAATTCCAAGGATGAGACTGACAATGGAGTGTGAATTCGTTTTTGGAGAACTGTAGATCGGTTCGTTCGATTCCATGAGATTTCTCGTAGGGAATAATAATCTTATTAGACCTCTTGCATAAGCAGTCCCCGGCGGCGGGGACTGCCACCTTGAGCAAGATAAGATTGTAACTTTTGCAAGAAGTCTAATTAATTACAGATGCATACGGACGAGTGATGCGAGTTGCAGTCTTGTGTAAATGGGTCAGAGTTTAACGCAAAGACGCAAGGCCGCAGGAATAATAATTTACGATCTTTGCGACTTGGCGTCCTTGCGATAAGAAAGTAATAAGTGCGAGGATACTTTGTTTGCCTGTGGTTTAAAAACAAAACCGTCCCCGGCAGGACGGTTTCTTTCACAATCTGTCGGGGCGAGAGGATTTGCGCCAGTCCCTCGATGGGGAACGTCCGACCACAAATCTTCCCACTCCGTCAATCTGTCGGGGCGAGAGGATTTGAACCTCCGACCCCTTGCACCCCATGCAAGTGCGCTAGCCGGGCTGCGCCACGCCCCGATTGAGCGACGCGGATTATAGTCTCGATTCCCCATTAACGCAAATGGAATCTAAGTCTCAGACGATGGACGATGGACCGTAGATTGTGAATGTTTCCATCGTCTATCGTCAATGGTCCACGGTCAGACACAATATATATCTTCCTCTTATCTTAATCTTCGGCGCAGCCCACATCCTTTATGCTACAATAAGCGCATCGGAGTTCCCCCTATGTCTGGAATGATAGAGGTCATGATCGACAGCATTCGCGTGCATTTAATGGCACCCCAGCGCGTGGTGGTGTTGAAGCAGGTCGATGCCGAACGGTATCTCACCATCTGGGTCGGACCGTACGAAGCGGAAGCGATCACGGTCGCATTGCAGGAAGTCGAAATGGTCCGCCCGTTGACCCATGACCTGCTCAAAAACGTCTTCAAGGCGTTCAATGCGCGCATCATCCGCGTCGAGATCGTCAAACTGCAGGACGACATCTACTACGGTAACATCGTCGCCGAGGCCGACGGGCGCGAGATCCACATCGACTCGCGATCCTCCGACGCCATCGCCATTGCCGCGCGCGCGCACGTCCCGATCCTCGTTCATCCCAGCGTGATGGAAACGGCGGCGGTCGAGCCGGATCAGGATATGCCGGAGAGCAGCGCCCCCGCCCAAAGAACCGCCCCGCCTCCTTTAAGTGAAGAAGCGAGCGATCGGCTCTCCGTCTTCAAGGATTTCATCGAGAAACTGGATATCGACGACCCCAATAAGGATAACCCCGACTCGCCACCCGCCAAAACCTGAATCTGCCCAAATGACAGAAACCTACCCCGAAGAATCCACCGTCCCCTCAAGCCCAGGTATACCGCACAGCCGGGAAGCCGAAGAAGCAGTAGTAGGGGCGGTGTTGATTAACCCCGAAGTCTATTACGACATCGCCCAATTCCTCTCGCCGGACGATTTCTACATCCATCGCAACCGCTGGATCTGGGAAGCCTTCATCCGTTTGCATGAAGCCCGCACGCCCATTGACCTATTAACCCTCTCCGAAGATTTGGAGCGAACCGGTCAATTGAACGAGATCGGCGGCTCAGCCTACCTGACCTCGCTCATTAACCAGGTCCCGACCTCTCTCAACGCCGAATCTTATGGTCGCATCGTCGAAGAGAACTCGCTGCGACGCAGAATGATACAAGCCGCAAATCAAATTGCGTCATTGGCGTATAAGGGCGATGCGATCGACAATGTAATGGGCGAGGCGGAGAAAGCAGTCTTTGGGGTCAGCGAACGGCGCAACAAGCACGACCTCCTGCCGATTCGCGCGGTCCTATCCACTTATTACGACCGCATCGACGACCTCTCGAAACGCCCCGAAGATTTTCACGGGGTTCCGACCGGTTTTTACGACCTCGATAAACTGCTCAACGGGTTGCAGCCTTCCGATTTGCTCATCATCGCGGGCAGACCGGGGCAGGGCAAGACAGGCTTCCTGCTTTCGGTTGCCAAGAACGCCGGGCTGACCCACAAGAAGCATGTCGCCATCTTCTCTCTGGAAATGTCGAACGAACAGGTGGTTCAACGCCTGATCGCGCAAGAGACAGGAATTGACTCACAGCGCCTGCGCACGGGCAAACTGCTCGAAAACGAATGGCCCCTTTTTACCCACGCCATCGAAGTCTTTTCAGACACGCACATCTTTCTCGACGACACGCCCGCCATCACCCCCTTGCAATTGCGGACGAAATGCCGCCGCCTGCATATGGAGTACGGACTCGATCTGGTCATCGTGGATTACCTCCAGTTAATGAGCGGCGATACGCGCAACGATAACCGCGTGCAGGAAGTCTCGCAGATCTCGCGCAACCTCAAAGTGCTTGCGCGCGAATTGAACGTCCCTGTCCTTGCCGCTGCGCAGTTGAGCCGCGCCGTCGAGCAGCGCACCGATAAACGTCCCGTCCTTTCGGACCTGCGGGAATCGGGGAGTCTCGAACAAGATTCGGATATCGTCATGTTCATCTACCGCCCCGACCAGTATGAAAAGGACACCGACAAGCAGAACATTGCGCAGATCATTGTAGCGAAGCATCGCAACGGTCCTGTTGGAGACATCGAGTTGATCTTCCGCGGCGCGCTGGCGAAGTTCGAGAATGCGGCGACGAAGGTGTTCAAACCGAATGAATGACCATGTAGGGGCGGGATTACCTAGCCCCTACGGAAATGATATGAACTCCTTTCCCGGCTTCACCTCCTCCGAAACGTTCACGCAGATCCCCGATTCATTCCTGCAAATGATGAACGGGATCGACGACATTGCCGAGTTGAAAGTGACGTTGTATGCCATTTGGCGCATCGAGCACATGGAGGGGAATTTTCGCGCGATGGACGAGGGTGATTTCGAGGAAGGGGCTTTGGGCTTGGGAATAATGGAGATTCAGCTCGGGCTGGGGAAAGCCGTCGAGAGGGGAACCCTGCTTCGAGCGGAGAAAGAGGCGCAAGTTTTTTATTTCCTCAACTCCCCGCGCGGACGATTATCCGCTGAAGCGCTTGCGAAAGGACAAGTTAAACCGTCCGCTTCGTATGTGCCGAATAAGTCGAACCTGTTCAGGTTGTATGAAGAGAACATCGGTCCGCTGACGCCTTTGCTGTCGGACATGTTGAAGGAAGCGGAGAAGGTTTACCCGGCGTCATGGTTCGAGGAGGCGTTCGAGATCGCCGTGAGCCGTAACGTGCGGAATTGGAAATATATCGAGGCGATTTTGCGGCGCTGGAAGGAAAACGGAAAAGATGAAAGAAGAGATTCAAAAGACTCTGTCACGGATGCCAAACGATACACCGAAGGCGAGTTCTCCGAATTCTTCAAACGCGATTAACGTGACCAAGCCGCTCGGCGACCCGAACTGTCCGCATTGCGGCGGCGCGGGCTATGTGCGTTACGACGTGCCGGTGGGTCACGAAAAGTTTGGAAGGCTGGAGACCTGCATCTGCCGCGCCAGGGATGTGGCGGAGGCGGCGCGCGCGCGTTTATTTACGTTGAGCAATTTGAACCGGCTGAGTCATTTAACCTTCGGAAACTTCAGCCCAATGGGGAACGATAAAGCCAAATTCATGTCCGCGCAGGAGCGGGAAAATTTACGCGCCGCATTCGACGCCAGTGAGGAATTTGCCCGCGCCCCGAAGGGATGGCTTTTGATCGAAGGCGGATATGGCTGCGGCAAGACGCATCTTGCGGCGGCGATTGCGAACTTTGCAGTCAATCAGGGAACACCCACATTATTTATTACCGTGCCCGATTTGCTCGACTCGTTGCGCTTTGCCTATGACGACCCTGAAACGACGTTCGAAGCGCGTTTCGAAGAAATTCGCAATGCGGGTTTATTGATCCTCGACGATTTCGGCACACAGAACGCCACCCCCTGGGCGCAGGAAAAATTATTCCAGATCATCAATTATCGTTACATCAACAAACTGCCTTCGGTCATTACGACGAATTTGATGCTGGATGAGATCGAAGGACGGATCCGTTCGCGTTTGCAGGATGAAGGCTTTGTCAAATATCTCAAAATCCTCGCGCCCGATTACCGCCGCCCCGAGGAGACGAGCAACCCGGGAATCTCGATGCTGGCTTTGCCCGAGATGAAGGCGATGACCTTCAAGACATTCCAGCCGCGCGATGATGAAGTGGGGACGGAAGCTGTGACCACCACCACCACGGAAAAGACCGATAAATTCGGAAACAAGGTCAAGGATAAAGAGATCACGCGCATCAAAATATCGAAAGACGATGTGAAGACGTTGCACGACGCGCATAATGCGGCGGTCGAGTTTGCAGAGAAGCCTGAAAGTTGGCTGGTTTTGCTCGGAGGTTCCTTCAGTGGAAAAACCCATCTCGCCGCTGCGATCGGCAATTACCGCATCGGCTTGGGCGGGCAGGCTCTGCTCGTCGAAGTGACCTCCCTGCTCGATTACCTCCGCCAGACCTTTCGCCCCAGTTCGGATGTTTCTTTCGACCGGCGTTTTCACGAAATCCGCACGACGCCGTTGTTGATCCTCGATGATCTAAAGGAAAGCGGCGCTGGTTCCGCCTGGGCGGAGGATAAGCTTTACAGCGTGTTGAACTATCGCTACAACGCGCACCTGCCGACGGTCATCACGTCCACGTTGCGGCCGGAATCCTTTGCACTCAGTTACCCGAACTTGTGGAACAAACTGCTTGATCCGGAAAAATGCCGCGTCGTGGCGATCAACATGCCGCCGTATCGAAGGAACGTAAAAGGCAGCAAGGCTCAGAAAAAGAAGTAATTGAAATCTTAACAACATGACTCACCCGGAAATTAAGGTTTCGTGGGTGAGTTCGTTGTTAAGTGCAAATGGAACGAGGATGACAGCTGAAAACGCGGATTTTTTTATCCTTATCCGTGTTTATCTGTGCTCGTCCGCGTCCCAAACTAAATCCTGGGTTAATTATGTTTTCGATACAACTTGCGCGCAAGGGTATACTTGATGTATGAACGGACTTCCCGTCCCCGAATTTTTCGACCCAAACCACGTGGGTGAAGTTTGGAAAGTGGATTACGCCGCCCGGGCAGAAGATGCCCGCCGATTCGCGGCTCGACACAATCTCAAGCCTGCTTCTGCTTCGACGGAGCGCATCTCCCTTTTGCTGATCGACGTGCAGAACACCTTCTGTATCCCCGGCTTTGAGTTGTTCGTGGGCGGGCGCAGCGGAAACGGCGCGGTGGAGGATAACGTCCGCTTGTGCGAATTCATCTACCGCAACATCGGGAATATCACCCACATCATCGCCACGATGGATACGCACATATCCCAGCAGATCTTTCACCCCATCTTCTTTGTCGATGCGGATGGGAATAACCCTGCGCCTTACACCGATATTCATTCGGATGAGTTGCAGTCCGGCAAATGGAAGTTCAACCCTGCGCTCGCTCCGCAGTTCGGCATTGCGCCGGAATACGGTCAGCAGATGATGATCCATTACGCCGAATCGCTCAAAAAGACGGGTAAATACGCGTTGACGGTCTGGCCCTATCATGCCATGCTGGGCGGTATCGGCCATGCGCTCGTCCCTGCTGTGGAGGAAGCCATCTTCTTCCATTCTCACACCCGCATCGACCAGCCGCATTTAGCCGTCAAAGGCGATAAGCCCTTTACCGAAAATTATTCTGTGGTGGGTCCCGAGGTGCTGACGGGTCCGATGGGCGAAATATTGGGCGAACATGATCCGCAATTCATTCAACATCTTCAAGAGGTGGATAAGCTCTACATTGCGGGACAGGCGAAAAGTCACTGCGTGGCGTGGACCGTCCAGGATTTGCTCGACGACATCCTGAAAACGGACACTGAACTCGCCAAAAAGGTCTATCTGCTCGACGACTGTTCATCGGCGGTGGTGGTGCCCGGGGTGGTGGATCACACCGAGGCGGCGAACGATGCGTATGAATGGTTTGCAAAAGCGGGGATGCATGTCGTCAAATCCACAGACGCACTCTAATCCATTTATATTAATAAGGTTTCTTTATGTCCATTTTTGACGGTAAGCGACTTACAAACGAGACGTTCAAACTCGATATCGAACGCATGCGCCGCGGCTGGTATTCGGATAAATATTTCGAGAACATCAACCGCATGTTGACGGCTTTATCGAAGGAGGACTATACCTATTCAGGGGAGCACCATAATTTGCCGGAAGGCATGTCGCCCGAGAAGATCGCGGTGGGGGATATCGAAGTGGAAATGCAGTGGTTTACGCGGCGGATGGGCAAGACCACGGTGGTCGGCGTGGATAAATCGCTGGCAATGCTGCGTCATTGCACCGGTTATTTCGACGGCGAAACATTTGTGGACACATCGGACAAGCTCGAAGTTTGGGCGGTCCACGACGGGACGACGGTGAAGTACGATGACGATCCGACCCGGATTCAACCGGTCATCAAAGTGCGGGGACGCTATCGTGATTTTGCATTGCTTGAAACGCCGACTTTGGGAATTCTGACACGCTCAAGTCGCGTAGCCACGAACGTTTATGAGACTCTGGTGGCGGCGAAAGGCAAACCGGTTCTTTTCTTCCCGGCGCGCTTTGATGTTCATGAAGTCCAAGCCGCGGATGGATATGCTTATAACATTGCGTTGCAGCGGTTCAACAAAGACCATGCCCGCGAGTTGGGCGCATTCGTCTCGACCGATGCGCAGGGCGACTGGTGGGGAGGCGCGGGAGGCGGAACGGTGGCTCACGCCGCGATCGCCTCCTTCCTGGGCGATACTGCCGAGGCGATGATGCAGTTCTCACACATCCTGCCTGCGCGCATTCCACGCATTGCGCTGGTGGATTTCAACAATGACTCCATTCAGGATACCCTGCGTGTGCTGGATGCGATGTTTGCCAAATACCGCGAGCTGACCGATGCGGGGAACAAGGAGGAAGCGGAGAAATACAAGTTGTACGGCGTGCGCCTCGATACGAGCGGGAGTTTGCGCGATGTATCCGTCACCCCGCTGGGAGACCCGCCTTTGGATCTGGGCGTCAACCCGCGCCTGGTGTTCAACGTCCGCTCGGCATTGGATTCAGCCTGGGAACGCTGGGACCTGCCCGCGTCCTGGATAGAGGCGGCGAGGCGATTCTGTCACAACGTAAAGATCGTGGTGTCTGGGGGGTTCAATCCCGATAAGATCCGCAAGTTCGAGAAGTTGAGCGTCCCGGCGGATATTTACGCGGTGGGATCGTATCTTTTCAACAATAACGGATCGACGGTCACAGACTTCACTGCGGATGTGGTGCGCGTGAAAGTCCACGGCGAGTGGATCGACATGGCAAAGGTGGGACGCAAGGTGGGTGGGAACGAAAACCTGGAACGGGTCTGGTAGTTTGAACGTAACGACCAAATGAGCGAGTGGATGAGAATAACCTCATCCACTCGTTTGCATTCAAAAGCAATTGCATAAGTGCTCCCGCGCAGTCCTCCGCGGCGCGGACGTCGCTTTGAGCAGGGCTCATTATGACTATTGCAGGAAGTCTTTATTAATTATCGGATGGCTTCCGGCTCTTCCAGAACTCATCGTCGCTTTGTTTGACCTCTTCGAACGAGCCATGGACGATGTACATGGTCCGTTCGCAGATGTTGGTGACGCGATCGGCGAAGCGCTCGAGATTGTGAGCCACCCAGAGCAGCCAGTTGGCGCGTTCGATGTTCTTCGGATCTTCGATGATGAAGACCATCAGCTCGCGGTAGATCTGGTTGTAGAGCGCATCCACTTCGTCGTCTTCAACCGGAATGCCCGCGGCGGTTTCGGCGTCGTTGCTGGCGTAGGCGGTCAGGGCGCGGTGGAGCATGTCCACGCCTTTGTTTGCCATGCGCGGGATGTCGATGAGCGGTTTGAGTAATTTTTCGTCGCCCATACGCACATTGATGTTGGCGATGCCCTTGGCGTAGTCGCCCATGCGCTCGAGTTCCGAAACGATCTCAAGCGTGGAGGCGAGCAGGCGCAGGTCCTGCGCCATGGGTTGCTGGCGGGCGATCAGGGTCACAAGCTGGTCTTCAAGGTCGAAGCGTTTTCTATTGATGGCTTTATCTTCGACGATGATGGCTTCCGAAGCTTTGATATCGCGTTTCTTCAGGGCTTCCACCGAGCCGAGCAGGGCATGTTCCACCATGCTGCCGAGCAGGATGACTTCGTCCTTGATTTTTTGAATTTCGGTATCGAATGCTTTTCTTGTCATGAATCCTCTGTTGCCTAGATTGTACTTCCGAAGCCCACTACCCGAAGCGCCCGGTCACATAATCTTCGGTACGCTTGTCGCTCGGACGCATGAAGATGGTCTTGGTATCGTCGAACTCGATCACGCTCCCCGCGCGCTTGTCGTCGATCATCATCATGGCGGTGTAGTCGGAGGCTCGTGCCGCCTGCTGCATGTTGTGGGTGACGATGATGATGGTGTAGTTCTTCTTCAACTCCTGCATCAACTCTTCGATGCGCAGGGTGGAGATCGGGTCGAGCGCCGAGGCGGGTTCGTCCATCAAGATGATCTCAGGCTGGATGGCGATGGTACGGGCGATGCACAAGCGCTGCTGTTGTCCGCCGGAGAGGGCGTAGGCGCTTTCTTGCAGTTTGTCTTTCACTTCGTCCCACAGGGCTGCGGCGCGCAAAGATTGTTCTACGAGGTCGTCCATTTTGCCTTTGAAGCCGTTGATGCGCGCTCCCCAGGCGATATTCTCATAAATGGATTTGGGAAATGGGTTCGGTTTTTGAAAGACCATGCCGATCTTGCGGCGTACTTCCACAGGGTCGATTGTTTTGCCATAGAGGTTCTGTTTGTCCAGGAGCAGTTCACCGGTGACATAGCAGCCCGGCACGAAGTCGTTCATGCGGTTGAATGCGCGTAACAGCGTGGATTTTCCGCAGCCGGAAGGTCCGATGATGGCGGTGATCTTCTGGCGTTCCACTTTCATGTTCACACCTTTTACAGCGGTGAAATTCCCGTAGTGGATGGAGAGGTCGTTCGTTTCGATTGCGTAGTTATTGTTTTCCATATTCACTTCCAAAAGTGATTATTTACCATCTGCGTTGATAACGGTTTCGCAGGAAAATGGCTGTAGCGTTCAATGATAGCAACAGGACGAGCAGGACGATGATCGCTGAGGCGGCGATCGAGTGAAACTCCGTCTGTGGGCGGGTTGTCCAGTTGTAGATTTGAATAGGCAGGGCGGTAAATTTTGAAAACACGCCTTCCGGGTCCACGGTGATGAAAGTGGAAGCGCCCACGACGATCAACGGGGCGGTCTCACCCAAAGCGCGCGAGATGGCAAGGATGCTGCCGGTGAGAATACCGGGCAAGGCGTTCGGCAAAACGTGATGCCAGACCGTCTGCCAGCGCGTCGCGCCGACGCCGAAAGCGGCTTGCCGTAACGAGTCGGGCACGGCTTTGATGGCTTCCTGCGCGTTGATGATGATGAGCGGCAGGACGAGGATGCCCATCGTCAGCCCGGCAGAAAGCACGGTGCGCCCGTTCGAGTCTGTGATGCCAAAGGCTGCGCCGCTCGTCAACGCTTCAAAGGTACGGACGAAGACCGCCAGCCCCAACATTCCATACACGATGCTGGGCACGCCCGCCAGATTATTTATATTGGTCTGAATGATATTGGTAAACCAGTTGTGCGGGGCATATTCCTGCAAGTAAATGGAAGCCCCCACTCCTATTGGTAATGCGAAGAGAAGCGCAATGCCCACCAGCCAGAGCGATCCCAGGATGGCGGTACGTACGCCTGCAAATTCTGCCTTGGAAGACATGGGGGTGGAGAGAAATTGCGGCGTGAGCCACAAGCGGAATTCCAATTCGGCGTCGGGGTATTTCTCGGCAACCCTGGCGCGAATTTCATCACTTTTCAAAAGCGAGTCGGTCAGGCTCCAGGTTTCTTTCGTGTCAATCTGAACGAGCCTTTCAAGGAACAGGATGTACAGGTCTGCCTGTGAGCGCGTTTCCATTTTTTGCTCGTTATCCAGTTTTTTATACGCGCCGGAGGAAAGATTCTCCTGCAAAACGACCAGGAGTTCTTCCCGGGTCAATTGAGAAACCGGGGTGGAAGTGAATTCAGAGGGCGGATTTTTATACTCAAATGCCACATATCCAAACCCGCCATTAATAATGTCATAGATCAATGCCCCCAAGCTGATCATGGCGATCAGCAAGGCGGAAAGGAATACCGTTTGCCAGACCGAGCCAACCAGATAACGTTTTCGTAACGCCGCGTAGAAGGCTTCACCCTGGGCATAATGTTCATTATATTGGCTCATTCGTATTGCTCCCGGAATTTATTGACCACCCACTGGCTTATAAGGTTTAAAACAAGCGTGACGAGGAACAACATCAGCGCAATGGCGAACAGGCTGGTGTAGTCAATGGTGTTATAGGAAAGGTCGCCGCCGCTGATGCGGGCGATATGCCCGGTCATGGTTTCGGCGGCATCGAGCGGATTGAATGAGAAATTTGGTCCCGCTCCCGCAGCAACCGCTACGATCATGGTTTCACCGACCGCACGCGAAATTCCAATAATGACGGCAGCCCCAATGCCTGAGAGAGCGGCAGGTAAAACTACCTGCGTGCTGGTTTCTAGTTTCGTTGCGCCCATGGCGTATGCGCCTTCCCGTAAGGCGCGCGGCACGGCGCTGAGCGAGTCTTCGCTCATGGATGCAATCAGCGGCAGGATCATAATGCCCATCACCAACCCGGCAGACAGCATGTTGTACGTTTGAAGTTGGTTGCCGCTAAAAAACAATTTGAGAATTGGCGTTACAAAAAGCAGGGCGAAGTAACCATACACCACGGTGGGAATACCCGCCAGAATTTCCAAAACCGGCTTGAGAATTCCCCGTGCTTTCGGGGAGGCGTATTCACTCAAATAGATGGCGGATGCCAGCCCAAGTGGAAGCGAGATCAGAATGGCAATGAAACTGGTCGTCAGGGTGGCGGAGACCAATGCCACAATCCCATATTGCCCAATTCCAGGCTGCCAGCGGGTTGTTGTAAAAAACTTCACCAGGGTGACATCGGGATCAACAAAGAATAACAGGGCTTCCTTGCCAAGTTCGTACACGATGGCGAGCGTGACGAAGATGGAAAGGATGCCGGTTAAGAACAGACTGCCCTGAATAAGAAACTCTCCGATCCTGAACTTCTTTTTCAGATCGAATTGACGAAAAATCTGCGGCTCCATGGGTTGTGATTTGATGTTTTCTTCCATAGAAAATGCTCTTTTCATATTTTATAGGGTCGGGCACAGAAAATAAGCTGTTTTTTCAAATGAGGACTGGGGGGATAATACCAAAAAAACTCCGACCGTACATGAGAAACGGGCTGGTCCCCAGTTGTAGAGACCAGCCCATCTTTTATGCTGACTTACAAATTATTTTCCGACACCGAGTTCCCAGTTCTTCAACGCCTGTTCGAATTCAGCGGCGGGAGCGGGGAAGTAACCCACGTCAATGATGTTATCTTCAAGGTTGGTGAGGTAGAAGTAGATGAAAGCGGCAACCTGCGGTTTTTCCTGCATGATGGCAGCCGTGGAGTAGATGTAGAGCGGGCGGGCGAGTGGGTAGGTGCCGTTGTCCACATCTTCCTGATTGGGTTCCACACCTTCAACATTGAGAGCCTTGAGTGTATCGGTGTTCTCGACATAGTAAGCATAACCGAAGTAACCGATGGCATAGGGGCTGCCGACCACACCCTGAACGAGGACGTTGTCATCTTCGGAGTACTGCGCGCCTTCACGGGCGAGCAGGGCTTCTTCGCCGCCATGATCTTCCATGACCGCTTCGACGAAGTAGTCGAAGGTGCCGGAGTCAGAGCCGGGGGAATAGATCTGGATGGTCTCGGCAGGGAAGGAGGGATCAACCTGATCCCAGGTGGTGATTTCGCCGGAGTAGATCTGACCGATTTGTTCGATGGTGAGGTTGGTGACGAAATCGTTCTCGGCGCTCACAACCACAGCGAGGGCATCGGTGGCAACGCGGAACTCGAGCGGTTCACGGCCGATGGCCTGGCACTGTTCCACTTCGCTGTCTTTTATGGGGCGGGAGGCATTGGATATATCGGACTCGCCCGCCACGCAGAAACGTTCGAACCCAGCGCCGGTGCCGATGCTATCCACAGTTACGGAACCAGCAAAACCTTCCTGTTGGAAGAGCTCCGCCATGCGTTCGGTGACGGGGAAGACAGTGGAGGAACCGGCAGTGATCACATCGCCTTCAACAGCATCCGGGGCATACATCGCCATCGGGTCTTCCGGGGCGGCTTCTGCGGCGGCCTCGGTGACAGGTGCCGCTTCGGTAGCGGGAGCGGCTTCTGTGGCGGGAGCGCCACAAGCAGCAAGCGCAACGCTCAACGCAACGAAGAGGAACATAGACGTACGAAAAATCTTGGACATTTCTCTTTTTCTCCTATTTTGTTTGACTACGGCACAAATGATAACCAGAGGCGCTTAAGGTCAATGGAAGGACAAGTTAACATCGTGTTAAATCTGTTAATATAAAAAGACCGCAAAGATAGTTACAATTGCTCCATGGACAAAACCCCGTTTTTCCTTGCCCCTGAATACCGGGATTATGTCTGGGGTGGATCGAGACTCCGCCCGGATGTCGTTCCCACGGCCGAGGCGTGGATCATCTTTGCGGGCAACCGCATCGCTTCCGGACCGTATGCCGGGCGTGCCCTCTCAGACCTTTCTCTTGAATTTGGCGCTGACCTGCTCGGTTCAAAAGCCGTCGCCCAGACGGGGAATCGTTTTCCTGTATTAGTGAAAGTTTTGGATTGCGCTCAATGGCTTTCTTTGCAGGTTCACCCGAACGATGAGCAGGCAAAACACCTGGAAGGCGAAGGTTTCTTTGGCAAGACCGAAGCCTGGCATATCCTCGAAGCCGAACCGAATGCCGAGTTGATCGCGGGCATCAGGCTGAATGTTTCTGCCGAACAGGTAACCGCCGCCATTCAAAGCAAAAGTGGAAAGATATTGGAATTGGTAGAGAAAGTGAAAGTGGTTCCAGGCGATACGCTGTTCATGAATCCCGGCACCATCCATGCGCTTGGACCGGGACTGCTCATTTACGAGATCCAGCAAACATCCGACCTGACCTATCGCGTTTACGATTGGGGACGCCCCGAAACTGAAACACGCAAACTGCATGTCGAGAAGGCAATCGCAGTTGCAAGACCAAATGCCGCGTCGTTGCCCGTCAAACCTCCGCAAATGGACGATGGCGAGGTAATCACGTTGACCCAATGCCAATATTTTCAATTGGATGCGGTTCAGATCGAGAAGAAAAATGTCCGCATGGAGACGGGGGGAGAATCCTTTCACGGGTTGACCGTGATCGAGGGGCGGGTCCAGGTGTCGGCGGAAGGAGAGGCGTTTATCCTCAATAAGTTCGAGACCTTATTAATCCCCGCTTGTTGCGGCGTCTATCAAATCCAGCCGTTTCAGAAAAGCCGTATTTTGAAAGCCAGCGTCTAGCCCCGAAGGGGTCGTTTTACTTCCATTCCCATGTACTGACAACTGATAAGGCGCGATAAGCGGTGAGATCGAGCTGCAATGGCGAAACGGAGATGAAACCTTCCGCCAATGCGCCGACGTCGGTACCTGACTCGGGGACGCCGGTGGGCGCGTCGCCGCCGATCCAATAATAGGGACGGTTGCGCGGGTCGATGCGTTCGTCGAGGCGGCTGTGATACACGCGTAACCCCTGGCGTGTCACACGAAATCCTTTGATCTCTTCCCTTTTCAAGAAAGGAATATTGACATTGAGCAGCGTGTCTTCGGGCAGCCCATGTGAGAGGACGTTTCCGACAGTCACGCGCGCGGCGTAGGTGGAAGCGGAATAGTCGATGGGACCGAGCGTGCCTTCGGGAATTTCGAGCGAGACCGCCACGCCCGGCACGCCCATGATGACGGCTTCCATTGCGGCGGTGACGGTTCCGGAATAAGTGACATCGTGCCCAAGGTTTGCGCCTGCGTTGATGCCGGAAACCACCAGATCGAACTTCTCTTTGAAGTAACCAAGCAGGGCAAGCGCCACGCAGTCGCTGGGAGCGCCGTCGCTGGCAAAGGCTTGCGATCCGTCTTCGAGGCGGAATTCGCGCACGCGCAGGGCGCGGTCGAGGGTTTTGACATGACCGCTGCCGGACCAGTTGCGTTCCGGCGCGAGAATGGTGACTTCACCGAGGTTGCGCATTTCTTGAGCGAGGGCAAGCAAGCCCGGCGCAAGCACGCCGTCATCGTTGGTGACAAGGATCCGTTTGGTCATTGGATGCCGCCTTTCAATAGATTTCCCCTATTGTAATGATGAAAGAGAAAAGAAGAAAGAAGGATTATGCGCGCGCCATGACCAGGCGGGTGAATGCGCTTTCCAGGTATCGAAATCCCCAACTGCTCATCACGCGCAAGGGGCTCCATTCATTCAACTTGCGCACACGGGTGGTTCGTTCTTGGAGGGCAATGAGCAGGTCTGAGGCGGTGGTGCCGGGGAATTCCGTTGCGCCGAAGCCGATCGTATCGATGACATGCGCATCGCTGTTTGCAGTGTGGGCAAGGTTGATGGTATTGGCGAAAATGCGCGCATAGTGATTGCTGATCCGGTCTATGGCGGTTCCGTTGTACGTTTCGATGCCGATCAAGGCTTTTCCGGCGAGGGGGTGTCTCAATGCTTTCGAAATGGATGCGGGGGTCAGGCTTTTCATGCCCATGCCGCCCGCCATCGGGTGCGCGGCAATTGCAACGCCGCCCTGGTCTTTTACTTTTAGAAGGGTTTCGATCAACGAAAGCCCGGGTTGGATCTTCTCATTGATGAATAACGCCAGAAGATCGCCCTCGGCTGTAGTGATCTCGCTCCCGACGATCACCTCGACTCCATAATGGCAGGCAAGTTTTTCCGCTTCCAACGCCCCTGCGATCTCATCGTGATCGGTGATCGCGATGACGTTCAAACCGAGTTGGCGTGCGCGTTGCAAAACAGCCCGGACGGTGGCTGTGCCGTCGTAACTGTAGATGGTATGCAAATGCAGGTCGGCAAGTCCCATTTTTTTTCCTGTTCTTCCTTAACGGTTAGACCGTGTTCCTTTTCATAAGTTTCAGTCATCCTCCGCCCTCCAGTCTATCGTGTGGATGTTAATGAGACTTTACCTGCCGGTATCGGTCTTGTTAACGTTTCCACCCGCCTGACGCTGACAGGCGGGTGGATGAAGGAAGGAGGAGAAGTATGAAAAGGAACTACGCGCGATGTTGCTTTTGAAGGTATTCGCGGCGTTTCAACGACGCATCCACCGAGAAGATGGTCAGCAGAGCGATGAAAAGGAACAAAGCGAAGATCGTTTCCATGCCCGTATCTTACACCCGCCTCATTGAGGGGGACTTAAGAACCAGTTAACAAATGGTAAAAACTTGCAGGTTTGAAAACCGGCGTTGAATCGACGCATGTCAAACCATAACCTGTTGTTAACAACCATTCCCGCCATCATTCATATAATGAGCCATCTCAATGCGACAGGTGACCTGAATGGAATTTACGGCAACCGAATTGATGAAAGGCATCATCCTGCTTGAATTGCAGGGCAGGATGGACATCACAGGGGTGAACAAGATAGAGACAAGCTTTACCGGATATTGCGCCGGTGAAAAACCCAAGATCATCGTGGATCTCGCAGGCGTGGATTTCCTCACCTCGATCGGGATCCGATTGCTCGTCACCAACGCCAAATCGATGATATCGCGCGGCGGGAAGATGGTCATCCTTAATCCCACGCCCGAAGTAATGGGCGTGCTCGAGATCACAGACATTCCCGCCATAATCCCCGTTTACTCGCAGATCGAATCTGCCGAAGCCGTTTTGCTTGGCTCCTGAACTTGTTATTTGCAGGGGATTTCAAAAAGAATCGTGCTGCCGCGGGCTCCGTCGCTTTCCGCCCAAATTTTTCCGCCGTGCGCTTCGACGATGTGTTTCGAAATGGACAACCCCAACCCTGTGCCGGACCCGGTGCGGGACGAATCGACCCGATAGAATCTTTCGAAGATGCGGGAAAGACTCTCCGAAGGGATTCCGATCCCCGTATCCCGCACCGCGAATCGTACCCCGCCAGAAATGGGTTCTGCGCCCAATGTAATTCTTCCCCCTGGCTTTGTGAACTTGACCGAATTATGAATGAGGTTCACCAATACCTGCTCCAACCGGCTTTTGTCCGCGTCGATATTTGGCAGGCCGGTCTCGCATTCAACTTCCAAAATCAAATTCGCGCGTTCCATTTGTGCTTTCATCCGCTCCGCCGCCGAGTCGATCAACGTTCGCGGCGGGATGGGTTCGAAATTAAGCTGCACCTGCCCCGATTCGATGCGCGACAGGTCGAGCAGTTCCTGCGCCATTTGAGTCAGCGCATCGACTTCAGTGTGGATTCGGTCCAGGAATCGCGGACCAGCTTCCGGGTCCGCTAATGCGCCGTTTTGCAGGGTTTCAGTCAGGGCTTTGAGAGAGGCGAGCGGAGTCCTCAGTTCATGCGAGACATTGGAGATGAAGTCGCGCCGCACGTTTTCAAGTTTGCGGATCCGGGTCAGGTCCTGTGCCAGGATCAAACTTCCACCTTCGTGTTCGTCAGGTATGACAATGATCTGCAAATATTGCTTTCGGATGGGGATCTCCACAGTTTCGATCTGAAGCAGGCGGGTCTGCTGGCAGCGCTTCCAGGCCTCGATCACTTGATGGCTTCTTACCACCTGTGCCACACTTTGTTGGGCTGGAAAACTTGTTTCGAACAATTTGCCCGCCGCCGGGTTGGCGAACTGCACGCGGCCGTCTGAATCCGCGATGAGGACGCCGTCGGTGAGTTGTTCGAGCACGGTGGCGAGTCGCTCGTTCTCTTTGCGAAGGGAGTTAAGTTCAGATTCGAAAAATGCCCGGCGCGATTCGATCGCGCTGACGAGCTTGTCGATTCGATCCGATTGGGGAAACGGAATCTTGGTGTCGCGCAGGGATCGAACCGTGTGGGCGATGTCCCGCCGCAGTTGAAAGTAGCGCCACGCAAACCACAATGCAAGCAGGAGGAAAAAAAGCGCGAGAAGGAAGGGGGTTTGTGTCATGCGTAACCTGCAACACCTGCGCTTGCGCACGGTGCAAGCGTGAGTGTAACGTAAATTAGGAATTACGCGTCACGTTCCGCGACATTATCCCTCGAACCGATATCCGCCGCCTCTCACCGTGACGATGCGTTTGGGTTCGCTGGAATTCTCCTCTATCTTCTGCCTCAGCCACCTGATATGGACGTCCACCGTGCGGCTGTCGCCGATGAAGTCCCAGCCCCAGACGCGTTCCAGAATGAACTCGCGCGAAAGCATCTGCCTGCGGTGTTCGGCAAGGAAAAGCAACAGTTCATACTCTTTTGGTTTGAGTTGGATCGGAGTCTCGTTCAACAGTACTTCGCGGCGGGTGAGGTTGATGGTCAGGTTATCGAAGGTGAGGGTCTCGTGCCGCGCCTCTTCGACGGATTTGCCCATTTCCTCTCGCAGGAGGCGTGCGCGGCGCAACTGCGCCTTCACCCGGGCGATCAATTCGCGCATCGAGAAGGGCTTGGTCAGATAATCGTCTGCGCCGACTTCGAGACCCACCACCCGGTCGATTTCATCGTCGCGGGCGGTCAGCATCAGGATGGCTGTGGACATTTCCTTGCGAAGGATGCGCGCGACCTCAAAGCCGTCCATATGAGGGAGCATGATATCGAGAACGATCAAGTCAGGGTTGAACTTGCGGGCAGCCTCGAGCGCTGAGAGCCCGTCGCCCGATGTCTCGATGATATATCCCTCCTTTTTCAGATTATAGGCAAGCGCGTCCTGAAGCGCGATCTCGTCTTCGACAATCAAAATCTTTTCCGGCATGGACGGCACTATACCATATGGGTCAGCCCTGTCTGTTAAATCGATGTTAATGACTTCAAAGCCGTTTGCCGCCCCTTCATTTCCTCTTCCTAAAGAACAAAGGCAGGGTGACGATCAAAACAATGACCACTCCCATCACCAGGATTCCATCCGTCGAACCGATCTCGGAGTCATCCCCGACTTGAGAAGCCGGGATGAATGATTGAATCTCCGCCCGACCGGCATGGGCATCCTTGGCGAAAACAGCAGGGGGGTTGAAATTGGCCAGCGCAAGCAGGATGACCAGTAAAACCAACAGCAAGGCGGTCAGACCAAGAAAATGATTTGCCTTCATTGTGCGTTCATTATAATTGAATCATGTTCGAACCTCCGCCTTCGATCCCGCCAGGGTGGGCGAAGTACTCAAGATAAAAAAGATACAACTTGTACCATTTTACACTTTCGATGTATAATCCGCCCGTTGCGCGTCGGCTGGGCTGACGCGCAAAATGATGTAGAATACCGGAATTGGCGCGGCTGGACAAACGTAGGGGGTGGTCCTTTTATTGGTGGATCAGCGGCGCTTCAGGACCTTTACGAAAACAAAGGCAATCGGCTAACGCTGCCGTTCCAAGCAGGCGGCGTTACGCTTAATTTATTTCAGGAGCATCCATGATCAAAAAGTTTTTCGACTGGCTGAAACAGCCTCTTGGACTGATCGCGGCGGGGATCGTGTTCCTGGCGGTGTTCAGCGTGTTTGCATACTGGCTCTATACGACCCAGCAGGCGCCCGCCCAACCCGTTCCGGGATTTCCACATAAGACCCATGTGGCGTTCGGCATTCAATGCCTGTATTGTCATCCGGGGGCATCCAAAGGACCCGCGGCCGGGATTCCCTCGCAATCGAAATGTTGGGGGTGTCACAACCAGATCGTCAAGACGCGCGACAGCGCCCTGCTTGCCCCGCTCAAGGATGCCGTATTGAATGGGGAGTCGCTGGTCTGGGTCCCTGTTGCCATCGTCCCGGACTTTGTCCAGTTTAATCATCGCGCGCACATCGCCGCTGGAAAGAACTGCGAAGACTGTCACGGCGATGTAAGCCAGATGGGAATTTACGAGAACCCGCAGGTGTTTAACATGGGTTGGTGTCTGAACTGTCACGTCGAAACCGCTGGCGAGGATCAGGAATTGTTGATCAAACTCTCAGACTGCGGCACGTGTCACTATTAATCCGGGTGAAAGGAATCCAACATGAGTGAACAATTTTCCCGGCGTGATTTTCTAAAACTGGCTGGTGTGGGCGCGGCGACCACGGCGATCCTCACGGGTTGCGGTCCCGCGTCTCGTTATGTCAAACGCGAACCCTACCAGCAGATGCCCGAATACAATTCGGTCGGGCAGAGCACATATTACGCCACTACATGCCGCGAATGCGCGGCTGGATGCGGTCTCGTCGTTCGCACGTATCAAGGGCGGGCCCTCAAGGTTGAAGGCAATGCCAGCCATCCCCTCAACCTCGGAAAGACCTGCGCGCGGGGGCAAGCCACCCTGCAGGGTTTGTACAACCCAAATCGCATACAGGGTCCCATCAAACATGCGCGCGGAGATCGCCTGTACGACTCGTTTTCGAATCCTTTTCTGGACGATATCAATAATGCGCCTGCCAACATGACCTGGGATGAAGCCATCCAGGTGGTGGCGGATGCGCTGAAAAATTACAAACCGAATGAGATCGCCTTCCTGATGGGAATGGCTCCCGATCATCTCTTCGATCTTGTAACCGATCTTGCAAAAGCCACCGGCATGAATGCGCCCCTCCGTTTTGGAGCGTTGAGCATGTTCGAAGCCCGCGCCACCTTGAGCAAGGCGGTCGAAAATCTTTTCGGTCAACCCGGCCTGCCCTTCTTCGATGTCGGCGGCGCGCAAACGGTCTTCTCCTTCGGCGCGAATTTCCTGGAGACGTGGCTTTCGCCGGTTTCATACACGCGCGGTTTTGCCGGTTTGCGTGAGGCGGAAACCAAGCTGCGCGGAAAATTCGTTCAATTCGAGACGCGGATGTCTTCCACCGGAGCCAAAGCGGACCATTGGGTCCCGCTTCGCCCCGGGACCGAAGGCTTGGTTGCGCTTGCAATCGGTAAACTCGTCTCGGAGATTCGCGGCGGTGCAATTCCGCGCGCATTTTCCGGCGTGAACCCGGCTGAAGCCGCTGAAACAGCCGGCGTCGAGTTGGAAGCGCTTGAAAACCTCGCAGGGATGTTTGCTACATCCAATGTGCTTGCCATCCCCGGCGGCGCGGCTCTCGGTCAATCGAATGGTTTGGAGATCGCCGAAGCGATCCTCGCCTTGAACGCACTCTCTGATAATTTTGGCCAGCCCGGCGGCGTGTATCTTTCGCCGCTTGCCCCCGATCAGACCGGGTACAACCGACCGGCATCGGCTGAAGAAATGAAAACCTTTGTGGAGAAAATGGCTGGCGGCGCGATCAAGGTATTGTTCGTTCACGGGGTCAATCCTGTCTTCGAGTTGCCCAAATCCCTTGGTTTTGAAGACGCGCTTACTAGTGTGGAACAGGTCATTTCATTTGCGACATTCCCAGATGACACTGCCACCGGCGCGGATTACGTCTTTCCCGATCATCACTCGCTCGAATCCTGGGGTTACCAGCGAATCGCCACCGGCACATCGCAACCGGTGCTTTCCGGCGCGCAGCCCGTTGTGACCCCGTTCTTCGATACGCGCTCCACAGCCGATGTGTTGATCGCCGCAGCGAATCTGGCTGGAGGGAAGTTTGCCTCCGCGCTGCCGTTTGCTGATGAGGTTGAATTTCTCCAGACAAAGGTCGGTGCATTGCTCAGCCAGGCGGGCGGTTCCTTCGACGCGCCGGATGCGGCCACATTCATGGCTTATTTCCAGCAGTATGGCGGCTGGTTCAGGAATGCCGATGCGCGTATTGTGCCGGATGGTTCAGGTGTTCTCAACAGCAACCTCAGCGGTTCTGTGGCAGAATTTTCGGGCGAGGGCGAATTCTTCCTAGTCCCGTTCGTTTCGCCAACCCTTGCCGAGGCGGGCGCGAATAAACCCTGGCTCCAGGAACTGCCGGACCCGACCACAACCGTGATGTGGAATACATGGATCGAGATCAATCCCGAGACCGCACATGAACTGGGTATCGAGAACGACGATGTGGTCAAGATTGTCGGCGAACTGGGAGAAGTGCAGGCGTACGCTTATTTGTATCCGGCGATCCGTCCCGATGCGGTTGCAATACCTTTCGGGCAGGGTCATAAAGCCTATGGTCGTTACGCCGAGGGCCGCGGAGCGAATCCTGCCGATTTGTTGGCCGCGCACTTCAACAAAGCCGGTGACCTGGCGTTCGGCGGCATGAAAGTCAAATTGGAAAAAGTCTCCAGCGCAGAGAGAGGCGTCGGTCTTTCCCGAATGGAAAGCCGCATGGGTGTGTACGGTGAATCGATGGGAGAGGAGCATTAGTCATGATCAGACCCGAAGAGATCAAAATGAGCGAGGAAGAAACCGGCAAGTGGGGCATGGTCATCAATCAGGACCTATGCACGGGATGCCAGGCTTGTGTGGCTGCCTGTGCCATGGAAAACAATATTTCCTTCGTAGGCGAGGTCGATTCAGGTTATGGGCGATCCATGCACTGGATCCGAATCGAGCGATTTTGGGAGGGCGAATACCCTGAAGTAAAGATGACCCCGCAACAGCCCATGCTTTGCCAGCAATGCGGCCACGCCAACTGCGAACCGGTTTGTCCGGCATACGCCACGGTGCATTCGCAGGCTGAGAAGTTGAATTTACAGGTTTACAATCGCTGCGTCGGTACGCGTTACTGCGCGAATAACTGCCCATATCAGGTGCGCGCGTTCAACTGGCGCGATTACAAACGTCCCGAACCGCTTCCGAATCAATTGAACCCCGATGTCACCGTGCGCCGCATGGGTGTGATGGAGAAATGCACTTTCTGCATCCAACGCATTCATAAAGCGCAGGACAAGGCAAAATCGGAAGACCGCGAAGTTTATGATGGCGAATTCACCACCGCCTGTGCGCAAGCCTGTCCGGCCAACGCCATTGTTTTCGGACGTGTCGATCACCCCGAGTCGCTGGTCTCACAACTGGCGCATAAGGGGCATGGCGTCAAACATCTTGAAGAGCTTGGCACGTTCCCGAACGTGACCTACTTCAAGGGAGGGTAATCATGGCAGATCAGAAACAACACAAGGATGCCGCGCGATCGCACGAAGAGCATCTTCGCGAAAAGCACCTGATGCTCGACCCGCTCCCACGCGGGAAGATGAACGAGATGGTCATGGAGGCAATGATGGCGCCTCCCACCTGGAAGTGGTGGCTGGTCTTCACCTTTCTGGCTGGATTCGTCGTCTGGGGCTTGTTCTATAACTGGAGTGTCCTGATCACAAAAGGTCAGGGTGAGGCGGGCGTAATGCGCCCGGATTATTGGGGTATTTTCCTCGTGAACACTGTGTTCTGGATCGGCATCAGCCATGCAGGGACGTTCATTTCCGCGATTCTGCGTGTCTTCCGGTCCGAATTCCGCCGCCCGTTCACCCGCGCGGCGGAATTGATGACGACTTTCGGCCTCGTGCAGGCTGGTTTCAGTGTCTTCATGCACATGGGACGTGTGTGGCTTGCCTACTGGCTCATGCCTTACCCCAACCAGCGCATGTTGTGGCCCAACCTGCATTCCCCGCTGACATGGGACCTGCTGGCGATCACGACCTATGTTTTGGGCAGTACGATGTATCTCTTCCTGCCTCTCATCCCCGATATGGCGATGGCGCGCGACCGTTCCACCGGCTGGCGAAAGACATTTTATAAAATCCTTGCCCTGGGTTTCCGCGGAACCGAAGGCGAGTGGACCCACCTGCGCAACGCGATGAATATCTTTGCGTTCGCGATCATCCCGGTGATGTTCTCGGTCCATACCATCGTGTCCTGGGACTTTGCGGCGGCCACCCGTCCCGGTTGGAACTCGACCATATTTGGTCCGTACTTCGTGATCGGAGCACTTCATTCCGGAATGGGCGCGGCGATCGCAGTGCTGGCGGTTATTCGCGGCACCATGAAGAATATGAAGTACTTCATCCGTCCGGAACATTTCGACGCGGTCGGCAAACTCATGCTCATTATCTCGATGGGCTGGACGTATTTCTTCTTCAATGATTACATGGTGCAGTGGTACGGCGGCGATAAGTGGACCCGCCAACTGCTTCACTTCCACGAAGCCGGTCCGTTGGGATGGTTATGGTTCGTCATGCTCATCTCCAACATCGCCATTCCCTGGGCGATCTTGTGGAATCAGAAATGGCGCTCCACCCCATGGCTTGTCGCCACGGTCGGCATCATCATTAACGTCGGCATGTGGATCGAGCGTTACGTGATCATCCCGATTTCGGTCACAATCAACCGCATGCCGTTTACCTGGCGTATGTACACGCCCGGCATCGAAATCCCGATGGGATTGGGTACGGTTGCGCTCTTTATCCTTCTGTATATGATCGCATCCAAGTTGATCCCGCTCATTCCTGTATGGGAAGTCCAGGAGGGGCAGATGGCGCATGCATTCAAGAAATTCGGCCGTGAGACGGTTGTCACCGTCAGCGAGCTGGAGTAGGAGGACGAGATGACTGACACAAAAACAGATACCAAGATCGTCGACCTGCTTGCGGTCTTCCCGGACCTCGAACCTGCGGCGAACGCCATCGAGCAATTGCGCACGTTGGGCGTTCACGACGATTGCATGAATGTCATCTCCGGCATCCCGGTTACTGAGGCGATGCTTGGTCGGCCCCATCAATGGACGAACGTTCCCCGGATCGCAATGGGCGGCGCCATCCTTGGCTTCCTTGGCGCGGTATTCCTTGCCTACATTGCGCCGTTCCTCTATCCTTATCCCATCCAGGTGAGTACACAATCCTTCATCCCTGGTCCGCCCACGGCTGTCGTCCTGTTCGAATTGACCATGCTGGGCATGTTACTTTCAACCTTCCTCGGTGTGTTCCTCGATAGCCTATTCCCCAACTATCGCCCGATGAAGTACGTCCCCGAGATCAGCGACGGCAAGATCGCCATCCTGGTCGAATGCCCGCATGCGGACGAAAACAAAATCATGGACGCCCTGAAGAAAATGGGCGCTGAATCTGTGAGGCCTGCGGAGGCGCAACACCTATGAGACTTTTCAAACAACTCCTTGTTGTATTTGCCGTTCTGGCGGCGCTGCTTGGCCTATTGATGGTCTTCGCCTACGACGTCATAAAATATGATTGGATCGTGTTCATGGAGATCCAATCTGCGTTCGACGATCAGGAAGCGCCGCTTCCAGTCCCCGCAAGCTCCATTCCCGTGGAAGGAGCTGCATATTTGCCCGGGATGGGTGAACCGCTTAATCCGGTCCCTGCCGATGAAATATCCATTGCCCGAGGCGCGGAGCTCTATCAGATCCACTGTCAGATGTGTCATGGCGAATCCGGGCAGGGGAATGGCACGGTTGCGGCTTTCCTTGTCAAAAAGAAACCAGCCGATCTCTCAAGCGAAATCGTGCAAGCCAAGTCTGACGGCAGCATGTTCCTGACCATCACCAACGGCATTTGGAACCCGACGAATACTCTCTTCCCGGAGGTGCAGTTCTCCGGACAAATGCCGCCGCTAAATGAGAACCTTTCCGTACGCGAACGCTGGGATGTGGTGAATTTCATCCGCACGCTCAAAGCCAGCCAGTAAAAAGGGAGATGCCTGTAATGAACGACGATGTTCGAAGATATATCTATGGCGCGTTGACGGTATTCCTGGTGGGCGTGCTTGCCTGGGTGGGTTTTATTTATGTGAATGCCTGCGGGTTTACGCTCACCTGTCATCGCGGCGATTTGACAGCGGCGCGTACCCCCGTCCCGACATTGATTCCTGCCACGCTTCCGGCAATGCAGGCTGATTCAAACTCCGCCTCAACCCCGGACGAATGTTATGTCGCTGCGGCGGACCTGGTCGGAGCGTGGGTCGAAGCGGGGGCATCCAACACCGAAGCTTTCCAGTTCGAGGATGTCAATGCGCAGACTTGCGAATCGACCTTCGAAGAGATCGAACCTCTCTTCGTCAATTCCAATTTGTGGTATTCCGGCTCACTTGCCTGTAGTTCCTGTCATTCGGTGGATTTGGCGGTTTCCCCCGCCCAATTGGACCTGAGCAGTTATGAAGGCATTCTTGCCGGTTCACGCCGCGCCGACGATGCGCCCAAAGGCACCGACATCCTCGGCGGCGGAAATTGGAAATCGTCCCTGTTGTATCAATTCATAGCCGAGACGATGGCGGATGTTCCCGGGCACGACGAGGCGCTTGATTCCGGTCTGATGATATACGCCGGAACGCCTCTTTCCGAGGATGCGGGTCCGTAGCAAAATAAAGTGGAAGTTTTAACATTGGTGTGAAATGAAAACATGACTCACCCCGAAATAAAGGTTTCGCGGGTGAGTTCGTTTTAAGAACAAATGGGACGCTGATAAACGCTGAAAACGCGGATTTATAATAGACTTCCTGCAAAAGTCACAATTTTATCTTGCTCAAGGCGGCGTCCCCGCCGCCGGGGACTGCGGCGGGAGCACTTATGCAAGAGGTCTAATACCTTTTCCAAGTAAATCTGCGCTCGTCCGCGTCCCAAATTAAATTCGGGGTTAATTATGTTTTAGATGATTTTCGATAAGCCATCGCTATCGGTTGAATCATCGCGGCGGAGAGGGCGGGATTCGAATGTCATTTCCTCAATGGGGGCGGGTGAACCTATTATGAAAACATCCCTTGCGGGATGTTTTCACTGGCGGAGAGGGCGGGATTCGAATGTCATCCCCTCAATGGGGGCGGGCGAACCCATTATGAAAACATCCCTTGCGGGATGTTTTCACTGGCGGAGAGGGCGGGATTCGAACCCGCGAACCTTTGTGGGTTACACGCTTTCCAAGCGTGCGCGCTAAGCCAGACTACGCGACCTCTCCGAATCGAAAGCGACCGGGATTATACCATGTGTTTTCGAATGGCAACCTTTATGGCGACCCCGCGGAAATGACCTCTTCTGCGTTGAAGAAAACGTATGGCGTCCCGGGAGGTTCGACCCAGTCTCCGCATAAATGGATCAGCGAACCGGATTTCGGCAATTGACTGGTCGGCAGGATGACGATCGCTTCCCTGTTGGTCTGGAGGTTGAGCGCATAATAAAGGGTATTCTCAGGGTCGATGGAACCCATCGCTGAGATCAGGTATGAATCGGGCAGGCTGTGAATATTCCGGCGAAAGACGCTGATGTGAAAATCGGGCATCCAATCTATGAATGCGCGGTTCTCGCGATGAAGATTGATCGCCGTGCCTTCATCGAATCGTGTAAAGAAACCCTCCAGTTCATCGGGGCAGGCGGTTTGCGGCGCGGGTGGAATAATACCGTTCGTTTTTATTAGAATCGGGGCAGCGATCATCACCAGTATCAAGGCAATGGAAAATATTGCAACTGGGGATTGATTTTGCGAAGATTCAGGCTGCGGCTTGAAAAATTGGGCAGGAATTTTATCAATTAGATAAGCCAACCCCATTCCCGGCAGCAGGACGAAGAACGGAATCGTGGCGGCGTATAGGCGGACACGGTAAGCGTCTGTGGGCGGCACGAAGGGAACCGATGCCAGCACGCCCAAAGCGGTCAACAGGGCAAGGCTTGTGTATGGGTTCTTGCGGTCCATGAACCATTTATAGATACCCAATCCGTTCAAGAGATACATTCCCCAGCGCGCTGCAAGGTTTACCCAGTAATTATCTCCTGCCACAAAGGCATAAGCGTTGTACCAGGTGTTCGAAAAGAACATGCGCCAGTAAAAGAGAGCGCCTTTGACGATGAGTTCCGGCTGGGTACGGATAAGTTCAAAAGCCAGTTTGTAAATGGCTGGTGTGACTTCCTTGTCGTTGAGCAGCGCCAATTGGGGATTCGCATCGAAGACGTACGTCCAGGAATTGCCGCCGGAAGCCAACCCGTAGAACGCCCACGCGAAATTTTCGAAGGCGACACCGCCCGAGTTGGATACAAAGTCGATCATGCGGCTGTTTGCATAAAAGACGATCAGAATGACTGCAGCGCCCAGCCCAAAGAGTTTAAATGAAAGTTTTCCCTGACCACGAAACGCCAATCCGCCCCATAAAAGCAGGGCTGGCAGGACGAACATCGCGCCCGGACGGATGTTCAATGCAAGAGCGATCATTGCGATCCCGAATACAACAGCGCGTTCCTTGTTCGCCGAAATTCCGCGCCACAACAAGGCGGTTCCAAGAAGACTGACAGGCAGACTCAGCGATTCGGACATGGTCGTGCCGCTGTGATGGCGATAGTACAGGAACATGAGCATGAGAAAGAAGACCGCGACCTCCGCGCCGTGAGTCCGCTGAATTTCTCGGCTGGCAAAGTAACAAGAGAAACCTGCCATCGCGGTGAAGATTCCCACAGCAGACATCAAGTTCCTTTCGGTGAGCCATAGGAAGAATGAAAGCAGCCCGGCGAAGAACGGACGCATCGCCGTGAAATTGGAGACGTCGATCCCGTACTGGAGGCGTGTTGCGTCGGTATAGTACCCAGCGGCATCGGTGAGCGGAATAAGACCGTTCAATACAACGGATTGCGTATCTCCGGATGCCCATAAACCCGCCAGCCCCAAAGCGAATAGGGACATGGTGGCAGCCCATGAGAGCAATTCGCCGATCCGGCCTGGGACGCGGAATGCCGCATAGACGACCAGCGCTGCGAGCGGAATGACGATCCCAAAGCCGGTCCTCAACGCCATGCTGATGGGTCGCAGAAGATTCGGAGAACGGTTATTCAGGATCAGGATGAAGATCAGAAGGGAGATTCCAAGGCAGACCGCCTGCCATGCCAGCGGATGAATTCTTTTTTCGATTTGTCGATTCATTGCTGACAATTATAAAATGGTTTCACTGCAACGGGCGGAATTGTCCATTAACGCAACAGGTCACGCGCGAACGTGACCTGTGCTTGGAAAACGGCACTTCTTGGAGGAGATAGTGTTCCGTTTTTTACGAGATTTGCGCCTGCCTTGACGCGTCAGGATTTGTATTCACTTCAGCCCGGGTTTCCTTATGATTCTCTTCGATGTTGATGAGAGCGGGAACGAGGAAACCGCCAAGTCCGATCAACAGGTTCAGGATGCCCGCCACCCAGAACCAGGTTTGATAGCTGGTCGCATCGGTCACGGGACCTGCGATCAGGAAGCCGAGCGGCATCATCGCTTGCGCCACACTGCTGACCAGCGACATGACCCGTCCCTGCATACCCGGTTCGACCACTGATTGGAAGAGCGCGTGGAGGGGTCCGTTCGCCATCGGCATCATGAAACCGATGAAGAACATCGAGACGATCATGATCCAGAATTTATCGGCGGGAGCGGCGGCAATGGCGAGAATGGCGAAGCTGAACAGGACAATGCCCGTGAGCGAGGTGACGATCTTTTTCTTGAAGCCGCCCCACACACTGAGCGTGATTCCGCCCGCGATCATTCCGACGCCGAAGAAGGAATCAAGGCTGCCCAACTCCAGCGCGCCCTTGCCGAAGTATTTTGTCACCAGCAGGGGAGTCAATGCCGATGTGGGGGCAAGCAGGAAGTTCAGCATCGCCGCCATCAAGCCGAGCATCAACAGACCTGGCCAGGATGCCATATATTTGAACCCTGCGCCCAGGTCCTGAAGAAATCCCGCCTTCGGTGCGGAGGGATGCACATCTTTACGTTCAGGCTGGGGGATGGAATAGAATAACAGCGGGGTGACTCCCAAAATGGCGGTAAGCACGTCGATCATCAACACGTTTTGAGTGGGCATAACCGCCACCAGCAGCGCACCCACCGGAGGCGCGACGATGCTTACGAGTCCCTGCAGGGTCTGGTTTGCGCCCGAAACGCGCGCAAGGTGTTCCTTCGGCACCATCAATGTTGTGGAAGCCGACATGGCGGGATGATGGAACGCTCCGCCCGCAGATCGGACGGTCAAAGCCAGGTAGACATGCCAGACCTCCGCAGCGCCGGACCAGAATAAATAGGCGAGAAGAAGCGTCGAGACCGCGATCAGCGAATCCGAAACGATCATGATGATCCTCCGGTTGCCGCGATCCACGATCGTTCCAGCGATAGGTCCCAGGAGAATCTGCGGCAGCATCCCGAAGAGGGAGGCGGTGGCAAGCACCGTCGCCGAACCGGTCTTCTGGGTGAGGTGCCAGATGAGCGCAAATTGAACGAGCGACGAGCCGAAAAGTGAAAGCGCCTGCCCGGTGAAGATGGTGAAAAAGCGCCTTGCCCAATTTTTCCCGATTGTTTCGCTCGTCATAGCAGTTTTCCTGAATTCTGGAGAGCGGTTTTTACTTTGTCGCTCGCCTGAAAGATTCCATACACTTTGATGGAATCGACCACTTCCTCCACAAGCGGAACCGGGACATCGTTCGGGATCTGGTACAAGCCGATGATGCTGATCTTGATCTTTTCCCCCTTTGCCTTGTAGCGTTCGAAATCGGCAAGGCTGTGATAGAACGCGCCCACACCGTACGAATGACGCGTTACGGATTGCTGGACCTCGAGGGTGTGCTTTTCCAACTGCGAACGGATGGCAGTGCGGATGAAATCGGTGCGGTTGGAGTAATGCCCCTGCTCCACCAGCAGGTCGATCTTTCCGAGGTCCACCGCCCCAAGATTAATTGTGATTTTCTCTGTATCGGTCATTTCTCCTCTGAAAACCATCCATATAGATGGTACATGGATGTATTTTACTAATTTATTGAGATTTGTCAAGGAAAAACCATCTATGTGGATGGTTTGGGGATGGTCTTTTTCTCAAATTAATGTCGCCAGTGAATTTTCAAGCTCTCGAAGAGATGTTCAAAGATTTTCGAAGAATATTCCTTGAAGTCCGCACAAAAATTAATCCCGGGCTGGTCGATTGACTTCCTGATAGGTTTTGAACGGTTTTTCCCATAAAATCCCGGCATCAACGATAGGAGTTTCCATGAAAGCATTTAAACGCATCATTCTTCGACTTTTAGCTGGTCTGGCGATTCTGATTCTGTTCATCCCCCTGAGCATTTTCGTGGATGGGCTGATCGGCGGGGACCGGGTTGAAAAGTTGACGAACACCACCATCCCTGGCACCAATGGCGGACCGATCGTCCGCGCATATGTGGCGGAGCCCGAAGGGGAGGGTCCATTTCCAACGGTGATCATGATCCATGAGTTCTTTGGCTTGAACGAGAGCATGATCTCCAAGGCGGATTTACTTGCGGAGGAAGGCTATCTGGTGGTTGCTCCCGATACCTTCCGCGGCGAGACCACCTCGTGGATACCGCGAGCCATTTATTTGGTCTCAACAACCGACCAGGCTGACGTAAACGCAGACTTGGATTCGGTTTACGCCTGGCTAAAGACGCAACCCAACGTGGCTTCCAACCGCATCGGCATCGCAGGCTTTTGTTATGGAGGGCGCGTTTCGATGCTGTACAGCCTTCACAACAGCGGCATGGCAGTGACGGTGATTTTCTACGGTTCGTCTGAAACAGATCCGGAAATTTTGAAGAACCTCTCCGGTCCCGTTTTGGGGATTTTCGGCGGGGCGGACCAGTCGATTCCCCTCGAAGAAGTGAACGCGCTCGATAAGGGATTGGAAACCGCGGGCGTTCCGCACCAGGTCACTATCTATGACGGTCAGCCCCACGCCTTTGTGACGGGCGCCGAGGGTATTCAAACCGACCCGGTCCAAGCCGAAGCGTGGAACGAGATGCTGACATTCTTGGACGTAAACCTGAAATCCAAATCCGGTTCCGGACAGGATGGAAACAGCTTTTCTCACGAAGCGCCCTTCCCCTGGCATTACTACATGATGCTTGTGTATGAACATGCCTTGGGTCCATTGGGACATCAGCACTAAGACCAGCCCGCTCCCGCGTGAAAAATGACCGGGGGCGGGTTTGCTTATAATGGGTGCATGTCCTTCATACCTCCGCCCACTAAAATCCCGTTCTTCCTAAAACTTGGAATTCTGGTTTCGGAACGAATAACCGGCAGGACGATGCTCCCGCCGCGCATCCTCGCCTGGTATCCAAAAGCCGCCGTGGGCTCGGGCATCATGGAAGCCTTGGTTGCCCACGAAGACGGGCGCATGGATAAGCGCATGTTAAAGTTGATTCGCATGGCGGCTTCCTACGCGGTCGCCTGTCCCTTTTGCGTGGATATGAACTCGCACGAGTATCGCAAATACGGCATCACGGACGAGGAAGCCCAGTCTCTGCGCGGGGATTTCGAGAACCTCGCTTCTTTTTCTGAACGGGAGAAACTGGCAATCACCTATACCCGCCTGATATCATCCACACCCCTAAAATTTCACCCGGATGTTGTGGAAAAAGTAAAAACCGCCTTTACCGAACGGGAATTTGTGATTCTCGTCAGCACAGCGGCTCAAGTTAATTTTTGGGCAAGGCTCATTCAGGGACTTGGCATCCCGCCTGCTGGGTTTGGGGAATAGAAATAAAAACCTCCGAAGCCATATCAACCTCGGAGGTTTGCGAATTACCCATTACTCGTTACTCACTCTCACTTCCCCAACTTCTTCTTCATCGCTTCCGTCAACGCCGGGATAATGGCGAACAGGTCGCCGACCACGCCATAGCGGGCTTGTTTGAAGATGGGCGCATCGGCGTCCTTGTTGATCGCGACGATGACTTTGGCGTTTCTCATGCCGACCAGATGTTGAATCGCGCCGGAGATTCCGCAGGCAATGTACAGGTCAGGTGCGACGACTTTCCCTGTCTGCCCGACCTGGTGGGCATATGTAATGTAACCGCCGTCCACAGCCGCGCGCGATGCGCCGACGGCGCCGCCTAGCAATTGCGCTAGATCTGTGATGAGCGCGAAGCCTTGCTGGGCACGCCAGACTTCTGCTTGTTTTTCGTCCATGCCTGCGGGCGGAGTCAAAACCGGATTGTTCGAGACGCCGCGTCCGCCGGAGACGATGACGCTTGCATCGCCGAGATTGACCGCGCTTTCGGAAGCGGAGTAGCCTTCGACGGTGGATTTCGCCTCGCCTTTTGCTTCGACTTTTGTGATCTTACCGCTTTTTCCGGCCTCGCGATCAGGTTTTGGAAAGGCGCGTCCGCGGATGGTTGCCATAACCGGCTTGGCGGAACAAGTGGTTTTTTCCAATACCTTGCCTTCGTAAATGGGACGAGTTGCGATGAAGGAATCGCCGCTTGCTTCAAGTTGGATGAGATCGGTCAACACGCCGGTATTCAAATCCACGGCTGCCATTGCCGACATTTCACGTGTGCGGGCGGTGGTGGGGAACAGGATCAGGTCGGGGCTGTGAGAAGAGGCGAGCGCGGAGAGAGTGGAAGCATACGTCTCAGCGCGATAATCTGCGAGCGAAGAATCATCCGCGACGAGGATTTCATCCGCGCCAAATTCAGCGGCGGCTTTCGCAACTTCATCCACACCCGAACCAAAGACGACTGCCACAGCCGTCCCAAAACTTTTTGCAAGACCGAGCGCCTCCCACGAAGCGGGCTGGACATCGCCCTTGAAGTGGTCGATATAAACCAGTGTTTTCATAGCACCTTCTCCGCGATGATTTTATCGGCGAGTTTTTCGGCGATCTCGGCGGGAGTTTCGCCGGTGATCATTTCGATGGCGGTTTCCTGCACAGGCGGGTTTATCAATTCGCTGCGCGTCACAACTGCCGCCGGGGCAGGGATGCCCAAATCGCTCAATGACCATACTGGAATGTTCGCTTTTGACGCTTTGCGAATTCCCATGAACGACGGATAACGCGGCTCGCCAATGCTTTGCACCACGCTGAGCACGGCGGGCAGGTTCGCCTTGACGATCTGCCTGCCTTCTTCGAGGACACGTTCAACCGTCACGCTTCCCCCGTCGACTTTGATATTGCCCACCCACCCAAGCATGGGCCACGCGAGGACTCTGGCTGTCTGCGCCGGGGTGAGCCCTGCGCCATTGTCGAGGGTCTGCCGCCCGAACGTGACCATATCCGCGCCGCCGATCTTTTGGATCGCCGCCGCCAGAACCTTCGCCGCGCCAACGGTATCGATGTTTTCGAGCGCCGGGTCCGAAACGAGGACGGCTTCATCCGCGCCCATGGCGAGGGCATGCTTGAGCGCCTCTTTCGCGGATTCGGGTCCGATGCACAGGGCTGTGACCGTTCCATTATGGGCTTCCTTCTGCTGAAGCGCGCCTTCAACCGCATATTCGTCGAACGGGTTGATGACCAGCGGCGCGTCCCCCCATGAGACCTGCCCGCCCTCGGCTTTAACTTTCGCTTCCGAGTCGGGGACTTGCTTGATACATGCGATGATTTTCAAAGTGGGCTCCTTGTAAAAATTCTTTTTTCACCACGAAGTTTCACGAAAGGTAACAAAGGTTATGCCTTTTCCTCTGTATTCCTTGGTGCCCCTTTGTGGTTTAAATTTTCATCCCAAATACGCCAGCATCACCAACACATCCATGGACACAACCGCCGCGATCCCAAGCAGACTAAACGCCTTTTGCCAAAACAACCAATTCTGCTTATTTTCCAACCGCTTTAAAAAGAAGTTCTTGAACGGATAGGGTGTCTTTTCATTCGTAAGGCTGTTGTACAGGTCTTTGTAATACTCCTCGGTCTTGAACCACAGTTTGTAGCTGTTCGAAAGAAAGATGAAACTGAATAAAAGGAAGACAAGAACGAAACCGAAAGGGGGTTTCTCCATGAGTTATTTCTTTTCGAGTAAAAATTCTTTCGAGCCAGCCAGGACCAGGGTCTGAGCAACGCCGAGGATCATGGTCATGCCGCGGCTGACCTCTTTTTCGGCAACTTCGCGAGTTGTCGCAGTAATCCCTACCGCCACGTTCGCTTTTTTACATACGGCAATCGCCCGTTCGATCATGGACTGAACTTCGGGGTGAGCGGGTCCGTCTTTGAAGCCCATATTCAACGAAAGGTCACGCGGACCGACGATGACGGCATCCAAGCCGGGCTGGGAGATCATCTCGTCGAAGCGGTCGATCAAAGTCGGGTCTTCGAATTGAGTGATGACCATCGTCTGTTCATTGGCAAAATCGATGTATTCGACCGCCTTATCCCCGGTCGCGACATAACCTGATGCGCGAGTGATTCCAAGCCCGCGCTTCCCGATGGGCGGGTACTTCACAGCGTCGATCAGCATTTTCACATCGCTGGCGGATTCAAGTCCCGGCATCATAATGCCCATCATGCCTGCATCGAGATATTGCAGCACGAGTTTGGGATCCGGGGAGCCGATCCGCACCATGGGGGTCATGTTCACAGATTCGCAGGCGCGGATCACATTCACGACTTGGGCGGGGTCCAATAGTCCGTGCTCGGCGTCGAGCATGTAGTAATCAAAACCGGCAAGACCGAATAACTCGGCAAGTTGCGGATCGTCAGTCGTGGAGATCACGCCATAGACTGGCCGACCGGCTTTCAATTTCTTTTTTGTTTGATTTTCTTTGATGAACATGCGATTAAAGATACTTTTCCATGCGGATGTCCGTCCACATTTTGCCTTGCCAGTATGTGAACCCGGGAAGCCTGCCGATCTCGGAGTATCCCATTTTCGTGTATAACTTTTGGGCGGGTTGATTGAATTCGAACACGCCCAATTCAATGCGTTTGAAGCCTGCTTTCTGAATTTCCTCTTCGAGGAACTGTATGGCGTGGGTACCAATTCCTTTTCCACGGGCGGACGCTTCGCCGATGGTGATACCGATCCAGGCGGTGGGGGAGTCTTGTCTGTAAAGGTGCGGCGGGTCTTGCTGGTAGCTCATCTCTCCGACAAGTTGACTCTCAAGATGGATCAGGTAGGTCGTCTGATGTTTTATCCGTTCACCGAGTTCGTTCACGTCCAGGACGGTTTGTTTATCCAGGTCTGCTTGACTTTGGTTGGGACGCGTCAGGTGAACAAGCGCCGGATCGTTTTCCCATTTGGTAAAGGCGGCGGCGATCTCCGGGGTGGGTTGGGTAAGCTGGATAAAACGAGGTTCCATATGGGTGTTATCGAAAGTTCGAACTGCTGATGATTTTGCCGGTTTCGGTGTCCAAATCACAAAATTGAGCGTCGCTGGTGAAGGTGGATATGCTCGAATCTTCGTTGAGTTTGACCTTGGTGAAAAGAGTGTTCGGCTTGGGCTTTTCCGCCTTCCAGAGAGTGTCTCCGTTCGCGGCAAGCATGTAGATGTTCGATTCCCCGACAGGGAACCCTTCGGGGCTCTCCATCACAACCGTCCCCTTTCGGAGTTCGATGCGTACCGCGATCTTGGTGTAAAGCGGGCTAATCTCAATCGGCATCCTGGCATCCTCTCGATTGTGTATTATATCCCAATCCACGCCTCCCTACCGAACGGTAGGGATAATTGGCAATAAAAAAGCCCGGCGCGTCTTCTCTGATGCGTCGGGCTAGGGGGTGGGGTGGTCATCTGTCATTGTTCTTGAACTCCCATGTTGCTGAGTTCATCGGGGCTGTATTGCGCTACGAACAGGTCGGAACCTGCCAGGGCGAGCAAGAGCACAGTGACCACGGCGGCGAAAACGAACATGGCATAACTCCTTTCTTTGTACTACATAAAATATAACTTTTTTGTTCAAGGAAAGATACTCCCCTTTCAGTACTGTAATGGTTCGACAATACATTTTTGAAAGGGCTGATATCATTAACGCATTTCGGCGGGGATTCGTTCCCATACCTGAGTGGGGTTTTTCAGCAAAAGCCATCAAGGGATTCGTTTGACGAGCGTTGTCCACCCTTGATCTTCGAAGGCGCTCATTGACATTCCACCCGAATGGGATAAAATACAAGCCGCCAACCAAAAGAATTTGCCGAAGTGGCGGAATTGGCAGACGCGCTACGTTCAGGGCGTAGTGAGCTTACGCTCATGAGGGTTCAAGTCCCTCCTTCGGCACAGGGTATTTGAACCAGACTCGCGGACGCGGGTCTTTTTTGATGGACGGAACCCGCCTCGGGCGGGGGAGGAAGCGGAGATTCCCCTCTGAGCTTAAGATTCCGCCCGGAGTTGGTCAATCCGAAAGGCAAAAACCGGATAGGGGTGGTATAATTGCACTATAAAATTTCGCTTCCTTCATCTAATGGGACACGAGGTTTTCCCCCGGCTTCGTGTCTTTTTATGCCGGTTTTTCGTCAAATATCGCCATTTTTAAGCTGAAACGAGCCTGTTGCAGGGGCATAACCACCACCCTCGAAATTCCAAAAGGATTTATATGGCTGAAGAGAATCTGATCGCAGGAAACATCGAATCGGTTGACATCGACGAACAGATGCGCTCGGCGTACCTCGATTACGCCATGAGCGTGATCGTGGCGCGCGCCCTTCCGGACGCACGCGACGGGATGAAGCCGGTGCATCGGCGCATTCTATATGCGATGCATGAGTTGGGTTTGCGCTCGAACTCGTCTTTTAAAAAGTCGGCGCGTATCGTCGGTGAAGTGTTGGGTAAATACCACCCGCACGGCGACTCGGCGGTGTATGAGTCGATGGCACGCATGGCGCAGGATTTCTCGATGCGCTATATGCTTGTGGACGGTCAGGGGAATTTTGGTTCGGTGGACGGCGACGCGCCCGCCGCGATGCGTTATACCGAAGCACGCCTGCAAAAGATGGCGGAGGAAATGCTGGCGGATCTCGACAAGGAGACTGTGGATTTTGGTCCCAACTTCGATGATTCTCTTCAGGAACCGCTCGTTCTCCCGGCTCGACTCCCGAACCTGTTGTTGAACGGCGCTTCGGGCATTGCCGTCGGGATGGCGACAAACATCCCGCCGCAAAACCTGCGGGAACTGGCGGGGGCGATCACTCACTTGATCGACAACTACGACAAGATCGAAGATGTTACCGTGGAAGACTTGATGAAATATGTGCAGGGACCGGATTTCCCGACCGGCGGCATGATCGTCGGCACGGAAGGAATCAACTCGGCGTACAGCACCGGGCGGGGACGAATCGTCATGCGCGGCATCGCCCACATCGAGGAAGAGAAGGGCGGTAAGTATCAGATCAATATCACGGAAATCCCGTATCAGGTCAACAAATCCAGCCTGATCGAACGCATCGCAGAACTCGTCCGCGAGGGCAAGATCGACCAGATCTCCGACCTGCGCGATGAGTCGGATAAGCGCGGCATGAGCATCGTGATCGAGCTTAAACGCGGCGCGCAGCCGAAGAAGGTTTTGAACCAGCTTTATAAATACACAGCACTACAGTCCACATTTGGTGTACAAATGCTGGCTCTGGTGGACGGCGAACCGCGTACTTTGCCATTGAAGCGCCTTCTGCAGATCTTCATCGACCACCGCCAGACCGTCATCACTCGCCGCTCCAGGTTCGAATTGGACAAAGCGAAGGCGAGACTCCATATTTTGGATGGTTACCTCATTGCTTTGAACAACATCGACGCCATCATCAAGACCATCCGTAACGCGGAGGATGCCGATAAAGCCAAAACCGCGTTGATGACGAAATTCAAATTGAGCGAGCTGCAAGCGCAGGCGATCCTCGATATGCAGCTGCGCCGCCTTGCCGCGCTCGAACGCTGGAAGATCGAAGAGGAGCACAAGCAGGTCCGCTCGACGATCGATTACCTTGAAGACCTGCTTGCCAATCCGAAGAAGATCCTTGCATTGATCAAGGGTGATATGAACGAGGTCGCGGAAAAATACGGCGACGACCGGCGCACGCGAATCTCTGCTGAAGCCAAAGAGGACATTCATGACGAAGACCTCGTGCCGGATGAATCCGTGCTGATCAGTCTGACTGAGCGCGGATACGTCAAACGCGTTGCGGCATCGGCATTCCGCCAACAGAGCAGAGGCGGGCGTGGTGTGAAAGGCCACACGACGAAAGAAGAAGATGAAGTCGTGATGCTGATCCCGGCGCGCAGCCTCGACACGATGCTGTTCTTTACCGATAAGGGCAAAGTCTATTCCGAAAAGGTCTATCAAATCCCTGACCTTGACCGCGCAACGAAGGGAATCCCGTTGGTGAATATCCTGGCGCTGGGAGCGAACGAGAAAGTGACCGCCGCGATGTCCATCCGCGATTTCTCGCCCAAACAATTTTGCATGATGATGACCGCGAGGGGACGAGTCAAGCGCGTCTCGATGGAGGAATTCGAGTCGGTGCGCCCATCAGGATTAATTGCAGTAAATCTCGATGAGGGCGACACTTTGGGTTGGGCGCGGCTGACATCCGGCAAGGACGAGATCATCATCGTCACCGAGAACGGGCAGGCTTTGAGATTCAGCGAGGAAAAAGTCCGCGCGATGGGCCGGCAGGCGGCGGGCGTGCAGGGTATCCGGCTGAAAAAAGGCGACGTGGTGACAAGCATGGATGTGGTGAACAAGGATGGCGCATTGCTTGTGGTCACGACAGGCGGTTTCGGCAAACAAACTCCATTGAAGGAATATGCCCCGAAGGGCCGCGCTACTGGGGGCATTGCGACGATCGATCAGAAAGCGCTGAAGGAGATCGGTAAGATCGCCGCGGCGCGTGTCGTACAAAAGGAAGACGACCTGACGATCATGACCGCCAATGGCGTGGTGATTCGGTTGAAAGTGAAGGATGTGAAGCAGTCGGGGCGGGCCACCAAGGGCGTGCATCTCATCAAGCCGCAGGATGGCGACAGCGTGGCTTCTGTGGCGCGCATCTCGGCGGATGACCTGAAGAAGGCGGGCGCTCCGATGGAAGATAAAGAAGCAGAGCCTCAACCCAAGCTGGTATAAACGGAAGCGGGCGAAGGATTTTCCTTCGCCCGCTTTTATTGTTCGATCCTTTAGAAGCCGATCCGCCCGGTGGCGAACAGGCAAAGGAAGCCGAGCCCGCAAGTTGCAAACATGAGCATGAACAAGATGACGAAACGCTGGAAGGACGTCATGCCCAAAATCCGTTTCGAGCGTCTGCGGGAAGCCAGCGTATTCGCCGCAGGCTTATAAAGCGCCTGCGACTCTTCCTCATATTGTTTTGCGGCATCATTTCGAAGATCGTCTAACATGGGGACCTCGGCTTTTTGCGTAGTATATCACGCGGAGGGGCGCAGGCTGACATCCCCGAATCGGATGCTTACGATTTTGTCATGTTCGTCCCGCAACCTTAAACTTCCATCAGATTCCAAGCCTTCCAGGATGCCGGGAACGATTTCTTCGTTTCCCGAATGGATTTGAACCGTCTCGCCGCGAAATGCAAGCCGATCCTCCCAGGCTGTAATGAATTCCCCGGTCTCGATTTTTTTGCGCCATCGAATCATGGGATCCAGTACGAGCGAGATCACTTCTTCGCGTTTTGGCATCACGGCCAGGTGATCTTCCAGACTTGTTGCGGGGAATTGGAGTGAATCCGCAGGCGGTACGGATTCCCTGTTGACATTGATTCCCATGCCGATCACCAGCGAATCCGCCTCTTCGCCGGACCACACGGTTTCGACCAGAATCCCCGCAACTTTTTTTCCATCCAGAAGAATATCGTTGGGCCATTTGATTGCGGGTGAAAGTCCCAGCGCAAGGCAGGCATCCGATAACGAGAGGGCTGCCAGACCCACGGTCCGCGAGAGATGCGGGCGCATGGGCTCGTCCGGGCGCAGGATCAAACTCATCGCAATGGCGCTGCCCAAGGGTGTATGCCATTTGCGATTCAACCGCCCCCGCCCCTGCGTTTGTTCGTCGGCGATCACCAGCGATAAATCCTTTGCCCCTTTCGCAGCCCAAGCCAGGGCTTCATCGTTCGTCGAGCCGATGGAATCGAGCCAGCGTAAGCCGCCGAGATCGAATTTTGAAAGATGTTTTTTGAGGGAGGATTCGTTCATTGAGTAAAACCCTGACAGGTTTCGAAGACCCGCCAGGGTTTATTTCTATTGAACAATATCGTACGGGTTGATGTTCGAACCGCCGACGCGAATCTCGAAATGCAAATGTGCGCCGAAGGAATTCCCCGTGTTGCCTGAAAGGCCGATGACGGCGCCCTGCCCGACGGTCTGGCATTGAGTGACAAGAATTGTGCTCAAGTGGGCATAAACTGTTACATAATTATTGCCGTGGTCGATCTGGATCACGTTGCCGTACCCGTAATTCCACCCGCCCGCCGCCATGGTGACAACGCCCGTGCCAGCCGCATACACATTCGAACCTTCGGGCGCGCTGATATCGATGCCGAGATGGCCCGGCCCATATGCGTTGCCCGACACGGTGTGATCATCCGCGGGCCAGCCGAAGCCGGTCCCGACCGGACCGCCACCGCAAACGTTCGCGGCGTTCGTTCCGCCTGTTCCGGTATTCGCGCCCCGCGCCGCAGTCGCAAGGTCAGCAGCCCAGTTGCGAAGTTCCCGCGAACCGCCGGGGATCAGAATGGTCGCCCCCGGTTCGATCTTTGGATCGGTCAGGTCGATCTGATTGCCTGGAAAGTCAATAATATCCTCGGGTTCGGCAAAATATTTTTTCGCCACCTGCTCGAATGTGTCACCTTCTTTCCATTCGTAATACAGCCCATCCATCGGCGGGATGGTCAACTCCATGCCGGGGCGCAGGCTGTGCGGATTGTCATCCAACTGCGGGTTGACGTATAAAATCGTTTCGGATTTCAGTTTGAACAGTTCCGCAATGCGGTACATCGAATCGCCGCGGACCACGCGATAGATCTCAGGCTCATAACGCGGACGTTCGGGGATGTTGGTCTTCACCTGCAATTTGCGAAAGATGGAGGGGAAGAGTCCGGCTCCATCCCCGCCCGCACCGGGTTGCACCACCAGGGGCGATGTCCCCGCTGAAGACTCTTCCGTCGCTGCAGGGACGTTGACGATGACCGGCGGCAGGGTGCTTTTGTAATACAGTGTCCCTCCAAGCAGACCAACGACCAGCGCAAGGGTCGCCGCCCAACTGACAATAGTAAAACGGTCCAGCCTTTTTTTATCCTTGCGCGGAGCCGTACCGGGTTCGTTCACTGCGGACAAAGGCTGGGATTGTTCGCCAGATTCTTCCTTCTGTTTTCGCGCAGGGATTAACGATTTGAGTTTATCGAGAAAGGGTTTCATTTAAAATAAAAACGAAGTGACCGTCACGCTGCACGTGACCTGCATTTACGCATCTTTGGTGAGGTTTTCCAAAAATTCAATATTGTTCTTTGATCTTTCCAATCGCGTCAAAATGGCTTCGGTGGCAACGGACGGGTCCATGCCTGCGCCGGTGGGTTGCGGGGAAGTCATTTGCACGAACATGCGTCGCAATAACCAAACGCGCTGCAGCAGGTCGGGACCGAGCAGCAAATCCTCGCGGCGGGTGGACGAACGTTCGATATCCACGGCGGGGAAGGTGCGGCGTTCCTGCAGTTTTCGCGAGAGGTGCAATTCCATATTGCCGGTGCCTTTGAATTCTTCGTAAACCACATCGTCGAGGCGGGAACCGGTGTCGACGAGGCAGGTGGCGATGATGGTCAGCGAGCCGCCTTCTTCCACGTTGCGAGCCGCGCCGAAGAATCGCTTGGGCGGGTAGAGCGCGGAGGGATCCATACCGCCGGAGAGGGTCCGCCCGGACGGGTTGACCACCAGGTTATAGGCTCGGGCGAGGCGTGTGATCGAATCCATCAAGATGACCACGTGACGTCCGATCTCCACGAGCCGTTTGGCTCGGTCGAGGGCAAGCTCTGCTGTGCGGACGTGAGAGGTGACCGGTTCATCGAAGGTGGAGGCGACCACTTCGGCTTCCACCGAGCGGTCCATGTCGGTGACTTCCTCGGGCCGCTCGCCGATAAGGGCAATGATCAGATGAACGTCTGGATATTTCGTTGAAATCGAATTTGCTATTTGTTTAAGAATTGTGGTTTTCCCCGTCTTGGGCGGCGAAACGATCAAGCCGCGTTGTCCCCTGCCGATGGGTGCAATCAGATTGATCAAACGAGGCGCTAAAGTCTTGGAGTCGGCTTCAAGGTCGAAACGTTTATCAGGAAAAATGGGGGTGAGGTTTTCGAATACCACTCTTCGGGAGGCTTCGTCGGGATCCAGCCCGTTGATGGATTCGACTTTTAGAAGACCAAAATGCCGTTCGCTTTCGCGCGGCGGGCGGACCTGCCCGATGACCAGATCCCCGGCGCGAAGTTCATACCGCCTTAATTGCGCCTGCGAAACGTAAACATCCTGGTCGCTGATCCGATAGTTTGTAGCCCGCAGAAAGCCGATGCCCTCGCTCATTATTTCCAGGATGCCGCCGCGAAGCTCTATGCCCTCCTTCTGCGCCTCCGCCTCGCGAATCATCATGGCGAGGGTCTCTTTTTTCAAGCGATTGGCATTGGGGATATTGAGATCCTTCCCCATGATGCGCAGTTTTGAGAGAGGTTCGTTCTCAAGTTCGAGTATTTTCATGTTGTTCTCTTTTGAAAGGATTGGAATGGAATGCGAAAAGACCAGTCCCCGCTTTGGGCTGGTGGTTTCCTCAGGATGTTGCCGGTGAAGTTGGGGTTTCGATCAAGGGTTTCGGTTTCAACGGACAGACGCAACTAAACCGTTACTTTTATTGAACGATTCGATTTTAAAGCGTCTGGGGAGATGACAGGATTATAGCACTTATATAGGGGGGGCGCAAGCGGTGGAAATATTAAAATTCTTCTTCGAGTATACGGTTTTGTAAATCGAGCAGACGGCGATAAAACGTGTCCTTGCCCGAAAGTCCGGCATGGGTGCCGCGCTCGATGACCTGTCCGTGATTCATGACGAGAATTTCATCCACATTCTCCAAGCCGATCAAGCGATGTGTGATCAATAACGAGGTCTTTTGGTTCATCACCTTGAACAAGGTTTTCAAAACCTGCTGTTCGGTGAGTGGGTCGAGGTTGGCGGTCGGTTCATCCAGGATCAAGACCGGCGCATCTTTGATCAGCGCGCGCGCAATCGCCAATCGTTGGCGTTCGCCGCCGGAGAGTCGCAGCCCCTGCTCGCCGATCAGCGTGTCGTAGCCTTTGGGCAGGCTCATGATGAAGTCGTGGATTTGGGCAGACTTACATGCCGCTTCCACTTCTTCGCGTGCGACTTTCTTGCGGGCGAAGCGCAGATTTTCATAAATGGATGTGTTGAAGAAGTAAGTGTTCTGCGATACGTACCCGCATCTCGCGCGGACCTCGTCCTGATTCAGTGCTTTGAGCGATTCTCCGCCGAGAGTGATTTCTCCTACTTGGTAATCCCAGAAGCGGAGGAGCAGGTTGGCAATGGTGCTCTTGCCCGCACCGCTCGGTCCGACAATGGCGAGGGAAGTTAAAGGTCGCAGGTCGAAGGTTAGGTTGTGGAGGGCAGGGGTGATTTGGGATGGGTAAGTGAATGAGAGATTGGTAATTTGTAATTGCTGATTGTTAATTGATGACTGCTCACTGGTCACTGATAACTGATCACTGATCTCTGGCTCTGTATCCACCACCTCAAACAATCTTCTTGCTGCTTCACGGGCGGAGTTCCACATTTGGGCGGCGAGGGGCAGGGGAGTCACGGCTTCGAACGAAGCGAAGGTGAGCAGGGTCAGCGAAGCTAGCATGGGACCGGCGATCTCGCCGTTGATGATCTGTGGAATGGTCAGGAAGAGAATTGTCCACATGCCGAGGTTGGTGAGCAGGGTTCCAATGGCAGAGTGGATGCCCGTCACACGCGCCATGCGGCGTTGGGCGTTGCCGTACTCGTCTGCATTGGCTGCAATTTGCTTAAGGCGTTCATCGGCGCGACTGTAAGCGATGAGGTCTGCCATGCCTTGAATGCCATCTACGAGTTTCGTTTGCAAGTCGGCTCGAAGGGAGATGGTCTGCTCAGCGGATGTGCGGCTGGTCGTTTGCGCGAGGATGGGCAGGATCAAGCCGAGGCTGAGATAAAAGGTCAAATAGACAGGAGCAAGCAGCGGGTAGAAAGAAGCGAGGAAGATGGCAGTGAAGAGTCCAACGACGATGGCGGTCAACGGCGGCGAAACGACGCGGACGTAGAAATTTTCCAAGGTTTCCACATCGCCGATGACGCAGGCAAGCAAGTCACCCGAGCGGAAGTTCATCAGGCGGGCGGGGGCGAGGGGTTCGAGTTTTTCGTAGAACCACACGCGCAGTTTGGCGAGCAGACGGAAGGCGACGTCGTGCGAGACGAGGCGTTCGAGGTAGCGGAAGACGGCGCGGGTGATGCCGAAGAAGCGCGTGCCGACGGTGGAGACGCCGAGGTCCGCGACAGAGACGGCGATGGCGGCGGTGGAGATCAGCCATGCGGAGGTGCCCATGAGCGCGACGCTGGCGAGGATGGTGATGGAACTAAGCAGGACGGAGAGCGCGACACGATGCCAGTTGCCGCGGAGGAATTGGAGGAGGCGGGGAAGGATTTTTGATTTTGGATTTACGATTTGCGATTGACGATTGAGCGTTGAAGGTTGCAGGTTTAAGGTTGCAGGTTGTTGAGTAGATTCTGAAGGTAATGGCTCTTCAACTTGCAACTTGTAACCTGTAACTTGTAACTCGTACATTCTAACCATGCTCGCATACATGCCGTTCTTTGCAACGAGTTCTTTGTGTGTGCCTTGTTCGATGATCCTGCCTTCGTCGAGGACGATGATCTGGTCGGCTTGGAAGATGGTGTTGAGACGATGGGCAATCGTGATGACGGTGCGTCCATGCATGAGTTCGCGGGTGGATTCTTCGAGCAGGGATTCGGTTTCGGGGTCGAGCGCGGAGGTGGGTTCGTCGAGGATAAGGATGGGCGCGTCTTTGAGGAAGGCGCGGGCGAGGGCGAGACGTTGGGCTTGTCCGCTGGAGAGGCGTGCGCCGCTTTCGCCAATGATGGTTTCATATTTTTCAGGCAGCGATTCAATGAAGTCATGCAGGCGCGCGGCTTTGGCGGCTTGAATCACTTCTGCGTGGGTCGCGTCCGCTTTGCCGAGGCGGATGTTTTCGGCGATGCTGGTGTGAAAGAGGTGCGGGCGTTGGGGAACCCAAGAGATCAGGGATTGGGGATGGGTGATAAGTAATGAGTGAAACGTGATACTGCCTTGTGTTGGTTGGATAAAGCCGAGTAATAATTGGGCGAGGGTGGATTTGCCTGCGCCGGTTTTGCCGACGAGGGCGATGTGTTGTCCCTGTTTGATTGTAAGGTTTATGTCCTGCAAGGCAGATGATGTTTCATTGGGATAGGTAAATGAAACATTTTTTATTTCGATACCGTTGAACTCACTAACCTGATCACTAGTCACTGATACCTGGTCACTAGTTACTGGCGTATCCAAAATCTCATAAATCCGCTTCGCTGCCGTGGTGCCATTCATACCGGCGTGGAATCTTGCTCCGAGGGCGCGCAGGGGCATGTAGAACTCGGGGGCGAGCACGAGCAGGAAGAGTGCGGGTAGAAAGTCCATGCGGTCGTAGAGCAGGCGGAAGCCGATCTCCACAGCGACGAGGGCGGTGCTGATGGTGGCGAGCATTTCCAGCGCGAGCGCGGAGAGGAAGGTGATGCGCAGCACGCCGAGCGTCCTGTCGCGGTATTGCTCGGAGACTTTGGCAATGTTCTTCGCCTGTCCCTTCGATTGACCGAAGAGTTTGAGCGTGGTCAGCCCTTGCAGGCTGTCGAGGAAGTGGGCGCTGAGCAGGCGCAGGGTTTCGTACTGGCGTTTGGTAACCGCCTCCGCGCCTTTGCCAATGATGATCATGAAAAATGGAATCAATGGCGCGGTAATGAGAAAAACAAAGCCAGTGAGCAGGTCAATAGGAAAGACGAAGACGAGAATGGAAAGGGGGACAAGAGCCGTGATGACTAGTTGCGGCAGGTACTGGCTGAAATAGGCATCCAAGGTTTCAATGCCTTCGATGGCGGCGGTGGTCAGCTCGCCAGTGCGTTGTCCACGCGAGTAGGCGGGACCCAGTTTGAGGATGTGGGCGAAGAGCCGTTCGCGCAGGTCGGTTTTGATTCTGACGGCAACCGCATTGGCGGCGACTTCGTTGACCCAAGTCAGCAAGGCACGTCCGCTGATGGCGATGAGGATGAAGATGAGGGGTGTGGTGACTTGTGTGAGAGTCTGCTTTTGGAGGAAGACTCCGTCGATCACAGTGCTGAGTAGCCATGCCTGCCAAATGGTCAGGAATCCGGCTAAAAGTGCAGCAAGAACCGTTAAAGTCAGAGAGATGCGAGTATCGCGGGTGAGAGATAGAAGTCGGCGATGCATGATTCGGTTGAAGGTTTCAGATAGAAAGATTCAGGTTAATAAAACTGGCAGGTCGAGGTCAGTATACCCTTCGATGACCTCAGGGTGAGACCTTCAACCTGCCAACATTCAACTTACAACCGAATTAGTAAACGAGACTTTTCTTGTCGGTGCTGACACGTTTGCGGAACTGGTAGTACGTCCAGCCTTGGTAGGCGAGCACGATCGGGACAAAGACCAACGCCACAATGGACATGACCGTCAGCGTGTATTGCGAAGACGAGGCGTTGTAGATGGTCAACGAGTAGGCGGGGTTGGTGCTGGAGATCATCACGCGCGGGAACATCAACGTGAAGAACGCGACCTGTGTCAGCACGATGTGAAGCGCGACTGTGACGAACGCCCAGCCTTCCATCTTGCGGTTGATAAAGAAGATGACCACGAGCATCGCAACCACAGACGCAACGGGGATGAAGCCCGGGTCAACGCCGATCTTGGTGGTGATGTCCGTTTCGATGTAGGTGAAGACCGCCAGCAGGATGACCACGACTGCCGAGGCAATATAAAGTTTTTTCGAAAGTTCGCGGGCGCGTTCGCACATTTCGCCTTCGAGTTTGAGGGTGAGGAAGGTCGCGCCGTAAAGCAGGAAGACCGTCACCATCGTCAGCCCGCCGAGCAGACCGAACGGATTGAGCAGGGTGAAGAGATTGCCCGTGTACATCATGTCTGCATTGATGGGCACGCCGCGCGCGAGGTTTGCAAATGCGGTGCCGAGCAAAAGCGAAGCGAGGAACGAGCCAACGGCGATCATCCAGTCGAAACGATTGCGCCACTTCGGGTTGGCGTCCTTCGAGCGATACTCGAAGGAAATGCCGCGGATGATCAACCCGACCAGCAGCAGGAAGAGCGCGAGATAGAAGCCGCTGAACATGGTGGCGTACCAGTGAGGGAATGCCGCGAACATCGCGCCGCCAGCCGTCAACAGCCAGACTTCGTTGCCATCCCAGGTGGGACCAATCGCGTTGATGATGGCGCGTCGCTCTTCGTCCTTTTTGCCGAGGAAGGGCAGCAGCATACCCACGCCGAAATCGAAACCTTCGAGGAAGAAGAAGCCGATCCACAACACGGCGATCAAGATAAACCAAAGGATTTGAAGAAATTCGTAAGACATGTTTTAACTCCTAGTCATCCGCGCCGACGAGGGCAGGCGCGACGTCCACCGATTCGTGCATGGCGGCTTCAGGTCCGGCAGTGGCGTATTTTTTCATCAGGTACACCATGGCGACCGCCAGAGTCCCGTACACAACGGTGTAACCGATCAATGAGATGAGCAGGTCAACAGTGGTCAGGTTGGGTGAAACTGCATCTTCCACCTTCAGCAAGCCTTGCACGATCCACGGCTGGCGTCCCATTTCGGTCAACACCCAGCCGCTCATGTTGGCAATGTAGGGCAGGGCAATCGTCCAGGGCACCCACTTCATCCATTTTGTGTTTTCATACTTGCCGCGCGTTGCGAGCAGGAAGAGGAACGCGAGAATCATCATCAATAAACCGATGGTCATCATGAAGCGGAACGTCCAATAAGTAACGACCATGAGCGGGATGTAATCTCCGGGACCGTACAACGCTTCATACTCTGCCTGGATATCATTCACGCCTCGCACTTCGCACTCGAAGTTGTTACAAGCCAGGAAGCTTAAGACTCCGGGCATGCCGATCTGACTGGTGCGAAACGACCACACCTCGCGCTTTCCACTCAAGTCGCCGATGGTGAGGATGGAGAAATCGGCTGGCGCGGAGGTTTCCCAGTGCGCTTCGATGGCGGAGAATTTCATCGGCTGGGTCTCGAACATGAACTGACCGTTGGTATGACCGCCGAAGAAGACCAGCGTGCTGGAAATCAAACCGACAATGGCTGCGGGAAGGAATGAGCGCTTGAACAAGTCCACGTTTTGCCTGCGGGCGATGTGATATGCGCTGATGCCGATGATGAAGAAACTGGCGGTGGCAAGTCCTGCGGCGATAGTGTGCCAAAAGAACAACCAGCCTTTGGGATTCGCGACCAGCGCAAAGAAGTTCACCAGTTCGGCGCGTCCTGTGACTTCGTTGATCACATAACCGACGGGATGCTGCATCCAGCCGTTGGCGAGCAGTATCCAGAGGGCAGAAAGGTTCGAGCCGATGGCGACAAGCCAGATCGAGGCAAGATGCGCCTTCTCCGAGACTTTTCGCTCACCGAAGATCCACACACCGAGGAAAGTCGATTCGAGGAAGAATGCCAACAAGGCTTCGATGGCGAGCGGAGCGCCGAAGATATCGCCGACGTAGCGGGAATATTCAGACCAGTTCATACCGAACTGAAATTCCTGCACGATGCCGGTGACAACACCAATGGCGAAGTTGATGAGGAATAGTTTTCCCCAGAATTTCGCCATTTTTCGGAAAGCCTCATCCCTGGTCTGGTAGTAGCGGGTTTGGAAGTAGGCTACGAACCAGGAAAGCCCGAGGGTAAGGGGGACGAATAGGAAGTGGTATACGGTCGTGAGACCGAACTGCCACCGTGAGAGAGTGATTGGATCCATGTATGTATTCTCCAAAAAATAACCGGCTAACCTTATCCAATTGGTCTAAACCTTGATGATTTTGATAATCGATTGCTGGTATTGTAAACATTCCGATTCTCGTAAAGATGTGAATAATGTCACGGCTTGTTATGCAGATTGTAATCTATATATTTCAATGCGTAATTTTTTTATTTCATTATGCGACAAGGGATCATAAAAGCATCGAACCGTTCCCCGATGCTTTTTGGTGCGTGTTTCCCGTCTTACTTCGAATTTGGGTACGCCGATTCGATCCCCGGTCCTTCCACACCATCAATAAACCGTTCGCCGTATAACTCGCCATTGATGGTGACGGTGTAGACCCCATGGCCCGAGAGATATTGATCGGTGCCGGAGATGCTGCGCCATGTGAACGTGAGTTGGTTGCCTGCGAGGGTCCCTTCGCCTTCCTGAATATCGCCGGAGACCAGCCATTGCAATTTGAACTCGCCCGGAGCATCACCCGCGAAGACCGTCAGCGTCCCGCCGTATCGTTCGCCCATGTTGTCGGTGGCGTTCAAGGCAAATGAACCGGTGATGTCCGGCACGTTGTCGGCGGGAGCATCCGCGCCGAGGGGGGCGGGCTTGCGGCGCGGAAAGCAGGCTGTAAGTGTCAACGCAATGACTAAAGCGATTAGGTAAATTCGTTTCATGATTCCTCTTTTGATTCTTATTCTTCCTTCAACGTCATCAGGAAGGCGATCAAATCCTGGATCTGCTCCCCGGTCAGGATATCGCCAAAGTTTTGGATCATCTGCCCTTCGGGATAACCCGGTACGACGAAAGCATTCGGCTCGAGGATGGACTGACGCAAATATTCCTCGGCGGTCATGCCGGGGACGCGTTCCGCGGCGCGGTCTGCGATGCCATAAAACGACGGGCCGATGATGCGTTCATTTTCAACGAGAGAATGACAGATGCGGCATCCTGCATTCACGCCTGAGGCAGTTTCTTGATAGATCTGTTCGCCCGCCGCCGGGTCGGGGATGTGCATATCTCGGAAATTGATGGTCAATGCCTGGCGCGGATCCAAATAGATCGCATCATCGAAAAGAGTCTGCTCAAATGCAGCATTGGGGCGGTCGTACATTTTTATCGTAACGTGATGCTTTCCAGGAGAGAGAAAGACCTGCTCAAAGATGCGCGCGCCCTGGTTGATGTGATTGTCGCTCGCGGTATAAGTTTCGTCGAAGAGCAAATTGCCATCCACCTCCAGCGTAAGCCGGATTGGCTGGGCAAGATCAGGCTCGATGGTCGGGGGAGGCGGGACGTCTTGAATGGCATATCCGCTGTGATGAGTCATCTGAATCGCGAGAGAAGCAGAATCCTCGTCGTAAAAATTTACCGGGCGGTCACTCAGCCAGATTTGAATCGCGGTGACAACCGCCATCACGCCAAGCAGGGGCAGGATGAATTTCAAGTGGCTTTGATTCGGTTTGAACCTGAACGTATCCGCTTCAGACTTGACCTGTGACTTGATCGCGCGACCGAAATCTGTGGGCGCCGCCCAGGCTGTGTAGACGAGCGGAATCAAATTGGGTTTGAGCTTGGGGAGACGTTCGCCATTGACGCGGTCATTGAGCCAGGTGTTGCCTTCGCGGTTGGCGCAATCTTCGGGCGGACAGCCGATGAACTGCACAATGCCTGCGCCCGCTTCGAGCGCCTGAGCGGCGAGGTTTGGGTTTGCCATGGCGATGCAGGTTAGTGGAACAATATGAACATTCAGGTCGTTGAATTGATCGCCGACGCCGTGCATGGCGTGACGTTCGCAGGTGAACACGACTTTGATTTTGTGATTGCTCCCGCTGCCGTCCTCGGCGGCGGGGACGCCGCTTTGAGCAATATGGCTAAGGGTTGTCTTCCACATTGGGTCGAGCGGAATGTCGCCAAATGCCAGCGCGTTATCGGGGCAGCTGCCGATGCACACGCCGCATGCAACGCAGAGATTCGGGTCAATGTCGGCTTGAAATTTCGGGCGCGCCCCATCAGTGCGCGGAATCATTTTGATGGCGAGGTAGGGGCAATCGCGTTCGCAGAGCGTGCAGCCGTCGCAGTTGGCTAAATCCACGCGGACGGGTTGAAGCGCTTTCGATTGCGGCATGATCCACGGCAGGGCTGTGACAATGCCAACGATGAAAAACAGGACACTCCAAAACAGGGCTTGCGGTCCGCGCAGGAAGGTTGGGAGATAGAATAGATAGAAAAGGTCAATGGGGGCTTGTGCAGTCAGTTGCGCGTCATTGAGGGCGGGCAGCATGCCAAGCGGGAAGAGAACGGATGCAATAAGCAGGACAAAAATGGAGATCGCCATCCAGTAACGCGGCGGCATCCATTTGGCACGGCTCATGCGTTTGAGATGCAGCCAAAGGAAGTATGCCGTCAACGCGGAGAGACCGAGGTGCAGTACGACCACGATCATCATGAAAACCCAGCCCGTGCCGGCCGCATCACCGACGAGATAATCCACAATGAAGGTTTGACCGGACTTGAATCCACCGAGGACTTTGAACAGACTCTGGTTCAGCAGCGCGGCTCGCTGGTCCCAGATCAGCCAATATCCGGTGATGCCGATGAACCAGACCACGACCGCCGTACCCACGCCTGTCACCCACGCCAGCCAGCGCGGACCGCGAAAACGGTCTTGAAAGAATGTGCGCCACCCATGAAGTAAGGCAAAGATGACGGCGGCATCTGAGGCGTAGCGGTGCATGGCGCGGATGATACGGCTGATGGCGTTCGCTTCCATGCTTGCAACAGCTTTGTAGGAAATGGTAAACCCGAATGGATAGAACATGGTCAGGTAAATGCCGGTGAGCAGGATTACAACGAGTAAAAAGATGGTGATCGTCCCGGTGTGATAGAGGGGATTGAAGCGCGGATCGCGGATCAACCGGCTGAGGGGAGACTCAAGGCGAAGTGAAATGCCTTCGAGAAACCGAATCAATTTCCGGCTTGGAGAATCGAGGCGGGTTTTCCAATCCACGCTGGGATTGCGTTCGGAAAGGATGTCGGTCAGTTGTTTTTTGTTGGGGGGAGTGGTCATTTGTTGCGACAAGCAAAGTGACAGCCACCTTCAAGGTGACTGTCACTTGATTTACCTGCTACCAAACCCGGAAGCCGGGGGAGGTGAGCGCCATGGTTCGGATCATTTCGAACAACACAGGTCCGTACATGAGGACGATGAGCGCGAGCGCGCCATAGATCCACGGAGCCCAACGATCGAGCCAGGCGGGACCAAGGGCGGGGTCTTGCATGGGTTCGGCAATGGGAACTTCCACTTCGCTTTCGACTCTCTCTTTATTGGTGGCGGTCTTGTATATGACGACAAGATAGATCAGGCCGCTGACGAAGAGGATCGCGCCTCCCAAACCGACCTGGAAGAGGCGGCCGCTCCATTCAGCGGGCACATATGGAGCCAACCCGAGCGGAACGCGGCGGGGAGCGCCGAGCAGACCGAGTACATGCATCGAATTGGAGAAGATGATCATGCCGACGAACCACACCCATGCCTGGATGGTCGCCCATTTCGGCTGCCAGAGTTTGCGCCCGGTGAGATACGGCACAAGCCAGTAGGAGATGCCGATGAAGCTCAATGTGACCGCGGTTGCAACGGTGAGATGGAAGTGACCGGGGATGAAGGCGGTGTTATGCAGCACAAGGTTGACGTTGTAGGAGGCATTTGCCAGACCGCCAATGCCGCCAAAGAAGAACAGGAGACCGGCGAGCAACTGTGAAGCCACGGAGGGGTCGCTCCAGTTCAGTTTGCCGATCCAGCCCAGTGCGCCTTTGCCGCCATTCTTGCGTGCGCCGTGTTCGAGCGAGGCAATGACCGTGAAGGCGGTCATCATTGAGGGGAAGAAAACTCCGAAGGTGAACATCGAGTGCAGGAACTTCCAGGTGGGGGGCACGCCGGGATCCACATATTGGTGGTGGATGCCAATGGGAGTGGAGAGCACGAGGAAGAGCCAGAAAGAGAGGCGGGCGAGCGAGTCGCTGAACATCTTGCCGTTACCAGCCTGTTTGGGGAGCATGGCATACCATGAGATGTAGGCGGGTAAAAGCCAGAAGTAGACGAGCGGATGGCCTGTGAACCAGAAATAGGTGCGCGCCAGTTGCGGGTCCACGCCGTCGATCAAGCCGAGCGACCAGGGCAGCAGCATGGTCAGAATTTCGATGGCGACGCCGAGTGTGCAGATCTGCCACAGCAGGGCGGTGACGAGCGAACCGAAGGCGACGAAAGGGGTGCGTTCGTTCTTGTTCTCTTTGCGCCAGTCGCTGTAGGTCATGAACAGACCCCAGCCTTCGACCCAACTGCCGACCACGACGAGGGTCAGACCGACATAAAAGAACGGATTGGCTTTGAGCGGCGGGTAGAAGGTGAACAACACGGTGGCTTGGTTGGCAAGGATCGGAATCGCCGCGGCGACAACGCCCACAACCATCATCCAGAAACCGACTTTGTTGAGGACGATGTTCTTGAGCGGGCGTTTGAGACCGAATACCACATTGAAGGTCAGGAAGCCCATGATAAAGAAGGTCGTCCACACCAGGGCATTCAAAACGCCGTGAACGGTGAGACCTTGATAGTAAGACTTGATGAGCGGCTTGAGATAAGTGTAGAAATCCCAGCCCGCATGTTCGAAGGCTTGCAATGGACCAAACAGACTGCCCACCGCAAGCGCGAGGATGGCGACCAGGATATGCGAGCCGATGAATTTCTTCTCGGCAACGGGTACTTGATATTGTGTCATGATGTCTCTCCTTGCGTTACGGCGTCACAATGATCGCGCCATACATTACGCCGTGTCCTGCGCCGCAGAATTCCGTGCAGATGAAGTTGTAGGTGCCTTCGTTTTTAAAGGTCACGGTCAGTTTCGAGACCTGCCCGGGAAGCACCATGAAATTGGCGTTGGTATTCTGGATCATGAAGCCGTGCTGGACATCGGGCGAGGTGACGTAGAAGGTCACCCTGGAACCGGCGGGAACTGTGATTTCCCTGGGCAGGTATTCCCATTGGGGAACCGCACGCGCAAGAATGTAGGCATCGTATTTTCCAGGCGCGATCTCGCGCAAACCGGGGTTCGACCACGGGCTGTTCGGATCGGTCGCCACGGTGCGCGGGTCCACGCGCTCTTCGGGAGCGGGCACTTGAATTCCCATCCCGAACGCTGCTACAGCGACGGCGGAGGCGAATAAGACCAGCAGGATGAAACTGAAGATCATCCAATTCCGCTCGTAGGAATCGATGTGCATTTTTTGAGCGCTCATAGCGTGCCTCCACGCCCCACAAGGATCATATAGATCGTTGCCCAGATCGCGATGAGTGTGATTACAAAGATCACAAGAACCGTAATGGTGCCGGTCGGGCGAAACTCATCGTCTTCCTTATCTTTTTTCGCCATGGTACATTCTCCTTTTGAATAATGAAATCAAGATGACTGCCGCTTCTGACGGCGCCGCAACCTGCGGAATGGAAATGGGCTTTTATCTTCGCTGGTACAGATTCCACCTCCCTATTGACGCAGCATGTACTTCAGATCATCGGCGATCTCCTTTGCGGTCACGCCGAATGGAAATACCATTTTCAAAAAACCCTCGCGGTCGAGGACGAGCAGGGTGGCTGTGTGGTCGATCAGATAGCCGGTTGCATTGCTGCCTTCCGTCTTTTGGTAATAGATACCGTATAACGAGGCGACTTCGTCCAATTGTTCCTTCGGGCCGGTCACACCGATAAATGACGGATGGAAGTGCTTCATATATTCCGCCAGTTTTTCGGGCGTGTCGCGTTCGGGGTCGAGCGAAACCATGATGAGCTGCACCTCATCGGCTTTTGCGCCCATATCGCGCAGTGCCTGCGCCACATTGCCGAGGGTCCCCGGGCAGATATCGGGGCAGAAGGTGTAACCGAAATAAAGAAGAACGATCTTGCCGCGGAAGTCGCTTGGGGACACATCGCCTTGCGCGCCGGTCAAAGTGAAATCGAACGACCTCTCCGGCGATTGGATAACCGTGCCATGAAAGGTATGCGGGCGGAAGAAATAGAATCCCGCCGCAAGACCCAATACAATAACTAAAACTGAAAGAAAAACTTTTACTCTCATATGATCTACTTGATTACCTTCTGATTCACCTTTTACCGTCACAGGGCGACCCTCCCTGGCACAAGGATGTATTGCAAGTTGTGTGCCGGGTCGCCCCTACGCATCCTTACGGCGCATAACAAAGGAACAAATGCGCGGCTTCATATGCCAGTTTGGAAGAGCCAGTGCTGTTCCGCACTTCTTCTGCCAGTACGCCAAGGTGGCGGAGGATGCGATCCGCGTCGGAGACTTCGGTGGTATAGCGATATTCCGAGCGGATGATGCCCCAGCCATCCACAAGAACATAACCGGGATCGAAGGTGATGTTCCCGCCGCCCTTGTCCTCGTAATACGTTTCAAACCCAGCGCCGACGACGGTCTTCAATAAGTCTTTATTCGTTGTGGTCGCAAACGTCCAATGATCGAAATCAGCGCCGATCGATTCACCGTACGCTCTCAAGACTTCGGGCGTGTCGCGGTCGGGGTCGATGGAAATGGTGACGAACGAAACGGGAATGCCGCCCAGGTCCACTTCGTCGAGGCGGGCTTGAATCTCCCGGATTGTTTCTGTCATGTTGTAGCAGGGTTCGGGGCAATGTGTGTAGGTGAAGGAGTAAAGCACGAACTGTCCGCGCAGGGTTTCGCTGGTGAGGGGTTGATTGTCCTGGTCGATAAAGTTGTAGGCGGGTGAGAGCCGCATCCGCGGCAGGACCTGGATGGGTTGGAATACCTTGAATGCAAAGGCGGAAATCACAAGAAATGCAGCGAAGGCGTAGATGCCGTTGAAATAATGCTTGCTCATGCGGGAACGTGATCGGTGGAGGAATGTGTCCCGGTTGGTGAAACAACATCCAGCGGGATCGAGGCGGTGTGCATCAATGTGGATTCGATTTGAATGCCGTCTTCCACCAGCTGCTGAAAGGTGACGCGGCTCATTTCATCCCGAAGCAGGTCGTTGAGGCGTTTCCACTGGCAGCTCACCGGGCATTTGTTCTCGAAAGGGCAATCGCCCTCTTTGAGAACGCAGGCGGATATGACAAGATCGCCTTCAAAGTGCTCCACGATCTGCAGGAGGGTGATCTGGCGGGGAAGGTGTGCCAGGCTGATGCCGCCGTCGCGCCCTGGTTGGGTTTTGATGAAACCGCCGTTGGCCAATCCCGCAACGATGCGTTGCAGCAGGGCGGGGGGAATCAACATTTCCCGGCCAATTCCTGCGGTGGAGATGCGCGTACCCTCCGGCTTTTTGGAGAGAGCCAGCACCACACGGACGGCATAATCGGTTTGTCGGTTTACGCGGAACATATTCTTGAGTCGAACGTTGACTCCAAGTGTCAACGTTTACAGGGATTGTAAGGATTTCCCCCATTCTATTGATGTGTTATTCATCACGTAGTTCTGTGACAAATTTCCTTTTTATTATTCGAATGAAGCAATCGGGTAAAGAAATCGAATACCCTTCCGGTCTCATGATATGCCTGGTTGAATCCTTCGTCTGCCATTGAAAAATCGCCATGCCCGTTGCTTTGTACATCGGTAAATAACATCCTGAAATAAACTATGAGGATTTGAAAGATTATTTCGACTGGATATGATCCCGCATCTTTACTAGTCTATGGCACAGGCGTGATAGTGAATGTAACTGCAAGCGGGGACACCGGAATCACAGTTACCATGGGCGCCGGGACTTCTGTGGAGGAGGGAGCAGGCTCTGGACCCCCCAGGATACGTGGATTTATCCAAGCTGCCCTGTTTTCATTAGATATGTTAAGGGTATCCATCTGTAAAACAAGCGAGCCCGTTCTCCCGGCGATGGAAGAAAGGGAAAAATCAATCTCTGTGATCCTGCCGTCGAAGAATTCACCTATTACCCATAACTCGATGATTTCGTTATCCTCCCCTGCAAAGTAGATTCTAAACAGGATTGAACATCCGTGTGCATTTCCCAGACAGCCTGCATATCCTTCGAGCGTGTCGTAGGCGGAAAATTTGATTGCGGATGTCCGAAGGACAACTCTCGAAATCAGCCTGTCTTCTGAAAGCCGGATAGAAATGATCTTCCCAAAGAACGTACCTGTTTCGAAAAGTCCGATTTCTTCCCGCGCGATGATATCATTGTCTTGGCATGTGATTTGATCTCCGTCGATTCTGATCTCGAGATTGCAGTAATTATCAAAAAAATCGAAGATCACCGTCTTCTCGGGAACCACTGTCACAGCGGGGATCGATGATTCTATTTGGTTCGCTGACTGAGTGAAACTTGGATTGGGGGAGGGGCTGGTTGGTGATATGGCAGCCGTACGAGCAGGTTCAATGCTTGCGATCTCCGTTTTGGTTGGAGTCTGCATGGACGTGTTGGAAGGCATGACCGTTGAGGTTTGATCCCCAATCGCATATAACATCCCCTCTTCCGAAGCAACGTACAACTGTCCGGGAATTAACGCCACACCGGAAATACCGACGGATCCTTCGAGCGGCAGGGACCATTTCGATTCGCGCGCCCCTTTTTCCACCGCCGAGCATTCGGCATGATCGCCCCGCGTTCCGCAAATGTAAAAGACAAAGTTCTCGTCCATGCCGCCGATCACACTCGGGCGGTACGGGAATTGAGCGCGGTTGAGCATGTTCCCCTTTTTATCGAGCCAGAGCAGGCTGCTGTCCTCCGTTCCTTCGCCGGAGTAATGAAGCCACATGCCGCCGTCGACAAAAACACCCGCCATGCCGGGGAAACCAAAGAATGCCGTGCGCGACCATTCCATGTAACTGCGCTGTTCGGCTTTCCCGTCGATATATTCCCAGCCGGTCATTTTGTTCTCTATCCTGGCATAAAGCAAACCGCTCTGCCCAACCAGAAACTGCTCGGTGGGCGGCAGGCTCTCGAATTCGAGGATCTCGCCCGATGTTGCATCGATCACTGCATTTCGCAAAAAGATGAACATTTCATCGGGGCTGAGGATGGGTGTAAAAGTGACTCGGCGGGAAAAAGCGGCAGTATCCCAAAGAAGGGTCCCGGTCGAAGAGGCCGCGCGGATGTTGCCGGTTACCATGTAATATGCCACTTTATTGTTACCGATCACAGGTCCGGATGTGGCTTCGAAACTATCTGGAATCTCAAGATACCAGCGCTCTTCGCCGGTTGACGTGAAGGAGGTCAGCCCGCCGCGCATGTCTGTGACATAGATATTGCCTTCGGCGTCCAATCCGGGCGCGCCGACTCCGCCAGCACGGATGGAGGATGTCCACTTGAGCGAGCCATCCGGATTCAGAGCATGCAGGGAGCCGTTCATGGTGAGGACATACACGCTTCCATCCGCGGCGACGGCGGGTCCGCCTGAGAAGCCTTGGGCATCGCTGAAAGCCCACATTACTTTCGGTGACTCGATCCCCGGCGCATTGACAAATAGCGTGGCTGACGGCGACCCGTACTGACTCGACCATAAATGCCCGCCCGGTGATTGCGCCGGTTTCACCTGAGTTTCAGTCAAAGTCTTTACCTGATTGAATATTCCAATAAAGACGGCCAATAAACCAATGACCAGTACGGTAAAAGCAAACGGAGATGCCTTCGCCGATTTCTTAATCGGTGATATCAACCATTCTTCCAATCCCCAACGCAAACGAAGGAATAAGTCAAAGAAACGCGGCGAAGGCGAGCCGGAACTGGCAACACGGCGCAAGCCTTCACCCAATAAATTGAATCCAAGCACGGTGATGAAGACGAAAGTTCCCGACGCGAACAACTTCCACGGGCTGACGTAAATATCCTCATTCACGCCCGAAAGCAATTGCCCGAGTTCCGGCATCCCGCGCAGGCGTGTGGCGGTGGTATCGCTGATCCAAACCCACACTTCGCCGCCCACGTAATAACCCAGGAATCCCAGCCCGGCGGTGAGCAGAATCGTGGAACTGATCTCCAGCGCAAGCAACATCCAAACATAGGGGAGCACGAGCCGTAAAATATGATTGAAAACAATCGCCCAATTGCTTTGTCCCAATGATCGGCTGGCTTCGATGAACGATTGTTCCCGCGCCACGCGGGTCTGTTCGCGGACGAGCCGGGCCGAATCCGCCCAGCCGGTGATCGATAACCCGAGGACGAATCCCCAAGGCTGCCATACATCTCCCGTCAGGGCAACGACCGCCAACGCAACCAGCAAAGTTGGAATGGAGAGGGCGGCGCCGATGAGTCCGTTCAAGAACGACCCGAACGCATTCTTGTTCCATCCGGCCAGTAGTCCGATCACCGTCCCAATCAGCAGGCGAAGAGCGGCTACATAACCAGTCAGGATCAACGTCGGGCGTAACGCCCAGAGCACCTGACTCAGCACGTCGCGCCCCCAACCGTCTGTGCCCAATGGATAATCGGGATACGTGAAAGGCGGGAATGGCGCAGAGACGAATTTGCCGTCCACCTGCATGACGCGGGTTTCTTCGAGGGGATTGCGCGGAGCAAGGCTGGGTCCGGCAAAGGCAAGGGTGAGGGAAAAACCCACGATGAACAAACCCAAAACCAATGGAAGGTTGAGGCGGGGTTTAGTCCGCATTTACACCTCCATGCGGATGGGTCCTCAATCGCGGGTCGGAGAAATATGTCAGAATTCCAGCGGCTGTATTCGAGATGATCAAGATCGCGCCCAATACGGTGACCACCGTCGCGACGGTTGGCGCGTGCAGATATGCTGAAGGTAGAACACCGCCCGCAATGGTGACCGTTTGCGGCGGCTGGATGGAAAGCGCCAACTGCCTGCCAAGCCCGGGCCAGCCGAACAGCCATTCGACAAGGATGAGCTCGCCGATCATCAGACTCATTGAAGAAGCGATGACCTGGAACATCGGCACATAAATATTCCGCAGGGCTGTTTTTATCTTTACCAACCGCCACGAGTGACCGAGCCCGCGCGCGACCGTGACGTAGGTTTTGTGGAATTCGTCGCTCAATAACGAAGCGGTCATTTGCGCAATCTGCAAAGTGGGGCGGAAGGAAAGGGCGATGACCGGGAATACAAGATGTGAATCCCAGCCGAATCCACCAAGCGGGAAGGGAAGGTCGCCTTTACTGGATGGCGTCAGAAACAAATAAAGGACGGAGAGGGTGATCAAGACAGCCCCCACATAAAAACCCGGCATCGCCAGGCTCATCGTGGAGATGGGAATCAACCAGCGGCTGACGCGCGGCGGATTCGTCTTCGCGGCTCGCATGCCGAGAAACACCCCAAAAAGAAGACTGGCTGAGAAGGCGATGCCCAGCAAGCCAAAACTGGCATCTGCAGCCGATTCCACGACATCGAGAACGGTCAGGCCTGCGGCATTGGGCACAGGCGGAGGCTCGCCATTACGAAAGGCGTTTATGTATTCCAGATAGAAGGGGAGGACGGGGGGAGTTTCTTCCTGCCGCGCAAAGATGGGATTGTTTTCCATCTGCGCATATCGTCCGTAATGTGCGTAGGAGAATGCCAGGAAATTCACCCCGGCAAGGAGAATCGCCATTCCAGCGATTCGTTTTGCGATGAAAGCAAGCATGTCGGTGGGATAATAACATGAATCCGGCGGACTTCCTTCGTTCAAGTCTTCGACGTGTGCGGGTGATATAATCTTCGAAAATCAACTCTGAGGTAACGATGATAGACCCTGTCATTTTCAGTTTCAAGCTATTCAATTTGCAAATCGACCTGACCTGGTACGGTTTGATCGTCATGTCGAGCGTCCTGATCGGCGGCTGGCTTGCCGAACGCGAGGTACGCCGTCGCGGCGAGAACAGCGAAGCCCTGATCGATGCGATGGTCTGGGCGGTGGTGGCCGGCATCCTCGGCGCGCGTTTATGGTACGTGATGAATGCGATCATCGGAGGCAATCGTTCCTATATTGAAGACCCCGTGTCCATCATCCGCCCGCCGATCGCAGGATTGCACATCTTCGGCGGCCTGCTCTTCGGCGCGATCGTGCTGATCATCTACCTAAGGAAGAACGGATACGACACCTGGCTCTTCCTAGACTCTGTCGCCCCGGTGGCTTTGATCGGTCAGGCGATCGGTCGTTTGGGTAATTTCATCAACCAGGAACTTTACGGCCCGCCGACGACCCTGCCCTGGGGCATTTCCATCCCCGCAGATCACCGTCTGGTTCAATTCGCGGACCTGGCGAAATATCCCGTCGAGACCACGCGCTTCCATCCCACATTCGCCTACGAAATGATCCTGAACGTACTCGCGTATCTTTTCATCATCTGGTATTCCCGCCAAAATGAAGAGGAGCTCAAACCCGGCGCGGTCTTCAGTCTTTGGCTGATCTTTGCAGGGTTCAACCGAACGGTCATCGAATTCTTCCGCCCCGATCAGCCCAGACTCGGCGATACATTCATCACCACCTCGATGCTGATTGCATTTTTGATGGGTGTTACGGGCGTGGTCATGTTCCTTGTGCGGAACGGAAGACTTCAACTCTCTTTTGCGGAAGGCTGGGAGGAAGAATACTTCATCAAAAAAGTGGAGAAGAAACCCGCCTCCCTCCGCGCCCGGAGCGGAAGCACCGGTGCGGGCCTCGTTTCCGCCGGGAGCGAGGAGGACCAGAAAGAGCCGGTCGTAAAACGCAAACTCCCTGCGCGGACGAAGACCCCGGTTAAGAAGACAGCGGTGAGGAAAACGACTTCCACAAGAAGGAAGCCGTCGAAATAGCATGAAAACATAATTAACCCCGAAATTAATTTGGGTCGCGGACGAGCGCAGATTTACGCGGAAAAGGTATTAGAAATCCGCGTTTTCAGCGTTTATCAGCGTCCCATTTGTTCTTAAAAACGAACTCACCCGCGAAACCTTAATTTCGGGGTGAGCCATGTTTCTTCAGTGTTCCAATTCCAGCCGTTTGACGGGGATCATTTCTTCGCGGGTTTCGAATTTGAACCGCTCGAAGATGTCTTTGTATTGCTCAACAATTCCCTCGCGGGTAAAGCCCATCTCCTCATATGAATAGGTGTGATCGCTGTTGTACGAAAGTGTTTCTTTCACAGCCTGGTCGATGATGATCGGCAAGCCGGGTTTATCCGGATAGCCGAACTGCTCGTAGAATCCGCGAATGACCGCTTCGGGGCGCTGGATCAGGTCTTCGTAATTGACGATCAGGTGGCGGGGGGAGGGATGCGAGTCCAGATATTGAAGCGGATGGCGGTACCAGTGCTGGGTCAGCTCAAGGATCTCATCTGTGTAGAGATATCCGTCATGAGGTCCTGTGAACTGCCCGCGGGCGTAGTTGATCCAAGAGACGGTGGAGGGGAGCATGTCGAGCGGATTGCGGGCAAGATAAAGGATGCGCGCATCAGGGAAGAATTCCACCAGCGTTTCGATCTTGGCGCTGAACGCCGGGTTCTTCGCCACGAAATGTTTATTGCCGTTCGCATACAAATGCCGCTGCAGCATCGAACGGTAGAAGGTCATGATGCGTTTTTTGCGTTCGGGGCTGAGCGCTTCGTCGAAGTGGATGTAATCGGGAAACTCGTCCATGAAGGGGAAGAGGAAGGTGACGAAGAAACCGTCCCAGATATGCATGTGGATGTTCTCGTCCTCTTCAGGCTGGAAGAAGGAGATGGGGTGGATCTTGATCTTGCCGAGCGTGGCGCGGTCGAAGGCGAACAATGCGCGGTGCAGGCTACGTCCAAAGAACTTGTTATCGAGGCGCGCGATGAATTGAGTGATCTTTTTTTGCGTCACCGATGGCGTAAGGTAAATATCCCAGGTTGTGAGGCTGGTAAAGGTTTCTGAATCGCGCGAGAGCAGGCGGTGAAGAAAGGTCGAACCGCTGCGGAAGTTGCCAAGGATGAACAGCGGTTTTTCGATGGGATGGTTTTTATAATTGGGGAAGAGGATGTCGTCGAGAGCGAAACACATCCAGTGGACCAGGCTGCCGAGGGGCCAGACAAGATAGAAAAGGATGAGGAAAATAAAGCGTTTTTTGGTGAGGCGGGCGGGTGTGTTTTTAAAGGCAAAGAACGAGCGGTAGAAGGTTCGCCAGAAAAGGCGGAAATTATATTTCATTCAAGCCGGGATCCTTGAGGATTGCATATGGGGTCATGCCCCAACGGTCAATTCTATCAGCAATTGAGATTTCGGGCTGAGCCGTTTTGTATTTTCCGCCGATTTCGAAAGGATGTACAATTTGCAGGACTTTGGAGGCATCCATGAGCGATGATTTACTGACCTACTCCGCCGCGCAGGATTACGTGAATTCGCTGGTCCCGCCGCGTGAAGCGGAATTGATGGAGATGGAGGATTACGCCGAAGCGAACGGTTTTCCCATCATCGGTCCCGCCTGCGGGTACTACTGTTACCAGCTGGCGCGGATGATAAAGGCGAAGTCCGTTTTTGAATTGGGGTCGGGGTATGGGTATTCGACGGCGTGGTTTGCCAAAGCGGTGCGTGAAAATGGGGGCGGGGTCGTGCATCACACCGTCTGGGATGAGAAACTGTCTGAAAGGGCGCGCGGGCATCTCGTCAAGTTGGGAAGCTCGGATTCGGTGAAGTTCCATGTCTCGGAGGCGGTCGAGGCGTTGAAGAAAACGGATGGTCCCTTCGATATCATCTTCAACGACATCGACAAGGAGGCGTATCCCGCATCCCTGCCGGTTATCAAGGAAAAATTGAGGAGCGGCGGCTTGCTCATCATTGACAACATGCTCTGGCATGGACGCATCTTCGATCCAAATGACAAGACTCCGGCAACTCTGGGTGTGAAGGAATTTACTAGGCAGATCGCCAGCGACTCCGACTGGATCATCTCGCTTGCGCCGATGCGCGACGGGATGATCGTGGCGTATAAAAAATAGAATATGAACAATTTCAACATCATCCCCGACCGCCGCAGCACCCTCAATCTTTCCAAGTGGACGGCGTACCCAAAGGACATCCTGCCGCTGTGGCTGGCAGACACGGATTTCCCCACGCCGAGAGTTATTCGTGATGCTCTTCATAAGCAAGTGGAACATGGTGTTCTCGGTTATGAACTGCCAAGCCGCGCTTTCTTCGAGATCATTTCCAGCCGCATGCAAGCATTATATGGCTGGAAAGTGGACCCCGACTGGATCGTTTACACCAGCGGAGTCAACAACGGATATTACATTGCCGCGAGGGTATTATGTTCGCCCCGAAAGGGATATGCCATTCAAACTCCGGTCTATAACCATTTTCACGAAATGGAGGAGAGCGTGCGTTTCTCCAAACGCGTCGCTCCGCTTGCGAAGTCGGTGATAGGGAACAAACTCCGGTACGATGTCGATTACGATGCGTTGAAGAAGGCGGTCAGCCGCGCAGGCATGTTCCTGCTATGCCATCCTCATAACCCGGTCGGGAAGATCTATTCGCGCAATGAACTGATGCAGATGGCGAAGATCTGCATCGATAATAAAGTGACGATTGTATCCGATGAGATTCATGCCGAGATCTTACTGGGTGGGTCGAAGTACAAACCTTTGGCGAGCCTTTCAAAGGAAATTGCGGACCATACGATCACGCTCGTATCGGCCTCGAAAGCCTGCAATGTACCGGGACTCTCCGCTGCATTTGCGATCATCTCCAATGAAAATTTGAGAAAGAAATATTACGCGGCGGCGCTGGGAATGTCTTACGAAGTTTCAATACTTGGTCTTACCGCCGCCCGGGTGGCTTTTTCCGGCAAAGTGGATCCCTGGTTGAGGGAACTACGCCGTTATCTCACTGCCAACCGCGATTTTCTGGTGGATTACGTCACCAGGCATATGCCGAATGTACGCACAACGATTCCCGATGCAACCTACCTTGGCTGGCTGGATTTCACCCAAACCAATATTGAAGGTTCGCCTTTCGAATTTTTCAAATCAAAGGCGAAAGTTGCCCTGAGTGATGGAATGATTTTTGGCAGGGACGGGGCTGGTCATCTGCGTATCAATTTCGGCACTTCACGGGCGATCTTGAAGGAATGTTTGGATCGGATGCGAAACGCAATGGATACTTGGTAAATTAATTAAAAAGACGGATGGGGGATACCCATCCGTCAAACGAACAAACCATGCTATGTCGGGGAAGGAAGCGAATTAAGCAGCTTTCCTATCGTAAGGGGAACGTCTGGTACTAAAGCGGGGCTTCGACCAGCTTATGGCGAATCGCCCTTCCCTTCATCGAACGTTTTAGGTGGTGAATCTATCGCAACCTCCTTTCTTGTTCTTGCCCACATGATACAACAAACGAAACGGATTTACATTAAAAATACTTTGTAATTTTGAAATTGGTTGTCAGTCATATTGTTTGCGTGTAATCGAAAACATCAGTTCTTTATGGATGGGATACAAAGGCAGCATCCATGCCATATACCAAAAGCCTGCAAACTTTGTCATCAATCGTTGCGCGTGTCTGAGAGTCGCGCGTTCGTAACTCAATGGGAGGGCGAGCAATTCCTCCAATTCCGGTTTGAGAGTTTTCCCCGTCAGTTTTTTGTATAGACGAAATTCGTATTGCCAAGCTTCCAACTCGCCATAAATGGACATGGCTGTAAGAATTCCCTGCTGCAAGTGACGCACTTCATGCACGAAGAGGGTAATGGCGCGCGGATTTTCAAGCGCGGACTCCATCGTGTAGTGGACCTTGTTCAGATAAAAGGACCTTTCCAGCGTCCAGAACGCCCCTACGCTCTTCCGCGCCCGCTTCATCCCGACCCGAATCCGATTCTCCCTTACAAAGCGCACCGCCTCCGCGCCTTCATCCGAGGACTCGCTCACTATTTGAAAATATCGTTCCAGCCACTCAGCCTGGTTCATGGTCGCTTCAATGCGGCATCCATCAAGCCGCGCAGGAATTCCACCAGGTCCCCAACACCTGAATCTTTCAATGACATATCGTCGACGCTGAAGAGCAATTTCCGGCTGCCACTCACGATCTCCACATCATAGTTAAAGCAATCCGCGCAGACACTGGGAATTTTAGGAGCGGTGAATTCGACCGTGGATATCATCCCTTCCAATTGCTTCAGTTGATTTTCGGCTAGCGTGCCATTGATTGTGTGATTTACCTTTTCATCCGCCACCGTGTAGTTTCCATCCGAATATACACGGATATTTCGTCGCAGCCCGGCAAAGCCGCCCGATAAGGTCATTTTGACCGACCAGTCTTCTTCCAGCGGCGGAGGCGTATATGTCACTATCGATTCTTTCGCGCACCCTGTGAGCAATACAACCAGGGTCAAAAAAACGAGATATTTATGCTCGACCATAGGGTCTCCTTTGCGGATTAAGGATAGCAAGAAACGCGCGAACTCGCAATCGTTTTATTGGCATGGGAAGGGACTTGTCTCCCGTGGTGGGCGCCTGGCACACCGTTTTGAATTTTGATTCTTGATTGTTCCTGAGAGAGGGATGAGATAGAATCAGATCCGAGGCGATATGAGAAAAGTAGCGATACTTGGAATTGGTCAAACGAAAGTTGATGAACATTGGGAGAAATCCCTGCGCGAGGTCGGCGGGGAGGCGGCATTTCTCGCCATGCAAGACGCGGGAGTGGACAACGTCGAGGCGCTCTTTGTGGGCAATATGTTGTCACCCCTGATCAGCAGGCAGAATCAATTGGGGACCTTCTTCAGCGATTGGGTCGGGTTGTGGAAACAGGAAGCGGTCAAGATCGAGGCGGCGTGCGGCTCCGGCGCGGCGGCATTTCGATCCGCGCTGATGGCGGTTGCATCAGGGGATGTCGACTCAGCACTGGTGCTCGGCGTGGAAAAGATGACTGATAAACCGGGCGGCGAGGTAACGGCGGCGCTGGCGACAGCGGCGGACGCAGATTATGAAGTAGAGCAGGGCGTTTCGTTCGTGGGTATCAATGCGTTGGTGATGCGGCGCTACATGCATGAGTACGGTTGGAAGCACGCGGATTTCGCCCCGTTCTCGATCAATGCGCACGCCAACGCGATGCATAATCCGTTTGCGCGCCTGCATGATACAGTAACGGTTGAAAAATATGAGAAGTCGTCGATGGTGGCGACGCCCATCAACCTGATGGACGCATCTCCTGTGGGGGACGGCGCGGCGGCGGCTGTGATCGTTCCCGCTGAGAAGGTGCTGCGCCAGCCCAGAGTGGTTGTGGCAGCCTCCGCTGCTGCGACAGATACGATCTCCGTCCACTCGCGCAAAGACCCTTTGTTTCTCAATGCCGCCTATCTTTCTTCGAAACAGGCGTATCAAATGGCGGGTGTTAAGCCGGATGAAGTTTCCGTATTCGAGTTGCACGATGCATTCACCATCATGGCGGCGCTTTCGCTTGAAGCAACCGGCTTTGCGGAGCGCGGTGAGGGGGTGAGGCTTGGGCTGGAGAATCAAATTGGGATTGAGGGAAGGATTCCCGTCTGCACAAGAGGCGGGTTAAAGGCGAGAGGTCACCCTGTGGGAGCGACTGGCATGTATCAAATCGTCGAAGTCGTCCAACAGTTGAGAGGCGAATGCGGCGCGACCCAGGTCGAGGATGCCACCATCGGTATGACTCAGAATATTGGCGGTTCCGGGGCGACGATCTTGACTCATATTCTGAGGCGCGAGTAAGCATTACAATTTCATGATAATCATTCCTCCGGTTCTTCGCCGGGATTGGATTGCACTAGAATCAAACCGCCTGTCCTTTAGTGTAAGGAGGTTGGTATGGCAAACAATAAGCGAAAACTACCGCGCAGGAACTTCTCCTATTACATGCGGGTGTTGGACAAACACACCGGTGACTTGATCGGCCAGATCTCGGATATGAGCACAGGTGGTTTTAAACTCGAATCGAGCACGCCGGTCGCCGTCGGCTTGACGATGGAATTGTGCATCGACCAACTCAGCGAGATTTCCGGTAAAAGTTTCATCATCTTTACCGCGCGCACACGCTGGTGCGAACGCGACCCCTACGATCCAACGATCTATAACGTCGGATTCCAGCTCGTGGATATGACCCCCGCGGATTACGATATCTTTGTAAAGATGTTCAATTCTTACGGAGAGCAAAAGCAGGCTCATCATAAGAGCAATACGGATTACATCTGGGGCTGAGAAACCTTCGAACCCTGCCCGCTCCGTCTGAATGGACGGGGCGCTTTTTTTTTGTGAAAGAGCTATTCGCCTGAATATGGGGGAAAGTTGGTAACGCTGCCGCGTAAATAAAACCGTGTAAAATTGCCGACATGAAGAAATTCATCGTCACGCTGATTCGGATCATCATCAGACTCATTGCGAAAGTGGAAACCAAAGGATACGAAAATCTACCGGATGGGGGCGGATTTGTCATCGCAGTAAACCATCTCGGTTTTCTGGATGCGCCCATGGCATATTACGCGCTCGACAACTGGAACTTGTTCATTCCCGTCGCTGAAAAATGGGAGGAGATTCCCATCCTGCGCTGGTTCGGCAAACATCTCAACGCCATTTTCGTCGACCGGTTCAATCCGGACCTGAAAGCCATGCGTGAAATGATCCATCGTATGGAGCAGGGGCAGACTCTCGTCATCGCGCCCGAAGGCACGCGCGCCCGCGACGAAAAGATGGCACAGGGAAAACCCGGCGTGGCCTATCTCGCCTCGAAGATGAGCTGGATCATCGTGCCGGTTGCCATCAGCGGCTCGGAAGACCGCATCGTGCTTGGTAATCTCAAACGGTTCAAACGCTCGACCATCCGGCTCACTGCGGGAAAGGCTTTTACGCTGCCGCCTTTTCCCAAAGAGAATCGCGATGAAAGATTACAGGAATACACCGATGAGATCATGTGCCGCATCGCAGCGCTGCTCCCCGAACGTAACCGCGGATATTATGCGGATCATCCGCGTTTGAAGGAACTGCTTGCCGAGAATTCATGAGCGCATTTCTCCGTTTTTGTGCAAGAAGAATTTTACCCCTTATCGCGGACATTGAAGTCCGCGGTGATCTGAGCAGGCTTCCCAAAGGCGGGTATATGTTCGCCTCGAACCATCTTGGCAGGTTGGATTCGCTCGTTGTATATTACGTCATCGATAACGACGACCTCATCCACCCGCTGACGGATAAATATAAAAAATACTGGTGGGGAAGGCTGGCGGGGAAAATCTTCAATGTCACCTGGCTGACGCGCGGCGAAGCGGACTTGAGCGCGATGAAGGAATTCATTTTACGGCTGAAGGGCGACGCGATCATGATCATCGCTCCCGAAGGCACACGTTCCAAGACAGCGAGTTTGTTGAAAGCCGAGCCCGGCGCGATCTATATCGCGAGTTCGGCGAATGTAGGCATCATTCCCGTTGCTTTGACAGGCACCGAAGATGCCGATGTGGCGGCGCGCTTAAGATCGTTCAGGCGTTTGAAGATTACCATCACGGCGGCTGATGAAATGTACACCCCGCCGAACATCAGGTCGGTCAAAGGAGCGGAGCGGGACACCCTGTTGCAGGAATCCATCGATGAATTGTTCTGCCGTATCGCGGCGATGTTGCCCGAAAGTTACCGCGGCTATTACAAGGATTTTCCGCGCACGAAAGAATTGCTGGCTCAATGTCACCCGCAAAACTGACACCCCCGCCTCTCCGCCTCGGCGATGGCCTGGTCGCTTGACCAGAAAAAATTTTCTTCGCCGACGGATTGTACGAGTCCGCCTCGTGCGAGCATTTGTTTTGCGTTATCGTGGATGCCCGCGAACATCAACGCCCCGCCCTGTTCGTGGAGCTTTTCATGAAGTTTGTGAAGCGCTTCGACCCCGGCGGTGTCTATCAATGAAACGCCGCGCATGGAGAGGATCAGGGCGTGAGTCTCCTTCAAATTCGCAAACGCCTCATTGAATTGACCTGTCGCCGCGAAGAACAATGGACCGGTCAAAAATGCCACGCGGACGTGTGTGCAATTCCCTTCGGTTTCGATTCCCCTTTGCTTTAGCCGCTCGATATCCACTTCCTGAACGGTGATGTCGATGCTTGCGATCTTGTTAAGGAAGACCGCGCCTGCAAGGAACGAACCGATCAAAATGGCTTGAGTCAAATCGAGGACAATAGTGGCGAGCATGGTCACGGTGAAGGCGATCATGTCGGTCTTGAAGACTTTGCCGAAGATGAACTTGATCGAGTCCCATTCGCTCATTCTTGCCGCGGTGACCATCAGCACGCCCGCCAAAGCCGCGAGCGGAATCTTCTCCATCAACGGCGTGAGCAGGAACATTGAAAGCAATAATCCGACCGCATGAATGATGCTGACCATGCGAGTCTGCCCGCCGGATTTGATCCCCACGCTGGACCGGGCAATGGCGGCAGTCGCAGGGACTCCGCCGAAGAACGGAATTATCATGTTGCCGAGTCCCTGCGCGATTAATTCTTGGTTCGCCTGCATCCGGACACCGGTCATATTTGAACCGACAGCGCCGCATAGCAATGATTCAACTGCGCCAAGCGCGGTAATGGTCAGTGTCGGCGCGATGAAATCGGAGAGATTCGCCCAGGGGACGTTGCCCAGGCTCAGGCGGTCACCCAGGATCAAGGTTTGAGGGATGTCCCCGATCACTTGGATGGACCAATTCAAAGTCGAAGGGAGAAGCGTGGCGAGGATGAGACCAAGAAGAGATGCCGGGAAGCGCAAATTCCATTTGGGGGGCCAAAGGATCATTGTCAAGATGACGACCGAGCCGATGACTATCGCATGCCAATCCGGGGTGAATCCGCCTTTGAAGTAGCCGATGAATTTCAGCGCGGCGGTTTCGGCGGCTTCGGTTTTTACGCCGAGGAAGTTGTCGATCTGACCGATGAAGATAATGAGCGCGATGCCGGAGGTAAAGCCGCTGATGACGGCGGAGGGGATGAAAGCGATAAAGCGGCCGAGCCGCATGATGCCGATGATGAGCAAAAGCAAGCCTGAAAGCAAACCCGCGACCCATATGCCTTCAAGACCATAACGTTGCACGAGCACAATCAACACGGCGGACATCGCACCGGTGGGACCGCTGATCTGATATGGCGCGCCACCAAGCATGCCGATGAGCACTCCGGCGAGAATGGCAGTGACCAATCCTGCCGCGGCCGTCGCGCCGGAAGCGACGCCGAACGCCAACGCAAGCGGCAATGCCACTGCGGCGACGGTTAGACCTGCCAGCAAGTCCTGTTGGAACCTGGCAAGTGAATAGGTTGAGAACTCGTCCTTGTAAAGACGAGCCAGGGAACGTCTTGGCATTTTGTTTCTCCGATAATGGTTTTACACCAAAGGCTCGCACCGGGGCAACCGCCCGGCACACGTGCTCCCCCAGGGCGTCCTTTGGTTATGACGGGCGATATTTTAGCACAAAAGAACATGAAGGTCTGCCAGACCTCCAAGTTCTTCGTTTAGAACATAATCCCGCAATCGTACGGCACGAGATTTTCCCCTGGCGAATCGATGATCTCATGCGGGAAGCTACGGTCGATGGTGTACGTCTTTCGGTAAAAGCCGCCCCATTTGGTGAAGGTGACGATCTCCACGATGGCGGTCGTATCGGTCAATTTGACCAGCGGCTCGATGTTCGTCATTGCGCGGATTTTCGCTTTTTGCTCCGTGTCGAATTCCAACCCAAAACCGCCGGAGTTGATTTGCTCTGAAATTTCATCCACATCATCACGGTTGCAGACGATTTCCGTGTCGTTGTAGTTGGCGTGCCAGACGAGATAGAACTGGTTTGCCATGATGTAGAGGGAAATGAATTCGAAGTATCCCTGCTCATTGTCTTCGATCTCGACATAATCGAGGTATTCGGTCAAGCCTGAATCGGAGGGGAGGTCTTCCGGAGACACATAAGGCGGCAGGTCGACGGGACGTGCGGCAAGGATCGGGAACGAGCCGAGAAAATCAACGGGATAGATGTAGTCGAGGATGTATCCTTCCCGCATGGAGAGATTCGTCAGTACTGTGAAATACTCATTCACGTCGAACTCGCCTCCCTGCTTGACGCCCGTATCAGTGAGTTCCTCCGGGAAGTCCACAGGCTGGATGCCCCGAACTGCTTTGACAAGATCCGGGCAGGTCGTGACGACAATCCCATCGCGAGGCGGCGGCGTGGCGGGAAAAAGAGTCTGGCAGGAGAGGGAAAGGGTCAGGACTGCGATCAAAGCGGGAACAGCCTGAATCTTCATGTGTGCCTCCGACGGTTTTCACGAAATGGGTTCGAACGTCCCGTCCAGGTGCAGGTAAAAGGTTTCGACTTTGAGATGGGGGAAGAGTGCCTGGATTTTCTTTTGCGCATCGATCAAGTCGTGCTTATGGCGTTTATAAGTGCCTTCGCGCCCGTAAGCGCGGCAATCTTCGTGATTGATCAGGCAGGCGGTCTCGATGGTGTGAATTTGCACTGCAAGCTGCACATACTTCAAGACCATCTCGTAATCATGCACGCTCCCGGCAAGCGAAATGATGTCGAAGTTGTCGTAGCCGAAGCGGACCGTGATCCACGGTTGGATGAATTTTTGCAGGCGATAATCCATGCAGTGAACGACGAGCGCGTCGCAGTGGATGACGGGTTTTTTGGGCGGCATGTGTGACCTCTAAGGATTTCTATAGGTCGGGCTTGCAGCCCGACAAATATCATGAAAGATTGCATGGCGGGCTTTTAGCCCGCCCTACGAGTTGCTACAATACTTGCCCTTCACTTCTCTTCAAAAACTTTCCACCCCCGCTTTTTCCCTTCCATTCATCGCCGTCCACGATCAATTTGCCGCGCAGGAAGACCTTTTCGGGGTAACCGGTCAACTCCCAGCCTTCATAAAGATTGTAATCGGTGCGTTGATGCGAATGGGCGACGCCATATTTGACCTGTTTCTCCGGGTCCCAGATCACGATGTCCGCGTCTGCGCCGGGGACGAGCGCTCCCTTGCGCGGATACAAGCCGAAGATTTTCGCCGGGTTCGTGGACATATACGCAACGAACTGATTCGGTGTGATGTACCCGGCGTTGACTCCGTATGTCCAAAGAATCGGCATTCGATCCTGTATGCCTGGCAAACCGTTGGGGATTTTGGTGAAGTCGTCGCGTCCCAGTTCCTTGCCGGGGATGGCGATTTCGCTTCCTTCGTAGAGGATGGGCTTGGTACCGTTATAGAAAAATGGGCAATGATCCGTGCCGACGGTTTGCAAAATGTTCTGGTTCAATCCTTCCCATAATCGGGCATTGTCTGCTTCGGTTCGCATGGGAGGAGAGCAGATCCATTTTGCGCCGTCGGGTCGGGCGAGATGATCCATGGTGAAGAAGAGATACTGTGGACAGGTCTCTCCCATCACCTTCACGCCGCGTTCGCGCGCATATTTCAGCATATCCACCTCGCCGCCTGCGTTCATGTGGACGATATAGACGGGCGAATCGGCTTGTTCCGCCATTGCTGCCATTCGGAGAGTCGCCTCCACCGCGCCCCAGGCGGGGCGAGTCAATGCGTGCCAGATGGGAGAAGTCCGTTTTTCAGCGAGGGCTTGATTTGTGAGTGTCTCAATGATGTCGCCGTTTTCGCAATGCGCCATGACCAGCATCCCATTATCCCGCGCGATTTGCAGGGCTTTGAAAATGCTTCCATCGTCGATGCGCAGGCGTCCGTTATAGGCGGTGAAGACTTTCAAAGTCTGGATTCCCATCTTCATCAAGGAAGGGATTTCCCTGGAGATCTTCTCGTCGAACTTCGTCAAATTCATGTGGAAGGAATAGTCAATGGCGGCTTTTTCTGCCATCTTCATCCATTTGTCCACAGAATAGTGAAAGTCGACTTCCCTCACCACCGCCCTCGCTCCCTCAGGGAGAGGGGAGTCAAGGACGACAAAATCCATCACCGTCGTCGTCCCGCCGAAAGCCGCAGCTTTGTGACCGGTGTAATGGTCGTCTGAAGAGACGGTATCGAACATGGGAAGATCGAGATGGACATGGGGGTCGATTCCGCCGGGCAGGACCAACTTTCCTGTGACGTCGATTTGCTGGTCAGGATCAACTTCGAGATTAAGTCCGATGCGGGTGATCTTTTCGTCCTCGATCAGGATGTCGGAGGGAAAGGTATCCGATGCGGTCACCAACGTCCCGTTCTTTATCAATGTCTTCATGGCGTCTCTTTTCACCCTTATTTTATACCAAATTGAATCTGTTATAATTTTTCCCGATGAATCCGAAGCGGTTTTTTATTTTACTGACTCTCGTTTGTCTGCTCTTATTCGGGTTGTGGCTGCCTGCGGGAGCATCGCCTGAAGCGCAGCAATATGTCACACCCACCCCCGGCACGGACGGGCGCATCATATACGTGGTTCAGCCTGGCGATAATTGCTTTCGCGTGGCGGCCTTGCATGGGATCACGGTGGATCAATTGCGTCAATTGAATTCAAGGTTGGATGAGAATTGCACATTGGTGGAGGGACAGGAACTGTTGATCGGCGTTTCCGCGGCGGCTACTTCCACGCCTCCCGCGGACCAGGCTCCCGGAACGCCGACCGTCACGCCCACCCCGCTCTCAGGTTTGACAGAGGTGTGCGTGTTGTTGTTCAACGATATAAACGGGAATGCCATGCGCGAAGAGACTGAACCTGCCGTCGAAGGCGGTGCGGTGAGCGTGACGGAGATCAACGGGGAATATTCCGGCTCATTGGATACGGTCATCCCTCCGGACCCGGAAGCGTATCAGGGCGTTTGTTTTATCGACATTCCCGAAGGGACGTATAACATTACGATGGCAATCCCCGACAGCTATAACCCGACCATGGCGTTGAGCTATACATTGAAAGTGAACGCGGGCGACAGGGCGTTCGTCGATTTTGGCGCACAGTCGCAGGATGTGGTGGTGGATCCAGGCGTGGAGGAAAATGGAAACGAAGGCGGCGGCTCGACGGCGCTGGGTATTTTTGGAGCGTTATTATTGCTCGGCGGTGCGGGACTTGGCTATTATGCCTGGCGTTCGGGAAGGCCGGAGAGCAGACTTTCCGGCGGCGGGATTCTAAAAAGATAAATACACGTGACAGTCCCTTCAAAAAAGAGACCGTCACTTTTTTAGTTTGAATGTTTTTCGATGGATGGGGGAGTGACCGAGTGCCCCGATCATGTTTCGATGCAGGGATGTGCCGTACCCTTTGTTACTGGAGAAATCATATTCAGGATACTCGCTGCTCAATCCACACATCCACTCGTCGCGGGCGGTCTTGGCGAGGACCGAGGCGCAGGCAATGGTTAACGAAATTGCGTCCCCCTTGACGATGGCGGTTTGGTGGATGTCCACTTCGGGGAGTTCGAGTCGGAAATCGGTCAATAGATAATCCGGGAAAATATGGAGCGACTCAAGAGCGCGGCTCGCGGCGAGACGGGTGGCTGGGACGATTCCCATTCGGTCTATTTCTTCAGCGGAGGCGAATCCGATGCCGCTGGCGAGGGCGGCTTCTCTGATTTGAGGAACAAGCGCGGATCGCCGACGGGGAGTCAACTGCTTGGAATCGCGCACCCCGCTCAATGTCCGTGCAAGATGCGGATGATCATGGGGGAGGATCACCGTCCCGACGCAAACGGGTCCGGCAAGCGCGCCGCGTCCAGCTTCGTCCAATCCTGCGATGAATCGATACGCAGACCAGAGTTCATTTTCGAATGTCAGGTCAGGGTTTTGATTCATATGCGCCGCGCAGTGCATTGAGATGAATCCGAAAGATGTCGCCGATCATGCGCAGGGCATCGCGCACCGCGCTGACTTTGCTGTCGGGATCGAAATACCAGCGGATGGGGATTTCACGGATGCGGAGTTTTTTTCGGCGGGCAAGATAAAGCAGTTCGATGTCGAATGACCAGCCGGTGAGCGTCTGGAGGCGGAAAAGATCTTCCGTGGCTGAGGCGCGGAAGCATTTGAATCCGCATTGGGTGTCGTTCAAACCCGGCAGGATCAGACTGCGGATGGCGAGGTTGATGGCGCGCCCGCCAATGTGACGATAAGGCGGTTCGTTGTAGCGGATTGAACCCGGCGCTTCGCGCGAGCCGATGGCAATGTCGAAATCGATTATATCGGGCGGTAGGAAATGCGGCAGGTCTTCGATGGGCATGGACAGGTCGGCGTCGCAGATGAAGCGGTATTCGCCGCGTGCTTCCAGCATGCCGCGCCGCACGGCGTTTCCCTTGCCGTTGCGGTCTTCGTGGATGACGACCAGACCGGGATGTTCTTTTGCAAAGTCGTTTGCAATTGACAGGGTTTCATCGGTGCTGCCGTTTTCCACGACGATCACTTCGCTCGGGTAGCTTTGTCCTTTTAGGAATGAAAAAATCTCTTCCAGCGTGCGCGGCAGACGGTTTTCCTCGTTATGAGCGGGGATGATGATGGAGAGGAAGAATTTGTTCAATGCTGTCTATCAACTGAGGAAGAAAAGATAATAGGCAAGCCCGCCGATGATGCAGCAACCCAGCAAACCCATCCCCGCCAGAATGAGGATTTGCACGACCGACAGTCCGGCTCGTTTGCGCGGAGCGGGCTGCACAGCCGGTTTTGGCGGGTTGGCTTTGGGGAGTGATTGAAGAGTCGGAGGTTGGTTGGCTTTTTCCGCCGCTTTGAAGATCGCCTGCGCACGGGAGATGGGCCGCTCCACCTGCGGCGGAAGGGACTCTGCCTGATTTTTTTCAGAGTGCAGATGGGGTTCGAGGATCAAGTCTGCCAGAACCAGCACCTGTTCGGCGCGGAGGGTCGGAGCCGATGTGTTGAGCGTCTTCGCAAATGTTGAGATGGCATCGCTGCGCACGATTCTCACGGCAGGTTCCGCTGATTCGATATTCGCCCCCGGATCGCTGGCGATCAACACCGGCTCGATCTTCATCGGCACGTTGATATTGTGGATCTGCAGGTATTTTTGGACAGCCCGCGAGAGTTTCACGAGCAGGTCTATCGGATTTCTCCTGGCGGGAGAGATATTGCCCTTATTGTCGACCGTGTTCCACTCCATGCCCTTTGCCTGGAAGTGTCCCTTCAGCGGGGTGACGAAGATGACATTGAAGGAACCGGGCCCGATCAGGATGATAGGGATCGTGATCTCGCTTTCCGGCAGGAGGAAGTTTTGGATCAAAACATAACCCTTATCCAAAAGGCGGTTAAACTGGGCAATGACCTTCTTCTGAGCATCCAATTCCGGCGCCCAGTCCAGCCCATGGGTGAGAGTACCTTGAACGCGGGAGATAAGGGTAATGTTGCCTTGCCGGTCCCGGTGGGGGGTTCTATCGATAACCTTCATGCCGGCCGCCTAGAATAGCGGAACTCCTTCCAATTCATCTCGTGCGGCATTTTCATGCGTTGCGATGAACTCATGTCTATCCGATTTGACGAGCAGGATGGGCCTGGAAAGTGTGAATGTGCTGGCCATCAATTCCTCGCGAGAGCCGGAGACGAATTTCATCCCCTTTTGCATACGTTCAAGAAGGGTCTTACGGTCGAGCAGGAGCCGGTCCGAGAACGTAGCGCCGCGCCGTTCGTAAGCGCGGACGGCTGCGATCTGCCCGTTCTTGTAGCGCACTGATTCAATGACGCCGTCGATCCTTTTTGTCATGGGAATTCCTTTGAAATTAATTTTAACACACCTTAAATCAAGAGAGGCACGCATCACACACTTGTAATGGATGTGACTCCGTGCCTCTGAGGATGTGTCGGGGCGCCGGGATTCGAACCCGGGACCTCTTGCTCCCAAAGCAAGCGCGCTAGCCGGACTGCGCCACGCCCCGATGCGATAAGCCTGCCGAGTATAATGCGAAGGATGAATCCCCGTCAAGCGAACTACATTCTGGTAATTTTCACGCTTCTTCTCGGACTTTCAGCCTGTTCCTCCACTACAACCGATATCCCAACTGTCACACCTACCTTCCCTTCGCCTACCGAGACTTCGACTCCAACCCCGATCCTTTCCACCGCAACACCAACACCGTTGACATGCCTCACTCAACCGGGCAGGGTCGAGGAGGGCGTGGTGAATGCCACTATCCCGCCGCAGGAATACCTTATCTATTTGCCGCCATGTTATTACGAACAGACCGGTAAGCGTTATCCCGTTCTTTACCTGCTTCATGGACAGACCTTCACCGAAGATCAATGGGTGAGGCTTGGCGTGCCGCAGATCGCCGATGGGATGATTATTGCCGGAGAGAGCGTTCCCTTTATTGTCGTCTTTCCCGATGACCGCTTTTGGAATACCAAGTACGGCCCCGGCTTTGGCGACCGCCTGATCGGCGCGCTCATTCCGCATATCGATGCCAACTATCGAACCATTCCAAACCGCGAACATCGCGCACTGGGCGGTCTCTCGCGCGGAGGAGGCTGGACAGCCGAACTCGGTTTCAAAAACCCGAACCTGTTCGGTTCACTCGGTTTCCATTCGCCAGCCATCTTCACCGGGGATGGATTCGTCGTGGAGCAATTGGTGGTGGGGATTCCCGAGAATTTGCGACCCCGCATCTGGGTGGATGCCGGCGACAATGACCGCGAATTGAAAAGCATCATCGAGTTCGAGAGGATGCTTACCCGTAACGGCATACAGCATGAATATCATTTCTTTTCAGGCGACCATTCCGAGGTCTATTGGGGGGCACATGCCTCTTATTACCTGCGCTGGTATGCAAAAGCATGGAAGGAAAAACCGCCGGGTGAATAAGATATAATCTTCGCCCGATCAAATATTTCAGGAGCATCGATGAAAATTTTTGTCACAGGCGGGGCGGGATATATCGGTTCAGCGACGGCGGATGCGCTGATCCGCGCGGGGCACGAAGTTACAGTCTACGACTCCCTTGTCACCGGGCATCGTGCGGCGGTCCCGGCGGAGGCGAAATTCATCCATGCTTCGCTGGATGACAGTCACGCGCTCGCCGAAGCCTTGACATCGAACCAATTCGACGCGGTCATGCATTTTGCCGCCTTCATCGAAGCCGGTGAAAGCATGAAAGACCCCGGTAGATTCTTCCGCAACAACTTTACGAACTCGCTTGCCTTGATGGAAACCGCTGTCAAGACCGGCGTGAAACGATTTGTTTTTTCTTCGACGGCGGCCGTGTACCAATCCAGCGAGGAACCTCTCACGGAAGAATCGCCGCTCGGACCGACCAATGTTTATGGTCATACAAAACTGATGACCGAGCAGGCGCTCGAATGGTATCGATCCATTTTCGGATTGCATTTTGCGGCGTTGCGTTATTTCAATGCATGCGGCGCGCTTCCCGGCCGCGGCGAGGCGCACCAGCCTGAGTCGCATTTGATCCCCCGCGTACTTCAAATCGCCCTCGGTCAGACGGAAAAAGCGATGATCTTTGGCGACGATTATCCAACGCCGGACGGCACCTGCATCCGCGATTACATTCACATAGCAGACCTTGTATCTGCTCACATCCTTGCGTTGGACGCGTTGGATTCCCGCGACCGGTTGATCTATAACGTGGGAAGCGGCAATGGTTTTTCGGTCAAAGAGGTGATCGAAACGGCGCGCAAGGTCACCGGGCATCCCATTCCCGCAGATGTCATGCCGCGCCGGACAGGCGACTCAGCGAGATTGGTTGCTTCGCCGGATAAGATAAAAAATGAGTTAGGTTGGGCTCCAAAACATACCAACATGCGGGATATTCTTTCCAGCGCATGGGAATGGCATAAGTCTCATCCACAGGGATATGTAAAATGACCCCTTCTTCTGGGCACAAGGTTCGAATGTAAATTGTGCAATCTCATTTGCATTCGAGCCTTTCGAGACAGGACCTGCGCGGTATTTATAAATTACAAACCGGTTTCGATGTGATCGATCACGCCTTTGGCCTCCGCCAGACCGGCATTGGTCATTTCACGATACAGTTTGATCGCTCCGATTTTGTTTCCACTCCGGATCAAATCGATGATGCGCGGGTCTTTATTAGCGGGATTCTGGTTGTACGATAAACCGAAATGTGTATAGATGTAATTCAGACGATCTTCCAATTCGGCAACGCGGGCTTTCAACGAGTTGTAATCATGTTCGTCCATGGTTTCTCCTGGAGATATTGGTAATCGATGGGAAGAGGCACGCCTAATCTCCACAAGTAAAGCGGGCAAGCGCTTCATCGAACAATGGGCGCGGAGTTTCAGCCTGAGGGGTGTACACCTTCCATGCAAAAGCGCGGTCTCCGCAGGTCCATGCGCCTGCGCCGCCGAAGGGCAGGGTTGGGGCGGCGGTAGTTGTGATGTTTTCATAAACGACGTTCATGCCGCGGATCAGGAATACGTCGGGATTGGTAGCGGGGATATCGAGCGCGTCGTCTAGCAGGGTATCGAGAAGGAATTTCGGGTCGGATGTGCCTGGCGCTATCTGCCAAATCACCTGGATGAACAGGCTGGTGTTGAACGCAGCGAGCAATCCCTGGCTGTATGTTGATGGTGCGGTTGGATTCTGCTGTGCGATCACGTCGACGAAGGATACATCCACGGGATGGCCGATGCAGAAACGGTATTCACAAAACAGGCCGGCGAGGCTAAAGGGCGTGGGTGAAGGATATGGTGTGGGAGGCGGAGCCTGGGTGGTAGTGGGAATTGCGGCTAGAGTGGCTGCTACAGCTTGTTGAATGACAATATTCGGATTGGGGATGACAGGTTTGGGCGAGCAGGCAACTGCCAGAAACAGAACCAGGATCAAAGTCCGGAAAAGAGGCGCGGTTTTATTCATCCCGAAGATTATAAAGTATAACAAGTACACAGACTTGTAACACATCAAAAAGCCCCGTCCATTTCTGAACGGGGCTTTGGCAATGCTGGCATTTAAGAGCGCGGGTCTTCCGCAGGAGTTAGTAAATATCGTGGACGGTGTTGAATACGTTGAACTTGCCGGTCGGTGTGACGAGGTCTTTGATGCGCGCGATCTCTTCGAGCGTTTCGTCGTTGTAGATGACGATCTCGCCTGTCTTGCCGGGTTGATCGGCAGCGCCCCAAACGCTGACCCAGACTTCGGTGCCGTCCTGGTTGTATTCGAAGTGGACAGCGCGTCCGTAGTCGGCGACTTCCCAGCATTTGTGGATTTTGGTCGGGTCTTCCTTGGCGATCACGCAAACTGTGCGCTGAAGTTTTTCGTCTGAGTTCAACACAAAATCCACCCAGACCCATTTGCTCTTGGGATGAGTCTTGATAAAAAGACTGCCTGCGCCGGGGAGTTCGATGTCCCGGACGACTTTCCATGCGCTGTCGGGGTTGCCATCAGGGTCAGTACCGATGGCGATCAGGGATGGCGCACTCAGGTGAGGTGTGCTCCACACGGGACCGAATTCGGGATCGATCCAGTTTGCGCCGCGTCCAGGATGCGGGACTTCGGGCGTGTCCACCATGGCCTCGAGATCGCCTTCGAGGGCGTCGATGACCACGATCTTATTCGATTGATTCGCGGCAACGAGGAAGTAGCGTTGAGTCGATTCCCATCCGCCGTCGTGCAGGTAGAGCGCAGAGTTGATCGTTTTGATAGTGAGATTGATCGGGTCTTGATAATTGACGAGCCAGACCTGGCCGGTCTCTTTCACGTTGACGATCCATTCGGGTTTGTATTCCGAGGCGATGATGGCCGCCACGCGCGGGTCGCCGACATAGGTGTTCGTGTCGGCGGTATAACCGCGCACACTGGTGACCTTGAGCGGTTCGAGGGTCAGGCCATCGAGGATGGTGAAGTGCGAGGGCCAGTAACAGCCGACGATCGCGTATTTATCGGTGAAGTCGCCGAGCTCGCCTTCGTATTTGCTCACTTCAACCGAGCGGGCGTCGTAACAAGTTTGCACTTCGGCGACCTTATCGGGGATCTCCATCCACAGGTCGACCAGGGCGAGTTTGCCGTCGCGCCCGATGACGTAGACGTAACGCCCGGTGGCGGAAAATCGAGAGATATGAACGGCGTAGCCGGTATCCACCTTGGTGACGACTTCGTAAGTGTCGCCGTCAATGATGGCGATCTGGCCCGCGTCTCGCAGGGTGACGGAGAAGTAATTTTCCCAGTTGCGTGTCGTTTGCGGTTCAGTGGGACGGTCGTCCGGGGCGACGAAAACCTTCCACGTGGCTTTCATCTGCTCCATGGACATTTCAGGCGGGGCGGGCGGCTCGTTTTGCAGGTACTTTGCCATGATGTCGGTCTGTTCCTGCGTAAAGAAGCCTTGTTTACCCCAGTCGGGCATGCCTTTGAGCGTCCCGTTGTAAATGATCGAGGAGAGAGCCAATGTTCCCTTCTGCAGGGTCAGGTCCGGGGTAAGGGCGGGACCCGTCGCGCCGAGACGCATGGTTCCATGACAGCCCGCACAACGTTCGAAAAAGGTCTGCTTCGCCCAGGCGAAATCTTCATCGGATAGTGAGATGTCGGCTGCGGAAGCGTCAACTGCGACATCCGTGCCCTCCATCAATGACGCGCCATCGGGCAGGGTTGCAAGATAGCCGACGATGGTGCGAATTTCATTCCCGGTCAGTAGATCTGCGAGATTGGCGGGCATGAGACCGGGCTGGCACATGCCGGTGGGGCAGTCACTGGTAACGAATGCTTCCGGATCAATGACTGATTCAAGGATATAGTCTTCTGCGGTTTTCGCCTTGCCGGTGTAGGCGCTGTCCGCGATATGTGTTTCAGCCACGGTGGGAATTTCGGAAAGATCGGGTCCGATGACGCCGACCGCTCCGGGGATGCCGGGGATGGCATGACAGGCGCCGCATCCGCCTTTGGTGAAGGCATCTGCCACCGCCTGCGGCTCAAGTGTGACCTGTTGGGCGGATTGCTGTTCCTCAGCCGGGGCGCACGCCCAGGCAAGAACTGCCAGCCCTAATACAATTAGGGCAACGGGTATTCTGGATTTCATGAGATTCTCCTAGTGAGTTGGTAAAGCAATATCATGATAAGTGAAAAAAAAGACAAATTCCGTGATAAAAGTCACATGTTGTCACTTACAAAACTCATAGGCAATAAAGGTTCGGAGTGTTCCTTCCCCTGAAATAGAAACAAAAAGCCCCATCCAAATTGGATGGGGCTGCTTCGAGGGCCTGCGATTAATGTCCGCTTCCTTCAGATGGAGTTCCGTTGATAATTTCCGGGTTCAGATCGCCTTCCACCACGAGGTAACCCGCGAGGCCGCGTTGTAACCTGGAGAGGGCATGGTCTACAAGGATGAAGTTACCGGGTACTTCGAGATCGAATTCGACCATGGTTGCGCCGCCGGGGGGGACGAGCGTGGTTTGCACATCGGTGAGCGGAGCGCCGGTGAGCGAGGCCTGGTCGTATACGCGATCGAAGATCTCGCCGATAACGTGGAAGGACGAAGTGAAATTCGGTCCGCCGACGCCGAAAAAGATGCGCACACTTTCGCCGACATTGGCTTTGAGCGGTTTTTTATCCACCAGGGCGTTGACCGCGCCGTTGAATACGAAGTATTCGGGATTCTCGTCAAGAAGTTTCGTGATATCGGACATTTGATGACCGGGCTCGCCGAATGCGCCTGCTGTATATAACTCGCCTTGCATTACATAGAACTCGCGGTCCACGGGGGATAGTCCGCCTTCGGGCTCGACCAGGATCAATCCATACATGCCGTTTGCAATGTGGTCGGCGACCATTGGTGTTGCACAGTGGTAAACATACAAGCCTGGATTAAGCGCCTTGGCGGTGAACATGGTCTCTTCGCCGGGTTTGGTCTGGGTCATCACCGCGCCTCCGCCCGGACCTGTGACTGCGTGGAAGTCAACCGAGTGATTCATCGTGCTTGAGCCGCTGTTCTTCATATGGACTTCGATGGTATCTCCCACGCGCACCCGGAAGAATGGACCGGGAACCTGGTCGTTGAAGGTCCAGTACGTGTAAGTGGTGCCGTCGGTGAGTTGACCGATAACTTCTGTCGCCTCAAGGTCGATGCGGACAATCTCCGGTTCACGGTTACCGACCGGTCCCGGCAGGTCGGTGGGGTCGCGCACGATGTCGATGCCGCTGTTATCCGGTTCTTGAGGCGGGGCGGCTGATTCGCCCGTTGTGGTCGATTCGGCGTATGCGCCATCGGGCAATCCACTCAGGTAGTCGACAATGGCGTTGATCTCATCGGTCGTCAAAGTTTCCGAGAGATTCGCTGGCATTACGTTCGGGGCGCAAGCTCCGGTTGGGCAAGAGGGCGAGATGAATAGGTTTGGGTCGACAAGTGATTCGTGCAGATAGTCTTCAATATTTGTTGCCGCGCCGGAATAACCTTCGCTGAGCATGTGTTCTTCCGCCAACATGCTCGCATCAGAGAGATCAGGACCCACCACGCCAACAGCGTTTGGAATTCCGGCGATTTTGTGGCAACTACCGCACGCCCCCTTTTGGAAGGCGGCAATCACTGCGGGGTCGCCGTTACTGGTGGTCGTGGTCATCGGCATCGAGATTTCGCCCGATTCGGTCACCACTAATTTTCCGCGCATGCCAAGTTCTGCATGGTTGCCAACACTGTCATAATATTCCATTTCGCCATGCACATTCGGGACGGTAAATGTGACAGAGGCGGTCTCGCCTTTTTTCGTCACCACCTCGGTGCTGGCTTTTACTTCAGGGAACGAAATATCGTGTGAGCCTTCACCGCCGTTGATCAGCGTGACGGTGATTCGTTCTCCGGGTTTGGCGCTGAGGGTTGGGTTCTCCTGTCCGTTGATCTCATCGCTGACGCCGAGAAAGACCAGGCTGCCATTGCGCAGGTCGGTCGTCAGCACGTATTCCTTGTCAACGGGTTGAAAATTTCCGCCTGCGCATGCGACGAGCAGGATGCCCAGCAGGATCAGCAATACTGGAAGTTTAAAGTTTGGTTTCATTCAAAACTCCTTTTAAATTTGAACGACTAAGTCTTTTGCTTCTTGCAGGAACTTCTTTTCGTCAAGCTGATATGCATTGACGACATCTCCCAACGTACAAAACCGCGCAAACCCGCAGCCCGCGCAAGCCGTGTGCCAGTCCAAAAAGAAGCGAAAGGCTTTGGGGGCGGATTTCAAAACAGTTTCGACTTGGGTATTGGAAATCTCAGAATCATCGTTCAGCATGAGCATAGAATATCGCAATCCTCCCAAACCGTCTTTGCGCTGGCGCAAATTATCACAAATGCAAGTCGACCCATTGCATCCAACGCCCTATGCAAATCCCTCCGCTACTCGCACCAGGTCGTGAGGTTTCAGAACGATGATCTTTTCCCTGCCGGTCTTGATAATGCCCTTCCGTTCCCAATCGCTGAGGAGACGGCTGACCGTGTACAGCGTGGTGCCGGTCATCTCCGCCAGGTCCTGCCGGGAGAAGAATAATTCGACCCCCGCCTCTTTTCCGGGCTTCGTGCCTGATTGCCCTGCCAGGCGGATCAATGCGTTGGCAACTCTTTGCTCGACCTTTTCTGTGGCAAGTTCGCGGTAACGAGCCTGCATTTCCTGAATGTAAGAGGTCATCAATTTCATTAATTCGAATGAGAGATAGGGACGAGTTTCCATCATGGAGCGCATGAACAGGCTGGGGACGGCAAGAGCCGTGCTGTCCTCGAGGGCTTGGGCTGATGCAGGGTAGGTGGCCCCGTCGGTTCTGACAGCTCCCAATGCGCCGAACATCTGCCACGGGTAGATCGTCCGCAAGTTGACCTGCTGTCCGCTGGGGTTTGACTGGGTCAATTTGACCTGTCCGCCGGTGAGGATGTACAGGTAAGTCGCTTCGTCTCCTTGTAAAAAGAAATATCCGCCCTCTTCCATCGAACGGGTAATCCCGTTTTTCAAGAAAAGTACAAGGTCGTCGTTGGTGGCGTTCTCAAAAATGACGACCTGTTTGAGGTCTTTGGGTGAAATTTCCATCCCGTCATTTTACACCCCAATCCGATGACAATTGTCTACTTGACAGGTGGAAGGGGTTTCCTTTATAGTGGAGATACCCCTACCCCCCTGGGGGGGGGTAAGAGAAATACTGAATTCTGTATCTGGAATATAGAGGTAACCATGGATAATGAAAGCACACTCAGGCGATTGAAGACAGTGGAAGGGCACCTGCGCGGAGTCATCCGCATGGTGGAAGAGGACGCATACTGCATCGACGTTATTCGGCAGATACAGGCGGTCGAAGCGGCGTTAAATAAGGTCAGCACACAGATCCTGGAGGGGCACCTGAACTCCTGTGTCACGACTGCCATTCAGGGCAGCGATAAGAAGGAACGTGAACGGGTTCTGAAGGAAATCACTGAAGTGTTCGAAATGTCCACGAAAGTTTAAATCCCTCTAGGAGTTGATAGAAATGGCGATCAAGAAAGTATTACCCGTTTTTCTGGCGGTTCTTCTTTCCGCGTGTGCGGGAGGGCAGTCTGTCTCCAAGGTCACCGTGACCATGAGCGAATTTGCCTTTGAACCAGCCAGCATCACGGTAACGGCGGGGCAGCCCGTGGAGATCACCCTCGTCAACGATGGCGCGATCGAGCACGACTTTGCGATCGAAGTCATTCCAGCGAAAGATGTTTCAACGGAAGGCTCGATGAGCGGGCATGATATGTCTGACCAGCATGCAGAGTTCGACCTGCATACCGCCACCGGATCTGGTGAAACGAGTGTGCTGCGCTTTACACCCACCCAGCCTGGTACGTATAAAATTATTTGCTCCGTTCCCGGTCATCTCGATGCCGGTATGACGGGCGAATTAATTGTCAAATAAAAACCAAATTCAAGGAGAAAACTCATGACCACAGTAACTTATTCCGTTCCCGCGATCCATTGCGGACATTGCACCCACACCATCGAAATGGAAGTCGGCGAATTGCAGGGCGTCCAATCCGTGAAGGCAGAAGAAGCCACCAAGAAAGTGACCATCACCTTCGATGCCCCTGCTGATGAAGCGAAGATCAAGGCGCTGCTCGCCGAGATCAATTACCCCGCCGAAGGTTTGATCACTTTGTAAGTTACTAAGACCTGACAGGTTTTGAAAACCTGTCAGGTCTATAAGGAAGTTTCAATGACTGAAACAAAGCAACTCACACTCCCCATCACCGGCATGACTTGCGCCAACTGCGTTGCCACCGTGGAGCGCAATCTGAAGAAACTCGACGGCGTGGATAATGCCGTGGTGAATCTCTCCTCCGAACGCGCTACCGTGGACTTTGACGCATCCAAACTGGGATTAGGCGATTTCATCGCCCGCGTCAACCGCGCCGGGTACGGGGTCGCCACTGGTGAAGCGGATCTCGTCATCAAGCGTTTGTCTGATGACAACGATGCCCGCCGTCTTGAAAAAGCTCTCACCAAACTCGATGGTGTTCTTGAAGCGCAAGTAACTTTTACAACTGAAAAGGCACGCGTCAAGTACGTGCCGACGATTATTTCGCAAGCTGAATTACGCCGGGCAGTCTCCGCCGCTGGATTCGAAGCGATGGAACTGGGCGGTGCGGCAGAAGATGCCGAAGCGATGGCGCGCGAACATGAGATCAACGAACAACGCCGTCTGCTCATCATTGGTTTGATATTTACAGTCCCGCTCTTTGTTCTTTCCATGAGCAAAGACTTCGGGCTGCTTCCCGATTTTGTTTACACCAATACCACCATGGCAGGCATGCGTGACACCCTTCCGTGGTTTGGCTGGCTGATGCTGTTATTGGCATTGCCGGTTCAGTTCTATGTCGGCTGGCAATATTATGTTGGCGCTTTCAAAGCGATCCGCAATAAGTCTGCCAACATGGATGTGCTTATCGCAATGGGAACATCCGCCGCGTTCTTTTACTCCCTGCCGATCACCTTTGGCTGGCTGATGGGACATGTCTACTACGAGACGGCGGCGGTCATCATCACGCTCATCAAGTTGGGCAAGTTCCTCGAAGCCCGTGCCAAGGGACGCACCTCTGAAGCCATCAAGAAGTTGATGGGTCTGCGTGCCAAGACCGCCCGCGTTGTTCGTGAGGGCGTGGAAACTGAAATCCCCGTGGACGATGTCCGCGTGGGCGATGTGGTGATGGTGAAGCCGGGCGAGAAAGTGCCGGTCGATGGGGTGGTGGTGGAAGGTCGCAGCACCCTCGATGAATCCATGTTGACGGGTGAGTCGCTGCCGGTTGAAAAGAAGCCCGGTGACCCGGTCATTGGTGCAACGCTCAACAAGTTGGGCATGCTCAAATTCGAAGCCACCAAAGTTGGAAAAGAAACCGCGCTGGCGCAGATCATCAAGTTAGTGGAAGATGCGCAAGGCAGCAAAGCGCCCATTCAAAAAATGGCGGATCAAGTCTCAGCCGTATTTGTTCCCATCGTCATCGTCATTGCCTTGCTGACGTTTTTCGGTTGGTACTTCTTTGGTCCCACCTTGCCGATCAATTCGGATATCGATAACTTCACCCGCGCGCTCATTTACATGGTGGCTGTGCTGGTCATTGCCTGTCCGTGTGCGATGGGACTCGCTACCCCGACCGCCATCATGGTTGGAACGGGCAAAGGCGCCGAAGCGGGCATCCTCTTTAGAAATAGTGAAGCGCTCGAGCGCGCTGGCAAAGTTAGTGTCGTTGTGTTGGATAAGACCGGGACGATCACGAAGGGTCAGCCAGCAGTGACAGATATTGTAGTGGAAAGTGGAAAGTGGAAAGAAGATGAATTGCTGCGCCTGGCTGCCTCTGTGGAAAAAGGTTCTGAGCATCCGCTTGGGGAAGCGATCTGGGCGGAAGCGACCACTCGCGGGTTGAGTTTGGTCGAACCGGCTGGGTTCAAGGCTGAGGCTGGGCATGGCGTTCAAGCCGAGGTCGAAGGAAGAAGCGTGATGGTTGGGAACAAGAGAATGTTCGAGGCGAGAGGAATCTCGTTAGGCAATCTTGAATCCGAAGTGACGCGCCTCCAATCTGAAGCTAAGACAGCCATGTTGGTTGCGATTGATAACACTGCGGCAGGAGTCATTGCCGTGGCAGATACCATCAAGGATAGCTCGAAAGATGCGATCGCCGATCTGCACAAGATGGGCTTGAAAGTTGCGATGATCACCGGCGATAACCAAAAAACTGCTGAAGCGATTGCAAAGCAGGTTGGTGTCGATACGGTTCTTGCCGAAGTTCTTCCTGAAGGTAAATCAGCTGAGGTCAAGAAATTACAAGGTGCAATCGAAAATCAAAAATCGAAAACCGTAAATGTAGTAGCTATGGTGGGTGACGGTGTGAATGATGCTCCGGCTCTTGCGCAAGCGGATGTCGGACTCGCGATCGGCACTGGCACCGATGTTGCCATGGCGGCTGCCCCTGTGACCTTGATGAGCGGTGACCTGCGCGGTGTTTCACGTGCCATCAGTTTGTCTCGCAAGACGGTCACGACCATCAAACAGAATCTGTTCTGGGCGTTCATTTACAACGTGATCTTGATCCCTGCCGCGATGCTCGGATATTTGAACCCGATGCTCGCCGCCGCCGCAATGGCGTTCAGCAGTGTCTTCGTGGTGACGAATAGTTTGCGGTTGCGCGGTGTGAAAATTTAGTGAATAGAGAATAGTGAATGGTGAATAGCGAGCAATGAACAATGAACAGTGAATCTCCAATTACCAATCACCAATTCCCCATAACCAAATCTGCTTGCGGCGGAACCCTGAAAGACCCATCGGCTTACCCAAGCGCGATGTTCAATGGAGAGAGAGTCTATTTTTGTAACCAAGCCTGCTTGAAAGCGTTTTTGAGTGCACCAGAAGCGTTCATGGCGGGTGAGGTGGAACATCCACTTGAGGATGAAACACCCGAATCAAAATAGACCCATTGAAAAGGAAACCTTTAACATGAAAAAAATATCTGTTCTTCTTCTCGCAGTCGTACTCCTCACATTGACTGCCTGCGCCCCGCAGACCGCTGAAATGCCTAAAGCGGAATTGCCCGCCGGGAAAGCCTGGGCAGACGGCAAAGAGATCTACTTCGTCCATACTGAAACTTCCGACCCTGGTGTGGCGCAAACCCTCACCGACATGATGAAGTCACCGGTCATTTTGGTGCCGTCGCTGGCAAATGTGCCCGATGAATCCCTGGCGAACGTGTACGTCTTCACCAATGGCATCGCTGGCGATGGCCCTTTCGGTTTCCAGGCAGATGTTTTTGATAACCCGCCCGGAAGCGACGGATACACTCCACTTCGCCGCCTCAACGTCATTACCTGGACGGATGAATCCAAAGCCCGTGAATTGACTCATGTCGATGATGTCCTTGCCGCCGAAGCCGCCGGTGAATTGACCATCGAACAGCCCGGTGTTGTCATCAACATGCCGTTCGTCGTTTGGGATGGTGGACAACGATAAGAATATGATCAGAGGTGCGAGGCAGTCGCTTCGCACCTCTAAATTTCTCACAACTTGCTAATCATTTGATTTTATGATTTGAACTTATCGAGGTTGCATGAGCCAAAAACAGAACAAACCATCCGTCGACCCGGTCATCATCGTGATGATCGGTGTTGTATTTCTGGCAGTTTCGATTGCCATGATCGTCTTTCAATCAAACACGAATTCCGTTAACATCGCCGCCGACTCTGGCTTAATGAGCCAGTTGACGGTTGCATTCATTACCGGTCTCACCACGGGCGGGCTGAGTTGTCTTGCCGTGCAGGGTGGTCTGCTTGCCAGCTCGCTTGCCCACCAGATCGAGCAGGATTATGCCGGGCAGGTCGGGCATAAAAAATCAAAACAGCCCGCACCACGCACCAACTCCGCACTTCCCATTTCACTTTTCCTCGTTTCCAAATTGGTTGCATATACATTGCTCGGCGCTTTATTGGGCTGGGTCGGTTCGTATCTGACCTTCAGCCCCATGACCCGTGCCTTGCTTTTGCTCGCCATTGGCATATTTATGGTGGGTAATGCACTGCGCATGTTCAACGTCCACCCGATTTTTCGTTACTTTTCCATCGAGCCGCCCAAGTTCATCACGCGTTATATCCGCAGAACAGCCAAAGGGGCGGACACAGCAACGCCTTTATTTCTTGGCTTGCTCACCGTCTTCATCCCCTGCGGCGTGACCCAAGCCATGATGGCAACCGCCCTCGGCACGGGCAGCGCACTCGTGGGCGCGGCGCTCATGTTCGCCTTCACGCTCGGCACCAGCCCGGTCTTCTTCATCGTTGCCTACCTCACCACCGAACTCGGCGCAAAGCTCGAAAAATTCTTCATGCGATTTGTTGCGGCTGTGGTTTTGGTTTTGGGGATTTATACCCTCGATAGCGGACTCAACCTGATGGGTTCCCCCTTCTCGCTTCAAAACATGACCCGGAACTGGTTCGCCCCACAAGCCGAAGTTGCCGCTCCAGCCGTCCCTGCCAAAGATGGCGAAATCGTCCTCAACGTGCAAAATAACGGATATTCTCCCGGCATCCTCCGCGCACCCGCAGGCAAAGACCTCACCTTGAATCTCGTCACGAACAATACCTACTCCTGTGCCCGTGACTTCGTCATCCCTGATTTGAACTTCTATCAACTCCTGCCCGATACTGGCACTGTACAAGTGAGCATCCCTGCGCAAGAAGCAGGCTCCACTCTGTTCTTCACCTGTTCCATGGGCATGTACACTGGGCAGATCGTTTTTGAAAATCAATAAGCTTTCTTTCTTCTTTCCTCTTTCATCATTGAGGAAAGAAGAAAGAGGAAAGAACTCCCTATGATCAAAAAAACCTTCAAGATCCCAGATATGAGCTGTACCAATTGCGCGATGAAGATCGAGTCGTTGGAAGACGACCTCGACGGCGTGAAAGAGATCAACGCCAGCTATCACAAGCTGGAGATGGCCATCGAATACGACGAATCAAAATTGAACGATGATGAGATTGTTGCGGCGGTAAAGAGGAAGGGATACACGGCAATCCCGGCATAAAGCGAGAGCGCGACAACGGACATGTAACAAGGACACGAGTGTTGCAGGACAGCCCGGGTCCTTGTTTACTTTTTGACCTGTTTACGTGTATACTGCCAGCCATGCCAAAGTATTACACCCCCAAAGAAGCCAATAATCTGCTGGAGATCGTGAGACCGATGGTGGATGAGTTGATGAAGATCGGGGAGCGGATTCGTTCGCATCAGCCCGAGATCTGGTCGGTGGTGGAAAAATCTGCGGGGAACGGGGGTAATCCTGAATTGAGCAAAATATTGCCTGATTTCGACCGGCTCGATGCCATCCTGCACCGTCTTCAGGATATGGGAATCGAGGTCAAGGACCTTGCCAGTGGATTGATCGATTTCCCGGCGATGAAGGATGGCAGACTCATTTATCTGTGTTGGAAATACAACGAGGACAGTATCCAGTTCTGGCACGAGGTCGAGGCGGGGTTTGCGGGTCGTCAGCCCATCGACTGGGAATGACTCCAACGCCAAACATTTATCAAAGAACCCCCGGAGAGCAGAGATGAACGTAACCAAGATTGGACGGTATGAGGTCGAATCTGAACTGGCGACAGGCGGGATGGGCGTGATCATTCTTGCGAAAGATCCTTATATTCAGAGGCAGGTTGTGGTCAAAGTCCTGATGTACAGCCGGACATTGGACGAGGTGTATCGAGACTTTTTCCAGAACGAAGCGGAGATCATCGCGGCTTTGGAACATCCCTGCATCGTGCCCATTTATGATTTTGGCTGGCATGGGCAGCAGCCGTACATCGTCATGCGTTACATGTCTGGCGGGAGTCTGCAGGATAAGATCCAAAAGGGCGAACTGAAAATGACGGAGATGGCGCATATTCTCAAGCGCGTTTCCGATGCGCTGGATGCGGCGCACGCAAAAGGGATCATCCACCGCGATATCAAGCCGTCCAACATCCTCTTCGATTCATCGGGCGAAGCCTTCCTCTCCGATTTTGGGATCGCGACCTCCAAATCCTTCAAGGATGAGGAAGGCGAGTGGCTGGTGGGCACGCCTGCTTATATGAGTCCCGAACAGGTTCAGGGGAGGCAACTGACCGGCCGTTCGGATGTATATGCCCTGGGCGTGACCCTCTACCGTTTGTTGACCGGGCAGTTGCCCTACTCCGGCAGTTCGACCACTGCATTGATCAACGCCCATGTCGAGCTTCCCATACCCGACATCCGCACGATCAAGGGGAATATTCCCGCCGTGTGGCAGGAGGTGGTGGCAAAGGCGATGGCGAAGGACCCCGGCGACCGTTACGCTACCGCGGGCGATTTTGCGCGCGATATAAACGAAGTTGTCTCGGGAAAATGGTTTTTGAGAAAGTTATGAAACTGGAGGAAAATGAATAAAGGTATTTGGTACGGCGTCGCGGCATACGCGATGTGGGGGTTCTTTCCGATTTACTGGAAGTTGCTGCATGAGGTTCCCGCCATCCAATTGCTTGGGCATCGCATCGCCTGGTCGTTTCTTCTCTTGATAGCGTTCATATTCGTAACTCGTCAATGGCATGAATTCCGTTCTGTGGCGTTCAAGCGCAAGACGCTTGGTATTTATGCGATTGCGGGCGTGCTGCTTTCATTGAACTGGTTGATCTATGTCTGGGGTGTGAACGCTGGCTTCATCGTAGAGACCAGCCTTGGCTATTTCATCAATCCATTATTGAGCGTTTTGTTCGGCGTCATCTTCCTGCACGAGAAATTACGCCCGATGCAATGGCTTCCCGTCATCATCGCCGCGGTCGGCGTGGGTTACCTTGCGTTCACATACGGGCAACTGCCGTGGATCGCATTATCATTGGCGGTCACATTTGGCTTGTACGGTTTGGTCAAAAAACTTTCGCCGCTCGGTTCGGTCTTCGGGCTGACGCTCGAGACAGGCATTGTCTTTCCCATCGCCTTGATCTATCTCATCGCCGCGCAGGCAGGCGGCTCAGGCGAATTCCTGCATGACGGTCTTACCGTGGACCTGCTGCTCGTTGGCGCGGGTGTGGTCACAACCATTCCATTGCTCATGTTCGCTTCTGCTGCCAGGGAGATACCCCTCAATATGATCGGCGTGCTGCAATATTTTGCGCCAACCATTCAATTTCTCATCGGCGTTTTTATATACAAAGAACCGTTCGATACCGCCCGCCTGACCGGCTTTGGCATCGTCTGGATCGCGCTCATCATCTTCTGGGTCGAGAATCTCGCCGCGCATCGCAACCCGGTCGAACCGGTTCCTGAATTGGGAGAGTAAATGAAACTACTTTTTATCGGCGGCACGGGTCTAATCAGTTCGGCATGTTCCGACCTTGCCGTAAAGCACGGTCACGAACTCTTCCTTTTGAACCGCTCCACCTCGGGGAAGTATCATGCGCCGAAAGGTTCGATGACCCTGCAAGCTGATGTCCACGCCGATTCAACGCATCTTTCCGCCCTGTTGGCTGGTCAGCGCTTCGATGCGGTCGTTGACTTCATTGCTTTTACTCCCGAAGACATCGAGCGGGACCTTGCGCTTTTCCGTGACAGGACCGGCCAGTTCGTGTTCATTTCCTCCGCCAGCGCATATCAAAAACCGGTGCAGAATTATCTCATCACGGAAGAGACACCGCTGGAGAATCCCTTTTGGGAGTATTCAAGAAACAAGATCGGCTGCGAGATCTTGCTGATGGACGAATACCGCAATAACGGATTCCCGGTCACCATCGTCCGCCCGTCGCACACATACGGACGGACGCAAATCCCTTTCATCTACGGGAGTTGGACCCACCCCTGGACGTTGATCTCACGCATGAAAGAAGGCAAACCTGTCATCGTACCCGGAGACGGGACCTCGCTGTGGGTTTTGACCTGGAACGAAGATTTTGCCAAAGGCTTTCTCGGCCTGCTTGGGAACGAGAACGCCATCGGCGAAGCCTTTCAGATCACATCGGATGAAGTCCTCAGCTGGGATCAGATCTACCTCGAAGCGTATCAAGCCCTGGGCGCGGAGCCGAGGCTGGTCCACATCCCTTCGGATTTCATCGTCCGCCACGATGAATCGTCCCTGGGAACGCTCATCGGCGATAAATCAAACAGCGTGGTCTTCGATAACAGTAAGATAAAACGCTTCGTGCCGGACTATAATTGTAAGGTGAAATGGAGCGAAGGCCTGCGACGGGCATTGGCATGGTTCGAAGCGCACCCCGAATTTCAAACCATTGACCGGGCGGCAATCGACAAATGGGATTTGATTCTCGCCAGATATGAGCGGGCGTTCGCTTAAAAAAATCGAAATGTGAGGCGTCTATGTCGAATATAAAAAAAGGCGTGATCGGAATTTTGACGGGGGGCGGGGATGTGCCCGGATTGAATCCCGCCATTCGCGCAGTGACCATCCGTGCTTTGCGCGAGGGATGGCAGGTGATCGGGTTTCGGCGGGGCTGGGGCGGTCTGGTGGATACCGTCCGCGATAAAAATGCGGACAACAGTAAGAATTTCCAATATCTTTCCGAGGAGATCGTTAATCGCGCCGGGCGCACAGGCGGGACGTTTTTACACACCTCTCGCACGAATCCGAGTTCGATGAGAAGGTCGAACGTCCCATCTCATCTGGCGGATAAATTCTCCGCGGAGAAAAATGACCTGACGCCGGAGGTTCTCAAGAACCTCGAATTCCTCGGCGTGGATTATTTGATCCCCATCGGAGGCGACGATACATTGAGTTACGGCGTGCGGATGTACAAGGAAGGCGTCAAGGTGATTGCCATCCCCAAGACGATGGATAACGACGTCCCCGGCACGGATTATTGCATCGGTTTCAGCACCTGCGTCACCCGAACCATCGCGCTGACCAACAGCCTGCGCACCATCGCCGGATCGCATGAGCGCATTCTTGTCCTCGAAGTGTTCGGGCGTTACGCTGGTTTCACCGCGATGCTTCCGACCATGGCGGGCGCGGCGAACCGCTGTGTGATTCCTGAATATAAGTTCAAGATCGAGCATCTGACCGAACTGTTGATCAAAGACCGTCAGATGAACCCGAGCAATTATTCGGTGCTCCTGATCTCGGAGGGCGCAATGTATGAAGGCGGGGAGATGGTCTTCAAGGACCTGTCGACCGACGCCTTCGGCCACGCAAAATTGGGAGGCATCGGCGATCTTGTCTCAGCCGAGATAAAGGAGTTATCGGCGCAATTCAACAAGGGCAAACCCGTGGATGTGGTCAATCAGAAACTGGGTTACATGGTGCGCGGCGGCGACCCGGATGCCATCGACTCGATTGTCCCGATGGCGTTCGGCAACCTTGCGCTCGACCTGATCTTGAAGGGCATTCACGGCCGGTTGGTGGTTTTGAAAAACGGTCGATATGACAACGTGCCTCTGGATGTGGTCACTGCTACCAAGAAGGTTGTCAACGTTGCCCAATTCTACGATACCGAGCGTTATCGTCCGCGCTACGAGAACTTCGAGATGAAACCGCTCTTCATCATGACCAGCGAATTGTAAAAGCCCCCTTTTGAATTCAAAGGTTAATCTGAGTTTGTTCACGAAATTGAGTGACAATCGTCGGTGAGGAAAGGAGACCAACTTGGTTATAATTGCGAAAAATTCAAGGAGCGAAAAATGAATTTTACAATGTGGAAGAAGGCCTTGCAGGTCATTCCATCTGTCTCGAAGGATGAATGGGATGCCCTCGATGTCATTTCCAGGTGGCTGATCTCCACCCGGGCTGCGGTTCTTATCATGACTTTCATTTCCGCCGCGCTGGCAGGCTTGTTCGCCTGGCGGGACGGATCCTTCGATTTTCTGCCGTGGCTTGCCCTGGTTTTCGGCCTCATCATGGCTCATGCCAGCAATAACATCTTCAACGATTACACCGATTTCGTCCGCGGCGTGGACAAGGACAATTACTATCGCAACATCTACGGAGCTCAGCCCATTGCCAGCGGATTGATGACACCGCGCCAGCACCTTACTTACTTCGCGGTGACGGGCGGTCTGGCATTCCTGGCGGGTCTGTATTTGATCTTTGTCAATTCGAACGACCCTGTAGTGTGGGTCTTGCTCGGACTCGGCGCATTTTTCGTCCTCTTCTATACCTGGCCCCTCAAGTACATTGCTCTTGGCGAAGTGGCCGTGCTTTTGGTCTGGGGTCCGTTGATGATCGGCGGCGGATACTACGTCCTTGCCCACCGCTGGGATTGGAACGTGGTGCTCGCCTGTCTCCCTTATGCCCTTGGCGTAACAACCGTCATCTTTGGGAAACACATCGACAAACTCGAAAAAGATAAAGAGAAGAATATCCACACCCTGCCGGTGGTGATCGGTGAAAAAGCCTCTCGTTACACGGTATTGGCGATGATGGTCTTTCCATATTTCCTGACGGCTTATTTGATCGCGATCAAGTTCTTCACCCCGGTCATGGCGATCGTCTTGTTGGCGATCCCGACATTCCTGCGCATGTACCCGGTCTTTCTGAAACCAAAACCGGAGACCAAACCCGAAGGTCCCGAAGGCAGGGGCTGGCCCCTCTATTTTGTGGGTTTTGGTTTTTATAACAACCGCGCCTTCGGAATGTACTTTATGCTCGGCTTGATCCTGGATATTGTGCTTCGCATCCTGCCTGCCACGCAGAATTTCTGGCGGTAGAAACCGCTCGATTGTCAGAATCCAGACTCCCGTCGCTTGAAACGGCGGGAGTTTTGTTTTCTTTAATCGGGATATATGTCACATTCAGTTTTATGAATATAAATCTATAATGTATTCAGGTTTTTGAATATGAAGAAACGCCACATCCTCGAATTTTCCGAAAAAATCGCTGCGCCTCTCTCGGTCATCGCCTCGCCGCAGCGTATCGCCATTCTGCTTGCGATTGGGAAAGGCGAAGCCTGCGTCTGTCATCTCGAGGCGGCACTTGGCTGGCGGCAGGCGTACATCTCCCAGCATTTGATGGCGTTGCGCAAAGCGGATATTTTGCAGGACCGGCGCGAGGGGCGCTATGTCTATTACCGGATCAAGAACGCTTCTCTGCTGGACCTGATCACAGTTTCTGCCTCTCAAAGTGGACTCTCAGCCGATGCAGTTTCTGTGCTCATTAACACTCAGGTCTATCCATCGTGTGAATGTCCGCATTGTGCGCCTGCGTTGATCCCGCTAAATGCCTTGAACGTGAAAACACCATGAACCTTCTTCCGGACTTGATTTATGGCGGTTTAAGCAACCTTGCCTCCTATCTCGCCGCCCATGTTCTCCTCTGTTTGTTGCCAGCTTTTTACATTGCGGGCGCGATGACTGCGTTAATTCCGAAAGAAACGATTACTCGTTTTCTAGGGAGGAACACCCCGAGATTTATATCCTATCCCGCCGCTGCAATGGCTGGTTCGGTATTGGCGGTTTGTTCCTGCACCATTGTGCCTTTATTTGCGGGGATTTACAAAAAAGGCGCGGGGCTGGGTCCTGCCATCACGTTCCTGTTCTTTGCCCCCGCCGCAAACATCCTCGCCTTGATCTACACAGGCGGCATCATCGGTGTGGATCTGGCATTCGCGCGGTTCTTCCTTTCCCTGGCGTTTGGCATCGGCATCGGCATCATCATGGCGCTCATCTTCCGTCACGAGGATATGGAACATGACAAAGCCACCGACACCATGTTTGCGGCCCAGGGGAAGATGCGAAGAATTGCGCTGGTATTCCTGCTGGTGTTAATCTCTCTGCTGCTTTCCGGCACTCTTAAAGTCGGTCTGCTGACGAATACCTATGCCACCCTGACCGTCCCAATTTCGGGCATGGACCAGGTACAGGATTTCCTCTACAACCTCATCCCATTCGATACGGCGAAGGGTGAAGAGGGCGTAACAGCTCAGGGCGCCATTCTGATCGGATTGCTTATCCTGATTGGTATTACATCGTGGAAGGGCATGGAAAATATCTTCGATGGCTTCAACAAATGGACTTGGATCTCGCTTGGCGTTGTGGGTCTCACCCTGTTGGTCGCTGCTGTTGGCATGAATCCTCAAACCGGTGGATTGGATATCCTGATCAATGGCAAGTTCTTTGGGGTGTTGATTGCACTAGGCATATCCGGCTGGATCATCAAAACCAGACTGACCGAAGATGAAACCCGCGACTTCTTATGGGAGTCTTGGAAATTCGTTAAACAGATTTTTCCGTTGCTGGTAGCAGGCGTGTTTGCTGTGGGTGTCATCCGCGTCCTCATCAAACCGGAATGGATTGAAACGCTGGCTGGACAGAACACCCTGATTGGTAATCTAGCAGGCGTGATATTCGGCGTGTTCATGTATTTCCCCACGCTGGTCGAAGTTCCCATTGCAAACATGTTTCTCAGCCTTGGCATGCACCGTGGACCTTTGCTTGCCTATCTCATGGCGGATCCCGAACTCAGCCTGCAAAGCATCCTCATTATTTCCACCATCATAGGTCGCGTCAAATCATGGACCTATGTCGCCTGGGTCGCGTTGTTTAGCACGCTCGCCGGTCTCATCTATGGAACATGGGTGGATGGCACAAGCATCGGGTTTGTTGCGCTATACCTTGTAATCTTCCTTGCCCTGCTTTCTGGACTGTTGTGGTTCGTCAATCGCCGCAATGTCCAGAAATTGGCGCCAGTTCACTAATTCGATTTCAAAAGGAGTTTATTATGCTTACTATCAAAGTTCTTGGTTCCGGCTGTGCAAATTGCAAACGTCTGGAACAGATCGCGCGCAAGGTCATTGCCGATATGAGCATCGAGGCGGAAGTTGTCAAGGTGACCGATTACAACGACATCACTACCTACAACATCCTTTCCACACCGGGGCTGGTCATCAATGAAAAAGTCGTTTCGTATGGACGCATCCCTTCGCCCGCGGAGGTGACCACCTGGGTTACCGATGCTTTAGAGCCAACGAATCCTTAACCGGATGATAACAATCTTAACTCTTTATCGTGGTAAAAGAGCAGACATCATGAACAAGGAGAGCGATGTATGAAAAAAGTTCTATTCCTCTGCACCGGGAATTCCTGCCGCTCGCAAATGGCGGAAGCCATTGTCAATGCGCGGATGGACGGGGAGTGGCAGGCTGTCAGCGCGGGGACGAAGCCTGCCGGATACATTCACCCAAAAGCTTTGGCGGCGCTGGCTGAAATTGGGATCCAACATGAAGGGCGCTCGAAACTGGCGGATGAATTCAAAGGTCAGGAGTTCGACCTTGTCGTCACTGTCTGCGATTCGGCGGCGGAGGAATGTCCCGTCTGGCTTGGGAAAGGGAGGAAGGTTCATCATAGTTTCCCCGACCCGGCATTGACCGATGACATGAACGACTTTCGAGCCGTGCGGGATGAAATTGGAATTGTGATGCTGGAATTGCTCAAGGAGGCAAAATGACAAACGAAAAACGCAAGGAACTTTCATTTCTCGACCGCTATTTAACGCTTTGGATCTTCCTTGCCATGGCAGTGGGAGTTGGCATTGGCTTCCTTTTCCCGAAAGCCGTGGCAGATTTCAACACCGCCGTTTCGGTGGGAACAACCAATATTCCGATCGCCATCGGCTTGATCTTGATGATGTACCCGCCCCTGGCAAAGGTCCATTACGATGAGCTGGGCGACGTATTCCGCAACTGGAAGGTGCTTGGGCTTTCTCTTCTTCAGAATTGGGTCATCGGCCCCGTTTTGATGTTTGTGCTGGCGATCATCTTTTTGCGCGGCTATCCCGAATATATGACCGGCTTGATCCTCATCGGTTTGGCGCGCTGCATCGCGATGGTCATTGTATGGAACGAGCTTGCCAGGGGCGACAACGAATACGCGGCGGGGTTGGTCGCCTTCAACAGCATCTTTCAGGTATTGTTCTACAGCGTGTATGCCTATGTCTTCATCACACTCCTGCCGACCTGGTTCGGCATGACCGGCAGCATCGTGGATATAACCATCGGCGAGATCGCGGAGAGTGTATTTATCTATTTGGGCATTCCGTTTTTGGCGGGTTTTTTCACGCGCCTGATCCTCGTCCGCATGAAAGGGAAGGATTGGTACCACAAGGTCTTCGTGCCGAAGATCAGCCCGCTGACTCTGATCGCTCTTCTTTTTACCATTGTCGTAATGTTCTCGCTCAAGGGAGATGTCATCGTGCAGTTGCCTTTGGATGTGGTGCGCATTGCCGTTCCGCTTCTGATTTATTTTGTGGTCATGTTCCTTGTCTCGTTCTTCATGGGGCATGCCATCGGCGCGGACTATTCGAAGACCACCACACTTTCGTTCACGGCGGCCAGCAATAACTTTGAACTGGCAATTGCCGTGGCGGTGGCTGTGTTCGGTATCAATTCGGGTGCGGCGTTTGCGGCAGTCATCGGTCCATTGATCGAAGTGCCGGTGATGATCGGATTGGTCAATGTGGCGATCTCCTTCCAGAAGAAATATTTTGCAGGCGATATCCGCCATGCGCCTGCGGGCTAAACCGTCGACATAGAAAAAATACCGGTCGGAATCAAGCCTCCCGTTGGAACGAAGCGGGAGGCTTTTCCGTCATGTGGGGCGGTACTAACCTCCTATTGTGAGAATATTTACAAATAGGACTGATTTGGTTATAATTATGGTGATAAATTTCACAAAAAGATTGTGAACCAGACTTCCAACTTAGAGGAAACCATGAACACCAGTCAAAAACCCCATGTCGTCGTCATCGGTGCCGGGTTTGCCGGGCTCGAAACCGCCCGCGGACTTGCCAAAGCGCCTGTGCGTGTCACCCTTATCGATAAGAACAATCATCACCTCTTCCAGCCTTTGCTCTATCAGGTTGCCATTGCGGGCTTGCTGCCGTCGCAGATCGCCCAGCCTGTGCGAACCATATTTCGCAGGCAGAAAAACCTGGCATTCCAAATGGGCGAAGTGACCGAGATCAACCTCGAGCAGAAATTCGTCAAACTGAACGGATCGGTCATCGGCTATGACTATATTGTCATCGCGGCGGGCGCGCGCACGAACTTCTTTGGATTCGACACACTCGAGAAACATGGATTGCAGTTGAAAGACATCGAGACGGCCGTGCGAACCCGCAATCACCTGCTATCCATGTTCGAACAAGCCAGCTTTGAGGGCGACGTTGAAAAGCGCAAAGCCATGCTGACCTTCGTCATCGTCGGCGGGGGACCGACCGGATTGGAGACCGCAGGCGCGCTGGCAGAACTGATCATGCATGTGATGCGAAAGGACTATCCCCGGCTCGACCTGAAGGAGGCGCGGGTCATCCTGCTCGAAGCGGCGGCGAGTCTCATTGCATCATATCCCGACGAGTTGCGTCAGGCCGCTCTGAGACTTTTGAAATCCAAGAACGTGGACGTCCGTTTGAACACAAAGATGGTCGATTTCAACGGGCAGCGCGCCATCCTCGGAGATGGTTCGGTGATCGAAACACAAACCTTGATATGGACTGCGGGGGCGAAAACCGCCGAGATCGTCGACTCGCTGCCTGCGGAGAGGGGGAATATGGGACGAATCCGGGTCAACCCTTCTTTGAACCTGCCCCGGTTTCCTGAAGCTTTTGTCATCGGGGATGCCGCTTTCGTGACAGACGAGCACGATCAACCCCTGCCGATGCTTTCGACGGTCGCGATCCAACAGGGACAAGCCGCCGCGAAAAATATCCGATTGAAGGTCAATGGGAAAGAGCCGATGGCATTTCATTACAAAGACCCCGGTCTGCTCGCCACGGTCGGACGCAATGCCGCCGTAGCCAGGATCTTCGGCATTTCCTTCAGCGGATTCATCGCCTGGGTGATCTGGGTCTTCCTGCACATCTACCGCATCATCGGCTTTCGCAACCGTTTGATCGTGATGTTCAATTGGGCGTGGGATTATTTCTTCTACGACAACCAGGTGAGGTTGATCACACGTGAGTAAATGATTTTTTTATACACCGGTCAAGTCGTGATCCGCAACGCCTGGGAATAAGCAGGTTAAATGAATCCATAATGACTTGCCGTCAGCAGGACGCAAATTCCCATTGAGTTGACGACAAAGTGCAGGATCATGCCGGGCAGGACCGACTCGGTGCGCTGGTACATGTAGGCAAATAGCGCACCCAGCAGGAAGGTGGGGATTAATGTCGCCAACTGCCCATGAAAAAGCGCGAAGATGATGGAGCTGAACATCAGGGCGTTGATCCAGCCGTACTTTTGGCGCAGCCCTTTGAAGAGGAACCCGCGGAAGAAAAGTTCCTCGGTGATGGGCGCGACGATGGCGGTGACAAACGCGAGCAGAAAGGGCGAATCGATCTCGCCGAGCACTTCGGTGATGACATCTGCCTGGGTGACGACTCCCAACGCCATCATGACCAGGTTGTTGATGATGACGATAAAGTACACGGCAGCAAGCAGCCCGCAGCCCAGGGCAAGGGCGTTGCGTTCGAAACCCCGCAGACCCAATTCGATCCATGAGACTTTGCGCAGGAAAAATATCAAGGCAATGGGAATGAGCAGGATGAACTCGAAAGTGGCGACGACGAGTATGCCGAGGTTTTGAGATTCTTCAAAGCGGTAAACGACAAGAAAATATGCCGCCACCAGCAGGATGAGGATTCCCAGCCCGAGCCAGGAATCGTTTGCGGTCCACGCGGCAGGTTTGAGCGCGGAAGGAGGCGTTCCCTCCGATTGCGGGGGCGGCGTTTCGATCGGGTTATTATCCAGCGGTTGTTGATTCATTTGGTATTTCCAATTCCCGGTAGAGAAACCATTGACCTTTGCGATCGTCCACATTTTTCATGGCGCGGTCGTAATAAATATCGAAGACCCGTCCGGCCTCCACTTGCACACGGAAGTAATACCGGCCGACATTTAAAGAGCCGCGAGTTGCGGCTGTCGCAGCGTGTGCGGGACGCATATTCCTTCCCATTTTGCCCCGCCGCGTGAAATCCGTCCATTCTGAAAGGGCTTCTTGAACGTGATAGATCTTTCCGTTCCATGTGAATCCATCCGGGCAGTGCGGCGCTTTCTCGCGGACCGGCGGCTGACTAAAGATGACCTCGATGGGTTCATCGAAAAAATGAACGGGGATAAATTCGTTCATTGGATCGTCTTGTGAGGCATGATGACGATAAAGGGAGATTGAAGGATCATCCATTCATTGTACCTTGCTCTGGTCGTATAAACCAAGAAGTCAATTCGTCACTGGTCGTCCTGCAGGCTGAGCCCCTGCCATTCTTTATACCTGCGGAGTCGTTCCTTGTATCCCAGCCAGGCGCGAAGCAGGGAGAGGTTCCCAAGCACGGAAGCAATCGGGACGAAGATGAAAATAAATTCGGGGTAAAACCAGACCTCTTCCCATGAATTGATGCGGGCAATGGAGGGGTCGGCAGGATCATACACAACCCCGACCTGTGACCCAGTGGGGTAATCCTCCTTATTTCCGGGGGGAGGATCACTCGAAATAGTATAAGTTTGCGTGCCGACCCTGTATTCGATGATTGGATAATACCGGATAATATGCGGTCTGATATCCCTGGCTTCCCTGTATCCCACAACATTTCCTGTGGCGACCCGCCCTGTGAATTGCAACCGCCAGGCTGTATAACCCGAGAATGCCCCGCGGGCGAGCAGGTAGATGAAAAATAAGTTACCGATTACGAACAGGGAGAGGATCGCAGACCGTCTGAGGTTCAGATGTTCTTCGGTTTCGATGACGCGCCTCGCGGGGGTCATGCGTTGATTATAATGGGGAGTAATGGTGAAAAGTAATCAATTATCAGTGAGGTATGCGGTGATTAAACTTTATCGGGAAGAGGTGAGCGCGGAGGCGGATGCCATCGAAGCGGAATTCAAGGAGTTGATTTTAGGCTATGACCGCGTGATCCTCGGGCCGTTGAAGGCAGAGGAGATGTTCGGGGGCCGTGCCATGCCTGTTATTACCGATAACGAGCGCGTTGTGAGCGGAGACGAGATCGGCCCGTATATCAGGGAATTGGAGGCGTTGATGAAAAGCTGGCAATTATTTCAGGGCGATTCCTGTTATGTGGATGACGACGGAGAAATTTGTTGAGCAGGGTTGGTCAGGGTTCCGCGATCTTTAGAAATACATCCGCCACCTGCGGGTCAAAATGTTTGCCGGTTTGATCCTTGATATAACGAAGGACTTTTTCCACATTCCAGCTTCTTCGGTAGGGGCGGTCGTTGCGCAGGGCATCCCAAACATCTGCCACGGCAAAGATGCGCGCAGAGAGGGGAATCTCTTCTCCCTTTAATCCGCGAGGGTATCCTGTTCCGTCCCATTTTTCATGGTGACAATAGGGGATCTCGAGCGCCTGGTGCAGGAACGAGATCGAACGTAGCATTTCATGGGCAAACTCGGGATGCTTGCGCATGATGGTCCATTCCTCTTCGTCCAAGTCGCCTTTTTTGAGGAGGATGCTGTCGGGGATTGCCATTTTACCCATGTCGTGCAGGAGCGCTCCGCGGCGCATGTGCATGAGTTCCGTGTCGGTCAGCCCCATGGACTGTGCGATGGCGAGCGCCATCTGGGTGACCCGCTGCGTATGACCTTCCGTCTCCCTGTCGCGGAAATCCATTGCGCGCGACCACCCTTCCAACGTCTCCTCGTAGGCTTGAGCCAGGTCCGAAATGTTACGGAAAAAGATCGCCGCCAGGTTCCCGCCAAGCGGGACCGCATGCAGTTCGAATATCCCGTTTATGTTTTCATCCGAATACCGGAATTGGTCGATATTGAACTTTGTACCCGAGAGGATCACTTCACGCATCTGGACGGGGATTTCCGTGCGGCGAAGCGCGGGAAATGTCTCTTCGATATTGATGCCCAATAAAGTCTCTCTATCCATGCCCATGACCTGGGAGGCGGTATCGTTCGAATTGGTGAGCCTGATCCTTCCATTTTCCAGTTTATAGATCAGTGCGCCAAAAGGGGCGGCGTTGATGATGTTGTTCAGGCTCTCCTCGCTGGCAAGCAGAACTTCTTCCATCTTTTTTCTTTCGGTGATATCGGTCCAGCTGCCGACCGCCTCGAGCGGATTCCCATCCTTGTCGCGAATGAGCCGCATTTCGTCATAGACCCAGATCACCGAGCCGTCTTTGCGCAGGAAACGGTACACGCGAATAAGAGAATCCTTTTCATAAAGTTCGTTCGAGCGCGCAGACGCAGCTTCAAGGTCGTCGGGATGGACGGTGGTCTCCCACCATGTACTGCCGAGCGACTCTTCCACGGTGTAGCCGAGGATGCGGGAGATGTTTTCGCTTTTCCACTTCGGGACCCAGGTGCGGTTTTTCACGCATAAGGCGTAGGTGATGGTCGGGCTTTTCGTCAGGTAGTGTTGCAGCTGATCCGTGAGGTTCTGGATCGCCATTGAGCTGAGTTCCCTCTCTGTGACGTCGCGCATCGCCCCTTGAAAACCGGTGACATGTCCCGTTTCATCGAGCAGGGGGACCACCTGGTCCTCGATACAATGGTATTCACCGGTCTTGAAATTGAGGAGGCGATAAAGACGCAGTTTTTTCTGTTTTGACTTTAAGATCTCCTGGGTGACGCTCATGGTATTGGCAAGGTCTTCGGGGTGTATGGCTTTGATCCATAGGTTGGGATCGTCCATGAACCTTTCCGGGGGATGCCCCATGAACTGCTCGACTTGAGGACTGGCATACACCACGTTCCACGCCTTGAGTTTGTTTGCAAATCTGATCTGATAAAAGACGTCGGAGGCATTCTCCACCAACAGACGGTATTTTTCCTCGCTGTCACGCAGTGCGTTCTCCATTTCCACATGACGCCGGATATCGTGAATTACCGCCATGACGCAGGTTCGTTTATCGACCACCAGGGGGCTCAAGCTGATATCCACCGGCAGGACCGAACCATCCTTGTGCAACGCCGGCAATTTTCGCATCTCGCTCATCGTCCGGGTTTTGGGTTTGGCAAGGAATGCCTTGAAATGCCCCCGATGCCGGTCACGGAATTGGATTGGAATCAAAATCTCCAGGGGTTTTCCCAGGAGGTCGTGTAAGGCATAACCCAAAAGTTCCTGCACCCTGACATTGGCTTCCAGGATGCGTGCCTGTTCATCCACGACGATCACCGCGTCGGGGATTGTTTCGATTATCTGTTTTAGGAATTGCTCGGAGGATTCCAAACCTATTCTGCTTTCTTTTGTCGAAAAATGGCGAATTTATGCGCCATCATTAAATGATGCCACAATCAAGATGCTTCGTCTTGATTTAATTATACAGCCGGAGCATGAGGGATTTGTAATAATACGATTGCGGAAGTATTTATATCAAATTCGTTTTGTTAACAGCAACAACTGTACTGGAACTCGTTTTTACTTCAACGCATATACCGCATATCCGCGCGCAGGGGCGAAGAATTGACCGCGCCCGTCGGCGGTGGTGGCTTGGTCGGCGGGGCGGGAACGGTCGCTTTTGCCCCACCAGGCAGCGGGGAAGAAAGAGGCGTTTGCCCATTTGGTATCCACCCAGGCGCCGCGCCAGTCGTCGCCGCGGTTGTTGAGGACGTAGATCAAGCCGCGTTGATCGCCGTATCCGCCGCGCTGCATGATGTAGAGATCGTCGGAAAGGTAGAGAATGGACGTCTCGCCGCCTGCGTATCTTTCGTGCGCAGTCACGAGCGCGTCGATGCCGTTGGGCGTATCGCGCAGGGCGAGGTTATAGTTGAAGTAATCCTTCCAGAAGACGCAGGGATAGCCTTCATGGGTGAGGATGTAGGAGTAGGCGAGCAGTTTGTCGTTGGTGATGGGGCGACCTTCGTCGCGCAGATCGTGATTTTCCACGAAGGTCACAGTGGTTTGAGGTTGCGCCTTCAAAATCGTTTCGCCGTGGACGAGACTCTTCAAACTAAAACCGTAGGTGTCGCATAACCCTTTGAGCAGTTCGCGCAATGGGAAATCGAAGGCGTCGACCGGATTGTAATTGGCTTCGTTCGTCTCATTGACCCAGTGCAGGGTGTTGGTGGCGTTATCCCAGTACTCCGCCACGCCGAAAGGTTTGTGATATGCGCCGTTCTTCATGTAGCGGTATTCCTGAATTGCGGTGATGGTGTTGGCGGCAAAGCCTTTGACGAAGTCGTATCGAAAGCCGTCGAAGCCGACCTCTTCGATCAGCCAGCGTGCAAGTTTGAGCAGTTCGCCGTAAACATACGGGTTGCGATGCGAGAGGTCGGGCATGTCGCCGAAGGTCATTTCGTCCCATGATTCATACATGCTGGGATGGAACGATTCCCAATTGCGGATGAACCGTCCACTCTTGGGGTTGAAGACTGTCCAACGCGATTGCCCCGTGATGGGATTCACTTCCTGCGCATCTGCCCCGGAGTTGTGGTTGAGGACCATATCCGCGATCACACTCAGCCCGTGCTTGTGTGCCGTTTCAATGAGTTGATCCAATTCCTGACGGGTCCCAAACCAGGTCGGGACGCTTCCCCTCTGGTCGAACTCGCCCAAGTCATAATAATCGTACGGGTCGTAGCCCATGGAGGGACCAAACAGATTCGCCGCCTTGTGAACAGGCGGAAGCCAAAGGGATGTGAATCCGACTTTTGCCAGACCCGGTATCTCGCGGTTGATATAGTTCCACCATTGAAATTCTTTTCCGTCTTCCCTGGGACAGTCCCAGTGGAAGGTTTGCAACATGACGCCCATTTGTCCTTGCTCCTTGTGTGTTGATGAGGGGTATTGTAATGGGGAATAGCGAATAAAGAGTAGTGAATAGTGAATGGGAAGACGGGATTGAGGTAAACTCTTATTGCTATGACGGAAGCCCCCCAACCCAACAACCCCCTGCACGGCATCACCCTCGAAATGATCGTCACCCAGCTTGTAAAACAATACGGCTGGGCGGATCTGGGCAGGCGCATCCCGATCAAGTGTTTTACGAACGACCCCAGCATCAAATCGAGCCTCAAGCTCCTGCGTCAGACTCCGTGGGCGCGCAAGAAAGTGGAAGAGTTGTATTTACAGTCTGTTGAGAAATAATGAGCGCGTTTTGCGCCGTTATCATTAAGGCGAGTGTGGAGCGTTTCACACCATAACTATTCAAGGAGCATAAAATGGCATACACAATGGATACCACCGTAGGCGACATTCTGGACGATACCGGCGCAGTGAAAATTCTGGAAAAGCACGTTCCGGGCATTTCGAAGAACCCCATGATCGGAATGGCAAAAGGATTTACCCTCAAGCAGATCCTCGCCATGCCGCAAGCCAAAGACGCCGGTCTGACCGAAGACATGGTCAAGAAGGTGTTGGCAGAGATCAATGCATTGAAGAAGTAAAAAGGTAAACAAGTAGACAAGTAAAAAAGGAGACAATCATTGGTGATCGACTCCTTTTTTCTATCCTGTCCACTTACGGGCAGGTGAGCGAAGCTGAAGCCTGAGATGTCCCGTCACCGGAAGTAACAGTAAACGAGTAGGTCGCTCCAGCTGGTTGTATATCAGTGAGTTCTCTATGCGATTGAGCGAGGCTGGTTGTCCCCCCGCTTCCTTTTAGTTGATTCCCATTTTGATCGAACCATTTCGTACTGCGCGTATAACGGCGGCCGTCATTCGGGGCGCTGGTGGTATCCGTCCAGTCAATGATGATTTGGAATTGGAAAGTGCCGTCCAGTTGATCGGTGCAAGTCACGGATGAATTCAATATCACCACATTCGGCGGTTTCTGGTAGACGCACGAGCCGTCATCGCTGTTGGCTTTTGAATTGTAGTTTGTCGCTGCGGGGTCGGTGCAGCCTGTAATTGTCACCTGCGCCGTATAAATACAGGAGCCGTCGTTCACGGTGGCGGCGGAATTGTAATTGCTTGCGGCTGGGTCGGTACAACCTGCCACCGCCGGGGCGCCAGCTGACGTTGTGCTGGTGGCTGTTGCGCTCGCACTGGGGGTGTTGGTTGCAGTCGGTTTTTGTGTTGCCGCAGAGGTGGGGGTGACCACATCTTTCAAATTGGCAGAATCGCCGCTGATGGTCGCATATTGTCCCCATAGCCAACAGGTCTGCCCATTCTGCCCGGGAATCTCAATAATCCAATAGCCCGAGTAGGAATTTTTTGCAACCACCTTTGCCACCTGTCCAACAGGCATGCCGTAGACGCTGGCAAAATTTTGCCCGGGTCCTAAACGGCAGTTGGTCGCCACGCTCACGGTAACGGTCACATCTCCGGTCGCGGGCGGAAGGACTTGAGCCGGAATCACCACCTCATCGGCGGGCGGAGCCACATCGCCCTCCAGCGGCAAGGGCTCCTCCGTCCCGGGCTGTCCCGCCGCTTCGAGGATGGCGGCATTGGCAGTGATGGTCAATAGAATGTCTGCGCCTTCCTGGCTTTCCACCAGCTCAAGGTTACAGGCTGTTAATGTCAACATCAATATCAAAGAGAGGGAAAATTGCCCGAATCGTTTTTTCATTTTAGACCTTATTTGAAGCGTACTAAAGAATCAAAGTCCCTGCGATAAATTCAGAGGGACTTTGATTCGGAAAATTATGGGCAGCCAGCGCCGGTCACTTTGATGGTAACAATATTTCCACAACTTCCTGCTGTGTTATCGCTGCAGGCATAGACGAAGACTGTAAATTGCTGGTTCGGCGTAGCGTTAATGAGGTTGGCATTCTCCATAACCACGCTGAAACTGTCACTGGTCGAATTGGCTGCCAATGTTTTCGAGGAAACTCCGTCAACACTAGCGACAAAAACTAGCTCGTTGTTGGAGTTATCCGCCCACGACATATTCCCGTTGACTGTCCACTGGGTGGGTCCAGGTCCAGCGGCGCAACTAATACTGGCTGTTAATCCTGAAGGCGCCGCAGGGAAGGCTGGCCCTGTGGTCGCTGTAGGTGTTAGGGTAGGCTTGGGCGTGTTGGTAATGGTCGGAGCCGGAGAGGTCGGCGTGACCACTTCCTTCAACGTGGACGTATCTCCATTGATCACGGCATATTGACCCCACAGCCAGCAGGTCTGCCCGGCTTGACCGGGAATCTCGATGATCCAGTAGCCCGAATACGAATTCTTGGCAACGACCTTTGCTACCTGCCCCACCGGCATTCCGTAAACGATCTTGAAATTCTGACCCGGTCCCAAACGACAATTCGTCGCCGTGGTAACGGTGACGGTCACCGCGCCCGAGGCGGGCGGCAGGACCTGAGCCGGATTCACCTGTTCATTCGAAGGAGGCGCAGCGGCTCCGCCTTCGCCTGTGGCGGTTACAACCACGATGACCTGTTCTTGAACCGGAGCGGGGGGTTGCCCATTTTGTTGAAGGATCAATGCCTGTGCGGTAATGGTCGCTTCGAGATTCGGCGATTCCACGACCTGAATGTTTTCAAGCCCGCATGCCAGGGTGAAAAGAATAAGAATCGTTATGTGAAGGATGGAGCGCGATCTTGGTTTCATGATGATTTTCCTTGGCGATTACGGGCACTGAAATACACCCGTCCCAACCGGTTGAGATTCTCCCTTTTCATTGGCGGCAGCCAGCGTGACGGAGAGGTTCGTTCCGCCCGGGAGGTTCTCTTCAAAACTGAACTGGGTCTTGTTGGGTGGTGTGGTGAACACGCTCCCGTTCGAGGAACGGATCGTGAACTTGTTCTCATTGGAGGAATTATCCGCCCATTTGAGAATGACCTTATATTGATAATCCCCGCCGCTGAGGGAGGAGCATTTCAATTGCGCATCCAGCAGGGTCGGCGGATTGGGCGCGCCGCTCGGACCGGCTGTTGTGGGTGTTGGCACGTTTGCAACCTGGGATGTATCTCCATTCACTGTGGCGTACTGCCCCCATAACCAGCAGGTGATCGCAGGGTTACCCGGAAGTTTGATGATCCAGTAATTATTGAAGGTGTCCTTGCCGACCACTTCCGCGACCTGCCCGGGAGTCAGTGCGCCGACATCATTGAATTCCTGGCTCGGACCTTCCCGGCAATTGGTATTCTGGCTGACCGTTACAGTCACACCGCTGGTTGGGTTTGCAGGCGCGGGATTAACGGCAGGGTCAACGGTTGCGGCAGGCAGGTTGGGGTCGGGGGTGGCTGTCACCACAATGATGATGGGCTGGGCAAGGGCAGTTTGCGTCAACCCCTGGATCTGAACCGCCTGGGCAGTCGCCGTCAACTCGATGCCGGGAGGCGGAGGGGGAGGGGGATTTCTTCTCGGCATGCACGCCCCTGATACCAGACCGAACAGGAACAAAATAGCGATGGAAAGAATTAATGACCTGGTGCTTGATTTCATCTTACTTCTCCTTGTTTAATAAAGTGCATTCTTCATGGATAGAAAAGAAGGTTCATTCTAAATCGACAATTTCCCTTTCCACTCTGTTGTGTCTGAAAGACTTTGCATGCGCTCAGAGCAGGCGCTGGGATAGTAAATAAGGATGAACAACAAATACACAACCCCATCTGGATAATTCCGCCCATTTTACTTGACTTTTCAATTTTGATAGGTATTCTGGAGACTGTAATTATTTGGTAATTCGGATACTGATGGCATATTTAGGATGGAATAAACTTCACGACTAACGTGGTCCTCGCCCACTTGCTGGGACCTCTTCCTTCCCATTCGTTATATTTGACCGCCATCTTCATCCGCACATTGTCTTCGACCATCTTATCGTTCAATAAACTTGCGAGTGCAGGGAAAATCTGCCCTGCGATGCGGATAGAGACGTTGGGCTCCTTCATCAAATTCTTCACCCAATCCGACTTATCCATGCCGCCGGACATGAGATACATCGAATCTTCATGGACGACGAACCAAATTTCGATCTCATGCGGCTTGCCGGTCACCCGTCCGCGGGTGGTAAGGTAGCAGTATTCTTCCTTCTCGAATTGGGATAAATCGATGACAGTCATAAAGCTCTCATTCCTTCAAAAGAAATTCACCCCCATCAAGGATGCCTTCCAGAATCACCTTGATCGAAGGGTCATTCAAAAGATCATCCAGCCGGAATGTCTTCAACCTTGTCTGAGTCACGCGAACGGAAGGTTCAAGGAAGTCTCCCAGTGGCAGGGAGGTGCGGTACAACTGATAATATAAGAACCGCCGCGCATTGCGTTTGAATTCGGCGGGAACCTCAATGCGTTCCGCCGCCAAAAACTCTTTCATCTTTCGTCTTACTTCATCCACCGCTTGCGGGAAGAACACGGTGGGGTATTGGGTAAATCTGGCTTTGCCCGCGCACAGCACCGCAGCTCCCATAATGGACGCTTCCAAACCGATGGTCGAGTTATAGACCATGACGAATTTGGATTTCGCGATCAACTCATACGAACTAAGGGTTTCATTCGGCGGGACATAAACGACATTGGGCAGGCTGGTTACCTGACGCGCCTCGACCCATCCGCCAACGGTTTCGCGGCTGGCTTTGCGGACGCGCAACTCGTCCGGGTGAGCGCGGATGATGAACAAGGTCTCCGGATGCTCATTGATGACTTCCAGCGTCATGTCAAGCCAATCGAACATGTCTTCGAACACAGTGTTGGAATGCGGCTGGCTTGTATCGAAGATGACGTTGGTAAAAATGGGCACGATCTGCATGAATTCCGCCGCCTTTTTCAGGAAGGCTTCGTCCAGTCCTTTCATCTCTGCCCAGAATTTGACGCCTGCCATCGTAAAATCGCCTTTGGATCGTTTGGATAGATACGCGTCGAGTTTGGCGTTTTGCGCCTCGTTCAATTCGAAATCATCGGGGATGTGAATCGGATATGCCGTCGCTTCGCCTTCCGTGAAGTAAGCAGTCGCAGGCTCCAAGCCCACTTCATGCGTGATGACGCGCAGTCCGCGCCTTAGGGCGAGGTAACGCGCTGTCGCTTCGGGGAAGAACTGCCCGTTGAAGACCACCACCAAACGCGGATTGGTCTCATCGAGAAATTTCGAGAACTTCTGCGCCACATTCCACGCGGACAAAATATATTCACGCAAAAGATAGCGCGTGTTTTCATCGTCGTTCAAGTGGTGGATGCGGAGTATCCAGCGCAAACCGGGCAGGCACAAGGGACCAAGCGGTATGTCTTGAAAGTGGAAATTGGAAAGTTGGGCGATGGAGAGAGATGCGATACGGGAATCGAGTTCAGGGTCGCGCTGAAAATTGAACCAGTTGACGGCTGTCTTTCCAACATTCCGATCTTCAAACTTTTCAACGCCGGTATACAACGCCTTCGACTGCGTCACACAGGACTTGCAGGGCATTTCCTGCTGCGGTTTATCACGCCTGGTGCCAAGCACGCATTTACTCATGCCCGCATTGCAGGCAAAATACGCCACAGGGATCCCCTGCAAACGCAAAGCCCAGGTGGTTAACAAATGAAACCCGCTGTTCCACGAGAGATCGTCGATGCCGGTGGAGGCTTTGAAAAAAACAACAGGCGCGCCGCTTGGTTTGGGTTCTTTGCGAGCGACTTCCCGCGCAACGGATGCGACTTTAAGATTATTGTGTCTGCGGATCAGTCCGCGTTTGATGCGCTGGGTGAAAAATTCTTTCATCCAATGTTACCAATCATTATTATTCTCATACCCCAATTTCACCAACAGGTCGCCCGCCACATCCTTGAACAACTTTTTGTGTTCCTTGTTGAAATGTTCTTTCCACCCACCGGTCTTCCCTGAGCGGAAGGTGTGACTTTTCCTTGGCTGTATGGCATCAACGAGAATCTGCAACGCCTTCTCACGTGGAGTGGGTATCTTATAACCGGTCTTTTCCACTTCATCGAGCATCGCCAGCAGAGTTGCATCGCGGTTGTTGATGAGGTCTTCAAAACGCAGGCTCATCACGTTTTTCTGTTCGAGCCACTGGAAGACGCCTTCGTATCTCTGCTTCACACTGACCATTTTCAAACCGCCTTTTTCAATCCCCGTAATTGCCACATTGAGTCTCGCGTTGAAATCAGGTAGAGAGTTGTAGTATTCATGCATCCCGTGTTCTTCGTGCATATCCGTCGCGAAGAAGACCTGCGAGACGAGCATATCTCTTGGGTCGCGGTAAATGAAAAAGTTGACGCGCCCGCTCGCGGTCAGGAAAGAGGCGTTTTTGGGTGTGGCATCCACATAGCCCCAGCCGATCACTCCACGCGGGATGCGGATCAATTCATCCAATATTTCTTCTTCCGTCTTTCTTCTTCCATCTTTCGTAATGGTCCTCACCGGCTCCGCTTCGACGTATTTGTACGGCATGATGCGCGTAAATCCGTTGAGGATCTGCAACAACAGGTGCGAGCCGCTCTTCGGTTTGGAATTGCCGAAGATGGGTGGCGCTTCATCGAAGGAAAATCGCCTCCAACGCATCATCGCCTGGAGGGTTTTACCCATGGGTCGAATGGCGCGGCGGACCGATTTGAGCGGAGTCATCGAATTACCAATTACGCTACTAATCTTCCCCATCGACCCGGCGCAATTTCTTCAACGACGACTGTTCGCTTGCATAGACCTTCTTCACGCCGTCGCCGAGCGAAGCCTCGGTCACACGGATGTATTTGACCAAACGCTCGAAGCCGCCGGGTTCCACCGAGGCAGCCTGGTCGCTGCCCCACATGGCGCGGTCCAGCGTGATGTGGCGTTCCACCGAACAGGCTCCATAAGCGACAGCGATCGCGGAAGGTACAAGCCCCACCTCATGGCCGGAGTAACCGATTGGGTTCTTTGGGAATTCTTTGCGCAGGGTTTCGATCATTTTGAGGTTCAATTCTTCCGGCTCGCACGGATAGGTGCTGGTGCAATGCATGATGACGAGGTTGTCTTCGCCGACGGCATTGACGCCCTTGTGAATCTGTTTCATGGTGGACATGCCCGTCGAGATGATGACAGGTTTGCCGGTCTTGCGCACATACTTCAATAGATTATGGTCGGTCAGCGAAGCAGACGGGACTTTATACGCGGGCGTTTCGAACTTCTCCATGAAATCCACGGAAGGTTCATCCCAAACCGACACCATCCAATCGATTTTCTTTTCCTTGCAGTAGCGGGCGATCTCGCGGTATTGTTCTTCGTTGAATTCGACCTTGTATCGGTAGTCAAGATAGGTAATGTAACCCCACGGCGTTTCGCGCATCTGTTTCTGCTGTTCGGACGGTGTGCTGACCTCCGGTGTGCGCTTCTGGAACTTGACTGCATCCGCGCCGGCATGCACCGCGGCATCGATGATCTTCTTTGCGATCTCCAGATCGCCGTTATGGTTGATGCCGATCTCGGCAATGATGTATGCAGGGTGCCCGTCGCCGATCATTCGATTCCCAAATTTTATTTCACGAGTCATTTGTTCTCCTGTTATTGCGTAGTGTCCGTTCGCTCACGTCCGATGTGCGCAAGAGAGCGCACACTATGCCGGTAGATTCTTCAATACCATCTCGCACAATTCCCGTACCGCGCCGCGCCCGCCCGGTTTTGTCAACACATGATCCGCCGCGCGGAGGACTTCCGGATACGCATCCGCAACCGCCACCGACCATCCTGCGATTTCGAAGCAGGGCAGATCGTTGAGATCGTTACCGATGTAGATGACTTCCCCGGCTCGAACCTTTTTCTGCTCAAGGACTTCGCGCATCACGCGCCCTTTGTCCTGCATCCCGATCCCATGGATCGCCTCCACTCCCATCTTTTTCGCGCGCGCCAGCACCACCGGATTCGGTTCCGAGGAGAGGATCATCACCTCCACGCCCTTTTCGCGCAGGGTCTTGATGTGCATGCTGTCGCTCCTCGAAGCGGAAACGGTTTCCTTTCCATTTTCATCCGTAAGAACCAAATTGTCCGTAACCACGCCGTCGAAGTCGCACAGGATCATCTTTACACGTTCGGGCATTCTGCGACGCGGATTCCCCGGCGAAACGACCTCCAACCCGCCATAGATGACGGCTTCGTACTTCGCCCAATCCGCAAGCGTGTCGATATCCACTGTAAATTTTGGGTCGATCACCAACGGGTAAACGATATCGCCGGTCAAAGACTTTTTGTTTACAATCGTCGAGGCGCGGATGGCGTCGATGTGCCCCGTCTGCCAATACACAGGCGGCAGGACCTGGCGCGGCGCGTTGTAAGGCTCGGCGATTCCGGGAACCTCGAGTAATTTGCTGAGCGGTTTCTCTTCGCCGTTGAAACGCCACATCTTGAACGGATTTTGTGCCGCAGGCACCACGCCGCGCACACAATCGGCATCTTCATGATTCAACAAAACATTGACCGCTTCATCCACCATTGTCCTCGGGCGGATGGGCGATGTGGGGCGCAGTTGCACAACCACATCGGGATGATAACCTTCGATCTCTTCCAGCCATTTGAGTGCGTGTTCGAACACGGGCAGGTCTGTTGTTTTATCTTGCGCCAATTCGGCGGGACGAAGGAAAGGCGTCTCCGCGCCCCATTCGCGGGCAACTGAGGCGATTTCCTCGTCATCCGTCGAGACGATGATGCGTGTCACCAGGCTTGATTGTTTTGCTGCAGCGATGCTCCATGCGATGAGCGGATAGCCCGCAAAAGGGCGGATATTCTTGCGCGGAATTCCTTTCGAGCCGCCGCGAGCGGGGATGATGGCAAGGATGTGGGTCATAATTGATCCAGGGCGTCAAACGTCTCAAGACTTTTGACAACGTCAGGAGACTTTGGAGTCCTTCTCACCACGCCGTCCAACCGCCATCGACGATGACGTTGTTGCCGGTCATATAGGAAGATGCATCCGAGGCGAGGAACAACAGCGCGCCGTTCATTTCGTCCTTTTTTGCCATGCGTCCGAGGATGGTTTTGGCGGAGTAGTTCTTGACGAAATATTCTTCATGGTTGTTGTACACACCGCCGGGTGTCAGTGCATTGACGCGGATCTCCGTTTCGGCATAATACGCGGCAAGATATTTTGTAAAACCCAGCACTCCCGCTTTCGTGGTGGTGTAGTAGACGGGTTTGAATGCCACGCGCTTTCCATCCTTGATGTAGATGCGCTGGTCAGGTCCGTTGAGTCCATAAGTGGAGCAGATGTTGATGACGCTGCCTTTCTTCCCCTGCGCGATCATTTGCTTGACGCAGGCCTGCGTACTGAGGAACATGCCGGTCAAATTTACGTTAAGGGCGGCGTTCCAATCACTAAGCGGATAATCCTCGAAGGCGCCGGGAGCGATTCCTTTAGCAGAGGCATCCGGATCGAATTTTGGATCAAGCGCTGCGGAGTTGACGAGAATATCAAGACAGCCGTATTTCTTCACGGTTTCAGCGACCAGGTCGCGGGTCGATTCGATGCGGGTCACATCGAGGGGAAACGCCGTCGCCTCATACCCGGACTCTTTGAGTCGAGTCGCAGTCTTTGTGGCAAGTTCCATATTCAAATCCGCAGCGACGACTGACGCACCCGCTTCAGCAAGGGTCTTGCAAAATTCAAAACCAAGTTGACCCCCGCCCCCGGTGACAATAGCCACGCGGTCTTTCAAATTGAATTTATCGAAGATGGTCATAAAGTCTCCTTGCAGCGTGGTGGCGCATTCTCTTACGCGCCTGTTGGCGTTAGAGAACGCCAATTACTATGGGTATGCGGTATAGATTTTATCGCCTTGTTTGTCGAACGCAAGATACAAGCCATCGGCAAGGCTCAAATGGATCGATTGCACATTCTCATCCTGCGTGCCGAAATCGAACAGCGCCAGCGCGGCATCACCGGAAAGGACATCGGCTTGGAGCATGGCGATTCCTTCGTCAGTGTTTCCGCGGGGCAACCCGGTGACGGGGTCGACGAGGTCTGGCAGAACGTAACCGGGACGCCCGGTGTAAAGATAGACAGGCGGGACCTGGTTGGAATAGATGCGCGTGCCTTCCGGTAGTTGACTCAGGAAGTCCATCGCTTCCGAGTCGAACCATTGGAAGGATGCGTATCCCTGTCCGCCTTTGCGAAGTTGGGTGAGGGTATTGTAATAATTCAGGGCGGAGGTTGTGAAACCGTAAATCAGGAAGATAATAAATGTTGTTCGTAATGCATAAAAGGTAAAACGCGAAGAGGATGTGGCGGAGTGCCAAAGCCGCCAGCCGAAATAAACCGCCATGATGAGCAGGTTGACATAAACCGGCGCAAGGATGCGCAACTGGAATTTGGTGCTGGCATCGAACCAGGTCATCGAGGAGAGAATGGATGCGAGGTAACCAAAGATATACAGCGTGCTGATGAAGGGAAGGACTTCAGGTGTTTCAAGTGAAGGATTGGAAAGTTTCTTGAAGGCTTTCGCCACGACCCAAATGAGCAGGACAAGGACGATAAGTGCAAATATGATGGAGAACAGATTGGGGACTTTGATAAGTTCGCGCCTCCATTCCTCTACGGGCAGAACGAAAGCGGCAAAGTTGGAAATACCCAGTTGGACGTTTTCGAGGGTGATGGGATGATATACAAGGGTGCGATTGGTGGTATTGTCGGTCAGCAGCCGGTTGCGGATTCCCCAGGCAAAGGCGAAGGGAACAAAACCGGCGAAGAAGATGCCTGCGCCTATAAAGCGTTTCTTCAGGGTTTCGTGAAGAATGAAAAGCGAAACGAGGAAGGTGGCGAGAAGGGCAAGACCCGCGTAACGGGTCAGGTAGGCGAAGGCGGTGAGGATGGCTGAAAGAAAAAGAAAGCCCGCGCTCCTGTCTTTGCCCATGTTCTCGGCGGGAGGTGTGAAGTATTTCCAGAAAGATAAAAACGCGGCGAGAGTGAAGAAGATATAAAGCGGCTCGCTCATGGCGGTGGTATGGACTCGGAAGAGTTGTCCATTCAGAAAAAATAAAATTGCCAAAAGCATCCCCGCAACTTTTGATTTGGTCATCCGCCAGCCGATGAGACCCAGCAGGAAAATATTCGCGCCAAATAGGATGGAGTTGACCAGGCGCGTGCCTCGCAGGGGGTCGAGTCCGCTGATGCCTACCAAAGCCAATACAGAGGAAAAGCCGGGAGGAAAGTGTGTAACGGGTTGGTTGGATGCCAGCCACGCTTCGCGATAGCCCTGCCCATCCAAAATGCTTCTCGCCCCGGCAATGTACGCAATCGAATCATCCGAAAGCCCCATGCCTTGCGGAGTCGCATAAAGGATGAGAAAGGTCCCTGAAAGAGCGAGCAGACCGAGGATTAAGGATGAAGCGAGAAGGGGCTTGGTCATACTGAGCGGTGACAGTCACTTCAAAGGTGACTGTCACCTGAATTGCAGTTACTTCACCGGCAGCAGGAATCCCTGTTCTTCAAGATATTTGATGATGATGCGGGCGTTTTCCTCCGGTGTGGCGCCGTAGCCTTTGAGCGTGATCTCCGGCTTGATGGGCGGCTCGTATGGATCGTCGACGCCGGTGAAGCCCATTGGTTTCCCATCCGCGACAGCCTGGCGGGCTTTGGCGTAGAGACCTTTCACGTCGCGTTGTTCACAGACTTCAACGGGCGTATCCATGTAAACTTCGATGAAATTTTCGCCGACCATTTTGCGGGCTTCTTCGCGAGTGGCGCGGTACGGGCTGATCGCGGCGCAGATGACGATGCCGCCGGCATGCGCGATTTCTCCGGCAACGAATCCGATGCGAAGGATGTTCGTGTCGCGGTCTTCCTTGCTGAAGCCGAGACCCTTGGAGAGATGGGTGCGGACGACATCGCCATCGAGGATGGCGGTCTCACGTCCGCGTTCGAGCATGAGGGTGGTGAGGACCTGGGTGGTGGCGGATTTACCCGAACCACTCAAGCCGGTAAACCAGATGCAAAATCCCTGCTTGTGGCGCGGAGGATACATCTCGCGAAGAATTTCTGCGGTCTCGGGGCGCGTGAACCATTCGGGGAGAAGTCTGCCCTTGGCGAGAAATTCATCACGAACCTGCGTGCCGGAGATGTTGGCGGTCTTTGCGCCCTTCGGCACGTCCTTCTCTTCAACATAGCGATCTTCGTCAGGGAGATAAACGAGCATTTCAAACGGGACCATCTTGACGCCGATCTCATGCTCGTACTGCTTCATCAATTCCTGCGCATCATACGGACCGTAGAACGGTTTGCCCGCGGAGTCATTTCCCGGCCCCGCATGATCGCGACCGACAATGAAATGATTCGCGCCGTGGTTGCGGCGGATGATGGCATGAAGGATGGCTTCCTTCGGTCCAGCCATGCGCATTGCCAGCGGAAGCAGGCTGAGCATGGTCGTGTTCCTGTCATAGTGATTATCGACCAATGCCTTGTATGTGCGGACGCGGGTATAGTGGTCCACGTCACCGGGCTTGGTCAACCCCACTGTGGGATGAACGATCAACGAACCATTAACCTGTGCCGCGGCACGCTTGGTCAATTCTTCGTGAATGCGGTGCAATGGATTGCGGGTTTGGAATGCTACGACATTGTCATTGCCCATCTTTTCGAGCCGTTCACGCACTTGAGCCGGGGTGAGGCGCAGGTCCACAAAATCATAATATTTGGGCAGGTTCACCACTTTCAACGGTCCGGAAATGCAGACCTTGTTCCAGCGCCCCATTTCCGAAACCATGGGGTGTTTGGAGTCGGTCGAACCGTATGCGAGAGCGGCTTCGGTCTCGGCATCCCAATGATAGACCTCGTCGAGGGTCATCACAGCGATCAGTTCGAAATTTGCGTTGCGAAGCGCAAGCTCCTCACCGACAGTCGGCAGTTCTTTTGGGTCAGCTGTCAAGGTGATGGGGAGGGGGAAGAAGGTTCCGTCCGAGAGTCTCATTTCCTTGAGCACGCGTTCGTAATCCGCTTTCCCCATGAATGTGGTCAGGGGTGAAAACCCGCCCGTGGCGATCAATTCCAGGTCGCACAGATTGCGCATGGTGATCTTGATGGACGGCAGGTGGCCCGCGCGCGCGATCAATTCATCGCGCTCGGCGCCTGTCACGACCAGATCGACCAGCTTTCCACCGTAGGGATTAATAAGATTGGCTTTCTTCATAGTTTCTCCATTCAAGTTAAGACTTCGGAAGCCGGGAAGACTTCCGAAGTCTGAGTGTGCTTGCCCCGATTATACTCCAAAATTCAGTGAATGAATTTTGGATGACTTATTCGGCATTTGCCATCGCCCCTTTGAAATTGACGAACGCATTTTCCTCTGAAGGATCGGCCCCATACGCCATCGCGAGATAGTATGCCATGTAATCGCCGAAGAGGATCAGGGTCCAATAATGAGCGATGACGGATACGCCTCGCGCGTCGATCACGTCCGTGTTCAGCGCTTCGAGCATGAACGCCTGCCGCATCATGTCCGACCCCATTCTGTTGCGTGGATGGTCGCTTGGTGCTCGCATGAACAGGGTCATGGTGTGCGCGTTGAGGGTCGCGTTGGGATTGAGCGTGGCGATCAGCGTGTTATGGGTGGCTTCTGGGATGATTTCGAAGTTTGCGCCCGCTTTGGCGAACTGATTGATCTGTGTCTTCCAGCGGCGCGCGACGGGGGCAAGGTTTTCGGTGGCGACGAATGTAACCCACCGTCCCACCAATTGGCCGGCGTAACGCTTGGCGGGATTCTTTGCGGCGATCACTTCGGGAACGATGTGTTGTTGCGAGCGTTTCATCATGGCAACGGCTTCAGCAACATCTTCCGACGGATCGGGGATTAGGTCGAGGCGGGTAAAAAGAGCAAGCAGCAGGGCAAAGGGATAAGCAATGGCAGTCGTGTCCAGGCCTTTATGGTCGTAATTCCATAAAGGGATGTTCTTTTCTTTTGCGCGTTTGGACAGTTCCCCACCGGTTGATATCGCAAGGAGAACGCAGTTCTTGTTCATTGCGGACTCGAAGGCATCCAACACTTCTTCGGAATTGCCGGAATGTGAAATGCAGACGACAAGGGTGTGCAAGTCCGCAAAGGCGGGTAATCCGTAATTCCGGTGAACGGTTACGGGGAGCGCGAGGTTCGAGAAAATGGAAGCAACTGCGAGTTCGGAGGCGGTGGCGGAATCTCCCATCGCGCAGAGGATGATGCTGCGGATGTCATCCAATTTCGGAAGGGGATGTGTCTGACCCAAATCCCACGCGGATTGCAGTTGATCCGGAAGATCGTTAATCTCCTGGATCATGTTTCGTTTGTCAATCTTTTTGAAGAGGTCGAGGTCGTCTAGGTTCATGGATTATATAGAATGAGACCTGTCAGGTTTTAAAACCTGACAGGTCTTTTTAATTAACTCGCATCCTTGATGAACTTGCTCAAATCCTTCTTCATCTGCTTGAGAGAAGGCATGTGGATGTACATCATGTGGCCGGCTTCATAATAGCCCATGCTGACGTTTTTGCGAAGCGACTCGTCGAGGGCGAGATGGTCGAATGTGTATTCGGTGGCGAAGTAGGGTGTGCCGAGGTCGTAATACCCGTTCGCAACGAAGACCTTGAGATATTTATTGAAGGTCATTGCGGCGCGCAGGGTTTCGGCGACATTGACGTATTGATTCTCGAAATAGGAGTACGACCATTGCCGCCAGACTTTATCGCTCAGGATTTCGTACGGCGTGTCGGTCTCGAACTTGAGTTCCGAGCGGATGTAATCGTTGAATGCCGCGGTGTACGGACCATTGACCTGCGCAAAGAGCGGGTCGTATTCGAAGGTTTCGGTCACGCCGAGGCGGTCGGTACCGGTGAAGCGGCTGTCGAGGCGGCCGACGGTTTTTCCTTTATCGCGCAGGAGTTCCTTGAAGAAGTGGAAGGTGTGGATGCGCAGGTTGCCGCGTTCGATGAATTCGACGGAGATTCCGGTGAGGCGGGAGAGTTTTTCTGCGATCTTTCTTCTTTCCTCTTTGGAGAGCGAGGCATCCTTCAACAATGCCGTTGCATATTCACCGATGGCGAACTCTTCCGATTCTTTGAGCCAGGTCTTGAGGGGGATCTTTTTATCAAGTTTGCCGTGATACCACGCTGTTGCGGTGTAGCCCGGCACGAAAAGAATATAGGGTAAATCGTTATTGTGATTGAAGTCGAGCGTGGTGAAATCGAGCACGGCGGAAACAAGCATGAGCCCGTTCAACAACATGCCGTGACGGTCTGCCAGATATCCGGAAAGTCCCGCCGCCCGGGTCGTGCCGTAGGATTCACCCGCGAGAAATTTTGGCGAGAGCCAGCGGTTGTATCGCGTGGTGTACAAGCGGATGAAATCTCCGACCGAGGCGATATCCTTCGAGAAGGTATGCCATTCGCGCGATTTCTCGCCTTCGACCGGTCGGCTAAAGCCGGTGCTCATCGGGTCAATGAAAACCAGATCGGTCTCGTCGAGGATGGAATATTCGTTATCGGTCAATTGGAAGGGCGGCTTGGGCATTTCACCGTCGTCGGTCAACACCACGCGGCGCGGACCGAGCACACCAAGATGCAGCCAGACGGAGGAGGAGCCGGGTCCGCCGTTGAAGGAAAAGGTGATGGGACGCTTCGATTTATCTCTCACATCGTCGCGGGTGTAGGCGGTGAAGAAGATCTGCGCGCGCGGCTTTTCGACCTCGGCATCCTTCTCCTTGTCGTTGACCTCCTCCTTCAAGACCATCGTCCCGGCAGTGACAGTGTACTTGACAGTCCTGCCGCCGATCCGCGCTGTGTGTTTGGTGGTTACTATGTTGTCTTTCGGGCTGGGTTTTTCGTCTTTCTTTTCTTCCTTTTTGTCGTCGGGTTTTTCGGGCATGAGAGTCTCCTTGTTGTTTTACTTCCGAAAAAGGATGAGATGTATTTCAGCAACCAGGAAGGTTATTTTAGTCCAAAGTCACGGGTGGGAGGTGGCAATTGTAGAATTTACTTGAGCATCCCCGTATCGCGAGTTTGCAGGTTGCGCCCGCCGACCCACGCGCCGACAGCCGTGGCAAGGCAGGAAAGCAAAAAACTTACCAGGATTGCGGCTTCGAACCGTCCCTGCATAATGACGTTCAATATGAGGATATCCAAAGACAGCACACTCAAACGAAAAGATTCGGGGATGAAAATGCCGAGGATCAAACCCAAAAAGGCACCAAATGCCATCCCGGTGTACGCGCCGACGCTCACACCGCCTGTCACTCCCGCCGTGCGGACGGCAAGCATTCCAGTCAACGCGCCGGTTGCTGTTCCCGCCATACCGCCGATCAGGGATGTAACGATCACGCCAGACCAAGATCCGGTCAATGCGCCGGTGGCTCCTCCGAGTATAAGACCAAACACAAGTCCCAGCCCGGCGCCTAAAATGCCGCTTTTCATGTATGGATCATTGTTCAAGGGTAAATTGCTCCTGATGGATAATTTAACCGGTATTTTACCGCCGAGGCGTTGGACTGCACCGAACATCTTTCAAAGTTCCGTTGATCCCGTAAATCAGATACAATCGGAAAATCCGAGCAGAAACTGGAGCCGAAATGACAGACCCGGAAACAAGCGCAGATTTCGACGAGCGCCCAACTTATAACGAAGAGATCGATACGGACACCATCGAAGAGTCCGTGCGCGCCATGCTGACCGCTTTTGGCGAAGACCCCGACCGCGAAGGGCTGGTGAATACGCCCAAGAGAGTCGCGCGAATGTTCCCCGAGCTTCTGAGCGGCTACCGCGCGGACCCGGAAAAACTCGTCAACGGCGCGATTTTCAATGTTTCATACGACGACATGGTCATTGTGCGCGACATCGAATACTTCAGCCTGTGCGAGCATCACTTGCTCCCGTTCATGGGACGCGCCCACGTCGCATATATTCCCGACGGGCAGGTGATCGGACTTTCGAAGATTCCGCGCATCGTCGACATGTTCGCCCGCCGATTGCAGGTTCAGGAACGCATGACACGTCAGATTGCAGATTTTATCCATGATCTGTTAAATCCGCAGGGCGTGGCGGTTGTCGTGGAAGGATTGCATTTATGCGCAATGATGCGCGGCGTGAAGAAGGTCGATGCCCGCATGACCACCTCGACCATGTTGGGAAGTTTCCGCAAGAGCATCAACACCCGTCAGGAATTTCTGGACCACCTCAGCCGCGGCGCGGAGCCGCTCAGGATATAACGACATCCTCCCGCTTTCGCATCCAGACCTGACCTCGAACCTGTTCTGCCACCCCGGCGATCGCTTCACCTGAGGCGGGATGCGGAAACTCCGGAATCAATTCCGCCAGCGGAACGATCACAAAGGCATATTCCCAATAATCTGTATTGAGCGGCTTACCGTCGCATAGTTCGACGTCGATGTCGATCGGCCGAGGCGCATTCTTCTCAGGACTGCGCACCCGTCCCAATTTCGATTCTATCGGGCGGATGACCCTTTCCTTGAACTCGATGTGCCCAAGCGGGGACAGGATCGTAATGCAGGCATTCAGAAAATTCGGTCCATCGAAGCCGACCGACTCCGATTCCCAGACCGAAGAGACGGCTCCCACTTCCCCTGCTTCCCGCAGCAATTGAACCGCTTTTGGTAAATTTGCCTCCGCCTCGATATTCGAGCCGAGGCTGAGGATCAGGCGATGCAGTTCATCCATCGCGTTTGCGTTCGACCTCCACGCCAACGGACCTTGCGAAACGCACCGCGCCGGGTTTTTCCACGCGCACGATCACTTTTTTAACCAAAGGAATATCGAGACAGATCTTCGCCAGGTCGTTCGCCAGCGCTTCGACCGTCAACCGCGCCGAAGTTTCGGCGTGCGATTGCATCTTCTTTGCGAGCGCGCTGTAATCCACGCTGTCGTTGATGTCGTCCGTTTCACCTGCGCGCGTCGTATCGGTGAAGACCGTGACGTTGATCAAAATATCCTGCGGTTTCTTGCGCTCCCACTCGCGAATGCCGATGATCCCGCGCACAAGCAGATCCTTGATGAAGACTTTGTCCATAAATTCTCCTATGATGTCATTGCGAACGAGCTGGGCGAATGAAGCAATCCCATATTAAATCAAATGTCTGCCCCCATCCAGGTGAATGATCTCACCGGTGATGTAGGCGGGACCGGATAACAAAAACAGCAGCGCCTCTTCGGCTTCCCCCGCCTCGCTCCAACGTTTGGCAGGCACAGCCTCGATGATGCTTTCACCCGCTGATGAATGATCCGCCGGAGGCAGTATCGCTCCCAGCGCCAACCCATTGACGGTGATGTTCGGAGCGAAAGCAATCGCCATCGATTTGGTCATTGCTGCCAGGGCGGATTTGGTGATTGTGTAGGGAAAATGGTCTGCGCCGGGACGCAGGGCGCGCCAGTCGAGGATGTTGACGATGCGGCCTTTTACGTCGCCGGGGACGGCGGCTTGAGCATTGAGTTGATTTGCAAACGCCTGACTCAACAGGAACGGCGCGGTGAGGTTGATCTTCAAATGCCGATTCCAATCATCGAGCGTTGTGTCGTGAACGGACAAAGACTCAAAGATGGATGCGCTGTTGACCAATCCATAAAGCGGACTCAATTCGTTGGCTCGTTCGATTAATTGAGAAATGCCTTCAGGGTTGGAAAAGTCCGAAGCGAGCACCCAGTCGCGGCGTCCGAGTGAAGCGATTTCATCTCGAAGCGAATCGGCTTCGTCGGGAGAATGTCCATGATGGATGATGATATCCGCCCCGGCGCGAGCGCACGCCAATGCAAAGGAGCGTCCCAAACGGCGGGCTGCTCCGGTAATAAGGATTGTCTTATCGGATAAATCATTCACCCTTTGATTTTATCATTTCCAATTCCGGTAGAGTTTATCCCATTCTTGACGCCTTTTTTCGACGGTGATAACATGCCTTGAACGTACGTGACAGCGATTGCCGATGCTTTGCGTTCTTTATCTCCACTTCGAAAGGTGCAAATCATGACCAGGAATCAAACCGTACCAGCCTATACAGGGGATATCGCCGCTCAGCAGATCGACCCGAACCGGGAATATTCAAGAGAAAATCAAGAGATCGTATTTTCTGCGGAACAACACGCCATCTGGGCTGACCTGTTCGCGGGAATCCATCAGCCTTACCTGACCGAGCACATCTGCGCTGAGTGGAAGATCGGCATGGAACTTTTGAAGCTCGATCCGAGAGGAATCCCCACCGTAAAACACCTCATCGATCACATCACGCTGCGCAGTGGTTGGACCATCGAGCGGACGGTGGTGCGATACACGCTTGCGGACGATTGGTATAAAAAATTCGCCCAGCGTGTTTTCCTGATCACTGATTACCTGCGCACGCGTGACCAGATGGAGTTCACGCCTGAACCGGACATGTTCCATGATATCTTTGGGCATCTTCCCTTCCTTACTCAAAAATTCTACGCCGATATCGAAGACAAGTTCGCGCCCGCATACATGAAAGCGACGCAGGAGGAACGTGAGGTCATCAAACGCCTCGCCTGGTACAGCACGGAGTTCGGACTGGTCGTGCAGGAGAATCGTATCAAGGTTTTCGGCGCGGGGATCATCTCGGGCCGCAAGGAGTTGACGCGCACGATCATGGAGTTCTACCGCCTCGGGCGGGACAATGTGATCGATTACACCAAACCGGTCTTTCCCCAGCTGGAAGCGCATTTTCTTGCCAACAAAACCAACCTGCACCGGATCATCGATGGCGTCAATGCGCTCCACCAAAAGGGCCAGATGTCTTCAGCGGACGAAGGCTGGAACGTCGTCCTGGGTTTATATAAAAGCCTGGGCATCAAACCGGAAAGTATGTTCGGTGGTGAAGTGATCATTGCGCCATTCGATGTCGAGACTATTGCAAGGATTCCCAAGACGGTCTACGCCTTCAACCCGATGCTCTTTGTATGCGAGTCACTGGAAAAGATGGATGTGCTGCTCGACTCGTACCTGAAACCGATCGCGATGCGGTAAATCCGCTTCATTGAACAAGGCAGGGCACGAAGGGGCACGAAGGAATTATTGAATCTTCGCGCGTTTCGTGCCTTTTGTGTTTTAATTGGCAGACCGTCACCTCCATTCAACGACAAGGAGCGCTTTCATGGCTGGACAATATCACTTCCAATGGCAGAACCCGGTCCTGCTCAAGGACATCTACCCGATGCGCCTGCAAAAATTGCGTGACTTTCTCGTTTTGTACAAGGAAGCCGATCTTTGGGTCGAGTATAAAAACAAGGATATGTCTGCGCTTTCGGCGGATGTGGCGGAATATGAAAAGGGGATGGATACCGCCCGCGCGACTGAGTTTAAAAAATATTCAACGCTCAAGAACTATTTCCTGACGAAGGACGTAAGTGGATACTTTGTCAAGTACAAACCGGTCGAGCCGGAGGCGATGGCGTTGATCCAAAAGAATCACGACCTTTTTATTGCCTCCTGGCCCAAGGACATCCGCGGCGAACGGACGTTCATACAGAGCCGGATCGAGTCGTTCAAAACGCAGCTGGAATTTCTGCGCGACCGTGTGCGTTATTTACAGCGTCAACTCGAAGGGATGCCCGCCGATCATCCAAACAGGGCGAAAGTGGAGGCTGAATACAAACTCAAGAACGATTCCGCCATGCCGATGGTTTTGGAAGAGATGGAAAAATTGCGTCAGTTCGATGCGACCTATGACAAGGTCGAGGCGCCGAAGTTGGAATGGTACAAACTCAAGAAGGCGGATCCCAACTATGCTCTCACCGAGGAGGAATTCCTCGTAAATTATGACCCGAAGACCCCGGTGTCCGTGAAAGATATTGTGCGCTTGAAGGTGGAGCAGTACGTCAAGACGCTTGAAGGGAAGGATCAGTATCAATTGCTGGCGGAGATCCGCGCGAGGTTCGAGAAGGAGCCCAAGCGCTTCCCGCTCTGGCTGCAATATATGGTCGTCCATTTTTCGGGGATGAGATATAAATCCGCACATGGCTCATGGGCGGACCCAAAGGATTTGCTCGTGCGTTTGCGGATCGCCGAGGTGAAAAAGGCGCAAGCCGCGTTGACGGATGCGGAAGTTGCGGCGAAATGCCAGGAAAAGATCGCCCAATACGAAGGGGGAGGCGCGAACAAACCGGCTCTTGCCGGGGCGACGGAAAAGGTCTGGAAGGACAAAATCGCCATGCACATGCAGGGAGTCAAAGCCAACGGACCGAAGTCGAAACGGATCGGTCTGGATGGGCTTGTGGAGGAAGAGGTCAAGTACGAGTTCATGACGATGACGACCGGCCAGGCTCTGGCGAAGTTGGAGGCGATGAAGTCCCAGTTCCCGGCCTGGGCATGGAAGATGATCGTGATGCTGACGCAATTGCGGACCAATCACGTCACCGCTGATGGTTGGGAAACATTCACCCCCGAAGAGGACAAGACCCGCTTTGCTGATATGAGTCTTTACCCCATCCTCAGCAAGTGGGCGAGCGATAATATTGGCATGTGGCGACCCGAGCATGGGCGGTCACAGGAATTGATCGTCACGCGCGCGGTATGCAACGAGACGGCGGAGCACATCCAGCATGTGCGCGGGCATTTGCCTCCCGGCGGCCTGACCGATAATGCCGCGCGTTACGTCAAACTCGCCGCCGAAAAAACGCCGAACGCTTATTTCATTCACCCCACCGGCGCGGAGAATTACACTCAAGGCGCGAATATTTATTGGCTGAGATATGTCAACAATCAGCCGAGTGAATGGCAGATTCCCAAACCGACTCAAGATCTAAAAGGGGTTGGTTTGGTGCCCGGTGAATTCCTCGGGAAGCGCGCGCAGCCCAAAGCCGGAAAGAATGCGCCCGCTCCCGCAGCGCCTTGGGAATACAAAGGCGGCGGCATGACCCGCTCACGGACCACCATCGGCGCCGATAAAAAGAAATCCACCCAGACCCAATGGCTGAGGTGGATTCATGAGGCGACTGTGATCGAAGTTGTTGATACAGCCGACGGCACATATGTTTACACATTCGAAACATCCCTGCCGGATGATTTCCGCGGCACGTCGTGCCTCGGCGTCTTCCGCAACACCTTGCGCTGGAATCTCGACGACGGCTCGGAAGATAATTACAACCGCTCGTTTGTCGGTTATGCGCCCGAAGGGCAGGTCCCGGTTGGGAACGTCAGGCCGATGATGGATTGGAACAGGATCATCCTCAAATAAAGCCGGCTTGCGCCAGTGAGCGCAAGTTACACCTTAGGCAACGATGAAACTCCTCCACTTTGCAGACGCTCACATCGATATGGCGAATTACGGACGGCATGACCCGGCTTCAGGCTTGCCGCTTCGGGTTTTGGATTTTCTCAAATCGCTCGATACCATCGTGGATGCAGCCATCGACCGCAAAGTGGATTTGGTCATCTTTGCGGGCGATGCCTATAAGGACCGTTCCCCGGCTCCGACATTCCAACGCGAGTGGGGGAGGCGCATCATGCGGCTCTCTCAGGCGAAGATTCCAACCCTGCTGCTTGTCGGCAACCATGACATTTCCCCCGCCGTCGGGCGCGCTCATGCCTTGCAGGAATTCAAGACCCTGCAAGTGCCGTACGTGAAGGTGCTGGATACACCCTCGCTCCTCAAACCCGGAGACCTATGGGAGTTGCCATTGCAGGTCGTCGCCATTCCATGGATTTCCCGCTCCGGGTTGATGGCATCCCTTGAAATGAGCGCGGAAAAGCCGGAGGAAATCTTCTCGAATATCGAATCCCGCATATCGGAAATCCTGGAAGACATGCTTTCACAAACGGACGAGTCTCTTCCCGTGGTTCTCACCGCTCACGCTTCCATCGAAGGCGCAAAATATGGCGGCGAGAGGCTCGTCATGCTCGGCAATGACCTGGTTTTATCAGGCAGTTTGGTCAAGAACCCGAGATTCAATTATGTGGCGATGGGTCATATCCACAAGCCGCAGGATGTGAACGAAGGAAACCAGCCGCCCGTTATTTATCCCGGCTCGATAGAGAGAATCGATTTCGGCGAGGCAAAGGAAGACCGTTATTTTGTTATTGCAGATATTGAAAAAGGACGGGATACGGAAATCGAGTGGGTTCAGCTCACCGGAGTGAGAAAGTTCATCGATCGCCGCACGCTTCTCGAATCCAGCGAAAACGTGACGGAAATTCTCAAAGACAAATTACCCAAACCAAAGGAAATGTCCGGGGCGATCCTCCGCCTGGTGGTCGAATATCCGCGCGAATGGGACTCCCTCATCGACGAATCGGCTCTGAGAAAATACGCTGCTGATGCCTTCGAATTCCACTTCGTCAAACGCCCGCAGATCGTTTCCCGTTCGCGCATCGACGAGGGGCAGGTGGTGAGCAGTTTGAGCCCGCTCGATTTATTGGACCAATATTTCAACTCGGCGAAAGTCACAAATCCAGAGGACCTGAAGAAACTGGCGCAGGAGATTATTTCCGAGGACGGGTAAAATTGGGGATGGTGCAGGCGTGTTGTGGTGATCCCATGGCACAAACGCCAACACACAATCTAAAATCGCAAGCCGGGGAGGGCTTTTATGTCAGTAGGTCATTCGCGTTACCGCTGGTTCGTGGTCGTTGTATTCTTCTTCTTCATGCTCCTGCACCAGACCGACAAATTGATGATCGGTTCGCTCCAGGTGCAGATCAGCAATGATTTCAAGATAAGCAACACGGAGTGGGGCTTGGTAAATTCGGGAGCCCTGATCGTCGCAACGGTCCTGTACCCGATCTGGGGATATCTATACGACCGCTTTTCGCGAACGAGACTGCTCTCGCTGGCTTCGTTCATCTGGGGCTCCACCACTTGGTTGAACGCCATCGTAAAAACGTTCGGCGGATTTCTCGTCACACGCGCGTCGACCGGAATCGATGATTCGTCCTACCCCGGCTTGTACACGCTCATCGCAGACTATTTCGGTCCGAACATTCGCGGCAAGGTGTACGGAGTTTTGCAACTCGCCCAACCCATCGGCTATCTCGTTGGGATGATCCTTGCCCTGATGGTCGCGCCAGCCATCGGCGGGTGGCGAAGCGTGTTCTACATCACCGGCTCGCTCGGATTGGTGATCGCCTTGCTGATCTTCTTCGGCGTGAAGGAAATGCCGCGCGGTAAAGCCGAACCCGAATTCGAGAACATGACCGAGATGCAGACCTTCAAATTCTCGTGGACCGAAGCGAGGGACATCTTCAAGAAAAAAACCATGTGGTTCGTCTTTTTGCAGGGCTTTGCGGGCGTCTTCCCCTGGAACGTCATCACTTATTTCTTCTTTGCTTATCTTGAAAGGGAACGCGGTTACGACGCGAACGGCATCCTGTTCACAATGGCGCCAGTCATCCTCATCCTGGCAGGCGGATATTTCCTCGGCGGCGCGCTCGGCGATGCGGCATTCAAACGTACGAACAAGGGACGCATCCTGGTATCCATTATCGGCGTGTTGCTGGGCGCGGTCTTCATATTCCTTGCGCTCAACACTCCCACCGAAAACCGAAATCAATTCTTTGTCTTCATGTGTCTGACCGCGATCTTCATGCCGCTTTCCTCCGCAAACGTCATCGCCACTGTCTATGATGTGACCGTACCCGAGGTCCGCTCGACGGCGCAGGCGGTGGAATATTTCATCGAAAACGCGGGCGCGGCATTTGCCCCGATCCTCACCGGTCTCATCGCCGATGCGATCGATCTCAAGACGGCGATCCTTCTCATCTGTACCGTCGCGTGGGGATTGTGTTTCCTCTTCTACATCGGCGCGATCTTTACCATCGACGGGGATTCACACAACTTGCGCGAACAAATGACGGAACGCGCCAAATCAATGAACGCAAATTAAATTTGCGCGGCGAGTCATGCGCATTGTCCGGGTCGAAATCGATCACAAACCCCATCTGGAGGATTTCCTCGCCCTGCCCTTTTCCATCTATCGGGACATTCCCCAGTGGGTGCCGCCCCTGCAAATCGACGAACGCCTCAGGCTTAACCCGAAGCGGTTCCCGTTCCATAAACATTCACATGCCGGTTTCTTTATCGCCTACCAGAAAACCCGCCCCATCGGACGGCTTGCCGTATTGGATAACCGCCCTTACAACGAGTTCAATAAAGAATCGACCGCCTTCTTCTATCTATTCGAATGTGAGAACAACCCCGAAGCCGCGCAGGGACTTTTCACCGCGGGTTTTGAGTGGGCACGCTCTCGCGGCTTGACCAGAATTCTCGGTCCCAAAGGCTTTACGCCCATGGACGGGTTCGGCCTGCTCGTGAAGGGATTCCAACACCGCCCAGCCTTCGGGCTTCCCTACAATCCTTCCTATTACGTTGATCTGATCGAGGCGCAGGGATTTGTAAAACTTGGTGAAACGGTTTCCGGTTATATCGGCACGGATGTTCAATTCCCAGAACGCATTCATGAACTTGCAGGAAGGATCAGGGACCGCCGCGGGCTTCGCATCGCCCGCTACGAGAAACGATCCGATCTGCGTTCCCTTGTTCCAAAGTTGAAAGACCTCTACAACGGAGCGTTGCGCGGAACCGCAGGCAATGCCCCAATCTCAGATGACGAAGCAAACGCATTGGCAGACCAACTGCTTTGGTTTGCAGACCCGAAATTGATCAAGATCGTGATGAAGGGGGATGAGCCGGTTGGATTCTTGCTGGCATACCCGGATATCTCCGCCGCATTGCAAAAGACCCGTGGAAGACTTTTCCCCTTCGGCTGGGTGGCGATGCTGCGCGAACTCAAGCGCACCGACTGGCTGAATATCAACGGCGCGGGTTTGACCCCCGAATACCGCGGCTCTGGCGGGATGGCGATTCTTTACAGTGAGATGTTCAAATCAGTGCGAGGATCAGGACGGTTCAAACACGCCGAGGTAGTTCAGATCGGCGTGGAGAACGAAGCCATGCAAAGGGATATGGAGAACTTCGGCATCGATTTCTACAAGACCCACCGAACATACCAACGCTGCCTGCAAGGCGCGGTTATCCATGCAGCTTCCGCAAAATGAAAAGCGAAGTTCCCTGCACCGCCAATGCGGTCAGCGCCGCCAAACCGAATGAAACGGCGAGGCTGGTCCGTTCGATCAGCAGGCTGAGGACGATAAAAAAGCCCGTAAATGCGAACAAGCCAAAGAGCAGCCCGCGCATGACGTTTCCTGCGGCGGCAGGTCCGTGACTCCGGTGGGCAAAAATGACCAGGATGGTGCTGTACAGGGGGATGGTCGTCAACAAGCCGGTCAATCGCGGACCGATGAAGGGGGCGATGCCGGTGATCAGCAAAATAATGCCTGTCCCGATCAATATCCGTAACGGAATATCCCATTTACTCAATGTGGCATTGCCTGTTTCGACTTTTTCATCCGGCATCCGGGACAATCCGCCCGTGATCAAAAGGAGGACTGCGGGCGAGACCAGCCAGAACGGGAGTTCGACGTTCTGAAAGAACAACGTGCTCAGCAGGAACGCGAACAAGCTTCCCGTGATCGATACCTGCCAGGGAAAACGCACCGCAAGCCGCGGATAGACGACCGCGTAGATCACAACAGAGATACCGCCGCTCAACACTCCGAGCGCGGACCTTGCCGCAAACGAAATGCCTTCACTGACCGCCACGAAGAAAATGATCGGTCCTGAAGTAAGCGGCAGAGCAACCAGCCATCCGCTGACGGCGGGACCCCAGCGGCGGCCCGCGAGGCTGGCTGAGCCGATGATGAGCGGGGCGAGGATCAATTTCAGAGCGAGGATATTCATCGATCAATTTACTATAAAGAATACAGCCAGCAGAATCGAAAGATCTGCGACTGCATGACCAAGCACTGGGGTAAGCAGACTGTCATCAAGACGGTAAATCTGCCGCCAAAGCCAACCCATGCAGGTCAATGAGAAGATCGTTAGTCCCATCGAAAAAAATGAAGTTTTATTCCAAAGCACCATGGCGTGATAACCGGCATAAACGAAATCGATGGAATGAAATGTTCTTATGTCGCTTCCCAATGCGCCGCGCCAAAAATATTCCTCGATGATGGGATTGACCACCGAAAAATATAGAATAAATCCAACCCAAACGTCCCCGCTTAAACCAAGTTCTGCAAGTTGCATGCGGAGATTCGCTGAAATTCCAAGCACGTTCCTTAGCAGATATAAACCGGGTCCGCTTAAAGCGCAAAGCGCTAAAGTAAATATAAGCAGGCGTTTATCCGCATTTCTTAAGAAGGTACTTAACGGCAAATGAGGTCTTAAAATGAACAAGACAATAAGAATTGCAAGATGAAAACCGATCAAGGCTGCCCAGGAGTTTTTGAAAAGAAACAGCCCTATCCAAATGGCGAGATAAGGCGGGATCGGCGCGAACCATTTCGATTTCATGTGTGAATTACTTGACTTCGGTAATGATCGTCTGCTTCGCGCCTGTGGAGATTAACGCCTCCGCCACAGACTCCGCTGAGGCTCGCTCGACCAACGCGATCATATTTCCGCCGCGGCCGCCGCCGCTGAGTTTGGCTCCGAGCGCGCCCGCTTGCTTTGCGGTATCGACCAGGTTGTCCAGTTCCGGGGAGGAGACGGTCATTTGTCGTAGCAATTCGTGATTGTGATTCATCAACTCGCCCAGCAGTTCGGGCTTGCCGCTTTCGATGGAACGGCGCGCGATGAGGGAGATCTGGGCGATCTCATTGAATATCTCTTCGAAACGAATCGTTTCCCTCAACCACAGCCGCCTCACGTCGCCGACCGATTCTTTGGTCGGCGCAGGGACGCCGGTATCACCGATGACGAGGGTGAAGGGTTTGCCGCACTTGAACGTCTCGATGGGCTGGCCTTTGATGTAATAAACCGGCATGTTGTAGGTGATGACGGTATTGTCGATGCCGGAGGGTGTGCCGTGATGGAGTTTTTCGATCTCGAACACGAGGGTGTTGATCTCCGCATCCGGGAGCGGATGATCGAGGAAGGAAGAAAGCGCGCGGACCAAGGCAACCGAAACCGCCGCGCCGGAGCCAAGCCCTGCAGCGACGGGGATGGTTGAATGAATTTGGATGGAGAGGTTTGTGAGGGGGGAAACGCCAAGGTGTCGAATCGTTTTCAGTATCACCGACCCAATTGGATGGTCGGAAGGAAGCGAGGCAAGGTCTGAGGTGAGTCCGATTATCGGGGCTTGGATTCGGATGCCGGGTTGACCCGACTCCGAGACTTCGACTTCCACTTGAACCTGATTCACGGGCACGGCAAGGGCGGGACGATTGTAAACAACTGCATGTTCGCCGAAGAGTATGACCTTGCCGGGGGCGGAGGCTTTCATGAAAAATAGAAGATGGCGAGAACGGCGAAGGCCCACAGGAACATGGAAATTTGAAACGGGCGGTCGGAGAGCAGGATCTCCTCCGGTGTGCCGCCCGCATGTTTGACTTCGATCAGATAGAGATAGCGGAAGATGGCGTAGACCACGAACGGAATGGTGAGCATCATCGAATGGTTGTCCGGGACGTTGGGGGCATTGAAGGTGTAGAGCGAATATGCGACGATGGTTGTGCCAGAGACGATCATGATATATTGGTCGAGCAGTGGCAGCGTATAACCGTCGAATACCTTGCGGTGCGAGCCCGCGCCGTGCGCCAACAATGCCATTTCGGCGCGGCGTTTTCCGAAACCGAGGAAAAGCGAGAGCAGGGTCATGACCACGTAGAGCCAGGGGGAGAAACGTTCGACGGCGATGAGCGTCACACCTGCATGAACGCGCAGCACGAATCCCGCCGCGATGATGAGCACATCCAGTATGGCGATGTGTTTGAGCCATTTGGTGTATGCCATGTTGAGAAGGAAATAACAAACGACGACATACTCGAAACCGGGGGCGAGGAGCCACGCAAGCGCAAACGTAATGAGGACGATGATAATTCCCGCAGTCCATGCAGCGCCCACCGGAAGCTTGCCCGCGGCGATCGGGCGGTTCTTTTTATCGGGATGCTGGCGGTCGGCTTCCACGTCGGCGAGGTCGTTGAAGATGTAGACGCTGGAGGATATCAGACAGAACAACACAAAGCCCGCGAGCGTGCGCAGGAAGGAATCGAGGTTAAAAAGTTGTTTGTCGAAGACCAGCGCGGCGAAGATAAAAACGTTCTTCGTCCATTGGCGCGGACGCATGGTTTTGAACAGTGCGGTTAACATGCGGCTATTTTACCTGATAGAATATTTTCATGCCGAAAGTTCGGTTGGATATCCTGCTCGTGGAAAAAGGCCTGGCGGATTCGCGCGCCAAAGCCCAGGCGCTCATCATGGCGGGACAGGTGCGGGTCGCGGATCAGGTCGCGCTCAAGCCTGCCACTCCGGTCGAGCCCGATTCTGCGCTGACGGTCGATACGGGTCCCACATTCGTCTCGCGCGGCGGCGAGAAACTCGAAGGCGCGTTGAAGGCGTTTTCCATCGATGTGACCGGGTTGGTGTGCGCCGATGTCGGTGCCTCCACGGGCGGGTTTACGGATTGTCTCTTGCAACGCGGCGCGGCAAAAGTATACGCCATCGACGTAGGCAAGGGGATTTTGCATTGGAAGCTGCGCAACGATTCCCGCGTGATGGTGATGGAGGAGACGAATGCGCGTTTTGTGGAATCCCTGCCGGAGAAGATCGATTTCGTGACGGTGGATGCGTCATTTATTTCGTTGAAGGTGTTATTGCCTGCTATCAAGAAATGGTTTGCCCACTTTCCACTTTCCGCCTTGGAGGGTAATGGAAAGTGGAAAGTGGAAAACTACATCCTTGCCCTTATCAAGCCCCAATTCGAGGCTGGCAAGAAAGAAGTCTCACGCGGCGATGGCGTGATCCGCGACCCGGAAATCCACAAGCGAGTTTTGATCGATGTGCTGACATTTGCGAAGAACGAAGGTTTCGGTTTGCGCGGACTGGTGAGATCTTCCCTGTTGGGTCCCAAGGGGAATGCCGAGTTTTTGGTCTGGCTGGATTTGAAACAGAATGAGGCTGTGGTGGAGGATTTGGTCGAGCTCGTCATGAAAGAGGAGACTGCTTCGGGCTAGCGCCTTCGCAATGACATTAATCATGAATTGCCCCAAGTGCAAATCTGAATTGATCAAGAAATATTACAAGGGGATGTTCGAAGTGGATTCCTGCCCGAACTGCCGCGGTATGTGGCTGGATTTCGATGAATTGGACAAACTCGAAGATGTGGTGTTCGACGAGGATGAACGCAAGGGCTCCCTGGTTCATTACCAAACTCGAACAGACCTTTCATGTCCGCAGTGTAAGGCGATGTTGGATGAATTTCAGTACCGCTTATACGACCTGCGGCTAGATGCATGCACTGCTAACGACCACGGTTTCTGGCTGGATGCCGGCGAAGACGAACGCGTGATGGAGATCATGCAAAAGCGGGCGGGGGAAATGGAGAGGAAGATCAATGCTGAGGCGGAGTGGAGGCAAATACTCGAGAGGTTGCATGCGTTTTTGACGAGAAAGAAGTAGGTCGCGCTTCAAGCGCGACCTACAAGGCGTTATTCGTGAAATTCAGGGTGATGGGGGGTATTATTGTTTCTCGCGGGTTCCAAAATCTCATCGATGGTCATATTCGCGTGTTCATTCTCGGCGGGATGGTAATGGACATGGACACGCCGCACATTCGGCATGGAGGCAAGCAAGGTCTCTTCCACGCGGCTGGCGATGCTGTCGCCCTCGTAAACGGTCAATGCGCCGTTGATGCCAATGGTCAGATTCAGCACAATGTGAGGTCCGAAGCGGTGGGCTTGCAGTTCCTCGAGTTGAGTAACGCCGTCGATCGTCTTGAGCAGATCCGAGATGCGCTCTGCCAGGTCGCGGCTCGGGATGACGGCCATCAGATCGGTGGAGGATTCGCGCAGGATGAATAGTCCCGTGCGGAAGATAAGCACCGCCACCAACGCGCCCGCGAGCGGATCCACCCATGGCAGACCGCGCTGGCCGAGGAAAATGCCGACCGTCGCCGCGCTTGCAGAGAAGAGGTCGTTGCGGTGATCATACGCCAGAGCATCCACGACAGGATTGCCGGTCTCGCGGCCCAGTTTGCGAATGTACCATGTGAGGAAAATCTTTATCATCACAGTGGCAAACGCGACATAAAGAGCGAAGGGATGCGATGTGGTGAACTCTGCCACGCCGTCCACAAAATCCCAGACCTTGTCCACCGCATCCCAAAACACGGCGAGGGCGGTGGCGATGACGAAGGAGCCGATCAGAAGCGAGCCGATGCTCTCGAATTGGCGATGCCCGTATGGATGGTCGCTGTCGGCGGGTTTGTTTGCCATGCGCACCAGAATGCTGGCGGCGATGTAATAGGCGACATCGGAAGTGGAGTTGATCCCTTCCGCGAGTAGGGCGGGACTGTGACCCAAAATGCCGAATGTCGTTTTGACGATGGCGAGCAGGATGTTCGTGCCCAGTCCCAGGTTGATGGCACGCAGGCTTTTTAGGTCGCGTTCGTGGGTCATGATCGGATTTTATTTATATTTCCGCCGGGCACAATTGACAAACGTCTTAAATAACTGATGTTTCGCAGTTAACCCTTTTCGTCGCCGCGGGGCAGAGAACGCCGGGAAAATAGTAAAGGGCATACAATCCGTGCAATAGGCTGCCTGGCGGTTTACTGCGTAAGGCGAATCGAATAATAAATCCCGCATACGCGGGGAAATAGAATTACCCGCCGGTCTTGCGGAGGAAGAACTTGGTGATCTCTTCCGCGATCGCTGGGGTAAGAGCCAGCCCAACCACCAAACTCCATTCACGCCCGGTCAGGAAATGCGTGTTGAAGATGGGCTGCAGGAACGGAACGGCGCATACCAATAGCAGAAGCGCAATGGAAAGCCCCACGGCATATTGCATGTACCTGTTCGAGAAGATTCCGATCTTGAAGACCGAGGCGCGTTCCGAACGGACGGTATACGCGCGGAACAACTCGCAGAGGGATAACGTCACGAATGCCATTGTCTCCGCGGTCTGCACATCCAGGCCCCGCCAGTCGTGAGCGAGAACGTACGATAACACGTTGGCACCTGAAGGGATGGTGGCGCCTGCTTCGATATGCCACGCCAATCCCATCACAAATGCGATCAGCACGGCAGATGTCTGCATGATGGTTTGCACGATGATACCGATGCCCATCGAACGGTTGATGATCGGCTCGCTCTTGGCGCGCGGCTTCTGATCCATGATGTCTGGATCGCCTTTTTCCATGGCGAGAGCCAAAGCCGGCGCCCCATCGGTGATGAGGTTCAGCCATAAAAGTTGAATCGCAGTCAACGGCGCGGGCAGTCCCGCCAGCGTGGCGAGGAAGATGATCATGATCTCGGCGACATTCGAAGATAGGAGGAAAAAGACGAATTTACGGATGTTCGAATAGATGATGCGTCCCTGCTCCACGGCCGAGACGATGCTGGCGTAGTTATCATCGGTCAATACCATGTCGGCGGTGCCTTTGGCAACGTCCGTGCCGGTGATGCCCATTGCCACGCCGATATCTGCGCGTTTGATTGCGGGAGCGTCATTCACACCGTCCCCGGTCATTGCCACGACTTCATCGTTGGCTTGAAGCGCGTCCACGATTCGCATTTTGTGCTCGGGTGAAACGCGTGCAAAGACGTCTGTCTCTTCAATGATGTTCTTCAATTCCTCGTCGTTGAGATCGTCCAGCACGGCCCCTGACAGCACCTTCTTGCCCGGGCGAAGCAAACCGATGGAATCAGCAATTGCTCTTGCTGTATTTGGAAAATCCCCGGTGATCATCACCGTGCGGATGCCCGCATGTCGCGCCTTTTCAAGGGCGGGCTTAACCTCGATACGCGGCGGATCGATCATGCCCATCAGACCCACAAAGACCAGGTCCCGTTCGAGGTCTTCGGTGGCCACCTCTTCGATGTTATTGGGCACATCCTTTTCCACGCGATACGCGAAACCGAGCACTCGCAGCGCATCCTTGGTCATTGCGTCGTTGGCGTCGAGAATCTTCCTGCGCATGTCTTCTGTCAGTTCGCGGGGCTGATCGTCCATACCCAGGTATTTGGAACACAATGTGAGAACGATGTCCGGCGCGCCTTTGACAGCAATGACATCCCAGCCTTTGAGTTTTTCATTGGTGAACGGGGAGGGGTCGTAGGGACTCGGCTTGTTCACATCGTGGATGGTGATCATGCGTTTGCGTTCCGAGTCGAAAGGAACCTCGTTCTCGCGCGGATAAGCCCGGTCGATCTCCACATGGATCGCACCTGCCTTTGCAGCGGCAACCAGGAGCGCCCCTTCGGTCGGGTCCCCAACGATGCGATAGGTCTGCTGGGAATCGGATTCGCCGGTGATCTCGATCTCTGAGTCGTTGTTCAGAACGCCGAGCCAAAGGGTGGAGAGGATGGCAGGATACTGTTTTGCATCGACAACCGTACCGCCATCCGTAAAATCACCCTTGGGCGTGTACCCGGCTCCTGAAATGCTCAGCAGTTGACCGTCCGCCCAGATGCGCGTGACTGTCATCTCGTTCTGGGTCAAAGTCCCGGTCTTATCGGAGCAGATCGTCGTGGCGGAACCGAGCGTTTCCACAGAGGATAACTTGCGAATGAGCGCATGACGCTGGATCATTTCACGCATCCCCAGCGCGAGTGAAATGGTTACAACAGCAGGCAAACCTTCGGGCACAGCGGCAATGGCGAGGCTGATGGCGATGATGAACACTTCTGTGATCTCGCCTGCAAATTCCTTGAAATATTCGATGGGCGTCGAGAATAATCCCCCGATATCCGTATATTTGATCAACGCGACCAAGAAGACGACGAACACCAGGATCAACGAGCCGATGCTCAAAGACTTGCCGAGATTATCCAGGCGGCGTTGGAGCGGAGTCTCTTCGGCTTCCACGTTTTGAAGCATGGAGGCAATGAGACCCAGTTGGGTATTCATCCCGGTGCTGGTCACCACGCCGCGCCCGCGTCCGTAGGAAACGACCGTTCCCATAAAGGCGGTATTTTTCCGGTCACCGAGCGGAACGTTCTTTTCGAGCACGGTCGCCGCATTCTTTTGAACCGGCAGCGACTCGCCGGTAAGCGAGGCTTCCTCCACTCGCAGGTTGACCGCTTCGAGCAATCGCAGATCGGCCGGGATGAAATTTCCCGCTTCAAGAAAAACAATATCGCCCGGCACAAGATTGTAGGCGGGGATGGATTTGCGCGAGCCGTCGCGCAGCACCTGCGCTTCGGGCGCGGCTAATTTCTTCAGCGCCGCCAGTGCCTGCTCCGCCCGCTGTTCCTGGATGATTCCAAGGATGGCGTTTAATACCACGATCGCCATGATGGCGATGGCTTCGACATAATCGCCAAGCAGTGCAGAGATGACGGAGGCAACGATCAGCAGGATCACCACAAAATTGTTCAATTGATCCCACAGCATCGCAAGGAATCCGGGACGCGGCGCCTCGCTCAACTGGTTCAGACCGTGCTGCGCCAGTCGTTTTTCAGCTTCGACGCTGGTTAAACCCTCCTCATGCACTTCGAGATGTTTGAGCGTTTCCTCTGCTGTGACGGCGTGGAATTCCTGCGGCGTTGTTTCTGCGTTCGTCATTTATTGCTCCTGGGCTGAATTTCTTCCTGCGCGCAAAAAAGACGAGAACACTCCGTCGAATGGAATGTCTCGCCTCCATTTGGAATGGTCGTCTTTAAGGTTTCCTGCAAACGCGAATGAGTCTATTCCCAGACCTGATGCTTGTCAAGCAATGCGCTCGAGAAAACTGTTGGGTGGGTTACAATTCGGTCCATGCATATCTTCAAATCGAGATTACCCCAACTTCTCATTGTGGTTTTATTGATCGCCATTCTCGCTCTGTTCGGTCCCGAGGAACAATCACTGGGATCGAACGTCCGGCTCGTATATCTGCACGGAGCCTGGGTGCTCACCGCCGAGATCGTCTTCCTCGCAGCGGCTCTGGCCGGACTTTTGGGCTTGATCCTGCGCCGCGGCATGTTTCACGCGTGGAGCGCCGCGCTCGGGCGAACGGGAATCATCTTTTGGATCACCTACCTGCCGCTATCCCTGCTCGCCATGCAAGCCAACTGGAACGGTCTTTTCCTCGCCGAGCCGCGTTTCCGGCTTGCGATGATCTTCGCCGTCACCGGCGTTCTGCTGCAAGCGGGGTTGTGGATTTTCAACCTGCCGTGGCTGACTTCTCTTGCGAACATTGTTTTCATCGTTGTTCTCCGCGCCATCTTCGCCACAGCGGAAAACATCATGCATCCGCCCCCATCGCCGATCTTCAATTCGGGGAATATTGTCATCATCGCTTTCTTCGTTGCGTTGAACCTGTTGGCTTGGCTTGCCGCCTACCTCCTCACGCGCCTCCTGCTCGATACCAGACCCGCTTCCTAAACCCCAACCTTAAATGTCCCGAATTCGCCTTATCACCTACACTGCCATCCGTGTGGTTCTTAATACCGCACATCGCATGGTCTATCCCTTTCTTCCCGTTTTCGCGCGCGGACTTGGTGTCGACATCCAAACGATCTCGGCACTGGTTGCCAACCGGGCGGTTGTCGGATCGTTCAGTCCGTTTCTCGTCCCATTCATCGAACCGCGCGGACGCAGGTTCGGCATGATGCTCGGTTTGGTATTTTTTACAGGCGGCGTGGGAATAGTAGCCTTTGCCCCTTCTGTCTCATCGTTGGGAATCGCTCTCATCCTTTCCCTGCTCGGAAAAGCATTCTTTGACCCTTCGCTTACGGCATATGTTTCGGATCATACGCCATACTCGGAGCGCGGGAGTGCGGTCGCCGCCCTTGAGTTTGCCTGGTCGTTGTCCTTCATTGCGGGCATCCCCGCCGTGGGCTGGTTGCTTTCGCGCTCCACCTGGTCGACACCTTTCATGGTATTGGGGATTCTGGGCGTCGCCGCATTCGTCTACATCGCATTGACCCTGAAGGATTCTGTCATGCCATCCCACCATGAGGACGGCATATTCGGAAACGCAAAACAGATCATTACTTCGCCGGTGACGCTGGCGGCAATTTCCATCGGCCTGCTGGTTTCTGCGGCGAATGAAGTCGTCAATATCGTCTTTGGTTTGTGGCTGGAGGATTCTTTCAATTTGCAGATCGCCGCTTTGGGAGCGGCATCCGCAGTCATCGGCTTGTCGGAGTTGGGAGGCGAGGGACTGGTATTCGGTCTCGTGGACCGGCTGGGAAAAGTCCGCGCTTCGGGTCTGGGGGTTATTGCAAACTGTTTTGCAGCAATATTGCTTCCCATCATTGGGCGGACGCAGGCAGGCGCATTGGCGGGCTTATTCCTGTTTTACATCACTTTCGAATTCACCATTGTGAGTATCATCCCCCTGATCACCGAAGTCATGCCTGCCGCTCGGGTGACCATGCTGTCATTTGCAGGCGCGGCGCATTCCGTGGGCCGCGCATTGGGCGCGTGGCTGGCTCCGCCGTTATATGCGGTCGGATTTTCCCATATTATGGGAGCGGCAATCGTTTTCAACCTGCTTGGACTGGCGGCGGTCTGGTACGTTTCGAGGCACCACGAATGATTGGGAACACCGGGATGGCAGGGTCATTTATGGATGCGGGGTGGTGAGGCGGGTGAATGGTCAAAAAATAAAATAAATCCCATCTCGCGAGATGGGATTTATTTTTTGTAACTAAACTGCTGGCTTCGATTAGAAGCTGCTGAGGCTGTCGTTGATGGTGCTGAATACGTTGCCGATGATTGGACCGAGGACCATGAGCACTGCGATAACAACAATGGCAACCAAAACGAGAATCAACGCGTATTCGACCAGACCTTGGCCTTTTTCCTTGGGTGAGAACAACATGAGTATTTTCTCCTTTCTTTGGGATTTCCCAGGTTCCGCCTGAGATAAGGTTATTTTACACGGAGCACCGATTTTTGCAAGCCTGCAGGGGAGAAGCTCCCTAACAGTATTGTTAGCCTTTCAAATGTGACCGGGCTCCACTACACATTGCTGAGACTGTCGTTAAGCGAACTGAACACGTTGCCGATGATAGGGCCGAGGATGTAGAGGACTGCGATAACAAGAATGGCAACCAGAACAAGAATAAACGCGTATTCGACCAATCCCTGGCCTTTTTCCATGGGCGTAAACAACATGGCATTTCACCTCCTTTCCTAAAATCTAGGATTTAATCAGGGAGTAACTAAATTCGAGGTGATGCAGCAATATCTCGCTTGTCATTCTGAGGAGCGCAGCGACGAAGAATCTCTAGTTTTCTAATAAACTTGATTTTGGCAGGGGAGAGACCCTCCGCTATCGCTCAGGGTGACATGCATCGTTTTGATTTTAGGCACTCTCTTTAATCATTATAAACGAAACCATCAGGGGGAAATATTGTAAACTTCTTGCAAAGGTCAAATTTTTACATAGTTTGGCGACGTCACCGCATTCCACGGGCTGCGGCGCAAACATTAATGCCTAGAAAAAAAGCCCCGTCGTGAAACGGGGCTTTTGCTGGACTTTCCGATCAGGATTACACGCCGCTGAGGCTGTCGTTGATGGTGCTGAACACGTTGCCGATGATGGGGCCGAGGATCATGAGGACGGCGATAACGACGATGGCCACCAAAACGAGGATCAGCGCATATTCCACCAAACCCTGGCCTTTTTCTTTGGGTGAGAACAACATGATGTATAACTCCTTTCGTTTATGAATGGTCGGAAGACGCCTTCCGTATTTACGTTTCTATTCTACAGCAACGGGTCGAAAAGTCAATGATTTTTATTTTACAATCTTGTTAGGGAAGAGGGAGGTCTCCGGCCGCATTTTGAATCGCCCGCACACACGGACGTTTCTGTGGTTAAATTATTTCATCATCAATTCTCGACGGTGAATCCCATGCTCATTCATTCAACCTCCCAACTCCTGACACTTGCAGGCGGTCCCCAGCGCGGAAATGCGCTCGGTTCGCTCGGCATCATCGATAATGGCGCTGTCGTCATGCGAGACGAAAAGATCGTCGCAGTCGGTGGGACGGACGAACTCCGCGCCGCGTACCCCGATGAACCGACACTTGACGCGGGTCGCTGCGTGCTCATGCCGGGTTTCGTGGACCCGCACACGCACCTCATCTGGGCGGGCGATCGCGCCAATGAATTCGAAATGAAGATGGCGGGAACGCCTTATCTCGATATCCTTGCGGCTGGGGGCGGTATTCTCTCCACCGTCAAAGCGACCCGCACAGCCAGCATCGAAACGCTGATGGCGGAAACCCGCCCGCGCATGCTGAGGATGTTCAGGAACGGCACGACAACTGCTGAAGCAAAGACGGGTTATGGGCTGCAAACCGCCACGGAACTGCGTTTATTGAAAGCCCTGCTTGCCTTGAACGATGAAAGCCCGCTCGACCTTGTCATCACATTTCTTGGCGCGCACGCCATTGCACCGGAATTTAAAGATGACCCCCAGGGATATACGGATGAAGTCGTCAATACCATGCTGCCCATGCTGAAAGGCTGGTGGGAGACTCACGCCCCGCGCCTACCCCTGCCCTTTGTGGATGTGTTTTGCGAGACGAAAGCCTTCACTCTCGAACAATCGCGTCAGATCCTGACCCGGGCGCAGTCGCTGGGATTCCCGCTTAAGATTCACGCCGACGAATTCGACAATCTCGGCGGCGCGTCGCTCGCGGCCGAGTTGAAGGCCGCGTCGGCCGACCATCTCGTGGTCACGTCCGATGCGGATATCGAAGCGCTGGGCAGGTCCGACACAGTGGCGGTCGCCCTCCCTTGCACTCCCTTCGGGCTGGCGGAATCCCATTACACACCCGCGAAAAAATTGCTGGATGCGAACGCGATCCTTGCCATCGCCACGGACTGCAATCCCGGCACATCGTGGAATGAGTCGATGCAATTTGCAATCGCGCTCGCCTGCCGTTATATGAAATTGACTCCCGCCCAAGCCATCGCTTCCGCGACGATCAATGCCGCGCATGCCATCCGCCGCGCGGATTCGGTCGGCTCCATCGAGGTCGGCAAACAGGCGGACATGCTCATCCTGTCTGTGAACGATTACCGCCAGGTCGGTTATCGTTACGGAACGAATCTCGTCAAGCACATCATCAAACGCGGACAGGTCTATTCAGTGGATGTGGGATATTACAGGACGGCATGAATTCGAAGGACTCCAGGAAGAAACCGATCGATATCATTCCCATCGCCCGGGACCGGGTGATGGAGCACGTCCCCGAGATGGTCATCGTGCTGGATGAAAAGGAACGCATCGTCGATGCGAATGCCATGGCGCAAAAGTGGCTCGATAAACCGTTGGAAGAGATCATCGGCGGCGATCCGATGGAAGTCTTCAAGCAATGGCCTCAATTATTACAACGTTTCTTCTTTCTGGAATATCACCGCGAAGAGGTTGAAATTCCAGGCGACCCGCCCCGCGTTCTGGAGACCATCATCACGCCGGTTTATAACGAGTCGAAACGGCTTGAAGGGAGGATCGTTCTCGCCTACGATATTACCGATAGGAAAAAACTCGAAGGGGAATTAAAGGCCGCCAACCAGGCTCTTCAAACTCAATTGGAGGAGAACGAACGCCTGCGCCTCCGATTGCAGGAGCAGGCCATCCGCGACCCGCTGACCGGGGTGTTCAACCGCCGTTATTTTGCGGAAGCGCTCGATAATGTAACCGCCCGCGCCGTTCGCGAAAATTCCCCCTTTTCCATCATTATTCTGGATGTGGACCATTTCAAACGGATCAACGATTCGTACGGACACAAATGCGGTGACTTTGTCCTGCAGGCTCTTGCGAGATATCTGGCTCAAAACACAAGGCGCAGTGACATCGTCTGCCGTTTTGGCGGGGAGGAGTTCGTTATTCTAATGCCCGACGCCTCCGCAGACTCTGCCCAGGAACGCGCCGAACTTTTTCGAAAAGAATTCCAAGCCATGGTGAACCTCTGTGAAGGCAATTCGATCCAAGTCACATTCTCGGTGGGTGTGGCATCCTTCCCCGTTCACGCGGGTTCGGGGGAAAGCCTGCTGGGCTGCGCAGACCAGGCGTTGTATCGGTCCAAGGCGGAAGGGCGGAACCGGGTTACTGTTTTTGAACGGTGAGACGCGATACAATCCGACATCAAATATCCAATCAGGAGACTTTAAATGCATATAGACATCATTGGCGTGCCCATCGATCTCGGCGCGGACCGCCGCGGCGTGGACATGGGACCGAGCGCGATCCGCTATGCCCATTTACAGAAAAAACTCGAAGACCTCGGTTATACAGTGCAGGATGAAGGCAACGTGGAAGTGCCCATCGCGGAAATGTGCAGCATCAACAACCCGAAACTGAAATACATCGATTGCATCATTCCGATGGCAAGACGAGTCTCAGGCGCGGTATCCACTTCGGTGGGAGCGGGCAACTTTCCGCTGGTGTTGGGAGGCGACCATTCCCTTTCCATCGGTTCGGTGCGCGGAGCGGCTCGCGGACGAAAGATCGGGGTCATCTGGCTCGATGCGCATGGCGATTTCAACACGGCTGAAACGACTCCGTCGGGAAATATCCACGGCATGTCGCTTGCCATCCTTGCAGGCTTGGGTGACGGGAGTTTGATTCAATTATGGGATGAACCCGTGCCCGTCATCGACCCAAAAAAGATCGCAGTCATTGGCGCGCGCGATCTAGATGAAGGCGAAAAGGTCAATTTGCAAAACGCGGGCGCGATGGTGATGAGCATGGAACAGATCGACCGCTACGGCATGGTCACTGCGCTCGAAAAAGCCATCGAGCGGGTCAGCCGCGATGTGGATGGAATCTTTCTTTCGCTCGATCTCGACTCGCTCGATCCCGAACATGCTCCCGGTGTTGGAACGCCCGTCCCCGCCGGGCTTTCACAGCGCGAGGCGCATCTCGCCTGCGAGATGATCGCCGAGACCGGCAAACTCATCGGCATGGATCTGGTCGAAGTCAATCCCATCCTCGATGTGCAAAACCGAACCGCCTCGCTCGCCGTCGATTTTGCACTCTCCGCGCTGGGGCGCCGCATCTGGAACGGGCTTTCATGAAACCGACTCTCTCTGATCTGGAAAAACTTGCGCTTGAAGCCGGAGCCATCCTGCGTGACGGATACAACAAGGAGCACACGGTTCATTACAAAGGGACAATTGATCTTGTAACCGAAGCCGATCATGCCTCTGAAGCCTTTTTGCTCCGCGAGATCAAAGCGAAATTCCCCGGCGGGCACATCCTTGCCGAAGAGAGCGGAAATATCCAGGGGACCAACGAAGACATCTGGTACATCGACCCGCTCGACGGAACGGTCAATTACGCGCATCACATTCCCATATTTTGCGTCTCGATCGGATATTCAACGAACGGACAAATGACTCTCGGCGTCGTCTATGACCCCATGCGCGACGAACTCTTCGCTGCCGAACGCGGCAAAGGCGCATTTCTCAATGGCAAAAGGATTCAAGTATCGGGCGTAACCGAACTGGAAAAGTCCCTGCTTGTGACCGGCTTCCCCTACGATACATGGGACACTGAACTTGATAATTTCAAATACTTTGAGCGACTTGCCAAAAAGACACAAGGCGTGCGTCGTCTCGGCTCCGCCGCCCTCGATGCCTGCTACGTCGCCGCCGGGCGCTTCGACGGCTTCTGGGAATTCAAACTCAAACCCTGGGACGTCGCCGCCGGGGGATTGATCGCAATGGAAGCGGGGGCTAAAGTCACTGCCATTGATGGAAGGGAAGATTTCCTCTCCGCGCCGTTGTCCATCCTCGCATCCGCGCCGGGGATTTATGAGGCGGTGATGGGGCAGTTGAAGTAAAAAAACCGGATGGCTATGAACCAATCGGTTTTCGAAAATCAAAAATCGTAAATCGAAAGATGGGCCCGGTAGGATTCGAACCTACGACCAAGCGATTATGAATTGTATGCGTTTACGGCAAGCCGAATATAATCTGCCCAAATTTACTCGTTCTGCAGTCTCGCGATAAACTCATGCGCTGGAATGATTGGAATTTCATGGTATGTTTCAAGTTCCAACAGGTGCCCATCACCGCTGACGATTAGATTTGCTTTTCCGGCAACTGCGGCTTCAAGAAATTTATTGTCGGATGGGTCAGCGGGAACAGCGTTGATTTTTGCCAAAGGAATGACGAATTCGGACTTGTCGAGAAGGAGCGCAGAGAAATCCTCTATTTCAGCGCGTTCGATCTTAAACTTGGGACGATTTAGAACCGCCAGATACTCCGCAGCAATGGCATCGGTGACGATAAGGGTAAACTTGCCTGACTTCCATGCAACGATGACCGCTTCCAGTGAACCCCCGAGATACCCCGATACAATGATATTCGTGTCAACGACAACCCGCATTACTTCCCCTCACGCACTGCGCGAATTTCTGCTTCGATATCCGCTTGAGTAATATTCAATTCCTTTGCGCGTGCGCGGACTCGCTCCCACGAAGCGTCGAAGCGCTTTTCGATTTCCCCACTGTCCAATTGGCTGAATTTCAGAAAGCGGACGTATTTCAAAACGTCGGCAAGTTGACCCTCGGGCATTGTCGAAAGTTCCAACATGATAGTTTTTTCCATATCAGTCATGGTTCACCTCATCATTCAACATAAGGCTTTTCGCAGCCCAACTTCCATAATCTCCTTGAACGCTAATACGAAGTGGGCCCGGTAGGATTCGAACCTACGACCAAGCGATTATGAGTCGCCTGCGCTAACCGCTGCGCCACGAGCCCGTGGTTAAAGTTTCAGGTGTCAAGTGCGGGAGTGTCACGTGACACTTGGAACCTGACACTTGACACCTTATACCGAGAGCGGGAGATGGGATTCGAACCCACGAATATCAGCTTGGAAGGCTGATGCCTTACCACTTGGCGACTCCCGCAAAGCGACGACGATTTTACATGCAGGAGGGCGGAGCGTCAAGCGCCTTGACCGGTAAAGGGCATTAAAGTACAATCAGCGCGCTTAATAAAAGCCCTCGTAGCTCAGTGGATTAGAGCGCTTGCTTGCGGAGCAATAGGTCGGCGGTTCGAGTCCGTCCGAGGGCGCCAGTGAAACCGTCCAAACAGACGGTTTTTTGTTGTAGGTCGGCAGTCCCCATCGAGGGATAATATCCCACAAGGGGACGATGTCGAGTCCGTCCGAGAGCGCTCCAGCAAAACCGTCTTGTCGTGAGGCGGTTCTTTTCTTGCGGGAGGATGAGTTGTTGATTAAGTGCCAAAGGGTAACGCAAAGGCGCAAGGTCGCGAAGGAAGGAATTTAAACATTTGCGTCTTTGCGTCTTCGCATCAAGAATTCCGATTCAAAGCAGACTTCTGCGCTTTTTGTTTATAATCCCCCATCATGACAAAACGAAAACCGCACATCCTCCTCACCAACGACGACGGCATCCGCTCGCCCGGCTTATGGGCGGCCGCGGGCGAACTCTCGAAGATCGGCTACGTCACCGTTGCCGCGCCGCGCGAACAATCCAGCGGAATGGGACGCAGTCTGCCCAACACATCCAGTGGAATCATCAAAAAGGAACAGGTCAAGGTCAACGGGCAGACGTGGGACGTATACGCAGTGGGAGGCACCCCGGCGCAAGCCGTCCTGCATGGAGTCCTCGAGATCGTCCCGCATGAACCGGATTTGATCGTCTCCGGGATCAACTACGGGGAAAATGTCGGGTTGGGAGTCACAATTTCCGGCACGGTCGGAGCCGCGATGGAAGCCGCCGGGCTTGGGTATCGCGCCCTGGCGGTTTCGCTCGAAACCGATCCGCACCTTCATCTCAGTCATTCAGAAGATGTGGACTTCAGCGCCGCCGCATATTTCACTTCCTACTTTGCCCGTATCCTCCTGGAAAGGAAAACATTCGATGGCGTGGATTTACTGAAAGTGGAAGTGCCGCGTCATGCCACACCTGAAACGGAGTGGCGACTCTCAAGGCTTTCCCTCCTCCGATATTACAAGCCGACACCGACCAAGCGTAAATCGTGGGATGAACCTGGTCCCATCGGCTACGAACATGACAACAACCTTCCCCATGAAGAGGAAGGCACGGACGTGGAAGTGCTGCGTATAAAGAAAATGGTCGCCGTGACGCCGATCTGCCTGGACATGACCGCCCGCGTGGATTTCAAAAAGTACGAGCAGTATCTGCGGGATTGAAACGCGCGCCAAAGGAGAGCAATCATGCCCACCATCGTCTTCAACGGCAAGACCTACGATTCCAGCGAAGACATGCCCGCCTATGAAAGGCTGGCATATGAACAGGTCTCGCAGATTCTTGTGGATAAGGACGGCAACGGCATTCCCGATCTGCTCGAAGGTGACCTGGTCCAGAACGTGCTCGCTGCGCGCTCCTCAGGGATGCAAGTCAATGTGAACGGCAAGGTCTATCACACCCTCGAGGACCTCCCGCCCGATCTTCGTCAGAGCGTTGATGGAGCTTTCAGGATGTTGTCAAAAATGGGTATGCTTGCAAATCCGCCTGCAATGGAGGACCCGCCGTCAAACCGCCCCCAACAGGTTGAAACAAGACCCTTCCTTTCTACTCAAGCTTCCTCTGTCATCGAAGAAGACAAAGGTTCCGGAGTCTTTTTTTATGCGATCGTCTCGGTCGTACTGTGTTTCGCGATCGCCGTCACCACATTTGCCATCGTCTATTTTATGAACCGGTAGATGAAATTCGTACTCGTATACACGCTCATCGCAGGCGCGATCTCCGCGCTGACTGCGCCGATCCCCGGCACCTCCTTGCTATTGACCGCCCTGGAAGTGTACATGATCGTGCATCTTTCCAAGATCCAGGAAGCAAAGTTGGAGTTGAAAGAGATCGGGTACTCCGCCGTCGCATTGTACGGTCTTTCCACCGTGCTGAAAGATGCCGCGCTCGAAGTCCTTACCTTTATTCCCGTCATCGGCTGGCTCGCTGAAGTGATCGTGGCGATGCTTTTCGTATTTTTTCTGGGAATGCTGGCAAACCTCTACTTCAGCAGACCCTCACGGAAGGGGCGGGACCTTCAATAGAACCCCGACCAAATATCCTGCCAGCGCGCTGATCGTACCGATCAACATCATTTCCGTGCCGCTGCGCATGGGTCTGCCCACGGTAACCCGCGCTTTGTAAAAACCGATTCCGAACAAAACAAGCGCGGTCACCAATACGGACATCCACATGCTCGTTGAGATGGGGAGGAACAAAAATGGAGCGATCGGCACAAGCGAGCCGATGATCGCCGAAAGCCCAACCACCCAGGCGGCCTTCATCGCCTTGGAGCGATCCACCGGCGAGAGTTGGTGTTCCTCCGCCATCATCACCGCCACCCACACATCCTTGTTCGCCGTGATCGTATTCACAATGCGGTCAAGCAAATCCCCTCTAAACCCCTTGCTTTCATAGATATCGCGGATCTCCTTCGTTTCCAAAACGGGCGCTTCGATGATATGCCGGTATTCACGCTCGCGTTCGCTCTGGTACAAATCCGCATCGGCGAGCGTGGTTGTAAACGCGACCGCGCCCATTGAGATGGATTCGGCAAAGGTAGTGGCAAGCCCAGCCACCAATACTACGCGCGTGTCGCTCGTCGCCGCCGCGATTCCCAGAACCACGCCGAGGACGTTGACCAGCCCGTCTTGCGCGCCCAGGATGAAGTCCGAAAGACCCGAGCCGCGCTTGTGCGGGTCAGTATAGTTATGGTGAAAAAGTTCCTCGTGAAGCGATTTTTTGAGTTGTGTTTCCATGACCACATCATACTACGCCCCGAATTATTTATAATGGACGAATGTCACGCGCCCACCTGATCCTTGCTCTTTGTCTCGCCTCGCTTGCCTGTTCGTCACAGATCATACCGATCCCAACGGAAACGCCGACTGCGACTCCCTCGCCGACTCAAACTCCCACAACGACACCGACTCTCGAACCGACTCTGACAACGACCCCCGCGCCTCCCGCCCGCCGCGTCTTGATCCTCTCCATCGACGGTTTCCGCCCCGATGCCATGCCTCTTGCCCCCATGTCTTATCTGATGTCGTTATTGAATGAATCTGCCTATTCGCTCACCGCACAGACGGTTTACCCAAGCGTCACTCTCGTGTCGCATACCTCCATGCTAAGCGGACAATGCCCCGCCAAACATAAAGTGGATTGGAACGATTACATCCCCGATAACGGATATGCCCAGGTTACCGACCTGTTCGATATTGCCCATCAAGCCGGGATGCAAACGGCGATGTATGTTGGCAAGGAAAAATTGCGCCAGATCACCGAGCCGCAAAGCACCGACATATTCAAATTCATCAATGACCGTGACCTGGTCATCACAGAGGACCTCATCCAAAACTTCCCCGCCGATTTTCGCCTGATGTTCGTTCACTTCCCCACCACCGACTGGATGGGGCACGAATACGGCTGGCTTTCCCCCGAGCAACTCAGCGTGCTATTCCGCGCCGACCAGGCGATCGAACGGCTTGTGACCGAATTAAACAACCGCGGCTTGCATGATGAGACATTATTCATCGTTACTGCCGACCACGGCGGGCACGACACTACGCATGGCTCAAGCCTGCCCGAGGATATGACCATTCCCTGGATCGCATCCGGCGCGGGCGTTCAACCTGCGCCGTTGAATTCACCCATAACAACTGTGGATACAGCTTCCACGGCCGCCTTTGCCTTGGGCTTGCCGATCCCACCTGAATGGGACGGTGTACCCGTCTATGAAGCCTTCGGTCTGCCTATTGAAAAGGTTTCAGTAGGTTGCAGCCGATAATCCATTCAATTTATTGTGGATATCTTCCCCGGGCGTAAGACTCAAGGTATCCGCAATCCTCGCAGCGATAATGCAACACCATCAGCGGCCCGTCCTTATTAAGCATTACGAATTTCCCGTCCGGCATTTGTTCAAGCGCGTACCACAACTCGCCGGAGGTCAACCGCTCGAACGGGTACCGGTCAGGGATCATATAACCCTCCCTCGTGGTTTTGAGGGTTCCGGTTTGCATGGTCCCGCTGCAAATTCGGCAGGTTTCTGGAGGATTGAATAAATCGGTCATGTTCTTCTCCTTTAGTCTAATTGGGCGCAGCCTTGCTCCTCTGTCTATAGGGATTTCTATGCTGGAGCGAATGATTCCAAATATCCGCAATCGGAACAACGGAAGGTCACGATCGCCAGTTTCGGGCCGACACGACGCTTGCCTGCATATTCACGCCCCAGGAATTTACCGGTTGCATTTTCGGTTTTTTGCCAGCGTTCACGTACCAACTCACTGTTTTCGATGACATAGTCGTCTGAAAGTTCGCCAAGCTTATAATCGAAGTTCAAGCCTTCTTCCATCGATCCGCCGCACTTCGGGCAGTCTGTTGGAGCAATAAATTTACCGGTCATTGAAATCTCCTTTTTTGGGTATTTGGGAATTTTCATCCCATGTTGACGATTCACCAACCCCCCGTATGACCCATCCTCTTCGTTGCGAATCCAAATGAATTGGGTTTTAACTTTGTAAGGTCATCCTCAATCCACGGAGAATCATCATGGCGGAACAGGTTTCCAGGCGCACCAAATGGTTTTACGGCTTTGGCGATATCGGCTTCAGCCTGACAAATACCATCTTAAGTGTTTACTTTGCCCTGTTTCTTACGGATGTGGTCGGGGTAAAGCCCTCAGTGGCGGCGCTTGCCATTTTCATTGGCGGCACCTGGGATTACATCAACGACCCGCTGGTGGGTTACCTTTCGGATCGGACGCATTCGCGCTGGGGCAGGCGGCGTCCGTTTCTGCTATTCGGCGCATTGCCGTTCGCGATGGCGTTCGTGCTTTTGTGGTGGAAACCTCCATTTGAAGACACAACTGCGCTCGCCATTTATTATTCGATTGCTTTTGCTTTATACGATACCGCGGCGACTTTCGTCTATATGCCTTTCTATGCATTGACTCCTGAACTCACCAGCGATTACGACGAGCGCACCAGCCTGACCTCGGTGCGAATGTTCTTCTCCATCCTCGGCAGTCTGCTCGCTTTCACGCTTCCGCTCTGGCTCGTTGGCGGATTCAACCCCGGCAATGCAAACCGCGTCCTGCTGATGGGAACCATCTTTGGCTTATTCTCCGCTTTCCCGCTTTTGCTCGTTTTTGCCAACACCCGCGAACGGACTGAATTCGCTAAACTCGAACCGCATTTGAGCGTCGGAGATTCCATCAAAACTACCTGGCAGAACCGTCCCTTCGTCTTCGGCTTGACCATGTTCCTGTTCAACGGCGTGACGATGAGCATCATCCAGGTCATTTTGCTGTACTATATTAAGTATGTGGTCGAGCGCGAACCTCAAAGCGATATGATCATGGCGACCATCTTTGTCGTTGCAATGCTGACCTTACCATTGTGGAATTGGGTATCCACCCGACTCAATAAACGCTGGGCATACATCAGCGGAATTTCTTTTCTTGCAGTTGTCCTGCTCATCCTCTCTGCGCTCACACCGCAGACGGACATTACATTCATTATGGTCCTTTGCGTCATGGCTGGAATCGGCGTCTCTGCCATGCACTCCCTTCCGTGGGCGATATTACCGGACGCCATCGAATATGGCGAATGGAAGACCGGGGAACGGCAGGAGGGTATGTATTACAGTCTCATCACATTGGCGCAGAAAGTCGCTTCATCCATCGCTGTCCCGGCGGCGTTGTTGATCTTGGAATATTCCGGATATGTTGCCAATAGCGCGACTCAACCCGCGAGCGCCATCAACGGAATCCGCTTCGTAGCCGGACCGTTGCCGGCCATCACACTTGGATTGGGAATCTTGTTCACGCTTCTCTATCCATTGGGAAGGGAGCGTCATCATGAGATCACGCGCGAACTTGAGTTGAGACGTAATAGTGCGAAATTTGAGGCGGCGGAATGATTCAAGTACGCAGGGTGAAGGATAAACGCGAAAAGGAGATTTTCATTCGTTTTCCGTGGTGGATCTACAGCCGGGATCCGCTCTGGGTACCGCCGATCCTGCCTGAGCGGCGAAAAGAAGCGGATCCGTCCACTGGAATGTTCTTCAAATCCGGCTATGCGGATTTTTTCATTGCATGGGAGGATGGCAATCCTGTCGGCACGATCCTGTGTTCCCATGATAACGGCGGGGACCCCAATGAATGTTCGATCGGTTTTTTTGAATGCATCCGTGATTATGCCGTAGCGGATGCTTTGTTCAGGGAGGCTGAATCCTGGGCGCGTGAACACGATTTGAGGATGATCTGCGGCACATATAATCTCGACCGTGAGAACGGACGGGGGATCCTCATCGAAGGCTGGGATCGACCGCCGGTGATCCTGTGTGGACATAACCCGCCATATTATGCAGGCTTCTTCGAGCAATATGGATTCGTGAAACGGCACGACGATGGTCTTGCGTATGCCTATGATCTGAACCCGAACGACCCAAAGCTTCAACGAGTATTTCGCCTGGCGGGGGGCGTCCAAAAGCGCAAGGGATTTACGATTCGCAACGTGGATATGGGGGATGTTGAAGGCGAGATCGGGCGGATATTGGTTCTGCAAAATCGCGCCATGGAACATCTGCCGGGATTCGTCCCATACTCGCGTGAAGCCATCGAGGGGATACTGCTTCCGCTAAAAGAATTGGCGGACCCGGATTTGATTTTGTTTGCGGAAGATCAGGGCGAAGCGGTGGGCTGGTTCCCGGCGATTCCTAATTTCAACGAGGCTGTGATTCACCTCAACGGTCTGCGTCATCCCTGGGATTATCTGCGCGCGTTGAAGTACAAGAACCTGAAACCGAAATGTTTATCCGTAAAAAGTGTTGCAGTTTTGCCCGAGTATTGGGATACAGGCGCGGCGATCCTGTTATTTGCCGAAATGGCCAAACGCGCGATGGCAAAGGGATACCAATGGGCGGATCTATCCCTTACCGGCGAAGACAACCCCGATACCTGGGACCTGGCTCATCACATGGGTGCGAGAATCTATAAACGTTACCGGTTCTATCAGAAGGAGATTAATAGTTAAACGGCCTTCGTGGACAAACGAACCTTTTCCCATACAGGTATCTCCAAACTGCGAGTCGTGCGGGAATGTGAAGTTGGAAGGCTTGATAAAATAAATTGGAACATATCCATGTGATGTGCGTATGTAGATTGGAAAGACGGTTCGCAAGGAGACGCCGCCATGAAGCTCTGGATTTTCTTCGCTCTCTTCGATATCTTCATTCTCTTATCCTATCCCATTGCCTATATCATCCATCGCCTAAGGAGGATGAAGGGTGTAAAATAGTCCCAGTGCTCGAGATCCCGATATCCTTCCAGGAGGATTTCCATGTCGTCATACAATGAGGTCCTGGCGGTCATCCTAGGGGGCGGACGCGGGGCGCGGCTCTACCCGCTCACGCAAATGCGATCCAAACCGGCTGTGCCGATCGCCGGGAAATACCGCCTGATCGACATCCCCATCAGCAATTGTATTAACTCGGAAATATTCCGTATAGCGATCCTGACCCAGTTCAACTCGGTATCGCTGCATCGGCATATCACGCGCACGTACAATTTTGATTCCTTTCACCAGGGCTGGGTGCAGATCTGGGCGGCTGAGCAGACAATGGAAAGTGCAGACTGGTATCAGGGCACAGCGGATGCCGTCCGCAAGCAGATGCTGGAGATACAATCCACAGGCGCGAAATATGTGTTGATCCTCGCTGGGGATCATCTGTATCGCATGGATTACAAAGCCATGGCGGAATTTCATTGGGAAAACGGAGCGGATATCACTGTTGCCGTCCAGCCGGTCGCAAAGGAAGAGGTGAGCCGCTTCGGGGTTTTGAAGCGCGAGTCCGATGCCCGAATCAGCAATTTTGTGGAAAAGCCAAAAGACCCGGCGGTTCAGAATCAATTCATCAGCCGGGATGACCCGGTGCGGCCTTTCCTCGGCTCGATGGGAATTTACATGTTCAATACGAAGATCCTGCTGGATTTCCTGCGGAATTTCCCCGATTACGACGATTTCGGTGGAGACATCATTCCGCATGCCATCAAAACCAATAAGGTGTTCGGCTTCGATTTCGATGGGTATTGGCAGGATATCGGAACGATCCGCTCGTTCTACGAGACAAACCTGATGCTGACCACACCGAATTCGCCGTTCGATTTCTACGATGCAAAATTGCCGATCTATACCGACACGCGTTATCTGCCTGCTTCGATCGTGGAAGACTGCCAGATGAAGGAAGTTTTGATCGCCGAGGGGAGCCGGGTGCTGCGGTCTGAGATAACCCATTCCATCATCGGCATCCGCAGCCAGATCGCCGCGGGCTGTGTCATCAAGGACAGTATTGTGATGGGTTCTGATTATTATGAGCGCGACTGGGGTGGGTTGCCCATCGGTATCGGCGCGAACTGTCACATCGAAGGCGCGATCCTGGATAAGAACGCCCGCATCGGCGAAGGCGTGGTCATTCGGCCGTTTCCGCGCAACGCGGATGTCGACGACGAAAATTGGTTCGTGCGCGATGGCATAGTGATCATCCCAAAGGATGTCGAGATTCAACCCGGCACGGTCATCGCGCCATAAAAGCCCTCTTTGCTTGGATTAGCGGAGATGACCTTGTAATAAACACTCGTGACATTTCAAAAACTGCGTGAAATGCGGGGGTCTATCACCATGTTGCAACTTTTCCAAGCGCGCGAGCAGAGGGTCAAGATTGAAATTATGCTATACTCCAATTAACTATGAATTCACGAGAATTCTGGCAACGCTGGGCTGAATCCTTGCGCCGTTTTCAACTTCAAGATCTGGTCGCCTCGTTCCTTGAAGCAGGGAGTCCGTTCGCCCTGCTTGGGGCGCAGGCGATTTATTTTGGAGGCGCATTCATCAAGAACGACCACCTCGACGCGCTTGCTTCGATGCTCGAGGATGAATCCGAATTGCGCGCATTTACAGCCTATTTGAACGGAGGGGAAACAGTTTTATGATTCCCCTTTCCGCTCTCATCCTTGCCGTTTTCCTGCTGGGCGTCATCACGATATGGAAGCGCCGCTCGCCCGGAACACTGAGGCAGATCCCCGCATTTACCAGGCTTGCCCGCACCATCGGTTTAAGCATCGAAGACGGGAAACGACTGCATATCGCGCTGGGACACGGTGGATTGTTCGACGCGCGCGGCGGGTCGGCATTGGCGGGATTGGCCTTGCTGCGAAAGATCGCCGAACGGACCTCCGTGAGCGACATGCCTTCTGTTGCAACTGCCGGGGATCCGACGCTGGGCCTATTGACTCAAGATACCCTGCAAGCGGGTTACCAGGCGGCGGAAGTTGGTGAGGCTTACGTCCATACGATGGGGCGCATTACAGGCTTGACCCCATTTAGTTATTCCGCTGGGGCGATGCACATTCCGCAGAATGAAAACGTTTCGACGAATATCCTGCTCGGTCATCTCGGTCCTGAAACTGCCTTGTTGGTCGAAGCGTCTGACCGCGCTGGCACCACATTGATCGGTGCAACGGATGATCTTGCCGGGCAATCCATTTTATTTGCCGGTTCACAGGAACCATTGATCGGTGAGGAACTGTTTGCCGCGGGCGCCTACCTCAATGCCGAGCCGGCGCATCTCGCCAGTTTAACCGTGCAGGATCTGTTCCGGTGGTTGATCATCCTTGCCCTGCTGGCTGGATCGGCGGCAAAATTCCTGGGGGTTTTCTAATGCGAGTTCTGACCGCCATCATAGCCATCGCAGTGGGTATCCTCATACTGCTTGGATACTTCTTCACGCAAGCGGGGATCGTACAGGCTGTCCTGCTGGACTGGGCGATCATCCTTGCCGGCACGGCGGCACTGATTGGCATTTTCAACCTGATCACCGTCCACGCCGATAAAATCCGACGGCGCGAAAAGGATGGTGTCTATTCCGCAATACTTATCATTGGCTTGGTGGGCGCGTTCTTCTTTGGGGTCGTCCTCAAACCGCAGAGTTATTTCCTGCAATCTGTCCTGTTGGAGGGGATCATCATCCCTGTCGAAGCCTCACTGATGGGATTGTTGGCGGTATCCCTGCTCTATGCAGCAGTTCGTTTAATGCGCCGCCGGGCAGACATGATGAGCATTATTTTCATCCTGACGGCTGCATTGATCTTTCTCGGTTCGATCACCCTGCCGTTCGGTGAAATGCCGCTGATCGGCACCTTGATCCGTCCGTGGGTTTCGCAGATATGGGCGGTGGGCGGTGCGCGGGGAATATTGATCGGAGTTGGGCTTGGCGCGCTCATGACCGGCTTGCGGGTGTTATTCGGTATCGACCGGCCGTATGGGGGCAAATGACATGATGGACATGGTGAAATGCCCCCTGTGTGGGACGATGAACCCGCCCACACAGAAAATCTGCCAGGGATGCCAGACCCCGTTATCTGGGGAATCTTTTCAACCCGGTCAGGCTCCGGTAAAGAAGGATACTGGAGAGCTGGAACCCATCCTGCCGCAATGGTTGAGGGATGCGCGCGAAACCGCAAAAGAATCGGGATTGGGTGAACGTTACCAGCAGTCAGAACCAAACCAATCCGCCGCTTCAAGTTCGGACCTGTTGGCGGGCCTGCAATCCCAGGCAAGATCTGACGACGAAGAGGAAGTGCCGGACTGGCTTGCCAACATCACCGGCGCACCAAAACAAAAACAAAAACCGGAAGAGCCTGAGGAATTTACCGGCGTCCGCTGGGTGGAGACGGGACACAGGGACGATTTTGAACAGGAAGATGAAGTCCCCAGTTGGCTGGCCGGGATGCAAACCCCTTCAACCGGTGCAGATGAAAAAGACGAACTCACTGAATGGTTCCAGGAATCAGGCCCGGGCAAAGATACATTCAAAAGCCCTTTTCAACAGATCGGCAACTCAGGTCCTTCGTCTTCGCAACCCAAACCCGACGATACAACGCCGGAGTGGTTGAAGCAAATGGCTGCTGAAGCCGGTGAAAAGAAAACCGAGTCCGAATCCATGGACTGGTTCAGCCAAATCCCGGCAGAATCTCCCGCTGGCTCAAAAGACCAATCTCAGGAACCCAGCGTCCCCGCTTTAGGTTCTGATTCTTCGGATTGGTTGAGTAAATTGCAAGCCGATGTAAATACAGACGCACAAGCGAAAGCGCCGGAGTCCTCCGAGTTTCCGGCTGATACACCGGATTGGTTGAGGAATCTGGGCGGAGTCTCCGGCGGCGAACCGTCTCCATTTATTGAATCAACACCGGATGAGCCTGAGCCGCTCATCCCGGAACCGGGCATTCCCTCATGGCTGGCATCGGAGGAAAGCAAAAAGTCGGACTCCACGCCGGTGTGGCTGCAGGAAAAAGGGGGAACCGAATCAGACGCGCCTGCCTGGGTGTCTCAAGATTCTGCTTCTACCGCAGACTCACAAGCCCAACAGGACAATTTGGAATCGCCCGTTGAAGATATCTTCAGCGACCTTCCGGAATGGTTGAAATCCGCTGCACCTGAATCTTCGATCTTCGATGAACCTGCCAAGCCCGTTGAGACTCAGGGTATTGGTGCGGCTGAACCGACTGCCCAACCAGCTTTCGAAACGACGCCTGCCTTTACAGATGCAGGAATACCCAGCGACGCTGACGGACTCTTTACCGAAATGCCGGACTGGCTTTCCAACGCGCTGGAGACCCCGGTTACACCGGGCGCATCCGAACCAGGCACCGGCTCCGATGCACTTGCATCGAACGTCCTGCCTTCATGGGTTGAAGCCATGCGTCCGATGGATCAGGCCATCCCCGGCTCATCTTCCTTGATGAGCGATCAAACCTTCGAACAGCGCGGCGCTCTTGCAGGGTTACAGGGAGTCCTCCCCGCAGGTTTGGGCTTTGCGCCCACCAGCAAACCCAAAACCTATTCGAACAAACTCAGTGTCAACGATGAACAACTGAAACATGCCGAGATCTTCGAACAGGTCCTTGCAGCAGAGACCGCTCCCGAAATGCTTGTCACGGAAAGGCAGATCGGTGCATCACGCGGATTGCGCTGGGCGATTTCTGCAATTCTTATCGGCGTGATCTTGACCGTAACGTTCCTGGGAACCCGGTTCCTTTCCGTACCCATCGGCGTTCCCAACGAACTGCGCTTTTCCATGGCGGTTGCGCAAGCAATCCCTGAGAACGCGCCCGTCCTGGTCGTCATGGATTATGACGCCTCCCGCGCCGGTGAAATGGAAGCCGCCTCTGCTCCCTTGTTCGATAATTTGATGCTGCTTAAGCATCCGCGGCTGACTTTTATCGCCAGCAATGAACCCGGAGCGATCCTTTCCGAACGCTTCATTACCGGACCGTTGGCTGTTCACAACTATCAGAGCGGAGTCACCTACCTTAACCTCGGCTATCTTGCCGGAGCACAAGTGGGCATTCGCGCCTTTGCGGAAAATCCGATGTTAGCCGCGCCGATGGAGATCACAGGCCAGCCTGCATGGGCTTTGCCGCCGCTTCAGGATGTGAAGTCGCTTGACCAATTCGCACTCATTGTCCTTATCACCGATGATGCCGATGCCGCCCGGTCCTGGATCGAACAGACGGAGACCGCGCGCGGCGTCGTTCCGATCGTTGCCATATCGAGCGCCCAGGCCGCGCCCATGATCCAGCCGTATTACGACTCGGGGCAGGTGGCGGGCATAATATCCGGATTATACGGAGGCGCGATCGTCGAACGCCAATACAACAATGGACGCCCCGGCCTGGCGCGCAATTATTGGGATGCCTACAGCCTTGGTATGTTGCTTGCGCTGGTCTTCACACTCGGCGGAGGGTTCGTCCAATTGGGACTGGGTTTGCGCGATCGTACCGCATCCAGGGGTGAAAAGTAACATGGCATTCTCCCTTGATCTCGTCACAGGCGCGCTCGGTTTCCTCTTCACTGTTTTGATCCTGAGTTATTTGATCGGCGATAACCCCCTGTTCAAGATTGCCGTCTATCTTTTTGTGGGTGTCGCTTCCGGCTATACAGCCGCTGTGGTGTTCTGGCAGGTCCTGTATCCGAAACTTTTTTTGCCAACCGTACTCATTTTGCAGACCGGTGACTTAATGCGCGGCATTCTGCTGGTGGTGCCCTGGCTGGGTTTCGCCTTTATCCTGATGAAAATCTCTCCGCGGCTGGCGGGAATTGCCCGCATTACCATGGCGTTTCTCGTGGGCGCCGGTGCCGCTGTGACGATCGCGGGCGCATTGACCGGAACGATCATTCCCCAAATGATCGCCACGATCGACTTTTTCGACCCAGGTCTCGCGGCAGCAAGGAATATCAGCGCATTCGAAGTGTTGGGGAATGGAACGATTCTGTTGGTGGGTGTTGTCACGACTCTGGCTTACTTCCATTTCGGTGCGCGACAAAAACCGGATGGCTCACCGAAACGTTTTGCCCCGATCGACCTGCTTTCATGGATCGGACGCATCTTCATTGGAATCACCCTTGGCGTTATCTTCGCAGGTGTGTATGCCGCAGCCCTCTCTGCCATGATCGAACGAATAAACTTTCTCATTAACTTCCTCACTTCACTGTTGGGGATGTCCTAGGGTCCCATGCCTACTTCCATAGTTACAGGTAACTCCCTGCTTGCCATCGACGTCGGAGCCGCAAACACTCGCGCGGTTCTTTTCGATGTGATCGAAGGCGAATACCGCTTTGTGGCATCTGGAGTTGCACCCAGCACCGCTGAATCTCCGGTGAGGGACGTATCGGAGGGCGCACGCCATGCCATTCAATCATTGCAGGGCATTCTAAAGAAGAACCTGCTTGATATGTCACGCGGTCTTATCCTGCCCAGCCAGCCCGACGGCTCGGGCGTGGATTCACTTGTCGTCACCGTTTCCGCAGGCTCAGCCGTGCGGACCCTTGTTGTTGGGCTTCTAAAAGACGTCTCACTTGACAGCGCCCGGCGTCTGACCGAATCCACCTATACCCGCGTTGTGGATTTCATCAGCCTCGGTGATCATCGCAAACCTGAACAGCAGATCGACAGCATTCTGCGCACCCGCCCGGATATGGTTGTCATCGCAGGCGGCACGGATGGAGGCGCTTCCCGTTCCGTTCAAAAATTGCTCGATCCGATCGGCCTCGCCAGCTACTTTTTGCCTGAGGAAAAGCGCCCTGCCGTTTTATACGCGGGCAACGGCAAACTTGCGGAGGAAGTGAAATCGCTGGTCGGTTCGCTTTCATCTTATTTGCATTTCAGTTCGAATATCCGCCCCTCGCTCGATACCGAAGACATCCCGCCAGCCGAGAGTGAACTGGCGCAGATGTTCATCAAAATCCGCAAGAAGCAGCTCAAGGGGTTGGACGTACTCGATAATTGGGCGGGCGGTCACACCCTGCCGACGGCATACGCAACTGGGCGCATGGTGCGTTTTCTGTCCAATGTTTATGGCTCGCAAAAAGGGCTGCTGAGCGTGGACCTTGGCGCTTCTTCTACGGTGATCGCTGCGGGTTTCAAGAACAAATCTGTTTTGAAGGTGTATCCCCAGTTTGGCCAGGGCGAAAACCTGCCCGGCTTGCTTAACCACACCTCCACCGAGGATATCCTGCGCTGGTCAACTCTCGACATCCCGCCTGCAACTCTCGTGGATTATCTGCATCAAAAAGCGCTTTATCCTGCCACGATCCCCGCCACCAAGGAAGATCTTGTGCTCGCGCAGTCGGTGGCGAAACAGGCTTTATTCCTTGCCATGCAGTCCGCGAAGCGCGATTTTCCAAGAGACGCCGCCATCATCAAGCCGACTCTCGCCCCGCTCTTCGATCCGATCATCGCCGGGGGTGCCACCTTGAGCGACGCATCGCGGCCGGGTCAGAGCCTGCTCCTTCTATTGGACTCTGTCCAACCTGTCGGCATTGCCACCGTCATCCTAGATCAGAACAACCTCATGCCGCTCCTGGGCGCGGCGGGTTCTGTCAATAACCTTCTTCCGGTCCAGGTCCTTGAATCCGGGGCGTTTCTGAGTATAGGTACGATCATCTGCCCGGTGGTTTCAGCAAAATATGGCGCGTCCATCTTGAAAGCCAGAATCGCGTATGAAAATGGCGCTGAAGCGGGCGTGGACCTGAAGTATGGTTTTCTGGAGATTCTTCCCTTGAAAAGCGGCGAGACAGGCCGGCTTACCATCCAGGTCGGGCGCGGAGTGGATATCGGCTTCGGCTTGGGGAGAGGCGTAAAAGGTCTTCCGATCAGCGGTGGTGCATTGGGTGTCGTCTTCGATGGCAGGGGTCGTCCATTGGACATGCCGTCTGACCCTGTCCGGAGGCGCGAACTCATCAAAAAATGGAACTGGTCTTTGGGAGGCGGATAAAGAATGATTGCACCTGTTCATCATGTCACTGGCCTGACCACAATCGTCCGCGAACGGCTGTTGCCCGTTTCAGGGAACGTCATTGCCAGAATCCAGCAGAAAGTAACAACTGGCGAAGTGGTTGCCGAGACTCGCTGGGCGCGCGAACATGTCCTGTTGGATGTGGCGCGTTCGTTGGGGGTTTCCCCCGCCACGGCAGACCGCCTGATCAAATGCCAGGTGGACGATCAACTTCCCGCTTCGGCAGAGATTGCCATGGGAAAAGGATTGTTCCCACGTTCCGTACGCGCACCGCGCGAAGGGCGAGTGGTGGCGGTGGGGGGCGGGCAGGTCCTCCTGGAAGTCGGCGAATCGAAATTTGAATTGCGCGCAGGCATGCCCGGCACAGTGGTTCAGGTGATTCCAAACCGGGGAGTAGTGATTCAAAGTTCCGGAGGTCTTGTTCAGGGGGTTTGGGGCAATGGGCGGATCGATTCAGGATTGATGGTCAACTTGATGCAAAGCCCCGATTCGGTATTGACTCCCTACAGAGCGGACGTAAGCCTGCGCGGTTCGATTCTTCTGGGCGGCATGATTCAACATGCCGAATCCTTGCAGGCATTGGCGGAACTACCCGCACGCGGGCTGATCGCTTCCAGCATCGTGCCCTCCTTATTGGCGAAAGCGCGCGAGATGCGTTACCCCATTGTCGTAACCGATGGTTTCGGATCCGTGCCAATGAATTCGGCGGCGTATAAGCTGCTCAGCACAAGCGCCAAACGCGAAGTTGCCCTGAATGCGGAATCCACCGACCGCTATTCCGGTTCACGCCCTGAAATCATCATTCCTTTGCCAACAACCTCCGAGCCGCCCATTCCCAGCGAAACCGAAAGTTTTGCGCCCGGATCCCAGGTGCGCATGCGCTGCGCTCCCGCAATGGGAAGAATCGGTTCCATCCTATCGATCAAACCCGGCTTGACAACCCTTCCCAGCGGGCTGCGCGCCCAGTCCGCGGAAGTCAAGCTTGACAACAACGAAATCGTGATCGTCCCGCTCGTAAACATGGAAGTTGTGGGATAATTGCGCAAAGATGTTCAAATAAGGTTCAGGAGAGTGCTTCATGTCCTTTGAAGAAACCAATTTCGACGATAACCCCGAGGACGGTCAACTGCCGGAAGAGTCCAATAATAACCGTACCTTCCTGATCGCGGCTGCCATTTTGGGCGGGATCATCCTGATTTCGTTCGCGTGCATAGTCGGAGTTTACCTCTTTACACAGAACTCCGCTGCGCAGGCGGAACAGCAGGCAGCAGCATTGACTCAAACTGAGGCGGTCAATGCCAATTTCATCAACCAGGCGCTGACCTCCACGCATGAGGCATCCCTGATTCCCACCGCCACCCTGCCGCCGACCGCGACATTGGTCGTGAACGTACCCACTGCGACGAATACACCCGATCCGAATGCAGTCGCCCAAGCGGGCACTCCCGGGGCTGCAACTGCAACCGTCGGGGCTGCGTTGACCCAGGCTGCCATCGCACAGCTGACCATCGTCCCAACGACCACTGCTTTGCCCAAAACGGGTTTCGTGGATGACGTGGGCATTCCTGGACTTGTCGTCATGTCGCTTGCTTTCATCATCGTGATCCTTGTTGCGCGCAGACTCCGCTTCGCCCCCAGCCGATAATTGCCCCCTCTCCCAAACTTCAACTCACCCCGATGCCGGGGTGAGTTTTTATTTCATGCAAATTGTTTCCCCCGCTATCGAAGTTTTATATAAAGCCTCTTGTTCCTCCTGCCTTTGTTCTCAGTGCGAAAGATGCTGAAGCGGCCAAGGTCAAGAGTCGACCCGACATGTGTTCCCCCACAAGCCTGGATGTCGAAGCCGCGGATCTCAACCACGCGCACATGACCGTCGACAATGGGAGGTTTGACATTCAACGTACGAAGAAGTTCTGGTCGGTTTCGATACTCACCCTCGGTCATCAAATAGGATGTAATGGGATGCCCTTCCAGTAAAACGGCATTTACTTTTGCTTCCAACTCGGCGCAAAGCTCCGTTGAAAGGATTTCCAGGTTGAAGTCGATCCTGGAATATTCTTCGCCGATCTGCACACCTGTGATCCAACCCTTGTAATCGCGTAGGGTAATGGTATTTACGATATGCAGGACTGTGTGATAGCGGGATAAAGACAACCTGCGGTCGGAATTTATAGTCACCGATATTTTCCGCCCAACCAGTTCGGGTTTCAATTCTGAGTTACAAACGTGCCAGATGATCTGTTCTTCGTCGATAAACGCAGAGTCGATTTCGATGCAGGAACCATCCGGGAGCGTGGCGAATCCGTTATCGGAAGGTTGTCCGCCCCCGCCGGGGTAGAAACAGGTTTGGTCGAGTGCGAAGCGCGAGTCCTGAATCGCAATGACCATTGCCCCGGTCTCGAAGCAATGGTCATCTTGTGAATAAAGTCGTTTTGTCGCTTGCAGGGGCATAGAAACTATACGACGCTTTCCGCCACCTGTTTGCCATAACCCAACAGCGCTTTCACCATGAGCTGTGTGCGGCCCTCTGCGTAAACGCGCAGGACAGGTTCGGTGCCGGAAGGGCGGATCAGCAGCCATGAATCATCTGCCATGATGTATTTCACGCCGTCACGCTGGTTGATTTCACCCACCTTTTGTCCGCCGATCTCTGCCGGAGCCTTCTGGGTGAGGAACTCGGTCATCTCGGCTTTGGCAACGGGGCGGCTCAAGCGCAAGTCCGCGCGCTCATAAAAGGCGGGACCGACGTCCGCAAGCAGATCATCGACCAATTCGCCAAGCGATTTGTTATACGCGGCAAGCATTTCCACAATGAGCAAACCCATGATGGGACCGTCGCCTTCGGGGATGTGCCCTTTGAAGGAAATGCCGCCGGATTCCTCGCCGCCGATGAGCACATCTTCGCTCATCATGATATCCGCGATATGGTTGAAGCCGACCGGTGTTTCATGGATCTTGAATCCGTAGCGCTTGGCAAGCCTGTCCAGCATGCGCGTCGTTGAAACCGTGCGTACCACAGAGCCGCTCATGCCGCGCTTCTCGACGAGATATTTCAGCGAGAGCGCCATGATCTTATGCGGGTCCACGAAGTTGCCGCGCTCGTCCATCGCGCCGATGCGGTCGGCGTCGCCGTCGGTGACCACGCCAAAATTGCCCAGCCCCGAACTGACCGCGCTCGATAACGCGCCCAGGTATTTTGAGATCGGTTCGGGATGAATGCCGCCGAAGCCGGGATTCATCTCGCCGCGGATCTCATAGACTTCACAGCCTGTGCCCTGTAAAAAGGATTTGATCACGCCCCGCCCCGATCCGTACATCGCATCGGCAACGAAGCGCTGGGGATTCTCAGCGATGATGTCTGTGTTGATCAGTTTGCGCATGTGATCGAAATAGGCAGGCAGGGGGTTGAACTTCTGGATCAGACCCGCTTCGCGCGCCTTCTTGAAGTCCATCAAATTGGGACCGCGCGCCTGTTGTTCGTTATCGTTGATGTAAACTTCCACGCGGCGGCACTGTTCCGGCAGCGCCGAGCCGCCGAACGCGCCCTTCACTTTCACTCCGTTGTAACGCGGCGCATTATGCGAAGCGGTGATCATCACGCCTGCGATGGCGTTGTTGTTCTTGACCGCGTAGGAAATGGCGGGTGTGGGCGAATCGGATTGAGCCAGCAAAACGTTGAATCCGTTCGCGGCAAGGACACGCGCCACCTCTCCTGCGAAACGGTCTGAAAGGAAACGGGTATCGAAACCGATGACGATCTTTTTCTCATCCACCGAGTCGGATTTGTCCCAATGGTCCGATGCCACAGCATCGGCGATGGCTTGGGAGACCATGCGTAGGTTGCTGAAGGTGAAGCTATCCGAGATGACGGCGCGCCAGCCGTCGGTGCCGAAATGAATGGGCATTGTTGCTCCTTGAAAGTTGGGTAGAGCGCGTTCTCCAACGCGCGGCTTCGATCAGTGGCGTGAGAGAACGCCGATAACGCGATGATTTATGGATTAGGGGTGACTGTCGGTGTGGACGATGGGCTGAAATTCGGGGCGGGCGTGGCATATGCGATCACCGACTCCAATAGCCAGCCTTCGATGCGCTGCCCATTGATGAGGGCGTACACCTTCACCCAGGTGCTTCCGTTCACGATCTGGAATTCCGAATAGGTTTCGACGATGGTGCCGTTGAGAAGTGTCATGACGTAGTTTCCGCCCGGCGCATCGCGCAGGTTCGCGCCTCCACCTTCACTCGCGGCAACCTTTCCATATGTCGGGGTGGGCTGGATGGTGAGTGTGATGGTCGGTGTTTCCGTGGGAGGAAGGGTGATCTCAAGGGTTAACGGAACGGGACTGGGAGTGACATCCTCAGAGGCGATTTCATTCGGTGTCGGCGTCCGTGTGGCGGGACCTCTTGTAGGCGTTTGATTCGATTTGGACGTGGGAGTCAGGCTCGGGCTCAAGGAAGGAGCCGACGAAATCTGATTCGTGGGGGTGGATTGAGAAATCGCCGGTTCTGCCCTGAACGGGGTGCCGGATGCAGCGAGGACGGCAAGGGTTCCGGCAAAGAGGACGAGCATGAGTCCGCTCAAGATAAATCCGCCTACCGAGGGGCGTAATCGAAGCACGAAGAGAGTGATGAGACCAAGAATTCCTGTGAGCGCAAAATGTGCGGCAAAGACCAACAGTCCTTGAATCCAAACGTCGGGCAAGCCGGAACCGATGCCGAATGCCGCGGCGCTGACAGGCAGGTAGAACGCATAAGCGACGATCACACTTGGCAGAAAGGGACGGTCTTCGGAACGCGCAAATGAAATGACGAGAGTGATTGCCCCGAGAGCAAAGACAACCAGTTCGGGGATCCACAGCCGGGAGTGAAGAAAAACGTTATCGAAAGTCTGCGGCATAAAGGGAAGGGCGGCAAAGCCGGTGAGCAGGCCCCCGATAAAAACGAATAGAATGCTGATGAATAACGCCATCAGTGTTTCGAACATGAATCGCAGCGAACCGGTGAGGAGAGCGAGTAAAAATCCCACCCAGGGTGTCATGAGCGGCGCAACAAGGATCCCGAACAACAAAACCGCCTGCGAATCGAGCAGGTAGCCAAGCCCCAGGATCGCCCCGCATATCAATGAAAATATGAACAACTCCCAGGACGGGTATGCCCGTCGAGCCAGCGATGCGATCAATTCCGCCTGGCCTTCGGCATCCGTCGGTATATGCGATCTTCGTGTTGTGCGCCTTCTGCGCGGCGGCTGCGGAATCGTTGATTCTTCTTTCGGAGGCAGGGGCAGGACCGGCTCGTCGTTCATGGACATAGTTCAATTATACAGGGTCTGGGGCTGTAAAGGGGAAGAAGGAGGCATATCGTTTCTTTCCCTGATGTCGTATATTTACCCTGTGTCGAATCTTTAATCTGTGGTAACGAGGAGCCCATATGAAGGAACCACGCGTGTATAGAACTTCTCCCGCCTTGATCGTCATTGTTATTCTTATGATCGTTATTTTGTTTGGCGGAATTTGGTTTGCGTTGGGTTCTGAAGCGATCGCATTCGCTGCGCCTTATGCGTTGATAGGGCTCGTCCTCTTTGCGGGCATCTTTGCCACACAAATATTAAAGATCACCCTTTCTGATGATGAGATCACGGTTCAGAACCTACTTGGCGCGAAATCCCTGCGTTGGACGGAGATCAGCCGCGCTTCGGGCAGAGGATATACGCTCAAACTTCACAACCAGGACGAAGATGTAACCCTGGCTGTCAGACCGCAGGTGCCGGGATACGAAGAAATCGTGGAGTTCATCGGCACGAAACGTCCTGACCTGTTCAACCCAAACGAATACGACGAGATGAAGCGCGGGCTCGGCGCTTTTGTGATGATGTTCCTGGTTGTAGGGGTTATTTTGGGAGTCTCCGTAATTTTCGTTGTTGCAACGATGGATTCGCCCGATGTTTCCGCAATCGAATATTTGCCCCTGCTCGTATTTGTGGTCGTGGCCTTTATTCTCGGCGGAACAGTCTTATCTGTGCCGCGTTCCTTGATCCTCGAAGGGAACGTGATGAATCTGAAATATCTCTTCCGTGAAAGAAACCTCCGCGCGGATGAGATTTCCCAGGTCCAATTGAGTTATACCCAGAGCCGGAACGGGAAACATTACTTCATCGCCTTGCACCTTTCGGATCGAAGGAACATCCGCCTCTCGGGGCTGGGAATCAGCCTGCCGGTTGCGTATCTGGTTCTGAGAAACTGGCATCGAAATCATACACAAGGACAACATGCAAATCCGCGCCAACCCTCAACAGACATCGCGCCCAACTGGTCGGATAGTTCCGGCAGATAACCTGTTGTTTTATTCAATGGCGGATGCGGGCTCTGGGCTACCTCACAAAATAAATGATCGCTACAATGACGCCGATCGTCACCACCGTCCACCGCAGTGTGGACGGTTTGATCTTGCCAGCCAGTCGTCCGCCCAGGTTGCCGCCGATGAGAGCGCCTACTGCCATCACCAGGGCGACCGTCCACAATACGTGACCAGAGAATAAAAAGAAAATCGCTGCTGCGATATTTACAGCAAAGGCAACCGCTTGTTTCAAAGCGTTGAGCCGAGTGAGAGAATCTTCGAGGGTGAGTCCCAAAGCCGAAAGGACGATCACGCTCAAACCTGCACCGAAATACCCGCCGTAGATGGAGGCGAGTCCCACCGGGAGCCAGGACATTTCCTCCAGTTTCGCGCCCTGTCCCTCCGCCATGCGCCGGGTCAGCCACGCTCGGACGGGGTCTTGAATTGCAAGCAAAGCACAAGCCAGAAGGATTAAATAGGGGACGAGTTCTGTGAATAATTTTTCGCCCGTTTGCAAAAGTAAGAATCCGCCAACCACGCCGCCGATGACACTGCCAGGCATCAAAAGCCACAATCGGTTTTTCTGATCGCGCAAATCGTTCGCCTGCGCCATCGTCCCGCCGAAATAGCCGGGACAGAGAGCCACCGTGTTCGTGACATTAGCAGAGACTGCGGGCACGCCCAGAAAGGTCAGCACAGGGAAAGTGATGAGCGTCCCGCCGCCAGCGAGGGCATTGACCGCTCCAGCCGCAAGCGCGGCAATGGCAGCGAAGATATAGTCAAGAGGTGTGAGCATGATGTGGAAAATCCTTGTGTTGGGATGGAGCAAGTATAGCATCGTGAATGTATCGCAACGTCACGTCATATGTTACTTTTCCTTATTCTTGACGTTTCCCGCCCTCCTGCATATAATCTCAGCCATTCAGAAGTAGTATGCGTAAGGTTTCCTGATAGAGAAGGAGATGCAAGGTGGAAGTCTCCACAGGCAAACAGCGCCGAAGTCGTCTGAGTTGACTTGCCGAAGAAATCAGCGCGAAAGTAGACCGGCACGGGGTTGCCCGTTACAGCAAAGACCGATGATTGTCGGTAAATGAGTGTCTCATCCTTGATGGGAAACCGAGGTGGTACCGCGGAGCACAGATGCTTCGTCCTCATAATGGACGAAGCGTTTTTGTTTAAGGATAGAGTATGAAGGTCAAACCGATCCTACAATCCCAATATCTTGCCGCGCTTGCCATGTTCAAGCAGGCAGTCGTTCAATGCCCGCCCGCGGTATGGGACGCTAAACGCGACAAGGATAAGTTCTGGTATGTTGCCTATCACACCTTGCGGTTCGCTCACCAATACCTGAAAGCCAAAGAGAAAGGTTATCCTCGCTGGGAACAGCGTCCCCACTCGAACACCGGTGTTCCATTCACGAAGGTTGAGATCCTCGAAAAACTTGCACAAGTTGAGCGGGATGTCCTCGAACAGATTCCGCTCATGGATTTGGAAGAAAAAACAGGAGCCGCCGGTGCTCTTGCAAACAAACTGGAGTTACAGATTTACAACATCCGCCACATTCAACACCATACAGGCGAACTATATCAAAGACTGAGCGCGACAGACGCAAAATTGAACTGGGCGTCCAAACGTGCCAAGGAGAAGATATGACCAAGGAATTACCGAAAGCCTACGACTTCAAATCGACCGAGTCGCGCATCTATGCCATGTGGGAGGCGGGCGGATATTTCAAGCCGTGGAATGATCCGAATAAACCGGGCTTCGACCCAAACGTTGAGCCGTTCGTCATCTCCATCCCGCCGCCGAACGTGACCGGTGAACTACATCTCGGTCATGCCATGTTCGTCAGCGTGGAAGACCTGATGATCCGCTATCACCGCATGAAGGGCTACTCCACGCTTTGGGTTCCCGGCACGGATCACGCAGGCATCGCCACGCAGTTGATGGTGGAACAAAACCTGTTGAGAACCGAGGAGGTGACTCGCGAAGAACTTGGGCGTGAGGAATTCCTCAAACGCACCTGGGAGTGGAAAAAGAAATACGGAAGCATCATCACCACCCAGATTCGACGCCTCGGCGCATCCTGTGACTGGGACCGTGAACGCTTCACCCTGGACGATGGGCTAAGCCGTGCCGTCCGCGAGGCGTTCGTGCGCCTGTTTGAGAAAGGACTTATCTACCGCGGACCGCGCCTCATCAACTGGTCGCCTGGACTCAAAACGGCCGTTTCTGACCTCGAAGTGGAATACTCCGAGGAGGATGCCACGTTGTATTATTTCAAATACATGGTGAAGGAGACCTCTGAGGTCTATATCCCTGTAGCAACGATTCGCCCTGAAACCATCTTGGGCGATACGGCGGTGGCTGTTCACCCTGAAGACAAACGCTACAAGAAGTTCATCGGCAAGACCGCCATCGTGCCCATGCTCGGACGTGAAATCCCCATCATCGGCGACGAATACGTGAGCATGGAATTCGGAACCGGCGCGTTGAAGATCACGCCTGGTCACGACCCGAACGATTACGCGATAGCGCACAAACACAACCTGCCAATCATTTCCATTTTGGATGAAGAAGCCAAAGTGAACGAGAATGGCGGGAAATATCACGGCTTGGACCGCTTCGAAGCGCGGAAACAACTCTGGGCGGATATGAACGAGGCGGGGCTTGTCATCAAGACAGAACCGTACCGCACGACCATCCCAAGGTCACAACGCGGAGGCGAGATCGTCGAACCGATGATCTCCGAGCAGTGGTTCGTGCAGATCGAACCGCTGGCGAAAGCCGCGCTCGAAGCCGTAAAGGACGGGCGCATCAAGATCGTGCCGGAACGCTTCGAGAAGATCTATTTCAATTGGCTCGAGAATATCAAGGATTGGTGCATCAGCCGCCAGTTGTGGTGGGGACATCGCATCCCTGTGTGGTATTGCCCCGAGGGACACATGACTTGTACACGTGAAGACCCGACGCAGTGCGGCACCTGCAGCTCGAAGGATATCCATCAAGACGAGGACGTGCTTGACACGTGGTTCTCATCTGGCTTGTGGCCCTTCTCCACGCTCGGCTGGCCCGATGAAACGCCAGACCTAAAATACTTCTACCCTACTTCCTATATGGAAACGGGCTACGACATTTTGTTCTTCTGGGTGGCGCGCATGATCATGAGCGGTTTGGAATATACCGGCGTGGCTCCCTTCCACACCGTGTACCTGCATGGTTTGATCCGCGACGAACACGGACGCAAAATGTCCAAGACGTACGGCAATGTGATCGATCCGCTTGTTGTCATGGATGAACTCGGCACAGACGCGCTTCGCTTCACCCTGTTGGTGGGCGCGACACCCGGCAACGACATGAATCTTTCTGTCAAGAAAGTGGAATCGAACCGCAACTTCGCCAACAAGGTTTGGAACGCGGGACGGTTCGTGATCAACGCGATCAACACGCTTCAACCCGGTGCCGAGCCTGGTGACTACACCCTGGCAGACTCCTGGATTTGGGCGCGCCTGCAAAACCTCATTCGTGATGTGGAGCGGCAGTTCCAGAATTTCCAATACGGGCAGGCTGGTCAGCAAATTTACGATTTCCTTTGGTCCGATTTTGCCGACTGGTATGTGGAAGTGGCGAAAGGCCAATTACAGGATGATGCGACGAAGCACCAAACCACGATCACGCTTGCGCGCGTGTTCGATATGACGCTGCGTCTCTTGCATCCCTTCACTCCGTTCGTGACTGAAGAGATTTGGGGACACCTTCGGTCTGCGTTGCGCGATTCACCCCTGCATGATTTGCACAAGTCCCAGCCGGAGGCGTTGATCGTCGCAAGATGGCCCACGCCGCGTCAGGCCGAAGGCTGGGAAGCGGAAAAGATCGCAGACTTCGAACTCATTCAAGAGATCGTGCGCTCCATCCGCAACCTGCGCGCCGAAAAGAACGTGGCGCCCTCCAGGAAGATCGCTGCGTCTATTTCCGCCGGAGCCAAAGCAAACTTGCTCGATGAGCAATCCAAAGTCATCGCCTCGCTTGCGGGACTCGACCATAAACTCTTCACTATTAACTCTTCATTGAAGGACAAGCCTGCCGACTCCGCTGCCCTCGTGGTTGGCTCAGTGGAGATCTACCTCCCTCTCGCAGGCATGGTCGACCTCGCCAGTGAAAAGACCCGCCTCGAAAAAGAACTCAAGGAAGCCGGGTCTCACATTCAACGCTTGGAGAATCTGCTCAACGGTGACTTCGCCCAAAAGGCTCCGCCCGCCTTGGTGCAAAAAGAACGCGACAAGTTAAACGCATACAAAGAGACTGCCGAGAAGATCAAAGCGCAGTTGAAATAGGTTTTTGTAGGGGCGACACACACCTGCCCAGACCGCAGGTACTGGGTGTGTCGCCCCTACATTATTTTGGAGGTTGTCATGGACAAACCCGCCATCACTGTCCGCCGCGCCGAAGCATCGGACGCCGAAGCGTTCCAAAGAATCTTTACCGGACCCAAAGCGATCTGGGGCACGCTTCAACTTCCATTTCCATCTTCAGACCGATGGCAAAAACGACTTGCCGACCCGCCGGAAGGATCATTCAATCTCGTCGCTTGCCTCGATGCCGAGGTCGTGGGGCAGATTGGTCTATTCACGTTCCCGAACCATCCGCGCCGCAGGCATGTTGGTCAGATCGGCATGGCAGTCCGCGACGATTGGCAGGGCAGGGGAGTCGGTTCCGCGTTGATGCAGGCTGTGATCGACCTTGCCGATAACTGGCTCAATCTCTCCCGCCTCGAGCTGGAAGTGTTTACCGATAATCCGCCCGCGATAGCCTTATACAATAAATTCGGTTTCGTCACGGAAGGGATGTTCAAAAACTTCGCCTACCGTGATGGTCAATATGTGGATGTGTATGCAATGGCGAGGTTAAGATAAAGATCCGGGAGCAGGAGAAATAAAAAGGACGAGCCGCAAACTCGTCCTTTTTACTATTTCATCAGCTCATCCATCTTTTTGATGAAATGGTTCGCATCCCGGAAAAAATTCGCCACATGCACCCTGCCTGTGCGGATCAAAGCCAGGGCTTTCGAATCGGTGCCAATTCCCAGACTGGTACTCGCGATCACATCCGCCGTGCGCCCGCTTCCCTCGGCGATCAGCACCGGGCGCCCATATTGGACGTTATTTCGCGCATCCTCCCATGTGATCTGCCCGCCGTTGATCAATACCGCCACTGTCGGCAGGGAATCGCACAAGGCGCTGGCTGCCGCCGCGATCCATTCCGATTCGTCGCCCCATTTCGATCCGGGACAAAAGATGAAATGCGAATGATGCGGCTCCAGCATGGTTTCCACATTCTCGATATCGCGCGCGGTCACACCGATCATTGGGAAATCCTCCACGCCTCCAGCCTCGCACGCGCGCCCCAATGCAGCCATCACGCCTGTATCCGTGCCGCCGTCGAGGATGACTGCATTTTTGATCAGCGCAAACGGCAGAAGATGTTTCTCGAAGAAAGTCTGCACCGCGGCGACATCCCCATCGCTCATCCCGCCCGCCCCGCCGACGATCACAATGGTCGGTTGCGACTCGGGAAAGCCAAGCAGTCTCCATGCTTCCTTCAACTCATCCAACGCATCAGGGTAAACGACCGGTCTGGCTCTGCCTTGCACAGGGAGCGATTCCATTCGCATGGCTTCATTATACGATGGATGAACAGCGTAAAAATTACAGAATTTAATTTTCAAAAAGAAACCGTTTCTTGAATTGACAGACATACCGCGGGTGGCTATAATGACATTCACAAATTTAAATAACCTTCGGGGCAGGGTGACACGCACCGCAAAAAGCGTGAATTCCCGATCGGTGGTAGAGCCCACGAGTGCTTAGGCACATGATCCGGCGCAACTCCGGAGCCGACAGTTATAGTCTGGATGAGAGAAGGTATCGACACAAGCCTGTACGGGATTTGTGTGGATTCGCGCCCCGAAAACGATTGTTGTTTTCGGGATTTTGATTCTGCGGATTTGCGCGCCTCATTCCCAGACTTGAGCCTGTTCCCACGCCCCGGAGATTTATCTACTCTGAGGCGTTTTTGCTTAAGACCTGACAGGTTTTCCAATACCTGTCAGGTTTCCAGGAAATCATGAAAACCAAAACCCTGCACTCCCTCTCACGCTGGCTTGGATTCGCTTCCATCCTGCTTGCGATTCCGCTCTGGGCATGGATCGTTCGAGCGAGTCGATTACCCAAATTCATCCTGCCGTCGCCCGCAGATGTGTGGAATCGATTTCTTAAAGCCTTGAATGACGGCAGCCTGCTCTATCACACCGGAATTACGCTTTCAGAGGTACTACTTGGCCTTCTGGTCGGTGTTTGTTTTGCCACCATCGTCGGATACGCCCTTGCCAAATCGCGATCGCTCGAGCGGATTCTTTCACCGTACCTTGTGGCAAGCCAGGCGATTCCCATTGTGGCGATCGCGCCGTTGCTCGTCATCTGGCTCGGGGACGGGATTCTTTCGAAGGTCATCATCTGCGCATTGATCGTATTTTTCCCGGTGCTGGTCAATACCATCGTCGGCGTCCGTGCGGTTTCGGCATCCCTGCACGATCTGATGGTCTCCCTCCGCGCCACGCGCTGGCAGATTTTGTGGAAGCTCGAATTACCCGCATCCCTGCCCATCCTGCTGGGTGGACTTCGCATCGGCGCGACGTTGTCGGTCATCGGCGCCATCGTCGGTGAGCTGGTGGACGCCGACCAGGGGCTTGGCTTTTTACTGCAACTGGGTGATTTTCAGTACGACACGTCCATGGTCTTTGTGGCGGTGTTTATGTTGATCACGCTGGCTTTGAGTTTGTACGGCGTTGTTACGCTTTTGGAGAGAAGGTTCTTGAAGTGGCAGAAATAAATGATCGAGACCTGACAGGTTTCTAAAACCTGTCAGGTCTGAAAGCAAAGGAGACTCTGTAATGAAGAAAATGGTTTTGCTCATGCTCGGGCTGGCGCTCGGCCTGATGGGATGCGCCAACTCAAATTCCGCGAATGAGGCTGGGGAACTTCGTCGCATCAAATTGCCGATGGGCTACATCCCAAACGTCCAGTATGCGCCTTTCTATGTCGCGGTGGATAAGGGATATTTTGTGGAAGAAGGCATCGAACTCCAATTTGATTATTCGTTCGAGACCGACGGCGTGGCGTTGACGGGCGCGGGCGAGATTCCGTTCACGGTGGCTTCGGGGGAGCAGGTCTTGCTGGCGCGCTCGCAGGGACTGCCCGTGGTGTATGCATTTGCGTGGTATCAGAAATTCCCGATCTCGGTGGTAACAAAACCCGGACTTGGAATCGAATCGCCCGAAGACTTGCGGGGAAAAGAGATCGGGTTGCCGGGCTTGTTCGGCGCGAATTACATCGGGGTGGAAGCTTTATTATTTACGGCAGGTGTTGGTTCATCCGAAGTAACATACGACGCGATCGGGTTCAATCAGGTCGAATCATTTGCGACAGATGCGAGCGATGTGGTGGTGGTTTACACCGCCAATGAACCCATTGTCCTGCGCGCGCAGGGGTTTGAGTTCACCGAATTGCGTGTTTCGGATTATGCCCAATTGACCTCCAATGGTCTGGTCACAAGCGAAATGACCATTGCGAACGAACCGGAGTTGATCCGCGCCATGACGCGCGCGCTGGCTCGCGGCATCGAGGATGCGATCGCGGATCCCGATGAGGCGTACGCGATCAGCGCGAAGTATGTGGAGAATCTCGATGACCAGAACAAAGATGTTCAGATGCAGGTTTTGAACACCTCCATCGAGTTTTGGCAGGCGGAGCGCATCGGTCTTTCGGACCCGCAGGCATGGGAGAACATGAACAAATTGCTGGTGAAGATGGGTATGATCCCCGGACCCGTTGATTTGAGCAAGGCGTTCACGAACGAGTTCGTGCCGTAAATTGTTGTAGGGGCGACCCGTCAAGATTAAACAAAACCCATACCCCAAAGAAAGGGTCGCCCTGTCGATGGATCATATTAGGCGCGGTCATTAATTGCGGTTTTCTTTTGACGCAAAGTCGCCAAGCCGCAAAGATTCAATAGGTTTTCCTTCGCGCCTCTGCGCCTTTGCGTTAAGAACTCGAACTTGAAAAAGCGCAATTTGTTCCCGTAGTCAGTATACATTCAACAGCAGGGCGACCCTGCGATTACAATTCATTATGATGACCAATATCAACCAACTTGCCCTGCAAATCCATAAAACCCTTCTCGAAGCCTTCGGCGAACCGATCTGGCGGAATCCCCTGCCTGCCATTGACGAACTGGTCTCGACCATCCTTTCGCAGAACACCAACGACGTCAATCGTGACCGGGCATTCGACGCCCTGCGCGCGAAATTCCCAACCTGGGAATCTGTGCGGGACGCGAAGGAAAAGGATGTTATCGAAGCCATCAAACCGGCAGGGCTGGCAAACCAAAAAGGTCCGCGCATTCAACAGGTTTTGAAAGAAATTACAAGGGAGCGCGGCTCGCTCGATCTGAGTTTTCTCAAAGAACTTTCAGTTGAAGATGCCCGAAACTGGCTGACCAAGTTCAACGGTGTGGGACCAAAGACCGCCGCGATTGTTTTATGTTTCTCTTTAGGTAAGCCCGCCTTCCCTGTGGATACGCATGTTTATCGCGTCACCGGTCGTATCGGCTTGTGCCCCGAAAAGATGACCGTCGAGCAGGCGCATCCGCATCTTGAGTCGGTCTTCCCGCCCGAGACGTATTACGCGGCGCACTTAAACATCATCCGTTTGGGACGGGAGGTGTGCAATGCAAGGAAGCCGCTGTGTCCCAAGTGCCCGGTCAGGGAGTTGTGCGGGTATAAAGATAAGACGGGCTGATACAAACCTGCCGTAGGCGGCTGTGATCCCACTTCTCAAAAATGGTAAAATGATTTTATGAAGGCAGCGCTTTTCGGCGCGCACACCCAGGAAGGTTTTCGTTCTATGCATATGGGAAGAGAAAACAAGCGCGAAGTCCAATTGTATATCGAGAATGCGCATGAAGCGTTGGATTCAGGGAAGGTGAATCTCGATAACAAGTTTTTCATGTCCAGCGTCAACCGCTCCTATTACGCGGTTTTCTATGCCGCAAACGCCCTGTTATCGACTCTTGGCGAAGCGCGCAGTAAACACAGCGGCGTCATCAGCGTTTTTCGCCAGCGGTTCATAAAAACCGGCGAACTTCCCGCCGGGTTGAGCGAAATTTATGAGGATTTGATCAACTCGCGGCAGCGGGGCGATTACGATTTGAATACCGATATCGATCACGAAACGGCTTTGGAACTTCTGCAAAAAGCAGGACAATTTGTAGAGGAGGTGGAAAAATGGTTGCAGCGAAACCGCTGGCTTTAAGCCAGATGACGCCCAAAGAAAATGAAGCCCTGCAAACATTCATCCAGCGATTGCTGGCTGGGCAGGAACGGCAAATTGTCGAGGTAATCTTATTTGGCTCGAAAGCGCGGGGGAACAGCACACCGGACTCGGATGTGGATGTGCTTATATTGGCGAAGACCGAGGACCGCCAGTTGCAGAAAGCGATCAGTAAAATTTCCTCCCAGATCGATCTCGATTACGACATCCTGCTGAACTCGCTCCTGATCGCGGACAAGAGGTGGAAACAAATGTCGAAGGAGAGATTCTCCCTATGCCGCAATATAGAGCGGGACGGCATCCTGCTATATCGATTGAATTGAATTCATTGGCGGGTGATGGAATGCCCGATGGAATTCGTTTATTCGTGGTTTCCATTCGTGGATGGTTTGTTATCAGGGAGAACCTCATGAAAAGATCTGCGATTTTCTTTCTCATCATTATCCTTACAGCCTGCGCGACCCCGACCCCGCAGGTGACCATCACCTCCGAGGTGACGGTTACCTTGACGCCTACGCCTACCCAAACCCCCACCCCAGAACCAGCCCTGCCTGCTGAGGTGGTGGAGAAGGACAGCGAACTCAACAAAATGGGAATTCCCGAAGGGGCAAGATTGGGACAGGATGAAAATGGAAAACCTATTTACTATGTTACAAACCCAGCAGGGGAACAAGTAACTGTTGGATAGCAAAATGAAGAGGGAAAATGGGAACTGGCTGACTCTTTAAAATATAAACTTTATGCAACTGTTGAAGAAGCAGAAGCCAGTGGGATAGTTATGGATACAGAATATGTCCTGCGTGGCGGACCAGGGCAGGCAGCCAAACTAAAGGGCGAACCATTTCCAGAAGATGTTCTAACTGGGTTAAATGTTGAAGTGGTTAAACCAAATGTGAAAGACCCCTACAATGATCAATTAAATTTTGACGGTGAAGGCCTTTACCTTATTGAGAAAAATCCAGACAAAGCACCATTTCGCCTTGCTGGTTGTTTTTTATATAAAAATATCGTAAATGGGGTTGAACGACCTGGTTATGGTTATGTTTGGGAATGGATAAATCCAGACAGATCAATCGTTCGTATTACTACTATAGCCTCTGCGAAGCCAAACGCAGCATTAGTTTGGAGACCATTTGCAAGTTTTAACTTTACTAAGGATGTAAATTCTCCATTTCTTAACGAAATAGCGCACGATGAAGAAATGAACCAGCTTATGCTTCAATGGGCTGAAACAAATATTGTGCCAGCAGAACTTCAAGACCGAGCACTTGTGATAGCTTTCCGATTCAAAGAATAGTTTACAAATTTACCAATTTGCATAAATCAATTATTTAATCTAGTATTAGATAATGGTTAAAGTTATCAAATATTTTCTCCTATTTTTATTGCTTTTAATTATTGTTGGTACTTCATATTTCATATTTGAATCTCTGAGTGTAAGAAAGAGTATTAATTACCAAAATCTTGAAAAAATCCCTAAAGTCAGTTGGCTAAATATCAGGTCGGGTATTTTTGGTTTAGTCATAAAGACAACATCTAAAAGAACATTGGACTACTACGATGAAACAAAATATTTATCAGTCATTGCACCCAAAGAAGATATCTATAAAGAATATCCTGAGGCGTCGTTATATTAATTAATAAGTGGTGTAATACCTAATGAAGATACTAATACTAAACTTTTTTTATATATCCAGCAGTTTTTAGAACAAAATTTAGAAGAAATGATTATCTACTTTTCTTGCAAGAAAATATTCAAAAGAATGGAAAGATTGGATATATACTTATTGCATATCCTGTAAATCTCATACAAACTAAAACTATGGGTGAGTTTATTAGTATGATTACAAACAAGTCCTTATTCGCTCCACTATTTTCGCCAATTTATAAATTTGATTCGGTAGAAATATGTAGTCAAAAGTTTAATAATAAAAACTACTGCAAATGGCTACTATCCCATCAAATTTCATTATGATCCTGAAAACACAGACGGTATAATCCCCCGTCATGGAAATTCCTCCCGTCAGCCTAGCATTGGAAAAATTGAACATCCCTCATCGAATCTTCCGCCACGAAACGCCGGTGGATTCGCTGGAGAATGCGGCGCGTGACCGCGGTCAGCGACCGTCCCAGGTGGTGCGGACCATCCTCTTCCGCGTGACGGAGGATGAGTTCGCTCTCGTCCTCGTGGCGGGACCGGCGCAAATCTCGTGGAAGAAACTGCGGAAGATCCTCGGGCGTTCGCGCATCACGATGGCGACGGATGAAGACGTGTTCTCAGTGACGGGGTACAAGGTCGGGACGGTGGGTCCGTTTGGGTTGGCGAAACAGGTCAAAATCATGATCGAGGCGGGAGTCCTCAAAGAGGAGGAAATTTCCATCGGTTCGGGGATGCGCGATACCGCGGTCATCCTCAAGAGCGCGGATTTGCATCTGGCGTTAAACGGCGCGGAGGTTGTATCATTGATGGAAACAGAGGAGCCAAACCAGCCATGATGGATCACACCGTATATCTTGCCCTCGGAAGCAATATGGGGAACCGACTCGCGAACTTGAAGAACGCCATTTCGAACCTGCCGCCTCAAATGGACGTAAAGAAGAGATCGCCGGTGTACGAGACTCCGCCCTGGGGATATGCCGACCAGCCGCCGTTCTTGAACCAATGCGTGATGGCGGAAACGTACCTCGAGCCGGAGGGTCTGCTCGGACATTTGAAGCGCCTCGAAACCGCGCTCGGGCGTGAGAAGTCGTTCGAGAATGGTCCGCGCCTGATCGATATCGACATATTGTTTTACGACGAGTTGATCCTGAACACGCCGCCTCTGGTCATTCCACATCCGCGCATGCATACCCGCGGATTTGTGCTCGTGCCGTTGAACGACATTGCTCCCGACCTTGTTCATCCCGTGTTGGGAAAACCCGTCGGCGAATTGCTGCTGGATGCTGAACGGGTGAACATCCATGAATATAAAGGAAAGTAATAATGCGCATCATCCGTTATCAAACCCCCGAAGGGACATCCACCTACGGCTGGATCCTCGAGGATAAGGTCGGCGAAGTGCAGGGAAATCTATTCGGCGAATACCGCCGCCGCGAGGCGCGGACCCCGCTCAAGGAATTGAAACTCCTTGCTCCCTGCGAACCGAGCAAGATCATCTGCGTTGGGCGGAATTATGTTGAGCATGCCAAAGAGTTGGGAAATGAAGTGCCGAAAATCCCGCTCATCTTTTTGAAGCCGCCTTCTTCCATCATTGCGACGGGAGAAAACATCATCCTGCCGTCGCAGTCGAAGCAGGTGGAGCATGAAGGGGAGCTGGTCGTGGTGATCGGCAAACGCGCCAGGAACGTCACCGCCGAGAACGCCAAGGAATATATCTTCGGCTATACCGTCGGCAACGACGTCACTGCCCGCGACCTGCAAAAAACGGACGGTCAATGGACGCGCGCAAAAGGCTTCGATACGTTCTGTTCCTTCGGTCCGTGGATCGACACCGACTTCGACCCGTCTGATGCGGTGGTGACCTGCCGTGTCAACGGGCAGATGCGGCAGATGGCTTCGACGCGCGATATGGTATTCAATGTGGGGACGTTGGTCGCCTATATCTCGTCGGTCATGACTCTCGAACCCGGAGATTTGATCTTCACCGGAACCCCCGCGGGTGTGGGCGAGTTGAGAAATGGCGATGTTGTGGACGTGGAGATCGAAGGGTTGGGGAAGTTAAGCAACCCGGTAAAAGCGTAAGACGTGATGCGTAAGTGGAAAACGTAAAACGCAAAGAGGTTGTGAATTCCCTTTGCGGCCTTGCGTCTTTGCGTCAAGCTCTTATTCTGTTGTGTTTTCAGTAGAAATAATTTCTTTTTCAGCCGGGCGGGAAAGTTGCAAATAGGCAATATCAATCGCGAAAGTAGTGAAAGCGCCGACGATACCCGAGTAAAGGGCGAGGGCGGGGAAGAATAAACAAACGAATACAGCCATGACGATCCAAAACATCTGCTCGCCAAATTCCATCGCAACCGGAGCAAACACGACGGGGATCATCGCGGGGACGACAAAAATACTCGAGAGAAACGAAGCGCCAAAATAAACGATCAGCGTCAGAATGATAAATTTCCATACATGTTCGCGCACGATCTGTAATGCTCTTTTTACAGCATCCCATGCGCCGAGGTCTTCCTCGATGACCGAGACGATTCCCCCGTTCATTACGGCGGCAACGAGAAAGGACAGGGGAGTGATAAGGATCATCACCGGTTGGAGGCAGAAAGATGCAATGCCCATAGTGACTGCGATAAGCGCGGCAGCGCAAAGAAAAAACGCGGTGAAGATCAGACCGATCGTCAAATTTACGATCAACATCACGCCGAGAGCGCGGGCGAAATATTGAAACCCATCGCGGAACAGGTCCATGAAAGAGGTCGAGCCGGTTCCCCGTTCGACGCGCAGAATTCCGAGAGTCAACGAGGTCAACCCGGCGGCGCTGGCAAGGAAACTGGCGATCATGCCGAGCGCGATCACCCCGACCCATAGCGCGATGACCAATCCCATCATGTCTTCGTTCCCCTCCAAAAGGAAGAGGGGGGCGGCAATGACAAGAAAGATGACCGAGGCGATTAACATCGGAAACATCATGAAAAGCACGAAAGACTTGTATTTCCACGTCAACTTGAATGCGCGGGTGAGGGTGTTACCATAATCGAAGTTCATATCAATCTCCCGATGCTCAATCGAATTACTCCCATTCTATCGTCGCGGGCGGTTTGCTCGTTATATCATAAACGACTCGGTTGATTCCCTGCACTTCATTCACAATGCGGCTCGAAATCTTTGCCAACAACTCATGCGGCAGGCGTGCCCAATCGGCTGTCATGAAGTCATCCGTGGTCACAGCGCGGATCGCCGCCGCTTCCTGATACGTGCGCTGGTCGCCCATCACGCCAACGGAACGCACGGGCAATAAAACCATAAACGCTTGTGATGTCTGCGCTCCTTTGCCAAGATAACCTGCTTTGGATAATTCTTCGAGAAGGATCGAGTCCGCCGCCCGCAGACGGGACAGGCGCTCAGGCGTACACTCTCCAAGACAACGCACGGTCAAGCCCGGACCCGGAAACGGTTGCCGCCACACCAAGCCTGGATTCAAGCCGAGAGCTTCGCCCACCAATCGCACTTCGTCCTTGAATAAATATCTCAACGGCTCGACGAGTTCGAACTGCATATCTTCGGGAAGTCCCCCAACGTTGTGATGTGACTTGATCTTCTCCGCCTTGCTTCGATCCGGACCTGAAGATTCAACGACATCGGGGTAGATCGTCCCTTGTACCAAAAATCTTGGCTGGCCAATGTTTTGCGCCTCACGCTCGAAGATGCGGATGAATTTTTCCCCAACGACTTTTCGTTTTTGCTCAGGCTCGGTGACTCCCTTCAATGCGCCTAGAAAGTCATCGGCGGCATCCACAGTGATGAGTTCCGCGCCCAAACCCTCCCGAAATGCCGATGCCACTTGCGCGCCTTCGTTTGCGCGCAAGAGTCCGGTATTCACAAACACGCAGACGAGTTGGTCGCCAATGGCTTTGTGAACCAACGCCGCCGCGACTGACGAATCCACTCCGCCCGAAACCGCAGCAAGGACTCTTTCTCTTCCAACCTGGCTGCGAATTTTATCCACCGCATCGTCGATGATGGAGGCGGGGGTCCAATCCGGTTTCGCACCGCATATGTCGATGGCGAAGTGCTTGAGGAGTTCGCTTCCATTCGGGGTGTGATTTACTTCCAGGTGGAATTGCACGCCGAAGTATTTGCGTTTCATGTCGCCCATTGCCGCGTAGGGACTATTGCCCGATTTTGCCAGCGCGATAAATCCCGGCGGTAGTTGCGCGACTTTATCTCCGTGCGACATCCAGACTTTGGATAAAACATCCAGCATCGTGCCTGGAACCAACGGCGTAATCTCTGCCTGCCCATACTCACGTTCCGTTGATGGGTTTACCTTGCCGCCGAGGGCGTGGGCGAGCGCTTGCATCCCATAGCAGATGCCGAGGATGGGCAATCCGCTTTCGAGAATGAATTTTTGGATGTATGGCGCGTTCTCTTCATAAACGGATTTGGGTCCGCCGGACAAAATAAATCCTTTCGGGTGAATCGAAAATATTTTTTCCTGCGGCGCATCCCAGGGGAAGAGTTCACAATAGACTTGCCCCTCTCGCACGCGCCGGGCGATGATCTGTGCGTACTGGGAACCGAAGTCGAGAATGGCGATTGAGTTCATGTATCAATTCCGTAGGGGCGAGGTTGCCTCGCCCCTACAAATTCGAAATCAAATGAAAATGTAAATGCGGAAAATCCTGATACTCTCCGCCGTTGACGATGAGTCTGTAGGCTTTCAATTCGAATTCCTTCACGAGACTTTGCACGGTGGAATACAAGTCCGTGAGGAAGGCGGTGTCGTGCGGGTCGAGATCTGCCAGCGATTGAATCTGCCGCTTGGGGACGATCAGTAAATGAAACTTATGGCCAGGAGAAGGGTGCTGAAACGCGACCAGGTTCGGGGTCTCGCGGAGACGTTTGACAGGGATGGCAAAGCTCATGTAGGTGAATATCCAACCGATGAGGAAGGCGGTAAATCGATGATGGAGAAATCTGCGCAGCAAGGTTTTTACGAATTGCGCATCACATATTCTGTAATGCGTAATGTGTATCTAAACGAATTCGATCCTGCCATCATCCAATGACTTGATGCAGGCGATGGATTCGATGGGAACGCCGAGCGAAGCCAGCGCATCCCGCCCGCCTTCGAAGATCTTTTCGATCAACGCGCCGATGCCAACGATATGCGAGCCGGAGGCTTCTGCCAGACGCGCGAGCCCGAGGATGGTCTGCCCGCTGGCGAGGAAGTCGTCGATGATGAGCACCTTTTCATCGTTGGCGAGATATTCCGGCGAGACGATCAACTCGACCATGCGGCCTTTCGTGTGCGACGGCGCGAGCGTGAGATAGACCTGGTCTGGCATGGTGATGGGTTTGGTCTTGCGAGCATAGACGACCGGAAGATTCATATGAATAGCAGTTGTCAATGCCGGGGCGATGCCGGAGATTTCTGCCGTGAGGATCTTCGTTGCTCCCACCTTTGTAAATCGTTTTGCGAAATCCCGCCCGCATTCATCCATGAGTTTCGGGTCCACTTGATGGTTGACGAAGCTATCCACTTTCAAAATCCCGCCGCCAAGGACCTGCCCCTCCTTCAATATTCGTTCCTGCAATGAGTTCATTCAGCCTCCGATTGTCTGGACAGATTATGAAATGATTTTACATCCGGATTTGAAAAGAGGAAAGATGAGATAAGCAGGGGAAAATTATTGCCGAACGAATCGAGCGTCGCGTTTCATGCCTCCTTATCTTCAATTAATCCCTCAAAATTGACTGTGTTAGAATCCTGCGGGTCATGGACAAAATCAAGTTTGTGCTGGCATCCAACTCTCCGCGCAGGAAACAATTATTCTCGTTGGGCAGATGGGAATTCGACGTCATCGCTGCGGATGTGGATGAGACTCCCTTCGAAGGCGAGCCTCCACGGGAGTACGTTATCAGACTGGCAAAAGCCAAGGCGACAGCGATTCGATCCCGGGCGGGGTCTGATGCGGTCATCGTCGGGTCGGATACAACAGTCGTGGATGAAAACGAAATCCTCGGTAAGCCTCTCAATGGAGATGACGCGCGGCGAATGTTAAAACAATTGCGGGGGAGGGTCCATCAGGTTTATACCGGCATCACGATCCTGCAAAATGAAAAAATGGTGGTTGACCTGTGCATTACCGATGTGCCAATGCGCGATTATTCCGATCAAGAGGTCGAAAGTTATATCCAAACGGGCGACCCGATGGACAAGGCGGGCGCATATGCGATACAACATCCGGAATTCAATCCTGTGACCGGTCTGGAAGGCTGTTACGCCAGTGTGATGGGACTGCCCATGTGCCATATCCTGCGCGCGTTGACCCATTTTGAGATTGCGACTCCTGCCGATGTGCCTTCGTCTTGCCAGACTCTTTTGAAGTATGATTGCAAAGTTTCGCCCGCCATCCTGAGCGGCGAGCTCGTCCAATAAGAACCGAAAGGATAGAATGAAGTCAACACGCTGGATTCAAATACCCCTCATCGCACTTATCCTTGCCGGGTGCAGTTCCTCGCAAGGCGGGGTTGGCTCGATCTTCGCAACCGATACGCCTCTGCCCACGCCGAAAGTCGGTGTGACCCCCGCTCCGAATGTGGAGGCGGCGGTGACGGGGTTCTTCGATGCGCTGAAAAGCGATGACTACGAAGTGATGTATTCGATGCTTTCGCTGTCCAGCCGCGAGAAACTCACGCTGGAGGATTTTTCAAAGCGATGGAACGATGCGTTGAACACCATGAGCGCCTCGGACTTGGACGTTTCAATTTTGTCGTCCTCCGTCAGCCCGTTCAATGCCGAAGTGACATATGCCATCACATACAAGACCGTTTTGGCGGGGGATATTTCCCGCGAGATCGTGATGCGGATGGTCAACGAAGAGAATGGCTGGAAGATCAACTGGGACGACGCGTTGATTTTGCCGGAACTGGCGGGCGGCAATCAACTGGTCATGGAGTACAACATCCCGGCGCGCGGCGATATCTACGACCGCGAAGGGCTGCCCATTGCAACCCAGGCGGATGCGTTTGCCTTCGGCATTCAGACCGATCAGATCGATAACGAAATGGTCGGCGCTTTGACCTCCGAATTGGGGCGCTTGTGTGGTTTCGACCCGCTCGGCATTCAAGGTCTGATCGACTCATCCGGACCCGGCTGGTACCTGCCCATGTGCGAAGGGACTCGCGCCGAAGCCCAGCGATTGCTCTCGATCAACCCGGGCGGGCTGGTGGTTCAGGAATATTCGTCGCGGTATTATTTCCGCGGCGGGTTGGCACCGCAGGCGGTCGGATACACCCTTGCCATTTCACCCGAGCAATTGAATCAATACAAGCGGCTTGGCTACAGCGGGAGTGAACGCATCGGTCAGACCGGGGTGGAGCAGTGGGCGGAGGATTATCTTGCCGGGAAGCACGGCGGCACGTTGCGCGTTGTCAGCCCGACCGGGCAGATCATTTCCACGCTCGGGCAAAGCGCGCCTGAACCCGCTGATTCGGTCTATCTCACCATCGACAGCAATCTTCAATTTCATGCTCAGGCGGCGGTGGAATTCTTCCGCGGCGCGATCGTCATCATGGAAGTAAATACGGGCCGTATCCTTGCCATGGCATCCGGTCCCGATTACGACCCGAATGTTTTCGATTCCAACAACCCGAACAACATTGCACTGAACAGCCTGCTGAACGATGCAAGGACTCCGCTGCTCAACCGCGCCGCGCAGGGGCAGCTCCCGCTCGGCTCGGTTTTCAAGATCATCACCTTCTCCGCCGCCCTTGAAAGCGGGCTATATTTGAAGGATACCGAATACGATTGCCAGTACGAATTCACCGAATTAACCGACCAGATCCGCTATGACTGGACGTGGCAGCACTGCCAGGACCGCATTGCCGCCGGCCAGTTTTGCAATACCTCCGACAGCACGCCTTCCGGCTTGATCACCTTGCAGGAAGGTCTGATGCGATCATGCAACCCATATTTCTGGCATATCGGCAACGATCTTTATACGAACTGGGATCGCGGCAACGACATTGCAAACATGGCGCGCGGGTTTGGGCTCGGATCGCCAACCGGCATCGGGCAAATCCCCGAAGAAGCCGGGCAGATCACAGACCCAGCCACCCAGATCGATGCAGTCAATCAGGCTATCGGGCAGGGCGAAGTGCTCGTCACGCCGCTGCAAGTTGCGCGCTTCATGGCGGCGATCGCCAACGGCGGCACGTTGTACCGTCCGCAGATCGTCGAGAAGATTCAACCTGTCGAAGGCGACCCTGTGGTGACGTTCAAGCCGGAGGCGCAGGGGACCCTTCCGCTTCGGTCGGAGAATCTCGAAATCCTGCAGGAAGCGCTCCGAATGGTGGTGGATAATCCGCGCGGGACCGCACGTTTCAATCTCCTTGGTCTGCAATTCAGAGTGGCCGGCAAGACCGGCACGGCCGAATCCGGCAGCGGGAAACCACACGGTTGGTTCGCAGGGTATACGCTGAACGAAGCCAACACCGATCTGCCCGATATTGCCATCGTTGCGGTCGGCGAGAACGTCGGTGAAGGCTCCGAATATGCCGTGCCATTCTTCCGCGCGATGGTTGAAGCTTATTATTATGGAAGCCCGCAGCGCCAGTATTATGATTTCGGTCAGATCGGGTATCCGCCCTACACGCCCACACCGCCGTCGGGCGGGGTGTTCCCGTAACATAGGTGACAGTCACCTCCGAGGTGACTGTCACCTGAGGTTATCAGGTGGCAAACGCAAGTGGTCTGATCGTCAAAGCCCAATCCGGTTTCTTCTGGGTCGAAACTGGATTGGGTGTTATTGTTTGTCAACTGCGCGGCAAACTCAAGCAGGGCAAAGCCAAAGGTGACATCGCCGCGTTGGGGGATAAAGTGGATATCACGATTTTGGATGACGGCTCCGGGACAATCGATTCCGTCCATGAGCGGACTCAGCAAATTTCACGCCTCGACCCCCGCCCGGGCGGAGTCTACCGCCAGGTGCTTTTAGCCAACCCGGATCAGGCTGTCTTCGTCTTCGCCTGCGCGCATCCCAGTCCGCGTTTGAAAATGCTCGACCGGTTTCTCGTCATCGCCGAAAAACAACGCATCCCCGCGCTGATTGCGGCAAACAAAACCGACCTCGTCGAAGAGCCTCGCACCATTTTCGGGATGTATGAATCCATCGGTTATCGCGTCCTTTATACATCCGCCAAAACCGGAAGCGGACTCGAAGATTTGAGATCGCACCTGCAAAACAAGATCAGCGCCTTTGCCGGACCGAGCGGAGTCGGCAAATCGAGCCTGCTCAACGCGCTTCAACCCGGTCTGGGACTCGCCGTCAACGAAGTCAGCGAAGCCGTGAACAAGGGACGTCACACCACCGTGGCGCGTCAATTGTTCCCGCTCGACGGCGGCGGATACGTTGCCGACACCCCCGGCTGGAAATCGCTTGGATTGTGGGATACCGAACCGGAGGAGATCGATGCGTACTTCCCCGAACTGCGCGGGCTGGTGGAAAAATGCCAGTTCAGCGACTGCTCCCATCAACACGAACCGGGCTGCGCCGTTCTTGCAGCCTTGAAAGAGGGGAAGATTCATCAAGAACGTTATGAGTCGTTTGTAAGGCTGAGGTCGGGGAGAGAGTAGCGAGATGCAGGTTACAAGGTGCGACTTAGGTTTCGCGGTCTGCACTTGACACCTGATACCTGACACCTGATACTTGAAACCGAATGGACAACTGGAACTTACTCGGGCACGAATGGGCTGTGGATATGCTTCGCCGTCACGTTGCGCGCGGCGAGACTCGGCATGCCTATCTTTTCTCTGGTCCCCCCGGCATTGGTCGTCGGACATTGGCATTAAGATTCGCTCAAGCGTTGAATTGCGAGAAACCTGATGCCCCGGGAGAGCCCTGTTTTTCCTGTCGTACCTGCAAACAGATCGAAGAGATGAAACATCCCGACTTGGCGATCATCCAGTCGGTGGATGACGACGGCGATGCCAGAGAAGGCGGGACACTCCGAGTGGACCAGATCCGCGAAATGCAAAGGACTTTAAATCTCAAGCCGTATCAATCCCAGTATCGTGTGGCTCTCTTCCTCCGCTTTCACGAAGCCAACGACAACGCTTCCAATGCCCTGCTCAAAACACTGGAGGAAGCGCCCGCTCATGCGATTTTGCTGTTGACCGCTGATAACCCCGAAGGACTCCTTCCCACCATCGTCTCCCGTTGCGAAATTCTGCGTCTGCGTCCTATACCCCTCGAAGCCGTCAGCGCGGATTTGATCGAACGCGGGGTTCAAAAAGACCAGGCGCACTTGCTCGCCCATATCTCCGGCGGCCGCCCCGGTTTTGCGCGCAGGCTTGTAGATGACGCATCCCTGCTCGAAAAACGTGAAGAACGCTTGAACGACTTGCAATCCCTTCTGCCTGCCGCCCGCGTGGAGAAATTCAACTACGCCGATAAACTCGCCAAGGATAAAGACTCCATGCGCCAGACCATCCTCGTCTGGCTCTCCTACTGGCGCGACGTGTTACTGCGCGTAACCGGCGCGGAGACTCCCCTCATAAATTTGGACCGAAACATGGAGATCGAGTTCCTGGCTGGCAGGCTGGATTTATCTTCTGCCAGAAAAGTGGTCAGCGACCATGAATCCGCGCTGGAGAAGATGGAGCGGAATGTCAACTCGAGATTGCTGGCGGAAGTTCTGCTATTGGATTTGCCAAAGGTGTAACAATAAAGACCTCCGAGGTCTGGGTTTGCTATTCGCCTAGAATGAACTCGATCAGCACAACTTCTTCGCCGACGGCCAGGTCAACTTCTTTGATAACCCCCACGCCGCTGGCGTAAAATTTGTTTTCTTTCAAGTCGGGGTCAAGTGCGGAGAAATCATACGTCTTGACTACGTTTTCGAACGAGCCGAAGTGGACGCTCACGGACTCGCTCACACTTAAGACCTGTCCCTTATCCTCCGCTTCTCCCGGGTAATATTCCTTATAATACTCCTCATTCAAATGCGCGGAGGGATCTGCCCACATGATGATGCCCGGCAATGCGCCGTCTTTGCCCCATTCCCAGGACCCGGCATGATCCACGAGCACCCCGTTTTCGTAGTTATCCACTTCCTCACCCAAGTACCAGACGTTGCCGTCCTTGTCCTGCGCATACCAGTCGAAGGTCTCTTCCACGATTTGATCGCCCGCATAAACGAGGTCATGCACGACGGTCGCGGCGACGCCGTTCACATCCCGTATCTCGTGCAGGACTTCGATCTCGTTGCGCTCCACCGTTCCGTCTTCGAGCATGGCTTCGTAGACCCACTTCGAGCCGGGGCTGTAGGGAAGGTAGGGGTTGTCAATTCCGATCACGAAATCGGCGGGGGTCAGGTTGACGGTGTAAGAGGCATCCTCGAGCCGGCTGGCGCAGGCGGTCAGGAAGATAAGAAATAACAGAAATGTTTTTCTCATGGCTCGACTCCTTCCGTATTAAGCCTTCGAATCTTAAGTCGAAAAACCGCTGGTAAAAGTTATTCGATTGCCCCTCTTAATTTCTTCGCCAATCTCCCAAAGTGACTGGTATACCGGATATCGTCCGTTCTTGGGCGTGGAAGGTCGACTTCCACGTCCATTTTTATTTTGCCGGGGCGTTGCGTGAGCACCAGAACGCGGTCTGCAAGAAAAAGCGATTCGTTTATGGAGTGCGTCACCATAATCACTGTCTTTTGTTTCGCTTCCCAGATATTGGAGAGTTCCATCCACATGCGCTCGCGGGTGAGAGCATCCAGCGAAGCAAAAGGCTCGTCGAGCAGGAGCAGGTCCGGGTCATGAATGAGCGCGCGGGCAATTGCCACCCGCTGCGCCATCCCGCCGGAAAGGTCGCGGGGGAGCGAATCTTCGAATCCCTTCAACCCAACAAGTTTGATCATCTCCCGCGCTCTGTTCTGCGCCTTGACCTTTCCCATTCCCTCCAGTTCGAGCGGAAGCATGATGTTTTCCATGACTGTCCGCCACGGCATCAGGTTCGAACTTTGAAAGACCATGCCAATACGCGGCTGGTGGCGATACATGAAATTCACCGAGCCGGAGGTGGGCGGTAAAATGCCCGCCAATACGCGTAAAAACGTTGTCTTGCCCGAGCCGGATGGACCGAGAAAACAGACGAACTCACGCGAGTGGATGAGAAACGAGATTTTGTCAAGCGCATCCAGACCGCCGTTATTATCGGGGAAGGTGATCGAGAGATCGCGGACGGTGAGTATCGGTTTTATGGTCATGCTGTCATGATTTTATAGGGTGAAAACGGGATGCATCCTGCCGGTGACGAGACCGGCGTAGTTCTTGATGACTTTTTCAGGACCAAAACCTACAAGCGATTCGAGTTGGCTTTTATTCAGCGCACCGAGCTGGCGGAGAATCTCCAATGCCACCGGCGGGCGGACGCGGGTATGTGTGTGGAGAGCATCGTCCATCGAGGACTTGTCGCCGTCTTCGACCTTGAAGGCAATACCAACGCCTCTTTCATGAATGATGCCGGGCAAAACACCGATGATCTGATATCCCTCCGCGCCGCGTTTGGTGACGATCTTACCATTACCGGTCTTCATCAGTTCGCAATCGAACTCGCCGAAATTGCTCACCATTTCAGGATGGGTTGTCATTGCGCTCGTGATCTTTTTGCATGCAACCGCACGTTTCGATTCGAGATCCTGCGGGTCGCACAACCTTGCCATACCATGTGCGGCACGGAAAAGAGGCAGGGCGAAGTTGGGAGCGGAACAACCGTCTATGCCGGATTGAATATCGTCATCGGGTATTCCGCACATCTCAACAAGCGTCCTGCGGATATCGCGCTGGATGGGATGGTCGAAGTCGAGATAATTTTCGAGCGAATCCCCGCGCATCTTTGCAAACGCCAGCATTGTGGTGTGCTTGCCCGAACAGTTGTTGAAATTCGGCGTGGGGGCGATATTCTTCTGAACGACTTCCCGTAATTTATTCGCGTCGCCCGGAAGGTGCGGACCACATTGCAATTGGTGTTCAACAATGCCGGTTTTTTGCTGCAAGGCATGCACGGCATCCAGGTGCATTTGCGAGGTCTCATGCGAGGCGCAGGAAAGCGCGAGTTCCGCCGAAGTATAACGATAATGCTCGATGCCACCGTTTTCCACGAAGGGCAAAACCTGGAAAGGTTTGGCCGAGGAACGCAAAAAGGCGACCTTGTAAGGGTCGCCGTAAGAACGAAGGAGGGAACCGTCGGATGCGACAACCGCGATCGACCCGCGATGCGTCGCTTCGACGACCTCTCCCCTCGTCAGCTCGAGGATGGGAAGAGGCGCGTCCATCAATCTTCGAAATTGTGGCTGGGTGTATGATACTGACGCGCGTTGTAGTGAAGCAAACCGTAACGCAAACGCTGGGCGAATTGCTTCTGCCGCGCGGCGGGCGCTTTGTACCAGGTCAGCAATGAGGTGACCATTTTTTCCACGGTGGCGGGGTTGGGTTTTTTCGAGGTCAGCCTGTTCAACTTGTCGTGGACGTGTTTGAGGAAATCATATTGGGCTTTGACCGCGCTCGTGGTGACGACCCCGCCGCGGCTGCTAATAAAGGTATAGCCTTTATTTTCTGAGCCAAGCAGCAGGTTTAGCGATTCAAGCCAGGCTTTGAGGTTCGACCCGGCAAGGAAGGGCGGCTGGTTTTTCATGACCGTATCGCCTATGAAGATGATTTTCTCCAGGGGCAGGCGCACCCAAATGGAACCGTTCGAGGGACCTGGATGATGTTCCAATGAAACGGGCGACGCGCCCCAATGCAGGGTCATCTGGTCGACGAAAGAGATTTCGGGCGGAGCCCAGCGCACGCTTCCCAAGCCCGGAATGGATTCCCAATCTGCGCCGGTCTCCTCTCCCTGCGCCTTGAATGTACTGGGGCGAGTGCGAAAGATGAAAGCGGTCTTCTCGTGCGCGATGACAGTGCAGTCCATGGCGCGTGCGCCGAGAGTGCGGTCGGGATGGGCATCCATGTTGATCAAAATCCGGTCGATGCCCCCGCCAAGGTTCATGAGCGAAGCGCGCCATGAGCGGGCGTCTTCGGGGGAGGGAGGCGCGTCGATCTGGATCAAGCCGCGCGGGGTGACGATCACACCCAGGGTTACACCGGGAAACTGGTCTTCGATGAAGATGTTGTTTGTAATTTCCTGCATAAGATATCCGGGAAGTTGTCCTTTCCTTTGTTTCCGCCGCTTTTCGGTGGCCGTCCAAGCGTCGGGGCGAAAGGCGTGAATGTGTTATCGATATATTTTATTAAGTTTCGAACGCAAGCGTATCTTCCGTCCGAATTATGGTTTTCTTACGTTAATTAACCATTCTTTTTTGTTTCATCGGTGGGCTGATCTTTATCCGGTTTGAAGGTGAGGCGACCGGTCTGGCGTTTGAGGGTCCCGGTGGCTTTGCGGGTGGCAACCGGCAGGGCAACCCAAAATGTTGCACCTTTATCCACTTCGCTTTCGATCCAAATTTTTCCGCCGTGGCCATTCACAGCCAGGCGGCAGAATGCCAGGCCGACGCCCAATCCGCCCGGTTTGTTTTTTCCACGCAGACGGGTGAACTTTTCGAAGATGCGTTCCTGCTCGGAAAGCGGAATGCCGGGGCCATTATCGCGCACCCAGAAATTGACGAACATGCCATCCGGGGCGGTTTGTGCTCCGATATCGATGCGTCTGCCCACAGGCGTGAACTTGATCGCATTTTCAAGCAGGTTGATCAACACGCGGTAGATCATATCCACGTCCACCCATACCAATGGCAGGACGCTTGTGGCGCGGTTGGTCAGGATTTGTTGGCGGGCGGCAACGGAAGGCTCCACGTCCCGGATTGCTTCGCGCACCAGCGCCACCGGGTCGATGGAGTTCTGATCCACGATCTGCTGACCGGCTTCGAGGCGGTTGATATCCAGCAGGGAGTTCACCAGGCGGTGGATCCGCCCGGTTGAATTCTTGGCGATGTTGAGCATCGAATTCAGCGTTTCATCCTGGGGAAGAAGCGCGCTCATCATCTCCAGGCTCGAAACGATATTTCCCAGCGGGGAGCGCAGGTCGTGGAAGATCATGGAGATCATGTCGTCGCGCAGGGCATCGAGATCCTTGCGCGAGGTAATATCCCGCATGATCCATTGGATCGCTTCGGTATTGTTGAATTCCACGCGCCGCGCATAGACCTCGATCGACACCATGCCGCCGTCTTTGCGCAAAAGACTGGACTCATACCCGCAGGTATTGCCGTTCTTAAGCATTTCGAAGTTCAAACCGGCTTTTGCCCAATTGACCTCATGCAATTGCTCAATGCTCATGGCATGAAGTTCTGCGGAGGAATACCCGCTCACCTCAACGGCGCCGCGGTTCACTTCAAAAATCCGCCCTTCCCAGTCGGTGATCAAAATGGGGTCCACACTGTCTTCGAAAAGTTCGCGGTAGTGCCTGTGGGCGTGTTGCAATTGCTCGAATAGCTGCGAATTTTCAATGGTGCTTCCGGCGATATTCCCCAGGCCGGTCATCACAACCATAGCATCGGGGTCGAAGGAACCGGCGATAGGATTGACTGCCTCGAGCACACCGATGACTTTTCCGTGGGATTGGATCGGGGCGATCGCAAGCGCACGCATCTCGAGTCCGTTCAGCCTGTCCGTTTCGTTGATGCCAGATTCCTGGCTGATGGAGGATAAGATGATCCCATGCTTCTGAGCGACAACTTTGCCTGTCAATCCCTGCCCTGCGGGGATGCGAAATCCTGGAATGCCGCCGGAGTTGCTCCCGGCAGCTGCTTTGACAACAAGTTCCCGGGTCGCCGGGTCGATCAACGCCAGTGCCACGGTCTCCACTTGAAGCGCTTGCATGGTCTGGTTAAGGATGCGCCGGAGCACATCCTGCATTTCAAGGGAGGAATTGATCGCTGCCGCCCCCTCCGCCAGCGCAGACATGATCCGGGCTGTGCGCTGGGTTTCGGTGTACAAACGCGCATTTAGGACGGCCACACTCGCCTGGTCGGAAATGGCTTGGACCAATTCAAGGTGTTCCTCATTGAAGGTATTGGGCACAGAGTGGACAAGGGTCAGCACCCCCACAAAACGTTCGCGCGCCATCAACGGTACACAGATCGCCGATTTGGGTCCGGTTTTCTCCGCGGCATCGTCTGCGCGGCGGAGCCAGCGTTCGTCCTTGCTGGTATCGGGCACAAGAGCGGCTTTGCGGTTTTGCACCACCCATCCAGCCAGCCCTCGTTCCACGGTGTCGCGTAATTGCTGGGTGGTATGGTCGTGGAAATGTTTGCCATACACGATCGTGGCGTCCACAGGTTTGCCGAGATCGTCCATGACTACAACGCTCCCGCGCTCCCCGCCCACGTACTGGATGCAGGCGTAAAGAACCCGCTGCAGGACCGTCCGCAAGTCCAGTGCGGTCGCCACTTCACGGCTGACTTTTACCAGTAATTCGAGGAGCGAGCGCGAATGTTCTTCTTTCATGTTATACCCATGTCAAGTATAGTCCGTTTGGTACAATTAATCCATGCCCCTTAAGGTACCAGAGATAAAAGCCTTGTGCTTCGATGTGGACGGGACACTCAGTAATACAGATGACCTTTACGCTCAAAAAGTGTCGAAATTCTTTCCCCGGCTCCTCTTCAAGGACCCGGCCCATGCTGCGCGCCGCTTTGTCATGTGGATCGAATCCCCCGGCAATGCCCTGCTGGGATTGGCAGATTCGCTTCATCTCGACGATGAGATGGTCGCTTTCATAAACTGGCTTTCGCGCCACCGGAGGCTTTCTTCGAGAAAATTCCTTCTCGTCCCCGGCGTGGACGAAATGCTCAAACAACTCCATGGACGTTACCCAATGGCCATCGTTAGTGCGCGCGATGAAATGGGGACGATGCGTTTCCTCGAGAAATTCGATCTCGTCAGATATTTCGATGCCATCGTTACCGGGCTTTCCGCCAAATACACCAAACCATACCCCGACCCGGTCCTTCTGGCGGCTCAAAAGATGAATGTACCGCCTGAAAATTGTTTGATGATCGGCGATACCACCGTCGACATACGCGCGGGGAAATCTGCAGGGGCACAAACCCTGGGCGTGCTTTGCGGTTTTGGCGAAGAAGCTGAGCTAAGGCGATTTGGAGCGGATGAGATCGTGGAAGATACGACGAAATTGCTGGAAATTTTGACTGCGGACGGTCGACCGTAGACCATTGTCACGGTCGAGTGTCATTCTCACAAATGATTGTCTGTCTGATATATTCCAGTACAAAAATCTCGCGCTTCAACCATGCAGGGAGGGTATTATGAGAAAGTAATGACTTGTTGGCATCAATTGCGTCTTTTATATCGATCCAGACCGCTTGGAAGCCGAGATCGTGTTCATACTCATCCAGCGTCTGCCTGACAAACCCATCCCCAACCTGGCAAAAATAATATGAGGAAGCCATCTTGAAAACATCGAAGTCAGCCTCTTTGGCATGGTCGTATTCGATGATTGCCCCCAATTCGCCATCCACGCCAATGAGGGTTGCGCCACATTCCTCCAGCAGCTCGCGAGCAAGTGCATGTTCATGAGACTCACCCGCATTTACCCCGCCTCCGGGAAATTTATAATCGCCGACCTTGGATGAATAGACCATGAGCAATTCATGCCCGCGGATGATGACAGCGCGTACCGCGGTGCGATGGATGGTGCTGCCATGAACATCGACGCCATCCGATCGGTGAATTTCTGCAAGGATCTTCATGGGCTGCAATTAATGCTTGATCACCCTTGGTGCAAATAAAAACAACGCCAACAAAATTACCCCGCCCGCCAAAAACGGAATCGGCGCGCCGAGCCATTGGAAGAGCGAGCCATAGAATAAGGGCGCAATCGCATTTGCTGCGCTGTAAGCCGCCGCCGAAAGACCCAAATTGCCGCCCACCTCTGATTTATCAGATGCTTTTGAGACCAGACTGTTGATCGCTGGATGAAGCGTCCCGCCGCCGATGGCAGCCGGAATACTCGCCATCACGAGCCAGCCAATGCCCAGCCAGCCGTTCGCCGATTCATCCGGCAGTTCGATATTAATATCCTGCATCGATACGCGGAATTCGCCTTCGCCTGCCATGCTTTCGAGTACGCGGGCTTTTTCATACCAAGGCACAGGCACAGCGGGAGTCAGACCCGTTCCGATCAAGCCGATGGCGAGTGTGCCAATGCCCATCAATGCCAGCCAGCGATCGCCGTATTTTTTCGACCATCGTCCCACCAACCCAGCCTGCACCACAATGATCATTATTCCTGCCAGCATGAACAGACCGGATGTATCGCGCGCATCCATGCCGAGGCGGACAAGGGTGAATAAAGAGAAGAGTTGTTCGTACCCGCCAAATGCCACCTGATAAAAGAACATGATGACCACCAGCAAAAGGATCGCCGGGTTGCTGACGGCTTTGCGAAGCGCCTCAAACGAGAACGGACGGCGCTTGCGCGAAGCGACAGGGTCGGCGGCATTTTGAATGGTTTCCTTGAACCAAAATGTGGTCAACATAATGGAGATGAACGAAAACAAGGCTGCAGTCCACGCCACGGCTTGGTAGTTCTGACCCGTTGCCGCAAGGACGATGAAAGCGAGAACAGGCCCGAGCACGAAGCCCACGCCGAATGCCGCGCCGATCAGACCCAGCCCCTGTGTGCGGGTCTTTTCATTGGTGCTGTCTGCGATGGCGGCTTGGGCGGTGGCGATGTTCGCGCCGGAGAGACCATCTATGATGCGCGAGATAAAAAGAAGGAAGAGCGTGTTCGCAAATCCGAGCAGGATGAATCCGCTTAGGGTGCCTATCTGGCTGGCGATGAGTACCGGCTTGCGTCCGAAACGGTCAGAAAGACGACCAAGGATCGGCGCGCCGACGAACTGCATCAGCGGATAAGAGGCTTGCAGAACACCGACCGTGAGCGGATCCGCGCCGAAGCGGGCGGCGTAGAGCGGCAACAATGGAATGATGATGGAAAGTCCCATCAAGTCTACAAAGACGATGACGAGGATGGGCAGGATGCGTTTGAAATCGAGTTTATCTTCGGGGAGTGTCTGAGTTGTTTCGGTCATAGGTTGTGAGTTTACCACTTGCGAGACGATGGACGACAGATCATTGACCCTAGGGTCACGTCTATCATCCATCGTCTATTGTCCATCGTCCGTTATGCAATTATCGTTTCGTCTTCCATTTTCTTGAACTGACTCATATACAACTCGTAATAGAAACCATATTTCGCCAGCAATTCCTTGTGGGTGCCTTGCTCCACGATGTCGCCATGATTCATCACGAGGATCAAGTCCGCATCACGGATGGTGGAGAGACGGTGCGCGATGACGAATGAGGTGCGGTTCTTCATCAGGTTGGTCATCGCGCGTTGGATGAGCACTTCGGTGCGGGTATCGACCGAACTTGTCGCTTCATCAAGAATCAGAATCTTCGGGTCGGCGAGGAAGGCGCGCGCGATGGTCAGCAACTGCATCTGTCCCTGTGAGATGTTCGAGGTCTCTTCGTTCAAGACCATGTTGTAGCCATCTGGCAACGTGTGGACGAAATGATCCACATGCGCCATCTGCGCGGCGGCGATCACTTCATCATCGGTTGCGTCGGGTCGCCCATAGCGGATGTTTTCCATAATCGTGCCGTTATAAAGCCAGGTATCTTGCAGCACCATGCCGAACATCTTGCGCAGGTCTTTGCGCGTAAAGTCGCGGATGTCGTGCCCGTCGATCATGATTTTGCCGCTGTCGATATCATAGAAGCGCATCAGCAGTTTGACCATGGTGGTCTTTCCGGCTCCGGTCGGACCGACGATTGCGATCTTGTGCCCGGGCTCTGCCTCCGCTGAGAAGTTGTTGATGACCGGCTTCGCCAGATCGTAGCCGAAGTGGACATCCTTGAATTCCACATGTCCGTTCACGCTGTCGAGCTTGATGGGGGAGGTGGTATCTTCCACTTCTTCTTTTTCATCGAGGAATTCAAAGACACGCTCCGCGGCGGCGGCAGTTTGCTGGAGCACGTTCGAGATGTTCGCCAGCTGTGTGATGGGCTGGGTGAACGAGCGCATGTATTGAATGAAGGCTTGAATGTCGCCGACGGTGATGGCATTGCGGATGGCGAGATACCCGCCGAGGATGGCAACTGCCACATAACCAAGGTTGCCGATGAACATCATGATCGGCATCATCAAGCCGGAGAGGAATTGAGACTTCCACGCCGAGTCGTAGAGCGTGTTATTCGACTGGTCGAACTTGGAGATGCTTTCGGCTTCGCCATTGAAGGCTTTCATCACGATGTGACCGCCGTACATCTCTTCCACATGCCCGTTGACGTGACCGAGATATTCCTGCTGCTGTTTGAAGAACTTCTGTGACTGTCGCACGATCAGCATCACGGTCACCATCGAAAGCGGAATGACTACCAGCGCCACCAGCGTCATCTGCCAGCTGATGGAGAGCATCATGATCAGCACACCGACCACCGTCACCAGCGAGGTGATGATCTGGGTCAGGCTTTGGCTGAGGGTCTGGTTGAGCGTATCGACATCGTTGGTGATGCGCGAGAGCACTTCGCCGTGAGTCGTGCCGTCGAAATAGCGCAGTGGCATGCGGTTCATTTTCTCGGAGAGGTCGCGGCGGAAACGGTAGGCGATATCCGTCGAGACGTTTGCCATGATCCAGCCTTGGATATAGGCAAAAAGCGCGGAGACGAGATACAAGCCCAACGTTATGAGAGCGATGCGTCCGATGTAGGCGAAGTCGATCTCGCCCGTACCGTTCAGTTCCGCCATCACGCCTTCAAAAAGTTTCGTCGTGGCATTGCCGAGAATTTTCGGACCGGCAATGCTGGCGGCGGTGGAGAAGACGGCGAAGATGAAGACGACGATGATCAGACCGCGATAGGCACCTAGATACTCGATGAGTTTCTTCATCGTGCCTTTGAAGTCGCGGGCTTTGGCGACGGGACCACCCATCATGTGTCCGCCCATCGGACCGCCCATGCGTGGACCTTGCTGTTGTTGACCAGGACGCTGCATCATGCTAATTCCTCCATGTTCAACTGTGACAAGGCGATTTCTTTATAGGTTTCACAGGTTTCCATAAGCTCGTTATGCGTTCCTTTGCCGACGATCTTGCCATCATCCAGCACGATGATCTGTTCGGCATTCTTGATGGTCGAGACGCGCTGGGTGACGATCAACAGCGTGCTGTCTTTTGATTTTTCTTTGAAAGCGCGGCGCAGAGCCGAGTCGGTTTTGAAGTCGAGTGCCGAGAAGCTGTCGTCGAGGATGTAGATCGGCGGCTTCTTGACGATGGCACGCGCGATCGAAAGGCGCTGCTTCTGCCCGCCAGAGACGTTGGTGCCGCCTTGGGCAATTTCGGTTGCCATGCCTTCGGGTTTCTCGTTCACGAATTCTTTGGCTTGGGCAATTTCAATTGCCGAGTCGAGCATGTCTTTTGTGGCATTCTTGTCAGCGTACAACATATTGCTTTCAATGGTGCCCGAGAACAGCGCGGACTTTTGCGGCACGTAGCCGATCTTTTCGCGCAAGTCGTGCTGGGTCACATCGCGGATGTCGATGCCGTCGATGAAGATCGAGCCATCTGAAACTTCGTAGAAGCGCGGAATGAGATTGACGATGGTGGACTTTCCGGCTCCGGTCGACCCGATAAATGCGGTGGTCTGCCCAGGCTTGGCTACAAAGCTGATGTTTTGCACCGCGTCAATGTCACCGCCCGGGTAGCGGAAGGAGACATTGCGGAATTCGATCTCGCCCTTGAAGGGTTCGGCGAATTTCCTGGCTTCCTTCGGGTCGTGGATGTGCGGCACAGTGCTCAACACCTCGTGGATGCGGTCTGCGGAGACCGAGGCACGCGGAATCATGATGAACATCATCGAGAGCATCAGGAACGCCATCACGATCTGCATGGCGTACTGCATGAATGCCATCATGTCCCCGACTTGCATGTTCGAGGCGGCAACTTCGTTCGCGCCGAACCAGATCACGCCCAGCAGCATCACGTTCATGATGAGCATCATCAGCGGCATCATCACCACCATCACGCGGTTGATGAACAGGCTGACGGCGGTCAGATCTTTGTTGGCTACATCGAAGCGTTTCTCTTCAAAGCCTTCCATCGTAAAGGCGCGGACGACCATCATACCGGTCAGGTTTTCGCGCGCCACGAGGTTGATGCGGTCGGTCAGCGATTGGATGATCTTGAACTTGGGCAGCGAGAGCGAGAAGACGATGGCGATCAAACTCACCAGCATCAGAACCGCCACGCCGATGATCCACGCCAGCGGTGAGTCATTGGAGATGACCTTGATGATGCCGCCCACGCCCATCAGCGGCGCGTAGAACATCATGCGGATCATCATCATGCTGACCATTTGGATCTGGGTCACGTCGTTGGTGGTGCGGGTGATGAGTGATGCGGTCGAGAACTTGTCGAACTCGGTGCTGGAGAAACTTTCTACATGCTGAAAAACATCACGGCGAATATCACGCGCCATGCCTGCGGCGATTTTCGCAGAAAGATAGCCAACGATGATGGTCGCAATGCCGGAGAGAAGGGTCAAACCCAGCATCCACGCACCAGAGGTGAGGATGTAATTGCTCTGGAGTTTTTCGGTATCCATGCCGAGCGCTTCGTATTCATTGCGGACGACGTTCACACCCGCCTGCACGATCATCGGTTCGCCCAGCGCGGAGAATTTTTCATCGACTGAATCGGTGATCTGTGAAAGTTGTGCAGCGGGTAATTTTGCCAACACATCGAACACGTCCATGCCGGGGGGCAGTTGGCTTGGGTCGAAGCCGCCGAAGGCTCCGCTCATTTGGGCGGCTGCTGCGGGGTCTGTCAAGGCTTGCTCGATGCCGGAAACCGTCAGCAGGGCTTTTGCCATGATTGGGTTGAGACGATCCACTTCACTCTGCGCGATGTCGTTCATTACATAAATGGGTTCATCCGCGAGAGTGGGATACTTCTCAAGGTAGGACTCGTAATCGGGAGAAGAATCAGTGACGAGCGAGTAAGAGGCGAGAATGTCCTCTTTATCTTCCGCGCTCAAAAAGATGACGACCTTATCCATCTCACTGGCGCGGATGGCTTCGGGCAGGGAATCTTGCACGCCGCCTTGTTGAATGCCGGTGTTGACGATGCGCGAAAGATAATCAGGCAGGGCGAGGTCGAGGTTTGCCTGTGCGAAGATCAACGTGATGGAAAGCAGCAGCATCCATCGATAGGGTTTTACGAACTTCATTAATTTCATCATACGAAGTAAAGCTCCTTAATATCGAAATGGCACGATATGTGTAACAAAAGATTATGGAGGGATTTTGTAGAAGGGGGAGAGACTTTATGCAGTTTCGTCGAGTTGACGTGCCGCCTCAGTCAGGACTTTGAGCGCCTCAACCACTTTGGGTTTATCCTCCGCTGAAAGCTTGGAGACGAGTTCATCCATCCAGCGATAACGCTCGGTCATACCGGCTTCCACCAACTCTTTGCCTTTTGGCGTCAGTTGAATGGACTTGGCGCGGCGGTCATTGGGATCTTCAGCGCGTTCGATGTAACCGCCCTGTACGAGTTTGTCCGTGAGTTGACTCGCTGCTGCGGCGGTGATGTCGAACCGTTCGCTGATCTCAGACATGCCGCATGGCCCGCGATGATGCAGCTGCATCAGGATGCTGAACTGCGGCATCGAAAGCCCGGTGGACTTTGCGAAGGTCATCCAGCCGCGCATGGAGCGGTGCATGAAAACGTCCATCCATTCGCGCAGGGAGTGTTTTATTTGGAGGGTAGAGGTCATAGTTAAGCCTTCTTTTTAGTTAAGCGGGCTTAACTTTATGCCTGAGTTAAGTTTTGGTCAAGGGGAGGAAAATAAGAGAAGTGTTAGAGAATTAAAACGACGAGGTCGCCCTCTGAAGGCGACCTCGTCAACTCTCTCCTACCGATAAAATACCAATAAGATATAAAAATTCTACATGAGGAGCGCTTGACCTTCAATTGGACAAAAGTACTGGCACGGTATAATCGCGCACTATGTTATCGATTCTATTGGGTCTTGCATCCGCGCTCAGTTGGGGCGCGGGTGATTTTACGGGCGGGCTTGCAGCGCGCAAGGTTGGGGCATACCGTTCGGTCTTCTACGCAGAAGTGATCGGTGTTGTCTTTTTATTTCTCGTATTGGCATTTGTGAACGAACCGCTCCCGGATCGGCGGGCGCAAATCTTTGCGCTCCTTGCAGGGGCACTCGGCACGATCGGTTTGATGCTGTTATATCACTCGATGACCCTGGGGTTGATGAGCGTCGCCGCGCCTGTATCCGCTTTGCTGGCAGCGGTCCTACCGGTGCTGGTGGGCATCTTCACTGAAGGCATTCCGGGTATCCCCACTTTGATCGGATTTGGCTTTGCCCTTTTTGCGGTATGGATGGTCTCACAAAGCGAAGGTGGCGTGAAAGACATCCTCTCGCATCTCTCCGACTTGAAACTGCCTCTGCTTGCAGGCATTGGATTTGGCTTTTACTTTGTCCTCATGCACCAGGCGGCACGCGATGGCGGTGCGGTCTGGCATATGGTCTTCTCGCGCACCGGCGGTATGGCGCTGATCGTCACATATTTATCGGTCACCCGCTCATCATGGAAGATCGAACCTTCCTCATTGCCCATCATCTCTTTGAACGGCATTCTCGATCTTGGCGGCAATTTCTTCTTTATCCTGGCAGGGCAAGCCGGGCGGCTGGATGTGGCTTCTGTACTTAGTTCCCTCTTTCCCGGCGCAACGGTCATCCTCGCATGGATCTTCCTGAAGGAACGGCTCAGCCGGAATCAATGGGTCGGCGTATTTTGCGCGCTGATCGCCATCGTATTGCTGACCTTATAAGGAGTTAACTTTATGGATTCGATGGATACTCATAACGCCGCTTTATTCCAAGCCGGATATTTCAACGCCTCAGATCTCGAAGCAAACCGCAGAGGGCAGTTCTCTCAAATTCAGGTGGATCGTTTCAGGAATGAACGGGATTTCATTCAGCAGACATCCGGCAAATACGAGAACAAGGCATTTGTCGTTTCCCTGATCTTTGGCGCAGGGGCTCTCTTCTTTTGTCTTGTTCTCTATTTCGTTGGCGTTTTCGAAGCGCTTCAAACCATGCTCGGCGGTTTATTCCTGCCGGCAATGGCCGGGCTCGCCTTACTCGCCGCCTTGTTCGTCTTTGTCATTGCGCCGCGCCAGTACCGATCCTCTGTGGATATGTACAGGTCGATGGGCACGCCGCTGGCGGAGATTCCGCTTGGAGCGATCCAGACCGTCGAAGCCCGGGCGAAGGCATATGAATCGCGCGCGGGGCTGGACTGGAATCTGCACAGCGTATCGAGCCGGATGTCTTCTGTGCTCGAGATGGACAGCATCAAATTCCTTATTACCGAGTCGCTCATGTCCGTCATACAAGACAACCGGCTTTACCGGGTCCATTGCATCAATGACGGGGGCGCCTGGAGGCTTCTCAGCATGGAAACGTTGGAATGACAGCGGATGGAAAAACCTTAATCCTCAAAATACTTGTGTTATAATCCCGCCGCTCTCAAACAAAGAGATGAGAGCACAATCTGCCTGGGACGGGCACAAGCGTCCCTGAGCGGGTCAATATCCCCGCTAAACTCACTCCGTTCCGCACGGGCGTTCCTGCGCCGCGTGTCGGAGAACGGAACTTTAGGAGAACCATGGCAAATATTTCCATGAAAGCCCTGCTTGAGAGCGGCGTCCATTTCGGGCACCGCACCAACAAGTGGGACCCCCGTATGAAGCCGTATATCTTCACGGAACGCAACGGCATTCATATCCTCGACCTTCAGCAGACCGTCAAGCTGGCGAACACTGCTTATGGGATCATTCGCGATACCGTCTCCAACGGCGGGACCGTGCTCTTCGTCGGCACCAAGCGGCAGGCGCAGGAAACCATTGCCGAAGAAGCGACCCGGGCCGGAATGCCCTACGTCACCGAACGCTGGATGGGCGGTATGCTTACCAACTGGTCCACCATGCATCAGCGCATCCAGGAACTCGAGCGGCTCGAAAAACTGCGCGATGGCGGCGACATCAACCGCCTCACCAAGAAGGAAGGTTTGTTGATCGAACGTGAGATCACCCGCCTCCAGACCCGCCTGAGCGGTGTCCGCTCCATGAAGCGACTGCCAAACCTGCTCTTCATCATCGATGTGGGACGAGAGGACGCGGCGGTCAATGAAGCCAACCTGCTTGGCATTCCGATCGTTGCGCTGGTCGATACGAATTGCAATCCGCAGAACATCGATTACGTGATCCCCTCCAACGATGACGCCATCCGCGCCATCAAACTGCTGGTCTCCAAGATGGCAGACGCCGTTCTCGAGGGCAAAGCCATGCGCAAGGAGGAACAGCCCGAGGGTGAGGTCGAAGCGAAAACCGATTCCAAAGCCTCCAAATCCCGCCCGGCTCGCAAAGTCGTCGAGACCGATGAAGAGGTGAATGACGACGCCCTGCTCGGTAAATCTACGCTTGCCAAGTTGACCCCGAAGCCGGAAGAAACCGCGGAAGCCTCTCCGGAAGAAGCCAAGTGACCGAAAGAGACCAAGGACTGATACGATGGAAATAACGACAGAAATGATCAAGCAATTGCGCGCTGCAACCAACGCCCCGATGTTGGACTGCCGCAAAGCGTTGCAGGAAGCGGACGGCGACTTCGACAAAGCGGTGGATTGGCTTCGTGAAAAAGGCATGGCAACCGCCGCCAAGCGCGCCGACCGCGACGCCTCCAACGGGACCGTGGAGTTGTATTCCCACGGCGGCGGACGCGTGGGTGTGATGGTCGAGATCAATTGCGAGACCGACTTCGTCGCCCGCAACGAACAATTCCGCCACCTCGCACATGAGATCGCCTTACAGATCGCAGCGAGCGCGCCCAAATACATTACTGCGGATGAAATTCCCGCGGCTGAGCTCGAGCATGAATCCGAGATCGCCCGCGCCCGTGCCCGGGAGGAAGGCAAGCCCGACAACGTCCTGCCGAAGATCGTGGAAGGACGCATCGAAAAATTCAAGGACGAAGTCTGCCTTCTGCGCCAAGTTTACATCCGCGATGAATCGATCACCATCGAAAAGCTCATTTTGCAAAACGTTGCCGCCATTGGCGAGAACATCATCGTGCGCCGCTTCCAACGATGGGAACTCGGTGAAAGTTTAAAGAATTAGATTGAAAAGCCAGCCTTCGGGTTGGCTTTTTTTATAGCCGCGCCGGGTAGCTCAGGCGCGCCAATGCATAAGGTATCATTAGAATTCGGAGGCAGTCATGGCTGAACTGAAATATAAAAGGATCCTGCTCAAGTTAAGCGGCGAAGCGCTCGGCGGGCAGATGGGCTTCGGCATCGACGTCAACGAGGCGGAGGCGATCGCGAACCGCATCAAGGAGGTCCGCAATATGGGCGTGGATGTGGCGGTCGTCATCGGCGCGGGGAATCTCTGGCGCGGCAAACAGGGACTCGAACGCGGCATGGACCGTTCTACGGCGGATTACATGGGCATGCTCGCCACCGTTATGAACGCCATGGCGTTGATGGACGCTCTCGAGCGGCAGGGAGTTTATACGCGCGTCATGTCCGCTATCGAGATGCGCTCAATTGCCGAGCCTTATATTCGCAGGCGCGCCATCCGTCACCTCGAAAAAGGCCGCGTGGTCATTTTCGGCGCAGGGACGGGCAATCCATTTTTCTCGACGGACACCGCTGCCGCCTTGCGCGCCACCGAGATCGATGCGCAGGTGCTGATCAAAGCGACGAAGGTGGACGGTGTGTATGACTCCGACCCGAAGAAAAATCAAGACGCGAAGAAGTTCGAAAAACTGGGTTATATCGATGTTCTCAACCGCCGCCTCGAGGTGATGGATGGCACCGCCATCACGCTCTGCATGGAGAACAACCTGCCCATCCTTGTCCTAAATCTTTGGGATTCCAAGGCATTGACAGGGGCTCTTTACGGAGAAACCGTCGGGACTTTGGTGACCGGCTGATCCCTGACTGAATCGACGCCTCTCTCCATCGGATGACAGGGGAGAGGTATTTATGTTTGAGAGACTCTCCAAATTCATCATAAACCATCAAAAAATTCCCATCCCATAGCCTATTTTTATGTTTTGGGGTATCCTTGGTTCGTAAATTTTTTTTCGGAGGAAGATCGTGAGCACAGACGAGATCAAGAGCCTGATGAAAGACGCCGAAACCCGAATGCACGGCGCGATCCAATCCCTTGTCGACGATTTAAACGGCATCCGCACCGGGCGCGCCAGCCCGGCATTGGTGGAAAAGCTTCCCGTGGAATATTACGGCACCCCCACGCCTCTCCAGAACCTTGCGTCCATCTCGGTGCCCGAGCCGCGCACATTGACGATCAAGCCTTTCGATGGCGGCTCTTTGAAGGATATCGAGAAAGCGATTCGCGTTTCGGACCTCGGATTGAATCCCAACTCTGACGGAAAGGTCATCCACCTGAACCTGCCTCCCCTTACGGAAGAGCGCCGACGCGACCTTGTCAAACACATGAACCACCGGCTCGAAGAAGCGCGCATCGCCATCCGCAACGTGCGCCGCGACCTGCACAACGACATCCGCGAATACGAAAAGGAAAAACTCATCACCGAAGACGATCTCAAACGCGGCGAGGAGGACCTGCAAAAGCTCACCGACAAATACGTCGAAGAGATCGCCAAATTGGGACAGAATAAAGAAAAAGAAATCATGGAAGTCTGAACCGCTTCACGGACAACCGCGAACGGTCGGTCAACCCTATGGCAGACACACCTTTAAATATTCCGCCTGAAAAGATTCCCCGGCACGTTGCCATGATCATGGACGGCAACGGACGTTGGGCGCTTCAACGCGGACTTCCGCGGCTTGCCGGTCACAAAGCCGGGACGGAAAACCTGCGCCGCGTCATCCGCGCCACGGTGGAATTCGGCGTGAAGTATCTTACGATCTACGCTTTTTCAACGGAAAATTGGGGACGCCCGCCTGAAGAGGTGCAGGGACTGATGTTCATCCTGCAGGATGTCATCGACCGCGAACTGGGCGAGTTGAATTCCCAGGGTGTGCAGCTTCGCCATATCGGCCGTCTCGAGCGGCTCGATCCCAAAATTCAAAAAAAGGTTTTGGATGCCATCGAGTTGACGAAAAATAATAACAAGCTTGTCCTCAACGTAGCGTTCAACTACGGCGGACGGGACGAGATCGTCTACGCAATCCAGCGAATCATCAAGGACGGGATTCCCGCCGATGCGGTGACGGACGAACTCGTGAACCAATATCTTTTTACGGCCGGCGTCCCCGACCCGGATTTGATCATCCGCACATCGGGCGAATTGCGCGTCAGCAACTTCCTGATCTGGCAGGCGGCGTATTCCGAATGGTATATCACGCCGACCTTCTGGCCCGACTTCGATAAAGAAGAATATCGCCGCGCGCTGGAGGATTTTGCCCACCGCGACCGGCGTTATGGAAAGGTATCTTCGGGGGAACTCCAGGAATCCAATGCGTAGACGATTGTTCACGGCGCTTGGGCTGGCTTTGCTCGGCGTTCCTGCCATTGTCATTGGCGGCATCTTTTATTACCTCCTCATGGGGACGTTTCTAATTGGCGCAGCATGGGAATATGTGCATCTTTTCCGCGCGGTGAAATTCGAGCCAAACATGGTTGTAACTACAGGCGGGGTGGCCGTGGTAACCTTTGCCCGCATGTTCTTCCCGGATTATGCGCAGCCCGTTTTTGCCGCCGCCATTCTCATCGCAATGGCGGTTCATTTAATCAAATACGAGCGCGGACGTGACCAGTCCGCGCTTGATTTTGGAGTCACGGTCGGCGGGATCGTGTATGTCGGCTGGGTCGGCTCCTATCTCCTCGACTTACGCAACCTTCCCGAAGGCGGCTGGTGGTTCATGCTCGTGATGTTCTGTGTTTGGGCGGGAGACTCGGGCGCATATTCCATCGGGCGCGCGTATGGCAAACATAAATTGGCGCCGCGCCTCAGCCCCAAAAAAAGTTGGGAGGGCTACGCGGCCAGTGTTTTCACCGGCGCGCACACCGGCGCATTGTACGTCTGGGTATTCAAAACCTTCGGAAATTTGCAAAGCGATATTACGATCTGGCAGGGCGCGATCCTCGGTTTGCTGCTCGGGGCGCTGCCCACCCTGGGCGACCTCGGCGAAAGTATGATCAAACGCCAGTCCGGCATCAAGGACTCGAGCGATATCATCCCGGGTCACGGCGGTTTCTTCGACCGCATCGATTCGTGGATCTGGGGGGCGCCCATCGGATTTTATTTTCTCACCTGGTTCATTCTTAATTAGGAGGATCTCATGGAAGTTCTCGGCGCAACACCCACACGGAATCTCGCGCTCGAACTGGCGCGCGTCACCGAAGCGGCGGCGATGATGGCGGGTCGCTTCATGGGGAGGGGAGATAAGGAAGGGGCAGACCAGGCCGCGGTGAATGCGATGCGCCTCATCCTCGGCACAGTGGATATGAGCGGAGTCATTGTCATTGGGGAAGGCGAAAAGGATCAGGCTCCGATGTTGTATAACGGGGAGAAAGTCGGCAACGGCTCCAAACCGGACGTGGATGTTGCGGTGGACCCCATTGACGGGACTCGCCCTTTAGCCTTTGGTCGTTCCAACTCGCTTGCCACAGTGGCATTGGCTCCGCGCGGGACGATGTTCGACCCGGGACCTTTTGTTTACATGGACAAGATCGCGGTGGGACCGGAAGGCAAGGGCAGGATCAACATCGAAAAATCGATTACTGAGAATTTGCAGGCGATCGCAAAGGCGAAAGGCAGAGCCATTGAAGATCTGACAACGATCATCCTCGACCGTCCGCGCCATGCGGAGATGATCGCCGAAATCCGCAAGGCCGGCGCGCGCATCCGCCAAATCCCCGATGGCGACGTGGCGGCGGCATTAATGACCGCCTGGCCCGATGCAGGCGTTGATGTATTGCTCGGCATTGGCGGCACCCCTGAAGGAGTCATCGCGGCGTGCGCGTTGCGCGCCATGGGCGGTGAGATTCAAGGGAAACTTTATGCGCGCGACGAAGCCGAGTTGAATCGCGGACGCGAAGCCGGATACGATTTCGATAAAGTATTGACGATGAACGACCTGGTCTCTTCAGAAGATGTCTTCTTCGCCGCCACCGGCATCACCGACGGCGAATTGCTCAAAGGCGTGCGCTATCTCGGCGACCGGATCACCACCGACACCCTCGTCGTGCGCGGGCTGACCGGCACCATCCGCGAGATCATCGCCACGCACACGACGGATAAGCTGGATAATCTAAGTTCGGTGCGTTATTGATAATGATGTGAAAACTGCTTGACATTCCAACTCCACCTACATATAATATCGCTCGCGTTCCTGGCTAGCTCAATCGGCGGAGCGAGCGGCTGTTAACCGCTAGGTTAGAGGTTCAAGTCCTCTGCCAGGAGCCATACAAAAACCGTCCTCGATTTTGAGGACGGTTCTTTATTTCAAGTTGAATTTCGAACGGCTGTACAAAGTAATTCCCGCCGAGGCGGATACATTGAGCGACTCGACGCGGGCGTTGATCGGGATGCGCGCCTTGAGAGCGGCAGCACCTTCGATCTCAGGGGAGCAGCCTTCCTTTTCGCTGCCGAACGCGATCAACAGCCGGTTCTCTATGGTGGAAATATCGTCGATGGTTCTGTCCGCATCCATGTCCATGACAAGCAGGGTTTCATTGTTCTTATTGCAGTAATCGAGAAAATCTTTTGTCAAGGCTGTGATCATCGGCAGGGAGAAGAGGTAGCCCCGGCTCGCGCGGATGAGGCGACGGTCGTACAGGTCGACCGGGTCCATGTTGAGGAGCAGGATGCCGCCAATGCCCAGCGCAAGCGACGTGCGGGTGATATTGCCAATATTGCCCGAGATGCTGAGGTCCTCGAGAACCACGATGTCTTTTTTGATGGACTTGAAAACATCCAACCCAAGTGGTTTGGGAGTGGTTGCAATGGCAAAGATGCGTGAGATTTTGTCGTTCTCGAAGAGTTTCTTGGTGGTACGTTTTGCAACCTCGTGGATCGTCGCCCCGGCAGTGAGTTTCTTGCGAAGTTCGTCTGAAATGGTCTCATCACCGGCATAATAGACTGAATCGATTTCGATTCCGGCTTCGAGCGCCTGCAGGATGTTTTCCTCGTCGTCGATGATGATCTGGTTTAGCTCGCGCCGTCCCTCCCGGGTGAGTAGTTTGCGAATGGGACCGGCAAGGGGATGGTTGAGAGAATCTATGAGAAAGGGATTGTTGGTTGATTGTTCTTCCATAAAGGGATTTTACTGCATTGTATTGAAGTGACTGAGGTTGTACCCGGCGGCAAGATCGGATTCGTGTGCCCGGTTTGCAAGTGAGTTTTGCCATTGTTCCTGATTGAGTCGTTCTTGAATCCGTTCGAGCTCGGCTTTGCGCCGTTTTTCGAGCCAGTCGTGAAGGTTTTGCTTCACTTGGCGGAGAATTGATAGGTTCATGACTCCTCTATATTCAAGCAATCAAATACGCTGGTTTTCCTGCAAGATCGGGAGATTTTACAGTTGCGGGAATTCAACTACGAAAGGGTAAAATTGACCAGAGGCAAAAGTATGGAATCCCCACTGAATGGGCTTCATCAAAGAGTCAGATGAAAAACATGCAAATCCTGCATCGTGATTCATCCCTGTTGGTAATTAACAAGCCTGCGGATTTGTCCGTTCTTTCGGAGGGATGGAGTCAGGAAACACCCTATCTCGCCAAAATCCTGGAAGAGCAGTTCGGGAGGATATGGGTGGTCCATCGCCTGGATAAAGGCACGAGCGGAATTATCGTCTTTGCCCTGACGGCGGAAGCGCATCGTTCGTTGAACATCCAATTCGAGAAACATGAGGTGGAAAAGATTTATCATGCCATCGTGAACGGAGTCCCAAAGTGGGATGAGAAGGTGACCAAATTTCCGCTGCGGGTCAATGTGGGGCACAAACATCGTACCGTGGTGGATGGCCGGAACGGAGTCAAAGCCGAGACGAGGTTCAGGATTCTGGAACGCTGGCAGGATTCGGCGTTGGTGGAGGCGTCGCCCGTTACGGGTAGAACGCATCAGATTCGCGTCCATGCGTACGCGATGGGCCATCCGCTTCTGGGAGATATCCTATACAGCGCGCCAGAATCCCCAATCATCACAAGACCGGCTTTGCATGCCTGGTCGTTGACTTTTGCACACCCTGTTACGAACGCAGTTTCGACTTTTCGCGCGGCTTATCCCGATGATCTTCAACGGGCAGTGCGTATATTGCAGGACAGATGAGCCTGTGAATTTATGGTATATTTTTGCAAAGGAGCAATGCCATGAACGAGCGAATCCTCATCATCGAAGACGACCAGGCGATCTTGAAAATGTTGCAGCGGGGTCTGGCATACGAAGGTTATACGGTGGATACCGCCACGGATGGACGCATGGGTCTGATCGCGGCTCGCGACCATACCCCCGACCTCGTGATTTTGGACTGGATGCTGCCCGGCATGGATGGCTTGGAGGTTTGTCACCGGTTGCGGCAGGGCGGCTCGATCCCGATATTGATGCTGACGGCGAAGGATACCGTTCAGGACCGCATTCAGGGTTTGGATGCCGGTGCGGACGATTACATGGTCAAGCCGTTCAATCTGGATGAGTTGCTGGCTCGTGTGCGCGCGCTTCTGCGCCGGACGCAACCGGAGCGGATTCCGGTTCTGAAATTTGCCGACCTTTCACTGGATACCGGCTCCCGTCAGGCAACACGCGGCAACCGCACTGTAGCATTGACCGCAAAAGAGTATGAACTGTTGGAACTTTTTCTGCGCCATCCCAAGCAGGTGTTGACCCGTGAAGTGATCTTCGACCGCGTATGGGGTTATGATTTCGGCGGCGAGAGCAATGTGTTGGAAGTGTATATCCGTTATTTGCGGCAGAAGCTTGAGGCGGAAAATGAGCCTCGACTGATTCATACCGTCCGCGGCGTAGGATATGTCTTGAGGGAAAACCCGTAGTCAAGAGACCAACTCCAAAATTAGATTTATATTGAGCTTGCCCAAAGTATTTAATGTCCTTGCGCCTCCGCCTTACCCTGCTTTATTCCATCTTCATGGGCGGAATCCTACTCGTCTTCGGGGCGGCGGTATACATTCTGGTCAATGTCATCCTTCTTAACCAGGTGGATACGATGCTGGCGGGCGTGGCGCGCGAGATCGCGCGGGCGACGACTGTCGATTCGACGGGCGGGTTGAATATGGTCAGCCTGCCGCAGTTGGATATGACTGCGAATGCCTATGTGCAGGTCTGGAACACGGATGGGGAATTGATCTCCACTTCTCCGAGCATCGGTGCGTTGAACAAGCCGCTCGACCCCGTGGGATTGCAATTGGGGAAAACGATGTATGAAGATTCCTACCTCGATGGGGTGCATCTGCGTGTGTTGACCGTCCCCCTCAAATTGAGGAACCGCATCATCGGCACCTTGCAGGTCGGCGCGAGCCTGGCGGTGGTGGATGCCACCCGTTCGAACCTGCTTTCGATCATGATCCTGATAGCCGTGGTCGCTGTTGCATTGGTGATGTGGGGTTCTTGGGTGGTGCTTGGCCGCGCGCTTGCTCCGCTGCAGACCATTGCTGACACGGTGGATCAGATCAACCGCGCAGACGACCTGTCGCGCCGCATACCGATGCACGGCGGAATACGGGATGATGTTGCAGACATGGTCATTTCGGTCAACCAAACTTTGGAACGCCTGGAATCATTGTTCACGTCCCAGCAGCGCTTCCTTGCGGATGTAAGCCATGAGTTGCGCACGCCTCTGACGGTCATCAAGGGCAATGTAGACCTGATGCGCAAATTGAAGGAAGCTGACGAAGACCTTCTAAATAGCATCGACCAGGAGGCGGGCAGGTTGAATCGGCTGGTCAGCGGCCTGCTCATGCTGGCTCAGGCGGAATCTGGCAAGTTGCCGCTGAATTTTTCAAGAGTCGAACTCGACCTTTTACTGACTGAAGTATTCACTGAAACGCGCGTGCTGGCTGGAAATAAAGTGAGACTGCACCTCAATCAAATCGACGAGGCCGTTGTCAACGGCGACCGCGACCGGTTGAAACAGGTCATTCTGAACCTGGTGGCGAATGCGATTCAATACACACCGCACGGCGGCGAAATATTCCTGAGTCTTTCGCGAATTGGCGAACAGGCGCGGCTCATTGTCCGGGACACGGGACCGGGAATCCCTGCCGAGGATTTACCCTACATCTTCGACCGATTCTATCGCGCTGAGAAATCACGCACGCGGTCCAAGGCGGGCGGATTTGGTTTGGGGTTATCCATCACGAAATGGATCGTGGAACAGCACGGCGGGCAGATCAAGGTGGAATCGAAGGAAGGGGATGGGACGACGTTCGTGATTTGGTTGAATGTGTTGAAGTAGGCGGGACGCCTAAGGCAGGCCAAGGCGTTGAGCGGCTTGATGGCAGAGGCTGGCTCCGTACCTTGAGTACCATTCGTTCAGAGCATTGCTGGGATTGACCCCACTGATCGCATCAATATAGATGGGCAGGCCGTATTGCACATACCGCTTCGTTTGAGCCGACCAGGTCGATTCGGCGCGTGGGATGACGCCGATCCCGCCGTTGTAGCCTGCCATGGCGAGGCGGGCGTCTCCGTTCGCTGCGGCGAGGGAGCGGGCGAGGTAGCTGAGTCCGCGCAGGGCATTGGTCTCGGGGTCGTAGGGATTCTCATTGGCATGGAAATGAAAAGGCATAACCTGGAAAAGTCCCATTGCGCCTGCGCTGGATGTGGCGCGTGGATCTCCACAGGATTCGATCTGCATGATGGTGGCGACCAGGTTCGGGTCCAGGTTCGAGGCGGATGCCCATCTGGCGATGGAATCGGACCAATGGAGAACTTCCTGCCGGAATATCGGGGAAAGGTTTGAAGGGATGGAATCAGGCATCGTTCCCATTTGATTTAGGTTGGTCTGTAAAACCATGGAGGCGAGAAGGAAACTGGTGAAGACGACGACAAGTGGAATGATCGTAAAGCCAGAAAAACAGCCGCTCCCGATTTCTTGAGGGATGACAGCTGTTTCCCGGTGCATTTTTGTGGAACGAGCGCGGGGCATGTCTGTGGCTCTTTTCTGGGTCAAAAGGACCCGGCTCGAAAAGTTTATATTCGATTGTTTGATTGCAGGGAACGCCCTGCGGATTTTATTCAGGCATCGTAACGCCGGTCGTTGCCTTCAGAGTTCCTTGCTTCAAATGAAACGGGATGATAGGTCGGTTCGGGCGGGATGAAGGAAGTCTGCTGTGACGAAATGGGCTTTGGCGCCGGGCGGAAATTGCTCTGCGATGGAACCGGATTGACTGGGCGGTTGATCTGCGAAGCAGGACGCAGGACAGGCTGGTTGACGGGTTGATTGTATTGATTGGGGCGCGGAGCCTGATTCTGATAAACCGGCCGCGGTTGCGGTTGGGGTCTCGGCGGGTTGTTGTATGTGCTTCGATACTCGTTTGCATTTGCAGTCGTGAAGAGACGGTCGCCTGCCAGCGAGAACGTGCCGATGATTAGAAGCCGCACCAGCCAGACCATGAAAGCGACGAAGATGGGCACGGCTTTGGTGAGAGTTTCCGAGCTCATCGCTGCGGTTCCCTGAATGTTGCCGTTGCTGGCAATTGCCACGGAAACGCCCCACCAGGTGAGGGTGGCGTTAAAACCGGCGGCAAGAAACCACGCGCCGAAGAGGTACCAGACCTCGGCGGGCTCATCCCGTCCCTGTTCGGGCGTGAAGATGCGGGCAATCCCCGCGAAGTCGATCCCGCAGAACGCGATGGCGAGAATGGTGGACCACTTCATGCCAGCGAAGGTCAGATCGCCGAGCATGTCGTGGAGGGCATACTGGGTTGTGCTGAAATTGAAAATCTCGAATGCCAGCAGGGCGCCGATGATCATCGCGCCCCACGCCGCGCCGCGGTTGAACTGCCGGTTATAGACGATGCCATTCCAAAGTCGCCTCAAACCATCTCCAAGCGGATTACGTCGGTAGTTGCTCATTTCGACCTCCTTGTCGAAAGTGACTGAACAAATGTTCTATTTACGACATGGATTTTAGAACAAATATTCTGCCGTGTCAAGGGGGAAAATAACTCTGTTAGTCCAAAGTAGAAATGTCCCTTTTCGCCAAAGTTAAAATGTCCCCTTTCTGGAGGACGCGAAATGGAGATATTGCAGATGAGCAGCAAGGAAATCAGCCGTTTGGAAGTGATGCAAAAGTTGCAGGAGAAACGCCTGAGCCAGAAAGAAGCCAGTACCATACTAGGCGTGAGTGTGCGTCAGATCAAACGCTTGTTGAAGTCATATCGTCGTGAAGGAACCAAAGGACTGGTCTGCAAACATCGCGGGCGAAGGGGGAACAATCGTCTGGATGAAAAAGTGTTGAGAAAAACACTGGATTTGTTGACAGGGAAGTACAAGGGGTTCGGACCAACCTTGGCATGGGAGAAGTTGGTGGAGAAGGAGAAGCTCAAGATCTCGGTGGAAAGCGTGCGTCAGCTCATGATCGCAGAGGGTTTGTGGAAAGCCCGCCGAGCGAAGAAAGCTGTGGTCCACCAACTGCGAGAACGGCGCGCCTGTGTGGGTGAACTGGTGCAAATCGATGGCTCGCCACATGCTTGGTTCGAAGGGCGAGCAGAAGCCTGTGTCTTGTTGGTGTTTATCGATGACGCGAGCGGGAAACTGCAACAATTGCATTTTGCCGTGAACGAGAGTTTTTTCAGTTACAGCGAAGCCGCCGAGGGCTATTTCAGGCAGCATGGCAAGCCCGTCGCCTTCTACAACGACAAACACGGCATTTTTCGGGTCAATCAAGCTTCCGTTGGGCAGGGAGAGGCTCTGACGCAGTTTGGACGTGCCATGCAGGATCTGGGCATCCAGGTCATTTGCGCCAATACACCGCAAGCCAAGGGACGCGTGGAACGGGTTATTCAAACCCTGCAAGACCGCTTGGTGAAAGAGTTGCGTTTGCGCGGTATTTCAAACATGACGGCTGGCAATGCTTACCTGTCTGAGTTTATCTCGGATTTCAATCAACGCTTTGCGGTGGAACCGCGTAGTTCCGTCAATGCCCATCGCGCCTTAACTCCAAAAGATGACCTGGCTGCCATTCTGACCTGGCAGGAGGTCCGCACGATTTCAAAGAACCTGACTGTGCAGTTTGAAAAAGTTGTGTATCAGATCCAGACCGACCGCCCTGCCTACGCATTGCGTAACGCTTCTGTCACGGTGTGTGTTAACGCTCAGCAACAGATCACTATTTTGTACAAGGGGAAACCCCTGCCTTATGAAATCTACCATCAACAGACCAGGCAGTCCAAAGTCGTGACGGCAAAAGATGTGGACGCTGAGATCAAAGCTCGCATCCCTTTCAAACCTGCTCCCGACCACCCGTGGCGCAAGGGATTTCCTTTCAAAAATCGCGCCAATGTCCCCGCCCCGCGGGGCGGGGACATTTCTATCTTGGACAATGGGTGACATTTCTACTTTGGGCTAACAGGGGGAAAATAACTCCCTCCTGCAGGAGGGCATCCCCGGCGGGCTTTGAGCCTATAATGCTTCAAACCGAACGAAGGAGAGATCATGCTGCCCCGGATGAAGGATTACCCCAGACTGAAGCCGTCCGATGTACGCCTGCTCGGCGAAAAGGCTGAAAACGGCTATTCCAAAAACCTGCTTGTCTTTCAATCCCCGTTTGGTTATCGCCGCATGGCGGGATTATTCGTGCCTGAAAAAGGCGGCCCGCATCCGTTGATCCTCTTCCTCCATTGGTACGAACCGGAAGCGCCAGATTCCAACCGCAGCCAGTTCGTTGAAGAAGCCATCGAAATGGCAAAGGCTGGCGCGATCTGCCTGACCGTTGAAACGCTTTGGTCCGACCCGGATTTCTTCCTGAAACGGACGCAATCCGACGACATGCAAAACTCGATGGAGGAAATCATCAACGAACGGCGCTTCATGGATTTTCTGACCTCACAGCCAAACGCCGACCCTTCGCGCTTCGCCCTTGTCGGTCATGATTTTGGCGGCATGTACGGGATTCTCGCCGGGAGTTTGGACAAACGCCCCAGCCATTACGTCATCATGGCAGCCACGCCTCGCTTCCCGGACTGGTATCTGTATATGCCGAAATTGGAGGGGGCGGCTCGGGAAGTTTTTCTTACTGAGATGTCTCTCATCGATCCGATCAACCATATCGCGGACCTTGCACCTTCTCCGATCTTATTTCAATTCGGTAACGATGACTTCCATGTTCCGCTCGACCGTGCGGACGAATTCTTCTCAGCGGCTAAGGAACCGAAGGAGAAGAAGATTTATAAAGCCGGACATGGATTGAATGAAGAGTCGACCGTGGATCGAAAGACATGGCTGAGAAATAAATTATCCTTGTGAGAAGAAAGAGATGGAGCCTGAGCTCCATCTCTTTTCATTCTGTTATCTTCCTTGCTTCCATATAGAAGCGTTTTTCCTTCGCTTCACCCATCGAGAACGTCTTGCGTGGCAGGGCGCCGTCGAGGATGACGGTTTTGAACAATTCGTTCTTGTGCATGCCCGCCAGATAAAAGCCGACATTCCCGCTTTGCAGCGACAAGCGTTCGACCACATCTTCGCCGTGGACGTAATCTATCTTTTCCGCGCCGCCGTTCTTCACGAATGGGTCGAGGAAGGCTTGCAGCGTTCCAACCGCCAGATTGGTGGACGGATTGGCTATCTCGATCACGCCGAACTGCTGTCCGCCTCCGACCACGCCGATGAGTTGATTTCCGCCAGAGGCAGCATCCACACGTTGAGTCATCTCCGCGCCATTGGCAACGGCAGTGTACTTGTAATTCGCGCCGAAGAAGGACTGCATCTCGGCAAAGACATCTTTCTTCAAACCGAACAACACGCGGTGAATTGGCTCAAATTCCAACGCCTCATCGTGGACGTTTTCAATTTCAACCAGGGCATAACGAGCGGGGTGATCCATGCTGACTTCACCCTTGATCTTTTCCCAAATGGCTTTGGCAGTGGCGAGTGAGTGATTGCCGTCGCCCATGGCAAAAAGCAAAATGGGCTGATTCGAGTCAAGATCATATTTTGAGGCGAAGGTTTCGGGTTTGGCAAGTCCGCGCAGGGCTTCGACGATTTTATTTTCAAAATCCGCGTTCACTGCATACCCGGCGAGGTGACCGCTGCCAAGCATTAGATCAAAATCATACAACTTCTGGAACTTGGACTTTGCCTCGGTCAACGGTTCGATGACGGTTTTGTTCGGATCGTCGATTAACACAAGGATGTGCGGGAATTCGAGCATCGCGCCTTCGCGGATCTTAATGCGCGGCGGGAGGCGGTCAATGATCGTCCCTTCGGTGGCGCGGATAAGGCTGGAGGAGCCTTTGTTGTAATCATAGCGTTCGAGGTCGAGGCAAAGCATCAGTCCCTTGCGGGTCTTGCCGCGCAGGGTCTTGCGCTCCACATACACAAATCCATCATGCGGCTGGAGGATGCCTTCATCCATGTATTTCTTCATCGCCGCTTGAATATTTTTGATGCGTTCATCGCCGCCTTCGCCTTCGAGATACACTTCAGGGAAGGTCAGGCGCAAGGTCGATGGCGCATCACCGACGATCTTCTCGACGTCATTCCAATACTCCGGCTCGGAGGTGAACTGGTCGCAGGCGATCACCGCCCATTTTTGCAGGACGGTGCCGGGTTTGGGCAAATACACGGTGGGGATTTGAATACCAATATCGCTGATGATTTTCATAATAAGGTTTCCTCGTATGCTTGGTGGTCGAGTAGCCCCGTTGTTCTTTGCGGGGCGTATCGAGACCACAAACTAAAAGTAAATTTGAAATTGGTGGTCTCGATACAGTTTCGGCTATTGCCTCGACTTACTCGACCACCAGAATTTATTATCTTCCGTTCTTCGAGAAGGCGATCAACTTCTCAGCCACTTCCGCGCCGACGCGAGCCTGGGCTTCCTTTGTCGCTGCGCCAATATGCGGGGATGCGATGACGTTGTCGAGTTTGGCGAGCTTCCAGTCGGTGGGGGGCTCTTCGTTGAAGACGTCCAGCGCGGCTCCGGCGACCTTACCGCTGGTCAGCGCTTCGTGGAGCGCCTCTTCGTTGACAATTCCGCCGCGCGCGCAGTTGACGATGCGGACCCCGTTCTTCATCTTGGCAAATTGTTCCTTGCTGATCATGTTGGCGGATTCTTTGGTCTTGGGCAGGTGTAGGCTGATGTAGTCAGCTTGAGCGAGCAATTCGTCGAGCGAGACGAGTTTGATGCCCTTATCTGTTTCCTTGACATAAGGGTCGTAAGCCACCACACTCATTTCCATGGCGATGGCGCGCTTGGCAACCTCCCTGCCGATGTTGCCGATGCCGATCAGACCGAGAGTCTTGCCGCCGATCTCATCTCCGTTGAAGGTTTTCTTTTCCCATTTTTCGGCTTTCATGGTGGCGGATGCGGTAAAGAGCGAGCGCGCCAGCATTAACATATATCCGATGGCGAGTTCTGCAACGGATTTGGAGTTGGCGAGCGGGGTGTTCATTACCACAATGCCTTTTTGCTTGGCATATTCGTGGTCGATGGTATCAAGTCCGGCGCCGCCGCGGACGATAACCTTGAGATTGGGGCAGGCATCGATCAGGTCTTTGCGGACCTTGGTGCGCGAGCGGACGACCATGCCGTCGTAATTTGGCAATTCGACCATGAGTTGTTCGGGTGTGATGTCGTCGCGGACATCCACGGTCAACCCGGCGGCGCGCATCTGTTCGATGTATTCCTTTTCCGTTTTGTCGCAGATAATGATTTTCATTGGTTGTCTCCTGATGCAAAGGCTTGAAATTAATAACAGGAACCGAACCGCCGAAGCGGCGAAGTTCCTGTTTGTGAATTCATGCGCAACACATCGGTCATTCTAACAATGGGAATTTTCTTTGTCAACGATATTAATCAGGCGGGAGTAGTGCTTATTGTTCTTGTAGATTTGTCTGACAAAATTTATAATGATTTGGATGGCGTTGTCTGATTTCCAAGAAAATGGATCGGTTTAGACAACTGCCTTTCGAAGGAGAATCAGGCCCAAGCCTTTGGGTGAGGCGCTTTTTGTTCAATTCATTCAATAACAGGAGTTTGAATCAATGTCCGAGCTAAAACGAGTCCATAATTTCAATCCGGGTCCGGGTGCGCTTCCTTTGGAGGTTCTGCAGGAGGCGCAGGCGGAGTTGCTCAATTTCAACGGTACGGGAATGTCTGTAATGGAGATCAGCCACCGCTCGAAGGAATTCGAAGCGGTCATCCAAACTGCGGAAGCGGACCTGCGGGAACTGCTGGGCATCCCGTCGAATTACAAGGTGATGTTTCTGCAGGGAGGCGCGACCCTGCAATTTGCGATGGCGCCGATGAACCTGCGCGCGTCTGGCGCGTCGGCCGATTACATCGTGACTGGGTCGTGGAGCAAGATCGCGTTGAAGGAAGCGAAAAAACTCGGCGCAGCCCGCGCCGCCGCGGATATGGAGTCGGAAAACTTCAACAGCCTGCCTGCAAAACTCGACCTCGACCCAAAAGCTGCGTATCTGCATTTCACATCGAATGAGACCATTCACGGCGTGGAATTCTTCAATGAGCCGGTCCCGCCCGACGGTGTGCCTTTGCTCTGCGACGTTTCATCCGATTTCATCAGCCGGCCGATCGATGTTTCAAAGTATGCGTTGATGTACGCGGGCGCGCAGAAGAATGCGGGTCCCTCCGGCGTGACGGTGGTGGTCATCCGTGACGATATGCTGGCGCGCACGCCAGCGAACCTGCCTGTGATGCTCGATTACAAGATTCTCGCCGAGAGCGGGTCGCTCCATAATACACCGCCTTCGTTCGCAATCTATATGGTAGGGCTGGTCTTCAAGTGGGCGAAGAAGATCGGCGGTCTGGCGGCTGTCGAAAAACGCAACCGCGAAAAAGCGGGCGTGGTATACGAAGCCATCGATAAAAGCGGCGGGTTCTATCGCGGACACGTCAAACCCGAAGCCCGCTCCCTGATGAACATTACTTTCCGGCTGCCCAGCGAAGCCCTTGAAGACTCGTTTGCCAAAGAAGCCAAGAAGGAAGGGATGATCGGCTTGAAGGGACATCGCTCCGTGGGCGGGATGCGCGCTTCAGTCTATAACGCGATGACGGTTGAAGGCGCACAGGAACTCTCGAAGTTTATGAAGGAATTTCAGCGGAAGAATGGTTAGACGGTAAATTTGTGAAAGACCTCCGAAATCCGGAGGTCTTTTTGTTTGTTAGTTCATCTCAAGGTTTTCGTACTTCGATGAGAATATTGTCAATGACCCTTAAATATTTCGAAACACCCAACGATGGTTGGACGGTGAACGGCTCGTCGGGGTATCGGTCTGCATAGTTGACGGTGATGATTCCGTTTTCGATGCTGGTTGTTTGCGGTGCGATGCGATCACCCAGGGAGACAGCGTTTGTGCCCAAATACGCCGTTTCGGTTTGTTCAGCGGCGACCACATAAAAAAAAGTCCCGCTTCCGCCGGAGGACTGAGTGAGGAGAAAGGCGACATCTTCCATGCCGTCGCCGTTCAAGTCGCCGAAGGCTTCGTTTCCAAAATAGCGGGTGGTGATCCTTGTCGCAGAACCCGGCGCAGATTCGATTTCGAAAAAACCATCTACAAGCGGCACGAATTGACCTTCGATCAAGTAGGTTGTATTCTTATAACCGCCCTTGCGGACCTGGGCTGCAGTCGCTTCGAGTCCCTGAATCGGCATTTCCGTAGAGGTTGACATGCAAGCGGCAAGAAGTATAGGCAGGATACAGGAAAAGGAAAATCGCTTCAATGCTTCTCCTAATGATAAGAATGGACAGCCATTCCGCATGGCAGCCCATCGTCTTTGATGACCTTATGGCAAGGCCGTGATCGTAAAATAATCGAACTGCGCTGGACCAGGTTCGGTGTCGGTCGCCTGCGCGGCGGTCAACCCGACGAAACCCGCCGTCATCGGCGATTGATGCGTGCCGATCACCTGCCAGTTTGTTCCGTCCAGGCTGGCGTAACCGGTGTAGGAGCTTCCTTCGCGGCGGAGTCTCAGTGAAACGGTATCGGTCTCGGTGATGGGAGTGGCGAAATTCTCCCCGCCGAATTTGCCGTCAACAAAGAGGTCGAAGTAGAAACCGTCTTTGGCAGGACATGGACCACAAAAGGCGCGTCCGAACTGAACGAAGTTCGGTCCGCTTTCGTAGATCACAAGCGCAGCGATCTGGAAGTTGCCTTCGGGCGTGAAGTTCACCTTCGTTTCCAGTTCGTAATTTCCCTCCGGTGCAGGGCGAAGTAGAAGGTTCTTTACTGTTCCGCCGATGTAGCCGGGTTGGGCGCTCATCTCCAGCCAACCGGGATTGTTCGTAAAGCTGTAATACCGGTCGTCTTTGTTCGTCCACGACCAGCCTTCTGCAAGTTTGCCGTCGAAATCGTCGCGGAAGAGGAGCGGGTCGGGCGTGGCCGTCGGCTCAAGTGTGGCGGTGGGTGGGGGCGGGACGGGTGTATCCGTCGGCGGCGGGGGAGGCGGTTCGGTGGGCGTGGGGGCGGGCGAGTTACAAGCTGTCAAAACCAGAATGATGCACGTGACAATTGCGACAATCAGGATTCTTTTCATGGACATTTCCTTTTTGGAGTGATTGCATATGCAGGCAAACGCCCGCATCGCCAGATCAATGCATATCCATTATAGAGAATCGAAAACGCATCACGAAAGTGACAAACTTCCGTATTTTGTTTTTTCACCCCTTGACGTACGATAGCTTTTCGCTGATCAGTTTGTCCTGAATCTTGAAGATGTCCACGCCGCGCACGTGACCGTCGCCCCACGAATATTTCCAGCGCATCACGCAGTGATTCCCCAAGCCGAAGATTTCCTCGATCTCTATGTGCGCCTGTGGAGACTCGCGGAAGAACTCCTCCCAAAAACGAGTCACGGCGGCTTTGCCGGAAAATCTCGTCCCATCCGGCGCGGGATGCGTATTCTCGAAGACGCAGTCCTCCGCCATCAACTCCATCATGCCGGGAACATCGTGGCGATTGAACGCATCATTGAATTCGATCACGATCCTCACCCCTGCTTCGACCTTCGACAAACGCGCTGGGCTCATGATGTGTCTCCTTTTTACTACGGAGAGCACGGAGAAATCCAAAAACTTTTCTCCGTGCTCTCTGTGTCCTATAAGGTTAAATCTTTCCGCCTGCCAGCGCCGCCTCGATGATCTGCTGCACGCGCGGCGCCATGCTCGACGGGTCGGGATGCAGACCTTCCACCAGCAACGCGCTGTCGAAGATCTGCTCGATCACGATGGTTTGCAAGTTCGAGCCTGCTTCAAGTTTGAGCAGGTTCTTCAAAATCTCGTGCGAAGGATTCAACTCCAATACCTTTTTCGGAATCTCGTACTCTTTACCGAGATATTTATACACCCGCTGCAGGTCGGGATTTGAACTGGCATCCGCATCCACCAGCCGCGCCACGGATTGAACTAGCCGCTTGCTCGCGCGCACGTCTGTGACCCGCTCGCCCAATACCTGCTTGAACTTCTCGATGAGCGAATTGAACTCGCCTTCCGGGATTTTCTCCGCCTCAGACTCCGCCCTGGGCTGGTCAGCCCCATCAACTTCCGCCCCGGCGACGTTTTTCAACTCAAAGTCCTTGAACTTGCGCAGACCCATCAACATGAACGAATCCATTGGCTCGGTCAGAAGCAGGACTTCCGTCTTGTTCGCTTGGAACGCATCCAGGTGCGGGCTCTGCAGTACGGATTTGGGGTCTTCGCCCACAATGTAGTAAATGACCTTCTGCCCATCCTTCATGCGCGAAGCGTATTCTTCCAGCGAGGACCAGGCTTCGGGCTGGAGATTTGTCTTGAACCGCAAAAGAGGCGTGATCGTCTCGGCATCCGCCGGGCTGGCGGCGATGCCCTGTTTGAGATAAACGCCGAACTCATTCCAGAAGTTGTTATATTTCTCAGCGTCCTTCTTTGCCAGTGACTCCAACTCCTTGATGACCTGATTGGTCAACACCTTTTTCAGTTTCGGTATCAAGCCGCTCGATTGCACGGTCTCGCGAGACACATTCAGCGGCAAATCCTCCGAATCCACCACGCCTTGAACGAAGCGCAGATACTCGGGCAATAAATCCTTGTTGTACTCGTCGATCAGGATGTTGCGCGAGTACAACTTCAAGCCGTCATCCTTGCGAAGCGAGAACATATTCCGCTCGGCTTTGGCAGGAATATATAACAACGCATACAACTGCACCGGCGCATCCGTGACCATGTGGATGTGCAGGAGCGGGTCTTCGAAATCCAGCGTCGTCTGACGGTAGAAATCCTTGTATTCCTCCTCCTTGATTTCATTGCGAGCCGTGCGCCACAGCGACGTCTGTTTGTTTACCGGCTTTTCCTCGCTCCCAACATAAATGGGAAAGCCGATGTAATCGGAATGTTTGTGGATGATGTTCTTGACGCGATATTCCTCGGCAAATTCCGCCGCGTCCTCTTTGAGTTTGATCTCGACCTGCGTTCCTCGTTCGGTCATTTCAGCCGGACCCACTTCATATGAGTCATCTCCGGTTGCATACCAACTCACCGCCGGTGCATCCGGGTGGAAGGAACGCGACGTGACCCGTACCCACTCCGCGACCATGAATACCGAATAAAATCCCACGCCGAACTGACCGATCATCCCGGAAGCATCGAGGCTTTTTTCCTTTGCCGTTTCCAGAAACCTCCGCGCGCTGGATTGGGCAATCGTGCCGAGATGGTCGATGATCTCCTCGCGCGTCATGCCGATTCCCGTATCCGTGATCGTGAGCGTGCGATTGTCTTTGTCGGCTTTGATATGGATCTTTAGTTCCGCTTTGGGATCGACCACATCCTGTGTCGTCAGCATCTCGAATCGCAGGCGGTTGATCGCATCCGAGGCGTTCGAGATCAGTTCGCGCAAAAAGACCTCGCGGTCCTTATACAGCGAATGGATGAGGATATGCAGCAGCTGCCTGGTCTCTGCCTTGAAGTTGAATTGCTGGGGGGCGGTATCCGTCATGTCTGCCTCCTGGAGGACGAAGTTGTTACCTTGTTATATCCGGCTTGCGTAAAAATTTCGTAAGAGAATCCGCCCATCCTGGTGACCTTTGTCACTTTGGCGGGAGGGTCGTAAAGCCTATAATTTTTAAAGAAAACGAACTAGGCGCGCAGAAGACGTTCTATATCGTCTGCTGCGCATGGATAAAGGAGAATACGAATGTCGAAGCTCGATGGAATGGTTCAAGATTTTCTCGCCCAAAAACGGATCGCCGTTGTGGGTGTTTCGGACAAACGCGAAACGGGCTGTAATATGGCCTATCAAAGATTCAAGGATGCGGGTTACGAAGTCTTCGCGGTCAACCCGCGCATCGCCTCCTTCCAGGGCGACGCCTGTTACCCCGACCTGAAATCGATTCCGTCCAAGCCGGACGCTGTCTTCATTCTCACCAGCCCCAAAGTGACCGACCAGGTTGTGAATCAATGCGTGGATTTGGGAATTAAGCACGTCTGGATGCACTGCATGATGGGCACCAAGCCCGGCTTGGTTCAAAGCATGACCAGCGTCTCCCAATCCGCAGTGGATGTGTGCAAAGCCAACGGCATCGCCGTCATCCCCGGCTCGTGCCCCAACCAGTATTTGAATCCCGACGGCGGTCACAAATTGATGCGCGGGCTTTGGAAATTGTTCGGCTTTATGAGCGTGAATTAGGAATACTCCTCTTTCATCATTCTTTCGAACCCCCGCTTCGTGAGTTGACTTAACTCCTCGAACAGTTCCCTCTCGACCTTTTTGAAGTTGAAGCAGGACTTGCCCTGCATGTGCTTCTTGAGTTCGGGAGAGATACTATTTAACAGGTCGGGATACATGTAAACCGGCATGAGATAGAAGGAAACGTAATTCTTTTTGATATGCGTTGAAGCGAAATACAGTTCCTTCTTCCATTTTTCACTGTATGGACCGTCGAGATAGTACGCGCTCTTCGTGTCGTTCTTGACGGTCAGCTTTTTGGCGTACGGCTTGAGGATGGCTTTGAGGTTTTCAAAGACGGCGGGGAGTTCATTTTGAGCGGGCATGATTATATAACTCCTTTTATAAAGGCCAAAACACCAGAATCAAGGTAATCGAAACCAATAGAACGATGGCTTCCAACGACAATCCCATTCGCCAGTAATCACCGAACTTATATCCACCGGGTCCCATCACCAACGTATTGGATTGATGTCCAATCGGCGTGAGGAACGCGCATGACGCACCGATCGCGATCGCCATCAAAAATGGATCAACCGAAGCGGACATTCCCTGCGCGATGCCAATGGCAATTGGCGCCATCAGCACGACCGCAACCGCATTATTCACCAGATCCGAAAGGAACATGGTGACCACTAAAACAATGATCAAAGCTGCCGCAGGAGGCAGTCCCGCCGATACTTGCAGGATCGACTCAGCGATCAATTTCGCACCACCGGTCGTTTCCAGCGCTGTACCGACAGGGATCATCGCACCGAGCAGGATAATAATTGACCAGTCCACGCTTTCATAGGCTTCTCGCAGGTTGACGATCCTGGTCAAAACCATCAGGAGCACGGCAGCAGTGAATGCCATTTGCACAGGGAGCAGCCCAATGGCAGAAATGATCAAGGCGGAAATAAAAATACCGAGGGCAAGATACAGCTGTCCCTTTGGAGTAACGAGGCGCAGATCGCGTTGGGCAAGCGGCAGGCATCCAAGCCGATCCATGACTTCTTTAAGAGTATCCACATGGCTTTGCAAAAGCAATACATCCCCATTTTGGAAACGGGTGCTATCGAGCCTGGCACGTAAAAGTTTTCCCTGGCGAGAGATCGCCAGCAGATTGACACCATAACTTCCGCGCAGATTGAGCGTACGCGGCGTGCCGCCAATCATGATCGAGTTTGGCATCACCACACCTTCGAAGAGGGTGACGTCATCGGAATCGAGCTCTGACGGCGGGATCTCCTTGTCACCAACGAGTTCCAGTCCTGAAGTTTCAATCAGTTTTTTGATGTTCTCAGCATCGGCGCTGACAATGAGGATGTCCCCCGAAAGCAGCTTGGTCTGTGCGGACGGCTCCATACGGCGCTCGCTGCCGCGAATCAACCCGATCACGATCACTTCGGATTTGGAAAAATCTGCGATTTCGTGCAACCTTTTACCGTCCACACTTGATTTCTTGGGGATTTTTACTTCGGTGATGTAGTTTTCGATATCGAACAAGCCCTCGACATCCGATCTGCTTTTACGGGCGGGGATGAGCCGCCAGCCGATGAGAATAATGAACAGAATGCCTGCAACCGCTACACCCGTACCGACAGGCGTGAAATCGAACATGGCAAAAGGTGGCGCGCCTGTGCTCTCGCGGAAGGATGAAACAATGATATTCGGCGGTGTTCCGATCAGAGTGGTCATGCCGCCAAGCAGGGATGCGAAAGCCAGCGGCATCAACAGCGTTGAGGCGGGGATCTTTTTCGTTTTCGATATCTGCAGCACAACCGGCAGCATTAAAGCCAAGGCACCTACATTATTCATGAATGCCGATAAAAATGCCACAATGGCTGTCAAGGCTGCAAGTTGAATAATTACACCCCCCTTAAGACTGGAAAGCCAGTATCCGATCATGCCAACAATGCCCGAATTCTGCAAGCCGCGACTGAGGACAAGTACAGCCGCTACCGTCACAACGGCGGGGTTGCCAAAGCCAATAAAAGCCTGTTCGATTGGAATCAGCCCGGTCAATGTGACGATAAGCAGCGCCAGCAAGGCAACCACGTCATACCGCCAGCGCCCGGTGACGAAAAGGACGAGGGTGAGTAAAAGCGTGCCAAAGACAAGCCACTGTTCCAAGGTCATCAGATATCCGATTAAGGCGTTACAATAATTTCCATGTATACAGTATCGCCAAATATATTCCCATCCGGGTCGAGAGCCTGCCAGACGGTTTGATACGTCCCCGGTTCGGTGGGAGCGGTGAAAACGATGCGCAATGTGACTTGCACCCCGGATCGGGCGGGGAATAACGGCTGTTCTTCGCTGACGCCCAATGTATAACCGCCGACCCATTTCAGTTTGTAGGTTGAGTCCCAATCGCAGGTGCCGTCGTTTTGGACGAGCCATTGTTTATCAATGGCTGCGCCCGGGGTGAAGGTTGTGCCGTCTTCGACGGTCAGGTCGTCGAGGAAGGTCAATTCATTTGTGCAGGGACCGAGGTCTGGAGTCAGAGTCGGCGGGAGGGTGGGTGTGGGCGTGGATGTTGGCGTTGGAGGAATCGCCGTCGGTTGTATCGCTGTCGGCGGGCGGAAAGGCGTCGGCGTGGGTTGAGGGGAACAAGCAGCAGCGAAACAAAGGATGGAGGGGAGAATCAGGAATCGGCTAAGAACGAAGCGGGACGACATCATAAGAAAAAGTGGACACGTTTCCGTGTCCACTGTATTTTACGCTTCTTCTTCATTCCCGGCTGGGACTTCTTCGCCTCCGCCGTCGCCCATGTCTAGCGGAAGGGCGATCTCGCCGCTCAACGATTTCTGGCGGATGACGCTCTCGATCTCGTTCATCAGGTCGGGGTTGGAGCGCAGGTAATCCTTGGCGTTTTCGCGCCCCTGACCGATGCGGATGTCGCCGTAGGAGAAGAACGCGCCGCGCTTCTGGATGACCTCGAACTTGGTCGCCAGGTCGAGCACATCGCCGCTCTTCGAGATGCCTTCGTTGAACATGATGTCAAACTCGGCGGTGCGGAACGGCGGTGCGACTTTGTTCTTGACGACCTTGACGCGGGTGCGGTTGCCGATGACTTCCTCGCCCAGTTTGATGGACTGGATGCGGCGCACGTCGAGACGGAGCGAGGCGTAGAACTTGAGAGCCTGACCGCCGGTGGTGGTTTCGGGGTTGCCGAACATGACGCCGATCTTCTGGCGGAGTTGATTTGTAAAGATGACGGAGGTCTTGGTCTGGTTGATCGCGCCGGAGAGTTTGCGCAAAGCCTGAGACATGAGCCGCGCCTGAACACCCATTGTGGCGTCGCCCATATCGCCTTCGATCTCGGAACGCGGGACGAGCGCGGCGACGGAGTCAACGACGACAACGTCAACCGCGCCCGAACGGACAAGGGTCTCGGCAATTTCGAGCGCCTGTTCGCCAGTATCGGGTTGCGAGACGAGCAGGTTGTCAATATCCACACCGAGGCGCGCGGCATAGACGGGGTCGAGCGCATGTTCCATATCTATGAAAGCGGCCGTGCCGCCCGCCTTTTGCGCTTCGGCGACGATGTGCAGACAAAGCGTGGTCTTGCCGGAAGATTCAGGCCCGTAGATTTCGATCACACGCCCGCGCGGAACGCCGCCGACGCCGAGGGCAATGTCGAGGGAGAGCGAGCCGGTGGGGATGATCTCGGTCACCATGCCTTGCGCTTCGCCGAGGCGCATAATGGAACCGTCGCCGTAGCGTTTGAGGATGTCGCCGACTGCTTTATCTAAAACGGCGCGTTTTGCGTTATCGATGTTTTGAGAGGGTGCAGACTCTGCGGCTGCGGCGCGTTTTCTGGCCATGTGTTTTTCTCCATTTTTTCTTAACCACAAAGGATACAGGTTCGACAGGGGTCGGGTGGGTTAAGGTACGGCGAGTATAGCACAGTTGTTCTAAACGTCAAGAGGTCGAAAAGAGGTTCCAAGTTTCAGGTTCCAAGTGTTAGGTTCAGGCGCTAAAGGGTCTGATAGGAAGGTTTTTTAACGCAAAGTCGCAAGGATGCAAAGTTTAAGTGGTTTTTTAGCGCCTTCGCGTCTTTGCGATTATGGTTTGGGAGTTGGTGTGGGCGGCAAAACCTCCGGCAAAAACTCCAGCGTCGGCGCGGGGGGACGGGCGACGGTAAAACCTTCTTCGTTCTTATACGTGAAGTACGTGACCTGACCGGGGAAGATCTCCACCCAGGTCTGCACGCGCTCATCGTCATATTTGAACGAGACTTTATAAATGCCTGCAGGCAGGTCGCCCAGGACTAAATTCTCCTGATAGTACGGGTCCGGGTTGACCGCGCCGCCCTTGCCGTAAGTGCGGACCGTGAACGTGCGCGAGGCGCGTTCGGGCGCGACCAAAACTTCCATCTGCTGAATCAGTTCATCCTTTTCGTTGACGATGCGTCCCGCCAATACGCCCCATCCCTGCGGGGGAGCGATCCAAAGTTCTGGATTATATGTATAGAAGAAGGAATTATTCGGGAAGCGCACTTCAAAATGCAGATGCGGACCCGTCGTCGCGCCGGTCGAACCGACGAAGCCGATGACTTCGCCCGTTTCCACATGCTGGCTGACGATCACGTTCATCAGGCTCATGTGGGCATAGATCGTATATAACTGCTGGTCGTTATAACCGAAGTCATGCCGGATCGCCACAGCCAAACCATACGGGTCGGTCGTATCGCCGGGCGTTTCAAGAAACAAACCCCAACCAGCCCAAACCACCGTCCCGGGTCCTGCCGCCAAAATCGGTGTGCCTTCGGGCGAAGGAATGTCCACACCGGTATGCACGATATTGCGCCCAAAGAACACGCCGCCATAACGATAATCCGCAACGGGCCAGTTGGTCTGGTTTGCGGCAATGGGACGTGTGAAAAAGAAATGATCGTAGGGAGAGATCGCCCACGGCACCGGGTAAAGAGGCGGACGCCAGTTCGTGATCGGTTCCGCGCCGGGTGTGGGAAGGCTGAACTGAAACGGCTGGGGCGATGGAGTGATCACCGCCTCGAACGGGACCTCGGACTGACTCAGCGCTTCGGGCTGGATCACCGGCGTGGGCGTGGATGAACCGATCTCGTAAGTGCAGGAGACGAGGAAAAGAGGAAACAAGATAGAGGAAAGAAGGCGTTTGAGAGTCATTTTTTCTTCGTCATTGCGAGCGGGTGAAACGGGCGGAGCAATCTTGATAGCCATTTGATGAGATTGCTTCGGGCGAAGAGCAAAAGCGCCCTCGCAATGACAGAGTTAGCTATGGAATCACCGTCGGCGGGGTCGGCGTGGATGTAGGCGGAGGCGGTGTGGTTGTGATCGTGGGAGTCAACGACGGCGTGAAGGTCATGCGCGGAGTGCGGGTGGGACGTTTCGTCGGTGTGAGAGTTGCAGTGTTCGTGGGAGTTAACGTCGGAGCCAAAACTTTGGTCGGTGTGACGAGCGCTTCGACCGGATACAACTCCTGCATGGCTTGGTACCAATTCAATCCGCCGGTCATTGCATAGGTGGTGAAGCGCGCGCCTTTGTAATAAGTGCGCCAGGTCGGTAATGAAGGCAATCGTTCCCAGCCGTAGGCTTGCGCGAGGGATGTGACATCCACCCAATACCCGGCGGGGACGGGCGCATAATCGCCTCCCTGTTCGTACGTGCGCGGGTCAAGGTCGTAACGCGCATTGAGATTCCACGGCGCATTGTGGATCGGCTCGCCGAGAGAACCGTCCTGCACGGCGCAGCGGATGTAAACACGCCAATAGGTCAATGCGCCAACATCTTCGCGTAGTGTGACCATCCAACCGGCGTTTGACATTAACGAGTTGATCGCAAACGCGCGACCGGTATAAAGCCAGTCATCGTCCAAGCCCGGTTCGAGGGAGGTCGTCAAGGGGACGAATGCGTTCTCCAGACTTGCAAGCGCATCCCAGCCTGCCTCTTGAGAAACGCGCTGGCGCAGGGCGTTGAACGATTCATCGACGAGATCGTGCAATTGAGGGAAGGGCGCCTGCACATCGTTGATGGGCACAACAGTGAAGCGTTGATTCGGAACATCGCCGCCCGGGGTGACGATGGGAGACCAAAGCGCTCCCGGCGTTTGCTCCGCGGCCTGGGTCCACGAATCAGGCAGAGGCTGGGGAAGAGCCGCGCTTCCCCAGGTCATGCCGCGCACGCGTCCGCTGAGGGGAATCGATGAGATGAGAATGTCCCCTTGAAGATTGTACAAGGTCAGGAAGGTTTGGTTCGGAGCGCTGACTGCCGCGAGCACGCGGTCTTCGGCTTCGTTCCATGTGCCGATGCTTCCGTCGCCGACCCAATGCGCAGAGCGATTCGGTTCAGCGGCATTCCAGATATACAGGCCGCTAAAACCGACCGTTTGCGAAATGGACGACCACAACAATTGCGAGCCGTCGCGATTCCAAAATGGGAAGTTCTCGGATGCGAACGGCGTGTTGCTCAGGTTTTGATAGCGGTCGTCGCCGGCGAGGTCGAGGTCTGCAAGCCAGACGTCGCTGTCGCCGCCGCGCGTGGAGATGAAAGCCACATGCCGCCCGTCCGGCGCCCAGGCGGGGGAATGATCCGACGCGGGATGCTGGGTGAGCGGGACGATCTCGCCTGAGTCGACATTGACAACCGCGATCTCGAGGTTATCGTTTTGATATGTTTCGAATGCCAGCCATTGCCCATCCGGCGACCACGATGGAGCCGAATCATATTGCAGCGAATTGGTGACCTGCTTGATCTCGCCGGTATCGAGCGCCATCACGTACAGGTCCCAATCGCCGTCGCGATCTGACGCGAATGCAATTTTGGTCCCATCCGCGTTGAACGCCGGAGTGATGTCGTTTGAATCCCCGGATGTGATGCGCGCAAACGTCAGGTCGTGCGAGCGGAAAAGAAAGAGATGGGCGAACCCGTTCTCTTCGATGGAAAGGAAGGCGGCTTCACTGGCAGGATCGATGACCCGTACTGGAGTCTCTTCGACGATCTGCGGCTCTTCCGTCGGGACGCCTGTCGCTTGCGCTTCAGGCTGGACGCACGCTCCGAGCAGGAGACTTATGAATATAACGATCCATGTCACTCTGAGCGAAGCGACCGAAGAATGACAGATGCCATGTAGAATCATGTCAATTTGTATCCGCCTGGGGATGTACTTCAAAAGTGAATTGACGCGGCTCATCAGAGGGACCGTCATCCGGATAATACAACCGCGCATGGAGCGTGTATGGGTTCCGCAACTCGCCGCGGATGTGCATGGTGAATTCCAGTTTCCAGCTCAACGGCTCGACGATGCTTGTCGAAGCCACTTCTTCGCCGTCAGCATCGTTCAATGTCACTTCGATGTAGGGTCGTTTTTGGAACGGCGTGATCTCCAAATTGACCCGCAGCCGCCGACCATCGGGCCAGGCTTCGGCGGTCAGCGACGTGATGCGCGTCTCTTCGGGCACTGCGCGCGTGAGATTGTCCTCGGGAAAGAAAAAATCCATGCGGGCGATTATACCCGTTGGGGTTGAGTGGGGTTCGTGAGGTTGGATTACAGATTCATTAGGGAGGGGGAGAAATTAGAGAATTGGAGAATTAGAGATTGGTTATTGTTTGGCGAAATGGCTGGCGTATAATCGGTAAATCGTTTGGTTAAACAGCAATTCCGAAAAACCATATTTGGTTTTCCATAATGTACGGTCATTAACTTCAATGAACCAAAATAACCATACTGTGAAGATGGAACCCATCGCGATTCCACTCAAACGCTTCCTGCTCGTCGAGCAATGCCCGGCGGAATGGAGTCACTTCGACCTTTACATGTTTCGCGATGACGAGGTCGCATTCTACGTCGGGCAATCCCAGCTTGCGTTTGCCCGTGTCTGGGAGCATTTGCTGGGTGGTTTTCACGGACACTCCATCGTCGGGCGGTTCATCTGGTGCAACTGGCCCAAATCCATGAGTTTCACTATAGAATTGCTGAGTTCCAAGTCGCCGCATTTCGACGAAGCCGGAAACGATTTGGACGCTTCTGAAAGATTACTCATCCAGCGTTGGTCGCCGTGTTTCAATGTATCGCTAAACGTAGAGCCGACGCCATTGCCCGCTTCCTACCTGCCGCCGAATGCGCCGTTCAGGCGCAGACGAAGTTTGAACGCGCTCATCCATGAAGCCGAGCGGGCGGTCAAAGCGGAGGATGCGAAACTTTGGTTGCAGAATTTATCGCAGGAGTCTTGAATGCAAATCCCCCAATCTCTCATTGACCTGATCGCCTCCGGCGCGCATGCGCATCTTGTGACGATGAACAAGGACGGCACTCCGCATGTGACCGTGGTGTGGGTCGGCGTCGAAGATGATGAGATCGTCGCTGCGCATTTGCCGCGCAACCAAAAGGTCCGCAACATCGAGCGGGATGGGCGTGTCGTTCTCTCGCTCGAAGCGAGCACGTTAAGCAGCTTCGGGCTGAGGGAATATGCCGTGGTGTACGGCACAGCCCGCATCACAGAAGGAGGCGCGGCGGCGTTGCTGCAAAAACTTGCCTACGTGTACATGGGTCCCGGCGTGAAATTCCCGCCGATGGAGAATCCTCCGCCCGGCTATATCACCCGCATCCGCGTGGAGCGGGTCGAAGGCGTCGGTCCGTGGGTATCGAAAGCGGATTGAGTTTTATCGGTGGAAAAGAGGAACAATGGCAGAAGCAAAAATTTGTCCAAAATGCAAAGGCTCGATGAAACAGGGGCGCATCATGAAATTCAACGAATATACGCTCAAATCGAAATATGTGTATGTCTTTGCGCCGGATGAAGAATCGGCTCCAGATCTATCGAAGGCATTTTCCGGCAAGCCGCTCTCGAAGGAACGCAAGCCTCTCGCGGCGTATTGCTGTGATGAATGCGGATTTGTGGAGTTCTACGGTTTGCCCGCGTGAACATACAAGACGCTTACAACGAATGGTCGGATATCTACGACTCGAACACGAATCCCACCCGTGACCTCGACGCCCAGGTGACGCGCCTCCTCCTTACGGGACAGCGCTTCCCATCCATTTTGGAGATCGGCTGCGGGACGGGGAAGAACACCGAGTTCCTTGCCACGCTGGGCGATTCTGTCCTGGCAATCGATTTCTCCGAAAAGATGCTTGCCAGAGCCCGCCAAAAAGTGACGGCAGACCATGTCCGATTTGCTTTGGCAGACATCACCCAGCCCTGGAATTGCGCGGATAATTCCTTCGACCTTATCACTTGCAATCTGGTTTTGGAACACATCAAGGACTTGAATCACATCTTCACCCAAGCCGCGCGGACATTGCGCAGCGGGGGGCAGTTTCTCGTCAATGAGCTGCATCCTTTCAAACAATACGGTGGGACAAAGGCTCGTTTCGAGCGCGGCGCGCAGATCGTCGAAGTGGGTGTCTTCATCCATCACATCTCAGAGTTCATCCTCACTGCCGAGAGGAATGGGTTGGAATTATTCAAGTTCGATGAGGTCTGGCACGCGGACGATGTAGGCAAGCCGCCGAGGCTGGTGTCGTTTATATTCCAAAAAGCATAAATCAGCATAAACATGATTAACCCCGAATTTAATTTGGGACGCGGACGAGCGCAGATTTACGCGGAAAAGGGATTACAAATCCGCGTTTTCAGCGTTTATCAGCGTCCCATCTGTTCTTAAAAACGAACTCACCCACGAAACCTTAATTTCGGGATGAGTCATGTTTCATTTACTCACACGTAAACGAGAAATTCATCGAATTGCTCTTCAGTCCGGCTTCATCATAAAGGGTCGCACGCAGGGTCACGTCCTGCGAGCCTTCGCACCAGATATAGAGTTGAAACACTCCTGAGTAATAATCGCCTGCAATGAGATAGGGTCTTGGGTTGTAGTCCGCGCCGCCGAAGTTGGTGGCAGACACAACGTCAAGAGTGAGGCGGTTCACATCCCCATCTCCATCGCGGAAGTAGAGATTCCCATAATTCGTTTTTCCATCGCCGATGATCGTGCTGAGAAATTCAATGGTAATGATGACCGGGGGAACCGGCGGCGGGGCGGTGGCGCTGAGGAAAGCCACGTACGTGGCGGCTTCACTGGTGTATCTGGCGTTGTTGTAATCCGCCCACTCTGTCTTTTCCGCGATTTCCAATTCGTAATCTATCTGTATTTGAGTCAATTCCCTGGCGATGGCGGTGTACGTCCCTGAGTAAACGTCTTTTGAGATATCGTACCCGACCAGGTCCCACACGATGCAGCCGAGGGAAAGGAAGATCATCAACACCAAAGTGAGACTCCACATATAGATTTGTTTATCGGGTTTCATGGGTCATCTCCTTACGGGCCGCATGCCCACTCGACGGGCACGCTGATGGACTCCACCTCCGTTGAAGTGAGCAGGTACAAACATTCGGGCCGGTTGAACACACCGGCAACTTTGTCCACTCGCCATTGGCTGGTCCCTCCGTTTGTAATGTAGGTGGAGCGGAATTGCTCTTCCCAGTCCTGCCCGGGCACGAGCAGGTCGGAGTACCAGTAACTGCTGTCTGAATTCGTTTGGTTGCTATGCACGCTGACGTTCGTGCGGCGGGCGATCCATATCCCTTCGCCCGGGTTGATGTTTCTCCCCGTCAATTTGTAATCACATTCCCGGTAATAAGGTTCTTGAATATCTTTGACGATTTCGATTGATGTTTGGATGTAAAGCGTCGCGTTGCAATCCTGTGCAGGAGCGTTCATGGGCGGGATGTATTCTTCCGTGCCTTCTGTGGGTGGATTCTCCCCCGCCTCGTTCCCGGCTGGATCTGTCTCCCCCGCATCGGGCGTTGCCTTCGGATTGGGTTTGGCTTTCTCGCACCAGGCGTCTTCATCCAACGTGGACGGATGCCATGTCCCGCCGTTCATCTCACAGAAGTAATCGGGCAGGGTATCCGCAATGGTGCAAGCCAATTGGAGAATCAATATCAAAATCGCCCCAATCCACCCCGGGTATGCTCTCTTCTTCATGACAGCCCTCCCGTCATGTCAAGGACGCTTCTCGTATTAAATTGTACGGCGGGGGGAAGTGGAATTCAAGCGGGGGAATCGTTTTCGATGCTCCATGCTGCGATGAAATATAAAACGAGGCAGTCACATGTTGATGATTGCCTCGTTCTGACTGGCTTGACTATATGTTCAATCACCTGGGCGATTCCCCTGTGACGTCATTTCGCCGCCTGAGCAATCTGAAACACCATCGGGCTGAAGTAGGGGATCAACCACACCAGCCACACGAAAATGCTGAACTTGTGGAAGTTGACGATCATCTTTTCGTCCTTCTTCATCAGGACAACCGTCGCCCAGACGGCATGGATGAACATCAGGATGATCGCCAGCAAACCTGATATTCCATGAACATCGAAAGCCATGCCGCCCACATACTCGAACATCATGCCGGTGCCCCAGGTGTCGCAAACCAATCCCAGATAAAAGAAAACGGTATGCCAGACTTTGAGCCTTCCCTGAAGCCTTTCGCTCCACACACCAATAGAGTAGAACACCAGGGCAAGGTTGATAATGATCACAGCAAGTGGATTCATGGGTATTGCCTCCAAATGTAGTTTTTATGCCAGAAGAAATTATAAGCATCTTCCTGAAAAGCAGACCGTGTCAAACGTCACTGAAAGCCGGTTCAATTGCATTCCCCCAGTCTTTCGCGAAGGCAGACTTGTCAGGTTTGTATGAAGTAGAAAAAGTGACAGTCACCTCTTAGGTGACTGTCACTTTGGATGCATCCTATTTTTTGGGTGGTGCCTGCTAGGATGGACGGGGCAGCACTCACCCTCTTTCTACACCTTCCCTATAGTTATTTTTATTAGGATAATTGTTTGACTGTTACAAGATTGAATAAATTTCCAGAAAATTTTTCATTATCCAAAAATAATTTCAACTCTTCGGGCGTAATTATTCTTGGAGTTTCATAATCAATCCAATAAAAATTGTTTAAGCTAGGAATTTATTCTACAAAAGGAGATATTACTATAGGCAATATCTCGCTAAAATTACGTATATCATAATTTGTTCCCAATGGGTTATTTGCTAGCCATTGCGCCTTCTCGTCGACCTCATTTAATGCATCAGTAAATTTATTATTTCTGAATTGAATTGAACTAGGGTCACCTTTGTCAAAAGCGACTGATTTATTGATTGCTTTACATTCAACAATTACCAATCGGCTTCCGACTTTAAATGATGCATCTATTTGTTTAAATTGCCCTGAAGTTGATTTGCATGGTTTTGTTGGTAATATTGATTGTCTAAAATTAACAACTTTTTCAAGAATATCACCCTTGAATTTTTGATCGTCGGGTGAAACACCAATGAAGAGATTGTAAAGTAGACTGTTAAGCCATGCATAATCAATAAACCAACGATCTTCTGCGTAAGGTAGGAATACCATATGCGGACCAGGATATTGTAAATTTAGATCAACTTGTTTGCTTTTTGATAGCTCTAAGAAACCAATAGCGCTTAAAATCTTTTCTTGAGATATTTGTTCTTCGGGAATATTAAGAGTTCTAGCTGCTATTGGTAGATATTTAAATATTTCTTCAATTACCAATGATTTTTTACTTGGACCCTCATAAGCTCTTTGATAGTATCTATGAATTGCATGTAACGAGTCGTTTTTCATATTGAGAAGTACCCGATTGCATAGCGCGGTTATTGTTAGTAAAACTGAGTCTAATTCCACATTGTGGATTTCTAAGAACTTTTCTGAATATGGGATGTGAGATTTTCTGTATTTACCAATTTCAAACGGCGCCCACAAAAAATTAAAAACCATTGAGTTCTGAATGTTGAGATTAAAAACCCCTCTGAATAATTCATTGAATTTTTCGGATGGTAAGTGCCCCATATTATATGTTGGGATAATGATTTTTCCAGAGTCCTCTAGGTTGGAGAGGTTGCTGAATGAAGTTCCTGTCAATGATGTAGACGATATACCATGATGTCTGCTGTCATATATTTGGACAAGTTTATCAAGTTCGTCGTTTCGATTGTCGAAAATATAGGGCTCTGACTGACTTATCGTAAAAGAAGCCCCTTTTCCAGCAATTCTTAAGCTTGCTGTGCTCCTCCAAAGTTCATATGCTAATTTTTCTGCATTATATATTTCAAGCAAATTTAGGGAATTAAAATCGGTTAAGACCATTTGTTTTGATGCTTCATTGATGAGATTTCTCTCTAATTCGAATTCCTCTGACATTAATAGTCCAGATAAAATATTTTCAATTGGAGTTTCTTTGCTTATGCCTATTGAATGGCATGGGGCAAAGTTAGCATACTTCAAAAAAGCCATTTCGAATGCTGCTCGCACCAATCCAATTGTTATTGGTTGTTCATCTATCCCTGCTGAGTAGGGTCCAATTCTTCTGTATACGTGCAACCAGTATGCCAATGAGCGTTTGCTAATAATTTCTTTCAGATTGTCTTCTATAGAATTGATATAATGTTTTAGTAATGGGCTTATTTCGAGAGATGCATACGTTCGATCGGGGAGTAAACTCCAAAACCTTTTTCTAATTTCATGCGGCTTTCTATTGTCATATCCAAAACGTGTAATTTCATCCCCGAGTAACAAAAAAGGTCTCGAATAGTATTCAAATGCAATAAACTCATTTCTAGAGTTCCCATTTCTCCGGCGTCTTCTCTTTTTCTTATCTGACATCTTTTGCTGCCTTGTATTTTAGGAATGACAGGTGGGGGCGGTCTAAAACCCTTCCGCCACATACTCACCCCACACCCCTCTCAGCGTATTACAAATCTCGCCGAGGGTCATGTCATGTTCCACACATTCAATAAACAGCGGCATCAGGTTCTCCGTCCCTTTCGCGGCTGTGACCAACCTTCCGCGCAACTCGTTCACTCGTCCCTCGTCTCTTGTCTCGCGTAAATGCTTTAACTCCGCTCGTTGAACTGCCTCGATGGCGGGATCAACCACCAGTCTTTCCAAACTTCTTTCTTCTTTCACTTCAAACGCGTTGACGCCGACAATAATTTGTTCTTTCTTTTCAATGGCTTGCTGGGCGGCATACGCTGCATTTTGGATTTCGTTCTGCATGAATCCGCGCTCGATGGCGGGCAAGGCTCCGCCCATTTCGTCAATTTTAGCGATGTAATCGAGCGCGCCTTTTTCGATCTCGTCGGTGAGATGCTCGATGAGATACGAACCCGCGAGCGGATCAACCGAGTCCGCGACACCGGATTCGTGCGCGAGGATTTGCTGGGTCCGCAGCGCCACACGGACGGATTTTTCGGTCGGCAGCCACAAGGCTTCGTCCATGCTGTTGGTGTGCAAACTTTGCGTCCCGCCGAGGACGGCAGAAAGCGCTTGCAAGGTCACACGCACCACGTTATTTTCCGGCTGTTGTGCGGTGAGAGTCGAACCGGCGGTTTGAGTGTGGAAGCGCAACTGCCAAGAAGACGGCTTCTGCGCTTTGAAACGTTCGCGCATGATGCGTGCCCACATGCGTCTTGCCGCGCGAAATTTGGCAACTTCTTCGAGCAGGTTGTTGTGCGCATTGAAGAAGAACGAAAGCTGACCCGCGAAATCGTCTATATTGAGACCGACCTTCAATGCCGCTTCGACGTAGGCGATTCCGTTCGCAAGGGTGAAGGCTACTTCCTGCACGGCGGTCGAACCGGCTTCGCGGATGTGATAGCCCGAGATCGAGATCGTGTTCCAATACGGCACTTCCTTCGAGCAGAACTGGAAGATGTCCGTAATCAGCCGCATCGACGGCGCAGGCGGGAAGATATACGTTCCGCGCGCCACGTATTCCTTGAGAATGTCGTTCTGGATCGTGCCGCGCAGTTGCTTCATGTCCGCGCCCTGGCGCTTGGCAACGGCGATGTACATCGCGAGCAAAACCCCCGCGGGCGCGTTGATTGTCATGGATGTGGAAACTTTGTCGAGCGGTATCTGGTCGAACAACTGTTGCATGTCAACAATGGAAGAAATGGACACGCCGACTTTGCCGACTTCTCCCTGCGCGATGGGGTCATCCGCATCGTAGCCGATCTGAGTGGGGAGGTCAAACGCGACGCTCAAACCTGTCTGTCCATTTGCGAGCAGGTATCGGTAGCGTTTGTTCGTTTCTTCAGCAGTTGCAAAACCTGCGTATTGGCGCATCGTCCAGAAGCGTGAACGGTACATCGTCGGCTGGACTCCGCGGGTGAAGGGATATTCTCCGGGGTAGCCCAACTTCTCCTCGTAGGCCGAATCAGGCCCGGGCGGGGTCGCGAGGCGCGGTATTTCGATTCCGGAGGTCGTCTCGAAGCGGTCCCTCCGCTCCTTGAATTTATCGAGTGATTTTTTTAGGGTGGTTTCCTGCCATGTTTGGTAATGATCGCTTTTTGTCATGTCTCACCTGAAGGTTGGGGATTGGTTTCAATTGTAATGCCAATCAACCGGCTGCCATACGGATGAAGATAATGTTTTGTCGCATATCAAATCACACCGAATCGGTATTATTTAAGACGAATGTCAATTGTGTCACACCAGCCAAAATGCTAGACTTGATATATATTCCTTCAGGAGATTGACATGGGAAGCAAAACACTACTTTATATCGGCGCGGGGATTCTATTCTTGATCGGATTGTGTCTGTTCGGATACGGCGTATTGAGTGTTGTTGGCTCGACCTCCGCCCAGGGTGATTCCAACTGGCTGACCTTTGGACTAGGTTTTGGCTGTGCAGGCGTGTTGTTCCTCGGCGGCGGGGCATGGATGGTCTACGCCGCGCAGCGCGGGTCGAAAACCGAAATCGTCCAGCAGGTGACCATGAAAGTGGACCTGCCCGGCGAGACGAAGATCGAGCAGATGAAGTGCCAGTCCTGCGGCGGGGTGTTGAAGTCGGAGAATATCAAGCTCGTTGCCGGTGCGCCGACTGTGGAATGCCCGTACTGCGGCACGACATATCAACTGACCGAAGAACCGAAGTGGTAGGGAAAGTTTCAGGTGCGGAGTGTCAGGTGTCAGGTTTTTCCTGATAGTTGACACCTGACACCTGATACCACTTGATACCGATAAAAGGAATGCCATGAAACGAAAACTTCTTTTTGCCTTTCTTGTGTTATTCGCGCTTCCATCTTTTACGTTGAACGCTTTCGCGCAGGACTTGCCGTATCTCTTCGAGGTAAATAAGGAAGTTGTGCATGCCTATTGGAACGAAGATGGCACATTGGACCTCGATTACACATGGACCTTTACAAACCTGCCCGGCTCTCATCCGATCGATTATGTGGATGTGGGCACGGTCAACTCGACGTTCGAGCTATCCGATGTCCGCGCGGATGTGGATGGGACGCCTGTTTCCGTTTCTTGGAGCGATTACGCTGGGAGCGGCTCGGGGTTTGCGATCGTAATGGGGAACCAGACCATCCCTGCGGGGGGGAGAGGAACCGTGCATGTTTTCATCCCGGGCATTCGCAGCGTTCTTTATCCCGATCAAGATGATGCCTACGCCAGCGCTTCGTTTGCTCCCACGTGGTTCGGCTCTGAATACGTCAGCGGTACAACCGATTTCACCATGACCTTCCACCTGCCGCCGAACATGGATCCCGAAGAGCCGCGCTGGCACGAAGCGCCGGAGGGATTTCCCGCAGAGCCGCAAACCGGATTCGATGAAGAAGGACGCATCACCTATACATGGTATTCACCCGTTGCGAACGCTTCCAAATTCCATAACTTCGGCGCATCCTTTCCGCGCACGTATGTTCCGGCGGAATCCATTTACACTCCGCCGCCGCGGCCCCTGATCGACCCGGAAACGTTCTTCATTTTGCTTTGCCTAGGCGGATTTGGCTTCCTCTTTGTCGGTCTTCCCATCCTCGGTGTCCGCGCTGCGAACCGCAGAAAATTGCAATACCTGCCGCCCAAGATCTCCATCGAAGGTCACGGGATCAAACGCGGGCTGACTGCTGTCGAAGCGGCCCTGTTGATGGAACAGCCGCTCGATAAGGTCATGACGATGATCCTGTTCGGCGCGGTCAAGAAGAACGCCGCGTCCGTGACGACGCGCGATCCGTTGGAGTTGAAGGCTGCTTCGCCGTTGCCGGAAAAACTGCACGAATACGAAATCAATTTTCTCAAGGCTTTTGGCGAGAACGATAAAAAAGCCCGCCGCAAGTTGTTGCAGGACATGACTGTTGCGCTTGTAAAAAGCGTCTCTGAAAAAATGAAGGGCTTCAGCCGCCGCGAAACGATCGAGTATTACAAAAACATCATGGAGAGAGCCTGGGCGCAGGTCGAAGCTGCCGATACGCCCGAAGTGAAAAGCCAGAAATTCGACGAAGCCCTCGAATGGACGATGCTCGACAAGGATTACGACGACCGCACGCGACGCACGTTCACCGGTCCGATCATCGTGCCGAATTGGTGGGGGCGGTATGACCCAGCCTGGAGAGGAGGCGGCGGCTCTTCATCTACGCCCGTATCTCTGCCTTCATCCTCAGGCAGAGGCCCATCTTCAACCGGGCTCCCCGGAGCAGACTTTGCCGCGTCCATGGTCAATGGTGTGCAGGGCTTCGCTGCGGGAGTCATCGGAAACGTTCAGGAGTTCACAGGTAAGATCACGAATGTGACCAACCCGCCTCCGCCTCCGCCCAAGAGCAGCGGTGGTCGCTCCCGCGGCGGTGGAGGACGTTCCTGTGCCTGTGCATGTGCCTGCGCCGGCTGCGCCTGCGCCTGTGCGGGCGGGGGAAGATAGTTATTGGTAATTGGTAAATGAGGAAAAACGGCTTTGTTAACTGATCTGTTCAATCGGCAATCTAAGATCGAATATCCAAAATCCGGTCTTCATCATTACACCCGCGAGAACGGACCCGAGAAATCGCGCATCCACCTGCGCATCGACCCGGGCGGGGATGGCACTTTGATCGTCAATGCCAACAGTGTCATGCATCTGAATCCAACTGCAGCTTTCATGGCATGGTTGATTCTTGAAGGAAAGACGAAAGAGGAAAGAATCTTCGCTTTATGTTCGCGTTATTCGGTTTCGAAAAAGCAGGCAGAGAACGACCTTTCAAACTTCAACATTCAACTCGATGAGCTGATTCGCCCCGACGGCGCATGCGCCATCCACGATCTCGAACTTGAAATGGACATGCCGTTCAGCGCCCGTCCCACCGCGCCTTACCGCATGGATTTGGCTGTCACCTACCGCTGTAATAATGACTGCGCTCATTGCTACAACGCCCGCGAGCGGAACTTCCCCGAGCTGACAACCGGGCAATGGTTCAAGATCCTCGATCAACTCTGGGCGTTGGGCGTGCCGCACGTCGTCTTCACCGGCGGTGAAGCGACTTTGCGAAACGACCTCCCAGAGTTGATCCGCCATGCCGAATCGAACGGACAGATCACCGGACTCAACACCAACGCCCGCCGATTGATGGACATGGATTACGTCAAAGAACTGGTAGATGCCGGTCTCGACCATGTGCAGATCACGGTTGAGTCCTGCGTGCCCGAGATCCACGACGAGATGATGCGCGCCAAAGGCGCATTCCGCCAGACGATCGCAGGGTTGAACAACGTCCTGCGTTCGCCGCTTTATGTGATGACCAATACCACCATGCTGAGGACGAATGTCCACAGCATCCCCGCCACGCTCGATTTTCTGGCAGACCTCGGCGTGCCGACCGTCGGTTTGAATGCGCTTATTTATTCAGGTAGCGGGATCACAGTGGGAACGGGGCTCAAAGAGAGCGAACTCCAACCCATCCTCGATATCGCCACGCAGAAGACCAGCCAACGCGGGCAACGCCTCATCTGGTATACGCCGACGCAGTATTGTCAATTCGACCCGACCGCCAATAACCTGGGAGTCAAAGGTTGTACTGCCGCGTTATACAGCATGTGCATTGAGTCGAATGGAAACGTTTTACCCTGCCAATCCTATTATCATCCCCTCGGCAATATGCTGGCTGACTCCTGGGACTCGATCTGGAATCACAAACTTTCTGTCCAGCTGCGCGAGCGGCAGAACCTGCCTGCCAAATGCGCAGGCTGTCCTGTCGTCGCTGAATGCGGCGGCGGCTGTCCGCTCACGGCGGAGGGTTACCGGAAATCGAATCTTGTGGACCTTCCTGTCATCCATTTGGAGGCATCATGAATATCTTCAATCGTCTTGCAGACCGTTTCGCAAAGGTCACGCCCCTGCCCGAAGGAATGCATCACCTGCAATCTGAATCGGCGGATAAAAAACCGTACCGCGTCCATCTCCGCCTGCGCGGGGATGGTTCCGGCGTGTTCATCGTCAACGCCGCCACGGTATTGCACCTCAACCCGACTGCCGCGGAATATGCCTATCACTTCATCAAAGGCACCGAGCCTGCCGAAGCCGCAAAACAGATCGCCTCCCGCTATCGTGTCAGGAAAAACATCGCGCTCGAAGATTACCAGGATTTTCTCGACCGCATCGAAACTCTTGTCACATCGCAGGATGTCGACCCCGTTTCCTATCTGGGATTCGAAAGAGTTTCTCCCCATTCAGCAGACTTGCCCGCCCCGCTCCGCCTGGACTGTGCGTTGACGTATAGACTCCCGGAAGACACTCAAGCGGAATATGCGCCTGTCAAACGCGTTGACCGCGAATTGACCACCGATGAATGGAAATCCATTCTAGATACCGCCTGGCGCATGGGAGTCCCGCATGTCACTTTCACGGGCGGCGAACCCACCTTGCGCGAAGACCTGCCCGAACTCATCGCCCATGCCGAAAAGAACGGTCAAGTCTGCGGCTTGCTCAGCGACGGCTTGAAACTCGCCGACAAGGATTATCGTCAATTGCTTTTGCAAACCGGGCTTGACCATTTGCTCTTCCTGCTCCAACCTGAAAATGAAAGGTCATGGCAGGCGCTTGAAGCCATCATGCCCGATGACCTTTTCGTCACCGTTCATATCACCATCAATAAACAAATTGCCGCCAATATCACCGCAACGCTCGAGAAACTTGCCGCGCTTCAGGTCAAAAGCATTTCATTCAGCCTTGCAGACCTTTCTTTGAAAAATGAACTCGATGCGGTCACCCAAAAAGCCGCCGACCTCAATATCAAGGTCAATTTCGATCTGCCCGTCCCGTACTCGGCTCAGAATCCTGTCGCGCTCGAAACTGAGGAGGATGGAGTTCCCACCGGTGCGGGCAAAGCCTGGTTATATGTCGAACCCGACGGCGATGTCCTTCCCGCGCAGGGCATGGCGGAAAACGTCCTTGGCAATCTGCTCGAAGACAATTGGGAAAGCATCTATCGTTGATTTTCTCCCGCCGCAGGCCCCGGCGGCGGGGACGCCGCCTGAGCAATTTATGAACTGGCACGCTCGATACCTCCAGCAAGCCGCATGGACTCGTGACCTGTCTGCTTATCTTTTTGACAAGGCGGGACTAAAGAAAGCGAAACACGTGCTTGAAGTTGGATGCGGCACGGGCGCCATCCTGTGCGGACTCGAAACCCCCGCCCCGCCTCACGGCTTGGACCTGAATCCTATCGCGTTGACCCAGGCTTCGGTCAACGCTCCAGCGGCTTCATTGACTTGCGGAAACGGGCTTTCCCTTCCATATCATTCCAACTTATTCGATATTGTCTTTTGCCATTACTACTTGTTGTGGGTGAAAGACCCGTTGCAAGCTGTGCTCGAAATGAAGCGTGTGACGAAACGCGGCGGTCACATCCTTGCATTGGCAGAACCGGATTATTATGCGCGAGTGGACAAGCCTGACGCATTACGTCCACTGGGGGAGTGGCAGAGAGACGCGTTAAAACGTCAGGGCGCGGATCCGGGATTCGGCGCAAAACTTGCGGAGACTTTCTTTCAGGCCGGGATCCAACTCAAAGAAGCGGGAACCATTCAAGGCGGAGTCAATGAGCCGTCTGCCCGGGAGCGGGAGATGGAATGGGCGGTGATCAACGCCGATTTGGGCGAAGTCGTTTCCGGGGAGGAAATCCAAAAAATGAAAGCATTGGATGATGAAGCCTGGGCGAAGGGAGGGCGTGTGTTGTATGTGCCGACGTATTTTGCATGGGGGCAAAAGTAGAATTTTCCATGCTACACTTACGGGATGGAAATTTGTTATCTCATCGCTTTTCCCGACACTGAAACCAAAGTTGCGCCCTTAAAAGAGTCCATCAAGGGGTTGAAGGACGCGCCATACTTTCAGCCGGTGGATATCGACGTGGTCAGCCTTGGCGATGAGACGGTGTTGATCGAAGGATACGCCATTTCTGTGATGCGCCATCAATACGACGAACAAGCGCAGATGGTGGAGGCGCGTTTTTCATTGAAGGACCCGTTCGATTCTGCGGCATTGCAGGAGAGGATAAAGATCGAAGATACTTTGAAGAGTAAATATATACCGGTGGAATATCGCCAGAGCGGGTTGTTCGAGGAATATACGATCCTGTTGGTGGACGCGATCAAGCAGACACCAGACAAATGGATCGACCGAAATGCGCTCGAGATCTCACGGTTTATCCGTTCACAGAGGGATACTTTCGACAAGAACGAAATCGACGAGATCGTGATGTCACGCACCCGGTATTCCGCCACCGAACTCACGTTGGTGGATTGGGAGGGTGCCGTCATCATCGCCCCGAATGCGGATTATGAATCCGATATTGTCCTGTTGAAGATCGGCAACTATCAATTGCTGCGTTACCGCATGCTCGACAATTCCATCGAACAGCTGCTCGATAAGATCAATGAATCGTTCTTTCAAAACCGGCGCCGTCCGCGCGCCACCCGCGGGTTGATCCGACAGATCGCGGAGCACAAGCTCGAGGTGATGCTGGATTTCGAGCGCACCGAGCAGACCCTGCTGCTGATCGGTGATTGGTATACCGCAAAACTTTACGAAGCCATCCAATCCGAACTTTACTTGAAGGATTGGAAGGACAGCGTCCGCGCCAAGCTGGATAACCTGGAAAGCATCGTCCAGACCATCAAGGACAATCTTTCCATCTCGTGGGAGAACCTGATGGACCAGATCCAACTGGCGTTGTGGATGATCCTGTTGTTCGGATATCTTTACCTGTATTTTTTGGATGCGGGCTGGATCACCTTCCCTGTGAATTGATGCGCGTACTCTTAGAGTCGATATGTATAAAAATCCCAACTTTCTGATCGCCCTGGTTGTTCTGGTCGTCTTTCTGGCGCTGGGAATATATCTCGGCAGGCAGTACACTCCCGTCTTGGGGGTCGAATTTTATTCCGTTTGCGCGCGATCCATGGAACGGATCATTGCAGGCGGGCAGGGGGATGTCTATGACTTTGCTGGCGTCGAGGAGTTCGAGGAACCCGATGTTTACAATCTGGCATTGTATCGAGTCGAAGGGAATGTCATCACAGACCCGGTGTTCGAATCCGTTCCAGCGGATTTGAAGGATGAACAGAATGACCTCTCCCTGCAAAATCACGCCTGGGAAGTGTTCACCGAATTGATTCCCCCCGGGAATCGCCAGATGGTGGCGCAGTTCAACGTTTTTACCGATGGGGTGGATAACACGCTCGCCGCTGTGGATGTGATTCAGGACGATATCTCGTCCTGGAAACTCGAAGTCGATATCGCCGATCTCGAAAACAAGGATGCCTTCATCTTTACGTTGATCCACGAATATGCCCACCTGCTGACCCTAGATTCTTCGCAGGTTACACCGGATCAAGACCTGGCGAACGACCCGTACAGCCTGGTGCTGCAAACCGAGAAAGCGGTTCTCTGCCCCAGTTACTTCACCGGTATGGGATGCAGCCACCCCGATTCGTACATTCATGCATTCTATAAACGCTTCTGGACAGGCATCAATGACGAGTGGGAGGATGTCGACGCCATTCAATACCAGTCGGACGCAAATGTGAATTATTACAATGCCTTGTATGATTTCTATCGAACTCATCGCGACCAATTCGTGGGCGATTACGCCGTCACGCATCCCACCGAGGATATTGCCGAGTCGTTCACTTATTTTGTTTTCAGCCCGAAACCGATGGGGAATTCCATTCGGGAGCAGAAGATCCGCTTCTTTTACGAATACCCGGAACTGGTCCGGATCCGGAGCGAGATCCTGAAGGGGACATGTTCGTCAAATAACTAAGAAGTGCGCTCGAGCGCCAATTCCCTGTGTTATCCTTGGAAAAATCTTATGAGGAGTTTTTGATGACCCGGTTAGAGTTGTTGTTGGTTTTATCCGCGGCGTTTTTATTCGTTCTTGGTTGCGGGGTTGATACAGGCGCCGAATTCGATGATTACGAAGGGGAGGAATTTTTCTCGGAAGAATCCGCGGAGGTCACGGAAGAAGCCCCGGCTCAGGACCTTGAACCGGCTGCAGGGGAAGGCGGCTCATGCCCGGCGGTCGCCGAGGAAATACTCAAGATCGCCACAGCACCCCTTGAAGGGGAAGGATCCGAAGCAACCGATGACGAAGTGACCCTGGTCAACTATATCGTGAACGGGGATGAAATTTCCGAGCCTGCTTTTGAGGATGTTCCTTCTGAATTGCAGGATAAACAGGAGGATGAAGCCGCGCATCTTGAGATCTGGAATTATTTCATCGCGCTCATCCCTGCCGAGAACCGCGGCATGATCGGCGAATTCGCCATCACCACCGACGGTGCGGACAACACGCTTGCCTCCGTTGTGCAGACCGAATCGGACCCGGCTGTGTGGAAATTGAATGTGGATATTGCCGATATCGCAAACCGCGCAAACCTGACCTATACACTCGTTCATGAGTTTGCTCACCTGCTCACTCTGGGACCTGATCAGGTCACACCTAGTCTTGCCGTTTTCAACAACCCGGAAGATAACAATATCTACCTTCAGGAGGTATCGGCCTGCCCCAATTACTTCCCCGGCGAGGGCTGCGCGGATGCCGATTCCTATGTTGACGATTTTTACCATCAATTCTGGGATGAACTCCGCGAAGAGTGGAACGAGATCAACCTCGAAGAGGATGAGGATACCCGTCTCGAAAAACAGGACGCGTTCTATCAAAAATATCAGGATCGGTTCCTGACCGACTACGCCGCCACGAACTCCGAAGAGGATATCGCTGAAAGTTGGGCGTTCTTCATCTTCAGCCCGAAACCCGCAGGCGACACGATCGCCGAACAGAAGATTCTGTTTTTCTATAAATATCCGGAACTCGTAGCGCTGCGTTCGGAGATCCTTTCCAACTTGTGCGCGAACTTCCCGCAATAAGGCTCATGGCAAAAATCCCCATCATCGAATCCTACTGGGTGGAGGAAAACCTCTTCCTGGCTGGTGAATATCCCGGCAGCTTTAATCCGGACGAGGCGCGAAAGAAGATCGACTCGTTTTTGGAAAGCGGAATCCGCACCTTCATCGATCTGACCCAGCCGCACGAACTTGTCCCGTATGAGTCGATCCTGAAGGAAGAAGCGCGGATTTACGAGTGTAAGACTGAATATCACCGCATCAGCATCCGCGATGGGAGCATCCCTTCGGCGCAGACCATGGGACTTATTCTGGATACGATCGATTCTGCGATCGAAGACAACAGCCCGGTTTACGTCCATTGTTGGGGCGGAGTGGGGCGGACGGGCACGGTGGTGGGGTGTTATTTTGTACGCAGAGGGATGTCTGCAAAGCAGGCCCTGGAACGCCTGGATGTGTTGTATAAAACCCGTCCGCGCGATATTTTCCTGCGTACTTCCCCCGAAACACAAGAGCAATTCGATTTTGTGCGGAATTGGCGCGAATCACCTGCACCCTGACAAAGGGGGCTGGAGGTTGAAACTTCGTTGCAGGTGGAAGCGCAATGCGCAGAACAGGGTTAACATCGGGCAGAGATAAGGTATGGGGAACTGGATCAGACCCGGGTCTGGAATGAGGCGGGTAGTCGTTAACAGGACATAAGTTGGGGGAGGCTGCCTTGAAATTGGAAGTATAATTTTCACAGCAGTTGGAGGTATTTTGGAAACATTGGAACAAGTCACGACGGAGGAAGCCGCCCAAACACAGGAAGGGACGCATTGGAAACGATTTGTCCGCGATATGCTTGAGACGCTCCTGTTGGCGGTCGTCCTGTTTGTCGGGATCAATGCGGTCTCAGCGCGTGTCCGCGTGGATGGCTACAGCATGCGGCCCACCCTCGAAGACGGCGAGTTCGTGCTGGTAAGTAAACTGAGTTACAGGTTCGGTGAGTATGAACGCGGCGACATTATCGTTTTTCATTTTCCGCTCAACCCGAAAGAGGAATTGATCAAACGCGTGATAGGCCTGCCCGGCGATCAGGTAAAAGTGGAGGGGAATCAAGTGTATGTCAACGGGCAAGTATTGAACGAAGAATACATATTCGAAGCCCCGCTCTATTCCGGTGAATGGACGGTGACGGATGGCTTTCTCTTTGTGCTTGGCGATAACCGCAACAACTCGAACGACTCGAAGGATTGGGGGCTCCTGCCCCAGGAAAATGTTGTGGGCAGGGCTGTGTTGATCTATTGGCCCCCGCCCATGTGGTCGGTCCTTGAACACACGGCCGCATCCGCATCTCAATAAGGTGCATCATAATGAACAATCCCGGCGACGAACTGATTCCCTGTAACGAATGCCATGCGGGCGTATTTCGACCGCGGCATGTCACCTACTTTACCTGGCTGGGCGGAGAATTGATCACGGTGCCCCATTTCCCAGCCTGGGTCTGCGATGTTTGCGGCCGCTGCGAATATGATGAACGCGCGATCCAGTGGTTGAACATTTTGCTCGATCCGAACGCGGGGAAACCCACCTCTCAGAATCGACGCACCCCGCCTCGTCCCCTGCCTCAAAGCGGGATTCGCCCGCCCATGCCCAAATCCTAGCGGAATGTTGATCCCATGTCTCTTGACACTTCACCGCGCACGTACCGTTTTGTCCTCGCCGATATCCTGACATCGGGCTATCGTGTGGCGGGCAAGATCGCTGTAACGTCCAATGGGGCGATGGGGTTCCTGAATGATCCGACTCATTCCATCCTCGAAATTCACGACGCGCGCATGGCGCGTCTGCACATGCCGACCAAGCTGATCGATCACTTCGAGATCGTGCGCACCACAAAGAAACAGATTCATGCGATTTGTCTTGCGCGGCGCGAAGACCTGGGTCCGCAGGCGATGGTGCGCGGGGGGTTCACCAATGTGAATGACTACACGGTCCGCGTGACGACTTCCATGTTCGAAGTCGATGGGACGATGGAACTGCCGGGCCGCTTCGATTTCAACGGCCTGGTCGCTGAAGGGACGCGCGAATTTCTTCCCGTACTGAACGCAACTTTATCCGCCATCCTGATTCCCAGCCTGCGGGTTCAAACTGCTGGGATCCTGGTCAACCGGCGTCTGATCGATTTGGTGGCGGTGCTGACCCAGCGGGTCAAACCTGAAATCCATCCTTGAATTTTCTTGACCGGGGGTGAAGTGGATGATAAAATCCGCCCGCTTAAGAAATGCCCCCATCGTCTAGTGGACTAGGACGCGGCCCTTTCAAGGCCACGACCGGGGTTCGAATCCCCGTGGGGGCACTTTAATAAAGACAAGCGCAAAGACAAGTAATTCAGCAACGGTTCAGAGAGTCGCCGGTCAGTGCGAGGCGACCCGCCAGAGGATGAAATCCACTTTGCCAAGTCGCTCCTGGAGAGACTGTCGTCATAAAGGAGCCGGGCAGTACCCGTTATAGTACAACCCAAGGTCATTCGGAATTGAATGACGAAAGCAGGTGGCACCACGAGACGCCCCTCGTCCTGCAAACGGACCGGGGCGTATTTTGTTTAATGCACGCGGAGGTGCAACATGCTCGACATCAATTTGCTTCGTGAAACCCCGGAGATCGTCCGCAAAGCGCTAACTGACCGGCAGGACGACCCGGCGCGGGTGGATTCCATTTTGCAATTGGATGAGAAGCGCCGGTCACTGCTCTCACAGGTGGAGCAACTCAAAGCGGAGCGCAACACCGTCTCGAAAGAGATCGGCAAGATGAAAGACGAAGCAGAACGCCAGTCGAAGATCGAGGCGATGCGCCTGGTGGGCGATAAGATCGCAGAGTTGGATAAGGATGTGACAGGAGTCGAATCCGAACTGAATTATTTGATGTCCACCCTGCCGAACATCCCCGATCCCCGCACGCCCATTGGCAAGGATGACAGCGAGAATCCCGTGATCAAAACAGTCGGTGAGCCGCGCAGATTCGATTTCAAACCGCTTCCGCACTGGGACCTCGGGCCTGCGCTCGGCATCATCGACTTTGAGCGCGGCACCAAGCTAACCGGCTCGCGATTCTACATTCTGCAGAAAGCGGGCGCGAGATTACAGCGCGCTCTCATTGCGTGGATGCTCGACCTGCATGTCCGCCAGGGATATCAGGAAGAGTATCTGCCGTTCATGGTCAAGACGGCGACGGTCTACGGCGCGGGTCAATTGCCCAAGTTTGCCGATAATCTCTACAAAGACCATGAAGAGGATTATTACTTCGTGCCGACGGCGGAAATTCCGCTCACCGGTCTGCACATGGACGAAATCCTCAACGAAGCTGAGCTGCCAAAACTTTACACGGCATATACTCCTTGTTTCCGCCGCGAAAAGATGAGCGCCGGGCGCGACGTGCGCGGCATCAAGCGCGGACATCAGTTCGACAAGGTCGAGATGTATGTCTATTGCAAACCGGAAGAGTCCGAAGCCATGCACCAGAAAATGCTGAAGGATGCCGAGGAGACTTGCGCCCGGTTGGAAATCCCTTATCGCGTTAAACAGTTATGTACCGGTGATATCGGCTTTGGCGCGACGATCACCTATGACCTCGAATTATGGGCGCCCGGCTGTGACGAATGGCTCGAGGTTTCATCGGTCTCGAACGATACGGATTTTCAGGCGCGCCGTTCGAACATCAAATACCGCCCGGCAGATGGCGGCAAAGTCCGCTTCCCGCATACTTTGAACGGCTCTGGCTTGGGTTTGCCGCGCACGATGATCGCCGTCATGGAAAATTATCAGCAGGCCGACGGTTCTATTGTAGTGCCGGATGTCCTGCGCCCGTGGATGGGCGGTATCGACGTTATCACGCCGTGACGGCAAAACGAAAATGGGTTAATATTCGTAAATAAGGCATCGGGAGTTGTGTGATTTCCGGTGCCTTTTCATCTGGCAAGGAGAGGACTAGTGGATCCAAAAACATTGGAACTGTTTTTGCAGGTTTTCTTTGAAGTGATTACCTTTGCCGTGCTTGTTTTCGGTTTGCTCGGCTTGTTGATTCCCGTTTTTCCCGGTCTGACCGTGATGTGGCTAGCCATCCTGGTTTATGCCATTATTCAGGCTTCCCTCGATAATATGACCTGGGTGGGCTGGCTGCTCTTCGTGCTCATTACCCTATTGATGATCGGTGGGAATGTGGCGGATAACTTCATCATTGCCAAGCACATGCGCGACAAGGACATCCCTTGGAGTTCGATCCTCTGGTCTTTCGCGGCGGGCATCGTCGTCAGTTTGTTCTTCACGCCGATCATGGGGATCATCGCCTCGCCCGTGGCATTATTCCTTGCAGAATGGCGCAGGCTCAAAGTAAGGGATACGGCGCTCGCCAACACCAAAGCCTGGATGACCGGTTGGGGTTGGGCGATTGCCGCGAGGATGGGAATTGGCGTGGTCATGATCATTTTCTGGGGCTTGTGGGCTTGGACGACTGCGTAGGGACCGGATGATTGTCATATAATGTAAAAAGGAGAAAACAATGGATACCTTTGAAGAAGTCTTGAACATCATTGGTTTTATGATCCGCGCCATCGGTTTCCTCGTGCTCGGATTCGGAACCGCCCGCTTCTTTTTGGATGCTTATTACAAGGCCGTCTGGCAGGTACAGGTCGCCCTCTCGGTTGGATTCATCCTCCTGCTCATCGGGTTGACGCGTTTTTCCAGCCCAGCCTCAATGGGCATGTTCGCCCTCGGTGCAGGCACAGCATTGGTGATGCAGTTCATGAGGAAGAAGGAAGAGGAAGAATCCAAAGAGGCGAAGAAGAAATAGTAAAACGGGCTTGACCTTCGAAGGTCAAGCCCGTTTTACAACCATGTCGTGCTGAGCGATAGCGAAGCATCTTTACGACAGAGGGAGAGGCTCTTCGCTGTGCTTAGGTTGACATTATTACTTATTTCTTCGCTTCCTGCGCCGCATCCATCAACGCGGATTTGAATTTTTCTCCTGCTGTATCCTTTCCCAACGGCAGGAAGATTGTCCCCAAATCACTCGCATCTGTAAATTGACCGCTGATGTTCATCCCGGTATCGGGGATCATGGCATGGAATGAACTTTTCTCATAATCCTCCACCGTAATATCCCGCAGCTGCATCGACTTCATATACAGCGCGTTTTGGTCCACGTTATCGGCGAGGATCAGCCAGCGGTCGGTGAGGATGGCGGTTTGGATCAACAACTTCGGGCCCGGTCCGCCGCCGAAGAGTCCCTTTTTGATTTTTTCGGACGTGGAGACGACGCACATCACAGGGTTGGCAAGGATATCGCCCAGCGTATGCTTCTCGATATAAGCGCGGATGCTATTAATCACATTCGCAGGAATGTCGTTGAAAACGATCTCTTTGGTGGAACGGTTGTAATCGCCCATGTCGTTTCGCTCAGAAGGACATTAGAACCTTACCGGCTTGCTCAACATCGCCGTCAGTAATTTCACCGAATTCTTCAAATCATCCAAATCCACCATCTCTGATGCGGAATGGACGTAACGGCATGGGATCGACAAAGCGCCCGCCATTACGCCTGCGCGTGTGAGCTGGATCGCGCGCGCGTCGGTGCTGCCCATGAGCAGGACTTCGCGCTGGTAGGGGATCTTCGCCTTCTCCGCTGTGTTGATCATCCATTCGACGATGCGCGGGTCCGAGAGCATGCCCGGGTCACGGACTTTTACGCACGGACCCTTGCCCAATTCCATGTTTACTTTCGACGAAGCGGGCGTGTCGCCTGTCGCGGTCACATCGACAGCAAGACCGATCTGCGGGTCGATGCTGTAGGCGGCTGTCCCTGCACCTCGCACGCCGACCTCCTCCTGCGTGGTAAAAACAAAATACAGTTCATGCGGCGTGGACTTGATGGCTTTCAATGTCTCGATCAAAACCACCACCCCCGCGCGGTCATCCATCGACTTGGCGACGAGACGGTTTCCCATTTCCATATAATTACGCTCGAACGCGCCGAAATCGCCAACCTTCACCGGGCAGTCGCTTCGGCTGGTCGCGCCCACGTCGATGTACATCTTATTCATGGCGGGAGCCTGGTCAACATTTTCGAATTTATCGAACCCGATCACGCCGGTGGCGCCGTTCATGAAACGGATGCGCGCGCCGAGGGCGTAGCGCCCGAACACGCCCCCGTTGCTTGCAAAGCGTACAAAACCGTTCTTGTCGATGTGGCTGGCGATCACGCCGATCTCATCCATATGAGCCGCGAGCATGATGCGTTTGGAGTCCTCCACGTCCACGGTCGGCGCTTTGCGGACGATCAGACTGCCCATCGCATCCACGCGCGTTTCATCGGCGAACGGTTTTACTTCCTTCTGGATCAACTTGCGGACGGTGTCTTCGTGGCCTGAAGGTCCAAATGTTTCGGTCAATGTTTTGAGTAATGATTTCATTTTATTTTCCCAAAGTGAATGTCTCGCCTGCGGCATAACTCTTGGTGTCATTTCTTGTAAACACGTGCGCTTTTGCCTCGCCCATCACCGTCCAAGGTTCGTCTGCTTTTCCAACGATGGCGGTATTCTCGTCGATGCCCACCATCACTTCATTTTCGTGAAGGCGTTTGCGCGACATGGTCACCAACGGTTTGAAGAATATCGGAATGGCATCAAAATGGGGCATGATAAATGCCGCGGGCACAAGACCAAAGACCGGGATCGTCCGCGAGCCGAGCATTCGAAAGTCCGGCACCTCGCGCGCGAGGATCATCGCGCCCGCCGAACATCCTGCATAAGCCCCGCCGCGTTCCCATACTTTCTGAGCCGCCCGCCAGACCAGGCTGTCTTTCATGGTCTGATACAGATAAACCGGATCGCCGCCGGAAAAATAGACGAGATCCGCCTCGTTCACCGCCTCGGCATGATTCACATCATTGGCGGTTTCCTTGTCTGTGACCGGAACGCCCTGAACCTCCGCGCCAAGCGATGTGAAGTGGTCCACGCCCATTTTCATCCAACGATTAACGCTCGCATCGCCCTCCTGACCGGCCGCTGTAGGCAGACAAACCACGCGCGGTGTGTGTCCGTCCGCGCCGCAATGGGCGAGCAGATATTTGTCCACATCGTTCATCACAGGCAGGTATTCGCCGGAACCAAGTAAAGCGATCAGTCCATTCATAAATTTATCTTTTCAATATGATCGGGGTCATTTCCTGTAAAGCAGCGTGCAATAAATTCAACGTATTCTTCCAATCGTCCAGGCGCGAAATACTGATGGGGCTGTGTGTATACCGATGCGGCACCGAAACCGAGACCACCGGCACGCCTGAACGCGCCTGCTGGATCGCGCCAGCGTCCGTTCCACCGCCGCCGGGCTGGCGAAGTTGATAGGGAATCTTCCGTTTCGCAGCCACATCCTGAAGGAATTTAACGAGCCGCGGATCGCTGATAACGGGCGAGTGCGCCGGATAAATGGCAGGACCCAGCCCGAGTTTTGTGTTGTACGAATAATTTTCCCTGCCTTCGTAATCAGGCAGGTCGCGCGCGGGGGTTGAATCCACTGCGATGGCAAGGTCGGGGTCGAAGAAATATCCCGCCACCTTCGCGCCGCGCAGACCGATCTCTTCCTGAACGCTAAAGGCGAGACAAAGCTCCACATCGTAAGGCGCGTTTTTCAACAATTCGATCAGGATTGCGACACCGATCCGGTTGTCGATGGATTTGGACATGATGGACGGACCGACCCGCTTGAACTTTGTCGCAAACGTGGCGCGGTCGCCCACTTTGGCTTTGCCGTCGGGACCCAGGTCGATGCGCATGGATTCGACGCTGACGGTATGACTGCGCTCGCCCGCATCGGTTAAGTGAATGGGTTTTGCGCCGATGACGCCCGGTGTGTGGTCTTTGCCGACGATGACTTGCTTGCCAACCAGATGCCGCTCGTCGATCCCGCCGACGGTGCGGAACTCATAAAATCCGTCGCCGTCGTCCTTTACGATCATGAAACCAACTTCGTCCATGTGAGCGTCGAACAAAACGCGCAGCGTTTTTTTTGATTTTGCCTTTTTTCGTACTAATACACTGCCGAGCGCGTCCACCTTTACTTCATCGGCGAAGGGTTTGACCTCTTCAAGGACAATGCGGCGCACCTCGCCTTCATCGCCGGAGACGGACATGGCGTTGCAGAGTTTTTCGAGCAATTTGAGTTGAGGTGAGCCGATGGTTAGCATAGAAGAGTTTTATGTCATTGCTTCGGGCGGCGTACTTCCGCCCGAAGCAATCTTTGTATCCGCGGGGGATTCCTTCGTCGCAAAAATCAAGTGCGCTCCTCGCAATGACATTTAATCCCAGGAAATTTTTTCCATGAAATCCGCTTCGAGTGAGGCGATAAATTCAGCAAGTAATCTGCCCGCCCGCTGTACGTCTTTAACTGCGATCAATTCCACGGCAGTGTGCATATACCGTTGTGGGATGCTAATCACCATGGTGGGAATCCCTTCGGCGGTGAGCTGCAATGTATCGGCGTCGGTGGAGGTTTCTTCGGGCATGAGATCGTCTGAAACGGGGATCTCAATGCGCTCGGCGACTTCCTTGAAACGCTTGTACAAGAAAGGATGCACAACCGGGCTGATGCCGAGCGTGACGCCCTTGCCTATGGCGAATGTTTGGTATCCGTTCGCGCCCGCGCCTTTCCCGAAGGTCATATCTACGACGACTGCAATGGTTGGGCGAAGTTGAAATGCGCTGGTTGGCGCCCCGCCAAGATTGACTTCCTCCTGCGCGGATGCCACTGCCCAAACATCCCACACATGTGATTTGGACCGAAGTTCTTCGAGACAAACGGTAAGCGCGGCAACGGATGCGCGGTTATCCAATGTGTGACCGCTCACGGTTCCCCCGGACAATTCGATGGGTTCCGTGCCAAAGGAGACTCTGTCGCCGACGCGAACCCGCCTCAAGACTTCACCGGGAGCTAGTCCTGTATCGACAAAAAGATACTTCATCGCGACAACTCCGCTCCCTTCGCCGTCGGGCAGCAGGTTTGCGGGTGGCATGGCAATCACGCCGTAAAGTTCTTCCTTCGTCCCCGAAGCGTGGACGGTGACCGGTGTGCCCGGTAAGACTCTTGCGTCGATGCCGCCGACGTTGGTGATGTAAATGAACCCGTCCACGATGCGGACGACCATCATGCCGATGGCGTCCATGTGGGTGGCGATCATCACAGAGGGGCGGCGGCTTTTCTTTAGCGTACCCCGCTTCAGTCCATGGACCGAGGCGAGAGCGGATTGAGAAATCTCGTCCACCAGCGGAGTCCACTGCTTTTTGATGAGATCCGCCGCGGGAGTTTCATCCCCTGAAAGACCTGAAACAGAAATTAGGGATTTGAGAAAAGGGAGAATATCGCTCATGGACCACCGAACGCGGTTGGGGATGCTGTGAGAGTACTGGTCGGTGTGGCGGTGGGTGTGCTGGTGGGCGTGGAGGTTGGAGTCGACGTATTGGTGGCGGTATTCGTCGGCGTCGATGTCGGCGTGGAGGTTGGAGTATTGGTGGATGTGCTCGTAGGTGTGCTCGTTTTTGTCGGCGTCGATGAAGGCGTATGAGTTGGAGTGTTTGACGGCGGCTGGAACGGTGTGACCGAGATCGTGGGACTCGGGGTTATGCTCGGTGTAAGAGAAATGGTTGGAGTGATGACCTGTGGCGTGCCGCTGACCGTGGCGGTGGCGGGCGTGATGGTTCCCGTGACGGTGATTGTAAAAGTCGGGGTGGGAGTGGCATCGCGCGGATTTGGAGCGAATGAAAGGCAGACAAACCCGGCGCAATAACAAGGAATGGTGGCGATAATGGCAACCAGAAGCCTCAGGCGGCGTCGGGCTTGGGGGGTGTCGGCTTCCAGCATAATGCGTAGATTATAATCCATAGAAATTGTTCATTGGCTCGCGCCGCCGTCCCCGGCGGCGTTTTCGAGAAACTATGATTCCTCTTCATTTACGCATTGCCGGTTTTCTTTCATACCGCGATCCGGTCGAGCTTGGTTTTGATTCGATCCAACTTGCCTGCATCTCGGGTCAGAACGGGGCTGGCAAGTCCTCCCTATTGGATGCCTTCACGTGGTCCTTGTTCGGTGAGGCGCGCGGCAAAGGGACCGAAATCATCAATCTCAACCAGGATGTGAAAGCCGCGGAAGTCGCATTGACATTCGAATACGAAGGGAATGTGTATCGCGTTCAACGAACTCTGCCGCGCAATAAGAGCACGGTACTGGAGTTTCAGGTGCAGGACGGCGATCTATGGCGTCCGTTGACGGAGAAAACGACGCGCGAGACACAATCGCGTATCGAACAGACTTTGCGGCTCGATTACGAAACATTCATCAATGCTTCGTTCTTTTTGCAGGGTAAAGCCGACCAGTTCACGCAGAAGAAAGCCAGCGACCGCAAAGCGGTCCTGAGTTCGATCCTTGGGCTGGAGATCTGGGATACCTATAAGGATCGCGCGGCAGAACGTCGACGGACATTGGAATTGGAGATCAATGAGATCGACGGGCGGGTTGCTGAAATTGACGCTGAACTTTCTGAAGAGGACGAACGCCGGCGCAGGCTGGGGGAGTTGGAGGAATCGCTGAAACAGTTGACAAGGGCGCGAGAGGCGCAGGAATCTGCCCTGGAAAACATCCGTCGAAATGCGGCGCTTCTCAATGAACAGAGGAAGAATGTCGCTTCGGCTGAGTCGCAATTATATCGCGCGCGGGATGCGCTCGCGTCCATCGAATCGCGTATCGCAGGCAAGGAAGTGGAACGCGCCGAATATTCGGACCTGCTGGAACGCGCGAAAGAAATCGAATCCACGCATAAGGCTTTGCAGAAGGCGCGTAGGGAACTGGAGGACTTCGAAAATAACGCGGCACAATTCCGCGGGCATGATGAGAAACGCCAGCCCTTGCTGCGAGAGATCGAGGTGGAAAGAGCGAAATTGGAGCAGGAGAGGGAAGAACTTGGTAAGCGGCATGTAGTGATCAGTGACCAGTTATCGTTGGTGGATGATCTAGAAAAACAATTAACCGCGGCGCAAAAAACTTTGAAAGAAACGGAAGCCAGGCTCAAAGAGCGAACCGAGTTGGAAACTCAGCACAATTCGGCGCGTGAGCGGCAAGCCGCTTTAAAAGCGGAGAATGAGTCTCTGCGGCGGGAGATGGATGAACTCAAAAGCCGCATCGATGCCTTGAAAGTCGCCGAAGGCGCTGAGTGTCCGTTGTGTGGCCAACCCTTGAGCGAAAGTCACCGAAAGTCGACGCTCAAGGAATTGGAGAAGACCGGCAGGGAGAAAGGCGATACATTCCGCGCCAATAAGAAGGTCATCGATGACAGCGAGAAGGAAATCGCGGATTACGCGACACGCATTACCCAATTCGCCAATGCCGAAAATGAGCGCCTGCGCTTCTCTAATTCCATTTCGCAACTCACTTTGCAAATGGAGTCGATCCAGCAACAAGGTAAGGAATGGGAAAAGACCGGCGCGAAACGTTTAAAGGAAATGGAAAAGATATTAGAAAGTGGAAAGTACGCGAGCGAGGCGCATAAAGCGCTTGCAAAATTGAACAAGGAACTTTCCAACCTTGGCTACGATGTTTCTGCGCATGAAGCCAAACGCAGGGAGGAGAACGAATTGCGCGGCGCGGAAGAGGAAGCCCGTAAGTTGGAGTCAGCGCGCGAGTTGAGCAGGATGATCGGCAGGGAGATAGAAGATCTAGCGGAGGAAAGAGGAAAGAGGAAAGGGGAAGTTATCGAAGCGGAAAAATCCTTTGCGGAGGCAGAGAGGGTTCTGGCTGAATCCGAGTCCGGCGCGCCGAATTTACAGGAAGCCGAGAGCAAACTCTTCGAATTGCGCGAAGACGAGAACCGTATCCGCGATGAAGCCGGGGCGGCGCGTCAGCGAGTGGATGTTTTGTCCACGCTGCGTTCCCGCCGCGCAGAGTATGAACGTCAGCGTGAGGAGATCAATCAAAATATTATGCGTCATCGTTCGCTGGAGCGTGCCTTTGGCAGGGATGGCGTTCCCGCTCTGCTGATCGAGCAGGCGCTTCCGCAAATTCAGCAGAAAGCCAATGACATCCTCGAACGCCTCAGTGACGGTGCGATGACGATTCAATTCGTTACTCAAGCGGAATATAAAGACAAGAAACGCGATGACCTGAAGGAGACTCTCGATATTCACATCAGCGATTCGTCGGGCATGCGCGATTATGAAATGTATTCCGGCGGCGAAGCCTTCCGGGTCAACTTTGCGATCCGGCTGGCGCTTTCTGAAATCCTTGCTCAGAGAAAAGGCGCGCGCCTGCAGACCCTGGTCATCGACGAAGGCTTTGGCTCGCAGGATGCTCTCGGCCGTCAGCGCCTTGTCGAAGCCATCAATACGGTCAGAAATGATTTTGCCAAGATCTTCATCATCACCCATCTCGATGAGCTAAAGGATGCATTTCCGAATCGCATCGAGGTCGAAAAGACGGAGCGGGGGAGTTCGGTGCGGGTGGTGTAAAAAGATCAGGTTGCAAGTTGAAGGTTGAAAGTCAGGATCGAACTTATAACCGTCAACTTCGAACCTTCAACATGCTTTATCTCATCATCTCCACTATTCTGTTCGTCCTCGCCATCATCATCATTTATTGGATTCACAACCAATATCATCTTGAAATTGTCGTCACACCCGCGCCGCCGCCCGGGTCCGCGCCGATGGTTTCGGTGTGCATCCCAGCCCGGAACGAAGAGAACAACATCCGGCGCTGCGTCGAGGCGGTTCTTCGTCAGGATTACCCGAACTTCGAACTCATCGTTCTGGATGATCGCTCCACCGATTCGACATCCGAGATTCTTCGCCAACTTGCAGCTCAGAATGACGGACTTAAAATCCTCAGCGGCTCGGACCTGCCCGATGGCTGGGCGGGCAAACCCCATGCCTTATACCAAGCCTCGGCTTTTGCGAAAGGCGAGTGGCTCTGTTTCGTGGATTCCGATACCTTCCTCGAGCCGAACGCGCTTTCATCAGTGTATGCAAAAGCCGTCGAGACGAACGCGGACCTGTTCACTGTGATGACCAAACAAATCCTCGGCACATTTTGGGAGCGGACCGTCATGCCGTTGGTAATGACAGCGCTCTCCGTGGGATTCTCTCCACGGAAAGTGAACGATCCCAACCGCCGGGATGCGATCGCGAACGGACAATTTATCTTCATTAGGCGAAGTGCTTATGATGCGGTGGGCGGACATGAAAGAATCAGGGATCAGATCGTGGAAGATAAGGCGCTTTCTGAAAATATAAAATGGAGCGGTTACCGGCTGATCGTTGCGGGCGGGGCGCAAGTGGTCGGCACGCGTATGTATACATCCCTGCCGGAAATGTGGGAGGGCTGGACGAAGAATATTTATCTCGGCTTGCGGGATCAGCCTTATCTATTGCTCTTGGGCGCTTTTGGCGCAACGCTGGCATTGATGGCAGCCTTGTTCCTCCCGGTGTGGCCTCTGCTCGGCCTGATTTGGCATCTGCATGGCGGTGGTTGGATGGCTTTTGGGGTGATCCTTGAGGCGTTGCTTGTATGGGGATATTTGATCGTCATCCGCGCCAGAATTGCACAGGGAATGGAAATTCCACGATGGTATGCGTTGACCACCCCGTTGGGAGCGGGGGTGTTCGCCGCGATGATGTTGACCTCTGCCTGGAAGGTAATTTCGGGGCAAGGGGTCACTTGGCGGGGAAGAAAGTACCAACCGGGATTGTGATAAAAGTCCTTGATTAATTAAGGTCAAGTTCGTTATATTTCGTCATCTCTTGTTAAAGATAACAAAATATAACATATGACTGTCTCACTCGACCGCGAAAAACAAATCCTTGAATATTTGCAAAATAAAGGGAGCGCCTCCATTCAACAATTGGCGGATGCGTTTGGCGTTTCCAATATGACGATCCATCGGGACCTGAACAAACTTGCCCAAGCGGGTCGTATCCTCAAGAAACACGGTGGAGCTACTCTGCCCAGCAAAGGCAATAAGCTGCAGGAAGAAATTTCTTTATGCGCGATGTGCGGAAAACTGGTATCCCAACGGACGGTGTTCATCGTCAAATACGAGAATGGGGAGGAGAAGCGCGCATGTTGTGCCCATTGCGGATTGATGATGGTAAGCCGCGGGAAAAATATCTGGCAGTCACTGACGGCGGATTATCTGTTTGGACACATGATCAGCGCAGGGCAGGCCACCTATGTTAGCGGAAGCGACGTGAATATTTGTTGCGTGCCGAGCGTACTGGCATTCGGCTCGAACCAGGACGCCGAAAAATTCCAAAAAGGATTCGGGGGACGAGTGTCTGATATGGAAGAAACGGTCAGGTATTTACACGGAATGATGCACGTGCAAACGGGTATGTGATTCAGAAACCAATGATTTGAGAGGAAAAATGAAGAAAATAGTTGCAATATTTGTGGCAGGGATGATTTTGTTGAACGCATGCGGGGGCGGGGAAGGCGTGGAAGCGAACGAGCCCTGGGTGCGCTCCGGTTTGAAGGACGGCAACAGCGCAGCGTATATGATGTTGACCAATTTCACCGACTCGGAAGTGGCATTGATCGGCGCTTCGTCCGATGTGGCGGCTGCGGTGGAGGTTCACTTAAGCTCGATGAGCGCAGACGGGACCATGCAAATGGTCAAACAGGATTCGGTTGCGATACCTGCCGGGGAGGAATTGGAATTGAAGCCGGGCAGTTATCACATCATGTTCATCGGCTTGACCAGGGACTTGGACGTCGGCGATGAGATCACGTTGACCTTGCATTTCGATGGGTATGAGGATGTAACTATGACTGTCCCTGTGATGGATGCTGCCAATATGGGCGGCTCGGGCATGGATGGACATAATATGCCGTAGGTTCTGCGCTTCGCTGGCGCATTCTCCTTTTGCCCCGCCGTCTTTCTCGGTGGGGCGTTTTTTAAATGATTGGCGCAGGCTTGCAACGCCAGGTCAGTTGTCCCGAAGGGGGAGGCGGGGTTGTGTCATCTTCAACTCAGGACGTATGTCAATTCCGAAACTTGGATAGTTTTTGTAGAATTTATTCATGTCTGATGACTTCATTTGTCACAAACAGGCATGAGGATTGTCACTCATCGCTTCCTTTGTGATATAAGTCACAAGAAATATTGGCAAGTTTCGGTATATTTTACAAAAGCCATTAATGCGAGGTTAATCCATGTCCAAACTCCCTTTAATTGCCATTGTGATCGCGGTGCTGGCGCTCGGGTATTTTGCGCTGGTTTCGGATGCGGCGGCGTACGGTGGGGACGCGCCCGAGACATGCGCGAACTGCCATTCGATGGACTCGCAGTATGAAAATTGGGCGCACGGGGGTCATGCCAAAGTGGCGAAATGCACCGATTGCCACCTGCCTCACGACAACTTTGTTTCGTACTACATGGAAAAAGGAAGGCAAGGCGCGAAAGATACATTTGCCTTTGTGACGGGAAATATTCCGGCCATGATTCGCGCCGAAGAGAAGACGAAGGAGATCGTGCAGGAGAATTGCATCCATTGCCACGAAGATACTGTGGAATCCATGCTGGCGGGCGCACAGCCTTTGGACCGCTACTGCTGGGAGTGTCATCGTAGTGTTGCGCATGGGGAGCGCGGCGCGACAGGGGCTCCGTATCAAGATTCGTTAATTTATCCGACCAAGTAAGGAGAATGCAAATGAAAAACTATATCACCCTCATTCTTGCTGGATTGGTAGTAGTGCTCGCCGCGGTGTTGATTGGCGTGATGGTATACATCCAGAACCAGCCTGCAGAAGCGCGCGCTGTGCAGCCGTTGGTGGAGATCGCGGCGATGGAGCCGGATTCTGCCAGGTGGGGTATTAACTATCCCAATCAATACGATACGTTCATGAAGACTGAGACGAATAACATCGATACGACCTACGGCGGCTCTTCGGCATTCTCTTGGCTGGAACGCGATCCGCGCCAGGTGATCTTGTTTGGAGGATATCCCTTCAGCAAGGATTACAACGATGACCGCGGTCATGCCAATGCGCTGGAAGATGTCCGCGCGACCAAGCGTTTGAATTTGAACGATGAAGACCCCAAACATACGCCAGGAACTTGTTATTCCTGCAAATCATCCGATAACCCCGGCTTGTGGGACAGGCTCGGAATGGAAGCCTACGATGCATTGTCCTTTAATGAGTTGACCCCTGAGATCAGTAACCCGATCGGCTGCGCCAACTGCCATGAGGCTGAAACCATGCGGCTCATCGTCACCAACCCCGCACTCGCAGAGGCTCTCGAACGGCAGGGCAAGGACTGGACGACCTTCACCCGCCAGGAAATGCGCACAGTCGTTTGCGCCAACTGCCATGTGGAATACTATTTCAAAGGGGATGGAAAGTATCTGACCTTCCCCTGGGACAACGGCACCAAGGTCGAAGAGATCATCGCTTATTATGAAGAAGCCGGCTTCAAGGATTGGGCGTATCCCGAAACGGACAGCCCCATGCTCAAGGCACAGCATCCCGAATTCGAATTCTTTACCGCGGGAAGCACGCACTACGAGGCGGGCGTCTCCTGCGCCGACTGCCACATGCCTTACGTGCGTGATGGGGCAGCCAAGTATTCTACGCATGATGTCCACAGTCCGCTGCTTAACCCCGAAGTAGCCTGCGGACAATGCCATACCAACACTGAATATGTCGTCGAACGCGTTGCCATCATTCAACAGCAGGTGGCGGATACAAAGATCAGCGCTGAAGATGCCATCATCGATGCGATGAACGCCATCAAGGCGGCCGTCGCTGCGGGGGATGCCGATCCGGCTCTGCTCGATGAAGCGCGCAAACTGCACCGAGAAGCGCAGTTCATGTGGGATTTCATCTCTGCCGAGAATTCGACCGGTTTCCACAATCCCGAGTATGCGCTTGAGGTGCTTGCCAAGTCCACGAATTTGGCGCGGCAATCGCAGATGCTTGCGGCGCAATCAGTGAATGACCCGTCCCTGCTTGCAACGGGCACTTTCTACGAGAATAAATAATTCACCCGAAAGTACTCCCCGCCTGAAGAGACGGGGAGTTTTTATTTGGGAACAATTCATGGGAAAATTCGTTTACATAGAAAAGGAGAACATCATGAGAAAATTTATCTTAGTCGTTTTGGCGCTTATTCTGTCTGCCTGTTCTGCCGGTTCAGAGTACGAGCAAAATCTCAATAAATGGGGGGAGGCTGGGGTATCTCACTATCGTTACGACCTTGTGATCGGCTGCTTTTGCCCGTTCTATCAAGATATGCCCCTGACCATCGAAGTTGAAAACGGGGAAGTGGTCTCCATCACCCGCGTGGATGGAACCCCGGTCGATGCTTCAGACCCCAATTACGAATATTACGTCAGATACGCAACCATCGATGGTCTTTTTGACGAACTAAATTCGGAGATGATGGAAGCCGAAGAAGCCATCGTAACCTACGACGAACAATACGGCTTCCCTGCCGAAGTTTCAATTGACGTCATCAAACTTGCGATGGATGATGAGTTATCATGGCGGGTGACGAACTTCGAAATCCTGCAGTAGATTTCTTGGCTCAAGGCGGCGTTCCTGTTTCCGGCGGCGGGAGCGCGTATGCAGGATACTTAAAAAAACATGACTCACTCTGAAATTTAGGTTTCGTGGGTGAGTCCGTTTTAAGAGCAAATGGAACACGGATGAACGCTGAAAACGAGGATTTTGTAGTCCTTTTCCGCGTTCATCAGCGCTCATCCGTTTCTCAAATTAGATTCTGGGTTAATTGGTTTGCTTTTAATTCGGCATGACCCACTGGTCGAAGATCTCGCGGTCGACGATCTGAATGCGGCGGTCTTCCAGTTTGATGGCTCCGCTGCGTTCCATTTCTTTGAGGGAACGCGCCACCACCTCACGCACGGTTCCCAATCGCGCCGCCAGTTGTTCCTGAGTCCAGTGCTGGGACTTATCCTGCGGCAGTTCTGCATCGATCAGGCGGGCGAGGCGATGAGTCACCTGGTAGAACGCCATCTCGCTCACCATGCGTACCATGCCACGCAGCATCGTGCCGAAGTTGGCAAGCACTTTTTGGGCGAACATCGGGTGTTCCATCACCAACGCGTGCAGTTTGTTCTTGTCGATGATCCACACCCGGCAGGTTTCCAGGGCTTCGACATTGACGGGGCTGGCGCCCTCATCGAATGCGGGCACCTCCGCAAAAGTGTCGCCTTCTTGAAGAATGCGGACGATGTACTGCCGTCCCTGCGCCGAGATGCGGAAGATCTTGGCGCTGCCATGTTCGAGGATGAACAAACCCTCGCAGGGATCGCCCTCCCAAAAGAGGACATCTCCGCGCTGGTATTCCCTGAGCTGCATGTGCCCGGCAATGTCCTTCAGCATGGATTCTTTCAGATCGTCGAAGTATGGATTTCCCCGCAGCGCTTCGATCTTTTGTTTAAGATTGGATTCGATGGTTTTCATTGGATGTCATACTTCGCCGAGCAAAACATGGTCAGGTCCGCGGTCGATTTCCCATGGATAAACGATGAAGGCATCCGTTATCGCGGCATAATAATCCGGGCGGACGCTCCCAAACAGGTTACGGTATGGATTGAAATGCAGGACGCACGTTTCCGGAAATCCACCCGCTGCCGACACGCGGTTCTTTACCGCGGTGATGGTGCGCCCCGACCCCCAGACATCGTCCACGATCAGGGTGGGGCGTCCGCGCAGTTTATCCTCGGCAGGGAATTGAATGAACTCGGGCCATACCATCAGGGGGGAACTACGCTCACTTTCCGTCTGAGCCGGGAAGTCCACAGCGGCGGTAAGGATGTGGGTAATATCCATCGCGTCTGCCAGCAAACCGCCGGGGATGATTCCGCCGCGTGTGATCATCACCATCGCCGTAAACTCACGTTTGAATTGGGGAATCAAGTGATCGATCAATCTATCCACTTCCTCCCACGAGATGGCTTCCTGACGACGCGGTTCGGGTTTCATATGGGGTATTGTATCAAAAGTCCCTCTTGAAGGTTTGCCTTCAAGAGGGACTTTCATTATTTATACCAAAACCGCCGCCAATGGCGCGGGAGCCTGCACTTGCGCAGGAGCCCTGCCTTCCGCAGTCGCCTTCTCCACTTCCTTTGCCCATAGATACAAACAGGTGTGATACGCCGTGTTGGTGTAGGAACTGAAGACACTTGCCAGCATTACAAAGGCGAAGAAGATCAACCCGCCGAGCACAACGCCGATTACAGTAAGGGTCATTTCGCCGCCGGAGGCGAACGCCAAACCCCCGCCGATGACGAATGCGATGATCAAACCAATGACTCCAAAGATAAACCCGATCAGCCCGGTCACGAAACGCACGCCGACGGTGCTGATGCCGATCAGGAGAAGATTCTCTTTCGTGATCTTCCAGACCCGCTGCAAGCCGTTCTTGAGATTCATGTCATCGATGATCATCACCGGCAGGACGAGCGCCGCGGCTTCCGTCCACAGGGTTTCAAGCAGGCCCGTTGCCTGGCGCGCGATGCTTGCTCCCATGCCTCCCCGGCGGTTGCGCTGCGCCGCATTGCGGATCAGCCCCACAACCGTTGACGCAGCCGCAAGGGTCAGGATGTCGAAGAAATCCCGCTTGACGATCGCCCAGGCATGATCCATTCGCCCGTCGCCCTTGGTGAGATACCCGTAGATCAAATACACCGTCATCCCGGAAAAAACATACGTCACCACGAATTGTACGAACATCAAAACAGCCCCCATGCCGATAAGAACGATGTTGCCGATATCCGAATCGCCCAAAAAGATCGCCGCAATCGCGATCGGGATGATCCCGATCACGGAAATTATGCCGCCCACCAATAAAGCATAGAAAGACGGTTTCAAAAGGTCCTTATCCTTGAACGCCATACTCCAGGCTTGTTTCAGGAAAGACCAGCCGCGCGAAAAACTTTGCATGATACATTCTCCTTTCGAGGATATGGCTCGATTATAGCAAATCGATCGGGTCGGCTTCGATCCGCCACTCATTGAATCTCGCCCCCTTTAAGACGGCTGTCGGATCAGGTCCGCGTAAAACGATCTGCCAGCGATGCTCGCCGTTTTCCTTTGCAAAGAAACATGGAACGGGACCGACCATCTCCGTTTGACGAAACCCTTCCGCCTCCAACTTGACCTTGAGTTTGTCCGCCATCTTCACGGCTTCCTCCTTCGCCTTGTCATTGTTCACATTTCGATATTCCAACCGGACCAGTTTTGCGAAAGGCGGGTATCCAAGTTTACGGCGATATTCCAGCTCGCGCGCATAGAATCCGTTCACGTCGTGGTCTGCGGCGAATTGAAGGGAATAATGATCGGGGTTGAATGTCTGCATGATCACCCTGCCTCCGCGCGATGACCGTCCCGCCCGCCCGGCGACTTGAGTCAGAGTTTGGAACACTTTTTCATTGGCAAACGGATCCGGCAGGTTCAAGCCGACGTCCGCCAGAACGACCCCGACCAAAGTGACCAGCGGCAGGTCAAGCCCTTTCGCCAGCATTTGCGTGCCGACCAGGACATCTGCCTGGTGATTCGCAAAGTGGGTCAGGATGATCTCATGCGCATCCTTCTGGCGGGTCGTATCCCAATCCCAACGTAATGTGCGCGCCCCGGGGTACATGGTTTTGACCTCCGCCTCGACGCGTTCGCTTCCCAATCCATATTCACGGATCTGGCTGCTTTTGCAGTTTGGGCAGGTCTTGGGTGTCTGTCGGGTGTAACCGCAGCGATGGCACAACAAGTTTTGACCGTTCGAACGATTCAACGTTTCAACATGCATCGTCAACGGCGTTTCGCAGTTGGGACATTTCAACACATAACCACAATCGCGGCAGAAAATATAAGTCGCTGATCCGCGCCGATTGAGATAGAGGATTGCCTGTTCGCCGCGTTCGATCACCTCCGCCAGCGACTCGCTCAAGGCGCGGGAGAAGATCCCGCGGTTGCCATTCTTCAACTCGTCGCGCATATCGACGATCTGCACAGGAGGGAGTGTCGAGTCGGTCACCCGGTTGGGAAGTTCGATGACTTGAATTCGTCCCTGCTCTCCCATGTATCGCTGCTCGACCTTTGGCGTCGCTGAACCCAGCACGCAGACTGCGCCGCAAAGCTTCGCATATTCCTGTGCGGCGGTCACTGCGTTGTAGCAGGGAGGCTCGGATTGATGATACGAACTGTCGTGGCATTCATCCACCACGATCAAACCGATATTTTGCAGTGGCGAAAAAAGCGCTGAACGCGGCCCGATGATGATATTGAGCTTTCCATCCCGGGCACGCCGCCAGGTATCGTAGCGTTCGCCTTCGGAGAGTTTCGAATGGACAAGCCCCACCTGTCCCGGAAAGCGCGAGATGAATCTCCGGACAGTTTGAGGCGTCAATGCGATTTCAGGAACGAGGATCAAAACCTGTTTGCCATGTCGGATCGCTTCCTCCGCCGCGCGCAGGTATATTTCCGTTTTGCCGGAACCCGTCACACCGTATAACAGATATTGGAGATCGGAGATCGGATGGTTCGTGATCGAGCCGATAATTCGATCTAATGCGAAACTCTGTTCATTGGAAAGGACCAGCGGCTCCCTATTCTCCAATTCTCCATTCTTTATTTTTATCAGCGGATCGCGAAAGATCTCGTTCTCGAACAGGCGGATCAATCCGCGCTCTTCGAGTTCCTGCAAATCGGCGAGGTTGCACCCGGTTTGAGCATAAACCCAGGATAGATTGATCGGCTCAGGTTGTTGGATTAGAAATCGCAGGGCAGATTCTCTTCGCACCTGGGTTTGTTTTGTGGACCCGAGCGAATCGATTTCCTTCCCTGCAGCTTCCGGCGTGACTGCGAGCTGGGCAACACGAATGTGCTTTGGTCTCACCCGCGGCGGGGGCAGGATGTTCCTTGAAGAAAGCACGCCCTTTTTCACAAGCAGGCCCGCAGTCTTACGCCAATCGACTTTGGCGAAGTGAGAGTCGATCTGCCGTCCGCGGAGTGATCCGCGCTCGCGGAGCAAATCGATGAGGCGGGTTGTGATCCTGGAGGATCGTTCTTCGTAATTGATAATCCGTAATTCGTAAAGAACGTCCGCTTGTTGTGATAACCCCACCGGAATCATCATGCCGATGATGGCGGACAAAGGATTCAGCGTAGAATCAGTCAGCCGCATGGCAAGATTCAACAACGGAGGAGTCAGAAGCGGGGCAGGGTGGAGCAGGTCGAGGAGTAGTTTGGGATTCTCTATGGAGGAAGATTCGGTCAACTCGACGACGATGCCCTGCACGGTTTGATTCCCGAACGGGGCTGTGACAAGACATCCCGCCCGAATTTGCGGGACGAGTTTCGATGGAATGGTGTAATCGAATATTCCGGAAATTGCGGGGATGTTTACGGCAAGGCGGGCGAACATGCCTTGATTATATCTTTTTCAAAATGGCGGCCGCGCCATAACCGACAACGGAGGAATGATCGCCGGTGACATCGCCCGATGTGGCATAGTTGAGTATTTGGACTTCGTTTGCGCCGAGCTTGATCGCCGCCCATTGCACCGCAGCGACGGCGGCGTGACCGCAGGCAAATCCTTTTTCCTGACGTTCCGCTTCGAAGATCGTTTCGGGTTCGAGGGACGCGAAGCGCTTGAGCATTTCCCGATCGAGCTGGTTTGCAATTTTTTGATCGTAAAAGTGTGAAAGATCCGTGGAAGCGACCAGGACGGCGTTTTTATTTTGAAGGGTTTTCCACAACGCGTCGCCGAGTTTTTCAGCCACCTCCTTTTCCTGCGCTCGGATCATGACCGGCAGGAGTTTGAATCCCTGCTCGAAGACGCGTTGCAGGAAGGGCAGTTCGATCTCCAATGAATGTTCCGGGTCGTTGGCGATGGGCGTGATGGGGATATTTATATGGGATTGAAGTTCTTCAACCGCTGTGAAATCAACTTCGATATTACCAAGCGGCGTGGAATATGCCCGGTGTTTTGTGGTTAGGAGCGGGCGCGGGTCGTAGTTGTGATATGGCGAGATGACCGCGATGAGTTCGGGATTTGATCCTTGCAGGGCGGCAAAAGCATGCGCGGCGACCGCGCCGGAATAGCGATGCCCGGCATGGGGGGCAATGACGGCAATTACCTGTCCGTCAAGTTCAGGAAGTTCTGCGCCGTCGAGAAATTCGTCGATGCTGGCGGCAAGCGTTTTGGAATTGGCGGAGTACCACGTCCCGGCAATCGGGGAGGGGCGAAGGTCGAGCGCGTTCATGTGTTCATTGTAGCACTTTTGAAATGAAAAATCCCCGCGAACGCTTCGCGGGGATTTGGATTAATTATTTCTTACGGGATGTAGTAGGTCGCAATGGCGTTATCGATGATGTCGAGCACGGACTGGTCGGCGCCGTTCGACCACCAGGCCGTCCACATCAGCCAGGTGCGTTTGTCGTCTCCGCGCACCTCGAAGAAGGAAACCCCGGAGTAATTGCCGCCTCGGGATGTCCATTCGAAGCGTTCAGAACCGTCCTGCATGATCTGGTCGCTCGAAATGCGGATGTCGCCGTTGTTGGTTCCGGTGCTGCTGTAGTAGGTGTTCAAAATATCCAGGGCGACGGCCTGGCTGGTGGAATTGTTCACTGTCACGCCTGCATCCGCGAACATGACCAGGCTTTCGATCTTTGCTGATTCATCGGGGGAGGTGAAGGTGTCAGTGTATGCCTGTGTATCGGAGTAGATCGAATTGCCGTGATCGGTATGTTCATATGTCCAATCACCGGGCAGATCGAATCCCAGAAGGTTATTCTGGTCGACGAAGGTGACGATACCATTTGTGGATTGTTGCACTTCCTCTGTTGGCTGGGGTTCAGGTTCAGTTTCGACGGGCGGGTTGGTTGGAACCGGGGGCAGGGTGGGATTGGCCGTGGGTTGCGTGGAACCTCCGCACGCCAGGCTCACCGCCAACAACAAGGCGGCAAAGCCGATTAAAGTTCGAAATGATTTCATGGTGGTAATCTCCTGTTCACAAAAGTTGGTCAAAACGACGTTTGAAACCATATTTTACCCGCTAGATTATGGGATGCATAGGGAATGGTTAATGAGCACTTCAATTTCGGAGCTTTTTAGCCAAATAACACAACCTCTAAAACAAGAACAACCGCGCTTGGGCGGTTGTTCTGGCGTGGATAAAACTTATTTCGATGGTTTGCGGGGTCGTTTGATCTTTTCCGGCTGGGCAGGCTCTTGATGAACTGCTTCCACTTTGGGTTCTGGGAGAGGCGCAGGCTCGGGTTCGTTGATAAGAGGCGTTGCAGGGGAGGGACGGGGGTTGGATCCGCTATTCAACGCGGCGAAATATTCCTTGACGGCCAGGTCGTTATAGAAGATCAATGCCAGGATGCCGGCCACCATCGAAAAAATATTGCCCATCAAAAAGGTGAGGATCTCGAAAACCGCAATGGATGTGGATGGTTGAACCGGTTGAGGTTGTGCGCTCAATAACTTTGCGGCATACACGATTTCAAACACCCCAAGAATCGTTGGGAGGATCGTGATGGGCAGGCAGACCACGCCGATGATCGTGCCGAGCGCCGTTGCGGATGCGACGAAGCCCCAGAAAAGGTTGATGATTCCGCTTGTAAGGGTCATCAGGGCGATGGCGGTGACCAGCCCGGGTTTTTGTACTGTTTGGTTTGTGTTCATTCATTACTCCTTGAAATTGACCTGCAGGATATAACGATTGGACACTAATTTGGTTGCAGGAGATCAAGGCTGTTGGAAGGTGAGCAATATCGCGCCGGGATATTCCACGCCATTGGGGTCTGTGCAGACAGGCGGGCTGATATCGGGGACGAATGCACCGCCGGTAACGATGCGGATGTTATACACTGCATCCGCCTCCATGACGAAGTCCGCGTATCCGTTTCCCAACTCCGGTTTGAAGCCTGTGAAGAATCGGTCTTCTCCCTCGTTCCAGGTGACGACGATCTCGACACCGGGAACCTGATCGCGGCGTGAATCCATGAAGATGAATTGCATCAGTTTCGATATGCCCGGGTCACAAACGGTTTCCTGGGACGCAAGAGCGAAAGGAGTGCCCGGTCCCGGTGTGGGTGTGAACGTGGGACGCGGGGTGAGAGTGTCCTGCGCAAGCGGAGTCAACGGGGTTTGTTCGAAGAGAATGGTTGGAAGCGGCGTGAAGGTAATTTCGTCTTCATCCACTTGTTGTGCATTTGTTGCAGTCGGCGTGTTTTGAGGTGAGTCGGGAGTATTAAATGATGGAATAGGAGTGGAAGTGAACGGCTCGCTCACAAATCCCTGTTGGAGGTCGGTGGCTAACTGAGCAAGCGGGCGGACTTTCTCAAAAGGTTCTCCCTGTGCGAGCATGCGCTGTGCCTGCGCGCTGAGTTCGGCAACCGGGTCTGCATCACCGAGAAGACTCAATCGCGCCTGCGCCCGCGCAAGATCCTGGTTTGCGGCGTAGGATGCAGCGATGACGGTTCGGTATTGGTCTTTGAAATCTGCGCGGAGTAACGCGGGAGTGGCGTCCACATAGGTGACGGGTGAAAGAAACCACGAGTATGCCAGACCAAGCCCAAATCCGGCAAGAAGCGCGAGGATGGTCTGCAGGATTGTATTCCGGGGAAGATGGGTCATGGCGCTTTAATTGAGCCGGGTTGATAGGTTTGCATGGCGGTTAAAAGATTTTGCAGAGCCTGGATCTCATCCTGTGTAAAAGCATTCCGGCTCGCGTATTCCAGGGCAGAAGCAACGAACGATGCGGGTGAATCGCTTCCCAACAATGCGAGCCGCCGCGCAGCAGCATCGGGATCGAAATCGTTTTGATAGGCTTCCGCCGTCATCAATACATAATCGACGCGATAATCTTCTCGAAGAAGGTCCGGAGTAACGTCGGTGAATTGAACCGGATCGATGACCCAGCCATAGACAATACCTAGCGCTATGCCGATAACGAGAACGACGAAAATCGTTATTAATTTCGAGGAGGACATGAATGGATTATACCTTTCGGATATATTTTCCCTCACGAGCATATATAAAAAAATATCCGGGCAGGAGACCGGCGGCACCCGAAGACTCTTCCTTACCGTTGCTATCTTTCGATCCTGGCGGAGTTCGAAAGGTTTCGCCGCGCCGGGCCTGCCCGGACGGTGCAAGCATACCCGATGAGGTGGAAGAGTGTCAAATTACAGCCTATTGGTCTCGACGAACCTGAGAAATAGATCCACCAGTTCAGGGTCGAAAAGAAGGTTTGAGTTTTCCCGCAGGTAATCGATCACCTGATCGCGCGGCAGTTTTTTGCGGTACGGTCTGTCGCTTCGCAGCGCGTCCCAGACGTCGACGATCGCAAAGAGCCGCGCCGAAAGCGGGATCTTTTTCCCGGAGAGCCCGTGCGGGTACCCTGAGCCGTTCCAGCGTTCATGATGATAGAAGGGGATTTCAAGGGCGGGACGAAGGTACTCGATGGGTGAGAGCATCTCGTAGGCATAAATGGGATGGCGGCGCATGGTCTCCCATTCCGCTTCATTGAGAGGTCCGGGTTTTTGAAGAATCTCATCCGGGATTGCGATCTTGCCCATATCATGCAGGAGTGCGCCGCGCCGGATGTGGGAGAGTTCCTCCTCACTGAATCCGAGCTGGCGCGCGACTTTGAGTGTGATCTCTGTGACCCGCTGAGTATGTCCCTCGGTTTCGCGGTCGCGCAGGTCGAGCGCGCGGACCCAGCCTTCGATTGTCCTCTCGTAGGCTTCGCTCAGTTGATTGTGGGCGGATTGCAGCGCCTCTTCAGCGTGTTTCCGTTCTGTGATGTCGCGGGAGGCGGATTGAATCTCCACTGCCCGTTTTGTGACGGGATCGAGAATCGCGCGGGCAGAGGTCTCGAGCCACACGAAGGTGCCTTTTTTGTGTCGTGCGCGAAAAGCTACCGTGTAAGGAGAATCTCCGGGGTTTTGTTCGAACAATTCCCTGATCGATGCGTGGTCTTCTTCATGGATCAGGTCGAAGATTTTCATCCCCTTGAGTTCGTTGGGAAGGTAACCCAGAATGGTTTTACAGGCTGGAGAAACATAGAACAGTTCGCCGATGGTGGTGAGTCGTGCGATCATATCGGTGGCGTTCTCAGCGAGGAGACGGAACTGCGCTTCGCTTTCGGTCAGGGCGTTTTGTATCCGTATGCGGTCTGCCCGCGCCTTCCAATGGGCGATCGCGTTTCTTGCGGCGTGGGGCATGTCCAGCATGGATTCGGGGGATTTCACCACATAATCCAGCGCGCCGGACTTCAGCGCTTCCACAGCGATGCGTTCATTGCCGTAACTGGTCATCAGGATGATGGGTGTGGCGAGGGGATCGCGCGTGTTCGGAAGCAGTTCCATGCTTTCCCCGTCCGGGAGCCGCCAGTCCGCAATGATCAGATTCGGTTGATGAACGCGTAGATATTCCCTCGCCTCCGAAAGGGAACGGACGCGATGGATTTGAAACTCGGAAGTTTGGTCTTCGAAGGCGCGTTGGATCAGTTCGGCATGCGGGTCTTCGTCTTCAACCAGGAGGATTTGCAGTGTCTCGTTCGCCATGACAATGGGACTATCGCATCCGTTTATTCCAGCCCAGCCAATAACCGCCCAGATCGTTCATCAGATTGCTGAATTCTTCATATCCCACAGGTTTGACGAGGTAACTGTTGACATAGTTATCGTAGGCTTGCATGACATCTTTTTCCGCCTCGGAAGTGGTCAGAATGACCACGGGAATGTTGCGGAGTTCTTCCCCTTCCTTGATCACGCGCAGGACTTCCAGTCCGTCCACCCGGGGGAGGCGCAGGTCCAGGAGAATGATATACGGGCGGGGGCTGTTATCGGGGTCGCTGTAGGATTTGCGGCGCAGGAGGTAATCGAGGGCGGATTCCCCGTCGGAGATATGAAGAATCTTGGTCGGGATGGGATGATTCTCCATCGTCCGAATCACAAGCTCCGCGTGATCCGCGTTGTCTTCGACCAGCATGACCAAAATCGGCTCACCAATCATACTCTCTCCTGTTACTCGACATATTGTAAACGATTTGACAATTTAGAAGGCGGGTTCAAACGGTAATTTTATTCGCTCTCCGAAGAATCGTTCGTTTCAGTTTCCGATAAGAATGAACACAACCACGCATGGTCGGTTTTATTCAAGGGATCGCATCCTTCCATTGGTTTCGTCGCAGGATCTCTGTCCGGCGTTTTCGATGAACCTGATTGCGGGACGTGATATAATTTCGCCGTTCACCAATAGACAATCCCCCGCCGGAGGAGACATTTATGGAAATCACCACTCAGGAATTCAAGCATTGTGATCTATTTGTTGTCAAAGGACGGGTTGACAGCGCAACAGCGCCCCAATTCGCCAAAGCACTCGAGAAAGCCACTGACAATGGCCGCTTTAAGATCGCCCTCGATATGAAAGAGTTGGAGTATATGTCCAGCGCCGGTTTCCGTGCTCTGCTCGCCACCCAGAGAAATTGCAAACGATACAACCGCGGTGAAGTGGTGCTCGTCCGCGTCCCTGACCGCATCCGTGAAGCGTTGGAACTGGCGGGATTCACTGAACTCTTCAAAACCTTCGATGATCCCGTGACCGCTGTGGGAAGTTTCTGATACAGGGGCGCACTGAACCATGCGATGCCGTCTCGTACGATTCAGAGGCGGCATGTCATTTCTTTATGCCAGCATCCATATTCCCGGCCAGGTTCGAATTTCTGGATGAGATCCGCGACATGGTCGCCGAGGTCGCACGCGGTGGAGGATTCTCGGAGAAGTCCATTTACTCCCTGCAGCTTGCCGCCGATGAAGCTGCATCTAACATCATCGAACATGCCTATGAAGGCGAATCCGACGCCTCGCTATTCATGACCTGCGATATGAAGGGCGATCAAATCGTCATTACAATGCGCGACACAGGCAAATCCTTCAATCCCTCTTCGGTGAAAGAACCCAATCTCAAGGCCGACCTGTCTGAACGCCAGATCGGCGGGCTGGGGGTATATTTGATGCGGAAATTGATGGACACCGTTTATTACGAATCTTCGAGGTCTGGCAATCTGTTGACCATGACCAAACGAAGGGAGTGATGCGTGTGGGCCGCAACCCGATCTTCATGGGATTGGCTTCAACTCGCCAACCTCGGCGGACAGCTACGCAGCGGGACCTCCCTCGGCGCACAATGCGACCGGATCGTCGAGATGGCGGGTCGTTTGATCGCAGGCCAGGTGAATGTCTGGATCCGGGAGGAGATCTTTCGCCTTCCTGACTGGCAGGAGGGTCGATTGTTCCCGTCCCAGCCCTCGCTCGAGGGGATGAAGCGGGCGATCAAAACCGGAAAGCTGGTCAAAAAAAACGGGGGAGGAAAATCCGCCGCCGCACGCCAGACTTTTGCCTCGGTCCCGCTCGGGGATCAGGGGGTTACGCTGGGAGCGCTTCAGATCACCCGCCCCAAGGGACCTGAATTTTCAAAAGACGAATTAAACCTGCTGCAAGGTTTGGGACAGATCGTCTCAGTGAATCTTTTCGCTTCGCACCGCGCTGAAGTGGAACAGTTTCGCCTGCGTCAATTGAATCTTGTCCGCGAGGTCAGCGCAAAGATCGCCAACGTGCTCGATGTGGATGAACTTTCCGCCCAGGTGACCAAGTTGATCCAGGAAACCTTCAATTTTTATTACGTCGCCTTCTTCACTCTCAAACCGAACGATACAAAATTGAAATTCCGCGCCAGCGCCGTCGCTCCGCGCAAGGGCAGGCGCAAAGCGTCGATCGCCCTCGAAGTGGAGGTAGGTCAGGGGCTCATCGGCGAAGCCGCGCGCACAGGGACTGAGATCGTCTGCGATAACGTCCAGGCCGACAGGCGTTTCCGCTTCATCGACAGCCTGCCGGAAACAAAATCCGAGGTCGTCATTCCGCTCAAGATCGAAGACCGTGTGCTTGGCGCTCTGGATGTGCAAAGCAACCAGCTCAATGCATTCCATCCCATCGATCTGCTCATTCTGCGTACCCTGGCGGATAACATCGCCCGCGCCGTGGACGGCGCAAAGCTATACAGCGACCTGCGCCGCCGCGCCAATCAATTGACTCTCGTTTCCGAAGTCAGTAAGAGCGTCACTTCCACTCTTGAACTTTCGCAATTGATGCGCGATGCGGCAAATCTTATCCACGAAAAATTCGGCTATCCTCATGTTTCACTTTTCACCGTCCACCCGAACCGCCGTTTGATCATGTATGAAGCCGGGAGCGGCAAACGGAGCAAACATCTCGAAGGTTTTACCATTCCGCTCGATGGTGAAATAGGCATCATGCCCTGGGTGGGGCGGAATGGAAAGACCGCCCTTGCCAACGACGTATCCAAGGACGAGCGTTATGTGCACTCGCCGCTGCCGCCGAGGAATACAAAATCCGAACTGTGCGTCCCTTTGATTTTCAACGATCAGGTGATGGGCTTGCTCGATATTCAATCGGATAAGCTGAATGCGTTCACCGAAGACGACCGCGTGATGTTCGAAGCCGTGGCGGATACGATGGCAGCCGCGATCCGCAACGCGGACCTCTACCGTTCCGAGCAATGGCGGCGGCAGGTGGCAGATAGTCTGCGCGAAGTGGCGGGGCTTGTTTCCAGCAATGCCGGTTTGGACGAAGTACTCGGAATGATCCTTGTTGAATTGGACCGCAACCTGCCTGTGGATATTTCGTCCATCTGGCTTTTGCAGGAAGGGGAGTTATGTCTTTCTGCCGTGCACGGCATCGACGGAAACCAGCTTGAACGCATGTGCATTGCCAATCCCGAATCGGCTTTTGCGATGGTGGAGGCTATTGAATCTGACCTTCCGTTGATCCGCCGCCCGGAAGACCCAATGGGATTGACCGGTCTAACCGCCGGCTTCGACACGGATTACTCCTCCATTGTGGCGCCGCTTCGGGTGGGCGACCGCCCGCTTGGCGTGTTGACTCTGGCGCATCACACATCGGGACGTTACGGACATGAAGCGCGCGCCATTGCCAGCACCTTTGCGAATTATGCGGCGGTTGCCATCGAGAATACCCGTCTGTTCGATTCGGCGCAGGAGCAGGCGTACGCCTCGGCGGCATTGCTGCAAGTGGCGCAGGCGGTCGTCAGCCCCGGCGAATTGGATGAGATCCTCAGTTCGATCATCCGTATCATGCCGATCCTTGTCGGTGTCAAGCGCGTCGTGTTGTACCGCATCGATATGGAATATCAGACTTTACAGGCTTCGCAGGAATATGGTCTCTCTGAAGAGGAAGAGACTTTACTTACGGAAAAAAGGCTTCCGCTTGCGGAGTTTCCCTTTGTGGTCTGGGCATTGGAACGGAACTCCCTGGTTACGCATCCGCTCGAGCCTGGGGCGGAGCCGAAGGATTGGCTGGAGATTCAACCCGCGGCGGGGCGCGAGGCGGATACGGTCAATGCAGACCGGTTGTTGATCGCCGTCCCGCTGACCATCAAGAACGATATCTTCGGCGTGATGTTGATCGAAGAGGACGAGAATGCGCGCCGGTTCCGTTTGCGGCGGCTCGAGATCATCAACGGGATCGCGCAGCAGGCTGCGCTTGCGATTCAAAATGATTTGCTTCAGCAGGAAATGGTGGTGCGCGAACGGCTCGAAACGGAAGTGCAGCTGGCCCGCCAGATCCAGCAGACATTCATCCCAAGCGTTTTGCCGACCCATCCAAATTGGCAGATCGCGGCACGCTGGCGCACTGCGCGGCAGGTGGGCGGCGATTTCTACGATGTGATCGACCTGCCGAATGACAAACTTGGAATCTTCATTGCGGATGTGGCGGATAAGGGCATGCCTGCCGCCTTGTTCATGGCGTTGACGCGCACCCTCATCCGCGCAGCGGTGACGGAGACATCATCGCCTGCGGAAGCCTTGCGCCGCGTGAATGATTCTCTTCTGCCCGATACGCATCAAGGCATGTTCATCACTGCCGTGTACGGTGAATTGGATCTGAAAGCCGGGACCTTTACCTATGTGAATGCAGGGCACAATCCTCCATTCTGGGTGAAGACCGACGGGGGATTGGAAAAATTGACCCGCACCTCGATTGCTCTCGGCGTAGTGGAACAGCCGGTGATCGAGGAAAAAACCCTGGCGTTTTCTGCAGGCGATATTTTGTTGTTGTATACCGATGGACTCACCGAGGCGTTTTCTCCAGGCGGCGACTTATTTGGTGAAGTACGCCTGTTGGACGTGATCGCGTCGCTAACGGTTGACACCGCCGAGGAGGTCATTCGATCCATCGAAGAATGCCTCAATGAATTTGTCGACCCGCTTCCGTTGAGTGATGATTTGACAATGATGGCGATTCGGATGGTTGCGTAAATCATTTAGATCAGATCATCTTTATAATCGAGCGTAATTGTCATAGCATTAATTCGGATATCGAGGGAATTTTCATGCTTATCGGCAGGTATAATCCCAACTCATGATATATAAGTTTCAGAAAGCAGGCTCCGAATGACCGGTATTTTTATTTCCTATTCGCGAAAAGACTCTAAGGTCGCGCATACGTTGATGAACTCCTTCAGATCGATCGAGTTGGACGTCTGGGTGGATTGGGAGGATATCCCGCCTGCTGTGGGGTGGTTGGACCAGATCCTGCAGGGCATCGAACAGGCTGACGCATTCATTTTTCTCGTCAGCCCGGATTCGGTCGCTTCGGAAGTCTGCAACGTGGAATTGGAACATGCGCACAAGAATGCAAAACGCATCATCCCGATCGTGGTACGGGATGTGGACCCAAAGTCCACCCGTGATGTCATTCGCAACCTGAACTGGATCTTCATGCGGGAGAACGAGGATTTTGCCGCCGGTTTGGAAAAAGTGAAGGTGGCGATCAATCTCGATCTGGATTGGCTCCAGGAACACCGCCGTCTGCAAGTCCGCGCTCTGGAATGGGATCGTAAAAAAGATCCCAGCCTGCTTTTACGCGGCGGCGATCTGCGCAATACCTCGCGGATGATCTTTACGAAAGAGGGCAAAGACCCGGCTCCGTCCGAATTGCAAAGGCAATATGTCCAGTTTAGCCGGAGGAGCGAACGGGTACGTACGGTTACCTGGATCTCAGCTGCGCTGGCCATTTTAATCATGCTTGTTCTTTCCCTGTTTGCTTTGAACCAGCGGCAGGTTGCGCTGGCAAACGCCGACGAAGCTCAAAATCAACGCGCAATTGCCGAAAGCAATCAGAAGACCGCCGAGAGCAATGCGCGCGCCGCCCTGATCGCAAAAGCCGCTGCGGACAAGAACGCGGCGATCGCCAATGCACAACGAAGCGCCGCGCGCGCCCAGATCTATCAATCGAGAACCGGGGGATTGTTCACCAGCACCCTGCTTGCCGTCGATTCATTTCAGAGGATTCCGTCTTTTGAGGCGGAGGAAATTCTCCGTGAAAACATCAGTCTGCTGCCGGTGCCTGTGAAAGACATAAGGCATGAGGGTTCGATCCTTGCGATTAAAGTCAGCCCCGGAGGGGATACGTTTGTTACCGCCAGCGATGACGGCACAGCCTGTCTGGTGCGCTTCGAGAGCGGGGAAAGCCTCTTTTGCTCGACCAGTTCCGGGTCCGTTTTGGATGCGGCATTCGGTCCCGATGGGAAGGTTCTGGTCACAAGCGCATCCTCAGGGCAAGTTCTGGTCCTGGATGCAGAATCGGGTGAGGTGCTTAAGGAACTTAATTATGGCGTCCCGGTCTTCAGCGTGAATATCAGCCCGGATGGCGAATTGCTTGCCCTTGCCCGTGACGATGCGCGCATCTCCCTGGTCAAAATGTCATCCTATGAATTTGCAGGTGAATTCTCAGTCTTTGGCAGTTTGAGCGTGACGGCGTTCAGCCCCGATGGAAATCTCTTTGCGGCAGGGTCAGACGCGGGCGCGGTCACATTTTGGGATCTGAAGTCGAGAGAGATAATTACCGGTGGGGCGCATTCCGGCGAAGTGCGCGACCTCACGTTCAGCCCGGATGGTTTTGCGTTGCTATCGGGCGGCACGGATAATTGCGCCGTGCTGACCAGCCCGTCCACAGGCGAACAGATGTTGAAAGTCCTTGCCGAGGATTGGGTAGAGGATGTGGAATTCAGCCCGGATGGCAGCTGGTTCGTCACAGCATCGAACGATTTCCGCATCCGCGTTTGGGATGCGGAAACGGGCGAGGAGCGATTGCGACTACTACAAGACAGCATCGTCAACGATGTCAAAATAAGCCCGGACGGATTGTGGATCGCCTCCACCGGATCGGATCGCACCGTGCGGGTCTGGAGCGCGGCGGACGGCGCTGAGATGTTCCAAATTCCCCTCGTAGGGGAGGGAATTGTTTTGGAGTTCAGCGGTGACGGTTCGTATCTTGTCGCCGGGGACGAGCTCGGTCATGTATCCTTGTGGGATATTTCCACCATCAAATCGAATACACGTTATGTGAGATTCGATGAATTTATCGAAAGAGTGGAAATGAGCCCGCAAGGGGATTGGTTCTCCGCTTCGACCGGGGGCCAGGTCTGGTTGCTCGACCCCGAAAATTTCCCCCAGCCGACGGATCCGCCCACCGACCCGCTGATCGATTTCTTCGACGACGATGTTTGGGAAATGGTGATGGACCCGGCGGGGAAAATGTTGGCTGTCTCGACCGCGGAGGGACACGTCGTCACGATCGCGATTCCTTCAGGCAGGGCGGGAACTCTTATCGATAATGGTCCCTCTCAGAGCCTGGCTTTTTCCCCGGATGGCTCCTCCTTGTACCTGGGCAGTGAGGAAGGGCTTATCCAGACTCGCAGCATCGTATCAGGGAAGGATGGGCTCCTCTGGGAAGCTGATCAGCCTGTCTATGCCATTGCTGTTTCTTCCGCTAACCTTCTCGCCATCGGCATGGAGGATGTCATCGTGCTCTTCGACCCGGCTGCAAAATCTGTGATCGGCGAATTGGAATCGCCCGGCCTGAATCACTTGCTGGCGTTTCATCCCGACGGGAATCTTCTGGTTTCAAGTTCCTTATCGGGGACTATATCCTTTTGGCGTATGGAAGGGAACGAATTCAAGTTGCAAAATTCTGTGACGGGTCATCCCGCCGTTTCGATCTCGTTCACCCCCGATGGGCAGCGCCTGTTCCTTGGCGGGACCGACCGCGTTTTGATTTTCGATCCGCAGTCAGGCATGGAGGTTCATCGCATCCGTCAGAACGGTGATACAGTGGACATAGCCTTCTCCGCCGATGGAAAAACCCTGTACGCCGCTTCCATGCGAACATTGCGGTTTTTCGATATTTCTTCATTGACGGAGATCTCGGAAGCGAATATTGTAACTGTGGCTTGCAGCCGCCTTCTTCAAAACTTCAGCGCCGCGGAGTGGGCATCTTTCTTCGACGACGAGGAATACAGGCTGCTGTGTCCCTCTTTGCCTGTGCCGTAAGGAATGGATAATCCCCCTTTTCAATCGTTTCCGAATGAATCCGTAAACATTAATCCGTCAGTTTTGTCCGGATTTTCACCAAGCCGATGTATGCCATGACCTCGGGGGGACTTGTAATCGGAGGGTGAATGCTATAGTATTTTGAAATATAGAAAGTCCAAGGAATTGATTTATCGGTTGGAATTCCGCTCTTGCATATCGCCCCACCATCTGTCGCTAAAACTTATCTATCGGTTCCGGACGAGACTCGGTTGATGACGAGTCTAAATGTTCTATTTCAGGCGCGCTTCATTCGATTAAGAATGATTCGGTTTGAATTTCCTAAAAGGAGACGGTTATGAAAAATCGTTCTTCACGCTGGGGATGTTTGCTGGGCGGACTTGGAATCCTGCTTCTGCTCCTCCTGCTCGGGGGAGCGTGGTGGCTGGTTGGCTCCCGATCCGCCGGGCTGGATCATGCTATTTCCTCTCCCATTATCTCGGTCATCACATCCCCGGCGGATGGCGATGAAGTGAGCGTTGGGGATTTCGTATCTGTGACGGTTCAATCCACCGCGCCGGATGCGCTGCAAAGCGTGGAACTTTTTCTCGACGGGCAATCCCTCGGCAAAGTCACGGACGCGCCCTCCACCGCCTCATGGACGTGGCAAGCCTGGCCTCTTGGAATCCATTCTTTCTACGCGCAGGCGATGGATGTCAAGGGTCAGGTCGGTTTTTCGCAGGTGGTGGTTCTCAACGTGCTGGCGGGCGATGGGTTGCTGAAGACCAATGCAAACGAGGGCCAAACATTGGGGCAGATCGGCGCGGGATACGGCGTCCCGCCGGATCAAATGGCGGCGGCGAATCCGGGTCTGGATCCAAACCAGCCTTTGCCGGGCGGGGATCCGGTGCAGATTCCGGTCGGGGGCGCGGGATCAGGGAACGGGTCCGGGAATGGAAGCGGACAGGGGGGACAGGTCTTCGACCCGATCTACACCGTCATCACATGGACCTTCAAACCCAAGGAACCGGTGGATAAATCATATTGCTACACGTCCACCGGGAACGGCGTTTGGATAAAGATGCCCAAACCCCCGTTCAGTTTTCTCGATGAATTCATTCCCTATATCCAGACCAAAGTGTCGTTCCCGATCAAAAAAAGCGTTATTCAAGCGCAATGTTGGGGTTGGATCGGTTCCGTGCTGAAATACCTGGGGCAGGGCGAGTCTCAATTCGATGTCTTGAAGCCTCCCAACGAAGTGAAGATAGACGGCGGCGGATTCATATTGACGGGCATCCCGAAAGTCCCGCCGATCAAGGAAGACCAGTTCCTCGAAGACGAGATCAAAGCCGTCCCGCCGCCTTTTCTGCTGCGCGAGCCGAAGGACAGCCAGGATTGCGAATCGCACGGCAACCTGATCATCACGCCTTATCTTTGCAATAATTTGCTGAATGCCAAGGTGAAGCAATACCTGATCCTCGAATGGGAGTGGGCGCCGAAGGTCTGCTGGCCCGGCTATTGCATTTGGTACGACAAAGTGGACGGTTATCGCGTCTATGAATACGACACGGCGACGTTCAGTAGAAAACTTCTGCGCGACATCGGTCCGCAGGGAAATAGAGTGGCGGCGGTGCCCCTGCCCTGGGGCGGGGGGAAGTGCTATCAGGTCGAAGCCTATGTGAACAAGCCCAGCGTCCTGCCTTCGGTCGCGGCCTGGTATTGCCCCGGCGATAATAAATATGCGACCAAGCTCACCCTGACCCAGGTCACCGATTGGCTGACGACTGAGGATGTGCTTCGCGACGGCTCGGATGAAGGCTGCGGGTATACCCAGGAACACATGCTGCACAGCGGCGGACCGGGGAGTCTGCCCGGCTTTGGGAGTCAGATTGGGGAGGTCTTCGTCGGCGCGGGAATCCACAAACAGGACGGCTCGATCGGCGTCTCTTACTGTTATATGGATGAGTATTATCAGGGCGGAATCAAATTCGCCAGCCCAACGCAGATCCCGTCCGGGTCGGTCATTCAAAAGGCAGTCTTGCGCTTCACGCCGGTCTGGCAGGCTTATCATCCCGGCGCGTCTGCCAGCCCCAAACCGAGTTCCTGTGTCATTTCTGTCGCCGGGGTGAATCAAAGCTGGAGCGGGATGGTGGATGCCGATCATTGGGTGAAAGGCGTTTTGCCCTATCAAGGCGTTAGCGTTTCGGTCAATCAATATACGTCTCCCCAGGCGGATGTCACTGCGATCGTGGAAAAATGGTTGAAGAATCCCTCCGGCAATCACGGGTTTGTCCTGCGCGGCTGGTTCCCCTCCCTTCCAGACACATCTTCGAACAAGACGAATAGTTCGTGGTGCGTCTCTGCATTGAGTAATTTTCAACTCGACATCTACTATTTTGCCCCTCCATAAGAAAGGAGGAGACCATGAGAGCAAAAAACATTTTCCTCACGATGGCGATCCTGATGCTGGGACTCGGTGGTTGTTCCCCGTCCGCTGATTCCTCCGATTTCATCGGACCCGATTCGCCCCAAGCCTGGTTCGATGCGCCCCTGCCCGGCACGGTCTTCTGGCCCCCCAACCCCTGCGCCATCGTCGCTCATGGCGCGTCGCCGAATGGCATCGCGGTTTTCGAACTGTTCATCAACGGGAATGCGGCATCCGTTCCCAGCCCAGAGACTTCGGCATCGCTTGTCACACTCACCCGCGACTGCGCCGTCACCGAACCTGGCACATACGCGCTTCAATTACGCGCGCAGGATAACTCTGGAGATTGGAGCGGATACGCCGAGACTTATTTCATCATCCCCGGCGCGGATGGGGAAGTTGCCCCGCCTCAACCCGTGGACCCGGTCCTGACTCTGACTCCCAGACCGACCCTTACACCCGTGCCTTCCGTGCCAGACGAACTCACCGTCACCGAAGTTTCGACTTGGGTGGTGTATGTCGGCGATTCATCGTGCGGACCGCAGGAGACAGTCGTCACCGCGCGCGCCACCGCCTCGAAGGGAATCGCAGCTGTGACGCTGTTCTACCAATTCAACGGCAGTGAGTTTCAAAGTGTCGGCATGAGCCCAATCGGTAATGACTTGTATCGCGGCACGATCAGCATGCCCGCGCTGTTTGGAAACTCGATCCCATTCGATTCTGCCATCATCGGCTATCAGGTCGTCGTTCAACAAAGCGACGGAGATACATCGCTGCGCACGCCGGTCAACCCGGATATCGAAGCGAAGGCTTGTGGCTCGTCCTCGGGCGGCAGTCCCGGCGGTCAAACCGATGCCTGTAACGCGTTCACCGACCAGCGGACTTGCACCGCCAATAATTGCAACTGGTGGCAGATCAACGACACCACGTTTGTATGCGTGAGCAAACCGTGACTATGCGATTCGTCGAGAAACTTGCGATTCCGGTAATAGTCATTGCGGGAGGGATGGCGTATCTTTCCGAACAGTTCGATATGCCGATCCTCATTCCGCTTGCCATCGGAATCTTCGGCGTCTTCGCCCTCCTGCTCGGCGGGGATACCCTCATCCAGGGACGGATTCAACTCTTCGACCGCCTGTACAGCCGCCGCGAATCCTATTCGGGACTCTCCGCCCGCCTATTGGGAGTCATCATCTTCCTCTTCGGCGCAGGCTTGATCGTCTTCGCCGTATGGGATTGGTTCACACCAGATAACGCGGGCGAACTTCTCGGCGAATTCGTGAAGAGCAAACGCGGCTTGGGCGTCTTCCTGATGGTCTTCGGATTCTTCACCCTGCTTTTCGGGCTGATCCGTTTAATAACCGGGAGCGCGCACAGCCCCGAAGAACGAAACGCTTGGACGGATCTTGGCTTTCGTTTACGCGGTCTGATCATTACGGTTGTTGGCATCCTCCTGTTGATTGCAGGCGGATGGCTGTTCGTTCAATAAGGAGAAAAATGAAAATCAAATCCCTTCTTTCGCTCGCTGTATTACTTGCATCCACCCTCGCGTGCGGATTGCCTTCCGCCGCTACTACCGAGCCAACGGTAATTGCCCTGCCACCGACACCTGATATTCCTTTCGCAGCGGCCCCGACTTCTCAACCTTCTCCTGCGCAATCAGATACGCCGCAATCGGTTTTCAATGTGAGTCTCCCTGCCTCAGACTGCTGGGTGGGGCCGAATGTTACCTTAACTGCCGGGCAGGTGATTAATATCACCGCTTCAGGAACGATTAACACATGGAATGAAAACCCGATCAGTTTCAACGACCCGAACGGACAGGCTCAGAATATCTGTGTCGAAGCGAATTGCCCCCTGCCGGGATCGGGATACGGTACCTTGGTTGGAAGGCTGGGAGATTTACAGCCATTCCGCGTGGGAACCGCGGTGGAGTTTACAGCCCAAAAAGACGGCGAGTTGTTCTTTACCGTAAACGATTGGGAATGCTCCGATAACAGCGGGACATTCGAACTGGTAGTTACAATCAAGTAATCCCTAAAATGAACAAGGAGAACTGAACAAAATGAAATCCCGAATTTCTATTTCAGTGGTCGTCCTTTTATTGTCTGCTCTGGCATGCGGCTTGCCCTCTGCGGCGCCCGCCGAACCGACTGTCAACGCCTTGCCGCCCACGCCGGATATCCCCTTCGCCGCCAGCCCGGCGGCGCAGAACCCGACTCAACTGGCAGGTTCTACTCAATTTTCGAACACCATCCGCGAGGAGTTCGACGGCAAACTTTCGCCCGGTATCGGCTGGACCTGGCTGAGGCAGGACGATGCCAACTGGTCGCTGACCGCGGCGCCTGGCTGGCTGAGAATCAATGTATCCACGAGCAGTTATCTAAGCGGGTTACCCGCCAATGTGTTGACGACATCCGCGCCGCAGGGTGATTTCGATATCCGTACCTCGTTGAAATTTTCGCCGTCGCAGAACTTTGAATTTGCCGGGTTGATCGTTTTATTCGATGAGAAGTCCCTTGTGCAAGCCGGGCGCGCTTTTTGCAATTTGGGAAACTGCCCCGGGGGTGGGTTTTACTTCGATAACTTGCAAAACAGCCTGCCCGTCGGCAGTAATTTTGGCGCGGCAAATTCCAGCGCTCAGAGCGTTCTACGGATCGCCCGTCAGGGAAATACTTACACAGCATACTATCAAACTGACGGTGTCAACTGGGTCCTGATCGGCAGTCATACTGTGGACCGCCAGCCCGTCTCGATCGGGTTGATTGCCGCCCAGGCACAAACCGCAGGGGCATACGCCGAGTTTGATTATTTGGAGATACAAACCCCTTGACAATAAATGAATTGAGATTTACCGGTAAGCTCACTGGTCAAACTATCCCGCAGGCAAAAAAACAGGTCACGTCTCAGACGTGACCTTCTCGTTTTTAGATCATTATCCTCATAGTGCCGTAGGGTTACTTAACAGGTCTTGCCAATATTATTTGACCACTGACGGTAGCGCATAGCTTGTCGTCGGTGGTCGAATTCCAATCTTTATGCCGGGGGGATTTTAGAACGATTTTGTTACATTCCAACCATCCTTCGCGGGGATAAGATAAATATGCGGAAGATAAGGGGTTAATTCCGCATGTGTGAAGGAGAAAGGCATGACCCCAAGAATTAGACGGCATATTGGGAGGAACGCGGGAATATTCCTCCTGATTTTGTTGACGGTTTTTCCAGCGAATCTATCGATTGCCCAGGGGGCGGGACCGTACACACGGGTATCCGTCAATTCGGGCGGCGAGGGGGCGAATGAGTTTTCAGGCCGCGGCGCGATCTCTGCCAATGGACGCTTTGTTGCCTTCGACTCGTCGGCGACGAATTTAACAGCCACCGACACGAACGGTTTTGGCGATGTCTTCCTAAGGGATTTGCAACTTGGCACGACGGTTCTCGTTTCCACAGCAGCGACCGGAGCGCAGGGGAATGAGGGCTCAGGTACGCCGGTCATTTCAGCAGACGGGCGCTTTGTGGCGTTTGAATCAGGCGCGACCAACCTGACATCATTGCCGGACACCAATGGTTTCACCGATATTTACGTCAAGGATATGCAGACAGGGATTGTGACTCGCGCATCGCTTTCTTCAACAGGTGCGGAGCCGAATAACGAATCGATGGTCCTTTCCATCTCGGGCGATGGGCGTTATGTGGTCTTTGATTCAGAGGCTGATAATCTTGTCCCTAACGATATGAACGGGCGCGGCGACATCTTCGTCCGCGATATGCAAACGAACACGACGATCGGCGTAACGGTGAGCGGGAATTCAGGCGGATACGATGGGAGCATTTCACTGGACGGCAATCATGTTGTGTTCAATTCCGGTTCCACCAACTTTGTCACAGACGATACCAACGACAGGGCGGATGTCTTCGTCTACTCGATGCTAACCGGGGAGATCGTACGCGCCTCGGTCAATTCGAGCGGCGTTCAGGGGGACTGGCCCTCGATCGAGCCTTCGATCTCCGGTGATGGACGGTATGTGGCTTTTTCCACAAGGTCGAATTATTTCACCACGGTCGATACATACGGTTATATCCAACTCTACATCCGCGATATGCAGGCTGGCGTCACAACATTGGCAACTTTTCAAGACGGCTATGCAATGGTGGGTGAAGCGGACGCTTCGGTAATCTCCGCCGACGGGAGGTATATCGCCTACAGTTTCGACGACAAAGGCGACGGAATGCCCAGACGCTGGATATACCTGCATGACCGCCTTACAGCCACAAATAAAGTGGTGGTGTCACCAGGAGCAGATGAAATGAATCCTGCGCTTCCGTCCATTTCTGGGGATGGGCGATACCTTGTCTTCGTTTCCAGTTCATCCAATCTTGTGCCGGGCGATACGAACAACACACGCGATGTATTTCTAAAAGACCTTCAATCTGCGCCCGATCCAAACCCGACGGTGATCTCGACCATGCACGGATGCCCGAACGGATGCATCAACGCGGCGGACCAGTTTGTTGATTTTCTTGTCGCCTTCTCCGAGCCGGTGACCGGGGTGGATGTCACCGATTTTGCGCTTTCCATCGGCGGCGGGATAATCGGGGCAGGGGTGACAACTGTCAGCGGGGCGGGAAGCGATTACATCGTGAGGGTGGATACAGGAACGGGCGACGGTACGATCCGGTTGGATGTCGTCGACGATGACAGCATCAAGGATTCTTCGATGAATCCGTTGAATGGCGGTTTCACTTCGGGTGCGGTGTATGTGGTGGATAAAAGCATCGTCGTAGCCATAAGTATTCAAAAACTCGATGCCAGCCCGACGGCGAACAATAGCATCCGGTATGCGGTCAATTTTTCAGAACCTGTTACCGGCGTGGATGCGTCCGATTTTATTTTCACAGCAACCGGCTCGCTTGCGGGCTTTTCGATCAGCGAAGTAAGCGGCGCTGAAGCCTCATACATTGTGACTGCGAATCCGGGCACAGGCGAGGGTACCCTGCGGCTCGACCTCGTGGATGATGATTCCATATTGGATGCATTTTCGATTCCGCTTGGAGGCTTGGGCGCGGGAAATGGGAATTTCACAACCGGGGATACTTACATCGTGGATCGGACTCCACCGACCGCGATCGCCATCCTGAAATTGGACCCGGATCCGACTGCGGCGGAAGCTGTTCACTTCAGCGTGATCTTTTCCGAACCTGTGAGATATATCGACGTCAGCCAATTTGCCATCAAAGCCAACGGACCGACCGGTGTTACGATCCCCGAGTTATCCATCAACGCCAGCACCGCGATAGTGACCGTCGGCACGGGGACGGGAAACGGCACCATTCAACTCGACGTCGTTGATAACGACAGCCTTTTCGATGCGGTTGGGAATCCGCTTGGCGGGGCGGGAGCAGGTAACGGGAATTTCGCCGGACCTTTTTATTCGATCAGCAAAAAGACCGCCGAGACGAAGACCGAGCGCCTTCGCTCGAACGGCAGGAATGACGGCTGGATTCTTGAATCAAATGAGACTAGCAATGTGGGAGGCACGAAGAATTCGAATGCGGATACTTTCAGGGTCGGCGACGACGGGCAGGATCGGCAGTATCGTTCCATTTTGCATTTCCCCACGCATCACCTTCCGGACAACGCCGTCATCACTCAAGCCATCCTCATGATAAAAGTGCAGGGTGTTGCGGGTACGGATCCGTTTCTCACGCACGGAAATTTGCTCGTCGATGTATGTTCCGGTCCTTATGGCTCCTGGGGTCCGTTCGGGGTCAACGCCTTGCAGGCATCCGACTTTCAGGATCCCGCCGGGTTGAGTTCGGCGGCGATCATTCAAAACAACCCGGTCGGAGGCTGGTATTGGGCGGTGATGAATCCGGCTGCGTTCTTATATATAAATAAGACCGGGGTGACCCAGATTCGCCTCGCCTTTCAATTGGACGATAACGATGACCTGGGTGTGGATTACCTGACGTTCTTCAGCGGCGATGCCGAAGACCAGGCGATCCGCCCGCATTTGCTGATCGATTATTACGTGCCGTGATCGATAAAAAATCGCCGAGTTTGGGAGACCTCGGCGATTTTTATTATCGTGCGCAATCCAACATCGCCCGCCAGGCGATCTCCACATCCTTGTCTTCGGTGCGCCAATTGCTGATTGCCGCGCGGACGCCGGGTGAGCCAAGGTACGTGGTGGGCGTCATGAAGACGCGCCCATCGTCACGTAGTTTGGCTAAAAAGATTTTGACCTTTTCCGCATCCACATTTCCATTCAACGTAAAACAAACGACGTTCATCCGTACCGGAGCAAGCAGACGGAACTCTTTACTGCCTGAAATCTTTGCGCCAAGTTTTTCAGCCATCGCGCAATTTCTTTCAACGATATCCTGATAACCCTCTTTGCCATACGCCATCAGGCTAAACCATGTAGGCAGGGCACGCATACGGCGGGAGTTTTCAGGCGCGAGGTGGATAAAGTCCACGGGTTCGGCGATCGCGCCGAGATAGGCTCCGCTATTTTGGAAGACAGCGATTTGCAGGTCACGATGCTGTGTGAAAATCATCGCCGCATCGTATGGCACATTCAGCCATTTGTGCGCATCGATGGTGATGCTGTCCGCGTGTTCGATGCCGTTGAGCAAATGCTTGAACTTCGGCGAACAAGCAGCAAACCCGCCGAACGCCGCATCCACATGCAGCCAGAATTTGAATTCCGATTTCAAGGCAGCAATCGCCCGGATATCGTCAAAGTCCACGGTGTTGACAGTCCCTGCGTTGGCGATCACGATGCAGGGCTCGCCGTTCATTTCCTCCAATGCTTTTCGCAACTCGACGACGTTCACCGCCTCTCTATTTTCGGGAAGTCTGGGGATGACTATCAGGGAGTTTCTTCCCAGCCCAAGCATTCCCAACGACTTGAACGAACTGGCATGGGCTTCTGCGCTCAAGATTTTCACGGGAGGAACTGCATGCAGTCCATCCTGCGAAACAGACCTGCCGTGTTGACGTCCGATCCATTCGCGGGCGATGGCAAGACCGGCAAAGTTGGACATCGTTGCACCGGTTACAAATGTTCCAGAGAAAGAGGCGGGTAATCCAAATAATTCTCGCAGCATGGAAACCGCTTCCATTTCGATATCCGGTGCGACGGAGTTCCCGGCGTGGCTCAAATTCAGGTCGTAGGCAGAGGTCAGCCAATCGCCGAGCAGGGAGGCGGGAGTCGTCCCGCCCGTGACCAGGCCCCAGAAGCGCGGTCCATTGCTGGCAGGCATTTGATTCCCGTAGCGGTCGAGAAAAAGGTCGAGCGTTTTCTCCGCGCCAAGCCCTTGTTCGGAGATTTTGAGATTTCCCTTTTTTATATATGCAGTTGCTGGCGGACGTTGATCGATCTCGGAAAGATATTGATCGGATACTTGCTTTGTTCGTTCCAACAGAATAGATAAATTGTTCAAGTCATTTTCTAAGTGATTGTTCATGGTTGCCTCAATAAAAAAGGAGAGTGTCTAAAACAGTGGGCTAACGAAGTCCATCACATGAGAGACGTAGTTTGGAAAGCGTTGCTTGTGCAGTTGCCTGCTGTTGAAACAATAGACAAATAAGCGCAAAGCACACTCCAGCGCATATGGACAGCGTGAGAAACAACGGGATTTGCGAGCCAGACGAGCCAGATAGTGACGCAGCTCGGCATTGTCAGCTTCCACTGAATATGTGTCCGTCTTGCCTTGCGAAACTTCGTACCTGCCGAAATGATACCAAAGCCATTTGCAAGCATCAAACCCATCACTGTAGTACCACTTGGCTTTCGGCGCTTGATCCACGACTTGCTGGATGGCTTCCTGAGTGCGGATCCAGACCACCGCCCAGCCCAAAATGCAACGAGTCTTGCGATCTACCACAGTGATAATGTAGATTCTGTTTTTTTATCGCCGATAAAGGTGAAGATTTCATCCATTTCGGCTTCTTTGACCTCTTCGGGCACGGGTGCGTTCGGTAAAGCCTCAGCTACATCGGTCACCCAATACGCCACCGTTTGTGGCGCAACTTTCAAATGACGAGCTATCCGCCGCAGATTACCTCCATCCACGTACATTTCCATGGCTCGCTTGCGGAGACTGTCCGGATACCCCTGCTTTTTCGGTTCCGGCGTGTATTTGCGGTGGCAGTGCATACAGCGATACCTTTGCGACCCGGCGTTTGTTCTTCCTGCTTTGTTTTGGCGGGTTGTTTCTTGGCAGTATGGGCATCTTCTCATGTCTCTATTTTAGCCCATTCCTTTGGACACTCCCTAAAAAAGTAGGTCACGCTTCAAGCGTGACCTACAGGATTTTACACCAACATTCTGACGGGGTTTTCGAGAAACTCCGCCAGTTTCTGCATGAACTGCGCAGCTTCGGCTCCATCGCTGACCCGGTGGTCAACGGAGATGGTGGATTTCATCCGCCAGCCGGGTTTGATCTGACTGCCCTCGACAACAGGCACTTCTCTTGCTGATGAAATCGCCAATATCGCGGCTTCGGGCGGATTGATGATGGCGATGAAGTCTTCCACGTCATACATCCCCAGATTGGAAGTGGAGAAGGTCGAGCCGTCTACATCGTCCGGTTTGACTTTGCCTTCGCGGGCGCGTCCTGCCATCGCTTTGACTTCGGCAGAGATCTGGCGCATGGTCTTCTGGTCGGTGTCTTTGACGACAACGGTCATGAGTCCGCCGGGGACGGTGACTGCCACACCTACGTTGACATGCCCGAACTGGATGATCTCATTGCCCTTGATGGTGGCATTGAGATTGGGGAACTGACGCAGAGTGAGTGCCACCGCTTTGAGAATGAAATCGTTGACGGAAAGTTTTTCACCGTCGGGCAAGTAGGCGTTGGCTTGATTGCGCATGTCCATTAGCGCGTCCATCTTGTATTCGTGCGTCACGTAGAAGTGGGGGATGGTCTGCTTCGATTCGACCAGTCTGCGCCCAATGGCTTGGCGGAGTTTGGTGGTTTGGACAGTTGTGTCTTCGAGAGAGATTGGTAATTGGTAAGAAGTAATTGGTTGAGTAGACGGTTTACTGCTTACTGACGACTGATTACTTGCCAACGCGGCTTCCACATCTTTGCGCACCACGCGTCCGCCGGGACCAGTGCCTTGAACGGATGCGAGGTTGACGCCGTTATCTTTGGCAACTTTGCGAGCGAGCGGGCTGGCTTTGACGGGACCGGTATCAGCGGGAGAAGAGGCTTGTGCAACGGGGGCAGATGTAGGCTGAGTCGGAGGCGCAGGTTTTTCCTCCGCCTTAACTTCTGCTTTCTGCTTTCCACTGTCTGCAACCGGCGCGTCCACTTTTTCCCCTGCCTGTCCCACCACCGCAATGGGAGCGTTCACCGGAACGATCGTGCCCTGATCAACGATGTGTTGCAGAACCACACCGCTTGCAGACGATTCCACTTCCACCGTCGCCTTGTCGGTCTCGATCTCGGCGAGCACGTCGCCTTTGTTGATGTTTTCGCCAACCTGCTTGACCCAGCGGACCAGCAGACCCTCCGCCATGTCGAAGCCGAGTTTGGGCATGTTGATGGTTTCAGCCATTAGCGCAAAACCTCCTTTGCCGCGGCGACGATGTCGGGCACTTGCGGGAGCGCGGCTTGTTCGAGCGTGCGGTTGTAGGGGAGCGGCACTTCTTTTTGCGCAACGCGGAGGATGGGCGCGTCGACGTAATCGAAGGCTTCCTCGTAAATGCGGCTGACGATCTCCGAGCCGACGCCGTACGACTTCCAGCCTTCTTCGACGACGATGGCGCGATTAGTTTTCTTGAACGACTCGAGCACGGGCTCCATGTCGAGCGGACGGAGCGTGCGCAGGTCGACGATCTCAGCCTGGATGCCTTCCTTGGCGAGTTCGTCGGCGGCTTTCATCGAGAGTTCGAGACCTTTGCAGTACGTGACGATGGTCAGGTCACTGCCCTCGCGTTGTACCTTGGATTTACCAATCGGGATGAGATATTCGCCCTCCGGAACTTCGCCGCGCACCTGATACATGGTCGCGTGTTCGATGAACAGGATCGGGTCATTCGACCGGATGGCTGATTTCAGCAATCCTTTGGCATCTTCCGGCGTCCCGGGGCTGACGACCTTCAGACCGGGGAAGTGTGCAAAGATGGCGTCCGGAGTCTGCGAGTGCGTCGCGCCGAGTTGACGTCCACCGCCGCCGACGGCGCGAATCACCATCGGGAGCATGAACTGTCCGCCGAACATGTAGCGCAACTTTGCCGCCTGATTGACGATGTAATCCATCGCCGAGAAGGCGAAGTTGATGGTCATGAGTTCTGCAATAGGGCGTTGACCGACCATCGCGGCACCGATCGCACCGCCGATGATGGCGTTTTCTGCGATGGGGGTGTCCTTGATGCGGTCAGGTCCGTACTTGTCATAAAAACCTTTGGTGACGGCGTAGGTACCGCCCCAAACACCGACTTCCTCGCCCATGATAAAGACGGCGGGATCGCGGTCCATTTCTTCCATAAGAGCTTGCGAGATCGCCTCGCGCATTGTAATTTTTGCCATAGTGTATTCCTCATGTCATTGCGAGGAGGCGTAGCCCGACAAAGCAATCTCCTCGCTACATAAGGGGATTGCTTCGGGCTGTCGCCCTCGCAATGACATCTAGTTATCCGCGTAAATATCCTCGAAGAGGGCTTCCATCGCGGGCTCGGGAGAAGTCTCGGCGAATTCAACCGCCTTGGCAACCTCTTCTTCCACGCGCGATTCGATCTCATCCAACGCCTTGCGGGTGGCGACCTTCTTGTCCAACAAATATTTGTTGAAGATGCCGATTGGATCGTTCTCCTGCCATTGTTTCACTTCTTCGGCTTTGCGATACCGTTCAGGGTCACCCATTGAGTGACCGCGGAAGCGATAGGTATCCACCTCAAGGAAGAACGGCTGGCCTTCTTTGCGGATGAAGCCCATCGCCTCTTTCGCCGCCTCGTAGACCGCCATCACATCCATGCCGTTGACCTCGGCGTTCTTCATGCCATAGCCTTCCGCCTTCTGGCGGATCTCATCCACCGCGGAGGCGCGTTCTACGGAAGTGCCCATGCCGTATTGATTATTCTCACAGACCCAAAGCACGCGCAGGCCCCAGGTCTTGGCAAGGTTCAGCGCTTCGTGGAAATAACCGATGTTGGTCGCGCCGTCGCCGAACATGCAAATCGTAATGTTATCGTTCTTGGCGTATTGGTCGCCGACAGCAAACCCCGCCGCGATGGGGAGGTGCCCGCCCACGATGGCGTGTCCGCCCCACATATTGTTGGAAACGTCCGCCATGTGCATCGAGCCGCCCTTGCCCTTGGACATGCCTGTAGCCTTGCCCAGCAACTCCGCCATCACTTCATTGGCAGAGATGCCGCAATTCAACGCCACACCATGGTCGCGGTAGGCGGTGATGACACGGTCACGCGGTTCACGCGCCGCGATCAAACCCGTCGAGACGGCTTCCTGCCCGATGTACAGGTGCATGAAACCGCCAATTTTGCCAGCCTGGTACAGCTCCGCGCCGCGTTCTTCCACACGGCGGATCAGCGCCATCTGGTGATATAGATCGAGCAGTTGTTCTTTCTTCATTAGAGGGAACTCCGATAAGGTCATACGCACGCAGGCGTAATATTGAATTGAGAATATCTAAGAAAAAAACACCAAACTCCTTCTGGCGTTATGTTTCCCGACACACAAGTCCGGGATTATATCAGAGAAAAAACACGGGACTCCTGTATCCTGATAGATTTTGAAAGCAGATAAAGTTCCGAAACGCTCGAATTTTATAGTTGACATATCCCCTGCCTGTGCTATAAATTAAGCGTCCGCCGGACGCGTTGATCTTTTTTTTCATACAAAGGAGAATGAAATGAAACTATCGCCTCCCAAAGCAGTCACGTATTGGGTTACCGTAGCCGTTGCGGTGCTCGGCTTCCTGGCTCAGTTCGGCATGTTGACGTTCCTCCCCATCTCCGGCTTCTGGCTCGTGGCTATCGCTTTCATCGTCCTTGCCCTGAGCCTTTTGATCAAGGGTCTCTAATTTTATCCACCGGCGGATAAAAAGACTTCCCGCGCTGCCGCGGGAAGTCTTTCTTTTTTAGACCTCTTGCATAAATGCTCCCGCTGCAGTCCTCGGCGGCGGGGACGCCGTCTTGAGCAAGGAATATATTTGACTTTGCTTGAAGTCTATTATGGAAATAAGTTGCTATTTGCAAGGCGGCACGAACTGGATCGCTCTCTCAGACGTTCCGTTTGCATTCACCGATTCGATCTCATAAGTGACGTTCTTGTTATACGGCGCGGCGGGGTCTTTGTACGTGAATTTCGTCGGCTTGAGTTCGATCACCTGCTTGCCGTCGCGGAAGACGCGGAAAGCCGTCTCACCGCCGCCGCTCGACCAGCTCAACGTCACCGAGAATTTTTTCTGCGCTGAAAGACACTGCTGGTCTACGACGAAGAAGTTCAACGGAATGCCGGGCAGGGGTGGGGCTTCGCCGATGGAGAGCGAACTGAAATCCTGGTTGGGTGTGGCGTTATCGAAAAAGATCCAGCATTCGCGGCCCGTATCGTTCACGACCTGCCACCACTCATTGTCTTCACTGCGGCCGATCACAGGCAATTCCTTCCCCGATGCGATCTGGTCCACGATGTTGTAGAAGGTGCTGGGACCCAGGCGGCAATTGGAGTTTTTCGAAAGGGTGAGCTCCGGCGGGATGGATTGGGTGGCTGTCGGCGGAATGGGCGTATCGGTCGGGGCGGTTGTCGGCGTATTCTCAACCACGACCACAAAGGTCACGCCCGGGCTGGGTTGAGCCGGGTTTTCTCCTCCGCCTGTACTCCCCGGAACATTGCAGGCAAGGATCGAAAGAATCAAAATGACGCCGATGGCAAATTCTCTTCTCGTTTTCATGCGCATCTCCTCAAGTCGGCTGAACGATATTTCCGCCAATTATACTCTCGCGTTCAGTTCGATTTCAAATTCATGTAAAATATTCTCATGGACTGGTTCATCAACCCGAAACAGAATGAAGCGAAAAAATTGGTCGCATTGCTTGCGGATTCCGGGAAACGCGAACGTGCCGCGCAGGACCTGATTCGACTCGGCGCTGATGCCGTCCCGGTGTTGATGGATGCGCTTCAAACCCAGGACCCCGGTTTGCCCGCCATCTATCAGCAGATCCTTGCCCGAATCCCATCCGCCTCTCCAGAACTGGCAAAAGCATTGACTTCCGCACATCCGTTGATTCGCGGACGAGTGGCGGAGATATTTGCGATCAGCAGGGATAAATCTGCTGTTCCGGTTTTGATCGAAGCCCTGCACGGAGAGTTTTTCACGGTAAAGTCGCGGGCGGCGATCGCGCTTGGAAACATTGGCGACGCGCGCGTTCTGCCCGAATTGCTTCCCTTGTTGAAAGACGAGGAGAACGAAGTGCGTATTGCGGCTTGTATCGCGATTGGAAAGTTCCGCGACCCATCCACGTTCGATGAACTCGCCAATGTGACCCTCGATGATCCGGTCATCGAGGTGCGCGAGGCGGCGGTGAAAGCGCTTGGCGATTCGCGCCACCCAGCGGCGATTCCGTTTCTCATGGAAGCCCTGCGAGATTCATTCTGGTGGTTCGAGCGCGAGCAATCCACCCGGGATCTGTTTGCCGCGATCGAGAACATGGGCGGGGACGTCGTCGAACCGTTGATCGAAGCGCTGAGAGACCGCGAAGGCACCGTCCGCAGGTTCGCCGCGATGATCTTGGGGAAACTACGCGACCCGCGCGCCATCGAAGAACTTGGGATGACATTGTATGATCTGCATCATGATGTGAGTCAGGCTGCGGCCGAGGCATTGGCTCAATTTGGCGCAGATGCTGTCGGCGTGTTAAGCGAAGCGTTATCTCATCCCGAAGCGGGGGTAAGGGAGAGGGCGATCCACGGCTTGGGATTGATCCGGGACGAGCGCGTTGTTCCTTTGTTGATCGAAAGGCTGAACGATCCCGACCGGGTTGTGAGGAAACAAGCCATCCAGTCTCTTGGCGACTTGCAGGCTAAACGCGCCGTTCCCGCGCTTCAGCAAATTGCCGCTGACCGGAGCGATCGTGAACTGGCTGTGCTTGCAAAGGCGGCGATCGGGAAAATAAGTTAATCGGCAAGTCTTTGGATCTGGGACGTCTTTATTTTAGAAGTAAGGAGTTCGCATGAAACGCATCCATATCCTGCTTGGTGTCCAATCCTTTCTCGCTGTATTTGTGTCTTTCAACAGGCTGACGGATTGGTTCACCGATTATGTACTCCCCAATCAATTCCTGCGATGGGTGGATTTGAACAATATCCTCGTCTCGTTGATCAGCCTCGTGGCGGGGTATCTTCTGAAAAAAACCATAGAATACAATTCACCCGCGCGGGAAGGGCGCGCGCACACGCTTTGGAATCTTGTGTTCTTCGTCGGCGTGTACCTGAGCGCTTTGAGTTACGGCTTCCATGAGATGACAAATTACCTGCACATCCGATTTTGTGAGCCTGACCCGGGAAGCGACCTGTGCCGCATCATCATCTTCAACGACGACGTGTTCAGCCATTGGCTTTTCTTTGCCGGGTTCACGATGGTCAACGGGGCGATTTTGTTTTTGCAGGATGTTTTCCCGCATCCTAAGCCGGTTTCCGGCAGCGATATCGGCTTCCTTCTCGTGAACTCCCTGTTTTTGGGCGCGGGCGTCTTCGCCAATCTTGGATTCGAAGAGATTGGATTCGATTTGTTTGTGGTGGGATTTCTAGCACTCGTTTCAGCCTCACTGCTTTGGAAGCGGGGCAGGCAGCCGATGTTCGTCTATTACACTGCGGCATACTGGCTGGGCTTGGCTGGAAGTCTATTGGCGCAGGCAATCCGCTGACCTGGCAGGAAACCAGTATTTGATTGGGGGGTTCTAACTTCAAAATAACATCGAAGATCGGAGCAACGCGGAGGAACCCATGAAAGATAACATTGCGAATGTCCTGGAAGATTTCGAGAAACTCGCCTACAAGATCCTGATGTGGGTCATCCTTGTCCCGAAGACGGTTATCAAGGTCGTCGTGGACCCGGGTTTCGTGCCTGAATATGTACGCGGGGAATTGAAAGCTGAGAAAGGCAAGCAGTTCGACGAGTATATTTCACCGATGCTGTTATATCTGGGCGTGACGCTCCTGCCTGCCATCGCAATCTATCTTCTGCCTGCGTTTGGGATGAAGGTTTTATCACCGTATGATGACCCGAGTTTATATTACGATGCGTTTGTGGAGACAGAGCAAGGTCAATTCAGTGTGAGCGATCCTGCTGTGAGCGGGGTGGTTTCCCCAGTCGCGGACGTTGTGCAACAGGAAGTCCCCATCGAGCAAAGAACATTCCTGGGGCATTCGATCGACTTCCGCGTGGAATTAAAGACAAGGGCGGATACAAGTCAACAATGGCATCGTTTCAGGTGGGATGTCCGGGAATGCGGAAACCGCGACCCCGACTCGGGAACCTGCAAATTCGACGTCTATTACTACGGTGAAATCCACGATGAGCAATTAGGCACAGCCTGCATCTATGGAACAGCGTTTGAAGGGGCTGAGTATCCAAACTGTCTTGCTTCTCCGGATGACAACCCGACAGACCAGCAATGGTCATCCTTTGCCTATACCATTTCATTCCCAGAGAAAAGTTTCCAGGGAAATAAAAATAACAGAAACCTGGTTTCTGATTACTTCTCCTGGTTTTATCGTCCGAATGAGGATGGACAGGGAACCAATCAAATTAAAATAACCGCCATCACAAGAAGTTTGAGCGACCCTGCTATTAAAGTCGAAACCGATGAAGTCACTCTCGACCTGATTACGTATGCATTCAGTTCCGAATTCAGTATAAACCCCTATTCGGGATATTCATCCCCTGATGATTCCGATAGGCGATATACCATTATTAATTTCTTTGGATTCAATTTCAATCCTGAAAAGGATGGTGAAGGGGAATCGCGTAGTCTGGCGGACCGGCTGGAGAGCGGCGAGACTATCGCATTCGGTCTTGGTTTATTGCTCCCTCCTTTGTTGCTGGCCGGGGCGATCGGTATTTTCAAAGGCTCGATCTCGTTCGTCGACGAAGGCGGGTCTGTGATTCATAGATCCTCCATCGGTGAAGAGGCGCTGAAAGAGAACTTTTACGCGCAGTGTTACTACTTTGTACCGGTCGGGCTTGCTTTCTGGGCTTGGTATTACTCGTTGAACTACCATACCAACGACATTCAATACCGTGCGGAGTGGCTTTGGGTCCCCCTGGCACTTGCCCTGATATGGTTCTTTATCGTCGAGGTCATTTCGATAGCAGATGAACTGTTGTCGAAAAGCAGACCAAAGGCATTTTTCATCCTGTTCGGTTGCATCGTTATTATGTTCCTGATCGTTCGCCTGGGACAGGCATTCGCGTACAACTTTGACTGGTTGAGGAAATCAGCCATTTGGTCATATCCCGGCGTTACGTTACTGCTCACGCTCGGTGTAATATACATGCAATACTTTATGAAAAGAAAAGGCAAGAAAGGCGCTGGACTGAAAATGCAGGATGGCTCAATTCAAGACCAATAGTTTTCCAATGACTGGCGCTACCCCTGTCAGATCCGAGGCGTCTGCAAAGGCGTCTCGATTTGTTTTATCTCCAAATAATAACAGCGGCACCTGTGCGGATGTGTGTTTGCGCGTGGAAAGGTCTTCCATGTTGCCATGGTCGGAGGTAAGCAGAATGAGATCGTTTGTCCTGTCCCAACTTGCAATCAAACCTTTCAACACACCATCGAAGACTTCGAGTTGTTTGACAGCCCAGGGCATATCCTGTTTGTGCCCGGCATAGTCACTTGCCCAATATTCGAAGAAAGAGAAATCATATCCGCGGGCGAGTTGGGAGAGTCTGTCTCCAGCCGTTTCCGGGTCGAATGACGGGGCATCGGGAAAGCCGAGGAAACTGCGCCAGCCTTCGCCGGTAAAGTCGGCGGAGAGGGCATTGCCAGCATGGTAATCTTTGTCAGTGAATAGGGATATTCCTGCATTGGTCAAAGCAAGGGGGATGGACGAAAATAAGCGCTTGCCGGAATCGATCCCATCGAAGTAACGCGGGGGATACGCATTGAGAAGCGCCGTTTTTTTGCCTGCCTGAACAACACGAGAAAAAACAGTTTTGCCATCGAGATATTGTGCAACTTCAGGATTCGGTTTGGGACCGTAATGGTAGCCGAGTTCGGCAGGGATATTGATGCCTGTGAGCAAAACGGCTTGTCCAGTTGCGGATTGGGGAAGTCCCTTTACTCCGAGATTGGGGTCAATGGCTTTGAGAGTGAGGATGTCGCTCTCGAACGGCGCGGCGGATTTGGTGAATTTTTTTCCGCCGAGCAACGATTTGAGATAGGGCATTTCCGCTCGGGCAAAAGGGTTGATCTCAGGATTATCTTCGCCGAGACCGATGCCGTCGAGAAAAAGAAAGAGGATTTTCATTGGAATACTATGAATGATGGATTAGGAATGGTGAAGAATTTGTTACCTGCAACCTTCAACCCAACTGCCATAAAAACCATGCCGAAGGCCGCTCGCGTTTATCCCAGCCGTCTTTGCGGGAAACGAGAGTCAGCTTGTATTGTTGGATAAGGTCGAGATCGGCGTCCACAAGTCCGGGACCGGAAAGATGCGGCGCGGATTTGAAGAATCCATACATAAGCCAGAATCCGTTCGGGGCGAGGACGCGGGTCAATTGGGTCAGATAATCCGCCTTGTTCTTTATTCCATGGAAACATCCGAGATCGAGCGCGAGGTCGAATGCGTCAGAGACGTATTGCATTCGGGTTGCATCATCCGTGAAGACGGATGCCTGTACATTCGCTTTTTTGATTTTGCGTTTGGCGGTTTTGATCGCGCGCGGTGAGAAATCGAAACCCGTCACCTGCCAGCCTGCATTTGCGAGCGTGATGATGTTCGTCCCCGTCCCGCATCCGATGTCGAGCGCGCGCCCGGCGGAATGTGCGGCGATGAAATCGTAAAGTTCAGGGGGCGAGATTCCGCCGTCCCACGGCGCGTTGCCGAAAAGGTAGGCAAGATCGAATTTGATTCGGCGAAATGGATCACTCATCGGCAAGCGTATCGCGGACGCGCTGGGGATCGAACTCGCCCACCATGCGCCAGACCTCGTTCCCTTCCGCGTCGAAATAGATGAATGTGGGTGTGAATTCGAAATCATATAGCGGCGCGAGTTCCATGCCCACACTTTCCTGTATGTTGAGGCGGATGATATGAATCTGATCGCCAATTTCCAGTTCGAGCTCGTCCACGACGGGCTTTATCGAGACGCAGCGTATTCAGTAGGGGGATTGGAATTCGAGCAGGACCGGCTCTCCCGCGCCGATCATTGCCTGCACTTCCTTTGCATCGTCCATGAGCAGGGTCTGGCGCGGATGCAAAGTCACCCATGCGGCGACCAGGGCGCCCACGATCACCGCGAATGCGAGATAATCGTTCCAGCGCGGGCGGTTGGTCAGAAGGATCAACCCGGCGATGAAAGCAAACCCGGCGGCGACGAAGACGTAGGAATATTGGGTAAAAAGCGTTTCCATGGGGTGTGAATTGGTTCAAAATGTCATAATGAAGGCGTGACTCTCCGCACTTTGACAATTCATTTGAGTTCTTTTACAATCGTCCAACCTGCTTGACATTCCATAACGACAGGAAGGTAATTCACGATGAAAGAGTATACCACCGAGTTCATTCGCAACGTTGCGTTGGTGTCGCACGGCGGGGCGGGTAAGACCATGCTCGCAGAATCCTTTTTGCATGCCACGGGGGCGACGACCCGTCTTGGGAAGGTGGAAGACGGTACGACAGTTTCCGATTACGACGACGAGGAACATAGAAAGAAGATATCGATCTACACGAGCGTCATCCCGGTCGAGCACAGGAATTACAAGATAAATTTTCTTGATGCGCCGGGCTACACCGATTTTGTGGGCGAGATGGTTTCCGCCCTGAGTGTGGCTGATGGCGCAATTATTTTGGTGGATGCCGTCGCGGGCATCGAGGTCGGGACCGAACTTGCCTGGCGTTACTGCGATCAATTCAACCTGCCGCGTTTCATCGTCATCAATAAGATGGATCGCGAGAATGCTGACTTTGAAAAAGCGTTCGCGCAAGTGGAAGAGTTGGTGAAACGTCACGACAAGCGGGCCATCAAAGTACACCTGCCCATCGGCGCCAAGCACGAATTCAAAGGCGTGGTCGATATCATCGGGATGAAGTCCTACATGGGGGATGGAAAAACCACCGCCGAGATCCCCGCTGAATTGAAGGAAGCGGCGGACAAAGCCCATTTCGACCTTGTCGAAGCCGCGGCTGAAGGCGAAGACGAATTGATGGAGAAATACCTCGAGAACGGCTCTCTCTCCGACGAGGAGATGGTGCGCGGTCTGGAAGATGTGGTCTACGCCGGGAGTTTTGTCCCGGTCTTTTGCGCGGCGGGCGGACATGAAGTCGGCGCAATCGCATTGCTCAACGACATCATCGACCTGCTGCCTTCCCCGATACATGCCGTCAAACGGTCGGCGCAGGGAAAAGACGGACCCGAAGAATTGAATCCTTCAGATCAATCGCCTCTGGCCGCTTATGTGTGGAAGACCACGGCCGATCCTTTCGTCGGCAAGATGACCTACTTTCGCGTGTTCAGCGGATCGATCCAGGCTGATGCCCATGTGTGGAACCAATCCAAGGGCGCGGACGAGCGCATGTCCGGATTGCACTTCCAGCGCGGAAAGGAGGCGATCCCAGCCAAAACAATCCACGCTGGCGATATCGCCGTCGTTTCCAAGTTGACTGTTTCCTCCACCGGCGATACGTTTTGTGATAAGGGACATCCGTTGACAATTGCAAAACCGGTCTATCCGGCGGCGTTATATCGTGTGGCGGTTTCGCCCAAGACCCAGGCAGACGCGGCGAAGATTTCGACCGTGCTCACCCGACTAAGCGAAGAGGATATGACCCTCACCTGGCAGAACGATCAGGTGACTCACGAGACCGTTTTACAGGGTATGGGCGACCAGCATATCGAAGTGGCGGTCAACCGGGCGCAGACCAAGTTCCAGGTCGGGATCGTGACCCGCGAGCCGAAGATTGCCTATCGCGAAGGCATTACGAAGAAAGCCCAGGCGCAATACCGCCACAAGAAACAATCCGGCGGGGCGGGGCAGTTCGGAGAAGTGCATCTTCGGATCGAACCATACATGGAAGGCGACTTTGATTTTGTCGACGCGCTTGTAGGAATGAACCTTTCGCGTTCCTATCTGCCGCCGATTGAAAAGAGCATCCGCGCGACGATGGAAAAAGGCGCGTTCGCCGGTTACCCGATGAGCAATGTGCGCGTGACTGTTTACGACGGCAAGGAACATGAAGTGGACTCGAAACCGGTCGCGTTCGAGATCGCCGGGCGCGAAGCCTTCAAACTCGCCGTGGCGGATGCGGGTCCCGTGTTATTCGAGCCGATCATGCTTGTGCGCGTCACCTGCCCGGACGGGAACATGGGCGACGTGATGAGCGATCTCAACACCCGGCGCGGACGCGTGCAGGGAACGGAGTCCGAACGCGGAACGACCACCATCATCGCCCACGTGCCGATGGCGGAAATGTTGAAGTACACAACGCAAGTGCGTTCCATCACCGGCGGGCGCGGCTACTTTACGATGGAATTCGATCACTACGAAACCGTTCCGAACCATATCGCCGGTTCGATCATCGAGGCGCATAAGAAGGAAATGGAAGCAAAGAAGGAAGAGTAAAGCTGTAATCAGTGAGGTAGTCATCGGTAATCAGTCCCGGAGTAAAAAGACCCCGGGACTTTTTTCATGGCGTGGCCGCCAGCCGCATCATGCGCGAGCCGAGTTGATTTCCGGTTATATGACCTTCGGCAAAATCCCAAACATCACTCCATGCAATGTGTATGACCCCGTCTCGCGTCATCCGGTCGAATGATATGACTTCGAGAGTCTCCACCGTTGAGGGGATTTGGTCCTGAACCCGCCCCATAACCTTGTCGTTTACCGTAAATGCATACATCAATGCAACGAATGTGGTCTCGGGTGTGCAGGCATCATTGTATATCCAATCACAATCCACATGAATTTGCAGGAGCAAAGCCTGGCGGGTTGTGCTGTCGAGTATCACTTGTGCATCGAGGACTATGTATTTCGCCACGATGGTTTCGCCCAAGGGATTTGCGCCCGCAATGGCATTATTCAGGATACCCACGATCTTCCCGGTGTTCGGCTGGGGCGTGGCGGATGGTGTGACAGGGGTCGGCGTCCAGACTGTTGCAGTGAGCGAGTTGATCACCGCCGCTTGAATCTGCGGATCCGATACATCAGGCGAACAGGCAATAAGAAGGAACAAGGGAATAAATGGAAAAGCGCGCTTCATTGTGGAACCTCCTTTGGGCGAGTTTTAACCGATTATCGATTTCCCAGTCAAATTCTTTTCCCATACGAAGTCCGTACGCATCCCCGGTGATGTTCTCATATATATAATCGCTTATAAATGTAGAGACCGATATGATCGCTTTGAACTCACGAATTCGTGTAGAATAGCTGTATGCCGACCGTGAAATTCCCCTCCATGATGAAATTCTATGTTGGTAACCAGAGCGAGTTCCAGGTGGATGGCGGGACCGTTTCAGCATTGCTGGAAAATGTATTGATGCGCCACCCCGCTCTCAAACCCCACCTCTTCGACTCAAAGGGAAATCTCCACCGCCATTTCAACATCTTCGTAAACGGACATCACATCCGCGATTTGGATGGATTGGAGACGAATTTGGCTTCGGATGATAAGGTCATCCTCATGGCATCCGCGGCGGGCGGATGAAAACCATCCCCAGGAAGCCTCGAGTTTGACGCGCCTGCGGGCTGTCTTCATCCATAAGAATAAATTAATTTGGTTGGGGGATTTTTTATCTTGACAAAACCAGTAAGATTCATAAAATTGGCGCAATCTATGAATAAAACCATGAAAACATTCGACCATTGCTTGTGTCTTGGGCGGGGCTCGTAGCCGCCTGAGAGAAACCCCTTCCGCAGTCAACGGACTCAGACGGTAAGCGACCCCCGCGTGCAAAATCTGCATCGTGAGTGGCGTTCGTTCGCCGTCTTTTTGTTTGTCCGTTGACTGTTTTTGTTTAATGCGTATCAGGCGCTCTCCACCGCTGACGGCCAGCAGAGAGTCGTCTCCGTAGAGGTAAAAATGACATTACTGGACTTTCGAATTACTGAATCAAATACCATCCCATTGGACAGCCTTGCCTATCACGTCGGCGATACGCCGCTCCTACCGCTTCGCAGAATCAGCCAGGGCTTGGCTCCCCGTGCCCAGGTCTTTGCCAAAGCCGAATGGTTCAACCCCGGCGGCTCCGTCAAGGATAGGCCTGCGCTCAATATCATTCAGACCGCGCTGGCGAACGGCGATCTTGGGAACGGCAAACGGTTGCTGGATTCAACCTCCGGCAACATGGGCATTTCGTATGCGACCTTCGGCGCGGCGTTGGGAATCCCGGTTACTTTGGCAGTGCCTGCCAGCGCAAGCGCGGAGCGGATCTCGATCCTCAAAGCCCTCGGCGCGGAAGTCATCCTGACCGATCCGCTCGAAGGCTCGGATGGCGCTATCCTCAAAGCGCGCGAACTTGCATCGGAGCATCCTGAAAGATACTGGTACGCGAATCAATATAACAACGAAGCCAACTGGCATGCGCATTACAGGTCAACCGGGCCTGAAATCCTTTCGCAAACCGGCGGCGGAGTGACCCATTTTGTTGCAGGGCTTGGGACGTCTGGCACGTTGACCGGTGTCGGGCGATTTTTGAAGGAGCAGAAGCCCAATGTAAAGATCGTATCGTTCCAACCGGATGCGTCCTTTCACGGACTCGAAGGTCTCAAGCACATGCCCACCGCGATCAAGCCGGGGATCTATGATGAGTCTCTGGCGGATGAACAACTCGAAGTCCGGACCGAGGCGGCGCATGAGATGGTCAAGAGATTGGCGCGGGAGGAAGGCCTTTTTGTGGGAATCTCATCCGGGGCGGCTGTCGTTGCTGCGCTCGAGGTCGCAAGCCGGTTGGATGAAGGTGTGGTGGTCACAGTCCTGCCGGATGCCGGGTACAAATATCTGAGCGACAAAAAACTTTGGGAGTAAACGGCGTGTTGAAGATTTCAAAAGAATTGACAAGGCTCATGGAAGCGCATTTGGAAAAAGCCTATCCGGGTGAAGGCGCCGGCTTTTTGCTTGGCGTCGATGGCGATGTGAGCCAGGTCCTGCCGTTGGATAATGCCCGTGAAGAATCGACGAGGCGCAATCGTTATTTGATCTTGCCCGAAGATTATCTCAAAGCCGAAACGAAAGCGATGGAACTGGGCGTGGATCTGATCGGCGTCTTTCATTCGCATCCCGACTGCCCGAATGAACCGTCCGAGTATGACCGGGAGTGGGCGCAGCCGTTTTTCTCATACATCATCACCCGCGTGGATAATGGAAGCGTCGTCGGTCATCGTTCGTGGAAGTTGAGGGAAGATCGCGTAAAGTATGAAGAAGAAGAATTGCAGATCATTTGACCTTAGGAGATGAAACGATGAACGGAATTGATGTGATCAAGGAAGATATCCTGCTGGATTGCTCGGGACTGCTTTGTCCGATGCCAATTGTTAAAACCGCCAAGGCGATAAAAGAAATGCAAACCGGTCAGATATTGAAAGTGATCTCAACCGATGCAGGTTCGCCGCCCGACATCGCCGCATGGAGCAGGCAGACCGGGAATGAACTACTGCTCTCCACCGAAGATGGCGGGAAGTTCGTTTTCTTTTTGAAAAAGAGTTAGGTCTCGATACGGCGGCGGTGGTCGAGTAGGACGCAGTCAGTATCGAGACCCCGCCGCCTACCCGACCATCCGTTGTTAACATAGGAGAAACCACCATGTCTAAATCAAACCCTAACGCCTCAAAACGCCTCGCTCTCATTGCCAGCAAAGGGACCCTGGACTGGGCATACCCGCCTTTCATCCTTGCCAGTGCGGCGGGCGCAATGGGCTGGGAGGTTGGCGTCTTTTTTACCTTTTACGGGTTGACCCTGCTCAAACCTGAATTGACAGCGGCAGTCTCGCCGCTTGGCAACCCTGCCATGCCGATGAAGATGCCGTTCGGTCCGGAAGGCTTTCAGAATATCAATTGGAACATGCCGAACCTGCTTATGGCGAACGTCCCCGGGTTCGAAAGCCTGGCGACCACCTTGATGAAGCAAACCTTCAAGAACAAAGGTGTGGCGTCCATCGAAGAACTGCGCGAAATGTGCGTGGACATGGATGTGCGCCTGATCGGTTGCCAGATGACCATGGATGTTTTCGGCTTCAAGCGCGAAGATTTCATCCCGCAAGCCGAGATCGGCGGAGCGGCCACATTCCTTGAATATGCCGCGGATGCGGATGTACAATTATTTATATAGAGAAATTTCGTAGGTCACGCTTTTAGCGTGACGTCGCGTTGCAAACGTGACCTATGGAAAATAAAACGAGAGAAAAACCAGGACCTATGACCACATTGAGAATTCCAACCCCCTTGCGCGCCTACACCGGCGGCAAAAGCGAAGTGACTGTTGCGGGCGCGAAAATTTCCGAAGCGCTGGCAGACCTGACGACGCAATACCCTGCCATCAAACCGCACCTCTTCAACGAAAACGGCGATTTACGCCCGTTCGTGAATCTGTTCATTGGCGAAAGCAATATCAAAGACCTGCAAGGCGTCGAGACTCCCATCAAGGATGGCGACCGGGTGATGTTAATTCCATCCATTGCGGGAGGATGTCATTGCGAAGGCGGCGATCTTTCGCCTGAAGCAATCTCCCGCTGCGATGAGGTTGCTTCGTCGTCGCTTCGCTCCTCCTCACAATGACATGGAGCGCAATATGATCGAAGAACTCACTCACGAACAGATCCTGCGCTACTCGCGGCACCTGCTCATGCCCGAAGTCGGCTTGCAGGGACAGATCAAACTTAAGAACTCGTCCGCGCTCGTCATCGGCACGGGCGGACTCGGCTCGCCCGTCGCGCTCTACCTCGCCGCGGCGGGGATCGGGCGCATCGGCTTGGTGGATTACGACGTTGTCGATTCGTCCAACCTGCAAAGGCAGGTCATACACGGAACATCCACAGTTGGAAAGTTGAAAGTGGAAAGCGGGCGCGACCGCCTGCAAGACCTCAATCCCGATATACAGATCGATATTTTCAACGAGCCGTATACGTCGGAAAATGCGCTTCGCATTGCGAAGGATTACGACATCATCATCGACGGCACGGATAACTTCCCGACCCGTTACCTTACCAACGATGTGGCGGTCTTTCTCGGCAAGCCGAACGTCTATGGTTCCATCTTTCGCTTCGACGGGCAGGTGAGCGTTTTTTACGCGAAGGAAGGTCCGTGCTATCGTTGTCTCTTCCCCGAACCGCCGCCGCCCGGTCTCGTCCCTTCGTGCGCGGAGGGTGGTGTGCTAGGCGTTCTACCCGGCACGGTCGGCACACTGCAAGCCACCGAAGCCATCAAGGTTTTGCTCGGAATCGGGACGCCGCTCATCGGCAAATTGCTTCTTTATAACGCGCTCGATATGAGTTTCGATTTCGTCAAACTCAAGAAGAATCCCAAGTGCCGCGTGTGCGGACCGGACGCCGACATCAAGGAGTTGATCGATTACGAAGCGTTCTGCGGAGTCCCCGGTCATCACGCAGACGATACATCTGCAGGCGCGGATTGGGATATCACGCCGCAGGATATGAAAACCCGCCTCGAACGTGACCCGGGCTTGATCCTGCTCGATGTGCGTGAGCCTCACGAGTTGGAGATCTCCTCCATCGAAGGCGCGAAGAATATTCCACTCGGCGAAGTTGCCCAGCGCATGTCAGAATTGGATTCAGCCAAAGAGATGATCGTCTTCTGCAAACGCGGATCACGCTCCGCGCGGGCGATTGAAATCCTTTCGTCCGCCGGGTTCAAGAAAATGAAGAATCTTAAAGGTGGAATCAACGCCTGGGCGGAAGAAGTGGATAAGAGTTTGCCGTTGTATTAGGTTGCAGGTTGAATAGTTATCTTCGGTGGTTGAGTAGCCTGAGGCGATAACAGAAGGCGTACCGAAACCACGAGTTAAAATTAAACCCTTTCGCCGGATACCTGGCGGGAGGGTTTAATTTTTCGGCGGATTCGGGATAAACTCAAACCGTTGTCCACCCTCGATGGTCTGAATCAAACTCGAGGGCGGATGAAGCGGGGCAACCCGTCCATAAGCATTTTGGCGACTAAGTTGGTAACATCAAATTTATAAATACACAACCAAGGAGAATGATCATGAAACGATATTTATTACTGCTGTCGATCGTCGCTTTATTTGCCCTTCAGGCTTGCGGATCGGACAATCCGTCCGTCGAAGAGGATGGCTCGGGTTACCTGGTCCCTGCCGTGACTTCGGGTGAAGGCGCTGTTTCCCTCGAAGGAGCGGCGGGAGCTGAAAGCCCGGCTCAGGTTGCCGCCCCGGCGGGATGCGCCGCGAGCGATGCCAATGCCGCCCAACTCGCAAACGAAGTGCTCGCACTGGTGAATCAGGAACGCGCTGCGAACGGTTTGGCGGCGGTGACTCTCAATACGCAATTGAACCAGGCCGCTCAGAGACATACCTTCGACATGGGTTGTAAGTTCTTCCTCTCGCATACCGGCTCGGACGGGTCCGACCCCGGCGCGCGCATCGACGCCACCGGCTATTACTGGTTGACCTGGGGCGAAAATGTGGCGGCGGGATACAGCACCGCGGCGACGGTCATGAACGGTTGGATGAACAGCCCGGGTCATCGCGCGAACATCCTCAACGGCAGTTTCACCGAAATGGGGATCGGGTACGTGTACAACTCCGCCGATACGGTTAAATCGTACTATCACTACTGGACGATGGTGCTGGCAGATCGGTAATGGAAAGTTCGGCTGGTCGAGTAATGGGCGACGATCACGCGCCACGTATCGAGACCACCGATTGAAGGTAAAAGAAGAAGAAAGAAGAAAGAACCCTCCTGCTGATTTTTCGGTAGGAGGGTTTATAATTTGTACGGAAGGTGAAAATGGATATTCAAAGTATCGAACCCCATGTTTCCCGTTTAAGCCGTGCTGAAAAAGCGGAGTTGTTGCAGCGTCTCGCGCTGGAGGTCGGGAACACCTGGGCAGGTATCGAGAAAACGGAAGGGGTTGCTGGCGGTGTAGCTTGTATTGTCCGCACCCGCATCCCTGTGTGGACTTTGGAGAATTATCGCCGCCTCGGCTGGGCGGAAGTCACAATCCTTGAAAACTTTCCTTCTTTGCGCGCGGCGGATTTGGTCAATGCATGGGCTTATGCTGACGCTCATGTCGAAGAAATGGATGAGGCGATTAACACGAACCAGGGGGCATAATGGCTTCTTTTTACACCAACGAAAATTTCCCAATCAAAGTCGCTTTATATTTGCGTGAAATGGGACATGATGTGTTGACGTCCCATGAGGCGGGGAAAGCCAATCAGCGTGTTCCCGATGAAGAGGTCTTGGCTTTTGCTGCCGGGCTGGGGCGAATCTTATTGACCCTCAACCGCCGGGATTTTATTGGTTTGCACAACAAGTCAAGCCAACATGCAGGGATCGTTGTTTGCACGCAAAACTCTGATTTGATCCAACAAGCCGAACAAGTCCATAAAGCGGTTACCGAAACTGGAAATATGACAGGAGTTCTGATTCGCATCAATCGTGAGTAATCTCTTTAGACTCAGAACAAGCCTTCATTTTTATTTATGACCCGTCTACTCCGCGTTTTTCTCTGCCATGCCTCGCAGGACAAGCCCATCGTCAGGGAATTGTACCAGCGACTCAAAGCGGAAAACTGGATCGACCCCTGGCTGGACAAGGCAAAAATCCTGCCGGGACAGGATTGGGAATTGGTGATCGAGAAGGCGGTGGACGACTCGGATGTCGTCATCGTTTGCCTTTCGAGTCAATCTGTATCAAAAGAGGGGTTTGTTCAAAGGGAAATTCGTTATGCGTACGATCTTGCATTGGAAAAGCCGGAAGATACGATTTTTCTGATTCCGCTGCGGCTGGATGACTGCGCGATGCCTCGCAAGTTGCGGTCGTTTCATTGGGTGGATTATTTCGGGAAGGAAAAGAAAAACTCATATTCGGATTTGTTGCAGGCATTGAAACTGCGTTACGACCAAAAGCTGAAAATGGAAGAGGCGCAAACTCAGGTGGAACCAAAGGTGGAAGCCCCTGAGAAACGATTTACCCAAAGGAAACCTTACACCAAAATCCTCGACCCTTCATCTCTCAATCCATCATCCATTCGGAAAAATCGGTCACAGCCTGATTATCGTCGGTATGGAATTGCGGGAATTATTTTGCTGCTCATAATATTGGGCGGACTTGGCTTGAATTCGCTTTTCAATAAAAAGCCGGAAGTGACACCTTTACCCACATTAGAGAATATTATTGAAACGCCAAAGTCTCCTACGAAAACATTAATCCCGTTCACGTCAACCTTGACCAATGCCCCATCTCCCAGCCCAACACCAACATTAGGAATTGGCTCTACTATGATTTCCGAAAAGGATGGTATGGTGATGGTATATGTCCCGGCTGGGGAATTTACGATGGGTAGCACTGACTATAGTGATGCATCACCAATTCATTCTATTTTTCTAGATGCATATTTTATAGATCAAACCGAAGTTACTAATGCTGCTTATAGAAAATGTGTTGATTTAGGAGGGTGTAATCCCCCGAAACAATTTTCTTCGTATTCTCGTATTGATTATTACGAAAACCCTAAATATGATAATTATCCGGTGATTTATGTAGACTGGAATATGGCAAAAAATTATTGTGAATGGCGTGATACACGGTTACCTATTGAAGCTGAATGGGAAAAGGCTGCTCGCGGAGAGAGTCAAAGAACTTATCCATGGGGAGAAGGGCGTGATTGTAATCGAGTCAACTACACTTATATAGATGCAAAAACTTACTTCGCCAGAAATTGTTACGGCGATACGATACAAGTTGGGCGGTTAGTAAATGGTGTCAGTCCTTATGGTGCATATGATTTGGCAGGTAATGTTATGGAGTGGGTAAGCAGTTTGTATTATCCATATCCTTATATTGAGGACGATGGACGTGAAAACTTGACTACAATTGGTCCTCGGGTGTTACGTGGCGGAGCATGGACATATCCTGAAAGTGATGTTCGGTCTGCTAATCGTAGTAGGGGAGACCCAACATCCGCTAATTACAATCTTGGTTTTCGGTGCGCAATGGACGCAGTCCCATAAAACCAAAACTCCCGCCCACATGGACGGGAGTTCCCCTATTCACTATCAACTATTCACTCTTCACTATTCACTTATCACGAAAGAATCACCTGCCCGCAATACTCGCATTTATCCATTCCGAGTTCGAGCGTCCCGCCGCAGTTGGGACAGGCGAATGTTTCAGTTTTGATGGGGAAGCCCGCGGTCTTGAAGGCGGTTTCGTTCTCGGCGAGATCGCCGCGCAGGCGTTTGAGGCGCGAAAGATAGGCTTCGTTGGACATTTCACCGGCTTTACGCAGGCGCTCCACGTCTGCGATGTGTTCCTTCAACATGCGCCGCTCGGCTTCGAGGCTTTCGCGGCTCTTGTCTTGAAGCGACAACTTCATCTCCGGTTTGGGCGGGATGGATGCAAGAATAGCGGCGATGATCAGGATCACAGCCGAAACGATCAGGCCCACGACCAATGGCGTGTATTGAAAACCGGGGATCGAACTGAACGTCACTTTATTGGTCTGCACATCGTTGTAATCCGCGACGACTACGTAGCGTTCATTGCCAAGTTTGCCGATGTCGATGCGCGTGATTCCCGACGAATGGTCCGGCAGATTATTGCGCGTGCCGTTCTCGGTGAAGATCGCCACCTTGCCCGCGTCATCACCAATGACCGCTTCCTGCTTGCCGTCTTCGTTGATGTCCAAGCCCGCGATCTCGGTCACTTTGTCGGATAAAGACCCGCTCCACATTTGATTTGCCGTTGCGCCGTTGAACGAGAACGCCCACACGCCGCCGTCCTTTCCGCCCGCGACGATCTCGCGCGACGACGGCTCGCCGTTCAATTCCACTTCGCGGACTTCGCTCACCGCCTGCCCAAGCGATTTCTCGAAGATGACCTGCCCATTTTCGGCGTTGTAAATTCTGAACGCGCCGTATTCGCCGCCGGTGATGACTTCACTGTTCCCGTCCGCATTGAGATCGAACGCCCGCATCCTTCTCAGTTGTTCCTGGTTCACCGTCCAGACCGTGCTTCCATCTGACGCAAATATCTTCACCATCCCATCGTTCGATGCAATGGCGACGTGAATTTGTCCGCCGATTCTTGCATCATCCATGCCGCGGATCTCCGTCGAGCCGACGCTTGATTGCCAGAGTTGGGTTCCGTCCAAGCCGAGGGCGAGGACTCTTCCAGAGTTATCGCCGAGCACGATTTGAGGTCCGGTAGAGAAGCGAATAAGTGCCACGCGCGAAGGGGTTCCAATGCTGAGTCCGCTTGCCAGCGGGGTTGCCTGTCCATTGGTGATGACATCCACGCCGCTCGCATGAAAGACGATGATGTCTTCCGTGCCGTCGCCGTTGTAATCGCCGAGGGTCGTTTTGGCAAGCGAATAATTGAATGACCAGAGGGGGCTTCCATCGCCGTTGAAGACGGATATGTTGCTTTGATTTTGGATGAAGAGTTCATCCTGTCCGTCGCCGGTCAGGTCGATGACCTTCATGCTTTCGGCGGTGGAATACGGTTGCGACCATGCCACTGCGTTGTTGAATTTTTCCGCCGCGGCGAGCCCGCTGAACGAGAACACGCCCGCGACGACCATGACCAGACAGATCAGAACGAACGCAACGATAAAGGGAATGATTTTCCGACTCATTTATGCAGCCTTTCTTTCCAAAAGTGAATATGCAGATTTCAGGAAGCCGAGGATGTGATCGTGCTCCACTTCCTCGAAGGGGGAAACGGCGAGGATGTTGATCATGCCGCCCTCGGTATTCAGTTGTTCGATCTTGTATTTGCCGACGTCCCTGCCCTGCGAGAATTGGTTATTGGGCTTGATCTTGTACGCCTCGGGGTTGACCACGATGCGCACTTTCAATTCCTGTTGGGAACCTTTGAACTTTTCGGGCTTGAGTTTGTTCTTGCCGCTGATGCGGCTGCGCTTCCAATAGGATTTGCGTTTCTTGGTCTTTTGAACCGCGGTCACGCGCAGGACGTTGCCGTCGTAAAGTTTTGCCTTGAGCGAAAGCCAGGGGTCGTTGAAAAGTTGGGTGGTACGTTTTTGGGCGTCCTGTGTTTCGCGCGCCACTTTGGTTTGGAGCATGGCACCCGTCAGGTCGAGATGGCCGAGGAAGGTGGAACCGGGCTTGAGGTCGTCGCGAAGCGTGTGCAGGATTTCCCTTGTACCGTTGTAGCGGGGTGAAAAATCCATAAGGTCGCTTCGGCGCAGGTTGCGCGCCATGATGAAGGCGGCGATCCAGAGCAGGACTCCGCCCGCGATGAACACGAAAGAGGATGAATACCCGATCAGGAGGATGAAGACGTCGATGAGCGCCAGCCCGATGCCCGCAAAAAAGATCAGCATGGGAATCCAGCGCCATTTGTCCCCCGCTGATTCGGTCTTTTGCGCCTCGGCGACGAATTTGTTCATGCCGCGGATGATGGAGTCGGGCCTGTCTGCGATGGAAACATAGACCGGCGCGAATTCCTTTTTGCCGAACTGATTTTTATCGACATTCCCTTTTTTACGCGCTGTGTTGAGCAGGTAAAAGAAGAACACCAGGACGACGAAGCCTGCAATGACGCTGCCGCAAATAAATCCTTCCATCCATGCCTCCGAGTTATAATCTCTTTTAGAACCGCCAAACACGCGAAGAATGCCAAGATAAAGTTTTTCTTTGCGCCCTTAGCGGGCTTCGCGGTAAAGATCAAAATGCCCAACATCCTCTACACTGCCTTCGACATCGTGCCAAGCCCCAAGGGGGCAAGTACCCATATTCTCCACAATTTGCGCGGGTTGGTCAATGGCGGGCACAGCGTCCATCTTATCACGCCCAACGACGGTCTGCTCCCCCCCGAAGATACTATCGAAGGCGCGCGCGTCACGCGCATCCCGCAGGATCTGTCGGATAATTTTCTCGCTCGCGCAGTGCATTTCGGTAAATCTGTCGCAGCGCATCTGGCGATCCATCCCGGCTATGAAATCGTCCACTTCCGCAACATCTGGGACGGTTTTCAAATCGCTCAGAACAAAAGAAAGATCGGATACAAAACTCTTTTTGAAGTCAACGGCCTTCCTTCCATCGAACTCAAATATCATTACCCCGGCATGGATTCGGAATTGCTCGCCAAAATAAAAGAACAGGAAATTGCAACGCTTCACCTAGCGGATGCGATCATTTGCCCGTCGAACGTGACCCGCGAATACATCGCCTCGTTCGGCCTGGACCGGAAGCGGGTGACCGTCATCCCAAACGGAGTCAGTCCCTCGGACTTTTCCATCACACCGCTGCCCAGCCGTGAAGGACGCGAGCCTGTCCTACTTTACATTGGCACCCTCGCCGATTGGCAGGGTTTGGACATCGTCATCAAGGCACTGCCGAAAATCATCGAAAGTCGACCGGTGAAATTACACATCGTCGGACGCGGACGATCGCGCCAGAGAAAAATGCTTGCCAAGCAAATCCGCAAGCTTGGCTTGGAGGATCATGTCATCGTCCAACCCGCCGTGCCGCATCACGAAATCCCTGAGTTGATCGCCAAAGCGGATATTTGCCTCGCCCCGCTCGGTTTGAACGACCGCAATGTGACCCAGGGCGCCTGCCCGATCAAAGTCCTTGAATACATGGCGGCGGGGCGTCCCTTGCTTGCATCGAACATGCCCATTGTCCGTGAACTCGTCCGTGACGATGTGGACGGTTTGCTGTTTTCCCCGAATGACCCGGAAGATCTGGCGCGTCAGGCAAATCTGTTATTAAGGGATATGGAATTATCGCAGCGGCTGGCGGATTCCGCGGCGGCGCATGTGCGGGAAAAATTCACCTGGCATGAGTCGCAGAAGAAGTTGTTGAAGGTCTACGAGAGATTGCGAATTGGAGATTGATTCTCCAATTACGTATTACCAAATACAGCTTCCACCTCTCCCGGAATCGCCTTCGGACTGCCCGTCTTAACATCCACGAACACCCAATCGGTTTCGCCTTTGACCAAAACCTTTCCATCGCTTTTTCTTAAAAATTCGTATTTTCGCAACGACCTCACCTTGCGGATATTCTCCACCCAGGTGCGGATCTCGATCTCTTCGCCAGCGAAAGCGGGCAGGAGATATTCGATGCTATGCTGACGGACGACCCATGTCGAGTCCAATCCTTGCGCTTCGATGCCGCCGATCGAAGCGTAATGCTCGACAGCGATGTCCTGCATCCACTGCACATAAACCACGTTGTTGACGTGTCCGTTTTCGTCAATGGCGTCCATTGGGACGGTGATGGTTTTAGAGTAGTTGGGTGAGATGGTCATGGGTAAATTATAAAATAAAGGTGACCGTCACTTCTATAGTGACAGTCACCTGATGAATGAAATAATAAATCCGGCTAATGCGCCGCCTGAGATCAGCCAGGTGGAATTGATTTTGAAACGCAAGAGCAGGATCAATGAAACGACGGCGATGAGGGCGGTCGGAAAATCTGTCAGCGAGGAGAAAGATAACTGGACGGTCACTGCCGCCATCAGTCCGAGAGATGAGGCGTTGACTCCGTCGAGCAGACTGCCAGCCCAGGTCGAGTTCCGGATTTTGGGAATCAGCGGGTTGGATATCGCCACAAAGAGGAACGAAGGTAAAAAGATTCCGAGGGTGGCGAGCAATGCGCCGCTTGTGCCGCCGAGGATGTAGCCGATGAAGGTCGCCGCCGTAAATAGCGGACCCGGCGTAACCTGCCCGATGGCGACCGCGTCGATGAGCTGCTGGTCGGTGAGCCAGCCGAGGCGCAGGACGAAATCGTTGCGCAGGAAGGCGAGCAGGACATAGCCGCTGCCGTAGAGGACGGAGCCGATCTTTAGAAACGTGAGAAACAGGGTGGAAAGGTTAAACGGGATGGATTGCATCAACGCCGCGCCGCCGAGCGGGAGAAGAAATGCGGGTTGAACTTTTCGCAGTCGTTGGATATTTGCAAAAATTAGAAAGGCAAAACCGCCTGCAAAGAGAAGGGCAATTTCGTTGAAGCCAAAAAAATACAGCGTGAAAACAGTTAATCCGATAAGGGCAAGCCAATTGCTTTTGAAGGCTTTGCTCCCAAGTGTCCACAAGGCTTGGGCGATGATGGCAATGACGACGGGCTTGATGCCGTACATCAACCATTCGGCTTCGGGCGTGGTTCCGTATTGGACGTAAAGCCAGGATAAACCAAGCACGATGAATGTGGCAGGCAGGATAAAGCACAAACCGCCTGCAATCAACCCCATCCAGCCTGCGCGGAGGTAGCCGATGTGAATCGTCATTTCGGTGGAGTTTGGTCCGGGGATGAGGTTGGTCGCGCCGAGCAGGTCTAGGAATTCTTCGTCGGTGAGCCACTTACGGCGTTTGACAACTTCATCGTGCATGATTCCGATGTGCGCGGCGGGTCCGCCAAAGGCAGTGAAACCAAGTTTTAGAAAAAGTTGAGCGACTTCGATCAGGTTGGACATATCGCAGGGAGAACGGAGGTGTCACCTGTTTCGAATATTAAGGCGTGTTCGTCACTGCGGGAGTCGTGATATCTCCGACGAGGATTTGGACGAAAAGCGTATCGCCGAAAAAGATTCCGTTCTCGTCCGCCATCTGCCAGGCGCTTTCGATCACACCGTTGATTCCGCCCGGCACGACCAGTTCAATCGAAATCTCGCGTTTCGCGCCTGTGGGAATCGCTTCTGTGAGCGTGACGGTGTTCCCGCGCATCGGATCCCCGCCGACGTGGCGGAAGGTGAACCCTGGTCTCCACGCGCACCCGCCGATGTTTTGCACGAGCCAGGTCTTGGTGAATGTTTCGCCGGGCTTCAAGCGCGTTCCATCAGGGATGGTCACATCCGAGATGTACAGCAAATTGAAACAGGGATTCGAAGTGGGCGAAGGTTCCGGGGTCGTCGAGAGAGCGGTTTCAGTCGCGGATGGGGAAGCCGTCCGCGTAGGGAAAGGCGTGAATGGAACAGCTGGCAGAGTCCCGGTCAGGGAGGAGGCGTAGGTCGCGACCGCTTCCGTACGGATGGCATCCGTGTCCACTGCGGTGGTTTGATCGGCCCGATTGTCTGCGCACGAAAAGAGGAAGACTCCCAGCATCAGCGCAAGACCGATGAAGATGGGTTTGTATTTCATGTTATGTTTTGGAATTATACCCGCAACGCTTTCGCGTGTTAGAATTGCCGAACCATGGCGAAGCATCTTGTGTTGGTGGCTGGGAATATCGGCGCGGGCAAGACCACGCTGACGGAACGCATCGGCGCGCGTCTCGGGTGGTGGACCGGATACGAATCGGTCGCAGATAACCCCTACCTTTCCGATTTTTACGGGGACATGCGCTCATGGTCGTTCCATTTGCAGATATTCTTCCTGGGGCATCGCGCCGATCAATACCTCGTTGCGGCGCGTGATGCGCGTTCGGCGATCCTGGATCGAAGCATTTACGAGGATGCGCACATCTTTGCGCGCGCGTTATATCAATTGGGAAATCTGAACGAGCGCGATTATCTCGCTTATCGAAAATTGTTCGACCTGGTGGTGAACGGGTTGCCGCGCCCCGACCTGTTGATCTATCTCAAAGCGCCGGTGACTGTGTTGATGGAACGCATCCGCCGCCGCGCCCGCAACATGGAGACGGGTATCACGACCGAGTATCTTTCCCTGCTGGATTCCTTTTACGAGGAATGGCTCAGTTCCTTCGACCTTTGTCCCGTGCTTGCCATCCACACCGACGATCTCGATTACGTCAATTACCCGAGTCACCTCGACCTTGTGGCTCAACGCATCCAGGACAAACTGGCTGGCAGGGAAGTGATGGACCTGCGCGGAGATTCGAAGCCATGACCGTTCCATCGGATACCTCCCTCTTTCTGCGGATCCCGCTTTTTCAAGACCTCTCAAAAGAGGATCTGTTCGGTTTGATCAACGAATTGCCCGTCGAAGCCCTCGAAGCGGGGAAATACCTGTTTCATGAAGGCGAACCGGGCAACAGTCTTTACGTCGTCAAAAGCGGGAAGATCGAAGTGGTGCTTGCGGGCGGCACAAGCGATGAAATGCATTTACGCTTCTGCGGTCCCGGGGAATATGTGGGCGAAATGAGTCTCATCCTCAAACAGGGCAGGCGCACCGCGTCCGTGCGTACGACCGAGGACAGTCAATTGTGGATGATGACCCGCGACAAGTTCAACGATTGCATCAAACGCTGGCCCCATCTGGCTTATTCCATGGTCGGCATCATGAGCGAGCGGCTCGAGTCGTCCAATGAAGCGGCTTTCAACGATGTGGTGACCAAGAACCAGATGCTTCAAAAAGCCTACGATGAATTGAAGGCGGCACAGGCGCAGTTGATCGAAAAAGAACGCCTCGAACGTGAACTGCAAGTGGCGGCGGACATCCAGTTGAGCATTCTCCCCGACGTCCTGCCCGATGCCGATGAATTCGGGTTCGGTGCGCGCATCCTCCCGGCACGACAGGTGGGTGGCGATTTTTACGATGTGTTCGAGCTCAAGGACCACCGCATCGGCGTTCTCATCGGCGATGTGGCCGATAAGGGCGTACCGTCGGCATTGTTCATGGCTCGCGCTCATGCGCTCATCATGGCAGAGGCGGATATCGGCATGACCCCCGCCGAAGTAATGACCCTCGTCAACACCCACATCACGCGCCTGCAAAAATCGACCCAATTCGTAACGGTCTTATACGGCATACTCGACCTGAAGACGCGCGATTTTTCTTACGCGCGCGCGGGGCATGAACCGCCGCTCATCGTCCATGCCGATGGCAGCGTGGAGCGTCTTCCACACGATCCCGGCATGGCGATCGGTTTGTGGGAGCCGGTGACACTGGACGAGAAGACCGTAAAACTTGTTTCCGGCGATATGCTATTGTTATATACCGACGGCATGACCGATTGCCGCGACCCAAAAGGCGAGCCGTTCGGGCTGGAGCGGATAAAGAAACTGCTCGTTGAATCTTCAAAACTCGGCGCGCAGCAGGCATGCAATACTTTGCTCGAAACCCTGCAAACCTACCAGGACGGCGCAAAGCAGGACGACGACGTCACACTGGTGGCAGTGAAAGCGAAATGAAATGTCGTTGCGAGGGTGATCCACCCGAAGCAACGACATTGTTTACATCAACGCCTGCTCAAGGTCTGCGATCAGATCGTCCGCGTTTTCCAATCCCACTGAAAGCCGCACGAGACCCTCGTCCACTTCGAGAGACGATCCCTGAGTGGAGAGATGCGTCATCGCCGCGGGGACTTCGATCAGCGACTCAACTCCACCCAACGATTCTGCCAATGTAAATAATTTTGTGGACTCGGCGACTTTGACTGCCGCATCGCGCCCATCTTTCATGATGAACGATATCATCCCTCCGCCATTCTTCATCTGCCGCTTCGCCACTTTGACCTGGGGGTGACTCTCGTGAAACGGGTGGATCAGCCGTTTGACATTTTTCTGCTTCTCCAAAAATGCGACAATTTTTTCAGCATTCTCGGCGTGACGATCCATGCGGACGGGTAATGTTTTGATTCCGCGCAGCACGAGGAACGAGTCCATCGGTCCCAGCACGCCGCCGATTGCGTTTTGCAGATAGGCGAGTTTTTCCCCAAGTTCCTTGTCTTTGCCAATGATCGCGCCGCCGACCACATCCGAGTGACCGCCGAGATATTTTGTCATCGAGTGGACGACCAGATCCGCGCCGAGTTCGAGTGGACGCTGCAAGTATGGTGTAGCGAAGGTGTTATCCACGACCAATAAAGGTCTGTTTGGATGATTCTTTGCCACTTCAGCAACGGCGCGGATATCCGAGACTGCCAGTAAGGGATTTGTCGGTGTCTCCAGCCAGACGATACGGGTTTGCGGGGTCAAGGCTTCGGCGAGGTTTTCCGGGTCAGTGGTGTCGGCAAAGGTAAAGTCCAGCCCGAAGCGGCGCAGGATTTTGTCAAAGAGGCGGAACGTCCCGCCGTACACGTCATTGCCCGCCACAACATGATCGCCTTGAGAAAGCAAGCGCAGAACTGTATCCGTCGCCGCCATGCCGGATGCGAATGCCAGTCCCCACTTTCCACTTTCCAATTCGGCTAAGCAATCCTGCAACGCTTTACGCGTTGGGTTCAGTGTTCTCGAATACTCATATCTCTGCCGCGGCTTGCCGATCCCATCCTGCTTGTACGTGGATGTGAGATAGACGGGCGTCATCACCGCGCCGTTGTTCGGGTCCGGCTCCTGTCCTGCGTGGATGGCGAGGGTTTCAAATTTCATTCATGCTCCTTGGGCGAAACCATTGCGAGATCGCCTCGCAATGACATAAAATTTTCCCCGATTATAAACTTATTGCGCTTTTTTCATCTTGATGCAAGTGACCGGGTAGCCGTTATTCTGGCCGTTGAAACGAGAGAACTCGCGAAAGCCTTCGCTTTCATAGAGTTTAATGGCGGCTTTATTTCCATCGAGGACGATGGTCCATACGCCTTCGCCGATCTCGCGGACTCCGATGCGCAGTAGTTCACGCCCGATGCCTTTGCCGTAATGCGAAGGGTCGACATAAAGCCAGGCGAGATAGTCCTCGTCCACGCCGACAAAACCGACCACGGTCTCGTCGTCACAGGCGACGAATTTTTTACTGCGTTTCAAATCTTCCACTTCTTTATCCTGCTCAATTGGAATGAAGCCACGCGGGTCGCAGGAACCTTTAAGCTCGTCGGGTCGTGCCCGGTCGTGGATTCTGCAAATGGCCTGCCAATCTTTGTCTTCGTAAGGTCGATATGTGATCATTATTAAGTCTCCGATGATAATTTTATGGCATTGCCCCGCTGCCGGGGACGGCAGCGAGAGCAAGCCAGAGCGCACTATTTATTAATCTTCCCATCCTTTGCCTGCCAGACATCGGTGGCGAAGCGCTCGATAAAGCTGCGGTCATGTACCACGGCAAGGATCGTGCCGTTGAAATTCTCCAGCGCTTCTTCGAACCGTTCGCGCGAAGGGATGTCAAGATGATTGATGGGTTCATCCAGAATCAGGAAAGTACATCCCTGCGCGACGAGCAATGCCAGTTGCAGGCGGGCGCGTTCACCGAAAGAGAGTTCTCCAGCCGGGCGCAGCGCGGCATCGCCTTTGAACAGAAAGTAATGCAGGAAGTTGCGTGTCTCGGTTTCGTTAATGGCGGAAACACTTTGAATGGTCTGCACGGCGTTGATTGCCGGGTTGATCAATTCCTGTTCCTGTGCCATGTAGCCGAGTTTGGTCGCGCCGCCCAAGCGGAAAGAACCTGCCAGCGGGGGAAGTTTGCCGACGATGGTGCGGATGAACGTTGTTTTGCCCGCGCCGTTGGGACCCGTCAACACAATGCGTCGACCGGCACGGATGAACAGGTTGATGCCAGTCAGCAAGGGATTTTCTGGCGTGTAGCCAATTGAAAGAGAATCGGTCACCAACACATCTTTCGATTGATGTTTAGGTGTGCCGAAATCCAGCTTGAGTTTCCATGAACCGCGCGGCTTTTCGAGTTTTTCTTCGGTGAGAATGTGGTCGATGCGCGCTTCGATGTTCTTTGCTTTGCCTGCCACATTTTTTGTGGCGCGATTACCGAAGAAGCCTTTTGCGAATTTATCGCCGCTATCCGCTTTGCCGCCAACTTTCATCACCGTCAAACTGCGGATGTGTTTCGCAGCACGACGCAGTTGAGCAAGTTCATCCTGCTGGTCTTGGTAGGCTTGTACCTGCTTGTCGTATTCGAGCAATTTCTGTTCAAGATAATCGCTGTAATTGCCATCGTAAGTTTTGATGGTGTGTGATGTCGAATCCAGCTCAAAGATGGAAGTTACCGTGTTATCGAGAAATGTCCGATCATGCGAGACGATCAGCGCCGCACCTTTGAATCCGTTCAGCCAGCCTTCCAGCCATTCGAGCATTTCGATGTCGAGATGATTGGTGGGTTCGTCCAGCAACAGCAGGTGCGGATCGTCCAACAAAACTTTGGCGAGCATGAGTCGGGTCTTCTGTCCGCCGGAGAGGTGGGCGATAGGGGTGTCGGCGGAGAGATGCGCGAGTCCGAGCGGGGTGAGGATGGATTCCGGCGGAAAGTGGGGAGTGGAAAGTTTTTCAAGCGCAACGGTGTATTTGTTTTGGAGGTCGGAGTCGTGTGGATTTTGAGATAACGCCAGAGCAAGCGACTCCACTGCCAGCGCTGTGTCGGTTTGTGAATCTGAGTCAAGCCCGAGCGCGGAGTGAAGCGTCTGCTGCGGGTCGAATTCCATCCCTTGGGCGAGGTAGCCGAGGCGTAGATTCGGGCGCGTCGAAGCGACATCCCCGGAATCTGGATGTTCGAGACCGGCGAGGATGCGCATGAGGGTGGTCTTGCCGGAACCGTTCGCGCCGATCAGACCGATGCGCTCGCCTGCGCTGATATTGAAGTTGATGTTTTTGAGTATGGGCTGGATGCCGAAATTTTTATCGAGGTTATGGATACTAAGCATGTTGACACCTGTAGTTAAAAAGAAAACCGAGGGCATGCCTCGGCAGTTTGAAACGCCAATGGAGAGTGCCCTGAAAGATTTGTTTAACTACCTGCTGTCTGTCATTCGCCGGGTATCCTTTTCGAGCAGGATTTTATCACATGTTTCACTTTCAAAGCAGCTGTTACCCTTACGCTTCGCCGAGCGCAACTTCCGGGTGATGCAGGTAGTCCTGAACCTTTTCATAAAACCTGCCCATGTGGATGCGCTGCCTGAATTCCGGGATCGCATTCGAAGCCCGTGCGATGACGTATACCATGGCTGCGATGAGCGATTATCCATTGCGCTTCACAAAAGGATGGAACGTGGTCACATCCACATTTGCGCACATACTGAAGTGCGGGTGATTGACGGTACTATAAAATTTGAAATGATCCCGCCGGGACCAGGTCTGCATATCGATATAACGCATGGTTCACCTCTTATTCAGTAAACGCGGTCTGCCCGGTTTCCATAAGGAATTATTTCTTATAATGTAAGGCAACAACGCCTGAACGAAATGTTTTCGCCCCGAGAAGTTTTAGTGTAAGGTTCCTGCCCGGTTCGAACAAGCGGGGACCTTTTCCCGCCATGACCGGGTGAACGACAAAGTGATACTCGTCGATGAGATCCCATTTCTCAACTTGCGCTGCGATGTTCAGCCCGCCAATGGAGATGTTTTTTCCCGGCTGTCCTTTTAACTTCATGATCTCTTCTCGAAGATTGGAGTGGAGAAGCGTCGTGTTGGTCCACTCCACGCTCTTCAACGTCGTTGAAAAGACGATCTTCGGCATGGAATCGAATGCGCGCGCGAATTCGTTGGTCGCTGGCGTCTCCGATTGATTCACAGCGACTTCGTGCCAGTATGGATACATCAAGTGATACGTGTTGCGTCCGAAAATTTCAACGTCTGAATCGCGCAGGAGCCCGGTGAAGTACTCGTGCAATTCGTCGTCGGCGGCGATCACTGCTTCATGTCCGCAGAATCCGTCAATCGTAATGTTGATTGCAAAAACAACTTTTCTCATTTGTCCTTCTTCTGCCTGTTTAAATTCAGTCTTTACTTTGCCCATTGCTGGTATTGTGTGCCAGAGCGAACAACCTCCATTGTACATCCACTTTCCGTTGGAACGTTGAGTGAGGCGAAGCATGGACATGAGGTAAACTTCTCCCCTGACCTCGCATCTATACCCTCAAAGGAAAATCCATGACCAAAAAAATCCTGGCAGTTTTGGCGCATCCCGACGACGAGTCATTTGGCTTGGGCGGGACACTGGCTCTGTACGCTCAAAAAGGGTATGACACGTATTATGTCTGTGCCACACGCGGAGAGGCTGGCTCAGCCGACCCGGAATTCTTGAACGGATTCAAGGATACTGCCGAAATGCGCACCGATGAACTGATGCGCGCTGCGAAGGAATTGGGTTTGAAGGAAGTCCACTTTTTGGGCTACCGGGATTCGGGCATGCCGGGTACGGAGGCGAATCATCATCCAGACGCACAGATCAACCATCCGATCGAGGAAGTTGCCGGAAAGGTGGTGAAACACATCCGCGATATCAAACCGGATGTGGTCATCACCTTCGACCCGATTGGCGGATATAAACATCCCGATCATATTCACATTCAGAAAGCCACTGTATTGGCATTTGCCAATGCCGACGATGAGACCTTTTACCCGGAACACGGCGAAGGCTTCAAACCACAGGCATTGTATTTTCAGGTGTTTCCGCGCTGGTTCTTGCGCGTCATGACCCGCCTCATGCCGTTGATCGGCAAGGACCCGGCTAGATGGGGGCGCAATGGGGATATCAATTTGAAGGAGCTGGCGGAGGTGGAATTCCCCGTACATGTGCGCATCGATACCCGCCCTGTGTCTGAAGCGAAGATGCGAGCCAGCGCCCAGCATGCTTCCCAGGGCGGCATGCAGATGCGCCGCGGGTTGATGGGGTTCGTAAGCCGGGTATTTGGAGATCGCGAGGATTTTATGCAAGCCTATCCGCCGGTCACAGATGGTTTCAAGCGCAGGAACGATTTGTTCGATATTTAGCCGGAGAAAACAGTACAAAAGACACATATCCCGCGCGTTTGCATCGTGTTAGCATTGGGCTTGCAACCTCGGAGATTTCCTTATAAAAGGAGATGACAATGCCCGAAAAACGCACCGTTCCGCGCAAGAAATTCAACATGTACCTGCGCGTCCTGGACGACGATACGGGAGAAACTTTTGGCCATATGGTGGAGGTAAGCATGATGGGCTTCCGCCTGGAGACTGAAACTCCGCATGAGGCGGGAAAGGATTTCTACCTTCGCATCGTATTGACGCCTGATATTGGACCCATGCCTTATATCGTTTTCATCGCCCAAAGCAGGTGGTGCAAAATGGACCTGATCCAGCCGAACCTTTTCCAGGTGGGGTTTGAGTTGGTCGAGATCCATCCAGATGACAGGCAGGCATTCATGCGCATCATGGAAAAATACGGGAAGTAAGAGAAACCTTATATCCCTGCCGGCCTCATCAAGAATCCGAGCCGCTGAAAATGGCGGCTTGATATTTAAGGTTGCGGAGCGGCATAGCTCAATTTGAACAAGCCACGGATGGTGGAAACATAGGCGATCCCGTTCTCCACATCGAGCGCAAGCGTGCGGATCCATGGACCGATGTAGTAGGATTCGATGACTTGATATGTGCTTAGGTCCACGACCCGCACGCGGTTATCGATGAAGTTCCCCGTAAGTAATAAATTTCGTTGAGGATCGAATGCCAGCGTCCGGTCTCCGGGGCTGGTCCAGATTTTTCCCCTGTACTCAAGCGTCTCCGCATCGTACCGCAGGACGGCGCCTTCCACCATCGAAGCGACGAGTACTTCATTGTGGCTGGTGTCGAAGACCATTCTTTCCGTGCGGGGGCTGGTCTCGGTTTGCAGGACGATTCGGGATTCCCGCATATCCCATGTGGAAAGGTCGGTATCCCGTAAGGAATTGAAGTAAAGCCATGGTTTTTGAGGATGAAAAACGACATACGTGGCGGGGGTATTCGTGAGCGGGTCGCCGGGCAGAAACTCACCGCTTTCGCGGTCGATGTGATAAAAAGAGATTCCGTCATCCTTGTCCGTTTCATTTGCGATGGTGATCGAATCTGTGACGGGATTCCAATTGATCCACACATCTCCGGTTGCCATGCCGGGAACGGGAATGGTGCGGATGAGTTTCAACTCGGTGGTGTCAAAGTACAGCAGTTCCCTGGTGACGATGTTGTAGCTATAGATTTCCTGCCGGTCGGGGTTGAAGGCAAAGCTTTGGGTCTTGTCGATGGGTGTCTTTGATCTTCGTGGCGGGGAATCCAGATGATTCACATCATAGGCGAGGATAAAATTTGTATCGAGTCCCACCACGTACAATTCCTGCCGGGAGGCGTTGAACTCGATCCAATTGAAATCTCCTTCGGCGAATTCTTCCACGGCAGGCTCGGGGTGAAGTTTTTCGCCGAGGGTGATGATGCGTTGATTGTCGAACGGCGTGAGCAGGAATACCCAGAATAACGGGGCAATGAGTACGCCCGCGAGAGGGGAAAACTTCTCCCATGCAATTTTGGACTTTTCATTGCGAACCCGGTCTGCAATCCAGTGAAGATACACTTGCGGGATCAGCGCCTCTACCAGACCCACTCCTGCAAGCAAAAGGGCGCTCAGGATTTTCGAGGCGGTGATCCGTTTCGAAAAACATTCCGTTGGAAGCGTGTTGATGGCAAAAAGCGCCCCGACTGCCAGAGCCCGCGCAAATGCGTTTGGCACAAGAAATAAGAACGTAAAGGAAATGAACACGAGGATAAAAGCGCCCGCAACGGCAAGGAGATACTTTGCTTTCCAGGTATTACCCGCTTTACGAGCCAGCCAGATAACCGCCCCCAAGGCTGCCGCCCCAAAGAGATAAAGGATCGCTCTCGTGGATGCAGTGCTCAAAAAATACACCATATATGCCACCGTATGTTCCAAGCCGATGGCTTTTTCCCACATTTCGAGCAATTGATATCGTAGTATGTAAACAGCCAGCGCCAGCATGGGCAGGCGCAGGACCGCCCATGCGATCAGGGTTGCCCTTTTCATTCATTCACCTTCGATAAAAAATCTCGATTGGCACAATGTATCGCATGCGCCTTTCGAGTCGAAAGTATAACGTAAAGCGGGCTTGCGCCCGCGCAACCGGAATTAAGCCGGGCGATCCGCCGTTACTGAGGCAATGACCGGTTTCGTTTTGTGCCACTCCGTCGCCGATTGATAGGCGAATCCCATTCTCAGCGCACCGGATTCGTTCCATGCGCGGCAGACGATCTGCAGCCCCATGGGTAATCCTTCCGCCGTAAAACCGCAGGGGATGGAAAGCGCGGGCAGCCCTGTCAGGTTGAAGGGCGATGTGAAGCGGGTCAATAATCGAGCGCGTTCGATGGCGTTTTCCCCTTCGAGAACGGGAGCCGCAATCGGTGTGGTGGGAAGGATGAGCGCATCGAACTCTTCGAAAAGATTATCGCATCGCCGCCGGACCTCAGCCTGGGTGCGCCGGGCAAGCGCATACTCGCTGGAGGTGAATCCTGCACCCGTTTCCAGCCGTTGACGGACATCCGCCCCGAACCAATCAGGATGTTCCTGTAAACGTTCCCGATGGAACGCCGCTGCATCCGCCTGAGTCATGACAGCGTTGGCGAGAGCCGCCTCGCGCAGGAAATCCATGTTGACTTCTGTGATCGCAGCGCCCTGGTCTGAATACAAATCCGCCGCTTTGCGAACTGCGCCCGAAATTTCGGGTTCAGTAACCTCATCCACGAATTGGCCAACGGCAAACGCCACTTTGCGGTCACGGATGGTGTCGCGCATATGACTCGAAAAATCGCCCGGCAGGGTTTTGAACGATGTAGGATCGCCGCTGTCGTATCCACCCATGACCTGTAACATCAATGCCGCATCTTCGACGCGATTGGTGATCGGACCGGCATGATCGAGATTCCACGATAGCGGTAGGACGCCCCTCAGGCTGATTCTTCCATAAGTGGGTTTGAGACCGACAACCCCGCACAATGAAGCAGGGATGCGAATCGAGCCGCCGGTATCGGTGCCTATCGCGGCGGATGCCATGCCTGTGGCGACTGCGACCGCGCTCCCGCCGGATGAGCCGCCGGGCGTTCGGGTAGTGTCCCATGGATTTCTGCATGCGCCAAAATGCGGATTGTTATTGGTGACACCCAATGCGATTTCATGCGTATTGGTCTTGCCGATAATATACCCTCCCGCATTCTTGATCTTTTCCACGACGAAGGCATCTTCTGTGGGGATATTATCTTCAAAGAATTTCGATCCGCCAGTGGTGCGAATGCCCTTTGTGTCGAAGAGGTCTTTCACGGCAATGGGGATGCCCGTCAAATGACCCTTTCCATGCGGCTCTTCATTGTTCGGCGGGACGACCGTGATGAAGGCATTCAGAGTCGGGTTGAGCCGCTCGATCTGACGGTAACAAGCCGCGGCTAAGTCCGAGGCGCTGAGTTGCCGGCTTCTGATCGAATCTCTTTGTTCAGATAAAGTGAGGGAGTCCAAGTTCATGGCGTTATTATAGTCAGGTGATACGGTTTCTCCCATAGCCTATGGGTACTGAAACAGTAGGTCACGCGATTCGCGTGACCTACAGAAATATCGGGACGTGATATCGATTTAGAACAGGCCGACGACCTTGCCGGTTTTCAAATCCACATCCACATCATAGAAGACCGGACGGGTGGGAAGGCCCGGCATGGTGCGCATCGTACCAAGGAGCGGATAGAGGAAGCCTGCGCCCACGCTTGCGCGGATATCGCTGATCGTGATGCGGAAGCCGCGCGGCGCGCCTTTCATCTCCGCTTTGTCGGTGAAGGAAAGGTGGGTCTTTGCCATGCACAACGGAAGGTCGCCAAAGCCGAGTTTGGTGAATTGCTCAATCTTGGCTTCCGCTTCAGGAGTGTAATCCACCCCGTCGGCGCGATAGATCTCGCGGGCGATGGTTTCGATCTTTTCCTTGACGGAGATGTCGAGCGGATAGAGGAATTTGAACTTGCTGGGTTTTTCGCACGCTTTGACGACCGCCTCGGCTAATGCGATCGCTCCCTTGCCGCCTTCCATCCAGTGGCGGGAAACGACCGCATCCATCGCGCCGGCTTTAAGCGCGGATTCGCGGACGAGTTCCACTTCAGCCTGCGTATCGGTGGCGAACGAATTGACCGCGACGACGACGTTCACGCCATATTTGAGCGCGTTCTCGATGTGCTGGACCATGTTGGGCAAGCCCTTCTTCAGCAGGTCGAGATTTTCATCGGTGTATTCGGGCGCGAGTGGTTTGCCAGCGACGACTTTCGGTCCGCCGCCGTGCATCTTGAGCGCGCGTACTGTCGCGACCAGCACGACCACATGCGGTGTGAGTCCGGAATAACGGCACTTGATATCCATGAATTTTTCCATGCCGATGTCCGCGCCGAAACCGGATTCAGTGATCACGTAATCAGCCATCTTCAACGCGATCTTGTCCGCAATGATCGAAGATTGTCCATGCGCGATGTTGGCGAACGGTCCCGCATGGACGATGGCGGGCGTCCCTTCTAGTGTCTGCATTAGGTTCGGTTTGATCGCATCCTTCATCAGGACGGTCAGCGCGCCAGCGACGCCAAGGTCTTCCGCGGTGACAGCTTCGCCCTTCTTGTTCACAGCGACAACCATGCGGCCGAGTCGGTCGCGCATATCTTCGAGGCTGGTGGTTAATGCAAGTATCGCCATAATCTCGGAGGCGACTGTGATGTCGTAACCGGAGCGATGCTCGTGCCCCGCTTCATCCTTGCCGAGTCCAACCTGAATTTCACGCAGGAAGCGGTCGTTCACGTCAATCACGCGGCGCCATTGAATCCCGTTCGGGTCAATATCGAGGCGGGCAAAGCGGGAGCGTTCTTCGGGCGTCAGATCGTTGGGATTGGTTTTGTTGATGCCGAGTTTCTTCAAACGGCGCAGCATGGAGGGGGAGAACCTGCGATTGCCCTTTTTATCGGGCGGGCAGAGCGCGTTGAAGAGTTTCTCATCGTCGGGAGTTTCTTTTTCGTGCAACATGCGCGCATCCAAAGCTGCGGCGCACAGGTTATGCGCGGCGGTGATGGCATGGATGTCGCCGGTGAGATGCAGGTTGAAATCCTCCATCGGAATGATCTGGGAGTACCCGCCGCCTGCCGCGCCGCCTTTGATGCCGAAGGTCGGTCCCTGCGAAGGCTGGCGGATGACGGTCATTACCTTTTTGCCAAGATGGGCACCGAGCGCCTGCGACACGCCCACCGTCGTCGTGGTCTTGCCTTCGCCGAGCGGGGTCGGCGTGATCGCGGTCACATCGATGTATTTGCCGTTCTTGCGTTTGGCGAGGCGGTCGAGAATTTCCAACTTGATCTTTGCCTTGTAAGGACCAAAAAGCTCCAGTTCATTCTCTTTGATCCCCAATTCCTGCGCGATCTGCAGGATCGGTTTGAGTTTCCCCGCCTGCGCAATCTCAATATCGGAAGGCACGGGGCGCAGCAGTTTCAGCTTTGTCGGCTGGAATGCGCCGGTTTTCGGAAGTGTCTTTTTAACGGCCTTTTTGGGTTTGGCTTTCGCTTTTGCACCCTTTTTAGCGGACTTGACTTTGGTTGCCATAGAATCTCCTTGAAGATTATATATAATTTGTCTTTCTCAATTATCCGGTAATTTTATAAAAATGCAAGAGCAATCCGTCATTTTTTTGTCACATTATGACGAGAGAAGCGTACCCACATTTTCACCCCGTAGGGCGCGGGTGAGCTGGCCGGGTTCCTCGGCGGCAAAGATCTGGGCGGTCAGCCCTTTGTGTTTTTGGATCAGGGCGAACATTTCCTCCACTTTGGCTTTCATCCCACCGGTGACGTCGGTGCTGGCTGAGCCTTGGATGCCACCCCGCATCGCTTCGTAATCTGCGAGTCGAATCTGTTTCACCAGCCTTGTCCTCGCCGGGAAGTCCTCCCATACGCCTGCTTCCAGCCCTGCCAAAAGAATTCGGGATGCGGAAAATTCAGCGACAAGGAAGGCAAAGACGTCCTCGGTGGAAAGGATTGTCCCGCCCAGTGAATCGTCGAACGCGACATCTCCCTGCACCACAGGCAGGAGCCCGGCTTTCAAAGCGCGGCGGATCGTTTCGACGTTGTGGTGAATCACCTTGCGGCCATCGGAGATCATCGAAGCAGACGGCGGGAAGGGCAGGGCGGGAATCCCTGCTTCGAGCAGGGATTGCAGGACGTACCGATTCAGTTCCGCCGCCTGATAACGGACTTCGGCAAAACCCAGCCATTGTTCTTTTGTATGGACTCCGTTTCGGGTTCCGTGCTTTTTCGCGGCGACGTGGCCGAACGAGCCTGACCCATGCCCGAGGATCAGAGACAAGCCGGGAGCGGAGTCCTGAGCCGCTTTGATCTCCAGCGAGAGTTCCTTCAGTTTGTCCAATCTCGGGGTGTAATCTTTATCTTTATCGGTGATGAGCGATCCGCCCAGTTTGAGAAGAATGAGTTCGTTCGTCATGGTGCTTGTTTTACCACACTCTCGACTATAATTTAAACATGGATATTCGCGCGGGAGTCATCGTTCTTGCCTTGTTTGCGGTCGTTGGAGCGTTTCTTTCCTTTCGGGGGGCGATCCGCAGCATGCAAGCCGCGCGCAGGATCTCCTTCTATAGTTTGCGCAAACGGTACAACGCCGCGGCATGGAGACTTGTGATTTTCGCATTGATACTCATCGGGCTGGCGTTCTGGTTTCCGACCGGAGGGGAACAGGTCATTTATCGGGTTTTTCCGCCCACCGCCACGCCCACGTTGACTCCGACCATCACGCTTACGCCGACGATCACGCTATCGCCCACCATAACCCTTACACCAACGTTGACCGTCACGCCTCTGGTTTCCGATACGCCCACGGCGACCACCACGCCGTTTTTGCCCGTTGCCATCGAAGCGCTGTTCGCCGGACCCGTCACCCCAAACCCGGATGCGGTTTTCACGGCAATCCAATTTTCCACCGAGTTCGACGGCGTCAACCCTGTGAATCCGAAAACCGTGTTTGAACTTCCGATCCAGACGATATACGGCGGTTTCGATTACAACAACACCCTGCCCGGCGTGCAGTGGACCGCGCTCTGGTATCGCAACGGGGAAATTGTTTGTTATGAGACCGAACCCTGGCGGTTGGAATGGGGCACCGGCGGCATCGGCGGTTATACCGAATGTTCGAATCCCATTGGCGGCTGGCAGGCGGGGCAATACGAAGTACAGATCTTCATGGGTTATGAATGGAAGGTTGTAGGGCGCTTCGTTGTATTGGAGAGTCTGACGCCCCAGGTTACCCCTAGTGGGACTCCGGACCTGACGATCACCATTCCCCCGACTGGTACGCCCTGATCCAAAACCAGGGTTGAGAAAAAATAGCGTAGTCCTTCAATTGAGGAACTCATGACCACTCTCGCTTTTCAAGATTATTACCCCGAACATCTCGCCCATTGTTATGGATGCGGCAAATTGAACGATCTCGGTCACCAGATCAAAAGTTACTGGGATGGGGACGAATCCGTTTGCCATTTTCAACCAAAGCCATATCACACCGCCATTCCCGGTTATGTTTATGGCGGATTGCTTGCGTCATTGATCGACTGTCACGGCACGGGCACAGCCGCGGCAGCGGGTTATCGCGCCGAAAACCGCGCCATGGATACCGAGCCCCCGCTTCGTTACCTCACCGCATCTTTGCGTGTGGATTACCTCAAGCCCACGCCGATGGGACCGACTCTCGAAGTCCGCGCGCGGGTGAAGGAAGTAAAGGGACGAAAGGTGGTGGTCGAAGAATGGATTCAAGCGAACGGGGTTATCACAGTTAAAGGGGAAGTGGTCGCTGTGCAGGTGCCCGAGGAGATGGTCAAGGAATTATTGGAGAATGGCGTAGAATAAGAAACAGATAATTTATGAGTGGAAGACGTAAAAGGTTTAGATGATGAGCACTGATAAGAATTCGAATAATACTTTGGATCTGAGCGGCATTCCTTTATTCCGCTCCCTGCCGCAAAAGACCATCGCCCAAATCAGAAAGACATACAAAACATGGGATGCCCAAGCCGGTTCGCATGTGCTGGAGGAGGGGAATCTCGGCGACGAGTTTTACGTCATCTTGAAAGGGCGGGTCGAGATCGTGCGCGCATTGGGGACGCCCGAAGAATCGTTTTTGGGAATGCGCTATCCGGGCGAATTCATCGGTGAGGTGGGATTGTTGAACCAGGGCTCGCCGCGCACCGCAACGGCAAGAGTGGTGGAAGACGCCCGCCTGATGACCGTGAAGTATTCCGAATTCAATGAACTTCTCAAGGTCCACCCCGAGTTGGCGTATGAAATGGCAAGCGCGTTGGGAGCGCGGCTGACCGAATCTCTGAACGAGACCATCCAATACCTGCGGGGCAAAAACGAGGAATTGCAAAAAGCATACGACGATCTGCGCGCCGCCCAGGCTCAGATCATCGAAAAAGAAAAACTGGAACACAGCCTGCGGGTCGCGCGCACGATCCAGTATAGCATTTTGCCGACAAGGATTCCCCAGATGGAAGGCTACGACATCGGGGCGTTGATGATCCCCGCCCAGGCAGTGGGAGGCGATTTCTACGGGGTGTATCCGCTCGATGACGAGAACATGGCGTTGATCGTCGGTGATGTCTCGGATAAGGGCGTTCCATCCGCCATCTTCATGGCGCAATGTCACGCGCTGTTACGATCCTCAATCGGGAGGGATGTGAGCGTAAAGAATGTGGTCGAAAGGGTCAATAGTTTGTTATGTGAGATGAACGCCAGCGGGTTGTTCGTCACGGTCATCTACGGGATATTGAACAAACCTACAGGGGAGTTCCGATATACGCGCGCGGGGCATGAACTTCCCATGGTCCTCGATGCGCAAGGCAAAGCCTTTTTTCCCGAAATGGGCAAAAGCATGGTGCTTGGCCTTTTCGATCGGCCGATGCTCGAGGAACAAGTGGTAACGATTCCCCGGGGTGGTTTGCTGTTGTTGTATACCGACGGCGCCGCCGATGCCAGATACGAGGATGATTTGCCTTTCGGCTTGGATGGAGTCGTCCAAACCATGCAGCGCCTCGGGACTCAAATCCCCGCGCAGAAAATTTGCCAGGGAATCTTTGACTCCGCGGTGGAGTTCCAGCAGGGCGCGCCTCAATTCGATGACATCACCCTGCTGGCGGTGCGGAGAACGGGGTGAATCATGGACACCCCGCGATTCGAAGAAGCCTGGGCGTACGCCTTGCATCGACTGGAGAACGGGCTTTCACCGAAACTTTTATATCACAGCGTTTCTCATACGCGCGATGACGTCGTCCCCGGCGTATCGCGGCTGGCGGCGATGGAAGGAATTGATGGGACCGAATTATCATTGCTCATCACCGCGGCATGGTTTCATGATCTTGGTTTCGTCAAACAACCCCAATATCACGAATTGATCAGCGTCCGCATCGCGACGGAGGTTTTGCCGGATTATGGTTTCGCCTACGATCAGGTGGAAACCGTGAAATGGGCGATCCTGGCAACAGCCCTTCCACAAAAGCCGCAAAACCTGCTTGAAGCGATCCTCACCGACGCCGACCTCGATGTGCTCGGGCGCGAGGATTACAGGGCGGGCAACAGCAACCTGCGAAGAGAACTCGCTTTGTACGGCACGGAATATACCGACGCGGAATGGTACAGCCGTCAACTGGCTTTTCTCGAATCGCATACTTACTTCACCGCCTCGGCGCGCATGTTGAGGGAGGGCGGAGAGAAAAAGAACCGTCAGGATCTGATAACACTTCTCGAAAAATTTGTAAGTTGAATTGATCTCGCCATGCAACTCCGTGCCGTATCCATAGGGGAGGCTGTCCCGCGCGAAACCTTTCAGGCGCAAGTCCGATCCGTGTACGAATCAGCGGTTAATCTGCGGCTTGCGGATGAAGACCGGCTCCTCACGGTCTTTCTTTCGGATGAAAACGAATTACCGCAGGGGATTCGGATTTCAGAGGAGATTCCGCTTCGATCGCTACGGGTGGGTTTGGCTGTTTTTACAAAGGGCGGGATATTACGTTTCGACTCGTCCCCTCATTCCATTGACCTGCGCGGCGCCGCCGTGTGGAATTGTCCCATCCCTGAACTCTCGGCGGAAATGTCAACCGTTTTCGCCATGCGCTCATGGTCATCTGCGTGGGCTTTGCTCAACGAAGAACAACGCCGAAGAAGAACCGAGATCATCGCCGGGGAAATATTTCAATCGAACTCTGGGACTCCATTGAACCGGAAAATCGGTCCGCCCATCATGCGGCTACTCGATGCGGCTGTGCAATTCGACAACGAGGGGGCATTTCGCGCCGCGGAAGAAATGATCGGTCTCGGTCCCGGAGTCACTCCATCCGGCGACGACATTTTGTTAGGTTTCCTGGCAGGGTTGTGGAGCACGGCTGGCGAAGATCAAAAGAAATTATCTTTCATCCGATCGTTTGGCAATATGATCATGCGGCTCGCTGATCGAACAAGCGAGATCAGCCGCACCTATTTGCATCATGCGACCCGGGGGCAGTTTTCCAGCAGCCTATCGAATCTTGCGCAGGCGATTGCGGCAGGCGAAGATATAAAATCGACCGCGGAATCCGCCTTGCGAGTCGGTCATTCCTCCGGCACGGATTCGGTCACCGGCTTGCTGATCGGGTTGGGCGTTCAAAACGCTGGGATACGGGAACGTATTTTTGAGTCTGGAAATTCCCGGTAGATCACGAAAACTTTGCGTAATTTACGCTCTCCAGCGCAAATACAGCGTTGGATAACGCCAAATACGCGCTACAGGTACTCCCGCATCGGCTTGAAATAAAAATCCTCCCAGCCTTGTTTATAACTTTCTGACTGACCGACGGGGATGTTTGTGTGTACCAGCGTAAGTTTCGTCTTTCCATCCTGTTCTTCCAATAGGATTTCCACTTGAGAGTCCTCGGCGTCTTCGGGGAACTCACTCGTGCGCCACGATTGCAGGATGCGTTGGTTCTCGTCCAGTTCCAGGAACGTACCCCAGATGTAACCGTCCCAGGCGGTGAAATCGCCGCCTGCGCGCCCGTCTACTTTGGCGGGACTGCCCGTCATGAGCGTATGCCCCTGCGTGGATATCCAGGCTTTATAGATCGTTTCCGTGTTGGTATTGAATTCAGCAGTAAGGGTAAATTCGTTTTTCATGTTTTTCCTCGTCGCATCCCCTTGAAAGACTAAATCGCCCAATCGTTTTTCCTTGCATACATCTCTTTCGAGATCTCACCTGCAAGGCGGGCATTATTCAACAAAAGGGCAAGATTTGCTTTGAGCGACCTTCCCTCCGTCAATTCGTTGATGCGGGATAACAGGAAGGGAGTCAATTCCTGGCCATGGATGCCCTTCTCCATGGCTTCCTTCGAGGCTTTGGCGATGACCGGCTCCATCCCCGACTTTGGTATGGATTCTGTTTCAGGGACCGGGTTCGTCACGAGGACAGCGCTTCGGAGTCCCAAACTCCAATGCGCCTTTGCAAACTCAGCGACCTCTTTTGGTGAGTCAAGCCTTGCGCTGACTTTCAATCCGCTTTCGCGAGAGTAAAAGGCCGGGAATTCATCGGTCTGATAACCGACCACGGGAACGCCCATCGTTTCGAGATATTCCAAAGTGGCGGGCAGATCCAGTATCGCTTTTGCCCCGGCGCAGACGACGATCATCGGCGTTTCGGCTAATGCTTTCAAGTCCGTCGAAATATCGAAGGGGGATTCTTTGTGAACGCCGCCGATGCCGCCGGTGGCGAAGACCTTGATCCCGGCCATGTGCGCGGCGAGCATCGTCCCGGCGACGGTGGTGCCGCCGTCCATTTTTTTGACGATGGCTGTGGCGAAGTCGCGGTGACTGACTTTCGCGAAGCGTCCTGTGGGCAGCGAGGCATCACTTTCAGAAAGCCGGACCAGTTCCCCGTCCGAGAGACCGAGGCGGATCTTCCCGTCGAGCAAGGCAACCGTGGCGGGAATCGCCCCGACGCCGCGGACCTGTTTTTCCATATCCCGCGCGAGGTCAAGGTTTTGCGGATGGGGTAAACCGTGTGTGATGACGGTGGATTCAAGCGCGACAATGGGCGAACCCAATTTGAGCGCCCGCGCAATTTCGACGGAGAGTTGAACGTGTGGATGTTTCATGGTGATGGAGGTTTGACGTAATGGAAGACGTGGAAGTCGATATCGCCAAGGGCTTTGTTTATTTTGGCGATCTCGGCCTGTTTATCGATGGAGGAACGGTTTTCCTTTTCGATCAGTTCGCGCGCGGCGATCAGTTCCCTGCGGAAGGCTTTGAGGATGTCGTGAGCCGTGGACTGCGCATCGCGTTTGCTGGAAACGTTTTGCGAAAAACGCTGCTGGAACATGGGACTGTACGCGATCTCGGGATTCCCCTCGAGGATCTTCGCCAGTTCGAGGTAGTCCTTTTCGGAGAGTTTGCGGTTCGACCCCGAACCGCCGGAGCGGCTGTAACTGGCGATGATGACATTGTTGACGAGTTCCATCAATTCCTTCATTTCGTGCTGTTTCGCCGACCGTTCGACCCCGGCACGGCGCCTCGCGTTATCGCCCATCAACTTCCATGCGGCTTTCAATTCCTCGAGGATGATCTCGCTAGGCAATTGCCATGTGCCGATGTCGATCCAATGAACGGCGACGCCGAGTTTTGCGGCTTGGGCTTTGAATTCCTCGCTGAAGAAATGCGCGGTGATCTTGGAGCGCGAAAGGAATTCCGGCGCATGGGCCGCGCCCGGCTGGCTGGCAAGAGTTTGCTCGCTGGTCATTTCGATGCGGATTTGTTTGTTGGTGGCTTCGTTCAGGCTCAGTTCGTCCAGTTCCCTGCGGCTGATGCTGGCAAGGATCTCGCTCAGGTTGCGCGATGTGATCAGGTTTTCCAATTCTCCGGTGACGAGCGGCAGGACGGTGGTATCCCATGGAAAGGAAACGCCGGAGATTTTTGCAGGCGCAGGGGAGATGATGGTCTGGTCGTATACAAGGGAATAGACCGCGGTTTCGTCGTAGTGATACGGATCGTTTTCAGGCGCTGATTCCTTTGGTTTGCGCAGGATGCTGAACATGACCTTGACGTCCTGCGCCTCGATCGGGATGCCGTCCTTGGTGCGCGATTTAACGGATAGTCCGCGAACGAACTGGTCGCGCAGGTTGATGATGGCATATTCACGCTTGCCGACCTCGTCGTTTTTGCCGATCTCGCGGATGCGTTCGAAGCGCCCCAATTTCCACGCCTCCTGGCGCGGCTCGATGATCTCCGGGATTCCATCCACGCGCTCGAGCAAGGCGACGCTGTCGAGGTTGACTTGCACATATCCCGGTCCGCCGATGCGGATGATCGGTGAACCTTCGTCCTCTTCGGAGATCTTCCCTTCGTTGATGGTGATGAGTTCATGACCCTGTCCGAATGCCATATTCTCGATGAAATCGTAGGCGACAGTCTCATCTTCCAATTCGAATATGTCTGCGAGATAGGCGGCGGCTTTGGTCTTTGCCAGCGCATAGATCACGGCAAGCAGGGGCAGGTATTTGACGGCGCTCATCGCGGCGACAGCCATGCGTTGAAGGTTGTCTACGGAAAGGAAGATAAATGCCGCCAGCGTCAAACCGCTCAGGACGGCCCATGCTGCAAACCCGGCGTAGGTGCGGACCCGGTTGCGATACTCGACGCTCTCTTCGTTCAGGTCGAAGAGGCGCGGAATGACCTGGTCGCGTTGGAAACGGATGCGCTTCATGATCCGCCCTCTTCACGGTGCATGGAGGCGTCCAGTTTATTGACGAGCAGCCACTTCCAGATCTCATCCAATTTCTTGATCTCGGATTCCATCTGGTTGTTCGCGCGGCTTTCGATCAGGATGGTTTCCCGCACTGGCTCGATCAGGTTCTGAAGGGTGGAAAAGATATCCTCCGGCGGGGAAATGGGATTGTCGAATTTCTGCGAGGCGAGCCGCGCAAAGTTCTTGACGGCTTCGCTGTGCGCGGCGGTCTCGATCAATTTTTCGTGTTCGTTCAACAGGTCTGCGTCGCGTTGGGCGACCTTCATCCATTCTGCGTTCCAGTTCTTGATCGTCTGTTCCTCGATGACGGGATCGAACAGGACGTTATGGATTCGAACGTCCATGATCTCGAGACCGCGCGCTTCGAGTTGTTCGTATTCGAGGCTGGGGATGGCTTCACCGGTCGTCTCGGGGAGACCCGTATCGTCCAATGCCACTACAAACGGGCGTTTCAACCGCCGGTTGAGCATCTCTTCGATGGTCTGCAAGCCGCTGATGCCGTCCGCTTTGAACAGGTCTTCCAGTTTGAACTTGCGGACATATTCCCGCCACAAGTTCACAACAAGATGGGCGGGGAGCCGATACCATTCCATTCGGCTGCGTCTGTTTTCCGCCGTGACAAGTTCGATCACTTCGCGCGTGACAGCGTTCAAGACAGCCTGCGCGTTATAGCCGTATTGCGAAACGACGCCGCTTTCCGACGCGACCTTTTCTTCAGGCCTTTTGATGCGGAATTTTATGCTGATGGTGGGGGAGATCTCGAACCCGTCACGGGTGAGGCCGGCAGTCTGCTGGCGGCGGGCTTGTAACTCGTTGTATTTTTTCGGGTCAGAGATCGGAACCGGGTTGAGGAATGGCTGGTCGCTCGCGAGCGGACCGATGAACTGCCATTGCGCACGCAGGTCCACGCCTTCTTCGCGGGTGATTCTTTCCTTTCCTCTTGTAAAGCGGATTCCAGGTCCTGCCGCGCCTATGATCTCCGTCTCAGTTTGCAGCACGACGGCGCTGGCGGTATCCAATACGATCACGCCGGGACCTTGTTTTTTCGTCTCGCCTGCGTGGGTGATCAACCGCCCGTTCTTGACGAAGAGGGTCGGACCGCGTTTGCCGTCGAAAGCGCTGACGCGTGCGTAGATCTCCTGCCGGTCTTTGGGGGTCTGGACGGGCAGGACGAATTGCGAGAAAAAGTAGACCAGTTTGTCGAGGATGAAATTCGTGGCGATGATGTCCACAAGAAGGATGAACCCGGCCACGCCGAGGACGGCAACATTGGTGTAGTCCACCCCCAGAAAAAAGAGGACGCCGTGAAAGACGACGACGGTCACGAAAAGGACACCGAAAGGCGTCTGCAAAAAAGAACCAATGCCATCGAACAGCCTTCGAACCATGATGGGAATGATTTTAAATCAAAAAACCGGATTTCGCGAAACCAGTTGGTAGAATTGCACCATGCCAATACTCGAATTCCACTGCCATACGAACGCGTCGAAAGATTCCCTGACGACCCCGGCCTATCTGATCCATGCGGCGCGGAGGAAGGGATTGGACCGGGTCGTGGTCACCGACCATAACTCGATTGCTGGGGCGAGGGCGGCTCAGTCTATGGACCCGGAGTTGATCATTATCGGTGAAGAGATCATGACAACCAAAGGGGAGATTCTCGCCGCATTTGTGACGGAGGAAATCCCCGCCGGGTTGACCCCGATGGAGACGATTCGGAGATTGAAGGAGCAAGGGGCGTTCATCAGCGTGTCGCATCCGTTCGATGCGTGGAGAAAGGGGGGATGGAAAGAAGCGGACCTTCTCGAGATCGTTCCGTTCGTGGATGCCATTGAAATCTTCAATTCGCGGTGCATGGACCCGGGCTTCAACCATAAAGCGAAGACGTTTGCTGAGAAATACAATCTCGCCGGAACGGTCGGCTCGGATGCGCATGGGATCATCGAGCTTGGGAAATCCGTCATGGTGCTGGACCCGTTCACGGGTCCGGATGGGATGCGAGAGGTCATCCGGCAGGCGAAGTTCAAAACGAAGTTATCCCCCTGGTGGGTGCACTTTATTTCGCGTTATGCTTCGAGTAAAAAGAAATTTGCTTAATCGATGACGATTCCGAGCACGGAGGTGAAACCGTGCAGGAAGAAACTGGTTCCCACGACCATGACAGTGTTCTTCGGGTCGCCGCTGACGATGGACCAGTGAATCCCATAGGCGACGATGGAGACACCGGCGATGACGAGCAATAGGCCGTAGAGAATCATCCTGCATTGCGCGACGGGCTGGGCGCTGTCTTTGAAGGTCAGGATGCCGAACGCCACGCCCATGAATCCCAAAGCGGTCTTCCATGCGACCCAGGCGAATGTTTCGTTCGACGAGATGCAGGAGAGGATGAGTAAAACCCCCGCGAGGAAGTTGATCAGTGCCAGCAGGATCGAAACGATTTTCATGCGCGTCTCCTTGTGATGTTTTCAGGATACAGGGACGCGGCTGGCAAAGACTATTGAGAGTCTGTCAAAGGCTGTAAATGTTTATCTGGCTTTGAATCCCCTTTTGCGCCCTTCGTTCAATGCCTGGTGCCGGACGGCGTAAAACTCGGAATAACCGCATGCGCCGCACACATGTGCCGTGAATTGACTTTGTTCGTTTTTCGGCATCCAAACGAAGGGACGATTGGGCGGCTCGGGCTCGCTGATGCTGATGTAAGGGGGGATGCTGTCACTGCCTTGCAGGAGCGCTTCCTTGATGATCTCATTCGAGCCGCATTTGGGACAGGTTCCGGTTTTCATGTTTGACTCCTTTTGGAAAATCCTATCCCTTCGTGCAAGTTTCCCCAATCACCCAATGGGTTCAATTTAAAAACTTTCATCCCGAATTGACATCCTCCCCTTCTTCTGCTACACTAGAATTTGTCAGACAAATTTAGTCTAGTCATCAGGCAACTATCCAACCACCCGACGAACGGACCAAACGACTAAACCGCATGACAACCCTCCTCGTCAAAAACGCGCACATCGTCACCATGGACAATAACCAACGGGAAATTCCCGAGGGCGGCATTTTCATCCGCGACGGCTTCATCGAGCAGGTCGGATCAACGAGCGAACTCCCCGCCACCGCCGACGAAGTGCTCGACCTCAAAGGGCACGTCGTCCTGCCCGGCTTGGTCAACACGCATCATCACTTCTACCAAACCCTCACGCGCGCTGTCCCTGCCGCACAGGATGCAAATCTCTTCAACTGGCTCAAGACTCTCTATCCCATTTGGGCGCGTTTGCAACCCGACGATATTTTTGTTTCGACTCAGACTGCGCTTGCGGAACTCGCCCTCTCGGGCTGTACCACCGCCTCGGACCATCTCTATCTCTACCCGAACGGCTCAAAACTTGATAATGAGATTGCCGCCGCCCTCGAACTTGGATTACGCCTTCACGCTTCCCGCGGCTCGATGTCGCTCGGCGAATCCAAAGGCGGACTTCCCCCCGACAGCGTGGTGGACACCGAAGAGAACATCCTCAAAGACTCGCAACGCCTCATAGAAAAATATCACGATGCCAAACCCGGCTCGATGACTCAAATTGTGCTTGCGCCATGTTCGCCGTTTAGCGTCACTTCTGACCTGATGAAACAATCCGCCAAACTCGCGCGACAACACGGTGTGCATCTGCATACTCATCTCGCTGAGACCGAAGACGAAGAACAGTTCTGTATGAAAATGTTCGGTCATCGTCCTGTCGGCTACATGCAGGAAGTGGACTGGGTCGGTAACGACGTCTGGTTTGCGCACGCGGTTTGGGTCAACGATGAAGAGATACAAGTCTTCGCCAAACATAACTGCGGCGTGGCGCACTGTCCCACCTCGAACATGCGTCTCGCTTCCGGCATTGCGCCGGTCAAGGAATATCGCAAGGCAGGCGTGAATGTCGGCTTGGGCGTGGACGGCTCCGCTTCCAACGACGGCTCGCATCTCCTTGCAGAAGTGCGAAATGCCATGCTCGTCTCCCGTGTCAAAGAAGGACTGACGGGCTATTCCCTGTCTAATGATCCCAACCGAAAATTGATGACAGCTAGAGAAGCCTTGTATCTTGGCACTCGCGGCGGCGCAGCCGTACTCGGAAGAAACGATATCGGAAGTTTGGAAGCTGGCAAATGTGCCGACTTCTTCGCCATCAAATTGAACAAACTCGGGTACGCCGGAATGCACGACCCGGTTTCTGCAATTGTCTTTGGTCAATCCTTCAATGTCGATTTCACCTTCGTGGGCGGCAAAGCCGTCGTCAGGGAAGGTCAACTTGTGACCTTGGATCAGGGCAAATTGATCGAGAAACATAACAAAGCCGCCAAACGATTGCTGGCTGGATGATGGGTATTTTGATCCCCTTATTGTTTTGGCTGTCCATCCCGCTCTCGTTGATCTTATCGGTAATTGGCATATTGAAGGATAACTTCTGGTTTGTGTTGTTGGGAGCCGTTCTTTTTATTCCGGTAGCCTATTATATGAACGGCTCGCCGTCTTTGAACGGACTTGCCATTTTCCTTCCCCTTTTTCCGATTGCCTCTGCGGCGGCGCTGCGGGAGGGAAATAAAACCTGGGCATGGATATTGTTGTTGCCCGCGTTTTTGACCGTGATCTGGTTTGTGTTTGCGATCATGTCTTATCATCTATCCTGACGGAGTTTTTATGTCATCATCCACCAAATTGACCACCGCCCTCGTCGATGTTGCCATGGGGCGCGCTCATGCCGATCTCGTTGTCAAAAACGGGAAATGGGTGAGCGTGCAGTCCGGCGAGATCATCCCGAATATCGACATTGCCGTTGTACACGGGCATATCGCTTATGTAGGGCGCGATGCGGGTCACACCATCGGCAAAAAAACCAAGGTCATCGACGCAAAAGGCAAATATCTCGTCCCCGGTCTGCTCGATGGTCATATGCACGTCGAATCGGGCATGGTCACTGTGACAGAGTTCGTCCGCGCGGTGGCTGTGCGCGGTACCACTGGAATGTTCATCGACCCGCATGAGATCGCAAACGTCTTCGGTCTCAAAGGCGTCAAGTTGATGGTGGATGAAGCGCAGAAGCAGCCAATTCATGTCTGGGTGCAGATGCCATCCTGTGTTCCGTCCGCGCCGGGACTTGAGACCCCCGGTTCTTCCATCGGTCCCAAAGAGGTCGCAGTTGCGATGAAGTGGAAAGGCATCATCGGCTTGGGCGAAATGATGAACTTCCCCGGCGTCTTCATGAGCGACAAGAAGATGCTCGATGAAATGTCCGCGACCCACGCGGCGGGGAAAACCATCGGCGGGCACTACGCTTCGCCCGATCTCGGCCTGCCCTTCCATGGCTACGTCGCGGGCGGCGCGGAGGATGACCACGAAGGCACACGCATGGAAGACGCCATTGCGCGCGTCCGCCAGGGGATGAAGGCGATGCTTCGCTACGGTTCTGCATGGTTCGATGTCGCGGCGCAGGTCAAGGCTATCACCGAGAAGAAACTGGATTCACGACACTTCCTGCTTGTTACGGATGACTCACACGCCGCCACCCTGACCGAAGAGGGCCACATGGACCGGGTCCTTCGCCACGCTGTCAGTGAGGGATTGAATCCAATGACGGCGATCCAAATGATGACCATCAACACCGCCGAGCATTTCGGCCTGGGCAAAGAGATGGGTATGATCGCTCCCGGCAGGTGGGCCGATATTGTGCTTGTCGAAGATGTGATGAACTTCAAAGCCGATATGGTCATTGCGAAAGGTCAGGTCATTGCCGAGAACGGCGAATGGCAGGTCAAGCTGCCGGTGACGAAATATCCCAAAACGGTCACCAACTCGGTTCATCTCAAGCGAAAACTCACAGCGGCAGATTTTGTCCTTTGGACAAGAGCCGCTCACGGCACGGAGGTCGAGGCGCATGTCATCGGGGTGATCGAGAACCAGGCGCCGACCCGTCACCTGAAGATGAAAGTCAAAGCTGTGGATGGCGAAGTCAAAGCGGATTTGAGAAATGACCTTGCGAAGATCGCATTGGTGGAAAGACATCGCGGCACGGGCAAGGTTGTCGTGGGCCTGACCAGCGGTTTTGGTTTTACAAGAAAGTGTGCCATCGGTTCGACGGTTGCGCATGACAGCCATCACATGATCGTCGTCGGTACGGATGATGAAAGCATGGCGATCGCCGCAAATGAACTGGCAAAATGCGGCGGCGGGCAGATCGTGGTGTTGGACGGCAAGGTGATCGGGAGGGTTGAATTCCCCATCGTTGGCTTGATGTCAAACGAGCGCGCGGATATTGTCGCGAAAAAGGCCGCCAGCGTGCTCGATGGCTTCAAGATGTGCGGCAGTGAGTTGAACAACCCGAACATGCAATTAAGTTTGCTGGGATTGGTCGTCATCCCTGAGTTGAGAATTTCCGACAAAGGGCTTGTGGATGTTACCCGCTTCGATTTCGTGCCGGTGCTGGAAGATTGATGGCGATCCGCAGATTTCATATTTTGAGTTATGGATTTTTTTCTGCGAATATCTGCGCCACGTGCGGATCAGAAATGAGAATTTTTCATGGCTAATTTTCCATTTCAACGCTTGCAGGCAGATCTTGCAACGTTGATTCACAAAACCCCGGCGGGTCAACGCCTGCCCTCCGAGCCGGACCTTGCAAAACAACTCGGCGTTTCGCGCGCGACCTTGCGCGAGGCGATGCGTTCGTTCGAAACACAGGGATTGATTCGCCGCAGGCAGGGCTCGGGCACATTTGTGGTCGGCAAAGTCCAGGCGCTCGACAGCGGGTTGGAAGTGCTGGAGAGTCTCGATACGATGGCGCAGCGCAAGAATTTGCAGACGACGATCAGCGATCTGCATGTGGATCAAGCGGATGCGGATGGAGAATCCGCCGCCGGGCTTGGGATTCCTGAAGGGAGCCGCCTCACCCGCATCCGACGCGTGATTCGCGCGGAAAACCGCCCGGTCGCTTATTTGATCGACACGCTCCCGGCAGACCTGCTCAAGCCAAGCGATCTTCCGGGTGGATTCAACGGTTCGGTTCTCGACTTCATGCTGGAGCGTGGCGATAAGTTGACCGTTTCCCGCGCCGCCATCACCGCAACCAACGCCACGGCCGAGGTGGCAAAAGCTCTTGAGATCCAGCGCGGTGATGTGTTGCTGCATTTCATCTCGCAACTTTACCTGGACAGCGGGAGGATCGTGGACCACACGCTGAGCTATTTCATACCCGGTTATTTCAATTTTCATGTGGTCAGAAAAATCGGCGGTAATTAATTCCGCAAACGAAAAATTCGGAGGATTGGCATGTCGGATGTTGTAAAGGAAATTCAAAAGAAGGTCGAGGGGCAGCGGGAAAAAATCGTGAATTTTATGCGCGAGATCGTTGCCATCCCTTCGATGGAGTGCAAGATCGGCCCGGTCGGCGAACGCATTCAGTCGGAGATGAGGAAACTCGGCTATGACGAGGTTCGTTTTGACAGGATGGGGAATACGATCGGCAGGATCGGGCACGGCTCCAAGGTGATCGTCTACGACTCGCACATCGATACCGTTGGTGTGGGCAACCCGGATGAATGGGATTGGGACCCGTTCCATGGCAAGGTGGAGAATGGATATTTGTATGCGCGCGGCGCGTGCGACGAAAAAGGCTCCACGCCGGGGATGGTCTATGGACTTGCCATGGCGCGCGATCTCGGCCTGCTCGACGGCTACACCGTGTACTACTTTGGGAATATGGAGGAGGAATGTGACGGCATAGCCCCGAACACCTTCGTCGAAGTAGACCCGAAGGTGCGTCCCGATTTCGTCGTGATCGGCGAACCGACCAAAATGCGCATCTATCGCGGGCATAAGGGTCGCATCGAACTGAAGATCACTGCGCACGGCAAATCGGCGCATGCGGCTTCACATTATCTCGGTGATAACGCCGTGTACAAAATGATGGCGACCATCATGGATATCCGCGAACTTGACCGCCGCCTGCGCCTCGGCATGGGGCACCATCCCGTTCAAGGGGTTCCCTCGATCGCCGTCACCGATGTATCCGCACGGACAGCATCGCTGAATGCGGTGCCGGATCAATTCACGATCTATCTCGACCGCCGCATCACATCGAACGAGCCGCGCGATGAAGTCATCGAGCAGATCAAGGGACTGATCCCCGAATACCTGCGGGAGGAAATCCACGTCGAAGAGTTGTTTTACGATACGCCGTCCTATACCGGTTTCGTTTTTCCGGTGTCGAAATACTATCCGGCATGGATTTTGGAGGACGCTCATCCCCTTGTGCATGCTGGCTCAGACACCATCGAGGCGTTGTGGGGCGAGAAGCGTCCGCTCGGAACGTGGGATTTTTCGACGAACGGCACATACTGGGCCGGCAAGGCGGGCATCCCATCCATCGGTTTCGGTCCCGGCGATGAGAAGACCGCCCACATGCGCGACGAGAACGTGCCGCTCGATGAGGTGGTCGCAGCGACGGCGTTCTATGCGTTATTGCCGAAGATGTTGAAAGAGAAGATGATCTAGATTTCTGCGAGATGGGAAGAAACCGCCAAAGAAGGAGATTCCATGAAGCAAAGGAGAAACTGCAACCGCCCTAAATCTTTCCCTAATTGAATAGGAGGCTCAAATGCGTAGTTTTGCCGGTCGAGATGTTCTTTCACTCAAGGAATTCGAACGGAATGAATTCTTCCACGTGTTCGAAGTGGCTCAAAAGATGGAACCCATCGCCAGGTCGAGGAAGAACGTGGATTTGCTCAAGGAAAAAACCCTGGTAACCGCCTTTTACCAGCCCTCGACGCGGACCCGTCTGGCACACGAAGCCGCCATGCACCGCCTCGGCGGCCACGTGACGGGATTTTCCGACGCCAAGATGACCCGCGCCGGTGACTTCTATCAGGAGTCGATCAAGGATACGGTGAAGATGCTGGAGTTCTACGGCGATGTGATCGTGATGCGTCACTTCCAGCAGGGTGCGCCCCACGAAGCCGCGAAGTGGGCAAGCGTGCCGATCATCAACGGCGGCGACGGCTGGGGTGAACATCCCACGCAAATCCTCACCGACTTGTACACCGTCCTGCGGGAGAAGGGCCGCATCGATGGATTGAAGTGGCTGGCCGTCGGCGATATGCGCATGCGAACGATGCACTCGCTCGGTTACGCATTGAGCCAGTTCGATTGTCCGATCACATTCGTTGCCCCGCCGGATATGAATCTTACGGATGAGTTCAAATCCGAGCTCAAGCAGTACAGCGTAAACTTCAAGGAAGCGGACCACGTTGAAAAGGCGATCGGCGAAGCGGATGTGATTCTGGTAGAACCTGTGGTCCAGCCTGATTACACAAAGTCACGTGATGAGCGCACCGGTGAACTCAACCTGACACCGGCCAATTACAAGATCACACGCGAACTGCTCGAGAAGAAGGCAAAGCCAGATGCCATCCTGCTTCACTCCCTGCCCCGAATGGACGAAATTCCCACCGACGTGGATATCACGCGCTGGTCGCGTTACTGGCAGGAAGCCTTCAACGGAGTGGTCATGCGCATGACTTTGCTGGCGCTCGTCCTGGGTGCCTTGGAATAACCGATCTGACAGACGAACAGAGATGTTTGGAATACAAGCCGCATCAGGCTTGAGATGAAAATTACTTTTAAAGGTTGATCATTTATCGTATGAAAATCATCGAAATTCGCCGTCACTCGATCCGTTCGTCTGGCGGGGACCATTTAAACCGGCAGGGGGTTGTGTTGGCGCGCACAGTCGGTAATGGTATCGGTCCCTTTGATTTTGTGGCGACTTCTGCACTTCCGCGTGCCTTCGAAACCGCCATCGCTATGGGCTTTGCTGTGGACGAGCAGAACGAACTGATGAATAGCTACGGAGGCGCGGTGGAACGGGAAGCGCCCTGGCCCTTGCCGTTCTTCAACTACGCTGAAATCGTCAAACAGGACGGCGCAGCGGGCGATTATGCCTATCGGTTAATGGACTATTACAACGCCATCCTTGACCGCCTCCCGCAGACCGGATCGGCTCTCATCGTCAATCACGGCGGCGTGGTGGAATTGGGCGTGGTGGCCTGCCTGCCCGAAGCGGATTTTCGCGCCTGGGGCGATTCGGTGGATTACTGCGAAGGTGCGCGCCTCTTTTGGGAGGACGGTCGTTTCGTGCGCGGAGAGGTTTTGCGCGTAACTAAGAAATAAGCATGTCGTTGACTCGTTCAATGAATGCATAACGAAAGAAAAAAACAAGGAGATATAGTATGCAAACTAATTTTCGCGGTCGTGATTTCATCGGCGACCTCGACTTCACGAAAGAGGAAGTCGAAACCGTTCTGGACGTGGCCTGGGACCTGAAACGAAAACGCGCCCTCGGCGAACCCCATGCCTATCTGCGCGACAAGGTGCTGGCGATGTTGTTCTTCTTTTCGTCCACACGCACACGCGGCTCGTTCGAAGCGGGCATGGCTCAATTGGGCGGGCACGGCGCCTTCATTGATTCGAATACGACCCAGATCTCTCATGGCGATACGCCCGTCGAGATCGGCGAGATATTCGGCCGTTATTTCGACGGCATTGCCATCCGCCACTGCGATTTCGGCGATGGGAACAAATACTTGAACGATGTCGCCAAATCCAGCCGCGCTCCGGTCCTCAATATGCAGTGCGATATCTATCACCCCTTCCAATGCCTGGCCGATCTGATGACCATCATGGAAAAGAAGGGCCGCGACCTGCGCAAGAAAAAGATCGTTGTTTCGTGGGCGTACGCCGCTTCATATCTAAAGCCGATTTCCGTACCCCAATCGCTCATCCTTCAAATGCCGCGCTTCGGCATGGATGTAACTCTCGCCTACCCGCCCGGATTCCAACTCATGCCCGATATCGTCGAACAGGCAAGGGAACAGGCAAAGATCGCCGGTACCGGTTTCGAAATCATCGACGATGCGGACGGTATGGCCAAAGCCTGCAAGGATGCGGACGTGATCTATGCCAAGTCCTGGGGTCCTCTGTTGACAACCAATGACAAGACGGAAGGCAAGAAGCTTCAGGATTCCTTCAAGAACTGGATCATGGATGACGCGAAGCTCAAGGTCGCTCACAAGGATGCCATTTACATGCATCCGCTTCCCGCTGACCGCGATATCGAAGTGACCAGTGCCGTGCTGGATGGCCCGAATTCCGTCGTGTTCGACGAAGCCGAAAACCGACTGCATGCTCAAAAAGCGGTCATGGCTTTGACGATGAGTTAGTGGATGGCCGCCCAGGTTGGTCGACCATCACACCTAAAGACCAGGAGACTCCATGACTACTTCTAAAATCGCCGTCGTCGCCGTGGGCGGGAATGCTCTGATCAAAGACGATAAAAATGTCACAGTCGAGGATCAAGTGCTTGCATTGCGCGAGACGTCTGTACATCTTACCGACATGATCGAAGCGGGCTGGAATCTGGCCATCGGCCATGGCAACGGACCACAGGTGGGTTTCGTCCTGCGCCGCTCGGAGATCGCCGCCAAGTTCGAGGGAATGCACGAAGTCCCGCTGGATGTCTGCGGGGCGGATACACAGGGCGCGATCGGCTATGAATTCCAACAGGCGCTTCGCAATGAATTTTTCAAACGCGGGATCGACCGCAAGGCTGCCACCATCGTCACTCAAATGCTGGTGGATAAGGACGACCCGGCGTTTAAGAAACCCACCAAGCCCATCGGCTCCTTCATGGATGAGGCGGACGCAAAACGCCGGGAGAAGGAAATGAAATGGACCGTTGTGGAGGATGCCGGCCGCGGTTGGAGGCGGGTGGTCGCATCGCCAATGCCGAAAGAGATCGTGGAATTCGCTTCGGTCAAGACCCTGGTCGACGCGGGCCACATCGTCATCACCGTGGGAGGAGGCGGGATTCCTGTCATCGATCGCGGCGATGGCGAACTCATCGGGACGGCGGCGGTCATCGACAAGGATTATGCTTCCTCGCTCCTCGCTCAGGCTCTGAAAGCGGATCTGTTCCTGATCGCGACGGCGGTCGAGAAGGTTGCGATCCACTTCGGCAAGCCCGAACAGAAATGGCTGGATAAAATGACCGTCCCCGAAGCCAAAGCTTATCTGGATGAAGGCATCCACTTTGCGAAAGGTTCGATGGCGCCAAAGATCCAGGCTGCCATTTGGTATCTTGAAAACGGCGGCAAAGAAGCGCTCATTACCAATCCCGAAAGCATCGGGCGCGCCCTGAAAGGCGAAACCGGGACGCGGATCGTTCCGTAATCAAGCAGGTCACGCTTCGATCCCGTTCCGGGTACAAAGCGTGACCTGCAAATAAATTGATGAAAAAGATCGCCGACCGTTTCAACACCATCACTTTAACGCCGCGTAGTACGGTCTGGTTCCTGTTTTTAATCGCCGCGCTGACCTACGGACTCTTCTTCTGGCAGCGCGGTTTCTATTGGGATGAGTTTCCCTGGGCATGGATCTATTATCGCCTCGGTCCCGCCATGCTCACAAAAACATTCACCACCAGCCGCCCGTTCTGGGGGATGATCTATCAACTGACCCTGCCGGTCATCGGACCCAATCCCTGGATATGGCAGCTGTTCGCCATCCTCCTGCGTTGGGTGACGGCAGTATTGCTCTGGAAAATTCTGCGCGCTCTTTATCCTGCCCATCCCAGACCTGCCTTGTGGGCAAGTCTTTTCTTTTTAGTCTACCCCGGCATGGGACAGCATTTCATCGCCATGATGTACAGCCATTTTTACATCGTGCTGGCTGCATTCCTGCTCTCGCTTTATCTATCCATTCTTGCGATACGAGACGCAGGCCGTCGCTGGTTTTATTTTATTGTGTCGTATGCGCTTGCCGCTGTCAATCTGTTGACGATGGAATATTTTTATTTCATGGAATTTGCGCGGCTGTTCATATTCCTGCAACTGCTTTCGGGCGGATTCAAGGAACGCGCGAAAAGGACCATTTTTTATTACCTGCCTTACCTTGCCATCTTTCTAGGGATCACGCTCTGGCGCGCATTCTTTTTTGAATTTCAGAACGCAAGTTACCCCTACGTCCTCCTGGATGAATTTAAGGAAAATTTTTTCACCGGGATGCGTTACTTTCTGAATCAAATCCTGGTCAGTTTCTGGCGCACGGTGTTTGAATCATGGTTGATGCCCTTCCTCACCATCGGCACCAGCGGATTGGGTCCGCTCACGCTTTCTTTGATGCTGGTCCTGTTATTCTCGAGTATCCTCATCGCCGGGATTTATCTCTTCGCATTCACGGCAGAGGGTTCAGACGGGATCGAGTTCGCTAAGCAGGCTGGCTGGATCGGTTTAATATTCTGGGGCTTTTCAGGCGGTTCGGTCTGGTTGATCGGCAATCTTCCGCAGTTCAATTTTTCGCTCGACCGTTTCATGCTACCGTTTATGCTGGGTTCCAGCATATTGCTTTCCTGCCTGATTGCATTGATAAAGAACGCGCGAACCCAGATGATAATCGTCGCTCTGCTCGTCGGTTTTGCGGGGAGCCGTCATTTCAGGCTGGAGGAAATCTATCGCAGCGACTGGTTGACCCAGCAGGAATTGTTCACACAAATGAGCGAGCGCATTCCCGGCTTGAAGAAGGGGACCATCATCCTTGCCAATGACATTCCAGTAACGTATTACTCTGACAATTCGTTGACGGGTCCGCTGAACTGGATCTACAGTCCGCCCGGCGAGATGTATGCGATGCTGTATTTTGCATCCATCCGTGTGGGGAAGACTTTGCCGAGCGTCGAGCCGGGACAGCCGCACGAGTTGTATTACATCGGACCCACATTCAATGGGAACACCGATAACATCCTTGTCGTGAATTTCGAGCCGCCGGGCTGTTTCCGTGTGATCGACCCAGAGGTGGAGGCGAACAACCGTTTGCTTCCGCCCGCGGTCCGCGACGTTGCGCGTTATTCGAATCAGAGTGTGATTCTGTTCGAGAAATCGAACCAGCTTCCCCGTCAGTTTTACCGAGGCGTTGAATCCGATTGGTGCATCTATTTTGCCCGGGCGGAGTTGGCGCGCCAGAAAGGGGATTGGAGGGAGGTTGTCCGGATCGCGGAACTGGCATTTGCCTTGAACGACACCCCCAATGACCCGGTCGAGCGTTTTGTTTATATCGAGGGGTATGCCCATACGGGCGATTGGAAAAAGGCGGTAGAATCATCGAAGGATTCCTACAGGATATCGAAGAGTTTTGTCGGTCCCTTATTGTGCAACCTCTGGGATCGCATCGGGAGGGAGACGGCGAATAGCCCGGAGCGGGCAACCGCTTTGGACGATGCGCGAAACGAGTTTGAATGTCCACATTAGAGGTAGATTGTTATTTTCTTCACTGTTTGAATGGTTTGGTAAAATCGTCACATATGAAAGGAGGTTCTCCGCCAACTTTCTCTATCCGTGTCCTCGATAATTAACTTTCAAAAATAGGAGAAGAAGTATGCGTACATATCTCGCACGCCTCGCCATGCTGGCGATGGCACTCATGCTCGTCCTGTCTGCCTGTGGCGGACAGCCTGCGGCGACCGAAGAAGCGCCTGCCGCGACCGAAGAAGCCCCCGCCGCCACTGAAGAAGCGCCTGCGGCCACGGAAGAAGCCCCTGCTGAACCGTTCGTTTTCGGCATGCTCCTTGTGGGTCCGTACAACGACAACGGCTGGAGCCAGGCTCACTATGAAGCCGGCCTTTACGTTGAAGAAAAATTCAACGCCAAGATGATCTATCTCGACAAGGTCAACCCCGCCGACCGACCCGGCACCACCCCCGACCAACTGGCCGAGGAATTGGTGGCGCAGGGCGCGAAATTGGTCATCTTCAACTCAGATGACATGAAAGATGCTTCCACAACCTTCGCGAAGGCCAACCCCGATGTCTACGTCATCATGGCATCCGGTGATCAGGTATGGGAAGACGGCAAGGTCTACGAGCCGATCCCCAACCTAACGAATATCATGGGACGCATGGAATATGGCAAGATGATGGGTGGCTGTGCTGCCGCGCTCTCTACCGAGACCGGTAAGATCGGTTACCTTGGACCGTTGATCAACGATGAAACCCGCCGCCTTGCCGCTTCGGCTTATCTCGGTGCGAAGCATTGTTGGGAACAGGCTGGCAACGATCCCGCCGCCCTCGAATTCAAAGTGACCTGGATCGGCTTCTGGTTCCACATCCCCGGTTTCACCACCGACCCTGTGGATGTTTCCAAGGATTTTTACTCCACCGGCTTTGACGTCGTCATCTCAGGCATCGACAACCCTGTCAACCTTGCGGAAGCGCAGAAGTTCACTGCTGAGGGAACCCCCTCGACTGGCGTCGCTTATGACTACGTGGCTGCCTGCAGCGCCGCCCCGGATGTCTGCCTTGGTGTGCCGTACTTCAACTGGGGTCCCGATTATCTCACCGCCATCATGTCCGCTGCGGATGGCACGTGGGAATCGCAGTTCATCTTCTCCGGTCCCGATTGGAGCGATATCAACAACCACGATACCTCCGCGATCGGGTTCGTGAAAGGTGATGCATTGAGCGATGAAAATGCCGCCGCGCTGGATGCCTTCATCGCCGATCTCGCCGGCGGACTCAACTTGTGGACGGGTCCGATCAACCTGCAGGATGGCACTGCCTATCTCGCCGACGGCGAAGAAGCAACCGATCAGCAGGTTTGGTACCTGCCGCAATTGCTTGAGGGCATGCAGGGCTTGAGCGCCTCCGAATAAACTGATTTCACCTCTAAAAAGGGGCGCAGAATTTTCTGCGCCCCTTTCCTCAACCTGTACGCCTCATGGAGACAAAACGTCCATGAACGTAGAACTTAAGAATATTCACAAACACTTTGGCAGTGTTCATGCCAATAAAGGCATAAATCTTAACATTCCCACAGGGACGATTCAGGGGATTTTGGGGGAAAACGGTGCCGGGAAAAGCACCTTGATGAAGATCCTTTCAGGGTTTATTCAACCTGATTCTGGCAGTGAAGTTTTTTTGGACGGCAAACCGGTTGTGATGCATTCCCCCGCCGATGCGATCCAGTACGGGGTCGGCATGCTTCATCAGGATCCCTTGGATTTTCCGCCCATGAAGTTGCTCGATAATTTTTTGCTCGGGTTGCCGGGCGGGATATTCCCCAACCGCAAGGAAGCCACGCAGGATTTCAGCCTGCTTGCCCGGGAATATGGCTTTACCTTCGACCCCGAGAATTATGTGGATTCTCTCACAGTGGGCGAACGCCAGCAGTTGGAGATTATGCGTCTGTTGTTTTTGGGCGCTCGCGTTTTCATTTTGGATGAACCAACCACAGGCATCAGCGCCGGGCAGAAGGAAAAATTATTCGCCACCCTCAAAAAGTTCCCTGAGCAGGCGATGACGGTGATTTTCGTTTCCCATAAATTGGAGGATGTGGAAAGTTTATGTGACCGGGTTGCGGTCTTGCGCGGGGGAGAGCTGGTCGGCGAGACCCAGCCGCCTTATATCACTTCCAAACTGGTTGAGATGATGTTCGGCAAGGAGATTACACTCGGCGAACGCCAGCCTGCCCAAACAGGCGGGGTTGTTCTTTCCATGAAGAACGTTTCACTTGAAGATGTGCGTATGAAGGTCAAAAATGTCAGCCTGGACGTCCGCGCAGGCGAGGTGATCGGCTTGGCGGGCATGGAAGGCTCCGGGCAGGGAATGTTCATCCGTGCTTGTTCAGGGTTGATGAGACCCGTCGGCGGCAGGATCGAGCTCAAAGATAAGGATTTGACCGGCAAGTCCTATCATATCTTCAAGCGCGCAGGTGTGAATTTTCTTCCCGCCGCAAGACTGGAAGAGGGCTTGGTGCCCGGTCTTAATCTCACCGAGCATTTTATTCTGGCGGAAGAGCCGAAGGGTCTTTTCATCGACCGCATGATGGGGCAGCAGCTTGCGGAAGAGCGTATCAAATCCTTTAACATTCGCGGCAAACCGCACAGCACAGTAGAGTCGCTTTCGGGTGGGAATCAACAGCGCGCCGAACTCGCGTTATTGCAATCTCCGCTTTCGCTGGTTCTATTGGAACACCCCACCCGCGGACTGGATATTGAGTCTGTTATTTATATTTGGAGCAAACTCAAAGACCGCTGCAAGACCGATGGCGCGGCGATCATTTTCATTTCATCGGACCTTGAGGAAATTTTGCAGTACAGTGACCGGGTTCTGGTGTTCTTCAACGGCAAGGTGTCTGCGCCGCTGGATGCGGGGAAAACCACGGTTGAGGAACTGGGTCAATTGATCGGTGGCAAGGGGTGGGCAGATAAAGGAGAAGCGCATGATTAAGGATCGTTTTGGCAATCTGGCGTATCAACTAGCGGCTCTTTTGCTTGCGTTCGGGGTTGTTTCGCTCATTTTGATCTCAGTGGACGCTTCACCCTCGGAAACCTATAAAAATATATTCAAAGGTTCGTTTGGCGAAATGCGGAAGTTTGCCGAAGTGCTGGTTGCTTTTGTTCCGCTGCTTCTTGTAACAGCGGGCCTGTTGGTAACCTTTTCCTCCGGCTTGTGGAACATTGGGGTGGAGGGCCAGGTGGTGTTGGGAGCGATAGCGACCACGTGGGTATATCGTTTATTACTCGAAAGCAGCCTGCCGCCTGCGGTGATCATCGCGCTCGCCATCCTTGGTGGAATGGTTGGCGGCGCAATTTGGGCGGCGCTGGCGGGCATCCTCAAAGTGTTTGGCGGTGTGAACGAGATTTTCGGCGGGTTGGGTTTGAATTTTGTCTCAACCGCGCTGACGATCTACCTCATCTTCGGTCCGTGGAAACGCCCTGGCGTTGCCTCCATGAGCGGGACGGTGCCATTCCCGGATGAGTTTTCCCTGCCCCTCCTGGCAAACCTGCGCATCAGCCCATGGGCTTTGGTGATTGCGTTTGTTGGGATCGTGGTGATCTATTTTATGTTGCAAGGCACGTATTTCGGTCTGCGCCTAAAAGCAGTGGGGAAGAACTTCCGCGCGGCGTATTTGTTGGGCATTCCAACCTGGCAATACGCTATGTACTCCTTCCTTATCTGCGGCGCATTGGCGGGTGCGGCCGGCGCCGTACAGGTGGCGGCGGTTTACCACCGTCTTATCCCCTCCATTTCCAGTGGATACGGATATTTAGGGCTCATGGTTGCCATGTTGATCAATTATCAGGCGCTATGGGCGGTGCCGGTGGCGCTTTTCTTTGCCGCGTTGAATATCGGCAGCATTCAACTTCCCATCGTCATGAAACTCGATTCGTCGCTCTCCGGGGTATTACAAGGCGTGCTGGTCCTGTTCGTGTTGCTTGCGGCGGGCGTACGCCAGAAATTTGGGAGGAAGGCTCAATAATGTCACAGGAAACGATGCTTATCGGCTTGGCAGGCGTGCTTGCCTCTGCCTCTCCCTTGATCTTTGCCGTTATCGGCGAAACGCTCTCCGAACGCGCGGGCGTCATCAATCTCTCCATGAACGGAACGATTTTGCTCGCCGCCATGGGCGGGTTTGCTGTTGCCTATACCACGGATAATATTGTGCTTGGTTTTTTGGGGGGCATGTTGATCGGCGCGCTTGTGGCGTTGGTCGTAGCTTTTGCAAGCATCACACTTCAACAATCACAAGTGGCGGTTGGCTTCGTCCTGGCGCTCACCTGCCGTGACCTGTCCTACTTCCTTGGCAACCCCTACATGGGACTGCCCGGTCCCCGATTGCAGGCCTTGCCGATTCCCGTGCTTAGCGATATTCCAGTCATTGGGCAATTGTTCTTTCGCCATGATGTCATAACCTACATCAGCTTTATCGCCATTTTCCTTGCATGGCTGTGGATTTTCCGAACCCGCCCGGGGTTGATGTTGCAAGGCATAGGCGAGAAACCAGCCGCGGCGTACATCCGAGGTGCTAACGTCAACGTGATGCGCTACGTCTATACCATTATTGGCGGGGCATTGATTGGGTTGGCGGGTCCTGCTTTCTCGCTAGCGACCCGCGCCGGCTGGATGGGAACCATTTCTGGACTGGATGGCTTTGGCTGGATTGCGCTCTCCATTACCATCTTTGGCGGTTGGAACCCGGTGCGTGGCGCGCTGGGCGCGTACCTTTTTGCCTTCCTGCAATGGTTGGGTTTGGTGCTGCAACCCGTCTTGACCCAGGTACCATCCCAGGTATTACAGGTTGCGCCGTTCCCTTTGATGATCCTAACGCTTCTGCTCGTCAACATCGGCAATGCCGAATGGGTCGAGCGGACTCTGGCTGCCATGCCTGAATCTGCCCGGAAGATATTTGCCAAAATCCTGCGTGCCATGCGGACATCTCCGCCCGCGGCCTTGGGCGTGCCATTCGAACGGGATTAAGAACCCCAGCCTCTTTCGACATTTTGCCTATACAACACCCCAAATGCTCCCACCTTTTGGGGTGTTTTTCTGAAATCATACATGTAGGTGATGAATGTCACTTGAAGGCGTTTGTATAATATTGTACAAAAAAGGTCAGACGACTATCCTCCTACCAATGAACCTCATTCAAACGCGGTCAGTTTCCAATGCAGTCGATGAGATCCTTCTGGAACGTATTCGGGATGGATCGTACACGCCCGGGAGTCGAATCCCATCGGAGAGTGAATTGTCTGATGAACTGGGGGTGAGCCGCGCCACGGTGCGGACGGCGCTTGCAAAACTTGCAGCGAATGGTTTGATCCTGCGAATCTAGGGTAATGGCACCTTCGTCAATGCCCGCATAAAGCAGGCGAGCGTCCAACCCGGCAATTTATGGGACCTGGTCCAATTGATTGAAGGCAATGGATACAAGTCTTCCATACGCCTGTTAGCCATGAAGCGAAAGCCCGCCAGCGAAAAGGAGGCACACGTGCTTGCCTTGGAGCCCGGCGACGAAGTGATCCATTTTCAACGGGTCTTCCATGCGGATGAGTGTCCCGTCATTCTGGCAGATAATGCCGTGCCAGCCGCTCTGCTGCGTGAACCGCTGGAAAATATGGATGGGGGAATTCATATTCGCGATATATTCAAAAATTACTTCCATCAAAAGATTGCCTTTGCCATAACAGATATTCATTCTGTTTTGATCGCGGAGGAAACCCGCGACGTTCTGGGCGGCGATGCGGGCAGGGCGATCTTGCAGTTGAATGTGACGTTTTACGGGAGGAATAATCTTCCGCTTGCTTGCGGTGTGAACTATTTCGACGATTCCGTCCTTCGTTTGACCCTTGTTCAAACCTGGAGTTGATTTTTCCATGACGGTTTTATTTTCCGATATCGGCGCCTGAGAGGAATCATCCTGATGCGACAACGACTTGAGACCCTGTTCGACGCGTTGCTTCCCGTGATTGCCACCCTTGCCGCCTTGGCGGTCGGTGCATTGATGTTGCTGATCTTGAAGGTCAATCCCATCACCGCCTATGCCGCATTGTGGGACGGCGCGTTCGGTAGCGCCAATTCCTTTGCGGAGACCCTGGTCAAAGCCACGCCGTTGCTTTTGGTGGCACTCGGGATTTGTATCTCGTTCCGCGGCGATGTGATCAACATCGGCGGGGAAGGACAAATGATCATCGGCGCAGTGCTGGCAACGTGGATCGGGTTGACCTTCACGGGCGCGCCCGGGTGGCTGGTCATCACATTAGCATTGATTGCAGGTTTTCTCGGCGGTGCGATCTGGGGCGGGATCCCCGGTTCTCTTAAGGCATATTTCAATGTTAATGAGATCCTAAGCACGGTGATGATGAACGCGATTGCCGTGCAATTGATGAACTTCCTACTTCGCGGACCGATGATCGATCCTTCGCAAGCACTGCTTGCCTCCAAAATCCCGCAAACGGCGAGACTCGAAGACGCCTTTCATCTTGCGCGATTGGCTCCCACACGACTGCATTTGGGGGCTTTGATCGCAATCATCCTTGCGATTCTTGTTTATATCCTCCTTTGGCGCACCGTACTTGGATATCGGATTCGCGCGGTGGGACAAAGCCCCTTCGCCTCGCGATATGCGGGAATCAAAGTTCCTCGTTATGTGGTGCTTTCCCTTCTGTTGAGCGGCGCATTCGCAGGGTTGGCGGGAGCGATTCAAGTTTACGGGGTCAACTATCGCATGATCACCGACGGCTCGGCTTCAGGGTTTACAGGATCAGCGGGTTTCAATGGTATTGTGGCTGCCCTGTTCGGGCAGTTGCATCCGTTGTGGTCCATCCCGGCTTCGATTCTATTTGGGGCGCTGCTGGTGGGTGCGAATAAAATGCAGCGTGTAATGCAAGTCCCCTCTGCATTGATCACGGTTATGAACGGCCTTGTCGTTGTTTTCGTGGTCAGTAGTGAGATCTGGAGGCGTCGCAGACAAAGACGCAGGCTGGCGGCAGCCCCGGACGTGGAAATATCGACGAAACAGCAACAGCCAGAGGTCCGGAATGAGGCGAAGCAATGATCTCTGATCTTTTATCCACCACGGTCCTTATCGGCATCCTAGCATCAGGGATCCGTCTTGCGACTCCATATTTGTATGCCGCCATCGGTGAAACATTCGGCCAGAAGAGCGGTGTGTTGAATTTAGGCGTCGAAGGGCAGATGCTGCTCGGTTGTTTTGCTGCATTCTATGTGGCTTTCAATACGGGGAACTTGTGGCTTGGTTTGCTGGCGGCGGTCATAGTGGGGGCGTTAATGGGTCTGGCAATGGCGTATGTGACCGTGAACCTGCATGCACAGCAGGGCATCAGCGGAATCGGCTTTTATCTTTTTGGTTTGGGCATGAGCGAACTGCTGTTCCAGACCTTGATGGGAACGGTTGAAACGGTGCAGGGTTTTCCCAGGATTTACTTTCCCGGCATGAGCGATATTCCCGGTATCGGCGAGATCTTATTCAATCAAAACATTCTTGTATATGGCGCCTTCCTGCTTGTGCCGCTTGCCTGGTTCGTCTTGAACAAGACCACGCTTGGTTTGAAGATTCGCGCGGTGGGCGAAAACCCGGATGCGGCTGATTCGCTTGGAGTAAATGTGGCTCGCATCCGTTATTTCACCATCATCCTCGGTGGAATTCTTTCAGGGATTGCAGGAGCTTCGCTCTCGATTGCGTTGCTGAACGTCTTTCAACAGAACATGACCAGCGGGCTGGGTTTCATAGCGGTTGCCTTGGTTTATTTCGGAGGCTGGAAACCAACGGGTGTTTTGTGGGGCGCGTTGTTGTTCAGTATGGTGAACTCTCTGCAGTTATGGATTCAAGTATTGGGTATCCCAGTCCCGTCGGATATTGCGGTGATGATGCCTTATGTGCTGACCATTCTGGTTTTGGTTGCAAGTGTTTCCAGGGTCAGGTCACCGTCTGCTTTGTCGAAACCCTTTGAGCGGGAGAACTAGTTCCCGGTTAGGAGGCAGAATAGAAAGAAGAAATAGAAAGCCGATTTGAGTTGTACCAATATCCCATTCAAAATCTACTAGGAGAAGATGATGAAAAAAATAGCATGGTTTTTGACCCTACTTGTTGCGCTCTCGCTTGTTTTGAGCGCGTGCGGCGCTCCCGCAGAAACACCGGCGGAGGAACCTGCCGCGACGGAAGCAATGACTGAAGCCCCCACTGAAGCTGCAACTGAAGAAGTCCCTGCCGAACCCTTCCGGGTGGCGGTCGTAATGCCGAGTGCGATCAATGACCTGGCGTTCAGCCAGAGCATGTACGATGCCCTCATGCGCATTCAAGAGGAAATGGGCGGACCTGAAATGTTCGAGGTCGTGTATTCCGAAGGTATGTTCGTGGTGGATGATGCTGCTGCGGCGATCCGCGACTATGCCTCGCAGGGTTTCGACCTTGTGATCGCACACGGCTCGCAGTATGGTTCCTCTCTGCAGGAAATCGCCCCCGATTTCCCTGAAACCAGTTTTGCCTGGGGCACCACATTGGATACGTTCGACCAGCCCAATATTTTTGCCTATGAAGCAGCCTCTCACGAAGGCGGTTATGTCAACGGTGTGATGGCGGCCACATTGAGCACCTCCAAGGTGATCGGCGTTGTGGGTCCCATCGAGACCGGTGATGCAAAACTGTATGTGGACGGGTTCAAAGCTGGCGTTGCTGCGACCGATCCCACCGTTCAGGTGAACGTGAACTACATCGGTTCGTTCTCCGACGTTGCGCTTGCCTCTGAAGCCGCGACGACTCACATCTCCGCTGGAGCCGATGCGTTGACCGGGACCGCCCAGATGGTCGTGGGTGCGATTGGCAAAGCCGAAGAAGCCGGAGCCCTCTGGTTTGGGACGCAGTCCAATCAGTCCTCCCTGGCGCCGGGTATTGTGGTCGCCAGCCAGGTCTATCACTGGGAAGTGGCTCTCAAAGAAATGATCGCCTTGATCAAGGAAGGCACGTTGGGCGGCCAGTCCTTCACCGCCAATCTTGAGAATGGAGGCGAAGTGATTGAATTCAACCCCGAGTACGATCTTCCTGCCGATGCCAAAGCCCTGGCGGAACAGACCATCCAGGGAATCGTCGACGGAACAATCACGATCACTCTTCCGTAAACTGCAATAACGATCAGGCTTCGGGAGTCTGGAAAGGCTCCCGAAGCCATCCGAACAGGATGCTCCCATGACCGACCGAGAGAACAAGCTTCCATCAGGACGAGCCCGCATCGACAGCCTCGAAATGCGCGGAATCACCAAACGATTCCCTGGTGTGCTTGCCAGCGACCATGTTGACTTCGACGTGAAATCCGGTGAGGTGCATGCCTTGCTTGGTGAGAACGGCGCGGGCAAAAGCACGTTGATGAAGATTCTCTACGGCTTGTATCACCCGGATGAAGGCGAAATCCTGTTGAATGGCAAGCCTGTCAGCATTGCATCCCCCAACGATTCGATCGGACTTGGCATCGGCATGATCCATCAGCATTTCATGCTTGTACCCACGCTGACGGTTGCTGAAAATGTCGCTCTCGGGTTGCCATCCACCCGCGGATTCATGACCGACCTCGACCAGGTTTCAAAACGCATTCTTGAATTGGCAAAGATATACGGCTTGAAGATCGATCCGGAGGCCTACATTTGGCAGTTGTCGGTGGGGCAGCAGCAGCGTGTGGAGATCATCAAAGCCCTGTATCGCGGCGCGGCGTTGCTCATCCTCGACGAGCCGACGGCTGTCCTCACCCCGCAGGAAGTGGACGAGTTGTTCGTCATCATGCGGCAAATGGTGAAGGACGGGCATGGACTTATTTTCATTTCTCATAAACTGCACGAAGTGGTCGAGATCAGCAACCGCGTCACCGTGCTGCGCGACGGACGAAAGATCGGCACGCGGCCAACATCCGAAGTCACCAAACAGGACCTTGCCAACTGGATGGTCGGGCGCGAGGTGGGGTTAATTCCCGACCGCGGCGTTGTCGATCGCGGCGAAGCGCGCCTCGAACTCAATAACATTTCCTGCAGTAGTGACCGCGGCACCCCCGGCTTGCGGGGCGTCACCCTGGAAGTTTGCTCCGGCGAGATTTTGGGAATCGCGGGTGTATCGGGCAACGGTCAACGCGAGCTCGCCGAAGTCATCGCCGGTTTGCGGAAAGCCGCCAGCGGGCAGGTTATTCTTGAAGGGCAGGATGTTACAGGTCTGCCTCCTGCCGCGCGCACAGACCGGATGCTATCCTACATTCCGGAGGAGCGGATGCGCGACGGCGTGATCAGGGAATTCACCGTCGCCGAAAATATGGTCCTGCGCGAACATGAAAAACGACCTTACTCGCGCGTGGGATTTCTCAATCTTGGCGAAATTTCCCGTCATACTGATGAATTGATAAAAAGATTTCAGGTCAAGACACCCTCACGCGACACGCTCGCGAAGAATCTATCGGGCGGAAACATCCAAAAAGTGGTGTTGGCACGCGAGATCAGCCGCGCGCCGCGCGTCGTTATCGCCGCCCAGCCCACACGCGGACTTGACATTGGCGCAACGGAATACGTCCGCGAACAATTGCTCGAACAACGCCGCAACGGTGTTGCCATCATGCTCATCTCGGAAGACCTCGATGAGATCCTCGCACTCTCTGACCGCATCGCAGTGTTATACGAAGGACGAGTAATGGATATCGTTCCGCGCGAACACGCCACGCCCGAAAAACTCGGCTTGTTGATGGCGGGCGTCCATCTTGAAGAGAGTGCTTCTGTTGTAAAATAACGAAACAATTTATCCATTGGTTCGGTGGTCGTGGCAAGGTAGTCGAAGATCCCGCACAGCAGGACCCACGGCGTTGGGCGTTCAAACCCATCGAAAAGCGCCGCCGTTCATTTTGAAAGGACACCACCCATGAACCTTTGGCAGGAATACAAACGTCCTGTCTCCGTCACGGAGGCAGTCCAGGCGCTTGCATCGGCGGCCGGTCCCGCGTTGCCTCTTGCGGGCGGCACGGATTTGTTGCTCGATCTGAAACAGGGACGTCACACCCCCGTTCATACTTTAGTCGACCTTACTTTCATTCCCGAGATGTCTGCGCTCGAGGTAAGAGGGGATTTGCTTTTTATCGGCGCCGCCGTTCCGGTCAATCGCGTCGCACTGGACCCGCTGACTGCGGCGCACGCCCAGGCATTGGTCGAAGCCTGTAACTTGATCGCCGGTCCGCAAGTACGCAATACCGCCACCCTGGGCGGAAATGTCGCGCATGCCCTCCCCGCCGCAGACGGGACCATCGCGCTTACAGCATTGAACGCCAAAGCCGAAATTGCAAGCGTTACCGGCACAAAGCGAATGCCCCTCACTTCACTTTTTGCCGGACCCGGAAAATCCGCCATCGACAAAACAAAGGAAATAATCGTTGGCTTCTACCTGCCGCTTTCCACTCCCCATAGTGCTTCATGTTTCAAACGTATCATGCGTCCGCAGGGAGTTGCCCTTCCCATTTTGAATTGCGCCGTCTGGCTCGAACGGGATGGCGATATCGTTAGCGACATCCGCATCGCGATTGGTCCGGGCGGTTCCACTCCCTTCCGCGCCAACGAGGCCGAGGGTCTCTTAAAAGGTAAAACCCTTACCGAAGAGACATTCGATCTTACATTGGATGCCCTGCTCGCCCAAGCCAAATTCCGTGACTCTGCCCGCCGCGCCAGCGCCGAATACCGCCGTCACATCGTCGGCGGCTTGTTCAAGGATGTACTTTACACCGCGTGGAGCAGAGCATAATTATTCGTAGGGCGGGTTTTCAACCCGCCATATCTGGATGTGCAAAAATGTCAGGCTGAAAGCCTGACCTACAGAACGACACAGGATATATAAACAATGACCAATCAATTTTCCCTTACTGTTAATGGCAAATCCTACACTGTAGATGCCGTCCCCAGCGAGACATTATCCACGCTCCTGCGCGAGCGGCTGAGGCTGACCGGCACCAAGATCGGCTGTAATGAAGCGGAATGCGGCGCCTGCACTGTCCTCGTGGACGGCGAGCCGATGATGTCCTGTGTCTATCCCGCCGAGCGCGCGAGTGGGAAAACCATCGTGACCATCGAAGGGCTTGCGGATCTCAGCCCCAGCCCTTCTCCTGAAAGGAGAGGGGGGCAGTTGCATCCTTTGCAGGAAGCCTTCGTAGAGCACGGCGCTGTCCAATGCGGATTCTGCATTCCCGGGCAGATCATGACGGCATATGCCCTGCTCAAGCGCAACTCCAATCCAACAAATGCAGACATCCGCTTTGCATTGAAGGATACGCTTTGCCGATGCGCGGGTTATCCATCCATTGAAAGTGCCATCCTTGCCGCTGCTGAATCTTTGCGGACTGGCCAACCCGTAAAACCGCCAGCTCATATCCCCGATTCGATTCACGAGCACAAGACCGTCGGGCATAAACATCTGCGTCCCGAAGCCGTGGAAAAAGTGACCGGCGAAGCCATCTACACCGACGACCTGAAATTCGACGGCATGTTGTATGCCAAGGTAAAACGCGCCATGAATCCGCACGGCTTTTTGAAGAATCTCGATATCGCCAAAGCCAAAGCCCTGCCCGGTGTGGCGGCGGTTTTAACCGCGCAAGACGTCCCGGCCGAAAAGAATCACGGACTGGTCATCTACGACTGGCCCGTCATGGTGGGAGTCGGCGAACGTGTGCGATACGTTGGTGATGCACTTGCCATCGTGGCCGCAGAAAGCCAGGAGATCGCCGAACAGGCCGCGGCGTTGATCGAGGCGGAGTTCGACCTCCAGCCCGTCATCACGAATCCTGTCATGGCTCGTCAGGTGGATGTTCCACAGATCCATGAAAAGGGGAATCTGTTGAAACATATCAAAGTCCGTAAAGGTGATATGGAGAAGGGCTTTGCCTCGGCGGATGTGATCCTTGAACACACATTCCATACGCAAACGACCGACCACGCTTTCATCGAACCGGAGTGCAGTATCGCCGTGCCTCTCGCGGACGGCCGCATGGAAATTTACGTCGGTTCGCAGATTCCATATCAAGACCGCACGCAGGTCGCGCGGGTGATGGGGTGGGAAGAGGAACGCGTAAGGATTGTCGGTCAGTTGATGGGTGGCGGTTTTGGCGGCAAGGAAGATGTGATGGGGCAGATCCATGTTGCCATGCTTGCGGCGGCAACAAAACGTCCGGTGAAGCTGCTCTTTGACAGGCATGAAAGTTTGCTTGTCCATCCGAAACGGCACGCCACGCAGATTCGAGTCAAGATCGGCGCGAAGAAAGATGGAAGACTCGTCGCCTGCGAAACGGAACTGTACGGCGATACCGGCGCGTATGCCTCTCTTGGCGAAAAAGTGATGACTCGCGCCACGACTCATTCAGCAGGACCGTACGATATCGAACACGTCCGCGCGGATTGTTTTGCCATGTACACCAACAACCCGCCTTCAGGCGCGTTCCGCGGTTTCGGTGTGACCCAATCCGCTTTTGCGGTCGAGTCCATGATGGATAAACTTGCTGAATCTTTGAACATCGATCCGGTTGAATTGCGTCGTATCAATGCCTTGCATGTCGGGAGCATCACCAATACCGGGCAGGAATTGAAAGAGTCTGTCGGCTTGATGGAATGCATCGATCGCGTGGATGCCGAGATGCGAAAACATGACCCGCATCCATTCGCGCCGAAAGTTGACCCTTCCAATCCGGACATTGTCCGCGCCTGGGGTTTTGCCGCCGCTTATAAGAACACAGGTTTGGGCGGAGGTGCACCCGATATTTCGGGCGCGGATGTTGAACTCTATGCAGACGGAACGTTTCAGGTCCGCAGTTCAGCCGCCGAGTTGGGACAGGGACTCGTCACCGTCATGCGCCTGACCGTTGCCGAAGAAATGGGCGTCGAGCCGGATCAAGTCCGCGTGCTGGTGATGGATACGGATTTGACTCCCAATGGCGGCCCCACAACCGCGTCCCGCCAGACCTTCGTGACAGGCAACGCCTCGCGCTATGCGGCAAAAACCCTGCGTGACGAGATCGCCGCTTCCATGGCGGAGAAATTCGACATCCGTCCTGAAAAGATTCGCTTTGAAGGGGGCGTGGTTCATGTCAACGGACACTCGATGACCTATGCCGAGGTCTATAAAGAAATGACCGCAATGGGACAGCATCCGCGCGTGCGCTATGAATACGAAGCGCCCAAAACACAACCCCTCGGCACGGGCGGAGATATGCACTTTGCATTTTCCTTCGGCGTTCAAGCCGCTGAAGTGGAGGTGAATAAACTTACCGGCGAAGTGAGCGTCTTGAAAGTCATCTCCGCGAATGACGTGGGCATGGCGATCAATCCGCTCGGCTTGCAGGGGCAGGTCGAAGGCGGCGTGATGATGGGACTCGGCAACTGCATCACGGAAGAATTCATTGTGGAAAACGGAAATGTCGTCACTGACCGTTTAGCCCGCTACCGTATGCCGGGAATCATGCTTACCCCGGAGATCACATCCATCATCGTCGAGCACCCGATTGCCTCGGGACCTTACGGCGCAAAAGGCGTCGGCGAGATCTCGTCGATTCCCACCACGCCTGCGATCACGAATGCGATTTACAACGCAGTCGGAGTCCGTGTGGATAAATTGCCCGTAGACCAGGAGATGATCGCAAGGGAACTGTGGATGCGCGAGAGTGCGGCGAGTTCGTGAATTGTATAAGCGGAATGACCATTAATACGAAAGTTGGATGGTTCTTTCATCCCCCGGCAAGGATTACCTTATCTTTGCCCGTCTGTTTCCCTTTTTTCAAAGCGCCTTCCGCAATCTCAACCAGCGCATCGGCGCTCGTTCCGTGAATTGGATATGAAGCGATCCCAATGGTGATGCTCGTCGGGTATTGCCAGGTTTTCGAAGCCTCCCGTATCGCCCCGCAGACGCGATTACCCACAACCTCGGCTGCCGCAATGGGTGTACCGGGCAAGATCGCCAGGAACTCATCCCCTGTGCGCCAGCGGGCGACGAAGTCGCCGGGTCGTAATTTCTCGCTCAGGATCGCGCTGATTCTTTGGATCATTTCGTCTCCCGCCGCATAACTTATGTTGTTATAGCGGGTCAGACCGTCACCATCCATGAGCATGATGGAAAAAAGGGTTTTCTCTGAGAGTTGTTGTTCGATCTTTAACAGGGCGGCGCGCATATTCGGCAGACCGGAGATCGGATCAAGGTAGGATGCCTTCTGCCAGACATCGATAACCTGTCCCATCTGGATCACGCGGTAGATCGCCTGGTTCGCGATGTGCCGGAGGACGCTTACCGAACGACGGGCTTTTTCCTGGCTCTGTTCTTTTAATTGCCCCGTGGCTCTGATCAAATTTCCCGCCGAAAAGATATTGATCGTTCTGTCCTTGCTGCTTTTCACATCCAGAATGGCTTCCCAAAGATGGAACATGACATCGTTTGGGGTCAACTCTCTGGCCGAGTCGAAATGGATCAGCGCCATACCGGCGGGCGGCGAAGGGATTCCAAGTTGTTCGCCCTCGCGGTTCAGGCGGTTGAACAACCTGTTGAGCTGTCGTTCGTATTCTGTATGTGTGCCTCCGGTTAGAATCACTGCAAAGTCATCGCCGCCGGTCCGGAAGACGGGTGAGGCGCATTCTTCGCGCAGGGCAATCCCCGCCCAATGAATGACAGTGTCGCCATAGGCGTGTCCTTTTTGCTCGTTCAGAAGAGCCAGATAGTTCAGGTCCACATACAGGATTGAAAAAGGCTGACGCCCCTTTTGTGTCGATAATTGGTCGAGGGTTTCTATAAAGCTAAGGAAATTATGACACCCGGTTAGGGGATCTAGGCGATATATATCAGAGGTGAATGTCGTCATTGGCTTACTCCCATTACATGCATCTTTACAAAGTATAGCGGTTTTTCTTCGAAATTCAACCCGGGTTATCAAAATTGAAATCGACATTCGCGCAAAGATGGCTCGAACGATATGAAAGCGTCCCCATCGCCCACATCGGGTAAAATAACGCAACAAAGAGGAATATCATGAGCAAATTCAACGGTTATCGCTGCTCGATCTGTGGCGCCGAGTACCTTCCCGGCCAGGTCACCTATACCTGCCCGAAGGATGGCGGCAATCTGGATGTCGTTCTCGACACAGAATCCATCCGCAAAAAATTCCAGCCCGAAGATATCACCTCCCGGACGGAAGCCTCGCTTTGGAGGTACCTGCCCCTTCTGCCGGTCAATGAACCCGCAGGGGATTCCACGCCCTTGCACGCCTCCGGCTGGACCCCGGTCTTTGCCCTGCCGCGATTGGCTGAAAAACTTCACCTCAAACATCTCTGGCTCAAGGACGAATCTCGTAACCCAACCGCATCCTTCAAGGATAGGGCAAGCGCTGTGGTTGTGACCCGCGCTCAGGAGATCAAATCCGAGGTTGTCGTCACGGCTTCGACGGGAAACGCGGGCGCGGCCCTGGCAGGCATGGCGGCTGCGGTGGGACAGAAAGCGGTCATTTTTGCTCCCAAGAACGCTCCGCAAGCAAAGGTGGCGCAATTGCTTGTCTTTGGCGCAAAGGTCATTCTCGTGGACGGGACCTATGACGATGCCTTTGATCTCACGATAAAAGCCGCAAATGAGTTTGGCTGGTATTGTCGCAACACCGGCTATAACCCGTTCACCCTCGAAGGGAAAAAGACCGCCGCCTTCGAGATCTGGGAATGGTGGATCGCAGCCCATCGCGACTGGCACAAGAAAGACAGCGCCTTGGACAATCACCCGCCTTTGACTGTCCTGGTCTCGGTGGGTGATGGAAACATCATCTCGGGCATCCATAAGGGATTTAAAGATCTGCTCGCGCTGGGATGGATTCCCAACATGCCGCGCATCATCGGCGTGCAGGCGGAAGGTTCCGCGGCGATTGCCAACGCCTTTAAAGCCGGGACCGAGACCATCACACCGGTTTCCGCCAATACGCTTGCCGACAGCATTTCAGTAGACCTGCCGAGGGATGGTGTGCGCGCGGTACGCGCTGCTCAACACACGAATGGGACGTACGTCACTGTCCCGGACGATGAGATCATCAAAGCCATCGCGGAACTCGGTACGATGGGGGTCTTTGCCGAACCGGCTGGGGCGACAGCATATGCCGGATTGGTGAAGGCGACAAGCCAGGGCGTGGTCGGAGGCGACGATCCCGTCGTGGTGATGAACACCGGCAGTGGCTTGAAAGACGTCCGCGCGGCATTGCAGGCGGTGACATCCGCTCCCGTGATCGAGCCAACCCTTGAAGCGGTGAAAAAATTACTATGAGGAAACGAACCGATCAATGGAGCATGCCCTTCCGTTATACGATGGGGGTCATTATTTTCATATGTATTGCGGCGTTCCTGATCTATGCGGGGGAGGCGGTAAAGATGTTTGTGATCGCCGCTTTCGCCGCGTATTTGATCAGCCCGGCGGTGACCTTCTTGATGGAACGCACCCGGCTCTCCCGCACAGCCGCGGTCAACATTGTTTATTTTTCCGCGTTGATCCTGCTGGTCGGCATCCCAGCCACGCTGACCCCGATCTTCTTCGACGAGATTCAACTTGTCGCGCAGGACGTACTCGAACTTTCAGCAGAACTTAGCGGATTCCTCTCCAGTCCGATCCAGATGGGCGGGCTCGTTTTGCATCTCGAACAGGTGGGCGAAAGTCTGGCGCATATCAAGGACAATATCCTGACGCCGATCCCCGAAGAAGCGCTCAAACTCCTTGAAACCACTTCCATCAATGTATTGTGGTTTTTGATCATTCTCGTCACCGTGCATCTTTTGATGTCGGAATGGCCCCGCATTCGCAACTGGCTTATCCAACTCGCGCCCGAAGAGTACCAGGATGAGATGGGTGAGTTGTACGGCCGCTTGCGCTATGTTTGGATGGCCTACCTGCGAGGACAGATCGTGTTGATGGTGGTGGTGGGTGTTGTCTTTACGATCGCCTGGGCGGCGATCGGTATTCCCGGCGCGTTGGTGCTCGGTGTGATCGCCGGGCTTTTTACCCTGGTTCCGGATGTCGGTCCGACCTTGGCGGCGGCAATTGCCATCGGCGTTGCCCTTCTGGAAGGTTCGACCTGGATTCATATCTCTCCCGACCCGACGGTGAATAAACTTTTTGTGGGCGGCATTACCTTCGTGACGTATCTTATCCTGATCAACGCCAAAAATTTCTTTGTGCGTCCCATCATTTACGGGCGCAGTCTGCACATGAACGAAGCGTTGATCTTCGTCGCGATTCTTTCCGCCACCATTTTGTGGGGCATCATGGGAGCGCTATTGATCGTTCCGCTTATGGCGTCGATAGCGGTGATCATGGAATATTTGCGCCGCCGCATTCTAGGGATACCGCCGTTCGTCGATTCCGGGGAAACGCAGTTTCAGGCTCCGCCGGAGAAATTGCAAAAAAAGGCTCTCTTCCCGCGTAAAGGCAGACAGAAAAAAGATAACCCATGAATATCACCTATTCGATCATCGCACCTATCTTCAATGAGATCGACAACCTTCCCGAACTATACCGCCGGGTAAAAGAAGTGATGGATTCCAACGGGGAGCCCTGGGAATTCATTCTTGTGGATGATGGTTCGAGCGACGGCTCCACCGATAAGATTCGCCAACTGGCGGCGAAGGACAAAACGATCCGCCCGGTCATCTTCGCGCGCAACTTCGGTCATCAGGTGGCCATCACAGCCGGGTGGGATTATGCGCGTGGCGACGCCATAATCATCATCGATGCGGACCTGCAGGACCCGCCGGAGGTCATCCTTGACCTTGCGAAGAAATGGAAGGAGGGATACGAGGTTGTCTATGCGGTGCGAGGCGAACGCGAAGGTGAATCCATCTTCAAGCTGTGGACCGCATCCATCTTTTACCGTTTGATTTACCGCATCACCGATGTGAAGATTCCCGTCGACACCGGCGACTTCCGCCTGATGGACAGGAAAGTGGTCAATGTGCTGAAAAAGATGAAAGAGCGCCACCGCTTCCCGCGTGGTATGTCGGCATGGGTTGGCTTCAAACAGATCGGTGTCAATTACAAACGCGCCGCCCGCCACGCCGGTGTGACGAAATATCCTTTCCGCAAGATGCTCAAACTTGCGGTCAATGCAATCACGGGATTTTCCTATTTACCCCTGCAAGTGGCGACGTTCTTCGGTTTCATTTCGGCAGGCCTCGCCATCCTGGCCATCCCCATCGTGGTTTACATGCGTATTGCCGGTTCCCAGGCGTTCTTCGGTCAGGCCACAACCCTTATCGCAGTCCTTTTCCTCGGCGGCGTACAGTTGATCTCGCTCGGCATCCTGGGTGAATACATCGGGCGACTTTACGATGAAGCGAAGGGAAGACCGCTTTATATCGTCCGCGAGGCACCGGAGGATTAATTGAGTCGTTTGTGACCCAGGATCGGTCGTTGGACGTTCTGTTTGCGTTCAACGACTTTTTTATCCCGCCAATATAAACCTTCGATCCATAACCTTCAACCATCCCCATGTCCCTTTCCTTTCTCAAAGACCGCGCCTTTCTGCGCGAGATGCTCACGATTGCATTGCCCATATCATTCCAACAATTGATCAACGCATCGCTCAACATGATCGATGTCATCATGGTGGGGCAGTTGGGTGAAACGTCCATCGCCGCCCTCGGACTTTCCAACCAGGTCTTTTTCGTTTTCATCCTGTTGCTTTTCGGTCTCACCAGTGGCATGGCGATCTTTACCGCCCAATTTTGGGGGAAACAGGAGGTCGAACCGATCCGCAAAGTCCTGGGGATGAGCGTTCTCGCCGCCTCGATAATCGGGATATTCTTTACGCTTGCCGCGGTCCTTGCCCCGCACTTTGTGCTTGGTTTATATACGAACGACGCTGAAGTTATTGAGATCGGTGCATCCTATCTCCGCATCGTCGGGCTTTCCTACATCCCCGTCGCCATCGCCACTTCGTATATCGCCGTATTGCGCAGCATCCAGCTTGTGAAACTGGCTGTCATTGCCACCATCTCGGCTTTGATATTCAAAACGATCCTCGGATACCTCCTGATCTTCGGGATAGGTGGATTGCCCGCCCTCGGCGTGCGCGGAGCCGCAATCGGCACCGCCTCCGGCTGGACCTTGGAACTGATTCTCCTAATCGTACTTATCTACACTCAAAAGACCCCCCTCGCCGCCAACCCGCTTGCGTTTTTCACCTTCGACCTTTCTTTCTTTGCCCGCGTTCTCAAGACGACCCTGCCTGCCCTCGCCAACGAAATGTTCTGGTCACTCGGCATCACCACATACAACGCCATCTATGCCCATATCGGTACGGATTCCATCGCCGCGATCAACATAAACGCCACGATAGAAGAACTTGCCTTTGTCGTATTCATGGGGCTTGGCAATGCCTGCGCCGTCATGGTCGGCAACCGCATCGGTGCGGGAAAAATGGATGACGCCTATGAAACTGTTCGGCGCGTCGTCATTCTCAGCGTCCTTTCCGCCTGGATGGTCGGCCTGGCTGTCATCTTGATCCGAAGCCTTGTCGTTGGGTTATATGATCTCTCCCCAAGCGGCGAGTATAACGTCCGCATGTTGATGCTGGTAATGGGTCTGGCGCTGTGGGTTCGTATATTCAATTTTGTCACTTTCATTGGCGCATTGCGCGCGGGGGGCGATACCCGCTTCGCCTTGATCATGGAAATCTGCTCGATCTGGCTTATTGGTGTGCCTGCTGCATATACCGGCGCATTTGTCCTGAAACTACCTGTTTATTACGTTTACCTAATGGTGGTTTTGGAGGAACTCGTAAAGGTTTTCGTCAGCGCATGGCGGATCCGGTCGCGCAAATGGATTCACGACCTGGTAAATGGATAGTTCAAATAGTCGAATATGCGAAAGAAATCCGACCTTTGTTTTCAAATCGTTGTTTCATATCGGGGAAAATGTAAATGAACTAGGATTTCTCGTAACTGATTTATAGAACATTCCTGCTAAGTTTATAAAGTCACTGATTTTTCCAAAAAGGCGGAATAAGGATCTGGAAATTCCGGCGAACCCATACACTCCTACACTTGGCCATCGCCCCTCAATAGTTTGTGGCACAATCACTTCTTCGATTTGGCAGGTAACCTCGTTTGTGTTATTATTCGACCGCATCGCGGAATTATTTCTCTCGGAGGAATCTGTTGGGAAAAGTTGTATTATTGATCGATGATGACCCAGATGTGGGGCGGCTTGTGGAACTCATCTTAAGCCCGATGGACCTTACAGTCTACCAAGCTTTTACCGGTTTGGATGGTTTACGAAGATCGTACGAGTTGCACCCCGACCTTGTGATCTTGGATGTCATGATGCCGGACTTGAATGGGTTTGAAGTCGGTATTCGACTCCGCGAAATGTCCAGCGTTCCCATCTTGATGTTGACAGCATACTCAAATGAGAAGGAAATGTTACGCGGGTTCAGCGTAGGAGTGGATGACTTTGTAAGGAAACCCTTCAATAAAAACGAACTGGAAGCTCGTGTCCGCGCCTTAATTCGTCGATCCGCACCTCGTAAAGCTTCATCCTCAATTCCGTATGTTCGTGCCTACGAAGATCCAATTTTGATGGTTGATTTGTCATCGCAGACCGTAAAGATTAAAGGCAAAGTGGTCGACTTGACACCACGAGAATACAGTCTGCTTGCATATTTGGTCCGCCAGCAGGGGAAACTCGTCTCGAAGCGTGAGTTGGCGAGAGAAGTATGGGGTGACCAGACACCATCGGGTATTTCCAACACTGCCTTATATGTGTTTTATTTGAGGAAAAAAATCCAGGATGGGGAGCACGGGCACAGATATATCCAGACCCAATGGGGTAGGGGGTACTGGTTCGAACCGAGGGAAGGGAACTAGACGGCTTAAGCGGGGGTTAATAAAAATCAAATGAAAATCAAAAAATTATAAAAAATTATACCATTACCATATGGAAGTCATATGGATGACTGAGAGGTTATTCGCAGCTATCCATAGATATGAGACTACTATATGGACCTTCAACACTATTTCAACGTACTCTGGCGACGAAAATGGATAATTTTGTTAGTCACCGCAATTGTCCTCATCGTTACCGTAGTTGGACAGAGGCAGATAACGCCTCTTTATACCTCTACGGCTGTCATTCGTCTCGCATTGTCGCAAAGCCTTACACAAAATTCCCAAATCTATAACTATAACACTCAACTGATGAATACTTTCGTCGCGTTAGCCACAAGCCGCCCGGTTCTTTTGGAGCTTGCGGATCGATTGGATCTGAGACCTCTCCCTCTTATCGAAGTAACGGTTGTTTCCAATACCGAACTAGTCAGAATTACTACAACTGACTCTGATCCCGAAATTGCGCAATTGACGAGCAATACCCTAGTTGAGTTATTGATCGAAAAGAACAGCCAACTATTTGCGGGAAATGGGGTGCTTCCTTCTTCGATACTTTCGGAACAAGTCAAAAACGCGCGGATCGAATTGGAGAAAGTTCGTAGCCAGTATGCTACCCTTGCTGCAATCACTCCCACTGCCACCGGCCAACCTTCGAGTATTGAAAATCAGTTAACGACGACGAATGCGCTCGTACAAGAAAAACAAAGAACCTATGAAATCCTGTTGCGGGAATACGAGGAAGCCCAATTGCGTGAGACCTTGGCACAGGGCATAGTGACATTGGTGGAGGAAGCACCTTTGCCAAGGATTCCGTCCCAACCGAGAACCTCCCTTAATTACACCATCGCATTGTTGGCGGGGCTATTAGGTGGTGTGATGCTTGCGTTTATTTTCGAAAATACAGACAGACGCCTTTATAAAGTCGAAAATATCAAAGCTCTAGTACCTCAAATTCCTGTAATTGCAACACTGCCTCATGCAAACCGTAAACAATTATCGTTTTCCACCCGTCAAACTTCCGCGTATGCAGAGGCTATTCGCTTGTTAGCGGCGCATATGCATTTGGGAAGCCAAGGGACGAAACAAGGTGTGGTTGTACTAGCCGGTGCGGAATCCGGACAGGGGACTTCCCTGGTTGTTGCGCATCTCGGCTTTGCTCTTGCAGAGCAAGGGCGAAATGTTGTAATTGTCGATGGGAATGGACGAAATCCTTCCATGCACAATTTCTTCGGCCTTTCGAATGATAAGGGGGTGATGGATTTAGTTACTGGAAAAGCGGAAATGAAGGATGCAATCCAAAAGACTGGAAAAAAGAACCTCTCTTTTATCGCATTTGGCCCTCGACCCGACGAGCCTTTCTTCATTCAAGATACCTCGGCTGGATTAATGATTAAGTTCCTAAGGCAGAAATTTGATTATGTGTTGATGGAAGTTCCTCCTCTTAATTTTGCAGACATGGCTTCTATAGCGCCATCTGCTGACGAAATTGTCATGGTCGCGCGTTGTGCTCATATCAGGCGCGATACCCTCAAATCGGCTGGCGACTTCCTCTCCCGGTTTACAGACAAGCAGCTGGGGTTGATTATTAATGAAGCTGATACACGGAATTTTTCCTATTAACCAGGCTTGTCGAAAGGATTAATAAGATGCAAAATCAACTCGAATTAGAACAGGTTCGAAAACCAGGAGTAAGTTTGGGATTACTCCTGCGTGATGGGCATTTTCCTTACTATTTTTTCAAGCGCATTGTAGACATGCTGATTGCTGGAAGTTTGTTGATTCTCTTATCGCCTGTTATGGCGTTGATATCGATCCTGATCTATGTGTATTCCCCCGGCCCGGTTTTCTTTAAACAAGTGCGTGTTGGAGCAAAAAGGGTTCGCCGTGGCAATACTTACCATTGGGAACGGGAAAATTTCACATTATATAAGTTTCGTACCATGAAGGTTAATGTAAATGAAGCCGTGCATAAAGCATATGTACAGGCTCTAATCCAAAATGACCGTCAAAAAATCAGGGAAATCCAGGGTGAAAAAGCTCAGGTTCGAAAACTTACGAACGATCCACGGATAATCTTGCCTGGCAGATTTCTCAGAAAATTCAGCCTTGATGAGCTTCCTCAATTTTGGAACGTTTTACGCGGTGATATGAGTCTAATTGGTCCCCGTCCGGCTCTGCCATATGAAGTGGAAGTCTACATGCCCTGGCACTTGCAACGGTTGGAAGCACAGCCTGGCATTTCCGGGCTTCAGCAGGTGACTGCACGTTGCACAGCAGATTTCGACGAACAGGTAAGACTTGATTTGGAATATATCAAAAATCGATCACTCTGGCAGGATTTCAAGATCGCGTTTAAAACCCCTTTTATGATTTTATCTACCAAAGGGGCGGGATAAATGCTTGTAAAAGGAGAAAACGCTATGAAGACTATCAAGGTGGGTCTTATCGGATATGGATATTGGGGGCCAAACCTGGCAAGAAACTTTTTTGACCTGCCATCCGCCGAGTTGATCGCGATCGCTGATCTAAGGGAAGATCGGTTGCTACGGGCACGCTCCTTTTACCCGGAGATTCGAACGACAACGGATTATAACGAATTGTTCACTATGGATTTGGATGCGGTCATTGTATCTGTTCCGCCAATTCTGCACTACTCTGTTGCAAAGAAATGTCTGGAGAACGGTTTGCATGTTCTGATCGAAAAACCAATGACGCAGAATAGCGAACAGGCCGAAGAGTTGATACAACTGGCTGAGACCAGGGGGCTGACATTGATGGTTGGACATACATTTATATATAACTCCGCGGTCATCGCCTTGAAAAAATATATCGACAGCGGGGAACTTGGAGATATTTACTATATCGACACGGCAAGGTTGAACCTAGGTCTGTTTCAGCGCGAATCCAATGTTCTTTGGGATCTCGCCCCGCATGATATTTCCATTATGTTGTATCTTCTCGGTCAAGACCCTGTATCGATAAGCGCATATGGGACGTCATGTGTTTTGGATAATGTATTTGACGTTGCATACATAAACCTGAAATTTCCAAATCAAGTCCCTGCCCACATTCATGTCTCGTGGCTAGACCCCTGTAAAGTACGTCGCATTACCGTCGTTGGTAGCAAGAAGATGATCGTGTTCAACGATATTGAGAATGAACAAAAACTTAAGATCTATGATAAAGGTGTGGATACCCCTGAATATACTGATGGTTATGGGGAATTTCACTATAACTATCGATCTGGCGATATTCTCATACCTAAAGTTCGTGCTGCTGAGCCATTGCGGCAGGAATGCCAGCATTTTCTTGATAGCATCAATAATAATACCCGGCCGGATAGCGATGGTTACAATGGTCTGAAGGTTGTGAAAATCATAGAAGCTGCGGAAAATTCGCTTAAGAATCATTCGAACAAGGAGACCTTTGCATGGGAGCCCCGGAATATGCCCGCATTGCGTCAGATGTAAAACTTGGACGTGACGTTAAGATATATGCATTTGTCAATCTTTATGGTTGCGAAATTGGAGATGACAGTCGCATAGGTACATTTGTCGAGATTCAAAAGGGTGCCAAAATTGGAAAACGTGTGAAGATCTCCAGTCATTCCTTTATCTGTGAAGGTGTGACTATAGCGGACGAGGTATTTATCGGGCATGGTGTAATGTTTATTAACGATAAATATCCGCGATCAACAACCGATACAGGCGAGTTGCAGACCGAAACCGACTGGGAATGTATAGCGACATTGGTGCAAAATCGTGTTTCGATAGGAAGTAATGCCACTATCATGTGTGGTGTTACCATTGGAGAGGGGGCAATGGTAGGGGCTGGAAGCGTTGTTACGCGAGATGTCCCTGCCGGAACAGTCGTGGCGGGAAATCCTGCACGTGTAATCAAGAAAACGAAAAGCGAGGAACGATGAATTCCATTCCATTGATCGACTTATCCATTCAACATAAACATCTCCGTAATGAGATCTCCAGCACTATCTTAAGTGTATTGGACCGGGGCGATTTTATCCTCGGGCAGGATGTGGCTAAGTTCGAAGAAGAATTTGCAGCATACTGCGGAGTGAAGTACGCAATAGGTGTGGATAACGGACTCTCCGCTCTTGAGTTGAGCCTTCGGGCGCTTGGGGTTGGGACCGGACATGAAGTGATTTTGCCGGCTCATACCTTTACAGCGACCGCGGCTGCCATCACGTTTGCGGGAGCAACGCCTGTTTTCGTGGATGTAAATCCTGAGACCTTGACCATTGACGTTGATAAGATTGAGGAAGCAATTACCCCTCGAACTAAAGCTATACTTCCCGTTCATCTTTACGGCCTGCCAGCGGATATGAATGTTGTATTAGGAATTGCTGAAAAATATAACCTGGTTGTGGTTGAGGATGCATGCCAGGCCCATGGTGCGATGTATAAAGGGAATCGCGTTGGCGGACTCGGAAACGCCGCTGGGTTCAGCTTTTACCCTACCAAAAATCTTGGCGCCTGTGGCGATGCGGGGATGGTAACGACGAACGATGCAAAGGTTGCTGAAAAAATTCGTGCTTTGCGCAATTGTGGACAGCGAGTAAAAAATGTTCATGAGGAACATCCGTTTAATCATCGCCTCGACAATCTTCAAGCCGCCATCCTGAGAATAAAGTTGAGATACCTTGATGAATGGATCGCATCGCGCCGGAAACTCGCTGCAGTCTACAATTCGTTATTTGAGGATATCTCTGTGGGAAAACCTGCCGATTTACCAGGATATCAGCATGTATACCACCTCTATGTGATTCGAGTCAAAAATCGCGATTCGTTGCAGGAAGTATTGAAAGATCGCGGAATTGGCACAGCGGTACATTACCCAACTCCAGTCCATCTCCAGCCATACTATTTGAATAACGGAAAATCCAAATTCTCCTGCCCTGTTACTGAAAAACTGGTAGGGGAAATATTATCCCTTCCGATGTATCCGGAACTGACTGAGGAGCAGGTTTCGACGGTTGTTTCAGTGATCAGATCCCTCGAAGTCAAATCAGTGTAGGATTTTCCTTAATCCATGGTTCGAGGATGGATTATTCGACTTAGTGGTAAGCCATCAACGATGTTTTCCAATTTGTGAAAAAAAACCTTTGGGAAAACTGGTTTGATCTTCCAACTTACCAGGATGATTTAGAGAGGATTAAATCGTAAGCAACATCCTCTCCCTCCGCAGTGGCGATGTCTTGGAGAGAAGAAAATCAAGATCGCAATGTGCGTCCAAATCAATTATGAGAAACCCATTAGTTAATACCCGTCAGTATGCGAGGTCCGTAGCACTAAATCTCCAGAAAAAAATTGGATTGTTTCCTCGTGAATTCTGTCTGATTACCGGATCCCCTCGATCAGGTACTTCAGCATTGGTGAGATGGCTGGGTATGCAAAGACAGATTTCCGCCTTTCCAGAATCGCGTATTCTAATCAGCGCTCATCGTTTTTTGGAAGAAGCTTGTCGATTCCAAAACCTTGAAAAGGAGATCTGGCGAATCGAAGCATTGGCGCGGAAATTGGTATTTGAATATTACATCGATTCGCGCCTGAGCGTGGGGAAGCGTCTAATAGTAGATAAAGAGCCGTTGGAGCCCATTGCTTTTCCAATGCGCGACTATGAAAAATTCATAATTAATGTTGGAAAAATCATTCCTGGCGCAAAAATCCTTTTTGCAATTCGGGACCCCTTAGCGACCATCTGGTCTATGTCTCGGCGAACATGGGGCGAATCTTTGACCGAACCTCAACGGCGTCGATTTACACTGGATGAATATATCGAAGATTGGAATATGTGCGCCGAACTGGTTCTAGAAAATTACTTTGCTCCGAATATTTATGTTGTTCAATTTGGTCGGTTGATAAACGACTCGGTAAATGAATCAAGGCGGATTTTTGATTTTCTTGGTATTCGTGATGGTGTTCCGTTCGAGCCACGTGAAACAAATGAAATCAATTTTAATAATGAAGAGCGCGAAAAAATATTGACAGCTGTTGCTAAACAGGTTGAAAGACTCAAGACTAAGGGTATTAATGATTTATCCTGAATGCTGCCATGAATTTTCTGTTCGAACTCTCATTGAAGGTTACCTTGAAACCTCAACCTAATACAGAGTCGAAAACCAGAATGAATTTGTGCTCCCTGTGTGCCCTTTGGTCAATTTGATCATCATAAATGGCTAGATTTGGATACTTGTTGTAACTGCCCCAACGAAAGCGAATCGGATGTTTGGACAAAAAATTTCCCAATATGTTCCATCTATGCAAGTCATAATGCAATTATTGGCTGCCATTCTTATTGGGCTTGCCATAGGATATGGATCTCTGGAATTTACTCCTACAGTTGTATTTGGTCTGTTGGTGGTGTTCCTGCTGTTATTTATCGTGCTTAAACGGCCTGAAATTGCATTGGTTGGGATTTTAATTTTAACGTCCAGTATCCTGTTTGAAGACCAAATGCCGAGAATTTCATTTGGTATTAGCATCCACCTTTCTGATATCCTCCTGTTTGGGATGCTTGGGTTGACGGTAATTCGTTACTTGGTGGAGAGGAAATTTGCCCCTTTTAGAACACCGCTCGATGTCCCACTCCTGATCTTCATTGGGGTTACGATAGTATCCACATTGATAGCCATTTTTCAATTGTCAGTGGAACCCGAATTGGCAAGAAGATCCATTCGTGTGTTTTCATATTACTTGACATTCTTTATTGTTACTCAACTTGTGCGCGAGACGCATCAATTAAAATTATTACTGACCTGCATATTATTGATAGCAGTTGTGGTTTCGTTGGCCATGGTGGCACAGTTTATTTTGGGAAGTTCGATCCAGATTTTACCTGGGCGTGTGGAAGCGCTGGTCACCCAAGATACTACCTTTGATGATATTACTCGAATACTTCCCCCGGGCTGGTCTACAATTATGGTCTCGTTTATGGTGATAGTTTGCCTTCTTGCGGAAGATAAACCGCAATTGCGGGTAGCGTATTATCTGTTTCTATTGCTAATATTTGGACTTGCACTAGTATTGACATTTCTTCGCAGTTATTGGGGTGCAATAACAGGGGTCATCGTCCTTTGGATGGTCATGTTGAAAGGCGACGAACGCAGCCGGTTTTTTTCCGGTGTGTTGTCTTTAATATTCATTGGGACAATTATCTTGTTGCTTGTGTTTGTCGATCCTGAATCGCGGGCAGCACGTTTAGTGTACGCTTCCATGGATCGCTTTGCCACTTTGGGTGAAGTGGATACATTTCAAGGCGCCGATAGTTCATTAAATTGGCGAATTATCGAAAATCAATATGCCTATGTTGCTATTTCCGAGCATCCTCTGATCGGATTGGGAATGGGGACCCCCTATCGCCCGTTGGATTATCGCCTGGATTACAGGAATGCGGATGGCACAATAACAAGTGGAAGCAGTTTTATTCATAACGGGCATTTACGGATTCTGATTCAATCCGGAATCCTTGGCTATTTTAGTTTTGTATGGTTAACTGGGTTGTTCATGTATCGGGGATTTAAGTTTTGGCGTATCATATATCACGACCAAATGAGAGCAGTCGTCATGGGAAACCTGCTTGTTTATCTGGCAATCCTGATCTCCGCCGTAGCCAATTCCACATTCATGCAATGGCGTTGGACACCGCTGCTGGGCATGATGTTCGGGATCAACGAGGTCATTTATCGGTTTTATTTGCCGGCTTTCGAATCGCTCGCGACGGAAAATGCGAATTAAAATAATCGTATAAGAGATAAAATGATTGATATCGCAAATAAAATCCGAAAATTTCGCCAAAAATTACCGTTCCAGGCTCAAAAGGGGTTTCGGTGGATTAAGTTTGCATTTTCGAAGCATCCTCTTTGGGATCATCCCGAGTTCATCCGATATTTGGATTGGCTGGAGCAGACCCAATGGTGGACCGAACAACAATTTGAAGAATATCAAATCGAGCGACTGACCGCGCTGGTTCATCAAGCGTATGAGAATGTCCCTTATTACAAACGTACTTTTGATCAGCATCACCTCAGACCCGGGGATATTAAGACTCTTTCCGACTTGCAAAAACTACCAATCTTGACCAAAGACGACGTACGAAAAAATCTTGAAGATTTGGTAGCGCGGAATGTTGACCGCTCAACACTCGCCTACCGCACGACGAGCGGATCCACCGGAGTTCCCCTAGGCGTATATCAGGATAAGGAAACTTCTTATTTGCACGAATTGGCCTATGTATACAGGCAAAGACGCTGGGCTGGCTGGAAATTTGGAGACCCGTACCTGGTCTTGCGCGGCAATGCGCCTCCAGAAGAGGGATCCGATGGCAAACCCTGCCTGCATTCATATAACCTTCAAAATAACGCGCTTTTTTTATCGTCCTATGAAATGACGGAAGAGAATATGTTTCTGTATCAGAAATTGATCGAGGGGTTCAAACCAAAATTTGTTCATGGCGACTCCTCCTCAATGGAAATTTTCTCTCGGTTCATGAAGCGGAACGCAATTAAAAATGTAACGATCAGGGCGATCTTTTTAGGATCGCAGACCATCCTGCCTCACCAGCGCAAATTCATTACCGAGACATTTGAATGTCCGGTATATTGTAGGTATGGCATGACTGAAAAAACTACGGATGCCGTCGATTGTGAAAAACACCGAGGATATCATGTCGGCATGGAATATGGAGTCTTTCAACTTCTTGACCAGGAAAATAACCCCATCTCCCGACCTGGAATTCCAGGGCGTGTGGTGGGAACTGGTTTCGATACATTTTGTATGCCCTTGATACGATATGCAACCGAGGATGTCGCTGAGTTTGAGGATGAGCCGTGTTATTGTGGCCGGCAATCGACTCTTGTGACGGATTTCAAGGGCAGGTTGGGCGAACTAATTTTCTCGAAGAGTGGTTACATTGTTCCTCTTTCACCGGTCTATGCCAGTATTCATGGAGGCGTAGTGACCAAACTCAGAGAAATTAAATTCATCCAGGAAACTCCGGGTGAATTGATTGTCTGCCTTATCCTTGCTCCGGGATATTCACGACAGGAAGTGGAAAAAGAATTGATTGCCGATATTTACACAAAACTGGACGCGCGGGAATTCAAAATAAAGACCGATTTTGTGAAAGAAATACCACGAGGCGGGCGTGGAAAGCTTGGATTACTCGACCAGCGATTACCTGTCAAACTGGAACATCTCGAGACTTTTGGCAGTAATTACGAAAACCGCCCTTCTGCGCTATAAAGTCGTCATGATGAGACGAAATCAATCTTTATAGCAAATCGATGAATAATCACAGGTTTAATAATAAATGATCAAATCTTTTCTCCGGGATATGCTGATTTACCTGCCGACCAAAGTGTTGCCTGCACTGACCGGATTGATTACGACTCCTATTCTGACCCGTATTTTTCTTCCTGATGAATATGGTGATTGGGCATTGGCATTAGGAGCGACGGATTTTCTTTTTGCCATTGCCATGTCGGGAATTGGCACCGCTGCCTTGCGTTTTTTTCCTGCGTATAAGGTAAAAGACAACCTCAATGGATTCTTTTCCAATGTCCTTGCCATGACCGCAGCGGTAGCCGGGAGCATGAGCATGCTTTCGGCAGCGGGACTTGTCTTGTTTCACGGACAGATCGACAGCGTGCTTTTTCCTCTATTGTGGATCAGTATTCTTATTTTTGCTGTCAACAGTTTCTATACCATATTTATGGAGGTCTTGCGAGTACAACAAAAGAGCGGGCTTTTTACAAAACTTAATCTTACCAACTATTACGGCGGACTTATTTTGGGGTTGATATTTGTGCTCGCCTTTGGTCTGCGCATTGAGGGGTTGATGTATGGAACGGTCCTTGTGCAGATTCTTGCGATTCCCCTGTTGATTCGAGCAACCATGCAGGGAGTGCAGGTTAGCCCGAACCTTCTAGATTCTTCTTCTATGGCGGCGATATGGTCTTTCGCCTGGCCGCTTGCGTTTGGAAATACCGCTTTCTGGGGGCTTCGGCTTTCGGACCGTTTCGTGATTGAATTTTTCCGGCCGGGTATCGAGGTTGGGTTATATTCCGCTGTGTATAATATTTCCGACCGCACGATCAACTTGGCAGTTACTCTTTTTTTAATGAGCCTCGGACCCGCGGTGGCTAATTCATGGGAGGCTCAGGGGCGCGAAAATACGGAACGCTTGATCACCCGTCTTACTCGTTTGTTTCTAATTATTTGCCTGCCGGTTACGGTGGGACTAACTTGCCTTGCCTTGCCTTTCATTACGCTGCTGACAGGCGAAGCTTACCATGAAGGATATCGTATCGTCGGTTTTGTCGCATTCTCCACATTTGCCTGGGGACTTTCTCGCATTGCTTGTTGGGGTCTTATCCTCAATAATAAAACCTTCCGATTTGCCGTGAACCAATTACTGGCCGGGGCACTTAATATCGGGCTTAACATCTTGCTTGTGCCAGTTTATGGTTACGTTGTCGCGGCTGTCACAACCCTGATAGGATATTCCCTTTTACTGGTTTTGCAAGCTTATGCTTCGCGCAAATACCTGACGTGGAGATTACCGGTTGGAACCTTGTTCCGGGTTGGAGGAGCCGCGTTACTAATGGGGGCGACAGTCTATGGGGCAAATGCATTGGATGCTGGGAATTCCGAATTGATCCCGACCTTGGGCAAAATAATCTTAGGCGCATCCGTTTACACCGCCACGCTTTGGGCGTTAGGTGAAATCACAGCCGAAGAAAAAGGTATGGCAAAGCAGTTATTGCTGAAATTGATTCGGGTGGAAAAATGAAATCTCCTTCTTACTACCTGAGACGAATGACAGAGATTGGGATTGGAGGCGTTTTATCGAATGCCTTCCATTCGCTTCGACACAAGACCCGGGTTGGGTCGCAATCCATTTGGTGGGGAATACGCTCCAGGCGTTCATTGGGTGATATTGAATTCCTTTCGAAGACGGCGGGAAAATGGGACTCTGTTCAATCACTACTGCGCCATCTTGCAAGCCGGTCTGGTAGCTCCTTTATCTTTCCCCACGACGCGCACGTTGCATCCGTTGCCCTCTTCAAGGAAAAAAATCCTGAATACGTTGCCGATGTGATTTCAACTGCCGACGCAATTTGTAGAAATGAAATTCACCTCCTTGGCCGGGTATACCACTTCCCACAGGGCGTGGATTGGCATACCGACCCTGTAACGGGATTCCGCTGGCCTTTTTGGCATCGCAGTCGGTACTCTTCATATCTCTATTCTGCCCGTCGCCCCGCGGACCTCATCGTCTATTGGGAACTCAACAGGCATCATTTTTTAATTACTCTTGGAATCGCCTATTGGCTTACCAACGAGCGGCGGTACATTGACGCATTCTGCGGACTAGTGGAAAGCTGGGTCGAGAAAAATCCGCTGCAGCATGGGATGAACTGGTACTATCCACTTGAGGTATCCATCCGCCTGCTGGCATGGACGGCAGCATTTCAATTTTTCCGCGCGTCTCCCGTATTTATGGAAAGATGTGGGTCCGCTTTTATTAAAAGCCTTTGGCAGCAGACCGATTTTCTAAGCGGATATTTGCAGAACACGCGCACCAAAAAAGACGTGCCAAACAATCATCTGATTGCCGAATTGTCCGGCCTTTTTCTGGTGGCATCATCCTTCCCTGAATTTGGCAACTCACAAACCTGGCAGGAGACTGCTTTGCATTTCATTCTTCAGCAAGCAGGGGAACAAATGCACGAAGATGGGATGCACAAGGAGCAGGCCATTGGGTACCACCGCTTTGTGCTTGAATTATTATTGCTGGTATTTATTCGTACTAAAAGAGACTCCTTGCCTATTCAGTTCGATCTCGCTCCTGTGCTGGAAAAAATGTTCGATTATTTATTGTTCAGCATAACCCCCGCCGGCACGGTCCCCGCTTGGGGCGACTCAGATTATGGCAAAGCGTTGGGGCTGGGACTCGAAAAAGACTTTTGGGATGTCCGCCCGCTTCTTTCGACTGGCGCTTTGTTATTCAACAGGGCAGATATGAAATATGTCGCGCAAAACCTCGACCCTGAAACGTTATGGATTCTCGGACCAAACGCTTCTAATGAGTGGGACTCCCTCCATGCACGCGCGCCTATGGCCGCTTCGGGGCATTTTCCGCATGGCGGCATGTATATCATCCGCGACTCGTGGTCTCGCGATACCGATGTGGCATATTTCCGCTGTGGACCCTTTGGTTTGGGCGGCGCGGGATATAGCGCTCATGCCCATTGCGACATGCTCAGCCTTGTGCTATGGATTAGCGGCGAACCCTTGCTTGTCGATTCTGGAACTTACATGTATTCCGGGGAATGGCGTGGTCATTTCCGCCTGACCCATTCCCACAATACGGTGATGGTGGATGGTGTTCAACAAGGCGACCCAAAACGATTTTTTGGCTGGACGCGCGTCATCGATGCGAAATGCGACAGTTGGGATGGTAACACCGTATCCGGCAGTATGATTCCTGTCAGCGGCGTGAAACTGAGCCGGAGAATTTCCCACCCCCAACTACGGGTTTGGGAATTGATGGATAAGGCCAACTGCAAGGAAAGAGGTGTACATCGTCTTGAATGGTTCTTTCATTTCGCACCCGGATTGGAAGTCGTGCCGAAAGAAAATAATTTCTCCATTGTTAAGAATTCGATGCCGATTGGTACGATCTTGGCTCCTGATAGGGGAGTGCGGCTCGTAATAAAGAACGCCTGGTTTTCATATAATTATGGAGTGAAATTGCCTAACACGCAAGTATATGCCGTCTGGGAAGGCGAATTGACCGGGACCGACACTGAATTTCACTGGCGCTTCGACTTTACCCCTGTCGGTGTGGCTGGCAAAGGAGAATCCAATGCAGAACCAGCGTGAAGATGCGATGAAAAAAGTTCTGATAATCAGCCGCGCTTTTCCGCCGTTCTTTCCAGTGGGCTATTCCATACGCGCTGCGAAATTCATCAAATACCTGCCTTCATTGGGGTGGTTGCCTTCCGTTCTAACTGTGGATGAAGATAAAGAATATGAGACCCTGCGGCGGGTGGGTAGCGAGGCGCTGCTTTCCGAGATTCCCGAGGGCGTGGCCATTCATCGTACCTATCCCGGCGAACCGTCGGTTGAGTATTTGGAAAAAGAAAGAAGATTTGGAAAGAGGAACCGGATTGCCGGGCTTGTCGCTAAAATATTGGGAAGTGCACGCCGCTGGATGTTCCGCTCGCTTCTGCCGGACCGACAGTTGACCTGGCTTCCGTTTGCTGTTCGCGCTGGACGGAGAATTATTAAAAAAGACAGGATTGATCTCATCTTTGCCACATGCCCGCCATTTTCCGACGCGCTGATCGGCGCCTGTCTGCGAGTTTTGACCGGCAAGCGGCTTGTTCTCGACTTCCGCGACGATTGGATCGAAACACCTTGGTATTTCTCGAAACCGTACCCGATTCGCGCCATCGAAAGTCTTATGGAACGCTGGGTTGTGAGCCTCGCGGATAAGGTGATCCTGGTAACGGAATGGAGCCGAAAAGCGTTTGTCGCGCGTTATCCCTCCCAGCCGACCGAGAAATTTATCTTCATTCCAAACGGCTGTGACTTGAAGGATTTCGAAGTTGTACAAGCGATGGAAGCGCCGGTGAATCCGAAATTTCGCATCGTTCATGCTGGTTCATTGAACGACTCGAAGCTTTGGGCAAGAAATCCCCGCGGTTTTTTTGAGGCTATATGCCATGTACTAGAGAAACAACCGCGGCTGGCAGATCGCATTTCGCTCGAATTTGCAGGCGATTTTACGGTCAATCACCGCGAAATGGCAAAGAAAATGGGGCTTGCCAATGTGATTAAAGAGCACGGGCACCTAAAGCACGCCGACGTTCTCCGGCTGATGAAATCGGCGGATCTTTTGATGGCGATGAATTACGAAGACTTTGCCACGTTGATCCCCGGAAAGATATATGAATATTGGGCGGTAGGGAATGCGCCTATTCTCCTCCTAAGTTGCAACGGCGCCGGGCAGGAACTGCTCGAAGCCAGAAAGTTGGGTGTAACGGTTGCTCCGGACGATGTGGATGGAATCGAACGCGCGATTCAAACTATGTTCGACCAATATGAGCAGGGCAAACCCGTAAAGATCTCCCCATCCGGCATCGAGGAATATGATCGCAAGGCACTTGCAGAGAAACTGGCACGGATTTTTTCTGGTATGTTTTCGCCAAACTAAACTTTGGAGAAATGGATAACAAAAACAGGATGAACGACAGGAAAACAGATATCCTCCCCAATTTTTTGGTAATCGGAGCGTTCAAGTCAGGAACGAATTCCTTGTATCACTATTTGGAAGCACATCCGCAGGTTTTTATGTGCCCCGCCAATGAACCGAGTTTCTTTGCTTTCGAAGGGAAGAAAATGAGCGGCGGCCGCTGGGCAGAGGGTGTGGTGACGAATTTCGAAGATTATAAAAGGCTTTTCGCCGGAGCTCGGGATGAGATTGCCATTGGCGAAGTTTCTCCCACCTACCTTGTTAGTTTGGAAGCACCCGGGCGAATTAAACATTATTTGCCTGGTGTCAAGTTGATTGCCATCCTGCGCCACCCTGTCGACCGAGCGTACTCTCAATGGCAGATGGAATACCGTCAAGGTAATGAAAAAATAACCGATTTTACCGAGGCGATCAAAGTGACTAAAGTTCTTTCAGACGGCACCAGCCGCCGACGCTTTGTGGCGGGCAGTTTGTATTATCAACTTTTGAAGAAATATTATGCCATGTTCGACCCTTCGCAGATATGCGTGTTATTGTTCGACCGCCTTTCCACCGACCGGGAGGGTTTGGTGAGGAAACTGTATGGTTTCTTGAACGTCGATTCTTTGTTCGTTCCCTCAAATCTCGACGTCCGTTTCAACGAAGGCGGTGGCTTGCCACGCAGCAAGGCTGGCAGATTTTTTCTCCAAAAGATTTTTCCCGCTCTTTCGGGACTCAAGTTTTTGGCGCCGAAGGGATTGCGCGAAAGATTCGTTGCCCAGACGCGGCGACAGCTATTGGCGAAACCGCCGGAACTTGCTCCCGAACTCCGAGCTGAGTTATCGGTGTTTTTCAAAGATGATATCTTGCTTCTTCAGGATCTGATAAACGAAGATCTCTCTATGTGGCTGAACTGATGTAAATTCATATTCGACGGCTTGCCCACAAACCCAATATGCGCATTTTGCTAATTTCTAACAACCTTCCCTACCCGCCAAATTCCGGCTTTCCATTGCGGGTGTATAACCTTCTTTACCGGATAGCCGGGGAGCATGACGTTTGGCTTGCCGCGTTTACCACCGGTCAAGAAGATCCAGCCGATATTGAACACTTGCGTGATATTTGCCGCGAGGTTGTTACAGTTCCCATTTCGCGTCAGGCTGCGCTGACAAATCCGCTACAGGTAGCGCGCTATTTTTTCAAGGGCATTCCGCCCACCTTGATAGCCTATGAGTCGAAGCAATTCGTGGATAAAATTTTGGATATGATTTCCCGTGTCGATTTTGACGTCATCCAGATCGAAGACTCGCACATGAGTTTTTACCTGGATTATCTGCCCGAGGCGGTTCGCGCAAAGACCTTTCTGACCTTTCACGATGTGAACTTTATCAAGCACGAGAAGATGAGCCAGGTAGAACCAAGGCGTGCTCGAAAATTACGGACCTGGCTTCACAGCCGCATGATGCGTGATTGGGAACCTTTCCAGGCTCAGCGATTTACCCATTGCATCACCATGTCCCAATCCGACAAGGATTTGTTGTTGGCGTCCAATCCTGGATTGAAAATAACCGTTTTACCGAACGGCGTGGATACGCAGCGGTACGCTCCCCTGCCTTTTCCTGAGACCACGAACCGCTTGATTTTTGTCGGGAATATGGCTTATCGTCCCAACATTGACGCTGTAACAAATTTTTGCCGCAAGATCTATCCGATCATCAAAGGGCATTATCCAAAAATCGAATTTTGGATTGTAGGCAAAGATCCAACTTCAGAAGTGACACGCTTTGTCGGAAATGGAGTCCATGTTACTGGGCGGGTTGATGATCTGCTCCCGTATTATAAAGATAGTATCATTTGTGTTGTCCCATTGCGGGCCGGAGGGGGTACGCGCCTCAAAATCCTTGAAGCGATGGCGCTTGGACGACCTGTGGTAACTACTGCCATCGGCTGCGAGGGGCTTGACGTCAGAAACGGCGAGCATCTCTTCATTGCGGACACACCTGGATTGTTTGCCGAGCATATCCTTAATCTTCTTAAGAACAAACGACAATGGGTGGAGATAACTCGTCGGGCGCGCGAGTTGGTGGTGGAACGTTATGACTGGGATCTAATCGCGCAAAAACACATCCAACTCTATGATACAACTTGCAATCGAAACTTGAGGACAATAGCGTAATGAACAGCCCAATTCATAAATTGTTATGGGTGGCGCCCGGCAATCCTGAAAAAAGCCTGGACTCGGCAACAATGCTCGATACCAGCAGGGAATTGAATCGTTCCGGTTGGGAAGTGACTCTAATTGTCGTGGGGGACGGTAAAACAAAGATGTTGAAGGGTGTTCAACTTTACTGTATACACAGACCCGAGATCTACCTCCTGCGTCAGCTTGTTTTTCACATTCGTGCCCTTTCTTTCATTTATAGCCGACTGAATTCAGTTGATGTTGTCCTTTTCCATTCCATGTCCGCCCCTTGGATGCTTCCGCTGGCAATATTGTTGCGCCTTCAGAAACGCCATCTGCCTGCCCTCGTAATGGATACCCGGACGGTGGATATGGCTCCTGCATCTCGCGGACGATGGAAAGATACCATCCGTCGCAACTATCACTCTTTCATAGAAAAAAGTGTGAATTTTTGGGTGGATGGCCGTCTAGCCATTACTCCCCGCATGGCGGAATACGTCGGGATTCCTTGTGAAAAACTTTGGGGCGTTTGGCCTTCCGGCGTGGACGCAGAATTATTCCACCCAGCACGATCCTCGAGAACCTGGCCAGATGGTGATAAGACAGTCCAATTGATATATGTAGGGATATTGAACTACGAGCGTAACCTTATGAACTTGAGTAGTGCTGTAGTGAAGGCAAACACTGAAGGCATGTCAATGGTTCTTTCTCTGGTGGGAGATGGCAACCAAAAAGAAGAACTTGAAAAATATGCCAGTGAAACGAATGGTTGTGTGCGTGTATTGCCACGCGTGGATCATGCTCAGGTTCCCGGCGTGTTGAGCAGGGCTCATATCGGTGTGCTTCCCTTCCCGGATGAAGAAAAATTTCAAGTTAGCAGCCCTATCAAACTTTTTGAATACATGGCATCTGGATTGCCAATTCTTGCAACTCGGATCGCCTGTCACACCGATGTCATCGGCAATGGCGATTATGTGATTTGGATGGAAGGCTCGGACGAGGATAATTTATTAGCGGCTCTTCGCAAGGTATGGAAGAAATCAGGCGAGTTGAACGAGATGGGCAGACGCGCTGCTCTTGCCTCTTCTGCTTGGACATGGAGCGAGTCTGCTCGTAAGCTGAGAACGGCACTGGAGAATGGACTTACAGCCCTTGGAATCACAAGTCTTGAGAGAATTAAAGATGGATAATAAGGGTTATTTTCTTTTTTCGCTCGATACGGAACTTGCTTGGGGATATTTCGATCAATATCTTTTAGGCAGATTTTCCGAGGATGGCGTTTGGGAACGCAAAGCCATCCGCCGTCTGTTGGATATTTTCGACGAGTTCGATATTTCAGCCACTTGGGCAGTGGTGGGACATATGTTTTACGCCTCCTGCGAAAAATGCGAAATTTGTCCCGTCTTGGAATGGAAGGGAAAATACTCCAGTTTCGAACATATCTACGATACCGGTAACCAACTTTGGTACGGCGCGGATGTCATTGACCTGCTGCGAGGGCGAGGCGCGAGGCATGAAATCGGCTTTCACGGTTACACTCACAAAGTCTTTGATGAGCGCATAATGACTGAAGAAGAGGCAAAAACGGAGATCTCAGAATGGCAGCGGCTTGCTGCGCGAAAGAACATTACGCCATATTCTGTGGCATTTCCGCGCAACCGGGCGGGGCACTTGAAATCCTTCAAGGATGCCGGGTATATTTGCTACCGCGGAGATGAATTACATCCGGAAGGGTCGCGTTTTACACTTCTTCGAAAAGCCATGAACGTATTCGATTTGATCTTTCAAACGCGGACTCCGCTAGTATATGATCCTATTCTTGACGAAAGCGGGTTGATCAACCTTCCCGCCTCACGCTGGTTATTTGGCATGAATCGCCGGGTGGAGGCGGTGCTCGATGCGGTCGGTCTTGCAAGCCTTCGCATCCGCCCGATGATCCAAGCTGTAAAACGGGCCGCGCGGGAAGGCAAAATCGTTCACATTTGGGCGCATCCTGAAGAGTTCAAAACGGACAGGGATTTTGAGAAGTTACGATTCCTTCTCGGCCAAGTTGCCGGTGAGATAAAAAAGGGCACGATGCAATCCATTACGATGATCGACTTGGCGCGCAAGGCTTATGCTGCTGGCGGTGCGGCGTGAAGCGGACGGCTCATACAGCGAAAGAGACCGTATTGGTTGTGGGACCCGGCCTGGGTCAGGTTGGAGGCGTGGCTACATTTATCGAAATTCTCGCTACCTCTCCCGTCATCGCTGAAAAATATCGCATCCTTCGATTGGATACGACCAGATCCATGCAGGATTTGGGGTTGGAAAACCGTCTCTCGCTGATGAATATAAATTATCTTGTACGGCAGGTCTTTCAATTCCTCGTTGTTAACCTGCGAGAGAAGCCGAGTTTGATTCACGTACAGGTGACGTCGGGGCTGGCGTTTTGGAAGGCTGCAATTTTTATTTTGCTCGGAAAAATCTTCGGTGTGGGAACGGTGGCGCATTTGCATGGCGGCATGTTCGATAAGTATTACGCTTCTTGCAAGCCGTGGACGAAGAAATGGATTGGGCTCGTCTTTGCCTCGTCCGATATTGTGGTTGCCCTGTCTGAAAAATGGCGCCAATTTTTACTTGCGGAAGTAAGCGGCGATTTGCGGATTGAAATCGCCTCGAACCCGGTGGATCGCCAGTTTGCTGAAGCATTGGAGGCGGGACGATCTGCGGCTGCCAATGGCAAAAAAGATATACTTTTTCTTGGCAGCTTGGGTAAACGGAAGGGCGTATTCGATATTTTGCAAGCCGCACCTTGGATTTTCGAGAAGCATCCCGATGCCCGTATCGTCTTTGCCGGGTCAGAGGAAAGCCGGGGCGAAAAACTTCGCATTGATGAACTGTGCCGTGACAAACAGCTTGATAAAAAGGTTGCCTTCGTAGGCGTTGTGACCGGGAAAGAAAAAGTGAGCTTGTTTCAAAACGCCATGATTTATGTTTTACCATCCTATGGCGAAAATCTTCCCTTTTCCTTGTTGGAGGCCATGTCGTTAGGATTGCCTGTTGTGACCACCCCGGTGGGCGCGATTCCCGAAATTGTAAAAGACGGCGAGAACGGGTTTCTCGTCGAACCCGGAGATATTCGTGCACTTGCCTCAAGTTTGGATCGCCTGCTTAGCGACGAGCCATTGAGGCGTGTCATGGCGGCTGCCAACCAGGCGAGGATCAAAGCGGATTTCATGCCGGATGATTCCATGATGCAGATGGACAGAGTCTATAGCCGGGTGTTGCGCGGCGACCCCGCGGTTGACCCACATGTTTGACTATCAGGAGATGAGCCATGAATTTATCGTATAACAACCGGAATTTGCTCAACCTTTATTATCGCCTTCCAAAATTTATGCGGGAGATATTTGCCGCGTTGTATTCATTGAAGGTTCGTAATCGGCGTTTTGGAAAGGCTTTTCAAGATCAAATGCGCTTGCTGCGGGAAAACGAAGGCTTATCCCGCGTGGAAAGAGACAAGCGGCAGGTTTCAGATTTGAGGGAAACCCTGCGTTATGCGTATGAGAATGTGCCGTACTATCGGTCCCTTTTTGATCAAGTCGGGTTCCGACACGATGATTTGCAGTCCATTGCCGATCTGAGAAGCCTCCCTTTGCTGGAAAGGGACGTTATTCGCACGAAAAATGCAGAACTCCATTCCACAGTGTTTGCAGGATCGGTATTTACCCACCACACAAGCGGAACGACAGGAACGTCTTTGGACTTTACCCTAAGCGAAGAGGCCAACCAGCGGCATTACGGCTGTGTCTGGCATCATTACGGCTGGGTTGGAGTGCGGCGCGGTGACCGGGTCGCCACCTTTGGCGGGCATCCGCTGACCCATCCCGACCGCCGAAAACCGCCTTTTTGGCTTTATGACGCCGCGGAAAACGAAATGTATTTTTCCCTCCAGCATATATCTCCCGCAACTTTGCCTCACTACGTCAGGGAATTGCTTCGTTTCAGACCTGTCATGATCAAGGGTATTCCTTCCTTTATGAACCTAGTCGCGCAATATATGATCGAAAACGACATTACTTACACGTCGCGAGGAGTTTTCACCTATAGCGAAACCCTGCTTGACCATCAACGCAAGGCGCTGGAGCAGGCTTTTAATTGCGTGGTGTATAATTTTTACAGCAACGGGGAACGCTCCGGGCATATTCTTCAATGTCAGCACGGAAAACTTCATGTTCTCGCGGAAACGGGTTTGATCGAAATTATTCGCGCCGACGGCTCTCCTGCAGAAGCGGGCGAAGTAGGCGAGTTGGTGATAACTAATTTTATCAACCGCGCCATGCCATTGATTCGTTATCGGATCGGCGACACGGGGGTTTGGTCTCAGGAAGCGTCTTGTGCCTGCGGCCGGGATACGCCTATCATTGAAAAACTTACCGGCAGGACCAATGACTTCATCGTTACGGGAGACGGTTTGCGAATTCGGCCGGTTGGCGCTTTTGTTGGCACGCCTTTTGTGAAAGCCGCTCAGTTTGTACAGGAAGAGGCGGGGTCGGTCGTTGTAAAAATTCTTCCCCGCGAAGGGTTCGGTCCCGATGAGGAAAAGCATGTTGTCGAGGAACTGAAAGCCGAGCTTGGCTCTGCAACCCGTTATCAGATCGAGATTGTGGACGAACTTCCGTTTGGCACGAACGGCAAGCTGCAGCATATCGTTTCAAAAGTACCCTCATAGAGGATGGAGAGGATTATGACAAACCGACCCAAACGGGTCTTGATGCTTGTGGAAAACAATCCCTTCTGGCGGGACGTGCGAGTGCGTCAGGAGGCGCAGGCGTTGCAAGAAGCCGGGTATGTCGTTTCAGTCATTTGCCCGGGCATGAACGGGCGAAAATTTCACGAAGAGATGGACGGCATTCATATTTTCGCGTATCCGCCCCCGTTTCAGGGACGTGGATTTATCGGTTATGCCTACGAATACGGCTATTCCCTGCTGGCGATGTTTCTGGTCTCTCTGCATGTGTTTGCGCGACGCGGATTTGACATCATCCACGCAGCCAATCCGCCGGATACGGCTGTGCTGATCGCCATTTTCTACAAGCTTTTCAGGAGGCAGTTTGTTTATGATCATCACGATCTATCGCCCGAAGTTTTCAGCCTGCGATTTGGTGCTGAAAAATGGTTTGCCCGCCTGGTGTACGAAATATTGGTCTTTTTGGAGCGGCTTTCCTGCCGCGTTGCGGATCATGTCATTACGACCAATCAATCTTATATGAACATAGAACTGCATCGCAGTAAAATCCCGGAAAGCAGCATCACTATCGTTCGCAACGGACCAGACTTGGAGCGATTGCGTCGCGTGGAGTTTCCGCCCGAACTTCGCCGGGAGGGAAAAACGACCATTGGCTATCTCGGCATCATCGGTTATCAGGACGGCGTGAACCATCTGTTGAACATTCTCCATGTGCTGGCATATGAATTAAATCGCCGCGACTTTTTCTGCGTCATCGCCGGAGGCGGGGATGCGCTGGAAGACCTCAAAAAACAGGCCACTATTCTTAACCTAGATGAGTTTGTGATGTTTACCGGATATGTTCCGCATGAAGAGGTTGCCAAATATATTTCCGCGGCGGATTTGTGCGTTGCGCCTGAAAAACCGAATCCTTTTAACCATTATTCCACGATCATAAAAGTCATGGAGTACATGGCGCTTGGCAAACCTGTCGTGGCGTTCGATCTTATCGAGCATCGTTATTCCGCCCATGACGCCGCCCTATATGCAGTGAACGGCGAAGAACTCGATTTTGCCCGGAAGATTGCCTTGCTCATGGACAACACTGAACAGCGTGAAGAAATGGGAAAACTGGGCAAGGCGCGTGTAGAGGATGTCCTTGCCTGGCGACACCAGGCAAAAGCGCTCGTTGCGGCCTATGAAAAAATCAGAGCTGGAAAATGAATTATTTCGCGGCAGTCTGCATTTGTTGAATATATCATGATTATGATGAGAGAGGTGAATTATGCTTTTGGATGAGGAGATCGTTGAATACCACCCTGTCATTGGGAAGCGCCTACGCCCGAATATCAAACGCGTTCTCACGCATCCCGAATGGGGCGATTATGTGTTGCAATCCAACAATTTTGGCTTCCGCTCCTCGCATGATTATATTCCGAAAAAACAGAGCGGCGTAAGGCGTGTATTAATGTTTGGCGATTCGAATGTATTTGGCAATGGTGTTTCCAACGACCAGCGCTTTCCCGATATTCTGGAAACCATTTTACCCGGCGTGGAAGTCTATAATTTTGCGATGGAAGGCTTTGCGGTGGATCAACAGTATTTCTGTTACCAGGAATTTGGAACCCAAATTGAACACGACTTGGTGATTGTTGCTCCTGCCATCGAGACGATTCGCAAACTTAGAACGTATTACGAGCAGACCCTGGATGAAAACAACGTGCAAAGATGTTATGCCCGCCCATTTTTTGACTTGGTAGATGGGAAACTGGTCCGCGGCAATATCCCCGTGCCGGAGGGATACATCAACCCTGACGACCTGCCGGAAAACGAAAAGGAGAAGATTCATCGCGGAGGAACGTTCGCAAAGATCGGCGACATGCTGCAAAAGGTAAATCTCAAAGATGTGGTTTTGCGAAATATCCGTTACCAGCCATTTCCAGAATATGACAACCCCGATAACCCTGCCTGGCAGGTTATGAAAGCCATCTTTCTCGAATGGGCGGCGCGCAGCATCGCGCCTTTGATGATCGTTCCATTACCGCGTTTCATTTATGTCAAGGAACAGACCAGCCCTGAATTTTATCGCTTGCGATTCCGTGAAGCTGCTGCCGAAGCCAAATGCCGTTTGTATGATCCGCTCACCGACCTGCTGACGATGCCAATGGAAGAACGTAGAAGAATGTATTTTTTGGAAGGGCATCTCACACCGCTAGGACAAAAATACATGGCTGAATTCATAGCTCCTCACGTGCAAAAAGCCCTGGAAGGCTGAAAATCCACATCTTCTAAGTAGAGGTATCATGTTTGAAGTAGAAAACAAGATCCGCAAGTTTTTGGCTGAGAACTTCATCCTCAGCGAACAGGCCGACCAGTTGGGCGTCTCCGATTCGTTTCTCGAAAAAGGCATCATCGACTCGACCGGGATTCTTGAATTGGTCTTTTTTGTCGAGGATCAATTCAGCGTTCAAATCGACACGTCCGAAGTCCTGCCTGAAAATTTCGATTCGATCCAAAACCTGGCTTCTTACATCCGCCGAAAACAGGGCGTGGTTTGACCCGAGTCCCGAGAGGTAATATATGTGTGGTATTGCCGGTACGTTGAATCTGACGTCGGGGCCGCCTGTCGATCCGGAGATGGTCTATTCTATGCTTGAGGCAATTCGTCATCGCGGCCCTGATGAAAATGGCGTATTTGCCAATGACCACGTCGGGCTTGGAAGCGCGCGCCTTTCCATCATCGACTTGGCGGGTGGGAGGCAGCCCATTCATAACGAAGACAGCACAGTCTGGGTGGTCTTCAACGGTGAAATATATAACTACGTCGAATTGCGCCGCGAATTGGAATCCGTCGGGCATGTTTTTTCCACTCAAAGTGACACGGAAGTCCTTGTGCATTTGTACGAAGAGGATGAACAGGGCTGGCTTCTCAAGCTCAACGGCCAGTTTGCCATTGCCTTGTGGGACCAGAAAAATCAAACCCTGATTCTTGCTCGAGATCGTCTGGGTGTGCGCCCCATCTTTTACACCCTCAGGGAAAGCGCGTTCTATTTCGCGTCTGAAATGAAATCGCTCTTTACCCAACCTGGCATCCGAACCGAATTCGACCCGATTGCCCTGTCTCAAATTTTCACCTTTTGGACCACACTCGGAAAACGCACCTGTTATCGAAATATTTCAAGCGTACTGCCGGGTCATTATCTCAAAATTCGCGGCGGACAGATGACGGAGCATCCATACTGGACACTGAACATGCACCCCGCCTCCGACTCGCCCCAACCATCCCTCGACGAAGCGGCTGAGCATCTCCTTTGGCTTTTGAAGGACGCCGTCCGTTTGAGACTGCGCTCCGATGTGCCGGTTGGAACCTACCTGAGCGGCGGCTTGGATTCCTCCAGTATCACGGCGCTTGCCCGCCACCATTCGGAAACGCGCCTGAAGACCTTCAGTATCGCTTTTGGCGATCAGGCTTTTGACGAGTCTGCCTATCAACAACGCACCAACGAATTTCTGGGTGTGGATAACGACGCGATTCATTGTTCTCATGTCGATATAGCTGCAGCCTTCCCTGAAGCGATTCGTCATGCTGAAATGCCCCTGTTGCGAACCGCTCCCGTTCCCATGCTTCTTCTTTCCCGGTTGGTTCATGAACATAATTTCAAAGTCGTTTTGACCGGCGAAGGTGCCGATGAAATTCTGGGAGGCTACGATATTTTCAAGGAAGCAAAGATCCGCCGCTTTTGGGCGCGCCAGCCTGATTCTGCGTTCCGTCCACTCCTGTTGCGGAGGCTGTATCCCTACATCAGCGCCCTTTCCTATGGCGGCGATGCTTACCTCAGGATGTTTTTCGGGAGAAACCTTTCCAACACGGACGATTCCTTTTACGCTCATCGCTTGCGCTGGCAGAACACAGCCAGGTGTCTTCGATTTTTCTCGCCTGCTTATCAGAATGAGATCAAGGGGTACGACCCGCTGGCTGAGTTGGCGGAGTCCCTGCCCGCTGAATTCAAGCTCTGGAATCCTTTTTCGCAGGCTCAATACTTGGAAATCATCATATTTCTTTCCGGCTATTTACTCGCTTCGCAGGGAGATCGTATGGGGATGGCAAATTCCGTGGAGGGACGTTTCCCGTTCCTCGATCCGCGCGTTGTGGACTTTTCCGTTCGCCTGCCTGCTGAACATAAAATGTACGGCCTTCGCGAAAAAGCTGTTTTGAAACGCGCCATGAAGGACCAGCTTCCTCAGGAGACTTTGCGCCGTTCCAAACAGCCTTATCGGGCTCCCATACGCTCTGTCTTTTTTGGCGGAGACAGCCTGGATTATGTCAGTGAAAACCTTTCCCCTGAAAAAATAAGGCAAACCGGTTATTTTGCGCCGGAGTCCGTCGCGGCCTTGATTGCGAAATGCCAGCGTGGCGCAAATGTGAGCGAAACTGAGGAAATGGCGCTCACCGGAATTCTCTCTGTTCAATTACTTCATTATATGTGGAGGTAGTAATGTCGATACTTTCGAGTGTAATACAGGTCTCTGTTGATGAGGAAGTCACCAGGGTTTCTGAATGGATCAAGCGGTATGTAGTTCACGAATTCAAACGCCGGGGCGGCGTGGTGGGGGTGAGCGGTGGCATCGATTCTTCGCTTGTTCTGGCTTTGGCGGTTCGCGCTCTTGGGAGCGAAAATGTGGTTGCTTTCTCTCTACCGGAGAAAGATTCGAGCCCTGAAAGCTTGGCATTGGCAACTGAGTTGGTGAATCATTTCGGGGTCAAATTGATTGTGGACGACATAACACCCGCCCTCGAAGGTCTTGGATGTTATACCCATCTGACCGAGTCGATCCGCGAAGCGTTTCCTGATTACGATCCCGCCATCGACAAAGTCAAATTGGTTCTGCCCGATAATTTGCTCGATAAACCGGGTTTGAATGTGTTCTCCCTTGCTTTGCTGCGCCCCGGGCAGCCCGAAAGGAAAAAAATCCTTCCGCCTCATGCATATTTGGGAATCGTTGCCGCCACGAATATGAAACAGCGCACGCGGATGATGCGCCTCTATTTTCAAGCAGAACGGCGAAACTACGCAGTGATCGGCACGTCGAACCGGAATGAGCATGACCAGGGATTTTTTGTAAAATATGGCGACGGTGGGGTGGATATCCAACCCATCCGACACCTGCTCAAGACGCAGGTCTATCAATTGGCTCGGTACGCCGGTGTACCCGGCGGTATCATAGAACGCACGCCTACCACGGATACTTACAGCGCGGGTAGCACCCAGGAGGAGTTTTACTTCCGGGTGCCTTTCGACCTGCTGGATAGAATCTGGGTGGGCATGGACCGCGGCATGGAGAATTCCGCTATTGCCAACGATCTAGGCTTGCAAAAAGAACAGGTGGATAGGGTGACGGCCGATATCCTGCAAAAAAAACGGACAACCGAATATTTGCGCACGCCCCCAGTGTATTTGGATTGAAGTCAGGATCAAAGATGAATGTCGCGTTGCTTACGAATATGCGACAATTTTTTTCGGTGAACTTTTTCAATCGCCCCGGGGATTGTCTCTTGTAGACTCTATTTACCACAGGGCGTATATAAAGCGCACAGGTAAAAAAAGCCTTTAATCTTGTGTATATTGTGTACTCTGTGGCTAGCCACCCTCGATTCGGACTTAAGAAACGTACTTTCATGAAAAAAAATTGGGGAGGTTGTTCTCTGGAAAGTTGGGAAATCCGTCTTCATCGTAGAGGCGGTTGAAACCGAAAATCTCAAGAATTTCGAGAGACCGGGTTATTTCCGCTAGTGAAAAATCCTTCTTCCAACCTTGTATGAGGGTTTCGGGTGCAACAGAGAAATTCTTCTTATGATAATTCGTTTTCGATGGAATGCGGATTTTTTGGCGCAGCTCCGAAAAATCAAACGGTTTTTTCAGGTGCGTAAATACTTTGACTAGCTCTTCTTCCGGTTTCAGTACAAGATTTTCGTAATATACAAACTGGCAGTCTTCCGGGGTTAATTGCATGAGCGGCACATAATGAAGGATGCCCCACAGAAAGATCGACTTTTCGAAATAGTCTGATGGGTCGATGCGGGCAAGACCGTGTGCAATAAGCGGATGATCTGCAAGTAATTCAGCCTGGTTTATAACCTGCTCGAAATCCCCGCTTTTGGGGGCTGTGCCGCGCCCCCAACCCAGTTTTTTCCAGGACGAATGAATCGAAAGAGGATGACGTATCAGAAAAAGAGTTGGCATTTTCGGGCGGAGTCTCAAAAGCCACTTTAGCATAAGATTGGCACGCACATCCTTGATGATCCGGCGTGTGCTGATGAATTTGCGGTTTCCCCAATCACTCCAGCGGCTCCTGAAATTACCGGAAAGGATTTTTTTTGCATTTTGAATAAGAACCCTATCGTGTTTGTTTGGGTTCAGGTATTGATTAGTCTTGAAAACCTGCGCGGTTTTGACTTTGGTAGGCAGAAAAGGTTCGAGAATGTCGCGATGGGAATTGTCGTGGTTGAGGATTTCAGCGAGCCAGGTTGTTCCGCTGCGCGCCATGCCTGAAATGAAAATCGTTGAATCCGGGCTCAGATCCAGGTTGATGAAAGCGTAGCGCGCCAGTTTTCTCCAATTAGAGTTCATACTTTTGTCTATTTTCTGAATTCCCGTCAAGTGGATTGGGGTTGAGATGATTTCCAAAGATTGTAATAATGATTTAAGAGCGGTACGAATTCTCCCGTCGCCTTTTGATTGCCCGTCTTGTTGGCGTGGTCATCCATTGTGGGATAAGCCAGGTGATTGGACTGTAACTCGATTTGATGTTGTACGCGCCCCTCCCAAAGCCTGTGATGGTTGCCTCGCGCCTGACCCAGGTCGCTTGCGTTGGGCGATCCCGCATTGCTGGTCAACACATTGTAAAAATCGAAAACCGCTACATTCTTCAATGGGTAATCCATCAACCATTCGTTCGCCAGCCAGGAGTTGAACACGCGCGTATTCCCTGCTACGGAGGAAAACCGCAGGGGCGGCGCAGTGACCACGATAAAAAGTCTATTCGGGTATTTTTGGAAAACTTTTAGTAATTCGATGTACATGCCCTTGGCATTGGCAACCGTATATGCCGCTTCATTTTTATTCCTGCCCAGTAATTGTTTAACACCGGACTTTACCTGATACGTCAAGTAGCGTCGGATATTAGTGGCGGGCGGCGGAACTGTAGGCGCTTTCTGTCCGCGAATGGGATTGCGTTCGAAACTAGGAACAGGATCTGTTAGGTCGCCGCGCAATGTCGAATTTGGATAGCAGGATTTGAAGAGAATGACTTCGTTTTCACCTGCGGGTGGAGTTTGCATCCTGGAATAAGAGCCGCATTGCCCGCTATCATTGAAGAGCGCGTTCATATATTCCTGGCTGCGTTGATGGGAACAGAACCATTCCCACCAATGACCAATGTCGGTTCGGTCTCCGATGCGGTTCGGACCCCAGCCGTAGTTAGTATCGCTTACGAAATAATTATTCTCCATCAAGGCTTTTCCCAGCCCACCATTTTGGTCAGCGAGCCAGTTTGCCCCACTGGAGTGGTGAATGAAAATCAGGCGGACGGATTGCCGCGGCGCCGATTCGGATTTTGCGGTCATGCTATGCTTCCTTTCTCAATTCGGATTTAATAATTTTTCCATGTTGGTTGGTGGGCAGGGCTTGAACAAATACGATTTCCTTTGGCACCATGTAACGTGCCAACCGCCTCATACAGTGCTGGATGATCTCCTCATCGGTCAGGGTTGATTTTGCTTTCCGCACGGCAAACACGCGGATCGCTTCGCCTCGCAGGGGGTCCGGCACGCCGATTGCTGCCGCAGAGACGATATCTTTCATTTCGAGGACACATGCTTCAACTTCCTGACTGCTGACCCGGTTGCCATAGGATTTTATAAAATCATTCTTGCGGTCAACTATGTAGATAAAACCATCGTCATCCACCGTGGCCATATCGCCCGTTCGCAGGGAGCCGTTCACGAATTTTTCGGCGTTTGCTTCTGGCTCGTTCACATATCCGGGTGATATATTCCCGCCCCATGCCAAGATTTCGCCCACCTCACCGGGTTTTACATCCGCTCCAGCCTCGTTCACAACCCTTAATTTCACGCCGGGGATGCCACGCCCGATCGATCCGAGTTTTGAATTCAGAAGGTCGGGTGGAAGGTACGAGAGACGAGCCGTGGCTTCTGTCTGTCCATACATGACATAGACTTTGGCTCGCGCATGGCTTTGAACGAGTTCTTCGATCAAGGCGGGCATTAGTTTTCCGCCGGCTTGTTGTATCTTTTGCAAGGCAGGCAATTTGCGCTGGGGGAATGTGGAATTTCGCAGATACATTTGAAAAGTAGTTGGGACTCCTGCGAAACCCGTACAGGCAGTCTCTTCCATCAAATCCAATACCTTTTCTGGAAAGCCCACGGAATCCGCAAGCGCGAGCGACCCGCCAACTCGTAGGTGGGTATGTAATAGCGAAGTACCATAGCAATAATAGAACGGTAAAATGGAAAGAATTCGATCTGAGCGGGTTAACTCCAGATAATTGATGATCGAATCAGTATTGGTCTGGATATTCCGGTGTGTTATCCTGGTGATGCGGGGTTTTGCTGTCGTTCCCGACGTTAACATCCAAGCGGCATCCTCGTTTTCATCCACATCTGGGAGCGGAGCAGACGAATAAATTGCATGGGTTTGTTCCAAAATCGCTTCGCCGATGATGTCGATACCTTTTGGAAAAAACGGCGAGTATTTAGCCAATAATGTATTTTCCACACATACGACGCGACATCCGGTTTGTTCGACTTGCCCTGCAAGTTCGGGCGGAGGTAATTTTGTGGCGAATGGCACGGCTATCGCGCCCGCCTTCATGATCGCAAGGTAACATGCCGCCCAAAAAAGAGAATTCCTTCCAAGAATTCCCACCCGATCACCCTTTTCTATTCCTTTGGATAATAATCCTTGAGCTGCCACATTAATGATCTGTTTTAATTCCTTGTAATTATATTTCGCATTAAATGCGATGATGACGAAGTCGTCATCTGCGGCATATTGAAGGAGATAATCAGCTGTGTTCACGTTATTTTATCTACTGGGTTGAATTGTTAATAATAATATTGCTTTCCACAGAGACGGGGTGCATTACCCAATCTATTTCAAAGCCAATAAATGTATTTCCGATGATCTGGTTGTTTTTGGAGTGACAATCATGAGGATAGTAATATTTATATTCTGGATGCGCAGGATTATCAGGCGGTGAGATCGAATCCGGCTCATTGCAGGGCCAGCCGGTTCGGTCGTCGTAAGAGGCGATGACGATCCCGGCACGGGCGTTTGAAACTGCCGCCTCGAAATAATTGTTTCGAATGATGTTTGCATCCCCACCCTGAATCGAAATTGCTACAGGTATATCGAGGAATGTGTTGTTTTCGATCAGGTTTACGTCGGCAAGATCCCACTCGAACATAAGTCCAAGACAATTGGCGTCGCTCCCCATTCGGCTGAAGGTATTTTCGCGCACGATGTTGTTATTTCCGAGCAGGTTTAGTAACTGACAGCCGAATGGGGTGTCGAGTCTGTCGCTTACCTTGTAGATCTCGTTGTTTTCGATAATGTTGTAACTTCCGTTGAATTGCATTCCGGATTCGCGGTAATAATTATATACCCGGTTGTCGTGAACATACCAATGATCGGGGCTGTGTTCTTCCATGGTGCGCCAATTGTTCTTTTTGGTTGAGATTCCATATGCAACTTCGATGAAGTCCACTCCGGCGACCTCCCAATGATCGCAGTCAGTGGCAAATATGGCTGGCGATTGCTGACCTTCCAATCCCTGCATTACAATGCCTTTGCGGCTTTTAACACCATTGGATAAAGTTTGGGGAGAAACGTCGGTGCCGATGATGCGAATGTAATCTGCTTTTGTTGTTTGCCACGAGGCGGGCGTAACCGGGTTGACCGAGCACCTGAAAATATAGCGGTCGTCGAATTCGGCGGTGGGCATTTGGAAAATCACCTGCTCTCCCGGCTGGTTTGTAATGGTAATGGGTCGGTCCTCCGTTCCAGAACTGTCGAAACTCCAACCGGTGTGGACGCCTATGTACGACCCTCCGCGTACTACGAGCGTATCGCCAGGTTGTAACGATTCCACGGCTTTTTTCATGGTCTGCCAGGGGAGGGCCTGGGTGCCAGGATTTAAATCATGTCCCGTTGTGCTTACATAAAGGGCATTATCGAGCGAAAGAGGTATGGGTGTTACGGGATCATGTGTTATTGTGGTGGAGATGGGTGTGGGTCCTGTTATCGTTGGATGGGATGTAGGAGTCATTTGTGGACTTGATGGTGCAGAACACCCGAGCGTCACAGTACAAATAAGGAATAAAGCAATTATCCTGTAATTAATATCGCACATATCAAAATTCTCGATCTTTTCTCAACCAGGATATTTTAATCCATTTTCACGGTGAAACTAAATGCCGAGTCCATTTTGAGACAATCGTAAATCCCTTTATTTCACGGTCCCACGCCTTTTGTAATGAATTTAACCTGCGGTTGTATAGGATTTGATCCCTGGGAATAACCTTGCTGAATTTCCCAGAATCCCTAGATCGGGGATGGATTGCAGCGCCGCCGCCAGCATGGGCGGAAGGAAACCGAATGCCGCCAGCGCCAAGCCGACGATATTATACGCTGCTGTGAAACCGAGATTGCCTTTTACAACACGCATGGTTCGTTGCGCGGCAGCGATGACTTGCGGAATCAGAGTCCAGTCTTCGCGCAGGAGGGTGATGTGGGCGGCTTCGATGGCGATGTCGGTTCCGGCTTTCATCGCAATGCCGACGTTGGCTTGTGCGAGCGCGGGCGCGTCGTTGATGCCGTCGCCAGCCATGACGACGATATGCCCTTGCGCTTGATATTCCTTCACGATGCGGATTTTATCTTCGGGCATTAAACCAGCGCGATAAGAGATATTCAACGCACCAGCCACAGAGGACGCAGTCCGTTCGTTATCGCCGGTAAGCAGTTCGATCCTTTTGATGCCAAGCCGTTTTGCTTCTCGCAACACGTCTGGTACTTCGTTGCGCAAGGTATCAGAGACGGCGATAAAGCCTGCCAAAGAGTCGTCAATCGAAACATACAAAACCGTTTTACCTTGTGCTTCAAATTCTTTGGCTTGTTCTGGAGTTGCATTCGTCGATTTTCCAACAAAAACTTTTTTACCATCCACATTCGCTTGCACGCCTTTGCCCGTGTGAGATTCGAAATCCGTGATCTCGCTGAGCACAAGTCCGCGTTCGTGTGCGGAGCGGCGCAAGGCGTCGGCGAGGGGATGCTCGGAGTAACGGTCAGCAGATGCGGCACGGGAAAGAAGCGTGTGTTCATTCATGCCATTCAGCGCGATGATATCCGTCACGACCGGCTTGCCCAATGTCAACGTGCCGGTCTTGTCGATCAGCAGCACATCGGCGCGCGCGAGCGTCTCGATATATTTGCCGCCTTTGATGAGCACGCCATGTTTCGCGTTCATGCCGATGGTGGCGAGCATGGCAATGGGCGTGGCGAGCGCGATGGTGCATGAACATGCCACGAGCAGAACCGCCGCGGTTGCAAGCGGATCGCGGCTGAATAAAAATGTGAGCGCGGCGATGCTTGCGACAACGGGTAGATAATACGCGCTGAATTTATCGGCGAATTGTTGCACGTCGGCGCGGTGGGCTTCGGCTTCTTCGACCATCTTGATGACACGCCCGAACATGGACTGTGCTCCCACGGCTTGGGTGCGCACTTTGAGCGTGCCCTGCTTAAGGATGGTCGCGCCTCGAACCTGGGACCCGATGCCTGCTTCCACCGGCATAGCCTCGCCTGTCACTGATGATTGATCCACTGCCGCGTGACCGGCGATGACCTCGCCATCCACGGGAATCTTTTCGCCGGGGCGCACGATGACGATGTCATCGAGTTGAACTTCTGCGATGGGGATTTCTTTTTCTGCTCCGTCTTTTTCGATGCGGGCGGTTTGCGGAGCCATTGCGGTGAGATCTTTCACAGCACGGCGCGCACCTTCTGCGGTGAGACGTTCGGTATAGCCGCCGATGTGCATGAAGAAGATGACGACCATGGCGGTGGTCCATTCGCCGACGACGAGCGCGGCGATCGCGCCAATGCTCATCAATGTGTGGGCGATGATCTGTCTATTGAGTGTAGCGCGGATGACGTTTAGAAAGATCGGCGCACCGCCGAGCAGAACGAGCGCCACACCAACCGGGAAGGGGATGAGTTGAGTCAGACCATCGAGCAGCCCCAGCCATTCACCGAGGACGACGATAATGATGACCGCGCCAAAGGCGAGACCGAAAGCGGTGAACATGCGGCGCGAAAAATCCGCCAGAGCAGCGTTGGGCGTTTTGGTTTCTTCTTCCTTTGAAGCGACAGAATACCCGGCATTTTTTACGGCGATGCGGATACTGTCCATCTTTGCCACGGCTGGGTTCAACTGCACGATGGCTTTTTCAGACGAGAGGAAGACATCGACCTTTTTGACACCGTCCACGCCGGAGATGGCGTGCTGTACGTGTTGGGTGCATTCGGTACAGTCCATGCCTGCGATGGGGATTTCGATGGTTTGAATTTGTTCCATTAGAAGCCTTACACGTGCTCGTGGTGATTTTCGCGGATCTCACAGTAGAGCAACCCGTTGCTGCAGCAATCACATTCCATTTGCAGGGTGGCGTGCTGTATATTGTAGGTATGAGCGAGTAGTTCATTTATATTTTGTTGAATCGAAACGCCTTCGCCGATGGACATATTATCTATCACAACGTGTGCTGTGAGCATTCGTAGATTTTCACTGATGCTCCAGACGTGCAAATCGTGGATGTCATGCACGCCATCCAGCTTGCGAATATCTGTAACCATCTCGATCATATCAATGTTTTCGGGGGTGCTTTCGAGCAGGATGTGAATGGTCTGCTTGAGGATGCCCCAGGCGTTGTACAGGATGAATGTGCCAATCAACACGCTGACGAATGGGTCGAGCCAGTTCCATTTTGTGAAGGCGATGATAATGCCTGCAATGACCGCCCCAAGTGTGGACATGACGTCTCCCATCAGGTGAAGGAAGGCGCTGCGCAAGTTGAGATCATGTTCGCTGCCTTCTTTGACCATCAGGGCGGTGACGAGGTTGATGATAAACGCCACAGCGCCGACTCCGATCAGGAGGGTCGAGTCAACTTCAGGCGGGGTAATGAAGCGTTTGTAGGCTTCGAAGAAAATCCCGAACGCAATCAGAATCAAAGTTGTGGAATTAATCAGGGCGACGAGAATCCCAACGCGGTGATAGCCGAAGGTCTTGCCTGCGTGGGCGGGTTTTGTGGCGAGATGCAGTGCGTACCAGCTTAATCCCAACGCGATCACATCGGTGAAGTTGTGGGCGGCATCGGTGAGCAGCGCAAGGCTGTTGCCGAAAATGCCCGCGACGACTTCAATGACCACGAACGCCGCAGTCAGGATCAACGAAAGGGTGAGGCGTTTGGTGGTTTGTGTTGCAAGGTCGCTAATATGGGAATGGGTATGAAAATTAGAATGCATCGATTTATCCGTGCTGAACGTGATCGAGCCCAAGCGTGAACAGCCGTGAGACATGATCATCGTCGATCGAATAAAAGACCTGCCTGCCCGCTTTGCGCGCGCGGACGAGGTGCATCTGGCGCAGTCCGCGCAGTTGGTGGGAGACGGCGGATTCGGTCATGCCGAGTCTATCCGCAAGGGCGCGGACGCTCATTTCACCGTCCATGAGCAGGGCAATGAGGCGGATACGGCTCGCGTCGCTGAGTGCGCTGAAGAGCTCAGCAAGTTTGATGGCTTTGAGTTCAGTTAATTTCATGGTTGAATATATGAACAAGTATTCATATATTAATGGCAAATATAAGACCTGTCAATATGATTTTTGACAGGTCTTATGCGTGATCGAGGTTAGTTGCTGAATTCCTGATTTGCCCGTCTTAATCCGCTTTCTGTGAGGGTAAGTACTCCGTTCTTCTGGGTCACCAGGTCGTTGCGTTCGGCAATGCCGACCACTTCCATGGCGAATTGCGGAGTCCATTTGAGATGTTCGTTGAGGTGGATGACCTCGTTCTCGATCTCAGCTTCCTGCGCAGCGGTGTGATTGGCGATATGCATCGTCAGCATGGTTAGTGCGAACTCGATGCGCTGGTTTTGGCGGCGCCGGGCCTGGGCTAAGAGTCCGCGATCGGGGGCAAACAGGTACGAGATTAAGAAAGAAGCGCCGGTCATCGTCGCCATCGAGCCTGCGATGGAAGCATCCAAAATGTAGGCGAGCCAGTATCCACTAATGGCGGAGAAGACTCCGATGAGCGCGGAATAGACCAACATACGTGAGAGGCGGTCGGTCAATAAATATGCGGCGGCGGGCGGCGCGATCATGAAAGCGACCACGAGCACCGAGCCGACGGCGTCGAACGAACCGACGGCGGTGAGTGAAACGAGGGTCATCAACGCGTAGTGAATGACGGTGGGCAGAAAACCAAGCGCGGCGGCGAGGGCGGGGTCGAAGGTGGCGAGTTTGAGTTCTTTGTAAAAGACGATCACGAAGATCAAGTTGAGCACGAGGATGCCGCCGGTGGTGTAAAGCGCTTCGGGGCCAAGGTCGAGCCCAAACAACTTAATGCGGTTGAACGGTGCGAAGGCAAGCTCGCCAAGTAATACGGCGTCGGTGTCGAGATGTACGTCGCCTGCGAAGCGCGAAATGAGAATAACCGCAACGCTGAAGATGGCGGGAAAGACCAAGCCAATGGCAGCGTCTTCGCGCACAAGTTGTGTGCGGTTGAGCAACTCCACCAGGCTGACGGTGATGACACCCATCAGCGCCGCGCCCACAAGCAACAACGGCGATGTGAGGCTTTTGGTGATGAAGAACGCGATGACGATGCCAAGCAGCACGGTATGGCTGATGGCGTCGCTCATCATTGCCATGCGGCGCAACACAAGGAAGACGCCAAGCAGTGAGCATGTGACGGCGACGATGGATGCGATTAACATGATTTCAATTTGTGCGGACATGCTACGCCTCCTTCTCTTGAGATTTGCCTGCTTCATCCAACCCGGACTGGGTCAATGCCCAGGCATCTTTGCTAAGTTCCTGCGCAAAGCCTTGTTCCTTGAGTTGACTCAACGCCAGCGAAACGCCTTCGGGGTTGGTGCTCATGGCGCGCAGCACCGCGGAGGAATGTCCGCGCTCTTCGTTGGGATGTTGCATGGCCAGCGTGTTGAGGTCAGCCAGCACGGCTTGTGCACGCAGTTGACGGCGGTTCTGCAAATTGCGGAACCAGTTCCAGACCAATCCGCGATTGGTGGCGAACAGCATCGAGAACAAGACGATGACGCTCATGCATAGAACGATCACCGGACCCGTGGGCAGTTTCTCCGCCGAACCGCTGATAAGTGTTCCACTTACGCCAGCAATTGCACCAAACAATCCGCCAAGGATGATCATGTTTTTGAGTTTGTCCGTCCACTGACGCGCCGCCGCGGCGGGCGCGACGATCATCGCGGACATTAATACCACGCCCACGGTCTGCAAGCCGATGACGATGGCGATGACCAACAAAGTGGTGAGTAACACGTCAAGGAAACGAACAGGGTAGCCAAGGCTTGCCGCGTACTCAGGGTCGAAGGTGATGAGCTTGAATTCTTTCCAGAAAACTATGAGCAGGGTGATTGCCAATGCACCAATAACTGCCATCGTGATCACGTCACTTTGCAGGAGGGTGGCGGCTTGCCCGAACAGGAATTTATCCAAACCGGCTTGGGTGGCATCGGGTAGTTTTTGGGTAAAGGTCAGCAGCATCAGCCCCATGCCGAAGAAGACCGAGAGCACCAAGCCTAGGGCACTATCGTCCTTAATGCGCGTGGTGCGAATGACGTTCAACATGAAGAGCGTCGCCAGCCAGCCTGCGATCAACGCACCCAGCATTAGCACGGCAGGTTCACGGCTGCGGGTGATGAGAAAGGCGATCACAATGCCAGGCAGAGCCGCATGGGAGATGGCATCTCCGAGCAGGCTTTGTTTGCGCAGCACCGCGAACGACCCAAGCGCCCCGCTGACAATTCCCAAAATCGCAGAGCCAAGCGCCACTGTCCGCAGGGTGTAGTCAAAGAAGAGGTCGTAAAAGAGTTGAGAAATATCCATAAGATTTTTATCCACAGATTTCGCCGATTAGGCAGATTAAGAAAAATCGGTGAAATCTGCGCCATCTGCGGATGGCATTAATGCTTTCCATTCTCCGCGCTTAGAAAGGCAACCTTGCCGCCGTATGCTTTGCGCAGATTCTGATCTGTGAATACTTCGCCCACCGGTCCACAGGCGATGCGGCGCACGTTGAGCATGGTGACCCAGTCGAAATATTCGGGCACGGTCTGCAAATCGTGATGAACGACGACGACGGTCTTGCCTGCCGAACGCAATTCTTGCAGCAAGGTCACAATGGCTCGTTCGGTGGTGGCATCCACACCCTGAAAAGGTTCGTCCATAAAATAAAGTTGTGCATCCTGTACGAGCGCGCGCGCCAGGAAGACACGCTGCTGCTGCCCGCCGGAGAGCTGGCTGATCTGCCGCTCAGCAAAAGACTTCATCCCAACTTTATCGAGGGCATCCAACGCCGCTGCGCGTTCTGAAGCACCGGGGCGTTTCATCCAGCCGAGTGCACCGTAGCGTCCCATCATCACCACATCCAGCACACTGGTGGGGAAGTCCCAATCCACGCTGCCGCGCTGGGGCACATAACCAACGAGGTGACGCTGCTCTGCATACGGCTTGCCATAAACGAGCACCTGTCCCGCCGCGGGTTTGATCAACCCCAAAATGGATTTGATCATGGTGGTCTTGCCCGCGCCATTCGGACCAACGATCGCCATCAACGTGCCCGAGGGCACTTCCATGTCCACGTCCCACAACACGGGTTTGTCTTTGTAGGCAATGGTCAAGTCAGTTACGTCAATCGCATTGACTGCCATGTTATTCACCTTTCAACGCAGAAACGATGGTATCGATGTTGTGTCGCACCATGCCGATATACGTCCCTTCAGGCGTGCCTGGGTTGCCCATTGCATCTGAGAACAGCGAGCCGCCAATTTGCACATCGAAGCTTTGCGCTTGCACCGCCGCCTGAACTGCTTCGACATTACGTTGCGGCACGGATGACTCCACAAAGATGGCGGGGATCTGTCGCTCCACGATGAAGTTAGTCAGATCTTGCACGTCTGCAGTTCCCGCCTGCGCTTCGGTGCTGATGCCCTGCAAGCCACGCACTTCAAAGCCGTACGCTTTGCCAAAATAATTGAAGGCATCATGAGCGGTGATGATGACACGCTTATCGGCAGGAACAGTTTCTGCTTGACTCAAAACATACTGATGCAATTCCTCAAGCTGGGTGAGATACGCTGTCGCGTTCACCTCATACTCAGACTTGTGGCTGGGGTCAATTTCAGACAGAGTTTCCCGCACCTGTTCCACTGCCTTCATCCACATCGTCACATCGAACCAAACATGCGGGTCGTATTGATCGGGATACTGTGGATTTGCCAATAAAGTGGCACGGTCGATCTTGTCTGTCACTGCGACGGTCTTAATGCCGAAGTCGTTCATTTTCTCCAGCACTTCGCCCATCTGCGCTTCGAGATGCAGACCGCTGTAAAGGATCAGGTCAGCCTCTTGCAGGCGGCGCACATCGCCTTCGCTGGCTTTATACAGGTGCGGATCCACACCTGCGCCCATCAGGGCGATTACCTCCACGTATTCCCCGCCGACATTTTTAGTAATGTCCGCGATCATGCCGGTGGTGGTGACAATGTTCAATTTGCCGTCGGTATTTCCACCTGTCTCCTGAGTTGCGCAAGCGCTCAGGAGCAGGGATAGGGTTAGTACAACTAAAATTATTTTCTTCATTTGTCTCTCTCCGGTTATCCGATTTTCGGAAGCAGGCTTCCTGAATGTTTCATATAGTTTTGGTATTGTTCGCCGAATTGTTCGATGAGAAGTCTCTCTTCTTCCGGCACGCGGATGGCGATGACCGAAATAATGATGGCGAGTCCGCTAAAGCCGATGAGCCAGTTCGAGGTCAGGAAAAGAACCGCGGTTTGCATCAAAAGGAAGGCAAGGTAGATCGGGTGTCGCATCCTTGCGTAGGGACCTTCTGTCACCAATGCCGGAACCTTCAGCAAACGCATGGCGGGGTCAAATTCTGCGCCGAGTTTGTTGCTGACGGTCTTGTGGCTCCATGCATTCAACCAGATCGCAAATATGCCCAGCCCAAGCCCGGCCCAGCGCACCCAGGCGGGGAAAGGGATGGCAGACCATGCCATGAATTTTGGTGCGAACGTCCACACGAGGATGCCGAGATAAAAAGGGATGCCAAAGATGGTGCGAAGTTTCAATAAAAGCGGAACTTCATTTTCGTTGTGCATTTTCATGCGGGTGGTTTTGTCTTCTTTGCCAGCCTTGGCTTTTTTTGAGTAAGCGGTCATGACATAAGCAAAGCTAAAAAAGATGACAAAGAATGCGATCTTGAAAAATATTTCGAGGAACATTATTTTCTCCTGAAGGTGACAGTCACTCTTTAAGTGACCGTCACCACTGATAGTTAGAATAATTTTGGCAGGAATCTGCCCGTCCGCTTCATGTACTCGCGGTATTCATCGCCGAATTTTTCTATGAGATTGGCTTCCTCTTTCGGTGTACGGATCGCCACAGCAATGAATGCAAGAATTCCAAGCAGGGCGATGAACCAGTTATCCGCCATCATGCCGAAGGAGATGAACAGGGATGATCCAAAGGTGTAAAGCGGGTGACGGATGTACTTGTAGATCCCATGAGTAACAAGTTTATGTTCCCTGCGTGTGGCGCTGGTTGGTGTAATGCCGCTGCCGATGCTGCTGAACAGCCAGTAGACTCCAAATGCGCAAATGGCTCCAAACCCGACGCCAAGCCAGCGCACCCAATCGGGCAAACCGATCTTCGCCCATGCCATCCATTGGGGATTGATCAGGTAAACCAGCGGGCTGAGCCAGATGATCAACCCGCCGACTACAAGGAGAAGCATCATGGGCGTGCCGTCCACCTTGCGGGAAACGGTTTCACCTGAATTCTTATCCGCCTGGCGGCGGAAGTAGGTTGAAATGCCGATCGCTGTGAAAAAGATCACGGCAGCTAAAATACGGAAAACATTTTCGTTCATTTTGAATTACCTTTCTATTTATAAAGTTATTTTCCTGCTAAATCGAAAGTCACAATGCGAGCAGCCTTGCCCGATCGTGCCTGTCCGTTTCAGGTCTATGCCCATGCCGGGGAAGAGGATGGTATCCACATAGCACATGTAAGGGGTGAATTCATCCGCGCCCTGCTGGTGAAAGAATTTTGCGATGGCGCATTCAAGATAATTGATGCCCCATTCGTATTCGCCCTGCCTTCCCGGCACAACTTCGAAAACAAAATTTCCGGGATATTTTTTCTGCTGCGAGATCGAAGCTTTTTTCACCGTGCGCTGGCGCCACAGTCTTGACATGTATATCCTGCCCAACAAACTTCGCAAAAAGCGCGGCATCGACTCCACTTTCTTATCCGCGATGCGATGAACCAACTCGCCGATCTCCTCTGTGGATTTGCCGTCTTCCTTCAAGACGAAATACAACGCCAACATACTGCCGACCTGGGTCAACGTGTCGGTCAGGGAATTGTCCCAGCCGCCGATGTATGGCATCTCCGCCAGCAGCGCCTCATAGCGGACCTCAGACCTGCGGATGACATCCCTTGCCTTTTCCACGCCGAAACGGGACTCCATGAGTCCGCGTCCGAGCCGCATGATCTTGCGATGTTGTTTGATGAAAGTTGTCTTATTTCTAAAGTAAAAGTCGTTCAGCATTTTCATTACCTGATATCTACAAAGATCTTGGTCGTGATGTTCAGCCCAAGTACATTGACCTTCTGCCCAACCTTCACGGTGAGATTGTTGTCAAATGAGGAATACTCCATGATTTCGATCTGAACGCCCGGGGTGAGTCCCAACTTGTCGAGATGGCGAAGCAGGTTTGGGTCTTGGGACACGACGCGTTGTATCATCGCAGTCTGATTTGGCCGCAGAGCCGAGAGCGGCGTCGAGTCATCCACTGGCATTTTCAAATCTGCGGTGGGGATGAGCTCGCCGTGCGGGTCGCGGGTCGGGTTGCCAAGCGCGGCGGCGATGCGTCGCTCGAAATCCTCCGAGATCACATGCTCCAACCGTTCTGCTTCTTCGTGAACTTCATCCCAGGAATAACCAAGGGTTTGCACCAGCCAGACTTCCAGCAGGCGGTGATGGCGAATCACTTCCAATGCTGCCTTTTTGCCAGTCGGCGTCAACGTCACTCCCTGATGTTTCTGGTATTCGACCAAGGCAGGTTTCTCCGCTGCAAGTTTTTGGATCATGCCTGTCACGGATGGCGCGCTGACGTTCAGTTCTCGCGCAAGGTCATTGGTGCTGGCCGGCGAGCCGTCTTCAGTCAACTCGTAGATACGCTTGAGATAATCCTGAATGGAAGTGGATTGTTTCATTCGATTATTTCCAGAGCGAAATGGTTGTGCAGGCAAAGAACGTCATGTACGCAATGTTGAATCCTGCACCTTCAGTGGCGTCGCGGATGAATTGCGGCAGGATGCGCTTGACGGACAGCCATGCGATCGTCATGGTCAGCGGCGTAATACCTGTCATCCAGAGCGGGAAGGCGGTCCTGCCTGATGCCACAAAAATCGAAAACAAAATGGAGGCGATGATGACAAGAATCAGCAGTGGGGCATAGGTGATGATCAATATCTTCCTGTGCCGCTGGATCATACCGGCGATGATCTGCTGAGACTCGTCTGCGACCATGTTCAACGCTTTGACGTATTCGCCCATGTAGAAAAAAGTTCCATGCACGAACGCGCCGAAGATGGAAGCAATTGCAAACATCAGGAAAACGACAAGTCTGAGAGTTTGATTTGCGCCTGCCAATCCCTGATAAACCTGCCAGAAACCGGCGAGCACCAGTGGAGTGGCAAACACGCCGAGCAGTGCGCCCCACAATATCCTTTGGGAAGAGTGGGTGACCATTCTCTCTGCATTGGAGAGCAGTTTTTGGAATGGCTTCAGGCGGGGATAATCGTCCAGGTTGACTTTGCCTGCCAGCAGGAGAACGTCGCCAATTGCATAAATAAATGCGCCTGACACGGCAAGCAAACCGGTAATTTGAAGAATGTTCACGATCTGAAAACCTCGCAACCCATAAAATTTAGTTAAGGCTAAATGTATTTTAGCCTAGCCTAAAAAATATGTCAAGAGGCAAAATGCCTTACAATCGACTCATGTCCCTCTTTTCCGAGATTTCCGAACAGCCGGAGCGAATCAAATATCTGCTTACCTCCCAACGGAAAAATGTCGGGCGCATAGCTGGTGAGATCCAAAAGCAAAACATTGAATATATTTTTCTCGCTGCGCGCGGCACATCGGATAATGCTGGGCGGTATGCCAATTATCTGCTCGGCGCAATGAACGGACTCCCGCTGGCGCTGGCGACGCCTTCATTATTTACGTATTACAAAAAGCCGCCCAAATTAATAAATGCGCTGGTCGTCGGAATTTCGCAATCGGGCAAGTCACCGGATATTGTCAGCGTATTGGAGGAGGGGAAACGCCAGGGATGCATGACTCTGGCAATTACCAACGAGGACAAATCGCCGCTTGCGAGAACATCGGATTTTGTTCTCGATATTTATGCCGGGGAGGAAAAAGCGGTTGCCGCGACGAAAACATATACAACCGAATTGACTGCGATTGCGATGCTCTCTGCGGCATTGAATGAAGATAAAATGGCATGGAGCGAGCTGGAGAAAATCCCCGTTTGGATGAAAGAAGCCTTGAAGCAAAGCGGTTTCATCGCAGAAGCCGTCCAACGTTACCGCTACATCGATCAGACCGTCGTGCTGGGACGGGGCTTCAATTACGCTACTGCGTTCGAATGGGCGTTGAAACTGAAGGAACTTACTTACATCATCGCCGAGCCCTATTCCTCCGCCGATTTTGCGCACGGACCCATCGCCATGGTCGAGAGCGGATACCCGGTGTGCGCTGTCGCGGCGAGGGGCAAAGTTTTTAATTCCATGTTGGATATGCTCAAGCGCCTCCATTCCGATATCTCCGCCGAGTTGATCGTCATATCGAACGATAAGAGGGCGCTCTCACTGGCTCAAGTCCCGTTGAGAATTCCTGTTGAGACGCCGGAATGGCTTTCTCCCCTGGTCGGTATTTTGCCGGCGCAATTGTTTGCATATCACCTGACAATTGCAAAAGGCTATGACACAGAACAGCCGCGGAGTATCCGAAAAGTTACCGAGACAAAGTAGGGATAAGATCGGTTTATTTTCTTAAAGATTATTCAACAAGGGGGGAAATGAAGCATAATGCATGAAACACCACCCCAGGAGCCGCAACATGCGCATTTGCGTTCTATCCGATGAAGAGATCAATTATTTCGACCCCTCGCCTTATCTGACCGGGTACGATTGGAAGATGGTGACATTGACCGCGCCGGTCTTCGAAAAGATCCGCGCCCTCGCTGATTCGGGCGAATATGATGTTTACATGAATGTCTGCGAAGGATATGAATTCGAGGATCTCCAGGATGACGCTTTGGGATATCACGGCATCGAAGTCGTCCAGGCGCTCGAGACGCTCAACCTTCCCTTCACCGGCGCGGACTCGCATTGCTTCGACCCGACGCGCGAAGAGATGCAAGCCGTCGCCGACGCGAACGGAATCGGTTTTGCGAAAGGGTACCGGGTCCATAATGAGGCGGAAGCGGAAAAACTGGTCGGGAACCTGCGCTATCCCGTCATGGTCAAGCATCCCAAGAGTTATGGAAGCACGGGCATGTTCAAGGAATCGCGCGCGGAGAATATTGCCGAGGTGCTTGCTCAAGTGAAAAGAGTTTGCGTGGAATTCGGTGCGGCGCGCATGGAGGAGTTCATCGTTGGGACGGAATACAACGTGCTTGTGGTCGATAACCCGGGGGACATGGCGAATCCTTTTGTTTACCCGCCTGCGCAATTGATCTTCCCCGACGGCGAAGAATTCTGGCATACCGACATCAAGTGGGATTACAACGTGCCTTTCGATTTCAAAGAAGTGACCGATTCCGGATTGAAAGCCCGGCTCCAGGACATGGGGAGGCGGATGTTCCTCGCCATGGGGATCGCCGGGTACGGCCGATGCGACATCCGTATGAATGATGCGGGGGAGTTGTTCATCCTGGAGATCAACCCCAATCCCGCCATCATGCTTCCCCCTAAAGAGTACGGCCCCGCAGATTATATGATCTTGTATGACCGGGATGGATACAAGGGTTTCTTCGACCGGATCATCGAGACGGCGTTCATCCGTCAAAAGATGCGGTCGGCAAAATAAATCAAAAAGGATTCGCATCTGCGAATCCTTTTTTGTTTCATTATGTATTTACGGCTGACTGACCACAAGATTGTCGAAATGCGCCTCAGCATAAGGCTCCGCTGTTTCGAATGAGATCGCGGCAAAGGCGATCGCGCCGGACGTCGAGCCGCCGGGGATGGTGGAGGCGGTTGCAACGACAGTGCCATTCACTTCGAGGATCAGTTCGCTGCCATTGCAAGTGGCGCGAATTTGATTGGCGGCATTGCCCTGTTTGACGGCGCCCGAAGAAGTCCAATCCACAAGCGCGGTCATATTGCTGTCGGTTATGCTGCGGATGGTGTAGTACCCATCACCGCTGATGGCAAGCATGTAACCGTCCACCGAAGTATCTTCGGCTTCGACGAGTCGGCAGGCTACGCCGAACCCGGCATTGTCATTCGAGGGACCCGCGATCATGGTTACATCCACATCAACGACCGTGTCGGCAAACTCGGAATTGCTCCTGCCCCATTGCCAGACATCGCCGGAAGACCGCACCACATAGACGCCGTTTTCGGTACCCGCGCTCCCGTCATCGCTGGAATACTCTTCCATCTCTGCGCTGGCTGAACTGAAATCGTCGCTAAACAAAACGTTAGCCGGGATTTGAGGGATTTCGATCTGCGGCTCCTCGGTGGCGGGCACAAAGGGCAGACCCGGTGTGGGCGATTCTTCCCCGCCGCCGGGAATCAAACCCGAAACCGGGCAGGCACATGCCAGCAAGACGATCGCAGCGATCAGACCAAGGGTTAATTGATTTCTTTTGCTCATCTTTTCTCCTGTTTTATTGCGATTATAGCCATGTCATGCTTCATACCAAGAACCCTTTGGTACTAGAATGGTCCATATTGAATGGCGACGCCGATGGCAAGGAACACAAGCGAAGCAAGGATGACCCAGACCCACAGACCCATGACCCATCTCAGCCATTTTGGATAGGTCACAGCTGTCAGACCGAGACAGATCAAAAGCACAGCGCTGGTGGGATAGGCGAGGTTCGAAAAGCCGTCACCGAAGACGTAAGCAAGGACGGCCGTCTGACGCGTGACTCCGACCAGGTCCGCGAGAGGGACGAGGATGGGCATCAACAAAAAGGCTTTTGCCGAGCCGCTCGAGACGAAGAACTCAATGACGAGCGTGAGCCCGTAGATCAGGATCGCCGCTGTGAAAGGGTTCGAGCCTTCGAATGCATTCGCTGCGTTATAAAGGATCGTATCGAGGATTCCGCCCGACGCAATGATGTACTTGACGCTTGCCGCCATGAGGATCAACGGGATGGCGGGAGCGATTCCCGCCAAGCCTTCGCCTGCCGCCCTCCATGCGGCTTTTCCCACGCCGGAAATGAGTCCCGAGCCGATGCCCGCGATCAGAAAAAGCAAACCGACAATCGGCAATGCCAGGTCGCTGATGACCGGGATGAATGGACCTGCAAATAGCGTCACGAAGATCAGCGCAACACACACCAACAGGAAAATGATCGCAGGTGTGGTGCGGGAGTTTTCATGTGAAATAGCGTCAGCCGCAAAATGAGTGTACTTTGCGCGGGTGGCTTGTTCCTCTTCGTATACAGGGGAGGCTTTGGCATTCGCCTCCACCTTGCGGGCGTGGCGGGTGAGGAAGACAGCCAGCATTGCATAGAAGAATATAAAGATGACAATCCGATATCCCGACCCCGAAAAGGCTGGCAGTTTGGCGATTCCCTGCGCCACGCCGATGGTGAACGGGTTGGTGATGGCGGCGGAGAATCCCATGTTCGTCGCAAGAATGGACATCCCCAGCCCCGTCAGTGTATCCCATCCGAGCGAGTACGCGAGCGCGATCATCAATGGAACGAGCGGCACGACCTCCTCGAAGATGCCGAAGAATGCGCCGAGCGCCATAAAGAAAAAAGTAATGACCAGCAACAACAAATACTTCTGATTTTCGAACCGGCGCACGATGCGCGCCAGCGCCGCCTTGAGGATTCCGCTTTTATCCATGACGGCGAAGGCAATGCCGACCATCAGAATGAAAACCGTGATGACGATCACGGTCAAACCGTCCGGCCCGGTCACCAATTCGAGCGGGGCGATGAACCAGCGCCAGATGGGATAATCCGGTTTCTCCGTAAATTCGAACGAGTCCGGGACGATGATTTCGCGCCCGTCCGCTTCCATCCGCTGAAATTGACCGGCGGGGATGACAAGCGTAAGCACCCCGGCGGCGATCATCAACGCTAGGAGGATGACCACCGATTGAATGAACGCCTTGCGGCTGATCTGCGCGCCTGATTTTTCTTCCATAATCGATTCTCCTTTCATCCCGTCATGCAAGTGAGTTTAAATAATCCAGCACAGACTTCGCTTCGTCGCCGCCCGCCTCGGCATGGGCGATGAGAGAGATTCCGTGTGGTCCCGGGGTTTTGACCGCGTCAGGATAAGCAGTGAGAGCAGCTTTGACCACTTCCCGCCACGTGTGCGGACTTTGGCTAAACCATCCAGCCAAGAATTTACCCAACAAGCGGAGCCTATCCCAAATCGGATGCGCTCGTTGTTGGCACACTGCGCCTGGATAAAAAACGCCAGACAAGCCAGAAAATAAAGCCCTCGATTGCTCCCAACACGCCCATGATGAGGATGGGTCCGACAGCTACCAGGATTTTTTCTGCGACAGGATAATCCAAACCATACGGTGAGTTGAATGGGAGAGCGAACAGCCAGGGTAGGCTGCCAACGAGACACCCGGCAAGAATACTTGAGCGCGGCGTGATCCTTCCGAGGCGCCATCCCACGAGGGCGGTGGGAATGCCGAAGACGACAAACTGTATGCTCAAGCAGAGGGTCAACGCAATGCCAAAATAAGAAGTTGCGTACAATGTTGCGGTCATTACAAAATTCATATCTGTCAGTAACCATTGAGGTGCAGCATTTTCGATGATTGAAAACAACACCAATACAACCGGCAAAGTGCATAAGCAAACAAGAAAGGGCGCCATGGTAGCCGACATGATGGCACTGACCAGGATTGCGAGCGTTTTCCAGACTGGTACGTGTGCCCGATCTTCCGAAGTTTCAGGGGTGATGGGAGTTTCTGACATATTCCGTCTCTGGTATTTTATACTCTAGGTTGTCGGGTCTATGTTTATCAGTTGATCGTTATGTTTCTTCGATGTGGGCATAAGCGTGGACGGAGATTACTGCGATTATAGCAGCCAGAAAACTCCTACCGCTGCCCGATGGCTTGACCTTGACCTGCTCTCTTGCGCGGACATTGACGAAGCCGTCAAGCTAGCCTATCCTGAGCGCAGCGATGGATCGGACTGTTCGCCCCGCGAAGGTTGCGGAGACGGGGTGCATGCCTTGTTTGGCGTTTTTTTGTTGTGCAAGACTCGTTGACCGAATTAGAAGTCACTGCCATTAGACAGATATTACCTGCTGTCAAGCCATTTTATAAATTCACTTGCAGTCTCGTTATTCAGTTCAAGTACGGTATCTGCAATCGCGCCAAAACCTTTCGCTGCTGCGATTGCAGAAAGAGCGCATGCAAGGAAGTTTTCGTCCCATTCTTTTTCAGAAGCAGAGGCGACAAGAAGTGGCAGCTGTCTTAAGGCTAAATAGTAATCTTCTTCTAACTCCATTGGAATTTCAACTGCTTTTTTCTGACGGCAAATTTCAACCCATGCAGGAAATTGGAAAAAGGAAAAATCAGCTTTTAATGGATCCTGCGAAAGAATACGAATGACATGCGGAACGGCGGCAAACGATGCTGAATAAACATCACCTTGATGCGCTAAAGAACTCCAAATTGAAAACCAAGGCTCATCATTTCCAGCCGACGAAGGCATTTCTTCAAGTTGACGTAAAAGGTTCGGAATATCTGACGCATTTCCGTAAGCGTGACTCAACTCTGACCATTTTGAACTATCGAGATTTATCATATTGACTCTTGATTGAAAAACGCCCAACGGCTTGTGTCTCGCCTCCGAGCCCGTTCGCCCCGCGAAGCGGAGACGGGATGCACGCTGTGTTGGGCGGCGTTGGATCTTTCAGGCAAGTATTTTTTCGCAACGTGCCCATTCTGCAACCTTCTTGAATCCCATTTTCTGGTAGACAGGCTCATACTGTCGATGTTCGTTGATCAGATCAGCAATTACATTCGTCACACCGAAATCAACGCACTTATTGACAACTTTTGTTAGCATGGGCTTCAAGCTGTCTTCCTCGGGAGAATAGATATAAAATATTGCTGCTGTCGATGGGCGTACATCGTTTGGAGCAGCCAAACAAGCGGCAATCAGTTCTCCATCTTTTCGCACACCCAAGTGAGTGATGACACCTTCTTCATGCCATTCGGTGAGAAGAGAATGACACCAGCCTGACGGGCGGTTATACCATTTGGATGCGATATTAGCACATTCCTCTAGATCTTTTATAGGATCAATATCCTGAGCTACCTGATCAGGAAAAGCGAGCTTACCCCATTGCATCTCATACGAGTAATAGACTTTATATCCCCAATCCCGGATGGAAAATCCGGATTTTTCAGCCAACCGAATATCACCCGGACACATTGTGGTTAGCCTGCCTTCAATATGAGAAACACGCTTTTGCTGGAGTGTTTCAAAAGCCTTTTCCAGTAGTAATTCGGCGGCTTCTTCATGCCCTGGCATCATGCGAGGAAAATCCAGGTTGGCATTGGGAGGTGTATCTTCCCCTGACTGCATGACAAGCGAGAACATATAGCCCACCATGTGATCGTCTAGAAAACAATAATGTCGTGTTGTCGGATCAAAGTCAGGCTGCGAATGAATTTTCAAGAGCCCATCCAAATGATATGCATACGGCCAGATCCAATTCTGGGCGACCTCAAGACCGATCCGAACTTGATCTCGCTCAAACCCCTTTTGATAGTTCCTGATTTCGTACTTTTTCATTCGGCACCCTGTGTAGAAAACGAATTCAGACCGTTGATTACGAGCCGCCCAACTAGGGTTTATATAGCATGTCGTATAAACCCCCAATTTGGGGGGTTATACAGCATATGCGCTGTAAAGTCCCCTTGCGGGATAATACCTTATATCCTTCACTAATTTTCATTATAACCACCCTGTCAAGTAGGGGTCAGGGGCGTCGCCTCGGTCTCAGCCACCTGCCACCCAGGACAAGCGAGATCAAAACAAATGCGACCGCCGCCCAGGAGAAGATGGTGTTGTCGCTGACGAAGCCGATGACAAGGAAGACCATCCCGAGGATCAGCAGATAGCCGGATACTTTGCGTTTATTGATGTTCATTCCGATCCAATTCCTTGATAATTCCTTTATCGATAAACCTTCACTTCGGGGTACGGGCTTGAGGCATCAAATAAGCCCGAAGCGTTATCTCTCAACGTCATCTCGAAGAAATCAAGCAGGTAACCGTTTACGATCTCGGTCACGCGCTTTCCGTTCAACGGACCCTTCAACCCCAACTGCGGCGCGATGGGGGAGAAGAGCGGCAGGTCGCTGAAATCGTAGTGCCTCGTGCCTTCGATGACGATGGCGCCGAGATTGTTTTGGTTGCGCGGATTGAACCCGAGAAAGAGGCGGTTATTTTTGCTGTCGGTAATATCCGCCCAGGCTTGCGAGAACATAAAGAACGACGGCATGGGCAACCCGCTTTCGATGACTTCGGCGGAGACGGGTCTCATGAACGGGTCCATCCCCAGAACGGATTTGCACCTCAAGTCGACTCCGCAGAACTGGATCGCCGCGCCTCCGCCCGTCGAATGGCCATATACGCCGACCCGCGCCGAATCCACGCTGGGGGCGAAGGGATTGCCCGCATCAGCCGATGAAATGAAATCCAATGTATGGCTCATATCGTCCGCCCATTGATCCGCAAGGATGCGCGCGACTTCCTCGTAATTTGGGTCGTCCGCATCGGCTGGTAAAGCGTTCGGGTTGTTCGGCGCGACCGTCCCATCCGGAAAGACCGTGACAACTGCGCCGTAAGTATGTTGAATTCCGATCACGATGAAGCCGTGACTGGCGAGTTCCAATGCCTGACCGGCGTTCTGCGCGTTGAATCCGTTCCAGCCGTGTGAGAACAATATGACAGGAAATTTTTCGCCGGAAGCGGCAATATCCGCGTTCTTGTATGTGGGGATTTGCGCCAGCGCGAGATGGTCGAGAAAGAAGGAGGGTAGATCGATGTAGGTGGCAATCGCGGGAGCAAAGATATCGGCGCGTTCCATCCAGGGGGCGCGTTCATCCGTCTCTTTCACATCGGCGGGATACCAGGCCTGGATCATATATCGCCGCGGCTCGTCTTTGCCGGAGTAAAGTTCTCTGCGCGACTCGTCGATCATTTCGATGATTCGCGTGCCGACCTGGAACGGTCCGCTCGGGGCGGGGATGCGGGGAACCGGCAGCAGGATGGGTAAAGCCGTCGAAACAGCGACCACGATCAACGTCAGGTAAGAGGCGGTGGATTTCCAATCGCTTGTTCCGAAAATTTTTGTCAACGCGCTGATGGCAAGCAGGGATGCCAGCGCATAGAGCGGAATCATCTGCCAGCGGTAGCCTTCGACGGCGAAATGGATCAGCGTGGCGAGAAGAGCCAGCGCGGGCAGGAGTCGAACCGCGAGGGGGCGCGGATGACCCCATGCAAGATAAACGGTCAGCAAGACCGGGATGATGATTTCAAATGGTCTCATAGCATGGTTGGCGTCCTCCCTGGACTGTCCGTCCAGGACAGGCTTACGCCGACAGAGATTTAATAAATTGCCACGCCCATCACGGCAATGAAATGCGCCAGCGCGGCGAGCAAAACAAAAATGTGCCAGACTTCATGGAAGCCGAAGACGCCGGGTTTGAAGTTGAAGATCTTGGTGATGTACACAACCGCGCCCAGGGTGTAGGTGACGCCGCCGATGAGCATCCAGACCAGCACCCAGGCGGGAAGCGCGTTCAACATCTCGCCGATGGCCGTCATGCTCAACCAGCCCATCACGATGTAGATGCCCGCGTTGAGCCAGCGCGGCGCGCGGATGATGAATATTTTGACGACGATACCGATGACGGCGAGGGTCCAGATGATGCCCAGCATGCCCCACTTCCAGAAACCGTCGAAAGCGTTGACACAAAAGGGAGTATAGGTTCCGGCGATCAAAACGTAAATGGCGGCGTGGTCCACCTTGCGGAAGATCTCCAACGCCTTGTCCTTGACTTGCACCATGTGATAGGTGGCGCTGGCGGAGAACAAAAAGACCAAACTGACTCCATAGATGGCGAGTGAAATGATCTTGGCGGGCGTGCTCCACCCGACGATGAGCAGGGCGATCAGCCCGATGAGGGCGAGGACCGCTCCCGCCCAATGCGTAAGGCTGTTGACGGGTTCGCGTAATTTCTTGAGCATGATATTTTCCTTTGGAAATGTATTGTACCAAAGGAAAATATATTGCCGCGAAGCGGTGGGTGGAGTTAAAAGGTGCAATTGCTCCCTTCGCAGTCCTTCGGCCGGCTCAGGACAAGCCCCGGCGAAGGAATTCCCTGATCGAGTTATTTTGGCTCACGTTTGGACCAAGCGCAAGAACAGAACGCGAATTCCGCTAATCATGCGAGTATTTCGCGAAATTCGTCGCATTCACGCCATTCTTGTTAAGATTTTCTCCGCCTTGACAGGCGGCGGCAGATTTCTTGCACAAGAGTAGCCGTCAAATTTTAGGCTCTGTTGCAAAGAAGTCACAGAGCAATTTTCAAATTGATATCAACTCCCCCACCATTGTAACAAGCCGAAGGAGAATTCACCTTCCTCCTCGTTCATACCCCGTTCCACTCGTCCTGTTTGGACGCTGGCGGCAAGTTGTGACAGTATCTGTGGCGAGGCAAAACCATAGATCAACGCATCCTTGGCTGATTCTGCGCTCAGGATCCAGGCGGTCAACCCGCCTACACCTACAAGCAGAAGTGTCCCTAGCCAGAAATTCAACTTTCTCAGATAATTTGGAAGACGAATCTTGCGCCTGTTTCGGATGATGCGCAGGACATCCGGGAGCAGACCGCCCAGACAGCCAAACAGGAAAAGGGGTAAATCAAATGCAGGCATGTTTCCTCCGTGAATCGTCGATTAATATCCGCTCAATACGAGGATGGGTAGGTTTGTTGCCTCCAGTTCGGCAAAAACAGCCTCTGCGTTGTCCGGGTTGAACGGTTGCATATTGACGATAAATATCCCACTCCCTATTAAATCATCCGTCATCGCGGAGGTAAGATTCGCCAAGCCCGGAATGCTATCGTCAAAAACAAGGACTATTTCCAATCCGTCCGGATAACCGGCTTCGGCCATAAGCCTCCTCGCATTTTCCGTATCATAAGGGATCGAGCGTAAATCCAGAATCTGCCCCTGGGCTTCAAAAACACGAGGTGTGGGAATATCCGGAAAGGTTTCCGCCAAACTCACCCAATTAACAGAATTCGCCACCGCTTCTGTGATTCGAAAATCTTCGGGTTGCGCTGTTAGCCAGCGAAGACCCAACACAATGGGTTCAGGCAATGGGACCATCGGCAATCCCTGGCTGCGCAAAATCAGGTTGGCACTCTGGATTTGCCGCACCTGGTCCATTGATTCGATGGGACCAATCATCTGTTCAAAATCAACTTCCACGCCCGGAGGAAAACCAAAGAAACCTTCTGCTTGTTCGCGGAACTCGTTTGTCACTGCATAAGCGGCCAGGCCGGGATGGACTTCGAACACCTGGTCGGGCTGGTCTGTGGGTGTCACCTCTGCCACTCCTTCAGAACTGAGAACGATGACCACTTCCAATTCACGATACTCAATGATCGTAACCATGGTTCCCTTGAAGACGATGCTGGCCGGCAAGGTCACAGCCCGAATACCGCAGTTGTTCAATAGCCAGGTGGAAGCGTTTGTGCAACTTGTTCCCGTTGTTCCCCTTGGGCAGGTCGTGATCGCTTCGCTTAGAACGCCTGCGGAACTTCGTTGAAATACATAAACGGTGCAGGTATTGCTGGGATAATCCTTCCTCATCTTGCCCTGACCATTTGAATCAGTAGTGACATAACCATTGACCACAATCTTTTTCCAAGTATTGGTCAAAAGATCCGCCTGAGATGTAGAAATCGTCGAGCCCCACACTTTGTTGTACAAACCGTATCGCTGCGCCTCCCATCCTGTTTTGGTGACTTGCACACCGGGCTGGGGGGCTGGACCGCACCCGCCCGTCAGAGCAAAGATGACGATCAACATCAGCCAGAGAATTGCTCGGTGTAAATCGAAATCGCGTCGTTGAATTTGATTTTTCATAATTGGGACTCCTTTCTCAATCCTTTTCTTACGAAAACACACGCTTCAAAATCCGCCTCAGCCTGCCAGCCCCAAACGGGTCATCAACTTTCTCCACGCCGCTCCCAATTCTGTTTGTGGGAAGTGGAGTCCCACTGTGATTCCCACAACCAGCACGACCCCAACCAGCGCGGCGTCAAGGATGCTCCACCATTGTTCGAAGCAATTGACGAACAAACCTGCCGAGGCGGACCCATCAAAACAGGCTTTGCCGGTTTCAATGGGAATGTTTTGATCGAAGGCGGCTCGCAAAGCGGGATACAGGCTGTATTTGTTGCTGATGGCCTCACCTGGTTCGATGACGGAGGAAGCCAGCCACTGCGCATTATCCAAAATGTAAGTTCCATCCGGTCCGGTCATCGCCTCGACCAGCACCGGAGCCTGAATCAGCGCCAACAAAACCGACGTCAATATCAATCGCTTTCCCCAATTTAATTTGCCCAGCCTCCAACCCGCCTGTGGTTGATCCATCAGACCGAGATTTAATCCCAGTCCGGCAAGAAATGCCGCTGCAAGGAATCGCAGAAAGGTGCCAGCGCTCAAGCCAATTCCATTCAGCCAGGCTACGAATCCATTGGCGAGGCAAAAGCCAAGCGCGCCAAGCAAAATGGAAAGCCCTCTGGATGGGTGGATTGAAGCGGCGGAGGGTTCCTGAAAATCCATCAGGCGCAAAGGAACAGCCAAAACCATGCCAAACAGCAATCCCAGCCCGATGATGAATCCCCAATACGAATTGATCGCAAACTCTGTTCCCATTGGCTGGGCGTTGAAGATGGCAAGAAATGCACGGTAAATCGCCAAAGACAGGCCTGCTCCAATTGCCCCACCAAAGACCCATCGGTTGATCTGTGCACGATTGCGATGAATATGCTTCCGCGCCCGCCACCACCAGACCCCCGCCCGATCCGGGTATTGATCCAGTTTCTGTGGCAGGTGATTCGCAAACTCTGCATCTGCTTCTGCCAACGCTCCCAATAGCATGGCTCGGCGCTGGCGGCGGAAGGCATTGTTTTTGAGTTCGAGAAGCGCCTCTTGAATTTTCGAAAAGACGATATCCGGATGCACCGCGAGTAATGCTAATGCGGCTGTCTGACTCGTCGACGAATTCGAATGGCCTGCTGCTATCCACGCCAGAGGGCTGATTTCATTCTTCGGCGATGGGTTGTCGGATAAAAAATCCAACCCCAATGATTTTTCCGCCAGCCCGATCTCCTCATCAGGTTCAAGGAATGACATTTTCTGAATCGATTCCAGCCATTTCAAACCCACCCTGCGAAGTTGCCGCACCCAATGCGCAGTCTCCTGATCTGTTTCGATGGCGGAATGGAGCAGTAGAACGGCATCCAGCGGGCCAAGGCTCAAAGAATCACCACCCAGTTTCAAAGTCTGTAATTGAAGCGGGTTGGCCGGGGCTTTCATCTGTACCCATCGCATCAAAACTTCGCTCAAGGCGGTATCCCTTTCGGATATTTTTTCCGCTTCCAGCCGCGCCTGTTCATCGGTTACTGGCGGGAAAATATTTCCGCCCGAATTCCGCAGGTAAAGCACTGGCGCGCCCCAATCCCGTTGCCTTGGGTCTTCGCGGTGGATAGCCTTGCGAGCCTGAGTGACTGCTTCGTCAATGGTAAGCCCCGCGACGAGATATTCGTACAGTTTGGTGGCGAACAATTTTGTGAGATCGTCATAAATCGAATATTGCATTGCAACAACGGCAGGAATTCCACCTCGTAACAAAGCCATTGCAACACTGCTCCATTGCAGGAAGCGATCGCGTTCGCCGGATTCGCAGGCATCCAGCACGACCAAACGAATGTGACCCTCTGCCAGCAATCCGCTTAGGATTTCCGCTTGAACTTCCTCCGCCTTGTTATTCTCATCGGCAAGGATTAATGCTCCGTGCCCCTGTCCCTGGTTGCCGCCGTCCCTGAAAATTCCGTGACCGCTGAAATGGAATATATCTGCAGAATCTCGCAAGGCTTTCTGAATGGTATCCTGCGTGACTCCCAGTTCATCGTTTTCCAGATCAAAATCGGGGTGATACTCGGCTTTGACGCCATTGATCTCGCGCAGTTTCCCCTTAATGGCAGTTTGCTCATTTTCCAGGTCGAGTCTGGGGTATTTCTCGTAAGGTTCCGGGCTGGCCATAGCGATAATCACTCGTCGATTGGGGCTGGCACGAAAAGACGCGGCAGGAACCGAGATTGCTTCATGCCGGACGATGGAGATGCGAAAATCCAATGCCCAATGGTCCTCAGGGACGATTTCGCCATCATGTAGTTTTACCAGGGCATATTCCCAAGGCAGGAAAGCAAGTTCCTGCAAGAGCCGCAGGCGTATTCGAAGTCCATCACCTTCCTGCAACCGGGCAAGACTGCTTTGATACAACTGGCGCGCATAGGGAGGCAGGATGATTTCTCCCAACCGCTGGGTGAGTTTCTCGAAATCTTTGCGGGTGATTTGCCTGTCTGCTAGATTCTTTCGCCACTTTTCGAGTTGATCCCAATCCCCGACGGCAACTTCCTCATCGTGTTCCCCTTCTCCCACTGGCGAGTCGAAAATCCGCAAAGAGAATTTACCCGGCCTTCCCTTTGTGTCTGGTTTGCTGTCGTTGATGGAGTCGGTGTAGATGACGAAGTCGCGATGGTTGCGGATGGACATTTGGGCGCGATCCTGCTCTGCGCTGTAGCGATCAAGAACGACCGTTTGAATGGGAGATTTGCGGCTTAACTCTAAAATCCGACTGACCGTTTTCCCTGTATGTACTATACATCAAGTTAAAAGACATTTCAATACTGTATCCTCAAGGCTTTCTTAAAGTCCAAAAACCTCAACGCGAAAAACACGAATTTGGCGAATTTGCGCGAATGAAAAATGATTTCGCGTTCTTTCGCCCTATTTGCGCCATTCGCGTTCAAGAATTGCCAACTATAAGAAAGCCGTGGCTGTTCCCGGACATGTCGGTAACATAAAGGTTTGGTCGATTTATTTTCCCACTTTGGGGCGTATTTTTATGCTTTATTTGCACGTTTTCTCTCACTGGGACCCTGCGGTCGATACAGAAAACATGCTGAATATCATGGTTTTCTCCCACTATTTAAAAAACCCACTACCTATATTACAGAGTCTCAATATGGGATTTCAACCTGCCGGGACGTGCAAAATCCCAACCGCCGCCATCACGCCCAAAATTGAAAAGAACACGATGAGGAAGAAAAAGATTCCCAGCACCCAGTTCAGCCATTTCTTCTCGGGGTGGTTGACCCAGTAGTAGAGCAAGCCTGCGAATAGAAATGCCTGCGGGACGATCTCGACGTAGCTCAAAATGCTGGTCGGATAATTGGTGTAGAGGATGCCTTCGATCGAGCCGGGAGCCGCGCCAAACGTGGAGAGGATTCCCAGCGCCGTGAGCACCCAGAACAGGATCAGCCAGCCGTTCTTCCTGCCGAAGAAGATCTCCCTCAGCGGATAGAACGCCAGCGCAAAGACGATGCCGCGGATCCATTGCAGACCGGGTCCCGCCGCCACCCAGGGACTGTCCGTCGGACGCATGTAATTTTCCAGCGCGCCGGTGACGAAAACATCTTCATAGTTCAGGAAGTTGTAGGCGAGGATGCCCATCAGGAAATACGTTAGTGTGTGCGCCACGCTGGTTTTAAGGATGAGGCTCCACAGAGTCGGTTGAGAGGTTGTATTCATATCGTTTGCCCTTTCCCTTTTATCGTATAGAATTTGACGGGTGGAGACAAGTGAGGTTTGTCCTAATTATTCGACCTGACAGGTTTCGAAAACCTGTCAGGTCGAATACCCAATCCTCAGACCTGACAGGTCTCATCGGAACCTCGTCCGACCAACGCCGCTCGGAGACCTGTCAGGTCTTTTAGCTTAATCTTCTTCATCAAACCCTGTCAGCGGTTCGATCTCTTGATGGATTCGAATAAAATCCTCCCGGCTGCCAAAGAGTTGCAGAACCCTTTCCCTTTGTAACCGGGTTGGAATATCAGAAATAAGTTGATGGTACGAAGAATAATTCCAATTTCGGAAGTCGCTTTCAATGCCATGTTTCTGTGGATTCTGATGGATATAAACGATCAGTCTCATAAGATAGGCTTCGTTATCCACTGGAATTCTCTTGAAGGGACGCTGAAACAATGCGCCCGTTCGTTGTATTGAAATGTTGAGGCCGCGTGCATATGCGTTGAAGAAATTTGAGAAGGATTGGCTGGGGTTCCTAAGACCTGACAGGTCTTCATGGGAGTCTGATGGATGGATTCCTTTATCCGCGCCAGTGTTACGGTTGTCATTCTTACTCGTGAGACCTGTCAGGTCTTCTTTATATTTTATAAAAACAGCCGCATGGAAATGATTTCTCAACAGACCATACGCCCACGTCTCGGCAATGGGACTGACATGTTTCCACCATAGTTCCATAAAGTAGGCATAGTTTCTTTCCTGAACAAATATATTTTCGCGGTTATTGCCGCGATTGTAGATGTGATAGAACGTTCCGTAGGTTATAGGTGGGATTTCGGTGGGCATATTTCCTCCTGTTTTTATAAATTTCTTTCTCAAACCTGACAGGTCTCCAAAGACCTGTCAGGTTTTTTTACCGGTCCTTTACTATTTCTTGCTTCTCTCCAAATTCAACGCCAACAACCTCTCCAATATCTCCTCATCGGACAGAGTGTTCTCCCAGCCATAGGCGGCGAAGACGGCGTCGTCGAGCTTTTTATGCGCCAGTTCCAGCCAGGTGGGACGTTGGTTGTATAGGTTCGTGAGCGTGCGCTTTTTCGACCCCTCCCCAGCCCTCCCCGAGCGGGGAGGGAGCAAGCTCCCCTCTCCTTTTGGAGAGGGGCTGGGGGTGAGGTCCGCATTCAGCCAGCGATCTCTCTGCTCGACCAGTTCCTTGGCGGCTTGCGCGATGGCTTTCACTTTCGGGTCATTTTGCTTTTCTTTCCCCGGCGGATAGGGTAAGGGGAAGGTTTCAAAGGTGGATGTTGGCGTATAACGAAAGCCACTTTCAGCTTCTCGTAATTGTGTGCCTGTTGATCTTGCCCAGAGTTCGTGAAGTTTGGAATGCAAGACACCAAAGAAATAGTCATCTTGACGTGGAAAGATATAAACTCCATCATCAGGGGTTGTTACAGAATCAACCCAAATAAATACTCGATGTTTTGAAACTCTAGGTGTAGCAATATATCTTTTGAAACCTTTGATGGAATTGCGTAATCCAATTGCTACTTCTGAATGTTGCCACCAATAATCGCGCCTGCGTGCTCGATTATTTTTCTGTCTTTCAGGAAATACATGCTTCTTAATATATTCAAAAGGTGCTTCGTACTGACTTGCCTCTGATAAATCCATATTGCCAAAGTCAATTATCCAAGTATTTTTTGTAGGTGTCCCAACTATCGCTTGCCCGTTTAGCCAAGGTTTTATTACATCGCTATTAGATTTACCACTAGGATTACCTGCAGCTAATAAAAATTCTTTAGCTAATACTTCTGGAATATCAAATGCACCACCTTTTTTCGTGCCACTAAAAGCTAAATCTGAATTTTCAGAAAGCCTATTTGCTTTTGTTGTATCGCTTGTGCTTGTAAGATTTGAGTTGATTGAAGTTACGTTTTTATTGTCAAGAATTCGATGCTTTTCTTTTCCATCATCGAACCCAATCATAGAAACATGGACAGTTGCACCATCTAAAATCCAATCTCTATCAGATTGCGCCCAAAAGATTTCCCCAGTTTCTTTAATTCTTTCCAAGACTTTTCGATTTGCCCCACCGCGAATAGCTTGTGTTGCTAGTAATCCGGCACGTTTAGCTTTACCTTCTTCAATCATCGCGCGTGCTTTTTCAAACCAATAACAAACCAAATCACAAGCCGGTAATCTGTCTCCATAAAAATTAAATAATGCTTTGGTGTATTCTTCGCCAAGTTCTCCGCGCATTTTGCTTGCGCCCAAAAACGGCGGATTGCCGATGATGACATCCACGGCGGGCCACTCGGGTTCACCTACAAGACCTGACAGGTCTCCAGAAGACCTGTCAGGTCTGGATTTAGGTAACGCAGGACCTTCCTGCTGAGACCTGTCAGGTCTGACGACGGACATAATCGCATCCATCTGCACAATATTCTTCGTCTTTTGCAGGATTGGCTCGTTGGGGTGCCCGTAGCCGTTATCCCTCAGCCATTGGATGTAGCCGATCTGGATCGTCATCTGCGCCAGTTCGTGGGCGTATTCGTTGGTCTCGATGCCGTACAACTGCGCCGGGGTCACGGTCACGAACGGGCGGTTGATTCCCATTTCTTCCGTGAATGCCGCCACCTCGTTCTGCAAATCCAGCAGGAGGCGCAAGGCAACATACAAAAAGTTCCCGCTTCCGCAAGCCGGGTCGAGCACCTTCACCGAGTCCACCTTGTTCATAAACCCGAACAACGCGCTCTGAATCTTCTTGCGCAACCCCTCTTTCTTCTTTCCTCTTTCTTTTTCTTCCTCAACCTTCAACTTTCTACATTCAACCTGCAACGCTTTCCACTCACGACGCAACGGAGCCATCAACACCGGCTCCACGATCAACAGAATATCGTCTTCACCCGTGTAATGCGCGCCAAGTTGTGAACGTTTGCCGGGATCCAGCCCGCGCTCAAAGAGAGTGCCAAAGATGGAGGGTTTGATTGCGCCCCAATCCAAGCCGTCGATGTCGGCGATGATGTCCATATCCGCGCCGTCCATTTTCAGCACGCGGTCATCGTCGAACAAACCGCCGTTGAAATGCAGGATCTTGTCCGAGCCGAAATATCCGCCCGTATTCATGGCGCGGAAGAGTTGGCGTAATACTTCTTGAAAATCGCGCGCATTGCGGCGCGTCTGTTCGAGCAGGCGCGGGAAGAGTTTCTCAGGCAATAAACCGATATCTTCTGCGAACAAACAGAACAACAGACGGATCAGAAAATGCGCCACATCCTGCGGCGTCTCGCCGTAATCGCGCAGGTTCTTGGCAAGTTTGGCAAACTTCTCCGCCGCCTCGCGCGTTACGCTTTCGATCGTCTCTTTCGGTTTCAGGTCCTCGGGGCTGGTAAAAACTTTTTTGAGCAGGTCAATACTTTCAGGCTTGAGCAGGTCCTCGAGCCCGAGAGTATACGTCCGCGTGGGCAGGTTGGTGTAATTGGTTCGGATGACGATAAAGTTGATGTCGGAGACCACAAGCACGGGCGGATTCTGAAGCGCGTCACGATAACGGAGGAGCTGTTCATACGCTTTATCCAGGTCTGCATCCTTGCCCTTGTACTCCCAACCGAAAAAGCCGAGTTTCGCCACATCCGCCCAGCCTTGTCCGCCGCTGGTCTTTGCCGCGCCCATTTCAAAGGCAAAACGCGTGCCGGTCGGGTCGTATTCGTTCGGGGTTTGATGCCCCACCAATTGGCAAATATCGAGGAAATGTTCCTGATACGTTTGCTTCTCGCGCGCCGTTACGCGCTGCCATTTACTGATAAATTCCTGCGGAGTGATCGGCATGATAAGAGTCCCTTTTCGTAATTATACACGCTAGACCTGACAGGTTTCCCAAACCTGTCAGGTCTTTTACCCAACCCTATCTCTCCGCCTTCGTAACATTCCCTGCCAGATCATGGACCGCGATCACAGCCCCGCCGGTGTGTTGCGAAAGGAACCTCCACCACTCCGGGGTATTTTCTTCCTGCGCGGCATCACCCTCTTCGAGGATCGTTCCATCGTCCCCAAAGACGGTCACATGCACTTGTGTAACCATCACATTATCGCTCGCCCTAATTCTCAATAAGGACCCATCCCGCTTCACTTCATGGATCACAGGCGCATGGAAAAAATCCGCGATAGCCATGTTGTAGGCATTCCTCGTGGTCCCTGCCGCCAGCTGGGCATAGATTGGATGTACCTTCGAAGCGACCTTGGCGTACGCGCTGGCTGCTTTCACCTTGGAATGGTGCTCCTTCTGCGCCTCGCTCAACACCCGCTGGCTGAAATCTGGCACCGCCGCCAGGATCGTCCGCCCGTCGCGCAAATGCCGAAAGACAACCTGCCCTGCAAATTTTCCGCTCACGCCTTCCAAAATGATGTTTTTTCGTACTTTTGCCATGTTTACCCTTCTTGACCGTTCCGTTCACCCTTCGATATATCTGTATCTTATCTGTATCCTGCCTGTATCCAAACTATATCCTTCTCCCATTATACAGTTAATATAACCCCTTTTCGCCATTTCGATTCAAAGGGATGCGTCTATAGGTTTACAGCGCAAAGTCCGACGCTAGAGAGCGTCTAATACGCTTCAGCGTAGCAGACGTTCTCTAACGTCTGCCAACCTTGCGCTGTAATGTTAGATCTTCCTATTTTTTCCTGGATTGGGGTGCATTTCTGTTTTTTCGCTGAATTAAAGTGATCGAGGTCGCGAGACGATGTATGACATTTCCAAAACCTGTCGGGTCAAAATGTTGGTTGCTCTCAGCCCTCCCCAAAATCGCGCCTGACCTGTATAATCGCGCCCAATGAATCCTAACCTCACGTCCGCCGCCGCTCAAGCCGCCGCCGCTACATGCGACGCCTGCCAACCTGCCACGGCTTGAGACGGAACCGAAAGGAAACCCAGTCCCGAAACCAACAGGTTCGGGATTTTTTATTTCAACCTGCAACCTGTAACCTTCAACCTGCAACCTGCAACCTTCAACCTGTAACCTTCAACCTGTAACCTTCAACCTTCAACCCCACTTGGTATAATTCGCCCGCCATTTCAACACTTCGGAGTATTTCATGACCAAAAAACTGACCGGCAACCAGATCCGCCAGGACTTCATCGACTTCTTCGTCGAACACGGCCACACCGCCGTGCCTTCGATGTCGCTCGTCCCAGGCGGGGACTCCACGCTGCTCTTCACCAACTCCGGCATGGTGCAGTTCAAAGACGTTTTCCTCGGCACCGACAAACGCCCCTACACCCGCGTAGTCGACTCGCAGAAGTGCATGCGCGTGGCGGGCAAACACAATGACCTTGAAGATGTCGGCCGCGACGACACGCATCACACCTTTTTCGAGATGCTCGGTAACTGGTCATTCGGCGATTACTACAAAAAGGAAGCCATCGCCTGGTCATGGCAGTTGCTCACCGAAGTCTGGGGCATCCCCAAGGATAAACTTTACGCGACCTGCTTCGAAGATGACAAGGGCGACATCCCGCGCGACGACGAAGCCGCAGACGCGTGGAAGGCACAGCCCGGAATGAATCCCGATCACGTCCTCTTCTTCGGGCGCAAGGAAAACTTCTGGCAGATGGCGGAGACGGGTCCCTGCGGTCCGTGCTCCGAGATTCACATCGACCTCGGCGAAGAACGCGATAATTTGCGCGGCACGGATCATGTCTGCGGCGTGAACGGCGAATGCAATCGCTTTCTCGAACTGTGGAATAACGTTTTCATTCAATACAATCTCTTCGACGATGGCCGCCTCGAACTGCTCCCTGCCAAACATGTCGATACCGGCATGGGATTTGAACGTATCGTTGCCGTTTTACAGGGCGTCGATTCCAATTACAAGACCGATCTCTTCACTTCTTCGCTTGAAGTGTTGCGCTCGCTCACGGGTCACAGCGAAAAAGAAATGCTGGCAGATTTCACGCCCTATCGCGTCATCTGCGACCACGCCCGCTCGGCGGCGTTTCTCATAGCGGATGGAGTCGTTCCGGGCAACGCGGGTCGCAACTACGTGGCGCGCATGATCGTCCGCCGCGCGGCTCGCTTCGGATCGAAGCTCGGACTCACTGAGCCTTTCCTTGCAAAAGTTGCCGAAGCCGTCATAGAACAATACGGCGATTTTTACCCGGAATTGAAAAAAGCCCAGCCTGCGATCATGGATAATTTGACCCGGGAAGAGATCCGCTTCGCCCGGACGGTCGAGGCGGGTACTAACCATTTGCAGAATCTACTCTCGGAGCTCCGATCCTCTAATTCTCTGCTCTTGGATGGTCACAAAGCCTTCGACCTGTATGCCACCTACGGTTTGCCCTTCGAGATCTCCCGCGACATCGCCCGCGAACAGGGACTGGACGTGGACGAAGCCGGTTTCAACGACGCAAAGGAACATCACGCCAAGGCTTCCGGCGGCGGCAAGGCCATGGGTAAACTCGGCGGCGAAGACGCCGAATTCTTCGCTGGCATTTTGAAAGACTTGCAAGCCAAGGGAAAACTCGGCAAGGACGGTGTGGAGTATGACCCATACAACGGCACGGATATTTCCCGCTTTTCGAACCTTGAGGTATTGGCTCTCGTTGTAAATGGGCAGTTGGTAAATTCTGCCGAACTTGACGATCAAGTCGAAGTCATTCTCCCAAAGACCGGTTTCTACATCGAAGCGGGCGGTCAGGTGGATGATACGGGTTACATCCGTTCCGTAGGGGCGGGGTCCTCCCGCCCGGATTCTGCCGGGTGGGAGATCGAAGTCACCGGCATGCGCCGCGCATCTGCAGGTGTGATCGTACATATTGGCACGGTCATCTCCGGCCAGCCAAAGGTGGGTGACAAAGCCACCGCCGAAGTGGACATCGTCCGCCGCCACGACGTGATGCGCAACCACACTGCGACTCACTTGTTGCACAAGGCATTGCATGAGGTTTTGAGCGATCAAGCCAAACAGGCGGGTTCGCTTGTGGCGCCGACGCATCTGCGATTCGACTTCAACCACCCCGAAGCGATGACGCCCGAACAGGTCGAACGGGTGGAGCGCATGGTCAACGAAGCGATTGCGGCGGATATGCCCGTGGTCAAGGTGACCAAGTCGCTGGACGAAGCCAAAAAGGAAGGCGCGATGGCGCTCTTCGGAGAAAAGTACGGTGAGACCGTCCGCACGATCTCCATCATGGAAGATGAGAAAGATAAATACTCCTACGAGTTGTGCGGCGGGACTCACCTTGAACGCACATCTGATGTCGGCACATTTCTCATCGTCAGTGAAGGCTCGGCAGCGGCAGGTGTGCGTCGCATCGAGGCGGTCACCGGGCGCGGCGCGTATGACTTGATCCATAAACGCTTCAAGACCTTGAAGCAAGCAGCTGGTTCCCTCAAGACTTCGCCGGATGAAGTGCCCGCGCGCGTGGACGCATTGCAGGATGAAATCTCTGAGTTGAAGAAGGAACTTGCCAACTTACGCTCGCAATCCGCGCTTTCCACTTTCAACTTGCTGCTCTCCGGCGTCCAAACCGTCAAAGACATCAACGTCCTCGGCGCTGAGATTCCGAATGCCGATGTGGATACGCTCCGTTCCTTGGCAGATAAATTCCGCGAAAAACATCCGAAGAACGGCGCGGCATTGTTCGTCTCAGGCAGCACTGTCATCGCCACCGTGACCGAGGACGTGGTCAAACGGGGAGTCAAAGCCGGGGACCTGATCACAGGCATCGGCGGGAAGGGAGGCGGACGTCCCAATCTTGCGCAGGGTAGCCTGAACGGAGATGTCAAGCAGGCGCTGGAGAAACTTCCGAAGGTCGTCGAAGAAAAAACAAGGTAGGGGCGACCCGTCAATATCTCGCGTGACTCATTGCGCGAGAAAGGGTCGCCCTTCTGTGAGCTACGCTAGAATCATCCCGCCAAAGCCGTTCAAACGAACGGCTTTATCTTTTATATCCTCGCCGCCCGTCAACTTGAAAGGACATTCGGATGCCTCGAACTCGAATTCTTTTTCCCGCGCATCGAAATTCAACAATGCAACGCGTTTTTCTCTTTGTGTTTTTCGCGCGTAACCCAGCACATTTCCCGGCAATCCGCCCAACATCTCCAGCGTCCCCTCCTGCATCGCGATGTTTTCCCGGCGAAATTTCAGCAAACGTTTGAACGTGTTCAGGAGCGAAGTTTCATCCGCGTTTTCCCGCTTCACATTGACCGTTGGATAATTCGGATGCACCGGCAGCCAGGTCTTTTTTGCCGCAGAAAATCCGGCGTTCTGTGACTCGTCCCATTGCATCGGCGTGCGGACCTCATCGCGGTTCACGGTCACATCAAACCAATCGAAAATGAATCGCGGGATCGCGGTGTATTTGCGCGGAATCGGATCGAGCGCCGTCGCGAATGGAAGTTTGAGATTCGTCATGCCGATCTCTTCGCCGTAATACGTGCAGGTCACGCCTCGAAGCGTGAACTGAAGCATGGCAAGCAGTTTCGCCTTGCGGAAGTCGTCTCCCAGCCGGTGAATGCTTCTTCTTTTATCGAGATTGCTGAAGACATATACCGGCATGAATGGCGGCGGGAAATGTTTTTCGATATCTCGAATCAATTTCCGGAAATATTCCGCCGTGAATTTGAATTGCAGCATCTCGAAATCGAAGACGAGGGTCAGCCCATCGTTTGTTTCTTCCCCGGCATATTTGCGCACGACATCCCGCGCAGCAGCGACTTCGCCGACGGTGAGGATTTCGCCGAACTCGTCGGTCAAAGTTCGAAATTCTCCTGCCAGGTCGAAGGATTCAGGCTGGTCCTGCGAATATTTTGCTTTTTGCAGAAACCCGGAAGGATCGTTCGGCGTTGGCGCAAACTTGAATGCGAAGGGATTGTCGCGGAATTCCTCATCCTTGTAAATGGTATTGAAGATGTCGAGGCGGTAACCGTCCGCGCCTTTGTCGAGCCAAAAGCGGGCGATGTCGAACATCGTCTTTTTAACTTCGGAGTTGCGCCAGTTCAGATCCGGTTGGAAGGGGAGAAAACTCGCCCAATAATATTGTCCGCGTTCCCCGGCGTAATGCCAGCCGGAGCCGCCGGTCATGCTCTGCCAGTTGTTAGTCTTGTCGCGCCACAAATACCAATCCGCCTTGGGATTATCCCGCGAAGACCTCGACTCCAAAAACCAGGGATGCTGGTCGGAGGTGTGATTGAGGACCAGATCGAAGACGATCTTCATGCCGCGCCGATGCGTCTCTTCGATCAGCTGCAAGGCATCCTCCATCGAGCCGAACTCCGGGGCGATCGAGAGATAATCCGCGACGTCGTAACCGAAGTCCCGTTGGGGTGAGGCGAAGAAAGGGGAGACCCAGATCGTCTCGAAACCGATATCCTTCAGGTAATCCAGTTTTTGGATGATGCCCTGCAGGTCGCCAATGCCGTCGCCGTTCGAATCCATGAACGAACGCGGATAGATTTGATAGATCGTCGTTTTGTGATACCAGGGGATGCCCATTGGTGATAAAACAATTCTCCAGTATGGTGAAATCGCTTCCGCATTATGGCAGAATGATTTAGATCGTCCGAGTGGGGGAACAATCCCCGCAGGCGATACGTCCATTATAAAAACAATTCGTGAGTAGAGGACGTTCTCTAACATCCAAAGCGGCTAATTCCCGCAAAAGGAGGTCCCATGACCTGACATCACCCCGCCCCATGAAGAACAGCCGGACGCCGCCTGCTGGTCTTCCATTCGTCCGCGCAGTTTGCGCTCTCATGCGCAAACCCAAGACAATATTTTCCAAATTAGGAGAAGAGAAAATGAACACCTTACGCAAAGCCTTTGGCTATTGTGCGGTTTTCCTGTTGGTGTTTCTCGCCGCATGCGGCGGGTCGCCAGCGACCGAAGCCCCCGCAACAGAGGCCGAATACTACGATTACGCTCCCGCCGCCACGGAAGCCGCTCCCATGGAGGAACAACCCGCTTCCATCATTCCGCAAGGCGGCAATTACCCGGCCCCCACTGCAAACGCAAACAACGAACCGTACGACATGTTCTTCGAAGACTATGGAGTCAACCCGTCCATTGATACCGAAGACGACAACCTCTCCACGTTCGCATTGGATGTGGATACCGGCTCGTACACCGTCATGCGGAATTATCTCAACGACGGTTTCCTTCCGCCGTCCGAATCTGTGCGCGTGGAGGAATACATCAATTATTTCGATCAGGGGTATGAACTTCCATCCGAGCATCAGACCTTCAACATTTACATCGACGGCGGACCTTCGCCCTTCACCCAAACCGAACGCTACGACATGCTCCGCATCGGGATTCAGGGATACGAGGTCCCGGACGAGGAGCGGAAAGATGCGTCTCTGACCTTCGTAATAGATGTCTCCGGCTCCATGGACATGGACAACCGCCTGGGCTTGGTCAAACAATCGCTCGAAATGCTCGTCGAGCAGCTTCATCGCGATGATACGGTCAGCATCGTTGTTTATGGATCGGAGGCGCGCATCGTTCTGGACCCGACACCCGGTTCGCAATCCGGACGGATTCTCTCCGCCATCTATTCGCTCCGCCCTGAAGGCGCGACCAACGCCGAAGCCGGTCTGCGCCTCGGCTATCGCATGGCAATGGAAGGCTACAATCCGGATGGAATCAACAGAGTGATCCTCTGCTCGGACGGGGTGGCAAACGTCGGCGAGACCGGACCCGATGCCATCCTCGAAGAGATCGACCATTTTGTCGAAGAGGGCATCACGCTCACCACCATCGGCTTCGGCATGGACAATTTCAACGACACGCTGATGGAGCAACTCGCAGACAACGGCGACGGCTTCTATGCCTACGTGGACGACCGCGATGAAGCCCGCAAACTATTCGTCGATGAGATCACAGGAACATTACAGACCATTGCACTGGACGCCAAGGTGCAGGTGGAGTTCAATCCTGATGTGGTGAGGAACTATCGGCTCGTCGGTTACGAAAACCGCGATGTGGCAGATGAAGACTTCCGCGACAATGATGTGGACGCGGGCGAGATCGGGGCGGGTCATTCTGTGACGGCGCTGTACGAGGTCAAGTTGTATCCCGATGCCTACGGAAAGATCGCCACCGTCTACATGCGTTGGGAAGACCCCGATACGCATCAGGTCGTGGAGATTTCACAGGATTACTACGCTGACCAACTCGAACGCGACTTCCGCAAAACCGATCCGAATTTTCAGCGTGCTGTGGTGGTCGCTGAATTTGCCGAGATATTGAAAGGCAGTTACTGGGCGGAGGACAGCTCGCTTGACGACGTGTACGACGAAGCCCGCCGTATAGAAGATGATCTGCGCCGCGACGACGACATGGAGGAATTTGTGGATTTGGTGAAGATGGCTCGTCGGTTGTGGTAAATATTGTAGGGGCGACCCGTCCGCATCTGAAATAACATCGTTGCGCCCGAAAGGGTCGCCCCGTATCGGATATCAAATCGTCTTGACAAAGGGCGACCCTTCCATTGCGCCCCAAGGTCTTATCGGACTTTGCCGGGTCGCCCCTACGTTGTTATAAACGAAATCAGCACAAACGCGGTAATGATGACCAACTGTGCCATCGGGTAGAAACTGGCGTTATCGAAGAGTTTAGCCGCCATGCGTCCTTCGGTCTGCCGGCGGTAAAGATCATAGCCGGGTTTGAGCAGTAAAAAGGCTCCGGCAGCGGCTGTGGCTAGGCTGTAGAACCAGCCCAAATTAAGGGGAGAGGCGAGGGGGAGGAAAAGGCTGAGGAGGACGGTTAATCCAAGTGTGATCAGGACGATGACTCCCGCTGTTTGGGTCCCAAGTTGAAGCGGGATGGTTTTAGCGTTGACGCGCCTGTCCTCGGCCGTATCGTTCCAATCAGCGGGGACGTTTTGCCCGCCGATCTCCCAGACGAAGACCCAAGCGAGGACGAGCAAAACCATTGGGAGCGCGGGGTTATTGTCCACGACGTAGATGGCGGCGATCGGTCCGCTCGATTTGACCAGTCCGCTGACGAAGGTGCGCAGGTAGGTCACTTTGAGCAACAGGACGTAGATGACCTCGAGTATCGCGGCGCTGATGAGGATGACCACGATGAACGGATTCAAATAATAAGAACCTGCAAGCGCGAGCGCCAACCAGACCGCGAACCACAGGATGCCGCTTCGGTATGGCAGGATATCCCGCGCGAGCGGATAACGCAAGTCGGAGGCTTCGACGGAATACCCGGCGTTTATTCCCTGCGCGTATTTTTCCTTATCCACAAGGACGCCGACGAGGTCGTTGAGGGCGTAGATGGCGGTGTATGCCGCGAACGCGGTGAAGAGCGATACGGCGATGGTCAGGATTGGGGGAAACGCGCCGAGCCATAACAATGCGACAAAGCCGGGCAGGGCGATATCCAATACGCCGTGTGTGGTGCGGGATAGCGCGAAGAAACGTTTCATTGATTGTCTCCACAAATCATGTCATTGCAAACCGGGGGCGATGCGATCTCTTGAAAGGACCGCATCGTGGAGCCACAGACCCCGTTGCAGTGACATATAAATTATTTCTTTTTGAAATGCGCCATGTAGTTCACGTCTTCTTTATCTGGGGCGACCTTCCAACTGCGGGCGAGGGGATTGTACATCAGACTGGCGAGACGCACGAACTCCAAACCGGCTTCGCGATTCCAGGCTTTCAATTCAACCGGGCGGATCAATTTCGAGTACGTGTGTGTGCCGCGGGGTAAAAGGCGCAAAATATATTCGCCGCCGACTATCGCAAACAAAAATGCCTTGGGTGTGCGGTTGATGGTCGAAAAGAAGGCGAATCCGCCCGGCTTCAACGCTTGGGCGCAAGCCGCCACCACTTTGCCGGGTTCCGGCACATGCTCCAGCATTTCCATGCAGGCAACCGCGTCGAACACGCCCGCATGGTTTGCGGCGAATTCTTCGGTGCTTTCGTAACGATAGTCGATGTTCAATCCCTGTTGTTGAGCGTGTCTTCGAGCGACTTGAAGCGACGCCTCGGACAGGTCCAGGCCTGTCACTTGCGCCCCGGCTTTAGCCAGCGCCTCAGAGAGGATTCCGCCCCCGCATCCCACGTCCAGGATTTTTGGGTTCGGAGTCGCAATCCCCTCCATGATGAACTTCGTCCGCAAAGGGTTGATGGTATGGAGCGTTCCCATCTCGCCTTTGGGATCCCACCAGATTTGCGAGACCCGGTCGAACTTGTCGATTTCCCTGTTGTCGGCGTTATCAAACGTGGTCATAGTTTATGGCGATCCAATCCTCTAAATTCTTTGCTGCGAACTCGATCTCGTCCGCTTTGATATCGTTCAGGAAGACGCAATCCCCGATTCCGCGCGGCATTGGGACGCGCTGGAGTCCGTTTCGGTGGTAGGTGCGCTCCGTCAGCGAAGCCCATAGCAGATCCGGGTCCAGAAGCGAGGCGTCGAGTTCGTATCCCAACGAAACGACCAGGCGGAAGATGCGCTCCGTCTCTTCGTCCGATAATAGATTCCTGCCGCTCGCGATCACTGCCGAGAGGAGGATGTCGAATAATACCGCCTCGCCGTGGAATAGATGGGCTTCGTGGCGGGTTTCGAGGCCGTAACTGAACGTGTGCCCGAAATCCACTTTGCGCGCCAATTCCTCTTCGAATAGGTTGGGCTGTAATTCATCGATCATTCCATCGATTGCACGGTCAAGGATGACGCCGCCTATCTCGTCCTGGAAATGCGCATCGACGCTTCGCGCCCCGTGAATCTCGAGCAGGTCGAACAATCCCGCATCTTTGATGACCGCCAGTTTGATGATCTCGCATACCCCGTTCAGGATGTGACGGCGCGGCAGGGTCTTCAGGAAGGATTTATCGAGCAGGACTTTTTGCGGGGGATGAAACGCTCCGAGGCGGTTCTTGCTCCCGTTGAAATTGATCCCGGTCTTGATGCCGATCGATGCGTCGACATATCCCATTAACGTGGTCGGCACTTTGATATGCGGGACGCCGCGCCGGTAATTTGCCGCCACAAAGCCGGCCACATCGGTCAGCACGCCGCCACCGATGGCGATGATCGGTTCGTCCCTGCGGTGGATCGGGAAGGAATCCAATTCACGCAAAAAATAAAGATGGTGTTCCAGGGTCTTGTTCTCTTCGCCGCCGGGAAAGGTGACGATCTTCGCCTCGATGTGATGGTGTGAAAAATAGTTTCGAATTTCGGCGGAGAAGTGCCTCTCCACATTTTCGTCCACCACCACGAATCGGCGGGCGTCTTCTTTTCGGCCCACCGAGAGAAGCGCCCAATTCTGCGGATGGAACAGGTTCGAGGTATTGATGACCTCGTATTCGATCGTGTGTTGATATGTGACTCGTCTTTTGCTCATTCTTACTCTAAATGACCTGTCTCCAATTGGATTTCGCTTCCAAAACACGCCTGGCAAGCGCCTGCGCCAGTTCAAGGCTGTGGTTCTTGTAATTGCCGCATTGCGCGATGTTGGCGTAGGGCACTTCACTTGCGGCGAGAACATCGTTCAATATTTTTTCATACACGTCATGGACAGCTTGCATACGCCCTTCGTTGAAAAGGATGAGATAAAATCCTGTTTGGCATCCCATCAGGCCGACGGAGATGAAATTTTTCGGCATGTATTTTTGAAAGCCCCATAAAAGAAAATGCTCGAAGGAGTGCATTTCGGTGGACGAAAGAAAAACGGAATTCGGCTCATTGATGCGCAGGTCGACGGAATACACCACGTCGCCGGAGGGTCCCGGCGTTGCGGCGCGTAATTTGACGTGCGGAGCCTTCAGCAGGCGGTGGTCCAATTCCCCGACCGTCCCAGCCTCCCAGCCGAGTTGGGCAAAATCCATCATGACTCTCTCCTATATATTCACGCGCGTAGGGCGCGATCATGGTTTACACAAATTGCGACAAATGTTTGTAACTATCGTTCAAAGCCTTTTCCCAGGAGGCGACGTGATGATACAGTTCGACGGACGCATACCCTGAAAAGCCATTGTCGGTCAGCGCCTTGAAACTTGCGGCGAAATCCATCGTCCCTTCGCCGGGAATCTCATGAAAGTGGACGATGCCTGTCAGGGTGTTCGCGACCATTTTATCCATCAAGAGTTTACCGTTCCTGTCTTTGGTGCTTCGTAGGTAAATGATGATCGGACGGGCGCGTTCCAGCACGTCGTAGGTCAAACCGGGGACGGAGATGAGATAAACGAAAATCTCGCTCTCGAATGGGGATTGACCCGCGTAAAGGTTTTTAAAGTCCACGAAGGCGGGGTCGGTGGTAATGTTTACCGAGCCAAGAATCGATTCGATGCGTTTCTTTTGTCTTGCATCTGGCAGTTCGTCGTGGAAGTAAATCGGGTGGTCGCAGTCTACCAAAAGGTAATCTGCCGATTCGGGGAAGTAGATCAGATACCTGGCGAAGTTCAAATCCATTTTGAGGCCGTCCGCCCATTTGACCAATTTCAAGTTGTAGCCTTCCTGTGAATCGGATACGTGCAGGAATTTGGCGCGTTTCGCGGCCCTGCCCAGGGCTTCGAGGTAATTCGTCTCGGAACAGTAATTGTGATTCAGGTCAAGGTGCAGTTGAAAGCGGTTGGAGCCGACTTCGTCCACCAAGCTCATGCCCTGTTCCAGCGTTTCGATGTACATGCCGGGTTCGGGTTCGATCAGAAGCGTGATGTCTTCGTCATCGCGCAATTCGTTCAAACATTGATGGACGCTGTCCACGAGCAATTCGCGCGGATCGACCGACGGATTACTGACGTGCTCATCGCGGATGAAGCCGCTTCCGAACGTGACGAGGGGCACATCCAACGCCCGGGCAACGTGGATCCCGCGCTTCACAAGGTCGATGCGGCGTTTCCTCCCGGCGAGGTCGGGACTCATGAGCGAAGGTTCATGCGGACGCTGTGGAGTGAAAAAATGCGATGCGGTCGAAACACAGGCGGCAGTCACTTCCAATGATTCCAGTTTCTTTTTGATCGCGGCAAGATATTCATTTGTGATATCGAAGGGGTTGAACTGGTCGCGGTGGAAGGAAAGTTCTACGCCGGGGTAGCCTGCCTTGTCCACTTCTTCGATGGATCGCAGGAAATCGAGGTTGGTCAAGCCAAATGTGCTGTAACTGAGTTTGATCATTCAAAACGCTCCAAACAGAAAACCTGTCCGGTTGGGGGCAGGCAGAGGTCTTTCGCCTCCGGCTGGCAATTCGCGATTTTACCATCGCTTGTGAAGTATTGGACTTTCCTATTTGCAAAGATTCATACACAACGCTCCTTCCATGGGGATCGGTGAAGACATTCGCCACAAAACGACATGGTGGAGTTCTTATCTGTTGGCGATGGCTGTCGCTTGGGTTAAGAAACGGAGTCCGAAGTCTCCAGACTTCGGACTCTCTGTTTGGAACTCCCGAGCTTGAAACTTCCGGGAATATTTTACTGCTTAAACTTCCAATTCTGCACGCCCCAGCTCATGCTGCCCCAGGTGTTGAGCGTATACCCTTCAAGGCTGTCGGCGATGCCGTAATTATCCTGAAAGAGATAGAGATAGACCTGCGGCAGGTCGTCGATCACCGCCTGACCGATTTCGCAGTACGCGGTTTTGCGGGTTTCGATGTCGAAGCTTGTACCGGCGGTTTCGAGCGCCGCATCCACATCCTCGTTCACCCAGCGGAAGTAGTTACCGCCGGTGGGGTTCTCTGCACCGGGGATGCGCGAGGAATGATAGGCGTCGAAGTTGTAACTCTGCGGCTCGGTGGTGAAGCCGCGGTCGAAGATCAGCATGTCGTAATCGCCGATCATGCGCGGAGAGTTATCTTCGAATGTGCCGAAGATGATCGAGAAATCATAGTTCTGGATGCGCGCCTCGATGCCGACGGCTTTCAGGTTCTCGACGATGAACTCCTCGGTAAGTTGCAGCGGGTCGAAGGCCGTATATCCTTGAAGTTCAAGAGAGAGGCGGGTTCCATCCTCTGCGTACATCGCGCCTTTTGCAACACGGATGCCGTCAGTGCCCATCTCCCATCCGGCCTCGTCCAGCAATTTGTTCGCGGCTTCCACATCGAAACCGTACTTACGCGGAAGATCGCACTTGTACCAGCCGTAAGCGAACGGGTTGGTCGAATCGCCGACGCTTCCCTGCAAGACATCCTGTTGCAGCGAGTCATAATTGATGGCATGAGCGATCGCCTGTCGCACGCGGATATCGCCCAGGATCGGGTGCGGCGCAGCGGCGGACGGATTGCCGTCGAAAGGCGCGCTCAAGTTGAAATCGATCGCCATATTCCAGATGCCGGGGATGAGATATTGCTGGGCGACTCCCTTCAATAATTCATCGTAATCGACTTTGAATTCGCCGGGCCACAAATGAACATGACCATCCCCATTCAACATCATCGCAGTTTGCGCAGCAGGTTCGGGTACGATCTCGAATACGATACTGTCGAGATAGGGTTTTCCCTCTTCGAAGTAATTCGGGTTGCGAGTCATCGTGATGCGTTTGCCTGATTCCCAATTGCTGACGATGAACGGTCCAGCCGTTACAGGCGCGCGGTTCCATTCCCAATTTGCCATTTCCTCCGGGGCGCCAGTGGCATGGCGCGGGAATAAACCGTAGGCAAATTGATCGAGATAACCGGGATAGGGTTCGGAGTAGGTGAGGATGGTTGTCAGATCGTCGGGTGTTTCGACGTTTGCGATCAAATCGAATCCGCTCGTGCCGACCAATGCGCCGGAGTTCGGGTTCGAAAGCACCTCGATTGTGAAGCGCACATCATCCGAAGTCAGCGGCTCGCCGTCGGACCATTTCAGGTCAGCCATCAGTTTCCATGTCACGGTGAGGTGGTCATCCGAGATCGTGGGCAATCCCTCCGCCAGCACCGGCACAAAATTTCCGGTCTCATCGATGGTGACCAGGCCCGTCATCGAAGTGGCGTCCGCCGCCTGCCGAACGATTGCCGCATCTGCAAGATAGAAATTCAATGTAGTCGGTTCTTCGGGCAGGATGAGGACGGCCGTCCCGCCTCCGCCTCCGCCGGATGCCGGTTCTTCACCCCCGCCTCCGCATCCGCTGAGGACGAGCCCCAAAATAACGAACAGTTTGAACAGTTTGAGTTTCATCTCTTCTCCTTTTTGTAGTGCGGGTTTGTAACCCGCCGGACTTTCCTGCATTGTAATCGTCAGGCTGAAAGCCCGACCCACTCACTCCGTATGAATCACATACGGATCGAACGCGTCGCGCAAACCATCTCCGATGTAGTTGATCGACATGACGGTGATGAAGATCATCAAGCCGGGATAGAATGCCAGCCAGGGCGCGCGGAAAACCTGGTTTTGCGCTGTCGACAGGATGCTTCCCCAGGTTGGCGTGGGCGGCTGGACGCCGAAGCCCAAATAACTCAAGCCCGATTCCGTGATGATCGCGGAAGCCATTTGCAAAGTCCCGCTCACGAGAATGGGTCCGATACAATTCGGCAGGATATGGCGCAGGATGATGCGGGCGCTGCTTCCACCCAGTGCGCGCGAAGCAGAGACGAATTCCTTTTCGCGCAGGACGAGAAAAAGTCCGCGCACGAGGCGGGCAGGCCACATCCATGATAGGGCGGCGATGATAATGATCACCACGAACACGCTGTTTTGCAAAATGTACAACTGTTGTTCGCGTAAAAACGCGCCGAGGAGGATCAGCACGAATATGGTGGGGAAGGTCAGAAAGGCGTCTGTGATGCGCATCAGCGCGGAATCGATCCAACCGCCGAAATATCCGCTCAATGCGCCCACGAGGACTCCCAGCGAAATGGATAAAAACGTTGATATCAAACCGACGGAAAGAGAGACTCGACCGCCATACAGGATTCTCGTGAAAACGTCGCGTCCGAGTTCATCCGTGCCGAACCAATGTTGGGGGCTGGATTTTTGAAACATCTGGGTCGGATTCTGATCGGTCGGCCTGTATGGAGTAAGGTCGGCAAGAACCGAGAACAGAACGAGCAGCGCGAGAACCGCTATCGCAACGCCAGCCAGTTTATGTTTGAAGAAACGGCGCGTGATCAGGGCTGCCATGCTTTGCTCGCGAATGGTGAGAGTGGATTCGATCTCACTCATATTTCACCTGCGGATTGAGCCATCCGTATGCGAGGTCTGCAATGATATTGCAGACGATGATCAGAATGGCGGTCAGCATGACAACGCCGAGCAGCACCGGGTAATCGCGTCCTTTCGCCGCATCCCAGAAGAGTCGTCCCATACCGGGCCAGGAAAAGATGGTTTCCACAAAAAGCGCGCCTGCGAACAAACTCGGCAGGTCGAGCGCGATCAATGTCACCAGGGGCAGGATCGCATTACGAAGCGCGTGTTTGTAATACACCCAGCGGTCCGCGAGCCCCTTCGCCCGCGCGGTGCGGATGTAATCCTCATGCAGTACATCCAGCATGCTTGACCGCAGAAAACGCGAATACCAGGCGATCCATCCCAGGCTCAATGCGGTGACCGGCAGGATGAGATGCCAGAGTGTATCCAACAAATCGCCTTCCCGCCCGCGCGAGTTCATCCCGCCGACGGGGAAAAGCGGATCGCCTGTAAACGGATTTTTTATCGTGACGTAAAAAATGACGATCAGTCCCAGCCCCAGCCAGTAGACCGGAATTGCCTGACCGACAAACGTGACGGTCGTCATCGTGTAATCGAAGGGCGAATACGGCTTGCGCGCGGAAAGAATACCGATGGGGATGGCGAACAGCAATGTTACAAGGAACGATGCGCCGACCAAAATCAATGTGTTCGGTACGCGTTCACTGATCATCTCCGAAACCGGACGGCGGAATTTGATCGACTCGCCGAGGTCTCCGTTCAACATTCCCCCAAGCCACCTGCCGTACTGGACGGGCAGGGGATCGTTCAACCCGAGCTGTTCCTCGATGGCTTCGAGCTGTTCCTTGGAAATATTCGGGTTGCGCCGCGCGGCGGTCAACGGACCGCCCGGCGCGGCGCGCACCATCAGGAACAACAAAATGCTGATGATGAAGAGGATGGGAATGGTTTGTAATAACCTGCGCAGGGCGTAGGTTCTCATTTACGCCTCGAATGCGATTTTGCCGTTCACCATGGTCATGGCCGGTTTTGCTTCCATGATGTTCTTCGGGTCTAGCGCGAACAGGTCGTGCGAGAACAACACGAGATCGGCAAGATAACCTTCCCTGAGCTGTCCCTTTTCGTTTTCCATGAATTCTGCATACGCCGCGTCGCGGGTGTAACCTATGATCAGTTCTTCGAGCGTCAGGTTTTGAGATGGATTGCTGTCATCCCATTTTTCGCGGTTCAACCCTACATGCAAGTTGATCATCGGATCGAACGGCGCAACAGGCCAATCGCTCCCAAAGGCGATCTGGTTGCCTGCATTTAGAATTTCGCGCCATGCGAACGACAAGTGCCAGCGTCCTGTCCCGACTCGTGTGGGCCACACATCCCCTTCCTTGAGGCTGAAGGGCGAATGACTGGTCTGCATCGACGGCAGGACCCCCAATTGCTTGAAACGGGGGATATCATCCGGATGAATCACTTCGATATGCTCGACGCGATGGCGGCTGTCGCGCTTCCCGTTGGACTTTTGAACCGCTTCGTACCCGTCGAGTGTTCGTCTCACCGCGCCGTCGCCGCAGCAGTGAACGAAGATCTGCAATCCCATTTTGTCGCACAGCGCCGCCATGCGGGTGAAATGCTCGAGCGAATAAATGCCTTCGGGCTTGGCGTCCGGATTATCGTCATACGGCTCGACGGTGAGAGCGGTGTACGATTCCCAGACACCATCCATGAAGAATTTTGCCGCGCCGCCGCGCACGAATTCGCCCTTGACCCTTGCCATTTCGGCGGCTTCCTTTAGCATATCTTCGGTCGTCTCCGGCTTGACGTGATAAGGTTCATAAACCCGCACCGTCATCTCGCCCGCATCTTCGACGGCGGCATAGGTCATCAGTTCTTCCATGTCGCCGTTCATGTTATGGACGCTGGTGACACCGCAGGCGTTCATGCGCGCCATCGTCATTTTTAGTAGTTCGCGTTTTCGGGCTTCGCCCGGCTCGGGAATCAGATCCGAAACCAGCCCCATCGCGGTTTCGCGCAGTTCGCCGGTGGCGATTCCATTCTCGTCGCGGACGATGACCCCGTTGCCTTCCGCTTCTTTCCCCGGCTGGAGGATGCCTGCCAGTTCCAAGGCTTTTGTATTCGCCCACGATGTGTGACCGTCGTAGGCGTTGATGTAGATGGGCTTATCCACGATGATGGAGTCCAATTCGTGGCGGTCATGGATGATGTCGTACTTTACACCGCGCCCATCCACCCAGTCAGCGGTCTTATTTTCCGATTCGAATGTCAGCAGGACTTTTCTTACATCATCCAGATTCTTTACATCGTACAGCTGCGCCCCGCCCATCGAAATGGACCCCCACAACAGATGAAAATGCGAGTCGATGAAACCGGGCGTGACGGTGCGCCCCTTTCCATCAATAACCCGCGTGTTTTTATCTTTAAAAACGTTTGCGCCTTCATTCATCCCCACAAAGACGATGCGATTACCCCTGACAGCCACTGCCTCGGCCTGCGGCATGTCCTTGTTGCTTGTAAATACCTTCGCGTTCTCGACGATGAAATCTGCCGGGGTAACCATGTCTCAGCTCCTTGTGATGTATGGCTTGATAATACATTATCTAAGACGTGCGGGCAAGAGAAACATCCTGTCTGGTATATAATTTCGCCCATGACCGAGAACCGGAAAGTGGTCGTTGCCATGTCTGGCGGCGTGGATTCGTCTGTCGCGGCGGCAATGTTGAAGGAACAGGGTTACGATGTGACCGGTATGATGCTGCGTTTGTGGAGCGAGCCTGGCAAAGAGGACTCGAACCGCTGTTGTACACCCGACTCGATGGCACAGGCGCGGCGCGTGGCCGGGATTTTGGACATTCCGTTTTATGTGGTGGATGCGAAGGATGTCTTCCGGGAAACGGTGGTGCAATATTTCCTGGATGGGTATGCGGAGGGCGGGACACCAAATCCGTGCCTGATCTGCAACCGCCAGATCCGCTGGACGTTTTTATTGAATCATGCTCTGGCGTTGGGGGCGGAGTTTATGGCGACGGGTCATTATGTTCGGATAAAGAAATATGAAAGAGGAAAGAGTGAATTATTTAGAGCGGTGGATCACTTGAAAGATCAGTCGTATGTGTTGCATGTGTTGGGACAGGAAAAGTTGAAGCATGCGCTCTTTCCAGTGGGGGATCATCCCAAATCCGAGATTCGGGCAATTGCCGAGCGATTTGGCTTGCCGACAGCTTCGCGTAAAGACTCGCAGGACTTGTGCTTTTTGGCTGGGGAGGATTACCGGAACTTTCTTCAGCGTAATGCGCCGGAGATGTTGAAGCCTGGGGCAATTGAAACGCTCGATGGAAACGTGATAGGCAGGCATAATGGGTTGGCGAATTACACCATCGGTCAGCGCAAGGGATTGGGAGTTGCTACGCCTGTACCGCTTTATGTGATTACAAAACACGCGTCACGCAACACGTTAATCGTTGGCACACAGGAGCAGATGGGTACGACAGAGTTGATCGCACATAATGTCAACTGGGTGAGCGGGGAGATTCCACCCGGGCCGTTTCGGGCGGAAGTGAAAACTCGCTACACGGCGAAGGAGGTTCCGGCGTGGGTAATGCCCATGGACGGTGACCAGACAAAGGTCACGTTCGATGCGCCTGTGCGGGATGCGACGAAGGGTCAGGCGGCGGTATTTTACGTGGAGGAGAAAATGCTCGGCGGTGGTATCATCCAATAAAGGATTCTGCGCGTAGCCAGAATAATGTGGTTGAATAATTTATCGTGAAAATGAAGTTGATGGTTACTTTGAATACAAGGAGAATTGTATGAACTATCGAATTGAGTCATTGATGTCGGCCCGGTTGTTCGTTGCGCCGCAATATGCCGACGACCGGGTGTATTTTTTGAGCAACCTCTCGGGGCATTTGAGTTTATACGCCATGTATCACAGCGGGAGCGTGCCGGAACCGCTGCTTCCACCCGATATTGCCCTTCAAAATCCGGAGTTGATCGGCGGGCATTCGTTCTATGGTTTTCCGGAATTCAATAAGATCCTGGTGATGATCGACCGCAACGGAGACGAAAACTACCAGCCGATGTTGATCGGCATGGACGGCGGTTTTCCCGAGCCAGCCTTCGATAATTATTTCGAGAAGTATCGCGTGCATTTGGGCGAGTGCGACAGGAAAAAGGGAATTGTGTATCTCGCGGCGGAACGGCGCGACAAGCCCTGGAACGAACTGTATCGCGGCGATTTGAAGACCAATAAACTGACCTTGGTCGCCGAGAACGAATTCGGTTTCGGCGTGGCGGACCACTCTTCGGATCATAACCGCCTGCTGCTTGGCACGGGCTATTCAGCGGGCGACGGTGTTTTGTGTTTGTGGAATAAGGGGCAAATGGGCGTGTTGTATGGCAAACTGATGGAGGACCGCAAGCCCGGCGAGGAGGTCCCATTGAACGGCTTGGGTGGCGCGGTCTTCTCGCCGAGCGGCAAAGGCACGATCGTTACATCTTCCGTATTCGATGATGCCTACAGCCTCAGTTTCATCGAATTTAAAAAACCCGGCGTAATGACGCCAGTCAAGTTGAAAGGCGTTGTGCATAAGGGCATCGGCGAAATGGAAAACATTACCCACGCCTTAGGCGACCGCTATATTATCACCTACAATATCGACGGCTGCTCGTGGGCGTACGAAGGCGTCTTCGATGAATCCAAATTGACAATGAACCTCAAGCATGTCCTGGTCGGGAGGGAACCTTTCGAGAGCGGCGTGCTCGAACATATCGACCACGACAAGGTGGAGGATATTTACACAGTCTCGTTTTCCACGGCGGTTTCTCCCACGCAGATCTACACCATCGAAGGCGCAAGGCGTAAGGACCTGTTCCGCCACACCAACGAGAAGATTTTGGGAATCCCCGAAGAATTGCTTTCGAAAGGAGAGGACGCTTCTTTCTCGACCCATGACGGATTGCGCGTCTCTGCGCGACTTTATCTTCCCGCGAAATCGCTCGGGTACAAAGGTCCGCGCCCGGTGGTGTATTACATCCACGGCGGTCCGCAAAGCCAGGAACGCCCGAACTTCGCATGGTTCTCGATGCCGCTGATCCAATTCCTCACCCTGCGCGGATTTGCGGTCTTCGTGCCGAACGTCCGCGGCTCGTCGGGTTACGGCCTCTCTTACATGAAACGCGTCGACCGCGACTGGGGCGGGCAGGACCGCCTTGATCATGTCCACGCAATGACGAAGGTTTTACCGGAGGATAAAAGACTCGACGTGAATCGCGCCGCAGTGGTCGGACGTTCCTACGGCGGTTACATGACGCTGATGCAGGCGGCTTTACACCCCGATTTGTGGAAAGCCTCCTGCGACATGTTCGGTCCGTACGACCTGGTCACTTTCTCCGAGCGCATCCCCGAAACATGGAAGCCGTATTTCAAACTTGCCATCGGCGACCCGGAGAAACCCGAAGAACGAAAAGACCTGCTGGAGCGCTCGCCGAAGACCCACCTGCACAATATGACTGCTCCGATGCTCGTCATTCAGGGACGCAACGATCCGCGTGTGGTGGCGGCAGAGTCGGAGGATTTGGTCCGCGAGTTGAAGTCAAGGGGCAAGCCAATCGAACTGCTCGTCTTCGAGAACGAAGGCCACGATGTATTGAAATACGAGAACCGTGTCGCCTGCTACAACGCCATCACCGATTTCTTCGCGAAACTTCTTAATCCATGACTCTCCCTGTGATAGTGCTCGGGTTGACGATGGCGTTTTTGCTCGGCTCCCTTTTTCATGCCTTGCGTGGAGGAGGGGGCTGGCGTTTCCTATTCTCGCTCTTCTTGAGCGTGCTGGGATTTGGCTTCGGACAATTTGCAGGCTGGTGGTTCGGCTTTGTGCTTTACGCCGTCGGCTCGCTGGATGTCGGCGCCGGAGCGATCGGCAGCATCGCCTTTCTCATCCTCGGCGACTGGTTGAGTCGCATCAAACCGCAGGAGAAAAGCGGGGTATAATCCCCGCCCGTTGTCAATCCGGCTTGAAAGCGAGCAAAACATAAATGGAATTCATCAACAACGTGATCGACCTTTTCCTTCATCTCGATGAATATCTTCAGGAGATCATCGTCAATTACGGCGCGTGGACGTACGGCATCCTGTTCGTTGTTATCTTTATAGAAACGGGTTTGGTGATCATGCCGTTCCTCCCCGGTGACTCCCTGCTCTTTGCCGCTGGGACGTTTGCGGCACTCGGCTCGTTCAATGTCTGGGGTTTGATAGGCCTGCTGATTGTTGCGGCCGTCCTCGGCGACGCGGTCAATTACTTCATCGGTCATTATCTAGGCGAGCGGGCTTACAACATCAAGTGGATCAAAAAGGAATATCTTGACAAGACCCATGCCTTCTTCGACAAACACGGCGGGAAAGCCATCTTCCTAGCCCGTTTCGTTCCCATCGTGCGCACCTTCGCTCCGTTTGTCGCGGGCATCGGGCGTATGTCCTATGCCTATTTCGCCACATATAACGTCGTTGGCGGTGTGACCTGGGTGGTCGTCTTTACCCTCCTTGGTTATTTCTTCGGCAATATCCCTTTCGTCAAAAAGAACTTTGAACTGGTCATCATCTTCATTATCTTGGTCTCCGTCCTGCCGATGGTCCTCGAATGGTCGAAGCACCGCAATGAGAAAAAAGCGGCATTATAAGAATTGAAGACCAGCAGGCAAAAGAGGTATTTATAACTTGGACCATATTGAACTGACGAACGCAGAAGAGGCTCTGCTCGAGCAAGAGACCCTGGCGGAAAAAATGGAACTGGTCATTCAAAAACTCCCACCCGATGAAGTGACCCTGGTGGAAATTATGGATATTGTCGGAACTGACAGCCTGATGTTGTTGACAATTTTCATGTCCCTGATTTTCCTTGTGCCGGTTTCGATACCGGGTGTCAGCACCGTCTTTGGCACCGGGATTTTACTGATCGGTATCACACATCTCTTTGCCCGTCATCTCTGGTTGCCGAAATTCATCGCTCACCGCAGGCTCTCTTCTTCCAAGCTGGCAGACGGGTTTCGCCGCGCCATTATCTGGCTGCATCGGGTGGAAAAACTCAGCAAGCCGCACCGTTTGAGCAGGCTTACAGCCGAAGGCAAAATGACCACCTTTAATAACCTGGCTTTCATCCTTGCCGCCCTTTTACTCATGGCGCCATTTGGTTTCATTCCATTCAGCAATACCCTGCCTGCTTTGGCGCTTATCTTTCTTTCGCTTGGCATGATGGAGCGCGACGGCGGCGCAGTCGTTTTGGGGCATTTCTCGAACATTGCCACCATCGCCTACTTCGGCTTTCTCATCGCGGGCGGCGGTTGGTCCATCAGTTATTTGCTTGGTTAAATGACGGCAGGTCAGGCAAACCCTGACCTGTTTTTCATGAAATACCTCGCCGTTCTTTTTACTCTTTTTATCATCGCTGTCGTCGTCCTCGCAGACCTTGATGCGTTTCCGCCCTGCGTCCGCAAGCTGTATGATTTTCCTAATGGAGACAAGGTCGGGCACCTCATCCTCTTTGGACTGCTCAACTTTTTCCTCACCTCAGCCTTTCTCTTTCGCTTCCCTCTTAGCCGGGGGCGGGTTGCCCTTTCCGTGAGTCTGATCCTCATCCTGGCCATCGCCGCTGAAGAATTCTCGCAGCAGTATTTTGCAGCACGGACGTTTGACCTGGTGGATCTATCAGCAAGTTATATTGGTGCGTTTGTTGGGGGTTGGATTGCATGGAGGTTTATAAAATAAAAATCTTCCCTCTTTCTTTTTGTGATGGAAGAAAGAGGGAAGACGAAAGAAGCGGGGATTTGTCAGTGGAAACTAACGGATGACCCCCAGCATTCTCGGATACCAATACCACAACACGTTCGCAGCGGGTTTGCTGTTTATGGATGTGGATTTATCCTGCAGGGCGACCGGCATGAAGTATCCCCTGCTGACGAACCCCGAAACCCAGGGACGCGCATTGACAGCGCTTAGCAAGGCTTCGTAAATATCCGCCTGCGCTTGCAGGCTCAAAGGCACCGATGGTATGTCCGCGTTCGGCCTCGACAACGCGTTGAAATCGAGGCATCCGCCTGCCCCGTTTGCGACACAGCCGCTTGCCGCGTCGCCTGCGGCCGGATACGATGCAGCAATGATGACCGGCTTGTTACCCAGCAGTGAGACCAGCGGGGCGATCTCGTTATCGAGCAGCCTCCCGGCTTCGTTGACATAATCGGTTTTCGTCGCAGTGGAACTGGTGGCAATGGGAACGGACCACAACAGATAGATACCATCCACGTCTCGCAGGAAATTCACAGGGGACATGATGGTGGATTTATCATACGGCAGCGCCCAAAGAACCTGTCCTTTGAAGTGATTGCGCACTTCTGCGATGATGCCGCGCCATTGCGCCTCTGCATCTGCCGGGACGTTTGAAGGAGTGCCATCGGGGAGAAGTCCACCCGGCAGGGACGGTGTTACCCATTCCCCGCCGAGGATGATGGACTGCGCGCCGGATTGGGCGGCAAGGTCTGCATAATTGACGAGAAAGGCGCGATATCTTGTGAACCAACTTTGCCACCAGGAGGCATCGCGGGGGGCGTTCCTCCAGAATTGCGTGCTTGCAGAGACGCTTGTATCCGTGGAGGGCGGGAAATGCGGCGTGGGGAAGAGAACGGGATTCAGACCATTATCCCTTGCCTGCGATACCATGATGGCGGTGTCGATCCAAAGGGGGTCCTGACCCGGCTGTGTTGCAAAACGCAATGGAGAAATGCTCGATACACTCCACGAAGGGGTGAGGACTGCGAGGTTTGCCCCGATGGCCTTGGTATTGGCGAAGGTCTGCCAGGCGTAATAACTGAAATTCGGACGGAATGTCGACTGATATTCGACGCCTGCAACGAAACCGACAGCGCGCGGCGTGATGGCGCTCCCGACCAGAGGCAGGGTTTCTGGATTCTCGAACCACTTCCAGGAATTCACGCTGTCAACAAGGTCCTGCCCAAGCAGGCTGGTTGTCGTCTGTCTTCCCGCCGGGGAAATGCCAACGGTCTGGTTGTCGTCCGCGCTGCCGCATTGGCCGTTGCGGCAATAGCGGTAGGAGAATGAGCCGTAGAAATTCAACGGGCTGTAAAGCTGATAAGCCCAGCGCGTGCTTCCGCTGACAATGCCGAGGGGCCACATTGGAATCGGCTCGGTCCAGCCGAATATGTTGAATTGTATATAAATGATATCCGCTGCCGGGGTGACAGCGGGAATGCTGACCTCGAATAGGATCGGGCCCGATTCCTTCGAAACCAGCCATGTCTGGACGTGGTCGTCGAGAGTGACATCCTCTGCGGGGACGATGAAATCGCGGAGCACCCATTTCCCCTGGGCGTCATGCTCCGCATTCCAATAACCATCGCCGAGCGTGTACTTGTACTGGATATGCGCGCCCACCGGCAGGCCGAGCGTGTAGGTGTAACGTCCATCGGATTGAAGCGCCATGATCGGCATGCGGTCGGTCACAACGTTCACGCCTCCCTGCAGGTCTGCGAAGGTATTCCCCAATTGAAGGATATTGCCGGCAATGCGGACCGGAACGCCGGGAACGGTATCCTCTGGAACGGAAACTCGAAAGGTCACGTTTACGAGACGTGTCGGTGTCATGTACAGATCCACGAGGGTGGCTTTGCCCTCTTCGACGCGCGCGCCCTGCTGGAACGGCAGGTAGAGCCCATCCATGCTGTAGGCAACAAGTTGATGCACCCCGATGGGAAGACCGGTCAATTCGAACCGCCCCTGCGAATCGGTGATGAATTGGATTCCCCCGGCTGTGACAAGGATATTGGGAATCGGCGACCTTGAGTCAGCGTTATAGATCTGCCCGAGGATCGAACTGGCAGGTCGTCCTGTGATCTTATCGGTCCAATCAGCGACAATATCCTGCACTTCGGTGGAGGTCGCCACATTATGCAAACGATAGCGGATGGCTCCACCGTATGTGGTGTCTTCCGCGATTTGTGTGCTGCCAATAACGCGCACGTAACGATATTTAATGACAGAATTGACCATCACAGGGATCGCCCCAGAATATGTGGTGGCATCGCGCGGACTTAATGTATATTGCGTCGGTTGGAGGGGTAATCCCGTGACCTCATCCAAAACGAGCACAGCGATTGTCTCCCCCGGCTGGAGCGCCTCGGGGATGGTCACGACAAAAGTAACTTGAGCCGCAGGGTAGGGCGTATTGGTTGCAATGATCCGCTCGGGTGTGGCTGTGGCAGGATTGCCGGGAGGATTGAACAGGGAGATTGTGCAAGCCTGCCCGGCAATGACGAGAATCAATGCCGCATATAACCAGCGTCGCGCCGGAATGGATGAATTAACCATATTCTTCTCCTCTATGGACTTGCGCTTCGTTCGTGCCCTAGCCTGCGCCTGTCCCTTCAACAGGGTCCTGAGCCTCGGCCTGGTTCTTCCTCCGCCCTGCGTAGGCGATATAACTCAAGCCGATGCTGATGAAGTATAACAAAATCATGGGAATCATCACCAGACCCATATTGACCGGATCGACGGTGGGCGTGATCGCCGCTGCAAGCACGGCGATGATGACCACTGCCAACCGCCACTGCTCGGCAAGGAATTTTGGTCTGACGAAGCCGATGGACGTCAGCACATAGACCACGAGAGGGAATTCGAAGAAAAGCCCGATCCAGAGCATCAGCCCCGTGACGAAGGCAAAGTATTCCCGCGCCGCCCAGAACTCGGCGATGGTTGTGAATCCCCCAAGGAAGGGCAGTGCCGCAGGGAGCAGGACGTAGAACGTAAAAGCCATCCCTGCCAGAAAAAGCATGTAAGCGAGGGGAATGCCCGCCAGCCCCATCTTCTTTTCTCGGGACCATAAGCCCGGCGCGACAAAGAGCCAGAGTTCGAAGGATATGTAAGGGAAGGCTGCCGCAATTCCCACCATCATTGCCACGCGCATGAAAACGCCAATCTCTTCCGTTACCTGGATGGCTTGTAGCTTTTCGAGTCCGCCGATGGGGATCGCCAGAAATTCCATGACGGGCACCGCCGCCCAAAATGCAGCGATGACCGTGACCGTCAGGACACCGACCGAACGCAGGAGATGTTTGCGGAACACATCGATGTGGTCGAGCAGGCTGTTGCGCGAATCGGATTGACTTGCAACCCTGGCAAATATCTCACCGATGGGAGTATCGACAGGGTCGGAATTGAGGAAGTCGATGAATCGCCGCGCCGCCCGGAACGGAGACGCAATGATATTGAAGACCAGGCGGAAGGGGAAGGCGATCGCTCGCCAGACTCCCGTAAAAAACTTACGCATCGTTCTTTGTTTCGCCTTCTGATTCCCTGCCCGGTTTCAAGTTTTCACTTTCCGTTTGCTTGTTGCCGATCATTTGATTGGAGCGGTCGTCAAAGTCTGGAGCGACGAATTTGGAATAATGATTGTGCTGCTTCAGTTCCCTTCGAATTTCTTCGTCCGTCTTCTGCATTTCCAAATTGGCTTCTTTCATCAGATTGCCAGGTAGATTCCTGATCTCGTTCGTGGTGCTTCGCATCACGCGCCAGATATCGGATTTTATGAATTTGTTCAACCAACGCCCGACCGTTTTACCCGCCTTCTGCATGTCCTTCGGACCGAGGATGAGCAGGGCAATGATAAAAATAAAGACAAGTTCGGGCATGCCGATGCCGAGGATTTCCATTTATTGCGATTCCAATTTTGTTTCCTGGGGAAGTTCCCTGTTCAAGATCTGCCGGATTTCCTGCTCATGATCCACGAGCGTTCCAAGCACTCCGTTGACGAACCGCGCGGTTGAATCCGAGCCGAAGAGTTTTGCAAGTTCCACTGCCTCGTTGATGGCAACCTTGACCGGCGTTTCACCCGAGACGGCGAATTCCCAGCATGCCATGCGCAGGATGTTTCTATCGATGGCGGCGACCTGATCCATGGGCCATTCCGGCGCGTATTTTGCGATCACCTTGTCGAGCGGCTCTCGCAGGGGCATGACCCCGAAGACGATACCCCTGGCAAACTCGGCGAGTTCCGGCGGCAGTGTGGTTTCTTCAAGACGCGTCCTTAATACTTCTCCGGGTTGATGTGTGGAAAGATCGATCTCGTATAACACCTGCAAGGCAAGCGAGCGCGCCCGGGTTCGAGGTTTCATGCAATCATGCCTCGTCCCCTTCGAAATCGATATCTTCGACATGGACGTTCACTTCCCCGGCTTCCATGCCGACCATCTCCTGAATCGACCGCGCCACGTTCTGTTGGACGTTTCGCCCCACCTCGCGGATGTTGACGCCATCCTTGAGAATCAGAAACAGGTCCACATAAACGACATTATCCTTCGCTTCGATCCGGACCCCGTCGCTTTGCCCCCGGCGAAAGAGCCGGTTTACGCCTCCGCTGACGGGTGCCAGGCGGCTGACGCCGGTCACCTCCAACGCGGCAAGACTGGCAATGGTCGTCAGAACTTCCGGCGAGACCGTTGTTTTTCCTTGCATATCTTCAGTCATTCTTGCTCCTGTTTTTTATATCGGCGACCATAGGCGTTCGGGAACGCTGGTTGGACGGATCCGGTTTACATCATTGCCATGCCGCCGTCCACGCCGAGGACTTGACCGGTGATGAATGCGGCTCCATCCGATGCAAGGAAGGACGCGGCGTATGCGACTTCATCGACGGTGCCTTTGCGGGCGAGCGGCACGAGTTTCAGCGCGGCTTCGAGCGTCTCAGGCGACATCGCGTCGAGGATTTCCGTGTCGATGAATCCCGGCGCAATGGCATTGACGGTAATATTGCGCGCTGCAATTTCACGCGCCAGGGCTTTGGTGAATGCGATCTGCCCGCCTTTCGATGCGGAGTAATTCGTCTGCCCGGGGTTGCCCATCTGTCCGGCGACCGAAGCCATGTTGATGATCCTTCCCACCCGTTTTCGCATCATGTGTTTGACGGCGGCTTTCGAACAGTTGAATGTGCTCTTCAGGTTTGTGCTGATCACCGCATCCCAATCGGTTTCGGGCATCATCATGATGAGTTGATCGCGGGTGATTCCCGCATTATTAACGAGGATGCTCAGATCGCCGAAGGTTTCGATGGCAAATTTGATCAATGCCTCGGCTTGTTTGAAATCGGAGACATCTGCCTGGAAGGCGGTAGCTTTCCCGCCCTTCTCTTGAATTTTTTTAACCACTTCCTCTGCGGCTTCGGGCGACTTGTTGTAATTGACCACCACCGACGCGCCGCGCTCTGCGAATTCGAGCGCAATGGCGCGGCCGATTCCCCGCGACCCGCCTGTGACGACGGCGACCTTGTTTTCCAGTGAAAGGTTGAATGCCATTAAGATTCTCCTGCTATAAAATTATACTTCATATAGAAAGTGACGGTCGCCTCCAGGGTGACCGTCACTTTTACCGGGTTTTCAATCCAACCGCCAGCGCTGCTCCGCCTCCGAGCGCGATGACCGCCATGCAAATGACCGCGTCCTGCCAGAAGCGGATGGGGAAGAGCCGGATGAGCGTGTCGGAATAATAGAAGAGCCATGAGTCGCCTTTGAAGAAAAGGGAATGGAACCAGGCGAAGAATGCCCAGAATATATCCGGGTTGAGCAGGATGCCCGCCGCGGCGATGAGCGCCAATATAGCAGCAAACCCGATCATCCAAAGTCCGCCGCGGCGGAGGGCGTTGAAATATTCGGGAAGGGCGTTGATTCTCCAAAAGAGAAATATGAAAATTAGGAGAATTCCAAGCGAGACGTACCAGGTTTTCAATGCACCTTGCACAACGCTTTTGACATCCTCCATGTGGCTGAGCTCGCGGTAATCGTAGATGGGCATTCCGTCGTCGAATTTCAATTCAGCCAGATAGGAGATGTCCGCGTCGTTGACGAGATATTCCACCGAAGGCTTCGCCCATTTCAGGCGGTCTTCTTTTGTAAAGCCATATTCATCTTTCGGGAAGTACGGCATATTGTATTCGACGGTGTAATACAAAGGGGTGAGCATGACCCGCAGGGCGAACCCAATGAGCGCGAAAGGTACAGCGAGAGAAACGAGATAGGAGAGGGATTTCACTGCAGGAATTCCAACCCGCCCTGCAAAACGAACTTTACGACCATATCGTTGACGATCCACTCGATGGGGGCGAGATCGTCTGTAAAGACAGTCGTCCTTTCGTAGCCGGGTTTCAGGTGGGTATACGTGGAGGACATGGTCGCGACGAGCAAAGGATTCAGGCTGGCATCCTGGGCAAGGTGTTGAAGGTTGGCGAGAAAAGCGTCGGGAGTTGTCGGTTGTTTGGTCGCGAAGAGCATCGTGTTCAAGGTGCCGGGGATGTCCATGATGTGAATGGAGGGGAAGACCTGCGACATGGTCGTGGCGAGTCCGTCGATGAGGCGGCGATCTCCCGGCGTGGAACCGACATTGAGGGTCAGGACTCCGTCATCGGTCAGGCGGGAGGCGCAGATGGTGAAAAATTCCAGTGTCGTCATGTGGGGCGGGATGTACGGCGGGCGGTACGCGTCCACGCCGATGATATCGTACTTTTCGGGGGACCTCTCGAGGTTCAACCTTCCGTCGCCGATGAAGACATTCAAGTTCGGGGAACCCATGTCGAAATATTCATAACCAACTTCCACGATCCTTGGGTCGAGTTCATAGCCATCGATCTGCAGATCCTCGCCGTAAACGATCGTCGCCTGGCGGGCTGCCGTCCCTGCGGCAAGCCCGATGATCGCCATTTTGTGAACGTCGCCGGGTGAACGGTTTTCGTAGAAATACGGTCCGACCAAAAATTGCTCCCAGGGTCCGTTGTAGTAAAGAACATCGGGGTGATAGATGGAGTGAACCCCCTGCCCGTCGTTGAGCCGCAGGAGGGTGTACCCGTTCTGCTCCTGCACCTGGATGTAGTTGTATTCAGACTCGGTCTCGTAGACCTGACCGGTGTTGTTCTTAAGCGATTGGTTCGCGAAGATGACCGCGATGATCGCAAGTAAAACGGGCATCCACATCAGTTTGAACATTTCCTTTCTGCCCGCAAATATTCCCAAGCCCGCCAAAGCAACGAACAGCAGGAAGCAACCAAAGAATAAAAATGTTTTTGTCGTGCCGATGGTGGGAATGAAAACAAGCGTGGGAAGAAACGTCCCGATGAAAGAACCGAGAGTGGAGATCGCATAAATCTGCCCGGAGATCTGCCCGGCTTTGCTCGTATCGTCCACCGAGAGGCGGATGGCGTAGGGCGAGATCATCCCGAGCAGGGTGATGGGAACGATGAAGAGAATCAATACGACGATGAACGACCCTGCAAGGATGCCGACGCTCAAGGCTTCGAACGCATCCGCCGCGGACCGGAGGACGGGCACAGCGGCATAGGGGACCAATCCCACTGTGAATGCCGCCCATGCAAGAATGCGATACATTGCGAGCGGAGTCGGGTCTTTGTCCGCCCATTTTCCGCCGAGGAAGTACCCCAGCGTGAGATAGATGAGAATCAAGCCGATGATGCTCGCCCAGACGAGATTGCTCGTGCCGAAGACGTTGCCGATGAGGCGCCCCGCCGCGAGTTCGACCCCAAGCGTGGTCATGCCGGAGATGAAGACAGTGAAGAGTAGATAACGTTTCATGGCGGGGGATTATATCCTTTGTGCCGGGCATCATCTGTCTTCCGGACCTCCGGCTGTTTTTTCTTTTGACGTTTGGAAACCTGCCGTTGGATGACCTTCTGCCCATACGCGAGTTTTTGAAATCGTTTTCCGATGGGACTGATTTCAAGAGGTTCGAAGGATGGAGGCGGCGGGGTGTGGGGAAGCCGGGCTGTGGTAAGCGCGCTCTGCCCCTTGAATATAGGGAGGAGGGGATAAAGCGGATTTTTCATTTTTCTTTCGCGCTCGAGGCGGGTATATTCCTCACGCGCCAATTGCATAAAAAGAAGAGCCATGCAATTGGCATTGGTGAGAGGGATATCGGGGGCAAGCGAGATGGACTGGGAAGGTGTGGTGGTGAAGTCGCCCTGCTCGTAACAGGCGTAAAGATCGACACCCTGCTCGATGCGGAGATGGTTGTAGAGGGCGAGGAGGATGGTGTAAAGACGGCCGCTCAAGAAGAGGCGGCGATAGTATTTGCGGCAGAGGCGCATAGGGGGGAATTCATCGGGAAGGGCGTCCCAGCCGTGGCCTGTGGCAAGCTTCCAAAGAATGGCATCGAGCATGGCACGCGGGGAGAGCCGGTTCTTTGGGCGTCCGCGCTTTCGCGTTTGGAGGGAAGCGGATCGGGACGCCTGCAAGGCAGGGAAGCGGGAGGCGATGCGGTCATGTTCCAGCAGGACCGTGAAATCATTGAAATCGCTGCCGGGCTGGTAGCGGGAGAAGCCCCAACGGTTGGCGGCTATGATGAGGGGCGGCTGGCCTTGCAACCAGTCCAGAGGGGGATCGGGCGGGATGAGGGGGGCAAGGAGCGCCCACTGGTCGTCGGTGAGGTTGGTGGCATAGGATGGATGACCGGGCGGGAGGGGGTCGAAAGCGGCTGATGCGGGGGAATTTCGTGCACTCTTTTTCGAAACGGGAAAAAACGAATCGGCGTCGCGTTCGATGCCATTCGCCCTGAAGGTGGATTCGATATATGCCCACGCATGAACTGCGATGGACTGCATACCCCTGCGCAAAAGGATGAGGGGGGTATTCATGAAGGATCGGGTCGATAACACCTTTATCAACTTGATATCCAATCGGATCGATGTGAGGGAGGATTCCTTCCCGAGCTGTTCAAGAAGGGGGGCAGCGGTCTGGCGCGATTGATCCAAGGTGATTCGACCTGCGTAAATGTCCGATTGCAGATTTTCGATCTGATTGCGAACCAAAGCAAGGGGACCCGGATGATGCCCGGAATAAGCGCCTGTTTTGCGCGCGTTTTGATTACCGGGCTGACCGCCGCGTTTACGCGAGGCGGCGAGAGAGGGACGGGATACCGTGCGGGGGCGAGGAGAGGGAAGCGCCATGGGCTGAATTTTGTGTTTATAGCACAAAAGTTCGGAATAAGAAAGAAGGTAGTGATAAATGATGCCGCCCCTGTGTTTTGCAGGGGCGGCCTATATTACGAGCTGATGCGTGGGCGGGTGAGCGAGACACCTACGATCAAACCAATGATAAACGCCACCAGAACCAGGATCAGTATGCCTTCAAATGTCAGGTTAATCATGTCAGCCTCCATTTGCTGTCATTGCTTCGAACTCTGTCCTTGAAGAAGGACGAACTGTAACGCGCCAAACAGAACATCCAGAATCATCCTGCGGGTTTCCTCTGAAAGAGACGATCCCAGAGCGATTAGAATCGCACCCAACAAAACCAGCAGAACCCAGAGCGTACGCCGACGCACCGCCATTTTGAGGGCGAAATGAACGATGCCGTTTTTTTCTTCGAGCATTAGATCAATCTCCTTCTTACCGGTCATGGGTCTCTCCTTTCTTTGAAAGCCGGTCATTTGAAATTAGAGGAAGGCATTCTTATTTGCATGAGCGCCGCCTTTCTCTTTTGTCCTTATAATAATTAGACCGGAGCATTCCCACATCCCTCATAATGGGGTTGCGCCCAAAGACAAAAGGAGCAGTTCCACACTGCTCCTTTTGGATGAAAATAAGTCAACCTGTTCGCGGTTAGTTCAAAATACCCATTTCGCGAGCATTGGAAACCGCGTGGGTTCTATTCTTTGCATCAAGCTTTTCGATGATCTTCTTGACGTGGTTTTTGGCGGTGGGCAAAGCGATACCAAGCAGTTTAGCGATTTCCTTATCCGAGTGACCTTCCCCCAACAATTGAATCACCTGCATTTCACGCCTCGTTAGAATTTCACCATGCCGTATTTCCAGAAGAGGTGAAGGCTCAAATTTTTTTACGGGGCGTGCATATTGTTCGCGAATCTCGTTCAGCAACTCTTCACGAGTGAATGTCTTCAGCAATGCGGAATCTGCTCCGACTCGACGAGCATCCCGTATGAGATTTTCGTACGCCGTGACAGCAATTATCCTCAGCTTGTGCTTTTTCTTGATCTCATTTATCGCCATCCAACCAGCAGAATCATCACCAAACCATTGCAAGTCCATGAGGAGGATATCAGGCTTCAATTCCCGAACGCGACGTTCCGTTTCAGAGGCGGTCCTGGCCTCTCCAACCACTTCCATATCACCCGCGGTCTCAAGTATGCGTTTCCAGCCTTCCCTCGCGATCAAGGTGTCATCCGCTAACAAAACCCTTATCTTTTTGATCATTGCAGTCTCCTATCCGATTCGATTCCTTTTCCGGGAATTGGGAGAAGAGTCAGAACGATCTGTGTCCCCCGCCCGACCCTGGAGTCGATCTTCAAATCCGATTTTGCCACCCCCCAATTATTAATTTTTTCATTTAATTGTTTCATACGCTCCAGACCAAAGCCCGGACGCAAGTTTTCCAGATCCATCCCGCGACCATTATCCATTACAGACAGAATAATGCGCCGCCCGCTTTTTTTAACCTGCACACGAATTAAAACCGCAGGATCGTCAAGGATACCGGAGTGCTGGATGGCGTTCGAAAAAGCCAATGACGCAATGCGAATCAGGGTATTTCTCAATTTTACGGGTATATCCAAGTCCAAGGGGCAATTTAAATCAATATTCATCCTGCCCTTGTGTTTTGGCATCGCCCGAGTTTTCCAAACGGTCATGACCTCCTCAAGCGCCTGTTTCAGCGTAGAGGCTTCAAAAGATTTGTTGAGAAATATAGTGTGTAATGTCTTCAGTTCATTCACAGTTGTGTGGGAGTGCTGGAGGAGGTCCGGAAGGAGTTCCCGAGTCTTTTCATAATCCCCCTTATTGAACCAATCGCCGAGGGCTTCGATCCACAATACCACACCAGAATGATACCAGTTGATCAGGTCATGGATATCATCGGCCAAACCAGAGCGTTCCCATTCCCGCATTTCATCATACAGCCCGATCACTTCCAGCGCCATTGCGAATTCAGCTGCGAGACGCTGAAGGCGCATTACATCCTCATCATCAAAATCCTTAAGACCACCAACCGCCCGCTTGTTTTCGAGCGTCAACACACCTATAACCTTACCTTCCTTGTCCTTAACAGGGGCAAGTAAAACCGAACGACACGATCTGCTGGGAAGGTATTCCAAGTGATCCTGCTCGCCAGCCCAAGCCGGATGCTTCGTGTATCTTCCGTTGTTAAGACAAAGAATCTCCCCGCGCGCCGCCACCCAGCCTGTCAAGCCGGACCCCGGCTGATCGGTAATCGGCTTGCGGCGTTTGATATAACCGGCCTTGTTCAGGTAATTGGAGTGCGCGAGTTCAATGTAATCGCCATGTACCAAATAGATGGAGCAACCTTCAGCACTTAATAATTTTGCGCCTGCCTGCACGACCACTTCGCTGATGGCAGGGACGTCGCGACAGTCCGCAAGCTCCCTGCTGATGGTGTCAATAAACGACTCGGTGCGAGATTTTTGTTCCTTGAGCCTTTGATGAGTGCGGCTTAATTCAATCACCCAACTGGCGGAATTGGCAAACACCCCGATCAATTCCAAGACCTGTTTGCTCGGCTCGGTGCCCGTACCGGGAACGTCGAGGGTGAGGATTCCCAATAACATTCCGGAAGAATCCTGCAAGGGTGTAATAAGAGCGTCGTAGACGTCCCAGCGGCTTTTCCTGTTTCTGCCGGAAGGGGGTTTGTATAAATACCGGTCAACGAACTCCTGCCAGGCCGGGGTCGTTCGTTTAATCAGATAGGAACTTTCGGCGCGAACGTCATCGATGAGAAATGGTTTCAATTCGCTGTATGGAAAATGCGTTCCGAGCAGTTTCTTCTTCTTTGCAGAGGAAACGCCCGTCACAGCGACCGTGGTCAAGGTCTCTCCATCCTTATCCAATTTTCGAATTACGGCCACCTTGAAGCCTAACAGACGCGCTCCCTCCTCGGCGATCTGTCCGCAAAGATCATTTTCAGAGGCATCCGGATTGAAGGCGCCAATTTTTTCAAGAATTTGCCGGAGAGCACCTCCCTGTTTGCGCCATGATTCAAAATCCCTCATCCTGGCAATGACCCGGGACGCCTGCGACGATAGCGATGTGAGCCTGGTTTCATCCTCGAGGCTGAAGGCCGAAACCTTCGAACTTTCCAGGCTGATGGTGCCGTAATAATCCACGCCATCCGGATCCAGCAAGGGAGCAACCAGCAGGGAATTTATATCCTCTTTCTCATCCAAGCGCACAAACCAAGGATGATGCTGGGTGTTGTTTACCAGGATGGTCTCCCTTTGTTCCAGGGCGTGCCCCGCGAGGCCATAGCCGAGGCGCATATCCGGTTTGAGGCCCCGGGTCTTTTGCCCAGACCACGGAAAATATTGGGAGGTCGTCTCGGGTGTGATGGAATGGAGGGGCAAAAGTTCCTCATTGTTGGGCAGGAATTGGTGCAGGGTTATCTTTTCGGAGTGCGGAATCAGCAGGCGTGCCTCCTGAATGAGAATTTGGATGACTTGGTCTTCGCTATCCGCCGATACAAATTTTTCCCCGGTTTCGCGGCTCTTTGCCTCGCTGAGCTGGACCCTGCGATGCTCGAAACAATTTTCGATGGCATTGCCGATGAGATAGGCGAATTCCCTCAACTGATGTTTCGAAATCCTGTCAAAGGTCCCGGCATCGTCATGGGCGACATTGATCACTCCCATGACCTGACCGGTGCGATTGTAAATCGGGCGGGCCGCCAAAGAACGAGGCTGTGCCGCAAAAAAATCCCTGTATATGCTTTTGTTGAAGGCAGCCTGCATATCGTCGCTCTCAAAGGGCTCCCCGTTTTTGATGACACGGCATTTAAGCGCCAAGTCTTCGATGGACCTGTGTTCCACAAGGGTGAAATTCTTGAGCGCGTGCCCGACGTAACGCTTGTTCTCCGGATTGACAACAATAATCAAACCGCGTTGAGCCTGTGTGATCTCCAAGGCGCGGTCGAGAATCTCTATCATGAGTTGTTGAAGATCGAGGGTCTTGTGCAGTTCCCGGGCAACCTCCGTGAGATTGCTGGGCGAGCTATAAACGCGCCTGCGAAATACCTCAAAACCGATTGCGAGAGCAGCCAAGATAAAAATGGACGATATCAGTTCGGCGGTGATCAGGAATGCGCCGGGGGAAAGAATCTGACCAATAATCAGCCCGACCAGCACCAGGGCGGCGACGAAAATCTGAACCCATATCTTCCCGGTGAAGTAGGCAATGGCGGCAATGATTGGAAGTGTGTAGGCAAATACGAAGATGTACCTTTCGGCGGGGGCAACTGCACCGAGGATGGTGACCGCCACCAAGTTGAAGCCGATTCGAAAACTTCTAAATCTATTGCTGTCGTAGTATTCCGTTCCCCGCCTGCGGACCCACTCCAGGATGAGCAGGTAGAGCGCGTAGCCAATTAGCCAAAACAGAACATTTGTCTTCGCGCGGGCATCCAAACTGCCGAACATGGTGATGTAGCCGATCAAAGTCAACATGACCCAGCCTGAAATGCGCACGAACGCCCCGGCTGGTTCGACCAAGCGGCGGTCGAGACGGCCGAGGAGAACCTTTGCGATTTTACTGGCTCCCATCTCGGGGTTTCTAATGTTCACGGTTTTCTCGTTCATCAGGTCCCTTTCCTGGATATCTACGCCCCTATTGTGCGCCAGCCGGGGCTTTTTTCCAAGGCGCATAATCCCTAGTTCGAAAAAATGATAAAGAACTATGTAAAATAGTCCTTTTGCATCATGCGGAAACCAATTCCACTTGAGATGTGTTCATCCCCTTAGACAGGCAGGGACGGCGTCAGCCGCTCGACCGCTCACTGGCGGACAGGTAGTGGGCTACGAGACGCTCGGCACAGGCAAATAGTTTTTTGTTCATTGCGCGTCTACATAGGTGACAGTCACCCGGCTCCTCCTGCTCCACCAACTCCCCGCGGAACCCCTTAGACAGGCAGGGACGGCGTCAGCCGCGCGACCCGCTTCCTATTCATTCAGTCTTCCAATATCTGCCAGAGGAATAGATAGCGCCGTTCGGGTGACTTGATTTATGAAACGGTGGTGCGGGTGGGGTGATGAAATCTTTTGCTTTGCTGTCTTCGGCATATCTGCGAAATCCATTCAGGCGTAATTGCCTTTTTGCCTCAGCAACATTATCAAATTCGATTTGGTCAAAAACGCCGGAAGTGTCGCCGACAAAATAGACGATACAACCAGTCTGAGCCGCTTCGATAAGCGCCCAGTTTTGTTGAAGCATATCTATAACTTTGAACCAGTAATCATTATTTGTAATTGCAATTTCATCCTTCATAATTCATCCTTACTCTTGACTCACCAACTCCCCGCGGAACGCCTTCGCCAGCCCTTCGACAAGCTCAGGACAGGCAGGGACGGCGTCAGCCGCTCGACATGCTCGGACGTGGACGTGTAGCGCGCTTCCCATTCGTTCATTCGTGACGTATTCGTGGATGGTCTCATGGCGCATCCTGCCCTGTGAGTTCTTTGTATTTGGCAAAATCAGCTTTAGCATCTGAAAATTGACCAAGATGTTCGTAAGCTTTTCCGCGGTTGTAATAAGCCATTGAAAACAGATTGTCAATTTGAATTGCTTTATTGCAATCTTGAATTGCCCTATCATATTGTCCTCGCTCTATAAAAGCTCCACAGCGATTACTGTAAGCTCCTTGCATGCCAGGATCAAGCTCAAGAGCTTTATCATAGTCTTTTATTGCATTTTCGTATTGTTTCAATCCTAAATAAGCATTTCCCCGATTATTGAAAGCAAGAGCATAGCTAGAATCTATTTGAATTGCCATATTAAGATCTTGAATGGCAAGGTCGTATTTACCCATATTTGCATAGAGCGATCCACGATTGTAATAAAAGCCTGCTTTCTTAGAGTCAATCAGAATTGCTCGGTTTAAGTCTTCTATTGCTAATTCATCTTTTCCTAATTCAATATACGCAAGCGCCCGATTTCTATATGACAATGCGTGCTGTGGGTTTATCTGAATTGCTTGATCGAAATCATGCAAAGCTTTTTCATAATGTTCTGTATCAAAATAGGCGTTTCCACGATTATTTAACGTTGTAATATCTTGAGGATTGATTTGGATTGACATATCATAATCTGCAATGGCAAGCTGGTATTGTTTTAAGCGGTGGTATGATGCACCACGATTGGTATAAGCTTTTGCATTTTGAGGATCAAATAGAAAGACATTGCTATATTCTTGAATTGCGCGTTCGTAGTCACCTAATCCGTAGCTACAATAACCAATATAATAATAAAGTTCGGCATTATTTATTAATTCATCGATGTTATTCTCTTGCTTCACTTTTTCAAATCGGTAAATTGCAGATTGATAGTCATTTGCTTTATATTTCAACAAGCCCGTAATAAAAGTAATTAGAGTACTTGTTTTCGAGCCAATCTTGCGTTGAGCTTCAAAAGACTGAAGTTCAGTTAAAGTTGCTTGTGGTTGAATAATTTCCGATTCGCCCAACGCACTAATATCTTTTGTAGACAAATTCTCAATGTGTATTGTTATGTTTGGATCATCAGTTGGCTTGTACCAAGCCCAAATTACTAAATCTGCTTGAAAATCCCCCCCCTAACCCTCTAGCGTACTCACTTCCTTGAGCAGCAGTGACCATCTCCTCTGCTGCGATAATTTCAGTGTCCTCATAGCCTTTAGTAGCCTCCCTTAATTGCTCAATCATCTCATCTCGTATTCCGTATTCATCTTCGGGACCGTCAAACTTTGCAATCAAAACAATTACTTTATCTTCCTTCGCCTGTGTTTGACCCTGCCATCCTACCCAACCAGCAACTCCACCAACAATGGTTAAAGCTAAGAGAGTATAAGCATAGGTCTTTTGTCTCTGAAACATTTGCCAGAGGACAATGAGCCAGATCGCTCCACCTAAGAACAAAAGCCAATTAAACCCATCAATGTCATCGCGGAAGGTTTTGATGAATCCATAGATTGCCATAACCGAACCGATGATACCCCCAATAAATCCAAGAATTTCCTGAACGAGAGCCAGAGTGGACTTTCCGCTTTTCTTTGCTTTGTTCTTATTTTTATTGGACATGGCAACCTTCTACTTTCTCACTTACTTCCCTTCCTCCCGCGCGGACCCGCCTTCTGCGGCTGGACATCTTCCCGCCCTGCCTTGACCCTCTCCAACAATTTCTCTGCCGGTTCATCATTCGGGTCCTGCTCCACCAATTCCCCGCGAAACCCCTTCCCCAACATTGACGGCGTAAGCCGCGCGACCCGCTCACTAGCGGACAGATAGCGGGCTTCGAGACGCTCGGCATACGCAAACAGACTTTCGACCCGCCGCACGATTTCGGCTTGTTCTTCAAGGGATGGAATTAAAACTGGCAACTCTCGTAAAATACCAAGATTCAAAATATCCATTGTTCCGCCATGACTTTTAGATTCAAAGAAATGGCGTGCCAACGGGCTTTGCAAGTAAAGGCTTATGTATTTTCGATTTATCGATTTGTACAAAGACAACTTTACCAAACGAGGATTTATGATTCCTGGTTTGGAATTATCGCTAAGCACTAATACTTTTCCAATCGTTCCAACTAAACTAATCAAAATATCACCTGGCTTTACTGCGCAGGTAATTAGTTCTTGATATTTCGCTTCATCAATAAAATAATCGCCAAAATTTTCATCCCCAGCAATTACTTGTTCTTGACCGTAAATTTTATAACCATGAGGGACGTACATATTCTTTTTGAGCGTTGAGCCAAATGGACCCGCTTTTAACGCATTGGCTTCAGGCGCAGCAAGGAAATCAAATCCTGCTACAACCCATCCTTGAGGTAAATCGACTTCATCGGGTAAATCACCTAAACTTGGCTCAATTGCTCCACCACGAACTTTTATACTTGCTTCGTTTTGTGCATTAGCAATAGCCTGAAGCAACTCAGTCGCTGAATTATCTACTCCCTTTTCCTCTCTCCAATCCTCCGTCAATCTCCCTGATGTAGCCGCGGCCAGCACGGACTGGCGGAAGCGTTTGAGTATCTGCGGGACGCGCTCCAGGTGGCGCTCGCACGAGTCCACGCGGGTGAGCAGGGAATCGAGTTTTTCGGCAATGCGTTTTTGTTCGCCCAGTGGGGCAAGGGGAATTTCAAATTTGCGAATGTCTCTTGGGCGAACTGCTGGATATAAAGCGCCCTGCACCAAGTCTGACATTGCAGTAACAAAGTCATTGGTTCTGACAAGGTAATAAAGCCAACGAGAGTCAACACCTTTAGCCCTCAACACATCGAAACCCGTTGAAGCAATTTGCTTATCTAAATCATCCGAAACCATAGCAACGGCATTCAAGTTTGGGCGGGTCATTGAAACCAACACGTCGCCACTGGCAACAACTTGACGCGCCCTGCTTGGGGCATCTTTGCCAGACAACTTTTGTGGGTTTACGATTTTCTTGGCTGTTCTATCAATGGATGAAATATCAATGTAATAGAAGTGTTCATTTTCCAAAGGTGTACGTTGTTCCACCTTTGGTTCTACTACATCACCAATCGTAGTTTCTACCCAGCCAGCAGGCAAATCACTCACTGCCCACCTCATCGCCCATATATGTCATTGCGAGCCGCGCACTTGCTCTTGGCGGCGAAGCAATCTCCTGCTGTCGGGGAGACTGCTTCGCGAAAAAACCGCTCGCAGTGACACTGGCTATTTATTGAAATATTCTTCATACAAATCCTTCCATGCAGGATTAATGCCATTTATCAATTCAACCTTCTTCTTGCGCGAGCCTGCCTTGATTTGCTTCTCTCGAAAGATGGCGGTATTCACATCACTGCCGCATTCAAAGTAGACCAACTTGTGAACATTGTACTTCTTTGTAAATTTACTGCCCGAACCTTCCCTGTGTTCCAGCACACGGCGTTGCAGATTATTGGTCACGCCTGTGTATAAGACCGTATTGTGCGCATTGGTCATGATGTAAACACAATATTGTCGATCAGACATATAACCTCATTTGTCATTGCGAGCCGCGCACTTGCTCTTCGCGGCGAAGCAATCTCCTGATTATGTGGAGACTGCTTCGCCAAAGAACGGCTCGCAGCGACATTGCAATAAGGGGGATTGCTTCGGGCGGGAGAGCGCCGCCCTCGCAATGACATCAAACATTTTCATCACCCAATTCAACCAAGATACTTCTCAACTCAGCCATGGCGGCTTCAAGTTCGCCCAGGGCTTCTTCTGCCAGCGCTTCGGGTTCGGGCAAATCTTCGGCGGCGGTTTCCGAGTCATCTTTCAGCCAGGCAATATCCAAATTGTCGCCGCGCTCCGCCACCCAGTCCCGTGTGAAGCGGCGGAATCTTTCTGTCTCTTTCCTCTTTCCACTTTCTACTTTCCACTCTGGCTCATCCCCATAACAATCCTCAAACTCCTTGAAATGCCCTCGCGTGAGAACCGTCTTCTTGCCAAAATTCGGCATGTTGGCGCGCAGGTCATACACCCACACTTCCTTGGTATTGCCCTTGTCCGTTTCGCCGCGCGTAAAGAACAGCACGTTGGTCTTCACGCCCTGCGCGTAAAAAATACCCGTGGGCAGGCGCAGGATGGTATGCAGGTTGCACTTGTCCATCAAGTCCGCGCGGATTTGCCTGCCCATGTTGGCTTCGAACAGCACGTTATCGGGCAGCACCACCGCGGCGCGTCCGCCAGGCTTGAGTCCGCGATAGATGTGCTGTAAAAACGCAAACTGCTTGTTGCTGGTGGGGAAGGTGAAATCCGTCCGCGTGGGCAAGCCGCCGCCCTTCTTCGTCCCAAACGGCGGGTTGGTGAGGATGAGCGTGGCTTTGGGCAGCGCTTCACCTTCAGGCGAGAGTGTGTCGCCATAACGGATACCCGCCGCGGCGGGGTCTGAATCGAGTCCGTGCAGCATCAGGTTCATCAACGCCAGACGGTGCGTATCCTGCACGAACTCCATGCCATAGAACGTATTGCGACGATATTTGCGCTGTTGGGATTCTTTCCACGAATCGGGATCGCTGTGTTCGCGGATATAGCGATTGGCAGCGATCAGGAATCCGCCCGTGCCTGCCGCAGGGTCTTGAACAGTATCCTCCACTGACGGCTTCATCACTTCGACCATGCTGTCGATCAGCGGGCGCGGCGTGAAATATTGTCCCGCCCCCGATTTCTTCTCGTTGGCGTTCTTCTCCAGCAAGCCTTCGTACAGGTCGCCCATGCCTTCGCGGCGGGCGTTGTACCAATCCAGTTTATCGATCTCCGTCACCAAAATCGAAAGCGTGGTGGGTTTCTTGATGAACGAACTGGCGTTGGCGAAAATCTCGCGCACCAACAGCGAACCGTGATCTCCCAAATGGATCAACAGCAGTTTATAAAACGCCAGCCGATCAGGCGCGCTCTTCGTCTCCAGATCATCCCAGCGATAGCCCGCGGGCAAATCCTTCTCGGTGTTGGTCTCCTTCGCCATTTTCAGGAATAGCAAATAGGTCAATTCCGTGACGTATTGATGGTACGTCACGCCGTCGTCTTTCAACACGTTGCACAAATTCCACAATTTGGCGACGATGTCGGCCGTGACCGTTCCTGTTTTGACCGTAGTCAAAGCCTGCGGGATATCCTCATCACTCGCCTTTATTTTTTGGATGGCTTTCGCTTCTTTCTTACCTTCAGTCTGCTGCTTCTTCTGTGGCATTATCCTGAATTATCCTTGTTCTGTTCCATTTGCCTGCCAAATATGGCAGTGATTTGACTTTTGCCGTCAATCTGAGTATTATTAAAGCGTAAAAGCCGCAAGGCTCACCCCACCCCGCGAAAAGTGGCCAACTGCGGCCGCCTGCCCCCATCTATGTTGATGGACTTGGGCTAGCGGGGTGGGTTGCTTTAATCCTTGTACTCGTAATTGTAAATGCTCTGCATCTTATCCGAGATCAGGTCAAACTGTTCGCTGTCTTTCCGCGCATCGCGCCGCAATATGCTTCCCGCCACCAGATCAGCGACCTGAATCAAATCTTCACTGCGCGAGCGGCGGATAAAAATACGGCTGAACTCATGCCGAATGCCGTGCATTTTGAAGGTCCGTTTTAATTTCACCAACTCCGCGCTTGCCGACCCGATCTCATCCAAAATCAATGTGCCTTTATTTCTGTATTCTACAGGTATGCGATTCACCAGATCGACCAAAAAGTAAAAATACAAACCTGTGCCCCAAATATCCTGCGCGATCTTCGGCAGGGTGGTCTTGTCCACCACCAGCGCCCATGCCATAAATTCTGCCGATTGAAGTGCGCTCATTGCTTTCCCCAGAAGCTTGGAAGAAGCCAGGTTGTTGAAGCGAAATTCGAAATTTTCAGCCAGCCCCTCCCGCTTGCGAAGCCTGCTTAATACAGAACGAAGTCCATCTGCATCCTGCGTTGCCACCAAGGTCAACACCAGATACCGTGAGGCGCCTTTGCCAAAATTCAAACTGGCATCGCCTGCTTCATCGCCTGCAAAAGTAAAAGTCAGCATGTATAGGTTATTCCTTCTTCCAAATCCAATCGTTGAACGTTTCCAACGTATCTGTTAACTGTCCATCGAACATTTTATCAAGTCGTGCAAAACCACCGCCCTCCCGCGTGAAGATTAAATCGGGGTCATCCAACGCATCCCGATCCACAATCACGTTGGCTTTTGTCTGCGCGGCAATTTTCATTAACCAATCCCGTTGAGGCCGTCTCCATTGACGAGTCACCAGCATTTGGCTCAGCGCCCAATCCACGCGCTGTTCATACGGCACCAACGGGTCACCCGTTGCCAGGTGACGGATAAACCCAATGATATGCGCCGCAATATCCTGGTTGGTCATCTCGCGCCAGGCAGTGGTGATGTTCGCTTCACTGAACCCTGCCCGATCCAACTCCATCGCCAATTCGCGCAACTGCTTGCGGGTCAACTCGCGCGGGCGTGTCAGCACCGTAAGCAAGGCGGGAATTTCATCACGATGACTCTTGATAAACTCACCGAACGCCTTCAAATAATCTTCGGGCTTCTCCGCACTCCCATAGCCGCGCTCCACGCCCTTGAATTCATCAACATGTTCCGAGATCAGCATCGGTTTCTGGTCGGGATTTATGCGGTCCAGGATTTCGCCCAACTGGGGATTTTCCGCAAACCAAGCCGCCACCTCATCGAGAGACATCTGACTCAATCTCTGACCAAACGCCTCTGGACTCACGCCTGCGACGGTTTCAAAATCTCGGGCATTCTCCTCGCTCAGGCGGCGCTTTTTTCTCTGAAACTTGGCAAGGAATTGCTCCCGCAGCAATTGTTGCGCCTTTTCATCACTCACGCTGGTCAGTTCTGCCATCAATTTGCTGAATGACAAATTCGGATCTACAACCACGGGCTTCATGGCGGTCACGTCTTCCAATGCTTCATACAGTCGCACTGCATCGAAGACACGGAAGGTTTCCTTTTCGACCTCGGGGCAGGGGCGTGTGGCACGTCCCAACATTTGTTCAAAGAGAATACGGCTGTTCACACGGCGGATGAAAACCAGATTGCAGATTTCTGGCACATCAATGCCCGTTGTCAATAAATCCACTGTCACTACAATAGACGGATTGCGTTCATTTTTGTAGCGGCGAATCAATTCTAATGGTTTATCCGCTGTGCCTGTGATCTTGACCACCGCATCATCATCCACACTCCCATATTGTTCTTGAAAGGCTTTCTTTAGCAGATCTACTACCAAATCTGCATGTGAATCCTTTACACAGAAAATCAGCGTCTTCTGCTTCGAGAATGGATCAAGCTCCTGCGCCAGATATTTGCACACCACCGTATTGAACGGCTTGGTGATGACCTTGCGGTTGAACTCATCCACTTCCAAATGCACTTCATCGGGCAGGGTGTGCAGGTCAATCTGCTGGGTGTGCGGGTCAAAGACCTTCACCTCTTCACCCGCCTGCCAGGTGATTCCATCTTCCAGCAACTTGGTCCTGATCTGAATCGGAGGCTCATGGTCGATCAGATATCCGTCGATCACCGCCTCGCGGTAGGTGTAGGTATAAATCGGCGCACCGAAAATCTGGGTGGTGTGCAGGGCAGGCGTTGCCGTCAAACCGACTTTCACCGCATCAAAATACTCGATCACCCGCCGATACTTCGAGACATAATCCTCATAACTGCGGAAGGTCATTTCTGTGTCCGAGAGTTCGCGGTCGAGCAAATATCCGCGATGGCATTCGTCCACCACAATACAATCATATGTATCCACGGTGGGTGGCGTCGCATTTTCAGAGGGATACAACACCCGCTTGACCATGCCCTGCACCGTGGCGATGTGAACTGCTGTGTCGCCATCCGGCGTGGTCTCGTCCAGTTCCTTGATCCCGAAAATATCTGCAAAACTTTGAATGCTGTCCATGCGGGTATCTTTGAAGGCGTTGGCAGCCTGCTCGCCCAGCGCTTCGCGATCCACCAGGAACAATATCCGTTTGAAACGCTGTACTTTCAACAGACGATAGATCAACGCAATACAGGTCTTGGTTTTGCCGGTGCCAGTCGCCATTGCCAACAACATCTCGCGGCGTCCGTTGGCAATTCCTTCTTCCACCTTGCGAATGGCATCCTTCTGGTAATAACGCAGGGTAAAGCCATACTCGAACGGTTCCACCTGCAAATGCCGGTGAGCGATTGCTTCATCTCGTTTGAGTAATTCCTTCAAACCTTCGGGCGTGTACCAGCCATCCAGCGCGTGGCTCAAATTCGTCGAGCGCCGCAGATCCACAAACCAGATTCCACTCTGAGTTTCCAACTGCTTCAAGAACGGGCGTCCATTGGATGAAAAGGCGAATGGGATATGATAGCCACCCCACGCTCCGCCTGGCGATTGCATATCATCGGTTAGGGAGATATCATGGCTGTACCGTTTCGCCTGTACCAACGCCGCCGAAACATCCACATTCTTGCGCTTGGCTTCCACTACTGCGATTGGCATCAAGCCAATAAACAATACATAATCGGCGGGTCCGCTGGCAGTAGGGTATTCCGCAATCGCTAAATTCCTGCCGCGTTCAGGGCGCGTCCCATTGGTATATCTCAGGCGAACCGTATCTGCTTCCCATCCAGCCGCACGCAATTGTCCATCAATGATCTGACGAGTCTGCGCCTCATCCAAAAACACCATTTGACTGGCAGCAATCGCCGCTCGACGATATTTCTCAAACGTGGCAGAACGCTTCCGCTCTGCATTGGCTTGCTGCTTCTGGAGCAAAGATTCCACTTTGGCGTTCGCCGCTTCCACCTGCGCTGCAAGTTTTTCACGCTCTTCGCGTAATACTTCTGTTTCACTGATGGTGGGGGGCAAGAGGAACTCGCCGGACTTGAAATCAGACTTGATAAACGTGCGCTGAAACCAAACGCCCAGCTGCCATCCCATTTTCAGAATATTGAGCGCCGTCGGTTGATCTCCCAGATTATGGTGACTTGCCGCGTTCCCCGCCCTGCGGATCTCACCAAATAATAGATAGAGTTCGTGAGTCAACACGCCATCATCACGCAATCGACGCAACAATTCGTACTGGCTTTCCTCTTTTTCAGTTTGATATAGCCCAATCTGTGTGGCAACATGCCTCCCCAGCAATTCCCCGAACTGACGCATCTTTATCAGGCTGGTATTGGGATCGTCCGTCAGATATTTCTCCGCAAGCGAGCCCAACCGTACAAGCTGTTCGTCAACAGCCTGTAGGTGGGAAAAGTTTGAGAGAATTTTTGCAACCTTCTTCATCTGTCCGATATGGGATAACCCCATATTATTATTATTTTACCCGACGTCCAGCGGGTATGCGAAAGACCCGCTATTTCAGCGTGCCGACATCATACCCATAATGCTCAAGATAACCCACGATCTCTTGGCGGACTTGATCTTCCGGCGGGAGCAGGGATGGGTCGCAGGGCGCGGTGTGACCTGTAACCTCGCCGGTCTTCCATGTGAGATCCTGCACGTTCAGGACGTACCATTTCTGGCAGACGATGACCTGCACGCTTTTGATCTGGTAGAAGGGCGGCTTGATCTTCTTTGGCGACCCGGCAGTAATGCTGATGATCTCCCTCAGCGGAGGCGGCTCTTCGTTTAGCAGGGACACACCCGTCATCCATTCGGGCTGTTTTACGCCGAGATAATCGAGAAGCGTAACAGGCAGGTCGATGATCTGGGCGTTGTTCCTGCGGGAACCGGCGTGTGCCCCGTTCGGGAAGCGGATGATGAGCGGGATGCGCGAGTTGACAACATAACGATAGCCGTGGTCGGTGTAGATGACCAGGATGGTATCGTCCAATTTACCGGAATCTTCGAGGTAGGTATAAATCTCGCGAACGTGATCGTCGAAATTCCGAATCGACTGCTTATATAGTTCCACATCCCATTCTTCCCCTCCATTCAGGGATTCGGTTGTGGAACTTTCATCGTCCGAGCCGAAATGCGGACCGTGCGTGTTCATGAAGTGGGAGAAGATGAACAGCGGTCTGTCCGATTCTGCCAGCAGGGCGATGATCTCATCCTTGCGTTCGGCATCGGTGAGGCGGGCGGATGGGTTGTTAACCTGCTTGAAGGGATTCTCCATCTCTTTAATATAGAAGATGTGGAGAAGCCGCTGGCTGACCCTTTCCACGACGATCTGGATGAAGTAGGCGGAGGGGGTATTTCCCAAAACAGGTTCGATGGAATCCAACAGGGGATTTTCAGTGGAATTACCGTTTACGATCTCGAAGCCGCCCGCGATGTTCACCTTCCTCGCATCCACATAAGATGGGGCGCCGATCTCAACTGTTTTATAGCCAGCGTTTTTCAAGATTCCGGGCAGGTGCTTGAACGAGTCTTCATCGGAGAGAATATCCGGGTAGCGATAGATCTTGACTTCGGCGGGCTCCCTGCCGGTCAAGACGGAGGTCGTAGACCCGGTGGTGCTGGAGGAATTCGGGTAGGCGTTCTCAGCAACGAGAGATGTTTTCATTAATTCGGCAAGGAAGGGTGTGGTGTCCTCCTCGAATCCATAAGCGGAGAGATACCTTACGCTCAAACCGTCTGCGCCGATGATGATGATGTTCGGATGGTTGGAGGATGAAGCAAGCGGGTCGAGATCGAATCCCTTCGCGGAGGCGTTTCGGGAGAAATGGATCGAGAGAATCGCAACACTCGAAACGGCGAGCAGGCTCAAGGTCAGGAGAGAGGCGCGACTCCAGGGTCTTTGCCGCCTGACGATTTTATACATCCAATAAAAGATGAGGGTGAGCAATACGGCGTAGAGGATGCGCCAGAAGCCGGAGGCGGTTACGATGCCGATCTCGAAAAGAGTGTAGGTGAAATTGTCGAGCATGACCAGCACGGTGATCGAAAGCATGAGCGCGGCAGGGACATAACCGAGCGCTTTCCATCTTCGGGCGGGATAGGCGAGGAGCAGCAGGAAAGCGATGAGGATAAATGAAATTACGCCGCCGGTGACGAATAAGACCTTGAGCTTCTCGTATAACGAAAGGATGGACAGGGAGGAGGATTGCGTGACGAAGAACAGCCATTCCATGAGCGCGTGGAAATAGGCGGCGAGGACGGCGAGGTTGAAGAATAAAGGCAAGCCGATCGCAGATTTGGAACTGTTTGATCTCATAAGGTCGGCATATTTTACCCCCTTGTGTATCCGGCAGACCCTGGAAATTTTACGCCTTTTCCCCGATCACCATCACCAGCGTGCTTGAGTTCAATTCCATTGTTTTAACTTCGACCTGGAAGCCTGATCTGCTGAACGGCTCCGCCATCCTTTTCATCAGCGCTTCATTCAGGCTTTCGGGAGTTTCCCTGGTCACTTTGTATAGCCATTTGAGAAATCCATTGGAGGGAAATGCCGCAGGCAGGACGACCAGTTTGCCCGGATTTGCAAGCACGCGGTGAATCTCTTTGAGCGTACTCAGATCGAAGATGTATTCGCTCGGGAATGTGGAAACGACGGTATCGAACGAGTCCTTGTCAAATGGCAGGGACTGGGCGAGCCCGCGAGCGAGTTTGTGATTCGCGCCGAGGCGGCGGCTGGCGAGATTCCCCATCTGGGTGGATTCATCCAACCCGGCAGGATCCAGCCCCCGGTCACGCAGGAAGCGCTGCAAGTGTCCGGGTCCATGACCCAGCTCGAGGATGCGAGTCCCTTCGATGTATGGGAAGACGCTGAAGACCCAGTCCTTCCACTGCCCGAAGGAGACGATCCATGCCACGAGGTCATAGGTGAAAGCAAAGGGATGATAGAGTAAAAAATAAAAAAAGCGCATGAAGCGGCGCATGGCATGGGAGCGCAACGACCCTTGTCGTTGCAGGGGTCAAAAGCCTTCTGACCCTTGAGGCTGAAATCTTAACGAAACAAAACGAGGGTTTGACTCATCGTCAAACCCTCGCAGGTCATATGAATTACACGGGTGTGGGCTCGTCGCCCTTCTTGGTCTTGCGCACGGCATCGAGGGCGCTTTTGCCGCGTTCTTTGACCTCGGCGGCAAGTTGTTCGGCTCGCACCCTGGCTTCGTGGGCGAGTTCCTCGGCGCGGGCGCGGGCTTCCTTGGCGGCGGCTTCGGCGCGGGCGTAAGCTTCTTCGGCGGACATCTTCGCCTTGTCGCGCAATTCGATGGATTTATCCTTGATCAATGCGCGGGTCTCTTCGCCTGATTGCGGGGCAAAGAGCAGCGCGACGACGGCGCCAGTCAGCCCGCCGACGATAAATCCTACAAGAAAGGCTCCAAATTCATCACGGTCAGACATGGTATTTCTCCTTTTGAGTCAGATGGTAATCAATTTTATTTAGGTTTTATACCTAACAATTCTAACATACGCTTCAAGCCGGCCAGATAACCATTCAGCTTGATAACCGGTTCAACGACATTCTCGCCCAAAAACTCGGCCGTGCCCCGTAACGTGTTCACTGTTTCGCTGGTGGCGTGCAGGATCGGGCGGACTTCATTTTGCAGGAGGTTGATCAGGCTGGCGAGTTGGACGATCAGCACGATGAGCGCAACCCCGATGACGAGGGTTTCGAGCGCGACAACGATGATAAAGACATCGCGAATCCTGTCGGTGGGGGTGGCTGGCTGGAGCAGGAAATAGATCGCCACGCCGAGCAAGGCAACCAGCAGGACAACGACGGCGATGATGCCCGCCATCATCATTTTTTGTTTGCGTTCCTGCTCGCGCAGCTCCGCCAATTGTTCAGGGGTCAACGAGGGGGAAGGTTCGGAAGCGGTTTCAGTGGGGAGGGGCGTTGCCATGAATTCATTATAGCAGATTCAGGATTCAGAAAAAAGTTGGAGTGAATGAAATCCGGCGCCTCGTCCCCGTGCCGGATTCGATTCCGTCCATTGGGTTACGGCTTCATCCCCGGCAATTCCATCTCATGTCTGACGGTCTCCGCAAACCCTCCGAGGCAGCGACTTCATGCCCCGTTGAGCGAAGTTGTTTTGCCGGAACGCCGCCGACAAATTCGGTTGCACCTGTAATGAATATCTCGTTTTGCTTACTGCTGAATTGTGGACAAGTTTACTCCCCATTTCATCGTGATCCCCTTGACTCCCCCTACCGACGGTAGTACACTGATCCTACCTACCGTTCGGTAGGGAAGGAGTTCCATGACCAGAGACGACGTTCTCGATGCCGCCGCCCAGGTGTTCAGACAGAAGGGATTCCACGGCGCGTCCATGTCCGATATCGCTGCCGCAGTGAACGTTCAAAAGGCGAGCCTCTATCATCATGTCTCATCCAAACAGGAGATCTTGCTCGAACTATTGGAGCGGGCGTTGCAGATCCTGACCGTCCGAATCTCCACAGTCGCCGAGCAGAACGACCCTGCAGATAAAAAATTACGTCAAATGATCAGGGTATACCTGCAATTGCTGGCCGAGAACGCGGACCTTTCCTCCGTCCTTCTGTTCGAACACCGATCGCTCGATAAAAAATCGCACACCCGCCACGTCCCTCAACGCGACAAGTTCGAGGCGCTCTGGCGGGATGTTCTTAATGAAGGCGTGCGGGCGAAGGTCTTCGACATGAAGGACATCGGCCTGACCGTTCGCGCTTTGATGGGAGTGATGAACTGGACTCTCACCTGGTATCACCCCGGCGGCGGGAAAACAATCGACCAGATCGCCGATGAATATGCCGACCTTATCCTGAACGGGTTGTTGAAGTAGACGATTTCCGGATCGATATTTGAAAGGAGAAAAGAAGAATGTATTCCTTTGAACCAAACGAAGAACAACAAATGCTGATCGATGCGGTGGGGAAGTATGCTGCGAACGACCTGCGCGCCGCGGCGCACGACGCCGAAGAAAGCCGCGAACTGCCCAGGAAGCTCATCGGCAAAGGCTGGGAGCTCGGCTTGCTGCAAGCCTCCACACCCGAGGCGTACGGCGGCTTCGGTGAGCGCTCCGCGGTCACCGGCGCGCTGGCGGTCGAAGAAATGGCGTCCGGCGATCTCGCAGGCGCTCTCGCTGTGATGACCCCTTCCTTGTTTGCAACTCCCATTTTGATTGGCGGCAGTGAAGAGCAAAAACAGGAACATCTTCCGAACATTGTCGGCGGAGAGTGGGCTCCGTACACAGCCGCGCTGATCGAATATAGTTTCGACTTCGACCCGAATGCGCTTCGCACAACCGCAAAAGTCGAGGGTGCCGACTATGTTCTCCACGGCGAAAAAGCATTCGTCCCGTTCGCCAAAGATGCAGAGGCGATGATCGTGTACGCAAATCTCAACGGTGTCACGCAAGGATTTATCGTCCCGAAAGATGCGGCGGGATTATCCATCGGCGAACGCGAGAAGTTGATGGGATTGAATGCGCTGCCGCTCCATCGTGTCAAACTGGATAATGTGAAGGTACCCGCGACGAATCGACTCGGCGGCGCCTCGGGTCACGACTTCGGCTTGGTCCTGTCTGCGATGCGCGTTGCCTCGGCCTCAGCCGCTTTGGGGGTTGCGAAAGCCTCTTTCGAATATTCAAAGAACTACGCAAAAGAACGCGAAGCCTTCGGCGTTAAGATCGCGCAAAAACAGGCGGTCGCTTTTATGCTGGCGGAGATGGTGACCGAGATCGAGTCCATCCGGCTGCTGACCTGGGAAGCCGCCTGGAAACTCGATACCAACAAGGAAGACTCCTGTGTCGCGGCTTATCTCGCCTTCACCGGCGCGTGCGACATGGCGATGATGGTCACCGACCGCGGCGTGCAAATTCTCGGAGGCCACGGCTACATCCGCGAGCACCCCGTCGAGTTGTTCATGCGGAACGGACGCGGTTTCCCAATGCTGTTGGGATTGGCGATTGTATAGAGTTACTGGTTGCAGGTTGAAAGTTCCAGGTTCCAACGTTCTTCCTTAATCCTTCGACCTTCAACCAAAAGGATAAATCATGACCATTGAATTTGAAGCACCCAAACCGATCGTCCAAATGCAAACGATGCTGCAGACCGTCGCAGAAAATATGATGAGGTCCGTTTCGCGCGAATTCGACGAAAACGAACATGCGATCCCCTGGGATTACGTTGAATTCATGCACACTGCCATGAAAGCGGCAGGCGGCGGCGGAGGCTTGACTGTCACGGAAGGTAAGCCGAAAGAAGGCGCGGAAAAGCGTCCGCCCATTGGTTATCAGCGACTGGCGGCGCAGATCGAAATGCTTTCCTGGGGCGATGTGGGTTTTTATCTTGTCACACCGGGCGGCGGATTGGGGGCTGCGGCTGTTGTTGCGGCTGGCTCCCCGGAGCAAAAAGCCAAGTTCCTCACCCGTTTCAATGAAGAGAAGCCGACCTTCGCCGCGATGTGCATGACCGAGCCGGGAGCGGGTTCCGATACTTCCGCCATTCGCGCGCGCGCCGTGCTGGATGAAAAGACCAACGAATGGGTGATCAACGGAGAGAAGATCTTCGTCACGGCGGGAGATAAATCCTTCAACGAGTATGAAAAATTCGGCAAGGGATTCATCGTGGTTTGGGCGAGCATCGATCCTTCAGCTGGACGGGCGGGGATGCGCGCGTTCGTCGTCGAAGCGGGAACGCCCGGCGTGAAGGTAACCAAGCTTGAGCATAAACTCGGTATCCGCGCAAGCGATACGACTTCGATCTCGCTTGTAGATGCGCGGGTTCCATTCGAAAACCTGCTCGGCAAACCGACCGTTGAAAAGACGACGACCGGATTCAAAGGGGCAATGGCAACCTTCGATGCGACCCGGCCCCTCGTGGCGGCATCCGGTTTGGGCGTGGCAAGAGCCGCGCTCGAATTCCTCAAAGAGAAATTGATGGAGAACGGAGTGCAGATCCGCTATGGAATGCCGCGGAACAAGCTGACCTCGGTCGAAAAAGATGTGATCGACATGGAGATCCAATTGCGCTCAGCCTGGTTATTGGTCCTGAAGGCGGTCTGGATGGCGGATAACAATAAACCCAACGCGCTGGAATCTTCCATGAGCAAGGTGCGCGCGGGCGATGTGGTGACAAAGATCACGCAGAAGGCCGTGGAGATCATGGGACCTCTCGGATACAGCCGCGAATTCCTGTTGGAGAAATGGTTCCGCGACGCGAAGATCACGGATATCTATGAAGGCACGGGACAGATCAACCGGCTGGTGGTGGCGCGGCAGATTTTGGGTTACAGCGGAAGCGAATTACGATAGCAGTTGAAGGTTGAATGTTCAAGGCTGAAGGTTTTCTTGGTTATCAAACCTTCAACAAGAAACTTTAAACCTGCAACTAAAGGAGAACCATGAAATACCACATTCACAAAGCCGTCGTCATCGGCTCGGGGACAATGGGCGCGGCGATTGCGGCTCACCTGGCGAATATCGGCGTGCCTGTGACGCTGTTGGATATCGTCCCGAACGACTCGACCGATAAGAACAAGATCGTAAAGGAAGGCTGGGATCGCTGCCTTAAAGCGCGTCCTGCCAACTTGATGTCCTCGGAGTTGCAGACTTTGGTCAAGCTCGGCAATCTCGAAGACGATTTCGACTCGGTCTCCGATGCGGATTGGATCTGCGAAGCGATCATCGAGAATTTGAAGATCAAGCAGGATCTGATGATGCGCATCGACGAAGTCCGCAAGCCGAACGCGATCGTCACAACGAACACGTCGGGCATCCCCGTCCATTCGATTGCGGAAGGGCGCTCGAAGGGATTCAAACAGCATTTCCTCGGCACGCACTTCTTCAATCCGCCGCGCTATTTGAAACTGCTGGAGATCATTCCGACTGCCGACACATCCAAAGAAGTGGTTGAATTCTTCACCCGCTTTGGAGAGTATCGTCTTGGCAAGGGGATCGTGCTGTGCAAAGATACCCCGAATTTCATAGGCAACCGGGTCGCTTTTGGGACGGGCGCATTCGCGATGGATTTCATCCTCGAAAATGGATACACCGTGGATGAAGTGGATGCGCTTACAGGGCCTTTGATGGGCCGCCCAAAGACGGCAACCTTCCGGCTCATCGACCTGGTGGGTGTGGACGTCTGGCATCACGTCGGGGCGAATCTTGCGCCGTTGATCCCGCATGACGCGCTCGGGCAGAAGTATCTCGCCGCCGAAAAGCCGAAGAAATTGATGGACACGCTGCTCGAGCGTAAGTGGCTGGGCAATAAAACCAAAGTCGGATTTTACAAGGAGGTGCGCGGCGAGGACGGGAAGAAGGAATTTTATTCCCTCGATCTCAAAACAATGGAACACGTCCCGCCGACCAAGCCGCGTTTCGATTCGGTCAAGGCGGCGAAAGATGTCGAGGAATTGGGCGACAGGCTCAAGGTCATGCTCGAGGCGGATGATAAAGCAGGGAAACTTGTCAGGGCATTGACCTATCAAAGTTTCCAATATGTTTCTTCGATCATCCCCGAAGTCGCAGACAACCCGAAGCCGATCGATGACGCCGTCCGCTGGGGATTCATGCACGAAGCGGGTCCATTCGAGACATGGGATATGCTCGGCGTAAAAGAGACCGTCAAGCGTATGAAAGCGGAGGGCTATCCCACCGCGAAATGGGTAGAGGAGATGTTGAAAGCGGGCGTCGAGACCTTCTATCAATACAAGGGAGAAAACAAGGTCGGCGTATATGACGTTGCCAAAAAGAAATATGCGAAATTGAAACAACCCGAAGGTTTTGTGTTGTTGAAAGAGTTGCGCGGCACGAAGAAGGAAGTGAGCAAGAACGCCGGCGCGACATTGTTCGATATTGGTGACGGCGTGGGGCTGGTGGAATTCCACACGAAGATGAACGCGCTCGACGATGATATTTTTGCGATTGCGACGGAAGCGATCGACCGCCTTGATAGCGACTTCGACGGGCTGGTGATCGGCAATGAAGGCGAGCACTTCAGCGCAGGCGCGAACCTGTTCATGGTCGTGGTTGCGGCGCAGCAGGGAATGTGGGATCAATTGGAACTGGCGGTCCGCAAATTGCAGGATATGAATATGCGGATGCGGTATTCGCCGAAACCGATCGTGGTGGCTCCGGTTGGATATGCATTTGGGGGCGGTTGCGAGATCACCATGCATGCTTCACGCATTGTCGCGGCATCCGAGACTTATATCGGGTTGGTCGAACTCGGCGCCGGGGTCATCCCGGCAGGCGCAGGGACGAAAGAGATCATGCGGCGCATCATCAACCCGGCGATGAAGACCGAAAATGCCGAAGCGTTCCCGTTCATTCAACGTGCGTTCCTGCAAATTGGGCAGGCGAAGGTCGCCACTTCCGCTGAAGAGGCGCGGACGATGGGAATCCTTGGTCCGCAGGACCGGGTCGTGATTAACCGCGATCATCTGCTGACCGAAGCCAAGAATGAAGTCCTGCACATGATCTCGTCCGGCTATAAACCGCCCGCGCCTGAATTGATCTATGCGCCGGGGCGCGACATGTACGGCGCGATGAAGATCGGCGCGTGGAGTTTCAGGGAAGGCAAATACATCAGCGACTACGACGCGCACATCGCCTCCAAACTTGCGTACGTGATGGCTGGCGGATGTCTTTCGAAGCCGACCTGGGTGAGCGAAGGATATATCCTGGATCTGGAACGGGAAGCGTTCCTGTCGCTTTGCGGTGAAGAAAAGACGCAGGCGAGGATGTGGTCGCTGCTGCAGACCGGGAAGCCGCTGAGGAACTAAAGAATCAGAGAATTGGAGAATTCTGCAATTCTCTTTCATGGAAGGAGTAAACAATGAAAGAAGCAGTCATCGTCAGCGCCGTGCGCACCCCGGTTGGTAAGGCAAAACGGGGCGGGCTTGCAACCGTCCGTCCTGACGAAATGGGCGCAACGGTCATCAAAGAATTATTGAATCGGACACCGAACCTTGATCCTGCCCAGATCGAAGATGTGGTTTTGGGATGCGCGTTCCCTGAAGGCGAGCAGGGAATGAATTTCGCACGCACGATTTCGATCAGAGCAGGGCTTCCCGACAGCGTGCCTGCCGAAACCATCAACCGCTATTGTTCGTCGGGTGTACAGTCCATAGCGCATGTGGCGAACGCGATACAAGCCGGGCAGATCGAGATCGGGATCGGCGGCGGCGTGGAGTCGATGTCCATGGTGCCGATGATGGGCTACAAATTCTCGCCCAACCCGCAGTTCGCAATGGAACTGCCGCATTACTACACCAACATGGGACTCACTGCCGAGAATGTCGCTGTGAAGTATGGAATCACCCGCGAGCAGCAGGATGAATTTGCGCTTCATTCCAACCTGAAAGCTGCCCGGGCGGTGGACGGCGGAGTCTTCGACCCCGAACTGATCCCGATCGATGTCGAAGTCAACGAATATGTGGACGGCAAATCGGTCAAACGCACGTTCACGGTCAAACGCGATGAAGGTCCGCGCGGCGATTCGACCCTTGATGGGCTTGCCAAGCTCAAGCCTGCATTCAAGGACGGAGGCACGGTCACTGCGGGAAATGCATCGCAGATGTCCGACGGCGCGGCGGCAGTGATGGTCATGTCTGCGGAGAAAGCCTCGGAGTTGGGATTGAGTCCGCTTGTAAGATTCGTCTCGTTTGCCGTAGGAGGCGTCCCACCCGAGTTGATGGGGATCGGTCCGGTCGTGGCGATTCCGAAAGCGTTGAAACTCGCGGGATTATCGCTCAATGATATCGACCTGATCGAATTGAACGAAGCCTTTGCCGCGCAGGGACTCGCGGTGATGCAGACTCTCGAAATGGATCCCGAGAAAGTTAACGTAAATGGCGGCGCGATTGCCTTGGGACATCCGCTCGGTTGCACCGGCTCAAAACTCACCACACAGTTGATCTCTGAAATGGGACGCCGAAAATCGAAATACGGCATGGTCACAATGTGTATTGGCGGCGGCATGGGCGCGGCGGCGGTGTTTGAAAATTTGCAGTAAACGTTACAAGTTGCAGGTTGAAAGTTCAAAGTTCCATCCTGCAACCTTCAACTTTCAACCTAGGAGAAAAGATGGCTCTTACAATCGAAACCCTCATGTCCAAAATGCCCGGCGCATTCATACCCGAAAAAGCAGCGGGGCTGGATGCCGTGATCCAGTTCAAGTTCACCGGCGCCGAAGCGGGAGAATGGTATGCGACCATCAAGGACGGCAAGTGCGAAGTCGCCAAAGGAATGCACGCATCACCCAAGATGACCCTCACCGCCGATTCCGCCGATTACATCAAGATATTCACCGGCGAGATCGACGGGATGAAAGCGTTCATGGAAGGCAAGCTCAAATTGGCAGGCGACCTGAACCTGGCAATGAAATTGACGCAGATGTTCAAGATCAGGTAAGAAGCGTGTAAAATTCAACCCGTCATCCCGGCGATGACGGGTTGATTGTTTTAAGAGGAGATAATTATGGATTTACCGGTATTTCAGAATTGGTTTTCTACAGCGCTTGCAGTAATATGTTTCATAGGAGTGCCGGCACTGGGTTTTTTGGGGTGGATCGTCTCCGGGATGCTGGACAACAAACGGCAGGAAAAGAAAAGGGCGGAGATTGAAGCGCTCCGGCAGCGCGGAGTTATGGCGCCCGCCATTGTCATATCCGCCCGCGACGGGATGGAACGAAATATTCATGGCAGAAAAGAACGGCAGATCAAATATGAAGTGGATGTGCTGCCGGAGGGTCGCGCTTCATTCCGTCAAGCCTTTGACCATTGGACAGAAAAGAGGGGTTTCACCGCCGTGATGGGTCAATTGGTTGGGGAGGCGGGGCGAAGGATATGGGTGACATACGATCCGAATGACCCGGGTCGGATGTTGTTCGAGCATTATGACGAGGAGAATGGGAAGATCGTTGGCGAGCAGGAATTGGATGCGCGGCGGATGGAATTTAATAAATTAACAGAAGGCAACGATGATCTGAAACGTCGCGGCGAACAGGCTGAGGCGGTCATTGTCAAGGTGGATGATTTGAACCTTCCCTATCCGCGGAAAAAATCACGGGCGGTGCATATTCATTTTGACGTCATGCAGAGGAATGGACCTGCTTTCCGCGCGGAAGGCGATGTTTTGATCGCGGACTCTGCGCTGGAAAAATATTCCGCCGGAAAAACCGTCTACGTCCGCTTTGACCCGCAGAACCCAAAATGGGCGATATTGGATTCAGAGCGGAACAGGTCTTTGAAATAAGCTCACAGAAGAATAGATGATAACCATTCTCAGGACAAATTCTGATAACCCGGATTTTGTCGAACTCGTCCGGCATCTCGATGCGGAACTTGCCGAACGAGACGGGAAGGAGCATTCCTTCTATGCCCAATTCAACAAGATCGCAATGATCAGGCATGTGGTCGTTGCCTATAAGGACGGTCAACCTGTGGCTTGCGGCGCGATCAAGGAATACGAGCCGGGGACGATGGAGGTGAAGTGAATGTTCACTTTCCCTGCAAATCGGGGAATGGGAATCGCTGCAAGCGTACTTGCCGATTTGGAAGCATGGGCGGCGGAAATGAATTATTCGAGATGCATACTCGAAACCGGAAAGAAACAGCCGGAGGCAATCCGGCTTTATGAAAAGAGCGGATATAAGCGCATCCCGAACTACGGCCAATACGCAGGTGTGGAAAACAGCGTGTGTTTTGAGAAATATCTCGAAAAATAAACCGTGAGCCGTCTTCCAATTTTCGTCATTTACCCCCAAAGATCTTTCGCAACATCCTCCAAGCCCAACTCCGCCAATTTCTCTTTTGTCGGTCTGCCTGTCTCCTGGTCCCAGCCGCGCGCTTCGTAATAAGCGAATAACATGCCTTCGAGATCGGGGACGAATCCTTCCGAGCCGCCATCCGGGAAGGGAGTCAACAACGCTTTGGGGAGTTTGTCGTTCTCGCAGGTCAATCCCATCCGGTTGTTGATCGCGCGTTTGAGGTTCCAGCCGCGTTCGCCGAACTTCATCATTTCCCCGACGGTCCAATTCGTACCGCAAGCGGCATTGACGAGGGCGGCTTTTTCGCCCGCTTCGACATTTGCGAAGATGCACCATACAACGGAATTGTCCACCGTGCGCCAATTCTGGTGGCGCGCCACATTGGCGGCTTTTTCCGCCTGCGCATGCCGGTCGAAGAATTCGATCCCGAGCTCTTCTTGAGAGTGTCCCCAGTCAACGAAGAAATAATCGGATTGGTTATGGCATGCGCCGCGCGGCGAGGTCGCGTAGGAAAGCGCCATGCCCGAAACCCCGCGCGGATCGTGATACGCAACTTCGAGACCATTGACCTGAACCGCTTCCTCTTCCACGCCGAAATGCGCGGCGAACCGCCTCGATCCCTGCGCAAGCAAGTCCCCGATTCCTTCGCGCGAGCCAATCAAACGCACCAAGGATTCAATCGCATCCACATTGCCCCACTTCAACTCGATGCCGCCTGTATCTTCTTTTGTAATTATTCCCTGTTCATACAGATGAAACGCCAAACCGATCGTGTTACTCGCGCTGATCGTGTCCATGCCGTAGCGGTCGCACAACTCACCCAGATCGACGATCGCCTCGAGATTGTCGTTCAGCAGGTTCGCCCCGAAGCCGACCATGGTCTCATGTTCAGGTCCCTTACGCTTCGTTGAATCCTTTGGAAGTTTCACAACCCGCCCGCAGGCGATCACGCATCCCTGGCATGCGCTTCGACCGGTGAGAATCGTGTCGGTCATCTTTGCGCCGGAGACATCATCGATATTCGGGAACACGCCGCTCGAATAGTATTTCACCGGCAATGCGCCGAGATATTCAGCGTAGTTCGCCGCGCCAGCCGTGCCCACTTCGCGAATCACCTTCGCTTCGTTATCATCGCGAAGTTTCCGATTCGCCTCAGAGCGCAGAGATTTATATTTTGGCAGATCGAAGACCGGGATTTCATTCGTCCCATGCACGGCAACAGCTTTGAGATTTTTCGACCCCATGACCGCGCCCAATCCCGTCCGTCCTGCCATGCGTCCATGATCGCACATGATCGAAGCGAACAGAACTTGTTTTTCCCCTGCAGGTCCAATGACGCAAACCCTCGCAGATTTGATCCCGACCTCCTGTTTGATCTTGTCCTGCGTTGAATAGGTGTTCGACCCCCAAAGATGCGCCGCCTTCTTGACCTCCAGCCTGTTTCCGTTTAAATAAAGATAGATCGGCTCCGATGCTTTGCCCGTGACCCACAGCCCATCGTAACCTGCCGCGCGCAACTCGGGTCCCCAAAAGCCGCCAATGTTGGATTCCGCCCAAAGCCCTGTGGCGGGACTCTTTCCGCAGATGACGAATCGCCCCGTTGTCGGTCCGGAAGTGCCGGTCAGGGGTCCGGTCATGAACAGAAGAGGCGAATCAGGTTCGAGCGGATTGAGAGCCGCGGTTAGGGAGTCGTATAGGATCCGGGCGGCAAGGGTGGCGCCGCCGAGAAAATCCCGCTGCCATTTTTGGGGAACATGAAATTCTTCCGTCGCGCCGGTGGTCAGATCGATCTTGAGTATGGGCTGCATAACGACTTCACATGATCTCTTTTGTAACTTCCTGGGCACACCGGACAAAATCCAATACGGTGGGCACATTTCGCATCATGTAACCCATGCTTCCCTTGACCTTCAATTTACTTGTCATCATTGCCGTCATCGGGTTCATTTTTCCTGAAAGGATGGCGGTGATATTGTCGTAGGAAGCGGTCAGGATAAAGGTCGGGTTTGGGTATGTTTCGGGCTGGGGCTTGTAATCCACCTTGCGGCACTTGCCATGCCACAGTTCAAGGTAGAACGTGAGTTGTTCCTTTAAATTCCCCTCAGGTTCGATGAAGAAGAATAGATCCCCCTCCCAGTTTTTGGCGATCTCGCCATAGCGTTCGTCTGAATTCAGTTTGTCCTCCAATCCCTTCAACCATTCCGCGCTCGGAAATATTGCTGCCATTGGTTGCACCTCCGGGGTAATGACACGTTCATTTTACCATTACGAAAATCGAGACTAAAATCCTTGCATAATTGAAAAAAATAGTCTATGCTTAACCCGCGGTAGGAAATCCTTCCGCGGCAGCGATTTCGCTGCCCAATCTTTTTATTTCTCTCTGGAGGAGAAAATGAAAAAACTTTTAACCCTTGCCAGCCTGCTCGTGGCGGTCTCCCTCGTTCTCACCGCATGCGGGGGAGGAGGCTCTTCGGCCTCTGACCTGCTTGGCGCGATCGAAGAGCGGGGCTACATCCTTGTCTCGACCGACCCGAACTATGCACCCCAATCCTTTCTGAATACCGAAGGCTCGCGCCCATCGGACACCAAATGCCCGGGAGATGCCCTCACTACTGCTGAAATGCAGGGCTTCGATGTGGATGTTGCGAAAGCCGTCGGCGAGTACCTCGGTGTGGAAACCTGCTTCGCCACCCCCTCATGGGATGCCATTACCGCCGGTAACTGGGCAGACAAATGGGATGTCAGCGTCGGTTCGATGACCATCACCACCGCCCGTCAGCAGATCCTCGATTTCAGTGTGCCGTATTATTACACCCCCGCAGTTGTGGCTGTTGCGGCTGATTCCGGCATCGCCTCGTTGGATGGATTGTCCGGGCAGGCGGTTTGCGCGGGCGCTTCCACCACCTATGAGTTCTGGCTGAACAACGATATGGAAGGGCTTGGCCTGCCCGAATCCTCCATCTATGCCGAGGTTCCCGCTGACGTTACAGTTGTCCCGTTGGAAACCGACCAGGAATGCGCCCAGGCCATCGCCGCAGGACGCACCGATTTCGTGGCCTACGTGACTTCTGAAACCGTCGTGGATGCGAACCTTGCCGCCGGCATGCCGGTCGTGAAACTGGACGGCGCCGTGTACTCCGAGGACCTTGCTGCTGCGTTCGACAAGGGTTCCACGCTCGATACGACCTCCCTGCGCGCCAAGGTGGATGAACTCTTCACTGCCATGCACAGCGACGGTCGGCTCTCCGCGCTTTCGAACCAGTGGTTCGAAGTCGACCTGACCCAAGCCCCCAACCAATAAGCAAAGAGAGTTTATAATAGGGAAGCGGTGATTCTCCGCCGCTTCCCTTTTCTTTTGAACTCCGCTCTTGGAGGCAGAGATGGCAACCACAACTCAGCAGGGCCAGGCGCCGCTTTCGCAGGCGGAACGTCTCTATCAGGCACAGCTTCGCAAGGAGCGCCAGTTCCGCGCGAATGTAGGTGTTTCATGGGCGATCCTGTTCTTTTTCCTGATCTTTCTTTTCAGCGGGCAAAGCATCGAGGTGGGCTCCTTCAACTTCCAGACCATCGAACTGGATTCCGCCTTCATCCTTAAGAACATAGCCTTCATCGCCGAAGGATTGTGGCAGACCCTTCTAATTTCAGTCCTTTCGATCCTGTTCGCCATGATCCTGGCGTTACTTGCCGCGCTCGGCCGGCTTTCCACATTCCCGCCGATCTATGCAATCAGTACTTTTTACGTCTCTTTGATCAGGGGAACGCCTCTTTATCTTCAGATATTTTTCTTCTTCCTTGCTCTGCCTCAATTGGGAATCATTCTTTCCGGGATCGTAGCCGGTGTGATGGCGCTCGGCTTGAACTACGGCGCGTACATGTCCGAGGTCTTTCGGGCGGGGCTGAGTTCCGTCGGCAAGGGTCAGAGAGAAGCTGCCATGGCGCTGGGAATGACTCCCGGTCAGACCATGAGGCGGATCGTGCTTCCACAGGCGTTACGGTTTGCCATTCCGCCCATGGGCAATGATTTCATCTCCATGACGAAGGACTCGGCTCTGGTCTCCGCCACCGGCTTCGTGCATGAATTGATGTGGAGAGCCACCAAGGTCGGGCGGGCGCAATTCAACAACCTCGAAGCGCTCATCATGGCAGCCATGTTCTATTGGACGTTGACCCTCATCCTGACTTATTTCCAGGGAAAACTCGAAACGCGCCTCGCGAGGGGAGACCGGTGACATGTCTCTGCCCATCGTAAAAATTTCCAACCTCGACAAGTATTTTGGCCGCTTGCATGTCCTGAGGAATATCGACCTCGAAGTGCCTGAACGCCAGGTGGTATGTCTCATTGGGCGCAGCGGATCCGGGAAGAGCACTCTTCTGCGCTGCATCAACTTTCTCGAAGATCCTTCACATGGGATCGTCGAAGTGGACGGCATCCGGGTGCCTGTTGAAGTAAAAGGCAAGGAGAGGCGGCAATTGGTCCATGACGTGCGCCTGAAGACCGGCATGGTGTTCCAGGAATTCAACCTTTTCCCGCATATGAGCGTTTTGGAAAATGTGATCGAAGGACCGATCACCGTCAAAGGCATGGATAGAAAATTGGCTGTCGAACTCGCAGAGCAAAGCCTGGATAGCGTGGGCATGCTCTGGAAAAAGGACGAATTTCCCCTGCGCCTTTCGGGCGGACAAAAACAACGCGTCGCCATCGCGCGCGCGCTCACCATGGAACCGCGCGTCATGCTATTCGACGAGCCCACCTCGGCGCTCGACCCTGAACTCATCGGTGAGGTCTTGAACGTGATGAAGAAGGTCGCCAGCGAAGGCATGACCATGATCGTCGTTACTCACGAAATGGGGTTTGCCCGCGAAGTGGCGGACCGTGTGCTCGTCATGTCTGAGGGTGAGTTGATCGAAGATGCCACGCCCGAAGATCTGTTCAACCAGCCGAAGGACCCGCGCACCAAGGCGTTGATCGACCGGTATCGCACAGGCGAACAATAAGAGAAGGGAATCACCATGCCGAAAATCGATTTTAAACTGAAGAGCGAGCAGATCCAACGCGAAGGAAAGGACCCTGTCACGGTCATCACCGTGCAGGGCTGGCTGGATGGGCAGAGCGACGAAAAATTTGTATCTGCCGCGCAGGAGGCGCACTCTCAGGGTTCGCGATTGCTGATCGTCAACCTTGAAGATGTGAGCACCCTTACAAGCGCGGGCATTCGCGCCTTGCAACGAACTTATCTGCTTTTCAATCCCTCAGAGCATACCGTCCATAACGGACGTATGCGGTTGTGCAACGCGCCGCCGCAGGTTTATCACGTTTTATCCCTCACCGGTTTTCTCCAATCCTGCCCAAATTACGAAACCCTGCAAGCCGCTTTGAACTCCCTCCCAGCATAACCCTTCGTCATAATGACCGTCGCCATCACACGCCAGGTCAGCCCGCGATTCAATGAGTGCGAGCTCACCCACATCGATCGGGCCCCCATCGATGTCAACATTGCCCGGCAACAACACGACGATTATGTTCGTTTGCTCGCGGGGCTTGGCTGCAAAGTGATCGAACTTCCCGAGGAGCCAAGCCTGCCCGATTCTGTTTTCGTCGAAGACACGGCATTCATCCTCCCCGAAGTCGCCGTTATCACAAGACCCGGCGCGGATTCGCGTAAGCCTGAGATCGATTCGATCATCCCGGTCCTTGCACCATACCGCCCGCTTCTGCACGTCGCGTCTCCCGCCTCATTGGATGGGGGAGATGTACTCGTGGCCGGGAAACAGATCTTCATCGGCCTCTCAACCCGCAGCAACCGGGAGGCTGTCTCACAGTTGAATGCCCTGCTCGACGATTACGGTTATAAAGCCTGGGGTGTCGAACTGAAAGATTGCCTGCATTTGAAATCCGCAGTCACCCGCGTGGATGATTCCGCCCTGCTCATCAACAATGCATGGGTGGACCCTTCCAACTTTCCCGGCTTCGAGCTCATCGAAGTGGACGCCTCGGAGCCCTTCGCCGCTAATTGTTTGCCCGTCCGCGGCAGAATTATGTACCCGATTACGTTCCCCAAAACACGAAAGCGGCTCGAAGAACGCGGATTCAATATCGCGTCTGTGGACCTGAGCGAACTCGCCAAAGCGGAGGGCGCGGTCACCTGCTGCAGTTTGATCGTCGATGGTTGATATTAATTTTCTTGAGAGATTGAATACTTCGTTAAAAAATGAACTCCCTTATCGGGAGTTTGTTTTTGTGCGCTGGAGAGGACTTGAACCTCCACGCCTTGCGGCACATGGCCCTCAACCATGCCTGTCTGCCAGTTCCAGCACCAGCGCATAAGCAGGCGTATTATAATCGCGTTACTTTTTCTGTCAAGCAAACCATCTTGAGGAGATGATTATGGCACGCATTGTAGTGGACGCAATGGGAAGCGACGAACATCCCATACCGGATGTGGAGGGCGGCGTGCAAGCCGCGCGTGAATTCGGAGTTGAAATCATTTTCGTCGGGGATGAGGCGAAGATTCGACCCATTCTTGAAAAACAGAATACAGAAGGATTGAACATCCGGGTTGTGCATGCCCCTGAAATGCTGACAATGGAGGATAAGGGCGAGGCGCTGGTGTTGAAGGCGCGTTCGAAGGAACCGAAGGATTCCATGGCGGTGGGCATGGATCTAGTCAAGAATGGAGAGGCGGATGCTTTCGTGACGGCGGGCAATACGGGAGCAGGCATGGTCACCGCTCTCTTCCGCCTCGGACGCATCCGCGGCGTGGATCGACCTGCCCTGGCGCCCATCTTCCCGACAGCGACCGGCTCCTGCATCGTGCTCGATATCGGCGCCAACCCCGATTGCAAACCCGAGAACTTGATTCAATTCGGAATCCTTGGGAGCATTTATGCCGAGAAGGTGCGCGGCGTGAAGAATCCCAAAGTCGGTCTGGTATCGAATGGGGAAGAGGAAGGCAAGGGCAATGAATTGGTCAAAGGCGCGACGCCTTTATTTAAGGCGTCGAAGTTGAATTATTTCGGTAATGTCGAGGGCAAGGAGGTCATCGGCGGGGCGGTGGATGTGGCTGTCACCGACGGTTTTACCGGAAATGTCATGTTGAAGACCGCCGAAGCGGTCGGAAAGTTAATTGTTGATTTTGTCCGCACCACGATAAAAAATGGGAATCTCGCAACGAAGATCGGCGGCTTGCTGGTAAGACCGGCACTGAGTTCCTTGAAAAAGTTAATGGACCCCGGCGAACAGGGTGCGGCGCCAATGCTGGGTGTGAACGGGCTGGTATTCATCGGTCACGGCCGATCAGATGCCTTCGCCATCAAGAACGCCGTGCGCGTGGCGAAGGAAGCCGTGGATGTAAAAGTATTGGACGCAATGAAGAACGCCATCGAGGAAAGTTTAAAGAAATAGCCATGAAGATCATCAAAAACGAAACCCTTATAAAAAGAAACGGAAAGATCGGGAATTGGGTGAGCCTGGGCGCGCTGTTGGTGCTGGGCGGCGGGATGTACATCTCCTTTACAAGACTCGACCTGTTCACCTACTCGCTGATCGCGCTTGTCCTCGGCTTTACCATGACGCAGGTGGGCATGTACATGGGCAACCGCTGGGGCCGCTCGCCGCGCAGGGATGAAAAACTCGATGCCGGATTGAAAGGCATGCACAGCGATTTCACCATTTACCATTATTCGACTCCAGCTTCGCATTTGCTCGTCGGTCCGGCCGGGGCCTGGGTCGTCCTGCCGTATCAACAAGCCGGGACGATCCATTTCGAAAAGAACCGCTGGAAGCTTCGCGGCGGGGGTTTCATGCAGACGTACATGCGCATCTTCGGGCAGGAAGGACTGGGGCGTCCCGAACTCGATGCGGAGCACGAGACAGCGGCGCTGAAAAAATTCCTGCTTAAGAAAATGGATGAAAACGCCGTCCCGGAGATCAAACCCATACTTGTGTTCACCAACGAAAACGTCGAGGTCGAGGCGGGCGACTCGCCCATCCCGGCCGTGAAGTTGAAACAACTCAAGGGGTTTATGCGCGAGGAGTCGAAGAACCGCAAACTGTCCGCGCTTCAAATCCAGGAACTCAACCGGGTTTTGGAACCTTCGTAAATGGCGAATATGTTCGCATCCCTGCGCGGACGCCGGGAATGGATGGTCTCTGCTGCCGTTCTGATAATCATCATCCTCTTATCGTTCCTGCGCGTAAAATTTTACGGCGATCCCGCCCTGTCCATCGCAGGCAACGACACGATCTCATATGTGGAGGCGTCGCAGGTCCCGCTTTTCTCGGCGGAGATCTTCACAGGGCGGAGATTGCTGACAACGAACCTCGTTTACAAAATGCTCGAGCCGGAGACCGGATATGAAATTCTGATCAACGGCTCGATCGAGACAACCCGGCGCGGATTTCAACCCGGGTTCGACCGCATCGTTATCTTCCAACTCGCTTTATCGCTGATCGGGTGGGGCATCCTTGCTTGGCTCGTTTCGCGGACTCTGCGTAATTCGTGGATGAAGATCACAAGCGCAGTTGTCATACTCGCGTTCGCCTTCACCCCGCACATGGCGGATTGGGACAGCATCCTCATGTCCGAGTCGCTGACCTTTTCACTCTTTGCGCTTCAATTAGCCATTCTGATAAAGATGGTATTCGACTTATACCGCGACCCGGATGCAAAGATCACAGGCTGGCTGATCGTTTGGGGAGTTGTATCCTTCTTTTGGGTCTTTTTGCGCGACACGAATGTCTTCACCGCCTTGATGACCCTCGGCATGATCGCCGTCTTGTTGATCTCGCCGAAATACCGAAAGAAGAAAACATTGATCGGTACGATGATCTTCCTCGCATTGATGGTCGTCCTTGGCCTGGTCACGGCGCGAGCCAGTGTGCGGACGGTCGTCCAAATAAGGAATATCTACAAGGACGATATTTTTCCGAACCCGGGCGTGGTGGCGGTCTTTCAAGGGATGGGCATGCCGGTGGACAGTTTTTTTGCGCCTGAATTCGAGCCCTGGCTCCAGACGGACGGCGCTTCGACCCTGTTCCGCTTCATGCTGACGCACCCCGGATATGTTGCCACAAAATTATGGAATGATTTCCCCGACTCTTTTACCGAGATTAAGCAGACGTATTTCAACGCGCGCGATCTCAACCCGGCGCGCGACATCCTCTTTGAGATCGGCAACGCTTTGCATCCCGAGAATACCACTCCCTTCCTCGGGAGCATTTTGACCTTGTTGGGAATCCTTCTACTCGCCGGAAAAAACATCGGGGACAGTCGTCCCTGGGCATGGTTGGGACTCTGGCTTTTCTTCACAGCGACACTGACTCTCGTCCCGACCATCCTCGGCGATACCTGGGCGTTGAACCGTCATGCGCTATATTCGACGATGATCTTCCGCCTGACGATGTGGCTCTTTCCCATCATCATTATCGATGTCGCGCTTCGAAGGGAACCGGCGCTGGTCGACACCCCATCATGAAATTCCTCAAGACCCATTACGCCAGCCTGATCATCCTGCTCGTCTTCACGGTTGGAATCTCCATCCGCGCCTCCTGGTATGGAGACCTGCGGCTTTCCATCGCCAACGCCGAAACGGATAGTTACATCTCCGCCTCGCGCGCATCGATTTTTTCCTGGAAGATATTCGCAGGTCAGCGCCTATTCACCACCAACCTCATCTATAAAATTGCGAATGATTCAACAAACTGCCCGATCACCTCGTTTGGGAAACCCGGCTTGGGCGAAGAGGACGATAGGGAAATTCAACCCTGCTTCGACAGGATCGCCTTATTGCAAAATTTCCTTTCGATATTCGGCTGGTGTTTTCTCGGCTGGATGCTCGCGCGCTGGTTGAAAAATCCGGCCGTCAAAATATTCGGCGCGACCTCGGTCATGCTGTTCGGCTTTACGCCCCAGATCGCCGAATGGGACAGCGTGCTCAGCCCCGAGTCGCTTTCGCTTTCGATGTTCGCGATCCTGCTCGGGCTTGCGCTCGAAGTCGTCTTTCGCGCAGCCTCGACTGATGAACCGTTCAAATCTATTACGGACAAAGTCCTTTTAGGATTGCTGACGGTCTGGTACCTGTTGTGGATTTTTATTCGGGATGTTCACCTTTACGCCATCCCCATCACTCTTGTTTTGCTTCTTCCCCTGTTTTTCCTGAAAAAATTTAGAACTACAAAACCTTTGTATTCTGTATCTGCTGTTCTTTTTGTCTTTTTCATCGTCGGCTATGTATCCGCAAGGGACAGCCTGCGCGCGACCCGCTTCCCGTTGATGAACTCACTCGACGAATATATCCTGCCCTATCCCGCCCGCGTGGATTTCTTCAAGCAATACGGCATGCCGGAGAAAGAAGCGCCGGATTACAAGGATGCCCCGGTCTACCAAGCCTGGGCGGACGAGAACGCCTCCAAAGCCTACGCCATTTTCCTGCTCACGCATCCGGGATTCGTCGTCACCACCCTTTGGTACAACCTGGACATGCTCAGCGACGAATACACCCAGCCATATTTCTTTACGAAAGAAATACAGAATCGCGAGTCTCTTTTGACCCTGGGCGAGATGGTCAACCCGCAGACCGGGGCGATCTACCTGCTGACATTTGCCATCGTTCTTGTCTTCATCTTTCAATCATTACAACACCGCGCGCCGCGGCTCTCCGCCTGGGCTTGGCTGGCGGTCTGCGTCTATGGAGTTGCCGCCGCAACCTTGTTCATCAGTTACTTCGGCGACACTGCCGGGATCCGCCGTCACATCATGCCGTCGGTGGAAATGTTCCGGCTGTATCTGTGGGTGTTCCTGCTGCCGTTTTTGGATTTGTCGCTGGGCGAAAAAACGTAATGGGTGATTCGTAACAGTTCGTGTGTCGTGTTTCACTTTTTACGCATCACGAATTACGCAGCCCTTATTAACCAGCTACGCCTGACCACCTCATTATGGTACACTTGTTCTAATATGACGGCAATCGTATCACTCGACATCGAAACCACAGGCTTGGACGAAGACCGCGACGCAATTATCGAAATTGCCGCGGTTCGTTTCAACGGCAAACGCAAGGAAGATGAGTTCAACACTCTCATCAACCCCGGCAAACACATCCCCGACTTCATCACAGGATTAACCGGCATCGATGATGCCATGGTGCGCCAGGCGCCGCGCCTGCGCGATGTCATGCACGAACTCACCGCCTTCGTCGGCGATGCGCCCATCCTCGGTCATAACGTCAAGTTCGATGTCGGTTTCTTGCGCAAGGCGGGTCTCTTCGAGTATCAGCAGACGATCGACACGCTCGAACTCGCTTCCGTGCTTCTTCCCACCGCCAGCCGTTACAACCTCGGCGCGCTCGGCAAACAGCTCGGCATTCCGCTCCCCGCCACGCACCGCGCCCTCGACGACGCGCTTGTCACTCACGCCTGTTATCTAAAACTTTTCGAACTCGCCCAGGACCTTCCGCTCGAAACGCTGGAAGAGATCGCCGACCTTGGGAATTTTGCGCCCTGGGATGCAAATTGGGTATTCGAACAAGCCTTGCGCGCGAAGACGAAGGAAGGCATCCAGCCGAAGCAGATAAAACACCGCGCCTCGCATCCAAAGCCGATTCTTGATTCTGCATCCGGGCGGGATGCTCCGCCGATTCAACGGGCAGAAGAACCGATTCCGCTCGATGCGGAAGAAGCCGCTTCGATATTGGAATACGGCGGTCCGTTCTCGCAATATTTTGATTCTTACGAACATCGCATCGAGCAGGTGGAGATGCTCAAGGCGGTGGCAAACGCCCTTTCGACGGGCAACCATCTCATGGTCGAAGCGGGAACCGGCGTTGGTAAAAGTTTTGCTTATCTCGTCCCGGCCGCGTTGTTCGCTTATCAGAACAACACGCGGGTCATCGTCTCGACGAATACGATCAATTTGCAAGACCAGCTCATAAAGAAAGACATCCCCGACCTGCAAGCCGCGTTGAATTTGGATGTGCGCGCGGCTGTGTTGAAGGGACGTTCCAATTATCTTTGCCCGCGCCGCCTGCAATATCTCCGCTCTCATGGACCGGGCAACACCGTCGAGATGCGCGTGGTGGCGAAGATCATCGTCTGGCAATTGGAGAATGTCACCGGCGACCGCAACGATCTGAATTTGCAGGGTCCGCTCGAACGCGAGGTGTGGGCGAGACTCTCGGCGGAGGACGATAACTGCACCACGGAAACATGCCTCGGACGGATGGGAGGCGCGTGTCCTTTTTATCGCGCAAAACAAGCGGCGCAGAATTCGCATCTGCTGATCGTCAATCATGCATTGCTGCTTTCCGATGTTTCAACGGGAAGCAAGGTATTGCCTGAATACGATTACCTGGTCATCGATGAAGCGCATCACATGGAAACAGCGGTGACCAACGCGTTATCGTTTCGCATGACGCAGGGCGACCTCGACCGCATGTTGAAGGAATTGGGCGGTTCGTCGGCGGGATTGCTCGGCACGATCCTGACCGATACGCATGACTCTTTGCGCCCATCCGATTTTGGTTTATTGCAGCAGAAGTCGAAACGCGCCACCGACCAGGCATTTCGGGTCGAACAACTATCGAAGGAATTTTTCGTTTATCTCGGCGAGTTCATCGCCGCCCAGCGCGAGGGGCAGCCGCAAAGCAATTACTCCTGGCAGATGCGCATCACGCCATCTGCGCGCACCTTGCACGGCTGGGATGACCTAGAAATGCTGTGGGGGCAGATCAGCGAATCGATGATGAACCTGCTGAAAACGCTGGATGAAATTTACAAGAATCTCGGCGAGTTGTACAACGACGGCCACGACCAGTTGGAAGACGTGATGGGCAGTTTGAGCACATTGATCCGCCGCCTGACCGAAGCCGAAGCTGCCGCCTCCGGTTTGATGCACAACCCCACCAACGACCTGATCTATTGGATCGAAGTCAACCCGCGCGGGGAAAAACTCTCGCTCAACGCCGCGCCTTTGCGGGTGGGACCGCTCGTCCAAAAATACCTTTGGTATGAAAAAGCCAGCGTGGTGCTTGCGTCAGCCACGTTGACGACTCACGGCGAGTTCAACTACATCCGCAACACGCTCGACGCCTCCGAAGTGGATGTGCTCGCGCTTGGCTCGCCCTTTGATTATGAATCCAGCACCCTGCTCTTCGTCGCCAACGACATGCCCGAGCCGAACGCCTTCAACTACCAGCAGATGCTGGATCGCGCCATCGTCTCCACCGCCAAAGCCACCGGCGGGCGGATGCTGGTATTGTTCACCTCGTATGCCGCGTTGAGGAAAACTTCGCAAGCCATCACGGGTCCGCTTGCGCGCGAGGATATCTTCGTCTATGAACAAGGCGAAGGGACATCGCCAACGGCGTTGCTTGAATCGTTCAAGACCACAGACCGGGCTGTTCTGCTCGGCACGCGTTCCTTCTGGGAAGGCGTGGATGTGCCCGGCGATTCGCTTTCGGTTGTCGTGATCACAAAGTTGCCTTTCGATGTGCCGTCCGATCCCATCATCTCTGCGCGCTCGGAACTCTACGAAGATTCGTTCAATGAATATTACCTGCCCGAAGCCATTCTCAAATTCCGTCAGGGATTTGGGCGCCTGATCCGCACCGCATCCGATCGCGGCGTGGTCGCCATTTTAGATCGGCGCGTGCTGACCAAGCAATACGGAAGGCTATTCCTGGAGTCGCTTCCGCAATGCACAGCCCGCCAGGGTCCGATCGCGAATCTGCCGAAGATGGCGGGTCAGTGGCTGGGGATGTAGCTAAGCAGACCCTACGATTACGTCATGCTGGGCGATGGCGAAGGATCTTCATGACCATCCAGAAACCCTTCGCTTGCTCCTTCACTCCGCTCAAGACGAGGCTCAGGGTGACTTTTTAATACATGCCCAACATTTACTTCATCCTCTTCGAACTCATCATCTACATTCAATTTGCCATCTGTTTGAGTCACGCCCTCAAACAGAGCACAGCAAACCTGCTCAAACTTGGCTTCGGCATCCTATTCGGCGTGATGCTCGAACTGGCGACCATCCGTCAACTCAATGCTTATGAGTATGGGCAGTTCCTGCTGATGGTGTTGGACGTTCCGCTTTGCATCGGTGTAGCGTGGAGCTGCATCATCTACGCCGCCATGGAATTTTCGGATGCGACCAGTCTGCCTTATTTCCTCCGCCCCGTGTTGGATGGACTGCTTGCCCTCAACATCGACCTTGCCCTCGATGCCGTTGCCATCCGCTTCGGGTTTTGGGATTGGGGGCAGGGATTGGAATTTCAATATTTCGGCGTGCCGTATGCGAACTTCTGGGCATGGTTTTGGGTGGTGTTCTTCTTCTCGCTCGGTTATCGCTGGCTTGCGCGGCGAACGGATTGGACCGGCAGGTGGCTCTCCGCGCCGTTCGCGTTCATCATTGGGTTGGCAGGCGTGCTCGGGACGAATGCCTTTATCGTCTTTGTCGTTCCGAGGAATTTTGTAATTACGGTTGTCTTCGTCACTCTTTCGCTTGCCCTGATCCTCATCCTGCTCCGCCGTCCAAAGTTCAATTTGCGACCCGTTCACCCGATCGCGTTTTGGATTCCCTTCCTTACCCATGCTTATGTATTGATCGCAGGGGCGGTTTCGGGAATCATTTTTCATCCCATCGCGCTCCTGGCTGTCGGCGTCGTCATGCTAGGAATCTCACTCCTCCTGCATGGCAGGACAACACTACGTTTTCTCTGAATGCCAGATAAGAACGTTGATCGATATATCATCCTGTAAAAACATATAAGATTCGTGAAATGGAGAATTTCTGTGGGAAATGTGATGTCTCTCTCCCGCTCAAAATCCGACATTTTTGTCATGTTATACTGGGTGAAACTTCTCAAACCCGGCGGTGTTATATGGAACAAGTCCGCCGGTAAGGTTTCTCATTTGTCGGATCAGGATTACAACGAAGAGGATGTGCTTGCCCGCGCGTCGCATGGCGACCGCGAAGCGTTCGGTCGATTGTACGAACGCTATGCGGAACGAATCTTCAACTATGTGTACTATCGCACCGGGAACCAGCACGACGCCGAAGATCTGACGGCGCGAGTCTTCCAGCGGGCGATGAACCACATCCGCAATTACACCGACCGGGGCGTGCCGTTTTCGGCGTGGTTATACCGCATTGCGCACAATCTCGTGGCGAACTGGCACCGGGACCGCTCGCGCAAGCAGGAAATCCCCATCGACGACCTGCCCATCCTGCCGACCAAGGGCGACCATCCCGAAAGGAACCTCGTCCGCTCGCAGGAACAGGATTCGTTGTTGAAGATGATCCGCAAACTCCCGCCGGAGAGGCAGAATCTGCTGATCCTGAAATTCGTCGAGGATATGTCCAACGCCGAGATCGGCAGGATCATGGGTAGAAGCGAAGGCGCCGTGAAGAGCCTTTATCACCGCACATTGCTGGCGCTTCGAGATCAATTGGAAGATCAAAACCTAAACCTTGAAGGAGAGTGAATCATGGCAGTACGAATCGTGACCGACGGCGCAGTGGACATCCCCGCGGAATGGTACAAGGAGTACGACCTGCAGCGGATTCCGATCAATGTGCACTTCGGGGAGGAAAAGACCTATATTCAGGACGTGGAACTGAGCCAGGACGAATTCTACAACCTCGTGGCGGGCGGGACGCTTCCCCATCCCAAGACATCGCAGCCCTCCCCGCATCAATTCGTGGAATTCTACAAGAAGATCGCCCAACCCGGCGATACGATCCTTTCGATCCATATCACCAGCAAACTTTCCGGGACGTACGCTTCGTCCGTGTCGGCGGCGGAGGAATTGAAAGGCACGTATAACATCGTGCCGGTGGATACCTTATGCGGCTCGATGGGGACCGCCTTCATGTGCCGTTCCGCGCGCAAGATGGAACGCGCGGGTAAAAGCGTGGATGAGATCGTGAAGTTCATCGAAGGCGTGCGCGGCAAAACGCATGTCATCCTGACTCTCGATACGCTCGATTATGCCAAACGCAGCGGGCGCGTCGGGACGCTTTCGGCGGCGGTGGCTTCGCTTCTCAACGTCAAACCGATCGCCATGTTGAAAGACGGCGTTGTGGACATGGTGGACCGCGTCCGCGCGCGCAAGGTCGCGATCGAGCGCGTGATCGAACTCGGAAAGGAAGCCGTAGGCAATGCGCCGGTTTCGATGGGCGTCGTGCATGCGCGCGACGAAGCCTCCTGCAAGATGCTGCTGGAAGAGGCGAAAAAGAATTTCAACGTCAAGGAAACCTTCATGGCGGACCTCGCCATATCGCTTGCCATCAACTTCGGACCCGGCACGGTGGGATTGGTGTTGTATCCTGCTGAGTAATCGCATTATCGGCGTCCTCTTGCGCGCGAAACGTCCCGAAGGTTTTCGAATATCGGGATTATCGTTCCCTCAATCCTTCGGGACGGTGCTGTCAGATAAAAATCTTTGCAAATAAAATTTCCATGAACGAAGACCCGACATTCTCCTCCCAAGACTCCGACCTGCAATCCCTCGAAACGCATCTCTCGCGGACCCTGAAGCGGGTGACGCCTCCGAGCGGCATGGCCGAACGCCTGAGAAGCCGCATTCAGATGCCGAGCCGCTCCGAGATCACGCTGCGGCTTTCGGACTGGAGCAGGTTGTTCCTCGTCTTCGGCGGAGTGATGTCTGGGATGCTGATCATTGTCACCCTGGCGCGAGCGTTGTATTACTTTGCCGGACGCAGAACGTAACGTAAGTCGAAAAGAATGAAAGAAGCCCCCAGAATTTTCTGGGGGCTTCTTGTTTTTTTCAATTTGTCATCAGCCAATCGCATAATAATTTTGATTCTGCGATCAAGTCCGCCTCGATGGGGAGTTTGAACTCTTCGGTGACGCGCAAGGTCAAATGATCGGCGACCAGTTTCAGGTCGGGGGGGAGAGGCGCCTGTTCCTTGATGAGATTCAGCAAATCGTGGGCGGAGCGGCTTGGGGGACGTATCCCCTTGCGGACGAGATAATCCCGAATCGCAATTCCCGCCGCGCGCCGCGCGCAAACCCGCGCCTGCCCCTCGTTGCCGTTCACTCTCGCTTTTTCAGCTTGTTCGAATTCGCGTTTTATCTCATTCGATGTGTCATCCATGCCGCGATTATATAACACGCGCAGGGTATAATGCTGGATAATTTAAAGGAGGCTGTAGGATGAACAACAAACGGCTTGTTTTGTTTACAGGGGTTGTTATCCTGAGTTTGATGATTTCTGCTTGCGGGGGAGTGAAGCCAGTCGAAGGGACGGATGAACCGGCGGCGACCGAACCGGGCGCTGAACTTGTAATGGAAGACGGAACCGGACCGACGGTCGTGACCGGCAAGGTCGAATATACCAACCTGTTCTTTACAATGGGAGTCGCCGAGCCTGTGATCATCTTGGAAGATCAGGGCGGTTTTGTCACGCGCGAACGCGACTTCCTGATGCCGCTTGAATCGCAGACGCTCGCCCAGATCACTTCGGATTTTTATACTTCGCCATTCACTTACTCGCTCACGCTTCCCACCGAGCCGAAAGGGACGCTTAATGACGTCGACCATGACGGCGCGAAGGATACCGGCGTGATGATCTTCGCGGTGGCGTATTGGACGAATACCTGGGGCGATCCGTACCTCGAACAACGCGACCTGTACGGAGGCGGCTGGTCTAGCGCGTATGCCTCGACCCGGGTGAGCGGTCAGAGCGATAATTATTTGGAGGTATTTGGCGGGCAGTATCTGGTCTTTGCCCCCGATGGGAACCAGCAATTCCCCTCCGATTTCGGCGCGGACGAAAAGTTATTCACCGATGACGACCCGCTCATGGACCTGCCTGCGGGCTGGTCTGTGATCGATATGGATCAATCTCCGTTCGTCATCGACCGTTCGGAAAGCCCGACTCTCGACCTGTACGAACCCGAAGAGTCTGCGCTGGATGATTTCACGCAAATGTCATATACAGAGGCGTTCGACGCGATGCTGGATAAATTCCGCAGGGAATACGCTTTTACCGAATTCAAGGACATCGATTGGGACGAACGCGAGAGTGAATTCCGCCCGCGGTTCGAGGAGGCGGAAAAGGCAAAGGACGCGCATATGTTTGCGCTGGCGCTGCGCGATTTCCTCTGGTCGATCCCCGATACGCACGTCGGCATGGATACGACGGCGATCAACGAAGATTTTGCCGCGGATACTGCGGGCGGCATCGGCCTGGCATTGGGCGAAACCAGCGACGGGATGATCTTTGCCCGGTTTGTGACGCCGAACAGCCCGGCGGACGATGCGGGGATCGAATTCGGCGCGGAGATCGTTTCTTTGGATGGAACACCCGTCGGTGAATTTGTTTCGGCTGTTGTGCCATGGTCTTCGCCATTCAGCAATCCCGAGATCAAAAGATTGCAGCAATTGCGTTATGCCACGCGCTTCCGGCTCGAAAAGGGCGAGGTGGAAATCACGTTTGTGAACCCGGGCGGGACGGGGAAAACCGCAACTCTTGCCGTGGTTTCGGAACGCGATAGCTTCAGTGTGACTTCGTTTGCATACGGTCAGCCGCTGGTGTCCCTGCCTGTCGAGTTCGAAATCCTGCCGAGCGGATACGGCTATATCAAGATCAGCAGTTTTTCCGACAACGCGATTTTGACCATCCAGGCATGGGAATATGCCATGCAGACCTTCAACGAGAATGAAATCCCCGGCGTGATCATCGATATGCGCCATAACGGCGGCGGGGACGGATGGCTGGCAGACCAGATGGCGGCATATTTCTTCGACGAAGAGATCAAGACCGGCACCGGCGCGTCATACGATGAAGCGACGGGCGAATTCTTTACCGACCCGGAATACGAAGCGTTGATGTATCCCCCGCGTGAAGAACTGCAATACAACGGTCCGGTTGTGGTGATGGTGGGACCCGCGTGCGTCAGCGCCTGCGAGTTTTTCTCTTACGACATGACCATCAACGACCGCGCCATTATCGTGGGGCAGTACCCAACCTCGGGCGGAGGCGGAGGCGTGGAGGCCTTCCTGATGCCGGAAGATACCTATGTTCAGTTGACAGTCTCGCGTCAGATGGATGCGGACGGGAACATTCATATCGAGGGCGGTGGCGTGGCTCCCGATGTGCGCGTGCCTGTGACGGTTGAATCGGTTCAGCGCGAACTGGCGGGCGAGGATGTGATCCTCGAAGCGGCGGTGAAAGTCATCAGCCAGCCGAAGGGCGCAGGTGTGACTCCTTCGGCGCCGCCGAAGATCGCGTCGCAGGACGAGGCGGAGAATGCATTTTCGTCAGCCGCCGCCTTCCTTGAGGACAAGGCGCGTGAGCAATATTCCCCCGAGGAAGTTTCCCAGCCTGGTGTGTTTGCGTATACGATTCCACTGGCGAAGTCCGAAACCCTGATCTGGGGCTACTTCTGGTGTACGACCACACAGGAAATTCTCGATCAGAATTTCGGTCAGATCGAAGTAAATTTCGAGTTGAATGACGAGTCGGTTCCACTCGATAAGTTTGTCATCGCCGACCTGCCCTCCGGCGCGACTCAATGCCGCGTGATCTATACCGCGCTCTCCGATTGGAAATCCGGCGAGCATCACTTGACCACCTCCGCCACCTTCAAGACTCCCATCAACGACGGGATGAGCGAGTACCCGGCGGGGGATTACGTTTCGGAGTATTCGGTCTTCGTGCCGTAGGATTACAGAGAACATGACTCACCCCGAAATTAAGGTTTCGCGGGTGAGTTCGTTTTTAAGAACAAATGGGACGCTGATAGACGCTGAAAACGCGGATTTTTAATACCTTTTCCGCGTAAATCTGCGCTCGTCCGCGTCTCAAATTAACTTCGGGGTTAATTATGTTTCAATCCACAAACCGATACTTGAGCAGCGCCCAAACCGCCTCGAAGGCGTCGTGTAATTTGATCTTCTTCCCTTGCGAGTAATCGCGCGGGTTAAAGGTGATCGGTACTTCGAAGATGCGGTATTTGCGTTTGAGAATTTTCGCGGTGAATTCCGGCTCGAAGTTGAAACTATTTGCGCGGATGACCATTCCCTGAATGACTTCGCGGCGGAAGACCTTGTAACCCGTTTCCATGTCGGTCAGGATCGTGTCGTAGAGAATGTTCGTCATCAACGTGAGTAATTTATTCGCCATCAAATGCCAGAACATGGTCACGCGGTGGGCTTTGCCCAGAAAGCGCGAACCATAGACCACATCCGCCAGACCTTCTTCGATGGGTCGGAGCAATTCGGGGTAATCGCGCGGGTCATATTCAAGGTCGGCGTCTTGAATCAAAAGCACATCGCCCTTCGCCGCAGACATGCCCGTGCGGACCGCGGCTCCCTTGCCCTGGTTCTTTTCATGCAGGATCACGCGCAGCCCCTTCCTGCCCTCCAATTTTTTCAGGATGTCGCGCGTGCCGTCCTTCGAACCGTCGTCCACGAGAATGATCTCGTGAGCTTTTTTGGTCGCCTGGACGCGCTTCAGGATCGTCTCGATGCTTTCGGCTTCGTTGTAAACTGGGATTATGATGGATAGTTTCATAGCGGCTGGATTATAAACGAAAAGAGGTATAATCCCGCCCGTTCGTGTTCTGGAAATTGCGATTAAAGCCCTGAATGCTCGTCGAACCCACTTTCGGATGGACGGTAAACATCAACGAATGAATAGCGAACCACTATTGCAGGTGAAATGCTTTTTGCTGGATATGGACGGAACGTTCAACCTGGGGGAGGGGATCATCGACGGGTCCCTGTATTTTATCGACACCCTCAACGAACTGAACATCGACTATTTGTTCCTGACCAATAATTCCTCGAAGCACCGCGGGATTTATGCGGAGAAGATCACGCGCCTCGGGCTTCCCATTTCGGAAGAGAAGGTGTTTACAGCCGGGGAAGCGACCGCCCTGTATCTCGCCAGGGAGCATCCCGCTGCGTCCGTGTACGTCGTCGGGACGCCCGCGCTCGAAGAAGAGTTCAGTCATCACGGCTTCCTCCTCGAAGAGAAGGACCCTCAAATGGTCGTGCTCGGATTCGACACCACGCTGACCTACCAAAAACTTTGGAAGCTGTGCGACTTCGTCCGCGCCGGGCTGCCTTATATCGCAACCCACCCCGATTTCAACTGTCCGACTGAAACAGGGTACATGCCGGATATTGGCGCCATGATCGCCTTTGTCCGTGCCGCCACGGGGCGCGACCCGGATCTTGTCGTCGGAAAGCCCAACCGTATGATCGTGGATGCCGTGACACAGAAATACGGTTATGAAATCCCTGAAATGTCGATGGTGGGCGACCGCCTTTACACCGATATCGCCCTCGGGCAGACGTCCGGAATCACCACCTGCCTGGTATTGAGCGGTGAAACAAGCCGGGATGACCTCGCGGATTCCCCGTTCCAGCCAACATACACCTTCGCAAACCTGAGAGCGATCGCAGACTGGCTCAAAGCGCATGGAAGGCGAAGAGCGGGTCGATGATTCGATGAAATTTATGATTCCAAGACTGGAACCTTGGGCTATAATTTTTTTAATGACATGACTCAGATTCCTTTCCCATTCGATAGAGGATAAAAATGTTCAATGAACTGATCGCAGCAATGCAGGAAGCCATCCAAGTGCTTCGCCGCGAGCCGCAGAAGACCGTACAGCTCTTCCATCACAACGACGCGGATGGCTTGACCTCGGGCGCCATCCTTGCCCGCGCCCTTGAAAGGCAGGGATATACCGTCAAACGCTACTGTTTGGAGAAACCATATCCCGCCGTGTTGAAAAAAGTGTACGAACAGGAGGGTGGCATCATCATCTTTGCCGATTTCGCGGGTCGGATCGCTCCCATGCTTTCGGATCTGAACCGGGGCAGGAATCTCACCCTGATTCTCGACCACCACGTCGCTGAAGAATCGACCGATGAACGGGTTATCAACCTCGACCCTGACCTCTTCGGGCTGAAGGGTGATCGCGATATATCCGCCTCGACCACCTGTTATCTTTTTGCGCTGACCCTGGACCCGATCAACCGGGACATGGCTCATATCGCAGCAGTCGGCGCAGTCGGCGACGGCTTCTTCGTCGACGGTGAATTGGTCAGCCAGAACCGCGATGTCGCGCTCGAAGCCGTCCACCAGGGGCGGATGGAAATACGAAAGCATGACAAAGGGGAAGAATATTTCCTCATCGGTGAAAAAGGCCGCATCCCCGTCCTTGATTTCAGCGATACCCTCGATATTTTAGGCGGGGTGGGCTACTACCAGGGCGGACCGGATATGGGAGTCCATGTGTGTCTCGAAGGTGTCTCGCCCAAGTCGGACCGTATGGTCGAAGAGCTGAAAGCCGTCCGCACGAAAATATTCGAGGATGAAATTACCCGGCTCAAGTCCGGTGGGATGCGGCAATCGCCGCGCATCCAATGGTTCAACGTCGAGAAGCGCTTCTTCCCAATGGGGGTCAAAATGATCGGTGCGTTCTGCGATGTGATCCGGTTCACCGATTTGATCGATCCTCATAAATATCTTGCGGGCTTTCAAGTGATTCCCGATGAGATACCCGGATTCGGTGAGATCAAGTTCAACGAGGTGAAAATCTCCATGCGGGTGTCCCCAATCATGGAGGAGGAGATCCGCGCGGGGAAGGCAATGGGACTCAACATCTTCCTCCCCGAAGCGACAGGCAGGTTGGGAGGCTTTTCCGACGCCTGTCACACCCTGACGGCTGCGACCACGGTCGCCATCGGCTTGGAAGAACCGCTGATTTCAGAGATGGAAAAAATTCTAAAAGGAGATTCGTAATGTCTCAAGGAACTGGTTTTGGCAAGACGATCCTCATCGGGGATCAATTCGTTTTGGATGAAGTGCCCGCGATCGTTTCGGCGATTCCCTTCGAAACGATAACGACGGTCGAAAGGACGAGCGGCAAAGGCTGGACGCTGGAAGATAACCGCATCGAAGCGCCCGGCTACAAGGAAAAGAAAAAAGAACAGCAGGTCGGGTCGATCAACAAGATTCTCGAGGTCATGAACATCGATGTCGAGAAGAATCCGATCAAGATCACGGTTGCCGGAAACCTTCTGGCAGGCAGCGGCGTGGGCGCCAGCGCCGCGAGCTGCGTTTCGCTCGCCCGCGCATTGAACGAAGAGTTCGAATTGGGTTATACCGTCGAAGAGATCAACCGCGTCGCCTGGCAAGGTGAGTTTCCTTATCACGGCGTGGCGAGCGGCGTGGATAACACCGCCTCCACCTACGGCGGCCTTCTCCGGTTTTGGCTGAAGGATGGAAAACAGAATTTCGAGCGGATCAAGACTCCCAAGTCCTTCGAGATCGTGTTGTGCAATAGCGGCATCACGGCCAACACCGCCGCACTGGATGAATTCATCGAAGTGCAAAAGCAGGATAATCCCAAACTTTTCCGCTCGCGGCTGGATACGATCATCGCTCAGGGCGCGGATTTGAAAAAGGCTCTCGAAGCGGGCGACCTCATCAAAGCGGGCGGGATCATGACCGAGAACCACAAGCTACTGATCGATATGGATATGTCCCATGAGATTCTCGACGTATTGTGCAAAATGGCTCTCGAGAACGGCGCGTTAGGCGCGAAAGTCACAGGCGGGGGCAGGGGCGGATATATGATCGCTCTGACTCCCGGCAGGGACCTTCAGGATAAAGTTGCCTCTGCCTTCGAAAAGGCTGGGTACAACCTGATCATCAAGACCGCGATCGGCGGCTAACCTGTTTGGCGCCCGCATCACAGGGCATCTCAGGTTCACAAGACGGGATACACCCGCGGAAGGAGATTTCGCGGGTGTAGTCTTGCCCTGGTGGTTGAGAGTAAACCAGACCTCCGCCTTTCGGCCCTGCAAGGTCGTGAAAGATTCATGACAATCGTTTGGCGGAAACAGAGCTGAAAACGAAACGAAGTATAATCGGCTGTGCATTACGCAATTTTTCATTTTTAGGAAACGGTGAAAAAAATGGTCGTCAAACAACCGGGAACCGGACAAATCCCCCCTGCGCCTTCCGGCGGCTTTACCCCGCCTCAGATCAACACTCTGGAAGATACGGGACTTTCTCCCCTCTGGCTTCAGGATTTGATTCTAAAAGTATTGTACTTCCGCGGTTATCTCACCGGCAGCAAGGTATCGGATGAGATCACGCTCCCGTTCGCCGGGGTGACCGATCAACTTCTCACAACGCTCAAGCAGGAAAAACTCATCGAAATCAAATCGTCGCAGGGCGGCTTGGGCGAAGGCTCCTATACCTACGGCATCACAAGCGCGGGCATCGTCCGGGCGCGCGAGGCGTTGGAACGCAGTCAATATGCGGGACCCGCTCCCGTCCCCTTCGAGGTTTATAACGAATCCATCCGCCGACAAAAGAGCGGGCGCGTCGCCGTGACCACCCGCACCATGCGGCAAATCCTTTCGCAATTGGTCATCTCCGAAGCGACCTTTCAGCGGCTTGGACCCGCGCTCAACTCGGGCACTTCTATCTTCATGTACGGACCTCCCGGCAACGGCAAGACAAGCATCGCGCGCGCCTTCGGCAACCTCGTCCTCAGCCAAACGATGTATATCCCGTATGCGTTGTATTTGGATGGTCAGGTTATCAAAGTGTACGATGCGGTCAGTCACAGCCTTGCGCCGGATACCGATCCCAATTCGAACCCGACCGGGACCTTGCGTGGTTCCAGTCGCCGCGACCCGCGCTGGATAAAGATTCGCCGCCCCTTCATCGTCGTCGGTGGTGAGTTGACCCTCGAAGGGCTCGACCTCGTATTCGACGACACAACAAAATTCTACGAAGCACCCTTCCAGGTGAAAGCCAACGGCGGAATCCTTTTGATCGATGACTTCGGCCGCCAGCAAGTCCGACCGCGCGACCTGCTCAACCGCTGGATCGTGCCGCTCGAAAACCGCGTGGATTTTCTCCGCCTCCACACCGGGCGAAAAGTGGAAGTGCCCTTCGATGTGTTGATCGTCTTCTCGACCAACCTCCCGCCGAAAGACCTCGTGGATGAAGCCTTCCTCCGCCGCCTGCGTCACAAGATCGAGATCGGCGATCCTTCGTTCGAAGAATACCGCGAAATTTTCAAGCGCGTCTCGCAGGACAAGCACATCGAATACAACGACCAGGGTCTTGCGTACCTCCTGCAGGAGTGGTACATCAAACGCAACCGTAAACTGCGTGCCTCGCATCCGCGCGACCTCTGCGACCAGATTCTCGACATCGCCTCGTACATGGCAGTGCCTCCTTCGATGAACCGGGAGATGATCGACCGCGCCGCCCTCGCTTATTTCGTGGATATTTAACCCGCTTCGGACTGCGCCTCAGCCTGAATCTTCATGCTTGACAAATTCCCACGCCCCATCCTTCTCGCGCATCGCGGCGACTCGTCCCATGCGCCGGAGAATACCCTCCCCGCATTTGCTTCGGCTCTCGAAAAGGGCGCCGATGGCGTCGAACTCGATGCGCAGCTCACCGCTGACGGTCATGTGGTGGTGATTCATGACCCCGATGTCAAACGCACCACAGACGGCGAAGGACGAATCTCTTCTCTTTCAATTGAAACCGTCCGCACATTGGATGCGGGCTCATGGTTCAGCCCGGCCTTCAGCGGCACAAAAGTGCCGTTGCTTGAGGATGTGTTCGAAGCCATGGGCAGGGATAAATTGATCAACATCGAATTGAAGAACTATTCCACCCCCTTCAACGGGCTGGCTTTGAAGGTATGCGAGTTGATCAAGCGCCATAATAATGGCAGCCAGATCATCCTTTCATCGTTTTTCGCTTTCAATTTGAAAATAGCCGCACGGGAATTGCCCGGAATTCAGCTCGGTTTGCTTGCATTGCCAAGCTGGCGCGGATCATGGGCGCGTTCCTTCAGCTTTATGTTCGGAAACTATCAGGCATTGCACCTGCATCATTCGGATACGACGCGGGAACAAATCCAACGCGCACATCGCATAAAACGCCGCGTCCATGTCTGGACGGTGAATTCTCCAGAGGAGATTCGACGTCTGAGCGATTGGGATGTGGACGGCATAATCACGGCCGATCCGGGCGCGGCAGTGCGGGCGCTTGGACGGGCGAAGTGAAACTCCCAGAATGCCGGAAGCAAACCCGGGCGGAGTCGGATGCGGAATCTCATTGGCGTCGTTTGAACAACGGCGTCGATTTTTCTTTGTGTGTTGATGAAAACCATGGAGATTTTTCATTCCTTTATGTTATAAGAGTGGGTGAATGCGGCTGATTCGAATCCTTTTCCTGTTTTTGGTTGTGCTTTCCATTATGCCAATTTCCGCAGAGGCGCAAACTCCAACTCCGCCTGCCGCGGTCCGGTTGTTGTTGGATTCGATGTCGCCTGAGGAGCGTGTTGGGCAATTGTTCCTGGTCGCGTTCACAGGGACGGATACCGGGACCGATTCCCAGATATACGAACTGATCGCGCGCCGTCATGTTGGCGGCGTGGTCTTGATGAGGGAGAATGAAAATTTTGTCGATGGCGATACACTGGCGGAGGCGAGACGCCTGGTTGAATCGCTGCAGCGGATCGAATGGGATGCCGCCACCAAATCAGCGACCGACCCTGTCACCGGAAACATCCTGCGGTTTGCCTACGTGCCTTTATTCATCGGTATTTCGCAGGAGGGTGACGGATATCCTGCCGACCAGATCCTCAACGGGCTGACTCCCCTGCCCAGCGAGATGGCGATCGGAGCAACCTGGGACACGGAATATGCAAAGGATGTGGGCGAAACGCGCGGGGAGGAGATCTCCAGACTGGGTTTCAATTTATTCTTCGGTCCTTCTTTGGATACGCTTGAATCCCCGGCTGAAGCGGGGGGCGATCTGGGGACGCGAGTCTTTGGGGGCGATCCTTTCTGGGTGGGGGAAATGGGGCGGGCTTATATCCGCGGGCTTCACCGCGGCTCGAACGGGAACCTGCTGGTGATCGCCAAACATTTTCCCGGCGCGGGGGGAGCGGACCGCCTTCCGCAAGAGGAAGTTTCCACAGTGCGAAAATCTCTCGAGCAGTTGAAACAGGTGGAACTCGCGCCCTTCTTTGCAGTAACCGGGAAAGCCGAACTGCCGGAAGAAGTCGTGGATGGCTTGCTCGTTTCTCACATCCGCTACCAGGGCTTTCAAGGGAATATCCGCGCCACCACCCGCCCGATCAGTTTCGACCAGCAGGCACTGGGTCAGATTCTGGCATTGCCTGAATTTGCGGAATGGTACGCGAACGGGGGGTTATTGGTCAGCGATAATCTCGGCACAAAAGCCGTTCGCGAATTTTACGCCACCGGCGGGGGATTATTCCAGGGGCGCATCGCCGCGCGCGATTCATTTCTCGCCGGCAACGACCTGTTGTATCTTGGCAATATCAAAGGCGATGATTCCCCTGACAGTTATACGTCTGTCATCCGCACGCTCGAATTTTTTGCGCAGAAATACCGCGAAGACCCTGCATTTGCCCAGCGGGTGGATGCTTCGGTAACGCGCATCCTCATGGCAAAACTGCGGTTGTACGATAACTTTACGCTCAACAATGTGATCGTTGATTCCGGTGACAATCCGTCCCTGCCGGAGACGGAATCTGCAAGTCCCGAACCTGGAACGGACATCACCTTTCAAATCGCGCGGAGCGCAGCCACACTAGTCAGCCCGAGTCAGCAGGACCTCGCTTCGATCCTGCCGTCTCCGCCCCAGCCCAATGACCGATTGGTATTCATCACGGATTCAGTCAGCGCGGCGCAATGCTCGGGTTGTTCGTCCCAGCCTCAACTGGCGGTCGATGCGCTGCAAAAGGCGGCTTTGCGGCTTTACGGTCCGCAGGGTGGGAATCAAGTGGAGGAGTTCCGCCTCAAATCGTATTCCTTCGAGAATTTGACGGCATTATTGGATGCGCCCGATGAGAATCAATTTGTGGCGGACGATCTCGATGCCGCTGATTGGGTCCTGCTCGCGGTGACCGATTCATCGCAAGGCGAGGCTGTTCTCATCGGCCGTCTTCTGCGCGAACGCCCCGACCTATTGTTGAATAAACAATTGATCCTGTTCTCGTTTGGCGCGCCTTATTACTTCGATACCACCACACTTTCCCGTTTCACCGCTTATTACGCGCTCTACAGTAAACAAGCCCAGTTCGTGGATGTTGCGGTTCGCCTACTTTATCAGGAACTGACTCCATCGGGCGCTTCGCCGGTATCGATCCCTGCTGTTGGATACGATCTGATCACGGTCATGTCGCCGAATCCGGTCCAGATCATCCCGCTCTTTCTGGACCTGCCGATTGCCTCTGCCACCCCAGATGCACTCAACACACCCGAGCCAACCCTCGCGCCTCTTTTCCGCATCGGAGATACGATCTCGATTCGCACTGGTGTGATTATGGATCACAACGGCAACCGCGTCCCCGATGGGACGGTGGTGCGCTTCGCCATGTTGTTGACCGGTGAAGGCGGGGGAATCCTACAGCAAGTGGAAGCGGTGACGACAGACGGCGTGGCGCGGGCGGCATTCGGATTGGACAAGCCCGGCTTGCTGGAGATTCGCGTTTCCAGCGAACCGGCTGTAATTTCCGAGGTACTTCAGCTCGATGTTTCCCAATCCGGCGCAGTGGCAGTGACCCTGGTCGTACCGGAACTCACACAATCAGCCCAGCCGACGCCTCTCCCGACTGCCCCGGAGGAACCCGACGACTTCATAACCCAGGAAGGTTACCCGAGAATATCGGCTTGGTCGTTATCCATGCTGTTCGTACTGTTGGGCTCGGGGGCATTCTTTGTCATTGCCTCGCGATTCGCCAAGCGGACTTCCGCTTTGCGTTGGGCGCTCGGTATGTTGCTGGGCGGCCTGTTTGCATATAACCTCCTGGCGCTCGGGTTTTTCAACCTTCCTGAATGGCTTGCCGAAGCGGGTGTTTCAGGGGTGATCTCCGTCACGTTGGCGGGTCAGGTGCTGGGGCTGGCGGGCGGCTGGATCTGGTCACGCGCCGGAAAATAGTACTTTTAATTCATATTCACCCGCAAAAAGAGTGATATTATCCTGATGGGGATGTCATTCCTATCACGACGAGGTCAGGAGAAATTCGATTTATGGAATCAAACAGTAAAACTGCGAAAACCGGAAAACCACCCAAGGCAAAACAACCGCCCATTCTATTCGATAAGACCCAGGCGATCATCCACGACCTGACGAAAAAACTCGGCGGCACCCTGGTCACCTATTTCAACAACCCGCGCGGAAGCGTCTGTCATGACGATGTACTGGCACTGTTCGAACTTTTGGAAAAGATCGGCCACCAGAAGACCATTTATCTCTTCATCAAATCCAGCGGCGGCAATGGACAATCCTCCCTGAGAATCGTGAACCTATTGCGGCAGTATTGCGACGACATCGTTGCGGTCATTCCGTTGGAATGCGCCTCCGCTGCGACCATGATCACGCTTGGGGCGAACGAAATCCATATGGGCCCCATGGCCTATCTTACCTCCGTGGACACTTCGCTCACACATTCGCTTTCACCCATCGACCGCGACAACGACCGCGTCAGCGTCAGTCTGGATGAACTGAACCGCGTTGTGAGACTCTGGCAGGCTCAAAAATCCGATTCGAACGAAAATCCATACCAGCAGCTCTTCCAGCATGTGCATCCGCTTGTCATCGGCGCGGTGGATCGCGCAGAATCCCTTTCCATCATGTTGTGCAAGGAATTGCTCGCCTATCACATAAAAGAGGAATCCGTTGCGGAACAGATCGCGTCCACCCTCAATTCGAAATATCCATCGCACGGGTACCCGATTCTATTCGAGGAGGCGCGGCGCATCGGCTTGAAGGTCAATCATCTCAAGCCGGAGATCAATTCGAAACTGCTCGAACTCAACGAACTCTATAGCGAAATGGGCCAGCGCGCCACCACGGATTTCGACGACACTCACGCCCACGGGAACGAAATCCTGAACATTTGGGAATCGACCGATGTGCTTGTTTATTACCAGCAGGATAAGGATTGGTTTTATCGGACTGAGGAACGGCGCTGGATATCACTCAATGACAATAGCAGTTGGAGGCGGGTGGAGAGGAAGGGGAACCGGGTGGAGAAATCCATCATCCACATTGCATGAGACCGCGAGACACAGCCCCGGCTGTGTCTTTTTTTCGCTAGAATTGATATTAACAAAACCTTTGCAAAACCTTTGCACTGTGGTATAATCTAATTATGTCGAATACTACTCAACTCAAATTCAACGACCCGGCTCCAGACCTCACCCTTCTGGATAAGAACGGGAAGCCAATCCGGCTCTCTTCACTTTGGAAGAAGAAGGTACTCGTCCTTGCCTTCACACGTCATTTTGGATGTCCGCAATGCAAGGAGATGATCGACCAATTGATAGACGCGCATCAGACCCTGACCGAGCGCGGACTCCAGCTTGCAATCGTTTCTCACGCCTCAGCCGAATCTGCCAAAGCCTTCTGCGACCAGCGCGCGCCGGATGCGATCTGTCTCGCCGACGTGGACCGTTCCGCCTATCACGCTTATGGCTTGTATCGCGGCACCTTCTGGCAGACTCTTCTCTCACCCCGCATCTGGCTTTCGAACCGCAGGCTTGCGCGTGAAAAAGGATTCACACCCGGGATTCCATATCCGGGTCAGGATGCCTATCAAATGTCCGGCACCTTCGTCATCGGCATGGATGGACGCATCCGCCTGCCTTATTACTACGAAGACATCGCCGATCATCCGCCTGTGGATTTGCTTCTGCACGGCATCATGGGCGTGGATTGGAAGAACCCCTTCGACACGAAGTCGTTGGTCTAGGAAGAAATGATATGAATAGTTTATTTATTGCCGCCTATCTTGCCCTCAAGGAAGTGATTCGCAACCGTGGTAGGTTCCTGATGGTGGCTTTGGTCATTGCGCTGATCACCGTGTTGGTCCTCTTCATTGCCGCGCTGGGGGAGGGGTTGTCGGATGCAAACCGGCAGTATGTCGCCAATCTCGACGCGCAGTTGATCGTCTTTCTTGAAAAATCCGATTACAGCATCACCGCCAGCCGCCTCGAGACGAACACAATCAAAGCCGTGAGGCGTGTGGAGGGGGTGGCGGATGCCGGTCCCATTTACACGTCCAATTCCGAAATTGTCTCACTTCCTGAGCCATTGAAGATCTCCATGTTGGGCGTGGAAGCGGAGCGACCCGGCATGCCGCCTCTGCTGGGCGGACGTTATTTCCGCGGAGGCGAGGCGCGCGAAGCCGTCATGGATATGAGCGTGGCACAGCGTACCAACCTGCAGATCGGCGATGTGATCGAGATTCGCTCCACGCAGGGTACCGAAGACGAGTTCTTCACATTGACCATCGTGGGACTTGTGGATAAACAAGCGTACTTTTTTCAACCAACCATTTTTGTCCCCCCGTCCACGTGGGAACTGATCCGTCCGCAACCTGAAGCAGACCTGAGCAGTGACACGCCCTATCCGAATATCGTTGCCGTCAAGTTGCAGGATCCATCCCAGATCGAGGAAATGAAAATGCGCTTGCAGGAACGGGTTCCCAATATCGAAGTTGCCGATATTGAAACCACCATCAATAACATTCCCGGTTATTCGGCGCAGCAAGGGACGGTCCAAACCCAGGGCGCCTTTACACTGCTGATCGGTATTTTGGTCATTGGAGGATTTTTCCAGATCCAGGTACTTCAAAAAGTGCCGCAGATCGGCGTCTTGAAAGCCATTGGGTCCTCGAATTTTGTGGTCGGACTCTCCGCCGTGATCCAGATCATCTTTGTGACCGCCATGGGAGTTGGGATCGGTGCCACGTTGAACTATCTTTTTTCGCTAGGTTTGCCTCCCACCATTCCGCTGGCGTTCAATGGCACGCGTTCCCTGATTGCCATCGCATTGCTTCTGTTCATCGGTCCATTGGGAGGGCTGGTGTCCATCATCTATGCAGTTCGTATCGAGCCGCTCAAGGCTCTAAGGTTAGGTTAGAAAATGTCTGATGTTGCATTGGAAGTCCGCGACCTGGTCAAGACGTTCACACTGGACGGCGCAGCCATAAACGCGGTGAATCAGGTATCGTTTCAGGTGAAATTCGGTGAGTTTGTGGCGTTGGTCGGGCCCAGCGGTTCCGGCAAGACAACCCTGCTTTCCATCCTTGCCGCGCTTTTGACTCCCACCAGCGGGCAGGTCGTAATCGATGGGCAAAATCTTGCTCTAATGAGCGAGAAAGAACGCGTAAAGCTGCGTCGCGAAAGGATCGGTTTTACGTTTCAAGCGAATAACCTGATCCCTTATCTATCTGCCCGGGAGAACGTGGAATTCATGCTGCGCCTGAACGGAAAAATCGACCATGGCAGCCGCATCCGATCAGATGAACTGCTCGCCCGCCTCGGCCTGGCTGAACGATTACACAATCTCCCCGCCCAAATGTCCGGCGGTCAACAGCAGAGAGTGGCAATCGCCCGGGCTTTGATCCACAACCCGGCGCTCGTCCTGGCGGATGAACCCACCGCCTCCCTCGATACTGAACGCGCATTTCAAGTGGTGGAGACTTTTGCCAATCTGATCCATGAAAATGGGCGGGCGGGAATTATCGTCACGCATGATTTGCGCATGTGCCAATTCGTCGACCGCGTCCTGCAAATGCAGGACGGCAATCTTGTGCGGGTGTACGAATCGAAAAAGGAAATCCGTGAACTTGTAAGCGCAACTGTTCACTGATCAAAGAAATTTCAGATATATCAAAAAGGCATCCGATATCTCCGGATGCCTTTTTGATTGCCGGGTACAAACCGGTGATACCTGACTACGCCGTTTCGAGATATCGTTCGATCTCGTAATCCGTAACGCGTAAACGGAACTCGTCCCACTCTTCCCACTTCGCGCGCAGGTAGGCTTCGGTGAGGTAATCGCCGAGGGAGTTCTTGATCACATCGTCCTTCGACAGTTCAGTCAGGGATTCAGCCAGAGAGCCGGGCAGTTCGGTCACACCCAGCTTGGCGCGTTCTTCCCTGTCAAGGTGGTACAGGTTGATGTTGTTCAACGGCTTGGACGGCTTCGCACCCTTATCGATGCCGTCAAGCGCGGCGGCAAGCATGGAAGCAAATGCCAGATACGGATTGCAGGACGGATCGGGGAAGCGCAGTTCGGCGCGGACGGATTTATCGCGCCCTTCCGTATAGCGCGGAATGCGGATCAGCGCGGAGCGGTTTTGCTGCGCCCAGCCGATGTAAACGGGAGCCTCATAACCGGGGACCAAGCGTTTGTACGAGTTCACCGTCGGCGCAACCACACCGGCGAGTGCGCGGGCATGTTCGAGCTGACCGGCGATGAAGGAGTATGCCAGCGGGGAAAGGTGGGCTTCGTCCTTGGCGTCGAAGAACAGGTTTTTTCCGCTCTTGGCATCGAAGAGACTCTGGTGACAGTGCATGCCGGAACCATTGATGCCGAAGACAGGCTTGGGCATGAATGAGGCGGTGAGTCCGTGCTGGGCGGCGATGGCTTTGACGGTGTATTTTAAGGTCAGGACGTTATCGGCGGTCTTCAGCGCATCCGCAAAGCGGAAGTCGATCTCGTGCTGGCCGAGCGCCACTTCATGGTGTCCCACTTCCACATCGAGCCCCATCGCATCGAGTGCATCCATCAACGCCGTGCGTACGACAACCGCTTCATCGAACGAAGAGAAATCGAAATAACCGCCGGTATCGTGGGGGACAGGGTGAACGCCATTGCTGCCGTTCGGTCCTTTGAAGAGAAAGAACTCCGGTTCGGGACCGATGTTGAACTTCCAGCCCCGCTCGTCGATCTTTTTGAGGATGCGCTTTAATGCGCCGCGTGGATCGCCTTCGAAGGGTTCCCCGGCGGGGGTGAAAATATCGCAGAACACGCGCGCACGGCGGGACTCTGCCGAAGACCACGGCAGGACCGCGTAAGTATCGGGATCGATCTTGAGGCGCATATCGCTTTCCTGAATGCGCGCAAAGCCTTCCACCGACGAACCGTCGAACCATGCGCCGTCATTCAGCACATCCTCGAGGTGGCGGATCGGCATATCCACGCTCTTGACCGCGCCGAGCACATCCGTGAACTGGAGCGAAAGGAACTTGACATTATCTTCCTTTACTTTTTTGATTAGATCTTTTACGTCCATTTTTTATCTCCTTTTTGATTTGAAATTTTCATTATGCCTTCCATTACCGATGGATTCCAAACTTGTCACTTTCCACTTGAGAAACCTCCTCCGCCTCTTTCTGGACCCGAGGCCTGCCCCTGCTGTTGATGAATATGACTGCGCCGATAATGATCGCGGTCGCCAGCCAGATGCGCGGCTCCAGCGCTTCGTTTCCAAATAGATATCCAAGGATCACGGCCACGATCGGATTGACATATGCATACGTGGCGACGAGTGAGATCGGCGCGTTTTGCAGCAGCCAGATGTACGATCCGAACCCAATGATCGACCCGATGGTGATGAGATAAACCAGCCCGATCAACGACCGCGTCGACGTCTCAGCCGGGTTCCATCCGTTCAATTCGCCCGTCAACAACGAGACGACGATCAAGCCGATACTGCCCATGAGCATTTCCGCGCCTGTCGTCATAAAAGACGATTTCGGCAAATCCGCAGACTTGCTGTAAATCGAGCCGATCGCCCACAAAATACATGCGGTAAGCAGGGCGATCACGCCGAAGGGATCCAGCTTCATCCCGCCGCCTGAGAATTCGGCGGGTCCAACCAGGATAAATATGCCAAGAAAACCGATCGCCAGGCCGGTGATTGCCTGCCACGTAGGTTTGATTCCCCCCGGGCGCATCGCCTCGAGGATAACCAGCCAGAGAGGAACCGTGGCAATGGTCAAGGCCGCAATGCCCGATGGGATGAATTGTTCCGCCCAGGAGACAAGCCCATTTCCGCCCAACAACAACAGGTTGCCGATGATGAATGTGGAGCCCCACTGCCTGCGGGTGGGCATTTCCTGCCCAGCGGCTTTCTGCCAGAGCAGGATGAGCACACCCGAAATGAGGAATCGTATCGCCGCATGAAAGAAGGGCGGAATGGTCTCGATGGCGACTTTGATTCCGAAATACGTCGAACCCCAAACGATATAAAGTGTGATTAACGCGACCCAGATTTTTGATTTCATTCGATTCCCTTTTGTTTAGTCGAAGACCTGACAGGTCTTCAGGACCAGCCAGGTCTTTCTGCTTACTCCAATACTGCTAATTCTCTTGCTAAAATCGCCTTCTTGCGGACCGATCCATACAGATAATTCCCGAATTCGCCGCTTTTGCGGATCACCCGATGGCACGGGATGAGATATGCGATCGGATTGTCTCCCACCGCGCTTCCCACTGCGCGGACAGCACGCGGATTGCCAATATGAGTAGCGATCTGCTCATAAGTGGTCAGCGCGCCGGATGGGACACTGAGAAGCGCCTCCCAGACCTTGATCTGGAAATTCGTCCCGCGAAGGTGGAGCTTGAGAGGAGCATCAGGCTTCCCGTCCAGGAAGATGCGGTTGACGAGCGGAACGGTACTGGCGTAATCCTCGGTCATGCTTGCGTGCTTCCAATGGCTCACCAGGTTATCGACCGCCCTGCCTTCGCTTCCATCGATAAACCCGAGGTGGCAGATTCCGCGCTCGGTTGTGGCGATCAGGCATTTCCCGAACGGCGTAATGTGGATCCCATACCGGATGGTCACGCCTTCCCCGCGCGACTTGTACTCGCCAGGGGTCACGGCTTCGGTGTTGACGAAAAGGTCATGGAGCCGACCCAGGCTCGATAGTCCGACCTGATGCGTGGTATCCAGCAGATTCTCCGACCGGTCGAGGATTTCCTTCGCTTGTTCCTTCGTCAGGAATTGCATGAAGCGTTTGGGGCTGATGCCCGCCCAGCGGGTGAACAGGCGTTGAAAGTGATACTCGCTCAGCCCCACAGCCGAGGCAATCTCCGCCAGTTCGGGCTGATTCTGCACATTGGCTTCGATGTACTCAATGGCTTGTTCGATCAGCCGATAGTGTTGTAAAGGTTCGAGTTCTTTTTCCATATCAATCTCCTTTTCTTGCACGAGATTGTATTTGGCGTTCCCGATGCTTGCGACCCGATTCTTGCTCATTTTCACTTTCCCCCTCTCTTTCCTGGGAGAGGGAAGGGGTGAGGGCAAAATAAAACAGACACGCCTGGGCATGTCTGTTTTATCCGCTTCGGTATTTAAAACAAATGCCCTTCCAAACAAACAGGCAAAACTGCCCGCTCACTACGCTCACTTGTCCCGCCTGTTGCCATGCGGTTTTCGTGGATACGCTTGCTTTGGAAGGGAGAAGGAAGCCGGTGAACCGACTCCAGAGGCATCCGCTGATCTATCCGATTTTCTCGCTCTTTCCCTCTCCCCTCGGAAGAGGGGTGGGGTGAGGGCGATTAGCGTCCCGTTCGCACGGGAGAACCTCTACCTCGTGATCCCGTTGTTGGTTGATCGACCCGAAGGGCGTATCGAAACCAAAAGCGGGACCCAGCCGCTAAATCTCCGTTTATTCGATTGTGATCCCAACCAGACAATGGCGGCGATTTTACACGCAGGCAGGGAGTTCGTCAAGTGGCGGATCGGTGAACGTTTCTCGATTGGCGGGTCTTGCGGCAGTCCATTGGTCTTGATAAAAAAGACCCGACAGGTACTGAACCTGTCGGATCTTCGATACTCGGTACCCCGCACATGCCGTGTATTGCCGGGTTTTGAACCTGCTTGCGCAGGTGGGTCCTGACCGGGAAACGCCGCCTTGGCTCAGGCCTATCGCGTTATTTCCGTTGAGATAAGGACCCTTTTATGAGGTGTTGGCTCAAAACGTAAGTGCAATATCACGCACATCGCAGGGCACAGTTCTTATACCATAATCCAAAGCACAAGGAAAGAAATTGACGGATTAATCCTTCTCATGAAACAATTGCCCTGAGAGGAATTCTGTGCTATAGAAAGAGGGATGTCCCCGCCTCTATATTCGACGGGGAGATTTGATCCGGTTTTCCGGTTACGGATACACCCTTTTGATCGTCCTTGGGAAGGGAATCGCCTCGCGGATGTGCTCGATGCCGCACAGCCAGGCGACGACCCTTTCCACGCCCATGCCGAATCCCGAGTGGGGAACCGAACCGTATTTCCTTAATTCCAAATACCACTTGAACGCTTCCTCAGGCAGACCCTCCTTTTTGATTCGCACCAGCAGCGCGTCATGGTCAGACATGCGCTCTGAGCCGCCGCAAATTTCGCCGTAGCCTTCAGGCGCGAGCAAATCCACAGATTTGCAAACTTCGGGGCGACCGGGCCAGGGCTCCATGTAAAAGGCTTTGACCGCGCTCGGGTAGCCGTAAACGAACAGCGGTTTGTCGTTTAATTTCGTCAACTCCACCTCGTGCGGGGCGCCGAAATCCATGCCCCATTCGAATTTGAGCAATTCCTTCTTATCGGGATCGGTCTCTTTTTCGTAGAGTTCGATCAGATATTTTGCAGCATCATCGTAGGACATGCGAGGGAAGGGCGCGGAGATATTCTCCAATTTTGTCACATCCCTGCCTAGCGATTTTAACTCGGCGGCGCAATCCCTTAACACAGACTGGACGATGTAGGAAATCATCCCTTCTTCCACTTCCATCAAACCGTCCAGGTCGCAAAAGGCGATCTCGGGTTCGAGCATCCAGAACTCGGTCAGGTGGCGGCGTGTTTTTGATTTCTCCGCGCGGAAGGTGGGACCGAAGCAATAAACTTTTCCAAAAGCGAAGATGTTGGCTTCGTTGTAGAGTTGCCCGGTTTGTGCAAGAAAAGCCGATCCTTCATCGAAATATTCGGTCTCGAAAAGAGTCGTCGTCCCTTCGGCAGCGGCGGGGGTCAGGATGGGCGTGTCGAGATTGAAGAAGCCCTGTCCATCCAAATACTCGCGCACCGCGGACATGACCCGCACGCGGACGCGCAGGATCGCCCATTGACTTTGCATCCGAATCCACAAATGACGATGGTCGAGCGCGAAATCGGGACCGTGGTCTTTGAGCGCCATCGGATAATCAACGTCCGCGGCTTGGACGACCTGCAAGTCCTTGATGCCGACCTCGAACCCGCCAGGAATGCCGGGCGCGCGCTTATCTTCGCGCACGGAGCCGGTAATGACCACCGACGATTCCTGCGGCAGTTTGGAGACCGTCTCGAATAGTTCGGGCGTCAGATCGCCTTTGAAGGCGACGCATTGTATGAAGCCCGAACCATCGCGCACGAGCAAAAAGACCAGTTTGCCCTTATCCGTGCGATTGTAGACCCAGCCCTTGAGGACGACATCCTGCCCGATGTAGTTTGATATTTTTGAAACGCTGACGTATTCAGCCATGAAAAATCCTTTAGAATTATTTTTTTTTCAATTATAGCAGATGAGATTTAATAAAATGTGGCGATGGAAAGATCGGGTGAAATCTAATAAGTATGTCACCCTGAGCCGATAGGCGATAGATCTCTGCGACAGCCGGATTCATGCTTCGCCGCAAAGCGGCTCAACATGACAAGACCCTGGTACTTCACGATTAAACCTTTCGTGGTATTCACAATATGGACGATAGGTTAGAACTCGTGAATTATCTTTTCAACTTCTTCGTCGCCTTCACGGAGTCAACGATGATCTCTTTGAGCACTTTCTTATCCACGTCTGCCAGCTTTTTGATGTACAAACATACCTTTGCCGTGGAATGTTTGCCGAGTTTTTTGAGGTGGCTTTCATAGGTGTCAGAGGCGGGGTCGACGTAAAGGGTGATATATTGCTTGCGGGGCGAAAAGGCGATCAGGGGCCAGGGCAGTTGGCTTCCATTGGCGTAGGTCAGCATGTATTCCCCAAAACCCACAATGCTGCCGCCCCACATGGCAGGCTCCGCTTTGGTGGCTTGCTTCATCATCTTCACAATTTCGAAGCAATCGGCGCGGGTCCCTTCGTTGGGGATGCTCTCCAGAAACGCCTTGACACTTGCCTTTGTTTTTTGAGTTTTTGGCTCTGCCATCGGGTCAACTCCTTATACTAAAAGGTGGCGTGATTTTAGCATATCCGTTCTATTTTTCGCAGGTCAAATTACTCCTCTTTGAGGACTTCGCAATCCGACTATTGTTATTTCTTTCGCCCCGCCAGCCCATTCACCATCAACTCTTTCGCAACGGGGGCAGGGTGGCGTAATTAGCATAGATTGAGTATCATTCAGAAAGATTGGATGGGCTTGTCTCTTCACACGGACAACTTTACCCAATTTTTTTCAAAGCACCATATTAAAGGAACATGGGATTAATATATGATTTCAAAACCAGCAAAAACCATTAGACCCTCAAGTTTAAACTTTATCGTGCCGCCAATTGTGCTGTTATTATATTGCGTTATTTTTTTATTTTTTTCCTCCCGCTTTTCCCTCCAGGGCGTAAATTATTTTTTCGTTACCGGTCTTCAAGAATTTACATTACTGCTGACAATAGCCATTTGGCTGTTGTCTGGATTAATTTCGAGATCCGACAACAGGGATGGAGCTCGGTTCAGGCATTTGACTAGAAAGTTTTATCTTGAGGATCTGTTTCTCCTTTTACTTCCATTGACACCTGTTATTCAATATATCCTGAACAACAAGGAGATTCTGTCCTCAACGGATTCCCTTTACCTGGCGGTTTTCTCCGCTCTTTTTGCGGGGATTTTTATACTAGCCATCCCTGCTTTGTTTGGAATTTTGATGCCGAATAGGATACTGATAGCCCTGGGGTTGGCATTTACTATTACCATAACCAATATGGCTTCCATCAGTAATTACTATAACTGGTTTGAAAAAGGGGTCCTTTGGATTCAATTATTATTCTTTAGTGTTGTCTTTCTGATGGCTTGGATATTATTATTGAATGCAAAATGGTTGTTGCACGCATTTATCATTATTAATTTTGTGGTTAATAGTTCGATTCAGTTTCAATCGCAGTCCGTCGTGGCGGCTAGCCAATCCCCTCTTTTTGAAGGGAACAAATTATTGCCCCTTGTGGAGGGTAAAAATCCTGAATTTTCGCCGAATATTTATTTGCTTATCTATGATGCTTACGTACCTAATGAGACAATGTTGGGCTATGGTATTGATAATAGTGCTCAGGAGGAATTCCTGACCACACAGGGGTTTATTCTCTATCCACATACGTATTCTGTTGGTGCCGCGACTATTCCAACCATGAATAGCGTTCTAAACGCGACGGCGGAATATTATGGCAACGAAAGAAGGGCGGTCTCTGGGGATGGCGTAACACAAAAGTTATTACGAGACATTGGTTACGAGACATATGGCGCATTCTGGTCCGATTACTTTTTTAGCGGATATGAAGAAAATTATGATTATTCATTTCCAGGTGACGTTACCCCGCCACTCGCCAGGCTTTCCAAGGCGATTTTTCTTGGGGAGTTCAGGTTTGATATTGAGAATGTTGGATATCAAGAAGTGACCAGGGATCAATTTATTGAAGCGAAGCGGGATTTTTTCAAAGAGGTTGCGAGTACACAGGGATTTATTTATATGCATACTGACGTCCCCACTCACAGTCAGAATTCAGGGGCCTGCCTGCCAAATGAGACCGAATTATTTGAAGAAAGGTTGGAAACCGCCAACATCGAAATGAGACAGGATGTTGATCTGATACTTAAGGAGGACCCTCAGGCAATTGTGATTATCGCAGGTGATCATGGTCCCTATCTAACCAAGAATTGCTATGAGACCACAGACGATATTTCAGAGATAACCCGCCTTGATATTCAGGACAGGCATGGCACCTTTTTGGCTGTCAGGTGGCCGACGGGGGATTATGTGGCATATGACGATATAACCGTTTTGCAGGATGTTTTTCCGGCAGTATTTGCTTATCTTTATAAAGATGTAACAATCCTGGAGGCAAAGATTGAACCATTAATAACGGCTCCCTATGCTACCAGTGGAGCCGCAGTAGACGATGGAATAATCGTGGGAGGCATGGACGACGGCGAGCCATTATTTTTGTCGGATGAATAATCGCGGGTTTTTTGTAGTGATTTACGATTTCTTTCGCTCTTCCAACCCCTTCACCATCAATTCCTTCGCCACGTTCGGGTCGGCTTTGCCTTTTGTGGCTCTCGCCACCTGACCCATGAACCATTGGAACAGCGTCTCTTTGCCCGCGTTGTAGTCGTCCACTTCTTTGGGGTTGTCGTTCAAAATCTTCGTCACGATCTCTTGAATGGCGTTCACATCCGTCATCTGCAAGAGATTTTTTTCTTTCACGATCTGTGCTGGGTCGCCGCCATTTTTGAAGAGTTCGGTCAGCACGGTTTTGCCTGCGCTCGCGCCAATGGTTTTATCCGTCACCATGTCAATTAACTTTGCGAGCGTTTCGGGCACGAGAGTCACATCATCAATGCTCAAGCCTGAGTCATTCAAGTAGCGCATGAACTCACCCGAGATCCACGAGTGGATGGTCTTGGCGGGGCTTTTTGAATTTGAGACCACGCTCTCGAAGTAGTCCGCGAGAGTCCGCTCGGAGGTGAGAAAACGCGCCTCGGACGGAGTCAGCCCAAAGTCTGAAATGAAGCGCGATGTTTTTGCTTCCGGCAGTTCGGGCAAGCGGGATTTAATTTCCGCGATCCACGCATCCGATAACTGAAGCGGAGGCAGGTCAGGCTCGGGGAAGTAGCGATAATCGTGCGCCTCTTCCTTCGACCGTTGGCTGGTCGTCACACCCCGAACATCGTCCCAGCCGAGAGTTTCTTGCACGACCGTGCCGCCTGCCTCGTAAATTTTGATCTGGCGTTCGATCTCATATTGCGAAGCGCGGACGAGCGCGCGGAAGCTGTTGAGATTTTTTATTTCGGTGCGCGTGCGGAACTCGTCACTGCCGACGGGACGCACAGAAATATTTGCCTCAAAACGCAGCACGCCTTTTTCCATGTCGCCCGAGTTGACGCCGAGGTAACGCAAAATGGCGCGGACCTTCGTGGCGTAATCGAGCGCGGCTTCGACGGTGCGAATATCGGGCTCGGAGACGATCTCAAGCAAAGGCACGCCTGCACGATTGAAATCAACCAGCGCGTAATTTTTTTCGTGAGAAAGTTTGGCAGTGTCTTCTTCGATGTGAACCCGCCTCACGCGGACCTTGAGTTGATTCTCGCTGCCATCATTGACTTCGAGCCAACCTTTTTCTGCGATTGGTAATTCATATTGCGAAATTTGATAACCCTTGGGCAGGTCGGGGTAGTAATAATTTTTGCGCGCAAAGGTGTTGTGCTTGTTGATGGAGCAGTTCAACGCGAGACCGACCAACGCGGCAAGTTCCGTCGCCTTTTTGTTGACGACCGGCATGGCGCCCGGCAACCCCGTGCAGACCGGGCAGATGTTCGAGTTCGGTTCCGGCGCGGAGCCATAATCCGCAGAGCAACTGCAGAACATTTTGGAGTTGGTGAGTAACTCGCCGTGAATTTCAAGTCCGATGACAGGTTCGTAGGTTGGTTTCATAGTTGAGTGGTCTCGTTAGTTAGTGAATTGACGATGGACGATAGACGACTGACGATGGAAAATCGCAGGTCAAAAGTCGAAGGTCTATCGTCCGTGGTCTGTGGTCAATGGTCTATTTCCGTTTGCTATAATAACTTTACTTGTGAAAAGGAGCCTTACTTATGAATGCAGATGCCTTTTGCCATTTTTACAACTATCACTTTGCCGAGAACCGCAAGATCTTGGAACATGTCGCTGCGTTGACCTTTGAGCAATTTACTCAGAAAATGGATTACTCTCGCGGCTCAATTCGGGAGCAACTCGTCCACCTTGTTGATGTGGAGGATGTTTGGATCAGCGAGTTGCGCGGCGTTCAGCCGTCTGAGCCGTTGCCAGAAACAACTGAGGTCGATGACCGTGATGCCATCCGCTCGTTGTGGGATGTGGTCGAGCAGAACACTCGTGCCTATCTGGCAAACTTACAGGATGACCAGTTGTTCTCCAAGCCGATCACCGATCCCGAAGAGGACAAGGACTTGATCGTCTGGCAGGTCTTGCTTCATATTGTTAATCACGCCACCGATCATCGCGCTCAACTTCTGCGTGCCTTGCACGATCTGGGCGTGGATACGAAATATCAGGATTATATTTTTTACGTGTACGAACATCCGTGACCATGGACGATTGACGGTGGACGATGGGTAAGGTAAAAAGTCGAAGGCGTATGGTCTATCGTTCTTCATCTATCGCCGTAAAGTCCGTTGTGCTTGCTCCAATTCGTTTTATAAACCTGTAACCACGATTCCGACAACTGCCGTGGCTACGCCAATTCCTTGTGTTTTGGTGATTCTTTCCTTAAGGAAAATGATCGCCAATAAGATTGTAACTATCGATAGAGCGGATGCGATGGGAGTGATCAGGATCGCGTCTCCGATAGTCAAACCGTAGTTGACAACTGCAACCGATCCCGCTTCAATCACACCCATGACGAAGATGGCAGATATGGTTTTTCCGGCGGTGCCCGCCAGACCCATCCCGCGCTTTGAAATTGCGAAAAAGAGCAGCATAAAAACAACGATGCCCAATTTGATCAACGCCGTGCTGACCAGCCAACCGACTTCTTCCACGATGGTCTCGCTGACATTCCAGTAAATGCCGAAGAAGAAGGCTCCAGCAATGGCTTCCCTGACCCCTGTAGAAAGTTGAAACTTTCGCTGTTGGATCTCGCTCCAGTTCAGGGATGCGAGTGTCACACCCGTAAGGATCATCAGGACGCCGACGGTTTGGGTGACAGTAAGACGTTGTCCCATGAAGGTGAAGGCGAACAACATGGTGAACACCGCCCACAAGTTCATGGTGGCGGCAACAATGGACATGTTGCCAACCTCAAAGCCTTTGAAGAAGAACAAATAGCCTGCCGAGTAAAGAAGCGCCGCGACGGGGAAAAGGAAAATCACAACTGAAGGGATGTCCATGCTGGGGGATATTAAAATGGCGAGTAAAAGCATGGATGCCAGCCCAGCCAGTTGTGACCAGAAAAACGATTTGTAAGGTCCGATCTGTTTGGCGAAAACGCCGCCCAGAAAATCATACAATCCCCACCCAAACATGCCTGTTATTCCAGATAAGATGCTGAGTAGTGTAATGCTCATAAGTTGGGACTTTGCTTATGCCAATCGGTGACTTGTTGATACGCATAAGCGACTTGGAATAACGTTTGCTCATCCAAGTGCTTACCGATGAGTTGCATGCCAACGGGCATGTCCTTGGAGAAGCCAGCGGGGAGCGCAAGGGCAGGGACGCCAGCGGGATTCGTCGCAACGACATAAATATCCGAGAGGTACATTTCGAGCGGGTCGCTGGTCTTTTCGCCGAGTTTGAAGGCGGTGGTGGGACAGGTCGGGGCGAGGAGAATGTCCACTTTGGAAAAAGCAGTTTCAAAGTCCCGACGAAGAAGCGTGCGCACTTTTTGCGCCTTCAAGTAATACGCGTCATAATATCCCGCTGAGAGGGCATACGCGCCAAGCATGATCCTGCGCTTGACCTCATCGCCAAAACCTTCGTGGCGAGTCTTGAGATAGATGTCGATGACATCCTTCGCACCTTCCGAAATGGAGAGACCAAAACGTGTGCCGTCCATGCGGGCGAGGTTGGAACTGGCTTCGGCGAAGAGCAGAAGATAGTAAACAGGCAAGCCGTATTTGGTATGGGGGAGCGAGACTTCGTGAATCTCCATGCCGAGTTTTTCGTAGGTTCGAATGGCTTCCTGCATGGCGGACTCAACGCCCGCTTCCATGCCAGCTACGAAATATTCTTTCGGGATCCCAAGTTTCATTCCCTTGACGGGCTTGTTGATGTGTTGAGTGTAAATAGGAACTGGTGAATGATACGTGGTGCTGTCGTGCGGGTCGTGACCGGCGATGTGTTCAAGGACAGTCGCGCAGTCGTAAGCATCGCGGGCCATGGGACCGATGGAATCGAAGGAAGAAACGAGAGCGATAAGTCCGTAGCGAGAGACACGACCATAAGTTGGTTTGATTCCAGTGACATTACAAAATCCCGCGGGCATACGGACCGATCCCCCCGTGTCTTCGCCGATGGTGAAGGTAGCGAGGCTTGCCGACATTGCCGCCGCCGCGCCGCCGCTCGAACCACCAGGGACGCGTTCGAGATCCCACGGGTTGTGCGTGGGGAATAGCGCAGAGTTTTCACACGAAGACCCCATGCCGAACTCGTCCATGTTGGTCTTGCCGACGAGGACAGCGCCAGAGTCTGCGAGTTTGTTCGTGACGGTGGCGTTGTACTGCGGAACGTAGTTCTCAAGAATCTTGGAGGAGCATGTCGTGCGGACGTCACGCGTGGAGATGCAGTCCTTCATTGAAAAAGGAATGCCCGTCAGCGGCGTGACGTTCTCGCCTTTGGCAATGCGCTCATCGGCTTTCCTGGCTTGCTCCAGCGCGAGATCATCCGTGACGGTGACGTAGGACTTGACCTTCTTGTCCACGTCGTGGATGCGGTCAAGCATGGCTTGGGTCAGTTCGACGGAGGAGATTTTCTTGGTGGTGAGAAGTTCGTGAGCTTCTCGGATGGTGAGGTTGGTTAGTTGCATAGGCTACACCGAAAGTTGCGAGCGTAATTGCTTGAATTGATTTTGGATTTTATTGGTCAAAGCTTGTTTTTGCTCAAGAGATAATAGGCTGGCGTTCAGAGCATTGAAGGTTAATTTTTCGATGAGATTCATGTCCCAATGATGGAGTCCCTGTAATTGAAGGAATTCATTCGTGAGGGTCGTGTTGAACATGGGCGGGTCATCGCTGTTGATGGTTATAAATAGATCTTCGTTCAACAACTGGGTAAGGCTATGCTCTTCAAGAGACGGATAAACTTTGAGGCAAATGTTGCTGGTCGGACAGACCTCCAGCGGGATTTGCTTTTCTCGCAAGTGCTCAACAAGGTTTGGGTCCTCGATAGCACGCACACCATGACCGATCCGCAAACTGTCTGCAAATAGGAATGCCTGCCAGATGCTTTCAGGTCCCATTGTCTCGCCAGCATGAAGAATGCAGGGAATCCCCTTTGCGCGAACCTTATCAAATGCCGTCTTGAATTTTTCGGGCGGGTTTCCGATCTCTGGTCCGCCCAAGCCAAGGGCGATCAATAATCCGTCTCCATATCGTTCGATAACCCAATCCGCAACTACGTCGCCTTCCTTGGCAGGGATCATTCGAGGAATATCAACAATGATTCCCAAATCCACGCCGAGCTCTTCATTCGCCCACAAACGCGCCCGTTCTACAGCGTCCATTTGCTCGTGAAAACCCAGTCCGCTGGCGGCAAATTGGCTGTATGGTGTAAAGGTCACTTCACTGTAAAGGATATTTTGTTTTGCCTGTCCAATCAAGAATTCTCGCGCGATTAATTCAATATCATCCGCATGGCGAAAACAACCAGCGATGATGCTGTAAATTTCAATGAAGTGATCGAAGTCCTTGAAGATATACCATTCCCTCAGTTCATCCAGATTATTAGCAGGAAGTGCAATGTTATTTTTTTGGGCGAGTATCAATAATGTTTCTGGAACAACCGAACCTTCAAGGTGAACATGAAGTTCCACCTTGGGCATTTGCTCAATGAAATCCTTGATCTGGATTCCCATGTTTATTGCTCGTCGCCTAAGACGGTCGGGACCTTGACATACCCGCGCTCTGAATTTGGCGCGTTCTTGAGGAATTCTTCGCGGCTCATGGACGGTTTGACTTCGTCTTCGCGCAGCACGTTTTCGGCGTTGGCGATATCCGAAACGGGCAGGACATTGGATGTGTCGACTTCATTGAGCATATTGAAATAGTCAATGATGGAGGAAAACTGTCCGCTGAATTTTTGCGCTTCCTCTTCGGAGATTCCGAGGCGAACGAGGAATGCGACGTGCTTGACGGTTTTGGTATCGATGGTCTGGGTCATATATCCTCTTTACCACGAAGTGTCACAAGGGAACACGGAGGAAAAGATTTTAAAGCCTTCGTGCATCTTCGTGACCCTTTGTTGTGAATTGCTTTCTACATCTCAAAGTGCAACACGCTATCCAATCCGCGGCGCAGACCGACAAACGAACTGACTTTGCGGATTGCCAATAAAGAACCATCCACATAAGGCTGGGCGCTGGTACCTGAATCGTGACGGAGGGTCAGCCGTTGGTCGGGCATGCCGAAGATGACTTCAGCCGAAATGGTGTAACTGGGCAATCGCAGAGAGTGTACCTGCGAACCGCTCATCCGTGCGCCGCGCGTCTCTTTGACGCCCTGTATTTCTTCCAAGGGCACGGTCAGCTCCGAAGAGCGGACCTTTGACAGCCGATTCGCCAACTCACGCACCGTTCCGCTGGGGGAGTCCTTTTTGCCATCGCTGGCGAAGTCGATGATCTCCCATTGCGGAATGAAGCGCGCCGCAATCTCGGCGAACTTTTGAAGCAGGACAACGGTCAAGGCAAAGTTGCCGACAGCCAGAACACCACGCTGAGATTTGTCGGCAAAAAATGCAATTTCGGTGTAGTCTTCGTCCGTCAATCCCGATGTGCCAACCACGACGTGCGCTCCGTGCTGCAAGGCGCTCAGCACGTTTAATTTCGCCACATCCGGCTTTGTGAATTCAAAGAACACATCACACGGTCGAGCTGCCAATGCTTCCTGTGCCGTTGCATAAATGGGGCAAGCCAAACTTGACTCGTTCAACGCCTCGCCAAGCGTCTTGCCAGCATGGGTGCGTGAAACCGCAGAGACCAGCACAATGTCATCTAATTTAGCAATTGTTCTGGCAACCGCAGACCCCGCCCAACCTGTAGCGCCAGCAAGACAAACTCGAATGGTCATAAATATGCTTCCTTCTCGTAGTGTTGGATCATGAACTGTAAAAAACGCATACCAGCCAGCACTTGATGAATCCTTTGCTCAGTCAATGTCCCGATATATTCACCTAATTGCATTTCGTCCACTGTATTGACTTGTGACGCAACGATGACACTTTGTTTTGGAAGACCAGCTTCACCTTCATCGAGCAGTACATTGCCAGGGTCCTTGGCGCGCTTTAGGTTTGTGGTCAAAGCACAAACGGCCACTTTATTTTGTACGTGTACCTGAATGACAACATGCGGATGAATGTGATCGGATCCGATCCCGTTTGTTTTATTTGGTGTGATCCAAAACACATCACCTTGTTTGGCGCCCATCGACACATTACCTGACTTTTGATTGTGCCTTCCGTTGCTCATCGTTCTCTTCCAACTGTTTGCGTATCCAGCGCATCAGGTTGATCGCTTTATGTTCGGGCTTGAAATAAGCACCAACTGTTTCTTCGAATGGAACAGGAAAACGAAAACCATCGACGTCATACCACAGCGCTCCGTCGGTGCAGTATACAAACTTCGCTGTTTTATTGACGATCAATTCTTTTATGTTCATGGTTTCCTTTTCTTTCCTGTTTTATCCTAACTAAATTTGATATGTAGTTCTTTCAACTGCTTCGGCTCCACCTCAGACGGAGCATCCGCCATCACATCGCGTCCGTTCTGGTTCTTCGGGAAGGCGATCACTTCGCGGATGTTCGGTTCGTCCGCCAGCAGCATCACGAGACGGTCAATGCCCGGAGCCATGCCGCCGTGCGGGGGAGCGCCATACTCGAACGCCTCCAGCATGTGACCGAATTTCTTCTGAATATCCTCGTCACTCAAGCCGAGCAACTGGAACATCTTCATCTGAATATCGCGGCGGTGAATACGGATCGAGCCTGAGGCGGTCTCATATCCGTTACACACCATGTCATACGCATCCGAAAGCACCGCGCCAGGATCGGTATCGAACTTCGGCAGGTCTTCCATCTTCGGCATCGTGAACGGATGATGTTCCGACTCCCATGTTTGCGTTTCTTCATTGAACGCAAAGAACGGGAAGTCCACAACCCACGCGAATGCCATCATATTTTTATCTGCCAAATCCAACCTATCGCGGAACCAGAGGCGCAGCCCGCCCAGCGTTTTGTTGACCACCGCGCGGGCATCAGAAGCGAAGACGATCAGATCGCCGACTCCTGCTCCCGTTTTTTCTTTCAACGCTGCCAGTTCTTCCTCCTTAAAGAACTTTGCCGCGCTTCCTTTCACGCCCTCGGCTGTTACCGCCAAATAGGGCATTCCCTTCGCCCCAAACGACTTCGCCACTCCGGTGAGCGCGTCGAGTTCCTTGCGTGACATCTCCGCAGACTTGGGAGCGACGATGCACTTGATCACACCGCCCGCCTCCAACGCAGACTGGAAGACCTTGAACTCACTCTTCGCTAAAATATCGGTGACGTCGATCAACTCCATGCCGAAGCGCAGGTCGGGTTTGTCTGTGCCGAAGCGCTCGAGCACTTCCTTATAAGAGAACTTGGGCCACGGCGAAGAAAACAACTTCTTGTAAGGCGCCACTTCAGGCAGCATCGCCGTGAACAGGCCTTCGACCAGATCCAACACATCGTCGCGTTGCACGAAAGACATCTCAAGGTCTAGCTGTGTGAATTCGGGCTGACGGTCGCCGCGCAGGTCTTCATCGCGGAAGCAGCGCGCGATCTGGAAATATTTGTCCATGCCTGCCACCATCAGCAATTGTTTCAACTGCTGGGGCGACTGGGGCAATGCGTAGAACTGACCCGGGTAAATGCGGGAAGGAACGAGGTAATCGCGCGCGCCTTCCGGAGTCGCTTTGAACATGATCGGCGTTTCGATCTCGATAAAGCCTTCTTTATCGAGATAGTCGCGCATGAACTTGACGATCTTATGCCGCAGCACCATATTCCTGGTCAGGCGTTCGCGGCGCAGGTCAATGTAACGGTATTTCAAACGCATGTTCTCGTCGGGCAGGTCGTTATCGGTGTTGACCATGAACGGCGGAGTCCTGGACGGGTTGAGTACGGTCACATTTTTGGCAATGACCTCTACTTCGCCCGTTTCCATTTTGGGATTTTCCATCCCTTCAGGGCGTTTTTGTGCCACGCCTTCGATCTGTAAAACCCACTCATTGCGCACATCTGCAACGAGATCAAGCATTTCTTTGGGCAAGTCGGGATTGATGGTGACCTGAACAATGCCTGCGCGGTCACGCAGGTCAAAGAATGCCACCCCGCCGTGATCGCGGCGTCGATTTACCCAGCCTGCGAGTGTGACGGTCTGCCCGGCATGACTGGCTCTTAATTCTCCACAAAGATGAGTTCTGTACATTCTTGCGCCTCCGAAAGGATTATGTCATTGCGGGGAGATTGCTTCGAGCGGAATTGTGCCGCTCTCGCAAATGACATGGAATAGATAAAATAAATCGCCCTGCGCTTCTGCGTCGGGCGATTGGCTTGACTTGATTTGCGTTGTCAACTAGCAAGGCTTCGCCCAACGATAGGGGAGATCGTCATTATCATTATTATTATCGTTGTTGGCAAAGTGGATCGGGTGCTTCATCGTGGCGGGATTATAGCATGAGAAGCCGCGATTGTTCGAGGCAAGTTGCTAAACGCTCGGATTCTCGTCTGCGCGTAGCCAGTTCATCGGAAGAGCTAGTCTGAAACCGAATCAGCCCAATAGTGAACATTTTTTGGCAGGATTCAAGTAAAGGGAGGATAAATGCAACCAATGGGCTACCCGGATACAGGTCCGTCATGAGGCGGGGACCTTGATCCATTAATGAGATTCCAATACTCATCCGTTATCATGTGGTTTCGCATCATGAATCGAACGGCAGTTTTGCCGAAGTAAGGAGGTTCCAATGGTTACCACAATATTCATTACCGGTATCGCTCTTTTCGTATTGTACGGCTTGATTTCATCGACCGAAAAAGTATTGAGCGACCGCAAGAAATATGTTGTGATCGACGAACGCATAGTGGATCATCGTTCGCGGTTGTGAGGCATGCGTACATGTATTGAAGAGGAGGGCGCCCGACCGGCGCTCTCCTCGTTTAATGGGATGTCTGGAAAGAATTCTTTTATTGCACGCAGCACCGGGAAGAATCTTTTCAGGTCCTTCGGTGATCCCTTCTGTATAACAATAACAGGTTCGCAGGGAGGCTAATCAAATAATGAGATAAACTGTACGAACAAGCGGTGGCGGTCATCCTGAACATTCGGCAACTCCCCCTGCTATAATTTCCCTGGCATGAAGATTTTACTCATCAACCAGGTCTTTGTCTCACCCGAGGAGCCGGGGCATACCCGTCATTTTGAGATGGGTAAATTCCTCAAAGAACGCGGGCACGAACTTATCATCGTCGCCAGCGATCTGAATTATCAGACCGGGCAACGTACTGTGGAGCGCAGCGGACTTTACACCGAGCAGAACATAGACGGTATCCGTGTTTTCCGTTCATACATGTACCCCGCCATTCATCGCAGTTATTTCTGGAGGGTGATCGCCTTCTTCAGTTTCATGTTCTCATCCATACTCACTGCCCTGCACCTCAAAAATGTGGACCTCGTGCTGGGCACCACGCCCCCGATCTTTCAAGCCGTTTCAGCCTGGGTGGTGGCGGCACTGCGCCGCAAACCTTTCCTGCTCGAAGTGCGCGACCTGTGGCCCGAGTTTGGCATCAGCATGGGCGTGTTGAAGAATCCCATCATCATTGCGCTTTCACGCTGGCTCGAAAACTTCTTATACAAACGCGCCGATCACATCTTGGTTAACTCGCCTGCATATCGTGAGTACATGCTTGCAAAAGGTGTGCCTGCCAACAAAGTCACCTACATTCCATACGGCACCGATGTGGACATGTTCAACCCGTCTATTGATGGTTCGTCCATTCGCAAAGAACTCAACCTCGAAGACAAATTCGTGGTCTTGTATGCGGGGGCGCTGGGACAGGCAAACGATATTGATACGCTGCTTCGTGCGGCAGAAAGATTGAAGAAAGAAGAACGAATTAATTTTTTATTATTCGGCGACGGCAAAGAAAAAACACGCCTCGAAGCCGAAGCGCAAAATAAAAATCTCACCAACGTCATCTTCGCGGGCACGCGCCCTAAAAAGGACATGCCTCGCATCGTTGCCTCCGCCGATGTTTGTCTCGCCATTTTGCAAGACATTCCCGCCTTCCGCACCACCTACCCAAACAAAGTCTTCGACTATATGGCAGCCGGTCGCGCCAGCATCATCGTCATCGACGGCATCACCCGCGATTTGATCGAGTCGTCGAATGGCGGCGTCTACGTCCACCCGGCGGATGATGCCATGCTTGCACAGAAAATTCTCGAACTCTCGCAGAACCCCGCGCAGGTGAAAGAGATGGGTGCGAACGCCCGCGAGTATCTCGTGAAGAATTTAGATCGCCGCGATAGGTTGAATGAAACCCTCAACTTGCTAAAATCATTAACCACAAAGGAGCACTAAGGGTCACAAAGGATTTCCTTCGTGGTTGAATCTTTCATGAAAATACTCGTCACAGGCGGCACTGGATTCACCGGCTCTCGCCTCATCCCGCTCCTCCTCAAAAGCGGATTCCAAGTCCGCGCCTTTGTGCGCCCCACAAGCGACCGGTCGCCTCTTTCTACGCTGACAGTGGAGTGGGCGACAGGAGACTTCGCCAACCCTGAAACATTCACCGCCGCCCTGCGCGGCGTGGACGTGCTCGTCAACATCGCATCACTCGGGTTCGGGCACGCAGAATCAATTCTAAGGTCCATGAAAGAGGCGGGCGTGAAGCGCGGAATTTTCATCAGCACCACCGCTATCTTCACGCAGTTGAACGCAGGCAGCAAATCCGTGCGTCTTGCCGCCGAAGAAGTCATTCATGCCAGCGGGCTGGACTACACCATCCTGCGCCCGACCATGATCTACGGTTCTCCGCGTGACCGCAATATGTGGCGGCTGATTCGTCTGCTCAGAGTGACACCCATCCTGCCCATCTTCGGTGACGGCGAGTCGTTGCAGCAGCCCATCTTCGTGGACGATGTCGCTCAAGCCGTGCTGCTTGCCCTGCAAAACGACGTGACCATCCGCAAGAGTTACAACATCGCAGGCAAAGCCCCGCTGACGTATAACCAGGTCATCGACACGGTGGCATCTGCGCTCGGCAAACGCGTGTGGAAGTTGCACCTACCCTACATGCCCATCGTCCGCGCCTTGCAATTCACCGAGCGGATTGGACTTCGTTTGCCCATCAAAGCAGAACAGGTGCTGAGACTCAATGAGGATAAGGCGTTCTCGTACGAAGAAGCACGACGAGATTTTGGATTCAGTCCGCGCAGTTTTGAAGAGGGGATTGGAATTGAAACCCGTATTGACAACGTAAATACAAAAAGGTAAACTGAAACCGATGAAGACAACTTACAAACTTGAAGATATTGACTTTGAATGGGACAGTGAAAAGGCAGAGACAAATGTCCAAAAGCATGAAGTGTCTTTCATGGAAGCCTGCGAGATATTCTTTGATCCATTCATCCGCTCCGTGGAACCGCAAGAAGAAAAAGGCGAGACGAGGGATGCGGCGATCGGTTTGACTCGTAAATGGCGTCTGTTATATGTTGCCTATGTCTGGCGTCGGCTGGCGATAAGAATAATTTCAGCAAGAAAAGCGACAAAAGCGGAAAGAAAAAAATATGAAAATCAATAAACTGAAAAAGCGACTGAGCGAGAAACGCTCGATGACATCCATCACGATTCGCATGCCCGATGACGTAATCGCCGACCTCAAGCGCATCGCCCCGCATAAGGGATTTACAGGTTATCAGCCCTTGATCCGCGCCTATATCGGGCAGGGACTTCGCGAAGACCTCGCCGCATTGGACGCAAAACCTGAAGTCACAAAATTAATTGCCAGCCTGAAAAAACAAGGCGTGACCGAATCTGCTCTGACCAAAGCAATGGTCGAAGCAGGTGTGATGGTGCAAAATCAATAATTTCGATGTACACCTTGCACAGAAGAGAAAAGGGAAATGGACGAATATCAGATTAAACAAGTCGAAAAGATCGAAGACCCGATCTGGGAAGCCATCGGTGGGGGCATCAACGCTTTCAACGAAGAGCAGGCGGGACCGGAAAATTCCAAACGCATCTGCTTTGTTGTGTACGACTCAGAAGAAAGAGTCGCGGGCGGAGTCATCGCCCTCGCCTACTGGAACTGGCTCTACATCGACCTGATGTGGCTGCGACCGGACTTGCGCCGCAAAGGCTACGGGGCGCGCCTGCTGGCACTCGCCGAAGAAGAAGCCCGCAAACGCGGAGCACAGCACGTCTATCTCGACACCTTCAGTTTTCAAGCGCCAGAATTTTATAAAAAGCAAGGCTATCGAGTCTATGGCGAACTCAAAGACTTCCCCCACGGACATCAACGTTATTTTATGACGAAGGAGTTGGATTAGTCAGCCCAGGGAATTGCGGCTAAGGTTGGTATAATCCAACAAACATGATAAAAGAATTTGATAGCATCGTGCTTGCTAAAGATTTGAAAGAATATCACCTTGAGCGTGGAGACGTGGGTGCTGTAGTGCATGTGTACGAGGACGGCAAAACCTACGAAGTGGAATTTGTGACTGGCGAAGGGGAAACTATCGCCGTAGCGACGCTTCCCGTCAGTGATATTCGCCCCATGCAGCGTGCGGATATTTTGCACGTTCGGTCGTATGCGTAAATAATTAGAATCTGGGAAATTTTCACAATCTCCCAGATTTATAAATACTAGGATGCCGAACCCAACGGCGAGACGAATCTAGGCGTCGCCTATTCTGATTTGCAGGTGAGAGAGGTTGTGAAATAGTCTCCATTACCTTGAGAGGGATTTACTTGGAGTTAAGAATGTAATTGGAGGATTAAACTACTATGGATAACTCAATAATTTTAGATGCCATAAATCAGCGAAGAAGTTACCCTCTCTTAGGAACATATCAAGACTCTGAAATAAAATATGCTAGAACTCATCTCAAAAATAGGTTCTGACAAAAATAACAATGCAAGCCAGATGAACGAAAGCGAGGTAATTCTCAAGAAAACGATCATAGCGAACCAGAATGCGGCGGTAGTTTTGCAGCCAAGCAAACAAACGTTCCACTTTCCATCGCCTTCGATAGCGGCGTAACTCACGACCATCTTGGGTCTTTGGCTTCTTGCGATTGGATTTGTGCGGTGCAATCAACAAGACGCCCTGTTCAGCTAACTTCTCATCCAAAGGGTCACTATCGTACGCTCGATCTCCAATCAATCGTTCAGGGTTCTCATCCACCAATCGGTCATTCAAGGTCTTCTCGACTAGCTTGACCTCATGCGGCGAAGCACTTCCAACGGATATGGCGACAGGAAAACCAGCGCCATCTGCCACTGCCATGAGCTTTGTACCCTTGCCCCGCTTGGTTTTTCCCACCCCTGAGCCCCTTTTTTAGCCATGACAAAGGTGCCATCGATGAAACATTCTGTCAGATCTAAGTCGCCTCGTTCTTTCACATCCTGTACCAGTTTCCTGAGAATAGTCTCAAATGTGCCTGTTTTGACCCATTCCTGGAACCGTCTGTGGCAGGTTTGGTACGGTGGGTACCGATTGGGCATATCGTGCCAAGGAGCACCAGTTCGCATGACCCAAAGGACACCGTTCAAGATAGCACGGTTATCTACCCTTGGTCTGCCTTTTCCATCTGCCCGTTTTACAGGTTTGGGTAACAAAGGTTCTACAACTTCCCATTGCTCATCTGTAAGGTCCATTGGCTCGCTCCCAACTCGGGTTTGAGCGCCAGTTTACCATTTTTGAGATAACTTCTAAAGAGGTTTTAAAAAAGTCAGAAAATTTTGCTTTATTGGTTTTTCCTGCTGGAATACTTCTTAGTTTGTCTCGGCAAGCCCAAGAATTACGAAAAATTATGTTTGATAAATGGAATGTTGGGGGTATTTTTGATATAGGCTCACTTTTCGAACCAGCTACAGCTATAAGATTTTCTTTGGTCTTGCTGATAAAACAATCACGATCTCGAATATATTTTGGCTCGTTCTCAGGGAAGTTGTTTTCCTCTATTGTTAAACAGAATATTAAGAGTGGCGAGTTTGGCGAAATGCCTAGGATGTCGCCCGAGTTTGAATCTTATTTGAAATCTATTGAATTAATTTTGGCGGAAGGTCAAACTCCCGATGCAACTGACTTTTGTCGTTTCTTTTCTGTTGAATCAAAAATATTTAATAAGGATCACCTCAATATTGAATACTACGACCCTGAATTAATTGAAAACGAAGAATTAATCAAGAGCGAGAAATGGGTGTCATTGAGTTCTGTAGCAGAGGTCTTTTTACCGCGTTCTACACAAAACTCTGGGCACAATTTGTATTCAAAGTATTTTAGTTACCCGCTGCCTAATAATATACCCATGTCAGATAAGATTACAAATATTGTTCTACAAAAAGGAGACATCCTTATTGCGTCAATTGGTTTTCAAAAAGCTTACCTTATACATGATGTGCCTCCATATAAAGAATTGCATCCTTCTCCAACTTTCTTTGTAATTCGACCAAAATCTGATGCCGTAACGCCTTATTATCTATTTTTATATCTTCAAAGTGATACTGCACGTAAATATGCGGAGAGATATAAAAAGGGTGTAATTTTTCAAAGAATAAATTTGTCGGATTTACGGGATTTCCCGATAGTCCTTCCAGATTTGGCTACACAAGAGTATTCCCAAGTTATTTTTGAAAAGATGTTCTTGAATAGCGGTAAAAATCAACTAGATTTATTTAATGATTTGCTTTTCTCGAAAATAGAAATTTCAGAGAAACAGGTGCAACGAGAGTTTGTTTTAGAAGAGCTAGAGACAGTACGGTTGCATAAAAGAGATTTAATCTCAAGTCTTCTGAAAGATGATTTTACAGAAATCAATCAGTGTTTAAATGTAAATGCTTATAAATCTGTTTTGATATTGTGCGGTTCAATCTTAGAAGCAATTTTATTAGATTGGCTTTCCGAGATAGAACAACGTAATTATTTTGAAGAAGAGAAAGATCCAAATCTTAGCGAAGTTATTAAGAGGTTGCAAGCTCAATTAGGTGAAGCAAAAGATGAAGCTGTTAGAATTAAAGACAAACGAAACTTAGTCCACCCTCGAAGGTTACTAAGGAACTTGGAGAAGATTGATAAAAAATTGTGTGCGAATGTTATAAGTGACTTAAGGGTGGTATTACATCGAAGAGGTGTTGAGACTTCTTGATATTTGCAGTCCGCTTTAGCGGGCTTCGTAGGAATAGCCCGACGGTTAACCGTCGGGCGGGACAACAGGGGAGAAAATGACCATCGAAACAGAATCAACTCCAAGTTAAGTCTGAATCGATTTCTCGTTTAGAATCACCCCCGTGACCTCCATCCTCATCTTCGCACTCCTCACCATCCTCTCCGCCCTCGGCGTGTGGATTATCCGTCAATACGCCGAACGCCGCCGCATTATGGACCATCCCAACGAGCGCAGTTCCCATTCTGCGCCCACTCCGCGCGGCGGGGGTGTGGCTATTGTCATCGTCGTCCTCGTGGCGGGATGTGTTGCAGCGATAAACTCAAATCTCACCCATAGCCTCATCTACCTTATCTGCGGCGCGGTCATTGCCTACCTCGGCTGGCGAGACGACATACATTCACTCAGCCCGCGAGTCCGCTTTGCAGTGCAAGGCTTGGTCGCGCTCGTGTCCGTGTTGGGCATGGGCTATTTCAAATCGGTCACCATTCCGCTCTTGGGGCAACTTCCGCTCGGCATCGTCGGCTTCATCATCACCATCCTGTGGATCGTCGGTCTCACCAATGCCTACAACTTCATGGACGGCATCGACGGCATTGCAGGCGGGGTCGCGCTTTCTGCCGCCCTCGGTTGGATGTTCCTCGCCACGCGCACGAGTCACAACTTTGTCTTTTGGGTCGCGCTCGCCATCGCCGCGGGCAGTTTGGGCTTTCTCTTTCACAACTGGTCACCCGCCAAAATTTTCATGGGCGACGCAGGCAGCACCTTCCTCGGTTACACCTTCGCCGTCCTCCCACTCCTCTCTGCCAGCGAAGGCGGCGACGCCCTCATGCTCGGCACCCTCCTGATGTGGACCTTCATCATGGACGCGGGCATCACCTTCATCCGCCGCGCCCTCAAACGCGAGAACGTCTTCGCCGCGCATCGTACCCACCTCTATCAACGTCTCGTCATCGGCGGCTACAAACATGCCCAAGTCAGCGCCCTCTACATTCTGCTCACCCTCCTCGCCGCCGCCCTCGCCTACGCCTGGTCCTGGGGACAACCCTACGCCCCGCCCGTAATTATTATTGGACTTCCGCTTATCTGGATTCTTCTCTCTCGATATGTGAGAAAATTAAACTCGAAGGGCACGAATTAAACCTTTGTGACACTGCGCCTGCACTGTGCGCAAGCACACGTGTGACCCTTTGTGGTGAAAATGCTCAATCGGATTAAAACCCTCACTTCACTCTTCCTCGAACTGGGTCCACGTTGGTCAGCCTTTCGCCTCGCCTACGCCTTCCGCCTCCGCACCGGACTCATCCGCCTGCAAACCCCGCAATACGCATGGGCAGACCGTCCGCTCAAGCATTGGCTCCACCCCTCCATCCCCTCCTATCCCGATTCCTATGTTACATGGCGCAAAACAAATGCCCCTAAATTCTTTGCATCCGTAGGGGCGGTCGCGAAGCATCCCCGCCCTAATGATTACGGCAACACCGCCATTGAAGAAGCAAATCGTCTTTTAAGTGGCGAACTCAAATTCTTTTCACACACATACCATCAAACAGGCTTCCCACCCAATTGGCATCAAATTCCATCCACGCTCAAGCCGCCGTCCTCGGCGGCGGGTTTGGCATATACATCCAACGCCGAGGACGGCGTTGGGAGCAGGACTAAACACTGGTCCCAAATCTCCGACGACTCAACGGCAGACATCAAATTCATCTGGGAACCGAACCGCTTTGCCTTCGTCTACACCCTCGTCCGCGCCTACGCTGCGACACAAGACGAAACGTACTCACAAGCCTTCTGGCAACTGATCCAAGACTGGGCAGACCACAATCCCCCCAACACCGGCGCCAACTGGAAAGACGGACAAGAGATCGCCCTCGGTCTTATGGCATGGACCTTCGGTTTCTACGCCTTCATCCACTCGCCATCCACAACCAATCTACAAATTTCCCAATTTACCCAATACCTCGCATCCCAAACCGAACGCATCTACAAAAACATCGGCTACGCCATCTCCACCCGCAGCAACCACACCATCAGCGAAGCCTTCGGTCTATGGATGGTCGGGCTATTATTCCCCGAACTCAAAGAAGCAAAAAACTATTTCACACTCGGAAAACGCCTGCTCGAAGAAGAAGCAACCAAACAAATCTTCTCCGATGGCAGTTATTCCATGTATTCCCTCAACTACCATCGCTTCATTCTTCATCTTTGTCTTTACGCAATTCGCCTTGCTGAACTCAACAACATCCAATTCTCCAATTCTCTATACTCCTCCATCTCTTCCTCCATCCAATACCTCTCCCACCTCATCGACCCCGCCACCGGACAAATGCCCGTCTACGGCTCCAACGACGGCGCATTAGTGTTGCCGCTCAACAACTGCGACTTCACAGATTATCGTCCACTCTTGCAATTGGGCTCAGTCATCACCACCGGTCAACCCATGTTCGAACCCGGCGATTGGGACGAAGATGTCTTCTGGATTTGCGGAGAACAGTCAACCGTGAAGAGCGCAAAGGACGCAAAGAAAAACAAAGGTTTTCTTCGCGATCTTAGCGAGCTTGGCGGTAAAAGTTTTTCCGATGGCGGCACCTACATCCTCCGCAACACGGACTCCCGCGCCATCATCCGCTGCACCGACTTCACCTCCCGCCCCTCGCACGCCGACCAACTCCACATGGACTTGTGGATGGGCAGTCACAACATCGCTGTTGATGCTGGAACCTATCTCTACTCCGGCGAAGGCATCTGGCGCAATGGACTAGCGAGAACTTCCGCACACAACACCGTGACCGTAGACGGTAAAGACCAAATGACCCTCGTCAGCCGCTTTACATGGACGAATTGGGCAAAAGGCAAAGTTCTCAAGCAATCCGAAAAACTCTGGCAAGGCGAACATGACGGCTACAAGCCCGTCCGCCACAAACGCACGGTCATGGCATTGGAAGGGGACAGGTGGCTGGTCACCGACGATCTCTCTGCGAAAGGACCGCATCACTACACCCTGCATTGGCTCCTGAACGATGTCCCCTTCACACAAAACAAGAACTCGCTTCACCTAAAATATGAAGCGAGTACATATAAAATCCAAACTGGCTTATTGAACGGCGAAGGGAAATTCTCCATTCTTCGCGCTGATCCCAACTCCACCCGCGGATGGCGCTCACGCTATTACGGGCAGAAAGAACCGGCGATCTCCCTCCTGTTTGAAGCCGATCAACCCACCGTCCGCTTTTGGACATTCTTTGGGTTTGAAAATGATGTCGTTGAAATGTCGGGAAACGAAATTCTTATCAATTCAAAGCCTGTTTCCATCGGGGAATAAACCAGTCTGCTGGAGGGGTGACATCTCAATAGGATTTCGTTATATTGATTCCTATGAAAAAACATTCCGTTCTTCACTGGGTCGTTCTGTTCATGCTTACCCTTCAGGCATGCGGCAGTCCTGCTTCACCACCAGAGCCGACGCCTGCGCAAGACCTCGTTGTCACACCCGTCGAGTCCGCATTTGCGCCTATGGATCCGACCGCTGCGCCCCTGCAAGAGATCATCGAAAGCCACTCGATCTCATTTGATACTCCGGATGGCGTGACGATAAATGGTGAGCTTTACGGCTCAGGTGATACCGCCGTCATTTTTTCTGTGATGGGAAATTGTGACCCGGGCTGGCGGGAATTTGCCCAACTCACCGCTGCGCAGGGATTGACTGCCCTCACTTACCTTTGGCGCGGATGCAGGGAGAATGGCTCTGTAGATGAAGCCAAGATCCAAAAATTTGTGGATGATCTGCGAGGTGCGATTGCGTTCATACGCGCTCGAGGCGCACAGAAGATCATCCTGGTCGGCGCAAGCCTGGGCGGATGCGCCTCTGCCAAATTAACTGTCGAATCGCAAGCTGATGGGTTGGTGGTCGTAGCCTCTCCGCCAGAGATCGAGCAATGGGGCTTTGCCATCGAAACGGGTGATATGGATTCAGATATCCCCAAATTATTTATCACAGCCAAGGAAGATGATACCGTCCCGGTGGAAGCGACGCAGGAGTTATTTAACCTGGCATCAGAACCCAAGGAATGGAAGACCTACCCCGGTACGGCGCACGGCACGGAACTATTTGACACGCAGCATAAGGATGAATTCCAGAAAACGATCCTGGAGTTTATTTTGTCGGTCGTTGCCAACCAATAAAGGTTGGAACAGCTGATCATATCCGGCTGAAGAGAACTTCTGACAAGCAGGAACAACTCAAACGTCGAACCGATGCGCGTAGGCAGATTAGAGTTCGATGATTTTTTCTGAAGTCATCCACCCTACAAACACCATACGGTTTCATGACGAATTCGAACTTGTTATTGACTCGCACTTTGAAAAGTACTATACTGACGGTCAAGAGGTAACGCCGCCATGCGCTCTTTTCATGAACATACACAGGTTGTCGATAAAGACACGCGAATGTAACCGCGTGTCTTTTTTATTTCAAATTCACTAAAGGAGGCTTCTGCCATGGACTACGGACTGATCGGCAAGCTTGAAAAGGCAAAACGCTACGCGGAGGACCGCAAACGGTTCCGCTTCAACAAGTTCGACCTTACGTTTCACGGGGATAATAATGAGCATCGCGTAAGTTACGATAACGGTGTGTTTCAATGTGACTGCGAATTCTTTCTGACCCACAAACGCTGCGGGCATTCCATGGCTCTCGAGATCCTGCTCAAGGATATGATCACCGAGACCGTGGGGGCATAAATAATCACAATCGAATATACCGAAACGCCTCCGCATTGCGGAGGCGTTTTTTGCATGCTGAATTTTCAATTATGATTGCTTGTATACCGTTTGCCAGCTGCGTTTGCCGCAGTTCGGACAGACGCGGTATAGTTTTTTATTCCCGGCCGCCTTGTAACGGATGCCGCCCATTTCCCAGATCGAAATTACGTGATTGCAATCCGAGCACTTAGCCTTCCATGACCGGGATTCCTCCTCCATGGCGGCGAATGTTTTTTCTGAGACGAACATCTTGATGAATTTTTGTGTGCTTGAAAGTCCGTTCATGCGCCTTTACCGCCATAATCCCGAATTCGTTCTGTCACTTCATCGAGCCGGGCAACTTCCTCATCGCTCATACGCCAGCCTGCGCCGCCGGCGTTTTCCTCCGCTTGTTCCGCATCCTTCGCGCCGGGAATGGGCATTGCCCCCTTGCAAATTACCCAGTTCAATGCCGCCTGCGCGACGGTCTTTCCATGGTTTTGCGCTACCTCCCGAAGGGCCTGGATGACCGGCGGAAGTTTTGGAAGCATTTCGATGTAATTTGCAGCGCGCACGCCCGGCGGCGGATTATCCACTGAATACTTCCCGGTCAGCAATCCTTTTTCAAGCGGCGAATAGGCGATGAATCGGATTCCCAATTCCTTGCATCGTGCCAGAATCCCGTTCTTTTCCGCATCGCGCTTGAGAAGACTGAATGGAAGTTGATTCGACGCCAGAGGAACCCCGTGTTGTGCAAGCGCGGAGTAGGCTCTCAGCATGCGCTTTTCCCAAAAGTTCGAGACGCCGACCGTGCGCGTTAGTCCCAGCCTTACGCATTCCACCATGCCCTCCATCATCCTTTCAGGAGGCACCAGCGGTGAAGGCCAGTGGATTTGATAAAGGTCCACAGCGTCCACGCCGATTCGTTCCAGGCTTCCCTTCAACGCGCGCGACATGGACCCTTTCGTAAACCGCCAGGGCCACGGGAAGAATTTGGTAGCAATCAGGACGGGTCGATCTGTTTCCCTTAGAAATTGCCCCAAAAATCGTTCCGAGCGGCCGTTCCCATATAGCTCGGCGGTATCGATAAAACGAATACCCTTTTTCAATGAGATCTCGAACGCTTCGTGAATGTCTTTATCCGACTTTCCCGGCTGGTAGCCCCACACGGTGCGATCCCCCCATTGCCACGCGCCCAATCCCATTTCCAGCGCGTGCAGAAAGCGTGTTTCGTTGCTGATTTCGTTCATGACGGCTCCTTCGGGAAACTGCCCGATTTTATCTTAAAAAACCGCTTCGTTAAAAGATTCGGGTTAAAATTCAACCTGCTAAAAATCAATAAGGAACTAAAGGAACGAGATCCCCTCACTTTAGGAGGTAAGTGGATATCGCTCCCGGAGTTCCGGGAGGTTCCCGTGACACAACAATCGAATAAGCGGGAAGTGGAAACCGCCTCCAGCCTGAACGAGAGGCTGAGTCTGTCCTTTTCCAACTTTTCCCTGCTGACGGCGGCTCTGACCCACCGTTCCTACGCCAACGAGCACCTGGATGGGACGGAGGATAACGAGCGGCTCGAATACCTCGGCGACGCCGTGCTGGACTTCATTGTGGCGGAGTGGTCGTATCGTCATTTCCCCGAACTGCCTGAAGGGATATTGACGAAGATCCGCGCGCACCTTGTCCAGAACGACCACCTAGCCAATTTTGCGCGGAAGATCGAACTCGGCAGGGCGCTGCGGCTTGGGCGCGGAGAGAAGAGCAACGGCGGGGGTCGTCGTGACAGCGTTCTCGGCTCTGCGTTCGAGGCTTTGCTGGGCGCCATTTTCCTCGACTCGAACTACGAAAAGGCAAAAAATTTCATCCTGCCGTTCATCGAGCCTTCACGGGAAACCATCCTCGACGAGATCAGCGACCCGAAAAGCCAACTTCAGGAGAAAGTCCAGGCGGAAAAACTTGGCACGCTCAAATACCGCGTTGTCAACGTCTCAGGACCCGACCACGCCCGCATCTATGAAGTGGAAGTCGAAATCAATGGAGTAGTGTTGGGGCGGGGCACGGGCTCGAGCAAGGCAGCCGCCGAACGCGAAGCCGCCCGGGATGCGTTGAAGAAAATTTGAAAACCTAGTAAATAGAGAATAGGTAACAGTAAAGAGGAAAATCACCATCTACTACTCACCATTCACTATTCACTTCAATCAAAAATCTAAAATCTAAAATCGTAAATCATCAATCGTAAATCGCCACATGCCTCTTCGCCTAAAATCACTCGAACTGCAAGGATACAAAACATTCGCCTCGCGCACAACCTTTGAGTTTGCCGCAGGCGTCACTGCCATTGTCGGACCGAACGGTTCGGGCAAATCCAACATCGCCGACTCGCTGCGCTGGGTCTTGGGTGAACAATCTTATACGCTTCTCCGCGGCAAAAAGACCGAAGACATGATCTTCTCCGGCTCCGAGCATCGCGCCCGCGCTGGTATGGCGCAAGCCACCATCAACTTCGACAATACCGACCAGTGGCTGCCGCTCGACTTCACCGAAGTCTCGATGGGGCGCGTCGCCCACCGTGACGGTCACAACGAATACATCATCAACAACCAGCAAGTCCGCTTGCGTGAGATGAACGAATTGCTCGCCCAGGCCGGTTTGAGCGAACGCACCTACACCATTCTCGGTCAAGGCTTGGTGGATGCCTCGCTCGCGCTAAAAGCCGAGGACCGCCGCCGCCTCTTTGAGGAAGCCGCCGGTGTCGGCTTGTACCGCGCCCGCCGTGAAGATGCTCTCAAACGCCTCGACAACACCGAGCGGAATCTCGAGCGTGTGCTCGACATCATGTCTGAGCTTGAGCCGCGCATCCGCAGTTTGGAACGGCAGGCGAAACGCGCCATCGAATTTGCCCGCGCCCAGGCGGACTTGAAGGTGATCCTGCGCGAGTGGTACGGCTATCACTGGCACCGCTCGCAACGTGACCTGACCGACGCGAAGGAGTCAGTCCGTGTACAGGAAGCGCGCATGATCGAGGCGCGAAAGATTTACGAAAAGGCTCAAGAGGAATACAACAACTTCCGCGAGAGGCTTTCGGGTTTGCGCGCCCACTTAAATGAATGGCACCGCAAAGCTGCCGAGTTGCACACGCAGCGCGAGTCTCTCAGCCGTGACCTCGCCGTGCTCGAAGAACGTCGCCGTTCGTTGACCGCGCAACAGGCATCAATCCTTTCCGACCAGGAAAATGCAATGAATGAATTGCATTTGGCGCGCGAGCGTTATCAAGCCGCCGAAGCGGACGTTGCCCGTGTGCAAAGTGAATTTGACGAAGCCAAGGCGCAGAACGAAAACGCACAGAATGCGCTCTCCACGCGCCAGTCTGAACGCTCTGGCATTGAAGAGCAAATTCAGTCCATTCGCAACCGCATTGAAGAACTGACCCAGCAACGTGCTGAGAACAATGCCCGCCTCGATGAACTCAAGTCTCGCATTGAAGCGCAGACTCAGAAGATCGCTCAAACACAAAGCGCGATTACCAACGCCGAAACGCAAACCGAAAAAGCCAAAGCGCAATACGAATATGCCCGCAAGACCCGCGAAGGCATTACCGAAACCCTACAACGCGCCGAAGACAAAGCCCTCGCCAAACGCGCCGAGGTGGATCGCCTCGATGGCGAACGCCGCGCCGCGCTGGAACGCCGCACCAAAGAAGAATCGGAACATTCGCGTTTGAAGGCGCAGCTCGAAGTGCTCGAACAGTCCGAGCAGTCGCTGGCGGGTTATGCCGAAGGCGCGCGCTTCCTGCTCGATGCCGCGCGTCAGTCGCGCCTCAATGGGGCGCGGGGTGCGCTTTCGTCCGCGCTCGATGTGCCTGCCGAACTCGAAACCGCCATTGCCGCCGCGCTTGGCGATACGCTCGATGCGGTGTTGATCGACTCAGATGAACTCGAAAACGCGCTGCAATTGCTCGAAGCCGATGAAGCCGGTCGCGCTGCTTTGTTGCCTGTCAATCAAACCTCCGAGGTTTTTAAAACCTCGGAGGTTTCGGACGACATTCTCGGCATTGCCTCCGAACTCGTCAACGCGCCCGAAGAACTGCGCAGTGCGGTGCGACTCACACTCGGTCAGACTCTCATCGTCCGTGACCGTGCCACTGCCCGCCGCTTACAACCTGACCTTCCGACTCACGCTCGCGCCGTGACTTTGCGCGGAGAAGTCTTCCGTGGTGATGGTTTGGTCATCGCCGGGAAAACCGCCTCTTCCTCGACCTTGAGCCGGGGACGCCAAAAACGAGAATTCGTCTCCGCCTTGAGCGGACTCGTCGCCCGCCTTGCCGAGTCGAATGACTTGGTGGAACGTCTGTCGAACGAATATGCCGAAGCGCAACGTGACCTGCTGCAAGCGGAGTCTGATGCGCGCGAAACCCGCGTCAGACTAGGTGAAGCCCAGGAGACCGAGCAACAAGCCGGTCTTGAGTCTGAGGCGAATGCCCGGCAGTTGGAATGGCAGAAGAGTCAGTTAAGTCAACTGCAGGCAGAGGCTGAAGAGTCGAAATCCCAGCAAGAAAAGATTAGTCAGTCATCCGTTGAGGTTGAAGAGCAATCTTCGCAAGCTCATGCTGAATTGAAAGTGGTTGCGGCGAAACTCGCGGAACTCGAAGCGGGTGAGTTGCAGGAGCAGGTCTCGTATTGGACGACGCGCGCGGCAGTGGCAGAGGGCAGCCTGAGCGCGGCGCAAAATAAATTGAAGGAACGCGGCGACGATATTTCCCGTTTGGATTCGCGCCGTGTGGAATTGGCGAATCGCTTGACCGAGTTGGATGGCGGCTTGCACAGTTTGGATGCCGAGAAGGCGGCGTTGCGTGAACGTGAGTCGGCGTTGAATGTGCAGATCGAAGACCAACGCATTCAGATCGAACCAGCGGAGAAAGAACTTGCCGCCGCCGAGCAGGAAGAAGCCCGTTTGCAGGAATTGGAAAACAGCGCCCAACGCGGATTCGCAAATGCGGAACGTTTGTTGGGGCAGGTGCAGTTGGAGCAAACCCGCAAGCAGGAAGCACTCGATAATTTACAGCAAAAGATCACCGACGATTTTGGTCTGGTGATGTTCGAATATGCCGCCGATGTTTCGGGACCCGTGCCGCTGCCGATCGAAGGCATGGTGGAGCAGTTGCCTATCGTCACCGAACTCGCGCCGGATCTGGAAGAACAATTGACTCACAACCGCGCCCAGTTGCGCCGCATGGGAGCGATCAACCCGGATGCGAAGGCGGAGTATGAGCAGGAAAAAGAACGCTATGAGTTTATGAAGACTCAGGTGGAAGACCTGCACAAAGCCCAAGCGGATTTGAAGCAGGTGGTGGCTGAACTCGATGAGTTGACCAAACAGGAATTCGTGAAGACCTTCGACGCCGTGGATAAGCAATTCCGTGAGACCTTCGTGCGTTTGTTCGGCGGCGGCTCGGCGCGTTTGGCGTTGACCGACCCCGAGAATTTGGTCGAGACCGGTATCGAGATCGAAGCCCGCCTGCCGGGTCGACGTGAGCAAGGCTTGGCGTTGCTCTCCGGCGGGGAACGCAGTCTGACCGCGATTGCGCTGGTCTTTGCGCTGCTCAAAGTGTCGCCTACGCCTGTCTGCGTGATGGACGAAGTGGACGCCATGCTCGACGAAGCCAACGTGGGGCGCTTCCGAGATCTGCTGGTGGATTTGAGCAAGGATACGCAGTTCATCGTCATTACCCACAACCGTAATACTGTTCAAGCGGCTGACGTCATCTACGGTGTGACGATGGGGCGCGACTCGGCGAGTCAGGTGATTAGTTTGAGGTTGGATCAGGTGACGGATGATATGTTGAAGAGGGGGTAGGTGGAAAGTGGAAAGTGAAACGATCCTTAACGCGAAGACGCTAAGTCGCAAGGAAAATCTTAAACCTTTGCGCCCTTGCGTCTTTGCGTTAAATGAGATTTTGTTCGGATGATAGACGATGGAAAGTCCCGCTCCCAGTTTTGGGGCGGGGCTTTTTTGTTTGGAGAGAGGATTATAATGAGGGATATTGCATTATGGAAACATTTTCGTGCCCGTTGTTTGATTGATGGAAAAAATAATATGGCAGAAAAGTTAACCTTCAAATATGATCGCGAGGCGGATATTTTATACGTCAATACCGTGCCGCCGTATGCGGAGCAGGAGTCAGAGGAACTTGAAGACGAGATTATTGTCCGCTTGAACCCGAAGACGGGCAAGGTGGAGAATTTCGAGGTGTTGTTCTTTACCAGCCGTTTGCTGCGGAGCGAGTTGTTTTCCCTGCCTGTGATAGCGGATTTGCGGCAGGCGACTGCAGAATAGGACGGCTGACCGCGGACGTTAGACAATGGAAAGTCCCGCTCCCAGTTTTGGGGCGGGGCTTTTTTGATGACGATTGGGTATAATTCGAAAAAGTTGGATGGATATAGATTTTTGTGGTTGGATGGAAATCCAGATTTCGGTAACGTCGTCGGAGTGACAATGAAAACACAAAAAATACTCACGGTCTTTTTTCTTGCAGTACTTACGGGATGTTCTCCTGTATCGCCGCAGTATACGCCAACCCCTGAAATAATGAGCACCGCCACTATAACTGTAACTCCATCGCCAACGCCTGTTCCGGAAATTAAGGCGGTGATCATAAATAAGACTGTCCTGTTCCCATGCTCCCAAGAAGACGGGTTGTCTCCCACCACGCTGGTTGAAGGGAAAGAGATCATATTGCGGGGCAAATATGAAGAGTTGGGAGTTGTTTCAGAATTTGACGGGGAAAAGATAAACTGCGGTTTTATCCCTCTGAGAGATTTGGAAACCGAATCGACTCAGTTGACGGAAGTTAATGCAGATGCCTTTCCAAATGTTGATTACGGAGATGCTTTAACAGAAATCGATTCTAAAAATGCCCAGCATTTAAAAGAAATACTGAACTATGGAAATGGAACAATTGAAAAACTGGCTTTCTCGCCCGATGGTAAATACCTAGTGGTTGCTTCGCCTTTTCGAGTCCACCTCTACGATGGAAATACATACGAGTTTGTTCGTGTTATCGAAACCACCCCCAAGTTTCTTGATTTTTCAAAAGATGGGAACTCGCTCTACACCGTGGAAAGCGTTTCAGAAGATAATCCATCTGTATACGTATGGGAGTTATCAAGCGGGGAATTGAAAGACACGATTAGGTTGTCAGCGCCTGCGCTTCGCAGCTTTTCCGTGTCGACCGACGGCAGTAAATTTCTAACGACTGGAAATGGCGGCGTTATTCTTTGGGATGCGTCAACCGGGCGAAAGGTGAAGCAAATTACAAGTGATGCGGATTCTCGCGTTGCAATCTACTCGCCCGATGGGGCATATATCGTCGTCGGTTCACTGGGAACGCTAACTTTGTTTAATTCGAACGGTCAAACTCAATGGGAATCTCAGTTTACAGATAAACGAGGAAACCCCGACCGATCTTCCACAACTGTTCCTGCGAACATCAATCATATAGCCTTTTCTCCCGACCTTTCAACTGTCATCGTCCATGGAGGATTAAGTGAAAATGACGTATCGCATCACATCAGCTATTTGGTCGCTGATGGTAGTCAAGCAAAAGGACATATATACTATCCATTTGCTTATTTTTCAAATACCCTAAGCGCGTCGAATTTGTGCAGTGTTGTTTGTGTCAGAGTTTTTGATCTTGAGCAGCAAAAAGTAGTCGCAAGTTTTGGCACATTAGACGATATTTGGGACGAGGATGTGACATGGGAAAAACCCACCGGGGAAATTATTGACTTGATATTCTCCCCGGACGGAAAATTCGTTGTTACTGCGACCGCGGACGGCTCCGTTCAGGTTTGGGAATTGGAAACAATTAAAATCAAAACCATAATTTACGATTTTTCCAGAAGGGTCGTAGATGTCGATATTTCCTCGGATGGAAATACTGTATCTTATTCAGACACTGATTGGACTGATCGTAGTGGATATGATAACGGAATTAGGATTTCATTGCAAGAAGTGTGGGGCGGAACCATAAAGATATTGCCTGAAGATGTATATGGGTGGGTATTTGACATTAAGTTCTTTCCAAATCAACCCATTTTGGCTACATCAGTATATGACGAAAATTGGAAAAAACAAAAAGTTCATGTTTACACTTGGGATACGGGAACTGCCGAAATACTTGAAACCTATACCCGATCATCATTATCTGGAGGAGAAGTCCACATATCTTTAGATGCAAGCGCATTAGTAGCCAATATGGGTCCTGAAACTAACCGTGTGTATGTCTGGGAAGTTGGAGAGCCGGAAAATCCTATCATGGAAAGGAAGGTAAGTTTTCCATCCACTTCGTTGAACAGCGCTATATCTTCCGATGGTTCGATTTTGGTATTTGAAGACATTATAACAACTGGTGAATGGCATACAGAAATTATGGCAGCTAATGTTGTAGAAAGAATGAAACTAGACACAAATATTCCAAATTATCGCGCTGCTAGTTTTGATTTTATACCTCAGAATGACAATTTGGCAATTTTGGCTTTCGATAATAATTGGCAGGCAGAAATTCAGGTTTGGAACACTGAAGAATGGAAAAAAATCAAGTCAAAAAGGGTTCCTGGAGCTTCGGTATTCGCAGATATTGCCTTATCCCCTAACGGACAACTACTTGCATTGACAACATGGGATAATGTAATTCAGATTTATCGGATTGATGGTGATATTAATCTGATGACTACTTTGTCTGGTCATGTGAAAAAGATAACGGCGATTTCATTTTCTGGAGATGGGCGATTCTTGATCTCGGGTAGCGATGATGGAACAATTAAAATTTGGGGTGTTGCCCCATAGTGGAAATACATATGCTGGGAACAAGAGGGTGATTTTCTCTGCCTCTGCGCGACTTGTCCGCATAGGTTTTGTTCCTCTTTAAGGGAAACTTTAGATGACAATATCTTCCCGATCTTTCCAGCACGAACAAGACAAGCAATTAATGATCGACCTCGCTTGTCGATTCCAAAAGAGTCACCTGCATATGGTGAACTTGCCGTCTCGGCTGAGTTCGTGGGCGTTGGACGCGAGCGAAAATGTCTACTGGGGTGGGTTATTTCCCCAAAAAGTTTTGAGATATATCTATTGTATACTTTCAAGTTGACAGCCTATTTTTAGAGTTAGGAGCCCCCATGGCAATCCCGGAAGAAGCAGTCATCATCAACTCGCTGGTGCGGCAGGCATTGATCTCGATGCAGGAAGTGATGGGGGAGAACGGTTTGAACGCGGTATTGAAGTCCTGCGGGCTGGAGAGGTTCGCTGGGAATTTCCCGCCGAACGACCTTGAACCGTCCATCAAGGCTTCGCAATATGCGCAATTGAACCAGGCGATCGAGGATTTTTACGGGCGCGGCGGGAAAGGTATGTTACAGCGGATCGGCAGGGCATCCTTCCAGTATGGTGTGCGCGAACAGGCGGCGTTATTGGGCATTGCCGGTGTTGCGCTCAAATTACTGCCGGAAAAACAGCGCATCAAGTTCATCCTCAACGGCATGGCGGACGCGCTGAAGAAGACAAATCCGCAGGTCAATATCTGGCTGGATGAAGGCGGGGAGAGGATCGCTTACGTGGAATCCACCTGCGGAGTTTGCAACTCCCGCCACAGCGACCATCCCATTTGCTATCTTTACATCGGGTCTATTTCCGAGGCGGTCAAGTGGGCGACCGGGAAAGAGTATGAAATCATCGAAACCCATTGCATTGCCAAAGGGGATGAGTTTTGCAGGTTTGAAGTGGGAGATGTGAAGGAATAAAGAACAAAAACCCGCCCCTATAATCCGGAGCGGGTTTTTGATTTATCTGTCATTGCGAGGAGGCGCAGGTCGAGTAGAGCGGATGTTCTCCCAGCACTTGCACTCTGGGCAGGCGTCACGCTCGTATCGAGACCAAGCCGACAAAGCAATCTTTGCATTGCAAGTGGAGATTGCTTCGCACCTTCGGCGCTCGCAATGACATATGAAATTACGGCGTCGGCGTTACGTTTTCCGCTTCGAGCGTGGAGAGCCGTTCCGCCTGCTGGGTTTGCTGGGCTTGCGCGGCTTCGGTGGCGGCGGTGATGAAGTTCGGCTCATTCGGGACGCGCGCCTGCCAGATATCGAACGTTTCCACGCCGTACTCTTCGCGGGCGGTGGTCAGCCATTGCTGGAAGGCGACGTCCTTTGCCTGCTGCAAGGCATCGCCTGTGAGCGGGATCTCCCGTTTGCCCATCAATTGGATGATGTGAAAACCGAACGTGGATTGGACCGGTTCAAGGGTGAAATCGCCGGGATTTTCGAGCGCAAATACAGCCGCTTCGAACTCGGGGATCATCGCATTCTTTCCAAACCAGCCAAGGTCGCCGCCTTGTGCGCCTGAGCCTGTGTCGGTGGAGAATTCGCGGGCAAGTTCGGCAAAGTCTGCGCCGTTCTTAAGTCTTTCGATCATGTTCTCCGCGGTCACGCTGTCCACGACGAGGATGTGGCGCGCGCGCACTTGCGTTTCGCCCGACGGCAGGTCTGCGGTGATGACCTCTTCGAGTTTCTCGCGCAGGATCAGGTTCTCGAAGAAGGTGCGTATGTATGTTTTATCGAGACCGAACTTTTCGATGTTGGCATACGTTTCATCGAGCTGACCTTCGAATCCTTCACGCGTATAGGGCGTGGCGGTCGGCAGCGGCGTGGAGGTTGGTCCCGTTGTGGGGGTGACGGTCGGCGTGAGGGTCGCGGTTGACGTTGCGGTGGGTTCGAGGGTCGCGGTCGGCTCGGCGGTCGCGCCTTCGGCTGTCGGCTGGGACGAAGTTGTCGCTGTGGAATCAGGCGTGGGCGGGATAAGAGGCGTGGCGGTCACATCCTGGGTTGGAGTGATGAATTCGGAGAGGTCCGGTTCCGTCGGCAATTCGAATGGGGTCGGTGTCAGCGATGGTGTGGGCGTCCCGTTCGGGTAGAAATTGAATCCCGCCTCGACCCGCGCGTTGAGTTCTTCTTCGCTGACGGTGATGCCGCGTTTTTCGGCTTCAAGCCGGATGAGCTGTTCGCCGATCATTTCTTCCAACACCGTTTGCCCGACCGTCTCCGGCGAGTTGAGTTGGGATTCGACGCTCTGCAATTGGCTGCTCATGTCCATTCCAAAGAACTGCTGGTATTGCAGGTATTGGGTGTAGTCATCGAGCAGCTGCCTTCTCTTCAGGCGCACGCGCGGCTCGAAATCCTTGAGGAGGATCTCGGTTTCGCCGACCTTCGCCACGGGGCGGTTGAGCTGGAAATAATTGATGTCGAGCCAGCCGTAAAGGAGCAGCAGGATAACCGCGCCGAGGATGCCGAATAAGGCGTAGAGGATGAGGCGGGTTTGTTGTTTTTCCCGTTCGAGACGCGCGACATGCTTTTTATGGATAACGGGTTTTTTACCCGGTTCTTTGCTCATGGGTCAAACTCCCTTGAATAGACCTGACAGGTTTCAAAAACCTGTCAGGTCTAGATTTGGTATGGGATAAATCCGGGGCATGGATCTGTGCCCATGCCCCGATGCGTTGATGGGAGGGTCAGTCGATGCCGCGGTTGGAGAAGGGCAGGAGCGCGACATGGCGCGCCTGTTTCACCGCCGCTGCAACGAGCCGTTGGTGTTTGGCGCAGGCGCCGGTCTGCCGGCGCGGGCGCAGGTTGCCTTCCTCCGTCACGTACTTGCGGAGCAGGTCGACTTTCTTGTAATCGATGGTCAGGGTCTTGTCGGCGCAGAACTGGCAGAACTTGGGCTTGGCAAAGAATTTGCGTTCGCCGCGTTCGCCTCCGCCCTCGCCGCCTGAACTGGATCGTTCGGGTCGTTCTTCACTCATTATTTACTCCATGGGTATGCCGCTCCGAGCGCAGCTATACTTACCTGCGCGCAAGCGCGGGTGAGAATCTCCTTGGTGTCCTCGGAGATTTTCGGCAGCCCGTTGATTTCAATCAGGGCTTCGGCTCAGGATGACATTGTAAAAAAAACTAAAACGGGAATTCTTCTTCCGCCGCGCCGTTTGCGGGCTCGGCGGCGGTTCCTTCCGCTTCGTGCGATTGGTTGTTCGCTTCGCGCCGGTCACCAAGCATCATCATTTCATTGGCAACGACTTCCACGCTGGTGTGCTTGACGCCTTCCTTGTCATCCCAGCGGCGGGTTTGCAGCCGCCCCTCCACATAGACCTGCTGACCCTTGACGAGATACTGTTTGCAGATCTCCGCCAGGGTGCCCCACGCCACCACATTAAACCATTCGGTCTCGTTGTGACGCTCGCCGTCCGCGCTGTTCCATGTGCGGCTGACAGCCACCGTGAAGGTCGTCACGGGTTTGCCGCTGGGGGTATAGCGCATTTCGGGGTCCTTGCCCAAATGCCCAATGATCTGTACTTTGTTAAGTCCTCGGCTCATGGTGTGCTCCTGTAAAATGACCGGTAAATCCGATTAACCAACCGTGGAAAGCATATGCCGCATGATCGACTCTTGATAGCGCAGATTGCGTTCGAGGTTCGACGTGGCAGCGGGGTTCATGGTCACGTTCAACAGAACGTACTGACCTTCGCGTTGCTTGTTGATGGAGTACGCCATGCGGCGGCGGCCCCATACCTCAGCCTTGTCCACGCTTCCGCCGGACTCGGCGATCCAGCCTTTGACCTTTTCGAGCACACCGTTCATGGCGGTCTCGTCCAGGTCGGGCTGGATGATACACATCAGTTCGTAATTTCGCATTTGGGAAAACCTCCTTTCCATGGGTTTGTTCCTGTTCAGGTCGTGGACCCGCCGGGAACGGAAAGGCACGTATATTTATAACGTACCTACAGCGAACGTGAGTTTACCACAGGATTTGAGATCATGAGCGGGGGAAACCGCGGCTCTTTCCCGGATTTGGAACCGGTTCTGTCCATTCACATTTCTCCGCGTAGACGCACTGCCATTCCAGATTCACTGCCACTACCTCACATAGATCGGATTGCTATAGATCCACCCTCGTTTCCTGCCCAAATATCTCCTATACGCTTCTATTCGATAAGCACCCGGCTCTGTCGTGATGTACGTACAGGCAGGTTGGTTCATCCAGGTTTGTACGACCTGTCCATCCTTCACGAGGCGGATTTCTGCATCGAAGGGGAGTTTGGCTTGCAGGGTTACGCCGTTTTTGGCGGAGAGCTCGTCGCCCATGATGGCGGAGGCTTCCTTGCCCTGCGCTGAGAAACGGAATCCTTTCGTGGGGGCGGGCAGATCGTAACCGACGAAACAATGTCCGGCGGCGAAAGCCTTGTAGATAAGTGAACGGTCCGTGTTCACATCGCCTGTCAAGGGTTCAGGGAGAAGCGCATGAGTGTTGACCCCGCGGAAGTGAAATTCGTAGGGAAAGATCACGCGATGGAGCGGTCCCAGATGCATGTGCAGGGCGTGAGCGTCCGAGCCGCCAATGGCGACCACTTTTTGACCGGTTGAAAGCAGTTCATCCCATTTGGCGAGCGTATTCGGGATGGGTCGATGCGCGACGAAGGAAGGGAAGTAGGCGTAGAAAGCGCCGTGAAGTTTTGTCGGCACAACGGTCTTCAATTCGCTCAGCGCATTCCATAACTCGATGCCGGTATAGTTTTGCACGCTCCAATCCACCCAGGAGATGTCGGTTTCGTTGAAAGCTTTTGCTTCGGGGTCGTCGGGATGGGCGAGGAAACAGATCCCGCCCGCCTCATGGACCTGGTCGATCAGGTTTTGGGGATTGTCCGCAAAGGTTGCCAGCTCGCGGTTCGCGCCGAAGACAAGCAAATGATTCTTCTGCGGGTCGCGCGCCTGGTCGTGGACCTCCTCCCCGAGAAGCATCAGGACTCTTTTGTTCCTGTCCTTGTAATAACCTTCGAAGCCCTGCACGAGGATGTTGTGGTCGGTGACGATGACCGCATCCACGCCGGCTTTGAGCGCGGCGGCGGCGATATCTTTGTGGAGGCCGCTCCCATCGGAATAGCGGGTATGCATGTGCAGGTTGACGACGACTTCGTGCATAAGTTCCTCGAATAAATGTCATTGCAAGGGCGGACGGTCGAGTAACGCATAGCGTGTTTCGAGATCCAGCCCGAAGCAATGACATTTCTGAACGTTTGACTAATATCCTTTTCCACAGGTATAATTTGCCCGCTAAATTTTAGGAGGCACTTTCGCATGACGAATCTTTTGGAAATTGCGTTGATTATAACCTCGGTGGGATTGATCCTCAGCGTCATCCTGCAGAGCAAAGGCGCAGGCCTGGGCGGACTCACCGGCGCCGACACCGGCGGCGTATTCACCGCGCGGCGCGGCATCGAGCGCGTTCTGTTTTGGGTGACGATCACATTGAGCGTGGTCTTTTTCGCGCTGGTCATTACCATCATTATCATTGGAAAATAAGCAAGGTATTTCCGGAGGGTCCGCCGTGATGAAATGCCCGCACATCGGGCAGGGCGGTCCTTTCTTTTTTATTCCCCTCATCCCGCCTTCGGGCTCGAGGTGAGGGCTGGTTACCCCCAACTCTTACTCATGAAACGATTACGCTGGCAGATCCTCGTCGTGGCGGTCACACTTGTGATCGTGGCGTTGCTTTTGCTCAGCCAGCAGCCTGTGACCGTCATCACCCTGCCCGAAGCGGCGCCCGGCGGAATCTATACCGAGGCGCTGATCGGCTCGATGGGACGCCTCAATCCTGTTTTGGATTGGAACAACTCCGCGGATCGCGACGTTAACCGGCTCATCTTCAGCGGTCTGGTCAGGTTCGATTCGCGCGGCCTTCCCCAGCCCGACCTTGCCGAATCCTGGGGTGTCTCAGCGGATGGCAAAGTCTACAATTTTTCGCTCCGCCCGGGCGCGGTCTGGCATGATGGGCAGCCCGTCACCAGCGACGATGTGATCTTCACCATCGAAGCCATCAAGAGTCCCGCTTCGCTTTTCCCGCAGGATATCAAGGACTTGTGGTCGCAGATTCAGGTCAAGCGCCTCGACGACAAGACGTTTCAGTTTACCCTGCCCGAGCCTTTTTCCCCCTTTTTGGATTACGCGTCGTTCGGCATCCTGCCGAAACATTTGCTGGAATCCGTCCCGGCCGACCAGCTCCCGACCGCTGAATTCAATTTGAAGCCGGTCGGAACCGGTCCTTATAAATTCGAAGAGTTGTTGATCAGCGGCGGTCAGATCACAGGCGTGGTCCTCACAGCCAATCAGGATTACTTCCTCGGTCCGCCATTCATCGAACAGGTCGTCTTCCGTTACTTCCCGAATTCCACCGCCGCCTTGGATGCCTACCGTCAGGGCGAGGTGCTCGGTATCAGCCAATTGACACAGGATGTGCTCGACGCTGCGCTGATGGAACCGGCTCTTTCTGTATACACAAGCCGGTTGCCGCAGATGGGACTGGTCTTCCTCAACAACAACAATCCCGCTGTCGGTTTTTTACAAAATGCCAGCGTCCGCCGCGCTTTGATGCTTGGCGTCAACCGCACGGTGATCGTCTCGCATATCCTTAAAGGCCAGGCCATCGTCGCAGACAGCCCCATCCTTCCCGGCTCGTGGGCGTATTACGATGCGATCGAAAAATTTTCATACGATCCCGAAGCGGCGATTCAGTTGCTTAACAAGGAAGGGTATGTCTTTACAGCCGGAAGCACGGTCCGCTCGAAGGACGGCCAGCCGCTGACGTTCACTTTGGTGCATCCCGACGATGCGCTTCATGCCCAGATCGCCCAGGCGATTCAAGCGGATTGGGCACTGATCGGTGTGCAATTGAATCTACAGTCAGTGTCTTATGATTCGCTGGTGAACGATTTCCTGACGACCCGCGGTTATGAAGCCGCACTTGCCGACCTGAACACGTCGCGCACGCCCGATCCCGACCCGTACCTTTTCTGGCATCAATCGGAGGCGACCGGCGGGCAGAATTATTCACAGTGGGATAACCGTACCGCAAGCGAGTATCTCGAAACCGCCCGCACTGCCGCCGATTTCAACGAACGCATTCGGCTGTATAAAAATTTCCAGGTCATCTTCGCCAAGGAAATGCCGTCCCTGCCGTTATATTATCCCGTTTATTCATACGGGGTGGATGCTCAAGTACAGGGCGTGCAGGTTGCGCCGATGTACGATGTCAGTGACAGACTGGCATTGATCGATGAATGGTATCTCATCACCCGCCGCTCGTTGGAGGAAGAAACCCAACCTGCGCCGTGAGAATAACCGCGTAAGGTGCGTTCTCATACGCGCCTGTTGGCGTTGGAGAACGCCAACTACGCAAACGTGAAATAAAAGGAACCCTAATGACTTCAACACAGAAAGCCATCGAGTACGTCCGCTCGAACCGCGAGCGGTTTCTGAACGAATTAAAGGAATTCATAGGCATCCCCTCGATCTCGACGCTGGACGAACACAAAGCGGATGTTCAGCGGGCGGCGGAATGGGTCGCGAGCCAACTTCGTTCCATCGGTATGGAAAATGTTCGAATCATGCCGACCGCGCTGCATCCCGTCGTTTACGGCGAATGGATGAAGGCGGGCAAGTCCGCGCCGACAGTGATGATCTACGGTCACTACGATGTGCAACCCGTCGACCCGCTCGAACTGTGGACATCCGACCCGTTCCAGGCGGAGGTCCGGGGCGATTACCTCTTCGGCCGCGGCGGTTCGGATATGAAGGGTCAGGTCATCGCGTCCATCAAGGCTGTGGAAGCGGTCATGAGATCCGACGGCAAACTACCTGTCAATGTCAAGTGGCTCGTCGAAGGCGAGGAAGAGATCGGGTCGGAACATCTCGGCGATTTCATAAAGGATAACAAGGAAATGCTTGCCTGCGATTATTGCCTGAATCCCGATGCCGGCATGATCGCTGCGGATAAACCCACCATCACCACCGGCTTGCGCGGACTTGCCTATTTCGAACTGCGCGTGTTCGGTCCGGATAAGGATCTACATTCCGGCCTTTTTGGCGGGACGGTTCACAACCCGGCTCAGGCGCTGATCGAGCTTGTCGCTGGCATGCACGATAAAAATGGAAGAATCACGCTTCCAGGCTATTACGATAAGGTCCGCAAGTTAAGCAAAAAGGAACGGGAAGATTTCAAACGACTGCCTGTGAAAGACAAAGACCTCATTAAAATGACCGGTGTGCCCGCCCTGTGGGGCGAACCGGGATTCATCCCTGCCGAGCGCGTGGGCGCACGCCCGACCCTTGAAGTCAACGGATTGCTTTCCGGTTTTACCGGTCAGGGATCGAAGACGGTCCTGCCTGCGTGGGCGATGGCAAAGATCTCCTGCCGCCTCGTCCCGGATCAAACCCCCGAACAGACCGAAAAACAACTGCGCGCCTATCTCAAGAAGAACGCACCGAAGACCATCAGATGGGAATTAAAGAACCTGCACAACGCGGGCGCGGCATTGACGCAATCCGACTCGCCTGGCGTGAAAGCGCTGGCGAAGGCGCTCGAGACCGTGTGGGGGAAACGCCCTTATTTCAAACGCGAAGGCGGCTCGATCGGGTCGGTCGTGCTTTTGCAGAAATATGTCGGCGCGGATTCGCTCCTCACCGGCTTCGGCCTGCCCGATGATAACGTCCACTCGCCAAATGAGCGCATGCACCTGCCCACATGGCATAAAGGCATCGAGGCATTCACGCATTTCTTTTTCAATTTCTAGCCATTATCGCGTTCCCGGCGTTCTCCAACGCCGTCGAAACACCAACCATACAGGCACGATAGAGAACGTGCGCTGCACAAGGATTTTATGGAAGATCGAATCATCACCTACGGCGGTCAAGCCGTTATCGAAGGCGTCATGATGCGCGGGCAAAAAGCCTATGCCGTCGCCATGCGCGCGCCGGATGGGAAGATCGTCACCCATACCGAGCCCCTAGCGAATGTTTACCGTTCGGGCATTACAAAGATTCCGTTTTTGCGCGGCGTCATTCTATTGTGGGATGCGCTTGGCTTGGGGATGCGCGCATTGACCCTTTCTGCGAACACGCAAACAGGCGAGGATGAAAAGCTGGAAGGACCGGCTCTTTACCTGACGTTGGGCTTGTCGCTCGCATTTGGCATCGGCCTCTTCTTTTTGCTTCCCGCCGGGATCGGCGGCTGGGCGGAACACTGGCTTGCCCAAACCACATCTGCCGTTTGGATCGGGAACCTACTAGAAGGCGTTTTGCGCCTTCTGATTCTTGTCGGCTATATCTGGGCGATCGGCTTCATGCCCGACATCAGGCGCGTCTTTCAATACCATGGCGCGGAGCATAAGACCATCAACGCTTATGAAGCCGGCGCGGAATTAACTCCCGAGATCGTGGACCAGTATCCCATCGAACATCCGCGCTGCGGCACGGCGTTTTTGCTCACGCTCGTTTTGTTGTCCATTCTCGTCTTCACCGCATTGGGACCCATGCCCATCTTATGGCGGCTGGTCACCCGCATTTTATTCATTCCCATCCTGGCGGGGATTGCCGTCGAATACATCCGCTGGACAGCGAACAATCTGAACAACCCCATCGTCAAGTTCCTGATCAAACCCAACCTCGCCCTGCAGGCGCTGACCACGCGCCCGCCCGACCATGCCATGCTCGAAGTGGCGATCCAGTCCTTTCAATCCATGCGCAAGGCCGAGTCGGAAATCGTCATTTAACCTCACTGCATTTATCTTCACTGGTTGATCCATATTCTTGAGAAGATAGGCAGTTCCGTCTCTTCCTCGTTGTTTTATGCAGGGGAATTTCGATCATGTAATTCCCTTCTGTGCAGGTCACGATTTCATGGATCGTGAGCCCTTGATCAAAATTGAAAAGCATCTCTAAGGTGACCCGCCGCAAGTCGATTCAAAGCCTGAAGGCAATAGGTGGAATATAATCGGGTCATTCGTGAACGTATTCGAAAATTGCCACGTGTGGGAACGGAACCCCCCAACTGGAGACTCCAATGAAAAAACTTTCGATCATTACCCTCCTAATAACTTTTTTCCTTGTTCTACCTGTTCAGGCACAGTCTGCTGAATCCATATGGATCAGCGCGAATCTGATCGATTTCAAGACTGGCGAGACCGTTATTGCCACAGTGAACGGTACCTCAACCACGCCGATTCAGGGAATGACCTTTCAAATCCGGTATGACCCCGCCTGCCTTCAAGCGCTGAATGCTGCCAGCCCTATTCCCGGCATGAATGGACTTTTACTTCCCCAGGCCGCCGGTCTGGTGGATGCATCCTTTGCCAGTACAACTCCGGTGGTCGTGAATGGAATATTGGCTGAAATACGCTTTACGACCCTTGGCGCATGCCAGACGAATTTGACCCTCGAAAGTGCCGCGCTCGTCATTAAAAATGAATCCGGCTTCGCAGCGCCCCTGCCGGGCGTGACCATCGGGGCAAAGACGATCCCGCTGGCGGTCAGCGCGGAGCAGGGTTCTCCGAACGATACGCCGCTATTGGGTACTCCGCTTCCACTTGAAGTCGAGCCAAATGGTTCTTCTCCGCTCTGGTTATCAACCGGCACTGTGATCGTTCTCGCCATGGTCGGCGTTCTTCTCCTCGTTGGGGTCTTCGTCCTGTTTCGAATCCTGAGATAAATCGATTTCGTAAAAGTACCTCCTGTGTCCACGCTCACAGGAGGTACTTTTTATTCCAGTTGTTAGGTGATCTCGCGATCCTTCCTTCAATTTGATTATAAGTTTATTTGACCTCTTGCATTGGCGTTCCCGCCGCAATCCTCGGCGGCGGAGACACCGCCTTGAGCAAGGTAAGAATTTGACTTTTGCAAGAAGTCCATTGAATACTTGCCCTACGTTTCCGGATGCGTTTCACCTGTCTGCATCGGTGTTAATTCATGCCTTCTTTGTGCTGCCTTACCAGTTCGCGCCGCAGGATCTTGCCGACCGTCGTCTTGGGCAATTCGCTGCGGAACTCGTAGTGGGTGGGCACCTTGTACGGTGCAAGATGTTCCTTGCAGAACGCTTTGAGTTCTTCTTCCGTCAAGGTCTCGCCGGGTTTGGCGACGATCCACGCTTTGACCGTCTCGCCGCGATGCGGATCGGGAATGCCGCCCACGCCCACTTCCAAGACTTTCGGATGCGCGGCAATGGCTTCCTCCACCTCGCGCGGCCACACCTGGAATCCGCCCGGCTTGATGAGTTCCTTCTTGCGGTCGACAATGTAGAAGTAGCCGTCTTCGTCCATGCGGGCAATATCGCCGGTAAAGAGCCAGGTCCTGCCGTCCTTCAACTGGCGCAGGGAGTTTGCGGTTTCGGTCGGCATGTTGTGATAGCCTTTCATCACCTGCGGACCGTTAATGACAACTTCACCTATCTCGCCCAGCGGCATCTCTGTTTCACCGTCGTCGAGGCTGATGATCTTCACGTCCACATCCGGTAACGGCATGCCAATGGAGCCGGTCTTGTTCACGCCGTTGAGCGGATTGCAGTGCGTGGCTGTCGGCGCCTCGGACATGCCGTAGCCTTCGAACACTTTGCCGCCCGTCAATCGCTCGAATTCTTCCTTGGTCTCGCGCATCAATGCCGCAGAGCCGGAGACGCAGGCTTTAATCGAAGAAAGGTTGTATTTCCCTGCTTTCACGTCCGGATGATTGTTAATGGCGTTATACAGGAGCGGTACACCGGGGAAGATGGTTGCCTTGTATTTGCTGATGTTCTCCAATACATCTTTCAAGTCGCGGGCGTTTGGCACCATCACCATCGTCGCGCCGGAAGACATCGCAAAATTCATGCCAGCCACCATGCCGTAAACATGGAAGAGCGGGATGCCCATCAAGACCACCTCATTCCCTTCCTCCAGTCCTGTCATCCAGGATTTGATCTGGAGCGTATTCGCCACAATGTTGCGGTGCATGGCGACCGCGCCTTTGGGCACGCCGGTGGTCCCGCCTGAGTATTGGAAAAGGGCTGTATCGTCCGGTTGAATATCCATGGCGGGTTTGCCGGAACCGCCGTGTTTTGCCAACAGGTCCTTCATCCATGTGTCGCCGCTTTCCAGCGAATCGACCCGGTCGCCCTCCTTTTTCTCTTTTGCCAGCGTGAACAACACACGCAGAACCGGCGGCAGGGCTTCCTTGATATTGGAGACGATGATCTTCTTCAACCCCGATCTCGCCCGCACTTCCTTCAATTTTCCATAGAAGCGGCTCATGCAGAACATGACCTCGATGCCCGCATCGTTCACCGGTGTGAGGATCTCCTCGACCGGGTAGGTGGGGTTCACCGCCACCACCACGCCGCCAGCCTTCAAGATGCCGAAATAAGCGGGAACGAATTGCGGGATATTCGGCATGAAGATACCCACCCGGTCGCCTTTCTTCACGCCCATCTCCGCCAGTGCGGCGGCAATGCTGTCCGCCATTTTGTTCATGTCGCGATACGAAACGACCGCACCTTTGAATACCGTACAGGCGCGGTCGGGATATTTGCGCGCGGCTTCTTCCAGGAAATGAAACAGCGGCACTTTCGGATATTCGATTGTTTGCGGCACCCCCTTGTCGTAATGTGCTAGCCAGGGTTTATTGCTCATGCTTCCTCCTCCATTGAATTCGGAATACTGACAATGACTTCGACTTATGAATGTAGTATATACGTGAAGATATTAAAAGTCAATTACAACACTTTGTTTTTCATCGAGTTACGGATGAATTCTTCGATCTCGGCCGGAGAGTCCATCCGTTCGGCATGGAACCACTGGATATGCGGATCGGATTCCTTGAACCAATTTGCCTGCCTGCGGACGAAGATACGCGTCTTTCGCTTCATTTCGACTTTGGCTTGGTCCAGCGTCATCGAACCTCGGATTACGCTGACGCATTCCCCATATCCGATAGCGGACATGCTCGGCAGGGAAGGGGAGTAGCCGCGTTCGACCAGACCTTTTACTTCCTCGAGCAAGCCCTTGGCGAACATTTCCTCGATCCGTTCATCCACGCGGCGGTAGAGTTCCTCGCGCGGGCGGGTCAGACCGATTGTGATGAGTTGATATGGCGAATCGCTCTGGGTGCGTTGCTCCGAAAATTTCCTCCCGGTCGTGAAGATCACCTCCAATGCGCGGATCGTCCGCCGTGCATTCCGCAGGTCTATGGCGCTTGCTGCTTCAGGGTCGAGAGTTTGAAGTTTGGCGTGTAGCCACTCTTTTCCTCTTTTCTCCTTCAACTGTTCAAGAACTTTCCTCAATCTATTAATCGGTTGTACTTCTGGCGGATTCCATCCCTGAGTTACCGAGCGGATGTACTGCCCCGTGCCACCCACCAGGAAGGGTAAGCGGCCGCGTTCATGAATGTCCGCAATCACACCCCTTGCCATTTTTTGAAAGATAGCCAGGCTGAGCGTCTCATCGGGATCAACAATATCGACCAAATGATGAGGTGCCCGTGCCATTTCCTCCTTTGAAGGTTTTGCCGTGCCAATATCCATTCCGCGGTAAAAAAGGCGCGAATCGACTGAAACGATCTCGCCGTTCATCCGTTCTGCGAGTTGAATGGCAAGTTCGGTTTTGCCGACAGCGGTGGGACCGACGATGAGTACGACGGGAGGTTTGGTCGGCATTGGATTTATTTTCTTCGCCGAGGTAAGGGAGCGTCGGCTGCGCAGATGGACGGAAATGAATCAGCGCAGGGATAGGCGTTGGGTGCAGCAAGCGGACTCAGATACGGAAAAAGAGGCGCGGCAAGTCCAAAATCGAGGATCAGGGTTGGGAGTCCGATCGCTGACTTACAGGATAAAGCCCCGGGGCGGGTCATATTAATTGAGTATCCGTTCTAGTCCTTCTGGATGTTTCTGGTAAACTTCCGGCACCGTCCAATTTTAGCACTTAGGAACTTCCAATGATCAACTGGCAGGAATTGACCATCGATATGTTCGTGGAGCAATTGCGCAAGGCATATCACCGCTCATATGGCGACATCAAGGGGGATTACGGGAATATCGCCTGCTGGGTGGGCAGGCTTTCGCTCGAAAACATCTCGAACTCGGACGCGCTCTATCACGACATCGACCATACGATCTTGGTTTCGCTGGCGGGGCTGGCGATCATCGAGGGGAAACATTTGCGCGAGGGCGGCGTTTCGCCGCGGGATTGGATGAGGTACATGATCGCCGTGCTGTGTCACGACATCGGTTATGTGAAGGGTGTGTTGAGGAACGATACGGCGCAGAGATTTTCGACCGGCGTGGATGGGAATCTCGTCGAGATTTCACCCGATGGAACGGATGTGGCTTTGACGCCTTATCATGTGGATCGGAGCAAACAATTTGTGCGCGAAAGATTCGGCGCGGGTTTGCTGGATGAAATGGACGGACAGGTGGATGCGGAGAAGATCGCGGAATATATCGAAATGACGCGCTTTCCTTCGCCGAAAGATCCGAAATATCAGGATACAAAAGGCTTGGGAGGGCTGGTGCGCGCCGCGGATTTCATCGGTCAATTGGGCGATCCCGATTACTTCCGCAAAACCCCGGCGCTGTTCTATGAGTTCGAAGAGTTGGGGGTCAATTCGAAACTCGGTTATAAATCCCCGCACGATATGCGCAAGAACTATGCCAAATTCTATTGGGAACAGGTCAATCCGTATTTGCAGGATGCGCTTGTGTACCTGCGCCTGACGGAGGACGGCAAACAATGGGTGGCGAACATGCATTCGCACGTCTTCGATTCCGAGCATGTTTACAAATAATCGCTGTAATAATTTGCGTGAATTCGCTTGATCCGCAACTGGTTTTTCCATAAGAACAGTTGAACTGAAAATCTTCGCAAGGATAAAGCTATCACGTTTCGAAATTGCATTGCCATTTGGCGGGAAATCGGTTAAATTAACTCCTAGCACGAACGTTCTAAGCCTTCGATATTCCCGACGAACAGAAACGAAATCCTCGTTTTGTCTGTTCATTATGATGAAATGAGTGACAGGAGCTACATACATGACCGACCTGACCTTCTACCTCGGCCGCCTCTTCGACCCCAAAGCCGCCAAACTGACCAATAAAGACCTCAATTATGATTCCGCCGACCTGACCACCCACGCCGTAGTCACCGGCATGACCGGTTCCGGCAAAACCGGCTTGTGTATCGCGTTGCTCGAAGAAGCCGCGCTCAACGGAGTCCCTGCAGTCATCATCGATCCCAAAGGCGACCTGACCAACCTGCTTTTGCATTTTCCCGAACTCCTTCCAGAAGACTTCCAACCATGGATCGACCCCGAAGTCGTGCGCCGCGCAAACATGACGCCCGAAAAAGCCGCGGAAGAAGCCGCAGATGCCTGGCAGAAAGGTCTCAAGGAATGGGGGATGAAACAGGATCGGATCATGGACCTGAAGAACTCGGTCAAATTTTCGATCTTTACCCCCGGCTCCAACTCGGGTATTCCCGTCAGCGTTTTATCTTCGCTTGATGCACCCGACCTGGATTGGGAGGAAAACCGCGAAGTCCTGCGCGAAAGAATCACCAGCACCGTCACTGCCCTGTTGGGCTTGGTCGGCTTGAACGACCTCGATCCGATCCGCTCGCGCGAGCATATTTTGCTTTCCAATATCTTTGAAGAACATTGGAGTCAGGGTCGCGGGCTCGAACTTGACGAATTGATCCTGCAAACGCAAAACCCGCCTTTCGATAAACTCGGCGCCTTTCCTGTGGATACTTTCTTCCCGCCCAAAGACCGCACCGAACTGGCAATGACCCTCAACAATATCCTTGCCGCGCCCGCCTTCGAAGCCTGGCGCGAAGGTCAGTCTCTCGACGTGCAATCCCTGCTCTTCACCGAGGATGGTCAGCCGCGCCACAGCATTTTCTATCTCGCTCACCTTTCCGACGGCGAGCGCATGTTCTTTACCACGCTTCTTCTCTCAGCCGTCGAAACCTGGATGCGCACACAAAAAGGCTCCACATCCCTGCGAGCGCTTCTCTACATGGATGAGATCTACGGCTATCTTCCGCCCACCGCCAATCCGCCGTCCAAACAGCCGTTGTTGCGTATGTTGAAGCAAGCGCGTGCATTCGGCTTGGGCATTTTGCTAGCCACACAAAACCCGGTCGATCTCGATTACAAGGCGCTATCGAACACGGGTACATGGTTCATCGGCAAACTTCAGACAGAGCGCGATAAGAACCGTCTGCTCGACGGGCTCGAAAGTCTGGCGGGCGGCATTTCCCGCGCACAGATGGATAAACTCATCTCATCGCTGGGGAAACGCGTCTTCGTGATGAACAATGTCCATAACAAGGAGCCGCTCCTCTTCCAAACCCGCTGGGTGATGAATTTCCTTGCAGGACCGATGACCCGCAACCAGATTCCCGCGCTTAACGAACTGGCTGGCTCAGGAGAAGAACCTGCGCCTCGCGCCAGAACGAAACCTGATTCTGCTTCCAAAGCAAAATCTACGCCTCCGCCTGTGGATCACGTCCAGCCGGTCGCTGTTCCAGCAGCTGCGTCTGCCCAACCCAAAGCGCCGACTCCCCCGCGCAGCAATGGCAGTTCATCGAACGGCACTTCGACCAAACCGAATCTCCCGAACGGAATCCGCGAATACTACCTGCCGCAAAACTACAGCCTGCCCGAAGCCTTGAATGCGGCCGGCAAGACTCAATCTTATGGCGCGAACATCCAGGGTATGATCTATCGCCCTGTTCTGCTCGCTTCCGCTCAGGTCCGCGTTCTCGACCGCAAATATGGCGTGGACACGGAGATGACCAAGACCGCGCTCGTCACCGATCTTGACCGTCGCGGCATCGTGCGCTGGGAGGAATTCCCTTATGCTGGTCCATCCCTCGACAAACTCGAAAGCGGACCCGCGCCTTCCTCGAAATATGGCTCCATCGAAGCGCTCTTGAACGATACGAAGTTAATGACCGCCCTGCAAAAAGATTTCACCGACTGGGTCTTCCGAAATTCATCTGTAACCGCCCGCGCCAACGCCGCGCTAAAAGTCTTTGCCGGACCGGATGTCTCCCAGGCCGATTTCATGAAAGCCTGCGCGGATACGGCAAGGGAGGCGCGCGACGCTGAGATCGAAAAGAAAACCACCGCCCTCGAGCGGAAGATCCGAACCCTCGAAGATAAACTCGGCCGCGAACACCGCGAACTGCGCGAGGATGAGGCTGAGTTGCAAAACCGCAACATTGAATCCGGCGCGAACCTGCTGGAATTGGGCGCGAGCGTGTTCGGTCTGACAAGAAAGAAGAGCATCACCACTCAATTCACCAAGCACCGCCTTGCCCAAAACGCAAAAGCCGAAGTGCAGGAATCTCAGGAAGCCATCGCCAAAATGACCAAGGATCTCAACGACCTCATGCGCGAGCGGGAGGACATTGTGCGTGAGATCGGTGATAAGTGGGGGAAGGTCGTCAGCGATATCAGCGAGGTGACGATCAACCCGAAGAAGACCGATGTCTACGTCAACATCTTCGGCGTGGCGTGGATGCCTTATTACGTCGTTCAGGCGGGCGGCGACACTGTGGAAATGGCGGCGTTCGGTGGCGAGTAATTCAGCAGATTGAAAAATTGGAAGTTTAGAAAGCGGGCGGCGGTGAGCCGTCCGCTTTATCGTTGGCATCTCGTAACGATTCTGCGGCTGGAGTTGTCAAAAGGACATGAATATATTTCTTATCCTTCTCTCCCTCGCCCTGTGGGGTGTTGTTCATTCGATCCTTGCCTCCCACTTCGCAAAAGACATGGTTCAAGGCTTCCTCGGCAAAGGCGGGATGCGCCTTTATCGGTTCGGTTATAACGTATTTTCGGTGATTAGTTTTGCTCTGATCCTTTACCTCCTCGTCATTCTGGAGGATCAAGCGCTGTATAAAGTCTCCGCACCATGGAATTTCATCATGCTGGGCGGGCAGGCGGTTTCAGTAATGCTTCTGCTCGTAGCCGTCCTCCAAACCGACACTCTTTCGTTCATCGGTCTGCGCCAGTTGTTCGAGGATGAAAAACCAGGTCAACTCGTGACGCGGGGTATGTATATGCTGGTACGACATCCGTTATACCTGTTCAGCCTGTCCTTCCTGTGGTTGGGTCCGACCATGAGCGTCAACTCGCTGGTGTTCAACATCGGCGTGACCGCCTATTTCATCATCGGCGCGTATTTCGAGGAACGCAAACTTCTCCGGGATTTCGGAGAGGCGTACTCAGTGTACAAACGAAATACGCCCTTCCTGATTCCGGGGTTGAAGTAGTAAATATTCCCGACGGGCCGTGAATTTATAGTTTTTCTCTCCGATTCGGGGGTTATTTTCCGCTTAAATCCACATGAAGGTCGGCAACTGGACAATCCCTCCCCTTTCAGGTATCATTGCCCCACTTGTGACCGAACTCACGAAGTCATAAGAAATAAAATCATCATCCCGGATAAGCCCTTATCCGGGTTGTTGTGCGTAAAAGGATTTTTTTGGCGGAGGCGACCGAATGTCAGATTTGATCAAGCAGATCACAAGCGATTTGCAGAAACAAATAGAAGGGTTTAAACCCGAATTCAACGTCAGCGATGCAGGCGTGGTGCTCGAGGCAGGCGATGGCATCGCCCGCGTGCAGGGACTGGCGAAAGTCCGCGCGCAGGAACTTGTCCAATTCGCGAACGGCGTGATCGGAGTCGCGTTCAACCTTGAGAAGGAAAATGTCGGCGTGATCATCATGGGTGATTACGAAGGCATCACCGAGGGCATGTCCGTGCGGGGATTGGGGCGCATCGCCTCCGTCCCGGTGGGGGATGCGATGATCGGGCGCGTGGTCAACGCCTTGGGCGAGCCGATCGACGGCAAGGGTCCCATAGCGACGACCGGATATCGCCCCATCGAGCGCATCGCACCGGGCGTGATCGAACGGCAGGATGTGGATACTCCGGTTCAAACCGGCATCAAATCCATCGACTCGATGATCCCCATCGGGCGCGGCCAGCGTGAATTGATCATCGGCGACAGACAGACCGGCAAGACCGCCGTCGCCATCGATGCGATCATCAATCAGAAGGGAAAGGGGATGGTTTGCATCTACGTGGCGATCGGGCAGAAGAAGGCCGCCATCGCCCGCACACTCGGCACGCTCGAAAAATTCGGCGCGATGGAACATACCATCATCGTGGTCGCTTCCGCGGATGAATCAGCCGCGCTTCAATACATCGCCCCGTATGCGGGTACAGCCATCGGCGAAGAGTTCATGGAGACGGGACGCGACGCTCTCATTATTTACGATGACCTTTCCAAACATGCCTGGGCATACCGTCAGGTATCCCTTCTATTGCGCCGCCCTCCCGGACGCGAAGCCTACCCCGGCGATGTCTTTTATCTCCACTCCCGCCTTTTGGAACGCTCCGCGCGCCTCGCCACCCAGTATGTGATCGTCAAGGACAATTTCAGCGGCGATCTCGCCGAAGCAAAGGACGGCCTGGACGGCAAAGTGTACGGCGGTCCGCTTTCCAAACATGAAGCCGAGGAAGCCGCCAAGAAACTGGGCGACGGACACAAGATCGTAAAAGTTAAAGGGACCGGCGGCTCGCTCACGTCTTTGCCCATCATCGAAACATTGCTTGGCGATGTGTCTGCCTATATCCCCACGAACGTCATCTCGATCACCGACGGACAAATCTATCTCGAAGGCAACCTGTTCAATGCCGGCATCCGCCCGGCGGTGAACGTGGGTATCTCCGTTTCGCGTGTGGGCGGCGACGCCCAAACCAAAGCCATGAAACAGGTCGCAGGTCGTTTGCGCCTTGACATGGCGGCCTATCGCGAACTCGCGGCGTTTGCGTTGATGGCATCCGACCTGGATAAATCCACCCAGCAGCAATTAAACCGCGGTCAGCGCATGCAGGAGATCCTCAAACAGCCCCAGTATTCTCCAATGGAATTCGAGGACCAGGTCATGGTCATCTTTGCAGGGACGAACGGCTATGCCGATAACGTCCCGCTCGACAAAATGGCGCAATGGCAGGTGGACCTGATCCGATACCTCGAATCCTCCTACCCCGAGATCGGCAAGGATATCGTGGCGAAGAGGACCATCACCGAAGATAACCGCAACGCTTTGCTTAAAGCCCTCGACGGTTTCCAGGCGGGATGGGTGGCATAGTCGCACGGTCAGGTTACTTGACACTGCGACTAACCGGCTAACCCACTATCAGACTAAAGGACGAAACAAATGGCTTCCGCCCGCGAGATGCGGCTTCGCATCAAAAGCGTAAAGAACATTTCACAGGTCACGCGCGCGCTGGAAACGGTGAGCGCCAGCAAGGTCCGCAAGGCGATCAATGCGGTCATGGCGACCCGCTCCTACGCAACAAAAGCGTGGCAGGTCTTGCGTCATGTTGCCGAACAGCCGGGGCGCGACAGCCTGCATCCCCTGCTTACCCGGCGCGCTACGGTAAATAACACCTTGGCTGTGGTCATCACAGGCGACCGGGGATTGGCCGGCGCATATAACTCCAATGTGATCCGTTTTACCGCCCAGAAGTTCGATCGTTACCATGTCCCGGTCAAATACATTGCGGTCGGGCGCAAAGGCAGGGACCTGCTGTTCCGCCGCCGGAAGGATGTCATTGCGGACTTCAGCAATCTGCCCGCCGCACCGAACTTCGACGATGTCTCCGCCATCGGGCGGCTGGTCGTGGACGAATACAACAAAGGCGGCGTGGACGAAGTCTTTCTCGTCTACACCGACTTCGTCAACATGGGGCGGCAGGTCGCCACGGTGAAGAGACTTCTTCCACTTGAGCTCGAAGGCGAAGGGCTGGTGGAGGATTTCGGTCACAAAACGAACAATAGCACATCCGCGGCGTATGAATATGAACCGGACGGACGGGAGCTCCTGGATACGATCATCCCGCGATTCACTGCATTGCAGGTCTATCAGGCGATCCTCGAATCGCAGGCGAGCGAACATGCCGCCCGCATGATCGCCATGCGCAATGCGACCGATAACGCCAAGGAACTTGTCGGCGCGCTTCAACTGGTATACAACAAGGTTCGTCAGCAGACGATCACGAACGATATTTTGGATATTGTCGGCGGCGCGGAAGCGCTTGCCGCGAGCTAACTGGAGGCAGCAATCATGGCAAATGCAAACGGCCGTGTGGTACAAATCTTGGGCGGTGTCGTGGATGTCGAATTCCCGGATGGGGGGATCCCCGAACTCTTCGAAGCAATTACAGTCGACCGCGAAAACAAGGAACCGCTTGTTCTCGAAGTGCAGAAACATCTCGGCGAGAACTGGGTGCGAACCGTGGCGATGGACTCAACCGACGGCTTACAGCGCGGAGTCTCCGCTCGCTCGACAGGCGCCCCGATCACGGTCCCGGTGGGACCCGCGACCCTCGGCCGCATCTTCAATGTGCTTGGCAACGCCATCGATAAACGGGGCGATGTCAGCGCTTCGATGTATTATCCAATTCACCGCTCCGCGCCTGCGTTCGAAGAACAATCCACCCGCGTGGAAGTCTTCGAAACCGGCATCAAGGTCATCGACCTCATCGCTCCCTTTACCAAGGGCGGCAAGACCGGCATCTTCGGCGGCGCCGGAACCGGCAAGACCGTTATTATCATGGAACTCATCCGCTCGGTGGCTTCGGTTCATCAAGGCAACTCTGTGTTCGCCGGCGTGGGGGAACGCACCCGCGAAGGGACCGGCTTGTACCGCGAAATGATCGAATACGGCGTGATGAAAGATACCGTGATGGTATACGGTCAGATGAACGAGCCTTCCGGTGTGCGCCTGCGCGTTGCGCTGACCGCGCTCTCGATGGCGGAATATTTCCGCGATCAGGGCAAGGACGTGCTGCTCTTCATCGACAACATCTTCCGCTTCTCGATGTCAGGCTCCGAAGTGTCCGCGCTTCTTGGCCGTATGCCTTCCGCGGTGGGGTATCAGCCCACGCTTGCCACTGAAATGGGTGAATTGCAGGAGCGCATCACTTCGACGCGCACCGGCTCGATCACGTCCATGCAGGCGGTGTACGTGCCTGCTGACGATTACTCCGACCCCGCGCCAGTGGCGACTTTTACCCACCTGGACGCGACCATCGCGCTCGAACGCTCCATCGTTGAAAAGGGTATTTATCCCGCTGTGGACCCACTCGCCTCGACCTCCCGAATTCTTGATCCAAACATCGTTGGCGAAGAGCACTACCGGACGGCGCGTGAAGTACAGCGTGTTCTCCAGCGTTACAAGGATTTGCAGGACATCATCGCCATTCTCGGCATCGACGAACTCTCCGAAGACGACAAACTTGTCGTCTCCCGCGCCCGCAAGATCGAACGCTTCTTCTCACAGCCGTTCTTCGTGGCGGAACGCTTCACGGGTATCTCCGGTCGCTATGTCGCCATCAAGGATACTGTCCGCGGTTTCCGCGAGATCCTCGACGGTAAATGCGACGACCTGCCCGAACAGGCTTTCATGATGGCGGGCACCATCGAAGATGTGCGCGAACGCGCGGAGATCCTGGCGAAGGCTTAATCTGTGTCAAGTGTTCCATTGTCAGGCGTCACGACCTGACACCTGAGACCTGACACAGGAGAACTTTTATGACCATCCGTTGTGAGATCGTTTCGCAAGACCGCACTGTGTTCACCGGCGACGTGGACATTGTTGTGATTCCCGGCGCGGCGGGGGAGATGGGCATCCTGCCCAAACATGCCCCCGTCCTGACCACGCTCAAGTACGGAGTGATAAAGGTCCGCAAGGGCGGGCGGGAGGATATCTTCACGGTCGCGGGCGGAGTCGCCGAGATCCAGCCGGATATCGTCACCATTCTGGCAGACCGGGGTTCGGAAAATATCGAAGAGATCGACATCGACCGCGCGGAAGCCGCCAGGAAACGCGCCGAGGAATACCTGGCCAAGGGCCTGCCCGCCGAACTGGACCGTTACGAGGTCATGGAAGCCGCCCTGCGCCGCGCGAACCTGCGTCTCGATGCTGTGCGCCGTTACCGCAAGCCCGGCGCTCCGCGATTGCCGGAGATTTAATCCACTTGTTTGCGATGTTCTCAAAAGACCTGGGCATCGACCTGGGTACCATGTTCACCCGCATTGCCGACAACAACAATGTGTTGCTGGAGGAGCCTACCATCGTCGCCATCGCGATCGAAGAGCAGAAGATGGTGGCGGCGGGAGTCGAAGCGCGTGACATGCTCGGCAAGGTGCCGACCGAAACCATCGAGGTGGCGCGTCCGCTCCGCAACGGTGTGATCGCGGATTACGAAATCACCGAGACCCTGCTTGCCTACCTGCTCCAGCGCGCCAGTGGGGCGATGCGAATCTTCCGCCCGCGCGTGATGGTCACTGTCCCATACGGCGTGACCAGTGTGGAGCGCAGGGCGGTTTACGAAGCAGTCATGGAAGCGGGGAGTCGCGAGGCGTTTCTCATCCAGCAGCCGCTTGCCGCCGCGATCGGGATCGACCTGCCCATCAACTCGCCTTCGGGAAATATGATCATCTCCCTTGGGGGCGGATGCACGGAAGCCGCGGTGATGGCGATGTACGGAATCGTCTCGGCAGATACTTTGCGGTTGGGTGGAATCGACCTGGACGAAGCCATTGTCAATTATGTGCGCCGAAAATACGGCGTGGTGATCGGTCAGCCCACCGCCGAACAGTTGAAGCTGCGCATCGGGGCGGCTGTTCCTCAAGACACAGAGAACAGCATGGAAGTGCAGGGACAGGACCAGGTCACTGGTTTGCCGCGCCCGGTCACGTTGACCACCGGCGAGATGGTGGAAGCCCTGCAGGAGCCGTTGAAGCAGATCGTCGAATCGGGGCGCAAAGTGCTGGAAAAGACCCCGCCTGAACTGGTTTCGGATATCATCGACCGCGGAGTCGCGTTATGCGGCGGGGGGGCGCTTCTGCGCGGGATCGACAAGCTGCTCACAAAATCCCTCGGCATTCCCGCCTATCTCGTCGATAATCCTTTGACCTGCGTCGTGCAGGGAGCCTCGAAGGCGTTTGGGATGTTGAACGTCATTCGCAGAAATTTACCGCAGGTATAGTGGGAATTGGTTGGCGGGGGCATTCGATGATTGGCTCCATTTAAGGTAAGACATAATAAAAATGTGCGGAGTTTGAACCGCCAAACTGTTTCCTGATTCCAGCCTTTCCTCCCCTCCATTATCCCTCATCCTCCGGCGATGGTTTCATCCGGTCTGCCTGACATTCCCGAGCAGGATGATCACCAGCACCAGGTTCAAGATGGTGATCACTAGAAAGGGGATCATGATCCCAAGGCTATCCGGTACACCCACACGCGCCATATTGATTGCCATCGCGCTGACGCCCAACCCCAATGTGACGCCTTTTGTCAGCATGATGGAGCTTAATAGGTAACCCCAGGCGCTGCGACGAAGCAGGAGAAATCCGCCGAGAAATGCCAGAGGCACGATCAATCCCAAATCCATGAACTGTATGACCAGGGTGGTTGTATTATCCAAAACCGGGGTTTGATCTTGAATCAGCGGAGGCACGATGCGACCCAGCCAGGCGAGCAATAGAAAACTTCCGACCACGAACATTAACCCCACGATCCATTTGTACGGTAATTTCCCGGAAAAAGCCTGTGGGAGTGTATTTAGGTCAAAAGACATCATGCACAGGATGAATGCATAAAGGCTCAATGCAAATATGGCTGTGTATGCCAAAAACAATGAATTGTAGGATGCCAAAGTGGCCATTGACATGTAGGTATAAAGAAGGAAGCCAAGAGTGCCTGTCAAGAGCAATTGCCCGCGCAGGGAGCCCCGAAAGGCAAAAAAGGCGGAGATCGCCAATAACGGCAGGCCCACCACCAGCGTTACCAGATCGTTCCCCTGCATTTGGGCAGCCGAACTTACAGTGTCGTAGTAATACAAACCCTGTCCGTTGATAGTCACCGTCTCTTCACGATGGTTCGTATATGAAAACGCCTCGCCCGGGCTTTGATGGAAAAGACCCGCGCCTGCAGCGACCAGGGAAAGAATGAAAATCGGCGGGAGAAGCCATACGAGCGCAGATTGGTGTTTCATCTTTTTTTTATCCTTGATCAATTTGATGGGACTGGATCGTCCAGCCATATTATACATAAAGTGAGAGTCGCAGCGGAGACGGAATGCAGGCTGTGCTTATAGTTTACATTGATACAATATAACTTCTCCATCTTCATGAATGACCGGTTTGATAAACTCCCAGCCTAGCCGTTCCAGGATACCCGCTGCTGAAACGGTTGTTGCAGAGACCGCTGCATATCCCTGCTCACGAGCTAATTTCATGCCCGCTCGAACCAATTCTGTGCCAATGCCACGACCTCGAAAAGGCTCCACGGCATATAAACCGCCTAATTCAGGCTGGCGCCCTGCAATGTTTCCGTTCCGCTTTCCCGTAGGATAATCGTACCAACAAGCTCATTGGACTCAAATGCAACAAGCCGGGAGGGGAGACTGTTGCGGGAAAGACCTTCAAGAAAGTCCTGCATCATCTCTTCGTCTGACCAGTTCGCATAATAATCCGGCCATTGGTCACGGAACCATTTTGTCAATGTGGGTATGGTATCGAGATGGTCTGCAAGAAAACCGATTGCGATCATATGTATACTGAGTTTAGAAGGCAAATGCCCAACGGATTTGTGTCGTTTATGCCCAGAATGGGTACGAAGGGATATTGCGTTCGCGAAGCATCGCAGAGTCCGTTCGCCCCGCGGAGTGGAGACGGGGTACATGCTTTGTTAGGCGCGTTCACTGAGAACGCATATAAAGTAAGGCGAAAATACCTATTCTTCAGCCTTCCATAATATTCGGTTGATATGCCCATCCTGCGATTTTATATTCTCATATGACTTTTTCAAGATTTTCTCAAGGATTGGCAGTTCCACATCGCCAAGTTGCTTGATATAAACACAGTACCCAGTAGTAGTGTGCTTACCTAACTTAGCCAGCAATCCGGAGTAGCGCGCTGTGCCGTCCATCAGGTAGACGGTTATCCTACCTTTTCTTGGATAAAAGCCAATAATAAAATTGTCACCTTCACGCCCGCTGTCGTATCTGTAATGGTATGTGTCAAATCCGATTGTGCCGACATTCCACAACTTGGGCTTACTCCCACTGATTTTCTGCATAATTTCAATTAACGCTTTGCTATCTTTTAGGGTTTGCTCATCAAGTGAAGCAACAAACTCTTTTACCGAAGTGGCGTTTTGCATGGATTTGCTTTTAGATGAAACAATCGTTTTTGTCATGAGTATTCTCCTTTATGAAAGTATAGAACTTACGTTCTATATCGTCAAGAAGGAAATTAACTAGATTCTGGACCTGCGTGTGGACAAGGCTTGCCTGCACCTTGCCGCAGGCACAGGTGGGAGCAGGAAAAATCTGAAGCCAGAAAATGCATGTAAATCGCGCAGAATCCCGCCAATCCACTGCACGATTTGTTGAGCGGCTATTTTATCCCTATACAGATATCAGGATTTCGTGTCCAGCACATCACCATCGTGGTCAAGCCATTGTTCAAAACGCGTAGAGCAAATTCGCGCGTTATCGGTGGGTAATAATGTCAGTTCATCCAATTTTGCTCCAAAGTATCGTGCATATGGGTCAGTTGTCACTTCTCGTGGATCTTGGATAGAAGCTAAGTATCGTTGTATTAATTCATCGAGGCGGAAACGTTCAGGACCAGCAAGTTCAATGATGTTGTTCGCTGGTGGACTGACGGCAATGTCAGCCAATGCTTCAGCAACATCAACTGCTGCAACTGGCTGAACGAAGGCTGGCGGCAAGCGCACCATGTCTTGATTGGTACTGGCGTTTGCGATAACTCCGAGGAATTCAAAGAACTGAGTTGCGCGCAAGATGGCAAAGGGCTTGGCAGAGGAACGTACCAGATTTTCTTGAGCAACCTTCGCACGCATATAGCCGCTATCTGGCATGCGGTTGGCGCCAGCAACCGATAGGATGACATGATGTTTAACATTAGCGGCTGCTTCGGCGGTCAGGAGATTACGGGTCGATGTCTCGAAAAAATTCATTATCGCTGTATCCCCAAATGACCGCGAGTTTGTAACATCAATGACAACCTCAATATCCATCAATACTTTGTCTAATCCTGCTCCAGTGATTGTGTTGACACCCGAAGAAGGAGAGGCGGCGATCGTTTCATGACCGCGCATGTGTAGTTTCTGTACGAGCTTTGTTCCGATAAGCCCGCTTCCACCAATAACGACGATCTTCATACTTTTTACCTCCAAATTCCCGACAAAAATATTGAAAACTTCAGAGCCGCCCAACGAGACTGTCGAAAAACCGAACTGGGGAGGGCGAAAGCGGACAAGCGCCCGGGTTTTCTTCGCTTATTCGACAGTATCAACGAGACTGTCGAAAAACCGAAATGGGGAGGGCGAAAGCGGACAAGCGCTCGGTTTTTTCCCGCGGATCGCGGTGGAACGGGGTGACTGGGCTCA